>NZ_CP150311.1:0-1143309 GCF_051524405.1 Sorangium sp. So ce119 | reverse complement strand
GGTTCACCTCCGGGAGCCCGGGCAACATTCCCCCTTGGCGAGCGATCAGGAGGCCGTTCGGCGGATCGAGCGCGATCGGCTCGTCGAACCGGATCGCTATCCAACGCGAGATATCTGGGATCGGGTACGGTGCAACGATCAGGGCGCCACGAGCAGCAAGCTCGTCGACCCTCGCGCGCGCCGAGTGTGTATCCCGCGCCGGCTCGACGGTGAGCCCAACTTTTATGAATTCATGAAACGAGAACGGTAGGCGTTCGTGCTGAGCCTCCGTCACGATTAGGAGCGTCGGAAAGACCGCGGCTTCACCGAGAACATATTCTCTGATGGCCTTGAACATGCTCTCCGCGCGCGCTCCCTCTTGGGGACCTCGCGTCGCATCCACCACGAGGCGGATCGGACGCTCGGCGAGGAGCATCTCGGCCAGGCCTGTTAGTCGATCCCGAGCAGCAGCCGGAGCGCCGAGCACCTCGAACGTCGTGTCCCTTCGTTTCCGGTCGCCTAGGAAAAATTTCACTCCGTCGACCCGACCTCGGAGGCACGAGCTCAGGCGCGACTCTGCCGTATCGATGCTCCAGCTGTCATCTCCGGGGTGATTTTTCTTCCAGGCCTCGAGCCACGCTATGGCAAACTCCTTCTGCATCATGCCTTCACGGAAGTATCGCCTGAGCTCGTCGCCGATCGTTCCTGCCACTGCTGTTCCTCCTGCGGCCACCCTCGCCGTGGCGATCGCCCGCCCACGATACGGCTTCGACAGCAAAGGGCACTAGGGTCTCCTTGCATGTAAGTGGAGGGCGCGGCCGCCGGTGGCGGCGCGGCGGTCACTCGATCGCGAGCAACCGCGTGCAACCGGCCGACGCTGCAGCCTCCCGCCGGTCCGACCGAGAAGCACGCCTCTGTAGTCCAATGTGGACAAGTTCAATGTATGTCCTCATGGCTTCGTCATGGATCCGTCGCGATCCGTCACATGCGCCGAGGTTAGGGGGCATGAACGCGGATGGCCCCGCTCGAGGGGCATGGCCCCAACCCGGGCCAACCTCCGCCTTCGGGGAATTCTCGCCGACGAAGGCGTCGTCATGGGCTGCGGTGGTTACCGAGCTTGCAGCAGCCTGAGCCGCGCCGTCGCGTTCGGGAACGAACTGGTGGCCAGGGTCGCTCGTGCACTAACCGGGCAGTTCCTCGGCTTGCCGCCGGTACCGGTAGGGTGAGCCACGTCCCGGTCGATAATCGGGCCGAATGCCCGCCCTGGTCGCCCAGTGAGCCCGGCAGCACCTCGACGCCCGCCGACCCGGCCGACCGCGCGCGGGCGGGGTGAGCAAGCGGCGGAGGGGAGCCAAGCGCCCGCCCGCCGCGCCGACAACACCGCCGACCGAGGTGAAGCCTGAGGTGATCCTCGCCGAGAGCAAGCTGCTGCGCGCGGTGCTGGCGAACTGCGGCGTGCCCGTGCGCGACCGCGACGACGTGCTCCAGGAGTGCCTCATCGGCGCCGTCGTGGCCGTCCGTGAGGGCCGCTACCGGCCTGAACCGAGGCTACACCCGAGGCGCGTCCTCCAGCGCTGGCTGATCGGCATCGCCGTCCACCTGGCAAGGAAGTACCACGAGAAGGCCTACCGTCGCCGGGAGCACGCCGTCCCTCGGCAGCTGGCTTACGCGCGGCGCGAGGGGTACAATCTGAAGCAGCTGTACTGGTGGCGCTGAAAGCGTATCCGTCCTGTAGACCCCATCCTCGCGAGGTGCGTGCCGTCGCCGTAGATTCGCGACGCGATGCGAGAGCAAGAGCGGCCTGCGGCGAAGGGTGGTTGGGCGCAGCAGCGAGCGGGTAAAGCGGCGGTCGATGCCGATCTCCCCGCCCGCGTGCAGGTCGCCCGCAGGCGCACGGCAGCGAAGCCGCGTGCCGCCGATGCCACTGCCGACCCCGAGTCGTCGACGAGGCGCCGGAGGCCACGCGTCGGCCGAGCGAGCGCCGAAGAGGCGGCACCAGCGCAGCAACGCCGGCGAGCGGCGAGTCCGGCGGCCGGCAAGGGGGCGCCGGTGCCTGCGGCAGCGGACGGCGAGGCCGGGGAGCGATCAGCTGGCGGCCGCGGCCGGCGCCCGAGGCCACGGACTGGCCGCGAGCTGCTGCCGAGCGTCAGTGTTCTCGAGGGTCTGCTTCCAGGACTTGGGAGCGAGCTCGATGAGCCGCTCGGGAGGCCAGGTTCGCAGCAGGATCAACACGTCGCGCAGGTAGGCCCAGGGCTCGATGCCGTTCAGCCCACAGGAGGCAATGAGCGACACGATAGTGGCGTTCCACTCGGCGCCGTCCTTGCTGCCCACGAAGAGCCAGTTCTTCCTGCCGACGGCTTCGCGGCGGAGCTCAAGCTCGCTCCGATTGTTGTCCAGGCGGAGCCGACCATCCTCAAGGAAGCGAGTGAGCGCGGTCCACTGATTGAGCGCGTAGCCGATGGCCCCGGCGATGGGGCTTTTCGGCAGGACGAGCACGTCCTCTGTCTCAAGCCAGGCGCGGAAGGCCACGAGCACGGGCTCGGCATCCGTCCGGCGCTTCTCGGTCCGGCGGCTCGGAGGCAGCTCCTTGGTCGCCTTGTCGATCGCGTAGAGCTTGCGAATGAAGCCGATGGCGACTGTCGCGCGCTCCCGGTCGGAGGTCATCGCTTCGAAGAACTTCCGCCGGCTATGGGCCCAGCAACCGACCTCGGTCACCTGCTCGGTGCGGAAGAGCTGCTCGTAGACGTTGGAGGCGTCGGCCTGGACATAGCCCTTGTAGCCCCGAAGGAACTCCTTGGGGCCATCCTGGTTGTGATGGGGCGTGAACCGGAACAGGACGTGATCTCGGTCCGCCACCAGGACCCAGAAGTGGCCCCGCCGGCACCTTTCCTTTGCTTGCACCAGCACGCCGGTGGCATCGATGGCGATGCAGTGCGCGTTCAGGGCGTCCTTGGCCATCGCCCCGACGAGGATCGCGAGCTTGTCGGCGCACGATTCGACCCAACCGCACAGCGTCGAGCGCGAGAGGTGAAGGCCCCAGCGCTCGAACATCTTCTCCTGCCGGTGAAGCGGCAAGTGATCCGCGTACTTGCTCACCAGCACGTGCGCGAGCAAACCCGGACCGGCGAGACAGCGCGGGATGGGGCTGTCGGGGACGTCGGCGATCGTGATGCCTTGCTCGGGCTCACCTTTGACCGCGAACTTCGGCCTCACGATCTGCAGCCGCACGAAGCTCGCGGGCCGCCACTCCAGCGTCTCCGACACCTCCTCGCCGACGCGGACGAGCGCGGTCGCGCGCTCATCCTGCGCCTCCGGCGGCAACAGCTCGATCCGCTCGACAGGCAGATGCTCGGGCAGGCGTTGCCGCCCGTGCGGGCGGGCCTGGCGCCCCTTGTCCCCGCCGCCGGAAGAGCCGTTCGGCGTGGCGTCATCGCGGCCTTCCGGCGAGCCGGTCGCGCCCGCGTCCGGCTGCGCACCGGCGCCCGCGAGCATCTGTACGATCGCGTCGAACGCGAGCTGCATCTGCCCGGGGTCGACGTGCTCGGCCTTCTGGCCGAAGATGTGCCGGCGAAGCCGCTCCAGCTCGATGCTGGCGAGCTCGTAGAGCTTGCGGTACTCGTCCCGCTCGTGGGCAGCGCGCGCGAGTTTGTCCTTGAGCTCGCGAATCTGCTCTTCGACCGGCTTGCTCACGGGGCGGTAAGTACTCGTGAGCTCCTGCTTTTTGAAGGGGCTTGTTGAGGAAAGTTACAGCGTCTCGCGGGAATGCAACCATGGGTGCTGCCCGCGAGAATGCAGTGCTATCAGGTAGGATCAGGGGGCTGGAGGGGGTGCAGCCTCAGCGAGGCGGACCTCTCGCCGCAGCTTCGAGGGCGCAAGCGCGATGCCCTCCAGGATCTTCGCGAGCTCGGCGGCGTCGATGATGACGCTCGTGCCACCCGGTGTGATTGCGCGCGGGACTCGAAACGTTCCGCGCTCTAGCCTTTTGTAGAGAAGACAGTACCCGCTGCGGTCCCACCACAGGGCCTTGCAGCGGTCAGCTGCCCTGTTGAAAAAGAGAAACAGCGCTCCGGAGAGCGGGTCCTCCCGTAGCACTTCCCGCACGACAGCAGCGAGGCCATCGAACGACCGGCGCAGGTCGAGCGGCTCGGTGGCAACGTAGATCGAGACGCGGCCCGGGATCATCGCATACCCCCGAGCGCTCGAACAACGCGCGCCAATGTCTCCTCGTCGAACGTCGGTGGTACGCGCACGACCGCGCCGTCTGGGAAGACGATCTCCAGCGCCGCGCCCGAAGGGCAGGCCGCAGCGCCCGACGGGGCGACCACCACCGGGAGCAACGTGGGCAGCGTCGCCTTCTCCGAGCGCTGCCGGTAGTCGCTCCGCTTCATGCCCAGTCGGCGGCTCCACGAGTACAGCGTGCCGGCGTTGACCCCCTCCTGCTCCGCGAACACGCGGGCGGAGTGCCCGCTCTTGTGCCAGCGCGCCACGCGGTCGCGCCAGGTGCGTGTGCTCTCGTCCATCGATACCTCCGGCGCCGGTTTCTAAGCGGCGCAGAGGCTCGAAGACAGGATGGGGTCCGCAGAACGCGTACCTGAAAGCTACGCGCCGACGGTCCCGCGCAGCCCTCGCCGCCGCCGTCGATGGATCCGCCGCGCTTCCATGACCGCCCAGCCAACGCCATCGTGATCGTCCGTCGGGCCGGCTACCTGTTCCCAGCGCGAAGGCGGAAGCGATGGCGACGAGAGCGCCCCGTCGGCCTGGTGCCCGCGGTGGAGCTCCGACTATGCGAGGCCGCCCCCTGCGAGGCCAATGCTCTGCGAGACCATCCGAGCCTCTTTCCGCGTCAGGACGGCGTCCGGGCACCGTGCTCCCGGCGAGCGGCTCCTGACCATTCCGCTGTGGCTGTACATGGGTCCCAGGATGCGCCTGCCGCAGGCACGGGGCACGCCTGCCGCGAGGCGAGGCATCACGCCTCCCCGGTCTCGACCGCCCGCCATCATGACCCGGCCCGCCAGGTCGCGGCGAACAGTCCGGGACCGCCGTAGGCGAGCTCATGTGGAAGTCTTCATCTCGAACCGTCCTGTGGACCGCTTCTTGACCCGTTAGTCTCCATTTACTCCTCTGGCAGGCACACATGCGGTCGAATAGTAGACACGGGACTCTCAAACTCGATAGGCGGAGCGTTCTCGCAAAAAATAAGGCCCTTGATAGTCGTGTAGCCTCCGATGGAATCGTCGTTTCCGCAGATATCCACCACGTGTTTTTCGTATTGTGGATAGAAAGATCGATTTTGATCCATATAGAATCCCAGCGAAGTCGATCCGTCCATAGAACGGGCATCGTCGCGGTACCAGCCGACCGCTTGATTTTCGGCGCTGAGCCGAACCCTGTCGGAGTGTCTCCAGATCTCGATGCGAATGTACGGTGATCGAGCTGCACCGCTGCCCCGGTTTACCAGCCAGATACCGAGATGCGTTAGCCGAGTTTGTGATATTTGGACTGCGAGTCTAGGGGACGGAGGGCGGCCAAATAGCGCAGCCAATACCGTATATGGCATGGGCGTCGCTCCCAACTCAGTGCGCATATAGAAGTCGGGGGCGCGTTTTGATCTTGATCGATGAGGCCCTGCAGAACCTGGCGGCACGTAGATCATCACAACACCAGAGCCGTTGCTGTCGGGATCTTTTATGGGATCGACGCGCACGTTCATGATCTTGGGATCGCAGATGTCGTCTAGCCTATCACGAACCAGTTTTGCGAATCGTTCAACGGAATCGATCGCGCATATCTGATCGGCCCGGTCGCCATCGCTTGTTCTCAATGTCTGAATTCCGAATATAACAATTCCGCCATCCGTGTTTGCGAATGCGGACATTGACTTTGCTAGGTTCTTGTGATCATCTTCTCCTAGCGAAGGGCCTCGGCCGTTGTCTTGCGAGCGTTTGAAGTCGAGATGTATACCTTCTGGTGTTTTCTCGGCTATCATGCTCTGAATTGCCGACCATCGCTCCTGCTCGATCCACTGCAGTAGACGCAATGCAGACATGTCCTACCTCAGCTGTTTTTACGTTGTAACTATCGTACTATTTAACCCCACGGCTACTCTACTCTAGGAGGCCAGCGGAGATACCGTTCCGTGTCAAGAGGAGGCCGTCTTTGGTCCCCCCGGCAGGGGGCGCCCGGCCGGCCGTGCTCCCGGCGAGCGGCCCCGGGTCGTTCCATTGTGGGTGTACGTGAGTGCCGCCGCTCCCGCCTGCCGCGAGGCATCACGCCTCCCCGACCTCGACTCCCGCCACCATGATCCGGACCGCCAGGTCGCGGCGAACAGGCCGCAGCTGTCATCGGCGAGCTCCAGCACGAGACCGGGGGCGATGGACAGGGCGAAGGTCTCGTCCTCCTCCGCGAGAACAGCGTCTGCGATGGCGTCGAGCTCGTCAGGGTCGATCATGCCGGTACGCGTTCGGTGACCCGCATGCTGTCGTCGAGCCTCTGCGCTGCGTAGAAACCCGCGCCGGAGGTGTCGATGGACGAGAGCACACGTATCTGGCGCGACCGGGTGGCGCGCTGGCACAAGAGCGGGCACTCCCGTTGGCGAGGCGGCGCCTGTCCAACCTCGGTCGCGGCGCGCCGCTTGCGGGACTCGGGCTCGGCGGTCGATGCGCTCGGCTTGCCGGGGCGCCGCCTTCGCACGCCCGCCTCACTGGCCGCGCGCTGATCGGCCGCCGCTGCGGGATTCCTCAGCCCGGTCTCGCCGCCCTTGCCGGCGTCCTGCCGTCGCTCTCGCATCGCACGGCAAGCCTATGTCCCTGGCCTGCTCGGCGTCAGGATGCGCTCTGCCGAACGGATACTTGGGGGCGAGCGCGGGCGGCCGGGAAGTTCGCCGGCGCGTGACGCGGTGGCAGAGAACGCGCCCAAGCGACGCGCCGGAAAGAGAAAGGCCCTGGGTAGGGGTCACAAGTTAGCCGTCACTCTGCTCTCCGGCTTCCGCCGCTGGCATGCCCATCATCTTATCAACCTCGGAGTCGACCTCTTCTTGTGAGACGTCGTACAAGTGCACCAGGATTTCTCGTCCGACGACGGCCAGACCGGGTTCGAATTCGGGCAGGTTGGTCGGGAAGTACATCGGGGGGCACCAGCCACGCTGAAGCACCTCGAAGTCGAGGTTGTGAAAACTTGCGGTCCGCGGGTCGTCGGCTTCCAGCATGCTGACAAGACGGTGCCAGGTGAACTCGTGCACCCTTGCGCGTGTGGAGTCAAGGAAACCAAGCTCCACAGGTTCCCATAGATCAGAAGCCCGTTCTTCGAAGCGCTTGGCGACCGTATCCGGTGGGAGTGTCGACAGATAACTAGAAACTGTCGCTTCGTCGGATCCGTAAATAAAACGAGCGGCACTCGAGGCGAGTACCTGACCGAGCTGAATGTGTGAATATGGACTGAGGGCAGTTCGCTTGATCAGCGGGATCCACTCAGAGCCGTCATACCGCAAGATCGCACGCGTCTGACAGGGATGGATCCTGAGCACGTGCCGAGGGCCGAGCGGAATGGCAATGCCCAAGGAACCATCCCTATCACCGGAGGCGACGAATCCTATGTCACTGAGGATTAGATCTCCCGGACCATCCGCCGCAAAAACGTGCCATTCGGCGGCGAGCACCGAGGCGAGAATGCGTTGCAACTCAAGCAGTCGCCCGTAATTAATGTTGTCGTTAGAGCGCTGCTCCTCGGGCCAGTCTCGAAGCCTAGATGAAAACCGATGCTTAAAATCGACTCCTCGCACGAGCATGGCCGCAGCAAACGGCACGAGAATGCGCGTCCAGGCACGAGCCGTTATCGTACCGGAAACAAGAGCCGAGATTGCTTCGGCGAGCCCACCCTCGTAGGGCGCCCAAGTAGCATCTACAAAATCACGATAGGCCGTCTCAGACTCTATAGTATAGAGGTTCTTTTCGGCAGCAAGCCGTGACGCCGGGGCACGGAAAGTAGTCATGTGCTGCTTGTCCCCCACTACGAGCATACGGTCCCGCCTCGGAATCGTTGCCTCGTCCGCAGAGAAGCACGCCAAGTACGTGGCCGGAAGATAGTGATGGAGAGACATTATCAAACCTCCAGTACTGGTACAGCACGCCTAAAATCTAAATGTGTTACCAACGCGAGGTGACCGAGAGACTCGAAGCGACTCAGAGCTGAAGACGGTGGTCCCGAGTGAAATCTGTTGAAATATTGGTATTGATATGACTGCTCGAGATGCGCGTGCACGTCAATCGCGCCAGCGTTCGAGAAGAGGTTGTGGCGAAGAGGAGCCGACTCTGCGGGGCCTTGTTGAAGTTACTCAGGAGGTGTGACATGAGGCGGCATTTGAACGTAAAATGGTGCTGCGGCGGGGCACACCTCGCCGTCAGCACCAATTTTTGGTTAGGCGCCTCCTCGCATGGTAACACTAGGAACTCCAAGTACTGCCGTCCACATGGTTTCCTCTAGAGAACGCTCGAAACGTCGAATCGTCATGGCTCTCCGGTCGACATAATCAATGTTGACATCCCGTAGACCGGTGACAAATTCATGCATTTCGCGAGTGCTGCGCTTCGTATCGGACGAGAGTTCGTCGCTCCAGACGATGGTGATCCATAGGCTCAGCTTCTGGCGCTCCTCGTCTGTGTACTCGGCCAACTTCTTGCTAAAATCCTGAGAAACCCTGTCGATGGTGATTGATATACTTGGACTGGCAGAGGTTCGCAGGTCCGCGTATTCCTCTCTCCGCAGCGTCAGCCCGAGAAGCGACATCGCAACGTCAAGGCAGTGCTCAACCGTTAGGTCCAGGGAGAACGGGATTTGAAGTCGGACAGGTGTGCGGTTGTTTGCCAGGTCCAGTACGTAGCCCTTATCCTTAATAAGTCGTTCGTATTCCTTGACCTTGTGCTCAAAGTACCGAGCCTTGCGAAACGCATCGATGGTCTGTTCCTCGGTGAAAAAGAGTCGATAATCCAATCTGCTCTGTACCTTGGAAAGGTGCTGGTCGCACAGCTCGGACCAGTAATCTGGACCGAGAAACAGGATCGAGCGCTTACCAACACCGAGTTCCTCGGCAACCTTGAGGATCTCCTCGACACCCCTCCCGGTGTATTCGGCGTTAGTCGCCAACCGGTATTGGAGCCACTCAAATGTGTTCCAGTGCTCGACGGCTGTGCGAAGCGATTCGACTGTAGGAGCTGCGGGAATGGTACCGAGCGCACCGCGCTCGTCTGACTTGCATTGATAAGCCTCGGCCGCGCTCTTGTGGAGTATGTCGATACCACGATCTGGAGGCATCAGGTGAAGGTAGTCGCCGTCCGGATCGGAAGCTCGGAGAAGGTCAAGGCAGAGCAGTTCCCAGGCATCTCCGAAGGACGTTGCGGGCGGCTGAACTTTGAGGAACTGAGTATTGAATATGTACTTCATTGACGTGCTCGGTGTCTTACAGGTCTGCTCTGGGCGCGCCTAACGATCAGTCGGTTGGTCAACCGAAGCCGCCGGACCAGGTCTGTCTACACCGTTGCCTTCTGTAGTTTTGCGCACCAAAAAATCTCACGGATCGGCTCTGCGCCGCAAGGCCCAAACGCTGTCCAACACCATGGGGTAGATCGGTGCCCAGCTACGCGGCACCGAACCCGAACGCCATCGGTTCCCACGTCGGGTCGCGTGCGGGTGCTGCCGTTCGCTGGACGGCATCCTCAACTCCGGGAAGGTGATAACGCCGCTCCAATGAGCGAAAGCTCGCGGCGCTCCCCTCATGGCTCACCCGACCGCGACGCGCAGCACCTCGGACCGGAGGTGAAGAAACGACGCATGGACGTAGCGGACGAACGGCGCACGGAGCCCAAAGAAGACCGCCAGATCGACCTCGGCCGCGGCGCGGAACATCCCCTGATCCAGCACGGGAGCCTCGGTGCGGAGCGCCCCGCTCGCGAGGCTCCGGGAGGCGGGGGACGCCGACTCGGGGTGGATGGCGACCACCAGCGTGGCAGCCCACGGGGCGGCGTCGATCCGCTCGCCGAGAGCCCTCGGGTACCGGTAGCTGAGCTCGAGCACGCCGCCCTGCAGCGCGGCCTCGATGCCGGGCGCCGCCGCCACGGCCAGCGCCGGAGGGGCGGCCTTTGCCCCCGCGGGCGCGCCCTTCGCTTCCCCAAGCGCCTCCCTCGCCCCCGCAGGCGCGCCCCCCGCCCCGGGCGCGCCGCCGCACCCGCCGAGCACCACGAGGCCAGCCCCCACGGTGACCTGCGCGATGAACGCGCGCCGCCCCACAATCGCCATGCGACGGCCCCTGGAGCCTGCGCCTGCGCGCCTGCCCCACCAGCATCCGCGCCGGCGTGATGCGGCCCAGCGCCGCGGCGCTCTCCTCCGCCGTCGGGCGCACGGGGTGCCCCGGCGGGAGCTCGGCGACCATGCTCTGCCACAGCGCGAGCGCCCGGTGCTGGTAGATCTGCGCCAGGCTCGATCGCGGCGTAGCCGCTCCGCAGAGCGCGTTCTGAAGCGTGCTTGTGGAGGGCGGCCACGTGCGTAGAGTCGCGATGCGATGACGAAGCGACGGAGCGGGGACGCAGGCGCCGAAGTCCCGAGCCTGACGACGGCGGTGCTGAAGCTGTCGGCGCCGCATGTCGCGTGGCAGGGCCGCGAGGACGCCCCCGCCCGCGCGAAGGGGCGCCCGCGTCGCGCGGCCTCGCAGCAGGAGCGCGCGGGAGTTGCCGAGGCCGCCGGCGTGCGGCGCCGCAAGACCGCCGCCCAGCCGTTCGCGGAGGAGGTGGGCGAACGGCCGCCGACCGGAGGCGCGGACAAGCCGCGCCGAAGCGAAGCGACCCGAAGGCGCCCCGCCAAGACGAACTCGACGGTGGCGGGGCGAAGCGACGACAGCACCGGCTCGACGAGCCGACGCACCTCGGCGCGGAGAGGACGCGCGCCCCACTCGGCCGCTCCGGACGCGACGAGCGCTGTGGGCGCGACGGAAGCGGGCAACGCCGCACGATCAGCGGTCGCGGAAGGCGAGCCGCGAGCCGGTGATCCGAGCCAGGTCCAGGTACTTGAGCCGCCCCTCGGCGATGAGGCGTTGTCGCGTCGCGACCCAGTTCTTGGGACTCAGGTCGAGGATGCGACGGAGCGGGTAGCTCGGAGCCACGGTCAGGATCTCCTGCAAGTACAGCTCGGGGTCGAGCCCGTGCATCTGGCAGGTCGCGATGAGCGACGTGATGGCACACGCCCGGACAGCATGCTCGTCGCTGCCGTGGAACAGCCAGTTGCGCCGTCCCTTGACGACGCGGCGCAGAGCCCTCTCGCTGGCATTGTTGTGGATGGGGATCTCCCCGTTGGAGAGGAACTCGCAGAGCGCCTCCCTCTGGTTGTGCAAATAGACCAGCCCCTCGCGCAACGGCGAATGCTCCGGGACGACCTGCCGCTGCGCCTCGGCCCAGGCGAAGAGCTTCTCGATCAGCGGTGCGGACTCGCGCTGCCGGATCGCGAGGCGCTCGTCCGGGCTGCACAGGGCGCATTCCTCCTCGACGCGGAAGAGCGCCTGGAGGGTCTGGAGCGCGAACGCCGCCTCCTTGCCCGCCCCGGCCTTGAACGCCTTGAAGAAGCGCCTCCGTGCATGGCTCCAGCAGCCGGCCTCGCGGGCCTTGCCCGGCCCGAACAGCACGTTGTGGTTGGCCGAAGCATCGGCGACGAGCGTCCCCTGGTAGCCGCCGAAGAGCTTCGCGACGGTGAGGCCGTCGTACGTCGGTGTATAGCGGAACAGCACGCCATCGCCTGGCGCGACCAGGACGAAGACATGCCCATAGCGGTGCTTCTCCTTGGCCCGGATGGCGGTGCCCGTCGCGTCCATGGCGAACCACGACCTCGAAAGCGCGTCGCTCCACATGGCATCGGCAATGCGCATCGCGATGCCGCCGCAATCGTACTGCCAGCGTGTCATGTTGCTGCGGCCGATGCGAAAGCCGTGGCGATCCGACTCCACCTCTTGCCGGTAGTAGGGCATGTGGTAGTCGAGCTTGTGGACGAACAGGTGGGCCAAGAGGCTCGGATCGGCAAGGCACCTGTCGATCGGGCGCTCCGGCAGCGAGGCGATCTTCACCGGTCCGCCGCTGTCCTCCTCAGCGTCCGATTCGGGCGTGTAGCGTACGAGGACGCCGTCGACGAAGGGGCTTTGCTTGAAGCCCGTGTCCGTGGGGATCCCCAGGAACTCGTGCTCCCGCAGGACGAGGGGCTCGTCGAGCTCGCGCGTGAAGGCCGACCCTACGGCTGGCAAAGAAGCAGGCTCCTGGCCCGCTGCGCGGCTCGCCGCCGGTACCTCCGCCTTGGCCACGTACTTGGGTCGACGCCAGACGATCTCCACGGGGCCGCCGCGCCGGTGGCCGATAACCGAGCTGTCTTCGACGCCCACACGCTCGAAGCGCTCGATGCCCTGGAGCAGCACCTCCGGCGGCAGCGTCTCGATGATCACCCTCGGGATGACACCGATGCGACGGCGCCCGTGCTCGTGGCGCTTAACTCGCTTGCCACCTCCGGGATCGGAGCCGGAGGAGGACTCTGCCGTCCCCCCACGCTCCGGCGGCCTCGCGGGGTCCGGCGGCGGGCTGCTGCCCTCGCTCGGGTCCGCTTCGGGCGAGGTGCCGAGGCTCTCGGCCTGCGACGCGGGAGCCGGACAGGCGCCTGGCTCACCGGCCAGCGAAAGCCGCAGCTGGTCAGGCGAGATCTGCTCGGAGACGTGGCGCCGGAACCCGATCTCCAACGTCCGAATCGTCTCCTGCAGCTGTCGATTGTACGCCTTGAGCGACTCGACGGAGCGAGCGAGCTCTTGGGCCTGCTGCTCCGCCGTCGAGAGCTCGGTCAGCCTCGCCTCGAGCTCCTGCACCCGCCGGAGCAGCGCGTCGACCGCCGACGCGGGGTCGGCGGGGCTCCCCTGTCCTTGTCCCCTGGCCTGGAGATAGCCGAGCACGAGCGCCGCGCCGTCAAGGCGCTCTGTCTCCGCCGACTGCGGCAGCTCGGTCCCACCGGGTCGTGTCGTCGAGGTCAAAGCGCGCCATGGATGCCCGCTCCGCTTGCTCCTGGCAAGTACCTTACGTAGACACTTTCCGCTGTTTTTTGATGAGAATATTTTGTCGAAAGTGGGAACGCGGAACAAGCGTGATGCGCCCTCGGCGCTGCGCTGTCGCGAGGTCTTCGGGATGATGCAACTCGCGCCCTGCTCCACCTCGGCATCGGGCTGAGCCGGCCGCCATCGGGCCGCGCTGGCGCCCGTAGCGCGGTGTCCGGCAGCGCGGTGGACGAGCGCCGGCGCAGACACCTCAGTGCACCACGCGGCGGCGGCTTGCCAGCTCTTCCACGGGTAGACCGGCGAGCAGCTGCGCGAAGTCCTGTGCTGACAGCTCTATACACTTGCCGTCGGCCTCGGTGAACGAGGGCAGAGACCTGCATCCGTGTCCCATCGGCAAATGCGACGTTGAGCCGCAAAGGCGGCGCCTCTCGGCGCTCCGGGCGCACCACGACGGGTAGGAACGAAACATGCTGAGCCGCCTTGATGGTCGCTGGCAACGCCCCCTCATCTGCGCGCTCACCGCCAGCCACCCATCGGTCGGCCGTCATCTTGTGGACACCGAGCTCCGTGGCGATCTCGGTCGGCGTCGCCCCCGCCCGGGAACGCTCCCTGGCGTACGCCTCGGCTCGCTCTCGCAGCTCGCCCGGGTACTTCCCACGGCTCTTCTGCTCTCGATACCTCGACAGCTCCGCACGCAGCTGCACCAGCTCCCTGCTTCCTGGCATCGCTCGCTCCTCTTCGCTCGACGAGGGCACGGCCCTCATCGGACGCCGCGTAGCGTGCAACCGAAGCTGGCCAGGGAAAAGACGCGGTCTGCGGAGCGGCTACCGTGAAGCGAATCTGCTCGCGGACAGCCCCGCGATCACGGAGCCATAGGCGGGAGCGGCCGGAGACCCGGTTGCCTACTCGCGAGGGGCCGCGCAGCGGCGACGGCCTCTCGTTCATCATGAAGGAGACTGCCCATGCGGTCGGTTCCCGCACGCCGTAAGCGTGCATCCCTGGTGAGCGCGGCCCTGCTCGTCGCCGCTGTCGCGGCGTACACGAGGCTCGCTCCGCATAGCAACGAGACCGCCGGCGTCGATCGCGGTCGATCTAGCAGAGCGCATGTTGCAATCGGGTCTGCGGGCGCCCCCGTGCAAAGGCTAGCGTCTCGAGGGACGAGCATCGGGCTCGCGAAGCCGGTGGCCGAGGGGGAGGCTGCAAAGCCCCAGAAATCGGAAGAGTGGCCCGAGCTGGCGCCGCTCTCGGCAGAGGAGCAAAGAGAGTACGCCGTCATCACGGAGCAAATCGCCCGATTCTACGACTGGGGCGAGATCGATCAGGAGGAGCTACCTCGCTTCCAGCAAGCCCTCATCGCCATGCGGGACCGTGGCCTGGCGCACATCGCGCGCAGCTTGATTCGTGCCTCCCAGGACACGGTCAAGGACCCGGGCGACGCGAAAGAGACGATCGAGAAAATCGATGTGCTGCGCTACTTCGCCGAGAATGGAAGCGCCTTGGCGATGGATGCAACCTGGAAACTCGTCGAGCGCGGCTTCCGTACCGACGGTAATGGTACACCGCTCGATCGCGTCGAGGCGCAGGTCGCGCTCGAGGCCTTCGAGGTCCTCGCCAGATCCGAGCCCGAGGCGGCGCGCTTCCACCTGCGCGATCTGCCAAGTGATCAGGTCGTCGCGTTCTCGTACCACTACCTGATCGGACGGCGGATCGCGCATGAGCCGCAAGACGAGACGATCGGCTATCTCGCGTCGACGTTTGGTGACGCCATGGTCAGCTACATGAAGCAGATGGGGTTGAACTAGCAGGAATGCGCGGACCGGGCGTCCCCCTCACTCGAGCTCCACCTCGACGAGCCGGAGCGAGCCGGAGCTCCCCCGCGAGCATCCCCGTCTCCCGGAAGTACGTCACGTACTCCACCCGTCCTCCCTCCCGCGCGAGCTCCGCGTGGCCCAGCGCCGCATACGGCCACGCCTCCGAGGTCGACGGGGCGGCCCAACGCGGAGCCACCTGGCCCGGACGAGGCCACGTGGCCCTCGGGTGTGTCCGTTATGAGAGATGTTGCGTCCGTTATGGTAGACGAGCGCGCCGCGCCGTGGTACCTGGCGATCAACGGACGGAACAGCGATGCACTACCGACAACTGGGTGACAGCGAGCTCCGGGTCTCGGAGCTCTGCCTTGGGACGATGACGTTCGGCGAGCAGAACACGCTCGAGGACGCCAGAGCGCAGCTCGATCGCGCGTTCGAGGCCGGGATCAACTTCGTCGACGCGGCCGAGATGTATCCCGTGCCGACCCGCGCCGAGACGCAGGGCCGCACGGAGAGCTACATCGGCGAGTGGCTGAGCCAGCGGCCGCGCGACAAGGTCGTCCTCGCGACAAAGATCGCGGGGCCCGGCCGGCCCATTCCGTGGGTCCGCGACGGCTCCCTCGCGGTCAACCGCGCGAACGTCCGGCGCGCGGTCGAGGACAGCCTGCGGCGCCTCAGGACCGACTACATCGATCTCTACCAGATCCACTGGCCCGATCGGTACGTCCCGCAGTTCGGCGCGACCGTCTACGATCCGGCGAACGAGCGGTCGAGCACGCCGATCCCCGAGCAGCTCGCGGCGTTCGCGGAGGTGATCCGCGACGGCAAGGTCCGGTATATCGGGCTCAGCAACGAGACGGCCTGGGGGGTGACGCAGTTCAGCCGCGTGGCGGAGCACCTCGGGCTGCCGAAGCCGGTGTCGATCCAGAACGCCTACAGCCTGATCAACCGCACGTTCGACTCGGCCCTCGCGGAGGCGTCGCGCCGCGAGGACGTGCCGCTCCTGGCCTACAGCCCGCTCGCCTTCGGGCTGCTCACGGGCAAGTACCTGGGCGGACCCCCGCCGGGCTCGCGGCTCGCCCTGTTCGAGACGTTCGGGCAGCGCTACCGGAAGCCCAACGTGGACGAGGCGGTGCAGGCGTACGTCAAGCTGGCGCGCGCGCACGGGCTGACCCCGGCGTCGCTCGCGCTCGCCTTCGTGCGGAGCCGCTGGTTCGTGGCGAGCACGATCATCGGGGCGACGACGCTCGATCAGCTCGAGGAGAACCTGAAGAGCGCGAGCGTGGTGCTCGGCAAGGACGTGCTCGCCGAGATCGACCAGATCCACGCCCGGTACCCGAGCCCGGCGCCGTGAGCGCGCTGGCCGCGGAGCCGCTGCCCCCGCGGGGCGCGCGGCGCTCGTTCGCCGAGGCCGAGAAGCGGCGCTTCATGGCGCGGGCGCTGGAGGTGTCGCGCGGGGCGCTCCCGCGCTGCCGACCCAACCCGCCGGTGGGCTGCGTCGTGGTGCGCGGCGCGAGCATCGTCGCGGAGGGGTTCACGCAGGCGCCCGGCTGCCACCACGCCGAGGCGATGGCGCTGGCGAGCCTCCCCGGCGATCTCTCCGACTGCGCGGCGTTCGTGACGCTGGAGCCCTGCTCGTTCTTCGGCCGCACGCCGTCGTGCGCGCGGGCCCTGATCCAGCGGCGCATCGGCGCGGTGTTCGTGGCCGTGATCGACAGCGATCCCAGGAACCTCGGCCGCGGGGTCGCGATGCTGCGCGCCGCCGGCATCCCCGTCGAGGTCGGGACGCTCGCCGACGAGGCGGAGGCGTTCCTCGGCAGGTACCTGATCCGCTGACGCCACGGCGGCGCGCTGCGGCGGCCGGAGGAGCCCGTCCTGCGCTCCGGCGAACGGCCCCCCTCGCGGGGCGCGCCGCGCGCGGCGCAGATAAAGCCGTGGTGATCCGGGATTATCCTGCGCGCGCCGCGCGACGGGATTGCGCCGACACAGCGGACCGGCTGCGATCTGCCCACCATCGCGAAAATACCTTTGTTTTCGAATACTTATGCTCGTTGTCGGCCGCCGTGCATACTCCGCGGGCTGCGCGGGGCGTGGGAGGGGGAGGCTCCCCTGCTCGCGGAGGCGCGGCGCGCGCCAGGCGGGCCATCCTGCGGTTCCGGAGGGGCTGCGCCCGGCAGGAAGGGAAGAGACGCAGAATGATGAAGCTACCCAGGCGGAGCTTGCTGGAAGGCCTGCTGGCGCTCGGCGCCGCGGGGTGCGCGGCCTCGGGGACGGCGACCGCCGCGAGCGGTCGGCCGCAGGCGCGCCCGCCGACCGACGCGTGGCAGCGCGTGCGGGACGAGTTCGAGGTGTCGCCGGCGTGGATCCACATGACGAGCTTCCTGCTCGCCTCGCACCCGCGGCCCGTCCGCGAGGCGATCGAGGCGCTGCGGAGGGAGCTCGACGACAACCCGGCGCGCGCGCTCGACGCGCACGAGGACGCGGCGCCGGTGCGCGAGGCGGCCGCGGCGTACATGGGCGCGAGGGCCGAGGAGATCGCGCTCACGGGCAGCACCACGATGGGGCTCGCCTCGCTGTACCTCGGGCTGCCGCTCCGGGCGGGCGACGAGGTGCTCACGACGGTGCACGATCACTACGCCACGCACGAGTCGCTCCGGTTCGCGGCGGAGCGGACGGGCGCCACGGTGCGGAAGATCGCGCTGTACGAGCGGGGCAGCGCCGCCACGGCGACGGAGATGGCGGGGGCGATCGAGGCGGCGATCACGCCGGCCACGCGGGTCGTGGCGATCACGTGGGTGCACTCGGGCTCGGGGGTGAGGACGCCGGTGCGCGCCATCGCCGAGGTCGTCGCCCGGGCGAACCAGGGGCGGGCGCCGGGGGATCGCGTCGTCTGCTGCGTGGACGGCGTGCACGGCTTCGGGGTCGAGGACGTCACGATGGCCGACCTCGGCTGCGACTTCTTCTCGGCCGGCTGTCACAAATGGATCTTCGGGCCGCGGGGCACGGGCGTGCTCTGGGGCAGGGCCGAGCTCTGGCCGATGCTGCGCCCGAGCATTCCGCACTTCGGCCAGGAGGGATACGGGGCCTGGCTCCGGGGGCAGCCGGCGCCGCCCACCACGGCGAACATGATGTCTCCCGGAGGATTCCACGCCTTCGAGCACCGCTGGGCGCTGCCCGCGGCGTTCGCGTTCCACCGGCGCATCGGCAAGGCCAGGGTCGCGGCCCGGATCCACGCGCTGAACCGGCAGTGCAAGGAGGGGCTCCAGGCGATGAGGCACGTCACGCTGCACACGCCGATCGACGACGCGATCTCCGCGGGGCTCGTGTGCTTCGAGGTCGCGGGGATGTCGACGGCGGCCGTCGTGGGGAGGCTCCGCGAGCGGAAGATCATCGCGTCGACGGCGCCGTACGCGACGCGCCATGCCCGCGTGGCGCCGAGCCTGCTCAACTCGGAGGCGGACGTCGAGGCGGTGCTGCGCGAGGTCCGGGCGCTCGCGTGAGGGGTCGTGGCGTTGGAGGAGCCTCCTCTTGAGGCCTCCCTGTCGGCCATCGGGGGCATGAGGGGCGCCGGGGCCGACTCGGTCGGTCGCGCGCGATCGCCGTCCTCGGCGTGCTCGCGGGGGTCTACATGGTCGACGACGTGCTCGGCATCGAGCTGCTCGACGAGCCGCAAGGCCGCCCTGGAGGCGCTGATCCGTACCTGTCACGAGGGCGGCGACCGAGACGCGAAGAGCGCGCCATCTTGCCGCGCCGCATGGGCAGATGTAACAGAACCACTCCTCCTCTCCCTCGGCTCCCCATCGAGCCCCGTCGTCGAGACACCCCGCAATGTTCTCCTTGAGCTCGCTCTGGAACCGCGTTCTCGCTGCTCTCGGCCTTCACAGGAGCACCGGAGACGTCGCGTTCGAGGAGGACCGCGTCGTCTTGCGAGATCTCCATCGTGCGACGGAGTTTCCGCAGGAGCCAGCAGAGCCAGGCCGCAGGGAGATGGCGGCATGCGAGCGGTGCGGCGGGCCGCTCCGCCAGGTCGTGTTCACGACCGCGGGAGGTGGTGCTCAGGTCGAGATCTGGCGAAAGTACCCGCTGGCTGTCGACGGGTGGATGTGCCGGGGGTGCGGGTGGTCGGCGATGCCGCGGTTCATCAGCGCCGAGGAGTCGGTGCAGTACGGGCGGGAGGCGACCGCGCACGCGTCGGCGGGGCAGTTCGACGACGCGGAGTTCTGGCTCCGGCGGATCATCGGCTCATGGCCGGGCTACGCGCCTGGCTATGCCGATCTGGGTCTGCTCTCGTTTGCGCGCGCCGAGGCCGCCGTCGATCCGGAAGGGAAGGAACGCCATCGATCCGAGGCCGAAGCCTGGTTTCGGCGCGCTGTACATGCCGACCCCGAGCGCCGCATCCCAGGGGTGCGCGTTCCTCTGGCGCGGACCCTTGCCCTCAACGGCAAGGAGCGCGACGCGTTCGAGGTGCTGGACGGGCTCCTCGGCGACCCGGCGCTTCCCGCGCCGGTCCGCACCGACGCGGAGACGCTCGCGACCGATCTCCGCGAAGGAAGGGCGCTCTTCTCCCGGGCTGCCGAGATGAGCGGAGATCTCGTGCTCGAACCACCGTCGAGACCCCTGGCAGCGGCGCAGCGAGGCGCCCTGAAGCAGGCCCGGGCGCTGCTCCGACAGGCTGCAGAGCGAAAGGGCACGTTTGCGACCCTCTGGCTCCTCGGGAAGGTCGAGATGCGGTCGGGCGACATGGAGGCTGCGCTGGCCGCCCTTCAGCGCGCGCACGCGATCGATCCCGAGCAGGCGGACGGATGCCGCGAGCTCGGCGCCGCCTACCTGGAGCTCGATCGTGCGCACGACGCCCTGCCGATCGCCCGACGCGCGGTCGAGCTTCGGCCCGGTGATGCGGGGCTGCACTGCAACCTGGCCCTGATCCTCCTGCTGACGGGAGACGTCGAGGGCGCGCTCGCCGAGGCGACCTCTGCGCTCTCCCTCGATCCAAGCGACGCCATCACGCGTGGCCTGCTGAAGCTGATCGAGGACGTCGTCGCTGGTCGCCGCCAGCGACCGCGCTCCCTCGCAGAGGCAGAAGGCCGAGCGCGGTGACATGGCTGATCTGGCGAATTCCAGAGCGCTGGACGGAGCAGAAGCCGTGGACCTGCGTAGAACTCGAGCCGAAGCGTTCCTCCTCGCGCTCGACGTGGGGGCTGCCTCCGTCGACGAGGTCGTCAACTGGGCGCTGAAGGTGATCCAGGAGGTGGATCATCCGCACTGGTCCTTCTGCGAGCTCGCCTTGTGTTCCATGAAGTACCCGCGAGACCTTGCAGAATACCTGCGAGCGGTGCCTGGCGTACCCGATGTGAAGCTCGCCCGCCTGCGGGTGCTGGAGATGTTGAGCGACGTTCTGGCCGAACATCCAGAGCGAGCTGAGCAGATCGCCCGCTCGCTGTATCATCTCGCGATCTCGGGAGACCTTGACGATCCGGCGGTTGGTGAGGTTGCCTGGTGGGCGTGGGATGCCCTCGACCTCGCTGCCCAGGGAGCGATCGAGCAGACGCGCGACGACGTGGTGAGCCAGATGCGCTCCGCGCTTGCGGAGGCGATCTCGGCGGGAGCGACACAGCGAGCGCCTGGCTAACACGGCATGACAGCCGTACCGAGGCGGGTCGAGCGGCAGCCTGGCTCGCGGAGCAGCTGCAATCGCTCCCGTGCGAGTTCGGTCCAGAGCGCCTCTGGCTATCGATCCCGGCCTTCCGCGCGGCCACGCAGCAGCGGTGGTTCGAGTACGAAGTCCTGGAGCCGCGTGAGCAGGTCGGGGGCGCGGCCCCGTCGGTCCCGTAGGCCGCATTCCGGTCGAGACCGAGCCACCTACGGGTGGAGCGCGGCCTGCACAGGTCGCCTCCTGCGCAGCCCATCGTCCGCGCGCGGCGGGCGCCCGGGCGACAACCCATCAGAACTCGCCCGAGACCGTGAGGCCCGCGGCGCCCTCGGGGCCCGACGGCGCGAGGCTCAGGCCTGCCCGGCGCAGGTCCTGCAGATAGGACTGCGCCGGGTGGTCGACGTCCAGCATGGCGAACGACCACACGCAGGTGAGCAAGCCGGTCGTCACGCTCACCAGGCGCTGTGACCCGGGCAGCTCGCTGTCGAGCGCGGGCAAGGCAGCGGCGACCCCGCCGAGCGCGACCGGGAGGTGGATGGCCCAGCTCGGGATCGCCGGCGCGGTGCCCAGCAGATCCCGCTCTATGCCGGCGATCTGCGCGCCTGAAAGCCGCGCGCGCCACGCGGGCGTCGCCACCAGCGCGTGGTCGGCGCGGAGCCGGGAGACCGGCGTGTAGTCGGACAGCGCCAGGTTCAGACCGGAGAGCGCGCCGGAGAGGTAATATCCCGCCGAGAAGGCGACAGGCGTCATCCTCGGGAGCATGTCGCTGTCGAGGAGCGCGAACCCGAGCCAGAGGCTCCCTTGCGAGAGCAGCCCGGCCGTCGCCAGGGTGCCCCGCCGGTAGGTCTCCGGCACAGCGAACCCGACGAGGCCCCCGGCGAGCATCGTCGCGGACCCGGAGGCCCAGGCGATGCGCAGCGGCGTATCGATCTCTCCGGCCAGGCTCACCGCCGCGAGGCTCGCCGCGCCGAGACCGCCGAAGAGGATCGGCAGCCCTTTGCCGGCGGAATGGAGCCTCGTGGCGTCGTGGAAGTGCGTTGCCAGGAGCGCGGCGCGCTCGCGCCGCTGGGCCACGTCCTCCGGACGCTCGCGCTCCTCCCACGTCGGGGCGATCGCCCCCTGCGCGGCGGCGCGCCCCGGCGGCGACAGGCACGCCGCCGCCGCTCCCATCATGACTGCCCACCGCGCGCAGCGCATGAACCATGACGACCAGACCATGAGAAGCCTCTCTGTTGAATCATCTCGCGTCGACTGCACTCGACACCTTCGACGAGCCGAGCACGCCAATCCCCCTCTGGAGGGCCCTTCAAAGCAGGTTCACGCCGCTGATCACCTGTCCGTCGTCGCGCCGAGGAGCGCGCGCACGCCCGCGGCGTGCGGGCTCGTCGGGCGCGAGGCGAGGAATCGCTGGCCCAGATCGGCCGCGCGGGCCCGATCGCCGAGGCGGATCAGCGCCTCGATGCGGAGCACGGTGGCCTCCTCTCCCATCGCGCTCCGAGGGAACCTCCCGTCGTGGGCGTCGAGCGCTGCAAGGCACCCGGCCGCGTCGCCGGCGCCGAGGGCGTCGCGCGCACGATCGATCATGGCGACCTGCTCGCCGAGCGCGTCGGCCGGCGCGACCGGCGCGGACCGCGCGCGCGACGCGGCGCCCGTCGGGCGCGGAGGGCTCGCGACGGCGGCGGGCGCGGGGCTCGGCGAGGCGCTCGCCTGGAGCGGGATCGGCGCGCGCGTCACGGGCCCCGAGGGCGCCGGTGCGGGCGTGACGGGCTGCGCGCTCGCGGCCGGCGGCTCATCGGCGACGGGCGGCGCGGTCGCGACGGGCTGCGCGCTTGCCGCCGGCGGCTCGCTCGGGGGCGCCGCCGCGGAGGGAGCCGCCGGCGGACGGAGGAGCGCGACGCCCGCGCCGAGGAGGCCGGCGCCGATCACCGCCCCGAGGCCCCACTTCGCGAGCGTCAGCAGCTTGCCCGCGGCCGCCTTCGGCGCGGGCGCGGCATGCGCGTCGGGGGCGGCGCTCGTCCCCGCGGCGAGCCCGGCGATGGCGAGCGCGCGCGCCCGCGCCGACGAGGACGGCGACTCGTGCTTCCACGAGCGGAGGAGCGCGCGCTCGAGGTCGGTCGTCTCGTCGTCCCCGAGCTCTCCGAGCGGCTTCGGATCGGTCATCGCTTGCCTCCCCCGTGCATCGCTCTCGCCTGGGCGCGCTTCACGATGGCGTGAAACTCCTCGCGCGCCCGCCGGAGGCGAGACGCCACGGTGCCCCTCGCGAGCCCGAGCATCGCGGCGATCTCCTCCGTCGGGACGCCCTCGAGCTCGAAGAGGACGAAGACGACGCGGAGGTCGTCCTCCATCGCGTCGAGCACCTCGTCGAGCAGCGCGCGCGCCTGCTTCATCTCCATGAGCTGCTCCGGGTTCGGTGCGCCGTCGGCCGCGGCCGCCATCGCGTCGTCGTCGCAGCGCTCGCGCCGGCGCGCCCCGGCGCGGCGCGCGTTCGCCGCGACCCCCATCGCCGTCCCGAAGAGGAACGAGCGCTCGCGGCCGGGCGCGATCTCACCGAGCTTCTGGTGCGCGATCAGGAAGACGTGCTGCGCGGCGTCGTCGGCGGCCGCGGCGGGCACGCCGAGCCCGCGCAGCGAGCGCCAGGTGAAGTCGAAATACGCGTCGACCAGCGCGCGGTAGCGCTCCGCGGCGGGCGACGGCGCGCCGCGCTCGGCGCCCTCTGCGGGCCCGGTCACGGCCGCGCCGCGCGCCGCTTCCGCGCGTGCGGGGGGGCTGGCTCGGGTCGCGCTGATCATGGTCTACCGGCGCCATGTCCGGCGGCGGGCGCCGGGATCACGGAATCGCCCACCCGAGCCCGATCGCGGAGACGCCCTCGAGCGGCGGCGCGGCGACGACCTCGGCGCCCTCGACGAGGAGGCCGTCGCGCAGCAGCGGCATGCGGATCCCGGCCTCGGCGTCCAGCACGAGCGGGCCCCAGAGCAGCAGCCGCGCGCGCACCGGCAGGGCGAGCGCGAGCCACCCGCGCGCCGCGCTGCGCACGGGGGCGTCGCCTCGACGGCTCGCCGAGAGGAGGCCGCCCTCGACGCGCGCGCAGGGGGCCAGGCGCAGGGCGCCGTACGCCGCGCCGAACGGGCACGCGTCGGCGGCGACGGCCGCGAGCCGGAACGACGCCGAGCCGCCCGCCGCGGGGATGTCCGAGGACACCTCGAGGTCCGCGTGGAAGCGCAGCGGGCCGATGTCGCCGTCCGTCGCGCCGACCGGGGGCTCGGCGAAGAGGCGCGCGCCGATGGCTTGCGGGCCGACCATCGCGCCGTAAAGGAGCTGCGCGCCGAGCGTCAGGCGCGTCGCGGTGTCCGCTGCGGGCACGGGCGGGGGCGGCCGCGGCCGCTCACCACCGACCGGGGCGGGCGGCACGGCCGCGGCGCTCGCGGAGGCCGATGCCGCGGGGGCGGCGGCCGAGGCGGGCGCGTCCGCGGCGTGGGTGCCGATGGCGAGCGCGGTCACCACCGCGAGCGCGGCGACGACATCATCGCAGGTGTCCCCCGAGACATCGCGGTCGGACGCCGCCCCGTCCGCCGCGCGGACGCCGAGGCGCCCGGTGAACCGGCGATCGCTCTTCTCGATGGTCACGACGTACGCGTTCGCCGCGTCCGCCTCCCCGAGGGGCCGGCGGAGGCGCGCGACGACGCGCTCACGAAAGTCGGCCTCCGTCGGGCATCCAGCCTCCGCGCGATACTCGATCTGCAAGGGGGCAGCGGTCGGCTGCGCGCGCGCGACAGCGCCGCCGGCGAGCACCGCCGAGGCCATGACGAGGCGCGCTGTGGATCTCCCCCGAAGACCGCGGCGCGCGCGTCCTCCCGGAGGGCGCGATACCGTGTCTCCCGGACGCTGAGCCGCTTGAACGCCCATTACAGCGCCTGGCGCGCGACGGCCGCCCTGACGGCGCGCTCGAGCGCCTCGCCGTCCTCGGTCGAGAGGGCGCGCATCGCGCCGGGGAACGCCGCCTCGAGGTCCACGAGCACGTCGAGCGCCGCCTCCTCGTCGACGGCGGCCCGGTCGTGGCGCCCGACCTTCGACGCGGCGGAGGCCAGGCGCGGGCCGTTCGCGAGCCGCTCGCCCCAGCGGATCAGCGTCGGGAGGTCGACCGGGCGCGCTGGATCCCACGGCGCGCTCTCGTCGAAGCGGTCCTCCCGCATCTCGGCGATCTTGCGCTTCAGCGCCATGTACGCGGCGGCGGGCATGCGGACATCGGGCCTGGCGACCAGCCCCTCGGCGAGGTTCTCCGGGCCGAGGGGCGGCAGCCCCAGGGCGGCGGCGACGCGCGACGGGAAGCGCTCCGACAGCGCGGCGATCTCCGACTTGCGCCCGCGCGCGAGCAGCGGCGGCGTCATGAGCCCCGCCGCCGCGGCGATCGGGGCCGCCTCGCTCCAGGCGAGGAACGCGTCCTCGCCGCCCCCGACGGCGCGCAGCTCGAAGAGCGCCCACCGCAGATCGGGCGCGTACCAGACGCCGGTCTGCACCGGCGACACGCCGCCCGCTGGCACGTCCGGATGGGGGTAGCCGCCGCCGAAGAGCTCGCCGTAGAGGACGATCCGCTCCGCGCCGACCGCCGCGTGGGCGGCGCGGGCGGCGTCCCGGAGCGACGCGCGGAGGAGCTGCCAGCCGAAGAAGGCGTCCTCGTCCCGGAGCCACTCCTTGCGCTTGCCGAAGCGGACGCCGGCCGCATCGACGCCGATCACGAGCTGCGCGCCGTGGATCTTCTCGAGCGCGACCCAGGTGGCGGCGTCGCTCGCGCCGACGCACGGCATCTTGGGGAAGGAGAGGAACTCCATTCCGGGCGACTATAACGCTGATGGCGCCGCCGGTCGTCGGATGCCGAGGAGGCTTGACTTCAGGGAAAGCCTCTGGATCTCCTTGACCGTGGGGGGGTGATCCATGTCCGCAGAACCCGGCCGGGCTCCGCCGGCCCCGTGCTTTCGCCTCTTGCTGATCGAGGACAGCGCCATTGCGGCCTCGATCGTGCAAAGCCACCTCGACGCCGTGCCGTGGCAGCGCGCCGAGCTCGCGCACGCGGAGACGCTCGCGGCGGGGCTCGCCCGCGTGAGGGAGGGGTGGGACGTCGTTCTCCTGGACCTCGGTTTGCCGGACGGCGAGGGCCTCGAGGTGGTCGAGCGCGTTCGGGACGTCGATCCCCATGTGCCCATCGTGGTGCTCACGGGCCACGACGATGTCGGCCTGGCCGAGCGCGCGCTCGGCGCCTCGGTCCAGGATTACCTGGTGAAGCGCAGGCTCGACGCCGACGCGCTGTGGCGCGCGATCCGCCACGCGGTCAGCCGCCAGCAGCTCGTGACGCAGCTCGCGCGGACGATGGCGGAGGCGAGGGAGAACGAGGCCAACCTGCACCAGCTCATCGCCCGGAGCGCCGACGGGGTGGTCGTGCTGGAGCCTGGCGGGACGGTGCTGTTCGCGAACCCGGCCGCGGAGGGGCTCCTGGGCGACGGGCGCCTCGTCCGCGGGCGGGGCTGCCCGGTGGCGCTCGGGGCGGGGGAGACGACGCTCGACCTGGGCGGCCTCCCCGTCGTCCTCGACGTCCGCTGGGTCGACGTGGACTGGCAGGGTCGGCCGGCGAGGATGGCGCTGCTGCGCGACGTGACCGGGCGGCGCCGGGCCGAGGAGCTGAGGCTCCATCTCGAGCGCAGCGAGCGGCTCGCCGCGGTCGGCCAGCTCGCGGCGGGCGTGGCCCACGAGATCAACAACCCGCTCGCGTACGTGGTGGCGAACCTGGAGCTGCTCGCCCGCGAGATAAAGCGCCTGGCCGACACCGGTGCTCCCACCGAGCGGCTCGGCCAGCCGCTCGCGGACGCGTGCCACGGCGCGGCGCGGGTGATGCACATCGTGCGGGATCTCGGGGTGTTCGCGCGCGGGGAGGCCAACGAGGCGATCGGGCCGACGGACGTCAATGCGGTGATCGAGAGCGCGCTCAACATCGTTCACGCGCAGATGAAGCACCGCGCGCGCGTCGTGCGCGAGCTCGCCCCGGTCTCCCGCGTGGGCGGGGCGGAGGGCCGCTTGACGCAGGTGTTCGTGAACCTGCTCATCAACGCGGCGCACTCCATGCGAGAGGGGCGCGCCGCCGACAACCTTGTCGAGGTGCGCACCCGCGAGCAGGACCGCGAGGTCATCGCCGAGATCGTGGACTCGGGCTGCGGGGTGGCCGAGGAGCACCTGCACCGGCTGTTCGAGCCGTTCTTCACGACGAAGCGCGCGGGGGAGGGGACGGGGCTCGGGCTCGCCATCTGCCGGAGCATCGTCGAGTCGTGCGGCGGGAGCATCGCGATCAGCAGCAAGGTCGGCGTGGGCACGTGCGTCCGCATCCGGCTGCCCGCGTGGTCGAGCGGCGAGCCGGCGGCGCTGCCCGCGCCGGCGCGCGACGAGGGGGCGGCGCGGCGCGGCCGGATCCTCATCGTGGACGACGAGCCGCTGATCTTGCGCGCGCTGCGGGGGATCCTGGGGACGACGCACGAGGTCGTGTGCGTGGGCTCGGGGGCGCAGGCGCAGCGCACGCTCCTGCTGGACGCGGACTTCGATGTGGTGCTCTGCGATATCGTGATGCAGGAGGGCACGGGCATCGAGCTGCTCGAGTGGATGGAGGCGGAGCTGCCGGCGCTCGCGGAGAGGGTGCTGTTCATGACGGGGGGCGGGACGAGCGAGGTGAGCCGGCGCTTCCTGGCGGCTCACGGGGCGCGCGTGCTGGCCAAGCCGGTCGATCCGGCGGAGCTGGTGGAGCGGGTGGAGGGGTTGCTGGCGGAGAGATCGGTCGCCGCGGTGTAGCCGGGCGCGGCCAGAGCACCCACGGGGGCGAGCGCGTCAGGCGCAGCTCTCGCCGGTCGCTGGCTCGCCGTCGGCGAGCAGCCGCTTGAGCGTGGCGAGGTCGACGGGCTTCACGAGGTGCTCGTCGAACCCGGCTTCGCGCGCCTTCTCGCGGTCGTTCTGCTGCCCGTAGCCGGTGAGCGCGATCAGATAGACGTCCTCGTGCTGGCGCCTCTCGCGGACGCGGCGCGCGAACTCCAGGCCGTCGATCCCCGGCAGCCCGATGTCCACGATGGCGATGTGCGGGCGCACCGCATCCATGAGCTCGATCCCCGAGATCCCGTGGTCCGTCGAATGGCACTCGAACCCGGCGCGCTTCAGGAGCGCGCAGAGCGCCTCGCGGCCGTCGGCGTTGTCCTCCACGACGACGACCCGTGATCCCTTGGGAAACCTCCTGAGGAGCGACCCGCGTGCCGTCTCCTTCTCGTGCGCCCGCTCGGTGATCGGCAGCCGCACCTCGAACTCGCTGCCTTTGCCCTCTCCGTCGCTCCGCGCGCTCACGGTGCCGCCGTGCTTTTCGACGAGGCCCCGGACGAGCGTGAGCCCCAGGCCGAGCCCTCCCGCCGACCGGTCCAGCGTGCGGCTCGATTGCACGAAGAGCTCGAACACGGTGTCGAGCATCTCCTTCGGGATCCCGACGCCATCGTCCCTCACGCGGATCACGGCGTGTCCGTCCACGCGCCTGGCCTCGAGGGCGACGTGACCGCCCCGCGGGGTGTATTTGGCAGCGTTGTTGAGCAGGTTCACCTGAACCTGCTGGAGCCGCGCAGGGTCGCCCTCGACCCAGATCGGCTCGGGATCGACCGCGGCCGAGAAGCTGACGCCGCGCCTGTCCATGAGGTTCTTGACCGCGTCGGTGGCGTCCTTCACCACGGCACCAAGGTCGATCACGCGCTTCCGAAGCTCGATCTTGTTCTGCGTGACGCGGCTCGCCTCCAGCAGATCGTCGAGCAAGCGCGCCATCTGCGCGGACTGACGCTCGAGGATCTGGAGGACCTTCTCGTCGATCCCGGACGCGCCGTTCGACGCGGCGCTGTCTTCCTTGAGCAGCGCCGTGGCGTGGACGATCGCGCCGAGCGGGTTGCGGAGCTCGTGAGACAGCATGGCGAGGAACTCGTCGCGCCTTCGTACGGCGTCCTTGATCTGCTCCTCCGACCGCTTTTGCTCGGTGACGCTCCGGAAGATCCCGATGATGCCCACGATGCGGCGCGCGGCATCCATGAGCGGGAGCCGCGTGACGAGGTCCCACTCCACGACCCCATCCGGCCGCAGGCGCTTCTCGAGCTTGTAGTGCTGCGCCTCGCCGGTCCGCAGCACCACCTCGTCCTGCTGGTGGACGGCGAGCGCGGCCTGGTGCCCCGGGAGCTCGAAGCCCGTCTTGCCCGCGGCTTCGCGCGGGTCGGAGAGGCCGAGGCGCTCCGCCATGGCGTGGTTCGCGCGAATGAACCGGCCGCGCGCATCCTTGAAATAGATCGCGTCGGGCACGCTGAGGAGCAGGCTGTTCAGGAGATAGCGCTCGTGGAAGAGCGCGTCCTCCGCCGCCTTGAGGCCGCTCACGTCGATCAGCGTGAGCACGACCCCCGCGACGGTGCCCTTGGCGCGGTAGGGGAGGATGCGAAGAAAGAACGAGCGATTGTGCCGATCGCGCAGCTCGCGCTCCACGCGCTCCCCCGTCGCGAGCACGCGCCTGAGATCCTCGGTGAGCTCCGGGTGGTCGACCGCGTACGTGAACGTCTCGATCGGCCGGCCGACGTCCTGCAAGAGCAGGTTGAAGCTCTCCGCGATCTGCGGCGTGAACTTCCTGATCTTGAGCTCCTTGTCGAGGAAGATCGTGCCGATGTCCGTGCTCGACAGGAGGTTCTCCATGTCGTTCCCGAGCTCGGTGAGGTCGGCGATCTTCCGTTGGTACTCCGCGTTCACCGAGTAGAGCTCCTCGTTGACGCTCTGGAGCTCCTCGTTCGTGCTCTGCAGCTCCTCGTTGGAGGCGAGGAGCTCCTCGTTCGCCGCCTGCAGCTCCTCGTTGCTCGCCTCGAGCTGCTCGGTCGTCGCCTGAAGGCTCTGCTTCGTGTAAACGAGCTCCGCCTCGAGCGCGCTGAGCTGCTCGCGCGAGACGTCGTCGAGGTTGATCTCCTTCTCCGGCATCGCCGCCCGCCGCGGCGCCCCCTCGAGCGCGTCGAAGGTGATGAGGACGTGGGGCAAGGTGCCTCGCCGGCTCTCGACCCGGCGGATCGTGACCTTGTACACGCCGCCCTCCGCCTGCACCCCCTTGAACACGATCGCCGAGGGCTCCTTGAGGGCGCGCTGGAGGCCCCCCATCAGCATCATCTTGAGATCGCAATCCAGCATCTCGAACGCGTTGAGCCCCTGTCTGCCGTCCTTGACCTTCAGGAAGCGGCTCGCCCCGCCGAACGTGTGGACGAGCTCGCCCGCGTCGTTCACGAGGAGGCTCGGAGGCATGAACTCGTCGAGCAGCGCGTCGTAGGTCCCGAGCAGGTGCGTCAGCGGGGGGCGCGCGGCGGGCGCGGTGATCCCGGAGCGCGGAGCGCTCTGGCCCTTCGGCGACGCCGGCTGAAAGCGGGGATCGACCTGCATCCGCCGGTCGCTGTACTTGCGGTAGATCCGCCACTGCTTGTTGACGACCTCGAAGTCGTGCGCGAGGTGCCCCGGGGTCTCGCTGGGCCCGAGGAGGACCACGCCCCCGCGGTTGAGCGCGAAATGAAAGAGGCTCAGGACCTTCTGCTGCGCCGCCGGCTGGAGATAGATGAGCATGTTGCGGCAGCTGATGAAGTCGACGCGCGTGAACGGCGCGTCCTTGATCACGTTGTGGTGCGCGAAGACGACCGCCTGGCGCAGATCGGGGACGATCTGGTAGCTGCGTCCGCGCCGGATGAAATGCCGCTCGAGGCGCTCGGACGAGACGTTGACCACCGCCTCTTCCTCGTAGAGCCCGCGCGTCGCGAGCTCGAGCGAGCCGTGGTGCACGTCGGTCGCGAAGATCTTGAACGGGCGGTGGCCGCTCCGGGACGTGAGCTCGTGGAGCAGGATGGCGAGCGAATAGACCTCCTCGCCCGTCGCGCAGCCGGCGACCCACACGCGGAACGGCGCGTCGCGCGGCCCCTCCCGCAGGAGGGCGGGGAGCACCTCCTGCTCGAGGATGCCGAACGCCTCCTCGTTCCGGAAGAAGCGCGTCACGCCGATGAGGAGGTCGCGGTAGAGCACGTCGAGCTCTGTTGACTCGCTCTTCAGGCGCTTGACGTACTGGTCGAGATCGTCCGTATGCGCGAGCTGGATCCGTCGCTCGATTCGCCGGGTGACGGTGCTCGGTTTGTAGTGCGTGAAGTCGATGCCGAACTGCTCCTCGAGCATCTGGTAGACCCCGGCCATCGCTTGATCGACGCCGGCCGCCTGCCGCTCCGGCCGACGCCCCTCGGACCTCACGTGCTCGAGGAGGACGCGCGGCATGTCCTGCGGAGGCATGACGCAGTCGGCCACGCCGGCGTCGCGCGCGGTCTTCGGCATCCCGTCGAACTGCGCGCTGTCGACGTCCTGCACGACGACCAGGCCGCCCGCCTCGTGGACCGCGCGGATCCCGCGTGAGCCATCGCTCCCGCCCCCGGAGAGGACCACGGCGACCGCCCGCGTGCCGCAGTCCTGCGCGAGGGATCGGAAGAACACGTCGATGGGCAGCGCGAGCTCCTGGTCGGGATCTCTCTCGCTGAGGAGCAGGCGACCGCCGGAGATGATCATCTCCTTCTTCGGCGGGATCAGGTAGACGTGGTCGGGCTCGACCAGCATACCGTCCTCGACGAGGTGAATGGGCAGCTCGGTGCGGCGCCCGAGGATCTCGTCCATCAGGCTCCTGAAGTCCGGCGACAGGTGCTGGACCACGACGAAGGCCATCCCGCTCTCCTTCGGGAGGTTGTCGAAGAAGTGCTCGAGCGCCTCGAGCCCCCCGGCCGAAGCGCCGATCCCCACCACGTAAGGCCCGAGCGCTGGCGGTGCCACGCCGGGTCTTGTGTTGGTTGCTTCGCGCATCTCGCCTTCGGTCGACATCCCCGAGCTCAACGGCAGCAAGCGTGCCCAGGCTGTGTCCGCTCGAAAGAGCGCTCACGGGGCCCATCTCCGTGGATCTCGGGCAGCGGGCAACCGTCAGAGCTGTGGCAAAGTGCCACGCCTCGCGCGGGGTGTGGTGATCCTGCGGCGTCGGAGCGGCTCCGGTGCGACGCTGGCGGGCCTGCGGTGACGCCGGGCGTCCTCGCCAGCGTGCTGCGCGGCGTCCCGAGGCGCTGCGTGCCGCAGGGCCACGATCAACCGGGCGGCGGCGCGCGGTCGTGCGCCGGCGCCGCGCTCCTGCTCCTCGGAGCCGTCGGCGCCGCCGCCTGCACCGCCGGAGCGCAGGGCGAGGCGGAGAGCCTCGGGGAGGCCAGCCTGCTCGGGACTTATGATCTCACGAGCAGCTACACGGGCGACGTCCAGCAGACCCGCGGCTGGATCATCGAATGGGAGGTCCCCGTGCTCCTGAACGCGAGCGAGGCGTGGGCCGCCGTGGGGCAGTGGTACTTCAACCTCGAGTCGGGCATCTACCACAACCCGAGCGGCTGGCATGTCTACTACTTCGCAGATGACAACGGCATCGCGGGGAACCACCCGAGCTGCGCCCTCGGCACCTGGGACGGCGGGAGCCTCTGCGAAGGCGCGCTCAGCTCGCTCCAGCCCGGACAGCGGGTCGCCTTCAAGTACGAGTGGTGCACGGCCTCGCGCGTCGCCGACGTGAACGGCGCCCAGATCTGCCTCTATGTCGACATGAAGGATGGCGCTGGCTGGCAGTTCCTCGCGCAGGACGCCCGCTCGACCGTCGAGATGTACGCGCACGACATCGAGCATTTCCGCGACGAGGGCCCGCAGTACCCCGAGCCGCAGTTCTCCTGCGAGGCGCCCATCAAGATGCTTCGCCAGGAGGTGAAGACGACCTCGGGCGCCTGGCAGACCATGACGGGCGCGAGCACCTGGTCGTTCCACGACGCCGCGCCCTACGTCTACCAGAACAAGAACCTCACCGCGTCGCCGGCGACCTGGGAGGCCTGCACGGCGTCCAGCGGCGGGAACAACTGCGGCGGCGCCGTCGCGTGGGCGCCGGCGCAGGCCTACCCGCCCTCGACCCAGGTCACCAGCGGCGGCAAGCTGTACTCCGCGAAATGGCACATCGGGTGGTCGCACCCGAGCTGCCCGCCGAGCAGCCCGGCCTCCTGGTGCCCGGCCGAGTGGACCGAGATCGGCCCCTGCAACTGACCGCGATCCCGGCGCGCTGATCCGCGGAGCACCGTGGCTCCGCGCTGTCGGCTCACATCCCGCCGCAGGCCTCGTACTGCGACTTGCACACGTCCATCGCCGCCTCCTCCACGCAAGGCGCGCAGTTCGCGGTCAACCCCTCGCCGGCGCACTCCGACGCGCACGCGTCGGCGCAGACGTCCGCCGCGCAGACGCAGGCGATGAGCGCGTCCGTCTCGGGGTCCTGGTCGAACGCGGTGCTCGGATCGCAGCCTGGCACGCAGGCGCAGCAGATGCCGTCGCCCGGACAGCACCCGTCGCCGCGCCCCGTGGGGCAGGAGCAGTCGCTGCCGTCTTGTTCCATGCACGGCCCGTAGCCGCTGCCGTCGGCGAGGCACGTGGCGACGCCCGGCTCCTGGATGGCGTGGCAGGTGCACGACATGGTCGTTCCCGGCGCGCAGGCCGCCCCGGTGGCCGAGCTTGCGCTGGTCGAGCTGGCGGTCGACCCGCCGCTCCCGGTCGGGTCCGGGTCGGTCGTCGTGGAGCCGCACGCGACCGAGAGCGCAGCCGTGATCATGCAGAGAGAGAGGATGTTTCGCATGGTCACACCCTATATCCCGCCGCCGGCGTCGACGTCGAGTTGCATCACGGCGCTCCCTCGAGGGCTCCCCGTCGCCACCTACATCGCCGCCGCGTCACCGAGGGTTTCCGCCAGCCGGCTGGTCTGCCGCGCGGGGAGACCCGCCTCGTGGCGGAATGGACGATGTTGCCCTCCGGCGCTCCGCCGCGAGAGAGGCGTCGAGCGGCGTGATGGCCGAGCGGCGTGGCCCGGCTTCCGTCGACAGGGATCCTTTCACGGCAGGTGAAACGAGCGTGCGACCGGCTCTGCGTCCTGTGCGTGGGGGCGGGCGCATGCGCCGTCGAGATGGTTTGCACTACTTCACAGGCGCGCCTCGAGGGCTCGCCCAGCGTGCCGTGTTCTGTGCGCCTGCGCGGTGGAGTCCGCGGGGCGGCGCGCGAGGGCCGCGCTGAAGCGTGGGGAGGTGCGGGCGGCGCCGGCGTGATATCGCGCTTGCGCGAGGGGGGTGGCGTCTCTATGTTCGCGCCCGCGCTTCCCCGACGGCGGTGCCTCTGCGCCGCGCTGGATGTGTCGTGCGGGGGCTGCGCGGCTCGTACCGTGCGGTAACAAGGAGATGAAGATGGCGATCTCGATGTATCAGGCCTCGGTCCCTGTGTTCGTGAGGATGTTCGGCAACCTCTCGGCGATCCTCACCAAGGCCGCTGCGTATGCCGAGGCGAAGAAGATCGAGCCGCGCGTCCTGCTCGACGCGCGCCTCGCCCCGGACATGTTGTCTCTCACGCGTCAGGTGCAGATCGCCTCGGACTCGGCCAAGGGCTGTGGGGCGCGTCTCGCCGGGGTCGATGTCCCGAAGTACGAGGACAACGAGGCGAGCTTCGACGAGCTACAGGCCCGCATCGCGAAGACGGTGGCGTTCCTGAACAGCCTGCGGCCCGAGCAGATCGACGGCTCCGAGGATCGCGACGTCTCGATCCCCACGCGCGGCCAGCCGTTGCAGTTCAAGGCCCTGCCTTTTCTGCTGCACTTCGCCCTGCCCAACTTCTATTTCCACGTGACGACCACCTACGCCATCCTGCGCCACAACGGCCTGGACATCGGCAAGATGGACTACCTCGGTCAACCCTGACGAGCGGCGGTCACCCGCTGCGGATACGGGCCCACCTCGACGTTTTCGGTGCTCGGCGTACGAGAGTACGCCTCCGCGCCGAAAACGCCGATCTGGGCCCGTCTCCTGTGCGGGTGACCGCCGCTCGGTGCCGTAGGTGCCGGTTCCGGCCGCCCCGGATCATTCCCACCCTTTGACGCACGGTAGGCCCCCGGAGGGGGTGTTCTTCGCGCGGGGTGGGGGATGGGCCGATGTCTGAGCCTTCGAGTCGAGGCATCCGGCTTGCCGGATGCCTCGATTCGAAGGCGAGTCCGGCGGGGCCCCCACCCCGCGCGAAGAACACCCCCTCCGGGGGCCGGGCCGGATCTACCTCTCGCCCTCTTCGCCGTCGTCCTCCGGAGGAGGAGCCGGCCGCTCGCCCGCCGCCACCTGGAGCTCCCGGACGATCGAGAGCAGCGCCGGACAGCAGAAGCGCTCCACCACCGACCCGTCCGGCGCGAGCTCGAAGCTCGGCGGCCCGCCGTGCATCGGACACGCCACGTCGGCGTACTTCGACTCGAGATCCTTCAGGACGCTCTCATCCACCTCGCGGACCTCGATGTCCCCGGCCCCGAGCGCTTCTTCCTTCTCGTAGATCGCCATGCGGCGCACGCTAGCACGAAGAGCACCGCGCCTCGCGCGCTCACCTCGTCGCCCGACGACCTCATCTTCCGCCGCAGGGACGTCAACAGCCGTCCGAGATCAAGAGACAAAATAGCAGCGCCGCCGGGCGCCTCGGGGGGTAGCGGAGGCCGCCGGCGGTGCTGGCCGTCGGATAAGCACCCTCCGTACCAGGCGCAGAACCCCGAAATCCCCGCGTTACGTCCAGGGTACCGCCGCGACGCCTTTCGATCCTGCGAGGCACGGGCTTGCACGGCTGCAGGATCGCGACGCCCGCCCCCGGGCCGCTTCTTCCTCGCGGCGCCCGCGGCGGCAGCTCGCCGGCAGCTCGGGCTCGATTTCCCGCCGGCGAAGGGGGAGGGGGCGCCCCGGTGACGAAGCGGCCGCGGGCCGCACGCCCGGTCAGGCGTGCGGCCGCGGCCCGGTCGAGGCGCGCCTCGGTCGACGCGCCTCGATTCACCAGGTCTTCACGAGAGCGCGGTCTACCAGGTGCTGAAGTAGGCCCACGCCTGGTTGCCGGCGGACGCCTCGAAGCAGTAGCCGCCGTTGCGCTTCGCGGGCAGCGTGATGTTGCCGCCCGTGCAGCTCACGACCGTGTTGTTGACCTCGAACGTGCGGCCGCTCGCGAAGTTGCCGCAGTTGGCGCCGGTCAGGTTCGCCGTCGTCTCGAAGCAGCGCGCGCCGGTGCCGAGGTTGCCCGAGTTGTAGCTCGCGCTCGTGAACACGGTCGGGCTCGTGCACAGGCTAGCGCACGGCGTCGTCCCGCTGCTGGGCTGGCAGACCCCGGCCACGCAGTTCGCGCTGGTGCAGTCCGCGTTGACGCTGCAGGTATCGCCGTTGGCGCAGTCGGCCGTGCAGGTGCCGCCGCAGTCGACGTCGGTCTCGGTGCCGTTCTGCACGCCGTCCGTGCAGGTCGGCGCGGTGCCGCCATTGATCACGCTCACCCCGAGGCCCTGGAGCCACGACGTCACCGTGTAGCGCGCCGAGGTGTCGAGCCGGGTGTGCCAGTTGGTCTGCGACGGGTTCGAGCCGGGCGCGGACGGGAACGTGTAGTAGGCGTTGACGCCCACGACGATGAGATCGGTCGAGCTCTGGCGGTAGAGCGGGCCGCCCGAGTCGCCGGGGCACAGGCTGGCGTACGAGGTGCTGGCGTAGTAGCCCGGCGTGAGCACGTACGACGCCGCGACGTCGTTGATGGCGGTGCCGGAGACGTAGGAGCCGGGGTGATTCAGGATCGAGGAAGCCGCCGCGGTGAGGTTCTGGAGCTTGAAGACATTCGACATCCCTGCGCCGGGCGTCTCGCAGCCGTAGCCGGTCGCGACGACGGGATCCCCCACCGCCACCGCCGCCCCGTCCACCACGGCCGCCGGGATCGTCGGCGAGAGCTCGTTGACGACGACCACCGCGAGGTCGGGCGTGTATCCCGGGTTCAGGACGTTGACCCCGCAATCGGGCGCTCCCGCCGTCCGCGCGGCGGCGCAGTCCGCGATCCACTGCGGGTGGATGTACGTCTGCTCGATCGTCAGGTTCACGTAGGGCGAGATCGGGGGCGTGTTGTCGGCGCTGACCGAGTAGATCCCGCCCGGCCCGAACCACGGCTCCACCGTGGCGGTGTACAGGTCGTCCACGCAGTGAGCGGCGGTCAGGAAGTGACGCGGTCCAACCTTCGCCGCGGTGCAGCCCCCAGCGAGGACGGTGGAGGCGTATTGCGACTCGAGCGCCGGCGTCCCGCCGATCAGCTCGTCGTTCGCCGCGGCGATCTCCTCGGAGGTCTCGTCGTAGCCCTCCACGCTGCAGGCGGCCAAGCACAATGAGAGCAAAGCATAGACAGGTGCGCGCACTGGTTGCTTCTCCTGTCGTCCCGATGCGCGATGGCCCCGCGCGCCGCCGCCTGCCTCGCGCGCGCCCGGGGGGGGCCCGCGAGCCCGCCTGTTGCGCCGCGCCCCGCGAGCCGAGCCGCTCTGAGCGCGGCCTCGGGGCGCGGATGCGCGGATGTCAGGGGGTCGCGTGCCCCTTCAGGGGTCCACGTCGAGCGTTCAGGGAGCGCGGCCGTCCGGTGGGACTGCCCGCGCGGGATCACGTCGTGATCGGTCCGACGCTCCCTGTCTAGTCCGCCCGGTAACCACCATCCAACTCGCAAACAGCATGGACGTGATGCACGCCCTGCATAGCACATTCGCGACGCCAGCCATGACGCGCAACTCCGGCCGTCTGCGGTCCGCGCTCGACCCTGAACCGATTAATCCTTCCGCTCGCGGTGCTGTCGACGCAGATGTTCCCCGGGATCGCGCTCTCGCGCCGCACGAGCTTCCCGATTTCCCGCCTTCATGACAAGCTCCTCCGGGCCGACGAAGCACCCCCCGGAACAACACAGCTCGTGGAGGACGCACGATGAAGGCATCCCAGGAGATCCTCGACTTCTACACGCGCCCCGCGGCCATGACGTCCGCCGGCGCGCACGCGCCCCGGCTCGACGAGCTGCCGCGCGACGTGCCCTCGCTCGTCCGCGTCGTGCAGGGCCTCTTGCTGCACCAGCACTGGGCGCATGCCTACGGCGTGGAGCTCTCGGACGAGCGCCGCGACGAGTCCCACCTCCGCCCGGTGGACCGGATGCTGGATCGCCTGCTCGCCCACGACGCGCGGCCGCTCTCCGCCGCCCGGCCGCTCGAGACGCGCCTCGTCGGCACCTGCCGCCAGTTCACCGTGCTCCTCGTGGTCCTGCTGCGCGCCAAGGGGGTCCCTGCGAGGGCTCGCTGCGGCTTCGCCGGGTATTTCAACCCCGGCTCCTTCGTGGACCACTGGGTCTGCGAGTACTGGAACGCCGCCGAGGCGCGCTGGGTCCTCGTCGACGCGCAGATCGACGACGCCCAGCGGGCGGCGCTTCAGCCCGACTTCGACCTGCTCGACGTGCCGCGCGACCGCTTCGTCGTCGCGGGCGACGCCTGGACGAAGGGCCGCGCCGGGGAGGCCGATCCGATGAAGTTCGGCTTCCTCGACGAGGGCGGGCTCTGGTTCATCGACGGGAACATCGTGCGCGATCTCGCGGCGCTCAACGGCATGGAGATGCTGCCCTGGGATTGCTGGGGCGCGATGAGCCGCCCCGAAGAGCCGCACGGGGACGAGCGGCTCGCGCTGTTCGACCGGCTCGCCGCCATCACGCGCGCGCCCGACGCGCGCTTCGCCGAGCTGCGCGCGACCTACGAGGGCGACGATCGCCTGCGGGTGCCGGCGACCGTCCTCAACGCCGTGCTGAACCGTCAAGACACGATCTGAGACGGCCGCCGCCCGCCCCGCGCCGGGCCCCGGAGCGCAGTCCTCCTGCGCCGGGGGCCCGCGCTCACCGCGGGATATCGAACGGCTGGCACACGCCGTTCAAGCACACGTCGCTGGCCCAGCAGCAGTCCGAGCTGGCCGCGCACTCCCCACCTGACTCCTGGCAGGTCTCGCCGCCGCCCGGATCCTCGCCCGGATCGCTGCCCCCTTCGCCCGCGGGCGGGTCGTCGTCCTCGCACGTCGATTGGCACGGCCCCGGCGTCACGGTGAGCGTGTCCGACGGGTACTTGCTCGGCGACGCGTGCACGTAGCTGATGGTCGCGTCGCCGAAGCCCGCCGCGCCGAACGCCGAGGCGCTCAGCCACACGTCGTACACGACGCGGTAATCCCAGTCCGGCGTCTCCGTATTGGGGGTGTAATTCTCGTCCGTGGCCGGCGAGTCCTCCGTGTACCCGCCATAGCCGCACGCGTTGAGATCGCGGTCGAGCGACGTGGTGGCAGCGACGATGGCGCTCGCGTCCCCGAGGAGCATCTTGCCCTCTCCGCCGAGCACGCCGAGCGACCCGTAGCCGGAGGGCTTCTCCTCGTCGGCCGAGAGATAGTCGACGTAGAAGTCGAGCACGAGCGCGCCTGTCCCGTCCGTGATCTGGAACTGGGCCTTGTCGCTGCCCACGAGATCCTTGAACGTGTGCCCGTTGTGCCCCTTCGGCTTCGGCGCGTCGCCGGGCTTCGGCGCGTCACCGGGCTTCGGCGCGTCGCCGGGCTTCGGCGCGTCGCCGGGCTGCGGCGCGTCGGCCTGCTCGTCGCCGCCCCAGCCGATGGCCGTCTCGCCGTACGTGTTGTCGACGAACGCAGGGTTCAGCGTCAGCCGCACGTGCACGAGCTCCTCGCCCTCGGCGATCTCGACGACGCGCTCGACGAAGGCCATCGGGGTGGTCTGGTCGCCGTTCGCGTAATAACAGTCGATCTCGGCGGTCTCCTCCACCGCGGTGAACCGGCTGCGCCCGCCGCACGACAGCGGATCGAGGGCCGCGGTGATGGGATCGCCGGCCCCCGATAGGCCCGATCCCGGGAAGGTCGGGGCGGGGGTGCTCCCGCCCTCGTCCGACGGGACGCACTCTCCCCCGGAGACGACGCCGCCGCCGGCGGTCCCTGTGCTCGGCCCGGTGCAGGCCGCGCCGACGACCGCGAGAGACAGCAGCCCAACACCCATCGATCCTGTGAACGCGAACGAACGCATGGAAGTCCTCCCTGCTCGAAGACGAGCACGACATGGAGCGCGCCCGGCGACGCCGATCGCGGGCGCGATGATCTCCTCGATGCAGTGGAAGTAACCGGAGGCGCCGAGAGCAGGCAGCCGTTCGTCAGAAAAGCGGCGAGGTCCGTCAGCCGCGGGCGATCACGGGCGCGCGCCGCCGGCGCGGGACGCGGACGTGGCCTCCTCGCGCCCGAAGCCCCGCGGGTAGTCCTTGAGGTACCGGCGCGCCTCGGCCGCGGTCCGGTCCTTGTCGCCGAGCATCTCGGTCGCCCGCAGCCGCTCCACGCGGGCGATCTCGGCGAGCGGCGAGTCCGGGTAGCGGCCGAGGAGGCGGTCGAGCCGCTCGATCGCCCGCCTGGGCTGCCCCTGCCTCCGCGCCTCCATCGCGCCCTGGAGCAGCTCGTTCTCGGCCGCCAGCGACGCGCGCGCCGGCCCTCCGCGCGCCCCGCGCGGCTCGCCGGCCCCGCCCTCGTCGCCCTCCCGCGCCGAGCCGTCCTGCTCCCGCGGCGGCGCCTCCGCGTCGTCCCGCTGTCCCTCGGCGGGCGGGTCCAGCCGGCGGGCCGGCTCCTCGTCGCGCGACGACCACGTCTCGCCCGGGCTCAGGAAGCGCTCGACCTCGCCGCGGCGCACCGCGACGCGCCCATCGACGACCGCCACGCGCGTCTCGGCCGCCTCTCCCGCCGCGCCGGGCTGCCGCTCGACCGAGAACCGCGTCCCGTGGACCGTGACCACGGTGTCCGCGGTGCGCACCGACAGGGTCACGCCCGCCGGCAGCGGCGGCACGTCGACCGAGATCCGCCCCCGATCGAGGGCGACGATGTCGTCGAAGCGGTCGCGCCCGGCCCCGGACGGCGTGAACCTCACGCGCGTCGAGGGCCCGACCTCGACGGTGGCGCCCGTCGCGAGCGACGCCTTCGCCATCGCGCCCTCGCCCGTCCGCAGCTCCTCGCCGCTCGTGAGCGGCACGAGGGCGCGCGACGGCGGCGAGCGCGTCGCGTTCCCGGCCGCGATCTCGACCGCGCCCTGGAGCGCCGTCACCTGCGCCGCGGCGTCGGGGAGGGGGCGCGCCCGGAACACGACAGCCACGCCGGCGGCCGCCGCGGTCAGGGCGGCCGCGAGCGCCGCCGCGGCGACGGCGGTGCGCCTCCGGCGGGCAGCGCGGGCGCGCCGCGCCGCTTCCTCGGCGGCGAGCCGGTCGATGCGGCCGGCGATCTGCTGCTGGAGGTACCGCGCCTGGGCCCTGGGCAGCGGCGGCACCGGCTGCGCGACAAGCGCCCGCAGCGAGGCCTCCACGCCGTCCACGCTGGCCACCGCGGGGCGATCCTCCGGGATGGCGTCCACGTCGTCCTGCTTCATCGTAGCTCCTCGGGTCGGGCGGGGTCGTTTCGCGTCGCCGCGCCGGATTCCCAGCGCGCCTGGAGCTCCCGCCGCCCCCGCGACAGCCGGGACTGGGCCGCGGCCGCGGAGACGCCGGTCAAGTCTGCGATTTCATTGAGGGAATAGCCCATGACATGGAGCAGCAGCGCGGTCGCGCGGTCGCCGTCCATCGCCGCGAGGTGCCGGCGCAGCGCCTCGAGGTCGCGCTGCGCGCTCACCTCCCGCTCGGGGTCAGCGCTCCGCGCGGGCGGCTCGGGCCCGGCCTCGGGGGCCGGCGTGCGATCGATGACCTTGCGCTCGCGCCGGCGGGCGCGCAGCGCGCTCAGCCCGACGTGGCAGGCGATGACGGACGCCCAGCCGGCCAGGCTGCACTCCCCCGCGAAGCGGCGCTTCGCGAGGGTGCTCACGATCTGCTCGAACGCGCCCTGCACGAGGTCGGCATGGTCCTGCTCCCGGCAACCCAGGATCCGATACAGGGTCCGGTCGACCACGGGAAGCAGGTGCTCGTACAGGCGCAGGCCGATCCCTCGCTCGCCCCGCTGGAAGGCGAGCAGGAGCTCCTCGTCGCTGACGGGCGCGGGTTGCTCCGCGCCTGGGGCGGAGACGAGCCTGAGCCGGCGGCTCGCTGGTCGTGGCTCGGCGGTTCCCATGCTGGTGCAGTAGCCGCTCGGCCCGAAAGCAGGCTGAGCCGCTGATCTTCCTCTCGCGGCGGCGCCTCGCCGCCCTACCGCAGGCGGAGCTGGAGCCCCAGCATCCCGGTGAAGCCGCCCCTCGGCAGCGTGGTCTTTGGTTTCGGGTGCACCTCGAGCGCGGTCCCGTGGATCCGCACGAACGCCTCGGCGCTGCCGAGGAGGGCCACGCTGCCGCCCTCGGGCCACAGGAGGTCGACCGCCGTGCGCGTCCCGAGGGCCCACCCGTGCCCCGCCTCCGGCGGCTGCTTCGGGTCCCGCGCCGAGGCCGTCACCCAGTCGAGGGTGGCCTCGAGCCGCGCCCGCACGAGCGCGTCGATCGGGTAGATCGGCGCGGCGAGGCCGCCTCCGCCGCCGAGCGTGAGCCACTGGACCGACACCCCCGGGGCCGGCTCGCGCAGGGCCGCCGCGTAGGACACCGACAGCGTCCCGAAGAACCCCGTTCCCGGGTCGAGCGCCGTGGCCATGACCCAGCCGCCGGCCCGCGCCGGTCCGCCTTCGAGCCCGCTCCCGGCGAGCCCGCCGGCGCCGACGAACCAGCCCAGCGGGCGCGGCGGCTCCGTGGCCGCGGCCTGATCGGCGTCCGCGGCCTGGTCGGCGCCCGTCGGCGCGGGGGGCGTCGGCGCGGGGAGCGTCGGCGCGGGGAGCGTCGGGGCGCCGGCGCGCTCCGCCGCCAGGGCGGCGACCAGCAGCCCCGCGGTGCGGTAGCGGTCGGGCAGCGGGTCCTCGGCGCGGAACTCGATCTGGCGCGACGACAGCGTGCCCTCGGGGGAGCCGAGCGAGGCGACGTCGACCCGCAGGCGCAGGTGGTCCGGCCCGTCGAGCCAGACCACGGCGAGCGCCCTCACCGCCGTCCCGGTGCGCTTCGGGTCGCCGAGCGCGCAGCCGCCGCCCCCCGCGGCGCGAGAGCACGCCTCCACGAGGATCGCCGCGAGCTCGCCATCCACGGCGGGACCCGACGCAAGCTCGACGACGATCGGGGCCGCCACGCAGACTCTACCCGGGGCCGACGCTACCGACGGCGAGGGGACAAGGCAAGACGCAAGACGGAGATGACCCGCGCGGCGCCGTCGCGTGGCGGCGCCCGCGGACCGGGAGGCTGCGCCAGGCGAGGTCAGCCGTCCCGGCCTGCACCGTTTGCGCGGGCGCGCCGCGCTTGCGCCGCGCCGGCGCGGCGCAGCGGCGGCGAGCTCGGGTTCCGACGCGCATCGCCGCCGAGGTCCGGCGCGGACGGGCGGCACGCTTGTTGTCTCGTCTCGTGGTCTGTCGAGGAGGCGCGCTGCGCGGCCGCGTGACTGCGCGGCTGCCGCGGCGCGCTGTCCGGCCCGAGCCTGCGCGGCGCGCGTGGGCTCCTGAACCACGAGGTCGATCATGTCCATGTTCTGCAATCAGTGCGAGCAAGCAGCCCACGGGACCGGGTGCACCACGGCCGGCGTCTGCGGCAAGGACGAGGACGTGCAGTCGCTCCAGGAGCTCTTGATCTACGGCCTGAAGGGCGTCGCCGCCTACGCGCACCACGCGCGCAAGCTCGGCGTCACCGACGAGCGGGTGAACGCCTTCGTCGAGGAGGCGCTCTTCTCCACGCTGACCAACGTGAGCTTCGACCCCGAGGCGCTGCTCGAGCTCTGCCTCGAGTGCGGCCGGGTGAACCTCCAGGTGATGAAGATGCTCGACGAGGGCCACCGCCTGCGCCTCGGCGAGCCGCGGCCGACGAAGGTCCGGGAAGGCACCGTGGCGGGGCCGGGGATCCTCGTCTCCGGGCACGATCTCGCGGATCTCGCCGAGCTGCTACGGCAGTGCGAGGGCACGGGCGTGAACGTCTACACGCACGGCGAGATGCTGCCGGCGCACGCGTACCCGAGGCTCGCGGAGCACCCGAACCTCGCCGGCCATTACGGCTCTGCGTGGCAGAACCAGAAGGCCGAGTTCGTGGCGTTCTCGGGGCCGATCCTGATGACCTCGAACTGCGTGCTCGTCCCGCGGGAGGCCTACCGCGATCGCCTGTTCACCGCCGGCGTCACCGCGGTGCCCGGCGGCCGGCGCGTGAAGGGCAGCGACTTCTCCGAGGTCATCCGGATGGCGCTCGCGAGCCCGCCCTTGCCCGACGAGCTCGTCCGCGAGACGGAGGTCGGCTACCATCACGAGGCGATCCTCGCGCACGCCGGCGCGATCGTGGACGCGGTGAAGGCCGGCCAGATCAGCCGGTTCTTCCTGATCGGCGGCTGCGACGGGCCCGAGGCGGCGCGCAGCTATTACACGGACTACGCGGCGCAGACCCCGGCGGACTCGTTCATCCTGACGCTCGGCTGCGGCAAGTACCGTATTCGCAACCAGGACCACGGCACGCACCTCGGCTTGCCGCGGCTGCTCGACATGGGGCAATGCAACGACGCCTATGGAGCCATCCGCGTGGCCAGCGCGCTCGCCGAGGCGTTCGGCTGCGGGGTGAACGATCTGCCCCTCACGCTGGTGATCTCGTGGCTCGAGCAGAAGGCGGTGGCGGTGCTCCTCACGCTGCTCAGCCTGGGCGTGAAGGGCATCGTGCTCGGGCCGCGCCTGCCGGCCTTCCTCTCGCCGAACGTGCTGCGGCTGCTCCAGGAGCGCTACGACCTCCGGCTGACCAGCAGGGCGCCCTCGGTCGACCTGCTCCAGCTCCACCGGGCCCCCGCGAGCGCCTGAGTCGCCCGCGCGCCCGCGTCGCGGGTTGTTCTCGGTTGCGAACAGTTCGCGCCCTCGCGCACAGTGGGCGCATGATCGACCCGCTCTTCGACGATCTCCCCGGCATGCTCTGCTTCGCGCGCGTCGTGGAGCGCCGATCCTTCACCGCGGCCGCGGCCGACCTCGGGGTGTCGAAGTCGATGGTGAGCACCCGGGTCGCGCGCCTGGAGGAGCGCCTCGGCGAGCGGCTGCTCGTGCGCACCACGCGCAAGCTCACCGTCACGGACGCCGGCATGAACCTCTACGCGCGCTGCGCCCGCGTTCTCGAGGAGGCCACGGCGGCGGTGCGGGGCGCCTCCGACGCCGACCGGGGCCGCATCCGGCTCAACGCGCCGGTCAGCTTCGCGCAGATGTACCTGGCGCAGCCGCTCGCCCGGTTCCTCAGGGCGACCCCGGGAGCGCACGTCGAGCTCGCGCTGAACGACCGCCTGGTCGACCTCGTGGAGGAGCGCGTCGACCTCGCCATCCGGATCACGAAGCTCGGGGACTCGAGCCTCGTCGCGCGCCAGATCGCCGTGACGGCGCTGAACGTGGTCGGCGCGCCGGACTACCTCGAGCGGCGGGGGCGGCCCGAGCAGCCGGGGGATCTGCTGGGCCACGACTGCCTGCGCTACCTCCACCTGCGCGTCGAGGACGAGTGGCGCTTCTACGGCGCCTCGGGGCGCATCTCCGTCCCCGTCACGGGCCCGCTCACGGCGAACAACGGCACGGCGCTGCGCGAGGCGGCCGTGGCCGGCGTCGGCCTCGCGGTGCTGCCGCGCTTCATGGTCGACGAGGATCTCCGGGCCGGGCGCCTCGTCGCGCTGCTCGAGCGGTTCGCGCCGCGGCCCATGGGCATCCACGCCGTGCACGCCGCCGGCCGGCGCCCGCCCGCGCGGGTGCGGCGGCTCATCGACTTCCTGGCGGCCGCGTTCCGCGGGACGTCGTGGGCGTAGCCGGCAGATCGTTCTCCTGCGAGAACAATTCGTTCCCGAGCGCGCTCTACCGCGGCGCGGCTCCGCGGCTTATTCATCGAGCCATGGAACAAACACTCATTCACCGTCTCGACACCACCCTCTCTGTCCCCCGCTCGGCCGATCTGGCCGCGCTCACATTGCGCCTCGGCCTCGGCGCCGTGTTCCTGGCGCACGCGCTCGCCAAGCCGCTCGTGTTCACGATGCCGGGCACCGCCGCGTTCTTCGCCGCGAGCGGCTTCCCGGGCTGGACGGCGTACCCGGTGTTCCTCGCCGAGCTGCTCGGCGGCCTGGCGCTGCTGGCCGGGTTCAGGACGCGCCTGGTCGCGCTGGCGCTCTTGCCCGTGATGGCCGGCGCGCTGCTCGTGCACCTCCCCAACGGCTGGATGTTCTCCGGTCAGGGGGGCGGCTGGGAGTACGTCGCCTTCCTCATGATCGCGCTCGGCGCGCAGGCCCTCCTCGGCGACGGCGCGTTCGCCCTGGGGCGGCGGCAGCGCGCGTAGCTCGGCGCCGCCCGGGCCCGCCCTGCGCGCTCCCGCCGGCGGGCCCGGGGACACTGACCTTCTGAAGGTTGACATGCTCCGAGATGAACCGGTAAAGTTCGCGCCCTGAGGGTCGCGTTTCGACGCGACCGGCGGTCCGACGTCGCATGGCTTTGCCGTACCGGGCGACGGCGCCGCCTGATGGGGCTGACGTGGACTGTCGCGGGGACGAATCGCCCGCGTGGAGCATGCCGATGAAGACTCGATCCATGACGCGCCGCGTGTTCGCGCTGGCGGCGCTGGCCCTCTCGGCCGGCGTCGCGGCGGGCTGTCCTTCCAGGGACGAGGCGCGGCCCGCGCCCGGCCCGAGCGCCTCGGGGGCCGCTCCGCAGGGCGCGGCGCCGGCGCAGAAGGGCGCCGGGTTCGTCACGATCTCCAGGGAGCAGCAGGCCTCCTGGGTGCGCAACTTCAACCCGCTGCTCGCCGAGGGGAGCGTCCGTTTTCCCACGCTCGCCGGCATCTACGAGCCGATGCTCGTCTTCAACACGATGAAGGGCGAGTACACGCCGTGGCTCGCGACGAAGTACGCGTGGAGCGACGGGAACAAGAGGCTCACCTTCACGACGCGATCCGGCGTCAAGTGGTCGGACGGACAGCCGTTCTCGGCGAAGGACGTGGCGTTCACGTTCGCGCTCCTGAAGAAGCACCCCGCGCTCGACCTCTCGGGCGTGTGGAAGTTCGTCGAGTCCGTGAAGGCGACGGACGACGCGACCGTCGAGTTCGCGCTGGCGCGGGCGTACGTCCCGGGGCTCAGCTACATCGGCCACCAGCCGATCGTGCCGGAGCACACGTGGAAGGACGTCGCCGACCCGGTCACGTACGCGAACGAGAACCCCGTGGCGACAGGCCCGTTCACCGAGGTGAAGGTCTTCCAGAACCAGGTCTACGAGCTCGGCAAGAACCCGAACTACTGGCAGCAGGGGAAGCCGGCCGTCGACGGGCTCCGCTTCCCGGCGTACCCGGGCAACGACCAGATCAGCCTGGCGATCATCAACGGCGAGGTCGACTGGGCGGGCGCGTTCGTCCCCGAGATCGAGAAGGTCTATGTCGCCAAGGACCCGGCGAACCACCATTACTGGTTCCCGCTCGTCGGCGGCATGGCCACGCTCTACCCGAACAGCACGAAGAAGCCGTTCGACGACGCGCGCGTGCGCAAGGCGATCAGCATGGGCATCGATCGGGCGCAGATCGTCAAGATCGCGTCCAACAATTACACCCAGCCGGCGGACGCGACCGGGCTCGACGACTCCTACGAGCGCTGGCGCAACCCGAAGGCCGTGGCGTCGGGCGACTGGGTGAAGCTCGACGTGGCCAGGGCGAAGCAGCTCCTCGACGAGGCCGGGTGCGCGGTGGGCCCGGACGGGATCCGGGTGAAGGACGGCAAGCCGATGCGCTTCGAGATCAACGTCGTCACCGGCTGGTCCGACTGGGTCCGCGCGGTCCAGATCATCGCGCAGAACCTGAAGCAGCTCGGCATCGACGCCTCGCTCAAGGCGTACGACTTCAGCGCGTTCTTCGAGGCGCTCCAGAAGGGCACGTTCGACATGTCGATGGGGTGGACGGTCGTCGAGCCCACGCCCTACAACTACTACCGCGAGCTCATGTCCGCCGAGCTCGTGAAGCCCGTCGGCGAGGCGAGCGCGCGCAACTGGCACCGTTACGGCGACAGGGAGGTCGACAAGCTGCTCCAGCAGTTCGAGTCGGCGACGGAGTTCGCCGAGCAGAAGCGCATCCTCGACGAGGTGCAGATGCTCTACGCGCAGAGCGCGCCGGTGATACCGCTCTTCAAGAACCCGTCCTGGGGCGAGTACAACACGAAGCGCTTCACGGGCTTCCCCACCAGGGAGAACCCGTACGCCAAGCTGTCGCCGAACAACCCGCCGGAGTACCTGCTCGTCCTGACCGAGCTCAGGCCGAGGTGATCCCGGGCGTCAGGGCAGCTTGCAGACGTAGGGCAGCTCGGCGTCGCAGGGCATGTCGTTCCAGCGACCGCTGGCCCCGTCCGCGAGCTGCACGCAGTGCTCGCCGCGGCCGGCGTCGTTCGGCTCGCCGCCGTTCCAGCGCTCGTAGTCGAGCGGCGTGCCGTCGGTCCACGCGAAGTCGCCCTCGGACTCCGCGTCGGTGAGCCCGATCCACCAGTCGCCCTGCTGGACGTCGGCGGCGGCCGAGAACACGAGATCCTGCGTCTCCCTGTCGTGGATGGACACGAGGTGCCCGTCCTGCGCGATGCAGTCGCGCTCCGCGTCGTCCCACGTCGCGGGCCTGAAGCAGAGCGCCAGGGTGCCGCCGTCGGGCAGCGGCTGCGGGACGCAATGCGGGCACGACGGATCGTCGTCCACGACCCCGTCGCAGTCGTTGTCGACGAGGTCGCACAGCTCGGGGGCGCCCGGGTACGCCGAGGCGTCGTTGTCGTCGCAGTCCACGTCGCAGCCGGAGGAGAGGTCGCCGTCCGCGTCGATCCCCGCGGGGTCCTCGCACGCGAGCCCCGCCCGCACGCTGGCGGGGCGGTCGTTCAGGAAAGCGATGGTGGCGTCGATGTACGCGCCGACGTCCTCGGGGCTCGTGTCCAGGCGGGGATCCTCGAGCACGTGGGGCCAGATGAGCGCGCGCGCCGCCTCGGCGTCGCTCGCCAGGTCGAGCTCCGACGCGCGCTCGAGGACGCGCTCGAAGGCCGCCACCAGCGCCCGCCGGCACGGCGGCGAGGCGGTGCACATCTGCTCGAGGCGGGCGACGCCGCCGAACGGATAGAGGTCGTCCTCGAAGGTCTGATCGAGGCCCCACGGCAGGAAGGTCCAGCGGCCGTCGTCAGGGCGCCGCGCGATGAAGTAGTTGTTGCGCAGCCAGACGTAGCCGTCCCAGTGGCCGATGAAGGTCTCGGTGGCGGCGAACGCGAGGTAGCGCTCCATGTCGATGCGCTGCGACGCGTCGGCGAGGAACGTGTCCGGGTCGTTCATGCCGTCGAGCGCCTCGACGAGCTCGACGAGATCGGCGAACGCGACGTCGTCGCCGTTGTCCTGATCGAAGGTGTCGATGAGCCGGGGCTCGAGATCGCTCCCGTACGCCCCCTCGTACAGGTTGCCCTCGTGGTCGCCGAGCCAGCGGTCCAGAAAGCGAGGGTTATCCGCTGCCTCCACGGTGGTATACAGGCCGTAGAGCGAGCCGTTCAGCCAGACCGTCGCGTGGGCCGAGCGCGCCGCGGGCACGTCCATCGCGCGGAACAGCGCGTAGGCCAGGCGCTCGTGGATCATGCTGTGGTCCTGGACCATGTTGTTGAGCGCGAGCTTCTCCACCCCGAGCAGGGTCTGGTCGTCGGTGAACTCGTCGAATTTCAGAAGGAAGGCGGCCTTCTGGTCCAGGGTCCGGAACGACCCGTGCTCGCCCTTGAGCCGCACGCCGATCTCGGAGAGCTCGACGACCTCGCCGTCCAGCGTCACCGTGAGCTGCCCGGGGACGTACTCGTCGGGTGTGGCGTTGAGCTGATCGATCGACGCCTCCGACAGCGCGATGTCGAACCGCGGGACGCTCGTGCCGGCGAAGAGCGGCGCTGCGGGATCGGGCGGCGCGGGCTGCTCCCCGCCGGAGCCGCCGGAGCCGGGGCCACCGCCGGCGCCGCCAAGGCCGCCGGTGCCGGGGGCGCCACCCGAGCCGCCCACGCTGCTGCCATTCGGCCGGGGGTCCTCGGTGGAGTCGCCGCATGCGGCGAGCAGCGCAAGGGATATCGCGAGGGGACCGGTCCAGTTCCAGGAATATGGGAGTAACTTTCTCACGTTTTTTTGTCTTCTACATTGGTTGCTTGCTCGTTGCACGTATCCTCGATCTAACGTGCACCGCGAAGCCGCGCGGCTGCCTGCGCGAAACATCCGGCGAGGCTCTCGCCGGGCGCTCGCGTGCGAGAGCTTCATCTTCTATGTCGACATCCCCTACATCGGAACAGACGGCGACAGCGAAGATGTCTGGACGGCGCGTTCATGAGACGAACCGGCAGAACGATGACGACCAGGCGCTTGGCCTCCGCTGCTTCGTCGAGATTGGTTGATGCGGGGCCGCCCGAGCGACGCTGCCAGGCCGTCCGCCATCAAGCGGGCGAACCCCGCAGTGCGTGGTCGCTCAAGGGCAGCCCCGCCCGCTGGGATACCGAACGCGTCACCCGTCGCTACGAGCACGACGCGCGCTGCGGCTCGGCTGTCAAGGACGAGGAGACGACGGAAGACGGGATCCGCCACGCCGCAGATGGGGGATGCCAGGGAGGATAGAATCGGCCGGACGTCGAATCCAATACGGACAAACTGTTGCCGCGCTGACCAAATTCCTTGTAGGCCAAACTCCTTACAGGTAGATGATGTCGTTGTGCGTGTTGTTTGATGCGCACACGCGGAGGCAGGGGCGAGCTTGGACTCTCGACAGAAGATCGGCGCGGTGCTCGGGGACCGATATGAGATTCTCGCCGAGCTGGGCGAGGGCGGCTTCGGCACCGTCTACAAGGCCCGGCAGCTCGCGACCGGCCAGCTCGTGGCCATCAAGGTGCTGCAGCTCGGGTCGAGCGGCGCGGCGCAGGCGCGCGAGAAGCGGATCGCGCGCTTCCAGCGTGAGATGCAGCTATGCGCGCAGCTCCACCACCCGAACATCGTCCGCCTCATCGACTCGGGACAGGCGGACGAGGCCGTCGTCTATTCGGTCTTCGAGTTCGTGCCTGGCAAGGATCTCGCACAGGTACTCGCCGAGGAGGGCCCGCTGGATCCGCGCGAGGCGCGGCACTTCATGCTGCAGATCCTGGACGCGCTCGGCTGCGCGCACGCGCAGGGGGTGATCCACCGGGACCTCAAGCCGGCGAACCTCATGATCATCCCCACCGGCGCCCGGCGTAACGTGCTCGTGCTTGATTTCGGCATCGGGGCGCTCACGGAGGAGGCGACCCGCGACGAGAAGACGCGGATCACGCTGACCAATGAGTCTGTGGGCACGCCCGCGTACGCCGCGCCCGAGCAGCTCCGCGGCCAGCCTCCGACGCCGCGCTCGGATCTCTATGCGTGGGGCCTGGTCTTCCTCGAGTGCCTGACCGGCAAGCGCGTGATCGCGGGCGACACGGCCGCTGACGTGATCTTCAACCAGCTCTCCACCGATCCCGTCGCCATTCCTGCGACCATCCTCGACCATCCGCTCGGGAACATCCTCCGGCGCGCGACGGCGAAGGACGCGGCGGCGCGCAATGTCACGACCGAGGGGCTCCTGCGCGAGCTCGAGGAGTGCGACGTGAGCGGGCTGCGGCCCAGGAGTGCGCCCGCGCGCCTTCAGCCGGCCGCGCCGAACATGAGGACCGAGACGGTGGAGCTCGCCGGACAAGGGAGCAGCGGAGGGCTCTCCAGGCGTCTGGTCGAGGGCGAGCGGCGTCAGATCACGGCCGTGTGCTGCACCTTGACGGCGACGAGCACGGGGCGCGGCGCCGCGGACATGGAGGAGCTCGATCAGCTCCTCGGCCTCCAGCAGGAGGCGTGCACAATGATCGCCCGCCGCTTCAACGGTCACGTCGCCGGCGTGCTGGGTGACAGGGTGCTGTTCTATTTCGGCTACCCGACGGCGCGCGAGGACGCCGCGCGGCACGCGGCCGAGGCAGCGCGCGAGATGGCTGCGGATCTGCTCCGGCGACGGAAGGCGCTCGAAACGGAGCGCAAAGTACGCATCGATTTTCGCATCGGGATCCACACCGGGCTGGTGATCGCACGCGAGTTGCGCGACCAGACCATCGCCGGCTTGGGCTACGTCGTGGGGACGACGCCGAAGCTCGCCGCTCGGCTCAGCGCGGCGGCGGAGCCAGGCAGCATCCTCGTGAGCGGCGAGACCCAGCGGCTGCTCCGTAAGCACTTCGCGCTGGAGGCGGACGGCACCCGCTCGCTCGAGGGCTTCGACGCGCCGGCTGCGGTCTTCCTGCTCCGGGAGGGGAGCGCGTCCGGCGGGCTTCGGGACGTGCCGCTCGTCGGCCGCGCGCGGGAGCTGGAGACGTTGATGGAGCGCTGGGGCCGCGGTCGAAGCGGCGCAGGCCAGGCCGTCCTAATAACCGGTGAGCCGGGCATCGGAAAGTCACGCCTCGCCCGCGAGCTCGAAGAGAAGATCGGCGGTGAGGCGCACTCTTGGCTGGAGAGCCGCTGCACGCCGGACGGCGCAAACAGCGCGTTCTACCCCATCGTCGATCTGCTTGATCGCTTGATGGATCCGCGCCGCGAGGTGAAAGAAGACCGGGCGGCCAAGCTGGAGGCGCTGCTGTCGCTCCACGGCTTCGATCTGACCGAGGCCATGCCTCTCTTCGCGCCGCTCCTGTCGATTCCGCTCCCGAACAAGTGGGTGGCGCTCGACGTCTCGTCCCAGAAGCAACGGGAGCTGACGCGCAACGCCGTGCTCTCGCTGCTTTTCGAGATGGCCGAAAAGGAGCCGGTCGCGCTGTTCATCGAGGATCTGCACTGGGCCGATCCGAGCACGCTCGAACTGCTCGGCCAGCTCGTCGGCGAGGTGGGGTCGGCCCACGTACTGGCGCTCTTCACCGCGCGGCCGGAGTTCGTGCCGCCATGGTCGCCGACGGCGATGCTCCAGATCCAGCTCGGGCGCTTCGACCGGCCGCAGGTCGAGCAGATGGCCACGACGGTCACCGGCGATCACGCGCTGCCGGCCGAGGTGCTCGACGCCATAGCGTGCCGTACCGACGGCGTGCCGCTCTTCGTGGAGGAGCTGGTGCTGGCGATGATCGAGGCTGGCGCGCTGGTGGAAGAGGATGGGCGCTACACGCTGGCGAAGCCGCTGTCGGACGTAGCGATCCCGAGCACGCTTCGCGATCTGCTCGTGTCGCGCCTCGATCGGCTGGGCAGGGCCAAGGAGACCGCACAGGTGGCTGCGGCGATCGGGCGGGAGTTCTCATTCGAGTTGCTCCGCGCGGTGAGCCCGCGCAGCGAGGCCGAGGCACAGGAGGACCTGGACAAGCTGGTCGTGGCGGAGCTGGTGCACCGGAAGCGGCGGCTGAGGAGCGCGGCGTACCTGTTCAAGCACGCGCTGGTGCAGGACGCGGCGTACGAATCGATGCTCAAGCGGTCGCGGCAGCAGGTTCACGCGCGGATCGCCAAGGCGCTGGAGGAGAAGCTCCCCGAGGTCGTCAGCGAACGGCCAGATCTGCTCGCCCATCACCATGCGGAGGCGGACCAGAAGCAGGAGGCGATCGGGTACGCGCAGAAAGCAGCGACGGGGGCGCTCATGCGGTCGGCCTACGAGGAGGCCATCCGCCACGCGAGGCATGCCCTCGCCTGGGTGGACGCGATTGAGAATCCTCTGGAGCGCGCGTCGACCGAGCTCTCCGTGAACGGGCTGCTCACGATGGGGTTAATGGCCCGCCAGGGCTATGCCTCCGGCGAGGTCGAGGCGGCGCTCGCTCGCTCCAGCGCGCTGATCGAGACCTTGGGTGACTGCCCCCAAGTGTTCGCAACCCGCGTGGCGCTTTTCATGTTTCACCACCTGCGGAGCCACCGCGTGGAGGCGTGCGCGCTCGCGCAGCGTATGCTCGCCGTCGCCCAGCGTGAGCAGGACGTGAGCCAAGAACTCGTGACGCTCGTGTTGCTATCTAATGCGCTGCTCATGGAAGGGAGGTTTGTGCAGGCGCGGTCGCTCTGCGAGCGTGCCATTTCGCTCTACGAACCAGAGGCGCATCGTGGACGTGCGATGATGCTCGGCATCGACCTTAAGGTTTATGCCGGTGCGGCACTGAGCATTCTGCTCTGCTACCTCGGGTACCCTGAGCAAGCGTTCTGCCAAGCTCGATCTGTGATCGAGTGGGCGCGCGAACTGAATCATAAAGACAGTTTGATGAACGCTTTAATCGCTTCGGTGGTGGTACACTTCGAGAACCGCGAGCGCGATCAAGTGGCAATACTTGTGGACTCTATTACCGAGATCGCAACCCGGTATGGGTTGGCCATGTACCAGAACCTTGCGGCGATCTTCCGTAGCTGGGTAGATCGCGACGCCGACGCTGCTAGCCGCCACTTCGCAGCGCTCCAGGCATCCGGCCAGAACAACGGCACGTCGCTGATCACGGTGCTGGTGGCAGATATCGAGTTGGATGCGGGGCGACACGAGGTCGCATTTGCGCGGCTCGACGCCTGTATGACAATGGTCTTGGGCAACTCGGAGAGCTACTATGATGCTGAACTCTTGCGCCAGAAGGGAACCTGCCTCTTGGCGCGCGACGCAAGCTCTGAGGTTGCGGCGGAATGCTTTCGTGAGGCGATCATGATCGCTCAGCGCCAGAGCGCCAAGACGTTCGAACTTCACGCGAGCGTCGCGCTAGCGAAGCTGCTACGTAGCCGAGGCGCCGTCGATGAGGCAAAGGCGCTCGTAAGCTCTATACTTGACTGGTTTCCCGAAGATTTCAGTACGCCTCCACTTCGAGAGGCACGTTCCCTGCTGGATTAGCAGCCCCGGGGAACTCTAAATACCAGTCAACTCATCGTAGGAGACAGGGCCGAGGGCGCCCTGCGCGCGGGTATTCTCCACCTGTTTACAGGCAGACCGCGTCGGGCTGGCTGGGATCCGGGTTGGGCTCGGGATCGTCGCCGGGATCGATGAATACGGCAGCCCGCGCCGTGGTCTCCGCGCGGTCTCTGTTGTCGAGGCGGTACAAGAGGGCGGCGGACTCCGCTGCCGATAGCCCAGCGTCCTTCAGGACTGCCGCTGGATCGCGAAGATAGGCTTCGAGCTTGAAGGGATCAAGATTCAGTTCGGTCAGCAGATCGAGGAACGGTTCCAGAAACGATTCTCTGCTTTCGCTCATTGGTCATCTCCATGAGTATAGCTGTTAGCCCCCTGTAGCAATGCGCGGAGGACCTTGCCAAGATCCGATCCGCTAGGTACGTTGTGCCATATCGGATCGTTTTGTGCGATGAACATGGATTCTAGATCTTGCTTCCCAAGGAGGAACTCGAGCATCTCCTTCGCCTCGGGATGACTGCCCTGAGCGTAGTACACACCGGCAAGCAACATGTGAACAATGTTGAGCAGTGTTGAGAGCCGACGGCGCGCATAATCGAGGGCTGCTTTGGCGTTCGGGTCATTTATGGCATTGAGACTCTGCGCGATATAGTAGGGAACGATGGCGTCCTCGGGATCCGCTTGGCGCGCCAGCCATCCTTGTGTTAGAGAGTGACGGTAGTGCTTGTCCCAGTAGCCCAGCTCTGCGAAGGCTCTATGTGACGGAACTTTGCTGTTCGTGCTCATCATGAGGGCCTCCCCCATGACCTTAGTGGCATCATTGAAGCGGCCGACTATGCCATAGAAGACTGACTTGAAAGCGAAGGCCCAAGCATAGCTCGGATTTAGATTCGTTGCTGCATCGAAGCATTGCTCCGCGTCGCGTGCATGGTCGTGAGGGTGGTCCCCTAACTCCGGGTAAAGCTTGATCAGAATGTATGCAAGGGCGTGCATTGCCCCCTTGTGCGCAAACGCCCAGGTGTAGTTTGGGGCCTGCTCGGTGGACGTTTGGAACGAATCCAGGGAGAGCTGGATATTGGCCTTGAGTTCCTGCAGTCTATCTCTGGTCCACGGTATGCCGTCTCGTACATATATGCGGTACGCTTCCCCCCTTTGTGCAGAGGCCCATGGGTAGTGCTGCTTCTTGAGATTTTTGATGTTGATGGCCTCGTCGAGATCTTTGATGGCGCCTACGTGATCGCCCAATGCTGCTTTGGCAGCCCCACAATGCGCAAGGCTCCACGCGTCTTTCGGATGAGCTTCGAGCCATTTGGAGAAGCAGTCGACGGAATCTGAATAAAGCCCGGATGTTCGGAGTGATTCTGCACGCTGCGGCGAAATTTCGTTGATGTTTGTCATGGGCTGAGGCGTCCTTTCAGTCTCATTTCAGTGCGACGCAGGGCCGGGCTCGTTTGGCTGGGCCATGCCGAGTCGAGCGAGCATCCGAGCGTCGAGCGGAGCGCGTCCGATTGGCGGCACGTAGAGCGTCGAGAGCTCCGACACCAGTGCGTCCTCGAGATCACCCAATGCGATTCGGTCCGCTCGTGGCGGCTTCACTAAGAGTGTTGATGCCTCGTAAATCACGGCTTCGTGCGTGCGGGGAAACAGGAGGCACAGGGCCTCGCCTAGGGCTGCAAGCCCGCGCCGCAGCCGCTCTTGGTTCGACGGATTGAACGAGCCGAGGTTGCCAATCATACCAATCTGGCAGAGGAACATCGGGGTGTGGACGTCCACCACACGTGGTCGGGTCAAAAATAGCGTGGCCTCGAAGACCTGGCAGCCATCTTGCCCAGGATCCAGCCCGAGATCAGCAATGAGGCAGTCGATAGAGGAAACACCGGGCAGCATTCTGGCCGAAAAACCCTCGCTCCGCGCACGGCGGATGGCCTCGTGCGCAGGGAAGGTGAGGACGCCGGGATGGCCGTAAAAAACGGCGCACACTCTATGCCCCGCCTCGACCTCGGCCATGATGCGCTCGACCATGTCGAGGTAGATGCGCTTCCGGCGCCGGCCATCCAGCGGATAGGAAAGCTGCTCGGCCCGGGGGTTCAGGCCGAGCACCCATTGTGACGCCAGTGAATCGGCGACGGCGAAGAGCACGCGATCTGCTTTCTCGATGGCGCCTCGGGCTGCGAGCGTCGTCTGTCCACCCCACTGGATGCCGGTACCCACGACGAGCAACGATCCCCTATTTGGCATGGTCCTCATTTGAGAATGACATCAGATGCACTCGGGAGCTGTCAAGAGGAACGTCGCTTGCCTTGATGTCCATATGAATGAGACATCGGTCGGAGCGGCGTCTCAGCCCTTCGGCAGCGTGATCACGAACTCCGTATACTCCGCCTCCTCGCTCTCCACCCGCATCGTCCCCTGGTGCCCCTGCACCACGATCTCCCGGCTCAAGGACAGCCCCAGCCCCGTCCCGTCGCCGGGCGGCTTCGTCGTGAAGAACGGCTCGAACATCCGCGCCGCGACCTTCTCCGGGATACCCGTCCCGTTGTCGCGGATGCGCACCTCGACGTGATCGCCCCGGACGGCGGTGCGGACGCTGAGCTCCGGCGCATAGCCGTCGCCGTGCTCGCGCCTCTTCTGCCGCATCGCATAGAGCGCGTTGTCGACCACGTTGAGGAACACACGCCCCATGTCGAGCCTCGCCATCTCCAGCGGCCCGATCGCCGGATCGTACGCCGCGACGACGCGCACATCGAGATCGCCGCCCTGCGTCCCGGCGCGCGCGAGCCGCACGCTCTCGTCCACCACCGCGTTCAGGTCGGCCGGCGCGCGCTCGCCCGAGGGGCGCCGCGCGTGCTGGAGCATCCCCTTGATGATCGCGTCCGCGCGCCGGCCATGCTCGGTGATCCGGGCCATGCTGCTGCGCAGGTGGGCCAGGTTCTCCTCGAGCTGCGCGAGCGAACCAGGGTCGAGCCGGGCCTCTTGCGCGCGCAGATCCTCGCTCACCTCCTGGGCCACCTCGGCAGCGATGTCAGCGAAATTATTCATGAAATTCAACGGATTGCGGATCTCGTGCGCGATCCCCGCCACGACGCCGCTGAGCGAGGCGAGCTTCGCGTCCAGCACGAGCTGCATGCGCTCCACCGTCTCGCGCTCGAGGCGCCGGTACAGCGAGGCGTTCTGCACGGCGACGGCCGCCTGGCTCGCGAACGCGACGAGGAACTCCAGATCCGATTCGGTGAAGATGTGCGCCGCGCGGAGGTTGTCCACGTAAAGCACGCCGATCACGTCGTCCTTGGGCTTGAGCGGAATGCACATCGAGGCGCGGATCGACTGGGCGATGACGGAGTGCGCCGCCTCGAGGCGCGGGTCGAGGACGGCGTCGGCGAAGAGCGCCGCCACGCTGTTGCGGCACACGTAATCGACGATGTTCTGGCTGTAGATCGGCTCATCGTCTGGCGAGGGGTTCGCCGTCTTCGCAGCGCGGCCCTCGAGGCGGCCGGTCACGTCGTTGACGAGCAGGATGACGCCGCGGTCGACGTTGAGGATCTGGAAGATCAGATCGAGTACTCTGTGGAGGAGGGTGTCGATGTCGTCGGAGACCGGGAGCAGCTTGGCGACCTCGATCAGGATCTTGAGCCGAGCCTCCGCGCTCGGCCTGCCACCGGGCGTTGTGTCACCCACGAGCCTGCCGATGGAGGTGTGCGTCAGGGGGCGGATCGCCTGCGGTCGGAGGGAGCCGTCCGACGAGGGAGCGGCGTCTGCCGTGAAGAGCAGGTCCAGATCTCCGAGCGTGATCGTGTCGCCGCTCCGGATCGCTTTACGCTGGACCCGCACGCCGTTGACGAACGTGCCATTCTTGCTCTGCAGGTCGACGATGAAGAACTTTCCCTCGCACGGCTCGATCCGCGCCTGGCTGCGCGACAGGCTCCTGTGCGGGATGCAGATCGCCTGATCTTCGGCGCGGCCGACGGTGACGGCGGCGTCTCCGATCACGAAGACCTGCTCGTCGGGTCCACCGGGGTTGTAGATGAGCGTTGGCACGGCTCGACCTATGGCATGGTGGCGGTCGTGGGAATGCGAACGGTCGGCTCGCAATCTGCGAGCAGGGCGGCCGGACCGCGCCGCACCACGTTGAACACGTCCACCGGAGGGGCGCCCGGCAGGAGGCTCCTCGCGCCGACCTCCTCGAAGTCGAACAGCGCCTGCGCGGCCTCGCGGACCGGCGCATCGACGAGGATCTCCCCGGGCACCGCCGCTCTGGCGAGGTGCGCGGCGGCGTTGACCGCCTCGCCGAGCACCGTGTAGTCGAGACGGCCGTACGCCTGAGATCCGATGCTGCCGGAGAGGACCTGCCCCGTCGAGAGGCCGACGCAGATCCCCTGTGCGTAGGGCGAGCTCTCGCCGGCGCGGCGCGCCACCGCCGCCATCTGCGCGCGGACGATCACGCACGCGCTGAGCGCCCTCGACAGGTGCTCCGGCCCCTGGAACACCGCCATCACCGCATCGCCGAGGAACTTGTCCACGACGCCCCCCTTCGCCATGAGCTCCGGGACGATCACCTCGAAGTTGGCCCTGAGCAGCCTCATGGCCTCGCCGGGCGGCCTCTCCTTCGTGACGCGCGTGAACTGGAAGATATCGATGAACGCCACCGTGGCCATGACCGCCTCGCTCGCGAGCGCGATCGCCGGCCCCATCTCCCGGATCCGCTCGACCAGCGCCGCGCTCGTGAACTGCCGGAGGATCTTGTTCTCCTCGTCCGAGCGGGCGTTTCGCCGCAGCTCCGCGACATGCTTGATGGTCTTGTCGATGGTCGCCTCGAGATCGGCGCAATGGATCGGCTTGAGCAGGAAGTCGAACGCGCCCTGGTTCATCGCGCACCGGATGTTCGCCATGTCGCCGTAGGCGGACATCATCACCGTCTTCGCGAAAGGGTTCACCTCCGGGACGCGCCCGAGGAACGTGAGTCCATCCATCACAGGCATCTTGATATCGGTCAGGATGACGTCGATATCGGGGTGGCGCCGGAGCTCGTGGAGGGCGGCCTCGCCGTTGTCGGCGAAGATGAACTCGTAGACCCCGTCGCGGATCTTCTGCCGGAACTGCAGCCTCATCATGAGCGCCACGTCCGGCTCATCCTCGACGACGAGGATCTTGGTGGGGCCGCTGCTCACCTCGACCACCGCCGCGAACGCCGCGACGAACTCGCGCGCGGACTGGAACCGCTGCGCTGGGTCCTTGGCCAGCGCGCGAGCGAAGAAGCCGTCGAAGCCGGGCGGCAGGGCCGGGACGAGGCTCGACGGCGGCGGGAACGGATCGGTGCAGATGCTGATGAGCAGCTCCCCGACCCCGCGCGCCACGAAGGGGGGTCGGCCGGTGAGAGCTCTGTAGGCGATGACGCCGAGCGACCAGAGATCGCTGAGGTGATCCGGCGCGACGGCGCGCACCTGCTCGGGGCTCATGTACGCTGGCGTCCCGATCGCCTTGCCGAACGAGCTCTGCTGCGCTTCGTCCGACCCCTCGAACAACGTCCAGACCACGCCGAAATCGAGGAGCTTCACGCACTCCCCGGGCTCCTTCCGGGCCATGAAGACATTCGCCGGCTTGAGATCGCGGTGGACGATCCCGGCGGAGCTCGCCGCCTGCAGGCCAGCGGCGATCTGCCGGAGCAGGGCGAGCGTGGCCGACGGCGAGAGCTGCCGCTCCCGGGCAAGCCTGTGCTCGAGGTCTTCCCCTTCGAGGAGCTCCATGACGATATAGGGGCAGTCCTCGTCGATGCCATAGTCATGTATCTGTACGATGTGCTCGTTCCGGAGCCGGGCGATCGCCGTCGCCTCGCGCTCGAAGCGGCGTCGCGCGCTGTCGGACGTGACGTGCTCTGGCGTCATCACCTTGAGCGCCACAGGACGCCGGAGCGCCTGATCGAACGCCTCCCAGATGACGCCCATCCCGCCGCGTCCGATCTCACGTCGGAGCGTGTACTTCCGCGCGATCGTGCGATTGAACATGTTCATCGCGGTTCCATCATCAATGCTCGGTCGGTCTGATCACGCTGCGGCATAAACCAGGCTCTGGGCGGCCGGATCGCGCTCGAAATACGGGAGCTCATCGACAGCATCTCAGCCTCATTGAATGGCAAGCAACAAGTAGAAATCAGCAGTTAGCAAGAAGAAGTTAGCAAGAAGAGGGCCGCTTCACGCCCAGCACCTTCATGCGGTACGACAAGGTTCGCACCGGCATCCCGAGCCGCCGTGCCGCCTCGGCCCGATTCCAGCCCGCAGCCTCGAGCGTGTTGTGGAGGAGCCTGGCCTCGTACTGCTGCACCATCCCGCGGGCCGGCGCCCCACCCTCCGCCGCCGCCTCCTCCGGGGCAGGGGGCGCCGAGGAGCGTGGCTCCGGGTCGGGTGAGGAGGACATGCGGCCAGTCGCCGAGGCGCGCTGCGGGTCCAGCGCGCGGTCCGGGTCTGGCGCGCGCTCCGGCGAGCGCACCCTCGGCGGCAGATCCACCTCATCGACGATCACCCCGCGCGCCACCACGACCGCGCGCTCGATCACGTTGCGCAGCTCGCGCACGTTGCCGGGCCACGCGTAGGCGTCGAGCAGCGCGAGCGCCTCCCGGGTGATGCCCTCGACGCTGCGGCCGTTGGCCTCGCTGGCCGTGCGCAGGAAGTGCCGCGCGAGCGGCTCGATCTCGTCCCTGCGATCGCGCAACGGCGGGATGTCGATCACGACGCCGCCCAGCCGATAATACAGATCGGCACGGAACGCGCCCGACGCCGCCATCGCCTCCAGGTCCCGGTGCGTCGCCGCGACGACGCGCACGTCGACCTCGACCTCTCGGCTCGAGCCCACGCGGCTGAATGCCCCCACCTCGAGCACGCGGAGCAGCGCGGCCTGAGCCGCCGGCGGAAGCTCGCCGATCTCGTCCAGGAACACCGTGCCGCCGTCGGCCTCCTCGAACACGCCCTTCTGCTGCTGGAGGGCGCCGGTGAAGGCCCCGCGCTCGTGGCCGAAGAGGGTGCTCTCGATCAGATCCTTCGGGATCGCCCCGCAGTTGACGCGCACCATACGCCGCCCCTTGCGCGGCCCGCTATCGTGGATCATCCGAGCGAGGACCTCTTTGCCCGTCCCCGTCTCGCCGTGCAGGATGACCGGGAGGCGCGAGGCAGCCACGCGCCTCACCGTCTCGAGCAACGCGCGCATCTGCTGGCCAGCGATGATCCCCGCATCGGCCGGCTCCTGCCGCGCGAGCACCGTCGCCGCGGCCGGGCCGTACGCCACCGGATGCCCCGGCGAGGCGCGGCGGGCGGCCTCGCGCGCGGCCGCGAAGAGTTCGTCCGCGGTGCTGCCGGCGTCCGGATAGAGGGCGAGGCCGACGAGCAACCGGGCGTCACCGCCGACGCAGGCGGCGGCGATGGCCTGCGCGATACGGCTCGCCTCCTCGGCGCCGGTCTCGGGTAGCAGCACCTGGGCCGCGCAGGAGCCATAGAGCGCCACACGATGCACCGGCTGAAGGCAGGCGCGCACGGCCTTGAGCCAGCCCTCGGCCGCGACCGCCGCGCCGATGCGCACGTGGAGGAGGGCGAACGGGCGGCGAAAATGTCGAGCACGCGTGAGCTCGTCCTCCACCCGGCGCAAGAGCCTCTCCTCTCCCTCGAGCCCGAGGGAGTCTCCTCGGGCGCCGAGCGCCTGCACCTGCAGCGTGACGCTGCCGAGCACGACCTCATCGCCGATCGCGATCCCGGCACGCGAGACGCGGCGGCCATCGACGAATGTCCCGTTCTTGGATCCCCGGTCATCGACCCACACCCGCCCGCGGGAGAGGACAAAGCTGGCGTGCTCCCGCGACAGGGTACGATCTTCGATGCAGAGCGATGCAGGCAGGGCGCGCCCCACGACAAGCGGCGTGTCCGGCGAGAGCAAACGTCTCTCGGTCTTTCCGTCGTGGTGCCATACCAGGGCGATGCGCAGCGCCGCGCTCTGCTGGAATGCAGCGGTCGCCTCCCCATCCATGGTCCAGGTCTTCCCCGCGTCGTCCTGAACCGAGTTTCTGGACCGCATGTACTACCCCTCGCCGGTCTCTATATCAGGCGCGTTCGACCGGTCCAAGAGGCACTACCGGGCCGATCCGTGGAGGTGTTCCCCGGTCGCTTCCCGCCAGGTCACGCTGCGCGGCAGTCCCTTGCGGGTAAAATTTTACCAATGCGCGGCTGGCTGTGGCCTGGGGGCACCGGCGCGCTCACGTGCCCGGCGGAGCCACGAGGTAGGCGAAGGACCAATTCGCGGTGGCGATCCGGCGCGATCCGTGCGTTCCGCCGGTTTTTTCGGCGGGCGTGACGACGGATCGCAGCCCCTGGACGGCATGGACCCAACCCGGGCCCGACCGAGCCCCCGGCTCGGGGAGCTGACGGCGGCCGACCCGTTGTCTTGGGCTGCCGTGGTGCCGAGCTTGCCAGCACCCTGGGCCACGGCGTCGCCCTCAGGAATGAGGTGGCGGCCCGGGTCGCTCACGCGGCGATCGGTCAACTGCTCGGGCCGCCGGTGGCGCCTGCGGAGCGAGCAAGCTTGGGCCGAACGTCGAGCCTGGATCGATGGAATCAGGGCCCGCTCTTCGCGCCGGGCGGCCGCGGCAGGTTCTTCAGGAAATCTGCGACGGAGTCCATGAACTCGTCGAGCCTGTAGAGCTGGTGGGGGCCGACGAGCGCGCCGAGACGCGGATCGGGCACGTCGACGGGCAATATCTGATTTTGCTTGTCTGCCAGCCAGAAGGCGAGCGTGTAGGCGGCGGGGATGAGCAGCAGCCGGAGCTCGTGCTCCTTGTGCACGTGCTGCTCGATCCAGCCGATGGCGGCGTCGATCTTGGCGACCGCCGGGGAGATCCCGATCGCCTCGACGCTCGGCGCGTTGGCCGAGCCGGGATCGGCCAGGGACCGCGCGTAGGCCGCCGGGTTGCCGTCGATCAGGATCTGGTGCCAGTAACCGACGTTCTCGAAGAGCTTCGCGGGCGTCCGCTCGGCCTCGAGGAAGCCGGGGCGCGCGGTCCAGAGCGAGAAGGTCTCGCCCAGCTCGATGGAAGCGTTCCGGGCAAGCGAGGGATCGAGGCCGTAGAGCCGATGGGCCTTCTCGCCGAGCTGCCGGGCGATGTCGTCGAGGTGGTGGGGGAGCATGTCCGTGGTGTTCATGGCGTTCTCCTCAGTGAGACAGGACCCAGGTGTCGTTCCATCTGCCCTGCCCGTATGCGCTCGACACGTACGCATAGGTGCCCCAGAACTGCCCGATGGTCGGCCAGGGATCGTTCACCAGGAGATCGGTCGAGGCGTTGTCATAGCCGATGATGAGGGCGAGGTGGCCGCCTCCGGCCGTCCAGTTGAGCGAGGCCTCGAGCACGGCATTCGCGTTGATGAACTGCTGGACGTAGGCGAGGGCGACGGGGCCGTACGTCTCGTTGGCCGTGATCTGGTACTGGGGGTACGCCGGCCCGACCATGCTGCCGGAGATGGACGTATTGCACCACCCGGAGCCCGGCTTGCTGCAGCAGTCGCTCCGCCCGAGCACATGGTTGACGATGCTGCACTGCTGCTCCGCCGCGGTGTTGTAGTACGTGATCACCATCTCGATGCAGGCGGCCCAGCACCACATGCTCTGCTGCTGCGAGTAGTAGGGGACGTTGAGCCCGATCTGCACCATCGGCCCCGGCTCGATCTTGCGTCGCTCCTTGAGTCTGGCCTTCATCTTTGTGTCCTCCTCCGCGGGTCCGCGGATCGACGTGGCGAGTTGTACCGCCCGCGCCAGGGGACTCCAATGCATGGACGGGGCCAGCCGTTCCCCGCGGGGCAGCAGCCAGGTTTGCGCGCGTGACGCCGGTCGAGAGCCACCGGGGAGAGCTGCCGGGACGGGCAACTTCTTGCCGAGGGCAAGGAGCTGCCGAGGCGATGGCCGTCGCAGGCAGGTTGTTGCCCGCACGGAAGAGCAAGCAGCAGCCTGTTTGTCGCGCAGGCGCTCCCCCACGTCCGACGCTGCGACCCTGGGCTCGCCCTCGCCGTCCAGTCTCGGCGGGCGCGTGGTGAGAGCGGGCATCCGGCCATGGAAGCGCAGGAGGAGCACGGAGGAGTGCTGATGTTGACTGGTATGGAATGAGGTTTGCATCTCGGTCTCTTCACGATGCGGCGTTGAGCCGAGCTCCGGGCCGGCCGCCGCCGCCGCGTGTGATCGTGAGTCAATTCCACCGAGGAGACCAATTCATGACATACCAGATCAATATCGACATCGACGACGCCGGCCTCCAGAACATCTACAAGAGCGGCCAGGCCGTGACGCTGGTGAAGAGCGTCGTGAGCAACCCCGTGTCCACGGGCAACCTCCCGGTCGCCTGGATCGAGTTCCAGCCCCTCGAGACGAACCAGATCACCTGGGTCGAGAACTACTATGCCTACGCAACCACCACGGTGATCCAGGCGGGCGCCACCATCGTCATGACATCGCAGACCGCCGCCCCGGTCCAGCCGGGCTATCTCTACACCTTCGCGCAGGGCCAGTTCACCTCGGCCTCGGGATCGGGCGGCACCTATAACGTGGTGAACGGCCAGGTCAACGGCTTCAACTTCGGCCTGGCCCAGCAGGCGACCGTCAACAACACCGCGACGCTCGCGCCCCTCAACTCGGTGCCGGTGCTGTTCAATGAGGAGGTGTCCTTCACGCCGATCGAGACGGTCTCGATCTTCCTGTCGTCGTACATCAACAACGGCGTGGTGATCAGTCAGATCGCGGGCGCGGCGCTGACGGTGCAGCTCACCAGCCAGTCCCCGACGGCGACCGTTGGCTTCAACGACGCCACCAACGAGTTCTACCTGATCCCCAGCGCGGTGAACAGCCCGCAGGATTACATGCGCCGCCTGGCCTCGCGGCGGAATCATCAGCATCGCCCGACGATCAGGGCATGATCGGAGCCGCTCGGGCGCGGGCCTCTGGGCCTGCGCCCGAGCAGCGGGCGCAGGCATGCAATATCAGGTCATCATCGGCATCGACAGCGCTGGGCTCCACACGATCTACCGTGCTGGTCAGGCCGTGACGGTCATCAAGTGCGTCGGCGGCCAGGTGATGACCCCGAAGAGCGCCGCGACGAGCCTCCCGGTCGCCTGGCTCGCGTTCCAGCCGCTCCAGAGCAATCAGGTGATGTGGACCGAGACCTATTACGCGTACGCGACCACCACGGCGCTTCAGGCGGGCGCCGTCATCGTCATGAACTCGAAGACGGGCTCGCCGGCGCAGCCAGGCTGGACTTACACCTTCGCGCAGGGCCAGTTCACCTCGGCCTCGGCCTCGGGATCGGACAGCACCTTCAACGTGGTGAACGGCCAGAGCAACGACTTCAGCTTCGGCCTGGCCCAGCAGGCGACCGTCAACAACATCGCGACCGTCGCGCCCGTCGACGCGATGCCGGTGCTGCTCGGTGAAGAGGCCTATTTCAGCCCGAGCACGACGGTCTTGCTCTTCCTCTCGTCGTGCACCCAGAGCGGGACGGTGCTCGTTGGCAGTCCCAGCAGCGCTCTGGCGATCCGGCTCTCGTCCCAGAGCCCGACGGCGACCGTGGGGTTCAACGACGCGACCAACCAGTTCTATCTGGTACGACCCGCTCCGCGGTCGCGACTCCATCCGCCAGCGGGGCCCCGCCGGCGCTCGTAAAACCAGCGTTCGTGCTCACCGTTCAGGGTGATGCGACCCCATGCCGTCATGTGCCGGGCGGGTGAAGCCGGTCGTGACCATGAGCAACCCCTCGAAGCCGGTCACGACCCTCGGCCCGCCTCGGCGGAGGCGCTCAGGGGCTCGGTGCCCGGTTCTCTATCATCTTCTGAAGGGTCGCCGCGATCTCGACGAGATCCGCGTCCGCGCCGGTCGCGTTCGCGGCGAGGACCGTCTCGCGGGCGGCCGTGACCGCGCCCGCGCCGGGGAGCAAGAAGTCGCGCACGACCCCCATGTGCTGCATCGAGCTGGCGCCGCTGTCCGTCGCGAGGGCCGGGCTGAGCTCCGCGATCGGCGAGTAGACGCGCGTGTCGGCCACCAGGCCGTTGGTGAAGCGGCTCTCGCCGATCACGACGGCGGTCTCGAGCGGCGCCAGATCGTCGTCGACGAGCACCCAGTCGTACGGCTTGCTCCTGCCGGCGTTGGTGTCCGTGTCCCCGTTCCTGTCGGCCGGGTAGGGCCCTGACGTGGCGACGACCTCCGACAGCGCGGAGATGCACGGCTCGCTCCGGTTGTCGGTGTTGAAGTCGCCGCCGATGACCAGGTAATCGCCCTCGGGGACGATGTCCCGGATGACCGTGACGAGCTGCTGCGCCTCGTCCCGGCGCACGCTCGCGCTGCGGGTCAGGAGGTGGACGCTGACGGCCCAGAGGTCGATCGGGCCAGGGATGTCGATGCGCGCCCAGGCGAAGTCCCTGTTGTCCACCTCGCCGTCGTCCCACTCGCCGGCCTCGACGATCGGGTAGCGGCTGATGATCCCGTTCGGGATCTGCGCTCCGTCCTCCTGGTAGTAGCTGAACGTGCTGCCGAACGTGCCGTCCACGAACGCGCGGAGATCGGCCGCGCGGTTGTCGCCGTAGTTGAACTCCTGGATCAGGACGATATCCGGTCCGACGCCCTGCATGATGCGCTGGCCGTGGCCGAGGTCGTAGCTCTGACGCGTACCGCTCGTGAGGTTCGCGGCCATGAGCCGGAGGCGCACCGAGGGCGTCTCGCCGTCGCCGCCACCAGCGCCGCCGGCGCCGCCAGAACCACCCGTGCCGTCAGCGCCGCCGGCGCCGCCAGAACCACCCGTGCCGTCGGAGCCGCCGGCGCCCCCGGCGCCGCCCGCGGCGCCACCGATACCGCCGGCGCCACCCTCACCAGCACCGATACCGCCGGCGCCGCCCTCGCCGCCCGCGCCACCCTCACCAGCACCGATACCGCCGGCGCCGCCCTCGCCGCCGGCGCCGCCCGCGCCGCCCTCGCCGCCGGCGCCACCCTCACCAGCACCGGTTCCACCGCCGCCGCCGACGCCGCCAGCGCCGCCCTCACCACCACCGGCGCCAGCGCTGCCCCCGGCGCCCCCGGCGCCGCCACGGCCGCCCTCGCCCCCCGCGCCGGCGCCCTCGCCCCCGCTGCCGTCACCGCCGCCCTGCTCGGCGCCTCCCTGGCCGCCGGACGATGTCGAGGACGAGACGCCGTCCTCGCTCCCCGGCGGGTCGGTCCGACATGCGGCTCCGGAGAGCACGGACAGGAGCAATGCCCATCGCAGGAGCTGGCGCCCCGGGGCCATGGAGGACGAACTGCGCATCTCGTTGCACCGGACCTTTCCTGGTTTCCTCTCATGAAAGCACGGACGAGGACGCGCCAGGAACCCTGAACGCCCGCCGGACGACGATCCGCGGGACCGATGGCCATCTGTGCGGAGGCAGCGCACATCGCGAACCGTCCACGCGCGCCGCCACGAGCGCTGCCTCACCGACGAGGCCGCGTCCGCGGCGTGCCCGGGACTGGCATGGTCGGGGTCGCGGACCTGCGCCGGTTCGACGCAGGTCCTGCCCCGCCGATGCTGCTCAGTGGGATCCCGTGTACTTGAACTCGAGGATCGCCCCCGGGTTCTCCAGCGCCGTCGTGGCGCCGCCGGTCGGTCCGCTCGTGTTCCCCGCGGTGTCCGTGATGATGTAGAGCGTCTTGCGGTCCGGGCTCATCGCGAGGTCGCGGTAGCGGTTCGTGGTCTGGAAGTGGACGATCGGCTCGCCGACAACGGACTTCCCGTTCGGGCTCAGCTTCACCTGGTACAGCGCGCCCTTCTTGAGGGTCGTCATCAGGAGCGTGTTCTCCCACCCCGGGATGCCAAACCCGGCGGGGTAGTAGTGGAGCGCGGAGGGCGCGACCGTCGGCCAGCAGATGTACTGCAGGAAACCGCACGACCAATCGAAGAAGTTGTAGTCGTCGGGGACGGTGAAGAAGGTGAGGAGCGGCTCCTTGAAGGGCTGGCTGAACGCGCTCTCCTCCTGCTGCGGGACGGAGGGAGGGGCAGCGTAGTCGTTCCAGAAGAGCGACTCGCAGGACTCCGGGCTCGAGGCCGACCAGTTGTCGTACGTGTAGGCCTGGTCGTCCTGATAGCCGGCGACGTGGGGCCAACCGTAGTTCTTGCCGGGCTCGATGAAGTTCAGCTCGTCGTCGCTCTTCGGCCCATGCTCGTTCGCGTAGAGCTTGTCACCCCGGCCGAACGTGAGGCCCTGCGGGTTGCGGTGGCCGTACGAATACACATGGCTGCGGACCCCGTTGATGACCGGGTTGTCCTTCGGGATCGAGCCGTCGAGGTTCATGCGCAGGATCTTGCCCTGGTACGTCTGCCAGTCCTGCGCCGCGACCTGGGCCGCCGTGGGCAGCTCCTGCGCGCGGATCGGGAGGCACTTCCTGTCGAACTGGTTGTTGCCCTGATCCCCGATGGTGTAATAAATCCTGTAGTCGGGGCCGATCAGGATCCGCGCGGAGTTGTGGTCGTAGCTCCCCGGAAGGCCCGTGATGATGTCGACCGGGCTCCCCAGGGTCTCGGTCGCCGCGTCGTACGTGTAGCGGCGGATCTTCACCCTTCGGTCCACGTCTTCGCCGGGATCGATGTCGTAGGTGTACGAGACGTACACGTATTCTCTCCCCATGCCCTTGAACATGTCCGGGTGGAGGGCCAGGCCCAGCACGCCGTCCTGTCCACCCGACTGGAACGCCTCCGTGATCGTGATCGCGGGCTTCAGCAGGCCGTCTTCCGGCCTCACGCGCACGACCCGCTTCGCGGTGCGCTCGGTCAACCACAGGTGGTCGTCCGGCCCCCAGACGATCCGCATCGGGTACGCGAGATTCCGCAGGATCTCGCGTGAAGCGAAGGTGGCTTCGCCGGGGGCGGAGCCCCCGCCGCCCGGCTCGCCGACGACGACGGCCTGGCCCTCGGCGCCGACGGGATCGCCCAGATCCTCGGCGTTGTTGCATCCGATGAAACCCAACGAAGCGACGGTGAGCAAACCAACCTGAGCAAGGGTAATGGCTGGACCGCGTGAGATGAATAGGGACATGGTACTACCTCTCTGCTTCTTTCAGGCGACGGCGCTGACCAGGTCCTACCGCGCCAGGCGCGGTGGACATGATGGGCGAGCTTCAACGTGGAACCGGTGAACACACTGCTCCCGGTAAGGCGCCTCCCGGTTAAGGTAAGGTCTTTACTATATCAAGCGCCCGGGACCCCCGTACTGTCAAGTTCAATCCGCTTTGCAGCACGGATGGCACAGCGCACGAAGACGGCGCTGAATCAGACTTCTGGCACGGCCGTTGCGGAGCTCGTGATAACTCGCCGAGCCTCACGAGGCCGGCACGCGGCGCTTCAAGGAGCACCATGTCGTCAAGGAGCGCTTGTTATGCGCCCCCCGGGGATGCCAGCGGCGACGCTGCAGTGGGCCGGAGCGGAGAGCGAAGCCGCGCTGTCAGGGAGATCGCACGGCGGCAATCGAGGGCGACAGGACATCTCCTGGCTTGCTCACCGACACGCGCTGCTCGCTCATCGAGGCGCGGCGATCGCCGGCGAGGGCGCCTCGCGCGCGATGGGATCGAGCGGCATCCACCCTGCGATGGCCCGGAGCGCGCTGCCGTGCTTGCGGCGTGCGGGAGGGGTGTTGGTGACGCCCTCGCTCGCGAGGCCCTCGACCCTCGATCGGCAGCATGAAATGAAGCGCGACGAGCCGACAGGGTTCGTGAGGGTCCAGCGGACCGTCGAGGGTACGGACGGGCTCCCGGAGCCAAGGAATCCCCCCATTGGCAGCCCTTTTCAGCGGGGAAATTGAACAGGGAGGCGGGGAGACGGGGAGGATTGAGAAAATCTCCCTCCCGCCTCCCCGCCTCCCTGTGAAATCTTCTTGAAATTGAAGGGGATGCCCCACCTCGGCTGCGCCGTTCGCGCGGGGGCGCCGCGGCCGTGGGTGGGGCAGGGGAGGCGCGGCGGCCGCCCTGGCTACCGCGCCTTCTCCGCCAGGCCGAGCTTCTCCAGCGAGCGCGGGGTCCCGAAGCCGGGCCCGCCGAGCGCGGACTCGATCTGCTGATACACGTTCTCCCGCCCCGCGGAGCGCGCCGCGTCGAGGAGCACGTCATTGCGGTAGAGCGTCAGCGTCAGCCCCGCCACGACCGACAGCGCGAGCATCAGGCGCTGCGCCCGCCCCGCGCCGCGCGCGCGCGGACCCGTCCGGACCGTGTCCCGCAGCGACATCGGCGTCAGCATCTGCTGCGCCGCGACGCCCGGCAGGGCCAGCGTCGACATCATCTGCGGCGCCGGCGTCGCGGGGTCCGGCAGCATCAGCGTCGCCAGCATCTGCGGCTGCGGCGGCGGCGGGGTGGGCCGAGACGCCGCGAGCACCGCCGCCGGCGGGGCGGCCACCTCGGTCCGCGTCACGATGTTCGTGAAGCTGTCCACCGGCCCGAGGAGCGCGGAGGCCGAGAGGCTCGTCACCACGGGCGTCGGATCATCGGAATCCATGGCCCGCGGGATCGTCGGGCCCGGACGACCCGCGCCCGGCCGAGCCGGGGCCCGCGCCGGCTCCGGCGTCTCCGGCTCGAGGCCGGCCACGATGCCGAGCGGCTGCCAGTTCGCCATGCCGGGCCGCCAGATCTTGGTCGACTCGTCGATGAGGTCGAGGCGGAACAGGTCGTCGAGCTTGTCCAACGTGAGCACCTTGATGTCGTCTGGCGCGACGGCGACATGCCACAGGGTCTCGCGCTCATCGGTCGCCGGAACGGGCGGCGCAGGGCGCCTGGCCGGAAGGGGCGGCGGTTTCATACAAAGTCCTCCCTTGCGAAGCCGAGGATGCCACGACACGAGCGCACCTGTACACACCGACCTGAGACGCGGCGTTCTTTCGAGGTAGTGCGGATTTTTGCAGCGCCTGACGCGCGCTCCGTGGCGCTGGCGAGATCGTCGCCATGTAGGTATTCTCGCCCGCGGCGGAGCGGACCATGGAGGAATTCATGAGCACGGGACATGAGGGGATCGCGGCCGGCAACAGCGCTGGATCCTCCAGCTTCTCGCGCTGGGTCCGGGCGATCACGGCGCTCCTCCTCGTCGCGAGCGCGACGTTCGTGGCGGCATATTACGTTCCGCTCCGCCGCGCACACATGCTCTTGATTCAGGAGCAGCAAAAGTCGGTCCAGAAGGCCAGAGAGCTCGAGCAGACACTGGGCCAGGTGCGCGGGGAGCTCCAGGCCAAGGCCGCCGAGTTCGACAAGGTCGAGGCGGAGCGGCAGCAGGCGGCGGCCGCGAAGCGATCGGGGCTCGAGCGGGCCGAGCAGCTCAAGGCCGAGGTCGCGGGGAAGCTCGACAAGCAGGTCAAGAAAGGGGTCGCCGCGGTCGCCGTCGCCGACGGCCATGCGTTCGTCGTGCTCTCCGAGAGCGCGGTGTTCCTCCCCAGCACGGTCGACGTGAGCCCGCAGGGGCAAGGCCTCCTGTGCCAGGTATCGGCCGCGCTGTCCGCGAGCGTCGGTCAGGCGCCGCTGCGCGTCGGCGCCGTCAGCGGCCCTCCGGACTCGGTGCCGCCCGCCTTGCAGGCCGCCTATCCGACGCCGTGGGAGCTCTCCGCGGTCCGGGCGGCGACCGTCGCGCAAGCCCTCCAGGACAAGTGCGCGGTGGCAGGAGCCCGGCTGTCGGCGGTCGGGCACGCCGAGCACGACCCCGCGGCCGCCGCGCTCGGCGAGACCAAGCTGCCCCCGGGGCGCGTCGAGATCTCCATCGCGCTGCCGGCCGCCTCACCCGCGGACAAGTGACGCGACGATCCGGCGCAGCTCCTCCTCGACGAACCGCTGCTTCGACAGCACCGCCCGCACGCCGAGCCCGCGCAGCGCGGCCTCGCTCTGCTCCTGCGCCGCCGTCGTCAGCACCACGACCGGCACCCGGGCGAGCCCTGGCGAGCGCCTGAGCTCCGCCACCATCTCCAGGCCGCTCATGTAGGGCATCTCCAGGTCGGTCAGCACCACGTCGGGCGGCGTCGCCCGCGCGCGCGCGAGCCCCTCCCGGCCGTCGCTCGCCTCCTCCACGCGCAGCCCGATCGACCGCAGGATGCCGCAGAGCAGCTCCCGCGCGACGGGCGCGTCCTCCACGACAAGCGCGAGCGGCTCCCGCGTCGGCTCGGCGGCCGCGGCGAGGGGCGCCTCCCGGGGCGGCTGCCGGGCCCACGCGAACACCCGCTCCACGTCGAGCAGCAGCAGCGCCTCGCCGTCCGCCGTCGGCGCGACGGCGCGCACGAGCGGCGAGGTGACCGGCAGCTCCTCCGAGCGCACGAGCGAGACCAGCCGCGGGTTCTCGTAGCCGTCCACGCTCACCGCGAACAGGCCCGCGGCGTGGTGCAGCACGAGCGCCGCGTCCCCCGGCGCGGGCTGGCCCCCGTCGCCGAGCACGGCCGCGAGCGAGAACAGCGGCACGAGCTCCGCGCCGGGCTCGCCGGTCACGCGCACGCGCGCCCCCTCCGGGGTGTGCAGCGCGTCCTCGAGGAGCACGACCGAGTGCACGGCGTGCGTCGGCACCGCGCACCGGAAGCGCCCGCTCGAGACCGGGACCACCTCCTCGCCGTGCAGGCTCGTCGGCAGGACGAGGAGCATCGTCGTCCCGAGCCCTGGCCTCGAGTCGACCCGGACCTGCCCGCCGAGCGCGCCGATCTCCCGCGCCACGACGTCGAGCCCGACGCCCCGACCCGAGATCGCCCCGACGCTGCGGCTCGTCGTGAGCCCGTGCGCGAACAGGTACGGGATCAGCTCGGCGTCGTCGAGCGACGCGACGTCCGGGACCGACGGCGCGAGCACCTCGCGCAGCCGCGCGAAGTCGACGCCGCCGCCGTCGTCCTTCACCTCGACCCGCACCGACGCGTCGGTCTGGGCCACGGTCACCGCCACCGTGCCGCGCGCGGGCTTGCCGCGGCGCGCGCGGACGTCGGCCGGCTCGATCCCGTGGTCGACGGCGTTGCGCACGAGGTGGAGCAGGGCCGGCTCGAGGCGGCGCTCCACCCGCGCGTCGAGGAGCCCCGTCCCCTCGACCCGCGCCTCGACGTCCTTGCCCAGCATGCGCGCCGCGCTCCGGGCCGCGAGCGACACCTGGTTCAGCAGGCGCTCGGTGCGCACGACCGACGCCGCGCGGACCACCTCGTCGAGCTCGCCGAGCGCGCGCCCGACCGCGAAATCGTTGCTCGACCAGTCCGCCCGGACGGCCCCGAGCGCCCGCTCGATCTCGGCGCCGTAGCCGAGCGTCTTCGTGATGCGCTCCGCGACGCGGTCCACATCCGCCCCTCGGGGGTCGATCTCGAGCAGCAGCGCGCGCAGCATGCGCTGGGCCTCGCGGAGCCTGCGCTGGAGGACCTCCCGCTCGCCGTGCAGCCGCTGCAGCTCCCGCGAGAGCGCCCCGACGGCCCCCGCGTCGAGGACCGGGGGCGACGCGGCCGCCGCGTCGAGGACCGGGGGCGGCGCGGCGCTCCCTGCCGCGCGGCCCGGCGGCGACCCGGGCTCCTCGGCGGACGGGCCCCCGCCCACGAGCGCCGCGCGCGCGGCGCGGAGCGTCTCCCGCACGCCCTCGAGGTCGGGCGCGGCGTCCTCGCCTGCGCTCGCGGACAGGATCCCGAGCGCCTCCAGCGCGCCGAGGAGGCTGTCGCCCGTGAGCTGCGTCGGGCGCCCGCCGCCCCGCAGCGCGTCGATGACGCTCTCCGCCAGCTCGGCCAGGTCGCCCCACGGGAGCAGCTCGAGCATGTGCGCCTCGCCCTTGAGCGTGTGCAGGAGGCGGCGCAGCACCGGCAGGTTGCCGCCCTGGCCGTGCTCGTAGCCGAGCCAGAGGTCGGTCGCCTCGGCGACGCGGTCCGGCATGGCCCGGTGGAACGCGGCGACGAGGTCAGCCCGGCTCCTCATCCGTCTCCGCGGCCGCCGGCCCGTCGCCCTTCGCCCCGGCGGGCTTCACCCGGAAGGCCCTCGCGGCCGCCTTGAGCGCGCGCGAGAGCTGGAGCAGCGACTCGGCCGAGCGCGTCGCCTCCGCGCTGCTCGTCAGCGTGTCGTTCACCGCGCCGACGATGTCGACGATCGCCGTCTTCACCCGCGCCGTCCCCTCGCGCTGGTGGTCGACCGCGTCCGAGATCTTCGCGGCGGCGGCCGCGGTGTCGCGGGCCAGCTTGATCCCGTCCTCGGTCGCGAGCACCGACGCGTGGGAGGCCGCGCGCATGTCCGCCACGAGCTTCCTGATGTCGCGCACCGAGTCCATGACGTGCTCGGACATCCGGCGCATCTCCGCGGCCACCAGCGAGAACCCGCGCCCCACCTCGCCGGCCTTCGTGCCCTCGAGCGCCGCGTTGAGCGCGAGCAGGTCGGACTTGTCGGCGATGCTCTGGATCAGCGACAGGATCTCGCCGATCCGGCCCGAGTGGGCGCTGACGAGGCGCGTCTGCTCCGCCGTGTGCTGGACGCTGACGAGGCTCCGCTGCGCCGTCTCGCGCACGGTGGCCGCGTCCTTCGCGATGTGGTCCGCGCTCGCGGTCAGGGCCTCCACGGTCCGCCGGATCTCCTCGAGCGCCGCGTTCTGCTGGCCGGCGGTCGTCTCCTGCTCGCGCACCGACGAGAACATCCCGGCGGCGGCCGACGCGACCTCGGCCGACGTGTCGCCGACGCGCGTGGCGAGCGCCTCGAGGCGCGTCACCATGGCCCGGAACGCGGCGAACAGCTCCCCGTCGCCGGTGATCGTGCAGGCGAAATCGCCGCCCGCGACGCGCGTCGCCGTCTCCTGGAGCTCGCGGAGCTGGGTGTTCATCCGCTCGAACGCGCTCGCCATCTCCCCGAGCTCGTCGTCGGAGATCCGGAGGGACAGCCGCGCCGACACGTCGCCGCGGGCGATGCGATCGGCCGCCTCCTTGATGTGCGCCATCGAGCGGGTCATGCGCGCCGAGACGACCCACGCGAGGCCCAGGCCGAGCAGCACGACCCCGGCCGACTGCAGGGCCATGGTCCTGCGCGAGTCGGCGCGCCGCTGCGCGATCCGGTCGCTGCGCAGCCCGACGGCCAGCGTACCGAGCGGGCGATCGCCGCTCCGCGAGCGGATCGGGGCCTCGCTGACGACGACGCTGTCGTCGCCGCCGCGGGGGGCGCCCTGCGCGATCCCGGGCGCCTGCACCGCGCCCACCCCGGCGACGCGATCGCCCTTCGCGTCGTACACGGCGACCCAGCTCACCAGCGGATCGGTCATCGCGGTGCGCAGGGTGTCCGGGAAGGTCTCCGGCGGCTGCTCGAGGTCCATGGCCACGCCGATGGGCTCCTTGAGCATCGTGGCCAGGATGCCGGCGCGCTCGCGCAGCTCGGCCTCGCTCGCCCGCGCGGTGCGGTCGGGGATCAGCCACAGATCCAGCGCCGACAGCGCGATGGCCACCGACGCGACGAGGGCAGCGATCTTCCAGCGGATGGATCGAAAATTGAACATGAAGTGGGCATGAGTTGAAAATGAATTGAACATGAGTCGATGAATCCCGCGGCGTCGATGCGCCGAGGGCCTCAGTCGACGATGCGGGCGAGCCGGAGGAGCTGCGGGTCGAAGCGGAGGCCGACGGCGTTGGCGTGCTTCACGTTCAGCAGGAGCTCGGGCTTGGCGCCGGCCAGCCCCACGGCGACGGCGCAGCCGCGCTTCGTGTCGTCGCCGTCGCCGCACACGACGATGCGGACCACGGCGCCCTCGCGCGGCGGGATGTCCGGGATCGCCGCGGCCAGCCCGCGCGCCACATAGACCACCTCGGCGCCGCCGGCGCGCAGCGCCTCCGCGAGCTGGGCCTTCGAGGTGTACGTCACGCGCTGCACGGTCGCCGGCCGCCTGGCCACGGTGGTCTTCGCCGCCAGCTTCGACAGCACGGTCGCCATCGCGCTCGCGTCCTCCGCGCTCTCGCCCGACTCCCCCCCGACGACGGCGAGCACGGCGGTGCCCGTCCGGCTCGTGAACCCGCTCTCGTAGCCGAGCGACCGCAGGAGGATGGCCCCCCTCAGCTCGTAGGGGACCGGGGGGGCAGCGTGGGTCTCCGCGCTCGCGGTGATGAGGAGCGCCAGGGCCGCGAGCGCTCGAATCGCAGCCGCCGGAGACACCGTGTTTCCCTGCCAGGCCTTCAACCGTCACCGCTCCCTGGCGGCGAGCCGCTTGACGAGGGCCGGCAGGCGATCGAGGTGCCGCTTCGACAGGACCGCGTCCGCCTGGACCTCGAGCTGCAGTTGCTCGAGCTCCCGCTCGGAGTGCCCTGACATCAGGATGACGCTGAGGTGCCCGAGCCGCTGGTTCTTCCGGAACAGGGTGAGCAGCCGGTCCCCGCGGATGGTGGGCATGAAGATATCGACGACGACGACGCGCGCGTGATGCCGCACGATCGCCTGCGTCGCGCCGATGGGCGACGGGAGCGCCACGACATGAAAGCCGGCCGCGCGCAGCACGCGGGACGCCTCTTCTCGTGCGATCTCGCTGTCGTCGATGACGAGCACAGGCGCGCTCGGCGAGGCGCTCAGCGGCGTCCGCGACGCGGGCGACGCGCTCAGCGGCGCGCCCGCCTCGTCGACGGGCAGCTCGTTCAGCGGCCTGGCCCTCGACACGGCCGACCGGGAGCTCGGCTGATCGCTCATCGCCCCGACCCGGCGGCCCGCGCCTCGCGCGGCGCGACGACCGGCTGCGGGGCGCCCTCGGCAGCGTCGAGCAGGTGGGTCACGTCGAGGAAGGTGACTGTCCCCTCGCTCGTGTCGACGACGGCGCCCGGCGAGAGCTCCCCGAACACCTGGACCGCGGGCACACACCGCGTCTTGCCCGCGGGCAATCCCAGGTAGCCGCGCGGCGTCCGGCAGACGACGATCCGGAGCGGCGCGGCCGGTCCCGCGAGCGCCGAGACGATCACGATGATCCTCCCCCGGTCCTGGAGGATGCCGAGCACCCGCGGACCCACGCGGGGCAGCGGCGCGGGAGCGCGCCACGCGATGACCTCTTCCACCTGCTGCGCCCGCAGCGCGAAGGTCACCCGCCCCAGATCGAAGAGCAGGAGGTCGAGAGCGGCCGTCTCTCGCGGGCCCTTGTCCGCGGCGTCGCCGTGCAGGTCGAGCGGTGCTTGAAGCTGAACGAGCGCTTCAGACAAGGTTTCCTGGATTTATCACAATGGTTGAGTCCGGGTAGGTGCTTTCGTAACGGGTGACACCGAATCAGGAGAATACTTACCTCACCTGCGACATGGCTCCGCCATTGTGGGGTGCTCCGGCCGCGCGATTGATGCATTGCGACAGACGGCCAGCCTGCCGCCGCGGGGGCGCGGGCGCCGGGTGTGCTGTCCGTTGCGCCACGGGCGCGGAGCCGCTCCGCGTGGAGGTGCTTCGCGTGTATTTGTCGAGAACCATTGGACTTGATTGCCTCCGTGGCGAGGCGGCAGCGCTGTCCGTCCCGCGGGCGCCTACCTCTCCACAGGTCCTGCGCGTGCCGGCGCCAGCCCTTCTGTCGCGGGCGCTCCGGACGGGCTCAATCGCTCACCTCCACCGAGGTGCCGACCTGCGGGCGCCCTGAGGCATGCCCTTACATTCTTCGGAAAGTTCACAGGGAGGCGGGGAGGCGGGGAGATAAATCTTCAATTACTCCCCGTCTCCCCGCCTCCCTGTTCAATTTCTCCGCTGAAAAGGGCTGCAACATGAGGGGATCCTCGGGCGGGCGACCGGTCGTGAGGTGGATGTGGGCCGTGCTGCTCCGGGGCGGTGGCTTCTCTCCCTCGTTGTCGGAGAGAGCGATCTGCGTTGTGCTTCTGCCGTCGTGCACGACGAGCGTCGTGGCGCTGTCGTCGATGAGGATCCCGCGCGCCGAGGAGGGGCGGTGTTGCCGGGCGGGTGGGCGCGATCTCGCGGGGGATCCGGGCTTCCGGGGGCGCCGCGCGGCGTCCGGCGTCACCGCCCGGTGATCCAGTAATGGAAGGCGTGGAATCCGGAGCCGCGCCGCAGGGTGATCGCGATCGGGGTGGGGCCCGCCAGGCGCGCGGCAGGGAGGGGCAGCGCCCGCTCGACCCAGGGGCCGCCGGGCACATCGACGGTCCCGACCTCCTCGCCGGCCACGGAGACCGCGAGCTCGGCGCGCTCGTCCGAGGCCACGCGGAGCACGAGGCGCGCCTCGGACGGGGGCGCGACGAGGTGGACCGTGAAGCGGTCGGCGGTCCGGTGGTACCGGCCGCCGTCGGCGATCTCCGGGCGCGTGGGGTCGGGCTCTCCGGGCGCGCTGCTCTCGGGCGCCTCGAGGGAGATGGCCGCGTTGCGCAGGTCCGCGAGCGGCTCGAGCGCGTAGGCGTGGGCGGCCTCGGACTCGAGGTCCGAGACGTCGAGCTCGTCGAGGATCCGCTCGCCGGGCACGGCCCGCACGGGCAGCGCCCCGGAGCCGAGGAGGTCCCAGCGCGCCTCGTAGGCCACCATGGTCGTGCCGCCGAGGATCGCCTGGTCCTCGACGGTGGCCGCGATGAGCTCGCGGCCGAGCACCGGCGGGCACGCCATCCAGTGCGGGTAGACGATGAAGTGCGTCGGCCGGCGATCGGGGGGCAGCTTCTCGTAGTGCTCGAACCTGGAGCCCGCGCCCGCGACCCAGTAGCGCGCCTCGCCCTCGGTCGTCAGGCCGACGACGTCGAAGGTCCTGCGGCCGCTGAAGTACGCGAGCGCGCCGGTGTCGTTGACGCCGATCCTGGCGTCCTCGGGCAGGTGCTGCGCGGCCCAGCGGCCGAGCCATACCTGCTGTCGATCGATGGCGCGCGCGGAGTTCGCGAGGTCCGCCACGGCCCACGGGATCCGCGCGGCGAGGGCGCCCGCGAAGGCGCCGGCGACGAGCGGCGTCACGTGGTGGATGGGGCGCCGGAGCCGCCGGGCGGCGTCGCCGAGCTCGCGCGCGAGGCACGCGGCCATGACGATCCCCGCCGGGGCGAACGGCCAGACGTAGCGTACGCGGTTCCAGAGGAAGCTCAGGTAAGTGCAGGGCAGCAGCGCGCCGAGCGCGAGGGCGACCACGACGGCGGCGTGCACGGGGCGGCCCCTGCGGTACGCCGCCACGACGAGCGCGACGGCGCCGAGGGCGAGGACGGCGGCGGAGCCCTCGGGGAGGAAGACGGCCGTCCACTGGCCGCCGTCGATGACGTCGGTGACGAGCAGCCGGAGGTTGTTGAGGATGGCCGCCCGGAGCGTCGCGCCGTCGTAGCTGGGGTTGCCGATCAGCCACTTGACGGCGGTCGTCGACGAGGTCGGGTGGCCGGCGAGGAGCTGGTTCAGCGCGGGGACGACGAGCGGTCCGAGGAGCGGCACGAGGGCGAGCAGGCGCCCGGCGAGGAGGCGGGAGGCGGCTGCGCGGGCGCGGAGCGGCAGGCTCGAGGGGGCGGGGGAGGACGCGGGCGATGGAGGCGACGGGCGCGGCGCCGAGGTGGCGAGCGCGACCGCCGCGAGCAGGGAGGCGAGCGCGCCCTCGGGGCGGAACAGCGGCGCCGCGAAGCCGGCGAGCGCGAGGGCGCGGGCGACGGAGGCGGGCTGCGCCGGGGCGGGGCGTGGCTGCGCGGGGGCTGGCTGGTTTGAGGCGGGGGCGCCGCCGTCCTGCGCGGGATCGGCGCTGTCGCCGGCGGGCTCCGGCGGCGCGGGCTCGCAGAGGGCGGCCGCGAGGCGGGCCGTGCGGGTGAGGATCCAGGCGAACGCGACCGTCTCCATCCCGCTCCAGGCGAACCAGGCGAACGCCGCGAACCCGGCGCACATCGCGCCCGCGCCGGCGGCCGCCGCGGGGCCGGCGAGGGGGCGCGCGAGGCGCGCGGTCTCGACGGCGAGCGCCGCGTGGAACACGACCCCGAGCGCCCAGGTGGCGTGGACGAGCGACAGGTCGCGCAGGCCGAGCGCGTGGAACGGGGCGAGCAGGACGGGCCAGAGCAGGCTGGTGGCGCCGGTCGAGTATCCATCGCCGGCGACGAAGCTGAAGAAGCCGCCCTCCGCGAGCCGGCGGGCGTACTGCATGTGGATGAACGCATCGTCGAGCGGCACGGCCGGGCCCCCGGCCTGCGCGACGACGGCCCGGATGCAGAGCGCGCCCAGGGCGCCGCTCGCGATGAGCGCGGGCGCGTAGGGCGAGGCGCGCGCGGCGAGTGCGCGCAGCCGCGAGGGGGCGGCGGAGGGCGCGGGCGCGGCCGGGGCGAGCGGCGTGGAGGGCGCCGCCGCCGGACCTGCGGCGCCGGGCCGCGATGCTGGAGCAGCGGCGCCCGCGGCGCCGGACTGCGACGCTGGACGCGCTGCGCCGTGATCACCTTCCGCCATGGGGCCGGACGAATACCACCACCCCGCCCCGGGGCCGCGATTTCCCGCGCGTGAGCGGCCGGCATTTGGTAGAGCGCCGGGGCTCCATGGTCTTCCAGCCGCGCCCGAACCACCCCTACGCCGACGCGCCTCGCTTCCCCGACGGCGACGACGTGTCCATCGACGACCTGATCCCCGGCGCCGGCCCCGTCGAGATCGAGATCGGCCCCGGCCGGGGCGGCTTCCTGTTCGAGCGCGCCGCGGCGAGCCCGGAGGCGCGGCTGCTCGGGCTCGAGATCCGCCTGAAGTGGTCCGCCATCGTCGACGAGCGCCTGCGGAAGAGCGGGCTCGGCGGCCGCGTGCGGGCGCTCAACGCCGACGCGCGCGAGGCGCTCGCGCGGCTCCGGCCCGACGCGTCGATCGCGCGGTTCTTCCTGCACTTCCCGGATCCGTGGTGGAAGAAGCGCCACGAGAAGCGCCTCGTGATGGGCCCGGGGCTGCTCGACAGCCTCGCGCGCCTGCTCGTGGACGGCGGCGAGCTCTACGTCCAGACCGACGTCGAGGAGCGCGCCGCGCTCTACGCCGAGCAGATCGGCGCGCACCCCGCCTTCGAGCCCGCCGGCGACGCGCCCGGCTCGCCGCTCCTCGGCGAGAACCCCTACGGCGCCCGGAGCCCCCGCGAGCACCACGCGATCGCCGACGGGCTGCCGGTGAGCCGGCTGCGCTACAGGCGCCGGCCGCGCGCGGCGGGTGGCGCGCCTCCGGACAACGGATAGGCTCTCTCCGGCAGCGGCCGGGCGAAGCGCGCCGCGCAGGCCACCAACCTGAGGAGGTCAGCCATGGAACAACCGATGCGGAGCACGATGCGAGCCATTGCGCTGGACCGGTTCGGCGGTCCCGAGGCGCTTCAGCTACGGACCCTCCCCGTGCCGACCGTCGGGCCGGACGAGGTCCTCGTCCGCGTGGAGGTCGCGGGCGTGGGCGAGTGGGACCCGTTCGAGCGCGAGGGGGGATATGCCCGGATGCTCGGGCTCACGCCGCAGTTCCCCTATGTGCTCGGCTCGGAGGGCGCGGGGAAGGTCGTGGCGGTGGGGGAGCAAGTCCGTCGCTTCCGCGAGGGCGACCCGGTGTACGCCCTCGGCTTTCTCAACCCCAGAGGCGGATTCTACGCCGAGTACGCCGCGGTGAACGCCGATCTGGTCTCGGCGATCCCCGGCGCGTTGACCGTCGATCAAGCGGGGGTGATGGGCGGGGTTGGCATCACCGCCCTGCGCGGCCTGGACGACACGCTGGGTGTGAAGCAGGGCGAGTCGGTGATGATCTTCGGCGCGAGCGGCGGTGTCGGGCACATGGCGGTGCAGCTCGCCAGGCGGATGGGCGCCAGGGTGTTCGCCGTGGCCTCGGGCGACGACGGCGTGGCGCTGGCCGAGCGGCTGGGCGCCGACGCCGTCGTCGACGGGCGCAAGGACGACGTGCTGGCGGCCGCCCGGGCGTTCGCGCCCGGCGGGCTCGACGCCGCCCTGCTCACCGCGGGCGGCGAGGCGGCCGAGACGGCGCTGCGCGCGCTGCGCGACGGCGGGCGCGTGGCCTACCCCGGCGGCGTCCAGCCCGAGCCCCAGGGCCGCCCGGCCCTCGTGCGCAGCAGCTACAACGGCGAGCCTGACGCGGAGATCATCGGGCGCCTGAACCGCCTGATCGAGCGCGGCCCGTTCGAGGTCCACATCGCCCGGACGTTCCCCCTCGCCCGGGCCGCCGAAGCCCACCTCGCGCTCGGCGGCCACTACCTTGGCAAGCTCGCCCTCCGGGTGGATTGATCGGGCGGCGCCGCGTGGAAGCGGCACGCCTGCGTGCTCTCTGTGTTATGGCCTGGCGGTTCGCTCGCACCGACGCACTCATTGGAGTGCGGCCTGCTCCAGGTGTTTGCTGCTGAAAGGAACCGACATGGACAATCTCCAGCTCACGCAGGTGCCGATCGTGAAGACCGGGATGCTCATCCGCAGGCCTGTCGCGGAGGTGTTCGAGGCCTTCATCGACCCCGAGATCACGACGAAGTTCTGGTTCACCAGGGGCAGCGGGCGGCTCGAGGCAGGCAAGCAGGTCCAGTGGGACTGGGAGATGTACGGCGCCTCGGCCCCTGTGGACGTGAAGGTCGTCGAGCCGTGCAAGCGCATCGTCATCGAGTGGCCGGGAGACAACGGCCTCACCACGGTCGAGTGGCTCTTCACGCCCCGGGAGGACGGCTCGACGTTCGTCAGCATCACGAACACCGGATTCACCGGCGACGGGGACTCGCTCGTACGGCAAGCCACCGACTCGACGCAAGGGTTCTCGCTGGTGCTCGCGGGACTCAAGGCGCTCCTCGAGCACGACGTCAGGCTGAACCTCGTGGGCGACCGTTACCCCGCAGGCCTCGAAGAGCACTGACCCGGCGGCGCGCCGAGCTGCTCCCGAGGTGCGCCGGCAGGGCCGTCGGCGCGGGGGAAGCGCGGGAGCCAGACGTCTGGCTGTCCGTGGCCAGACGTCTGGCTCTCGGGCGGGACGTGCTCTTCGCCCCCCGCCAAGCTAGCTTCGCTCCCCCGGAGGCTCCTCCTCGTACCTCCCGTCCCATGGCGCCCCCGGGAGAACGAGAAACCCCGACCTCCATGCGCTCCGCCTGGCTCCCCCGCGCCGCCCTGATCGTGGCGATGGTCCTCTGGGGCTCCTCGTTCGCGGCCCAGAAGTACGCGTTGCTCGCCTTCTCGCCGATGGAGATGAACTTCGGCCGCATGGCCGTGGCGAGCGCCTGCTTCGCCGTGCTGCTCCCGAAGCTCAACGGCGTCCGCCAGCACTACCTCCCCGGCGACTGGTGGAGGCTGCTGCTGCTCGCGCTGTTCGAGCCGTGCCTCTACTTCGTCTTCGAGGCCTGGGCGCTCACGAAGACGAGCGCCTCGCAGGCCGGCATGATCGTGGCCCTGATGCCGCTCCTGATCGCCCTGGTCGCGCGGCTCACCCTGAAGGAGACGCTGCCCCCGCGCATGGTGCCAGGGTTCTCGGTCTCCATCGCCGGAGCGGTCTGGCTCTCGGCCGCGGGGCAGGCCACCGGGCTCGCGCCGGAGCCCGCGCTGGGCAACCTCCTCGAGCTCGTCGCCGTGGTCTTCGCCACCGGATACACGATCTCGAGCAGGCAGCTCGCCCCGCGTTATCCGCCGCTCTTCCTGACCGCGGTGCAGGCGCTCGTCGGCGCCCTCTTCTTCCTGCCCCTCATGCTGATCACGAGAGGCGCGGGCGTCGTCGAGCTCTCCCTCGCCAACAGGCCGCTCCTGGCCGTGCTCTATCTCGGCGTGTTCGTGTCGCTCGGCGCCTATGCCCTCTACAACTACGCGCTGAGCAAGGTGTCGGCGGTCCGCGCGGCGCCCCTCATCAACCTCATTCCGGTCTTCTCCCTCATCGTGGGGCGCGTCTTCCTCGGCGAGGAGCTCACCCCCGGCCAGTACGCCGCCTCGTGCCTCGTCCTCGTCGGCGTCCTCATCGCCCAGAGCGCCCCCGGGGACGCCGCGACCCGCTCGCCCGGCAGCGCGTGACGGCGCCCGTGCCGATCGACGGCCACGACGTCACCGGGCCCTCGCTCACGCGCGTGTCGTCCCGCTCCCCTCGGCAGGCGCGACGCAGAAGTCGGCCTCGGCGGCGTAGCCCTGGGCGTCCCGGAGCTCGACCACCCGGTCGCGGCCGAGGGGCGCCGCGCCCGGGACGCGGAAGGTGGTGATATCGAGCCGCGGCACCGGCGCCTCGCGCGGCGCCGGGAGCTGGGGAACCCAGGCGTACGGCGCGCGGTAGGCCCGGTAAACCAGGTTCAGGCTGAGCGGCGGTTTGCGCCAGTAAGGGCTGATGTACTCCCAGACGATCTCGTGCCCCGGGGTGACCTCGAAGATGCGGCCATCGGACCCCTCGGTGATGAGCGTGTTGCCGTTGGGCAGCCGCTGCGCGCTGCTGATGAAGGGGCTGTAGAAGCGCGACGCGTCGAGGGGCATCACGAAGCCCGCCTCCCTGGGCGTGTACTGCCAGCGGATCTCCAGCGTGATGGGGTCGATCTCCAGCACCCGCGAGTGGTCGCGCAGGGCCGTCTTGAGCCCCCTCGGCGCGCCGGGGTTGGGGGCGCCGTAGCCGGCCCAACCCCCGTTGTCGAAGACGAGGAGATTGCCCTCGCCGGGCAGCCCGCGCGGGATGATGTGCGCGTGGTGCTGGCCGATGATCCAGCCGAGCCGGCGCTCGGCGTCGTTGCCGTCGTACCGCGGGCCGAGCTTCCACACGATCCGCCCTGTCTTCTTCTCGACGATGGCGATGATGTTCGCCTCGCGCGCGTCCCAGATCAGGTTGTCGGGGTGAAAGCGCTGGTCGCCGGCGTCATACCACCGGTTCGGCCCGAGCAGCGACAGCGAGTTGATGTGCAGCCAGTCGCCCACCCCCGAGGCCCCGGGGGTCGCGCCGAGGGCCCCCGCGCCCGGCGCGCGCAGGTTCGGATCGCGGCGCAGCGCCGCGCGCGCGGCGTCGTCGAAGCCGAGCTCCTCGACGTGCTCGTGGGCGCGCCACTGCCACACGATGTTCCCCTTCCAGTCCACCTCGATGATCTTGTCGTCGAGCAGCGGGTGCTCGGAGATCGCGATGTTCCGCACGTTCTCGTGCACGAGCAGGAAGGTGCTCCCCCGGTCGACGAGCGGCTCCTGGCCGGGCGCGTAATACCCGACCGGGTTGCCCTGCCGCTGGAAATCGTGGTGCTGGCGCGCGAACCAGCGCGGCGCCTCGCCGGGATCGTGGATGTGCTCGAGGCGATCGAAGCGCCACACCACGTTGCCTTCCCAGTCGACCTGCACGAGGTCGATCTGATCCTGCGTCCCGTGCTGCGGATTGCGCTCACCGGTGCTGCCGAACACCTGACCGCCGGGCAGGAGCTTGGTCGGAAACCCGTGCAGCCCTCTCCAGAGCTGCACCTCGCGACCGTTCATGTCGATGAGCAGCGCGCCGAGGCCCGCGGCCTGGAAGATCGTGTAACCGTTCCAGCTTCGATCAGGGTCATAGAGGGTGACCCCGGTGGGGTAGATGGTCGGATGGCCCATGGGCTTCGCGTCTCCGGTCGTCGGTGGCGGCCCGGCGCTCGACGTGGCGCGCGTGGCGCGCGTGGCGTGCGTCGCTCGCGTCCTCTGCGTTGGCCGCGTCGTCCGCGCGCCCATGTCATTGCATGGGACGTACCAGCGGTGGACAGCGCGCGAAGGCGCTGCGCCGAGCGCCGCGGCGCGACGCTGCTGCGCTGGGAGCAGCCGGGCAGCAGCGGAGCTCGCCAGCGCGCACGGCGGACGCAGGCGGGCCACCCCAGGGCGCGGAGATGCGCCGCAGATTGACCTCCTCCACGCGCTCCACGCCGTGATCCGACAGCGCCTCGGCCGAGGCCGGTGCGCCACATCCTCCCACCTGAAATAGACAATCCACCATCACGGCGGCGTCCGCTCGCATGACAATCGACGTGAGCGTGTCATCTTGCCTCACCGCAAGGGGCTCACGTTCTGCATGTAAAATTCCAGTGAAGCTTTGGCAGTGTAAAAATTCAGTGGAGCTTGCGATTCCGAGGAGGACGCCTCTATGAGAGCTCGAGCTTGGTTGACGGGGTTGCTCCTCGTCGTGGGCTGCAACGGCGAGATCGGTGAGACGATGCCTGAGGGCGCCGAGCAGGTCCCCGATGGCACGACGCCCGCCGCTGACGGCGCCGCGCCCGTCCCTGGTGGCGCCGCGCCCGTCCCTGGCCCCGTCAACACCCCTCCGGTACAGGCCGCTTGCACCCACGTCGGGAGCGGCAAGGATTACCAGGTCGGCCCCGGCAAGGAGTTCGCTTCGATCGGTGATGTGCCGCTCGAGTCGCTCGTGGCCGGCGACACGGTGCGCATCTTCTGGCGCGCCGAGGGGTACCACGAGAAGATCATGATCGGAGGGCAGGGGACCGCGGAGCAGCCGATCCGGGTCTGCGGCGTCCCGGGGCCCGGCGGCGAGCTGCCGGTGATCGACGGCGAGGACGCCACCACCCGACCCGAGCTCGATTTCCCGTTCGACGGCCACCAGGTGAGGGGGCTCGTTGTCATCGGGCACAAGCACGACGACCCCTACGATCTCCAGCCCAGCCACATCACGATCGAAGGGCTCGAGATCAGGAACGCGTCTCCCCCCTTCCGCTTCACCGACAAGGCGGGCGCGGTGACGCCCTACGCGCGCAACGCCGCCGGCATCTTCGTCGAGCGCGGCGAGCACGTGACGATCCGCGCCTGCGAGGTCCACGACAACGCCAACGGCCTCTTCATCGGCACGGGCGGCGCGGAGATCCGCACGAAGGACGTGCTCATCGAGTCGAACCACATCCACGACAACGGCAGCGAGACCGATTTCACCGAGCACAACGTCTACAACGAGGCGTCGAACGTCGTTTACCAGTTCAACCGCTTCGGCCCCACGCGCGGCGGACAGGGCAACAACATCAAGGAGCGCTCGGCCGGCGTCGTGATCCGGTACAACTGGATCGAGGACGGCGCCCACCTGATCGACCTCGTGGACGCGCAGGAGGCGACCGACTCGGTCGACATGCCGTCGTTCCACGAGACGTTCGTCTACGGCAACGTGCTCCTGCGCACCGGCTACGGGCCCTCGATGGTCCACTACGGCGGGGACAGCGGGCAGACCGAGTATTACCGGAAGGGCACGCTCCACTTCTTCTCCAACACCGTCTTCGTCGACAACGCGACGTACCGGGACTACGAGCGCTCTGCGGTGTTCGAGGCGTCCACCATGGACGAGCGGATCGACGCCCGGAACAACGTGTTCGCGAGCAGCCAGGAGCCGACGGACATCCGCGCGATCACCTTCCTCGGGGACCGCGACAACGTGGCCGCCGGGACCCTCGTCCTCGCCGGGAACTGGGTCATGCAGGGGTGGACGGCGTTCGACCCGGTCCCGGGCGCGCGGCTGCTCGGGAAGGTGAACGGCCTGGAGAGCTCGATCATCGGGCTCGATCCGGCGTTCGCCTCGGCGGAAGCCCGCGACTTCGCGCCGGCGAGCGGCGGCCCGCTCGTCGGCGCCGGCGCGGCGCTCGACGGCCTCCCGGCGGTCGATCACCAGTACTCGCCGCACCAGCAGGCCACGCCGCGCAACGACGGCCAGAAGCTCACGATCGGCGCATTCGGGCTGTGACCTTGACGGCGGCGGCCGAGCATCGCGCGCGCGATGCGCGATGCCGGGACCGCCGCGCCGTCCGGGGATCAAGGCGCCGCCGGCTGGCCCGCCGCGGCGGTCGCGCGGCTCGCAAGCGTAGAGTTTACCGCTACTTGCGCGCAGCGCCGCGGGCGCCCGTGACGGGCATGGGGCCTGTCGTGGTATCGTGGCGTGATGGTGGAAGCGAATGACTCCAAGGATCATGACGAGCTCCCATCGACGCCGCAGGAGGGGGAAACGGGGGACGCGGCCCCCAGGAAGAAGCGCGACGTCTATCCCGTCGGGCCGGCCGGAGATCTGCCGCCCGTCCAGGTCACGCCCGGGTACAGGCTCCGGGTCGTCCTCGTGCTCGCCTCGCTGCTCACCTTCGTTGCGCTCTACCTCGCGCTGCTCGCCGCCTCGGGCTACCTCGTCTACCTCACGCTCTTCGAGATGGCGTGGCTGCCCGGCAAAGGGATCATCCTCAACCTCGGCGCGGTCGCGGCGAGCGGGATGCTGTTCCTCTTCCTGCTGAAGGGCCTCTTCCACAACCGCCCGTTCTCGTCGGAGGGCCTCGTCGAGGTGACGGAGGCCGACCAGCCGCGGCTCTTCGCCTTCCTCCGCCGGCTCTGCGAGGACGCGGGCAGCCGCCTCCCGGGCAAGGTCTATCTCTCGCACGACGTGAACGCGGCGGTGTCCTATCCGCAGTCGCTCCTCAGCCTGATCTGGCCTGTTCGCAAGAACCTCGTCATCGGGCTCGGCCTCGTGTCGGCCCTCGACCTCTCGGAGCTCAAGGCCGTGCTGGCCCACGAGTTCGGGCACTTCTCGCAGGCGAGCATGAAGCTCGGCCAGTATGTGTACGTCGCGAACGGCGTCGTCGCAGACATCGTGTTCGGCCGCGACGCGTGGGACAGAGCGCTCAATCAATGGCGGGGCGTGGACATCCGGCTGAGCTTCCCCGCCTGGATCCTGAGCGGCATCGTGTGGGTGCTGCGCAAGCTGCTCGAGCTCGTCTTCCGGGGGATCAACCTCGCGAACCTGTCGCTGGCGCGTCAGATGGAGTTCAACGCCGACCTCCACGCCGTGCGCATCGCGGGCAGCGACGCGATCGTCTCCGGGCTGTGGAAGGCGGAGCGGGCGGCGCTCGCCTACCGCGACGCGCTGGGCGGCCTCGCGAGCGTCGCCGAGCACGGCAAGTACTCCGAGGACGTGTTCGCGCAGGTGGAGCGATCGCTGACCCAGCTCGACGCGCGGCTCGGCAAGGCGCCCGGCGCCCGGGAGCGCCTCGGGCCGATCCTCGCGCGGTACGAGCGGGGGCCGACGCTGCACTTCGCGAGCCCCGCGGAGCGGGTGAGCTCGCTCTGGGCGACCCACCCGCCGAACCACGAGCGCGAGGCGAACGCGAAGCGCGTGTACGTCGCCGCGCCGGAGGACAGGCGCCCGGCGTTCTCGCTGTTCGTGGAGCGCAAGGCGCTGCGCAGGAAGATGTCGCGCGCCGTGTACGAGGCGCTCGGGCGGAAGGCCCGCGAGCTGCTCCCGGCCGAGGAGATCGCCGCGCTCATCGAGGAGGAGCGCGGCGAGATGCGCCAGGCGGAGCACTACCACGGCCTCTACGAGAACCGCGTGCTGGACCCCGGCGACCTCGACGCCGCCGCGGCCGCGATCGACGCCGAGGCGGCGAGCGGCGCGCTCGATCGCGGCGCGCTGCGCGCCGCCGTGCTGCCGTTCACCGGCGACGCGCTGAAGGAGCGCATGGCGCGCGTGGACGCGCTCCGCGGCGAGAGCGAGCTCATCGAGGCGCTGTCGGCCGACCGCGTCCGGCTGAAGGGCAAGACCGCCGAGTTCCGCGGCGCGCAGCGCACCCGGGACGGGATCATCGCGCTCTCCGGGGAGGTCCAGCGCGAGCTCAGGGCGGAGCTCGCGGCGCTCCAGGGGGCGGATCAGGCGTTCTTCCGCCACGTCTACGCCTGCTCGGCGGACGACCCGGAGGCGAGGGCCGAGCTCCTCCAGCGCTACCGGTTCCTCCTCGTGATCCAGAGGCTCGTCGTGAAGCACAACGCGCTCGACGAGGCGCTCGAGGGCGCGCTCCAGGGGCTCCGGGGGGGCACCGAGCTGTCCGAGCACGAGTTCCGCGGCCTCGCGGAGGTCCTCTCCGCGGCGCGCGCCGCCCTCGAGGAGACGTTGCGGGCGACGAAGCCGCTCGTCCCGCCGAAGCTCGCGCTGCTCCAGCGCGGTACGCTGCTCCACCGCTTCCTGCTGCCCGAGGCGCTCGTCGCGCCGCTCGAGGGGGGCGGCATCTCCGGGGCGTGGATCAACGAGCTCATGCAGCAGCACACGGGCGCGCTCGGCCGGCTGCGGAAGCTGCACTTCAAGAACCTGGGGCAGCTCCTCGCGCTGACGGAGCGGCTCGACCCCACGCTGTTCCCCGGGCAAGCGCCGTCCGGGGAGGCGGGCGGGAGCGCGGCCTGACGCGCCCGCCGGGCTGGCCGAGGCGCGCTCAGTCGCCGGGGGAGAACTCGATCGGATAGACGACCGTGGTTTTCTTCCCGATACCCGGGAACGTCAGCGCGCTCGTCGCGGCCACCATGCACCGCTCCAGGGTCGCGTCGCGCAGCGTCGACTTGGCCGTATCGACCGCGGCGTCGGCCACCGTCCCGTCGCCCAGGATCGCGAACGTGAGCGGGATCGACCCCGCCGCGGCCGGGCTCCGCGCGAGGAGCTCCTCGTAGCAGACCCGGTAGCGCCCGAACGAGCCCCGCACCACGGCCTGGATCTCGGCCGGCGTGAGGCCGTCCGGCAGCGGCACCGCGACCGGCCCGGCGGGCAGCTCGTGCATCGCGGCGAGCGCCTCCTCGACCACGGGGAGCTGCGCCTGGCGCGGCGCGGCGATCAGGATCGCCGGCGGCGCCCCGCCGCGCTCGCGCACCGCGATGAGCCCCTCGCCCTTCTCGAGCCGCGCGACGATGTCCGCCGTGGGCAGGGGCAGATCCGCGTCGTACCGCGCGGGGATGCGCTGGTTGCCGAGGTCGAAGTAGAAGACCGCGAGGCTCGACCCGAGCAGCGGCCGGGACGCCGGGATCTGAGCCCAGCCGTCGGTCCCGTGGGACATGTTGTTGATCGCCACCTGGTCGTCGCAGCGCGGGCAGGCTTCCCGCCGGATCGCGCGGATCGCGCGCGCGACAGCGAAGGTCCCGAGCCGCTCGCTCACCTCCCGGCTCCCGCCGAACGCGAGCACGGTGACCGTGAGCTCCCGGGGGCCCGACTCCGGCACGGGGAAATACCGCGCGAGCGCGCGGGCGAACGGCGACGCCCGCTCCGGGCCGGACGGCTCCTCCGGCAGCGGCTTCTCCTCGCTCCCGGTGACGAGGAGGCGCAGCCGCCGCTCGGCGGCTCTCTGGAGCGGCCAGGGCTCGCCGACGACGTGGTCGCCGAGGAGCGACTCCACGGCGGCGATCGCGGCCTCCTGGTCGCCCTCCGCCTCGAGCACCCGGCTCATCGCGAGCCTCGCCTGGTCGCGCTGATCCGGCGTCACCGACGGCTCGGCGAGCACGTCGGAGAGCGCCCGCCGCGCGGCGGCGATCTCCCGGCCCGCGTCGAGCCTGCGCTCGGCCTGCTCGATCGCGAGCGAGATGTCGGGCCGCCTGTCCGCGCCGTCGACGAGGTCGACGCGCGCCTCGGCGCCCGGCGCGGCGGTCTCCGGCCCTTCCGTGCACGAGGCCAGCGAGAGCAGTCCAGCGGCGATGACGGCGGCGACGGCGGGGTGATGGATGATGTTCATGGCGATCCTCGTCCTCCTGCGCGCGGCCCGTTTGCGGCGGCGCGTGAGGGGCAGTCTGCGCGCTGGCCTTGTTGGCTCCGTCTTCGCCAGGTCACCGTTCTGTCTCCGGCGCCGGAGCGCGGGTGAACCGGTATCCGGCGCCGCGCACGGTCACGAGGTGCCGCGGTGATCGCGGGTCGGGCTCGAGCTTCGCGCGCAGGCGGTTGATGAAGTTGTCGACGGTGCGATCGGTGCCGAAGTAGTCCGCGCCCCAGACCGCGTCGAGGATGCGCTGGCGCGGCAGGAGCGCGCCCTCGCGCTCGACGAAGAAGCGCAGGAGCTTCATCTCGAGCGCCGTGAGCTCGACGGGCGCCCCGCGCCGCTCCACGCGGTGGGCGCGGAAGTCGACGACCACCTCCGCGAAGCGCACGACGGCGCGCTCGGCGTCGCCGAGCCGCCGCCGCCGCAGCGCCGCGTCCACGCGGGCGAGGAGCTCGGAGACGCCGAACGGCTTCACGATGTAGTCGTCGGCGCCGAGCCGGAGCCCTCGCACCCTGTCCTGCTCCTCGCCCTTGGCGGTGACCATCAGGATGGGCAGGTCGGCGTCGCGCCGCCGGAGCTCCTCGCAGATCTCGAAGCCGTTCATGCCGGGCAGCATCACGTCGAGCAGCACGAGATCGGGCGGCGCGGCGAGCGCCATCGAGAGCCCCTCGGCGCCGGTCTTCGCCACCTCGACGCGGAAGCCCGCGGATCGCAGCGTCTTCTGGAGGCCGAGGCGCAGCGTCGGGTCGTCCTCGACGACGAGGACGGTCTCCAGCCTGCCTTCGGGCGTCTTCTGGGTCATGGCGTCTGCTCCTTCGGTCCTTCGGGTCCGGGCGGTCCCGGGATCCACAGGGTGAACGCGGCGCCGCGGCCCGGCTCGCTGTCGACGCGGGCGGCGCCGCCGTGCGCGCGGGCGACGTGCCGGACCAGCGACAGGCCGATGCCGCTGCCGGAGACGGCGCGGCTCAGCCGGTCGTCGGCGCGCTCGAACGGCTCGAAGATGCGGCGCTGGTCGCGCCGGGCGACGCCCGGGCCGCGGTCCTCGACGACGATCGCGACGCCGCCCCGCTCGCGCGCGACGCGCACGCGGTAGGGGGCGGCGAGCGGCGCGTACTTCAGGGCGTTGGCGAGGAGGTTGTCGACCGCGAGCTGGATCTGGCCGGCGTCGATGCTCGCCTCGGCGGCCGGGTCGAGATCGCGCGCGACCCGGGGCATCTCCGGGTTCCGCTCCTCGAACGTGTCGATCGAGGCCGCGACCGCCTCGGCGACGCGGGCCGGGGCGCGCTCGGCGGCCGCGCGTCCGGCCATCATCCGGCTGAAGCCGAGCAGCCGCTCCACGGTGTCGCCGAGCCGCCGCGCCTCGCGCCCGAGCGCGTCGAACACCTCGCGGTGCTCGTCGGGCGCGAGCCGCCCCTCCTCGAGCAGCTCCGCGAGCATGCGCACCGACGCGATCGGCGTCCGGAGCTCGTGGGAGACGGCGGCGACGAAGTCGGTGCGCAGCTCGCTGGAGCGCCGCGCGGCGCGCATGCGCGCGAACAGGAGCGCGGCCAGCCCGAGGGCGAGGGCCGTGGCGGCGGCGCCGACGCCGACGAGCAGCCGCTTGCCGCGCGCCGCGTGCCGCTCGACGGCCGCCGGATCCGCGGGGGAGAGCCGCACGGCGAGCCCGGGCGCGATCGGCAGGAGGGCCGCGGGCGCCCCGCCGAGCTCGGGCCCGGCCGGCGCTCGCCCGGCGACGTCCGCGCCGGCGACGACGTCGGCGCGGACGTCGGGCGAGAGCGGGCGCGCGTCGCCGCGGAGCCAGCCGGCGAGCGAGCCGGCGTGGATCACGAAGCCGGCGGAGCGCCCGTCCGGGAGCGCCCGCAGCGTGCCCGCGGCGGCGCCCGCGCGGAACGAGGTGAGCCCGCGCGCGTCGGGGCGCGCGCGCAGCGCGGCGTCGAGGCCTCCGCGCCGGAGCTCGGCCACGAGCGCGTCCCGCTCGGGGCGCGGGGCGGCGAGGGCCGCGCGCGCCCGCCCGCGCGGCTCGCCCGAGAGCGCGGCGTCCACCTCGATCGCGGTGGCCTTCCGCTCCGCCTCGGAGAGCCCCGCCGCGTGCGCCTCGAGCCACGCGGCGACGGCGCCCTGGTCGACGGCGCCGTCGGCCGCGGGGTCGAGCGCGAGGACGGGCCAGAGCCACCGCCCCGCGGGCGACCTGGCCTCGGCGCAGCGCGCGAGGAAGTCGCGCCGCGCGCCGGCGCGGGCCCGGGCGTCCGGCGCGGCCGCGGCGCGGGCGAGCGCGGCGCACCCCGCGGGCGCGGGCGCGGGCGGCGGCGCGGCCTGGGGCGGCAGCAGCACGGAGCGATCCGGCGCGAGCAGCACCGGCGCGGCGAACGGCGGGGCGATCCCCGCGAGCGCCGCCGCGGCGGCCTCGGGGGGGCCGGCGTCGATCGGGAGGGCGGCGAGGGCGGCGGCGGCGCGGTCGGTCTCCTGGTCGATCGCGCGCGACAGACGGTCGGAGGCGGTGGCGAGGCCGAGCGCCACCTCGCGGCGGGCCCCGTCGGCCTCGTTGGAGACAGCGCGGAGGCCGAGGACGCCGACGCAGATCGCGGGGACGGTCGCGGCGGCGGCGAAGAGCGCCCAGTCGCGCAGGCGGCTGGCCCGGGGGGAGAGCACGGCCCCAGGGTCGCACGGGAAGGTCACCGGAATGTCACGAGCCGGGGAGCACCGGAGGCGCGCTCAGGTGGGCTTGCGGGCGTGAGCGCAGTCCCGGTGGAAGAGCATGGCGGTGTCGGGTACGCGAGCGGAGCCGCACGCGTGACCGGGCCCTTGCCCGGGGCGGATCAGATCCACTTCATCGTGGAGGCGTCCCAGCGCCTCCAGGTGCCGTCGTCGTCCCGGTAGATGTCGCTCTCCCCGGCCAGGGTGCGGAACCGCTTGCTGCGGACCTCCAGGTCGCCGCGCCTCGCCGTGTAGTCGGTCTTCACCGCGGTGGGGTCGATGCTCCGCATGTCGACGACGAGCTCGTCGCCGTTCGCCTCGACCACGACGTAGCCGTGGGCGTAGCTGTTGGCGTGGGCGAGGTGCGGGTTGACCTTCGTCGTTGACGACGTGAGCAGGTTGTCGATGCCGGCGGCGAGCAGCGCGGCCCCCGGGACCGCGCTGAGCACCGGATCGGCCGCCACCTGGCCCTGCAGCATCTCGCGGAAGGGCGCCGACGAGACAGCGCCGCCCACGAACTCGACGATCCTCTTCGTCGGATCGCCGTCGAGCCCGGCCGTCCCCGCGTAGAAGGCGTGGATGTCGCCGGTGATCGCCACGACGTTCCCGACGTCGACGAGCCGCTCCAGGAGCTCGTTCCGCTTGTTGCGGAAGCCGTCCCAGGCGTCGAGGTTCATGTAGAAGCGCTGCTTGAACTGCTCGGGGACGCTGTTCGCGGAGAGATCGATGGCGAGCGGGAGGAGGCAGTACTCGTTGCCCCAGACCTTCCAGGTCGCCTTCGAGCCTTCCATCGTCTCGAGGAACCAGGACTCCTGCTCGGCGCCCATGACGTCCTCGCTCGCGCCCTGCGTCTCGTTGTAGCGAATGGCACCGTAGATATCGACGGTGTCCTTGACGGCGAAGTAACGGGAGCCGATCGAGCTGTGCATGCCGGTCTTGCCGAGATCCAGGTACGCGATGCCCCGCTCGAGGGACGCCTGCTCCTCGGCGCCGATGAGCGGGATCTGCATGTCCTCCGGCAGGCCCTCGTTCACGCCGGCGACGACCTGGTTGACGAAGGCGACGCTGATGTTCCCCGTCACGTCGGCGGCGTCGTAGCCGGCGGCCTGGGCGGCCCCGGTGAGGGCCGACGCATAGATGCCGTCGCCGTAACCCTCGATGTCCACGTAGGGCTGGGCGAGCTCGGGGACATCGTTGAGCTCTTCCAGGAGCCTGGCCTGGTCGAGCACCACCTTGCCGGGGAAGGCGCCCTCGGGGATGAGGTGATCCGGCCGGTAGCTGCGCAGATCCGTCATGACCAGGTGGACGTGCCGGCCGAACACGAAGTCGCGGTAGATTCGGATATCGCCCGGGAATTCCGCGCCGGGGTCGTACTCGAAGTCCTCGCCGTAGTCGACGGGCTGGTACTCGAACCAGGCCTGGTTGGCGGCCTTGCGCCGATCGACGTCGGTCTCGTCGATGCGGCCGTCGGAGTACGTGGCCGTGGCGCCGTAAGCGTCGTTCGAGAACTCGTGATCGTCCCAGGTGGCGATCATCGGAAAGCTCTCGTGAACCTTCTGGAGGTTCGCGTCGGAGCGGTACGTCCTGTAGAGCTCCCTGTAGTTGCCGAGCGACCTCGCCGCGTGGAACGCGCCGTCCGCGAGCGGGATGGCGCCGTCCACGTCGGTGAGCTCGATTCCTCGCCCGGTGGTGTTCTGGAAGCTGGGGTCGCCGGTGGTCTCGTAGATGTAGTCGCCGAGGTGGACGAAGAAGTCGAGCTCCTCCTCGGCGAGCGCGAGGTAGGTATTGTAGTGGCGTCCGATGTAATCCTGGCAGGACACGTAGGCGAAGCGCACGTTGACGTCGGCGTCCTCGGCCGGCGCGGTCCTGGTGCGTCCCACGCGAGATACGTAGTTCTTGTCCCCCTTCACGTAGATGAAGCGGTAGTAGTAGACCGTGCCGGCCGCGAGGCCGCGGACCTTCACCTTGACGCAGTGATCGTGCCGCGCGAGCGCCTTCACCTTCGACTGGCCGGCGTCGAGCGCCACCCGCTTCGTGAACTCGGCGTCGGTCGCGACCTCGACCTCGAGGTCGCGATCCTCCTCGCCGTCCTGCACGCGCGCCCACAGGATGACGCCGTCGGGGCGAGGATCGCCGGACGCGATCGACTGGGGAAAGAACTCGGCGCCGTCGGTCAGATTGCGGTCGTCGAGGACCGGGTCGATGATCTCGGGATCGTCGCCGCAGGCCGGGACGGCGAGCGCGCCGGCGGTGACGAGGGTGGCTCGAAGGAAATCTCTGCGCTTCAGCATCGAGGACCAGGGAATCCTGGAACTTTCGCCGGTGTCAACGGGCTCGTGGACCTCGCCGTGCCAGCCCTCACCGCGCGGCGTGTCGCCGGGGGGCGCGCCGCCAGCAGGCGGTCGACGAGCGCATCCACCTTGCGCTCCGCCCTCGCGATCGACGCGCTGAGCCGCTCGTCGCCGAGCTCGTCGTGCTGCCTGGATCCAGCGGCCCGTCACCGGTGAGGGCCGACGACCTGAAGAGCGGCGCCCTCGTGCAGCCGTTCGGTCCGGTGCTCGACGGCCATCGCTATCACCTCGTGCACCTCGAGGGCGCAGCGGCCCGCGAGGAGATCGCGGCGCTCCGCGGGTGGCTCTCCGCGACGATGAGCGGAGGACGATCCCGGAAGCCGCGATGAGGCGCGCGCGGCTGTCCGACGGACACCTGCGCTCATCCGGCCAGCTCGACCTCGACGGCGGGCTCTCCGGCCGGCGGCGGCGGCGGAGGGCCCCAGGGCGAGGGCGGTTCGCAGGGCAGGAGCGACATGTTCCGCATGAAAGACGACAGGAACATGCGATGTTTGCAGATACGGAAAACTAACGTGTGAGCGGATGCGGCGCAGGGGGGCGCAACGCGTCGCGGCAATCGCGCATCGGGCGCCTGGCATGCGTGAGACGCGTGAGACGCGTGTGAGACGCGGCAGAGGACTCTCTCAGGGGCACGTGTCGGCGGACGTGTGTATTCGAGTTTCATCCGCGAACGGCATTGCCGGAGGGGGCACAGGTAGGGTACACTGTGCGTTTATCATGGTGCGTCGGCGTGGTACCATCGGGCAACGTCAGGCCGACACGCGGCCGGGACACAGCGGTGCTGAGCCCCCGAGCACCGAGCGCCGCGATGTGAGCCCCTCGCAGCGGAACGTGCCGTCGCCCGTGCCCTCGCGCCCGTCCAGCGAGCTTTCGCCGCGGAACACTTCGTCGCCCGCGCCCTCGCGTCCCGCCCCACCCAGCGAGCCGTCGCGGCGGAGCGTGCCGCCGCCCGCGCCTTCGCGTCCCGCCCCGCCCAGCGAACCTTCGCCTACCTCACGACCACCCCCGTCGCGCAGAGTACGCACCATCGACGTGCTCGTTCAAGGCGCGACCGTGGAGCTCTTTCATTTTTACGGTGTGGCCATTGCGCCGGCGGACACCGGCGATTGTCGTGAAGAGGCGCGCCTCCACATCGACCCGGCGAGCACGATCGATTTCTTTGCTCCCGGCTTCTGTGGCGTGCTCGCCCTGTCCGCGAACCCTGGTGTGTTCCGGGCCATGAAGGGGCTGCCGCCGATGCCCGAGGGCTTCAGCGACTGGATGCGCGAGGTCGCCAATCAGCTCATGGGCAAGGTGAAGAGCCGCCTCGCGCGGTTCCAGATCTCGCTGCAGACCGAGCTGCCGCAGCTGCGCCACCCGAGCGACGTGGAGCGCCGGCACCGGAGCTGCAAGCAGCAGTTCTGCTATTCTTTCAGGACATTGAAGGGCGAGGTGTTCGTCACCTTGAGCGGCGACTTCGACGATGGCTCCCTGATCTTCTCGAACGCGTCGCCGCTCCCCCTCGACGGCAAGGTCATCCTGTTCTGAGGGCGCCCGCTTCGGATACGGGCCCACCTCGGCGTCTTCGGTGCTCGGATACGGAGCCTGGTTCCGCGGGGCAGAGATCCTGCCAGGGATCTGCATCGAGAGAGGACAGAGATTTCGACGCAAAGGCGCCAAGAGCGCAAAGACGCAAAAAGGCATTGTAATCATCTTTTTGCGCCCTGGCGTCTTTGCGCCTTTGCGTTGAAATCTCTCTCCGGATCCCTGGCCGGACTCCTGGCGGGCGGAACTAGACGCCGCCGCCACCTGCGCTGCCGCCGCCGGCGCCGCCACCGCCACCGGTTCCGCCGCCAGCAGCGCCGCCGTCGCCGCCGGCGGCGCCCGCGCCACCGCTGCCGCCTGCGCCGCCGCTGCCGCCGGTGCCGTCCGCGCCGCCGGTGCCGGTGGCGCTTCCGGTGCCGGTGGCGTCGCCGGTGCCGGTGGTGCCGGTGGTGCTGCCGGTGGAGCCGGTCGGCGGCAAAGGAGTCATGCACGCGTTCATGAAGACGAGCTGGCCCGGATCACAGGGGTCCGACTCCCAGCATCCCATGAGCATCGCCGCGCAGACGGCGCCGAGCGCGACGACAAGGGCCCCGCTACGCGTGGGCGACATGATGCGAGACGGGCGGATGTCCATCGTTCGTTCCTCTCTCCACAGGCTCACGGCGGCACGACCTGGCCGTCGCGGATGCGCGCGATCACCTTGACGGAGGGGTTGACGTCGCCGGCGGCGACGTACCCGATACCGCCCGCCTCCTCGCCCACGATGCGGAGGACGGCGCTCGGACTCGACGCCTTGCGCGGCGGCCGCTCGCCGCCGCGGATCTTCCGGTCGATCCAGTAACGGGCGACGCCCTCGGGATCGAGGCCCAGCACCGCCTTGTCGAAGCGCTGCCGGAGCGAGGAGTCGTCGGGGAGGTTCACCGGCACCGCCGACTTGCCGTACCACTCGGTCCGCGTCGTCTGGAAGATCGGACGGAGCGTATCGCGCCCGGCCGCCCGGACGGAGCTGGCCTGGTTGACGACGACGACGATCTCCTCCTCCACGGCGAAGGACGAGGCGGACGGGGTCATGCCGAGCAGGGCCAGGAGGAGCAGAAGGGATAAACGCTTCATGGTTGCGTCGAACCTCTCTCAGAAGGCCAGGATCAGGCGGGCGAGCGCGGCCGTGGTATGGAAATCCTCCACCGGGGGGATCCCCGGCACCGCGCTCTCCTCATCTCGAAGGACGGTCATGATCGTGCGCAGCACCTGGGTCCTGAGTGTGACGTCCGGGGTGATGTAGAAGTTCAGACCGCCGCCGACCTGGAACATCGTGTCGTGGCCGAAGAACGGCGCGTGCAGGGCGGCGCCGATGACGAACGGCTCCATGTTCAGGAAATCGAACCGGTGCGCCGCCACCGCGTACGTGGAGGTCTTCCAGGCGTCCGGCGCGAAGAGCCCGCCACCCCCCTGGCGTTTCCCTTCGTCGAAGATCACGCGGACGACCGCCGCCTCCGCGCGCAGGCGCGTCGACCCGAAGTCGAGCGAGACGTCTCCTGCCCCGATGTACTCCCGGAACGACCACGTCGAGCCGATGGTCGGAGTGAGCTCTCCGACCTTGTAGTCGGCGACCCAGTCGCGGGCGCTGCTCGCGATGAACGACGCCCCGAGCTTCAACGCGAGCTTGCCCGGGTCCTCGTAGCTGGCGTGCAGGCGGCCGCCGAACCCGCGGGTGTCGTCGAAGGCGAACGGCGCGTTCTCGTTGCGCCCGTTGCTCACGTAGGCGTTGTATCCGAGCTCCCACGGGCCCGTGAACGTGCTGCCGTAGAGCATGACGCCGGTCTGCCGCGTGGGAAACAGGCGCGATGTGATGAAGTAGGGAATGGCGGCGGTGATGAGCACCGGGCTCCCATGGTCGACGTTGTAGATGCCGATCGGGGTGAAGAACTGCCCGACGCGCACCTTGAAGAGGTTGAAGCGCGTCCAGTCGATGTGGGCGCGCTCGATCGACACCAGACCGCCATAGGTGAGCGGCGAGCCGAGCGCGATCGCGGTCGAGTCGTAGGTCCCGTACTCCTGCGTGGTCACCCGGCCGACCACCCCGGGCGGCAGCGGCGTCGTCGGCGGGACCGGCACCGGGGCGCCGCCCGGCGCGGTCGTGAACCGCAGCTCCCCGAGAAAGCGAAAGTGATCGCTCGGCTGCGCGTCGAGGTAGAGGTTCAGGTTCCCCACGACGAAGTTCGTGGCGTTCGCCTGCGGGGACGCGGCCGCGAGCACCGAGCTCTCCGGGACCCACAGGCGCTGGACGCCAGCGTCGATGAACCCGTAAAGCCGGAGTAGCTCTTTGCCCTCATCCTGCTCCGGCGCTGCCTGCGCGTCCTCGACCGCCGCGAGGCGCTTTTCGAGCTCCGCCGCCCGCTTCTCCGCGGCGGCGAGCCGCGCGTCGACAGCAGCCTCTCCGGTCGTCGCTGGCGCTGCGGCGTCTGCTCCGGTCGCGGCGGGCGCTGCGGGCACGGCTCCGGGCGTAGCGGGGGCGGCGGCCGCTCCGGGCGCGGCGGGCGCGGCGGCTGCTCCGGGCGCGGCGGGCGCGGCGGGCGCGGCGGGCGCGGCGGCGGCGCCCGGCGCGGCGGGCGCGGCGGCTGCTCCGGGCGCGGCCCCGGCCCCCGGCGCGACGCCGGCGCCCTGGCCCTGCGCGTGCGCGAGAGATGCCGTGACGAGCACTCCGCCAATGGCAGCGCTCGACGCGCGCGCGAGGCGCCATGCGCGCGCTCGCCGCTGTGATCTCCGACCCATCACCATTGCTTTCTCCCCTGTCCGCAGAGCTCGGTATGCGGGCGGCCGACGGCGCACGCGCTCTTGCGGACTCGCGACCGTCACGCGTAGCATACAGAGGAACGATGGAAATTGTGAACTCGACGCGCTTCGCTTCGCTCCGGCGCATAGGGCGCACTGGTCACCAGGGCACGTGAAACGTCGCATCAGGAGCGCGCCTGAATCATGAGGACGCACAGGGTGCGCGGGGAAAGCTCGGCGGCGACTCCGGTCCTCGGCACCTCGATGATCGTTTGCGGTGCTCTGTCCGTCCGATGCTCCAGGTGAGCGCCAGGCGCGGGGTCTCAGGCGTTCGCCGGGAGCCCCTTCTTCGAGAGCACACGAGAGGTGAGCGGCCTTTCTGTCGCGCGAGCCAATCCGGGGGGACGGGCGTGCATGCCGAGACTACGTAACGCGTCGATCCGCTTGAAGCTCTGGTCGCTCGCCGGCGTGCCCGTCGTGGGCGCCCTGCTGCTGGCGGCGATGATCGTCGGTGACGCGCGGCGACAGGCCGAGAGGGCGGCGGGGATCGGCTCGATCGAGGACCTCGCGCAGCTCTCCTCGATCATGGCGGAGCCGCTGCACGCGCTGCAGAAGGAGCGGGCGCGGACCGCCCTCGTGGAGGGGCTGGAGGTCCGGCCCCAGGAGGCGAGGGACGCCGAGGGCGCGCAGGGCGCCTCGCGACCATTCCAGCGCGACGTGGCGCTCGCGCGCGCGAGCCGCGAGCTCAGCGCCGCGCGGACGGCGACCGACGAGCGCCTCGCCCACCTCGACGCGTTCCTGGCCGAGCGCGACCTCTCCCGGCTGCCGCCCCGGCTGGCCCGCGACCTCGCCGACGCGCGCAACCGCGTCCGCGAGCTCGGCGCGTTCCGGAGCCAGGCCGACGCGAAGGCCGTGCCGCTCGACAGCGTCCTCAAAGTCTTCGGCGGCATCAACGTGAGCCTGATCCGGGCCAACGCCGGGCTCTCCGAGCTGAGCGACGACGGCGAGCTCCTGCGCAGCATCCAGTCGCTCGTCGCCGTGCACGAGTTCGCCGAGCGCGCCAGCCGCCAGCACGCGCTGCTCGCGCACGCCTTCGCGTCCACGCAGTTCGAGCCCGGCGCCTTCAAGACGCTGGTCACCTTGATGACGGAGGAGGAGCTCTATCACGAGGTGTTCATGGCCAACGCGTCCGAGTCGGCGCGGGCGCTCTTCGACGCTTCCCGCGCGGACGCGCGCGTGCGGCGCGCCCAGGAGCTGCGCGCCGCCGCCGTCGCGTCGACGGACGAGGCGCTGGCCCTCGATCACGACGCGTGGTTCGACGCGCAGCAAGGGCGCCTCGACCGGCTCGCCGCCATCGAGCTCGAGGCGCTCACGGGCATGCGGCGCGCGGCGGCGGCCAAGGTCGCGGACACGCGCCGGACGGTGCGCAACGGCGTCGCGGTCTCGGCGTTCGTGCTCCTCATGTCGGTCGCGCTCGCGTTCGTCCTCGTGCGGGGGATCTCCCGATCGCTCGAGGTCCTCGGCGAGGCCGCGGCCCACGTCCGGCGGACGCGCGACTACACGACGCGCGCCAGGAAGACCGCCGACGACGAGTTCGGGGCGCTCACGGACGCCTTCAACGAGATGCTGGCGGGCATCCAGGCGCGCGACGAGGCCCTCGAGGGCCACCGGCAGAACCTCGAGGCCACCGTCGCCGAGCGCACCCGCGAGCTCGAGAAGCGCAACGGGGAGATGCGCCTCGTGCTCGACAACGTCGATCAGGCCCTCGTGACCATCCGCCGGGACGGCACGATGGAGCCCGCGTACTCCGCCGTGTTCGAGCGCCTCTTCGGCGCGCCGTCGCCCGACGAGCACTTCGCCGATCGCGTCGCCGACCACGACCCCCGGGCCCGCGCCTTCCTCAGGATGGGGTGGGAGGCCGCCTGCGACGATTTCCTCCCGCTCGAGGTCGTCCTCGACCAGCTCCCGAAGCACCTGCACCGCGGCGGCCGCCACCTCACGCTCGGCTTCAAGCCGATCCTGTCCCGAGAGGGCCAGTTCAGCGGCGCGCTGATGGTGATCACCGACGTCACGGCGACGATGGACTCCCTGCGGGAGTACGAGCGACAGCGCGAGTACATCCAGGTGTTCGAGCGGGCCGTGAAGGACCGGCTCGGCCTCATCGGGTTCGTGAACGACACGAGCAAGCTCGTCGACGCCGTGTGCGCGCGGGCGATCGCCGAGGTGGACCACGTGATGCGCCTCGTGCACACGATCAAGGGGAACGCCGGGCTCTGGGGCGTGACGAGCGTGGCGAGCGTGGCGCACGACATCGAGAGCTTCGTCGTCGAGGAGCGCGCGCTGCCGCCGGACGAGCAGATCGACGCGCTGAAGGACGCGTGGTGCGCGTTCGTGGCGCGCGTGAGCGGCCTGCTCGCCGGGGCGGCGCAGGCCATGCGCGTCGACGTGGCCCACGAGGAGCTCGAGGCCCTGCTCGAGATGGCGCGCCAGCGGCGCGAGCACGCGGAGCTGGAGCGCGCGATCGGGGCGCTCCGCAACGAGCGGACCGACGTGCGGTTCAACCGGATGAAGGATCAGGCCGAGACGCTGGCGCGGCGGCTCGGCAAGCCGAAGCCGGACGTGCGCATCGACGCCGGGGGCGTGCGGCTCCCCGCGGCGCGCTTCGCCGCGATGTGGCAGGCGCTGTGCCACGTGGTGCGCAACGTGATGGACCACGGGATCGAGATGCCGGAGGCGCGCGAGCGGGCCGGCAAGCCGCCGAACGGCGCGCTCACGCTCCGCTCGTGGGTGACGGCGGACGAGATCGTCATCGAGATCGGCGACGACGGCGCGGGCATCGACTGGGAGCGGGTGCGCGAGAAGGCGGCCGCCGTCGGGCTGCCGAGCGCCACGCGGCGGGATCTGGAGGCCGCGCTGTTCGCCCCCGGCTTCAGCACCGCCGAGCAGGTCACGGACGTCTCGGGCCGCGGCGTCGGCCTCGGCGTCGCGCTCCACGAGTGCCGGCGGCTCTCGGGCCGCGTCGAGATCGACACGGCGCCCGGCGAGGGGACGACGTTCCGCTTCCGGTTCCCCCGGGAGCTGAACGAGGCCTCCGCCCTGCCCGCGGGCGCGCCGTCCGCCTCGCTGCCCCCGTCGAGCCGGCGAGGCGGGCTCCTCGCCGGCGCGTCGCGCGGCGCATCGAGCCCGAGCTACCCGCCGGTCGGCGGCTCGAGCCCGAGCCTCCCGCCGCTCGGCGGCTCGAGCCCGAGCCTCCCGCCGGGCGGCGGGGCGAGCCACTCGCCGATCGGCGCCGGCGGGGCGCCGAGCGCGAGCCGAGCGGAGCGCGGCGCCGTGAGCGCATCGACAATGCAGAGCGACAGATCGAGGAGAGCTGAATGAATCCGGAGAGCTGGCACCGCATCCATGACGAGCTTGCGGCGTCGTGCGTCCACCTTTTTCGCGACAACGGCGTCGAGCTCCGGCTGCTGGAGGACATGGAGCCGCAGGTGACGCCGGGCAACGCGGTGGTCTCCTTCATCGGCTTCACCGGCGATCATCTCCGCGGGAGCCTGACGCTCGTCGCCCCGGTGGCGCTCATCACGCGCAGCCACCCGCTGCGAGCGCGGCGCCCGATCGACGAGGACATGGTGTGCGACTGGGCGAGCGAGCTGTCGAACCAGCTCCTCGGGCGGGTGAAGAACCGCCTGCGCCCGCTCGGGCTCGTCGTCGTGCTCTCGACGCCGAGCGCCGCGATCGGCGATCACCTGCGCGCCAGGGAGGAGCAGAGCGAGGGCTTCCGGCGGCTCCTGTTCGACGCAGGGCTCGACCGGCTCGTCGTGCTCTTCGACGCGCTTGCCCCCGACGCGGCGCTGAAGCTCGAGGAAGTGAGCGCGCCCGACCCGCAGCGCGAAGGCGAAGTGCTGCTGTTCTGATCTGCGCGGCCGCGCGCCCAAGGAGAGACACGACAGATGCCCAGGAAGATTCTTCTCGTCGAGGATTCGAGCACGGTGCGCCAGCAGGTCGGCATCCTGCTGCAGGGGGCGGGCTACGGCACGCTGGAGGCGGACAACGGCCGCGACGCGGTCGCCGCCGTCGCCGCCTGCAAGGGGGATCTGGCCATGATCATCGCGGACGTGAACATGCCCGTGATGAACGGCATCGAGATGATCCAGAGCCTCCGGGACAAGAACCTCGCGACCGGCGTCCCGATCCTCATGCTCACCACCGAGGGGCAACCCGAGCTGATCGAGAAGGCCCGGAAAGCCGGCGCCAAGGGCTGGATCATCAAGCCGTTCAAGCCGGACCTGCTGCTCGCGGCGGTGAAGAAGCTCGCCGGCGAGCCCTGAACCGCCGGAGGCGCGGCAGGTCAGCGGGCGGGCACGAAGCGCAGCGACGCGAGGCGGAGCAGCTCGCCATCACCGCCCGTCGCCTTCAGGTACACCTCGTGGGTGCCCGTCGTGGGCACCAGGTTGCACTTCACGGTCGTCCACTTCTCCCAGTCGCCCGTCGCGGGGATCTTGCAGGTGCCGATGGCCGAGCCGCCGGCCAGCGGATCGATCCAGACCTCCACGTCGCCGCCTTGCCCGACGCTCGAGACCTTCAGCTCGATGGCGTCCGCGTGCGCGCGGCTGTTCCCCAGGTAGACGCTGCCGTACATGGCCCAGTCGCCGCTCTCCAGCCCCAGCGCCGATCCTGCCGCCTCGCTCGACACGATCTCGGCGCCGGACTGCTGGTTCGCCTCCGCGGCCGGGATCGAGGTGAACCCGTCACGGTAGGCGAAGAGGTCGAAATCGGCGCTCTTGTTCGTCGCGAACATGCCGGCCTGGTTCCCGATCCAGGTGTGGGCCATCGCGTAGAACTGGTCGAGCGGGGAGATATCGATCTCGGAGCCTACCTGGGTCCACTCGATGCCATCCTTGCTGAACCAGCCGGTGGCCTTGTGGTTGGTGCGCTCGAGCTTGAGCCAGACCATCTCGCCGGTGGGGGCCGGGACCGACTCGCTCACCACGACCGGCTCGTCGAGCTCGGTGTACGCGGCTTCACCCTCCTTCAGGGGCTTGACGGAGCGCGAGCGGAAGGCGAACCGGATCTTGTCGGCGCCGTCCTCCATGACCCGCGCCACGGAGACCTCCATGGCGGCGGGCAGCGCGAAGCTCTCGCCGCTGGTCATCCACGTCGGGGCGGTGAGCACCTGCTCGTCCTGCCAGTAGCCGTTGCCCACGCGGACGCCGGCGGCGTCGCCGTCGTCCCCGGGCGTGAACTCCAGCCTCGCGACCATGCTGCTCGAGTGCAGCGCGTCCTTCTGCACGACCCACGTGGTCTGATCGGCGTCCGGATCGATCCGCAACCACCCCGGGCGGTCGGTCACCGAATACTTGTGCTCGGAGCGGCCGTAGGTGGTCCAGGCGGGGCCGATCTCGTTGGACGAGAACTCGTCGTTCACGGGCAGCAGGAAGGGCACGTCGCTCTGCGGCAGCTGGGGCGCCGGCAGGTCGCGCACCTGGCTCGGGTACCGCGGGACCGGGATCGTCTTCCCGCCGACCTCCTCGTCCTCCCAGGTCACCTGCAGGAGCAGCCCCTCGCGGGCCAGCCCCATCCACTCGCCGTTCTTCGTGTCGTTGGTGCCCACGTTGGTGCAATCGTACGAGTGGGCGAAGATCCACCACGTCCCGTCGTCGAGCTCGATCGGCGCCGTGCCGTGCTGCACGCCGGCGTACGGCTCCTCGCCGGTCAGGACGTAGCCGAGCCACGTCCAGTCCTCGGCGGTGCTGCCGACCAGCTTCTTCGACGCCCAGGCGTGCATCTGGCCGCCGCAGGCCGTGTGCGTCGACACGAAGTAATAGTACCAGTCGCCGCGCTTGGCCATCGTCGGCCCCTCGGCCCACTTGCTCCAGTCCGCGTTGCTGAACTCTCCGCAGCCGCCGGTCTCCTGATCCCAGTTGATGAAGCTCAGATCGATGGTCGTGTCCGGCAGCAGCATCCCGGTCTCGGGGTCGATCTCCGTGACCAGGTTGATGCCGAAGTCGTTGGGGTGCTCAGCGTCCCATTTGCACAGGCCGTTCTTGATGATCATGTACGTCTTGCCGCTGTCCGGATCGACGAACACCGAGTTGTCGGAGCCGGTGCCTCGCATGTACGACATGTCGCTGCCGGGCGGCGTGTACGGGAAGATCTCGACCTTGGTGGGCTCCGACCACGGGCCCTCGAGGCTCGGCGCCGAGGAGAAATGCTGCGTGGCGCCGACGGAGTAGTAGACCCGGTAGAGGTCATCGGTCTTGACGATGAAGCCACCCCAGGTGCCCTGGCCGGGGCCGACCTGGTTCTTCAGCGCGGCCGCGGTGGAGTCGACCACCCGGTTCATGCGCTCCCAGCGCACGAGGTCCGTCGAGCGGAGGATCTCGAAGGCGGGCATCATGTGGAAGTTCGACCCGACCAGGTAGAAGGTGTCGCCCTCCCGGTAGAGGTTCATGTCGGGGTGATCGCCGGGCAGGACCGGGTTCTGGTAGGTCGTCGGGCTGAAGGCCGTGCCGAACGTGGCCTTCAACGTCTTGCTCCCGTCCAGGGAGACGGTCAACGGGTTGCTCAGCCCGGCGCCGTCGCCGCTCCATCCCAGGAAGTTGAGGCCCGGGGCGGGCGTCGCGGTCACGGTGACCCAGCTACCAGCCTTGTGCGTGTACGTTCCGGGCGCGGGGTCGGTCGTGCCCTCGCCGCTGGCCTCTATCGTGAGCGCAACCTCGGCGTCGTTATCACCGCAGGCCGCGATCAGAGACCCGGCCAGGAGAACCATCATGACATGCGCGCTGCATCGTCTCATCGTCTGCTCCTCGCTGGCACCTTGCCAGCGGTCAGGGGCGCCCCGGGATCGGGCAACGAGCGCCCGAGCTCTGAATGTTCGTTACACAACAGGAGCCCGCCCCGGGGGGTGTGTGCCCACGTGGCGCAATGTGAACGCTCACACCGTCGGCGTCAATAGTCCACCGCGGCGGCCCTCATCACTGCCTGTGCATCATTGAATCCACTCGTCCGACGCTCGTGCTGGCGGTGTTCGCGTCGGAGCGGGCGGGGACGCGGGAGCGGCGCGCGCGGTCGTGTCGGGACGACCGCGCCTCACCACGCGATGCGCTACTGGCAGGTCGTCGCGTCGAAGCAGACCGCGGGGTCCTGCCGAGGCGCGCTCGGGGCATGTCGCGAGAGAGGCTCTCCGGTGCACTTGAGGTTCTCCGGGATATCGGCGCTGGAGCCGAGCGACAGCGCGCAGTGCGCCTCGGCGTCGAGCGGGGCGCCGCCGCCCTGCGCGTAGATCGGGACGTCCTCTCCGTCGACCGGGAGGGTGGCGAGCGGCGTCTCGATGTCAGCCGCGAAGTCGGACACGCTGATGTCGTCGTTGCAGGGGGGCGTGTGCCAGTCGATCGCCACCATGCCGACCGGCTGCCGACGAGACTGCCCAAGTGAACCGGTTCACCCGGATGGGCTTCGCGCGAGCGCGCCTGAAGCGGGCGGCCAGGGTGGCCGAGCTGGGATGTGGGATTGCCGTGAGAATGCACACCGGGCTCTGCCCGGTCGCGCCGCCGAGGTGAGCGCGATCGATCCGGCAGCCGCTCAGACGCTGCCGCTCACCTTGGCCGTGCGGGTGTTTCCGTCGAGCGACGACTCGATGCTGTACAGGGCTCCGTGGAAGGAGATGCTCCCGTCATCGCTCAAGTTTCCGCCGCGCAGCACGTTGGCGGCGCTCTCGTACAGGAGGTAGGAGGCGCGGCCGCTGGGCGCGCTGGCCAGCGTCCAGGTGCCCTCCGCGCCGGCCGACTCGATCACGAGGTGCTGCGGAGCGCCGGTCGCGTCGACGAGCACGCCGAGCGTCGAGCCGCTCCGGTCGCGCGACGTGGCGCGGAAGGTGAGGAGGGCCGCGGTGGCGAGCAGCAGGGCGGAGGCGATTGGCTTCTGAGGGATGGACATGGCGATGAGTTGCAACTCCGTTGGTGGCCGCTTCGTGCGGCTGGTGGCCGCTTCGCGCGGCCCGCGTGACGTGTCTCTCCGGGGCGGCCAGGCGGCGGCCGGGCTCCGTGAAGGGGGGGCTCTACCGGTCGGAGACGGCGAGCGCGCTCGTCGGCTGCCAGACGAGGCCGCCGTACTTCCGGGGCGACCCCGAGCGATCCAGCCGCTGGAACGTCTCGCCCGACCTGAGGTGGCGCTGCCTGTCGCGATCGAACGGGCCGCGCAGGTTGAGCGCGGGCTCGTACACGACATCGCTCCTCCCGTGCACCTGGAAGCGCCAGCAGAGCCTCTGTTCCACGCCGTCCACGACCCGTGACAACGACTCATTCATGATCGAACCCTCTCTGCGCTCAGCGCGCGAGTTGCTGGAGCGGAAGCATGGGGCGCGGCGGGATCCGCGAGGGCGGCCTTCCCGTCCGTGCCTCGAACCGCGCGAGCGCCTCCCCGAAATCAGCCTCGACCTCCGCCACCATCCACGCCTCGTCCTGCTCCGAGAGCGGCGGCGCGTCCCCGGCGGAGCGGAGCGCGAACAGCGCGCTCAGGAGGAAGCGAGGCCACGAGCGCACGTCGTCGCCGGCCTCGGCGACGGCCCCCTGGGCCTGGATCAGCTCGGCGAACCCGTCGCAGCGGAGGGCCAGGCACCGCCGCGCCCCCTCGGAGAGGCCGGCGAAGGGGCCCGCGAGGCAGAGCGCCAGCGCGCGCAGATCGGTCGGCATCCGCTCGTCGGTCGGCATCCGCTCGGCGCGCGACGGCGCGACCGAGACAAGGCCTTCACCCAGCATGGCGCCGCTCGGCGCGGCGGGGGTGGTCGGCGTGGACGCATGGATCATCTCGACGTTCTCCCGAGGCGGGAAGGCACGCGAGGCGCGTGCGTCCCAGGGCTGTGCATGAGTTGCCTCGAACGTCGACAGACGGCCGTGCTTGCCGTCTCTGGCCGATGGTCCAGGCGGCAACGCCAACAACTTCTCTGCGTGTGTGCAGGTGTATAGCAGAAAAAGGCGCCGCGGCACCACGCTTATCGGTGAAGCGCGCGCTATTTTTGTTGCCGCTTTGCCGCCGCTTCGCCGACGCTTCGCCGGCGCGGCGATCTCGGTCGAGGTTGCTCCTCGGGCAGCAGGAAAAATGGTTCTTCCGGGGAGGGGCGCTCAACCCTCGACGCCGGCGGCCCCGGTGTCCAGGCGGGCGACCTGGCGCCTCTCGGGCATCTTGAGGATGCCTGCCCAGGCGAGCACGCGGATGACCTGGTACGCCGGGTCGATCTCGAACCAGCGGACCGCGAAGTTGGGGCTCTGCGCGTACTTGTGGTGGTTGTTCTGGAAGAGCTCGCCCAGCGTGACGAGGTCGAGGGCCAGCGTGTTGCGCGAGTCGTCGTCGCTGTTGAAGTTGCGGTAACCGTAGCGGTGGCCGCACCAGTTCACGATGGCGCCGTGGAGCGGGCCCATGGTCCAGTGGAGCGGGACGAACAGGAATTGCCACCATTGCGTGGCGAAGGCGATGTAGAAGAGCGCGTAGCCCGTCCCCCAGGCGAGGCGGCTGGCCCACGAGTTGCCGATGCGATCGAGCGTGGGCCACTCGGGGTAGCCGCCGAGGAAGCGCGGCTCGATCTCCGCGGTGCCGTCGCAGATGGCGTCATAGCGCTTCGCGGTCGACAGCATCATCGGGACGACGCTCGAGAAGTACCGCGGCGAGTGCGGGTCCTTCGGCGTGTCGCTGTAGGCGTGGTGCATGCGGTGCAAGATCGCGTATGCCCGGGGCACAAGGTACGAGGATCCCTGCGTGAGGTAGGTGAGGAGATGGAAGATCCGTTCCCAGCGCTTCGACATCGTGAACATCCGATGCGAGGCGTACCGGTGCAGGAAGAAGGTCTGAAAAAAGACCGACAGTGTGGAGTGGGCGATCAGGACAGCAACGAGTTCCATGGTTCGCTTCTACATGAAGGTTGGGCCCCCGTGGGGTCAGCGCATCGTCACGCGTCGACAGGCCCGGATCCGCGCATCCCGCGCGAATACGTCCTCACGCCTCGCGATTCCGTCCATGCGCCGAGCCCGCCACGGCGCGTTCATCGATCGGAAACAATAGCGCTGGTACAGGGCGCCGGTCCGGTCGATGGACCGATGAGCCGATGGACCGATGGACCAATGGGAAGGATCACCGCGGCCGGCGGCGGATCGTTCTTGACATACTCGCGCGCTGCGCGCAGGATGGCCGCTAAACCGTTCGAGCGTGCGTTGGAGATGCTGTCGCGCTCGCGGTTCAGGTGTCATCAGCGGCGTCGCTCGGCCGGCGCGCGGTGCGTGCTCGTGACGCGCGCCGCGCAACCATCCCGAGGTGTCCGCATGCAGATCCGCGTCGGTTACGAGCTGCTCTACGAATTCCCACAACCCACGCCCGTCATCCTGACGCTGAGCATCCACCACTCGCGCGTATCGGATCTGGTGCGGCCCGATCACATGCTCACCAACCCGCCGATCCCGGCCCGGTCCTACCGGGACGCCTTTGGCAACTGGTGTAGCCGCATCGTCGCGCCGGCCGGCGAACTGAAGGTCTCCGCCGACACGGTGGTGAACGACACCGGCGCGCCGGACCGCGTCGTGGCGTCGGCCGAGCAGCACGCCGTCGACGCGCTGCCGGAAGAGACGCTGGTCTTCTTGCTGGGCAGCCGGTACTGCGAGACGGATCGCCTGTCGGAGGCGGCGTGGGGCCTGTTCGGCCAGTCCGCCGCCGGCTGGGGGCGCGTGCAGGCCATCTGTGATTTCGTCCACCGGCACATCGCGTTCGGCTACGAGTTCGCGAGCCCCACCAAGACGGCGTGGGAGGCGTTCAATGACCGGAAGGGCGTCTGCCGGGACTACGCGCACCTCGCGATCGCGCTCTGCCGCTGCATGAACATCCCGGCGCGCTACTGCACCGGCTACCTGGGCGACATCGGCGTGCCTCCTCCCCACGGGCCCATGGATTTCTCCGGCTGGTTCGAGGCCTATGTCGGCGGCGAGTGGCATACGTTCGACGCGCGCAACAACGTGCCTCGCATCGGGCGCGTGCTGATCGCCCGCGGGCGCGACGCCGCCGACGTGGCGATCTCGACGACCTTCGGCCCGAACACGCTCAAGGGATTCCGCGTGTGGACCGATGAGGTCGCCGACCAGCTCGCCTGAGGATCGGCGGACGTGCTCATCGGCGTATTGATGTGTCCGTCACTCCCAGGCTGCGCGCGCATGCCTGCTCGCGGGCAGCGTGATAGTGTCAGCGCCCCTATGGACCATGCGTCGAACGACAGCGAGAGAGACAGCGATGAGGGCGACTGGGGTCGACTTCACATCACGCGCGCCTGCTGCGGCGCAGGCGTTTGCAGGAACTTCGCGCCCGAGCTCCTGGGCGAGGTCTCTCCGGCTCACTGGGAGCGCATGGACGGCGGCGACGGCGACGTCCGGCGCCGCGCCCCCGCCGTGCTGGAAGGCACCTACGATGAGGGGGCGTTCACGGGCGTCCTGCGGCAGCCGCGGAGCCTGGCCGATCTCGAGGCGGCGCGCGCGGCGGTCGCCGCCTGCCCGGTCCACGCGCTGCGCCTGAAGACGTCCCCCGGGCGGGTGCGCCCCGGCGCGCTCGGCGCGCCCTTTCGCGCCTGGCCGCGCCGCATCGAGGACGAGGTCTGGGCGCTCGGCCACCCCTCGGCCGACAACATCAGCGCCACGACCTATTTCATCGAGCGCCCCGGCGGCGGCGTGCTCGTCGACCTCCCGGAGCCGAGCGAGGCCATCTTTCGCTTCCTCGAGGAGCACGGCGGCGTGCGGTGGATCTTCCTCACGCACCGTGACCACACCGAGCACCACGCCGAGTTCGCGGCGCGCTTCCCCGGCTGCCGCCGCATCCTCGGCGCGGCCGACGTGACGCTGCGCGGCGGCGGGTACCGCGCGTCCACGGGCGACGTGGAGATCCAGCTCCCCGATCGCCCCGAGCCCATGACGCTGGAGGGCGCGCCGCTGGCCGACGGCGAGCTCGCCGGCGCCGAGCTCGCCGTGCTCTCGCAGCCCGGCCACACCGCGGGATCGATGTGCCTGCTGTACCGGGGCCGCTTCCTGTTCACCGGCGATCACCTCGCGTACTCGCGGAGGCTCGGCCACATCACGGCGTTCCGGCTCCAGTGCTGGGACGACTGGGAGCGCCAGATCCGCTCCGTGCGCCGCCTGGCCGCGCTGGCGGAGGCGGGCCACCTCCGCTTCACGTGGATCCTGCCCGGGCACAACGAATGGCGTCGCCTCGAAGGCGACGGCAGCGCCGCCGCGACCGCCGCCGAGCTCCAGCGCGTCGTCGCCTGGATGGAGCGGCAGGCCCCCGGCCACGTGCCGATGCACCGGTTCATCCCGTGGATCCAGAGCCGCACGAGGCCGAGCTCCCGGCTCGCCCGCGTGGTGCGCGCGCTCGGCGGCGAGGGCCCGGGGAGCGAGTCGTGGGTGCTGCCGCGCGCGGCCCGGCCCTACCTGCCCGATCACCGGCCCGAGAAGGACGTCGCGGCGCTGGTGCGGGTCTCGCTGGCCGCGACCGCTGCGCTCGGCGGCGTGGCCGCTGTCGGCTGGCTCGCTGCCCGCGCGGCGAGGGCGGTGGTGGCCAGGAGGTCGTGACGCGGCCCGGGCCGGGGGCGCTCGGGCCGAGCGCCGCACGGGCGCGCCCTCCGCCCGGATCAACTCGAGTGCAGCAGATACCGCGTGTCCGGGTTGTCGCGGCGCCAGATCACGCTGTCCATGAAGTAATGGTGGATGTTCACGGACACGTAGATGGCGGCGAAATACGGTGTCTCGCCCAGGCCTGCCGTGGTCTCTCCCGCGCTCGCGCCGAGCACCAGCGCGGCGTCGAGGAACGCGGGCGCGCCGCGGAAGAGCATCCATCCGAGCGCGACGGCGGACGCCGCCAGCACCCCGAGGCGCAGCGCGGTCGGCTTGCCGAACGACGGCGGGCCCTCGGCCTCGCGCGCCTCGTTCCGCTTCAGGAGCCAGACGAAATACAGATACTGCACGGAGTGCAGCGCCGGGATCAGGTACACCATGAGCCGGTCGAGGCTCGAGTACACCGTCCAGAGCCAGATCGTGATGAAGAACCCTGCCAGCGGCGCGATCGGCGGTAGCCGCCGCTCCGCGCGCCACCTGCGCGCGAGCACCCAGAGCAGCGCGAGCGCGCTCGCGCCGAAGGCGATCCCGGTGGCGAGCTCGAGCCCCGGCGGGTGCGCGAGCGACGTGTAGACAACGCCCTTCTCCGCGACCTCGCGGCCCGGATCGGCCGGGCTCGCCCACGCATACGCCCAGCCGGCGAAGCAGTGGGCCAGGATCGCCCGGCGCTCGGTCGGGCCGAAGCGATGGCCGCGTCGCGCCGAGAGCACCGTCAGGATGCCGAAGCCCTGCTTCACGTAATGCCAGCCCACCAGGAAGAACATGAGCTGGATCATGAAGCCCATGGTCCGCGCGGAGCCGGTCGCCAGCGCGACGATCGCCCACGCGGAGAGCGCGAGGGGCACCAGGAGCCCGGCCGCGATGTAGCGAGCGCGCTGCGCGGGGGCGAGCTCGCCGCCGAGCGCGCGGCGCCGCGCGTCCTTGTAAAACAGCAGGTATGTCACCGCGAAGTGCGGGTCGTTGATCAAGGACGCCGCGTGGAACGTCAAGAAGCCGACCGCGAGCTCCGCCGGATCGAGCCCGACGGCCCTGCGCAGGAGCCATGCGAGGGGGAAGAGCACGAGCGTCGCGCCCCCCACCAGCAGGAACTCGATGAGGCGAGCCCGCCACGCTGGGGGACGCGACGCCTCGGCCGCGCCGAGCAGCGTCACGGTCGCGCTGGTCATGCGGACAAGCTACCACAGCAGGGGCGCGCCCACGCGGCCGACGCGGGCGGCGAGCGCGCGCCCGGGCTCGTCCGTCGCCCTCGCGCCCTCGCGATGGCTGGGGCCTTCATCGAAGCTTGTTCGATCACGTCCTCGCCCCGTGTGCGCTCACGCCTCATCATCAAGGCTTGTCCAAGCATGTCCTCTCCCCGTGTGCGCGCGCACGGACCGCGCGCGATAGGCAAGCCGCGGACCGCGCGCCGGCGCTGCCGACGGGGCGTTCGCGGTAGATCCGCGGGCTGCGTGTCGCCTATACTCCATCGGGCCCCGGGCACATGGCATGTCAAGCTGGCAGCCCGGCCAGCGATCGTGGGAACTCCGGTGGTCCGTGAGCGCCCATCCCGCGGCGCTGCGCGCGAGAACACGAGGTGTAGATGCCATGGGCATGAATGGCCAGCTCGATCCATGTGTGGTGAACGGGGACCTGGGCGCGCTTCGAGATCGCGTCCTCTGGCTGGAGCAAGAGCTGGCCCGGCGCGAGCAGGAGCTGGCCGATCACCGGCGAGATCTCCAGGGCGCGTACGAGCGCGAGGCGCGGCTCGCCGGGGTCGAGGAGGAGCGGAAGCGGCTCGCCGCCGTGGCGGAGAACAGCGCCGACTTCATCGGCATCGCCACCATGGAGGGAAAGGCGCAGTACCTCAACGAGGCGGGGAGGCAGCTCGTCGGCATCGCGGACGGCGGGCTGGATGACATCGAAGTCGGCAGCTTCTTCTTCCCGGAGGACCTGCGTTACGCCATGGATCACATCATCCCCGAGACCGTGAAGCACGGCCGCTGGATCGGGGAGTTCAGGTTCCGGCACTTCAGGACGGGCGCCCCGATTCCGGTGCTCTACAACTCTTTCCTGATCAAGGACCCGGACACCGGACAGCCCATGGCGCTGGCGACCGTGTCGGCGGACCTGACCGAGCGCAAGCGCGACGAGGAGGAGCGCGTGCGCCTCAAGGACGAGGTGATCCGGATGCAGGCCGCCATGCTGCGCGAGCTGTCGACGCCGCTGCTCCGCATCAGCGACCGCGCCGTCCTCATGCCGCTCGTCGGCGCCATGGACGCGGGACGCGCCGCGGCCGTCCTGGAGCGGGTGCTCCAGGGCGTCAGCGCCGATCAGGCGAGGGTGGTGCTCCTCGACATCACGGGCGTGTCCAACGTCGACACGCACGTCGCCGACGCGCTCCTCCGGACGGCGAGGGCCGTGCGCCTGCTCGGCGCGCAGATGGTCCTCACCGGCATCCGCCCGGAGGTCGCGCAGGTCCTCGTGGCGCTCGGCGTCGATCTCCGCGGCATCATCACGCTGGGCTCGCTCCAGAGCGGCATCGCGTTCGCCATCCAGCAGCCGCGATAGCCGCGCTCGCTCCGCAAGAGGGGTTGTCCTTCAGGCCACCTTGGCCACCGGGGTCACCTCCGGCGGGGGGCTGCGCACGCCGTACGTCCGCAGCGCCGCCGTCGGCCTCGCTCGCCCGGGGGTGACCCGAGGGGCGCGTCGGGGTAGGTTTGGCAGACGGACAGACTCCCGTGCTCGTTGCCGCCGGGCGGCCGGCCTCGAGCAATACCTTCGCTGCCCCCCCGTCCAAGCTGCCATGACCACCCCCTACCGAGACGACGTCGATGCCCTCAACGCTCGCCACGCCCAGCTCGTCGAGGAGCTCGCGGCCGTCAAGGAGCGGGTGAGTGAGCTCTCGGCCCTGGAGCAGACCCAGCGGCACCTCGAAGGGGAGCTGGCGACCGTGCGCGAGCGGCTCGACGGCCTCACGGCGCGCCGCGGCCTGCCGCTGCTCGACAGCCTCCGCGTCGCGAGCCCGTGCCCCGCCCACTGGGACGAGATGGTCGGCGATGACCGGGTGCGCTTCTGCCGCACCTGCGAGAAGAACGTGTACAACCTGTCGGAGATGCCGCGCGACGAGGCGGAGCGGCTCGTCCGCGCGTCCGCGGGCGACCTCTGCGTGCGGCTTTACCGGCGCGCCGACGGGACGGTGCTCACGGCCGACTGCCCCGTGGGGGTGAGCCGGCGGCGCATCCGCAACCTCACCGCCGCGGCCCTGGGAGGCAGCCTGCTCGCCGCCGGCACGGCGCTCGCCCCCTCGACGGTCGTCATGGGCGGCATCGCGCCGCCGCCTCGCGCCATGGAGCCGGACGTCGGCATCTCCGTGGGCAGCTTCAGGCCGCAGCCGAGCGTCGCGCAGCCCGGCCCCGCCGAACGGACCGGGATGAGCATCGCCCGCCCGCCCGCGTTCGGCGAGGCGGCGGCGCCCCCGGCGGAGGAGCCGCCCGCGCGCGGCGAGGCGCCGGGGACTCCCGAAGAGGCGCTGGAGCAAGCCGCCGAGGCTGCCCAGCAGGGGGCGGAGCCCCGCCGCCGCGATGGGGCCTCCGGCGCCAAGGTGGGCTGCGCGTGCGCCGCGGGGGATCCGCTCTGTAGCTGCCTGTGATCCCCGCGGGCGGCGGCCGCGTCGGGCACCCCTGGATCAGGGGAGCAGGCTGCACTTCGAGAGCTGCGTACGGTAGTCCATCGCCTGCGTGTTGCGCTCGAACTCGTCGAGGTTGTTCGGACACACGACATACCAGCCAGCATCGGTGAAAGAGCTCACCTGCCGGTTGGTGGTGACCAGGTCGTACGCGAGCAGCACGGTGTCGTAACCCCAGCCAAACAGCTTCTGGCCGAGCAGCACGTCCACGTATCCGGCGCGCATTCGCTCCATGTATTCGGGCAGCGTATCGAAGGCCACCGAGTGAATGGTCTTCGCCGCCGCTCGCTCGGCGAGCAGCGGCGCGTTGGTCTCGAGGTCCGGCTCGCCGAGGAGCTTGCTGTAGGAGAAGAAGAAGCCCACGATCTCCGGATCATCTTCCAGCGCCTTCTGCGCTTGCCCCGTGCAGAACGGGTCCTTGTAGTCGCAGCAGAGGCAGGGGAGGCTCGCGACGCTCGTCATGTCCGGGTACCTCGCCAGCGCCTCGGAGAACCCGGCGGATCGATCGATGAACGTCCCCGCGGCGGTGGGCGTGTAGCCGCCGTTCGTGTCCTCCTCCATCATCGTCTGGAAGGCGATCTTGCCGGTCTTGCCGTTGATTGTCGCGAGGGCGTCCATGAGGAACGCGGCGGCGGCCTTGTTGTCCATCCCGTAGTAGGTGTGGCGCTTGCTGGTCGGCGCGTCGCCGCCGTACGTGACGACCTTCATGCCGCCGTCCACCGCCAGGTTGATGATGTCGTTCTCGCAGACCCCGTCGAAGACGTCGACGACCATCGCGTCCGCCTTCATGTCGATGACCTCCTGGATCACCTTCATCTGCGGCCGCGAGAAGTAGCAGGGGTCGTCGTTATCTATCGGCTCGCCGTGCTCGTCGAGCGCTGGACACTCGGGATCGATGACCAGCACCTCGACCGGCCGCGTGCTCGTGCTCGACAGCTCCGTGCTCGCCTGCCTGGCGCCAGCGCGGCCCAGATCGTGGAATCGATTGCACTTGTTGTGCGTGATGTACGCGATCGTCACCGGGGCGCCCGTCGCGGCGTCGCCCTCGCTGCAGGCGATCACGCCGGTCGACAAAAGGATGCCCCCCAAGATGGCGCGATGGACCATGATTCCCCTCCTTATACCGTGTGGATTGACGCGTTCGCCGAGATGGCCGTCACTCGCGGTGCAGGTGCCGCGGATCAGCTCCATCTCGAGCCTGCCCGACCGGGACCGCATACGCGATGCCGCTCTGCAGGGTCCCGGCCGTGATCAGGCCTCGCAGGTCGACGCCGAGCTCGATCATCGTCCGCGCGATCGCCGGCTGGATGCCGGTGAGCACGACCCTCGCCCCGAGCAGCCCGGCCGCGCGCGCGGCCTGCACCAGCATCTCCGCGACGTGCGCGTCCACCGCCTTGACCCCGGTGACGTCGAGGATCGCGATCCGGGTCGCGTGCCGCGCGACGCCCTGGAGCAGCGTCTCGATGATGCGGCTCGCCCGCGCGCTGTCGAAGAAGCCGATGAGCGGCATGACGAGCACCCCCTCGGCGATCGGCAAGAGCGGCGTCACGAGCTCCTGGATCGTGTCCTGCTGCGCCGCGATGAGCTGGTCCCGCGCCGCCTCCCGCTCGAGCTCCGCCGCCTTGACGCGCGTGATATCGAGGGAGATCCCGGCGACGGTGCCCTCCGGAATGCCCTTGCCCCGGACCGGGAACTTCACCGAATAGAACGTCCTCGCGCCCTCGGCGTGCGGATCGGTCTCCTCGGCCTCGAACGGGGCGCCGCTCGTGCGCACGAGGTCCTCGATGTCCTTGTAAATGGCCGCGACCTCCGGCGGATGGACATCCCTGTCGGTCTTCCCGATCAGGCCGCCCGGCCCGACGCCGGCGCGCTCTTCCAGCGAGCGGCTCGCCAGGAGGAACGCGCCCTCTCCATCCTTCGCATACAGGAGGACCGGCGCGCGGTCGCAGACCTCGGCGAGCAGCGCCTCGCTCCCGAGGCGCTGCTCGGCGCGCCGCCGCTCGGTCACGTCCTCGGCGCAGATGATCACCTCGCGCGCGGCGCCGTCCTCGCCCCGGGAGAAGACCTCCGCGCGCGCCGCGAAGCGGCGCTCGTCGCCCCCGCGCCCTCGCGCCCTCAGCTCGCCCTCGACGACCTCGCCGTCCCGCGCCGACGCGAGCCTGGCCGCGCGCGCGGCCAGGCCGTCGAGGTCGTCCGCGTGGATGCAGCCCGAGAGCGCCTCGACGCCGCGCGCCGACAGCTCCCCGTCCGAGAACCCGGCCGCGCGGGCCAGCGCGGCGTTGTGCGCCGTGATCCGCGCCGCCTTGATGTCGATCACACACACGATCGACGGCACCGCGTCGAGCATGCGCTGGGCTCGCGCGCTCACCGGTTCCTGCGCCTGGCTGGCCTTGGTCTCCGTCATCGCAGGACTACCTTCCAGACGTCCAGTCAGATCAGGGCAGCCGGCGCTTCGACAGGGGTATCCGGCGGGCCTGGCCGGCGTCGCGGGGCGGAATGGACCCCGCGCGGGTCGTGCGAACCACGCTCGCGAGCTCGCTCGTCATGTCGCTGTCCTCCCGCCAGGCAAGCATGCTGGTCGGCCTGAGAACACCATCGGCGACGCTCCGGTAGCCCATGAAACCCCTCCGAGACTGGCACGCGAGGATGCAGTCCAGATTCGATGTTACAATTATGTGAGGTGAGATCGGCTGTCAACATCGACGGTCATGCTCCGCTCACCATCACATCCGGTTGCCGCCGCCGCCGCCGTCGCCGCCGTGAGCGCCATCACCGCCGTGACCGCCATCACCGCTGTCGCCCCCCTGACCGCCTGCCCCGGCGGCGCCGCCGTCACCGCCCGTGCCGCCCGCCCCGCCCGCGCCGTGCGCGCCCGCGCCGGGGGCGCCGTCGCCACCGCCGGTCGACGCGCCTCCGCTCGCGCGCGACGAGGTGGTCGCGCCGCCCGATTCGCGGCAGTTCGGGTTCTCGTACTCGATGACGCAGCCCACCTCGACGGGGTGGCCGACCTCGATACAGCCCCAGGCCATGAGGCCGGATAAGGCCGACAAACCGACGAGGAGCGAGGGATAGAGTGTGCCTTTCACGGGTCAGCTCCGAGCGCGGCGCGCCCGACCGTCGCGCCAGGAGGAGGCGCGGCCGCCTCGTTCAGGCCGCCTGCCGGTTCGTCGTCCAGGTGAAGCGCGATCCCGGCAAATAGCGTGAGCCGGTTCGCCAGCGCGAAGTCCGCGGTCGGGCCGCTCTCCACGAGATAGCGCGGCAGCCCCTGGTTGGGCCCGACGACATAGGGCTCGTGGGGCGAGAACGCGTACTGCCCGCCGAGCGTGTACCCGGCGCCCTTCACCCCGGGCACCGCGCCGGTCAGCGCCGCGCGGAGCTCGAGCTGCGGCGGCACCTCCGGGCGCGGCGCGATGTTCGACGGATCTCCGCCATAGTACGCCTGATCGGCGATCCGCCGGCCCATGTACGCGGCCGCCAGCGACACGGCGCCTCGCGCGTGCTCGTACGAGACGTGCGCGTTGCCGTACACCTGCGGCGCGACGGTGATCGGGACCTCGTCGCCGGTGCCGAACCGCGCGTTCCGCGCGATCTGCTGCTCCGACATGCGGCGGCGCGTCAGGGCGAGCGTGGAGTTCAGGCCGACGCGCAGCTTCCGGTCGAGGAAGCTCGTCTCGTAGGCCAGGTTCGCCCCGTAGTTCTTGATGCCGGGCACGTTGTTGTACTTCGAGACGCTCGGCGCCTGGGCCTTCACGATCTGCAGCTCGATGACGTCCCGCCAGTCCGAGTGGAAGCCGCCGACGGTGAAGGCGTGCGCGCCGCTGCGGAACGTCGAGACGGCCTCCAGCGAGGAGACCTTCTCCGGCTTGAGGCCGTCCGGGTTCGGCTGCAGCCTGCCGGTCACCGTGTAGAGCTCGACGAAGCTGGGCGCGCGGAACGCGCTCGAATAGATGAGCTTCAGCGCGACGCGCTCGTCCGGCGTGACGATCAGCGCGGCGCGCGGCGAGATCGCGCTCGCCAGGTAGTCGAGCGGGATGCGCGAGTCGAGGTCCACGCGGATCCCCGCGTTGATCGACAGGGGCCGCAGCGGGCGGAGCGTCTGCTGCACGTAGGCGCCCAGCGCGGCCTCGTCCTTGAGGCGGTGTCCGCCGCCGTGCCAGTGCGTGAGCCCCGGGTCGGAGCCATAGCTCTTGCCCGTGAGGTCGTCGAACGTGACGAACTCATAGGCCGACGTGCGCAGCCGCCCGTCGACGCCCACCATGGTCGAGAACGCGCCGTCGCCCAGCCAGTCGTACCGCCCCTGGAGCTCCAGACCGACCCAGCGCGAGAGGAACAGCGCCTCCTTCCGGCAGGGCCCCGAGGGGCCGCGCGGGCATTGCTCCGGGGAGAGGACGCCGACCGGCACGCCCGGCACGAGGGGGTCGTGGCCGACGACGTAGCGCGAGCGCAGGACGCGGCTGTACCCGAAGTACCCGCGCGCCACGCCCTCGAGCCGCTCGCTGAGGCGGGCGCGGTAGCGGACGCTGCTCAGGATGAGCCACCGCATGTTGTCGTTGCGCGCGTCGTCATAGGCCCCGACGCGGTTCTCGTAGAGATCCATGTACGGCGCTGCCCACGCCGAGCGCGTCGCCTGCGCGGTGGCGCTCAGGTCGCCGGCGTCGAGGCGCAGGTAGGCCCCCGCCTTGCGCCGGAACCACTGCTCTTCCACCGGGCCGCCCCAGGTGCCCGGCTCGGCGTGCGGGCCGAGGTCCATGAACGACCTGCCGTCCGCCTCCCTCGGGAGCGGCTGCTTCGGGAAGCGGATGTGAGGCCCCTCGAAGTCGTCGACCTCGAGCGCCGCGACCACGCCGGCGGGCTCCCCGCGCAGCGTGAAGGTGCGCCCGAAGCTCAGCGACAGCGCGGTGTCGTGCCCGACGCTGTGGGCCGAGGGGGCGATGATGTCCCCCGACTCGTCGAGCGGCGGGGATGCCCCGAGCATCACGGCGGCGTGGAGGCCGCGGTGATCCGCGGCCTTCTTCGTGACGACGTTGATGACCCCCAGCATCGCCTGCGCCCCGTAGAGCACGGAGCCCGGGCCGAGGATCACCTCGATATGGTCGACGACGTCGAGCGGGATATCGTGCAGGAAGACGGCCCCGCCGCCCTGCTCGTTCACGACCATCCCGTCGAGGACGACCAGCACGTGGCTGTTCGCGTCGCGGGTCAGCGCGACCCCGCGCGCGCCGACCTCCGGGACCGACATGCGGCTGTGCGCGAAGGCGCCGTTGGCGAGGAAGTTGAGGGCCTCGCCGAGGCGCCGCAGCCCGAAGAGCTCGAGCTGCGCGCCCGTGATCACCGACGACATGGCGGGCGCGTCGCTCGCGCGCTCCGCGGCGCGAGAGGCGCCGGAGACGACGTTCTCCTCGAGGATCTCGAGGAGCGAGCCGACGTCGTCGGCGCGCGCCTCGCGCGGGGCGGCGGACGTCCAGGCGAGCGACGCGGCGCAGAGCAGTGCCAAACGAGCCGAGCTCACGTCAATAGATCCTTGCCAGTCTGAGGATAGAAGACGGGAAATCGATCCCCTGGGAGCGGGCCTGCGCGAGGTGGATGCTCATGCGCGGCTTGCCGTTCGCGACGTCGACGCCGAGCACGACGCCGAGCGGCACGTACGTCTCCACGGCCGCGACGGTCAGGACGCCGCTGTCGGCGAGCGCGCCGCGGATCGCGGCGACCTCCCTCGCCAGGCCGGAAGAGACATAGACGACGTTGATCTGATGCGCGCGGCACGCCGCGGTCAGCTCGGCCGGCGTCGTGTAGTCGGCCCTGTCCACGTGGATCGGCCTGTCACGCACGTTGCCGATGTCGAGCAGCGCCTTCTTCATCTGCTGCGCGGCGCTCGCCGAGTCCGCGTTTCCGGCCTTCGAGAGCAGCAGAAAGGCGACCTGACTCCGCGCCTTGTCCGGGAAGCCGCGGTCGTACGGCAGGATGCGCGCGACGATCTCGGCCTGCACGGCGAAGGGCGCGGTGGCGGTCTCCGCCCGGGCGCGGCGCGGCGCGCTCGCGGCCGCGGCCGCGAGGCCGATCAGGAACGATCGCCGGAGGAGCGTCACGCCTTGCGTTCCTTGCCGCGCGACAGCCCGGAGAGCTTGCGGATGCGGAGCGCCGCCTGCACCTGCGGCGTGAGCGCGAGGAGATCGCCCTTCCTGCCGAAGACGCCGTCGAACCCGAGCTCCGCGTGGCGCGCGCCGGCCGCGGCGTCCGTCGTGTAGAGATAGAAGAGCGGCGGCCGCTCGCCCTCCGGCAGCGCGGACTTGAGCGAGCGCAGCACGGCGCCGCCGTCCAGGCCGGGCATGAAGAAGTCGATGATGACCAGATCGCAGCCGCGCAGGTGGCGGGCCGTGCCCGCGAGCTGCGTGGTCGTCACCACGTCGTAGCCTGCGCTCGACAGCTCGACGCGGATCCGCATCAGCACGATCTCGCTGTCATCGACGACCAGGATGCGTCCGGCTTGCGACATCGCGTCATTCTCCGTTGCGGCGAGGGACAGCCTGCGTGCGGGGTCGGATCACGAACGCCGTCCCGGTCCGGCGCGACGCGTCCACCTCGATGAGCCAGCCGACCGAGAGGAGGTCGGCGCGGACCGCGGACAGGCCGACGCCGCGGCCGGCCAGGTCGCTCACGTCGCCCTTCGTGCTCACGCCGGGGGCGAAGAGGAGCTCGCGCGTCTCGCGAAGATCCGAGGGATCGACGCCGGCGCTCGCCGCGAGGGCGTCGAAGTCGATGCCCTGGCCGTCGTCCTCGACGACGATCGTGGGCAGCGGCTGATCCTCGATGCAGGTGGCGCGGATCACGCCGATCTCGGGCTTGCCCAGGTGGACGCGCGCCTCGGGGCGCTCGATGCCGTGCGCGATCGCGTTCCGGACGAGGTGGATGAGCACGCCCGGGAGCACGCGGGCGAGGTCGGACGGGATCGGGATCTCGCGGCCGTCGATCTCGAGGCGCGCGCGCTTGCTCTCCTGCTCGGCCCAGCGGGGGATGCGCTCGGCCAGCGACGCGAGCACCTCGCCGAACGGCCGGGCGCCGAGGCGGCGTACGATCTCGGCGGCCTCGCCTTCCTGCCCGCCGATGAGCTCGCCGAGGCGCGCGACGTCGGTGCGGCGGACGGTGATCTGGTCGAGGATGACCCGGCCCACGGGCGAGGCGTCGACGAACGTCTCCTGCGCGCGCGTGAGCTCCTCGGCGACGCGCTTGAGCCGCGACCGCCAGGACGCCGACGACCCCTCGACGGAGATCCCGCTCTCGGAGCGCGCGCGCGCCTGGACGACGGCGAGCTCGCCCTCGAGCGTCATGACCTCGTCGGCGAGGCGCTCCAGGTCGAACGAGCGGGCCTCGCCCTTCATGGTGTGCAGGAGCTGGAGGAGCTCGTCGATGTCCGCGGGGCTCAGCCGGTCGCCGCTCTGCAGGATCTCGCTGCACCGGGCCACGCGCTCGCGCGAGACCTCGATGAAGCGGACGAAGACCTGGCCGCCGCCGGCGATCAGGCGGCGCATGGCGGCGATCTGGCGCGCGTGCTCCTCGTCCTTGGTCTTGACGCTCTCCTCGAGGCGACGGAGCTCGGTCTCGTCGGTCGCGAGCAGCATGATGCGCGCGATCTTCTGGCCGGAGACGACGGGGCAGAACTCGAGCCGCAGGAACCTGCGGTCGCCCGGCGCTCGCTCGATCCACGCCGCGCGCGGGGCGAGCTCGGCGATCTCCGGGAAGACGTCGAGCTCCGCGTCGAACGCGACGTCGATCCACTGCCGGAGCGCCTGGGTCTCGACGCAGAGCGGCCCGCCGCGGTAGAGGAGCTCCGCGACGTGGTGGCCCGCCTCGGCGCGCTCGCCGAAGATCTGCCTGGCTTGCCTCGACACCTCGCTGCCGAGGAGGCCGTCGGGGCCGAACGCCACGATGGCCTCGCGCATGTTGTCGAAGAGCTCGCGGAGGCTCTTCGTGGCCATCTCCAGCTTCCCCTCGCGCTCGAGGATGGCGGCGCTCATCGCGTTGAACACGTCGGCCAGCCGCCCGAGCTCGTCGTTCGTGCCGACGTTCACGCGGACGGTGCGGTCCCCCTCGCCGAGGCGCCGCGCCGCGTGGACGAGCCTCGAGAGGGGGCGCACGATCTGCCACCGGGCGAAGGCGAGGAGCAGGAAGGCCGTCATCGCGCCCACGATCCCCGCGAACTCGAGGATGTCGCGGCGGGCCGCGGCGAACGCCGCGTTCTCGGGCTCGAGGGACAGGACGAGGACGACCGTCCCGAGGCGCCGCCCGTCGTCGCGCAGGACCGGGCGAGCCACGCGGATCTCGCGCTCGAGGACCTGGTTCTCGGCGCCGCGGGCGGTGAACGCCGACAGGCCCTCCGGCGGCTGCCCGAGCCGGGCGACGGGCTCGGGGTCGCTCCCCCAGGCGACGGCGCCGATCAGCGCGCGGTTCGAGCGGAGCTCGTCGAGGTCGCTCTGCGCCGCGTCCTTATCGCCGAAGTCCAGCGGCGCGGTCAGGGCCGCCGAGAGGAGGTCGGCCATCATCGACGCGGCGTTCGCCTTGGCCGACACGAGATCATCTCGTGTCTTCTGGATCACCTGATTGGCGACCAGGATGGTGACGCTGGTGAGGACCGCCACGGTCGCCGCGGCGAGCTTGACGCCGATGCCGACAGGAACGCCGGCGCGCCGGGCGCGCTCCCGGTGAGGCGTTGACGGCGGGTGAACAGGGGCGGAGTCCAGCATCAGGCGCGCGGCGCGGCGGAGCGTCTCCGATGTGAGGAATGGTCGAAGCCAAGAGCGAACGTCATCCGCGCCCCCACGAAGGAAAGGCGCTCCCACGCGCGCCGTCGGGGCTCCCGGAGGAAGCGAGGACAGGCGCGCGAAGATGCCTTTCTCACGTCGACGGTACGTAGCTCATTTCATTTTTGCAACAGGAAATTCCTGTCCCACCGTGGAGAGAAATGTCGCGCGTCGCCGCTGCCGGCTCGCGTCGACCAGGTCGAGGAAGTCGACGGGAAGGTCCGGCTTGCCTGCGGCCTCCGCGGCCACCGCGCACCGGTACGAGATGTCGAACAGGCCGATCACCCCACGACGGGCGGGTCCGCCGTCTCGATAGGCTCTTTCATTCTTCGACGTCCTCGGTCTCGCCCGAGGCAGCCCAGGTGGATTGGCGCACCAGGCCCTCGTGGCCGGGCCAACCCCTCACCCCGCCCCGTCCGACTGCATGGCGGGCAGCCACATGCGCACCGTGGTGCCCTCGCCGGGCTGGCTCTCGACGCGGATGCTGCCCTGGTGCTCCGTGATGAACCGGTGCGTCAGCGACAGCCCGAGGCCGGTCCCCTGTCCGGGCGGCTTCGTCGTGAAGAACGGCTCGAAGATGCGGCTCAGGTCCTCGGCGCGGATGCCGGAGCCGGTGTCGCGCACGTCGATCTCCACGCCGTGGACGTCCCCGTGCGGGAGCGGGCGAGCCCCGACCACGACCGCGCCGCCGTGGGGGCTCGCATCGAGCGCGTTGCCGATCACGTTGAGCAGGGCGGAGTCGAGCTGCGACGTGTTGACGAGCACCGCGGGCAGCGCGGCGGCGCTGCTCGCCTCGAGGTGGACCCGGCGCTCGCGCGCCCGCGGCGCGGAGAGGTCGACCGCGCGGCGGAGCGCCTCGCGCACGTCGCACGGCTCCCGGCCGATCGGCTTGCCCCGCGCGTACTCGAGCAGCGCCGTCACGAGCTCCGAGCAGCGGTTCGCTTGCCGCTCGATGGTGACGAGCGTCTTCAGGAGCGTCGCCTCGTCGGGCAGCCCGTGCCCCTTCCGCTGCCGCCTGAGGAGGTGCTGGGCGTTCATCATGATGACCGAGACCGGGTTGTTCATCTCGTGCGACAGCCCGGCGACCAGCGTCCCTATCGCCGCCATCTTGCCCGCCTGGAGCAGCTCCTCCTGCGTCTCCGAGAGCCGCGCCAGCGCCGCCGCGAGCTCGCGGTTCTTCGCGGCGAGCTCCAGGTAGGCGCGGTGCAGCCGCTCGGCCGCGCGCACCCGCGCCCGGAGCTCCAGCGGGTCGAACGGCTTGCTCACGTAATCGTCGGCGCCGACCTCGAGCCCCACCACGGCCTCCGCCCGGCTCGCCCTCGCCGTCAGCAGGAGGATCGGGATGTCCCGGAGCTCCGGATTCCCCTTGAGCCGGCCGACCAGCTCGAAGCCGTCCATCTCCGGCATCATCACGTCCGACACGACGACGTCGGGCCGCGTCGCCCCGATCGACTCGAGCGCTTCCCGGCCGTTCGTCGCCAGCGTGACCTCGTGCTCGGGCGACAGGACGCTCTCCAGGTAAGAGGCCATGTCCGGGTTGTCCTCCACCACGAGCACCCGCGCGCGGGACGAGAGGTGCCCGCCCGCGCCCCGCTCGTCCCGCGCGCGCGGCGCGGGCTCCGCGACGCCGGCCGCCCTGCCAGGCGACCCCAGCGCCCTCAGCGCCTCCCGCGGCTCGTGCGACGCCGGCGCGTCCTGCGACGCCGGCGCCTCCTGCGTTCCCGCCGGCTGCGGCGCGCCGGCGGTCTTCGTGGCGCCCGCGCCCTCCGCGGCGCGCGGGAGGCGCACGAAGAAGCGGGAGCCGGTCCCGGGCTCGCTCTCCACGCCGAGCGTGCCGCCCATCAGCTCCGTGAGCTCCTTGACCAGCGACAGCCCGATCCCGGTCCCCTCGTGCTTGCGCGTCGCCGACGCGTCGATCTGCTGAAACTTCTGGAAGAGCAGGTGTCTCTTGTCCGCCGGGATGCCTGGACCGGTGTCCTCGACGGAGAGCTCGAACCTCTCGTCGAGCGCCCGCACGTCGATCGCGACGCGGCCCCCCGGCGGGGTGAACTTCAGCGCGTTGCCCAGCAGGTTGAGCGCGATCTTCTCGAACTTGCGCCGGTCGAGGGCGACTGTCCGCAGCGCGGGATCCACCTGAATCGAGAGCCGGATCCCGCCGCGCTCCGCGGCGGGCCGCGCCTCGTCCACCATGTCCGCGACGAGCTCTCCCACGTCGACGGCCTCCCGGTGGATCTGCATCTTTCCTGCCTCGATCTTCTGGTAATCGAGGACGTCGTCGACGAGCCGGCGGAGCCGCCGCCCGCTGCGCTGGACGCGCTCCAGGTCGGCGCGCACCCGCGGCGAGAGCGGATCGTTCGAGCTCGACAGGAGGGAGTCGATCGGACCGAGGATGAGCGAGAGCGGGGTCCGGAGCTCGTGGCTCATCACGGTGAGGAACTCTCCCTTGGCGCGGGCGGCGGCGTCCGCGGCCTCCTTGGCCTTCTGGAGCTCGATCTCCATCTGCTTGCGCTCGGTGATGTCGGCGTAGATCCCGAGCAGCCCGGTGACCTCGCCGCGCTCGTCGCGCAGGGGCACCTTGCTGGTGAGCAGCACCCGCCGCCGGCCGTCCGGGCGGAGCAGCGGCTCCTCGATGTCGAGCATCGGCGTGCCACGCTCCATGACCTCCCGGTCGACCTTCACGAAGAACTCCACGTCGTCGCGCCTGCCCCACACGTCGAAGTCGGTCTTCCCGACGAGGTTCTCCAGGACCTTCGTGTTCGTGTCGTTGAGGAAGTTCTGGTTTCCTCCGAGGAAACGACCCTGGCGGTCCTTCCAGAAGATGGCGTGAGGGACGTTGGCGATGACGTATTTGAGCACCGCCTGCTGCTGCTCCGGCCCGTCCCGCGCCTCACGCGCCCGTCCCCGTGCGTCGAGGGCGGCGGCCGTGCTCGCCTGCGCCTCGGCCAGCCGTGCTGCCCGGGACGTTCGTGCCTTGTGGGCGTGCGTTCGACTGGCCGGGACGAGCTTGCTGATCTTGGCGGAGAGCCGGTAAAGACGTCGCATTGTCCGAGTCGCAGCCAAGCATAGGACGGGCGCGAGCGACCTCAAAGCTTCGCGGCGCAGGAACGCCGCCGAGCACGAGCGCCCGTGTCGCCGGCGCGCCGGCAGGCGGGCGCGGCCTCCGCGGCCTCGTCCGGCGAGCGGCCCGGACGTCACCGCCTGCGGGCGTGCGTTCACGCAGCGGCGCCGCCGTGGTAGGGCGCCTTGCGCATGTCAGATCGAGTCGCGCTCATCACCGGAGCGGCGTCGGGCATCGGCGCGGCGACCGCGCGAAGGCTGTCGCAGAGCGTGGGCGGCCTTGTCCTCGTCGACCGGAGCCGCGACGCGCTCCACGCCCTGGCCGAGGAGCTCCGCGGGCCGGAGCTCTTGCTGCGGGGCTGCGACGTGGGGAGCGAGCCCCCGTGGTCCGAGCTCGAGGAGGCCGTCGAGCGCCGCTTCGGCAGGCTCGACCATGTCGTCGCGAACGCCGGCGTCGCCCACGGCGCGCCGCTCGCGGAGACGTCCTTCGAGGACTGGCGGCGCGTCCTCTCCGCGAACCTCGACGGCGTCTTCCTGACGCTCCGGGCGGGCCTTCGCCTCCTCCGGAAGACGGGCCAGGGCGGGACGGCGGTCGTCGTCTCCTCGGTCGCGGCGGTCAAGGCCGAGCCGGGCATCGGCGCGTACGCGGCCTCCAAGGCGGGCGCGGCGCAGCTCGTCCGCGTGGCCGCGAAGGAAGGCGCGCCCGACAGGATCCGCGTGAACGGCGTCTTGCCCGGCGGGGTCGAGACGCCGATATGGACCCAGACGCCCTTCTTCCAGGCGCTCGTGACCACCGCCGGGAGCGAGCGCGCCGCGTTCGACCAGATGGCCGCGATGGCGACGCCGCTCGGCCGCTACGCGACCGCCGACGAGATCGCCGGGATCATCGCCTTCCTGCTCTCGGACGCGTCGGCCACCATGACGGGCGCGCTCGTGGTGAGCGACGGCGGCTATTCGCTCTAGTCTTGCGCACCACGAGTCCGGCCAGGGATCCGAAGAGAGAATCAAACGCCAAGGCGCAAAGGCGCAAAGGCGCAAAGGCGCAAAAACAATCTATGCATTTTGGCGTCTTTGCGTCTTTGCGCCTTGGCGTTAAATTCTCTCTCTCTCTCTCTCTCTCTCTCTCTCTCTCTCTCTCTCCTCCTCCTCCTCCTCCTCCTCCTCCTCCTCCTCCTCCTCTGTGCCTCTGCGCTTCAAATCCTTTTTCATCGCGGCACGAGGCGAGCTCGCGAGAGCTGAAGAGTAGAGCCACCAGGACGCCAACAGCGCCACGGTCCGTGGATCTGCCAAGCGTGAAAAATTGAAGCGCTAGCGTCCGCGTCAGCCCACAGCGCGCGTCGCACGACCGAAACAGAGGCGCAGCGCGTCACGACGGCGCGTGCCCGTGCAGGCAGAGGGAAAGCGCTTTCATGACGCGATCTCCGGGTCGCACGAGATCGGCCATCCCCGTGGCGCCATGACCGAACCATTACCGCGCGGCGATCACCACGGATGTTATAGAGCGCGAGCTTGTCATTAGGAGGCATCTCAGCATGGTAGAGAACCCGCAGGCCCTCCGCGGCGCCGGACTCCAGCCGATCGGGATCTGGCGCAGCGGACCCTGGCTCCCCGCGTTCACGTCGACCGACCTGCGGGAGGCAGTGTCCTTCGTGCGCGAGCCGGTGCACGTGGTGCGCGAGACGCCGGATGGGCGCGTCGGCGTGTCCCGCGGCGGCGCGGTCATCCGCGAGGACCAGGTGAATGGAGTGCCCACGTTCCCGCTCCTCGGCACGCTGCCCGCGCTGTACCCGGAGTGGCTCGGAGACCGCTCCTTCCTCGAGGTCCACGGCCTGCGCTTCCCCTACGTGGCCGGCGCGATGGCGAACGGTATCCACACCACGCAGATCACCATCGCCATGGCGAAGGCCGGGATGATGGGGTTCTTCGGCGCCGCCGGCCTCGGGCTGCACCGGATCGAGCAGGCGGTCGACGAGATCATCGCCGCGCTCGGCACGGAAGGCCCCACCTGGGGCTGCAACCTCATCCACGCTCCGAACCAGCCCCGGCTGGAGAGCGACACCGTGGAGCTCTACCTGAGAAAGGGTGTCCGCCGCGCCGAGGCCGCCGCCTACATGGGCCTGAACCCGATGGTCGTGCGGTTCGCCTACAGCGGCATCAGGCGCCTGCCCGACGGCCGGATCGACCGGAAGAACCACCTGTTCGCGAAGATCTCGCGCCCGGAGGTCGCCGCCCGATTCCTCGCCCCGGCGCCCGCCGAGATCCTCGATACCTGCGTTCGCAACGGGTGGCTCACCCGCGACGAGGCGGAGCTCGCGCGGAGCCTCCCGGTCGCCGAGGACATCACCGTGGAGGCCGACTCCGGCGGTCACACCGACAACCAGCCCCTCGTCGCGCTGTTCCCGGTGATCCTCGGCGTCAGGGACGATCTCGCGGCGAAGCACGGCTATCAGCGCCCGATCCGCGTCGGCGCCGCCGGCGGCCTCTCCACGCCGTCCACCGTGGCGGCGGCGTTCGCGCTCGGGGCCGCCTACGTGCTCACCGGCTCGGTCAACCAGGCGTGCGTCGAGTCGGGCCTGTCCGACGACGGCAAGAAGATGCTCGCCCAGGCCGACCTCCCGGACGTGGTCATGACGCCCGCCGCCGACATGTTCGAGCTCGGCGTGCAGGTCCAGGTGCTCAAGCGCGGCACGATGTTCGGCGTCCGCGCGCAGCGGCTCTACGACCTCTACGTCGCCCACGACTCCATCGAGTCGCTGCCCGCCGACGTGCGGGCGCGCGTCGAGCGAGAGATGTTCCAGATGTCGTGCGACGAGGTGTGGTCGGGCTGCGAGCGGTTCTTCGCGGAGCGCGACCCCGCCGAGCTCGAGCGCGCCGCGCGCGAGCCGAAGCACAAGATGGCGCTGATCTTCCGCTGGTATCTCGGCATGTCCAGCAAGTGGGCCATCGCCGGGGACCCGAAGCGCCGCGCGGATTACCAGATCTGGTGTGGCCCTGCCATGGGCGCGTTCAACCGCTGGGTCAAGGGGTCGTTCCTCGAGGATCCGCAGAACCGCTCTGTCGTCCAGGTCGCGCGCAACCTGCTCGAGGGCGCGGCCGTCGTCACGCGCGCGCAGCAGCTACGGACGTACGGCGTCCCCGTGCCGAGCGCCGCCTTCAGCTTCACTCCCCGCCCGCTCGCCTGAGCGCCTGATCATCTGCTGAGGTCCTTCATGAGCTCTTCGTCCTCCCGTACTCCGCCCATCGCAGTCGTCGGCGTGAGCGCCATCTTCCCCGGCTCGCTCGACGCTCACGGCTTCTGGCGCGACATCCTGGCTGGAACCGACCTCATCACCGACGTCCCGGAGACGCACTGGCTGGTCGAGGACTACTACGATCCCGACCCGTCCGCCCCCGACAAGACGTACGCGAAGCGCGGCGCCTTCCTGAAGAACGTGCCGTTCGATCCGCTGGAGTGGGGCGTGCCGCCCTCGATCGTGCCGGCGACGGACACGACGCAGCTCCTCGCGCTGATCGTGGCCAAGCGGGTGCTCGAGGACGCGGCGCAGGGGCAGTTCGAGTCGATGAACCGCGAGCGGATGAGCGTCATCCTCGGCGTCACGTCGGCGCAGGAGCTCCTCGCCTCGATGGTGAGCCGGATCCAGCGGCCGGTCTGGTCGAGGGCGCTCCGGGAGCTCGGGTATCCGGAGGACGAGGTGAAGCGCGCCTGCGACGCGATCTCGGGCAAGTACGTGCCGTGGCAGGAGTCGAGCTTCCCGGGCCTGCTCGGCAACGTCGTGGCCGGGCGCATCGCGAACCGGCTCGACCTCGGCGGGACGAACTGCGTGACGGACGCGGCGTGCGCGTCGTCGCTGTCGGCGATGTCGATGGCGATCAACGAGCTCGCGCTCGGCCAGTCCGATCTCGTGATCGCGGGCGGCTGCGACACGATGAACGACGCCTTCATGTACATGTGCTTCAGCAAGACGCCGGCCCTGTCGCGGTCGGGCGACTGCCGCCCGTTCTCCGACAAGGCCGACGGCACGCTCCTCGGCGAGGGCATCGCCATGGTGGCGCTCAAGCGGCTCGACGACGCCGAGCGCGACGGAGACCGGGTGTACGCGGTGATCCGCGGGATCGGCTCGTCCTCGGACGGCCGGAGCAAGAGCGTGTATGCGCCGGTGCCGGAAGGGCAGGCGAAGGCGCTGCGCCGGACCTACGCCGCCGCCGGGTACGGCGCCGAGACCGTGGAGCTGATGGAGGCCCACGGCACCGGGACGAAGGCCGGCGACGCGGCCGAGTTCGAGGGCCTGCGCGTCATGTTCGACGAGTCGGGGCGCGCCGACAGGCAGTGGTGCGCGCTCGGCAGCGTGAAGTCGCAGATCGGCCACACCAAGGCGGCGGCCGGCGCGGCGGGGCTGTTCAAGGCGATCATGGCGCTGCACCACAAGGTGCTCCCGCCGACCATCAAGGTCGACAAGCCGAACCCGAAGCTCGAGATCGAAAAGACTGCTTTCTATCTGAACACCGAGGCGCGGCCGTGGATCCGCGCGTCCGATCACCCGCGGCGGGCGTCGGTGAGCTCGTTCGGGTTCGGCGGCTCGAACTTCCACGTCGCGCTGGAGGAGTACACGGGCCCGGCGCCGCGGGCGTGGCGGGTGCGGTCCGCGCCGGCGGAGCTCGTCCTCCTGTCGGCGGACACGCCGGCGGCGCTCGCGGATCGCGCGCGCGCGATGGCGAAGGCGGCGGAGACGCCCGAGATCCTGCGCTTCCTGGCGCGGGAGTCGGTGCTCTCGTTCGACGCCTCGAGGCCGGCGCGGCTCGGGCTGTGCGCGACGGACGAGGCGGATCTCGCGAGGAAGCTCGAGCAGGTCGCGGCGCACCTCCGGGCGAAGCCGGAGCAGGCGCTCGCGGCGCCGCTCGTGCACTGCGCGAGCGGCGAGGCGCCGGGACAGGTGGCGTTCCTGTTCCCGGGGCAGGGGAGCCAGTACGTGGCGATGGGCGCCGACGTGCTGATGACGTTCGACGCGGCGCGCGCGGCGTGGGACGCGGCGGCGGGCGTGGCGATCGGCGACGCGCCGCTGCAGGAGGTGGTGTTCCCGCGGCCGGTGTTCTCGGACGAGGAGCGCCGGGCGCAGGAGGCGCGGCTGCGCGAGACGCGGTGGGCGCAGCCCGCGATCGGCGTGACGAGCCTCGCGCACCTCGGGCTGCTCGCGGCGCTGGGGGTGCGGGCCGACGCGTTCGCCGGCCACAGCTTCGGCGAGATCGCCGCGCTGCACGCGGCGGGCGCGCTGTCGGCCGCGGACCTCCTGCGCGTGGCGCGGCGGCGGGGCGAGCTGATGGGCGCGGCGTCGTCGGAGCGGGGCGCGATGATCGCGGTCCCGCGGGCCATCGACGAGGTGCGGGCGCTCGGGCTCGGCGACGTGGTGGTCGCGAACCACAACGGGCCGAAGCAGGTGGTGCTGTCGGGCTCGGTCGCGGCGATCGAGGCGGCGGAGCGGCGGCTCGGGGAGCTCGGGATCCAGGCGCGTCGCCTCGACGTGGCCGCGGCGTTCCACTCGCCGCTCGTGGCGGAGGCGAGCGCGCCGTTCCGCGAGTTCCTGGCGGGGATCGAGGTGGGGGCGCCGGCCGCGCCGGTGTACAGCAACGCGGAGGTCGAGCCGTACCCGGGCGGCGGCGACGGGGCGCGCGACCGGCTGGCGCGCCAGCTCGCCGAGCCGGTGCGGTTCGTCGAGCAGATCGAGCGGATGTACGCGGCCGGCGTGCGCACGTTCGTGGAGGTCGGCCCGGGGTCGGTGCTGACGAACCTGGTCGGCGACATCCTGAGCGGCCGGCCGCACCGCGCGGTGGCGCTCGACCGCAAGGGCAAGCACGGCGTGACGAGCCTGTTCGAGGCGGTGGCGCGGCTCGCCGTGGCCGGGGTCCCGGTGGATGCGCGCGTCCTCTGGGAGGGCTTCGCGGCGCCGGTCGACCCGCGGACGCTGCCGAAGCCGAAGCTGGCGCTGCCGATCAACGGCAGCAACTACGGCAAGCCGTACCCGCCGCAGGGCGGCGCGAAGGAGCTGCCGAAGGCGAGCGCGGCGCGGCCGGCGCAGAGGCCGGCGCCGGGGGCGAGCGCGGCGCAGCCGGCAGCGAAGGCGGCGGGGCCTGTCGCGAGCGCGGCGGAGCCGGTGGTGAGCGCGGCGCAGCCGACAGCGAAGGCGGCGGGGCCCGCCGTGACCGCGGCGGCGTCGGCAGGGAGCACGGCGCGGCCGGCGGTGAGCGGGGCGGCGCCGGTGGTGAGCGCGGCGGCGCCGGCGGTGAGCGCGGCGGCGCCGGCGGTGAGCGCGGCGGCGCCGGCGGTGAGCGCGGCGGCGCCGGCGGTGAGCGCGGCGGCGCCGGCGGTGAGCGCGGCGGCGCCGGTGGTGGTGAGCGCGTCGCGGCCGGCAGTGAGCGCGTCGCAGCCCGCAGTGAGCGCGTCCCCGGTGGTGGTGAGCACGCCCGCGGCGGCCGTCAGCCCGTCGTGGCTGGCTGCTTACCAGGAGGCGCAGCGCGCCACGGCGGAAGCCCACGGCGTGTACCAGCGCACGATGGCGGAGAGCCACATCGCCTTCTTGCAGGCGGCCGAGGCCTCCTTCGTGGGGCTCGCCGCGCTCGCGACCGGCGCTCCGTACACGGCCGCCGCGGCGGCGCCTGCGGCGCGGCCTGCGCCCATGCTGCTTGCGCCGGTGCATGCGGGGCCGATCTCGGAGGCGTCCCTGGGGCACGCAGGGGCGCTGACGAGCACCGGCAGGGGCAGCGTGGGCCAGGACGGCCTGCATGGCGCAGGCGGGGAGCACCGTGCCGCGGTCGTGACCGCGGCGCCCGCGGCCGCAGCGAGGGTGACCGTGGCAGCGCCGGCGCCCGCGGTGGCAGCCAAGGCGGCAGCCGCAGCGCCGGCGCCCGCCGTGGCGGCGCCGGTGCGGGTCGCTGCGGCGCCCGCCGCGGCGGCGAGCGCGAAGCCCGCGGCGCCCGCCGCGGCAGCACCGGCGGCGGTGGCCGCGCCGGGGGTCGATCTCGAGCGGCTGGTCCTCGAGGTGGTCGCGGACAAGACGGGGTACCCCGTCTCCATGCTCGGGCTGCAGATGGAGCTCGAGAGCGACCTCGGCATCGACAGCATCAAGCGGGTGGAGATCCTGTCGTCGGTCCGGGACCGCACGCCCGGGCTGTCGGAGGTGGACGCCTCCGCGCTGGCGCAGCTCCGCACGCTCGGCCAGGTCGTCGAGCACCTCCACACGTCGCTGCCCGCCGCCGCGTCGGCCGCGGGCGCGAGGCCTGCCGTCGGCGCTGCGCCTGCCGCCGCGCCCGCCGTCGCCGCTGCGCCTGCCGTCGCTTCCGCCCCTGCGCCGGCTGCGTCCGCGGAGGTCGAGCGGGTGGTGATGGCGGTCGTGGCCGAGACGACGGGCTACCCGGCCGAGATGCTCGGGCTGCAGATGGAGCTGGAGAGCGACCTCGGCATCGACAGCATCAAGCGGGTGGAGATCCTGTCGGCGGTCCGGGACCGCACGCCCGGGCTGTCGGAGGTGGACGCCTCGGCGCTGGCGCAGCTCCGCACGCTCGGCCAGGTCGTCGATCACCTCCGCGCCTCGCTGCCCGCGGCGCCGGCAGCGGCCGCCGTTGCCTCGCCCGTCGCGGCGCCTGCCGCTGCTTCCGCCGCGGCGCCGGCAGCGGCCGATGTCGAGCGGGTGGTGATGGCGGTCGTGGCCGAGACGACGGGCTACCCGGCCGAGATGCTCGGGCTGCAGATGGAGCTGGAGAGCGACCTCGGCATCGACAGCATCAAGCGGGTGGAGATCCTGTCGGCGGTCCGCGATCGCACGCCCGGGCTGTCGGAGGTGGACGCCTCGGCGCTGGCGCAGCTCCGCACGCTCGGCCAGGTCGTCGACCACCTCCGCGCGTCGCTGCCCGCGGCGCCGGCAGCGGCCGCAGTCGCCTTGCCGGCCGCCGTGCCGGCAGCGGCTGCTGCCGCGACACCCGCAGCGGCCGACGTCGAGCGGGTGGTGATGGCGGTCGTGGCCGAGACGACGGGCTACCCGGCCGAGATGCTCGGGTTGCAGATGGAGCTGGAGAGCGACCTCGGCATCGACAGCATCAAGCGGGTGGAGATCCTGTCGGCGGTCCGGGACCGCACGCCCGGGCTGTCGGAGGTGGACGCCTCGGCGCTGGCGCAGCTCCGCACGCTCGGCCAGGTCGTCGATCACCTCCGCGCGTCGCTGCCCGCGGCGCCGGCAGCGGCTGCCGTCGCGTCGCCGGCCGCCGTGCCGGCAGCGGTCGCTGTGACCTCGCCCGCCGCGGCGCCTGCCGCGGCTGTCGCCGCGGCGCCGGCAGCGGCCGACGTCGAGCGGGTGGTGATGGCGGTCGTGGCCGAGACGACGGGCTACCCGGCCGAGATGCTCGGGTTGCAGATGGAGCTGGAGAGCGACCTCGGCATCGACAGCATCAAGCGGGTGGAGATCCTCTCGGCGGTCCGCGATCGCACGCCCGGGCTGTCGGAGGTCGACGCCGCTGCGCTGGCGCAGCTCCGCACGCTCGGCCAGGTCGTCGACCACCTCCGCGCGAACCTCGGCCCGGCCGCAGGCGCCGCCCCGGCCGCGCCCGTCGAGGACGCGGCCTCGGCCTCCGCGGACCTCGGCCGGTGGACGCTCGCCGAGGTCCCCGCGCCCGCCGCCGGCCTCGCGATGCCCGGCCTCTTCGACGCGGGCACCGTCGTGGTCACCGGCCACGACGCGATCGGCCCCGCGCTCGTCGCCGCCCTCGGGGCGCGCGGGATCGCGGCCGAGTACGCCCATGCCGTGCCCCGCGGCGCCCGCGGCGCCGTGTTCCTCGGCGGCCTGCGCGACTTCGCCACGGTCGACGAGGCGCTCGCCGTCCACCGCGAGGCGTTCCTCGCGGCCCAGGCGATCGCGGCGAAGCCGGCCCTGTTCGTCACGGTCCAGGACACCGGGGGCGACTTCGGCCTCTCCGGCTCGGACCGCGCCTGGACGGGCGGGCTGCCCGGCCTCGCGAAGACCGCGGCGCTCGAGTGGCCCGACGCGTCCTGCCGCGCCATCGACGTCGAGCGCGCCGGGCGCCCCGCCGGCGAGCTCGCCGAGGCCATCGCCACCGAGCTCCTCTCCGGCGGCGTCGAGCTCGAGATCGGCCTGCGCGCCGACGGCCGCCGCACCGCGCTGCACAGCGCCCGCGAGGACGCGCAGCCCGGGCCGCTCCCGCTCGGGCCGTCCGACGTTGTCGTGGCGAGCGGCGGCGCCCGCGGCGTCACCGCGGCGACGCTGATCGCGCTCGCCAGGGCCAGCCGCGCGCGGTTCGCGCTGCTCGGGCGCACCGCGCTCGAGGACGACCCGGCCGCGTGCCGCGGCGTGGGCGGAGAGGCCGCGCTCAAGGCGGCGCTCGTCAAGGCGGCGGCCGCCGCGGGCCAGAAGGCGACCCCGGCGGAGATCGGCCGCCAGGTCGCGAGGATCCTCGCGAACCGCGAGGTCCGCGCGACGCTCGACGCGATCCGCGCGGCCGGCGGCGAGGCCCTCTACGTCTCGGCCGACGTGAACGACGCGCGGGCGGTGGCCGCGGCGCTCGGCGACGTGCGCCGCGCCTTCGGCCCCGTCACCGCGGTCGTCCACGGCGCGGGCGTGCTCGCCGACAAGCTCGTCGCCGAGAAGACGGTCGAGCAGTTCGACCGCGTGTTCAACACGAAGGTCGACGGCCTCCGGGCGCTGCTCGGCGCGACCGAGGGCGACCCGCTCAAGGCGATCGTCCTCTTCAGCTCGATCGCCGCGCGCAGCGGCAACAAGGGGCAGTGCGACTACGCGATGGCGAACGAGGTCCTGAACAAGGTCGCCGCCGCCGAGGCCGCGCGCCGCCCCGGCTGCGTGGTGAAGTCGCTCGGCTGGGGCCCCTGGCAGGGCGGCATGGTGAACGCGGCGCTCGAGGCGCACTTCGCGCAGCTCGGCGTGCCGCTCATCCCGCTCGCGGCGGGCGCGCGGATGCTGATCGACGAGCTCTGCGACGGCCCGGGCGCAGGCTCGCCCGCCGCGGTCGAGGTCGTGCTCGGCGCGGCGCCGACGACCCTCGCCGCCCCCGAGCACGGCCGGCGGGTCGCGCTCGCCGTCCGCGCCGACCGCGCGACGCACCCGTACCTCGCCGATCACGCCATCAACGGCGTCCCCGTCGTGCCGGTGGTGATCGCGCTCGAGTGGTTCGCCCGCGCGGCGCGCGCGTGCCGGCCGGATCTCGTCGTGACCCAGTTCCGCGACGTGCGGGTCCTGCGCGGGATCAAGCTCGCGGCGTACGAGTCGGGCGGCGAGGTGTTCCGCGTCGACTGCCGCGAGGTGAGCAACGGCCACGGCGCGGTGCTCGCGGCCGAGCTGCGCGGGCCGCAGGGGGCGCTGCACTACGCGGCGACCATCGAGATGCGGCCGCTCGCCGATCGCGTGGCCCCGAAGGGCCCCGCCGCGCCGTCGCTCGGCCCGTGGAGCGGCGGCGACGACCTGTACGACGGCCACACGCTCTTCCACGGCCGCGATTTCCAGGTGATCCGGCGGCTCGACGGCGTGAGCCGCGAGGGGATCGCGGGGACGGTCGTGGGCCTGCGCGAGGCCGGCTGGGTGACCCAGCCGTGGAAGACCGATCCGGCCGCGCTCGACGGCGGGCTGCAGCTCGCGACGCTCTGGACGCAGCACGTGCTCGGCGGCGCGGCGCTCCCGATGTCCGTGGGCGCGCTGCACACCTTCGCCGAGGGCCCGTCGGAGGGCCCGCTGCGCGCGGTGGTGCGCGGGCAGATCGTGGCCCGCGACCGCACGAAGGCGGACATCGCGTTCGTCGACGCCGGGGGCACGCTCGTCGCCGAGCTGCGCGACGTGCAGTACGTCCTCCGCCCCGACGCGGCGCGCGGCCAGGCGTGATCGAGGACCCCGTGTTCGAGCCCATCGCCATCGTCGGCCGCGGGTGCGTCCTGCCGGGCGCGCTCCACCCCGCGGCCCTCTGGGACAACGTGCTCGCGGGCAGGGACCTCCTGTCCGCCGCCCCCGAGGGCCGCTGGCGGCTCTCGCGCGAGCGCGCGGTCGTCAGCGACCCGCGCGACGCGAGGGACCGCGCGTGGAGCGACCGCGGCGGCTATGTCGCCGGCTTCGACGAGCACTTCCGACGCGTGCTCGCCCGCGACCCGTTCCCACGGCGCGGCGGCCCGCCCGAGGCCCTGCTCGCGCTCGACCCGCTCTTCCAGTGGGTGCTCTACGCCGGCCGCGAGGCGCTGCGCGAGGCCGGCCACGAGGGCCGGTCCGACCGCGCGGGCGCGGTGCTCGGCAACCTCTCGTTCCCCTCGTCGGCGATGTCCGCCTGGGCCGAGTCGACGTGGCTCGGCGAGCTCGCCGGCGTCCCGCGGCCCGATCCGCGCAACCGGTTCATGTCGGGGCTGCCCGCCCACCTGCTCGCCGACGTGCTCGGCCTCGGGGCCGGGGCGTTCGCGCTCGACGCGGCGTGCGCGTCGTCGCTGTACGCGATCGCGCACGCCTGCGAGCGCCTCCAGCACGGCGAGGCCGATCGGATGCTCGCCGGCGCCGTGTGCAGGTCGGACGACCTCTTCATCCACATCGGGTTCTGCGCGCTGTCGGCCATGAGCCGCACCGGCCGCAGCCGCCCGTTCTCGTCCGAGGCCGACGGCCTCGTCCCGGCGGAGGGCGCGGCGTTCGTGGTCCTCGAGCGCCTCTCCGACGCCGAGGCCGCGGGCAAGCCCATCCTCGGCGTGATCCGCGGCGTCGGCCTGTCGAACGACGGCCGCGGCCGCGGCCTGCTCGCGCCGGCGGTCGAGGGCCAGCTCCGCGCGATGCGGGCCGCGTACGCCATGGCCGGCCTCGATCCCCGCGAGGTCTCGCTGCTCGAGTGCCACGCGACGGGCACCCCCCTCGGCGACGCGACCGAGATCGCGACGCTCACCGAGATGTTCGGCCGCCGCGAGGTCCCGCTCGGCTCGCTCAAGTCGAACCTCGGCCACCTCGTCACGACGGCGGGCGCGGCCGGGCTCCTCAAGCTGCTCGGCGCCATGGCGGCGGGGGTCCGCCCGCCCACGCTGCACGCGGATCCGCTGAGCGACGCTGTCGCAGCGAGCTCGTTCCGGGTGCTGCAGCGGGCCGAGCCCTGGGAGGGGCGGCGCCTCGCGGGCCTGTCGGCGTTCGGCTTCGGCGGCAACAACGCCCACCTCCTCGTCGAGGCGTACGAGCCCGCCTCGCCGCCGGCCCGCGCCGCCCGCGCCGCGCCGCGCCCCGAGGCCTCGCGCGCCGCGTCCGCGCGCCCCGCCCCGGCGGGGCACCTCGCCGTGGTGGCGATGGGCCTCTGCGTCGGTGAGCTCAGCGGCGTCCCGGCGTTCGCGGAGGCGCTCCTCTCCGGCGGCGGCGCGGATCCCCGCCGCGCGACCGTCGCGTTGCCCGCCGATCAGCTCCGGTTCCCCCCGCGCGATCTGCAGCAGGCGCTCGCGCAGCAGACGCTGCTGCTCGAGGCGGCGATCGAGGCGACCGCGGGCCTCTCGCTGCCGCGCGACCGCACCGCGGTGCTCATCGGCATGGGCGCCGACACCGAGGTGTGCCGGTACATGGCGCGCTGGCGGCTCGCCGAGACGGCGCCGGCGCGGCTCGGGCCCTCGGTCGACGTCGGCGCGCTGCAGGACGCGGTGATCCCCGCGCTCCAGGCGGCGGGCGTCGTCGGCAACATGCCGAACATCCCGGCGAACCGGCTGAACAGCCAGCTCGACGTCGGTGGGCCGTCGTTCACGGTCGCCGCCGAGGAGCTCTCCGGGCCGTGGGCGCTGCGCATCGCGGGGAGCGCCCTGCGCTCCGGCGCCGTGGACGCCGCGATCGTCGGCGCCGTGGACCTCTCGTGCGAGCCCGCCCACGTGGCCGCGCTCGAGGCGCTCGGCGTCCGCCTGCCGCCCGGCGACGCGGCGGTCGTGCTCGTGGTCGAGCGCCTCGACGACGCCGTCCGCCAGCAGCACCCGGTCCTCGCCGTGGTCCTCGACGAGCCGGCCGACCCGGGCCTCGTGCTGTCGGCCACGGACCTCGCGCCGCGGTTCGGCCACGCGCACGCCGCCTCCGGCCTGCTGCACGTCGCGGCCGCGGTGCTCGCCTGCCGCCATGCCCGCAAGCCCGACGGGGCGCCGTGGTCCGACGACGTCCGCGTCGCCGAGGTCCGCTGCGCCGGCCTCGGCGGCGGCTCGCTGTCGGTCCGTATCGGGGCCGGCGGTCCGGCTGCGCCCCTGCCGCCGCCGCGGCCTTCGGAGGGACCGAAGCTCACGTTTCCCGCCCACCCGCCGGCGATCGTCGTGCCCGGCGCGGCCTCCTGCTCATCTCCCGGAGACTCCATGGAACCTGCGCCGCCTCTGCCGTCCGCCCTCGACGACCTGCCGCCGCTGTACCCCGGGCCCACGGGGTTCTCCGCCGCGGAGGATCTCCCGGCGCTGTCCCCGGACGAGCCCTTCCGGGCGGCGCCGGCGCCCGTCGCATCGCCTGCCGCGGAGGTCGCGCACGAGCCGCTGTGGGCGGCGCCGGCGGTCGTCGCGTCGACCGTCGCGGAGGTCGCGTACGAGCCGCTGCAGGTGGCGCCGGCGATCGTCGTGTCGCCTGTGCCTGGCATTCCGGGCGACGTGGTCGCCGGCGCGGCGGCGTTCACCGTGCAGCTCGCGCGGCTCCACCAGGAGTGGGTGGAGCAGCAGGCGCAGGTCCACCGCCGGTTCTTGCAGGTGCGGCAGCGCGCGCTGGACACGCTCGTCCACGCGTCCTCGGGCGCGCTCGCGACGGTGCAGGCGGCCCCCGCGGCGCAGGTCTCGCACGTCGCGCCGCTCCGCGCCGAGGCCCCGCGCCCCGTCGAGTCGCCGCGACCGATCGCGGCGCCGCGGCCTTCGCCGATCCTCGCGGACTCCGCGGGCCTCGCCCGCGCCGAGTCGCCGCGCCCCGTCACGGCGCCGCCGCGTCCCGTCGAGTCGCCGCACCCCGCCGCCGCGCCGCATCCGGCGCCGGGCCCCGCCGCGCCGCCGCGCCCCGCCGCCGCGCCGCATCCGGCGCCGGGCCCCGCCGCGCCGCCGCGCCCCGCCGCCGCGCCGCATCCGGCGCCGCGCCCCGCCACGGACGCCCTCGCGCCGAGGGGCCCCCGGTTCAGCCGCGAGCAGCTCGAGCAGCTCGCCTCGGGCCGGATCTCCGACGTGTTCGGCCCGCTCTTCGCCCAGCAGGACGGCTACCGCCGCCAGGTGCGCATGCCCATGCCGCCGCTGCTGCTCGCGGATCGGGTCACCGGGATCGACGCCGAGCCCGGCTCGATGAAGCTCGGCACGATGTGGACCGAGACCGACGTGCGGTGGGACTCCTGGTACCTGCACGACGGCGCGATGCCGGCCGGCATCATGATCGAGAGCGGTCAGGCCGACCTGCTGCTCATCAGCTGGCTCGGCGCCGACTTCGAGAACCGGGGCGAGCGCGTCTACCGGCTGCTCGGCTGCGAGCTCACCTTCTACGGCGGCCTGCCGCGCCCGGGCGACACGCTCGTCTACGACATCCACGTCGACGGGCACGCGAAGCACGGCGACGTCCGGCTGTTCTTCTTCCACTACGACTGCCGCATCGGCGGCGAGCTGCGGCTGAAGACGCGCAAGGGCCAGGCCGGCTTCTTCACCGACGAGGAGCTCGCGAACTCCGGCGGCGTCCTCTGGGACGCCGAGACCGCCGAGCCCGCGGCGGCCGCCCGCCTCGATCCCCCGCGTATCGCGTGCCAGAAGTCCGCGTTCGATCGCGCCGACATCCTCGCGTTCGCGGCCGGCGACGGCGCGGCGGCGTTCGGCCCCGGCTTCGAGCGCCTGCGCACCCACGTCAGGACGCCGCGGATCAGCGCGCCGCCGATGCTGTTCTTCGACCGTGTCGACGCGTTCGACCCGGCGGGGGGCCCGTGGAAGCGCGGCTACCTCAGGGCAACGCTGCCCATCACGAAGGACGGCTGGTACTTCGAGGGCCACTTCAAGGACGACCCGTGCATGCCGGGCACGCTCATGTTCGAGGGCTGCCTGCAGGCGCTCGCGTTCACCATGGCGGCGATGGGGTTCACGGTGGACGGGGACGGCTTCCGCTTCGAGCCCGTGCCCGAGATCCCCTACCTGCTGCGCTGCCGCGGCCAGGTGGTCCCGTCGAGCCGGCTGCTCACGTACGAGGTCTTCATCGAGGAGGTGCACGACGGCCCGCGCCCCACGGTGTACGCCGACTTCCTCTGCACGGTCGACGGCCTCAAGGCGTTCCACGCCCGCCGCGTGGGCCTGCGCCTGAGCCCCGACTGGCCGCTGACGGGCCATCCGGAGCTGCTCGACGGCCACGTCGAGCCGAAGCCGGTCGCGCGCGTCCCCTGGTCCGAGCTGGGCGCTGCGGCCCCGGGCGGCCCCGCGTCGGGCGCGTCGTCCGCGTCGGCCGCCGGCGGCTTCCCGTTCGACTACCGGAGCCTGCTCTCGTGCGCCTTGGGCCGGCCGTCGGACGCGTTCGGCCCGCTGTACCGCCGGTTCGACGAGGGCCAGCACGTCGCCCGGCTCCCGGGGCCGCCGTACCACTTCATGAGCCGGGTCCTCTCGGTCTCGAGCCCGATGGCGGCGATGAAGGCCGGCGCGAAGGTCGAGGTCGAGTACGACGTCCCGGAGGACGCCTGGTACTTCGACGAGAACGCGAGCCTCACGATGCCGTTCGCGGTGGTGCTCGAGGCCGCGCTCCAGACGTGCGGCTGGCTCGCGAGCTACGTCGGCTGTGCGCTCTCGTCCGAGAGCGCGCTGTATTTCCGCAACCTCGACGGCAAGGGCACGCTCCGCGCCGAGGTCCTCCCGTCGCCGGCCGGCGGCGCGCTGCGCACGACGTCGCAGCTCACGAGCATCTCGCGCTCGAGCGGCATGATCATCCTGGCGTTCCGGGTCGAGTGCAGCGTCGGCGGCGCCCCGGTGTACGACCTCGACACGGTGTTCGGCTTCTTCCCGAAGGCCGCGCTCGCCACGCAGGTCGGGCTCCCGCCGAAGCCCGAGGAGCTCGCCGCGCTCGAGGCCCCCTCCGATTTCGAGGTCGATCTCCGCGAGCGCCCCGCGCGGTACTGCGGCGGCAAGCTCGGGCTCGCGCGGCCGTCGTTGCTGATGATCGACCGCGTCGACGGCCTGTGGCAGGCCGGCGGCCGGAAGGGCCTCGGCCGCGTCCGCGCGCAGCGGGACGTGCACGCGTCGGAGTGGTTCTTCAAGGCCCATTTCCTGGGCGATCCGGTGCAACCCGGCTCGCTCGGCATCGAGGCGATGCTGCAGACGATCCAGTTCTGGATGCTGCACCATGACCTCCACGCGGGCCTCCGCGACCCGCGGTTCGAGCCGGTGATGACCGGGCACGAGCACGCCTGGCGGTACCGCGGCCAGGTGCTGCCGGGCAGCCGCCGCGTGACGGTCGAGACCGACATCCTCGAGGTAGGTCGCGACGACCGCGGGCCGTACGTCATCGCCGAGTCGTACCTGTGGGTGGACGGCCTTCGCATCTACGGCGCGACGCTCGGGGTGCGGATCGTCGACGGCGCCTCCTCCCGCGCGCGGCGCGACGTCGGCTTCGACGTGCGCGGCGACGCGCGCCACCTCGCGTCGCTCCCGGGCGCCGTCCACCGGAGCGCGCGGCTCCAGGAGCCCGCGGGGCGAGCCGCTGCGCCGCTGGATCCGGAGGGCCGAGGCGCGCCGTCGCTGCCGGCCGACGACGCCGAGGAGGTGCTGGATCCGGACGGGTGGGTGGCCGATCACCGCCCCACCTGGGCGCTCCCGGCGCTCCCCGGGATGAGCATGGTCGATCGGCTGGCCGGCGCCGCCTTGCGGGCGCGGCCGGGCAGCGTGGTCGTGGCGGTGGAGGACGTGGTGGTGCAGCGCTGGCTGCCCGTGCCGGGGCCGGTGCGCATCAAGGCCGAGGCCAGCGGCTCCGGCGATGTCCTCGACGTCCGGCTCCTCGCGTGGCGCGAGGCCTCGAACCCGGCGCTCTCGCGGTTCGAGCCCGTGTGTACCGGCCGCGTGCGCGTGGCCGGCGCGTACCCGCCCGCCCCTGCGCCGGAGCCTGCGCTCGACGCGCCGGAGGCGGACGACCCCTACGCCGCGGGCACGTTGTTCCACGGCCCTGCGTTCCAGTACCTGACCGCGCTGCGGCTCGGCGCGCGCGGCGCGTCGGCGACGCTCGATCCCCGCAAGGGCTCGGTGCCGCCCGGGGCGCTGCACCAGGGCATGCTCGACGCGCTCACGCACACGATCCCGCACGACCGGCTCTCCCTGTGGGATCCGGGCTGCCCGCCGGCCCAGATCGCGTTCCCGTCGCGCATCCCGTCGCTGCGCCTGTACGGGCCGGCGCCCGACGGGCCGGTGCGCGTCGAGGTGCGCTACGAGGGCCGCGACGATCGCTTCGTCTCGTTCCGGGTTCAGGCCATCGCGCAGGCCGCGCCCGCCGCCGGAGCCGGGGCCGCTGCTGGCGCCGGGGCAGGGGCCGCGGCTCTCGCGGCGTCGGGGGCTGGAGAGCGCGTGTGGCTCGAGCTCCATCTGGTCGAGGTGCTGCTCCCGCAGGGCCCGATCGGCGGCGCCCCGCCCGGGATCCGCCGGGCGTTCCTGCGCGACCGCGCGCCGGTCGAGCTCGGCGTCTCGCGCGTCGACGCGGCGTCGGGCGAGGCGCGCTGCGGCCCTGCGGACGTGCGCACGATGGACTGGATGCCGGGCACGGTGGCGCAGCTCTACGCCGCGTCGGGCGATCTCGTCGAGGCGGCGGCGGTGAAGGACCACGTCGCGCGGCGCGCGGGCGTGCACCCGTCGACCGTGTCGCTCGCCGGGATCTCCTCGGCGCAGCCGCTGACGCGCTGGCCGTTCACGGTGGCGCGCGAGGGCTCCGAGGTCGTGGTCCGCGCCGCCGGCGCGCCCGCGATCGACCTGGAGCCGGTCCGCCGCTACTGGGGCGCGGCCATGGGCCTCGGCCGCTGGCCCGCGGAGGACCTGTATTTCGGCCTGATCGAGCGGTTCATCCGCCGCGTGCACGTCGTCGATCCCGCGGCGTTCAGCGCGGTGAAGGGCCGGAGCCTGCTCTACCTGGGCAACCACCAGGTCGGCGTGGAGTCGCTGCTGTTCGGCATCGCCGTGTCCGGCCTCACCGAGGTCTCCACGGTCACGGTGGCCAAGGCCGAGCACCGCGCGACCTGGCTCGGCACGCTGCTCGCGCACTGCTTCGCGTACCCGGGCGCGCGTGATCCGAAGGTGATCACGTACTTCGACCGCGAGGACAAGGCGTCGCTCGGGGGCATCATCGCGGAGCTCGGGGCCGAGATGCAGGGCGCCGGCAAGGGGGTGATGGTGCACGTCGAGGGCACGCGGTCGCTCGAGTGCCGCACGCCCGTGCGCAAGATGAGCGGCGCGTTCATCGACATGGCGCTCGCGGTGGGCGTCCCGGTGGTGCCGGTGCGCTTCACCGGCGCGCTGCCGCCGGAGCCGCTCGACCGGCGGCTCGAGTTCCCGCTCGGCATGGGCGTGCAGGACATCTGGATCGGCCGCCCGTTCCTCCCCGAGGATCTCGCCGGTCTGACCTACAAGGACCGCAAGGAGCTCGTGATCAGCGGCATCAACGGGCTCGGACCGAGCAACGCGGTCGAGCAGCCGTTCCCCGGGGATCCTGCGTTCGCTGCGTCGGTGGACGCCTGGGTGGCGGAGGCGGGCGTCGCGCACGAGGACGCGACGATCTTCCGGGTGCTGGAGGCCTGCGCCGACCCGACGCCCGAGACGGCCGCGATCCTGGAGGCCGCGCGCACCGGTCGGCTCGTGCCGCCCGACGCCCGGCGCGCCGACTGGCTCCGCAAGCTGGCGGCGCGGCTCCTCGGGAGGCGGCTTCCAGGGTGAGCCAACGGCCGGACCGTACGAGGATGGCTATCGCTCAGCGTGTCGTCACACCGGCGCGCTGAGCGAGCGTGCGACGTTCTGTATTGCCTCGACCAGCTCCGCTTCGAAGCGCTGGAACGCCGGCAGCGTCCTCAACGCCTCCAGGCTGACCTCTTCGCCGAACAAGCGGTACAGTCGCTCAGGTTTCCGCCTCATTCCTCCTTCTCTCAAGAGCCGCCCCAGCGTCAGCTTTGGATCGGCGTCTCGCTCTGGCTCGGCGGGAAGCGCGGGCTGCGCTCCGCTGCCGAGCAAGGTCCGGAAGACGTCGACATCCGCCAGCATCCGTGCCTCCGTCTCGCGTACGGGTACGCACGGGACCGACACGACGTTCGGGTACGCGCGCCGGGCGGCCTCGATGCCGGGGTCAATGCAGCTCCGCCGCGCAGACGCCGGGTCACCTGCGCCGTCGACGTGGATCACGAACAGCGTGCATTCTTCCCAGCGGTCGGCGATGGCGGCCGCGATCCGCTCGGCTCGCTCCCTTGGGCTGGGCAGGGCGCATCGATCCCCAGGCTCTCTGCAACCTCGCACGCGCCTGGAAAGCGCGACGCCGCGAGCGACGGCAGCAAGCGATCGTGGAGCGGCAAGAGGAAATCGTAGTCGCTCGGACCTTCCGCGTAGAGGCCGGCGCGGAGGTAGAGACGCCTCCTCGTCATTCCGCGGCCTCGCTGTCCGCGGCCTGGAGGAGCATGTCGACGTCGCGCAGCGATGCGATACGCGCGCCGTCGCTCGGCGCGTTCAGCTCACCCACTGCACGCGCGCGCGTCGCAAGCTGACCGTCGCGCCGCACGAGATCCACGAAGCGTAGATGCTCGGGTCTGTCCCGGAACGCGGCGAGGACGACTGGCGAGTGGCTGGTGAGGAGGACCTGGGTGGTCGGCAGCGCAGAGCCAGGGTGCCCTTCGTCGTCTGATGCTGCAATTTCGCGGAGTAACGAGAGCAATCTACGCAGGCGGCCCGGATAGATGCCGTTTTCTGGCTCCTCGATGCCGACGACGGACGGGCGAGGTGCGACGCGGAGCGCAGCGAGCAACGCCAGGGCGCGAAGCATACCGTCGGAGGCCAGGTGAGCCGGGAGGCGTTCCCCGCCGGAGAGCTTGAACTCGATGCGGAAGCTGGCCTCGTCGGGAACGACGTCGAATCCGGCGAGCCCCGGGATGAGAGAGACGAGATCAGCGCGGATCTCCCCGAGAATCGGCCCGGGAAGATCCGCCAGGATGGTCGGCAGGTTCGAGGCGTCGGGCGCGAGCATCGTCGAAACGATGCGCTCGCTCGGCTCGCGCAGGCGCGCCGCGTCGATCTGGAAGAGGCGAAAGCGGGAGAGCTCGTCGGCAAGCGCAGTGATGACGGCGCTCCATCCGCTTTCTCGCATCTTCGATGTTTCGATTCCCAGCTTTTGATTCTCTATGTCCAGTATTTCTTTGAACAGCGCATGGTCGGTGCGAGCGTCGATGATCTCTTTCAGCCTGGCCAGTCGGGCGCGCGTTTCTTCGTCGAGGTTGAGCTGGAGATAATAACGTTCGGCGTCGGCGAATTTTGAGCCAAGCGCAGAGTGCGTGTTTGGGCACCTGAAGGTGTTTTCATCTTGACCTTCCATGCTAGACGCCATGGTTACACGCCGTTCCCGCTGATTTTGCTCCTTCTGTCGGAAGATGGTTCTCTGCCTGGTCGACTCCTTGCCGTCGGAGAACACGCACAGATGTTCGTCAGCGATGGCGAGCTCCTCGGCACCTGACGGGCGCTCCCGACGCTCGATGACGAGCTCGTAGCGATAGCGATCAGGCGGCGTACCGCGCACGGAGGCTTCCGATGCTCCCCGCAACAACACCTCGACGGCGAACCGGATCGTCCTCCCCGCCGCTCCCTCCGAGCGGCTGAACTGATCGACAATCCTCCCCCGTCCGAGCTTGAAGGCGTCTTCCAGCGACATGGCTGCCAGACGCGCGAGCAGCCCGAGCGCCTCCAGCAGGTTCGACTTGCCCGCCCCGTTCGGCCCGATGAACACGGTCCGCGGCTCGAGGTCGACCGCGAGATCCCGCAGTGACTTGAAGCCATCGACCTCGAACCGCGTGATCATCGCTCGACCCTACCACACTGATGCGTGGCCGCGACTTACCGGTCGCTTCGCCGCGTTGCCCGGTTTCAGCTGGTCCGCCGGCGTAGCTGCGCCCCGCCCAGCGCGTTCCGTTCGCGCGGTCGCTTCAGTCGAGCGTGAACGGCACGCCCACCCTCTTCCGGCGGCTTACGTTGATCGCCGGCGACGTCCACAGTCCGCGGTGAGGCACGCAGCTCACCTTGACCGCCTCCGGGTGTACGGACGCCTCGACAGGCGTCGCTCCGACCTGCTCGCCGCCCACATGACGGTGCAGGATCCGTCCTTCGCCGGGTGCGCACCATGGCCACCTGCGACCAGAGTCTGCCCGGCCCCGTGCCTGGTCCGGTTTGGTCGTCCCGGTCTTCGCGATCTTCCGGCACGTCACCCGCATGACCCTCGTCTCCCTCGCAACCCGCCGGCTGCGGCGAGATCTCGAGCCAGCCATCCGCCTCGCCTGCGGGCTCGCGCTGCTCGGAGCCCTCGCGACCGCGGAGGGCCGCCATCCCGCGCCGGGGCGGGCGGCGGGCGGCGCTCAGCCCCCGCGATCGCCGTCTTCCCGCTTGATCGCGCCGCGACGCGGGAGATACCCTCCGCGCATGCGCCGCCTGGTCTCGTGCGTCCTCCTCCTCTCATCGTTCGCCTTCGCGCCCGGGTGCGCGACCTACACGCAGGATCTCGATCGGGCCCGCAGCCATTACGAGGCGAACCGGTTCGAGCAGGCGCTGGCGCTGTTCCGCGTCCTCGAGCACGACATGGACTCGTTCTCGACCCCGGAGCGGGCGCAGTACGCCTACCTGCGGGGCATGACGGACTACCGCCTGGCCGATCTTGCGCCGCAGGGCACCGGGGTCGCCGATCCGCGCAAGGGCTACCGCGACAACGCGCGCCACTGGCTCGGGCTCGCCGCGGCGATCGAGAAGCAGACCCCCGGCGGCATCAGCAGCGAGCAGAAGAATCGCCTCACCGAGACGCTCGCGGACCTCAACCGCGACGTGTTCGGCGGCGCCGAGACGCTGCCGGAGGGCGACGCCGCCCCCGGCGCCGCGCCGCAGCCTGACGCTCCCGCGACGCCGCCCGCGGACGCGCCGGAGCCGGCCGCACCGACGCTCTGAGCTGCGCGCCGGCGTCCGCGGTCCTCGCGGACGGCGTTCCATCCTCGTGACGGGGCTGCGAGCCTGGCGCCGCATGCGCGTGTTGCGGTGGGCGCTGCGCGTGCGCTGGGCGCCGCTGCACGCCGGGCACCGCGCGCAAAGCCTCGCGCTGGGCGCTGCGTGCGCGCCTGGCGCCGCACGTCTGGCGCTGCATGCGCGTCTGGCGCTGCGTCGCGCTGCATGAGCGCGTCGGATGGCTGGGACAGGAACGGAAGGGGAAACGAGCGGGCAGGGCGCCGTGCGCGGCGCGTTCTGGATCGCTGGTCAGCAGGGGTGCGCTACGACAACCGTCGGCGCAGGGATTCGATCTCGTCCTTCGCTGCGAGCTTGTGTTTCTTGAGCTGGGCTGCCTCCATCTTCTCCCCGGGTGTCAGGAAAGCCCGCCGACCCAGCTGCCTGAGGCGCGAGTCGAGCTCACGATGACGCGCTTCGGCCAAACTCAGCCGCTGCTCCGTGCCGATTGCCATCACCGTGCGAGGAGAGACGATTTGATGCTTCATGTACCCACCTCCAAGGCCCCACAAGGGCCGTGATGCCTCGAGGGCCCACGACAGAAGCCCTCGTTCTGATCGTCGCTGGAGAGGAGATCGCCGCTGACCGAGCTACGAGCCACGACAACGGCCTGATGAACGAATGCGAGATTACCGCAGGGTGGCGCCCCGATGCAGCCCTTTTGTCGGGGGGTGCCGCCCCGCATTTCCCAAAAGTATCGGCCAGATACAGGAATCGCCGTACACGCACAGCCATCCACCTTCGTTCCGGACGGCCAGGCTTCGATCTCCGTCCAGGCACCAGCGGAACAACCTCGGACGTGGGGCTATCCTTCCCCGGCATGTCGAGTTCCTGCTCCACCCCGGTCGCTGCCCTGGTCCTCGCCGTCGTCCTGGGCGGATGCACATCCGAGGCCACGACGCCGACCCAGGCGCGATCCCCGCAGCCGGCATCGGCGCGGGGGCCGGTCGAGCTCGCGCCGGTCGTCGTCTCCCCCTACTCGGACGCCGAGCTCGCGGCGGAGTTCGAGCGGGCGCGCGCGCTGCTCCTGGCCGACAAGGCGCGCGAGGCGGCCCCCCTCTTCGATCGGCTCGTCCGCCTCTCGCCCGACGGCCAGGTCGCGCCGCCCAGCCTCTTCAACGCCGGGCTCGCCCACGAGGCGCTCGGCGACCGCGGGCTCGCCGCCGAGCGCTACCGCGAGGTCGCGCGGCGCTTCCCGGACCACCCGGTCGCGCGCGGCGCCCTCTTCCGGCTCGCGCGCGCCGCGGCCGCCCTCGAGCGGTGGCCCGAGCTCGTCGAGGTGTCGCGCCGCCTGCTCCGCCTCGGCGACCTGAGCGTCCTCGAGGCCATCGAGGCGCGCGGCGCCCTCGCGCTCGGCCTCGTGGAGCAGGACCTCGTCGACGAAGCGGCGCGTCAGGTCGCGGTCGCGCGCGATCTCATCGAGGCGCACCGGCTGGGCGAGTCGGGCAAGCCGCCGATCGAGCTCGCGCAGGTGAGCTTCGCGCTCGGCGAGGTGCGGCGGCGCCGCAGCGAGACGATCACCTTCGCGCCGGTGCCGGCGGACTTCGCCGAGGCGCTCGAGCGGCGCTGTCAGGGGTTGCTCGACGCGCAGAGCGCCTACACCGAGGCCATGCGTAGCCTCGACGCCCACTGGTCGGCGATGGCGGGCTACCGCGTCGGGCAGCTCTACAAGGAGCTCCACCGCGACGTGATGCGTGTCCCGCCGCCCCCGAGCGCCGACACGCCGAGGAAGAAGCAGCTCTTCGAGGGGGCGATGCGCCTGCGCTACCGCGTGCTCCTCGAGAAGGGGCAGAAGATGCTCGCCGGCACCGTCCTCATGGGGGACCGGACCGGCGAGTCGTCCGCGTGGGTCCTCCGGGCGCGCGACGCGCAGCGCGAGATCGAGCTCGCGCTCGCCGACGAGCAGGCGGCGCTCGCGAGGCTCCCGTTCACCGAGGCCGAGCTCTCGGCGGCGCTCGACGCCCTGAAGGCGGAGCCGCCGAAGAGGCCGTGAGCCCCGCGCGGGCGCGGGTGACCCGGGGCCAGGGGCTCAGTTCAGCTTCGGCTCGCACCCGAAGAGCACGTTGAGCTCCGCCTGCACCTCGGCCTGGACGGTCGCGCAGGACGCGGGGCAGAGGATGATCTTCTTCGGGAGCTCCTCGTCATCGTAGTACCACCCCGGCCCTGCGCCGCAGTCGGCCTCGTTGTCCGCCCTCGGGATCTCCATCTCGCTGGAGGTCCCGGGCGCGAGCTTGACCGCGACCCGGGTCTTGTCGAGGGTCGCGCCCTCCGGCGGCTCGGGGATGAGGAGCTCGCACGGGAGGGCCGACGCGCGGATCTCGGCCATCTTCGTCGAGAACGCGCTCACGTCCGCGGTGACGTCGAACGCGCGCGTCGTCCCGCCGGCGGCGGCGATCTGGTCCAGGTTCGAGAGCGTCGATCCCTCCACGGCGATGACGTAGGTCTGGACACCGTTGTAGTTGAGCGCCCGCTGCGCGATCTCCGCGGTATCCGCGACGGTGTTGTTGGCGCAGCCGGACGGATCGCCGTCGGTCGCGAGCACGACGATCACCTTGTGGGACGGGTTCGCGTCCTTGTAGGCGGTCGCGTTCGCGAGCGCCCCCTGGAGGGCGGGGCGCATCGGCGTCCCGCCGCCCGGCGAGGTGCCCCGGATGGATGCGGTGAGCTCCGGCGTGTGCAGCGGCAGCTCGCCGATCTCGACCGCGAGCTCGCTGTACGTCGCGTGCTCGCAGTCGTTCAGCCCGTTGTTGCCCCGCGGGAAATACGTCAGCCCCACGTTCATCCCGGCGGAGGCCGCGTCGTTCACGAAGGTCGAGATCGCGCTCGTGACGCCGCTCCATTTCGCGCCGAGCATGCTGCCGGACCGGTCGAGCAGGACGAGCATATCGAGCGGCAGCAGCGTGGCCGCCGCGCTCGTCTGGGCGCAGGAGGCCCCCTCGTCGAAGCCGCCCTCGCCGGTCGCGCCGTACCCTCCTTGGCCGAGCGCCGGGTCCCCCGTCGCGCTGCTCGGCCCGAAGGAGCCGCCCCCGCCGCTCTCGGCCTGCTCCGGCGGGGCGACGCTCGGCGGCCTCCGCTCGTCGGTCGCCGCGCAGCCGCCCGACGGAGCTGCCATCCCGGCGGCGACGAGGAAAGGGGCAAACACGAAATGACGTCGGAAGGACATCTCTGCGCTCCTCTGGAAATGGGTGCGATGTGGCTCGCGGACGCGAGATCTCCACGCGCGAAGTGGTCTGTCTGTCGAGGGAAGCCGAGCTCCAGACGCTCTCGTCAGCATACCGCAACTCTCGATGAAGGGGCGATAGGGGCTCTCCGGTTTGTTGGGCTTCTTGGTATCGTGGTCTCTTTCCTGTCGTCGCTGTCGTCGCTCTCGCTACTCTCGTGTCTCTCGTCTCTCTCTCGGTCCCTCTCCCCCGTCCCGTGGCTCGCGCCGCGCTCTTCTCGCCACCGTCGCTGGTCGTCGCTGGTGGTCGCTCGTCGCCGCCTGCGCTGACCGTTCCGGGTGCTCGCGCGCGCCGGAACATCATGTTTCCTTGCGCAGCCGCGAAGAACGCGTAATTCCCACGAGGAGCGTCACGCTTGCTGGAAAGAGGCGAACATGACTAGGTGGATTCCATGGGTACTTTCCGCTGTCGCCCTGACGGATCTCGGCTGTTCGACCGCGACGTCCGCGGGGAGCTCGGGCGCGACGGGGGATGGGGGCGCCGCCGCCGCGCCGGCCGTGTCGAGCGGAGGGGGCGGCGCTCCGTGCGAGATCGACTGCGCGCTCGTCCCGACCCCGCAGTGCATGACGGCCGTGTGCAACGAGGCGACGAGGCAGTGCGAGCTCATCTCCAGCGCGGGTGGGGAGCCGTGCGATGACAGGGACTCCTGCACGGTCGGCGAGACCTGCGAGGACGGCCTCTGTCAGGGCGGCGCGCAGGAGGACTGCGGCCTCGCGCCGGACGCCTGTCATGTCGTCACCTGCGTCGACGCGGGCGGCGCCCCCCGGTGCGGGATGGCGCCCAAGGAGAACGGGTCGCCGTGCGCGACGGAAGATCGCTGTGTCCTCAACGCGGCATGCACGGACGGCGCCTGCGTCGGGACTCAGCGGGATTGTTTCTTCTTCCAAGTTCCGGACTCCTGCCATGTCGGAGCGTGCAATCCGGCTACCGGTGCGTGCGAGGCGGTCCCGGGGAACGACGGGGCGCCGTGCGCGGACTCCGGCGACCTCTGCATGGTCGGCAAGGCCTGCCAGAGCGGCCGCTGCGAGGGCGGCGTCCCCAAGGACTGCAGCGCGCTGAGCGTCGCATGCAACCGTGGCGCCTGCGATCCGGGATCTGGCAATTGCCATGCTGAGCCGATCGCGCCGGGCGGCGCCTGCCTCTCCGGGACCGACGAGTGCAACCGTGGTGTCTGCGACGAGCACGGCGCCTGTAATTCCATCCCCACCCCCGGCGCGTCGTGCCCTTCACAGACGGTGGGCTGTACGCGCGGTATCTGCAGCGACGCCGGGGTGTGCACGGCGCGCTCGGTCCCCGACGGGGGCGCCTGCGCGGACGGCGACTGGTGCACCGTGGGGGAGTCGTGCCTGGCGGGCGTCTGCCAGGGCGGCAGCGCCGCGGCGACGCCGACGGTCTATTTCAGAGATACGTTCGAGAGCAACGCGGCCGGGTGGGAGCCCGGTCCGACCTGGCAGATCGGCGCGGCGATGGAGTCCTCCGGGCAGACCTACGGTCACGCCGATCCGGGGCTCGATCACACGGCGACCTCGGACAACGGGCTGGCCGGCGTGGTCATCGGAGGGAACGCGCCCGTCGGCGTTCACCCGTACTTCTACCTGACGAGCCCCGTCATCAACGCCGATGTCGCGGGCGGCGTGTACCTGTCGTTCTGGCGCTTCCTCAACAGCGATGAGTCGCCCCACATGACGAACCGCGTCGAGGTCTTCGACGGCCTCCGTTGGGAGGTGATCTACGAGTCGGGGGCGTACCCCGGCGTCCGCGACGCGGCCTGGACGAAGGTCCGCTACGATCTGACCCAGCACAAGAGCGCGAATCTGCGGATCCGCTTCGGCTACGCCGTCGAGCGGGACTCCTTCGTCGACGTGGTGTCGGGCTGGAACATCGACGACGTGGAGATCGCGAACGCCGCCTGTCCGTAGCGTGGGACGCGCGTCAGAGGAGCGCGCCGCAGAGGCGCAGTGGGCGCGAGGACACCATGCTTCCCGCGTCCCAGCGCCCGGGCCGCTCTCCTCGACTCAATCCATCGACGCCCTCACCGCTCCACGATCGGCCCGAGCGCCGCGATGATCGCGCGCGAGACCTCCTCGACCGGGCCGTCCCCGTCGATGTGGATGACGCGATCGCCCGGCACGAGCTCCTCCGCGCGCCGGTACGCCTCGGCGAGCCGCGCCTGCAGCTCGGTCTGCTCGAACAGCTCCTCGGCGCCCCCGCGCGCGCGGCGGCGCCTCTCGGCGATCTCCGGCGCCACGTCGATCACCACGGTGACGTCGGGCCTCCGCGCGTGACGGTTGAGCTCCCGGATCCATCGCAAAATCGCCCCGGTATCCCGCTCTCCGCCGGCCGCCGTCGTCGACTGGTACGCGAGGCTCGACAGATCGTACCGGTCGGAGATCACGACGTACCCGTCGTGGAGGAGCGGCTCCACCTCGGCGCCGAGGTGATCGAGGCGGTCGGCCGAGAAGAGGAGCGCCATCACCTCCGCCTGGCGGGCGCCGGGCAGCGAGACCCGGTGGGTCAGCATCAGCCGGAGGAGCGAGCCCACGGGCCCGCTGCTCGGCTCGCGGGTGACGCGGACCATGCGCCGCGCGGCCCTGAGGTGCGCCGCGTAGCGCTCGGCCTGCGTGCTCGTGCCCGCGCCGTCGATGCCCTCGAACACGATGAAGACGCCGCGCCTGGATTCGGCGGGGGGGCGCGACGACGGCGCGGGCGCCTCCCTGTCGGAGCTCGTCGTCATCGGCCGGCCTCCTCGCCCGCCCCCGCGATGGGCGGCGCGTCCTCCCCGAGCACGACGTTGTCGATGAGGCGCGCCGACCCGAGGCGGACGGCGACCGCCAGCAGCGCCCGCTCGCCGACCGTCGCCTCGCCGCTCCAGATCGCCAGCGACTCCGGGTCGGCGAGGTCCACGTAATCGATGCTCGTCGCGACGGCCGCGAGGCGCGCGCGCGCGGGCTCGAGCAGCGCGGCGGGGCGCCGCTCGCCGCGGGCGAAGGCGCGGCACGCGTCGGTGAGGGCGAGCGGGATGGAGCGCGCCGCGCTCCGCTGCTCGGGCGAGAGGTAGGCGTTGCGCGACGACATGGCCAGGCCGTCGGGCTCGCGCACGGTCGTCGCCCCGACGACCTCGACGGGCAGGAACAGGTCGGCGGCGAGCCGCCGGATCACCTGGAGCTGCTGGTAGTCCTTCCGGCCGAAGACGGCGACGCTCGGGCCGGCGAGCGCGAACAGCTTCGTGACCACGGTGGCGACGCCCTCGAAGTGCCCGGGCCGGTGGACGCCGCAGAGCGGGGCCGCGGTCGCGCCGACGCGCACGCGCGTCTCCTCGCCGGGCGGGTACATCGCCGCGACCTCGGGCGCGAACACCCCCGCGGCGCCGGCCTCCGCGCAGGCGGCGAGATCGCGCTCGAGCGTCCGCGGATAGCGCGCGAGATCCTCGCCCGCGCCGAACTGCGTCGGATTGACGAAGAGGGTCACCGCCACGAAGTCCGCTCTTCGCCGCGCCTCCGCGACGAGCGCGAGGTGGCCTGCGTGGAGCGCGCCCATCGTCGGAACGAGGCCGACGCGGCGCCCGGCCGCGCGCGCGCGCTCGCAAGCGAGCCTCAGCTCGTCCGGCTGTCGCCAGAATTCCATGGGCGGACCGTATCAGACCTGCGATAAAATCGAAGCTTCGACCATGATTGACGTGCCCTCCTCCACCGACACAACCGTTGCGTCCGGTCCCAGCTCCGGGGGCGATCCGGATGCCGCTCAGGTCGCCAACCCCGCCGCGGGCTCGGGCGACTCGGCCGGCGCGAGGTCTGGAGGCAGCGCCGCCCCGTCGAGCGGCCCCGTGTCGATCCCCGCCGCCTCGGGGCCGATCCCGATCGAGGGCGACCCGGCGCACTACCTGAACCGGGAGCTCTCGTGGCTCGAGTTCAACGCGCGGGTGCTGTCGGAGGCGCGATCGCACGATGTTCCGCTGTTCGAGCGCCTCAAGTTCCTGAGCATCTTCTTCTCCAACCTCGACGAGTTCTTCATGGTGCGCGTCGCGGGCCTCCAGGCGCAGACGCTGCGCACGATCGCGGAGGTCCCGCCGGACGGGCTCACGCCCCACGAGCAGCTCGTCGCGATCGGCGCGCGCGTCCACGCGCTCGTCGACGACGCCTACCAGATCTGGAACTCGGACCTCATCCCGGCGCTCAAGCGCGCCGGCATCGTGATCGTCCGGCCGGACGAGCTCGCTCCGCCCGAGCTCAGCGCGCTCGACGACAGGTTCCGCACGGACATCTTCCCGATCCTCACGCCGATCGCGATCGATCCGGGGCACCCGTTCCCGCACCTGCGCAACAAGATGATCAACCTCGGGATCATGTTCTCCCGGGAGCATGAAGCGCAGGAGCCCGGCTTCGCGGTCATCCAGGTGCCGCCGATGCTGAGCCGGTTGATGCGGGTCCGCGTGGAGGGCGCGACGCGCGCGTTCGTCCTGCTCGAGGACGTGATCGCGCGGCACGTGAAGGATTTCTTCCCGTCGGGCAGGCTGCGCGGGACGTACCCCTTCCGCGTCACCCGGAACTGGGATCTCGAGATCGACGAGGAGGAGGGCGAGGACCTCCTGGAGACGATCCAGGCCGAGCTCCGCCGGCGCGATCGCGGCAACGCCGTGCGCCTGGAGATCGGCATCGGCGAGGGCGCCGGCACCTCGGTCCAGCGGCTCTGCCGCGCGCTCAAGGTGGACGGGTCGCTCGCCGTGTACCGGGTGCCGGGGCCGCTCCACATCGCCGACCTCATGGGCATCGTCGCGGACGACGAGCGCCGCGAGTACCGCGACGAGCCGTTCTCGCCGCAGGTCCCGCCGCTCTTCCGGGACGTGGAGGACATCTTCGCGGTGATCCGGGAGCAGGACGTGCTCCTGCACCACCCGTACGAGTCGTTCGATCCCATCGCCGAGTTCGTCTCCCGCGCGGCGGACGACCCGAACGTCCTCGCGATCAAGCAGACGCTCTACCGGACCGGCGGCGACTCGCCGATCCTGAAGGCGCTCGCGCGCGCGGCCGAGAGCGGCAAGCAGGTGACCGCCATCGTCGAGCTGAAGGCGCGCTTCGATGAGGCGAGCAATATCCAGTGGGCGCGGATGCTCGAGCAGAGCGGCGTGCAGGTGATCTACGGCCTGCTCGGGCTGAAGACGCACGCGAAGGCGCTGCTCGTCGTGCGTCGGGAGAAGGACAGGCTGCGCCGCTACGTGCACCTCTCGACGGGCAACTACAACCCGCAGACGGCGCGGCTCTACACCGACATCGGCCTGTTCACGGCGAACCGGGAGATCGGCGAGGACATGACGTCGCTCTTCAACCTGCTCACCGGTTACAGCGCGCCGCCCAAGTGGAACCGCCTGCTCGTGGCGCCGCTCGGCCTGCACGAGGCGGTGCTCGGGTTCATCGCGCGCGAGGCGGCGCACGCGCGGGCCGGTCGCAAGGCGGAGATCGTGGCGCAGATGAACGCGCTCGTGGACGTCGACGTCATCGACGCGCTCTACGCGGCCTCGCAGGCCGGGGTCGACATCAAGCTCGCGGTGCGCGGCATCTGCTGCCTGCGGCCGGGCATCCCGGGGCTGTCGGAGCGGATCCAGGTGCGCGCGATCGTCGACCGCTTCCTCGAGCACAAGCGGCTGTTCCGGTTCGCGAACGGCGGCAACGAGGAGGTCTACATGTCGAGCGCCGACTGGATGCCGCGCAACTTCCACCGCCGCGTCGAGCTGATGGTCCCCATCATCGAGCCTGCGATCCGCGCGCGCGTGGAGGACATGCTGAACATGGTGACCTCCGACACGGCGAAGACGTGGGAGCTCGCGAGCGACGGCAGCTACCACAAGCTGCAGGTGCCCTCCGGCGCCGCCCCGCTGCGCTCGCAGCAGCGCTTCATCGAGCTCGCGCGCGAGCGGGTGAAGCTCAGCGATCCGCTCGCGCGCGGCGGCGGGCGCTTCCACATCCTCCGCGTGCCCGCGAGCGCGTCGGACGGGGAGTCGCGTCACCGCAAGGGCACGAAGAAGAAGAAGAGCCTCCCCTGAGCGAGCCGGTGGCCTCGCGCGCGCCGGAAACGGGAGGAGGCGCGCGTCGGGGCTGTGTGCGCGCGCCCTCGCACGGCGAGGGCGAGCGGATCAGAACCGCGTGTGCAGCGTGGCGGATCCGGGGCCGAGCGAGAGCGTGGTCTGGGCGGGCGCCTTGGGCGCCTCGTCCGTGGCCGGCACCTTCTTGCCGCCGATGATCCAGAGCGGGATGCCCACGGCGAGCATGACGCCGCCTGCCACCGAGATGAGCGCGCCAGCGACCTGGCGGGGGCCGTCGGAGCGCGTGTCGCAGACGTCGGTGAAACCCCCGAAATCGCAGTAGATCTCGTAGCGCTCGCTCGCCGAGGCGAGCAGGCCCGTCCCGGCGAAGAACGCGATGGTGCCGCCGGCGGTGAGCGCGATGCCGCCCAGCATCAGGCCCGGGTTCTTCCGCCGCAGCGGAACCGGCGGCGGAGCAGGCGGGAGCTCCGCCGCGGCAGGCGGATAGCCCGGCGGCGGGTAGGCGCCGCCATACGGAGCGTAGCCGCCCTGAACACCGGGCGGCGGATAGCCTGGCGGCGGGTAGCCCGGCGGCGGGTAGCCCGGCGGCGGGTAGCCTGGCGAGCCTGGCGGCGGGTAGCCCGGCGGCGGGTAGCCTGGCGCAGCCTGAGGGGCCTGCTGCGGCGGCGCGGGGTAGGGCGGCCCAGGCGGGTAAGGCGCCGCGGCGCCGGGGGAGGTGGCCCCGGGTGGCGCGCCGCCGGGCGGCGTCGCAGCGCCGGTGGGCGGCGCGGGAGGCGCGCCGCCGGGCTGCGGCGTGGCGGCTGGCGACGCGGCGGCCGAGGGGGCCGCGCCTGGCTGCGCCGCGGCGCCGCCGGGCTGTCGCGGCGCGGCGGGCGCGGACGACCCTGCAGCCGGCTGTCGTTGGGGCGCCGGCTGCGCGACCGCCGTCGTCGCGGCGAGGAGGCCGGACAGGGCGACACCGAGCGGCAGGGCGAGCGCCCGCCCGCTGGAGAGCGGCGAGCGGCGCGGCGTTCGGGCGTCGGGAAAGGCAATCAAGCGAAGCATCTCGGGCGTCCTTTCATCGCGGCGGTTTCGATCCTTCCTACGGAGTCTCGGCGGGCCGCTGCGCCGGCTGCTTTGCGGGTGTGGCACCGGCCGTCGGCGTGGCACCGGCCGTCGGCGTGGCACCGGCCGTCGGCGTGGCACCGGCCGTCGGCGTGGCACCGGCCGTCGGCGTGGCACCGGCCGTCGGCGTGGCACCAGGCGGCGCCGCGGCCGCCGGCGTCGCACCGGCCGATGGCGCGGCACCGGCTGTCGGCGTGGCACCGGCTGTCGGCGTGGCTCCAGCTGGCGGAGCGGTTCCGGCCGGCGGCGCGGCTCCGGCCAGCGGCGTCGCTCCAGGCGTCGCGGCGCCCGGCTTCGCCGCAGCCCGCTTCGGCGTCGCGGTGGCTGCCGCCCCTGCAGCAGCGCTGGTCGCTGTCCCCCGCGGGGCGGCGCTGGCGGCCGCGCGCTGCGACGCAGCGGCGCTCGCGGGCGCACCTTCGGCCGCTTCCGCCGTGACGATCGTGGGGGGCGAGGAGTCGACGGGAGGTCGAGCCGACAGCTCGCCTGACGTTCTCGGTGCAGCGGGGTCCGCGCTCGAGGGCTCCCCGGCAGCGTGCTCCCGTGACAGCGGAGCGGCGCTCGGGGGCTCGGCCCGCGGGCGCTCCGGGGTGCGGGGGGACTGCGCGACGAAGACGATCACCGCGGAGAGCGCCACGACGCCGAGGAAGACCAGGAGCACACGCTCTCTCCCCGTCCTGGTCCGCGCGCTCCCGCCGCGCGCTCGGGCGGCCTGCGCGCTCTTCGGCACGGCGGCCTGCGCGCTCTTCGGCGCGGCGGCCTGCGCGCTCTTCGGCGCGGCGGCCTGCGCGCTCTTCGGCGCGGCGGCCTGCGCGCTCTTCGGCGCGGCGGCCTGCGCGCTCTTCGGCGCGGCGGCGTCGCGCGATCGCGCGCGGAGCGCGTCGTCGCCACGGCCATGCGTCGCGGGCTCGATGCGCGCTTCCGTGGGTCGTCGTTCCGTCGCCTCGTCGCCCGGATCGCTCCGCGACGAGGGCGCCGTGATCGCCGTGTCCGCGCGGGACGCAGTCCCCAGCGTGACGCCGGGTCGCCTGGCCGTCCGCCGGCTTTCCCTACGCTGGGCGCGTGAAAGCTTCTTCGCCACGCAGCGACCGTACCGAACAGCAGCCGGGCCGCCAAGAGCCGCCCGCGCGCGTCCGCGTTCGCTTCGTGCCGCGCGCGGGCGCAGCGCGCGGCCAGCCGCGCATCACGAGCGCGTCCCCCGGCGTCGCGCAGGATCACCCAGAAGAACCGCCTGCGGAAGCATCCAGCACGAACGGGTGTCGTCCCGCTTGACAGGTTTCTGCTCCTGGGTATCCTGCGCGTCCCCATCCCTCAGGTGGAAATCCGCGTCTCTATGCCGACCATCAGCCAGCTCATTCGCCAAGGCCGCGAGGCCGCCCGCTACAAGACGGCCTCTCCTGCGCTCAAGTCCTGCCCGCAGCGCCGAGGCGTGTGCGTCCGTGTTTATACCACGACGCCGAAGAAGCCCAACTCGGCGCTCCGCAAGGTCTGCCGTGTCAGGCTGAGCAACCAGATGGAAGTAACGAGCTACATCCCGGGCGAAGGCCACAACCTGCAGGAGCACTCGGTCGTCCTCATCCGAGGCGGCCGTGTGAAGGACCTGCCGGGCGTGCGCTACCACGTCGTCCGCGGCACGCTCGACGCGTCCGGCGCCGCCGGGCCGAGCTCCACCAACAAAGCGACCCGCAACCGCAAGCGCTCGAAGTACGGCGTGAAGCGCCCGAAGGCCTGACCGGGCGATAGCCGAGCAGAGGAACGAAGATGCCCCGTCGTCGCGAAGTCCCGAAGCGGAAGATCATTCCGGACCCGAAGTACAAGGACAAGCTCGTCGCCAAGTTCACGAACTCCCTGATGCAGTCGGGCAAGAAGGCGACCGCCGAGGGGATCCTCTACGGCGCGTTCGACATCGTGCGCGACCGCTTCAAGGAGGAGCCGATCGACGTCTTCCGCAAGGCGCTCGACAACGTGAAGCCGAAGCTCGAGGTGAAGAGCCGGCGCGTCGGCGGCGCGACCTACCAGGTCCCCGTCGAGGTCCGGCCCGAGCGCCGCGTCGCGCTGGCGATGCGGTGGCTCGTGACCTACTCGCGCGGCCGTGGCGAGAAGACGATGCGCGAGCGGCTCGCCGCCGAGCTCGTCGACGCCGCGCAGAACCGCGGCAACGCGGTCAAGAAGCGCGACGACACGCACAAGATGGCGGAGGCCAACAAGGCGTTCGCCCACTATCGGTGGTAGACACCGAGACCGCCAGCGCAGATCATCGATCTGCGCTGGTTCGTCCATTTCATGTCCCGGTGACCAGGCGAGGAGACGCGTAGAGCGAGATGGCACAGTCGACATAAGGATCGGGTTACAGAGCCGGTCTTCTCGAGGGAGCGCGACAGCGCTCACCGTCGCGAGACCTAGAAAAGCTGCTGCTGTACCCCGACACCCTCTCCAGGTTCAAGTGCCCGCCACAACAGCGGCGGGCCGGGCTGGAGAGGGTGTTTTGCATCCTGAGTCCGGAACACTCACCCGACGCATCAACACCACGGAGAAGGAACAGTGGCACGCGAGTACAGCCTGGAACGGACGCGCAACATCGGGATCATGGCCCACATCGATGCGGGCAAGACCACGGTCACCGAGCGCATCCTTTATTACTCGGGTGTCAACTACAAGATCGGTGAGGTCCACGAGGGCGCGGCCACGATGGACTGGATGGTCCAGGAGCAGGAGCGCGGCATCACGATCACGTCCGCCGCGACGAACTGCTTCTGGACGCCGGTGCAGGGATCCCAGAAGGGCGTCTCTCACCGCATCAACATCATCGATACCCCCGGCCACGTCGACTTCACCATCGAGGTCGAGCGGAGCCTGCGGGTGCTCGACGGCGCGGTGGCGGTGTTCGACGGCGGCAACGGCGTCGAGCCCCAGAGCGAGACCGTCTGGCGCCAGGCGGACAAGTACGGCGTCCCGCGCATCGCGTTCATCAACAAGATGGACAAGGTCGGCGCCGACTTCGACATGTGCGTCGACTCCATCCGCGAGCGCCTCGGCGCCAACCCGGTGGCGATCCACTACCCGCTCGGCGCGGAGGACTCGTTCCGGGGCGTCATCGACCTCGTGACCCTCCAGGCCGCCGTCTTCGACGAGGAGACGAAGGGCCAGAACATCAGGTGGCAGGAGATCCCGGGCGACCTCCTCCCCCGGTGCAAGGAGCTCCGGGAGAAGCTCCTCGAGGCGGCCGCCGACTCGAGCGACAAGGTGATGGAGAAGTTCATCGCCGGCGAGCTCGACAAGATCACCGAGGAGGAGATCCACGCGGCGCTCCGCGCCGGCACCCTGAGCTTCAAGATCGTCCCCGTCCTGTGCGGCTCGGCGTTCAAGAACAAGGGGGTCCAGCTCCTGCTCGACAGCGTGGTGAACTACCTGCCGTCGCCGGTCGACATCAAGGCCGTCGAGGGGACGCTGCCCGACAAGAAGGACAAGGTCGTCTCGCGCAAGGCGAGCGACGACGAGCCGTTCGCGGCGCTGGCGTTCAAGATCATGAACGACCAGTTCGGCAACCTCACGTTCTTCCGCGTCTACTCCGGCACGACGAAGAGCGGCGTCAGCGTGCTCAACTCGACGCGCGGCAAGCGCGAGCGGTTCGGGCGCATCCTCCGGATGCACGCGAACAAGCGCGAGGAGATCGACGTCTGCTACGCCGGCAACATCTACGCTGCCGTGGGGCTCCGCGACACCCGCACCGGGGACACGCTCTGTGACGAGAAGCACCCGATCGTGCTGGAGCGGATGGAGTTCCCTGACCCCGTGATCTCGATCGCGATCGAGCCGAAGACCAAGGTCGATCTCGACAAACTCGGGCTCAGCCTGCAGAAGCTCGCCTACGAGGACCCCTCGTTCCGCACCTTCACGAACGAGGACACCGGGCAGACGATCATCGCCGGGATGGGCGAGCTCCACCTCGAGATCATCGTCGACCGCCTGAAGCGCGAGTTCAAGGTCGACGCCAACGTCGGCAAGCCCGAGGTCGCCTACCGCGAGACCATCGCGAAGAAGGCGACGGACGTCGAGGGGCGCTTCGTCCGGCAGTCGGGCGGACACGGCCAGTTCGGCCACGTCCGGATCGACATCGAGCCGGCCGAGCGCGGCGCGGGCTTCGTGTTCGAGAACGATATCGTCGGCGGCATCATCCCGAAGGAGTTCATCCCCTCGATCGAGAAGGGCATCCGGGACGCGATGGGCCGCGGCGTGCTCGCGGGCTACCCCGTCGTCGACATCAAGGTGCGGCTCCACTTCGGCAGCTACCACGAGGTCGACTCCTCGGGCCCCGCGTTCGAGGTCGCCGCCTCGATGGCCTTCCAGGACGGCGCCAAGCGGGCGGGCCTCGTGCTCCTCGAGCCGATGATGGCCGTCGAGGTCGTCTCTCCCGAGAACTACCTCGGGGACGTCATCGGAGACCTCAACTCGCGACGTGGCCGCATCCTCGACATGGGGCAACGCGCGAACACCCGGGTGATCCGAGCGGAGGTACCGCTCGCCACCATGTTCGGTTACGCGACCGACGTCCGTTCAAAGACGCAGGGCCGCGCAACCCATTCGATGCAGTTCTCTCATTACGCACCGGTTCCAGCAGCGATCCAGGAAGAGATCGTCGCCAAGCAGCGAGGTTAAAGATACGCCATGGCCAAGGAGAAATTCACTCGTACGAAGCCGCACGTGAACGTGGGCACCATCGGTCACATCGACCACGGCAAGACCACGCTCACCGCGGCGCTCGTCAAGGTGCAGTCGAAGCGCCAGCTGGCGAAGGCGATCTCGTACGCCGATATCGCGAAGGGCGGGACGGTCCGTGACGAGACCAAGACGGTGACCATCGCGGCGGCGCACGTGGAGTACGAGTCGGTCAACCGCCACTACGCGCACGTCGACTGTCCCGGGCACGCCGACTACATCAAGAACATGATCACCGGCGCGGCGCAGATGGACGGGGCGATCCTCGTCGTGTCGTCGCTCGACAGCGTGATGCCGCAGACGCGCGAGCACGTGCTCCTCGCCCGCCAGGTCGGCCTGAACCACATCGTCGTGTTCCTCAACAAGTGCGACGCCGTGGACGACCCGGAGATGCTCGACCTTGTCGAGATGGAGGTCCGCGAGCTCCTGTCGAAGTACAAGTTCGACGGCGACAACGCGCCGGTCATCCGGGGCGCGTCGCTGCCGGCGCTTCAGGGCGACCCGAAGTGGGAGGAGACGATCCAGCAGCTCCTCAACGCGCTCGACAGCTACATCCCCGAGCCGGTGCGCGACATCGACAAGCCGTTCCTGATGGCGATCGAGGACGTGTTCTCGATCAAGGGCCGCGGCACGGTGGCCACGGGCCGCATCGAGCGCGGCATCATCAAGGTCGGCGACGAGGTCCAGATCATCGGCTTCAAGGACACGAAGAAGTCGGTCGTGACCGGCGTCGAGATGTTCCGGAAGCTGCTCGATCAGGGTCAGGCGGGCGACAACGTCGGCTGCCTCCTCCGCGGCGTGGAGAAGGAGGAGATCGAGCGCGGCCAGGTGCTCGCGAAGCCCGGGTCGATCACGCCGCACACGAAGTTCACCGGTGAGGTGTACGTCCTCAAGAAGGAGGAGGGCGGGCGCCACACGCCGTTCTTCACCAACTACCGGCCGCAGTTCTACATCCGGACGACGGACGTGACCGGCACGGTGAACCTCCCCGAGGGGGTGAAGATGGTGATGCCGGGCGACAACATCACGATGACGATCGAGCTCATCGCCCCGGTCGCGCTGGAGGAGCAGATGCGCTTCGCCATCCGCGAGGGCGGCAAGACGGTGGGCGCCGGCGTCGTCACCAAGATCCTCGCGTAGGAAGAGCAACATGGCTGATACAACGAAGATCCGGATTCGCCTCAAGGCGTTCGACCACCAGCTTCTCGACAAGTCGACGAGCGACATCGTCGAGACGGCGAAGCGGACCGGCGCGCACGTCGCGGGACCCATCCCGCTGCCCACCGAGATCCGCCGCTACACGGTGCTCCGGGGGCCCCACGTCGACAAGAAGTCGCGCGAGCAGTTCGAGATCCGGACTCACAAGCGGCTTCTCGACATCATCGAGCCGACTCAGCAGACCCTCGACGCGCTGATGAAGCTCGACCTTTCGGCCGGCGTCGACGTCGAGATCAAGAGCTAGGAGTCCAGGTACCATGAAGGTTACCGTTTACAACCTCAAGCGGGAGCAGGTCGGCGAGCTCGACCTCTCGGACGAGGTCTTCGGGACCGAGGTGAAAGAGCACCTCTTCTACGAGGTCGTGAAGGCGCAGCTCGCGTCCCGCCGCTCGGGCACCAAGGCCACCAAGGAGCGGAGCGCGGTCGCCGGCTCCACGAAGAAGCTCTATCGCCAGAAGGGCACCGGCCGCGCTCGCCAGGGCTCGATCCGCGCGCCGCACCACGCGGGCGGCGGCATGGCACACGCCCTGGAGCCGAAGGACTGGTCGTACCGTCCGCCGCGCAAGGTGCGCATCGGCGCCCTGAAGAGCGCGCTCTCCCTCTTCGCGAAGGAGGGCCGGCTCATCGTGCTCGACAGCCTGGAGGTCCCCGAGGTCAAGACCAAGGCGATCGCGGCCACGCTCACGACGCTGCAGGCGGATCGGAAGTCGCTGGTCGTCGACACGGCCGGTAACGAGAAGCTGGTGAAGAGCCTCCGCAACCTGGAGAACCACCAGTACCTGCCGCCGGAGGGGGTCAACGTCTACGATCTCCTCAGGCACGACCACCTCATCGTCTCGAGGGACGCCGCCAAGGCGCTCGAGGCGCGTTGCCTTCGCTAGTCAGGGGAGTCCGCCATGCAGCCCGAGCAGATCATCCGCCGGCCCATCATCCTCACGGAGAAGTCGAGCCGGCTCCGCGACCAAGGCAACAAGGTCATCTTTGAGGTCCGCCGCGAGGCGAACAAGATCCAGATCAAGGACGCCATCCAGACGCTCTTCAAGGTGGGCGTGGTGGACGTCAACACCATGATCATGCGCGGCAAGGAAAAGCGCATGGGGCGCGGCTATGCGAAGCTGCGCAATTGGAAGAAGGCGATCGTCACCCTCAAGGAGGGTGACGAGATCCAGTTCTTCGACGAGAAGGCGGAATAGCCATGGGAATCAGATCCTTCAAGCCGACCTCGCCGGCGCGGCGTTACTACTCGGTCAGCGACTTCAAGGAGATCACCAAGGTCGAGCCCGAGCGGTCGCTGCTCGAGCAGCAGACGTCCACCGGCGGCCGGAACAACAACGGCCGGATCACGTCGCGGTTCCGCGGCGGTGGTCACAAGCAGCGCTACCGGATCATCGATTTCCGGCGCGACAAGATCGGCGTCCCGGCGAAGGTCGCCACCATCGAGTACGACCCGAACCGGACGGCGCGCATCGCGCTGCTCCACTACGTGGACGGCGAGAAGCGCTACATCTTGGCGCCCGACGGCCTCGCGGTCGGGGCGACGCTGCTGGCGAGCCGGAACGCGGACATCAAGCCGGGCAACAGCCTGACGCTCCGCTTCATCCCGCCCGGCACGTCGATCCACAACGTCGAGGTCAAGAAGGGCAAGGGCGGCCAGCTCGTCCGGTCGGCCGGCGTCGCTGCCCAGCTCATGGCGAAGGACGGCGACTACGCGCAGATCCGCCTCCCGAGCGGCGAGATCCGCAAGGTCCACCTCGATTGCCGCGCCACGATCGGGCAGGTGTCGAACTCCGACCACGCGAACATCAGCCTCGGTAAGGCCGGTCGCTCGCGCTGGCTCGGCCGCCGGCCGCACAACCGGGGTGTCACGATGAACCCGGTCGATCACCCGATGGGCGGCGGTGAGGGCCGGACGAGCGGCGGGCGCCACCCGTGCTCGCCGTGGGGTCAGCTCGCCAAGGGGCTCAAGACGCGGAACAACAAGCGCACGGACTCGATGATCGTCCGGCGGCGCGGGACCAAGGGTTAGTCATGCCGAGGAGCATCAAGAAAGGGCCCTTCATCGACGGTCACCTGCTGGAGAAGATCCAGGCAGCCCAGGCGACCAATGCGAAGAAGGTCATCAAGACGTGGTCGCGCCGCTCGACGATCCTACCCGAGTCGGTCGGCCTGACGTTCGCCGTGCACAACGGGAGGAAGTTCGTCCCCGTGTTCGTGACGGAGAACATGGTCGGCCACAAGCTGGGTGAGTTCGCCCCGACGCGCACGTTCCACGGTCACTCCGGGGACAAGAAGTCCAAGGTCGCCAAGGGCGGCCCTGGCGGTCGCTGATCTCTCCGCGGCCAGCGCGAGAGCATCGACGGCAAGCGGGCGGGATCGCAGCAGCGATCCCGCCCGTTCGTCTTTGGAGCGCGGCGCGGACGCCCGGCCGACCTGGAGCCGCTTCAGAACGCGCCGCGCACGCCGACATAGCCGGGCGCGACGAGGAGCTGTGGTGAGGCGGTGGCGCCCTGCGGCTCGCCGGCGCCGCCGCCGGTGAAGCTCAGGATGAACAGCGTCGTGCCGGTGACGAGCCCGAGCGCGCCGACCACGAGGCCGACGTTCGCGACCGTCTTCTGGGTCTTGCCCGCGTCGACGTCGTCCTGGCGCTCGATGGGGCAGGGGCCTCGGCACGTCTCGGCGAGATCGCTGTAGGTGCTGTTCGCCATCAGCCCGGCGATCGTGAACACGCCGAGCCCCGCCACGCCCACGCCGCCGGCGACGTAGGCGTAGGGTCGCAGGTACTCCCTCGGCGAGGGCGACTCCGGCGCGGGCGGGATCGAGCCCTCGTCGAGGAGCATCGCGTTGTCGTCAGGGGCCCCGGGCGGGGCGCTCGCGTCGGCGTCGATCGGCAGCGTCTTCGCTTCGCCCGGCGACAGATCGACGGTCTGCGGGATCGAGGTGATCCTGGTGCGCAGGACGATCTCGGCCTTGCCGGGCTTGACCGGGTACGGCTTGCCCCACCGCTCGCGGGGGACCTCCTTGCCGGCGATCGTGAGCGACGTCGCCGACTCCGGGCGCGCCACCGTGACCGTCACGAGCGCGATCTTGCGCGTGAGCTCGTCTCGCTCCAACTGCGCCGTCTGCTCCGTCTGGGCGTAGCGCGGCTCGGTCTTCGCGCGCGCCGCGGCCTCCGCCGCGACCCCCTCGAACTCGAGGTACGCCTCCGTATAATCGCCGAGCTCGGCGAGGCAGCGCGCGATGTACAGGCGCGAGTTCGGGCTCGCCACCGCGGCGTACGAGGCCCGGAACTGCTCGAGCGCGAGCGCGTAACGCCTGCTCTCGAAGAGGGCAGCGCCCTTCTTGAACAGGCTCTGCGCCCTCTCCACCGCGTCCGGCGCCGGCGTCGACGCGGCGTCGTCCGCGGCCGCCGCGGGCCCGGGGAGCGTGCACAGGCAGAGGCAAGACGCCGCACCGAAGAGCAGCGCACGGAGCCAGGGTCGAGATCGCACGGTGTTCAGATACCCGAGGGGTTGTACTTCTTCTTGGTGGTCGGTTTGCCGGTCGCTGCGGGCTTGGGCGCAGGCTTCGTCGTCGTGGAGGTCGTCCGGGGGCGCGCCGTCGCCGCTGGGCGCGGCGGCTGCGGGGCGGCTGCGGGCTTCGGCGTCGCCGCGGCCCCCTGCGCCTGCGCCGTCTGAGGAGGCTTCTGCGTCGCCTCGGGAGGCGGCTCGGCGGCGGGCTTCGGCGGCTCCTCCGGAGCCGGCGGTGATGGCGGCTGCGCCGCCTGCGGGGGCTCCGCGGTCGCCGGGGTCGCCGGCGGGGCGGCGCTGGCCGCGGGCGCGGCGTTGTCCGCCGTCGCGGTCGCGGGCAGCGCGTCGACGCGCGCCTTGCCGATCTCGGTCGTGTTGCGCTCGTCGCCGCTGCGCGCGACAAGCGCGATGGCGCCGATCGCCACGCAGAACATCGCCGCGCCGGCCACGATGAGCTGCAGCCGCTTGTGCCGCTGCGCTGTCTCGTACGAGCGATCGACCGCCGTGACCTCACCGACGTCGTTGGCCAGGCTCCGGGACCCGCCCCTCGCGAACCGGGCGCTGAGCGCTGCGGCCCTCGAGGCGGGCGGATCCGCCGCCGCGAGCACCTTCGACGCGGGCGTGCCGGCCGCCGGGAGGACCCGCCGGACGGACGCGCCGAGCGGCTTGCCCTCGCGGGGAGAGGCCGGCGCGCCCGCCGCCTCCGCCGGCCCGCCGAGCGGGAGATCGGCTTGAAGCGCCGGCGCGATGATCAGCCGCGGCGGGGTCTGGGGCGGCTGCGCCGGCGCCGCCATCTCCTCGATCGAGATCGGCTCCAGGCTGATGGGGCTCTCGTCTTCCTGCGCCGCAGGCGGGGAGGCTTGCGCTGCGTTCGACCTCGGACCGGCGGCAGCCGCGGCCGGCGCCGCGCCGGCGACGCCGAGCGCGCGCTCGCTCGATCCCGGGCTGACGTCGGCGAGCGAGGCCTGGAGCTCCGGAGAGATCGCCGGGCGGGGCTCCGAGTTCTGCGCCGCGCCGGCGTCGACCGCCGCGATCGCATCGCGGAGCTCCTGCGCGCGCCTCGCCTGGGTATCGCCGATCGCCAGCCGCACAAAGGCGGCCACGTCCTCGTCGGTCGTGGGCTCGCCGAGGCTCGACGCCACCTGATCGATGGCCCGCTGCATCTCGGCGCACGTCGAGAAGCGGTTGTCGCGATCCTTCTCGAGCGCCTTGAGGATGATCCTCTCGAGCTCGGGGTGGATCGCGCTGTTCAGCTCGCGCGGCGGGAGCGGGGCCTTGATGGTGATGTTCTCGACGGTCGAGAGCTCGGTCTCCGCGCGGAACGGGTGCATCCCCGTCGTGAGCACGTACAGCAGCGCGCCGAGCGAGAAGATGTCGCTCCGGCGATCGATGGGGAGCCCGCCGAGCTGCTCCGGCGAGAGGTACGGCGTCTTCCCCTTGATGATGCCCCCGGCGCGCGTGATGTGCAGGCGCCCCTTCGACTTCGCCACGCCGAAGTCGACGATCTTCACGAACCCGGCGGTCGAGATGAGCACGTTGGCCGGCGAGATGTCGCGGTGCACCAGATCGAGCAGCGCGCCGCTGTCGTCGCGGAGCTCGTGCGCGTTGTGGAGCCCCGCGCAGATCTGCGAGGCGATGCGGAGCACGATCCGCTGCGGGATGCCGCCGAGCTTCTTCGCGGCCTTCTGGAGCGTGCCGGCCGTCTCGCCGTCGACCCACTCCATGACGATGTAGAGGACGTCGTCCTCCTCGCCGAGGTCGAGGATCTCGACCACGTTGGGGTGACGGACGCGCGCCGCGACCCGCGCCTCGTCGAGGAACATCGACTCGAAGTCGGGGTCGTCGGAGACGTCCGGCAGCATCGTCTTGATGGCGACGATCTTCCGGAAGCCGCGGGTGCCCTGCAGGCGCGCGGCCCAGACGGCCGCCATGCCTCCCTTGGCGACCGGAATGAGGATCTCGTAGCGGCCGAGGGTGCTCCCCGGGCCCAGCCGATCCACGGCCGACGCAGCGCGGCCCCACAGTTTCGTCGGGCCCTGCGACCCGGTCGGCGTGTGGAGCGTCCTGGAGATCGGCGGCAGGTCGACGCCGCGCGCGCTCTCCGGCGTCACCGCGGTCAGCGGCGCGGGCGCCGCGCCTGCCGAGACGACGGTCGACGCGGATGACGGAGCCTTCTGCGTGGCAGGCGTCGCTGGCGCGGCGGCCGGCGATGGGGCCGCAGGCACGGGCGTCCGCGGAGGCGCGGCTGCGACGGGCGGGGCGGGCGTGGCGGGCGCCGTCGCTGCTGCGGGGCCGCGCGGCATGGCAGGCGCCGCGGGCACCGCCGGCACTGCGGGCGCCACGGGCGCGCGAGGCGTGATCGGCGCCGCGGGCACGGCGGCTGCGCGGGACGCGGTCGGCGCCGCGGGCGCGCGGTGCGCGGCAGGCGCCGGCGGCACCGCGGGCACCCCAGGGACCCGCGGCGGCGGACGGCTCGACGATGTCGCGGGCGCGGCGGCCGGGGACGCCACGACGGAGGTCTTGCCCGGGACCTCGGGAGGCGCCGGCACCGCCCGAACTGCCGGCGGGCGCGGCGGCCTCGGGGGCCCCGGCGGGACAGGCGTCGGCCGCTTCGGCGCCGCACCCTCGGCGGGCGTGGGCGTCACGCGGGCCGTCGCGAGGCCGTCGCCCGCATCGCCGGGCCGCGGTATTGCCGCCCGCTCCTTCACCGCGGCCGCCGGCGGCGTCGGTGTCGCCGCGGTCGCCTCGGGGCCGGCCACCGCGGCGCCGCGGCTCTCCGTCCGCTCGCTCGACGGCTCGATCCGCGGAAGGGTCTCCGCAGGGGGCCGCGGCGCGGGCAGGCCGCGGGCAGGGCCTTCATCCACCGAGCCCCACGCGGTGTCGACGTCGGCGTGCGCCACCCCGGCGCCCGCCGGCGCCGCGCCGTTCGACGCGCCCGCCGCCCTGGTCGCCATGCCGTTCTTCAGCGCTGCCGCGCCGCCCGACGGGCGTAGCTGGCTCGCACCGCCCACGGCGACCGGCGGGGTGCCCGGCGTGGTCGGCGCCCCGCGCGGGCGCGGAGACGGCGCGGTGATGCCGTGCCGCGGTCCGTCGCCGCGGGGGGACAGCGCCGCCTCCGGGATCGCCAGGCCCACCAGCGTCGCCCCGCGCGCGCGTGGCGCCGGCCGCGACTCGGTCGCGCCCGCGACGCCCGCCATCGCCGCGGCGATCATCGTCCTGCGCGGCTCGATCGTCCTGCCGGCCAGCCGGCTCAGCGCCGCGGCCACGTCCTCCGGCGCGGCGATGCGGCCCGCGCCCGCGGCCTCCAGCGCCGCGAGCATCGCCGACGCGCTCTCGAAGCGGAGCGCCGGATCGCGCTCGAGCGCCGTCCGGACGACGTCGCCGACCTCGGCCGGGACGACGCCCGCGAGCGGCGGGATGGGCGCCGTCAGCACCTTCTGGATGACCGCCGTCTCCAGCTTCGACGAGAACAGCCGCTGCCGCGAGAGCAGCTCCCAGAGGATCACGCCGACCGAGAAGAGATCGGCGCGCGCGTCGAGCGGGGCCGCGGTGTGCGCCGCCATCGCCTTGACGCGCTCCGGCGCGGCGTAGGCCAGCCGATCGGGGTTCCTCGTCCCCATCGGCGCGAGCCCGGAGATGGCCCGCGCGACGCCGAGCCCGCCCACCCGCGTGACGCCGTCGACGCCGACGAGCACGTGCGTCGGGTTCAGCTCGCCGTGCACGAGCGCCGGCTCCGCCGCGTGCGCGGACGCGAGCGCGCGCAGCACGTCGGCCGCGATCCGGAGGGCGACCGGGAGCGGCAGCCCCTCGGCGCCGGCCGCCGACACCAGCGCGCCGAGCTGCTCGCCCTCCACGTACTCCGAGACGATGAAGACCTCCCCGTCGGCGATGCGGGCGTCGAGCACCGAGGCAACGTTGGGAAAGCGGAGCTGCTGCGCCGCGCCGGCCTCGCGGAGGATGCTGTCGGCGGTCTCGGACTTCTTCGTGAGGTGCCGGTAGATGCGCAGGATCGTGACAGGCGGCGCGCCCTTCGCGTCGCCCTCGGACGACGCGCGCGCGAGCCACGTGGAACCGATGCCGCCGCCGGACAGCTCTTTCAGCAGCTCATAATTGCCGAGTCGCGAAGCAGAGCCCGCACCGGGCGGCCTGTCGAGCGCCATGGGACTTGCATGCTATCAGGACGGCAGAAGCTGGATCCAGCGTTCATGGCCGGTTACACGGCGGGTTGGCGCGTGTCCGGAGCGCCCTGTCAGGCGAGCTTCGCATGCAGCGCGCGCGGCGCGACGCGCACGCTGGCCAGCGCCGCGCGCCGCGACGCCCTCGCCTCGGCGAGCGCTCGCGCGCGCCTCGCAGCTCGTCCCGCGGCTTGACACACGCCCGCGCGGAGCTCCAGGAAATCCCGCGAGATCGCCGCCAGGAGCGGACGCGGCCGCGGCGCGATCACGCCCGCGACGATGGTCGCTGGCGCCTCCGCGCGCACAGGTGCTCGGGTGTGGGGAGCTCGGCGCGCGCCGATCCCGCCAGCACCGCGCGCGGCAGATCGGGCCAGGCAGAGGCGATCAGAAACCGGAATTGCAAAGGAAAAGCGCGACGTATGTCATGCCCGCGTCAGGGACGACGGTCCGTCGAGCTCAGGGCTCCGATGCGCTGCTCGGGACGGGATGAACGGTCAACGTCACGAACCGGGTGCGGCGCTCGTGGCTGGAGAACGCGCTCGCCGCGACCGGGATCCCGTGCCGGAGCGCCACGGCCACGTGAGGGCCCGGATCGACCCGGATCGCCCGCGACGGCTGCGCCACCTTGCCGTCGAGCAGCACGGTCACGCCCTCGGTCGCGCCCGCGAGGTTCAGCACGATCCTCGGCATCCGCCCCTCGAGGTCCTGGAGGCGCGCGTCGATCTCGGCGAGCACCGCCGGCGTCGCGGGCCGCGCGGTCGCGCGCGCGTCCTGGTACGTCTGCTCGGCCTTTCGCAGCCGGCCGAGCCGTTCGTGGCAGAGCCCGATGTGGAACGTGACGTTCGCGGTCGGCCGGCGGCGGGCGATCGCCTCGAACCGATCGAGCGCGTCTGCCCAGCGTCCAGCGCCCTCGAGGGTCAACCCCCGCGCGAACTGGAGCCGCAGCGCGCGCGTCGCGCCGTCGTCCTGCGCGTCGGTCGCGCCGTCGTCCTGCGCGTGCAGCCATGAGGGGGAGAGCAGCGCCCAGCAAATGAGCCCGAGCGCGGCGGCGCGCCGGCGGGAGCGCCTGCGCAGAGCGGAGGTGGGTGCGGCGTTGATCATCAGAATCCAGGGCTCGTGATGCGGGAGCGCGAGGCCCCGCGCGGCGCCTGCGAGCGCGGGGGCTTGTCCTCGGAGGCGGCCGCGATCTCGGCGCTCACCGGGTCCGTCGAGGCGAGCTCGGGCGAGCCGGGCGCGCCGTCGCAGGTCGCCGCCTCCTGGGCCGGCGCGCCGCTGCTCGCCTTCCCGGGCGCGCCGTCGCCGCGCCGGGACGCGGCGCCGCTCCCGGCGAAGGCCGCGGCCAGCACGGGGCGGAGGCTCTCGCGCGCCGCGCCCCCGGCCTCCGCGTCCGTCTGCTCCCGCAGCGCGGCCGAGGTGAGCGCCGCGACGAGCGCCGCCGCGCCCGCGAGCCGGAGCGTGAGGCTCGCCGCCGCGCGCCGCCGGGCGTCCGGCAGCGGCGCGACGCCGAGCGTGCGCCCGAGCGTCGGCGCCTCGCGCCACCGACGCGCCTGCGGCCGCGAGGCCCAGAGACGGCCGAGCGCGCGCAGGGCGAGCCTCGACGGCGCGGCGCGCGCGATGAGCTCTGGCAGCGCGTCGCGCACGAGGCGCTTCCGCGGCGCGGCGCGCGCGATGAGCTCCGGCGGCGTGTCGATCGCGATGAGCCTCCGTGGCGCGGCGCGCGCGATGAGCTCCGGCGGCGCGGCGAGCGCGCCGCGCGGGCGCGTCGCCTCGACCGACCGCGAGCCCGCGGACCGCGGCGAGAGGATCACGAGCGGCGCGGGCGCGCTCGCGCCGAGGTCGTCGAGCGCGGCCTGCAGATCCGCGCGCAGCGAGGCCGCGTCCAGGTAGCGCCGCGCCGGGTCCTTCTCGAGGCAGCGGCCGACGATCTTCCGGAGGCGCGGCGGGATCGACGACGGGAGCGGCGCCGGCTCGGTGTCGAGGATGCGCCGGAGGACCGCGTGGTGGTTGCCTCCCCTGAACGGCTGCGCGCCGCTGAGCGCCTCGTAGAGCATGACGCCCACCGCCCAGAGATCGGCGCGCGCGTCGATCGTGCGCTTGCCCAGCACCTGCTCGGGGCTCATGTACGAGGGCGTCCCGAGGAGCTGCCCCTCGATGGTGAGCGCGTCGCCCGCGCCGGTGAGCTGGCTGATGCCGAAGTCGACGATCTTCGGTACGACCCCCTCGCCGGGGACCATGGCCATCACGATGTTCTCCGGCTTGATGTCGCGGTGCACGACGCCCTCGGCGTGGGCGGCCGAGAGCCCGCTGCACACCTCCATGAGGACGGGCACGACCTCCTCGGGCGGCAGCGGCCGGTTCGGGATCAGGCGGTCCGCGAACGGCGACCCGCGCAGGAGCTCCAGGGCCAGGAAGAGGTAGCCCTCCTCCTGGAGCTCGCCGGCGTCGACGACGCCGACGATGTTCCGGTGCTGGAACTTGCCGATGATCTTCGCCTCACGGACGAACCGCCCGATGACCTGCTCGTCCTGGATCGCCGGGGACAGCTTGAGCGCGACGTCCCGACCGATGAGCTCATGGCGCGCCCACCAGACGCTCGACATCCCGCCCGAGCCGATCGGCTGGATCAGTCGGAAGCGACCTCCTGCAACGTCTCCGGCATGCAGCATGTGCCCCCTTCGCCCATCGCGCGTGAGAGAAGCCTTCACGCCGACCAAGCACGAGAGCCGAAAAGCACGAGCAAGGCCACCGGGCTGGATCCGCCGTCGCCGTCGGACGGAGCGTGCAGGCGAAACCGCCCGTCAGGGGCGGTATCGCTCGAGGATGTCGTTCGAGAGCTTCACGCCGAGCTCCCGGTAACCGCGGAACGTCAGGTGGACCCCATCGCGGGACGCGCGCGGCGGGCGCTCGCGGTACCAGGCCTCGATCGAGCCCCTCCCGCCCATCGCCTCGTACGTGTCCCAGAACGCGCAGCCGCCCTCCTGGGCGGCGTCGCGCAGGGCGTCACGGATGACGGGCGTGCGCTCCGGCGCGTCCTTCCGGTCCGTGGGCGCGAGGACCAGGCAGTCGACGTCGGGCTCGACCCTGCGGGTACGGGCGAGCAGCTCCGCGAGCTGCTTCGCGTAGAGGGACGGATCCGTGGTGACGTCGCCGGCCTCGTTCGTGCCGTACTCCAGCACCACGAGCTCCGGCGAGCGCCGCGCGAGCTCCGCAGCCCAGGCGAGCTCGCTCCACCGCAGCGCCGTCGCCAGCCGGGCGCCGTTGATGCCGAGCGTGTCGACCACCACCCCGGGTCTCGCCTCCGGGTCGGTCTCGACGACCAGCCCGCAGAGCTCGGGCGCGCCCGACGGCACGACGCCGAGCTTCGTCGCGCCCACGCTCGCCAGCTTCGCGTGCTGCAGCGCGCCGGGGGCGTCGCCCGGGGCTGCGCGGAGGATCTCGCTCGGACCGCCCTCGATCGTCACCGCGAGCTCGTCGGTCGGCGCGCTGGAGCGAAAGCACACGTCCCAGAGCAGCCGCGTGGAGGGCCCGGCCCCGGTGACCGCGATCTCGGCGCGCACCGGGCCCCTGTGCGCGCTGAAGAGGATCCCCCCGAGGCCGAAGACGCCGTCGTCCACCGGCGTGGAGCCGCCCGGCGTCTTCGGGCGCGTCCGCCACTTGCCCTCGGTCGTGAGCCGCGCGCCGTCGTGGCGGTAGGCGGCGTAGCCGAGGTGCACGAAGCCGAGCCCGCCGTCGCCGAAGCGCCGCTGCAGCGCGGTGCGGAGCGCGCCGCTCCAGAAATCCGCGGCGGCGTGCGAGTCGCCGAGCCAGGCGACGCGCACGTGGTCCTTGCGGCGCCCCTGCTCCATCGCGCGGAGCGCCGCGAAGAAGTGGGCGTAGGGCCCGTCCTCGGGGCGCACCAGATCCAGCTCCGGCGGGCGCGCCGGCGCCGGATCGGCCCGGCGCGGCGCGGTCGCGTCAGGCGCAGCGGAGTCGGCGCTGCGCGGCGGGAGCGCCGCCGGCGAGGGGGGCGTGGGGGCCACCTCGGGCGTCGGCGGCGCGACGTGCTCGCGGGTCGAGCTGCAGCCGAGCGCCGCCGCGACGAGCTGCGCCGCGGTCACGAGCAGCGCGACGCAGGAGCGCCGCCGCGGGGCGCGCGGGAGAGCCGCGCTGCGCCCCGGGACCTCCGCGCGGGCCGCGGAGCACGCCGCGCCGCTCACGACAGCGGATCCTCGATGTCGAGGTCGGCGTCCGCGCTCGCCTCGATCTCCTGGCGCTCGCGCCGCTCGCGGACGCGCTCCTGGACGGCGCCGACGAGCACGTCGACGTACGACTCGAAGGGCGGGCAGGCGACCCCCGCGCCGGCGAGCACGAGGTCCGCGTTCCGGGCGTCGTAGCGCACCGGGGTCATGAGCTGCTCGACGAACGCGCGCGGGCTGCGGACGAAGCGCTCGATCCCGGGCGTGCGGAGCAGCGCCTTGGCGAGGTTCGACGGGATGTGGCCGCGCGCGGCCCGGCGGCCGCTCGCCCGGGCGATGAGGTCGAAGACCCGCCGCGCCGAGAGCGGGTGCGGGTCGGCGACGTGGAAGGTGCGGCGCGGCGCGAGCCGGTGCAGCCCGATCGCGTGCGTCGAGCGGACCACGAAATCGATGGGGACGATGTTGAGCGGCACGTCGCCGCGACCCGGCATCGGGATCGCCATGTCGGCCGGCGCCGCCATGATGAGCAGCACCAGGAGGTACAGGCCGTCGAGCCTGTCGATCTCCCCTGTCGCAGAGTCACCCACCACCGTCGTCGGCCGGACCACCGCCACCGGCACGTGGCGCATCGCCCGCCGCACGAGCACCTCGGCGCGCATTCGCGTCTCCTCCACAGGATTGCGGAACGCCTGACCGGCCTCGAGATCATCCTCGTACACCGTACCGGTCCGGTCGCCCGCGACGAACGCGGTCGATTGAAGGACGAGGCACTGGAGCGAGGCGCAGGCGCGCGCGAGCTCGAGCACCTCGGCGGTGCCGACGACGTTGACGGTGTGGGCGGTGCTCCGGTCGGCGCCGGCGTGGCTCACGGACGCGAGGTGGTGGATGCGGTCGACCTCGCGGGCGAGCTGCCGGAACTCGACGCCCGACAGCCCGAGATCCATCGCCGTGACGTCCCCCTCGAGCAGCACCACGCGCTCGCGGTCCGCCGCCGGGAGCGCGTCGCGCTCCGCGCTCGCCTGCGCGGACGACTTCGCGAGCACCACGGCGTAGACGAGCGTGCGCGGCTCCGACGCGAGGATGTGCTGCAGCATCTTCCGCGCGATGAACGAGGGGAAGCCGGTGATGAGCACCACGCTGTCGTGGCCGGGGCGAGGCATCGGCCGGAGCTTACCGCAGCAGTGCGCCTGCTCCGCAGCTTTCCGTTGACGCCGCCTCGGACGAGCGCGGAGCGACGCGGGCGTACGCTGCAGCGCGCCCCGGGGCGCGGGCTTCCCCTATCAGCGACGGCGGTCCGACGTATAATCGCCCGGCTGATGCGCCCGGGAGTCACGGTCGCGGACCGTTTCAGGATCGAAGGCCTGGCGGGATCGGGCGGGATGGGCTCGGTGTACCGGGCCACGGACCTGACCGACGACAGCCCCGTCGCGCTGAAGGTCCTGCACCGGGGGGCCGAGCACCAGGAGAGGCGGCTCGAGCGCGAGGCGCGGCTGCTCGCGGAGCTGCGCCACCCGGGGATCGTCCGTTACGTGGCGCACGGGGTCACCGGGGATGGGCAGCGCTACCTCGCGCTCGAGTGGCTCGACGGCGAGGATCTCGCCGCGCGCGTGGCGCGCGAGCGCCTCGGCGTGGACGGCGCGGTGGCGCTGCTGCGGCGCCTCGCGGGCGCGCTCGGCGCGGCGCACGCGCGGGGGATCGTCCACCGCGACGTCACGCCCGGCAACATCTTCCTGCCGGGCGGCGCGCTGGAGGCCGCCAAGATCGTCGATTTCGGCATCGCCCGCGCCGTCGCCGGCGCTGGACCCGACTCCGTGCCTGGTGGCCTGCCCGCGCGCGCGGGCAGCGTCGGCGTCCTCCGGCAGGGCGAGCGCGCGGGCGCGCGCAACGGGGTGACGCTCGGGACGCCGGGGTACATGGCGCCCGAGCAGGCGCGCGGCGGCGCGCTCGTCGACGCCCGCGCGGACGTGTTCTCGCTCGGGTGCGTGATCTGGCACGGCCTCACCGGCCGGCCGCCGTTCGCCGGCGATCAGGTGATGGCGATCCTCGCGAAGGCCGCCCTCGTGGGCCCGCCCCGGCTGTCCGAGCTGCGGCCCGACGTGCCGGCCGCGCTCGACGACCTCGTCGCCTGGATGCTCGAGAAGGAGCCGGACGGCCGCCCGCGGGACGGGAGCGAGGTCCTCGCGAGCGCGGCGGAGCTCTGCGCCGCCATGGAGCAGGCGAGGGACGCCCGCGACGACGCCGCGGCGAGCGTGCGGCCCGCGCGGGCGCTGGCCGAGAGCGTCGCGGTCGAGCAGCGGCTCATCAGCGTGGTCCTCATCCATGGCGCCCTCGCGAGCGACGTTGCCGCGGCGGCGCCCGCCTCGGACACCGCGACCGGCGCGCCGCGGGCCGAGCTCCCCGAGCTCGCGCCGGAGGCCGCTGCGCCGCGCGCCGGGCCCCACGAGCCCGCGCCCAGGGCCGCGACCGAGGCGGCGATCCGGGCGGCGGTCGCGCCCTTCGGCGGTCGCGTCGACAGGCTCGCTTCCAGGTGGCTCGTCGTCACGCTCTCGGACGGCGAGGCCGAGCCGCAGGCAGCGCCGCCGCGCGCCGCCGGGGCGGCGCCGAGGACGCCGACGGACGAGGCAGCGCGCGTTGCGCGCTGCGCGCTGGCGCTGCGCGCGCTGCTGCCCGCGCACCTCTCCGTCGCGCTCGCGATGGGCCAGGACGCCGCCTCGGGGCGATGGCCCGCGCGGCAGGTGATCGAGCGCGCCGCGGCGCTCCTCGGCGCCCGCGCGCGCGGCGGGCCCGAGCGCGCCGCCGGCGGCGCGAGGGGCGGCGCGCCCGCGCACGGCGGCGTCCTGATCGACGACGTGACGGCCGGCCTCCTCGCGCTCGGCCGCCCCGAGGTGGAGCGCCTCTACGCGGAGCTCTGGGCCGGCCGCGACGCCATCGAGGTCGGGCTCGACGGGCTCTCCCGCGGCGCAGAGGGGGAGCTCGTCCGCGAGGCGCCCGGCCAGGACGCCGCGGCGCGGGCGCGCGTCGACGGCGGCGCGGCGGTGCGCGCCTTCTGCCTCGAGGAGCTGATCCGGTCGATCGCCCGCGGCGACGCGGAGGCCTCGCCCGAGACGGTGCTCGCGATGGCGCACGCCCGCCTCGACGACCTGCACCCGGCCGTGCGGCGCATCCTCCGCGCGGCGAGCATCTTCGGCGAGGCGTTCTGGCGCGGCGGCGTGGCCGCCCTGCTCGGCGGCGCGCAGAGCGCCCCGGAGCTCGACCGGTGGCTCTCCGAGCTCGTCGCGCGCGCGTTCGTCGAGCGGCGCCCCGCGTGCAGGTTTCCTGGCGAAGAGGAGTACGCGTTCCGCCACGCTCGCCTCCGCGAGGCCGCCTACGCGACGCTCACCCGGGGCGACCGGCTCCTCGGCCACCGGCTCGCGGGCGCGTGGCTCGAGCAGGTCGGGGAGCTCGACGCGCTCGCGCTGGCGGAGCACTTCGACCACGGCGGAGAGCACGGCCGGGCGATGCGGTGGTTCCTGCGCGGCGCCGAGCAGGCGCTCGCGCGCGGCGATCTCGCCGCGGCGATCGCGCTCGCCGAGCGCGGGGCGCGGCACGGCGACCTCTGCGACCGGCTGGCCGACGCGGATCCCGACGAGGAAGGCGGCGCCTCGGCCGGCCCGCGCAGCGCGCGCGGCGGCGAGACGCTGGGCGCGCTGCGCCTTGTCCAGGCGGAGGCCCACCGCTGGCGGGGCGAGCTCGAGCAGGCCCAGCGCTGCGCCGCCCAGGCGGCGCGGCGCCTGCCCCGCGGCGCGCCGCTCTGGTTCCGCGCCGCCGACGAGCTGATGATCGCGAGCGGCCGGCGGGGCGACACCGTGCTCACGACCGCCTGGGCGAAGGAGGTCGCCGCGTGCGGCGATCTCGCCGCCGAGGGGCCCGGCGACGAGGGCGCGCGGCGCCCGGAGGTCCGCGCCGAGCCGCCCGCGGCGGGCGTCGCGGTAGACCCCCGGGCGGCGCGGGTGATCGCCCTGTGCTCGGCGGCGCGCCAGCTCTTCCCCGCGGGGCGCTACGCGGAGGCGAACGCGCTGATCGCGCGGGTCCGCGCGCTCGCGGCGGATCACGCGTCGCTCACGCCGCGCGTCGCCGCCGAGGTGCACCGGCTGCTCGGGGCGCGGGCGCGGCACGTCGGCGATCCCGCGGGCAACCTCGCGGGCTACGCGGCCGCCATCGACGCGTTCGAGCGCGCCGGCGACGCCCGCGACGCGTGCAGCGCCCGCGTCAACCTCGGCTTCGCGCTCCTCGAGGTCGGCGACGTCGCGCGGGCCGGCGAGGAGCTCACCGCCGCGCTCGAGGCGGCCGAGCGCATGGGCCTGCGCGCCGTCGCGACGCGCGCCCGGCAGAACCTCGGCCGCGTGCTCACGGCCCGGGGCCAGCTCGACGAGGCGCTCGCGCTCGCGCGGCAGGTCATCCTGGAGTGCCGCGGCCAGGGCAACCTGCGCTTCGAGGGCGGCGCCCGCGTCCACGCCTCCCTCATCGCCCACGCGGCCGGCGATTTCCGCGCGGCCGAGTCCGACGCCCGCGGCGCCGCGGAGCTCCTCGAGGTGGCGCCGCCGTCCCGCGCCGGCGCCCTCGCCGCGCTCGCGCGCGCCCTCACGGCGCAGGGGCGCGTCGACGAGGCGCTCGCCGCGTCGCGCGAGGCCTCCGAGCTCCTCGCGCGCCACGGCGGCATCGAGGAGTTCGAGTCGCTGGTCCTCGTCGCCTTCGTCGAGGCGGCGCGCTCCGCGGGGGACCTCGAGGGCGCTCGCGCCGCCGCGGCGCGGGCCCGCGGCCGGCTCCTCGCCCGGGCCGCCGCGATCCCGGAGCCCGCCCTGCGCGAGAGCTTCCTGCACCGCGTCCGCGAGAACGCGATGCTGCTCTCGCTCGCGCGCATCTGTCTCGGCGAGTCCTCCGTGGTCGTCGCCGCCCGCCGCGCCTCGAGGCCCTGACGCGCCGCTGCGCCCGCGTCGCGCCTCGTCGCAGCCCTGGGCCTCCTCTCGGCCCCCGGCGCCGCGCCTCGGCCGCGGCGCGCCGCGGTCCCGCCGCGCCGCGCCGTCCGGCCATTTCGCAGGTTCGTGGTCGCTCGCGGCAGGAAGGCGCTACGGTTCGTTCGTGATCGTGCATCCGACCTCCTTCCTGCGCCGCCGCGCCGCCGCGGCGCTCCTGGCCACCTTCGTCGGCCTGAGCGCGGGCGCGCTGGGCTGCAAATCGCCGGGCGCGCCGGCCGACGCCGGCGTCGTGGGCCTGAGCCCCGTGCCCGCGCCGGTGGGGCTCGTCGCCGAGGCGTTCCTCCCGACGCCCGACGCCACGTGGGCCAAGGTGCGCGCCCTCGTCGGCGGTTCGGCGGCGCTCCTCCCGGGCAGCGCCGGCGCCCTCACCGCGTCGCTGCTCGGCCTGCCCATCGCCGTCGCGTCCGAGATCGACGGCAGCGTGCCGGTGCTCGGCGCGGCCGTCGAGGCCCCCGACCGGCCGCGCCCCCGGGTCGCGATCGGCATCCACGTGAAGGACGGCGGGCGCCTGATCGACCAGCTCACGCGCGGGGAAGGGGCGCGCTTCCGCGCGGCGCCCGACGCGGCGACCTCGATCGCGCTGCTCGAGCCGCTGCAGGGGACGAGCCCGACGGCCCTCGGCGTCCTCGGCAACTACCTGCTCGTCGCCGAGAGCGCGGGCGATCTGACCACCGTGGGCCCGTATGTCGCGCGGACGATGCCGCAGGCCCAGGTGCCGAAGGAGGACCTCGCGGTCGAGATCCCGCGGCCCGCGATCGAGGGGCCGGTGCTCAGGGCGGCGCGGAGCGCCTGGGACCAGGCCCGCGGGCCCGACGGCGCCCCGCGCCCCACCGCGGTCCCGCTCGCCCCGGCGGTCGAGGGCGCGCTCGCGATGCTCGGCGATCTCGAGCGCGCGCGCGTCACGCTGGTGCTCGACGAGAACGCGCACCTGCGCGTCTCCGGGACGCCGAAGGCCGGGGACGGCCCGGCGTCGAAGGCGTCGACCGATCTCGCGGTGGGCGACGTGAAGCCGCTGCTCGAGCTGCCCGCGGACGCGCTCGCCGGGATCGTGGTCCGCGATCGGGCCGCGTCGCGCGCCGAGAACGTCCCCAAGCTCGTCGACGCCCTCGCGGGGCTCGTCGAGGGCGGCCTCCCGCCCGCGGAGCGGGAGCGGCTCGGCGCCGTCATCCGCGCGGCGTCGGACGCGCGCGGCGACTGGTTCGCCGGCGGGCTCCGGTTCAACGAGGCAGGTCCCACGGCGTTCGTGCGCGCCGCGGTGGGCGACCGCGCCAAGCTCGAGACCGCCGTCCAGGATCTCCTCGGGATCGGGGAGATCCAGCCGGTCAGGGCCGCGCTGCAGCGGGAGGGGCTCCGGATGTCCACCGGCAAGGCGGAGCTCCCGCAGCTCGAGGGCGAGGTGCGGCGCGTGCGGTTCGAGCAGACCGCCGCCGCGGGCCAGCCCGGCGCAGGCCAGCCGCCGGCGCGCAAGGGGCCCGCGGGCGCCTCGGCCGACAAGCGCGGGGCCGGCGCGCCGGGCGCGTCGCAGCCGCCGCCGACGATCGAGCTGCTCTACATCGTCCGCGACGACGGCCTGTTCGCGTCGGTCGGCAACGACCCGGCCGCGGGGCTCCGCAGCGTGGTCGCGGCGCCCCAGGGCGAGCGCCTCGGCGGGGTGCCGGCCATGAACGCCGCGCTGGCCCCGCTCGGCTCGGACATCGCGTTCGCGCTGGTGGTCGATCCGCTGCGGCTCGTCGCGAGCCGCCTCGGCCAGCCGGGCGCGGGCGATCCGGCGCCCGTGGTGATCGCCGCCGGCGCCGCGCCCGCTGCCGCCGGCGCCCCCGCCGCGCTCTGGGCGCGCGCCGACATCGCCGCCACGGCGATCCGGGAGCTCATCCGCCTCGGGGGCGTCTTTTGACGAGCGCGGCGCGCGCCGGCGCGCTCGCGGTCCGCGGGCTCCATGCGCTCCTGATCGCGCTCGCCGCGGGGTGCACCGCGAAGGCGGGCGCCGACTGGGTGCACGACGGATCGAGCGAGCCGCGGATCGCGCGCGGCGGCGGCGGCTGGCTCCACGCGCCCGCGTCCGACGACGGCGGCCGCGACCGGGGCGCCGGCGCTGCGGGCGATCCGCAGGATCGCGCGCGAGCGCGCGTCGCCGGCGCGCCAGGCGAGGCGCCGGGCGATCGGCGCGGCGCCGCGGAGGCGGACCTCGGGCAGGACGGGCCCGCGATCCTCGTGCGCGAGCACGGACGGCCCGCGCGCGCCGCCGACGCCGCGCAGGCGGTCCGAGCGACGCGCGCGACGTCGACGACGCCGGATTCCGGGCCCGGGCTGTTCCGGAACACCTACTACGACTTCCCGACCGAGGGCGACGGGCCGAAGGACGCGGCGCTCTACGACGCGGCCTGCGCGCCGCTCGCGAGCGTCCCGCGCGCGTTCCACGACCAGGTCTGCGTCCAGGGGAGCGGCCGGCTCGCCTCGGGCGACACGGTGAGCTTCGCGCGGCGTGGCTGCGCGTGCGCCGACGTCTGCCCGCGCACAGGCCAGCAGGTTTGCTTCGAGCGGCTGGACCCGCGGCGGTTCCCCTACGGCCGGGGCGCGACCGGGCGCCCGATCACCCCCCTGCGCACGGTCGCGGTCGACTCGAGCGTCATCCCGCTCGGCACATCCCTCTACGTGCCCGAGCTTGTCGGCCTGCCGCTCCCGGGCGGGGGCCGTCACGACGGCTGCTTCGTCGCCGAGGATCGGGGCATCAAGGTCGTCGGGCGGCAGATCGACGTCTTCACCGGCGATCCCGCGGTCACCGCGCGCCTCAACGCCCTCTTTCCGTCGAACCGCGGCGTCCGGCTCGTGCTCAACGACGCGCGTTGTCGGGCGGTCGTCGCCGCGCCCGGGCCCTCCTGACCGGGCGCCCCGCCCTCGGAGCGCCGGGGGCCGGGCGAGGGGCCCGCCGACGGTAAGGTCGGCCGCCCTCCCGCGCGAAATGCGCGTGAAATCCGGAGCCTGGTGAGGGCGCGGAGGTGATACGATTTGCCGCCTTCCGGTGGCCAAATGACCTCACGCGGCGTCATCCCCGAGTCCGTTTTCCCTCCGCCCTCGGAGGTCACGGACGCGCCGGACGAGAAGCAGCGGGCGCGCGCCCGCGTCGGGATGACCGTCAAGAACAAGTGGCGGATCGACGCCCTCCTCGGCGTGGGTGGCATGGCCTCGGTGTACGCCGCCACGCACCGGAACGGCTCGCGCGCCGCGCTGAAGATCCTCCACGCCGAGTTCGCGCGCGACGTCGGCATCCGCGAGCGGTTCCTGCGCGAGGGGTACGTCGCCAACAAGATCGATCACCCCGGCCGGGTCGCGATCCTCGACGACGACATCACCGAGCAGGATGAGCCGTTCCTCGTCATGGAGCTGCTCGACGGCGAGACCGTGCAGCAGCTCTGGAAGCGCAAGAGCCGGAAGCTCCCCGCCGCGGAGGCGCTCTGGATCGCGGGGGAGGTGCTCAACACGCTCGAGAGCTTCCACGCCGAGGGCATCGTCCACCGCGACCTGAAGCCCGCGAACATCTTCATCACGAAGGACAACGCGGTGAAGCTGCTCGACTTCGGCGTGGCCAGGCTGCGCGGCGCGCCCGGCGACAAGACAAAGGCCGGCACGGCGCTCGGGACGCCCTCGTTCATGGCGCCCGAGCAGGCGATGGGGCTGACCGAGGGGGTCGACGGCCGGGCGGACCTCTTCTCGATCGGGGCGACCCTGTACGCGGTGCTCAGCGGCCAGCGCCTCCACCAGGGGCGCTCGGACAACGAGGCGTTCATCCTCGCCGCGACCACGCCGGCGCCCTCGCTCGCGCGGATCGCGCCCGAGCTGCCCGCCTCGGTCATCGGCCTCGTCGACAAGGCGCTCGCCTGGGATCGGCGCAACCGCTACGAGTCGGCCGCGCAGATGCGGCAGGAGGTGCTGCGCCTCCTCGAGGAGCTCGGCGCGTCCGCGCCTCGCCGCAGCGCGCCGCACAGCACGCTGCGCCCCCCGCCGGACGACTCGCCCACGGCCGTCGGGCTGCGGCCGCCCGAGGAGCCCGCGCCCGAGGAGGAGCTGGGCGACGCGGAGCCGGACGACCCCGCGGTCGCGCGGCTCACCGAGGTGTTCCGCCGCGTGGAGCGGCTGCTCCCGGCGGTGCGCCACTACGGCTGGAGCCATCCGGACGCGGACAACAAGCTCCGGGCGGCCTTCCAGGCGATCGTGGAGGCGCTGCGCGCCGACGCGAACCTCGTCCACTGGGCGCTCTCGCCGTACGCCTTCGAGCACCGCCGGCGCACGGTCTGGGAGCCGTCGCACCCGCTGGATCTGGTCCCGTACAACCTCTTCGCGGCCGGCGTGCGGCGCGTCCAGCTCCTACCTGGCATCACGGAGGACGAGCTGCGCGCGCTCTGCGAGGTGCTGCTGCTCGATCCGCTGCGTGACCTCGCCCCCGAGGACGACGTCGCGGCCGCCCTGTGGGAGCGCCGCCTCGAGCATGTGCGCTACGACGTGGTGAGCGTCTTCGTCGAGGGCGACGCGGCCGACCGCGAGCAGTTCTGGCACGAGGCCGACGACCTCGAGGGCATGGCGCGGCGCGCCGCCGAGGAGAAGGCGAACCGCGCCGAGGCGGCCGCGATGGTGATCGACACCGACGCGGCCGCGCTCAAGGCCGCGCGCCGCGCCGCGAGCGCGCTCGCGCTCGACCCCGTCGCGCAGCGCGCGCTCGGCACGCAGCTCGTGCTCAGCCCGGACCGCTGGAGCGAGCGCTTCGTCGAGGTCGTGGCGGACGCCTTCCTGAACGCGAAGCGCTACCAGGACGTCGAGCTCGTGACCGAGCCGATGGCCGCCTCGGCGCGCGATCTCATCCTCGCGCGCCGCTTCGACACGCTCTTCGCGATGCACGACGCGGTCGAGAAGGCGCTGGACGCGCTCGCGCCCAGGCAGCAGGGCGGCGCGCTCGCGGCGGAGTTCACCCGCGGCATGTTCCCGCCCGACACGATGCGGCTGCTCCTCCGCGAGGCCACGCGCGTCCTCATGACGGGCACGCCGGGCGCCGCGGCGCCGCCCGCCCCGGTGGATCTGGATCTCGTCGCGCAGCGCCTCGCGCCGGTGCTGCAGCGGCTCGGCCCCGAGTACCTGCCGGTCGCGATGGAGGTCGTCGGGCAGGTCGGCCACGAGGCCCTGCGCCGCGCGCTGCTCGGCCACCTCGAGCGGACGCTGCCCGGGCACGAGGAGGGGGTCGTCGACGCGCTCATGACGCTGGATCTCGACGTCACCCGCCCGATCCTCAAGATGTTCGCCGCGTCGCGGACGCCGGGCGCCCTGGGCGCGCTGAAGCGGCTCTCCGGGTGCGCGAACGCGGCGCTCCGCTGCGAGGCGATCGCGCACCTCGCGACGAGCCCCGAGCAGATCAGGGACGAACTGCTCTCGCTCGCCGAGTCGGCGCCGCCCGACGTGCGCGTCGCGGCGCTCCGCACGCTGGCGCACCACCAGGTCCGCGCGGCCGGCCCGCTGCTCGTCCGCCGCGTGCAGGACAGCTCGTTCCATCAGCTCACGCTCGACGAGCGGCGCGAGTTCCTCGGCGCGCTCTACACGCTGAACCCGGCGCGCGGCGAGTCGGTCGCCGTCGAGCTGCTCCAGCGGCACGGCCTGCTCGCGGACGACGCGGCGGAGCAGACGCGCTGCCTGTCGGCGGAGCTGCTCGGCCGCGAGGCGTGCTCGCAGGAGGCGCTCGACGCCGCGCTCGCGGCCGCGAAGCGGCGACCCTGGAACAGCCAGCCGCTGCGCGACGCCGCGACCGCCGCCGCCGAGGCGATCGCCGGGCGCCTCGGCAAGCGGATCTCGACGACCGGGGAGCTGCCGTGACCGCGCCCCAGATCGACGTCATCAGCCAGAACATGTCGGAGAACATCCGGCGCGAGCAGGCGCGCGATCTCGCCGCCAGCGTGGTGCAGGCGCTCTTCCGGTTGGTGAAGCTCTCGACGCTGCACTCGATCGACAACCAGGCCATGGTGCGGCAGGTCGAGGAGACGGTCTCGCTGATCCAGGACTTCGGCCAGCGCTCCGGCCACAACGTCTCCATCCTGTTCACCCGCGGCTCGGTCTTCGTCTCCGGGCAGCTCCTCAAGGCGAACCGCGCCGTCTACGAGGGCGCGCTCGAGCTCGGGGACATCCTGGCCCGCTGCGGCTACTCCGAGATCGGCGTCGCCAAGGACGTCCGCGCGAGCGACCTCTACGCGCTCGCCTCCGCGCTCGCCGAGGCCCTCCGGAGCAGCAAGCCGGCGCTCGTCGACCGCCCGGCGCCGCGCGTCCGCCTGCGCGCCGTGGACGAGGCCGTGCTCCGCCGCGAGGTCTCGATCGATCGCGAGGGCGACGAGGCAGCGGCCATCGTGCGGACCTACGCGACGGCGATCGTGATCATCCGCCGCTTCTACGACGACCTGCGGCAGGGCCGCTACACGCTGCGGCAGGGCGTCAAGCGCATCACGCAGCGCCTCGTCGACCTCTCCGCGAACGAGACACCCGCCTTCCTCGGCGTCACCGCGCTGCGCAACCAGAACCACGACGACGCGGGCCGCGCGGTGAACACCGCGATCCTGAGCCTCGCGATGGCCCGGCAGATCACGAGCGACGTCGTGCTCCTGCAGCGGCTCTCCATGGCGGCGCTGCTCTTCGACACCGCGCGGCCGCGGCTCACCGGCGCCGCGAAGAGCGGCGCGGGCGGGCTCGTCCCGCAGCTCAGCGAGCAGCAGGACGCGGACGTCCCCGCGGGCACGGCCGCCGTGCTGACCGCGCTCGGCCTCGTGAACGAGCCCAGCGTGATGCGCACGGTGGTGGCCTACGAGGCGCACTGGGTGCGGCGGCAGCCGGCGCTCGGCCCGGTCTACCGCGGGCTCCGCCAGCCGACCTTGCAGGCGCGCATCCTCGCGACCGCGCGCGCGTTCAACGACCTGTTGACGGCCGCGCCCGGCGAGGCGCCGCTCTCCGCCGACGAGGCGATCGCCAAGCTCGAGCAGGAGGCGGCCGATCCCGCGGACCGCACCGTGCTTCGGCTGCTCGTCGGGGCGCTCGGGATCTTTCCGACCGGCACCCTCGTGGAGCTCTCGACCGGGGAGGTCGCGCTGGTCGTCCAGACGCCGTCGCACCCGGCCCGCTACTCGCAGCCGCGCGTCCGGCTCGTGCTCGACGCCTCGGGCGGCCCCATCGCCGCGCGCGCGCTCGAGGTCGATCTCGCGGAGCGGCCCCGCCAGGGCGAGCCGACGCGGCACATCCGCCGGATCGTCGCGACAAGCGACGACCCCGCCGTCGCCTCGATGCGCGCCTACGCGGCGGTCCAGGAGGCGCCGCAGGCGTCGCACCGCGCGCCGGCGAGCGCGGCGGACCCGCCGGCGATGCGCACCATCCCGGTGCCGCCGCCGGCGTCGCCCCTCAACCACCTGCGCATGCCGCCGCTGCAGCCGATCACGCGGCCCTCGTCGCCCACGCTGCCGATGACCAGCGCGCCGGCGGGGCGGAGGACGCAGCCGCGGCCCGGCGACGCCGGCCGCGGGCCCGCGTCGTCGCCCGACGCCGCGCAGCTGCCCGACGACGGCGGCGCGGAGGCCAGGATGCTCGCGGACCTGCCGCCGGCGCCGTCCGGCAAGCGCTCGCCGACCTTGCGGCCGGGGCGCACCACGGCGCGCTGGCCCGATCCACCGCAGCAGCAGGAGCCCGCCGCCGCGGAGGACCCGTACGCGCTTCCGGGCGCTCAGCGAGAGGAGTCGTGGTCCGTGCAGACAGACAGCGAGCCTGACGAGGTCCCGGAGGAGAGCGCGCGCTCGTCCACGCCGCGCACGCGCGGCTGGGGAGAGCAGCCGCCGCGGCGCGATCGCAGCCCGGAGTCCGAGCTGCCGCCGTCGGCCATGGCCGGCCCGATCGCCGTGCTGTCGCTGCCGGCCGATCCGCCGACCGCGGAGGGCACGCTCGCGCGCACGCCGCTCGTGCACCTGCTCGTGTACATGCTCGACCGGCGCCTCACCGGCACGACGTGCTTCGTCGACCCCGACGGCGTCCGCCACGGCATCTTCTTCAGCGACGGCGTGCCGGCGAAGATCTGGACCGGGACGATCATCGCCCCGCTCGACCGGGTGATCGTCGAGCTCGGCCTGCTCGACGAGGCGACGCTCCGGGAGACGCTCCGCGACATCACGAAGCGGCGGGTGCTGCACGGCCGGCTGCTCGTCTCCCGCGGCCTGCTCGACCGGGAGACGGTCTTCGCCGTGCTCCGCCAGCAGCTCGTGCGCAAGCTGGTCGCGCTCTACGACCTCTCGCCCGCGACGCGGTACGCCTACTACGACGGCCAGAACCTGCTGTCGTCCTACGGCGGCCCGGAGCTCATCGGGTGCGAGCCGCTCGCGGTGATCATGGCGGGGGTCCGGCTCCACGCCGACGATCCGCTGATCGACGCGACGCTCGATCGCATCCAGAGCCGGCCGCTCGGCCTCCACGTCGAGGCCGAGATGAAGCGGTTCCAGCTCCACCGCGACGAGGCGGCCGTGGTCGACCTGCTGCGCACGCGGCGCATGACGATCGCCGAGCTGGTCGGGGCCGGCGTCGCGCAGGAGCGCGTCGTGCGGCTGACGATCTACGCGCTCGCGATCACGCGGCACCTCGATCTCGGCGCCCCCGGCCGGCGCCCCGTGGGGCTCGGCCGCGACCGCGCGGCCGGCGCTCCCCCGGCCGACGCGGGGCAGGCCCCGCAGCGCGAGCCGCCCGGCGCGGCGGCGCGCTCGCCGCGCCCCACCTCGGGCTCGACGGTCCCCGGGCCGCGCCCGGCGCGCGGCGAGGCCGAGGGCCGCGCATCGCCGAGGCACCCCGACGACGCCGCGGCGCCGTCGAGCAGGCGATCGGGATCGCCGTTCGCCGAGCCGGTCGCGCCGCGCCGAACGACGACCGCGCCGCCCCCGTCCGCGGCGCCGGAGGCGCGCGGCGCCGCGGGCTCCGGGCCGGCGGCGTCGTTCGAGCCGCGCGCGTCCGGCGGCGATCCTGGCGGCGCGCCCCGCGGCGCGGATCCGAGGGCGCCGAAGCCGCCGCCGGCCGCTCCCGGCGCCCGCGCGCAGCCGCAGCCGCAGCAGGCGCCCACCGTGAAGATGGCGGTCGTCGGCGCGGAGGGCAGGGCGGCGCGCGGGGGAGGGCGCGCCGAGGCGGCGGCGCCTCCGCCGCCGGCGCGCGCCCCCGAGGCGGCGAGGCCGCAGGCGCCCGCGAAGCCGCAGGCGGCCGCGGCGCTCGCGCCGGATTTCCCGCCGCTGCCGCGCGCCGGGCTGAGCCCCGAGCTCGCGGCGCGGCGCGCCGACATCGAGGCGCGCGCCGCCTCGATCGACGGCGAGAGCTTCTTCGAGATGCTCGGCGTCGCGGAGGACGCCCCTCCCGAGCGCGTGCAGGGCGCCTACTTCGCGCTCGCCAAGCAGTGGCACCCCGACCGGACGCCCCCGGAGTTCCAGGACGTCAAGCCGCTGGTCGCGCGCGTGTTCGCCCGCATCAGCGAGGCGTACCAGACGCTGAGCGATCCGAGGCGGCGCGCCGAGTACCTCCAGGGGCCGAAGGAGGCCCCGTCGCCCGCGGAGGACGAGGAGAAGATCGCCCGCGTCGTCGACGCCGCGCTCGAGTTCCAGAAGGCCGAGGTCCTGCTCAAGAAGAACGATCTCGTGGGCGCCGAGATCCGCGCGCGGCGCGCGCTGAACGAGGACCCGGAGCAGCCCGAGTACATGACGCTGCTCGCATGGATCCAGGCGCAGCGGCGCGGCGAGCCGCCCGCGCTGGCGGAGGGGGCCACGAGCGCGCACTACGACGATCTGATCCAGACGCTCGACGCCGTGCTGCAGAAGGAGCCCCGCTACGAGCGGGCGCTCTTCTACCGCGGCATGCTCCTCAAGCGCTCCGGGCGCGTCGACAAGGCGATCCGCGATTTCCGCCTGGCGGCCGAGATCAACCCCAGGAACCTCGACGCCATCCGCGAGGTCCGCGTGCAGGAGATGCGCAGCCGGACGACCAACGACCCGACCCCCGCGGGCGGCCTCCTCGGCAAGCTCTTCAAGCGCTGAGCGCGCCGCCAGCGCTCGCGCGCGCCGCCGCAGAGGCCCGCGCGTCCACGTCGGCCGCGCGTCAGCGCGCCGCCGCGCGGACCGCGCCGAGCGACCGCAGCGCGCGGCAGACCGTGTCCTCGCGGCAGGGCCCCACGCGCCCCGCGTGCGCCGGCCAGGGCACGTCGCGCACGCGGTGGAGATCGCGCACGTCGGGGCCGCGCCACGGGCCGAGCGCCCGGTCGACGCGCGCCTCGCGCTCGTTCGTGGCCGGCAGCGAGAGCTGCACCTGCGGCACGATGCCGACCTTCTGCACCGGCGCGCCGTCGGGCAGCGCGTAGAGCAGCGTGGTGAGCCGCAGCACGCCGACGTGGGCGTCGTCGTCGAGGTACTCCTGGGCGCACCCCTTGCCGTAGGTGCGATCGCCGATGACCACGCCGCGCCGGTAGCTGGCGATCGCGCCGGCGATCATCTCCGCCGCGCTCGCGGAGTCGCCGTCGACGAGCACCGCGAGCGGCCCGCTCCACCCGCGCTCCGGCGGGACGTCGGGCGAGCGCTCCACCTCGACGCCCCCGTCGCGGCGCCGCATCGGGAACAGCGGCACGCCCGGCAGGAACAGCCCGAGCGCGGCGATCGCCCCGTCGGTCGAGCCGCCGCCGTTCGCGCGCACGTCCAGCATCACGCCCCGCGTGTCGCCCTGCGCCCGCGCCCGGGTGAGCGCCGCCGCGACCCTGTCTCCGAGGTCGTCCGGCACGTCCGGGATGGTGATCACCGCGACCTTGCCGTCGCCGTACCGCACCACGTCGAGCGGCAGCTCCGAGGGCCCCGGCTCTGCCGGCTGCGGCCCGGTCGCCTGCGGCGCGACGGTCAGATCGAGCGGCGCCGCGGCCCCGCGCCGGAGCACCGCCACGCGCGCGGTCGTCCCGGGGCGCACGTCGGCGAGCACGGCGAGCTGCTCGGCCTGCTCGACGCTCATGCCGGAGATGGGCAGGTCCTGGATCCGGAGCACCACGTCGCCGTCCGCGAGCGGCGCGAGCGCGCCCCGGTCGATGCGCACGCCGATCGCGGTGCGCGTCATCTCCTGCCACAGGCGGGCCGGCGGGTGCGCCTCGAGGTCGAGATCGTAGATGGAGACCTCCTCCTCGAGCGGCGCCCACGCTCCGTGCGCGTCGAGCTGCGGCACGTACGCGCGCACCGCCGCCGCGATCACCGCGCGCGCCCAGCCTTCGTCGCTCATCGACGGCGCCGTGCGCTCCCGCACGGCGTCGGCGTAGCGGGCGAGCGGCTCGCCGAAGCGCGCGCGCAGCCCGCCGACCTCGCGGCCGAGCTCGCGCGCGAGGTCCCGGGCGCTCCGCGTCACCTCGCCGTCCTCGAACGGCGCCGAGGACATCAGCTCCCACGCCGCCGCGAGGGTCGCGGGCGGGCTGGCCAGGCCGCGCTGGTAGCCCTCGCCGAAGATCCCGTCGAGCTCGCGCGACCACCGGGCGAGCTCCTGACCCACGCGCAGCGCCACGGGGCACGGCCCGCTCCCCACCGGCGCATGCAGCTCGGCCAGGAGCGCGGCGGCGTCTCGCCGCAGCGACGCGCCCACGGGAGCGTCCGGGGCGACCGACCACAACCCGTGCGGATCCAGCCAGTCGGAGGTCGCTTCGGCAAACTTTGCGGGATCGACGTGGAGCGGCGGGGCGGCCAGCGTGGTGCGGGCCTGGGCGATGATGGCGCGCGCCTGATCGCAGCCGAGCGAGGTCGGCGCCCCGGTCGGCACGGCGATGCCGCGGTCGAGCGCGTTGGGGTCGCAGCCGGCGCCGTCGATCTCCTCGTCCGCCGGCGACAGGGCGTGGAGCAGGGGCCGCGCGATCCCGCGCTGCGCCTTCGCGAGGGGCGGTTCGGCCTCGCGCGAGAGCAAGGCGAGCGTCGCCAGGCTTGCGGCGATGCACGCGACGGAGCTCGCGACGCGTGTCCTCACTGCTCTCCGAATACCACGACGCCGGGCGCAGGGGCAGGGGCGACCGCGGCGGCGACGAGGACCGGCGCGCCTGTCATCGTCGCCGTCGCCGTCGTCATCGTCGCCGTCCTACCCGCGCCCGCGCGGGCCTCCTGGGCGGCGCCGGCGGCCCTGCCGACCCCCGGGCGCCGGAGGCTCGGCGCTGGTGTCGTCCGCTTCCGCCGCTCGCGCGCCGTGGATCTGGGCTCACCGCCGCGCATTCGTGCTCCTCCGCTTTCCCGCAAAGCTTTCGCGTCCCTCCAAGGATCCGAACACGTTGCGCATTCCAGCGCAAAAAAAGGCGATTTCCTAAGGTTTATCCCGGCATCCCGCCTGCATCTGCCCCGGTGCCGCCCACCGGCTTGCAGGGGTCTCCCAACCCAGTCCTCCTTGATCGGGCGCGCGCGGCGGAGAGCAAAGAGACCATGAACACCACCTGGGATCGCGCGGCATTCTCGGCTTATCGTACAGAGCTCGCGAACTACGCCACCCTGAGCCCGGAGGCCGAGCGGGAGCTCGCGCTCCGCTGGCGCGCTGGTGATCGGGGCGCGGGCCGGCGCCTCATCGAGGCGTGCTTGCCCTTCGTCATGACGATCGCGCTCGAGTACCGGCGGTGGGGGCTCCCGATGGAGGACATCGTCCAGGAGGGGAACATCGGCCTCCTGAAGGCGGCGGAGCGCTTCGATCCGGACCGCGGCTGCCGCCTGGCCACCTACGCGGCGTACTGGATCCGGGCGGAGATCCGCGAGCACGTCGCGCGGGGGTACCGGATCGTGCGCCTCGGCTCGTCGAAGAGCGAGCGCCGCGCGCTGCGGATCTACCGCAAGACGCACGAGAAGGACCCGGCGGTGCTGGCCGAGCTGAGCGGCCTGACGGAGGAGCGGGCGACCGAGCTGCTCCCGCTGCTCATGGCGCGCGACGTCAGCCTGGAGCGCTCGCCGACCGAGGACGGCGTGGCCCCGGTGGATCGGCTCGCGTCGAGCTCGCACACGCCGGAGGAGGAGGCCTGCGACGCCGACGAGCGCGAGCAGCTCTCGCGCGCGCTGCTCCAGGTCGTGAACGAGCTATCGCCGCGCGAGCGCCGCATCATGAACCAGCGCTGGCTGACCGACAGCCCCGTGACGCTCGAGCAGCTCGGCGCCGACTTCGGCGTCAGCAAGGAGCGCGTGCGGCAGATCGAGGAGCGCGCGAAGAAGCGGATGCGCGCCCGCATCGAGGAGATCACCCGGGAGCCGAACGGGGAACCGATGGCGAAGAGCGCGTGACACCGCGGCGGCGGCCGCGCCCCCTGCGCGCCCCGCGGGGGCCGTCCGCCGCGCGACGCTCGTCGGAGAGCGCCTAGATCTCGATGACCGTGCCCTCGCGGGCGGCGATGGTGTTCGGGAAGAGCTCCCGGGCGCGCATTTCCTTCTCGCGCACCATCGCGTCGGTCTGGTTCGGGTCGTGGTGGTGCAGGACGAGCTGCTTGGCGCCGCACGCCTTCGCGAGCTCGCAGCCCGCGACGAACGTGGCGTGACCCCAGCCCGTCTTCGGGCCGCCGCCCACCTCGCCCGCGTACTCCTCGGGCGTGTACATGGCGTCGAAGATCAGCACGTCGGCGCCCATGGCGAGCTTCTTCAGCTTCGGGTCCACGATCGCGTAGTGCTCGGAGTCGGTGATGTACACGACGACCTTGCCCTCGTGCTCGACGCGGTACGCGTACACGCCGTTCGGGTGGTTGCCGCGCGCGTTGGTCACGCGCACGTCGTCGTTCGGGCCGATCGTGACCACCTCGCCCTCGTAGAGATCGCGGAAGGTCATCGCGGCGCCCATCTCCGTGAGGTGCACCGGGAAGCTCGGGTAGTCCATCTGCCCGGCGAGCGTCTCCTCGAGCGTCCGGGAGACGTTCAGGCCGCCGTAAAGATGTATCTTGTTGCCGCGCACGAACGCCGGCGTGAAGAAGGGGAAGCCCTGGATGTGATCCCAGTGCACGTGACTGAAGAACATCCAGGCTTCGAAGGGCATCTCCTTGACCAGATCCTGGCCGAGGAGACGGAGCCCCGTCCCGCCATCGAGGATGACCAGCGTCTCGCCGGCACGAATCTCGTAGCAGCTCGTGTTGCCGCCGACTTCGACCGTGCCTGCACCGGGCGTGGGGATGCTTCCGCGAACCCCCCACATCTTGATCCGCATCCTGCCTCGCTCGCTGAACCCCGCCCGTTTCAAGGTAGAGCTATTAGATTCCGAGCGCGGGCAGCGTCAAGCCGCCTGGTGCTCCGGGAGCAAGGAAGGTCGCAGACGTGGAGACCTGGCCGGGGGAGCAGGGGCACGGCGCCAATGTAGTTGCGGGGTAGTCGCCGGCCCCGCGGCGGCCCGCGGAGGCGCCCGAACAGGCGGCGGCGCGGGCGAAGCGCGGGCGGCGGCGCCGGCGAAGCGCGGGCGGCACCGAACGCCGCGGCCGATGGGCTATGGTCGGGCCCATGCCGCTCCAAGCGGACGCCATCGTCGTCCTCGGCTGCAGGATGCTCCCGTCCGGGCGCCCGGCGGCCCCCGGCGCGCGCCGCGCGGCGACCGCGGCGCAGGCCTACCGCGAGGGGGTCGCGCCGCGGGTGATCGCCAGCGGCGGGCGCCGCTGGGGCGCGCAGATCGAGGCGCGCGTGCTCTCCGCCGAGCTGCGGCGCGCCGGCGTCCCGGCGGAGGCGATCGTCCAGGACCTCTGGTCGCTGACGACGCACGAGAACGCGATCTTCAGCGCGGCCCTCCTGCGCCGCATGGGCGCGCGACGGGCGGCGATCGTCACCTGTCCCTGGCACATGGCGAGGGCTCTCCAGAACTTCCGCGAGGTCGGGATCGACGCCTGCGCGCTGCCGTCGCCGCACGTGAGCGCGCCGGCGGTTGCGCGCGCGTGGCAACGCGGTCACGAGGTGGTCTCCATGTGGCTCGACGCGCGCGCGATGCGCCGCCGGCGGATCCTCAGCGAGAGCGCCGACTGGCTGCTCGACGCCGCCCGGCAGGGTGAAACGTGATCATGCCGCGAAGGCGCTCCTCCTCTCTCCTCGCGCTGCTCGCGCTGTCCCAGCCCCTCGCCGCCTGCGACGGGCAGCCGGCGTCCGGCCCCGCGCCCGACGCGGGCAGCTCTGCGGCGGCTCCGGCCGCCGCCGGCGCGGCGCAGGATCGGCTCGGCGCCCTCCTCGCCGCCGAGCAGCGCCGCGCCGCCCTGGAGGTGAGCCCCGCCGACCAGCAGAGCCGCGACGTCGACGTGCGGCGCGCCGCCGCGCGCGCGCTCGCGCGCATCGGCGGCGACGCGGCGCGGCCCGGGCTCGTGCGGGCGCTCGCCGACGAGGACGACGAGGTGATCGCGTGGGCCGCGTACGGCCTCGGGTCCTCTTGCAAGGAGCACGAGGGCGAGACGGTCTCGATGCTCGTCGCGCGTGCTCTTGCCCGCGACGCCGGCCCGGGCCTGTCGGCCGCACCGAGCGCCGCCTCCGCGGGACCTCCGCGGCTCGACGCGGGCGGCGCGCTCGCGCGAGCCATCGGGCGGTGCGGCGCCGAGGCGTCCGAGCCGACGCTGGTCGCGTGGCTCGAGGGGCCGCGCGAGCGCGCGGTCCACGCGGCGTACGCGCTCGGCGATCTCGCGGCGATCAAGCTCAAGCTGCGGGAGGAGACGCTCGTCGCGCTGCTCAACCTCGCCTCGGGCAGCGCGGCCAGCCCGCCGGTGCCAGAGGCGCTCTACCCGATCGGGCGGCTCGAGCACGTCCCGCTCACGGTCATCCCGCGGATCCGCGACGTCGCCGCCGCGCGGCTCGCGGAGGCGGGCGACGCGCGGCTCTTCGCGGTGCGCGCGCTCGGCAGGGGAGGGGAGGCGGCCGTCGGCGAGCTCGCCCGCGTGCTCACCACGCGCGGCGTGTTCTCCGCGAGCGAGCGCGCCGAGGCCGCGCGCGCGCTGAAGCGGCTCGGCGCGCCCGGCCAGCGCGCGCTCGCCGACGCGGTCGCCTCGCTCGTCCCGAGCGCGGACCCGATCGCGCTCACGGGCCTCGTGAGCGAGGACTTCGGCGCGCTGCTCACCGCGCTCGAGGCGCTCGGCGCGGCGGGCGCCGCGCGCAAGCCGCTCCGCGACCTCGCCGCCCTGCCGCCGCCGCCGAGCGCGCCCGCGGCGATCCTCCGCCGCGTCGCGTGGCTCCGCTGCGGCGCGGCCAGGCTCCTCGCGGGCGAGAACTTCCGCGATCCGCTGCTGCTCGGCTGCGACGTCACGGCGCCGGACGACCCGGAGAGCAAGCCGGACGCCGGCGCGCCGGTGCGCGGCTCGATCGGCGCGCGGGCGGTCGTCGAGGTGATCGGCCGCGGCGCCATCACGGGCGCGCGGCTCGCCGCGTTCCGCGCCTACGCCGGGTCGGGGGATCTGCGCGCGCGGGAGGCCGCGATCGAGCTCATCGCCTCGCACGAGGAGATCGCCGGGGCGCCCGAGCTGCTCGCGAAGGCGCTGGCTGCAGAGGCGCCGGGCCTCGTCGCCGCCGCGGCCGAGGTGATCGCGCGCCAGCCGCAGCGCGCGTCGGAGGCCCCGGGGCAGGGGAAGCGCAAGCGCAGGGCGGGGCGCGAGGGGAAGGACGCTCCCGCCGCGGTGACGTCGCCGGCGATCGAGGCCGCGCTGATCGCGATCCTCGATCGCCCCGCCGCGCGCGACGACCCGGAGCTGATCGGCGCTGTCATCGACGCGGCGGGGGCGCTCGCGCTGAGGCCGGCCGAGGCCCGCCTCGAGGAGCTCTGCAGGTCGAGCTACCCCACGACGCGGGCGCGCGCGGGTACGGCGCTCGGCGTGCTCAGGGGCCGCAAGGTCGCGTGCGACGCCGGGCTGCCGGGCGACGCGGGCGCCGCGGGGCGGCCGCTCGTCGCGCCGCCGGTCGGCGAGGTGCCGTCCGAGGCGTCCGCGCTCGTGCGCGAGCCGGCGGTGCTGACGTTCGACACGGACGCCGGCGAGCTCACGATGACGCTCGACCCTGCGCTGGCGCCGATCGCGGTGACCCGCTTCGTCGACCTCGCGCGCCTGGGATACTACGACGGCAAGATCGTGCACCGCGTGGTGCCCGGCTTCGTCACCCAGTTCGGCGCGCCGTTCGGCGACGGCGCCGGAGGTCCTGCCGGCAGGCCGGCGCTCCGCTGCGAGACGTCGCCGGTGCCGTTCGAGCCGCTCCGCGTCGGCGTCGCCCTCGCCGGCCGCGACACCGGATCGAGCCAGCTCTTCGTCATGCACGCGCGCGCGCCGCACCTCGACGGACAGTACGCGGCCGTCGGCGCCGCCGCCGGGCCGTGGGCGGCGCTCGTGGATGGAGACGTCATCCGGAGCGTGAAGGTGCGGAACTGATCGCGTGCGGCGCGCGCGTGTCGCGCCGCACGCGCCACGCGTGGCGCGCCATGCGGTGACGAACGTGCGACATGCGTCGCGCGGCGTGCGGCGTGCGGCGCGCAGGCGGCGTGGACCGCTCTGCCGCGGCGGGGGCATCCATGTCGATTGACAACCGCCCCCGACCGGCGCTTTACAGTTTAGCGTGGTAATTGCCTCCTTTTTGGCCGTGGCGGTGCTCGTGTACACCTACTTCGGGTACCCGGTCGTTATCGGCGTGCTCGCGCGGCTGTGGCCGGCGCAGCGGAAGGAGGATCCGGGCTACCTGCCGACCGTGACGGCGTGCATCCCCGTCTACAACGCGGCGTCGTACCTTCCGGCGAAGGTCGAGAGCCTCTTCGCGCTCGACTATCCCAGCGACAAGCTGGAGGTCCTGCTCTACTCCGACGGCTCGACCGACGACACGGTGCTCGTGGCCCGGCAGCTCGCCGAGCGCGATCCGCGGGTGAAGGTGATCGTGAGCGATGCGCGGCGCGGGAAGCCGATCGGCGTGAACACGATGCTCGGCGTCGCGACGGGCGAGGTGTTGCTGATGACCGATGTCCGCCAGCCCCTCGTGCCCGGCGCGCTGCGGGCGCTCGTGCGGCTGCTGGCCGACCCCAACGCGGGCTGCGTCTCCGGCAACCTCGTCCTGAAGGGCTCGGCGGGCTCTGGGGCTTACTGGCGTTACGAGAACTGGATCCGCCTCCAGGAGGGGCGGTTCCGGAGCATGGTGGGGGTGACCGGTCCCATCTACGCGATCCGGCGCGCCGACATGGGCCAGCTCCCGGAGGGCGTCATCCTCGATGACATGTGGGTGCCGATGCGGCTCCGCCTCGAGGGCCGCGCGATCCTCTTCGCGCAGGACGCGATCGCGTACGACGACGCCTTCGGCGACGAGCGCGAGTTCGGCCGCAAGGTGCGCACGCTCGCGGGCAACTACCAGCTCTTCTCGCTGCTGCCGGCGCTCCTCGTTCCGTTCAGGAACCCGTCCTGGTTCGAGGTCTTCTCGCACAAGCTGCTTCGCCTCGTGTGCCCCTGGGCGCTCGTCGCGCTGCTGATCACGTCGACCGTCGCCTGGCTCGGCGCCGAGACCAGCGGCGACGTGTCGTGGACGCTCTACGCGACGCGCGCGCTGTTCGGGGGTCAGGCGGCGTTCTATCTGCTCGCCGTGCTCGGGGGCGCCGCGGGCAAGCTCGGCGCGCTCGCGCGCACCTTCGTGGTGCTCAACGCGGCGGCGGTGGTCGGCCTGTGGCGTTTCCTCCGCGGGTCGCAGAAGGTCACCTGGTAGCGCGAGGGCGCGAGGGCGCTCGGCGGCGCGAGGGCGCTCGACGGCGCGAGGGCGCGCGAGGACGCGACGGCAGCGAATGCGCGACGTCGTGAGCGCGGAGCCGTGACCTCGCCGGTCACGGCTCGATCAGACCGACGAGCTCGTGGACGACGCGCTGCGATCGGTAGAGAGCGAGCGACGACGGGAACAGCCGCTCGACGCCGTCCGGCGGCAGCGACTGGAACCTGACCGGCGCGGGGAGGACGTCGAGGCCTGCGCGCTCGAACATACGGAGCGACCGCCGCATGTGCAGCGCGCTCGTCACGACCACCGCTTTCTCGGCCGAGAGCCCGCGGGCGATCCGGGCCGAGTGGATGGCGTTCTCGCGGGTGTCGCGCGACTCGGTCTCCAGGATGATCTTCTTCCTGGGCACGCCCAGCTCGACGAGCAGGTCGGCCATGCTGCCGGCGAGCTCGGTGGGCGCGCGCTGGACGTCCCGTCCCGAGATGATCACGTGGCCGAAGCCGTGCTCGCGGTAGACGCGCACGGCGCCGAGGCTGCGCTCGAGGCCAGCCGCCGACTGCCGTTCCATGGCGGGCTCGCCGAACTCGTCGGCGTCGATCCCGGCGGTGAGGATGATCAGGACCCGCCGCTCGGGCGGGGTCCCGGCGAGGTTTGCGCGCAGGTCCCTCGGCGGCGTGCTGATCCGACGCGCGAGCGAGCTCGAGACCCAGGGCATGGAGAGCAGCCACAGCGCGAGCCAGGCGCTCCACGCGAGGGTTCGGCCGACCTTCGACCGGCGCGCGCGGTAGCTCCAGTCGCCGCCGGAGAGCGCGAGGCCGAGCCCCGTGGCGACGAGGATCAGGAACAGGGGATCGACGAGGCGGGAGATGGGCAAGGCGAGGCTCGCCGTGGGGCGCTCGGTACGTGTCTATGCTGGCGCCGGGCAGCGAGGCGAGCGAAAAACGTCGCGCGAGGACGCGGGACGGACGCGCTCAGGGCCTCGCCCGTGTCCCGGGCGAGGCATCCTCTTCATCTGGTGGGTTGATGCTCAACGCGGCCGGTGCGCTCGCCGGCGCCGGGCAGCGGCGGAGGCGAGGGCGAGCCCTGCGAGGGCTGCGGGCAGCCACCGGTCGTGGCCGTGGCCGGGCGTCCGGCAGCCGCATCCGCCGTCGTCGCGGGCTCCGTCGGCGGCGCCGCCGGTCGGGTTCCCGCCGACGCCGTCTCCACCGCTGCCACCGTCACCGCCGCCGCTGCTGCTGCTGCCGGTCGTGTCGGGCGGAGCTCCCAGATCGATCGGCGCGTCCTCGCTTGCGACGAGGATGGGCGGCGCCTCGCCGGTCTCCTCGTAGATGGCCATGAGCTCTTCTCCCTTGTTGTCCGTGACGTTCGCGGATCGCAGGAACTCGACGTACTCTCTGATCATCGACTGGTAGTAGACGCGCGCCGAGAGCGTCTGGGCGCCGAAGGCGTCGGCCGGCACGGTGAGCGTGAACCTCGCCTCGTCGTGGTTGCGGTATCCGCCGTTCCCGTCGCTGAAGTCGATCTCCTGGCTCGGCTGGGTGGTCTGCGACGGCACGAAGCCCTTCGGCGGGATACGGGTGTCCGAGATGATCATGTCGTGGAGCGCGAGGTGGTCCCCCTTCTCGCCGGCGCCCGCCTCGCTGTTCCACCGCCCGTGCACCGCCCGGTACTCGTGGGTCGCCGGCGCGTGCTGGATCTCGCCCGTATCGGCGTCGTAGCCGCCGATCAGCGGCCGCTCGACCCCGGCCTCATCGACGAGGAACACGGCGATCCAGGCGCGCCGGCTGTCCGCGTAGCCCGTCGGGAACTTGTGACCGGTGAGGTTCTCGACGCGCACGGCGACGGTGATCTCGCCCCCGGGTTCAGCCTGCTCGGGGGCCTCCACGAGCGTGACCGAGGCGGCGGAGGCGAGGCTCTCGAGGGTGCGGTCCAGCGCGAGCTGGAAGGAGGTGGCGCGCTCCGCGGCGCGGGTCGGGTCGGCCGCCATGACGGCCTGGATCCCCCAGTGATTGCCGCCGACGATCAGGTGGTCGCGCGGGTCGGTGCGGAGCGGCGCGTTGTCGGCGACGGTCCACTCCCCGGCCTTCCTGCGCATGTGGCAGTCGATGCAGCTCTTCTCGCTCGGCTTACCATCGCCGAAGTCGCTGGAGGCCCACTCCTCGTAGGTCGTGTCGAGAGGGAACTCGATGTTCGTGTCCTGCCCGCTCGCGTCGCGCAGCATCACTTCCGGGTTCGTGACCTGGTGACATTGGCCACAAAACCGGGAGTCGGCGAGCATGGGGGCCTGCTCGCCGACGTGAGACCTGGAGGCAATGTTCTCGTAAGGGCCGTACATGACGGGTGTGTTGATGAACCCAGCGGCCTCCGGTGAGTGATCGAAGACGAGCTGCGCATTCCCGAGGAAGTACGACTCAGTGTCATCGGGGCCCTTGGTCGGCAGCGCGCGGTGGCAGACGTTGCAGCTGACGCCTTGGCCGTCGACGACCACGCCGTCGCCGCCGGCATCGGCGTCGAATCCCGAGCCGTCCGGAGGTGTCGCCCTCCCATTCAGGAAGCCGATCGGTGAGTGGCAGCGCAGACAGAAGGTGCCGATCCCCGCGGCGTCCTGGTTCGCGATCGTCAGGGCCGCCTTGAAGACGGGATCGCGCCAAGCATTGGCCATCATGGTGCCTGCCCATGTGTCCATGGGCATGTAATCCCGAGCGTCCTCGGATTCTGCTAGATGGCAGCCGTCGCAGCGCTCGGCGGTGCCGAGGTTGTTCGGTTGTGGCATGTCGCTCGGCGTGGTGCCCTGGAGGTCATCGATCCCGGCCGCTGCCTCATGGCTTAGCAGCCCGATCGCGAGCGCCCAACCTGCCGCCAATTTGAAGGTTCTCTGCATGGATCAAGTCCAGACTTGTCAAGCTGCGCTTCAGGAATGTTACCAGCGATGACCCATCGCGCGCGTCCCTAGGGACGCGGTGCAATCTATTCCGGATCGATCCGGAAGACGCTCCCTCCATAGGAGACGACGTACAGCTCGCCGGCTGCGTCCTCGCCGAAAGAAGCCAGACCCTGGATGGTGCTCTCGGAAGCGAGGTCCTGGCTGAGCGAGCTGCTGGGCTCGATGAGGCTGTCCTTCCAGGTGAGCATCCAGATCCTGTCGGTGGCGAAATCGCCGAACAGGTATTTGCCGCGAAGCGCGGGGATCCTGCTGCCACGGTAGACGTATCCGCCGGTCACTGAACCGTCGCCGCGGTTGTGATCGTAAGAGTGGACGGGCGGCGTGATCGTCGGCGACGTGCACCCCGGCGGCTCGTCTGCCTTGAGGCAGGTGCTCCCTTCGGTGACGCTCCATCCGTAGTTCTTGTTGCCCTGGCCGCGCGGCTCGATGTTGATCTCCTCGAAGAGTCGTCCGCCGACGTCGCCGATGTACAGATCACCTCTGCAGCGATCGAAGGTGAAGCGCCACGGGTTGCGCAAGCCGTAATCCCATACGTCCGGATCTCCACCGGTGAGATTGCCGTCCGGGGGCGTCGGATACCCGTCGACGTCGATGCGCAGGATCTTGGCGTATTTGACGCTGATGTTCTGGCCGTTGTTGTTCGGGTCCGGATTGCTGCTATCGCCGCCTCCGTCACCGACGCCGATGTAGAGCATGCCGTCGGGGCCGAAGGCGAGCATCCCGCCGTTGTGATTGCCCACGAGCACCGGTATCGAGAAGAACTCGCGTTGTGACTGCGGGTCCGCTTGATCCGGGTTGCCCGTCGAGCGCCTGTACTCCCGGAGGACCAGCGTGCGTGACCTCGTGTTGAAATAGACGAAGAATCTGCCGTTCTCCGCGTAGTCCGGATGAAACGCGAGCCCGAGGAGCCCTCGTTCGTCGTCGTTGCCGGGGGTTTGATAGACTTCCGCGGCGATATCGAGGAACGGAGCGCTCTGCACCGCGCCGCCGCTGACCAGGCGGATCTTTCCACGCTGCTCCACCACGTAGAGCCGGCTGGCGTCTTCCGGCTCGCTCGTCGCGAACAGAGGAAGCTCGAAGCCGCTCGCTACTTCCGTGAGCTTGAGCGGCGGCACGGTCCCGCCCGGCTCGTCGCAGTCGATGGTCCCGTGCCCACCGGCGCCAGTCCCGGTCGCAGGGCCGGCTCCGGTTCCGCTGGTCCCGCTGGTCCCGCTGGTCCCACTGGTCCCGCTGGTGCTCGATCCCGATCCGCTGCTCACCGGCGCGCCCGTCGACGCGCCGCCCCCGGAGCCCGGTCCGCCGGGACCGGATCCTCCACCGCCGCCTCCTCCCCCGCCAGCTCCGGTCTCGCTGCCCCCGCAGCCATTCAGGGTGACGCCCAGCCCAAGGAGGGCGGCTGCGATCGGCATGAAAGACAAAAGGAAACGCTTCTGGTCCATCATGCCGTAGGAGGCTATCCGAACAGCGCGCCCCTTGGTATAACTTTCCACCGCTTGGCGCCGCGTCTCCGCCCTGCCAGAAGCATCCGGAACCGGCGGGCGCGACTACAATGCAAGACCCTTCCCTACTGTTGCTCGAGATCCTGTCGCGCCGGATTCCGCCGGCCGCTGCATCCTGGTTGGAGCGCGTCGAGGCGGTGACTGGTGTGCGTCAGGGGGCAGAGCGCGCCGCATCGACGCACGACGCGTCTGCCTGGTTCGATCGCGACCGCTTCCTGGCGACGTTCACCGCGGCGGCGCGCGCGTTAGGGAAGGCGCCGCTCGTCCTTCAAGCGGACGAGCGGGACGCCCTGAAGGCTGCCGGCGTGTCTGCGGCGATCGACGGCTGGCGGCTCGATGAACTCGGCCGGGCAACGATGATCGCGCTGGTTTCGAGGGACCTGCCCGCATCGGATCTCGATCCGCTGCTGTGGGCCTGTTACCAGCAGGGCGACAGCCGGGAGCGGCAGGCGCTCCTGCGGGCCTTGCCGTTCGTGACCGGCGCGGAGCGCTTCGTCCCCCTCGCGGTGGATGCTTGCCGTACGAACGAGCTGCCCGCCTTCGAGGCGATCGCCTGCGAGAATCCTTACCCGGCGGCTCACTTTCCGGATCTCAATTTCAATCAGATGGTCCTCAAGGCCATGTTCATGGGCGTGGCGCTCGCCCGGATCGTCGGGCTGGAGCAGCGGCGATCGAGCGAGCTCGCCAGGATGGCGGAGGACTTCGCGAGCGAACGGAGGGCGGCTGGCCGGAGCGTCCCGGCCGACATCGGCCTGCTCTCCCTGGAGCACGAGCACGAGCGCGCGACGCGGATCCCCGAGTGAGGCCGCGCGAGTCGGAGGGACCAGTGAAGCTATTCGATCCTCATATCCACATGACATCGCGAACGACGGACGACTACCAGGCGATGGCCGCCGCGGGCATCGTCGCCGTCCTCGAGCCCGCTTTCTGGCTCGGCCAGCCGAGGACACACGTCGGCACGTTCGAGGACTACTTCGCGTCCCTGCTCGGCTGGGAGCGCTTCCGGGCCAGCCAGTTCGGCATCCGCCACCTCTGCACGCTGGCGCTCAACCCGAAGGAGGCCAACAACCCCCGCGTGGCGCAGGGCGTGATCGACCTCTTGCCGCGCTACCTCGACAAGGAGGGCGTGGTCGCTGTCGGGGAGATCGGGTTCGATGACATGACGCCCGAGGAGGAGAAGTACTTCGTCCAGCAGGTCGAGCTCGCGAGAGAGCACGATCTTCCTATCCTCGTGCACACGCCGCACCGCGACAAGAAGCGCGGCACCGAGCGGACGCTGGCTCTCGTGCGGGAGCTTCGGTTCCCGGAAGAGCGCGTGCTTGTCGACCACAACAACGAGGAAACGCTGCCGCTCGTGCTCGCGACCGGCTGCTGGGCCGGTCACTCCATCTACCCGAACACCAAGATGGACGAGGACCGGATGGTCGCGCTGGTCAAGAAGTATGGCGCGGAGCGGATCCTGATCAACAGCGCGGCGGATTGGGGCGTGAGCGATCCCCTGAAGGTGCCGAAGACGGCGGCGCGGATGCGCGAGAACGGGATCGCCGACGAGGTGATCGAGCGGATCGTGTGGAAGAACCCGCTCGCCTTCTTTGCCCAGAGCGGTCGCCTCGATCTGACCGAGTTCGGCGAGACGCCCGCCGTGGATCAGCGCGCGCTGTTCGAGGGCAATTCGGTCTTGCGGGGGCAGACCCCCGTCGTGCAGAGCTGAACGAGCAGACCCATGCACCGCACCGTCGTCCTCAACGTCGTAGGGCTCACCGGCGAGCTCCTCGGCGACGCCACGCCGAACCTGCAGCGGCTCGCTCGGGAAGGCGCCATGCGTCCCCTGCAGACCGTGCTGCCAGCGGTCACGTGCACGGTCCAGTCGACCTTCGCGACAGGCCTCCTCCCGAGCGGTCACGGCTGCGTCGCGAACGGCTGGTACTTTCGCGATATCGCCGAGGTGAACCTGTGGCGCCAGGCGAACCAGCTCGTGGCGGGAGAGAAGATCTGGGAGGCTGCGCGCCGGCGCGACCCGACGTTCACCTGTGCCAAGCTGTTCTGGTGGTACAACATGTACAGCTCGGCCGACTACGCGGTGACGCCGAGGCCGATCTACTGGGCGGACGGGCTCAAGCTGCCGGACATCTACACGGAGCCGGCGTCGCTGCGCGATGAGCTCGTATTCCGGCTGGGTGAGTTCCCTCTGTTCAACTTCTGGGGGCCGAACGCGGACATCCGATCGACGGAGTGGATCGCGCGGTGCGCGCGCCACGTGTATGACACGCGACGGCCAACGTTGACGTTGGTCTACCTCCCGCATCTCGACTACAACCTGCAACGGCTGGGGCCGGATCACCCCGAGATCAAGAATGACCTCCGCGCCGTCGACGCTGTCTGCGGCGAGCTCATCGAGCATGTGCAGAAGGACGGGGCGCGCGTGATCGTCCTGTCCGAGTACGGCATCACGCGCGTGTCCGGGGCAGTGCACATCAACCGAACGCTCCGAGAGCAGGGGCTACTGCGCGTTCGTGTTGAACGTGGGCTCGAGAAGCTTGACGCCGGCGCGTCCGAGGCATTTGCCGTGGCAGACCACCAGGTGGCGCATGTCTACGTGCGTCGTCCGGAGAGGATCCAGGAGGTGAAGGCGCTCCTCGAAGGGCTGCCCGGGGTGGACTTCGTTCTCGACGCTGAAGGCAAGCGTGCTTCCGGGCTGGATCATGCGCGGTCGGGCGAGCTTGTCGCGGTCTCACGAGAGGACCGATGGTTCAGCTACTATTACTGGCTTGATGATGAGAAAGCCCCAGAGTTCGCGAGGACCGTCGACATCCATCGCAAGCCAGGGTACGATCCTGTCGAGCTCTTTGCTGATCCCGAGCTACGCTTCCTGCCAGCCAGCGTAGGCTGGCGGCTCCTCAAGAAGAAGCTCGGGCTACGCTATCTGATGGACGTGGTCCCGCTCGATACGGCACTGGTGAACGGATCTCACGGGCGCGTGAGCGAGCGTCTGGATCGAGGGCCGCTGGCCATTTCCAGTTGTGGTTCGCTGCTGCCAGATGAGCGTGTTCTTGCCGTCGATGTCAGCAGGATCGTGCTCGATCATCTCTTTGACTGATGCTCGTACCCGCGATTTCGTGCAGCAGTCCCACGTGGTCGGCATGATGTGACGTGATGCTAGATTCCAAGCCTCGCGAGGAACAGAGCGTCAGCCTCTGCCTCCAACGTGCCCGTCTCGAAGTCAATCCCGCTAGAAAATGAGCCTGTAACGACGATCTCGTTGCTCGGGTCTGTCTCGACAGCGACGCCGAACGAAATTCCGTGGGCTCCGTAGGATTTCGCCCAGAGCGTGTTCCCTGACGCATCGAGCTTGAGCACCCATGGAGACGGAAGCTCGTAATGTTCCAGGATCTCGTGGTCCACCCTCAGCTCTTCGGCGAACTCGCCGATGAGTACAAGGTTGTTGGAGCTGTCAGCGCTGATGCCGGCTATCGCGTTGTGGCCGGTTCCTTCGAAGTCGCGGCTCCATCTGTGGTCTCCCGACGTGTCGAACTGCGCGACAAAGAAGGCGGTGTGTCCTTCCGGTGACGTGAGGATCCGGTCGTCTCCGAATTCGATGCTTTCGCCGTAGTTTCCCGTCGTCGAGATGTTTCCCAGCGTGTCGACGTCCAGCGCAGACGGATGGCCGTTCGCGAAGCTATGGCTCCAGGCGGGGGTGCCGTCTCTGTCGAGCTTGGCCAGGAACATTCCGGAGCCATCGAGCTCCGGCAGGTCGCCGAAGGTGATCGCAGCCCGGTGCTCGCCAGTGATGATGACGTTCTCGCCTCGGTCGACGGCAACGTCGATCAACGCGTCATCGTCGGAGCTGCCGAGCTTCCGCACCCATCCTCCTTGCTCGGCGCTCGTGGAGCCTGTGCTCCCGTCGAGCTTGGCGACGTACATGTCCAGCGTGTTCGCGGGAACCGATACGAGGGTTGTGTCGTCGAGCTCGATGTTGCCCCTGAACGTCCCTGCAATGATGACGTCCCCGTGCGGGGTGCTCTTGATCTTCGGACGAACAGTCCTGACAAACTCCTCGAACGTGCGTTCGTTGATGGGGTTCGCTGGGAAGCTGCGGCTCCAGGCGTGCTTTCCGCTGTTGCTGAATTTTGCAACGAAGACACCAGGACCGACGTCGAAGCCGCCGAAGTTGATCGTGCCGCTGCTGACGCCAGTCACGATGACGTTGCCGGAGGCGTCCACGCTCACGGATGTCGCTTCCTGAGCCGCTGCGTCGCCGAACGTGTGACTCCAGAGATGATTTCCGGATCGGTCAAAGGCGGCGACGAACGCGTCTGCTTCGCCGGCGCTCGCGAGTGGCTCAGCGCCGAACTGTATGGACTCGAAGAAACGGCCTGCTGCGATGATACTCCCTTCTTTGTCCGTCGCCAGGGAGTGGGCGACTGCTTCCTTGCCGAAGGACTGTGCCCACAAGGTGCAGTCGAACCCATCGCAATTTTCATCCTCGTCGAACGCGCAGCTCTCCTGGTCAGGCAATTTTTCGTTCTTGCACGCGCCCCACGCGCTTCCATCGCCATTGCAGGTCCGTAGGCCAGATCTGCACGATCCGACGTCTGCCGTGTCTTCCGGGCCGCTATAGCATTGCTCCATCGTCCTGGGAGTACATACGCTCGCGCTGTCGTCCCCGCCTGGGCCCTGAGCCCCCGAGCCGGAGGCGTCTTCGAAGTCGTCAAGGCCGAGGACGAGCGCGCATCCGGACCCTGCGAAGATGAGCGCAAGGAGACCAGCCTGAAAGCTTCGAGCGCGATGTGACATGATGGAACTTTTCTCCGGTGGATCGAGATGTTGTATCCCGGTCTTGATCAAAGATGAGGCTGGCTGAGCTGCCGACCCAGATGCCCGTCCTCACGTCCCCCTGACCACCCGCTGCATCGCCAGCGTCAGCGGGAACCCCAGCATCGCCAGCGCCGCCGCGCCGCCGGCCCCCGGCGCGCCCGTCCTCGCGATGAGCACCGCGTCGAGCAGCGAGATCCCCGCGATGAGCGTCACCACGGCGCGCGGGATCCGGTCCTTCCGCGTCCCACGGAGCAGCCCGACCGCGTGGATCACGCAGCCGACGAGCGCCCCGTAGGCGACGATCCCCGTCATCCCCGTGAGCGGCGTCCCCATCGTATAGAGAAACGGCACCGCCATGAAGCCGAGCGCCCACAGGCTGCGGGCCGCCAGCAGGTTCTCCTGCTTCGCGATCGCCGTCAGGCCGATCAGGTAAAACAGCAGCGCCATCCCCCCGCCGAACAGCGCGATCCCGAGCTGCCCCCCGGCCGCGAGCGCCGCCGTCACATAGGCCAGCACGCGGCACAGCCCCATGAGCGCCGGGCTCAGCGGATTGCCCTTGTGCCAGGCGTCGTACAGCACGATCGCCCCCGCGAGCAGCGCGCTCGCCACGGCCGGCGCGGCGCCCCGGCTCTCCGCGTACCCATGGCCGCCGACGATCAGCACCCCCGCGCCGAGCAAGCCATACCCTACCGCGAACACCTCGCGGGCGCTCACGAGGCCGGACGGGATCGGCCGCTCCGGGCGCTCGCGCGCGTCGATCTCCCGATCGAAGGCGTCGTTCAGGAACATCCCACCCACGTACATCAGCGACACCGCCAGCCCCACGAGCGCCACCTCGCGGGCGCGCAGGCCGGCCCCCGACAGGGCCATGCCGCAAAGCACGTTCGTCCAGACCGTTGGCAGGTTCGAGACGCGGCCGAGCCGCAGATACACCCGCGCGCGTGACGTCATCGTCATGCTCCTCCTCCGCCAGCCGCACCGACTCCAGCGCCGACGCCATCGCCCGCGCCCGATCCGCCCCGCACCATCCGCTCCTCCACCCAGCGGAGCTCCCTCGACACCGCCTCGACCACACCCCCGCGCCGCTGGTCCTCCGGAAGGACATCCCAGGTGTAGGTCTCGACCTCGAGGTGCTGCGTCGCTGGCTGCTCGCTCAGGTGCGACAGCAGCGCCGCCAGCTCCGGTTGCGTCGTCCCGAGCGCGCCCTCGATCCCCCGGAAGACCGGCACATGGAAGTGGACGCGCCACTCCTCCGGCCTCGACCCCGGCGGCGCCGCCGGCGCGCCCTCGAGCGCGGCCAGCGCCTCGGGCAGATCCAGGTAGCGAACGAGCTCGCCCCCGCCGCCGCCCGCGCCCCCGCCGCCGCCCGCGCCCCCGCGCCGCTCGACCACCTGGTGCAGGTACACGACGTCCTCCGCATACGCGCGCAGCCTCGACATCGTCGCCGGATCGCGCTCCGCCACGCGCGCGCGCAGGCCGGCGCTGATCTGCACCTTGTGCACGCCGATGCCCGCCGCGCGGAGCGCCGCGAGCGACGCGGGCGCGTCCTCGAACTCCACCGCCATGTGGCACGCGTCGAAGCAGAGGCCGAGGTGCGCCCGCAGCGCCTCCTCCGCGTCCGGAAGGCTCATGCCGGTCAGCGCCGCGAGCTCCCGCGCGCGCTCCCGCGCGAACACGCGCTCGGTGAAGAAGGCGATCGCCTCGGGCGTCGTCTCGAGGAAGCAGCACGGCTCCGGCTCGAGCGCCAGCGCGATCCGCTTGCCCGTGCGGCGGTGAACGTCGACGAGGTGCGCGGCGTGCCTCACCAGCCGCCGCGCCATCGCCTCGGCGTCGTCGGGCGCGCGCACCCGCGGCCGGAAGGCGCCGGGGACGGTGCTCACGCTGCCCATCAGGCCCTCCTGGGCCGGCAGCAGCGCGGCCAGGAGCGTCGCCAGGCGATCGCTGTACGCGAGGCGCTCGTCGTCGAGCCAGTCGGGCAGGTACACGCGCTCCTTCACCGGCGCGCCGTGGAACCGGCCATAGGGGAAGCCGTTCAGCGTGAACACGTAGAGGCCGTTCCGCGCGAGGAAATCGCGGAACGCCTCGAGCTCCGCCGGCGCGGCGAGCTCCGCGGCCGCCCTCGCCGAGAGCCGCAGCCCCACCCCGCACCGCGGGCGCTCGACGCCGCCGCCCGCCCCTCCGCCACCTGCGCCGCGTCCGCCGACCGCGCCCCCTCCGTCGCGCGGCGCGCCTCCCCCGCCGCCGGCCGCGCGCGACCAGATCGCGAGCAGGTGCGTCTCCAGGCTCTGCTTCACCTCCGCCCACGTCTCGCCCGGGTGGATGTTGGTGCAGTACGTGAGGTGCGGCGCCCCCGCGCACGCGAGCCTCACGACCGCGCCGCTCCCGCCGCGCCGGCCGCCGCGTGCGTCCCCCGCCTCCCGGCGCGCTCGCGCAGCCGCGCGATCGCCGCGACGATGTGCCGCTCCTCCATCGCGTGCACCTCCCGCGCGCGCCCGACGTCCTCGAGCAGCGTCACCGTGAGCTCGCCCCCGAGGTGCTCGCGGAACTCGTCGAGCCCATCGAGCACGCAGAGCCGCTCGCCCCGCTCACCGCCCCCGCGCGTGAGCGCGAGCGCGTCGTCCCACAGCGCGAAGCCGAGCGCCTCGAGCGTCGAGAGCACCGCGGCCGCCGTCGCCTCGCTGCAGAGCCCGGCCAGCTCGGCGTAGACGGTGTCGATCGCGATCCCGATCGCGACCGCCTCCCCGTGACGCAGCCGGTGCCTCGTGAGCGACTCCAGCTTGTGCGCAGCCCAGTGCCCGAAATCGAGCGGCCGCGCGCTCCCGAGCTCGAACGGGTCGCCCGCGGTCGCGATGTGCTGGAGGTGGATCTCCGCCGACCGACGCACCAGCGCCGCGAGCGGCGCGAGCGACCCCGACGCGAGCGCGGGCGCATGCTCGGTCAGCCACGAGAACAGCCGCGCGTCCCGGATGAGCGCGACCTTCACGGCCTCCGCCATCCCGGCCACCTTGTCGCGCAAGGACAGCGTCTCCAGGAAGCGCGGATCGATGAGCACCGCGAACGGCGGCGCGAACGTGCCGAGCAGGTTCTTCTTCCCGAACGCGTTGACGCCGTTCTTCACGCCGACCCCCGAGTCGGCCTGGGCGAGCACCGTCGTCGGGATCCGCACCACCCGCACGCCCCGGTGCACCGTCGCCGCCGCGTAGCCGGCCATGTCGAGCACCGCGCCGCCCCCGACGATCATCACGAACGACTGCCGATCCATCCCGAGCGCGTCGAGCCGCGCCTGCAGCGCCGCCGTCGCCGCGCCGTCGTTCTTCGACGCCTCTCCGCCAGGGACCACGATCGGCTCGGCCACGAGCGAGAGCCGCTCCGCGCGCGCGCCGACGTACCGCGCGATGTCCTCCGCGATGGACGGCCAGGCCGCGGCCACGCCGCCGTCGATCACCGGCAGCACCCGGTGCCGCCGGCGCGGCTCCCTCGCGGCGATCGCGGACGCGAGATCGTCGTTGCTCGGCGAGAAGACGCCCTCCGTGAAATAGACAGGGTACTCGAAGGGGACCGCGATCCGTTGGAGATGAAGCAGCATCAAAGCCGAGCTTTCAGAGCGACCATCGGGCCGTCAAGCCGGTTCCTCGCGAGGATCCCGCGCCTTGTCGCGGGATGAAAACTTCCCCTTGGCGGCGGACGGCCTTCCTGCAATGCTGGCGCCGCTCGGTGAGAACCGCGCAACCGCGCGGCCGTACCGCCGAGATCGCCACGATCGAAACCCCGTACTGCCTGACTTCCTCCTCGATGCAGACGCCTATGGAAGGCACAGCCCGTCCCACGAAACGGTCGTTCATGAGAGGAACGCTTGTGGCTGCGGCAGGGCTCGCGCTCGCCGCGCTCTCCGCCGGGTGCTCGCCCACGTACATCTACAATCCGGCGAACTACGCGAAGGAACACGACCCGCGTAAGCACGAGTACGTGATCGGGGTCGGCGACCAGCTCCGGGTCAACGTCTGGCGCATGTCCGACCTGTCGAGCGACGCGCTCGTCCGGGCCGACGGCGTCATCACGATGCCGCTCATCGGCGACGTCTTCGTCTCCGGCAAGACCCCGACCCAGGTGCGCGAGGAGCTGAAGAAGCGGCTCTCGGAGTTCGTGAAGGACGAGACCGCCGTGATCACCGTCGCCGTGACCGGGATCAACAGCTACCGGTTCGTGGTCAGCGGCAACGTCGCGCGCGCCGGCATCTACGCCTCGAACTACTTCGTCTCCGTCTCCGAGGCGCTCGCGCTCGCCGGCGGCCCCAACCAGTTCGCCTCGACGGACCAGATCCTGCTCATCCGCATGGATAGCCCCGGGAAGTTCCGGCACATCCCCGTCAATTACGACGATATCGCCTCGCGGAAGCGGCCTGAGCAGGACCTCGTGCTCAAGGCGGGCGATACCGTCTTCGTGCCCTGATCGTGGCCGGCTCCTCCGCGCTCGCCCGCAAGGCCGTCCTTGGCGCGGTCTGGACGATCGCGACGGGTCTCGGCTCGCGCGTGCTCGGCCTGATAGGCACCCTCGTGCTCACCCGGTTCATCGCGCCGGATGTGTACGGCGAGGTCTCGGCCGCCTCCGTCGTCATCATGACGGCGCATTTCCTTTCGAGCCTCGGCATCGGGCAGTACATCGCGTCGCGGCCGAACCTCGACCGCCAGATGCTCTTCAACGCGACAGTCTACTTCCACGCGGCGGGGGTGGTCGCCATCGGCCTCATCTACCTCCTGCGGGAGCCGATCGCGGTGCACCTCGTCGGCGCGCCGGGGATGCTCGAGTTCATGCCCGGGCTGATCCTCGCGATGTTCATCGACCGGCTCTGGTACGTCCCCGACCGCCTGCTCATCCGCGAGATGCAGTTCCGGAGCGTCAGCCTCCGCAACGCGGCCGGCGAGCTCACCTACACCGCGGCGTCGGTCGTCCTCGCGATGCGCGGCTGGGGCGGGAACGCCATCGTCGTCGCCACGCTCCTGCGCGCTGTCGTGCGCGTGGTCACCACGGTCCCGGCCGTGAAGCTCGCGGAATGGCTCACGCCGAGCCCCCTCTCGCGCGAGAAGGCGCGCGAGCTGTTCGCCTTCGGCATCCCGCTGAACTTCGGATCGCTGGCGAACTTCGGGGCGTCCAAGTGGGACAACCTCGTCATGATCCGCCTCTTCGGCGAGCACGTCGGCGGCCTCTACAACCTCGCGTGGAACCTCGCCGACATCCCGGCCTCCCAGGTCGGCGAGCGCATCGGCGACGTGCTCGTCCCGTCGTTCTCGAAGCTCGAGCCGGAGCAGCGCAAGACCGCGCTCGTCCGCGCGCTCACGCTGCTGTCGCTCCTCATCTTCCCGCTCGCGGTCGGCCTCGGCGCGGTCGCCCCGACGATCCTCGACGACACCTTCTTCAACGAGGCCTGGGAGCCGGCCGGCCCGCTCCTCGCCGTGCTGTCGGCGCTCGGCGTCACCCGCCCGATCGGCTGGGTCATGTCCTCCTACATGCAGGTCTACGGCCGCACGCGGACGATCATGATCCTCGAGTGGCTCAAGGTCGGCGCGATCATCGGCGGCATCGCGCTGCTCGGATCGTTCGGCGGCGTGCTCTGGGCCTGCGCCGGGGTCGGCGTGGCGTTCGGGGTGCACGCTCTGGCGAGCCTCTGGGTCGTCCAGCGCGCCGACGGCGTCCCCTACATGCGCCTGCTGCGCCCGCTGATCCGCCCGCTGATCGCCTGCCTGCCCATGGTCGTGGCCGTGCTCGCCGTGCGCTACGGCGTGCGGCAGCTCGGGCCCCTGCCGCGCGGGTTCCGCCTGGGCGCCGAGGTGGTCGCGGGCGGTCTGGTCTTCATCGCGTCCGCGCTGTTCATCGCGCGGCAAGCGTCGCGCGACTTCCTCCAGCTCGCCCGCGAAGCGGTGCGCCGCCGCCGCTGAGGTGTTTCCCGATGCTGAGGTGTTTCCCGACGTCACCGGCCCACCTCCATCAGCGGGACCGCTCCCCGACGGCGCCGGAGATCCGCTTCGACACTCGAGCGAATTTTGGGGTCCTGTGGTAGCGTCGGGCCCCTCTCTTCGAACATGGGTCGGGATCCGCGTGGCGGTTCCCCTCCACCACTGGAGATAAACGGAAATGGCAGAGACGCATCCCGCTGCGGTCGAGAGCCTCCTGGCGAAGATCACCTCACGCGAAGCCCAGGTGGGCATCATCGGCATGGGTTATGTCGGCCTGCCGCTGGCGCTCACGTTCATCGAGAAAGGCTTCCGCGTGCTGGGCTTCGACGTTGACCCCGAGAAGGTCACCGCGCTCGGCGAGGGGAAGAGCTACATCAAGCACCTCGATCCTGCGCGCGTGGCGGCGGCATCCAAGACGGGTCGATTCGAGGCGACGGCGGACTTCGCGCGGCTCAACGAGCCCGACGCCATCCTCATCTGCGTCCCCACCCCGCTCACGGCCCAGCGGGAGCCCGACATGAGCTACGTCGTCGGCTCCTCGCAGAAGATCAAGGAGCGGCTGCGCAAGGGGCAGCTCGTCGTGCTCGAGTCCACCACGTACCCCGGCACGACCGACGAGCTCGTGAAGGGCATCCTCGAGCAGTCGGGCCTGCGCATGGGCGAGGACTTCTACCTCGCGTTCTCGCCCGAGCGCGAGGACCCGGGCAACCGGGATCACAGCACAGCGACGATCCCGAAGGTCGTCGGCGGCGTCGACCGCGCCTCGCTGGCCCTGGCGCAGGCGCTCTATTCGCAGGCGATCGCGCGCACCGTGGCGGTCTCCTCCGCCCGCGCGGCCGAGGCGGCGAAGCTGACCGAGAACATCTTCCGCGCGATCAACATCGCCCTCGTGAACGAGCTCAAGGTGGTCTACGACTCCATGGGCATCGACGTCTGGGAGGTGCTCGACGCCGCCTCGACCAAGCCGTTCGGCTTCATGCGGTTCAACCCGGGCCCGGGCTGGGGCGGTCACTGCATTCCGCTCGACCCGTTCTACCTCGCCTGGAAGGCGCGCGAGTACGGCGTGTCGACGAAGTTCATCGAGCTCGCCGGCGAGGTGAACGTCGAGATGCCGCACTACGTCGTCAACAAGCTCCAGCTCGCGTTGAACGATCGCGGCAAGGCGCTCAAGGGCACGAAGGTCCTGCTCCTCGGCGTCGCCTACAAGAAGGACATCGACGATCCGCGCGAGAGCCCTGCGTTCGAGATCATCGAGCTCCTCCGCCGCCTCGGCGCCGTGCTCAGCTTCCACGACCCGCACGTGCCCAAGCTGCCGCGCATGCGCACCTGGCCGCACCTGCCGGAGCTCTCGTCCCTGCCGCTCAACGAGGACACCCTCAAGGGCCACGACGCGGTCCTGCTCGTCACCGACCACTCGGTGGTCGACTACGACCTGGTGCTCAAGCACGCCGCCCTGATCGTCGACACCCGCGGCGTCTACCGCGCGGAGAACCAGAAGGTCATCAAGGCGTAGGGGAGGGCGCCCGCGCGGCGCCTTCTGCCCACCTGCACGGCGCGCTCCCGTCCGCCGCGCGCGCGCAAAGGTGGCGCGGCGCGGCGCGGGCGGCGCGTGCCGGTCCTCGCGACCGCGGGCCGCCCCACGCCGCGCGTCGGCTGCCTCGCCCGCAGCACCGCGATGTGTCGCGAAATACCCGCGCTGTGGGCGGCGCTCGGCGGGGCTGCTCGCGCCGCGCCTTCTGGTTACAGGTCACGGACGAGGCGCTTTCCGCGGTCGCGAAATTGCCAGCATCCCCTTGATGTCAGGGCGCCGGTTCGGTACCCATCGAAGACGGTCCATGTCCACGCCGCCGCCCATGGTCGGGCCAGGTCGAACGATGTCGCCTGCAGATGAGAGCCTGGGCGCTGCGCCATCGAGCTCGGATTGGAAGGGGCACCTGGAGATCCGCCTCGGCGATCTCCCGGGGACGCGGCGGCCGCTGACCGAGTCCCATATCGTCATCGGCAGGGCGCCGGGCGTTCAGCTCACGCTCGACCACTACACGGTCTCCCGGCGCCACGCGGAGCTCTTCTGCGATCCGTTCGGCAGGTGGTGGATCCGCGACCTCGGCAGCACCAACGGCACGCTCGTCAACGACGAGCGGATCAACGAGAAGGTGCTGAAGCCCGGCGATCGCATCGGGATCGGCGACTACATCCTCGAGTTCCAGCTCACGGCGCGGGCCCCCCGCGTGCCGCTCGAACCGGGCGGCCTCCATTTCGAGGAGGACAAACCGACCGCGATCCGCAAGCTCGGGGAGCTCGACCCGCCGCGCATCGCCGCGAAGCACCTGTTCACCCTGATGGACCTGTCGCGTCGGCTCCTCAGCATCGAGGACGCCACGGACCGGTTCGACGCGCTCTGCCAGCTGATGGTCCGCGAGGACTTCCACGGCAGCATGGCGCTCGCCCTGCGGCTCCGGCAGAACGGCGCGCTGACGATCCTGTCCGGGCCGCACCGCCCGTTCCAGTCGCTCCGGCGCGAGGACTCTGTCGCGCCGCCGTACATCTCGCGCCGCGTGCTCGCGGCGGTGCAGGACACGCGCGAGCCGGTGCTCGCCGGCAACCTGGTGAGCGACAGCGCCACGGTCGAGCTCACGATGTCGCGCGACGTCATGGCGCTCTGGGTCGTCGCGTGCCCGCTGCGGGTCGAGGAGCAGCTGATGAACCTGCTCTACGTGACCTTGCCGCCCGACTTCGGCAGCGTCGAGTGGCTCGGGCTCATCGCGCTCGCGGCCGAGGTCTACCAGCAGGCCGAGTCGGCCTGGGAGGCGCGGCGCCACGCGCAGGCGCACGCGGCGATCGAGCGCGAGCTCGAGATGGCGCACCAGATCCAGCGGACGTTCGTGCCGAAGCGGCTGGAGTTCAAGGCGCTGGACGTGGCGCTCGGCTTCGAGCCGTGCCGGTGGGTCGGCGGCGACTACGTGGACATCGTCCCGATGCCCGACGGCCGCCTCCTGCTCGCGGTCGCCGACGTCTGCGGCAAGGGGCTCCAGGCCGCGCTCATCGGGTCGAGCGTGCACACGATGGTGAGGGCGACGGTCGACGCCGGCCGCGGGATCACGGGCATGATGGACCGGCTGAACGCCTACCTCTGCGAGTACCTGCCGGAGCAGTCGTTCGTGACGATGGTGGCCGTCGCGCTCGACCCGGCGACGGGCCGCATGGAGTGCGTCAACGCGGGGCACCCGCCGGCGCTGGTCGCGACCGCGGAGGGCGGCCTGCGGCACCTCCAGGCGGCCGTCAACCCGGCGCTCGGGATCGGCCTCGTGCCCATGGAGGCGCACCAGAGCGTGCTCGCGCCCGGCGAGGTGCTCGCGATGTACACCGACGGGCTCACCGAGCTGCGCAACTCGTCCAAGCAGATGCTCGGCCTGCACGCGCTCGGCACGGGCTTCGCCAAGCTGTGCGCCACCAGCGCCGGCCGCCCGGTCGCGTCGATCGCCGACAAGCTCACGCAGATGCTCGAGGAGTTCCGCGGCGATCAGCTCCCCGAGGACGACAGGGCCTTCCTCCTCGCGCGCCGCACCTGAGCGCGCGCCGAGCGGCAAACCGGCCGCGCTGGGGGCGTGAGGACGGCGAGGACGGCCGGGCAGGCCGGTGAGGCCGCTCAGGCGACAAGGCGTCAGCGCGCGGCGTCGCCGGCCGCCGCCGGCTCCGAGCCCTCCGGCGGCTCGATCGGCTCCGGATCCCGGTGCGGCGGGCCCACGGGCCCCGCCGAGCCGAAGGGCTGGGTCATCGAGATGCGCGAGCCCGCCTCCATCCGCCGCGGGAACGCGCCCGACACGGACACGAGCAGCGCGTTGCGCACGATGCGCGTGTCCCCCGCGGTCCTCGCCGCGGTGTGCTGGTTCGTGTGCTGGTAGCGGAGCGCGAGCGCGAAATCGGGGATGACGATGACGGGGCTCCAGAGCAGCGCGACGTCGGTGAGCACCGCGGTCGTGTTCGGCCCCGTGACGAGCTCTCCCTCGCCGTTCCTCTCGAGGGGCCGCGCGAGCTGCACGCCGGCCGAGCCCTCGACCGACAGGCGCCAGGAGGGGCGGAGGATGGGCGCGGCGGCGCGCAGCGTGAGCTGGTGCGAGAGCTGGATCTGCTGCAAGAAGACGTTGGGCGCGGCCGCGTACGTGTACGCGAGCTCGGCCTCGCCCCTGTCGTGCGTGTAGCGCAGCGCCGCGAGCCCGGCCGGACGCACGAGCGACACGGCGTCGCCCTTCAGGTCGGTGGCGACGACCCCGCCGACGTCGAGCTGGCTCGAGAAGCGGCGGCCGAGGTCGTGCTGCCAGCTCGCCACGAGCGTGCTGAGGAGCTGGTCGCGGTCCTCGTACACCTCCGGGGCCTCGGGGTCGGCGTCGGGGTTATCCACCTGGACGTTGTCGAAATGGGTGTAGCCGACCGAGAGCGCGAGCGACGCGATGTCGTGGCGGAAGATCCGCTGCGCGCTCAGCGTGTTCGCCGCGCTGTACGTGCGCTGCGGGGGGTCCAGGAACGGGTTGTAGACGAGGAACGTCGCCGCCTGGCCGAGCTGCCAGACCGGCGAGGGCTGGAACGAGAACCCCTCGTTGACCGACCCCTGCACGAAGTTCGTCGTGCCGCCCTCGGTGCCCGTGATCGTCGTGGTCCCCGGCGCCTGCTCGAGCTGGAAGGTGTTGAGCTGGCCCTGCGATCCGGCGGCGCCGAGCGTCAGCGTCGTCCTCGGCGACGTGACGAAGCGGCCGGACCACATCGCCATGTTCGAGTACGAGTTCGCCTCCGAGTTCAGGAAGAAGAAGCTCGCCGCGAAGGTGTAGGACAGCGTCTGCGAGGTGCGCGGCGTCGTGTACGTGAAGATCAGGCCGGGGCTCACGGTCCCGAAGCCGTCGGCCTCGGGCCCAGGCCCGGCCGGCGGCTCGGCCGCGGAGCTCACGTTGTCGGTGACGCCGAGCGACCCGGTGAAGACGCCCTGGAGGTACGCGTCCTGCGCTCGGGCGTCGTGATGGGTGAGGATCGCGCAGCCGAAGGCCGCGACCGCAATACCTCGTCCGGAGCGCATGAGGGCCGCAAGGTAACAATGGAGGCGGCGCGAGGCTACGCCTCCCCCACCTTTCGACGCGGGAAGCCGCCGGCCGCGCGCCGAGCGCTCAGGCGTCGAGCAGGACGACACCGAGGATGGGCGCCGGCCGGAGCTGCTCGATGGCCTGGCGGATCGCCTTGCGGGTCGACTTCTTGACCAGGGACGTCATGACCACGCCGCTCACCGAGTCGGCGATCACGTTCACGTCCATGCTGCCGAGCACCGGCGGCGTGTCGATGATGATGTAGGAGTAGCCCGCGCGCTTGAGGCTCTCGATCGCGCTCGAGAACGCCACCGCGTCGAGGATCGGCGGGCGCTCCTTGCTCGGATCGACGGCCAGGATGTGGACGGGCGTCTGGAGGGTGAGCCTCGGGTCGGGCGACCTGCTGCCCGACGGCCCGTTCCGGTCCGACGACTCGGCCGAGTCGTCGCTGGGCGCCACGGCGGGCGCCGGCGCGGCCTGCTCGACGACGACCCAGGGCGCGTACCGGTTGCTGACGTGGCGCTGGACCTGCTCCGAGAAGCAGCTCGGCGGGTCGAACCGCAGCGCCCTGGCGATGCCTGGCTTGCGGATGTTCGCCTCGACGAGGAGGATCCGCCCGCGGACGGTCTCGCGCAGCGCGAGCGCGAGGTTGATGGCGCAGGTCGTCTTGCCCTCGCCCGGCGACGCGCTGGTCACGGCGATCGTGGTCCCGACGCCCGACGGCAGCTTGCGCCGGAGCGTGCGGTAGGCGTCCGCCTGCGGCGAGTACGGGGCGTGGACCATCACGATGTTCGGATCGACGGCGTCCGGCATCGGGAACGGGCGCACGGTGATCTCGCCCGGGCCGCCGAGGGACTCCTCCGGGAGGAGCCCGGCGGTCTCCGGCCCTGAGGGCAGGGAGCGCATGTGCTCGATGTGGAGCGACGGCGGCTCCTCGAACGTCGGGTCGAGCGACTGAAGCTTCGCGTCCACGGCGTGGTGCGCCGGGGTCGACACCACGCGGTTGAAGATGAGCGAGGGCGGCGAGGCGAACGTGCTGGTCCCCGTGCGCTCCAGCGGCCTCTCGGGCGGCGGCTGCTGCGGCGGCGGCTGCGGCGGAGGCACCTCGCGCACCGTCACCGCGGGCGGCACCACGCGATCGAAGACGAGCGACGGGGGCGAGGGGAACGTCCCGCTGAACGAGCGCTCGAGCGGCGGCGACCCCGCCGGGTGCGCCGGCGCGTCGCGCACCCCCACATCGCGCGCCGGCGGCGCGATGACGCGCTCGATCGGCACCGGCCCCGACGCGCCAGGGCCGCTGGACACGAGCCCAGGGCTGCTCAGCGTGGCGCTCAGATCGATGACGCGCGTCACCCCGGAGGGCACGCCGGGCCGCTCGGGGCCGGGCGGCAGCGCCGGCGCGTGCACGCCGTGCACCGCCACATGGCCCGGGTGCCCGCCGTGGTCCGCGGGCGCACCCCCCGCAAGGAACAGCGTCGCGGCCGACGGCCCCCGGGGGGCCGCCGGCTGCTGCATGCCGGGATGGACGCCCGGCATCGGGCCGGGGCCGAGGCGTAGCCCCATCCCGTGCGGCGGCTGCGCGTGGCCCGAGGGCGGCAGCTCCTGGCGGATGGTCGGCGAGTCGAACGCGGCGTTTGGGTCCTCGTGGCTGGAGCTCGGGCGCTCCGCCGAGACCACGTCCTCGGCGTCGTTCGCGAGGCGCAGGACGCGGGCGATCATCTCCTCGCGCACGTCCGGATCCGGCGCGATCGACCGCCAGTTGCCGACCACGTTGCGGAGCCGGCGCGCCTCGATGACGAGGGCGCGGACCCGCGCGGTCTGCTCCGCGCGACTCAGGAAGTCGCAGACCTGATCGAGCGCCCGCTCCAGAGAAGCGACCGGCGGGGGCTTCCCCGGCTCAGCACCGCCTGTCTCAGCCACGGCGGCCTCGGGACGCGCGCGTGGCGGCCGGCACGATGACGAGCACCGGAGCGAGCGCCATGCGATCGATATCTTCCATGTCGTAAACCCGATCGTCGAACACGATGCCACGCGCCGCGGCGGCCGCGATGCCGGCCGCAATGGACATGAAGAGCCCGCCGATGGCAAGGATCAGCCGCGAGGGGCTCGAGGGCGCGCTCGGCCTGTACGCCGGGTCGAGCACCTCGATCTGCGCCGAGTAGCCGCCCTGCTCCGAGCTCGCGGCCATCTCCGCGCGGAACGACTTGCCCTCGAGGTCGGCGAGCCGCTGCTGCGCCCGCGCCTTCTCCCGGCTGAACCGGGACCACTCCGTCTCGGTGTTGATGATCGCCTTCGCCGTCTCGCTCGCGTCGGCCGCGTTCCCCTTCTTCGCGCCCCTGCGCGCCGCGATCTCCCGCTCGAGCGCGGCGAGCTGGGACTTGATCTTCGCCTTCTCGGCCTCGTCGGTCGCGGCGACCTCCACGATCGGCTCCGGCGGCGGCGGCAGGATGAGCGCCTCCTCGGCGCGCCGCAGCGCCGCCTCGGCGTTGCTCACGCGGGCCGCCGCGGCCCGGACGTCGGGGTGCTGCTCGGTGAAGCGGGACTGCTTGTCCGCGAGATCCCGCCGCGCGGTCGCGAGCTCCTGCTCGGCCTGATCCCGCTGCCGGACGAGGGCGGGGGACGGCGCCCCCCCCGGGGAGCTCGGCGCCGCCTGCTCGGGCTTGCCGGTGAGCCGGGCCCGCAGGCGGGGCACCTGCCGCTCGAGGGCCTCCAGCGTCGGGTCGGCGCCGGTGGTGCGGCTCTGCTGCGCGCGGATGGCGGCGCCGGTCTGCGCGCCGCCGGGCGCGGCCGTCTCGGCGGCGAACTCGGGGTGCTGGGCCAGGAACGCCGCGAGCTCGGCCTCTGCCTTCTCGACGTCCTGCTCCGCGCGCTTCAGCTCGGCGTCGAGGAACTCGTTCGTCAGCTTCGCCTGCGACCTGCGCATCCGCGTCGTCTCCTCGACGAGGATGTCCGCGAGCCGCTGCGTCACCTCCTGCGCCTGCTCGCGCGTCTCGCCTTCGGCCGAGATCGCGAAGGTGTCGGTCGAGCGGGCCTTGAAGGTGATCTTGAGGCGGAGCCGGTCGACCGCGTCGACCATGCCCCGCTTCTCGAGGACGTCGGGAAAGAGGTTGAACTCGGTCACGACCTTCTCGAGGTTGGAGCGCGCGAGCAGCGTCTCCTTCAGCCGCGCGGAGAGGGTGCGGAGCGGGTCGGGGCCGTCCGGCCCGAGGTACGTCGCCTTCACGCCCTCCCGGTAGAAGATCACGGTCTCGGAGCGGTACGCGGGCTTCCTCGACTGGACGACCAGCACCGTGAAGCCCACCCCCGCGAGCGCCACGAGCACCGCCACGTACCAGTGCGCCAGGGTCCGGTTGATCATCGCGCTGATGCTGGGCGGCTGCGGGCCCGCAGGCCGCGCCGACGTATCAGCGGGAAGCGCCCCGAGCGGCTCCTGGGGCGGGGGAAGCCCGGCGGGCTGCTGGTTCATCTTCCAGTTGTCCATTAGTCCCCGCTCCTCGAAGGTTGGCTTGCGCCGCTCGGCCCGGAGCGCAACCACCCCGGTCCGGCAGACGGCTGCCTATGGTAGACGTGTGCTGCCCGAGCGCCAGCTTGTTGCACGCGGCCCTGTGCGCCGCGTCTCTGCGCTTACTCTGCGCCTACTCCATGCCCCGCCACGCTCGCGGACAGGCGTGGCCGCGGTCCAGCGCCGGCGCGACGCCTTCGTCGACGCCGCGCCGCCCTTGCCTGCGCTGCCGCTGTGGCCAGGTCGGCGGCGAGCACGCCGCCCCAGACGTCACGTCGGGAACACCCGGTCGAGGCGCAGCAGGCGGAAGATGGCGCGCGGCTGATCCCTCAGCCCCACGATGCGCACCTGGCCGCCGTTCGCGCGCACCCGCTTGAACAGCGAGACGATCACGCCGACGCCAGAGCTGTCGATCAGCCGGAGCGACGAGAGCTCGAGCGTGATGTTCTGGCGGTTCTCGGCCACCAGCTCGTCAACCAACGTCCTGAACTCCGGTGCGGTCACTGCGTCGAGGGTCCCCTCGAACTGCACGACCGTCTCATTGCCGTTATCGGTCCGCGTATAGCTCATTGGATTTTGATTCCCCCAGCGGCGCGGGCTGCGCCCGATCGGGAGACGCTCCGCATTCGGAAACTGCTCGTCCGATGCCCCGTCGCCTCGGCGAAGTCGACATCGGAATCCTCTTGTTCACTGCTGCCTTCGCTGCCGTCCCCGGCGATGCACGAGCTGCCCTCCCGCCGCTTCACCAGGCGGAGGACATTCGGGCTGCCGGGATGGTAGTCGACCTCATCCATGAAGGATTTGATGATGAACAGCCCCATCCCGGACTCGGGGAGGTCGTCGATGGGAGGGTTCTCGATGGCCGCGGGATCGAAGCTGCACCCCGTGTCCATCAGGCGGATGACGATGCCGTCCGCGTCGGACTCGATCTCGATGTCGACGTCGCCCGGCGGGCCAGCGCGGTATCCATGAATCGCGATGTTGTTGAACGCCTCGCCGAACGCCGAGACGGTCTGGGCCTCGAAATCCTCCTGGCTCAGGCCGGGCGACCCGCCCTCGACCCTCCCTGGCGCGGCCATCTTGCAAGCGGCCGCCACCACGCGGAGGGCGAGGTGGCGATAGGTCAACGAACCTGGTACTCGGAGTCGGATCACGCCCAAACCTCCATCCGAGCTTGTACCCTACCACGTTCTGAACTATGGGAGCCACAAGGTAAACAGTGACACCTGGCGTTCGTGTAGCGAAACGTGCGATCGACATCGCGGGCTCGCTCGTGGGTCTCACGCTGACCCTCCCGCTCTACCCTCTCATCGGCGCGGCCATCTACCTCGAGTCGCCCGGGCCGATCTTCTACATGCAGCGCCGTGCCGGGATGCTCATCGGCACGGAAGTACGGGACGGCGTCGCCTACCCGCGGTTCGTCGAGTTTCACATGCGCAAGTTCCGTTCCATGCGCGTGGACGCCGAGAAGATGACCGGGCCCGTGCTCGCCCAGCAGGACGACCCGCGCATCACCCGCGTCGGGCGCTTCCTGCGCAAGACGCGGCTCGATGAGATCCCGCAGTTCTGGAGCGTGCTCATGGGCGACATGAGCATCGTGGGGCCGCGCCCCGAGCGGCCGGAGCTGCTCGTGAACCTCGCGCTCGCCATCCCGTTCTTCGAGGAGCGCATGCGCGACATCAAGCCGGGCATCACGGGCCTGGCGCAGGTCTCGCTGGGCTACAGCGGGCGCGCCCCGGCGGAGAGCGAGGTCGCGGCGTTCGAGGCGACGCTGACCAACCCGTTCGGCCTCGAGGAGGCGGAGGGCGCCGAGGCCGACGACATGCGGATGAAGCTGCTCTTCGACCTCGCGTACGCCGCGTCGCTCGAGAAGCTCTCGACGTTCCTCCAGATGGAGCTGTCGATCATCCTGAAGACCCCGCTCGTGATGGTCCTCGGCCTCGGGCGCTGAGCCCGGAGGCCGGCCGCCCCGCGCCCCCGGCGCCCGCCTCGCGGCGGCGCCGGCCCCGCGCGTCAGCGATCCCTGATGGGGCGCTGACCGGCGGGGCTAAGCCCTCCTGCTCAGCACGAAGATCACGAGCACCAGGAAGAGATCGGCCAGGATGAGCCGGTACACGTCGCGCTTCTCGAGGCGGATCGAGAAGTTCGGGTCGACGCTCTTGATGGCGCAGTACAGCGCCCCGGCGAGGCCGAAGTAGATCCAGAGCACGTAGTGGTAGGTGAACGAGAGGAAGAAGATCCCGACCATCATCCCGCAGAACCCGGCCATCACCGCCATGGACCAGGCGCGGATCACCGCGAAGTGGGCGCCGTGCTCGTACCGCTTGAGCGCGACCAGCGAGATCTTGAGCGTGAGATAGATCATCGCGGTCCACGCGAACATCCCGAGCGGGCCGAGCTCCGAGAGCGCGAGGAGGTAGGCGTTGTGGGCCGTGAGCCAGTGGTGCTCCGTGAACTGGCGGTAGCCCGCGCCCATCAGCGGGAACATCCGGTAGATCAGGAGGCCCTCGGAGAGGATCTCCGTGCGCTCGTTCGCCGACTCCTCCGCCTCGCCGCCGCCGCGGCCGCCGAGGAGCATGAGCGGCGCGGCGAAGACGGCGCCGAAGATCGCGCCGCGGACGCCGTACTTCTTCACGAAGTAGACGCCGAGCACCGTCGCGAAGACGAGCTGGCCGCCGCGCGACTGCGTGAGGATGATGGCGGTCGCGATCACGAGCAGCGACGCGAGGACCAGGAGCGCGCGCGCGAGCGATCGCTTCTGCTCGAAGAGCGCGAAGCTGAACGGCAGCACGATGCCCGAGGTGAGCGCGAGCTCGTTCGGATCCTGGAGCACGCCGCGCCAGCGCACGCGGCCGTTGATCGTCGACGTCTTGAAGAGGCCGACGCGCTCGCACAGGTACTCGGCCTCGGGATCGGCGCCCGGCCCCTCGCGGCAGTCCACGCGGGCCTCGCAGGCGCGGCCGTCGGGGATGCCCGCCTCGCCGCGCGAGCCGCCGATGGTCTGCGTCATCGCGAGGCACTGAAACGACGAGAACCCCTGGTGGATGGCGACGCCCGCCACGAAGAGGCCCATCACGAGCACGGTGCCGGCGAGCTTCTGGAAGGCCTTGAAGCCCTCGGGGCTGTGCCCGATGAGGAAGAACAGCACGAACGTCACGCTGATCGAGACGAAGCCCTCGGAGAACTCGCCGGGGTTCCGCAGGCCGAGCGTGAGCACGCACCAGAGGTAGACGACGATCGCCCACCGGAGCTGCGGGGTCGCCTTCAGCCGGACCTTGCCCAGGGCGAGGTCGAGGCCCATGCCCATGAACGCGAGGCCGAGCCACAGGTAGAGGAACGGCAGGTTCTCGAACCGCTCGTCCCACTCCTGCGGCCTGCCGTAGATGAAGATGATGAGAAGGATGACCCCGGGGAGCGCGAGCATGTCGAGGGTCCTCAGCGAAGACGCGGTTCGGGTGGAGGGCGACGTTCCGGAGAATCGCGGCCCGCGTCAAGCATGTCGCGCTCGCTCCTCCAGGCGGGAAGGCCGGGCGCGCGGCGTCACGTGCTGAGGCCCATGCGGCGCACGGCCCGGTTCAGGAACGGCACGAACTCGTCCGCCGCCTTCTCGTTGCCCTCGCGCGACGGGTGGTTGTCGGTGCCCCCCTCCGAGCCGTACTGCGAGAAGTTGGACTCGCCCCTGTTCGTGAGCACGTCGTAGTAGTCGAAGACGACCACGTTCTTCTCCGGATAGGTGCTGAGCCAGCCGTCGGGCGACTTGACCCAGTTGTTGAACGAGCGGGCGTGGTCGGCCTGGCGCTGCAGGACCTGGGCCTCGGAGGGCTTGCCGAGGATCTGCTTCGCGGTCCACTTCCAGGCGGGCTCCTTCGAGCGCTTGAGGACGTTCGCGGGGGCGGTGACGTAGACGAACAGCGTGTCCTTCCGCTTCGCGAGCTCGGGCAGGAGAGACGCCAGCGTGGCCTTCGCGTTCCAGACCGTGAGCTCCGGGCCGGCGGGGTTGCCAGGGGCGGTGCCCTCGCCGACAAAGCGGTTGTTGGGATAACAGGACTTGAAGACGACGATCCGGTTCACCACGCCGTCCGGGTGCATCTGATCGTTCATCGCGACCCGGAGCACCTTGTCCATCCTGTCGCGGAACTTGGGCGCCCAGTGGAAGAGGTCGGTGTCCTCGCCGATCGCGCTGCCGTAGGAGGCCTCGTGGACGCGGTAGCCCTGCTCCGTGAGCTTCTTCTTGAGCCCGCCGCCGTTCGGGTGCGTCTCGTAGACGCACGAGGCCTTCTCCTTCTCGGGGCCCGGATCCGTGAGCATCTGGCCGCCGACCGAGTGGTGGATGAAGAGCAGATCCAGCGGGGCGTCAGGCCGGGCGCTCGAGTAGCCGGACAGATCGAGCGAGCCGGCCTTCGCGATGGGGCCCGTCGCGGCGGGAGCGCTGCCCTCGACAGGGATGAACAGGGCGCCCAGCGCGACGACGAACGCGCCGGCAGAGACGAATAGCTTCTTGCTCATGACATCTCCGTAGAAGACGTGGCGGGGGAACCTAAATTATCGCAGCGCGCCGCGCCGAGGACAAGCCGGCGCCCCGCGGGGGCGGTTTCAGAAGGAGAGGACGCCGCCCTCGTCGGCCTTGGTGGCCGAGCCGGGGCGGATGGTGATCTCGTCGCCGCCGCTGCCGGGCTTCTTGCTCACGTCGTACGAGGCGCCGGGGGTGAGCCCCGTGACGAGGTGCCTCGTCACGCCGGCGGGCGCGGTGTACTGGACCTGGGACACGGCGCCGAGGTCGACCGGGAACAGGACCAGGGTGCCCTTCACCGCGGCGCCCGCGAAGGGCGTGCCCTGCTTCGTGCGCACGACCGTCGCCGGGTCCGCCGCCGCCTTGCCGGCGGCGCCCTGGAGCACGTGGAGGAAGCGCGCGTCCCTCGGCATCGGGGACGGCGGCTCGGTCCGCAGGGTCGCGAGCATCGACTCGAACTCGGCCGGCTTGGTGTCCCAGGTGCCCGTCGGCTTGTACGGCTCGGCCGTGACGACGGGGTTGTCGGGCAGCAGCGCGGTCACGAAGAGCTTCTGCCCCTTCGGCGTCGTGACGGTCGCGAGGTTCCCCGCGACCTGCGCGACGCTCGGCGTCTGCAGGAAGAAGCGCTTGAAGCGCCCCTCCTTGCCCGTCGCGGCGCGGTCGTAGATCACGAGGTGATCCGGCTTGAGCCACACGAGCGCGCGGCTGACGTGCTTCACGTCGCCGATGTTCTCGTAGTCGGAGTTGTAGAGCGGGGTCGCGTCGCCGAGCACGTAGACGTGGTCCTGCGCGAAGCTCTTCGCGAGCACCCGGGGATCGTGCGTGTGCACGAGCGGCCACTGGGAGCCGCGCTTCCAGAGCTCGCCGCGGTTCGGGTCGTCGTGGCGGCGGTTCCGGTCGTTCTCGACGGCGAGGGTGTTGTGCTGCTCGGAGTTGCCGAAGAAGGCGCCGTACCCGATGCGCTCCTTCGTGAGCCACTCGCCGCCGCGGTAGAAGCCGAAGCTGAGGCCGTCGCCGTGCTGGTGGTCGATGTGCTCCCAGCCGAGCTGGTAGTGGAGCCACGTCGCGTCGGGCCCCCAGCTCGTCCGCGCGAACACGTGGCCGAGGCCGGCGCCGTAGTGCGTGAGCGGGATCGAGGGGCGCGGGTCGGTCGGGGTCACCGCCGGGTCGAGCAGCAGGAAGTACAGGATCGAGTGCCGCTTGTGCACCTGGCCGAGCGTGGAGCGGGCGCGCCGCGCGAGGCCCGCGGCGCCGCCGGGGCCCGAGTGGATGGCCATCCAGCGGAGCGCGTTCAGGCGCTCGGCGTTGCCGCCGTTCTGGGCGTGGAGGCCGAGCGCCGCGAACGGATCGATGTGATCCGTGTACTCGTAGCGCTGGCCGTCGCCCGTCCACGCGGCCTCGTGGGTCGGCCCGATGCGGCCCTGGGGCGTGGCGGGGCTCAGGCTGTGGAGGTGGGCCGGGATGAACTCGTGCCAGAAGGGGTTGCCGTCGAGGTGCACCTGCGGGCCCCACTTCGCCGGATCGGCCTCGCCCGCGGTCTGGATGGCGAGGAGCGTCTCGCTCACGTAGGCCAGCGTCGCGGGGCCGTACTGGAAGCCCTCCGGCGGCACGCCGCCGCGCGCGTCGTTCCGGAGGACGCTGTCGGTCATGTAGAGCCACGCGCCGGCGACGTTGGCGAAGTAGTCCCGGAGCCGCGGGTAGGCGCCCTTGTGCTTCTGATCCGGCGGGTCGTCGGCCTCGTCGAACGCGAGCGACATCAGCGTGAGGTTGCGCATGTGCGACGTGAAGTAGTTGTTCACGGCGTACCGGCGCTTCCTCGGCTCCTTCAGCATCACCGGGTCGTTCAGCTTGCCGATCGGCTCGGGGTGGGCGTGGCTCGTCGTCGTCGACCTGAGCTGCTCCTCGGCCCAGCGCAGGAAGACGGGCCGTATCGCCGCCTTGTCCTCGGCCGAGAGGTACCCGTAGATCCAGTCGACCGTGAGGCCGAACGACTCGCCGGACCAGCGGGCGCGGTCGCCCGTGGAGAACCTGCGGTTGAAGGGGTCGCTCTGATCTCCCTTGTTCACGCGCTCGACGATGTAGAGGAGGATCTTGCGCGCGCGAGCGGCGTAGTCGTTGCGGGCGGCCTCGTCGCTCGAGATGAGCGACATGAAGGCGAACAGCTCGGCGTGCGCCTCGCAGTAGACGCGGCTGAAGGCGCAGTCGCCCTCGGAGGGGATCTGGCCCTTGTCCATCGCCGCCACGGCCTCGGCCGTGACGGTCGCGAGCTCCTTGAACAGGGGGTTCGCCGGCGTGGCGCGCGCGCGCAGCTTCGGCAGGTCGGCCTCGCGCACCCAGAGCCGCGGGTGCCCCTTGACCGGCGCGGCCGGCGGCGCGGGCGGCGCCTGGAAGCGCGGCGCCGCGACCGCGAGGGCCGCGACGCCGGACTGCGTCTCCTCGGCGCCGGGCTGCGCGCCGGGCTGCGCGCCGGGCTGCGCGCCCGCGCCGCTGTGCACCGCCGGGGGCCCCGGGGTCTGCCGCCGGTCGCAGCCGGCGAAGAGACCCGCGAGGCCGAGCGCCAGCGCGAGCGGCGCGAGCGACCGCCCGCGCGTCATGTCGCGCGTTCCCGGAGATACGCGAACGTGCGCTGCAGGCCCTCCTCCGTGGGGACGAGCTGCTTCCAGCCGAGCGCCTTCAGCTTGGTGTTGTCGAACCGGTTCCCCTTCCAGGAGGTCGAGCTCTTGTACGGGGTGAAGACGGCCGGGAGCTGCCCCTTCGAGTAGGCGTGATAGCGCTCCACGAGCTTCGATATCCCGGTGAGGGCGACATAGGGCACCGAGATCGAGCGGATCGGCTTCACCTCGCGCTTGTAGCGGGCGAGGTAGACGTCGGCCGTGGGCAGGTCGTCGTCGTGGACGTTGTAGACCTGCCCCTTCGCGACCTCGCTCCGGCCGGCGATGGCGATCGCCTCGGCGCAGTTCTCCACGTACGAGAGCGGGAGGATGTTGCGCCCGCCGAGGTGCAGGAACACGCCGAACAGGCTCATCCCGACGCGGCCGGAGAAGGCGTTGCCGCCCGGGCCGTAGATGACGCCGGGGCGGAGCACCGTGAGCGGGAAGCCGTAGCGCGCCTGGTACTCCCAGAACAGCTTCTCCTGCCGGAGCTTCGCCTGCGAGTAGAGGTCCCGCTGCGCGGGCCGCGACTCGAGCGGGGTGTTCTCGTCGACGATGTACCCGCGCGGGAGGTCGGCCACGCCGTAGACGCCGAAGGAGCTGATGAGGATGACCCGCGGCGATCGGCCGGTGTGGACCAGCGCCTCGAGCAGGTTCTTCGAGGCGACCACGGTGTTCAGGAACATGTCCGCGGGCGCGCCGCCCATGGCCGCGGCCACGTGGTAGACCACGTCCACGCCCTCGACCGCGCGATCGGCGGCCTCCTTCGTGGCGAGGGAGCCCACCACGACCTCGAGGGGGACGCCCCGGCGCTGCTCGATCTCCTCGAGGCGCGCGCGGTTGCTCGCCGGGCGGACGAGGCAGCGGATGTCGGTCTCGCCGTGGGCGAGCAGCCGGTCGACGAGGGCCGACCCGAGGAAGCCGTTCGAGCCAGTGACAAGGACTTTCATGTACGCGCCTTCTCCTGCGGGACCTGCCGGAAGATCTCATCCATCATCCACGCGACCCGGATCATGTCCCGGTACGAGATCGGCAGCTCCGCGCCCCGGGTGATGCTGTCGTAGAAGAGCCCGATCAGGCGGTTCATCCCCGAGAAGAAGTGGAAGTCGCTGCGGGCGAACCGCACGACGTTCTTGCCCCCTTCGCGCAGATAGGAAAGGGCCTGATCAAAGGCGGGCACGACGCGGCCGATGGCGCTCGGCAGCTTCGGCGACGCGTCGAGCGTGACCGTGCGGCTCGTGAAGTCGACGTGGAGCGTGTTCTTCGTGCCGTAGACGCGGAGGAAGTGCCCGGGCGGCCGCGCGTGGGACGAGAAGGTCCCGTACGCGCTGACGCGCGCGCCCTGCACCGTGACGCGGAGCTCGTCGAGCATGTCGTCGCGCGCGTCGCCGAAGCGCTTCTCCCGGAGCGCGTAGGCGGTCGCGGTGACCTTCGGCTGCTCGTCGTCCACGAACTCGACGACCTTGTTGAGCAGGTGGTCGATGTTGTTGTGGAACAGCTTGCCCGGGAGGCGGTGGACCCAGTGCGAGCCGTCGCCGAGGAGCGCCGCGCCGAAGGGGCCGGAGAGGTTGTAGCCGAAGCAGCTCTCCACGTGGACGGGGTCGCCGATCACCCCCTCGCCGATGAGGCGCCGCATCTCGACCGCCGGCGGATCGAACTGGTACTCCCAGCCGACCGTCATCTTCTTCCCGGCGGCGGTGCAGAGCTCGATGAGGCGCCGCACGTCCGAGAGGTTCAGCGCGGTCGGCTTCTCCACGTAGACGTGGGCGCCCGCCTCGATGGCGCGCCGCGCGAGGAACAGGTGGGACTGCGGAGGGGTGGTGATGTGGACGACGTCGGGCTTCTCGACGTCGAGCATCCGGTCGAACGAGTCGTAGTGGCTCGGGATGCCGTAGCGCACCGCGATCTGCTCGGCCATCAGGAGCTCTAGGTCGCAGACAGCGACGACCCGGGCCCGCTCCGGCATCTTCTGGATCTCTTCGATGTGCCCGTCGGCGATCTTGCCGCAGCCGACGATCGCGATTTTGAGGGTCATGGGGCGGCGGAGCGTACCGCAACGGGGCAGCCGAGAGCTAGGCTCTCGGGTCGCTCGTCGCGCGGCGAGCGTCGTCGGGGTCAGGCCGCGCGCGGGATCGACGCAGGACGCGCGCGATCACGTGTGGGTCACGCGCGGTGGACGTGCCTGGTGACGATCGCGGCGGCCTCGGGTAGGCTGCGCGGCGCATCATCACAAGGAAGGGCGGTGATTCGTGCGCGTGCTTCATGTTCTTCATACGTCGCTGCCTGTCATTGCGGGGTACACGATCCGCAGCGACTACATCATCAAGCATCAGGCCGAGCACGGGATGCGTCCGGCGGTGGTGACCTCGGCGCAGCAGGGGTCCGGGGACGCGCTGAAGGAGGAGATCGGCGGCATCTCCTACTGGCGGACGCGCGAGCCGTCCGGCAAGAAGCTGCCGGTCGTCCGGGAGCTCTCGCTCGTGCGGGCGCTGGAGGCGCGCGTCGAGGACGCGATCCGGGAGTTTCAGCCCGATCTCGTGCACGCGCACTCGCCCATGCTGGTCGGGCTGCCGGCGCTCGCGGCGGCGCGCCGCTTCCGGCTGCCGCTCGTCTACGAGGTGCGCGACCTCTGGGAGAACGCCTCGGTCGATCGAGGCAAATTCGCAGAGGACTCGGTGCCTTACAAGATCGCGGCCGGCCTCGAGAGCATCGTCTACAAGTACGCTGACGCGACGGTGACGATCTGCGAGAGCCTGAAGAACGCGGTCGCGCCGCGGGTGCGCAGCACGGACGCGCTCTACGTCGTGGGCAACGGCGTCGACTCGGACAAGTTCGCGCCGCGGGAGGCGCCGCCCGGCGCCTGGGAGCGCTTCGGGCTCGCCGGAAAGCGGCTCATCGGGTACGTCGGTACGTTCCAGCCGTACGAGGGGCTCCAGACGCTCATCGCGGCGATCGGCGACATCGCGCGGGAGATCCCGGACGCGCACGTCGTCATCACCGGGGCCGGCGGCCAGGAGATGGAGCTCAAGGCGTTCGCCCGCGAGAGAGGGGTGGAGTCCAAGGTGACGTTCACCGGGCGGGTGCCGCACGACGAGGTGTTCAACATCTACGCGATGGCGAGCCTGCTCGTGTATCCGCGCATCCGGACCCGGACGACCGCGCTCACGACGCCGCTGAAGCCCCTCGAGGCGATGGCCATGGCCCGTCCCGTGATGGTGAGCGACGTCCCCGCGATGGGAGAGCTCGTGCGCTATGGCGAGACGGGGTTCGTCTTCAAGGCCGGCGACAGCGCCGACCTCACGAGGCGGTGCGTCGAGGCGCTGAAGGACCCGGCGCGCCTCGAGCAGGTCGGCAAGAACGCGCGCGAATGGATCCTCAAGGAACGACAATGGCCCACGCTGCTCTCGCAGTACGCGACCATCTACGAGAAGGCGATCGCCGCGCGCCGCGGGCAGGGCAAGGCGCACGTCGCCGAGGCGCGCACGGCGTGAAGGGCCGCGCGCGCCGGCGCGTCGCCCCGCGCCGGGCGCGCTCCCCCCGCGGATGAGCGGGGGGCGGCGCGGGCGGCGCGGCGTGTTTCCAGGAAGTACGCCGTCCGCCCCGCGCCGGGGCGCCGCCGTCTCCCGCCTCCCTGCGCGCGCCTCTCATGGCCGACCGCCGGCATCGCGGCCGCCCGGGGGGCGCGATCCCGGGGCTCGCCTCCTGCAATCCGGGGTATGATTGCGCGGCCCCATCCCGCCCCTTCGGGCACTGGCAGGAGGTCTCTCAACGTGTTCGAGATCAAAGTCGACCGGATCCACGCCATCGTGGATTTCGTCCTCGAGGGTCGTGTCCGCCTCGAAGAGATGGAGAACTTCGTCAGCGAGCTGAGGAAGGCGTGCGAGGGCCTGCAGGGCCGGGAGATCAAGATCAAGGCCGATGTCCGCGGCTTCCGGCCGATGGCGCCCGAGGTCGCGGAGAAGATCCGCGCCGTCCAGGAGTTCGGCCTGGAGCTCGGGGTGATGCGCGTCGCCGAGATCATCGAGAGCGACATCGTGGCGCTCCAGCTCAACCGCGTGGCGCGCGAGAGCGGCACGGACAAGGTCCTCCGGCGCTTCTGGGACGAGGACGCCGCCCACGAGTGGCTCCTCCACGGGGATCCGGAATAGCGGTCCGCCGCGCAGCCGATCGTCAGGCGGCGCCGGGTTGCCTCGGGTCAGCCGTCCTGCCAGGGCTCTGCCTCGCAAGGGGGAGAGCTCAACGCAAAGGCGCAAAGACGCAAAGGCGCAAAAATGCCTGAATTTATTGGTTTTTTTTCTTTGCGCCTTTGCGCCTTTGCGTTGAATTCTCGCTCCGGATCCCTGGCCGGATGCTGGTGCGCTAGCGCAGCGGCGGCGGATCGCACGGGTGCGGCGGCCGGTACCGCTTCAGGACCTCGGCCACGGCGTCGAGCGGCAGGGCGGGGGCGTGGTGGCCGCTGTGGCCGGTCATGTCGACGCCCGCGCACATGGCGTTGAGGATCGCCTCCTCCACCACGTCGACGGTGGCCTCGTAGAGGCCGTCGATCTCGGTGTCGAGGACGAGCTCGGCCATGTGACGCCCGGGCGCGAGGGGGTGCACGCTGAGCGAGCGGCTCGATCGAGGCGCGCTCCACTGCTCCATGGCGACGCGCGGCACCCGGTTCGCGGTGCTCCAGGTGAGGACGATCTCGCCGGAGTTGTTGGCCGCGTACCCGCCGGTCCGGCCGATCGCCAGCGCGGCGCGCCGCGACACGCGCGCGAGCTGACGGTGGATGAGGGGGGCGTCGGTCGCGACCAGCACGATGATCGAGCCGGCAGGGCCCCGCCGCGGGACGTGGGCGAAGCGGTCGCTGATGAGCCGGCCCACCGGGACGCCATCGACGCGGAGCAGCTCGCGGTCGCCGAAGTTCGAGAGCACGAGCGCGCCGACCATGGCGTCGACCCCGCCGACCGGCACGCAGCGGCTCGAGGTGCCGATCCCGCCCGCGAAGTGGAAGGTCTGCATGCCGGTGCCGGCGCCGACGCACCCCTCGGCCACGGCGCCGCCGCGCACGTTGTCGATCGCCTCCTCGACGTCGGCCTGCGCGACGTGCCGCCCCACGGTGTCGTTGAGGAAGCTGTCGTCGCACTCGGCGACGACAGGGATCACGACGTCGTACTCCTTGCCGATCTGCGGGTGGCGATGCAAGAGCCACGCGACGGTCGCGTCGAGGACGCGGCCGACGCAGAGCGTGCTGCAGAGCAGGATCGGGGTCTCGCACAGGCCCCACTCGTTGATCTGCGAGAGGCCGGTCACCTCGCCGGCGCCGTTCAGCACGTAGCTGGCGGCGAACACCCGATCGAGGAACAGATCGCCGTCGGCCGGCATCACCGCGGTCACGCCCGTGCGCACCGGGCCGATGCCGGGGACGAGCTCGCCCTGGCCCTCGATCTTGGTCACGTGGTGGACGCGCACCCCGGCGACGTCCGTGATCGCGTTCTCGGGCCCGGTGGGAAAGCGGCCGATCGCGACGCCGAGGTCGCGCAGCCGAGGGCGCCGGATCGGGGCCGAGGGCGCGCTCACGGGCCAGCGACCTCCCGGCTCGCGGGGGGGAGGGGGGCGAGCTCCGCGGCGAGCGACACGGACCCGGCGAGCGCAGCGTCCGGCGCGGGCTGGGAGGCCGGCTCGGCCGCGCCCGTGGCGCCGGTGGCGCCCGCTGCGCCGGTGGGCGGCGCGGCGGCCGGGGCCGCGGTGGAGCCGGCCGACGCGCCGGCCGCGGGCGCCGCGACGAGGGCTGACTGCGGCGAGGCGGCGCGGGCCTCGCGGTGGCGCTTGAGGCAGCCGGCCATGATCTCGCCGATCAGCGACCGGTAATCCATCCCCGCCACCTTCGCGATCACGCAGAGGTCGCTGAAGTCGGGCGTCAGGCCGGGCAGGGGGTTGATCTCGATCACGTACACCCTGCCATCCTTTGCCATGCGCAGATCCACCCTGGCAACGTCGCGGCAGCCGAGCGCCGCGAACGTGTCGCGCACGACCTTCTCGATGCGGCGGAGCTCGGACGGCGTGACCTGCGCCGGGCACTGGAATCGCACGCGCGGCGTGTCCGTCTGCTTCTCCTCGTAGCCGTAGACGGGGTAGGTGGGCGGGTCGACGAAGACGACCTCCATGGGCGGCAGCACCTTCGGGCGCCGCTCGCCGAGCAGGCCCACGGTGAACTCGCGCCCCGCGATGTACTCCTCGATGAGCGCCGGCTGGTGGTAGCGATCGACGAGCTGCTTCGCCGCCGCGCGCGCCGCGGCCTCGTCCTTGACGACGGACGCGGAGGTGATCCCCTTCGAGGTGCCCTCGGCGTTGGGCTTCACGATCACCGGGTAGCGGAACGGCTTCAGCTTCTCGCGCCCGGTCGTGACCACCTGCCACTCGGCCGTCTCGATGCCGGCGGCCCGCAGGATCTGCTTGGTGAGGCCCTTGTCGAGCGCGAGCGAGAGCGTGGTCGCGTCCGAGCCGCTGTAGGGGATGCCGAGCAGCTCGCAGAGCGCGGGCACCTGCGCCTCGCGGCCGCGGCCGCGGAGCCCCTCGGCGATGTTGAAGACGACGTCGACCCCCGCGGCGGTGAGCGCGCGCGGCAGATCCGGGGTCGCCTCGAGCGAGACCACGGTGTGGCCGTAGCTCTCGATGGCGTTCGCGATCGCCTGGATGGTGCGCGGCGAGTCGAACTCGGCCTCGGAGTCGTACGCGGTGCCGGCGCCCGGCTTGCCGGTCGAGCCTCCCTCCGCCGCGGCCGGCTCGCCCCGCTTCATGTTGTAGGTGAAGCCGACGCGGAGCGAGGTCCGCTTCGCCCGGCGCGGCGCGTTGCTCTCCAGGAGCGGCAGGAGCCCGCGCCGCTGGCAGGCGCTCCGGACGATGGCCCGGATCACGCCGTCGAAATCGACGCCGCGCTGCGCGGCGGCCACGAACACGCTGGCGCCCGGCTGGAGCGTGGGCAGCCCGTCGACCTCGAGGAAGTGCACGTCGTGGCCCTGGTTGCGCGAGGACGACGGCGTGACCCGGAACTCGCAGCGGGCGTGGTCCTTGAGGTCGAGCGCGCGCACGACGCGCGCGGTGAGCGACCGGATGCGCTCGATGGTCTGCGGGGGGAGCTGCGCGGGCCGGCGGGTGACGTGCTCGGGCTTCGCGTGCTTCAGGTTGAAGTCGTAGACGTTGTAGCTGCCCGGCACCTGGGGATCGATCACGAACTCGACGGGCGTGAGCACCCCCTCGGGGACGCCGGCGCCGTTCGGGCGCGCGCCGCCCGCCTCCTTGAGGCCGTCGACGAAGGAGCACGCGACGTCGATGCCGGCGACGTAGTGCTCGACGAGCAGCCCCGCCTCGAAGCGCGCGAGCTGCCGCTCGACCACCTCGGCGAGGTGGTACGCGTCCTCGCAGACGCTCCACTCCCGGTAGATCCCCTTCGAGGAGCCCTCGAAGTTCGGCTTCACGATGACGGGGAAGCTCACGTCGTCGAGCGCGCCGCTCTCCAGCGTGGTGCGGTTGACGAGGCGGGCGCGCGGGGTGGCGACGCCGTAGCTCGCGAGGACGCGCTTCGTGAGCGACTTGTCGAGCGCGACGTTCAGCGCGTAGGCGTCGGAGCCCGTGTACGGGATGCCGAGCTCGTCGAAGAGCGACGGGTAGAACGCCTCGCGCGTCTTGCCCTTGTGGCCCTCGGCCGTGTTGAAGATGAGATCCGGCTGGAGCGCCTCGAGCCGGGCGAGGACCCGGGACGCGGGGCCGCTGACCTCGATGCGCTCCACCTCGTGCCCTGCCCGCTCGAGCGCGCCGGCGATGGCGGCGATCGTCTCCGGGCTGTCGAACTCTGCTTCCTCGGCGGATCCCGTGATCTTCAGGTTGTGCGTCAGCGCGATGCGCATGGTCTCTCCTGTGCCGCTCGTCCCGGCCGCGTCTCCCCCGGTGCTCTGCCGGGGGCGCATGCGCGTGCGAGGTTACGGCCAGCGCGCCGGGTTTGCGGCGGAAAAAGCGGGGAAGCGTGGCGGCGGTCTGTGGGCTGGGCGGGCTCCCGCTCGGGCGGAGGCCGTGCTAGCGACGCCGTGTGGACCGTTTCGCCGCACCCGACGCCTACCCCCCTCCGCCGCCCGAGCCAGGCCTTCCTTACGAGGAGCTGAACGAGCCGCAGGCGCGCGCGGCCCGCCACGCCGAGGGGCCGCTCCTCATCTTCGCCGGCGCGGGCAGCGGCAAGACGCGCGTCATCGTGTACCGGATCGCGAACCTCATCGTGACGCACCGTGTTCCGCCCTACCGGATCCTCGCGGTGACGTTCACGAACAAGGCGGCGTCCGAGATGAAGCGCCGTCTGGAGGGGCTCATCGGGGCCGACATCGTGAAGGACCTGTGGGTGGGCACCTTCCACGCGGTGTGCGCGCGCCTCCTGCGGCGGCACCACGAAGCGGCCGGGCTCGAGAAGAACTTCGTCATCTACGACGACGACGACCAGCGCGCGGTCATGAACCGGGTGCTGAAGGAGCTCAACCTCGACGATCGGCGCTATCCGCCGCGCCAGGTGCTGTCGCGCATCCACGCCGAGAAGCAGGAGGGGCGGGGGCCCGGCGAGTTCGAGCGGAACGGCTACTTCGACGACGCGATCGCGCGGTGCTTCGCGGCGTACGAGCGGCACCTCAAGGCGGCGAACGCGGTGGACTTCGACGACCTCCTGCTCTCGGTGCTGCGGCTCGCGGAGGACCCGGCGAGCCTCGCCGGCGAGGATCTCCGGGGGCGCTTCCGCCACGTGCTCGTCGACGAGTTCCAGGACGTGAACCAGGTGCAGTACCGGCTCGTCCGCTCGTTCTGCAAGAGCCACGACAACCTCTGCGTTGTCGGCGACGACGACCAGAGCATCTACCGCTGGCGCGGGGCGGACGTGCGGATCGTGCGCGGCTTCCGGCGCGACTTCCCGCACGCGACCGTGGTGAAGCTGGAGCAGAACTACCGCTCGGTCGGGCACGTCGTGCGCGGCGCGCTCGGCGTGATCCGCCACGCGTCGGATCGCGAGCCGAAGGAGCTGTGGACGTCGAACCAGGACGGCGCGCAGATCGACGTGGTGGCCGCCGACAGCGAGCACGACGAGGCGGCGTGGGTGGTCGAGTGCGTCCGCGAGCTGATCGCGCAGGGCGTGTCGCCGAACGAGATCGCGGTGTTCTACCGGATCCACGCGCAGTCGCGCGTGCTCGAGGAGGTGCTGCGCGAGGCGCGCATCCCGTACCAGATCATCGGCGGCACGCGCTTCTTCGAGCGGGCGGAGGTGAAGAACCTGCTCTCGTACCTGCGGGTGGTGGTCAATCCCCGCAGCGACGTGGATCTCAATCGCATCATCAACGTGCCTGCGCGCAAGATCGGCCAGAGCACGGTCGACAAGCTGATCCAGGCGGCCGACGCGCTCGGCGTGTCGCTCTACGAGGCGATCGAGCCGCTCGTGGGCGGCGCGGTGCCGCCGTCGGCGGTGCCGCGGTCGGCGCTGCCGACGGGCCGGCTCGAGCCGCTCGCCTCGGCGGCGAAGCGCAGCCTGCTCGGCTTCCGCGACCTGATGCAGGGGCTCATGGCGGAGATGCCGCGCCTGTCGCCGAGCGAGCTCGCGGAGGAGGTGCTCGCGCGGTCGGGCTACGCGAGGATGCTCGAGCAGGACGACAGCGTCGAGTCGGAGGCGCGGCTCCAGAACCTGCGCGAGCTCGTGCAGTCGATCGTGGACTACGAGCAGGAGGCGATCGCCGCGGGGGAGGACGCGACGCTGTCGGGCTACCTCGAGCGCGTGAGCCTTGTGTCGGACGCGGACGCGCTCGTCGACATGCCGAAGGTCGCGATGATGACGATCCACGCCGCGAAGGGGCTGGAGTTCCACGCGGTGTTCCTGACGGGCATGGAGGAGGACCTGTTCCCGTTCCGGAGCCAGGACCCGAACCGGAAGGGCGATATCGAGGAGGAGCGCCGGCTGGCTTATGTCGCGATCACGCGGGCGCGGCAGCGGCTCTGGATCACGCACGCGGCGCGGCGGGCGATCTTCGGCCAGACGCGTTACTGCCTGCCGAGCCGCTTCCTCGCGGATCTCCCGCCCGCGTCGGTGCGCCCGATGGCGACGCCGACCAGCATGATGGCGCAGCGCCGGATGGACGTGGTGGGCGGCGGCGGCGGGTACGGGGCCTCGGCGGGGAGGTTCGGCGGATCGGGGGAGCGCTCGTGGGAGGGCCGGGGCTCGTGGGAGGGCCGCGAGCGGAGGCCCGCGGCGCAGGCCGAGGAGCGGCTCGCGTGGTCGCGGTTCCCGCGGGAGGGCGAGCCGGCGAGGGCGCCCGCGCGCGACGTGGATCGCGCCGAGCGGGCGCCGGGCGAGCGGTACGTGGAGCGGGAGGCGGTCGATGCGGGCGGCGAGGGCGGCGAGGGGCTCGCGCTGCGGCGCGGGATGCGGGTGTTCCACGAGCGGTTCGGGCCGGGCGTGGTGGAGAGCGTGGATCCGGGGGCGGATCCGATCGTCACCGTGAAGTTCTCGGGGTGGGGGAAGAAGCGGATCAAGGCGGCGTTCCTGAGGGCGGGGACGTGAGGGGAGACGGGCGGGGAGTCAGGAAGTTCGCGGTCGGCGAGGCGCGTTGTCGGGGCCGGAAGTCGCATTGCCGATTTCTGTGCGAATTTCTCATGGCGTGATGGTGTATCTTGCGGAATCGAACTCCCTCGAACAGGTGAATCGCCGCACGGGTTGATGTGGGATCAGGGCGAGTGGACGGCAGACCCGTCTGTGCGTCTCCGCTGCTTCCACGCCCGCCTTCCTTCTGGTACGTGAGCGTACCCCGGAGGTCGGATCGAGGGCGCTCGCGCGAGCTCTCGCCCGGGGCGAAAGGGGTATTCCCATGCACAGGAACATCCGTCATGCCGTCGCGTCGGCGCTGGCCGTCGCGCTCCTCTCGACATCGGCAGGCGTCATGGCCGCGCCTCCGTCCGGCGCCCGGGACCGGCTCGTCACGCAGGCGCACACCGCCGTGGACGAGGGGCGCCTCGCCGACGCGCGCGATCTGTGGATGGCGGTGTGGAAGCTCGAGCGCTCCCAGGTGGCGGCCTGCAACATCGGCGCGCTGTCGTTCCGGATCGGTGACATGCCTGCCGCCGTGCGCTGGCTGTCGCTCTGCAAGGAGATCATGCGCGCGCCGAGGACCCCCGACGAACGGGCGCTCCACGAGTCGCGGCTGGTCGACCTCGCCCGCGCGCGCCAGCTCGCCGGCGAGCTCCGCATCGTCGCGCCTGCGGGCGCGACGGTCACGATCGACGGCGCGCCGGCCGAGATCGAGGGCGACAAGCCCATTCCCGTCGAGCCCGGGCGCCGCGTCGTGCGCGCGGCGCTGGACGGCAGGACGGCCACGGCCGAGGTCGACGTCCCGCGCGGCGAGACACGGGAGGTGAGATTGACCTTCTCCCCGCCCGCACCGCAGCGCCCCGAGCCGGAGGCGCCGCGCGCGGCGCCCGCGGGCCCCGCGGCGCCGCCACCGGCCCGCCCGGGGCCGAGCACAGCCATCGTCGTCGGCGGCATCGGGCTGGCCGCCTCGTTCGCGGCGCTCGGCGGCGTGATGCTCGTCGGCGCGGAGAAGCGCGAGGAGGCCATCCTCGCCTCCGCCCGGGCCGCGGGCCCGAACGGCTGCTTTCGCCTGAGCGGGCCAGTGTGCCAGCACGCCGCCTCGGCCCGCGACGACATGCGCACCTTCCGGGCGATCGGCGTCGCCGGCGTGATCACCGGCGGCGCCGTCCTGGCCGCCACGCTCGGGTACACGTTCTACCCGCGTGGCCAGGCCGAGGTCAGGGTGTCTTTGGAAGGCTTTACGGTATCCGGCGTCTTCTGACCACGAAATCGACATCGATCCTGCACGATTGGCGCTGACCGGAAATCGGCGCCTGCGGCGCACGCACTGGCGAAAACTTGCGTGACCGCCGCGGGCCGAGCGCGGCATAGTGGGCCCGTTCGAGGATCAGGCCAACGGCACTTCGGCGGATTGGGGCCGCCGGGGTGCCGGTCAACCCAGCCTTGTGCCGGAGGACTGGACGCACGATGAGCTCTGTCAAGCTTTGTGCCGTGGGACTTTTTTTTCTCACGGTCTTGCCGCTTCCTTTCGCCTGCGGCGGCGAGCCGTATGTGGGGGGCGACTGCGCGACAACGAACGACTGTCAATCGGACGGTCAGACGGCGCCGGGCACGGTCTGCATCAACGAGCGCTGCGAGTGCGCCGAGCCGGGCAAGGTGGTCTGTTGCGCGCGCGGCGAGGAGGCGCCGGACTGCTTTCAGATGTGCCGGCCCTGCGAAGAGTGCGCGGAGGGGACGGCGGAGTGCTCGGGCGTTGTCGATCCGTCGGAGCGGTGCGAGAGCGACGCGAAGTGCCCGGGGCCGCCGGATCCGCGGTGCGGCGCGGGGCGGTGCGTGGAGGGGAAGTGCGAGCTCGAGATCAAGGCGGGTCGCCTGGCCTCGCAGCTCCGCGGCGACTGCAAGCAGGACGAGTGCACGGAGGAAGGGATCGTGGTCAGCGTGCCTGCGTACGACGTGTACAACGACGGCAACCAGTGCACGAACGATCTCTGCGATTACGACCGGCCGCTGAACGCGCTGTTCGACGGCGTGATCTGCCCGATCTCGGGCGCCGGGAGGTGCCATGAGGGGCGGTGCGTGGAGTGCCTCGCCGAGGATCCAACGCTGCACTGCGCTGCGGGGCTGGCCTGTGACGGGGTGTTCTGCGTGCCGGCCCACTGCGTCAACATGGTGTTCGATGCCGGCCGCGGAGAGACCGCCGAAGATTGCGGTGGACCGTGCAAGCCCTGCAACGTCGGGGAGAACTGCGGCTCGGGGACAGACTGTGAGTCCAAGGTCTGCGCGATGGCGCACTGCAAGGCGCCGACGTGCGACGACGGGGTGAAGAACGGCGACGAGACCGGCGTGGACTGCAGCGGGAGATGCCCCCGCCGCTGCCCCAACGGCAGAGGCTGCGAATCTGGCGAGGACTGCGCCAGCGGCGTCTGCTGGGCCGGCGCCTGCGAGCCGCCCTCCTGCAAGGACGGCGTGGAGAACGGCGACGAGCTGGGCGTGGACTGCGGCGGCAAGGCGTGCGACGCGGCGTGCCCGGGGTGAGCGGTTCGCTGAGCATCGGCCGTCGATCGAGCGCTGCACTGGCAAGGAGCACGAGGAGATGAAGTACACGGAGGACACGGGCAACGCCCACCGCTGCCACCCGGACCCGTGTTCGGCGCGCCTGCGTGCGGATCCATCCCGCCGCAACCGTGCGCACCGCGCGCTCAGGGAAGCGGAGTCGCACCTTGGTAGGGGCACACCCACTTCGGATGGCCCGCCGCTCGCATTGCGTCGCTCGTCATGGGCGTCAACCGTTTCGTCGCCACAGGAATATGTGTCCCATCACTTCTATGCTGCATCGCCTCATGCCTGTTGGCGTCATCATCCGAGGTGACTCCGGAGTCGGGCGAGAGCTCGCAGCCGAGCGAATCGGCGGAGATCGAAACGGCCCTGACAGAAAGTCGTCCGGATGAGGCAACAGATGCGAATGGGGTGCTGAACATCATCCGCTGTCCCAAATCCGAAGACGGTATGGCATGCATGATGCGGTGCGCGGAGGGCGGCATCTCGTGCGCAGCGAGGCTGCGGCATCCGTACAAAGGCGATATCGGAGCGGGAGATCTGATCCAGTGCAGAAAGGTCGCAATAGTCAGCAGTTGCTGGTATTACTACTCCAATGGCGATGTGTGCAAATTCGTCACGGGTGGACTCAAGCTGTGTCGTTACGAGGGGGGAAGGCCCTGAAGGAAAGCGTGGAGGGTGAGCTCCGCCTCTCGCGCGAGACGACGCCAGTTGGCACCGAACAGCGATTCAGCGCAGGCGAAGGCGAGCTGGCGCAGCTCGGGTGGCCGCTCACCGCCGGATAGCGCTGCGGCGCCTAGCGCGTGGAGCCGACGCATCCGATCGACATCTTCCACCGTGATGGTCGTGGGTCCCTGCATACGTCCGTCCACATGGTCCATCATCGCAAGCTCGACGGCGTTCATGGTGTTCTCCCAGGCAGTCGGACAAATCCCTGGATCGAGATCGCCGCGTTCGATTGCGCGCGTGAGGACGTGGATATAGCCGACCGCGAAGAGCTCGGCATGATACGCCCAGTCGAGCTCATCTACTATATCGTCGACATCAGGCCGTTCATCATCGGTCATGAGGTTGATCTACTCTTTATCCAGGGATCTGCCAGCCGCGGCAGCGTTCACACCTTGCGCATGCGGTCGCCGCAGATCCGGGCTCGCCCATCATCCCAGCATGAGCTTGGCACCCTCTCGTTCCCTTCCAGCTATATCCACACCTCACCCAGCAGCGGCAGCACGCCCATCTTCACGTCGCGCGACGCGCGGCCCAGGCGCTCTGCGAGGCGCTCCCCCTGCATCGCGGGGAGCGCGACGGCGGGGCGATCCAGCGGAAGAAAGAAGTTGTCCCAGTGGGAGAAGAGCACCGCGCGCGGCGACAGGGCGCGCGCGACGCGCTCGGGGAAGGCGCGTGAGGCGGTCCAGCCGGCCACGCAGAGCAGGAGCAGGTCGGGCTCCCGGCAGTCGAGGCTCGCCTCGACGAGCTCCGCGCTGCCCAGGTGGACGATGAGCCGGCCCGCGACCCGGATCTCCACCGCGAAGACAGCGCCACACCGGTAGCGCTCGGCCCGGAGCGGGATCTGGTCGCAATCGGAGATGTCGCCAGGGAAGGCGACGCGGCCGAACATCAGGCGGGAGTGGGCGCTCGGCAGGAATCGCAGCCGGAACGGGCCGACCTCGGCGACGACCGGCTCGCCGCCCGGCGCGCGCTCGACGTCGCGCGCGCGCGATGGAGGGACGCCGGAGGCGCGGCACAGCGACACCGCGGAGCGGGAGCCGAAGACGGTGGCCCCCGTGCGGAGCGCGATCGCCGGGATGTCGAGCGCGTGATCGAAATGGGTGTGGCCGGCGATGATCGCGTCCGCGCGCGGCGCGTGGCGCGCGACCGCGGCGACGTCGGGGACGAGCCGGCCGAGCACGCAACGGCGGAGCGAGGCGCGCGTGAGATAAGGATCGATGAGCACGACCGCGCCGGCGTGCTCCACGGCGAACCCCGCGGCGCCCAGCCACCGCACCCGGACGGCGCCGGACGGCGCGAGCGACCGCGGAGAGAAGGTGTCGGCGATCATCGGCGCGCGCTCCCGCGGTCGAGCGGCGGGGTGAGCCCGCGCGGCTTGGTCCTCGTCCTCGTCATCTCCATCGACGCGCCAGTGTCCGTGTTTCGAGCGACCGGGGTTCGACCGCTCGGTTACGATTCCGGCTCGTGGCAGACCGAACGCGCGCCGGCAACATCGCCGCCCTCGCCGCGCTGTACTTCGCGCAGGGGATCCCCTTCGGATTCCAGGCGACGGCGCTCCCCATCTTCCTGCGGGCGAGCGGCGTCTCGCTCTCCGCCGTGGGCTTCTCGGGGGCGCTCGCGCTTCCCTGGGTGGCCAAGGCGCTCTGGGCGCCGCTCGTCGACCGCTTCGGATGGGAGCGGATCGGCCGGCGCCGCTCGTGGATCCTGCCGCTCGGGGCGCTGCTCGCGCTCACGTGCGCGGCCGCCGCGTTCGTGCCGCCGTCGCGCCACCTCGGCGCCCTGCTCGCGCTCGTCTTCCTGATGAACCTGCTCGCAGCCACCCAGGACATCGCGGTCGATGGGCTCGCGATCGACCTGCTCGGGCGCGGCGAGCTCGGCCTCGCGAACGCCGCGCAGGTGGTCGGCTACAAGGTCGGGATGCTCGTCGCCGGCGGGCTGCTCGTGTGGGCGAGCGCCTGGATCGGCTGGCGCGGCCAGTTCGGCGCGATGGCGGCGCTCGTCTTCCTCTCGGCCCTCGCCTCGCTCGCGCTGCGCGAGCCGCCGGCGAGCGAGATCGAGGCGCGCGATCGCCGCTCGGTGCGCGAGGTGCTCGCGACCGTCGCCGTCGCCCTGCGGGCGCCGGGCGCGCTCCGGGTCGTCGCGTTCCTCGGGACCTACAAGCTCGGCGAGGCGATGGTCGACATGATGTTCAAGCCGTTCCTCGTCGACGCGGGCTTCCCGCCGCACCGGATCGGCCTCTGGGTGGGCACCTACGGTCTGGTCGCCTCGATCGCCGGCTCGCTCGCGGGGGGCCTCCTCGCGCAGCGCCTGCCGCTGCTCGTCGCCGTCGGGGTGACCTCGGCGCTCCGATCCGCCGCGATGGCCGGCGAGTGGGCCCTCGCCGCGTCGGGCCCACCGGCCGCCGAGGCCGTCATCGCCGTGACCGTGGCCGAGCACCTCTTCGGCGGGGCCCTCACGACCGCGGTGTTCGCCTTCATGATGTCGCGCGTGCGGCGATCGGTCGGCGCGACGCACTACACGCTCCTGGCCAGCGTCGAGGTCCTCGGGAAATCGCCCGCGGTGTGGCTGTCGGGCGCCCTCGCCCAGCGGCTCGGTTATGCAGGGCTGTTCGCCCTGGGGACCGCGCTCTCGGTCGCCTTCCTCGGGCTGCTCTGGCCGCTCCGGACGCGGAGCCCGGGCGAGGGGTGAGCGGGTCTCGTTGCGCATGAACGCTGATGACCCGTGCGCCCATTTCATGATATAACGAGACAGCGCTACGGCTAACAGCTTCAAGAACATCTCGTGATCGCGCTCGTCCGACTCCGCGCGTCGATCGCCCCGCCGGCGGCCCTCATCCGCCTCGGGGTGGGCGAGGTCCTCCCGGGGCGACGAAGCTCGAGGTCGGCCACGATCCGGGAGGCGAACGCCTCGTGACGGCCGTGCCGCCGTACCTTCATGCCGCGCGCGCTGGTTGACGAATAACGACTTATGCGGTCCGCGCTTCGCGCGCAAACGCAACAGTTTATCAGCATCGCCCACGCTTGGTAAATACATTTTCTAATCTATGACGTGCGGCAGTTCGCCGCACGTCGCGGCGCCGTTTTGCGGGCGCCCCAACGAGGAGCTCTCTCATGAAAACCGCCTATCCGTCGATCTTCTCTGCGTTCGCGCTCGCCTGGATGATCTCCGGCTGCATGGCGGCAGCCGAGCCGCAGGAGGATAACGACGCCGCCATCGGCGAGGGCGCGGCGGCGCTCGTCGCCTGCTCGGTGCTGCCCTCCGGGAACATCGTCACGAACGGCAGCTTCGAATCGCCGAACGTCTCGTCCGGCAATTCGTCGGTGTACAGCTCGATTTCCGGCTGGCAGGCTGCCTTTGGTCAGATCCAGGTCCATGACCACACGAACGGCATGAACCCCGCGCAGGGAAGCCAGCACGCCGAGCTGGACGCCCAGAGCTCGAGCGGCATCTACCAGAACCTCACGACCATCCCGGGCGCGACCTACGAGCTCCGGTTCGCCTTCGCCGCGCGCCCGGGCACGAACGCGAGCCATAACATCCTCGGCGTCACCTGGGGCGGCCAGCCGGTCGCCACGCTCACGACCGCCAGCACCGCGTGGGTCTATTACACCTATACCGTCGTGGCCTCCGGCACGACGACGCGGCTCCAGTTCAACGATCTGGGCATCTCGGACGGCCTGGGGACGCTCCTCGATCACGTCACCGTGGTCGCCGCCGATACGGATCACGACGGCGTCTTCGACTCGTGCGACAACTGCCCGGCGGTGCCCAACCCCTCCCAGGCCGACGCCGACGACGACGACATCGGCGACGCCTGCGACGCCCCGTCCGAGCCCCAGTGCGCCGTCGTGCAGCGCGGCACGTACGGGGCCGTGCGGGATGCGCATGTCCAGCCCGGGGTCTCGTGGCCGTACGGCGACTACCCGTACATCGTCTTGAACACGCTGCCGGAGGGCGTGCAAACGGGCGTGCTGGCCTTCGATCTGTCGTTCATCCCGGCGGGATCCGACGTCGAATCCGCGACCCTCTCGCTCTCCCACCCGTGGAAGGCGAGCGCCGGCGTCATCGAGGTGCACCGCGTGAACGGCCCCTGGCAGGAGTCGACCCTCCACGCCGGCAACTTCCCCGGGTACGACGCGGCCGTCGAGGCGACGATCCCCACGGTCGCCGCGGACGCCGTCGCGGCCGCCGACGTGGCGGCCCTCGTCCAGACCTGGGTGGATGGAGCCCAGCCGAACCACGGCCTCGCGCTCCAGGATCCGAACGGCCGGACCGACATCCGGTCGAGCGAGCAAGTGAACGTCGCCCTCCGGCCGAAGCTCGAGGTCTGCTACACGCCGGCCCCGTAGCGGCGGCTCCGGCCGAGCCGCCGAGGGCCGCGCCGGGGCACGATCGCGCAGACGCCCCGGGCGATCTCGGGGTGTCGATCGGCACGCCGGACGCCGGCCACCTCCTCCGCGCTGGTTTGCCGAGAACCTGACGCCGCGCTCCGCCTTTGATAGCTAGCGGAGCCGCGGTGATCTCGCGAAGGAAGCTCGTCCTCGGTCTCGCCGGCGCCGCCGGCGTCGCCGCCCTCGCGTGGGCGCGCTCCCCCGGCCCCCCGCGCGATCGCGCGGCGCGACGCGCGCTCAAGCTCCCGATCGCGCCGAGCGGCTGGCCCCTTCCGGGAGCCCGCGTGGTCGCCCCCGCCGCCGTCTTCCCACCGGACTTCGGGGTCCGTCGCATCTACCTCGACCCGGGCCACGGCGCCCCGGGCAACGCGGGGAACCTCTCCTGCTTCTGCGTCGAAGAGCAGGAGTTCACGCTCTCCGCGGCGCGCGCGCTCGCCGAGCGGCTCAACACCACCGGGCGCTTCGAGGCGCGCGTGGGCAGGACGGCCGACCGGCCGCTGCCCTACCAGGAGCGCGCCGAGGACGCCGCGCGGTGGCGCGCCGAGGCCTTCGTCAGCGTGCACTCGGACGTGCGCGGCAGGATCGAGACGTGGTCGCCCGCGCCCGGGCGGACGTGCCCGCTCAACCTCGCCGCGCCGGGGTTCGCCGTGCTCTGGTCCGACGAGGGCGAGCCGGCCCTCTGCGCCCGCCGGCTCGCCCTCGCCCGCGCCTTCGCCCGGCGCATGGCGGAAGCGGGCCTCATGCCGTACCGCGGCGCCGCCTACAGCGGCCTGTACGAGCCCGACAGCGCCCAGGCAGGCGTCTTCGTCGACCGGCACCCCCCGGGGCAGCGCATCTTCGTGCTGCGACGCCCCACCATGCCCTCCGTCCTGATCGAGACGCACCACGCGCTCGACGCCCGCGAGGCCGCGCGCTGGACCGAGCCCGCCACGCTGGACGCCTTCGCCGCCGCCACCGCCGCCGCGCTGGCCGACACGCTCGGCGGGGGCGGCGCGCTGGCCGAGACGCTCGGCGGAGGCGACGCCCCGGCCTCTCGGCCACCCACCTGAGCAACCCCGGCCGCCGCCCGCCCGGGCGCCGCCCGCCCCGGCCGCCGCCCGCCACCGGCCCTCGCCGTGCCCAGCGCCGCGTCAGGACGCCCGCGCGTGCGGGAGCACCTCCGGAGGCTCCAGGCGCATCGGGCGGAGCCGCAGGCAGAGCGCGATCGCCTCGTCGAGCGTGCTCACCAGGTAGAACTCCAGCGAGCTCCGCACCTCGGCGGGGAGATCGTCGAGATCCGCCTCGTTGTCCGCAGGGATCAGGATCTCGAAGATCCCCGCCCGGTGGGCCCCGAGCACCTTCTCCTTGATGCCCCCGATCGGCAGCACCGTGCCGCGCAGCGTGATCTCGCCGGTCATCGCGATGTCGCTCCGCACGGGCCTGCCCGACAGGGCGCTCACCAGCGCCACCGCCATCGTCAAGCCCGCGCTCGGCCCGTCCTTGGGCACCGCGCCCGCCGGAACATGGAGGTGGACGTCGCGCCGCTGCAGCCGATCGAGCGGCACCCCGAGCTCCGCCGCGTGCGCGCGCGCGTAGCTCAGCGCCGCCCGGCCGCTCTCCTTCATGACGTCGCCGAGCTGCCCCGTCAGGACGAAATCGCCCTTGCCGGGCATCACGCTCGCCTCGACGTGCATGATGTCGCCACCGGTCTGCGTGTAATACATGCCAGTCGCCACGCCCGGCTGATCGTGCTGCAGCCTTCGCTCCGGGCGCATCCTGGCGCGACCGAGCAATTCCTTCACGTCATCTCCGGTGCCCACCACCGCCCGCTCGCTCTCCCCGCCCGCGATCCTGCGCGCGGCCTTTCTCGCCAGGGCGCCGAGGGTCCGTTCGAGCTGCCGCACGCCCGCCTCGCGCGTATATCCGCTGATGATCTCGCCGAGCGCCGCGCCGGTCACGCGGAGCTGCTCCTCGCGCAGCCCGCACTCCCGCCGCTGGCGTGGCAGCAGGTACCTCCGCGCGATCTCGTGCTTCTCCTGCTCCGTGTATCCGGCGAACAGCGCGGTCTCCATCCGGTCGAACAGCGGCGCGGGGATCGTCTCCCGGAAGTTCGCCGTGCAGATGAACAGCACCTCGGACAGGTCGAACGGCAGGCCGAGGTAGTGATCGACGAAGCCGTCGTTCTGCGCAGGATCGAGCACCTCGAGCAGCGCCGCGCCAGGATCGCCCTGGAAGGAGGCGCCGAGCTTGTCGACCTCGTCGAGGACGATCACCGGGTTCTTCGACCCGACCCGCTTGATGCCCTGGAGGATGCGGCCCGGCATCGCGCCGACGTAGGTGCGGCGATGACCGCGGATGTCGGCCTCGTCGCGCGCGCCGCCCAGCGAGACGCGGACGTACTTGCGACCGAGCGCCCGCGCGATCGACTCCGCGATGGACGTCTTGCCGGTCCCGGGCGGGCCGAGGAAGAGCAGGATCGGGCCGCGGGAGATCGCGCGGCTCCGCTCTCCGTCGCCCCGGGCCTGCTCGACGCGCAGCTTGCGGACGGCCAGGAACTCGAGCACCCGGTCCTTCACGTCGTCGAGGCCGTGGTGATCCTCGTCGAGGATCGCCCGCGCCCGATCGAGGTCCACGTGGTCCTCGGTGCGCTGGTTCCAGGGCAGATCGGCGACGAGCTCGAGCCACGTGGTCAGGACCTGCGCCTCGGGCGATGTCTCCCGTCCCATGCGCCGCAGCCGCGCGAGGTCGCGCCGGGCCTCCTGGAAGATCTCCGGCGGAGGGCTGGCCCGCTGCAGCTTGTGCTCCAGACGTGCCGCGACGTTCTCGTCGTCTTCCTCGCCGAGCTCCCTCTGGATCGCGCGGAGCTGCTCGCGCAGGTAGAGCTCCCGCTGCCGCTCGCCGAGCTCCTCCTCGACGGTGGTGCGGATCTTCTCCTGGGTCTCGACGATGCCGATCTGCCGATAGAGGTGCAGCGCGAGGCTGCGCATGCGCTCTTCCGTCGAGAGGGTCTCGAGCAGCGCCTGCTTCTCGGGGGTCGGGAGGTCCAGATAGAAGGCGATGTGGTTCACGAGCTCGGCCGGGCCGAACATGCTGCCGACGAACTGCTTGAGGACGTCCTCCGGCGCGCCGCGGTGACGGCCGTACTCGACGGCGCGCTCGCGCACCTCGCGCGAGAGCGCCTCCAGGGCGCTGTCCTCCTCTGGACGGAGCGGGAGATCCGCGAGCTCGATGACAGGGGCGCGGATCACGCCGTCGACCTCCGTGTAGCGGGGCGCGGCCGCTCGCCGTTCGCAGCAGAGCACGAGCTGGAGGCCCGACCCGAACCGCTGCACCTGGGTGATGCGGGCGATCACGCCGATCGAGAAGAGGCCGGCCGTGGTGGGCTCCTCGGCGGCGTCGCGCTGGGCGACCGCAAAGATGCGCTTGTCTTCTCCCTCCATCCGGAGGGCGGCCTCCACCGCGCGGAGCGTCTTCAGCCGTCCAACCGTGATGGGCGTCGCTATCCCAGGGAAGAGGACGGTGTCGCGCAACGAGAGCACGGGCAACGATCGGCGCTCGGGCATGGTCCGGGGATCGTGCGAACCTCATGCCATGGAGGACCGTACCGAAAACTCCTTTTCGGCGCGGAAGCATCGAGAATCGCGGTCAGACTTGCGCGGAGCGATGGTAGGGTCCGCTCCCGATGCCCGCAGACACCTTCACGTTTCAGGCGGACGACGGTCGAGAGCTCTTCGTGTACCGCTGGCTCCCGGACGACGGGGCGCGCGGCATCTTCCACATCGCGCACGGCATGTCCGAGCACGCGGGCCGCTACGCGCGCCTCGCGCAGGCGCTCTGCGCCGCCGGGTGGGCCGTCTACGCGAACGACCACCGCGGCCACGGCAGGACGGCGCGCGGCGACGACGAGCTCGGCTTCTTCGCGAGCCAGGGCGGCTTTCAGCGGGTCGTCGGCGACATCGCGCAGCTCATCGCCCGCGAGAAGGGCGAGCACCCGGGGCTGCCGGTCGTGCTCTTCGGCCACAGCATGGGATCGTACCTGGTGCAGGAGTACCTGATCGAGCGCGGCGGCTCGATCCAGGGCGCGGTGCTGTCGGGGTCCTCGGGCAAGCCGAACGCGCTCGTGAACGCGGGCCGGCTCATGGCGCGGGCGGAGCGGCGGCGGCTCGGCGAGCGCGGCAAGAGCGCGATCCTCCAGGCGATGAGCTTCGACAGCTTCAACAAGGCGTTCGCGCCGACGCGCACGGGCTGCGACTGGCTCTCTCGCGATCGCGATGAGGTCGACAGGTACATCGCGGATCCGCGCTGCGGCTTCGCGGCGACGGCGTCGCTCTGGGTCGACGTGCTCGACGCGATGGTGGAGATCGCGCGGCCCGAGCGGCAGGCGCGGATCCCGAAGGAGCTGCCGGTGTACGTGTTCTCCGGGTCGCGCGACCCGGTCGGCGGGCCGCTCAAGGGGGTCGCGCAGATGCTCGAGGCGTACCGCGCCGCCGGCCTCCGCAACGTGACGCACCGGTTCTATCCCGGCGGGCGCCACGAGATGCTGAACGAGATCAACCGCGAGGAGGTCACGCGGGATCTGCTCGCGTGGCTCGCGGCGGAGGTGCAGGGCGAGGCGGCGGCCGCCGGCGCCGGGGCCGCGACCGGCTGACGGCGGAGGGGCGGATGGGGAGCAAGGGGCGGCCGTACCGCACGCTCGCGGTGGACGGGTTCGAGGTGCTCATCGGGCGGGGGGATGAGGACAACGACGCGCTGACGTTCGATATCGCCGAGCCGCACGACCTGTGGCTGCACGTGGCCGGCGGCACGCCGGGGAGCCATGTCATCGTGCGCAATCCGGATCGGGGGGAGGTGCCGCGCGAGGTGGTGGAGCGCGCCGCGGCGGCCGCGGCGTGGTACTCGAAGGCAAGGGGCGCCGCGAAGGTGGAGGTCCACGTGTGCCGGGTGGCGGATGTGAGCAAGCCGCGCGGGGCGCCCGCGGGGACGGTGCAGCTCGCGCGGTGGAAGAGCGTGCGCGTGCGGCCGGAGATCCCGGGGTGAGCTGAGGCAACCCGACCGGGAAGGCAACCCGACCCAGGCAACCCGACGCAGGTTGGGGGCAACCGGCAACCCGACCCAGGTTGGGCAACCCGACCCAGGTTGGGCAACCCGACCCAGGTGGGCAACCCGACCCAGGTTGGGCAACCCGACCCAGGTTGAGGGGCAACCCGACCCAGGTTGGCGGCCGGCTGGCAACCCGACCCAGGTTGGCGGCCGGCGGCGACCCAGGTTGGGGCGGCTGGTTGCAGGTTGGGGCGGCTGGTTGGGGGCGGCTGGTTGGAGCGACCCAGGGTGGGGCGGCTGGCGGGGCGGCGACGACCGGATACAGGTCGGCCTGAAGTATCCCAGCACGCTCCACCACCAAGGTGGCGGAAACCGGCGGAAATCGACATCCGCCACCCATCGGCCAGGGCAAGTACTTGAAATGATTCACCTCGCCTCTCGGCACATGGTTTGTTGACGTGCTCCGGCCATGAGCCAGCCTCGCCAGATCGCTCCAGGCGCGACCTACCTCATCACCCGCCGCGTCGTGCGCCGACACCTCCTCTTCCGACCTGATGCGGCCATCAACCAGCTCCTGGTTTACGCCCTCGCGGTCTCGGCCCGCCGCTACGGGGTGGAGGTTCATGCGGTTTGTGCGATGTCGACCCACCTGCACCTCGTGGTGACCGATGTGCAAGGTGTCCTGCCGCGCTTCTTGCAGTTTTTTCATCGTCTCGTTGCGCTCGGTACGAAGGTGCTGCGCCAATGGGAAGGACCGGTATGGGACCATGAAGCGACGAGCCTGGTCCGGCTTCTGACGCACGCCGCGATGGTGGAGAAGATCGCCTACGTCCTCGCGAACCCTGCGGCCGCTGGCCTCGTCCGCCATGCGAAGGAATGGCCGGGGGTCAAGGTACACGCGGGTGAGCTCGGCCTTGGCATGCTGCACGCGCCGCGTCCTGTGGTGTATTTCGACCCGAAGAACCCGCAATGGATCGAGGAAACGACGCTTCCGCTCACACTGCCGCCCGGCATTGAACATGATAGCGCGGAGGCCTTTCGTCGTGAGGTCGCTGACGAGATCGAGCGACAGGAAGCGCTGGCGCATGCGGACGTGCAGCGGCAAGGGCTCGGTTTTCTGGGAGCCGAGCGAGCCAGCAATGTTTCGCCTTACGAGCGTGCCACGAGCTTCGAGGCGCTGCGCGACCGCAATCCGACGTTCGCAGTCGGCCGTGAGCAGGGGGACGCATGGCGAACCGCTGCGGCCGCGGTGCGTTCGTTTCGCGCGTCGTACCGCGCGGCGCTCGGACAATGGTGTGCTGGCGTGCGCAGCGCGCTATTTCCGGCGGGGACGTGGTGGATGCGCGCGTTTCACGGCGTCCTCGTGAACGAAGCGGTGATCGTGGTGTAGAACCGCGCGCGGGAGCGCGGCAGCGAGACGGGTAGGGGTGGATGACGGCTTCGATGTGTTGTCGGGGATCCTCCCAGGGCGCCGCGACAACCCGGGTTGGGTATCCCCTTGGGTCACCTGGGTCGGGTCGCTGGGGCTGGCTCGTCCTTGGTCAACCCGGGTCGGATCGCGCCCCCTTTGCGTCATCCCGGGTCGGGTAGCTCGCCGCTCGCCGCCTTTGGGTCAACCCGGGTCGGGTCGCTCCTTTGGGTCAACCCGGGTCGGGTCGCTCATCCCGGGTCGAGTCGCTCAACCCGGGTCGGGTCGCTCGGGTCGGGTCGCTACCCCGCTACCCCGGGTCGGGTCGCTCTCAACCCGGGTCGGGTCGCTCACTTTGGATCGGGTCGGTACCCGGGTCGGGTCGCTCTGGTCGGGTCGCTTTCGCGGGTCGGGTCGCTGGTCGCTCAACCCGGGTCGGGTCGCTTTGGGTCGGGTCGCTCCGTCGGGCTGGGTCGCTTTCGTCGAGGCTGATTGACAATGCCCCCGCGGCTCCCGCATCCTGACCCCCCGATCACCTCCAAGGCCCGAGGCCGCAGGAAGATGCCATGAGCACCGTTCTCCACCGTCTGGACCAGTGGGCCAACGAGTCCCCCGACGCGCCGGCCCAGCGCTACAAATCCCAGGGTGAATGGAAGACGCTGACGGCGCGCGAGTACCGCGACCGGGTTTACCACCTGGCGCTGTTCCTCGAGTCAAAAGGCTTCGACGCGAGCCAGATCGGGGCCATTCTCTCGTACAACTGCCCGCAGTGGGTGCATGCCGATCTGGCGGCGCTGCTCATCGGGGGCAAATCAGCGGGCCTCTACCCGAACTCCACCGCGAAGGACATCCAGTACATCCTGAGCCACACCGAGGCGACGCTGCTCTCGGTGCAAAACAAGGAGTACTTTCAGAAGATCTCCGGGGCAAATGGCGATCATGCCATGCCCGACAGCGTGCGTTGGATCCTCGTCTTCGACGGCGACACCTCGATCTCTCCAAAGGCGATCTCGTACGAACAGGCGCTCGCCGAGGGGCGCGCGCTCGCCCAGCAGCCGGGCGCGAAGACGTACGCCGACTACCTGGCGAAGATCGACCCGAAGGCCGGCGCGTTCCTGATCTACACCTCGGGCACGACGGGCAACCCCAAGGGGGCGATGCTCTCGCACGACAACCTGGCGTTCACGTCCGACGTCGTCGCGAAGTACTGGGGCCTTCCGTTCGCCCGCGGCTCCATGTTCTCGTTCCTCCCGCTCTGCCACATCGCCGAGAAGCTCCAGTGCGTGGGTGTCGGCATCACGCAGCGCTCCACGGTCAACTTCTGCTCGAAATTCGAGAACGTCTCGACCGAGCTCCCGGACGTGCAGCCCACGCTGCTGCTCTGCGTGCCGCGCCTCTGGGAGAAGATGATGGAAGGCGTGATGGCGAAGGTGCGCAGCGGCAAGGGCGCGAAGAAGAAGCTGGCCGAGTGGGCGCTCTCGGTCGGCGCCCGCGTCGCCGAGGCGAAGTACGCCGGGCGCGCGCCGAGCCCGCTCGATCGCGTACAGCTCAAGCTCGCCGACAAGCTCGTGCTGAGCAAGGTGCGCGCGGCGCTCGGCCTGGGCAAGGCCGAGATGCTCGCCTCGGGCGCTGCGGCGCTCGCGCCGCACATCTCGACGTGGTTCCGCGCGCTCGGCCTCGAGATCCTCGAGGACTTCGGTCAGACCGAGTCGACGGGCGTCATCTGCATGACCGAGCCGGGCGTCGAGAGCGCGGGCACCGTGGGCAAGCCCGTACCGGGCCTCGACTTCAAGCTGGCCGAGGACGGCGAGATCCTGACGCGCGGCCGGCACGTGTTCGTGGGCTATTACAAGGACGAGGCGGCGACCCAGGCCACGCTCGAGGACGGCTGGCTGCACACCGGCGATCTCGGCGAGTGGAACGAGCGCGGGCAGCTCAAGATCCGGGGCCGCAAGAAGGAGATCCTCAAGACCTCGGGCGGCAAGATGATCGCGCCGCTCCCGATCGAGGAGAAGCTCAAGGCGGCCGAGATCATCAGCCAGGTGTGCATGGTAGGGGACGGCCGCAAGTACCTCTCGGCGCTGATCACCCTCACCGAGGTGAAGCTCGCCGAGCTGAAGGACCGCGGGGTCCTGAACGGCGACGCGATCACGAGCGCCGAGGTGGTCAATCAGGTGAAGGCGCACATCGACGCCCTGAACGCGGATCTCGCCAGCTTCGAGCAGATCAAGAAGTTCACCGTCATCGGCCGCGAGTTCTCGGTCCAGGACGGCGAGATGACGCCGACGCTCAAGATGAAGCGCAACGTCATCGAGCAGCGCTTCCGCGGCCTCATCGATCAGATGTATTCCGCCGACTGAAGGAGGCGGGGGACCCCCGCGAGCGCAGAGCGGAAGCCGGGAGATGGATGTGGTCAGCGGCTTCCGCGGGGGCCAGGCAGCCCGAGTTGCCCGGCCCCCGCCGTATCCGCATCAGCCCTTGGCGAGGTACGCCTCGAGATCGTCGGCGCCGCCGACGTACTGCCCATCGACGAAGACCTGCGGCGTCGACGACTTCCCGCTCACGGCCCGCAGCCGGCGCGGCGAGGCCGACACCTCTTCATAGGGCACGCCCCGCTCGTCCAGGAGCCGCTTCGCCTTCGTGCAGTAGCCACACCCGGGCTTCGTGAAGATCAGCACGTCGTGCGGCGCCTTCGACTGCGGATCCAGGTACTTGAGCATCGTGTCCGCGTCCGACACCTCGAAGGGATCCCCCTCGACCTCGGGCTCGATGAACATCTTCTTGATCACGCCGTCGTCGACCAGCATCGAATAGCGCCACGAGCGCTTGCCGAACCCGAGGTTCGCCTTGTCGACGAGCATGCCCATCTTCTCGGTGAACTCCCCGTTCCCGTCGGGGAGGAACTGGACCTTCTCGGCGTGCTGGGCCTTCCCCCACTCATCCATCACGAACGCGTCGTTCACGGACACGCACGCGATCGCGTCCACCCCGCGGCGCTTGAACTCGCCCGCGAGCTCGTTGTAGCGCGGCACATGGCTGCTCGAGCAGGTCGGCGTGAAGGCGCCCGGCAGCGCGAACACCACCACCTTCTTGCCAGAGAACACGTCCTTGGTGGTCACGTCCTTCCACTGACCGTCGACACGCGTGCGAAACGTGACATCCGGGACGCGCTGCCCTTCGAGGTTCTTCAACATGACTCTCGTGCTCCTCCAGTGCTTTTCTGGTTGCGATCGGGGACGGCAACCCTTGTTCAACGTCGTGCGGCGCCCGTGCGGGCTCGCCGCGCCGGCGAGAACTTAACCCCTCGCTCCCACGCCGGCCACCCGTTGCGCGTGATCCCGAAAGCGCGCGCCCGCGGCGTTGATGCGGCACAGCCCGCTGTGGCGCTCTTGCACTCGCCCGCCGTCGGAAAAGGCCCGACAGGCGGTCCCGACGCAGGGCCTCTCCCACGCGGGCGCGCACCCTCGTCCTTTGCGAGGGGCGCGGAGGCGAGGGGTCAGCCGCTCCGCGGCGTATCCACCGCGCGCCACAGGTACCAGCTCGCCACGGTGCGGTAGGGCCTCCAGCGCGCGCCGTGCTGCTCGAGCGCCTTGCGCGCCGGCAGGTCGCCCTGACCGAGCGCGATCGCGAAGCCCTTGCGGATGCCGTAGTCGTCGACGGGCAGCACGTCCGGGCGGCCGAGGCGGAACATGAGGAGCATCTCCACCGTCCACCGGCCGATGCCGCGCACCTGGGTGAGGCGCTCGACGAGCTCCTCGTCCTCCATGCCGCGGGCCTCGGCGAGCGTGGGGAGCTCGCCGTCGGCGGCCCGCCGCGCGAGGTCGCGGAGCGCGAGGAGCTTCGCGCGCGAGAGGCCCGCGCCGCGGAGCTTCTCGTCCGGGGCGCGCAGGATCTGCTCGGGCGTGGGGCCCTCGTGCGCGCGCGGGAAGAGCGCGCGGACGCGCGCGAAGATGGTCGCCGCGGCCTTGCCGGTGAGCTGCTGGTAGACGATCGACTCGGCGAGCGCGCCGAAGAGGCTCGACGTCCGGTCGAGCTGCATGCGGAACGGGCCGACCGCGTCGATGAGGCGCGCCAGCGCCGCGTCGGACGCGCGCACGTGCTCGACCGCGGCGTCCGGATCGAAGCCGAGCGCGCCGCCGCCGCCGTCGTCGGCCTGCGCCGCGCCGCTCGCCTGGGCGCCCTCGATCGCGAGGAGGCGGAGCTTGGTCGTGACGCCGCCGCTCCCGGAGAAGCCGCCGACCTTGCCGCCGGCGGCGAGCACCCGGTGGCACGGCACGACGATCGGGAACGGGTTGCGCCCGAGCGCCTGCCCGACAGCGCGCGCCGAGCCGGGCGCGCCGAGCCGTCCGGCGATGTCGCCGTAGGTCAGCGTGGCGCCCGGCGGGATGGTGCGCGCGACCTCGTAGACGCGGCGGTGGAACGGCGGCACGCGCTCCATGTCGAGCGCGACGGCGGAGAGATCGCTCGCCTCGCCGCGCAGGAGCGCGACGATGGCGTCGAGCGCGCGCTGCACGTCGGGCGGCGGCGGCGCCTCGAGCGCGCCCGGCAAGCGCTGGAGCACGCGCGCGCGCGTCTCGCTGTCGCGCGCCTCCGGGAGCTGCACGAAGGCGACGCCGCGCTCGCCCCAGGCGATACCGCACCGGCCGATCGCCGTGTCGAAGAGCGTGAATCCGTGGGGTGTCATGGTCTGGCGCGAGCGTAGCGCCCGCCGCGATCGGCCTTCTTGGAGATTCTTGCGCTCCGGGAGCGGCGCTCGACCGCGCGGCGCGCGGCGATTGGGATGAGAAATCTGCCGTGGACCAAGGAATGACCTCTGAACGTCTTCCCTGGCGCCCTGGCGGGTTTTCTCCTTCCTCCGTCTGGTCCGACGTGTCTCGTCCGCGTGCTGCCCTAGAGGGCGCGGTCGAGCAGGTCCTGGAAGAGCTTGCGCTCGCCGCGCGCCGCCTGGCGGAAGCCGCGGGGCGAGACGCCGGCCGCGCGGTGGAACGTGCGCACGAAGTTGGAGAGGTCGCCGAACCCGACGTCGAGGGCGATGTCCGTGATCGACCGGGCGCCGTCGGCGAGGAGGCGCGCCGCGCGGCGCAGCCGGGCCCGGACGAGGTACTGGTGCGGGGTCACGCCGAGCACCCGGGCGAAGAGGCGCAGGAAGTGGAACGCGCTGAGGCCGGCCTCCCGCGCGGCGCGCTCGAGATCGAGGGGCTCGTGCGCGTGGGCGTCCACCCAGAGCGCCGCCTCCACCGCCCGGCGGCGGTCGCGCGCCCCGGCCTCCGGCGGGCGCCGCTGCTGCCCGGAGACGACGTCGACGAAGCGGGCCGCGAACAGCATCCCCGCCTCGTCGAGGCCGACGCCGCTCCTGCCCTCGGCCGCCGCCTGCGCGAGCTCGCCGAGCACCATCAGCTCGGGCAGCGGCGGGACGCCGCCGGCCCGCCAGGCGTCGCTCCGGCCGCCGATCGCGTCGACCAGCGTCGGCGCGAGGTGGAACGACAGGCACTCATCGCCGGCGACGTGGTCGTGCGTGCACGTGTATTCGTCGCCGGGGTGGCCGACGAGGAGCGACCCGGCCACGAGCTCGAACGCTTGCCCCCGGACGCGGTAACCGAAGCTGCCCTTGCGCACGTACGAGACGGAGAAGCCGCCGTGCAGCTCGACGAACGCCGCGTCCCCCGGGCCGGCGCTGCACCGGTAGTCGAGCACCGAGATGGAGTCGCGCCGCACGACCGTCGTGACCACCATGCGCCATCGACTCTACCGGGGGCGGCGAGGCGGAGCAACCGGGAGGCGCGCGGGCTCGTCCCTGGCTTCATGAGGGAGAGGCGAGAGGAACCACAGAGGCACAGAGGGCACAGAGGGAGGAGAAGAGAGAGGCTCCGGGGCCTTCCCGGGAGGGTGGCGGATCGAGTACTCGTTCTCCGTGACGCGCCATCACCTCGGCCTCTCCGTGCTGATCTCCTGTCTGGTCCTCGCCGCCTGCAATGCGATCTCGGGTATCGACAGCCTGACCTTCGACGGCGTGGGCGCGGCCGGAGGCGGCGGCGCCCCGCCTGGCCAGGGCGGCGGCGGGTCGGGCGGCGGCGGGTCGGGCGGCGGCGGTGGCGCAGGCGGCGAGGGAGGCGGCGGCGGTGGCGCAGGCGGCGAGGTGGGCGGCGGCGGTGCGGGCGGCGGCGAGTGCGATGGGGAGCCGTGCCCGACGCCGACAGGCGTGGAGGTCGCGGACCAGGGCTACACCGAGCTGCGCGGCCGTGCCGGTACGACGGACCCGGTCATGGACCGATGCCCGGGCAGCCAGGTGATCCTCGGGATTCGAGGGGCCCTGGGGACGCTGGGAGAGTCGTTCATCCATGGCCAGATCCAGGCGCAGTGCGGTCACCTGGAGCTCACCGGAGACGGCTCGTACACGATCTCCACGACCCCCGGCGATTCGACCCCTGTCCAGGGCTCCTTCGGCGCCGAGCCCTGGGAGATCATGTGCCCGGAGAACGAGGTGGTGGTGGGCTTCAGCGGCTGGGCTGGCAGCTATGTGGACCTCCTCTTCATCGCTTGTGCGCCGCTCCTCGTGACGGGACCTCCAGGCGATCTCCGCGTCGAGATCGGGCCCGTCACGTGGCCGGACGGCGTGGGCGGCGACGGGGGCAGCGAGTTCCCGGACACCTTCTGCGGTGCATCCCAGGTCTCCAACCTCCTTCAGACCTTCGTCGTGGGCGGGCCCATCGCCAACTTCGGCCTGGGCTGCACCACGCCCTCGCTCACGTACTGATCCACCGCGTTCGCTCGCGCCGCTCGCGCCGCTCGCGCGCCCGTGGCTCACCGGCGGCGCGCCCGCTCGGAGCGCGCCCGTCCGAGGGCCGCCTCAGGCGGCGCCCTCGAAGCCTGGCAGCGGATCGTAATCCTGGTCGGGGTCGTCCTCCTCGCCGGGCTCGGCGCAGGCCGGCTCGTCCTCGCCCTCTGCGCCCTCATCGGCGTCGTCGAGCAGCCCGTCGAACGGCCCGGGGAGCGGCGCATCCTCGTCGGCCTCGAGCAGCGCCTCCATCCCTTCGACCTCGCCCGTCTCGAGGTAGCGCTCCCAGGCGGCGGGGTGATCCCGGGCGCAGAGCGCCGAGAGCGCAGCGATGCCGAGCCGCACGATGGGCTTGCCGTCGGTGCTGCTGCGAGGCCGCGTCCGCAGCTCGCGCGGGGCGTAGACCGTGAGCTCGAGGGGCGCCACGTCCGCCACGTGGTAGTGGACGTACTCGCGGATCTCGCCGCCCTTCTGGATCGTCACGCGCTCCCGGTCGAAGGTCCAGCCGAGCGCGCGGACGTGCCGCTCCAGCGCCTCCTCGTCGGCCGGGAACACGTGCAGATCGATGTCGCTGCCGCGGCGGATATGGCCGGTCGAGACCGAGCCGATGAGCCGCGGCGAGAACGGCGCGAGCGCGCGCATGGCCTCCAGCGCCACGATGCGCAGCGCGAACAGCCGGCGCGTCCGCCCGCTCCCCTCGGCGCGCTCGGCGAAGAGCAGCAGCGCCTCGCGGATCTCCCCGTTGGACGGCAGGTCCGCGGGGCGGTGGCGCGCCCTTCGTCCCTCCACCTGGCCGAGGATCCGCTTCGCGGCCATCCGCTTGGCCGTGAAATACTGATCCACGCCCTCCTCAGCCATGAGGCGCGCGGCCTCCGCGGCGATGCGGGCCCGCAGCCCGCCGAAGCGCTCGGCGCTCATCGCGGAACCCGCGCCGCGCGCGTCGCCTGGGCCGCCTGCGCCCCCGCAGCGGCGAGCGCCGGCTCGAGGGCCTGTCGCAGCCGGAGCATCGCGCCCCCGATCAGGCGGCCGCCGCGCGGCGCGCCGAACAGGCGCTTCTGCACCACCTGCTGCGCCACCCCGAGGCGGCGCGCGATCTCGCCCTGCGACAGCCCGTCGAAGAAGTAGGCCTCGACGACCTCGCGCTGCTTCGCGGTCAGCGCCGTCTCGACCGCGTCCCGCACCGCGGCGCAGAGCCGCGCCCGCCCCGGCGGCTCGGCCTCGTCGCCCCAGAGCCGGCGATCGTCGCCCCAGCGGTCGACGTCGTCGCAGAGGACCTCCCGGCGGGTCTTGCGGCTACGCGAGCGGCTCCTTTCGCAGATCATGGGTAGGGGCGGGCTCGCCGCCGATCGAGAGCAGGGTCCAGTCCGCGCCGTCGAGCAGGACCTCCACGGCGGCCTCCGGGCGCAGCACGGTCGCCGCGGGCGAGCGGCCGCCGAGGTCCCAGCGCCGCAGCCGGGTGAGGTCGGCGAGGGCCCGCGTGCGCCGGAGCCGCCGCTTCGTCGCGGCGGGCGCGCGCAGCAGGTGGAGGTGGTGCCGCACGAGCCAGACCACCCGCGGACAGACGAGCTCCGCGAGCACGTCGGCCCCCTCCTCGGCGTGGTCGGCGGAAGCGAACGCCTTGCCGACGTCGTGGAGCAGGGCCGCGGCCCAGAGCCCGCGATCCGCGGTCTCGCGGCGGGCCAGGTCGAAGACCTGCAGGGAATGGAAGAGCGCGTCGCCCTCGGGGTGCCAGCGCGGGTCCTGCGGCACGCGATCGAGCGCGAGGAGGAGATCGAGGAGTTCCTGGTGCATCACGGAGAGGGCGGTCGGGCCGCCCGCGGGCTGCGGGCGAGCGGTGCCCTTTCACCCTGGGGCGCGGTCACACCCACCGGAAGGCCGCGCGCCGGGCGAGCGGAAGGATAGCGCGGGCGCGGTCACTCTGCGTAGCAGACCTCGAGGCGCGGGCGGCGCGACGCCGTGGGGTCTTCGCTGGCTCGCCATTGCGTGGAGGCGGTCGCGTCCTCTTCCAGCGCGATCCCGTAGTTCGGGACGCCGTTCACCCAGTCCTCTACCAGGCCCGTGACATCGGCGGTCCGATCGCCGGAGCCATTGCCGGAGATGATCGACGCGAAGCTGAGCGAATCCCAGCTCTGATTGTAGCTGGACCAGCTCACGGTCGTCTCGCCCCAGGGCGCGAGGGCCTCGTGGAGGCGGACGGTGGTCAGCGGCATCTTGTACACCTGATTGATCGTCAAGGTGGCCGAGAAGACCGGCGCGCCTGCGGGGATGAACGAGAGGTCGAACCAGAGCAGCGCAGCGCGGAAGCCTCCGGTTCCGCCGCCGCCGGTGTAGATCGACGAGTACGCCCCGTCCGTGTAGGTCGGCGACCCCGACCAGAGCGTCGCGTCCCAGACCGTGCCGAAGACGCCGCGCTGCACGGTCCTGCACACGGGCGAACCTCCCGAGCCGGCGCCGCCGGCGCCGCCGCCCCCGCCCGACCCCGCGCCGCTCGCGCTCATCGAGCTGCCCATCATGACGCTACCCGTGCTCGCGCTGGTGCTGCTCGCGCTGGTGCTGGACGCGCTGGTGCTGGACGCGCTGGTGCTGCTCGCGCTGGTGCTGGATGCGCTGGTGCTGCTCGCGCTGCTGGTGCTGCTGCTGGTGCTGCTCGCGCTGCTGCTGCTGCTGCTGCTGCTGCTGCTGCTGCTGCTGCTGCTGCTGCTGCTGCTGCTGCTGCTGCTGCCGCCGGGCGGTGCGTAGGTGAGCGTCAACTCCATATCGAAGGACAGGTCGGTCGAGTTGGGAGCCGACTGTTTGACCATCACGGCGATGATGTTGCTGCCGACCACGAACGAGCTCGGGGAGAGCGTCACCGTGGTGAGCTCGTCCTCGCGTGACTCCGCGGCTGCATAGTCCCCGTAGGCCGTGCCCGTCACCCGCTTCGAGGCCACCTGGGCCCCGTTGAGCCACACGAGGATGCCGTCGTCATGGATCAGCTTCAGCGTCGCCTGCGCGACGGGCCCGTCGATCGGGATGATCTTGCGAAAGTAGGCGGTGGGGTACGACGGCGTGGCCTGGTAGAGCGTCGTGCTCTCCCCGCCGTCGCCGTAGCCGAGCTGTCCCCAGCCCCCCTGCCACGAGGAGTCATCGAACGCGAGGCTCCGCCAGGCGGTGCCCCGATCGACGCCCGAATCGTCGTAAACCCAGTAATCGCCGAAGTAGATCGCCGTGCGGGGAGCGCTCTGGATCGCGAAGCCGGCGTTGCTCTCGTCGGAGAGCAGCGCGTCCTCGCCGTCGGAGACGCGCACGAGGGCCCTCGTCGTGTCCACGGAGGGGACCACCCAGTTGTAGCGGCCCGTGTTGGCGACGTTGCTCGCGATCGTGGTCCAGGTCGCGCCGTCGTCGGTCGTGTACTCGATCCGCACCGTGGGGATGTTCCCCGACGTCGCCCAGCGGATCGGGTAGATGCCGCCCGGGGGCAGGCGCTCTCCGCCGTCGGGCGCGGCGACGTCGAGGGCGATTCCCTTCACGATGGCGAAGCGATCGCTGATCACACCATCGTAGCGGATGTTGGACAGCGTGAGCCGGTTGTCCTCGACGTCGAGGAGGCACGAGCCGCTCTGCTGCTCGCTGAAGTACATGAGCGGGTGGCCTCCCGAGCCGCCCACGTAGGTGCCGTGGCCCGCGACGACGTGGACCGCCCCCTCGTGGCTCCCTTTCCCGGGGAACTTCACGTAGGGGCCGTCGCCGAGCGGCTTGCCGTCGTGCCCGTCGATGATGTGCCCGTCCGCCGTGGTCGGCGTGTCGTACGCGCCGTCCACGAGGAACGAGCGCTCGTAGTTGTGCGAATGGCCGGCGAGCACCAGGTCGACCCCGCCCGCATCCAGGATGGGCGCGAGGTTCTCCCGGTGCTCGATGATCAGCCAATCCTCGTCGGAGTCGTGGGTGCCCTTCGTGTACATGGGAAAATGCATGTACGCGACGATCCAGTCCTGGTCCGTGGCGGCGAGATCGGCGGTGAGCCAGGCCGCCATCGCGCCGTTCGAATAACGCGAGGAGCCGTAGCCGTCGAGGACGACGAAGTGGACGTTCGCGTAGTCGTAGGAGTAGTAAGCCTCCGTCCCCGAGGGGACCCCGCCGGCCTGCCCGGCAGCGGGGAGCACGTAGGCCGTGTAGTAAGGACCTGTCTGCGTCGGCGAGTCGGAGCTCAGGCCCTCGTGGTTGCCGAACGTCGGCCACACGACGGTGTTGCGAAGGATCGTGGCGTACTGAGCGAAGAAGCCGTTCGTGAACTCGTCGGTGGTGCCGAAGTTGTAGGCCATGTCCCCCATGTGCAGGAACAGGTTGGGACGGTACGCGCCGACGACGTTCAGCATCGCGTCCCGCGTCGCCCAGGGCGCGCTGCCGCTGTAGCCGGTATCGCCGACGATCCAGGCCCGGAACTTCTTCGGCGTGGTCACGGGCGGCGCGGTCTCGAAGTAGAAGGAGGAGGAGCCGCCGGCCAGCACCGTGCTCGATGTGCCGACGCTGTAATAGTAGCGGGTGTTCGGCGCGAGGCCCTCGATGAGCACCTCGTGCTGGGTCACGATCGCGCCGAGGTCCACCGTCTGCGTCAGGGCCGCCGGATCGGTCCCGTAGCGCACGCGGCTATTTGTGCCCGCGTCGGTCGTCCACACGACGTAAACCGAGCTGGGCGTCAACGACTGTAGATAGGGCTGCCTCACCACCGACTGAGCGGCCGCCTGGCCGGCCCAGGCCATCGTCACCGCGACCGACGCTGCGGCCAGATGTCCGGGGTTAAATTTCATTGTTTCACCCTCCGCGTCTCCTGATTCATCCCGCTTTGCCTCCAGCGAACGCCCGCCACGAGGCGAGCCGAGCGCCTTCCTGGCGCGGTCACGCCGGCGATCGCTTCGCGCATGAGACCTTGCGCGATCAGCGCATCGGACGTGAACGCGCCGCTACCACCTTATCGCAGACACCGATGAGCAATCATCTGAAATCGGAGAGCTCCGCCCCGGCGGCGGCACCTCCGGTCTCTGCACGACGCGGGAGGGAAGTCGGGGCGTGTCGAGAGCACGATGCGATTCCGTCGTACCTGTCGAGCGGACGTGACGCGCTCGAGCGCGCAATCTGGTCATCCGGTCATCCGGTCATCCGGTCATCCGGTCATCCGGCGCCGACGATCGTGCGCCCGTGGGCCCTGCGCCCTGTTGCGTCGGCGTGCGTTCGCCCGGAGGATGCGCTCTCGGGGCTTTGCCGCGGGGTTGCCTCGAGCGGCAGCGGCAGGTCCACCTTGCACAGGCTTCTTGCTCCTTGTGAGGCGATCAAGCGACCCGCAGCGCGCCACGGCGCGAGCACATTCTGGAGGACCTCAAACCATTGTCGTCGAGCAAAGAGGGCGCGGCACAACCGCGGGAAGCTACCATGAAACATGTTTCGATTGGTTGAGGGAAATGTGTCACTTCGATTGCTCGTTCTCCGTGCGGAGCCTTGGCGCATGACGGCGGCGGCCCGCGCGGCCACGGTGGTGGCCGCCGTCGCCGCCGTCCTGCTCGTCGGCGAGCGACAAGCGCTGGCGGACGTGGGGGAGCCGGCCGAGGTCGAGGCGCGCCGGCTCATTCACATGCTCGGCTATGTCGCCATGGACTATGGCGGCTGCGTGGCGAACGGCGCCGTCACGAGCACCATCGAGTACGAGGAGCAGCTGGCGCTGCTCGGCGAGGCGATCCACATCGCCAACCGCATCCAGCCGTCCGCGCTGGAAAGCGGGGCGGGCGACCTCGCGCAGGGCATCGCCGGCGTGCGCGCGCTCGTCGAGGCAAAGGTCTCTGCGGATCAGGTGGCCGTGTCGGCCAGGGCCGCGCGCGACAGGGTCGCCGCCGGCTTCCGGCTGGCGGAGGCGCCGCTTTCGCGGCCCGACGCGGAGCGCGGCGCGGCCCTCTACCAGGAGAACTGCGCCATCTGCCATGGCCCGACCGGGCACGCCGATACGCCGCGCGCGGCGAGCCTGGTCCCGCACCCGGCGAACTTCCACGATGCGGTCATCGCCGAGCAGCTCGCGCCGGTGGGCGTCGAGTCCGCCGTTCGATTCGGCGTCAATGGTACGGCCATGGTGCCGTTCACCTTTCTCTCCGCCCGCGACCGCTGGGACCTCGCCTTCCACGTCGCCGCCCTCCACCACCCGCAGCCCGGCGCCGCCCCGCAGCCGCCCGATCGGCCGGACTACTCCGTGGTCGAGCTCGCGGTCCGCTCCGACGCGGACCTCCGCGTCGAGCTCTCGGCGCGCGGGATCCCCGCCGAGCGGCACGGGGCGCTCCTCGCGGAGCTCCGGCGGCGCGTCGCCTACGGTCCCGAGGCTGCGTCGCGCCCCCTCTCCATCGCGCGCGCCGCGCTCGACCGGGGGCGCGCCGCGCTGCGCGAGGGCCGGACCGTCGACGCGCGCGACGCGCTCGACACGGCCCAGCTCGACGGCATCGACGTGGCGGAGGCGAGCGTCTCCACCGTGAAGGAGGCGCTCGCGAACGAGCTCGGCGACGGCGTCTTCGCCCTGAGAGCGGCGCTCTCGGCCGGCGCGACAACGGAGGAGCTGGACGCCGGTACGGCGACGCTCCTGCGCGACGCGACCTATGCCGAGGTGGCGCTCGCGCGATCGGGGCGCGCGCCGGATCGGCGCGTCGCCGGGGTCTCGTGCCGCCTGATGCTGCGCGAGCTCGCCGCGGCGGCGCTCTTCCTGGCCGCGCTCGCCGCCGGCGCGTCGTCCCGGAGCAGGCGTGTCGTCCACGTCGCGTCGGGCGCGGCGCTGCTGCTCGCGCTCGCCGCGTGGGGCGCGGCGGCGCTGCGGCACGTGGCCGGCTTCTGGCGAACGCTCGCGGCAGGCGCGACGACCTCGCTCGCGGTCGCGGCAGTCGCCGGCGCGGCGGTGCTCGCCTGGCGACGCGGCGCGCGGCAGGCGCGCTCGCCCGCTCCGTCGCGGGACGACCGAGCGTTCGTGTTCGCGACCGCGCTGCTGGCCGGCTTTGGCGCGGCGTTCTCGGGGTTCGGGGCGGCGCTCGGGGTGTCCCTCTCCGTCGCGCCGCCCGCCGTCGCCGGTGTCCTGGTCGCGCTCGCGCTGCTCGTCGTCGGCGCGGCGCTGGTCACCCGCGTGAGCCGGACGGCCGCGCTCCGGCGGGCGGCCTTCCCCGGTTGGCTCGCCTGCCTGCTCTGCGTGCCGCTCGCCGGCCGCGGTGTGGCCGCCTTCCAGCTCTGCGGGCTGTTGCCGGTCCACGGGCTGCCCCTCCCTCGCTTCGCCGCGCTGGGGATCTACCCCGCGGTGGAGACGTGCCTCGCCCAGGCGGCGCTGCTCGGGCTCGCGCTCGCCGGCGCCGCCCGCGGCCGCCGCTCCCCCGGCGGCTCCGACGCCCAGGGGGTTGCCGCTCGAGCTGGCTGATGGCGCCCCGCTCGCGGCTCTCCGGGCCTCGCGAGCACCTCCAGCGCGGTCGTCCCGACGAGGAGACGACGGTGGTCGCGGACGTGCTGCGCGACGTCGACGTCTCCCTCGCCGGCTGCGAGCGCGCGGAAGCGATTGCGGTCGATTGCAGAAGCGACCGAGGAAATGACGCTGGAAACCCTTGCGTCAACGATCGCCTCGCCTGCTTCAAACGGCGGATGGCGGACGGCCGACAGCGGATGGACTGACCCTTGACATGGAACCGTCGCGGCTGTCTGCTTGTCGGTGCGCTCTTGCTTTCGCATCGCCACGGGGGGTCGGCATGCATCTCGGATCTACCATCGCGGATCGCTTCGTGATCGAGCGGCTCGCCCGGCGCGGAGGAATGGGCGCGGTCTATCGCGGCCTCGACCGGCGCACGGGGCAGCCCGTCGCGATCAAGATCCTGGACGAGCCCTGGGACGCGAGCCTCGCGCGGTTCGCCCCCGATGCGCTGATCCTCGCGCGGCTCGACCACCCGCGCCTCGTGCGCCATGTGGCCGAGGGGGTGCTCCCTTCAGGCGAGCCCTACCTGGTCATGGAATGGCTCGACGGTGAGGACCTCGCGTCGAGGCTCGCGGGAGGTCGGATGCGCGCGCAGGACAGCGTGGCGCTCGCCCTGTCCATCGCCGAGGCGCTGGGCGCGCTGCACGAGCGCGGGATCGTCCACCGCGACCTCAAGCCGAGCAACATCTTCCTCGTCGGAGGCCGCATCGATCGGATCAAGATCCTCGATCTCGGCGTCGTCCACGCCGAGGCGCTCACGCGCCTCACGGCCACGGGGACGCCGCTCGGCACGGTCGCGTACATGGCGCCCGAGCAGGCGCTCGGCGCGAAGGAGATGGACGCGCGCGCGGACGTGTTCGCGCTCGGCTGCGTGCTCTTCCAGTGCCTGACGGGCGGGCCCCCGTTCGCGGCCGCCACCATGGCGGCCGTCCTGACGAAGATCCTGTTCGAGGTGCCGCCGCGCCTGCGCGACAGGCTGCCCGGCGCGCCGCCCGCGCTCGACGCGCTGCTCGCGCGCATGCTCTCGAAATATCCCGGCGATCGGCCGCGCAACGGGCTCACCGCCGCCGCCATGCTGCGGGCGCTCGGCGATGTGCGCGTCCCCGACGTCGGGCTCCGGAAGCCAGAGGCGATGAGCGGAGCGCCGACGCTGGCCAGGACGACGGCGGTGGAGCGCTCCCCCGCGCTCACACAGCAGGCGCAGCGGGGCGCGGCGGTGAGCCAGAACGGCGCCCCCGTGGACGCCAGGGGGAGCCAGCCGCTCGTCGACGCGGCGCTCGAGCGCGAGGCCGCCGTGCACGGCGGAGCGCTCAAGTGAGCAGGCGAGACTGACCAGGTACGCCGCCGTGCTTTCCGGCGTCACGCGGAGTGTCTCGCATCGGCGCTCTGAATCTGATTCTTGAGAATCGCGGGGCGCCACCCGCAAGGACCAGACTCACGTCAAAAGAGCTGATGGCGTGCAGTTCGGCCTGGCCATCTCACCCGTATCGTGGATATAGGTGTCTGGCGGGAGCGAGCAGTCGTGGACAGGCTATCGCAGGTAAATCGCCGGGCGGTCTGCCATGAACACGCACCCCCCCTCGGGCCGATTGTCCCATTCGGCCCGAGGGTTCTTTCGAGCGCGAGAGCGCGCGCCGAGCATGCGCCCTCCGCCGTGCCCGGGGAATCCGCCGAGCTCGCCGCCGGCGGGCGCGGCGCGAGGTGCTCCAGCGAGAGGTCGCGCGGATCGGGGAGACCTGCGGGGAGCCGAGCGACCGCGGCGAGCGCGCGCGAGCGCCTGCGGCCAGGGCGCATGATCGGCTGGAGATGCGTTACGCTCGCCCCATGACGAGCTCGCCTTCATCACCTGTCCCTGCGATCCTGCGGACCTCACGGCGCGACCGGCGGCGTCCCCTCGGCGAGGCGCTCGCGCGCGCGGCTTCCATCCTCGGCCTGTGCGCGCTGCCCATGTGCGATTCCCTCGACAACATCGACGTGGAGGTCGGCGGCAGGGCGGTCGTCCCGGCGGGGACGATCCTCGACGACGTCCTCGGCGTGCTCGACTTCGATGCTTTTCAGAGCATCGATCTCTCGGCGGAGTTCGAGAACCAGGGTGTCACCAAGGACGACGTGGACTCGGTGCAGATCCTGGCGTTCACGCTGCGCGTCGAGAGCCCGGAGAGCGGGAGCTTCGATTTTCTGCGCTCCGCGTCGTTCTTCGTCGAGACGGAGGGGCAGCCGCGGGTGCTCATCGCGAAGCTCGACGAGGTGCCGCGCGGCGCGCGCGAGCTGTCGATGGATGTGGTCGAGGGCGTGGATCTCAAGCCCTACGTGGTGGCGCCGAGCATGAAGATCACGAGCGAGGCCCGCGTGAGCGGTCGTCCCGACGAGGAGACGACGGTGGTCGCGGACGTGCTGCTCGACGTCGACGTCTCGCTCCCCGGCTGCTAGCCGGGCCCAACCGGTCCTCCTGCCGAGCGGCCTGGTCCTCGCCACGGACGGCGCGGTCGCCGCGGATCGCAGCGTGGTCGCGCCGGCGAGCAGGCCGGCGACAGCCCTGATGCATGCTGCCTTTCGCATCAGCCCCGCCACGCTTCAATCAGGGAGGGTGGCTGTCACGAGCTCGACCAGGTCGGCCAGGCTCGCTCCCGTGGCGTCGGCGGTCACGCCGAGCTCCTCGGCCGGCAGGCCCAGGCGGTTGACCCAGAACGTCGGATAGCCGAACCACCGGGCGCCCGCGGCGTCCCAGCCGGCGAACGGCACGAACAGGATCTCCTCGCGTTCGTGGCCCAATGCGTCGAGCGCCATCCGGTACGCGCGGGGATCCGGCTTGTACGTCCTCGCCCGATCGGTGCTGAGCACGTGCTCGAACAGGCCTCCCAGGCCGGCGCTCTCGATGGCAGCGTCGAGCATCCGCGGCGTGAAGTTCGACAGGAACGCGAGCCGGACGCCCGCGGCCTTCAACGACCTCAGCGCCGGCGCCGCGTCCGGCCACGCCCTGAGATCGAGATAGGCCCCGAGGAGCCGCGCCCGCTTCTCCTCGCCGAGGTCGAGCTCCAGCAGCCGCTCGGCGAACACCAGCGCATCCCCGGTCACCTGCCAGAAATCCGCGTACTTCCCCGACGCGACCCGGAGCCACGTGTACTCGAATTGACGGGTGCGCCAGGCCTCGCTCAGCAGAGCGCCGTTGCCCGGGGAGAGCTCCTCCGCGAGCGCGGCGATCGGCCGCGGGTCGAGGACCGCAAAGGCGTCGAAGGCGATGGCCCTGATCTTCGAGGGCGACGCCGGCGGCGGCCGCGCCGGCCCGCCCTCCGCGGCGCACGAGGTGGTCATGGCCAGCGGGGCCGAGCCCAGGAGGCCTGTTGCGGTGACCCCGGCGACGAGGTCGAGAAACTCACGGCGACGTGAAAGCATGCGGGCCTCGATCGGGTGATTGGAATTGAACATTTCGAGAGCGCTGGAGCGCGAGAGCACGCGCCGAGCATGCACGCCCCGCCGTTGCCCGGGGATCCGCCATCGCCGTATACTCGCCATGCATCCTTGCATGACGTGGAGCGCTCTCCGGCAGCAGCGCCCCGCGCGCCGGAGCCATGCTCGACTGGGACGACCTGCGCTACTTCCTCGCCGTCGCGCGGCACGGCACCCTCTCCGCCGCCGCGCGCGCGCTGAAGGTCACGCAGCCGACCGTGGGGCGGCGCATCGACGCGTTCGAGCGGCGCCTCGCGGCAAAGCTCTTTCTGCGCTCGCCGTCCGGATTCGCGCTCTCGGCCGCGGGCGAGAGCGTGCTCGGGCACGCCGAGCGCATGGAGCAGGGCGCCCTCGCCGCCGAGCTCGCCGCCGGCGGGCGCGACGCGGGCCTGAGAGGCCACCTGCGCGTCACGGCGTCCGAGTGGCTCGCCGTGCGCGTCCTCGGGCCGCTGCTCGTCCCGTTCCTCGCGCGGCACCCCGCCATCTCCGTCGACCTCGTCGCGGACGCGCGCTGGCTGAGCCTCCCGCGGCGGGAAGCGGACATCGCCCTCCGCCCCGCGCCGTTCGAGCACCACGAGGTGTTCCAGCGCGAGGTCGCGCGGATCGGGTTCGGCCTCTACGCGTCGGAGACCTACCTCGCCGAGCGCGGCCCGCCGGACTTCGACCGGCAGTGCGAGGGCCACGCCCTCGTCACGATGAGCGACGATCCGCCGGCCGTCGCCGACCTGCCGTGGCTCAGCGCCGTCGCCGGGAAGGCCCGCGTCGCCGCCAGGACCAACGGCCGCGAGGCCCAGGCGACGATGGGCGCCGCCGGCGTCGGGCTCGTCTGCCTGCCGCGCTACCTGGGCGACGCGACGCCGGGCCTGCGCCTCCTCTCGCCGCCCTCACCGCCGCCCGAGCGCGCGCTGTGGCTCGGGGTGCACCGGGACGCGCGCGCGGCGCCGCGCGTGAAGGCGCTCGTCGCGTTCGTCGTCGACGCGCTCGCCCCGCTGCGGCGCGCCCTCCGGCCCGAGCCGCGCCCGCGGCCGATCATCAGGTGACGAGCGTCCGGGCTACGGGGCGCCGTCGAGCTGACACGCCCGGTGGTCCTTGAAGGCCTCCGAGCAGACGTCCTTGAACGACGTCTCGCACGTGGACGCGCTGGAGCCGAGGCACTCGAAGAGCGGATCGAGCCAGCGCGCGATCTGCTCGCAGGACGTCATCGACGAGATCTGGATGCCGGCGCTCATGCAGTCGAAGTACGGCGCCGTCAGCGCGTTGCACGGGCGCGGCGCGGTGATCAGCTCCGCGCAGGCGTCGCGGCAGCCGTTCGACGGGCACGCGCGGTCGAACAGCGCGCAGAAGGCGCCGCACGAGGCCATCTGCGCCTCGACCGGATCGGCGCCGCCGGCGCTCGACGACTGCGGGCCCGCGACCGCGGTGGTCGTCACCGGGCCCGCGCCCGCGCTCGACGGGGCGGCCGGGCCCGACGCGGCGCCCGCCGTCGCGCTGGCGCCCCCGGACCCCTCGTCGCCCCCGGGGGACCCGTCGACGACGACGCCCCCGCCGCACGCGCCCGCCCCCGCGAGCGCGACGAGCGAAGCCAGGCCGGCCGAAAGCAGCGTCGTTCTCATGCCGCGAGTCTACACCGGCCCGGGCAGCGCCGGGGCGCGCGCCGCGTCGATCACGCCGCGCGCGCCGCCGATCACTCCACGGCCTGCGACTGCTCGATCGCGTCCTCGCGGCGCTCGCGGCGGTTGCACGCGAGCACCTTCTTGCGGACGCGCACCGCGTCGGGCGTGACCTCGACCAGCTCGTCGCCGTCGATCCACTCCATCGCCGTCTCGATCGTGAGCAGCCGCGGGCTCGCCAGGAGGACGTTCTCGTCCTTGCCGTGGTTGCGCACGTTGGACAGCTTCTTCTCCTTGATCACGTTGACGTCGGTGTCGTTCGGCCGGTTGTGCTCGCCGATGATCATCCCCTCGTAGACCTCGACGCCGGGGACGATGAAGAACATCCCGCGCGGCTGCAGGTGGTGCAGCGCGTACGGGGTCGCCACGCCGGCGCGATCGGCGACGATGGCCCCCGTCGGGCGGCGCATCATCGGGCCGCCCCAGGGCGCCCAGCCGTCGAACATCGTGTTGAGCAGGCCGGTGCCGCGCGTCGCGGTCAGGAACTCGCCGCGGAAGCCGATGAGCCCGCGCGACGGGACCCGGAACTCGAGGCGGGCGCGCCCGAAGCCGGGGTTCGTCATCTTCACCATCCGGCCGCGCCGGCCGCTGAGGCGCTCGGTCACGATGCCGACGTAGGTGTCCGGCACGTCGACGACCACGAGCTCGATCGGCTCCATCACCTCGCCGTTGATCTCGCGCGTCACCACCTCGGGGTTCGAGAGCTGCATCTCGTACCCCTCGCGCCGCATCGTCTCGACCAGGATCGCGAGCTGGAGCTCGCCGCGGCCGAGCACCACGAACGTGTCCGGCACCTCGGTCGGCTCCACCCGGATCGCGAGGTTCTTCATCGCCTCGCGCTCGAGCCGCTCCTTCAGGTGGCGGCTCGTCAGGTACTTCGACTGCTTGCTCTTGCCGGCGAACGTCGACGTGTTCACGCCGATCTTCATCTTGATCGTCGGCTCCTCGACCACGATCCGCGGCAGCGCCTCGGGCTGCCCGAGATCCGCGATCGTGTCGCCGATCGTGACCGAATCGAGCCCCGCGATCGCGACCACCTCGCCCGCGACGGCGCTCTCGACCGGGACGCGCTTCAGCCCCTCGTAGGCGTAGAGCATCTTCACGTAGCCGCGCGACTGCCCGCCCTCGCCGAGCAGCGCGACGTCAGCGCCGGACCGGGCCGTGCCGCGGACCACGCGGCCGACCGCGAGCCGGCCCACGTAGTCGTCGTGCGTGGTGTTGCAGACGATGACCTGGAGCGGCCCGTCGGGGTCGCCCGAGGGGCCGGGGACGCGCTCGAGGATGGTCTCGAAGAGCGGCTGGAGGTCCGTGGCCTCGTGCTCGAGCTCGCGCTTCGCCTGGCCGAACTTCGCCACGGCGTAGAGCGTCGCGAAGTCCTGCTGCGGGTCGCTCGCCTCGAGGTCGCAGAAGAGGTCGAACACCTCGGAGAGCACCTCGTGGGCGCGCGCGTCGCTGCGGTCGATCTTGTTGATGACGACGATGACCGGGAAGCCGCGCTGGAGGCACTTCGAGAGCACGAACCGCGTCTGCGGCAGCGGGCCCTCGGCGGCGTCGACGAGGAGCAGCGCCCCGTCGGCCATCATCAGCGTGCGCTCGACCTCGCCGCCGAAGTCGGAGTGGCCGGGCGTGTCGACGATGTTGATCTTGACCCCGCGGTACCGGATGCTGGTGTTCTTCGCGAGGATGGTGATGCCGCGCTCTCGCTCGAGGTCGTTCGAGTCCATGACCCGCTCGGCCACGACCTCGTTCTCTCGGAAGGCGCCGGACTGGCGGAGCATGTGATCGACGAGGGTCGTCTTCCCGTGGTCGACGTGGGCGACGATGGCGATGTTGCGGAGATCGTTACGCGGCATATACGGCGGCGGCCGTGTAGCACGCGACCCACGGAGGAGCGAGCCCATCCTCGCCAGAGCCCGAACGTCCGGCCCGCGCGGCAGACGTCGCGCGCAGGGCGCGCGAGGCAGGGTTAGCGAGCGGGGTGAGCGGGAGCGTTGACAGCCGAAGCCGCGCCGCAATAGGGTGCGCGCCGCGTTGGTGCCTGGGCCCTTGCCCAGGCTGAATAGGGAACCCGGTGAGATTCCGGGGCTGCCCCGCAGCGGTAAGCGAGAACGACCTCCACGACGAGCACTGGCCCGAGAGGGCTGGGAAGCGGTGGACAGTAGGAAGTCGGCAAGGCCGAGACGCTCGCAAGCCCGAAGACCTGCCATCGCCCGGCGATAGAGAGACATCTGGCGCCGGTTTGGCCTGGGAGCCTCGAGGGAGGCGGAGAGGTCCGAGCCGCCGCAGCCGTCCGCGCGCGTCCCGGAGTCCGACCCGCCCCCCGCGCGACCTCCCGTTCGCCCGCGGGGGCGAGAGGTCGGCCCGGCGCGGTGTGCGACGGACAGGCCTCTTCTCCTCGCGGTGCTCGGCGCGAGCGGCCCGGAGCCGCCCTGCGCGCCGCCACCGAAGGAGGACGCGCATGCCGCGCGCGACGATCACGAAGCGGAACGGACGCTGCTTTTCACGACACCTGCTCGCCGCGCTCTCCACCTCGCTCGCCGCCGCGCCGCTCGCGCGCGCCGAGGGCGAGGTCCCCGAGGCGCCCGCGGTCGCCGACGCGGCCGCGGTCGCCGAGGCGGCCACGGGCGCGTCCCCCGACGGCGACGCGGGGACGCCCACGGACGGCGGCGGGCCGATCGAGGTCACCGTCCACGCGGAGAGGCCGGGGAGCGAGGCCGCCTCGCGCGTCTCCGTCGGGCACCGCGAGCTCGAGCTCAGGCCGAGGCTGCGGCCGGGCGACATCGTCGAGGCGGTCCCGGGGCTCTTCGCCGTGCAGCACGCCGGCGGCGGCAAGGCGAACCAGTACTTCCTCCGCGGGTTCGACGCGGACCACGGGACGGACGTCGCCTTCTTCGTCGACGGCGTCCCCGTCAACATGGTCAGCCACGGCCACGGGCACGGGTTCACCGACCTCTACTTCGTGATCCCGGAGCTCGTGACGGGGCTCGACGGCGCCAAGGGGCCTTATACAGCGAGCATCGGCGATTTCGGCACCGCGGGCGCCGTCAACCTCCGCTTCGCCGAGAAGCTCGACGAGAGCCACGCGCAGCTCAGCGTGGGGCAGTACGGGATCCGGCGCGGCCTCGTGATCGCCTCGCCGGATCTCGGCGACGCCTGGCGCGCGGTGGCGGCGGCGGAGGTCTACCGGAACGACGGGCCGTTCCTCAGCCCCGAGCGGCTCGAGCGCTTCAACGTGGTCCTGAAGGCGACGCACGATCTCAGCCCGACCGGGAAGATCCAGATGACGTGGATGTCCTACGGGTCGACCTGGCACGGCTCCGGTCAGGTCCCCGCGCGGGCCGTGTGCGGCGAGGGCGAGCAGGGCCACCCGGGCCCGCCGCCGCCCGCGTCCGAGCCGCCGTGCATCGATCACTTCGGCTCGGTCGACCCGACCGAGGGCGGCGCGACCGAGCGGCACATGGCCTCCCTCGCGTACACGACGGCGTGGCGGGACGCCGACCTGAGCGCGATGGCGTACCTCGTTCGCTACCGCTTCACGCTGTACTCGAACTTCACGTTCTTCAGCGAGGACCCCGTCCACGGCGATCAGATCGAGCAGAACGACGACCGCGTCGTCGGCGGCGCCGATCTCCGGCTGCGCCGGAGCTTCGAGTACCGCGGGGCGAAGCTCACGACGTCGCTCGGCGCGCAGATCCGCGCCGACGCGATCGACAAGTCGCTCCACCACGACGAGGCGCGCGAGCGGATCGAGGAGCGGGGCAGGGCCCACGTCGACGAGGGCCAGATCGGCGTCTATGTCGAGGAGGACGCCCGGATCCGGCGCTGGCTCCGCTTCGTGGCGGGGCTGCGCGGGCAGTGGATCGACGTCAACGTGGACGATCGGCGCGAGGATCTCGGCGCGACAGGGAGCCGGTCGAGCGGCTTCCGGGCACAGATGCAGCTCTTCCCGAAGCTCACGGCGATCGTCTCCCCGGTCGATGGCCTCGATCTGTTCGCGCACTACGGGCGGGGCTTCCACTCGAACGACGCCCAGGGCGTGGTGCTGGGCGAGGGCGGGGCGACGCTCATCACCCCCGCGACGGGCTACGAGCTCGGCGCGAGGGCCACGCCGCTGCGCGGCCTGACGCTGAGCGCGGCGGGGTTCCTCCTCGATCTCGACTCCGAGCTGGTCTGGAGCGGGGACGCCGGCGTCACCGAGCCGTCGGCGCAGACGCGGCGCTACGGCCTCGAGATCGGCGCGCGCTACCGGCTCGGGAGCTGGCTCTTCGCCGACGTCGACGCGACCTTCACGCGCGCGCGGTTCCGCGCGAACGCGGGCAACGGGAGCGCGGTGGCCCTCGCGCCGACGCGGACGCTGACCGCGGGTGTCGGCGTCCGCCCGACGTTCGGCGCGTTCACGCCGTTCGCCGCGCTCCGGGTCAAGTCGATCGGCGCGCGGCCCGCGACCGAGGACGAGTCGCTGACCGCCGAGGGGTTCACGGTGATCGACGCCAACGCGGGGCTGCGGTGGAGGGACGTCGAGGTGGCCGTGGACGTCCAGAACCTCCTCGACGCGACGTGGCGCGAGGTCCAGTTCGCGAGCGAGTCGCGCCTGCCGCACGAGCCGGCCGCGGTCACCGGGATCCACTACTCGCCGGGGTGGCCGTTCACGGCGATCGGGCGGGCGACGCTGTACTGGCGGTGAGCGGCGCGGCGCCGCGCCCGTTGCGAAGGCGCCGGCCCTGGGCTTCCATGCCGCCCGCCCGTGTCCTCGCCCCCGCTCTCCCTGCTCCGCACGCCCCGCGCCCGCGCGGAGCTCGTCGCGAACGGCTGGGAGCTGTTCTCCGCGCTCCTGTTCCTCTCGGCGGTCGTCCCCGCGGCCCTCACGACGCCGTGGCCGGCCATCCTCCTGCTCGCCTCGATGGCCCTCTCGGCCGCCCTCTCGGGCGCGCTCGTCCGGCGCGGCGACCGCGGCTTCGCCATCGCGGCGGCGATCCGGACCCTCTCCTGGCCGCTCGCCGTCCTGCCGCTCGCCGGCCGGGGCGCCCCCGCCGCGCCCCCCTCCTCGTGGCCCAGCCCGCTCGGGATCGGCCAGGCGACCCCGCCCGCGTGGCTCGGCCTCCTCGTCACCGCGGTCGCCTTCGGCGTCATGGCCGGCGGCATGCGCCGCGCCATCTACCGCGCCGTGCTCCGCGCCGACGCGGCCGACGGCGGCGCCTCCGAGGCCGCCTCCGCGCGCGCGCTCGCCGCGGCGCTCCGCCCGCGGCTCGCGGAGTCGGCCACGGCCGCCGGCATCGTCGGCGGGCACGTGATGCTGCTCTTCGCCGTCGCGTTCCTCCGCACCCAGAGCCAGGTCGTCTTCCAGGCGTGGTTCGAGGTCGTCCCGCTCCTCGCGCTCTCCGGCACCCTCGGCTTCACGCTCGCCGTGCGCCCCGCCACGCGCGCGATCGTCGCCGCCCTCGAGGCCGGCCCCTCCGGCGACAGCGCGCTGCTCGCCCGCGGCCTCGCCCGCGCCGAGCGGCTCCCCGACGTGCTCGCGTACCTCAACTTCGCGCTGTGGCTCGCGTGCACCGCGATCGGCGTCGCCTACGTGCGCCCCGGCGCCGCCTTCACCCTCGCCGACGGGCTCATGCAGCTCGGCTTCGGCGCGCTCTTCGGCTTCGGCGTCTCGTTCTACCAGCGCGCGTGGCACAAGGACTCGGTCGCGCGGGCCGTCGACCTGCTGCGCGCGTGGACGGGCGCGCAGGAGGGCGACGACGCGCTGCGCGGCGCGGCGCCCATGCCCCTCCGGCGGCGCATGCTCCGCGACTTCGGGCTGCCGCTCCTGTTCACGGGGCTCCTCTCGCTCTTCTCGTCGATCGGCCTCTACCGCGCGCTCGCGACCGGCTCGTCCTTCAACGAGGACTTCAACGCCGTCACCGCGCTCTTCGCGTCGTTCTCCCTCCTCGTGCTCGCCGCCCTCGGCGTCGTCGCGCGGGCGGCGCGCGAGCTCTCCCGGCCCATGGCGCAGCTCGCCCGCGCCGCCGACGAGGTCGCCCGCGGCGAGCTCGACGCTGTCGTGCCGGAGCTGTCCGGGCCGCGGGAGGTCGTCGGCCTCGGCGAGAGCGTCGAGCGCATGCGCCAGGCGCTGTCCCGCACCATCGCCGAGCTCGAGCGCGAGCGCGCCGGCCTCGAGGAGAACGTCGCCGCGCGCACCGCCGAGCTGACGCGCGCGCTCACCGAGCTCCGCCGGGCGCAGGCCGCGCTCATCCAGGGCGAGCGGCTCGCCTCGATCGGCGAGCTCGTCGCCGGCGTCGCGCACGAGATCTACAACCCCCTGAACGCCATCGCCGGCGCCGCCCAGCCGATCGAGGAGCGCGCCGCCGAGCTGCGCGCCGTCCTCGACGCCTACCGAGCGGCCGAGCACGAGCTCCCGGAGGACCGCCGCCGCGCGCTCGCGGCGCTCCGCGAGCGGCTCCAGGCCGAGGCGGCGCTCGACGACCTCGTCGGCATCTCGACCCTAGTCCACCGGGCGGTCGAGCGCAGCGTCCGCATCGTCACCAACCTGAAGAGCTTCTCGCGCGTCTCGGGCGAAGCGCTGCCCGTCGACCTGCACGCCGGGCTCGAGGAGACGCTGCTGCTGCTCGGCCCGCGGCTCCGCCAGGCGCGCATCGAGGTGATCCGGCGCTACGGCGAGCTGCCGCCCGTCACCTGCCGGAGCGGCGAGATCAACCAGGTGTTCATGAACCTCCTCGTGAACGCCATCCAGGCGCTGGAGGACGCGAGCGCCGCCGCGCCCTCCTCGCCGGGCGCCGCCCGACCGGACGCCGCGCCGTCCACCCCCGCCTCGCCGATGAGCGCCGCCTCGGCCGGCGGGGGACCGGGCGCGGGCGGGGCGGCCCCGCGCGCGCCCCGCGCGCCGGCGATCTGCGTCGAGACCTGGATCGACGAGGACATGGCGGCGGTCGCGATCGTCGACAGCGGCCCCGGCGTGCCGCCCGACCTCGCGCAGCGCATCTTCGATCCGTTCTTCACCACGAAGCCGCGAGGGCAGGGGACCGGCCTCGGGCTCTCGATCTCGACGGACATCGTCCGTCGGCACGGCGGCACCCTCACCCTCGCGCCCTCGCCGGCGGACGGCGGCCGCGGCGGAGATCCGCGCCGCGGCGCGCTGGCCGGGGCGCGCTTCGTCTGTCGCCTGCCCCTCGATCCTCGCCCGGGCAGCGCCCGCCCGCAAGCCGACGCGCCCCCGGCCGCGCGCCCCTCCGCGGACGCTTGAATGCGCGCGCAAGCGGCGCCGATCTCCCACCCCGCCCCCACGCGGAGCGCGCGCGAGATTCATCTCCACCCGATCGCGGGCCCGTAGACCGGCTGTTTCAAACCGGATACCTTCAGCGAGCGATCCGACTCACCGCACAGCGCAATAAGGCCCCTTAGACAGGCGAAACGCACTTCGGGGAGCGCTGAGGAGAAACGAAGGCACCATGGAGCGCGCGATTCAGCGACCGGCAGGTCCCAAGGCTTCGAGCACCGATCCGTTGATCGGGAAGGTCGTGGCCGGCCGGTACCGGCTCGAGGCACGGCTTGGCGAAGGCGGCATGGGCGTCGTTTACCGCGCCCGTCACGTGCTGATCGACCGGGTCGTCGCCCTGAAGCTCATCCGGCCCGATCTCCGCGGAGAGACCCATCTCCGCGCGTGGATGCTGCGCGAGGCGCGCGCCGCAAACCGCGTTGATCACGCCCACATCATCGATATCCACGACATCGGCGAGACCGAGGAGGGCGAGCTCTACCTCGTCATGGAGTACCTCGTCGGCACGCCGCTCTCGGCGGAGCTCGCGCGAGGCCCGATGCCGATCGCGCGATCGGTGGACATCCTCGAGCAGATGTGCGCCGCGCTCGCGCGCGCCCACGACCTCGGCGTCGTGCACCGCGACCTGAAGAGCGACAACATCCTGCTCACCCACCGCGGCGGCCGGAAGGACTTCGTCAAGATCCTCGACTTCGGCCTCGCCGCCATCGCGCGCGACCCGCGCCTCGCCCCGAAGGGCGCGGTCTTCGGGACGCCCGAGTACATGTCGCCCGAGCAGGCCCGCGGCGAGGAGGCGACGGCGCAGTCCGACCTCTACGCGCTCGGCGTGCTCTTCTTCGAGATGCTCACCGGGCAGCTCCCCTTCCGCGCGAACGACCGCGACACGCTCCTCGAGATGCAGCGCACCCACGCGCCGCCGCGCCCCCGCTCGATCCGCCCCGACGCGCACGCGCAGGGCGAGGCGATCGTGCTGCGCCTGCTCGAGAAGGACATCCGCAAGCGCTACCGCGACGCCCACCACCTCCAGGAGGAGCTGAAGGCGCTCCAGCGCGGGCTGCCGGCCCACGCGTGGGAGGTCGAGGGGGGCGACGGCGTGCCGGTCCCGCCGCCGCCGCCGCCGCCGCAGAGCGCGGGCGTCATCGAGTGGGCGAGCCGCGCGGCCCTCTTCTCGCGCATGGTCTCCCGCGCCTACCCGTCCGGGCAGGTGCCGCAGGAGGTCCAGAACGGCCTCGCGCAGGCCTGGGACCTCGCCGCGCGCGCCAACAAGCTCGAGGGCGAGGTCGCGAGCCTCACCCGCAAGCTCGAGGCGCTCGAGCGCCGCGGCCGCGCGCTGCGCGCCGAGATCGGCCGCAAGGTCGAGGAGCTCGCGCACGAGGAGTCGCGCGTGATGCGCGAGGCGATGGCCGACGGCGAGGACGTCGAGAAGGTCCGCGTGGAGCTCGCCGCCGCCGAGAAGCTGGCGCTCTCCGCGCGCCAGCTCGCCGACGCGGCCGCCCGCCAGGGCAACCACGACCCGCTCGTCTACGAGCGCGCGGGCGCGGCCGGCGCCACCGCGCAGGCGAAGCGCGAGCAGCTCGGGCGCTACGAGCACAAGAAGAACGCGCGCGAGGCGAACGCGCGCGACCTCCGCCGCCAGATCGACGAGCTCCGCGCCCAGCTCGCCCGCTACGCCGAGGCCCTCGAGGAGGACCTCGCGCAGGGGCGCGAGCGCGTCGCCGCGCGCACGCGCGAGGGGCTCGCGTACGAGAAGTCGTTCAGCGAGGCGTCGAACCTGCTCTTGAGCCACCTCCGGAACAAACCGGAGTGTCGGGATCTCGTGGCGGAGCTCCTCACCTCGCACGCGAGCCCCAACGCCGACTCGGGCTCCGATCAGCGGCTGTCGGGCTCGGACCGGCGGCAGAACGCGACCGAGCGCAACTGAACGCGACGAGCGCAACGGAACACGACAATTCGTGAAGGAGCGCGGTAATGCGCGCTCCTCTCCGCTGCCTCACCCCACGCCACGATCCTACGTAATCTCCCTAAGTGATCTCCTGACGCAGCGGCGACGACAGGAACTCTCGTCGTGCGCGCGCGTCGCACCCTCTCGACGGCGTCTGCGACGCATGGTACCTAGCGCGCGCCTCGGCGGTCCCGGTCGAGGTGGAGGGGCGCGCTCGGCAGATCCGAGCACTCCGACACACCACCGGCCGCCGAGGGGCGAGGCTGTGCTGAAGCGTCGGCGTTAGAGCAAGAATCCATCCGGCAGCGCGCCGGTTTCCCTTCCCCTTTACGCAGGCGGCCAACCCCTCGGAACCACGAAGCAGCGGGCGGCGACGGCGCCTCCCTCTGCCTCGGCATTTGCGATGGAGGCACACCGTCCATGAACGTCATCCGGTCTCAAAAGGCCTGGCTCGCACCGCTGCTGGCCGGGCTCGCTGCGCTCGCCCTGCTGCTCAGCGGCGGGCTCGCCAGCGCCAGCGAATCTGATCTGGTCCTCCCCGACCTGAGCTCCCAGTCGTTCGGCGGCGTCGACGGCCGCACGCTCCTCCTGGGCGGCATCGGCGTCTGCGCCCTCGGGTTCGTGTTCGGGATCGTCATCTTCTCGCAGCTCAACAAGCTCCCGGTCCACCGCGCGATGCGGGAGATCTCGGAGCTCATCTACGAGACCTGCAAGACGTACCTCGTCACGCAGTTCAAGTTCATCCTGGTGCTCGAGGTCCTGATCGGCGCGGTCATGGTCCTCTACTTCGGCGTGCTGCGGCACATGGAGGCCACGAAGGTCGTGGTCATCCTGCTGAGCAGCCTGGTCGGCATCGCCGGCAGCTGCGGCGTCGCCTGGTTCGGCATGCGCATCAACACGTTCGCGAACTCGCGCGCCGCGTTCGCGAGCCTCAAGGGCAAGCCGTTCCCGACGTATGCCATCCCGCTCAAGGCGGGCATGAGCATCGGCGCGGTCCTCATCAGCACCGAGCTCATGCTCATGCTGATGATCCTGCTCTTCATCCCGGCCGACTACGCCGGCCCGTCCTTCATCGGCTTCGCCATCGGCGAGTCGCTCGGCGCCTCCGCGCTCCGCATCGCCGGCGGCATCTTCACGAAGATCGCCGACATCGGCTCCGATCTCATGAAGATCGTCTTCAACATCAAGGAAGACGACGCGCGCAACCCGGGCGTCATCGCCGACTGCACCGGCGACAACGCCGGCGACTCGGTCGGCCCGAGCGCCGACGGCTTCGAGACCTACGGCGTGACCGGCGTCGCGCTCATCTCGTTCATCCTCCTCGCCGTCCCCGACCAGGCCACCCAGGTCCAGCTCCTCGTCTGGATCTTCGTGATGCGCATCGTGATGGTCCTCGCGAGCATCGGCTCGTACCTGCTCAACGAGGCGATCGCGAAGGCGTCCTACGGCGACGCCGACAAGATGAACTTCGAGGCCCCCCTGACGCGCCTCGTCTGGCTGACCTCGATCGTGTCGGTCGCGCTCACCTACGCCGTCTCGGCGTTCATGATCCCGAACATCGGGGGCGACTCGTCGCTCTGGTGGAAGCTCTCCTCGATCATCACCTGCGGCACCCTGGCGGGCGCGATCATCCCGGAGATGATCAAGATCTTCACCTCGACCGAGTCGCGCCACGTCCGCGAGGTCGTGACCGCGTCGCGCGAGGGCGGCGCCTCGCTGAACGTGCTGTCGGGCCTGACGGCCGGCAACTTCAGCGCGTACTGGATGGGCATCGTCCTCGTCGTGCTGATGGGCACCTCGTACCTCATCGCGTCCCAGGGCCTCGAGCAGCTGATGATGGCGGAGAGCGTCTTCGCCTTCGGCCTCGTGGCGTTCGGCTTCCTCGGCATGGGCCCGGTGACCATCGCGGTCGACTCGTACGGCCCGGTGACCGACAACGCGCAGTCGGTCTACGAGCTCTCGCTCATCGAGAGCGTCCCCAACGTCGAGGCCGAGCTGAAGAAGGACTTCGGCTTCACGCCGAACTTCGACAAGGCCAAGCACTACCTCGAGGAGAACGACGGCGCGGGCAACACGTTCAAGGCGACGGCGAAGCCGGTGCTCATCGGGACGGCGGTCGTCGGCGCGACGACGCTCATCTTCTCGATCATCGTCGTGCTCACGAGGGGGCTGACGGCGAACGTGGACAAGCTCTCGCTGCTCCACCCGCCGTTCCTGCTCGGCCTCGTGACGGGCGGCGCGGTCATCTACTGGTTCACCGGCGCGTCGACCCAGGCGGTCTCCACGGGCGCTTACCGCGCGGTCGAGTTCATCAAGGCGAACATCCGCCTCGATGGCGTGGAGAAGGCCTCGATCGCGGACAGCAAGAAGGTCGTCGAGATCTGCACGCAGTACGCGCAGCGGGGGATGTTCAACATCTTCCTCGGCGTCTTCTTCTCGACGCTCGCCTTCGCCTGCCTCGAGCCGTTCTTCTTCATCGGCTACCTCATCAGCATCGCGCTCTTCGGGCTCTACCAGGCGATCTTCATGGCGAACGCCGGCGGCGCCTGGGACAACGCGAAGAAGCTCGTCGAGGTGGAGCTGAAGGAGAAGGGCACACCGCTCCACGCGGCGACGGTCGTCGGCGACACCGTGGGCGACCCCTTCAAGGACACCTCGTCCGTCGCGATGAACCCCATCATCAAGTTCACGACCCTGTTCGGCCTCCTCGCGGTCGAGCTGGCGATCGAGATCGACCGCACGACGAGCCTCGTGCTCGCGGCCATCTTCTTCGTGCTCTCGATGGTGTTCGTGTACCGCTCCTTCTACTCGATGCGCATCAAGTCGGGTGAGAAGGAGACCCCCGCCGCGGCCGGCGCCCGCGTCACGGCCTGATCCGGCCGTCCCTTCCGCCTCTCCTCCCTCACGCGCGTTGACGTCCCCCCGCCGCCGTCCGGTCCCTCGGCGGCGCGCGGGGAGGGCCTTGCACCCAGCGCGCTCGCACTATAGTGACCCCTCATGCGAGCGCTCTGCCCCTCCTGCGGCCTCCATCACGAGGTAGTCCGGGTCCTCGACGACGGACACGGTGAGCAGCGCAAGGACGTTTACCAGGTCGCGCCGCTCCAGGGCTGTGAGCGCACCTGGATCTCCGACAAGGAGCTGCTCGAGGCGCACGCGCGCTTCGATCAGGACGTCGTCGTGCCCGACGACGACGACGCGTAGCGCGGCGCCCCGCGTCGGTGCTGTCGCCCCCTGGGACTCCGTGATCTCGCCGTTCGGCAGAGCGCGCGTGAGCCGCGTGCGCGCCTCGCGCGCTCGTGACGCGCGCGACGTCTGACAAGAAGTCGTCGCGCTCGTCGCACCCGGGCGACATCATCGCCGGGCATCGTCTGCGGCCATTACCCGGCGGAGACGATGAGATGATGAAGAAGCAGTCCCTCAGGTCGGCGTTCCTTCTGGTGCTCGCGGGCGGCCTCGCCGCCCTCGGGAGCGGCTGTGGCGAGGAGGGGGCGCAGGGCGCGCCTGGCCAGGACGGCGTCCGAGGCCAGGACGGCGCGGACGGCGTCCAGGGCGCGGACGGCGCGCCCGGCGAGGACGGCGCGCCCGGCGAGGACGGCGCGCCCGGCGCCGACGGCGCGCCCGGCGCCGACGGTGCTGACGGCACGGACGGCGCGCCGGGCCAGGACGGGCAGCCCGGTCCGAAGGGCGATCCCGGCGAGGACGCGCCGCCGCGGACCAGCGCCGCGAGCCTCGCGGACTACGTGAAGGAGCGCGTGGAGCTGTTCGCCGCCGGCGCCTTGCCCGCGGGCGAGCAGTTCCCGCTCCACGCGGCCGCGACCGACACCATCCGGGCGCTCGCCGGCGTGCGCTCCGACGTGCTGGTGAGCTGGCTCGATCCGCTGACGTTCAGCACCGCGCCGGACGCGCCTCGCTTCGGCGCCAACAACGATTACATCGCCTTCTTCGGCCAGGGGTGGGACGCCACGGCGGGCAACGCGCCGCAGTGGAACGGCTCGGGCACCGCGGGCTGGCTCTGGGTGAACCACGAGTACGTCTCGGGGAAGAGCCCCACGGTCAGCTCCGCGCCGACCGGGCAGCACCTCCTGCTCGCCCGGCACCTGAGGGCGCTCGGCGTGCTCACGAACGACGTCGCGTCGAGCGTCTGGTCGCAGGAGGACGTCGACACGTACATCCGGTGGGAGAAGAAGCAGGTCGGCGGCTCGTGGCTCCGCGCCGTGCAGGACCCGTCGACCGGCGCGTGGTCCGTCGATCGGAGCGCGGCCGCGGTCCGCTACGACGCCACGAGCGCCACGCGGACCCGGGTCGCGGGGCAGGCGCTGCTCGGCCCGGGCAAGGACGACGCGACCGGCGAGGCGCTCCCCGGCGGGGTCGTCGCCGGCATCATGGGCGACTGCGCCGGCGGGCTGACGCCGTGGGGCACGGTGATCTCGGCCGAGGAGAACGTGCAGGACTACTTCGGCGATCTCGAGGCGAGCTGGTCGGGCGACCAGAAGTTCCTCACCGGCAGGGGCTTCGACCCGGGCGCCAACGTGAGCCCGGTCGTCGAGGCGAGCGCGACGGCGGAGTTCGGGCGCATGGCCGACCAGAACGGCCGGCAGCTCCGCGACCACTACGGGTACCTCGCCGAGATCGACCCGGGGCAGCCCGCGGGCGAGTTCGAGGGCGCGACGGCGCCCGGCGTGGGCCACATGAAGTTCGGCTTCATGGGCCGCGCCCGCTGGGAGGCCGCGACGTTCGCGGTCGACGGCGACTGGAAGCTCCTGCCGGACCAGCCGATCGTGATCTACGGCTCCGACGACCGCCGCGGCGGCCGCATCTACAAGTACGTCACCGCCGGCAAGTACACGGCCGGGATGGCGCGGGCCGAGATCCGCGCGCTGCTCGGGGCCGGCAAGCTCTACGCGGCGCACTTCGAGGGCCTCGACAACGCGACAGGCGACACCCTGCTCGCGACCGGCGCGGCCCCGACCGAGGCGGCCCCCGGCGTCGGCCGCTGGATCGAGCTCTCCGTGAGCAGCGCGGCGGTCGCGCCGAACGCGGCCGCGCTCGGGGCGGCGGCGACCACGGTCGGCGAGGCGCTGCGCGACGTGAGCTGGAACGGGATCGGCGGCTTCGCGACGGACGACGACGTCCGGCGCGCGCTGTTCACGGCGAGCAACAAGGTCGGGATCATGGAGCTGAACCGGCCCGAGGACATCGAGTGGAACCCGCGCGATCCGAGCGGCGCGCCGCGGATCTACGTCACGTTCACGAACCACACGCGGCCGACGGCGCTCGACCAGCGCGGCGTCCTCTTCGCGCCGGAGGTCCACGCGACGGCATCCCCGAAGCGCGCGGACGAGGTGGGCTCGATCTTCGCGCTGGAGGAGGAGGACCCCGCGGCGCCCGGCGCGTCGGCGACGTTCCGGTTCTTCGAGGTGTGGCACGGGTCGAAGGGGCAGGGCGACTTCGACGCGGCCTGCCCGGACAACCTGCTCCTCGATCGCGAGGGCGGCGTGTGGTTCGGGACCGACGGCAACTTCGGGACGAACCCGCACGCGGACGCGTTCTACTACCTCGATCTCGACCCCGCGCACCGCGAGGGCGCGTCGGGCGTGGTCGCGCCGAGCTTCGGGAAGGCGTTCCGCGTCGTGGCGATGCCGAGCGACGCGGAGGCGACTGGCCCGCAGTTCACCCCGGACATGGGCACGATCTTCATGTCCGTGCAGCACCCCGGCGAGGACGCCTACAGCGCCTGGCCCGCGGGCAATGACGCGCTGTCGAGCGTGATCGCGGTCAGCTTCCTTCCCGAGTGAGCCCCGTGCGACGCATGCGCTCGATGTGCCCGACGCGCCCCGCGCGCCCCCTCCGTGAGCGCCGCGAGGGCCTGCTGTCCGCGTCGCTGGCCCTGGCCGCGGCGTCGGCCGTCCTCGCCGCGGGATCGAGCTGCGGCGGGGACGCGTACGACCCGCTCGCGACCGCGGCCGCGCGCGCCGGGCGCCCGGGCAACCTCGAGGCGTCGATCCCGCCGATGTGTTACGCGAGCACGGCGGGCGGCGCGAACGGCTGCTGGACGTGCCACACGACCGGGTTCGGCCCGAACACGCTCGCGGATCACGATCTCCAGCGCGCGTACAGCTTCTCCGACGCGGCGCGGACGAACCCCTGGACCCACCTGCTCGAGGACCTCGCGGCGGCCGCCGCGCGGACGAGCGACGCCGAGATCCTCGAGTACATCCGGGAGGACAACTACGCGCCGCTGCGCGAGGCGCTGCGGGCGCTGTCGGAGCGCCGGGATTACCCGGGTTACGTGCCGGATCTCGACCTCGCGGCCGGCCTCGACGACGAGGGCTTCGCGGCCGACGGGAGCGGCTTCCGGGCGGTGCGGTACAAGCCGTTCCCGGGCAGCTTCTGGCCCACGAACGGCAGCGCCGGCGACGTGTTCATCCGGCTGCCGGCCGCGTTCCGCGAGGACGCGTCCGGCGCCCCGTCGCGCGAGGTCTACAAGCTGAACCTCGCGCTCCTCGAGGCGGCGATCGCGTCGCCGTCGCCGCTGCCCGGGGCCAGCCAGGCGGGGCCCGCGGGCGCCCCGGAGGGGCGGGAGGTCGAGCCGGTGAGCGAGGTCGTCGCCGGGGTCGATCTCGACGGCGACGGCGCGATCGAGGCCGCGGTCACGCGGATCCGGCGCCTGCCGGCGCGCTACGCGGGCGGCGCGGCCGGGGTGCCGGTGCGCGCGTGGATCTACCCGCGGGGGACGGAGCTCCTGCACTCGGTGCGCTACCTCGACCCCGACCGGCCATCGCTGCTCGCGGCGCGGATGAAGGAGCTGCGCTACGCGCGCAAGGTCGACGAGCCGGACGACTGGGCGATCTCGCGCGCGTACGAGCGCGAGGCCGAGGAGAAGGAGGAGGGCTTCCCGCCGCGCTACGCGGGCGCGCCCGAGGTCGGCCTGCGCAACGCGTTCGGCTGGCAGATCCAGGGGTTCATCGAGGACGAGCGGGGCCGGTTGCGGCTGCAGACCACGGAGGAGCACCGCGCGTGCATGGGGTGTCACAGCGCGGTCGGCGTCACGGTGGACCACACCTTCTCGCTGGCGCGCAAGGTGCCCGGCGCGGCCGGCTGGCGGCACCAGGATCTGCGCGGCATGCCCGACGCGCCGCAGGCCGGCCACGCGGAGCCGGAGGTGCTGACGTACCTGCGCCGCGCCGGCGGGGCCGACGACTACCGCGGGAATGCGGAGATGCTCGCGCGCTTCTTCCCCGGCGGCGCGCTCGACGAGGCCGAGGTTCGCCGCGGCGCCCCCGGCGGCGATCGCGACCTGGCGTACCTCGTGGCGCCGTCGCGCGAGCGGGCGCTCCTGCTCGACAAGGCCTACCGCGCTCTGGTCCGGGCGCAGCGCTTCGAGGCGGGGCGCGACGTCATGCTGGGGCCCGCGACGGGGATCCTGCGCGTCGTGGACGGGGAGTCGACGGGCCTCGGCGAGGCGCAGAGGGTGTATCTGGACGGGAGGGTTCACCTTGCCTGGTGAGGGTTGGGGGGCTTGAGGAGAGTCGAGGGCGTTTCTTCTCGTGTCGCCTTGGCGCCGTGTGAGCCTGCATCCCTCCCGGTCCCCCGGTCCCCCGGTCCCCCGGTCCCCCGTCTCCCGTCTCCCGTCTCCCGTCTCCCCCTTCCCTCTTCCGTCTGGCCTCTTCGTGCGCGTGCGCGTGCGCGTGCGCGCTCCGATTCGTCCTGTTCGCCCCGGCGATTTCACTTTCCTCCCAGCGGTAAGGCCTTCCACCAATTCGAGAGGATGGTCCTTCTCGATGATGTCGCGCACGCGCACGCGCACGCGCACGCGCACGAAGAGGCCAGACGAAAGACGAAAGACGGCAGAGGGGAGACGAAAGACGGCAGAGGGGAGACGGAGGCCGGCAGAGGGGAGACGGAGCGCGGAGGCCGGTAGAGGTGGTCGCGAGCGCTTACATGTTGCCTCTCTCCCTCTCCCTCTCCCCGCTTTTTCTCATCCAATCCGCGTTAAGTCATCAGAATAATTGATCTTTCCCCTCCGCAGCGTTCTCCCAATCCGCCGCAGCGCAAGCGCGCTCGCCCCCGCGCGCTATGGTGCCGCCCCCTTTCCAGTTCCGGTCTCCCTGTGAACGTCGCCCCCGCCCCTCTCGCCGCCGACAGCGCGCGGTCCGAGCTGCGCGCCCTCGCGCGCCTCGCGCTGCCGATCGCGGTCGCGCAGGCGGGGCTCGTCTCGATGACCCTCGTCGACGTCGCGATCGTGGGGCGCGTCTCGGTCGACGAGCTCGCCGCCTGCGCCATGGGCAGGACGCTCGTCCACACCTGCAACGCGCTCGGGATCGGCATCTCCGCCGCGGTCGATCCGCTCGCATCGCAGGCGATCGGCGCCGGGCGACCCGGGCAGGCGTGGGCGGCGCTGCGCGCGACCCTGCGCGCCAGCGTGCTCGTCAGCGTCATCGCGTTCGCTGCGGCGCTCGCGGCGACCTTCGCGCTCGCGCCCATCGGGGTCGACCCCGCGCTGGTCCCCGGCGTGCGCCGGTACATCCTCGGCCACGCGCTGTGGATCTTCCTCTGGCCCGTCTTCCTCGCCAGCAAGAGCTTCCTCCAGGCGCACGGCGCCACGCGGCCCGCGCTGATCGCCGTGATCGTGGCGAACGCCGTCAACCTCGTCGCCTGCAACCTCATGGTCCGCGGCGACGAGGTCCTGCGCTGGGTCGGCCTCCCGCCGCTCGGCCTGCCGCAGCTCGGCGCCCTCGGCGCGGGGCTCGCCGCGAGCCTGGCCAGCGCGGTGCTCTCGTCGATCGTGCTCTGGTCCGCGCGGCGCCGGCGCGGCGCCTCCCAGGACGACGCGGGCGCGGTGCCGGTCGCGGCGGTCTACCGGCTCGGCGTCCCGATCGGCCTGCAGCTCCTCGCCGAGATCGGCGTGTTCGGCATGACGGCGCTGCTCGCGGGGCGGCTCGGCGCCACCGTCGTCTCGGCGCACCAGGTCGCGATCGGGCTCGCCGCCTTCGCGTTCATGGGCGCGATCGGCGTCGGCGGCGCCACCGCCGTCCGCGTCGGGCACGCCGTCGGCGCGGGCCGGTCGCCGCTGCGCCCCGGCCTGCTGGGCGTCCTGCTCGGCGCGGGCATCATGTGCGTGAGCGCCTCGACGTACGCCGCGTTCCCCCGCGCCCTCATCGGCGCGTTCACCCCCGACGCGGAGGTCCTCGCCATCGGCGTCCCGCTGCTCCGCATCGCCGCGCTCTTCCAGATATTCGACGGCATCCAGGCGGTCGCCGCCGGCGCGCTGCGCGGCGCGGGCGACGTGCGGTTCCCGTTCTGGGCCAACCTCGGCGCCCACTGGGCCTTCGGCCTGCCGCTCTCGATCGGGCTCGCCTTCGGGCTCGACCTCGGCGTCCGCGGCCTCTGGTTCGGGCTGACCGCGGGGCTCATGGCCGTCGCGGCGGTGCTCACGGCGCGCTTCCTCCGGCTGGCCCGCGCGCCGGTGGCGCGGGCGCTGCCGCGCTCCGGGTGAGGCGCGCGATCAGTTCGACGCGCGCGGCGCCGGCGCCTCGGGCGCGGCGCCGGCGCGGGGCGAGCCCTCGAGCGGCCTCCCCGGCGCGAGCGGCCCCGGCGTCTCGGGCGGCTGCTCGGCGAGCGGCCGGTTCTGCCCGTCGACGCGGAGCACGCGCGGCACGTGCCGCCGCGCCTCGGCGTCGTCCATGTCCGCGAACGTCGCGATGATCACGAGGTCGCCGGGCTGGTTCAGGTGCGCCGCGGCGCCGTTGATGCAGACCACGCCGGAGCCGCGCGCCCCCTCGAGCGCGTAGGTCGTCAGCCGGGAGCCGCGCGTCACGTTCCAGATGTCGACCGCCTCGTAGGGCAGGATGTCGGCGGCCTCCAGGAGGTCGGCGTCGATCGTGACGCTGCCCTCGTAGTGCAGATCCGCGTGGGTCACGGTCGCGCGGTGGATCTTGCTCTTGAACATCCGTCGGTTCATGCGTGCTGCCCTCTGCCCCCGCTCCGGCGGCGCCGCGCGCCCTCGGGCGGGCGCCGGTGGAACGCCCGACGCGCGCCTCGCTCGCCGCAGGAAGAACAGCTTTCCTCTTAGTCCAAGTGGCCGTCAGTCAAGGAACAATCGCTGCCGGAGGAGCCGGCCTCCCGCCAGGTGGACGGCGCGCTCGTCGGGCAGCGCTCCTTCGTCGTCCGCGTCGTCCGCGTCGTCCGCGTCGTCCGCGTCGTCCGGCAGCGAGCCCGGCTGGCCGATCACGAAGACGACCTCCCACGCGCCCGCCGCGACGTCCTTGAAGAGCGCCTCGCGCGTGCCCGAGATGCTCGCGCCGCCGCGCTCGTCCAGATCGATCGCCACGGGCCACGGGCGCGCGCTCCCGCCCTGCACCAGGAACGCCTTCACCTCGACCGGCGCGTGCACGCGGCCGCCGGGCGCCAGCGCGATCGTGAGCCGGGCGCCTCGGCCGACGTGGGCGACGTGGGCGACGTCGGCCGAGGCGCCCGGCTCACGATCGGCCTGCAGCGGGACGTCGCCGAGCGTCGTCGCGAGCGAGTACCGGGGGAGCGGCGCTGCGCCCGGCGCGAACGGCGCCGGCCGCAGCGCGAGCAGCGATACGAGCGCCGCCGCCGCGACCCAGCCGACCGCGCCCGCGACCGACCGCGCCCGCGACCGCCGCGCGGTCCGCCGCTCGACGCGCAGCTCGGGGCACAGCGGGCGCTCGCGCGGCGCCAGCACGACGGCGCGCGGCGCCAGGACGACGGCATCCGCTCCGTCCAGCGCGCACGCGGCGGCCGGTCCCGGCGCCGCGCTCGAACATGCGCCGCGCGGGGGCTCCAGCGCGCCGGGCGGCTCCGACGCGCCGGGCGGCTCCGACGCGCCGGGCGGCTCCGATTCGCCGCCGATCGTACGGCACACCGGCGCGTCCGAGTTGAGCGGCGAGCTCGTGCCGCTGAGCGAGTCGGCGTCGGCGCCGAGCTGCGGCGGCTCGACGACATCGTCCGGCTCCTCCGCCTCGCTGTCCCACTCGTGGGGGCCCCGGATGCGGATCCCCGATTTCCGGTCGACGATCGGGCTCGACAGCGGCGCGGGCGCGTCGCCGCGCGGCTCCCGGAGCTGCGCGACGAGCTGGTCGGCGAGCCGGGCGCGCGTCTCGTCGTCGAGGGGCACCCGGGCCTCGCGCTCCGCCCCTTCCTCGCCCGGGCGCGCCGCGGCGCCGCCCTCGGCGCCCTGCTCGCCGCCCGGGAGCGCGTCGTCGGCGAGCTTGCGCCTGCGCGGATCCTTCCCCGGATCCTGCTGCGCGATGCGCGTCAGGGCGCGCAACAGCTCATCGTCGTCCATCAGCGGCTCTCCGTGTCGGGCCACGCTGCGCCGCGCCCGAGCTGCCGACGTCGGGGCAGCGGAGGAGGTGGGAACCAGGGAGCCAGGAGGGGGAGGAGTCGCTCACCGAGCTCCAGGGCGGGGTCCCGTACGCCCCGATTCGCCTCGTGGATCAGCGCGAGCGGTAGCTCAGGCATCTGATTCCCTTCCCCTGCGGCTTGAAACGCCCCAGTTTGCCAACGACGTTATCCGGTCCGCTCGGCGCCCGTCAATGGACCCGAGGCGCGCCGGGGCGGCGCGCGCTCGTGTCGCTCATGTACGTATTCCGCTGGCCGACGCGTTTCACGTGTCACGTGTCCGGTGTCGAATCATTGTGTTCGTGGCTCACTTTTTCTCGCCACCGCCAGCGCTTCTCTTCTTCTCGCCCTTGTCGCCGGTCGCGTCGCTTGTGTCGCCCGTCAAGATGCGCACCGTGTCACCGGCAATCTCCAGCGCTGCTGGCTTCCCGCCGTAGTGCGAGGCCATGCCGACGTCGATCCGCCAGACCTTGTCCCCGCAGGCCGAGGTGATGCCGTTCCGCTGGACGGTGTGGCCCACGACCATGCGCTTCGCGGACATCGCGGCGAGCGTCTTGTCGAGCGCCGCGCAGGGGCTCGATCCCGGGGTGGGGGGCGGGTCGCTCGAGTAGAGGCGCGCCCACACCGGGCTGTCCTCGGCGACGACGACGGCCGGCGGCGAGGCCTTGCCCTCCATCCACGCGCGCACCTCTCGGTTGATCCTCCCCACGCCGTAGCGCGTGTGCGACGGGAGCACACCGCCGTGCGCGAAGACCGTGTCGCCGACCGTGATGATCACGTCGCGCGCCGCGAGCTTCTTCGCGTAGGGGCCGCCGGGCACGAACGCGGCGGCGCGGGCCCGCGCGGGCGGCGGCACCGGGGCGAGCCGGGAGGCTGCGGCGTCGAGCCCGGGCGCGTCCTCGAAGTCCTTGAAGCCGCCCTCGGTGACGTAGCGGAAATCGAGCTGGACGTTCATGATCTCGTGGTTGCCGTTCAAGGCGTAGACCGCGCCGCCGGCCGCGCGCGCCTCCTCGGCGAGGCGGTCGAAGAGGTCCACGATCGCCTGCTCGCCGTCGCCGCGGTCGAGCTCGTCGCCCGTCTGGACGAGCACGAGCTTCCCGCCGATCCAGCGATCCGAGCCGTCGATCGCGCCCGCGATCCGGAGGGCCGCGCGCGTGGCCGCGATGTCGCCGTGCACGTCGCCGATGGCCACCACGCGCTCGGCGGCGGGGCGGGCATAGGAGCGATCGGCGTCGGGCGGCGGCGCGGGATCGGCGCCGGCGGAGGCCGGGGCGGGCGTCGAGGCGGCGGGGGCGGGTCGCTGCGCCGGCGAGGCCGGGCGCTCGGCGTCGCAGGCCGCGGCGAGCAGCGCGGCGAGCAGCGCGGAGAGGCGGGGGGCGGCTGACATCGGACGCGGTCCTCCGGGGTGGTTGCGCTTGGTGTACACCGCGGGCGGCGCCCGCGCCGCGCCGTGCGGCGGGGCGCCGTCGCGCGATCGGACGGGGAGGTTCAGGCCGGGAGCTTGGCCGAGAGGAAGGATTTCAGCTTGATCAGGTTCTTCGCGTCGCGGCTGAAGGTCGGGGCGGTGTAGCTCGACGCCCAGCCGGTGATCTCGTGCAGGAACGACGTGCGGACCTGCTCGTCGGCCAGGATGTCGTCGACGGTGCGGCCGCGCGCGGCGCCCTTCTCCAGCGAGCGCACGTAGCTCTTGAGCCGGGCGTTGTCGGCGCCGAGCAGCTCCGCGATGAGCTCCGCGTCGCGGGCGAGCCGCGCGACGGTCGGCGCATGGTCGCGCAGCTCCGGGCTCTCCGCCGCCGCGAACGACGCGGCGACGCGCAGCACGAAGGCGTCGTCGAGGAAGCCGAGGTCCTCGATGCCGTCCGGGATGAGGTCGAGCGACTTGAAGAGGTAGTTGAGGCCGCCCGCCAGCGAGCGGCGCGCGGGCTCCGGGATGTCCGGCGAGGCGAGCAGGCCCGCCAGGTCGGCGGCGTCGGCGGCGAGGCTGCGCAGCCACTCGGGGAACGTATCGAGACAGCGGTCGTCGAGGTCGGTCATGGGATCCTCCCGGCGGGAGCGGGAGGGTAGTCCGACCGGCGCGGCGCCGTCCACGCCGTCGATGCAAACGACGGCGGGCGCGGCGGCGCCGGAACCGGATCTTCACCGGCGGGCCCGCAGCTCGGACAGGAGCTCCTCCGCGTCGATGCCTCCCCCCGTTCGCAGCTCGGCGAGCCCCGCCGCCAAGGCCGCGTGCAGCTCGGCGCGCTCCTCGTCGTCGAGCTCGTCGCCGGGATCGGCCACGACCCGCTCGATCACCGTGCCCCTGCCGCTACCCACCGGTCGCCCCGACGCGCCCCGTGACGCTCGCGCTGGCGCGGACGCTCACCTGGATCCGCACCGAGGCGCTCGTCGACGCCTCGGCCGCCCCGGCGACGCACGCGAGCGCGCGCGCGCCCGCGTCGCCCACGATCCGCGGCAGCGCGGCGCCGACCTGGACCACCGTCTGGGCGTCGCCGAGGAGCCTCCGGCCGAGCGCCACCTCGGCGTGCAGCAGCGCCGGCAGGTTGGCCTGCAGCGTCGCCGCGAGCCGCGCGGCGATCTCGGCGCCCTGCGACGGGCGCACCTGCACGAGCGCCGGCGTGCAGGCCGCGTAGACGTCCGCGTGCGCGCGGCAGCTCGCCTCGCACTCGGCGTCGGCGCTCGGGGGCCGCACCATCCCCGCGCACTGCGGCGCCTGCCAGGTGCCCTCGCAGCGCGCGTGGCAGGTCGCGTCGCAGCCGCCGTCGCACTCGCCGTTGCAGTACCCCACGCAGCGCCCCTGCGCGTCGTACGCCGAGCACTGCCCGCGGCACTGCCCGGCGCAGCGCCCCTCGCACCGCCCCGCGCAGCGGCCCTGGCAGTAGCCCGAGAGCCGCGCGGGCTCGCACTGCGCCACGATCTGCCCCGGATCGAGCTGCACGTCGCACGCGCCGCTGCAGCGCGCCCCGGCCTGGGCGTTCGCCTGGCACGCCGGCGGCGTCACCGCGACCTGCACGCCGGCGCCCTGGCGCAGGATGGCGTCGATCGCCGCCGCGACCGGGTCGCAGGCGCCGCTCGCCTGGCCCCCCGCCTCGTCGCGCGGCGCCATCTGCGCGGGGTGGATCCCGAGGTCCGCGCCCATCCGGCGGCAGGCGTCGGCCACCTGCGCCTCGATCGCCGCGGACACGTCGGCCATGTCCTTCGCGGCCTGCACGAACGTCCTCACCTTCGCGTTCGCCCGCGCGTCCGCGGAGAACTGGGCGCCGAGGACGTCGCCCGGCCCGCGCAGCTCGGGGCAGACGGCCTCGCCCACGCCCTCCAGGTGACCGAGCTCCGCGCAGCTCAGGCCTGCGGCGGACGCGACGACCGCGAGGGCGGCGAGCCCCCGCACCGACCGGGCGACATGCGTGCGCATGCGGGCCCTTACCACGACCGCCCCGGCGGCGCGCGGCGGTCGCGAGGCCTACCCGCCCGCGCCGCCGCCCGCGCTCCCGCCCGCCGGCCGCCAGCCGAGGATGCGCAGCGCGTTCCGCGAGAAGACCTTCTCCACGTCGTCCCGCGACATCCCCCGCTGCCGGAGCCGCGCGGCCAGGGCCGGCAGCGCGGACGCGTCGCCGAGCCCCTTCGGCGCGATGATCCCTCCGTCGAAGTCCGAGCCGATCGCGACGTGATCGACGCCGGCCACCCGGACCATGTGGTCGACCTGGGCGATCACGTCGTCGAGGTCGGCCTCGCTCGCGCCGTTCACGAACGGGGCGTGGAAGTTGAGCCCCGCGACCCCGCCGCTCCGCCCGATGAGCCGGAGCTGCTCGTCGGTCAGGTTGCGCGGCCGGTTCGCGATCGCGCGCGCGTTCGAGTGCGTCGCGACGATCGGCGCGCCGTGCGCCGCGGCGATCGGGACGAGATCCGCGAACGCGGCGTCCGAGATGTGCGAGACGTCGATGAGCGCGCCCTGGGCGTACACGCGCTCGCAGAACCGCTTGCCGAGCTCGGTGAGCCCGAACGCCGCCGGCTCGCCGGTCGCCGACGACGAGAGCCGCGTGTTCTGCGCGTGGTTCGGGCTGATGAGCCGCACGCCGCGCGCGATGAAGCGGTCGATCTGCGCGATGTCCGCCGCGAACGCGCCGGCCCCCTCGATCGAGAGGAAGGTGCTGATCTTCCCCGGCTCGGCCCGCGCCGCGCCGAGCGGGAGGAGCACCGGGTTCGCGGCGATGATCGCCTCGATCGTCGCGAGGATCGCGCCGGCGTCCTCGATCTGCGGGCCCTCGGGCCGCGCGCGGTCAGGCAGGTAGATCGGCAGGACGATGCCGAGGTAGTTGCCCGCGACGAGCGTGTCCCTGCGGGCGTGGCCCTCGTCGAGGCGCGCGGCGCGCCCCTTGAAGTGGACCTGCCAGGGCACGTCGACGTGCAGATCGACCACGTGCACGGGCGGCTCGCGCGCGCCGCCGCCGCGCGCGCCGCCCGGGTCGCCGCGCAGGCTCCGCGGGGCGCCCAGGGCGCCGGCGGCGCACGTGACCGCGAGCAGCGCGCGGACGCGGCCCGCGGCGCTCATCCGCTCACCAGCACGCCGATCGCGAAGCCGACGGCGAGGCACACGAGGCCGATGACCCCCACGAGCCACCAGGGCGCGCCCTCGGAGGCCGCGGCCTCGGAGGGGAGGGGGACCTCCACGACCCGCACGTCGTAGTGGCCGCCCGCGAGCGTCGGCACGCCCGTGGGCCGCTGCGCGCTGATGTACGTCGACCCGGCGGCCACCGGGGCCACGGGAGGAGGCGCCGCGGGGAACGTCGCCGTCGGCGCGATCGACGGGGTCGCCTGCGTCGGCGGCGTGGTCCCGCGCGGCGGGGGCACCGTCGGGGGCCGCGGCGCGACATGCATGCTCGCCGTCGCGCCCTGGGCCGGCTGCGGCGTGTGCGGCTGCGGCGTGTGCGGCTGCGGTGGATGATGCGGCGGCGGCGGCAGCGAGGGCAGGTGGTGCGGCGGGGGCGACGCCTGCGGCTCGGACCACGCGCCGGGCATCGCGACGCCGGTGCGGTGCGCGATGGCGCCGAGCGTCTGCGCCATCTCCTCGGCCGTCTGGAAGCGCCCGTTCATGTCCTTGGAGAGGGCGCGCTGGAAGAACAGGCTCCAGGCCGCGAGGTGCGGCGCGACCTGCTCGATCGGGCGCACCTCCTTCGCGAGCACGGCGGTGAGCCGCGCGAACTCGTTCTCGGCGGGGAACGGCTGCGTCGCCGTGAGCATCTCGTAGAAGATCACGCCCACGCTCCAGAGATCGGTGCGCGCGTCGACGCCCTGCGCGTTCTTGATCTGCTCGGGGCTCATGTAGCCGGGCGTCCCGAGGAGCGTGCCCGCGCGGGTCTTCAGGCCCATGCCGCCGGCCGCGTCCATCACCTTCGCGATGCCGAAGTCGAGCACCTTGACGCGGAAGCCGCCGCGCGGGTCGCGCACGAGGAACAGGTTCTCCGGCTTCAGATCGCGGTGGATCACCTTGTGGCCGTGCGCCGCCATCAGCGCCTGGAGCACCTCGTGGATGATCGGCACGGCCTGCTGCGGGGGGATGGGGTTGCCCGCGCTGATGTACGCGGAGAGCGGCACGCCCTGCAGGAGCTCCATCACGAGGTACGGCGTGCCGTCCTCGGCCCGCGCCGCCTCGAAGACCGAGGCGATGTTCTGGTGGACGAAGCCCTTCGTCGCCTCGGCCTCGGCGAAGAAGCGGTGCAGGACCTGCTCGTCCTGCGTGAACTCCGGGTGCAGCACCTTGATCGCGCGCTTGCCCTCGCCGCGCAGGCCGTCGGCCTCGTAGACCGCGCCCATGCCCCCCTCGCCGAGGAGGCGCACGATCCGGAAGCGCCCGTTCAGAACGGCGCCCACGAGCTGATGGGAGGGGCTCGAGGGGTCGACCACGCGGGGACTGTACCAAAGCTCCCGCGTGGCCCGCTCGCCGAAACCTCGGCGCCGGGCGCGCGAGCAAGCTGTTGACGTGGGCGCGCGTCCACCATCCACGCGCGTCGACGTCGAGCGCGCGCGTCAGGGCGCGGCGTTCGCGACCGCCGAGCGCGCCGCCGGGCTCGCCGGCAGCGGCGTGCGCAGCGCCTCACCCGGCTGCGCGCCGCCGTAGAGGAGCTCGTAGACGGCGAGGCTCGTCATCACGCGCTTCGTGTAGAGCCGGGTCTCCTCGTACGGGATGCGCTCGACCCACAGGTCGAAGCTCTGCGAGGGGCGCTCCGCGATCCACCGCTTCGGCGCGCCGCCGCCCGCGTTGTAGGCGGGGATGGCGAGCAGCGGGTTGTCCGAGAACTGGCCGCGCAGCACCGAGAGGTAGCGGCAGCCGAGCGCGACGTTGATCTCGGGGCGCTTCAGCGCCTCGGCGCTCCACGGCAGCCCGAGCGGCTTGGCCATGCGCTTCGCGGTCGGCACGATGAGCTGCATCAGCCCGTACGCGTCCGCGTGCGACGCCACCTTCGGGTCGAAGGCCGACTCCTCGCGCATGATCGCGTAGGCGAGGGCCTCGGGGATACCGCTGCGCTTCGTCTCCGCGGCGACGACATCGGCGAACGGGCGCGGGTACGCGAGCTCCCAGGCGGCGCGCCAGCGCCCGACCGGGTAGTGGTCGACCCACTCGACGTTTCCCGCGATCTCGGCGCGGCCGTCGCCCGGCGCGGCCATCGCGGTGCGCAGGATGCTGTACGACTGCGGCAGCGCGCCCGCGCGCGCGAGCAGGAACGCCGAGGCCCACATCACCTCGCGCGGCGCCGTGCGGCTGCCGACGCCGAGCAGGTCGAGCTCGCGCCGCGCGAGCCGCGCCTCGCCCTGGCGCGCGAGCTCGACCGCGCGCGTGAACGCGGGCTGCGCGAACGCGGGGCTCCGCAGCTCGGTGTAGGGCGCGCTCGCGTCGCGATCCATGGCCGCGGCGAGGGCGCGCTGGGCGGCCGCGGGGTCGATCTCGGCGAGCCGGGCGTGGGCGAGCGCCATGTAGAACGACAGCGGGTAGTCGCGGATCACCTGCTCGAGCAGCGCCTTGCCCTTGTCGGGCGAGCCGGTCTCGATGTGGGCGCGGCCGAGGTAGTACGGGAGCCTGCCGGCGGCCTGGTACGCGCGCTCGTGCGGGAAGCGCGCGAGCGCGCGCTCGAGCGGCCGGACCGCACCAGCCCAGCCGCCGCGCTCCATCTCGAAGAGCGCGAGCTCGAACAGCCCGTCGGCGACCATGTCGCCCGACGGGAAGTCGTCGGGCATGGCGGTGAGCATCTGCACGAACTGCGCCTGGTCCCCGAGCGCGAGCAGCGCCCGCGCCCCGAGGTAGCGCGCGTCGTCCGCGAGCCGGTGATCCGGGTACTCCTTCTCGAGCAGCGCGAAGCGCGCGGCCGCCTCCGCGTGCCGGTCGACGCGGAGCGAGGCGCGCCCGGCGTTGTAGAGCGCCTCGGGTCGCCGCGGGGCGGGCGCGCCCGCGCCGGCGGCGCCGCCGCTCACCGCGGGCGCCGCGGGCGCGACGGCGACAGCCGTCGCAGCCCCGGCCAGCGCGGCTGCCGTCGCGGGCGCGGCCCCGGCCGGCGCGGCGGCTCCGGCCGTCACGGGCGCGGCCCCGACCGGCGCGGTCGCCGCGGCCGGCGTGGCGCCGGCAGGCGCGGCCGGCCCGCAGCGCTCGATCGCGGTGCCGTACACATCGGCGGCCTCGGGCCTCCGCCGGAGGCGCCCGAGCGCCTCGCCGCGCGCGGCGAACGCGTCGCAGGCGAAGGGCGAGGGCGCCTGCGCCTCGGGCAGCGCGACCAGCGCGTCGGCGACGGCGAGCGCTTCCTTGTCTTGCCGCGACGCGAGCAGGGCGCGCGCGCGGGCGAGCAGGTCGGCGGGGCCGGGGTCGAGGAACGGCTTGCGCCGCGCGAACGGCAGCGTCGACAGGGCCTGCTCCTGGATCTCCTTCGCCTCGCCCGCGCCCGCGCCGCCCGGCGCCTCGTCGATGACGCGCCGGGCGATCCGGAGCGCCTCCTCCGCGCGCTGCTCGCCGGGGTGGCGGAGCAGCGCGCGGGCGAAGCGGAGCGCCTCGGGCACCCACGTCGACGCGGGCCAGCTCCGGCCGAGGTACGCGTGCCAGTGCGCGGCCGCGCCCTCGATGTCCCCCTTGTCGGCGAGCGCGCCCGCGATGATGCGATCGATCTCGTCGGCGATCGCGACGTCCGACGCGACGGCGCGCGCGCGCTCGAGCGCCGCGTCGGGCTGACCCATCTTCGCGAGGAGGTCGGCCGCCGCGAACCGCGCGTGGTCGGCGAGCGGCCCTCCGGCGGCCGCGGCCGCGTCGTACTCCCGCGCGGCGCCGGCCGGGTCGCCCGCGAGCGCGCGCAGCCGCGCGAGCTGGTAGCGGAGCGACGCCGCGTCCGCGGGCGGCAGGGGTGTGGCGAGCGCCTGCGCCAGCGCGGCGGCCGCGCTGGCGTACGCCTCCTGCTCGACGAGCTTCTGCACCGGCGCGAGCCGCGGGTCGCCCAGCACGGGGGTGAGGCGCTCCGGATCGAACACCGGGGCCTCGCCCGCCGCGCCCGGCACGACCGGCCCCGCCGATGCTGCGGGCGGCGAGCCCGTCGGCTGCGGGGCGGCGGGGCAGAGCGGCGGGCAGGTCGCGCCGCGCTGCGCGGCGGGCGTGCCGGCGCAGGAGGCGCCGAGCGCGGCGGTCAGCGCGAGCGCGGCGGCCAGCGCGAGCGCCGCGGCCCCGGAGCGGGCATCCAGCCTGGGCATGCCCGCACCATACTCCGGATCGCGCGCTCGCACAGCGATCCGGCGCCGATCCGGGGGCGCGGCGCGCCGGCGAGCCCGCGGCGATCAGGGCGCGGTGGAGACCACCGTGGCGGCGACCGCGGCGAAGCGCAGCAGGTCGTCCGAGCGGCCCACGAGCTCGAGGTTGAACGTCGTGCCCTCCGTGAGCTCTCCCGAGGCCCCGACCTCCAGGGCGCCGGAGGTGGCGTCGGGCGGGATCACGAGCGGCGAGACGACGAGCCCCTCCGGAGGCGCGTTGACGATGACGTCGATCGGCGCGTCGAAGCCGTTGATCCGACGGATGGTGAGCGGCACCGACGTCAGCCCGCCATACGGGATGTCGACGGTCGCCGGGACGACGAGCAGCGCGAAGTCGGCCGCCGCGGCCGTGCCCCCGCCGCCGCCGTCGTCGCTCCCGCCGCCGTCGCTCCCGCCGCCGTCGCTCCCGCCGCCGTCGCTCCCGCCGCCGTGGCCTCCGGCGCTGCTCGTCGTGGTGCTCCCGTGCCCGGCCTGTCCGCCGGCGCCCTCGCTCTCTGGCGGGTCGCTGGGGCACCCGATGGCTGAGAGGATGGTCACCAGCGTCACAACAAAGCTGAAGCCATGCTGTAAACGCATCCCGTCTTGTCTCGTTCTGAAGAGGGTTGTCGTGCGTCCGAGGTGCGATGTTCCGGGCGCAACCCGGTCACGCTATCGCTGCTCCGGCGCGGGCTGCAAGCGGCGGCGCGGCAGCGGTCCGGGGTGCGGTCGCCGGCGCGCCGTCTCGTGAGAGGGCGCGCCGGCGTTCGGAGGTGGTGTGTGGAGAGGGGAGGGGAGAGGGGTGTTGATTACTGCGCTTCGCAGGCGAGGTAGACGCGGATGGACTCGACGGTCTCGGCGGGGAGCGGCGAGCCGGGGGGCATCGAGCCATCCTTCACGCGCTCGTAGATCTCCTCGGCCTCGGCGGTGACGGACGCGGCGTCGTCGACGTTGACGGAGTCGGGCGCGCCGGCGCGGGCGACGGGGCCGACCTTGTCCTTGGAGTGACACGAGGTGCAGCTTGCCTGGAGCGTGTCGAAGCCCGCCGTCACCTGGGCATCGGGGCTGGGCGGGCACTCACCGAGCGCTCCCCCGGTGTTGTTGTTCCCGTCCGGCGGATCATCCGAGCCGCCGCAGCCCGGGAGAGCGCCAATGAAGAGGGGGGCAAGGCAGAACAAGAGAATCGTACGAACGTGCATCCAAGCACCTCAGTTGCGAGTTAGGGAAGCGTGGTGAGCCGGGGGTCGAGCCTCCGGCGGTGCAGGCCGGCCTGGCGCCGCGCGTGGATGGTGCCTGGCGCCGCGCACCGGGTCAACAAAGACGGAAGGGCGTGTATTGAAGGGGTCCGGGGTCTCGTCCGGGGAGGCGATCTTCCGCAGATGGACGGCATCCAGGGTCGTCCGAGGCGGCAACCTTGTACAAGTTCGAGGTGTCGTGGCTCGTCCGAGGCGGCAACCTTGTACAGTTTCGAGGCGCCGCCCGTCGTTTCAGGCGGCAACCTTGTACAGATTCGAGGCGCCGCCGGTCGTTCCAGGCGGCAACCTTGTACAGGTTCGAGGCGCCGCGGGGCGTCCCACGTGGCAACCTTGTGTGAGGGGCGGCACCACCGGCTTCGTTCGAACGGGGCGGCTACTGCGGCACGTCCGGGACCGGCGTGTCGAGCTCGAGCTCGGGGAGCACCTCGTCGTCCCCGTCCACGGCCGGCGCGCCCTTGCCGTTCTTGCCGGCCGCCCGCCGGGCGGAGGCCTGACGCAGGCGGTCGAGCGGGGCCAGCGCTGTGCGCGCCGACTGGACCGTCTCCGGCCTCTCGCGATCGACGCTGGCGACGACCTGAAGCAGGTAACCGCCGATCGCGCTCACGAGCTCCCGGAGCGGCCCGCGCAGGGCGGCCACGTCCGTCGGCGCCTCGTGCGCCTTCGTGATCCCGAGGACCGCGCCATAGGCCTCATGGGCGGCGCGCACCTCGGCCAGGAACTCGGGGTCCGTGATGGCGACAAGGTCCTTGCCGAGCGCGTCGTCCTCGGCGATGCGGCCGAGGAGGGCGTTGCTCTCGGCCCACTCGAGATCCATGGCGAGCTTGAGGAACTCGAGGCCTTCCGGGAACAGGCGAGTATCGTGAGCCCGCGCAGCGCCCAGATATCGTTGGAGCACGCCTGATCATCGGGGGGCCGTCTCCCGGGCGGTCAGATGCTCGATCTCCACGCGACGCTGCGCGCACGGACCCCATCAACGGGGCGGTGCAAGTCAGGCTCCGAGATTTCAGGTTGGGTGATCGAGCACCTGGATGCGCTCATGTGCTGGCCTTGCACCGAGCCCGCACGCGCGCCGCTCCGACATCCTGGTTGTGGCCGGGATACGCCTCGTGCGACGCTCGAGAGCGCCATGGGCAGGGTCACCGCTCTTCACATGGACACGATCACGGAGAAGTCGGGGCACCAGATGACCGGCATGGCCGTCAGCGTGTGCCTGACGCCCGCGGCGCCGAGCCCGCTGCCGATCCCGTACCCGACGATGGGCACCGTGGCCGAGGGGATCATCGATCCATGCATGCGGACCAAGATCGAAGGGGCGAAGATCCTCACGGTCGGCGGCTGCATGAAGGCCTGTCACGGCAACGAGCCAGGCACACTCAGAGAGGTGGTCAGCCTCAACACGGGGGGGCCGTGCTTTCCCTGGCTGGGCGCGCCCAACGTCCTCATCGAGCTCGGCATGGCCGGAATCACGGGCAGCATGGGCCAGATGAACAAGAGCATCACCGTCGGCGCCGGGGTGAGCGCGAGCAACGCCGCGGGCGGCGGCGGCGGCGGCGGCGGCGGCGGCAGCAGCGCCGGCGGTCCGGGCGGCGGCGGCCCGCAGGGCCCGAGCAACGGCGGCGGTGGTGGCGGCGGCAGCAGCCAGGGCGCGGGCCCGCCGCGCCCGCCCGCGCCGCCGGGGGCGGATGGCCAGGCGTCCGCGGGGCACCCGATCGACGTCGTGAGCGGGGCCATGTACACGAACCCGGTCGCGGATCTCGAGCTGCCGGGGCCCCTGGTGCTGACCCTGGAGCGAAGCTACTCGACCGCGGCGGTGCGGCATCGCTGCGGCATCGGGTGGGGGTGGTCGCACGATCTCGCCTGGAGCGCCCGGCGCCGCGGCGATGAGCTCGAGCTCGCCGCGCCGGGCGGTCGCGCCCAGGTGCTCTCCTGGCCCGCGCAGGATCAGGTCCTGCTCCTGCCGTTCGGTGTCCGTGTCGCCGCCGTCGGAGAGGATCTTCTCCTCGAAGACGACGACGGCCTCGTGCGGGTGCTGCGCCGCGCCGCCCCGGAGGAGCGCTTCGCGCTCGTCGAGCTCCGCGACGCGTTCGGCAACAAGGCCACCCTGGAATGGCGAGGTGATGAGCTCACGGGCATCGTCGACGCCGTCGGGCGGCGCGCCCGGCTCGAGCGCCAGGGGCTCTTCGCCTGGTGGGAGGTGATCGCGACCGACGAGCAAGGCACCCCGCACACCCGCCGCGCCGTGACCTACGAGCTCGACGACGCGGGCGATCTCGTGCGGGTCATCGACGCGGGCGGCGCGGAGATCCGGTACGAATACGACGAGGAGCATTACGTCGTCCGGGAGATCTTGCCCGACGGGCTCACCTATCACTTCAGGTACGAGGCGATCGAAGGCGCCCGACGGTGTGTCGAGACCTGGGGCGAGATCGCCGGCCGCGACGTGCTCGCGGAGCTCGGCGCGCCCCGCCTCCCGGGCGCCCGGGGCATTCACCACACCCGGCTTTCGTATGACCCCGCCCGCAGCAGGACCGTGGTGATCGACGGCGAGGGCGGGACCCACACCTACACGGGCAACGCGCTCGGCCTCGTCACTTCGTACGTCGACCCGCGCGGCCACGCGCGCTCCTACGCGTACGACACGATCGGCAGGCTGCTCTCGGTCCGCGACGGCGGCGGGCGGACCACGCGGTGGTCGTACAATGCCGCGGGGCACCTCGCGAGCGTCACCGAGCCCGACGGCGCGACCTGGCGCGACGCGGTCGACGCGGAGGCGCAGACGATCGTCCGCACGCGGCCCGACGGGAAGAAGACCCGCTACAAGTACTCGAGGGGCTTCCCCACCGGGAGCGTCGACTGGCGCGGTCGCGAGCACGCCCTCCAGTGGGACGCGCACGGCCTCGCGCGCGCGTCGACCGGGCCGGACGGCGCCGAGTTCACGTACGACTACGACGCGCACGGCAACCCGCTCCGGATCGAGACGCCGGCCGGTGACGCCTACGAGTACGTCTTCGACCTGTTCGGGTGCCCCGTCGAGGCGCGCACCCCGAAGGGCGGCGTCTATCGGTTCGCGTACGACTCACGCTTTGCGCTGGTGCGCCTGGTGGAGCCGAACGGCAACGTCCTGGAGCTGGAGATCGACGCCGGCCGCCGCGTCATCGCGCGCTCCGACGCGAGCGGGATCACGCGGTACCGCTATGTCGCCGGCGCGCTCGTGGAGGTGGTGCGCCCGGACGGCAGGCGATTCCGGCTCGGCTACGATGCGCTCCTGCGGCTCCGCTGGATCGAGAACGCCGCAGGCGAGCGCCATGTGCGCGAGTACGACGGCGGCGGCAACCTCTCCCGCGAGACATCGTTCGGCGGCTCGACCACGGCGTACGAGTACGACGGATCGAACCTCCTCGTCCGGACGACCCACGCCGACGGCGCGTGGATGCGTTACGAGCGCGATGAGGCCGGTCGCGTCACGAAGCTCGAGACCTCGGGCGGGCTCGTGGAGGAGTTCCACTACGACGCGCTCGGCCACCTCACGCGCGCGCGGAACGCGGACGTGATGATCACGTTCGAGCGCGACGAGGACGGCCGGGTCGTCCGGGAGGTCCAGGAGGCCGGCGGGTTCGCGTTCGCCGTCGCCCGCCGCTTCGACGACGCGGGCCGCGTGCTGGACCGCCGATATGCGACGGGGTGGTCGGTCGAGGTGCGCCGGCGCGAGGAAGACGGCGCGCCGGCGTCGCTCGAGGTCGCCGCCGGCGAGGCGGACGGGCTCGCCTTCGCGCGGGACGCGCGCGGCGAGTCGCGGCGGACGCGGCTCGACGGGACGTGCGCGCTCGCCTGGTCGCGCGACGTCCAGGGCCTGCCGGAGAGCGTCACCATCCTGGATGAGCGGGGCGAGCCCGTCCGGGCGCGCGCGTGGACGTGGAGCCGGGTGGGCCCGGTCGCGGCGGTCACGGACAGCGAGCGCGGCGCGCGCCAGTACGACCTCGACGTCGAGGGCAGGCCGCTCCGCGTCCATGGCCTCGGCGCCGACGAGCAGCTCACGTACGCGGCCCAGGGAACGCCGATCCCGTCGCGCGGCCCCGCGTGGTCGATCGGCGGGGATGGCCGCCCCCTGCGCGCGGGCGGCGCCGAGATCCAGTGGGACGCCCGCGGCCGCCTCGCAGCCCGCGTCGGCCAGGGGCCGCTGCAGACCTGGCGCTACCAGTACGACGAGCGCGACCGCCTCGTCGCAGCGGTCCGCGGCGACGGCCTCGCCGTCCGTTACCTGTACGACCCCCTCGGCCGCTGCGTCGCGCAGGCGCACGGCAACGGCGAGAGCACCTGGTTCGGCTGGGACGGCGAGAGCCTCGTCGAGGAGCGCCCCACGCGGGGGCCGTCGATCCAGCGCGTCTTCGACGACGACGGCTTCACGCCGCTCCTCGAGGCGCGCGACGGCAAGGACTGGCGGATGGTCGTGACCGACGCGGCCTCGACGCCCTGGCTCTACCTGCACCGCGATGGGCGCGCGTCGGAGATCGATCTCGGCGCCTTCGGCCGCGTCACGCGCGCGACGGGCGATCCCGGCGCGCTCCGGTTCGCCGGGCAGCGCGCCGACGCGGTGACCGGCCTGCACTACAACCGCCACCGCTTCTACGACCCGGCGACGCACGTCTTCCTGACCCCCGACCCGCTCGGCCTGCTGGGCGCGCTGCAGGAGATCGGGTTCGTCCCCAACGTCACGATCTTCATCGACCCTTCCGGGCTCACGACGATCGTCGTGGGCGCGCCGGCCGACGCGACCATCCAGCAGCATGTCGCCATGATCCAGGCGCAGAATCCTGGCGCTCGCGTGCTTCGCTACGATCAGCTCACGCCGGGCAGCCTGGCGCGAGAGGATCACGTCATCGTATCGACGCACGGCGCGCCCAACCTGGTGGAGTGGGGCAACGGGTACATCGACGGCCGCCAGCTCGGGCAGCGGCTCACGGCGGCAGGGTTCCGCGGCCAGAAGCGGGGGCGAAAGCGGCGCGTCGAGCTGTCCGCGTGCAACAGCGCGACCCCCGGGGCCGGCAACGGGCCGAGCGTGCTCCAGGCCGTCGCGGACGAGACCCGGGCGATCGCGAGCGGCGCGCGCTCGGCCAACCCGGCCGCGACCTACGCGGGCACCACGTCCGTCGGGCCAGGCGGCCACCAGTGGGGCCCTGGCATGATGGCGCCGAACTGGACGGGCGGCACGACGCCGTACGTGCATCAAGGCACCTGGGTCGAGACGCGCCCCGGCCCGCAGGGGGGCCGCGGCCGGCGCCGGCGCTGATCAGCCCGGAGCGAGGAGCGAGACGAGCCCGTGCGTTTCATCAATCCTTATCCGTACGGTCACCCTCCGCGAAGCGAGGATCTGCAGAGCGCGCTGGCGGCGGCGGCCGCGGGCACACTGGTCGGCGCTGACGAACGCGTGCTCGCCGAGCTGGACCGAGCGGCGCTGAAGGCCCTCGGAGGGGCGCTCGAGATCCGCGAGGACAAGCCCTGCTTCGACGAGCGTTGCCGCGCGCCGCACGGGCTGCCGCAGCTCGGGATCGTGCTCGCGGCGGAGGGCGGGCCGGTGGGTCGGGCGGACCTCTACCCGGAGAACCATTCGATCTACTGGCGGGGCCTCGACTGGAAGCAATGGTGTGGCTGGGCCGAGCTGAGCGCCCCGCGCGCGCTGCTCGAGTGGCTCGCCGCGCACGGCGTACCGGAGCCGCTCGAGGACGTGACGCGCTGGAGCAGCCAGGAAGGCGAGAGCGCACGGCGTGAATGGCGCAAGACGATCCCGCCGAACCTCAAGGGCCCCTGGTGCGCCTCGATGGATCGCCTCCTGGACCCCTGGCACATCCTGGAGGCGGCGGCGTGGATCGAGCAGGCTGGCGCGAGCATGCGCAGGGCCCGAGGGCTCCTGGAATGGTACGGGGCGGGGTCGGGGCCGTTCGCGCGCCGGCCCGATTACGAGTTGCTCCCGCGGCTCCTGCTCGGCCGCTTCTCCGGCGAGGATCTCCAGCGGGCGCTCCAGTCCCAGCCGAGCGACCGCGCGCTCGCGGGCGCCGGGCGCCATCTCCTGGACGTCGGGCCGCTCTCCCCGGGCGCCCACGCCGGGCTTGTCGAGCCGCTCGATGCGAGGCTCCGCGAGGCGATCGTCGAGGCGGTACGCAGGTTCGCGTCCGGCGAGGACGCGGATCTGCTCCGCGAGCGGCTCTTCCCGGCGCCGTTCGTCCCGCCGGAGCCCACCACGCTGGTCGGCGCCTCGATCACGCTGCACCTGCGCCGCCCGGTGGCCGCCGGCGACGCGACGGTCTATACGGTGGATTTCCAGGACATCGTGCGCCTCGAAGGGGGCGCGCGCTCCGTCCTCGGCAAGCTCCTTGGCGACGCCGTCCTCGCGGTCCGGGGCGGCCGGCTGCTCGTGGGCAAGGGCGGCGGCGTGCAGGAGCTCGACGCGCGGGGGAACCTCGTGGCCATGCACCCGGCCGCGACGCCCGAGCAGGTGGCCACCGCGCGCGCGCTCACCGCGGCCTGGTCCGCGCCGGCCGCGGCGCCGCCGCTCGGCGAGCCGCTCGGCCCTGCGCCAGAGGAGCGCGAGGCGTTCGAGGCGCTCGCGCACCTCGGGCTCCGCGCGCCGCCCTCGGCGCGCGCCGTGGGGCGCGATCACCTCGAGGCGGGCGGGCGCGCGATCGTCCGCCGCGGCGAGGCGGGCGCGCCGCCCCGGCGGATCCCGCTGCCCGGGCGCGCCGTGCTGCACGCCTTCTCGGCGTCGCACCTCGTGCTCGCGCTCGACGCCGGCGATGCCTGCCGGATCGCGTGGGTGGAGGAGGGGAGCGATGCGCTGCGTCTGTCGCCGCTGCTTCGGATCGCCCCGCGGGCGCTCCGCTTCCTGCTCGCCACGGGCGACGCCGCGCTGCTCGGCGTCGACCTGGACGCCGGCGAGGTCGTGCTGCGCGTCGGCATCGAGAGCGCCGGTGGCGGGCGACCCGGGCGGTGATGAGCGCTCGAGGTGCCGAATGCAAGCTGCCGGGAACAGGAGCCGCACGATCTCCCTGGTTCGCTCGGCGCTCCCGGCCCGGCGCCGAGCGGGCACAGGAGCGGCGCGAACCGAGGAAGAGCCCATCCCGGAGGCGGCGCCGGGACGGGTGCGCCGCCGTCCGCTGGTTGCCCGCATCGTGAGCCCGCGCAGCGCCCAGAGTTCGTTGGAGCACGCCTGGTCATCGGGGGGCCGTCTCCCGGAGTTCACGCGCTGGTGCTGGAGCTATTTCGGACGCGTGCGCCGCCTCGGTGCTCGCTCTGGGCAGCTCGAACCAAAAGATGCTCCCCTTGCCCACGACCGTGCGGAGGCCCACGCGGCCGCCGTGCGCCTCGGTCAAGCGTTTGACGGTGGCGAGGCCCAGGCCCAGGCCCGGCACTCGAGCGCCTTGCGCTCGGACGTGAGGCTCGAACACCATCTGCTCGAGGGCCGGCGCCACGCCGGGCCCCGTGTCCTCCACCTCGATCCGCACAGCGTCGCTCGCGTCGAGCACCCGGATCACGACGCGACAGATCGCCGAATCGCCGACGTACTTGAGCGCGTTGCGGATCAGGTTGGCGAGGATGCTGGTCAGCACGCCGGGGTTCGCGATCACCGCGCACGGGGCGAAGGGGTCGACGCGGAGCTCCACGCCGAGCTCTACCGCGATAGGGACGAGCTCGCCCATGAGATCGTCGATGACGGGGCTCACCTCGGCGCGCGCGCCCGGTTCCGGCATCGCGCCCGCGCGAGCGAACTCCAGGAGCCCGTCGGTCGTGCGCTTGATACGCGCGATGGCCCGCCGGCCCCGTTCGAGCGCCTTTCGTGCCGGATCTCCCTCGCCGCACCGCCGCGAGGCGACGTCCAGCGAGAGCGCGACCGAGCCGAGGGGGCTGAGCACGTCGTGCGCGACCCGGCCGGCGAACTGCTCCAGCTCATCCGCTCGACGCTCCAGGAGCACGCCCTGCCCCCAGAGCAGCCTCACCTGACGGCGGATCTGCACGGCGGCCGCCGCGCAGGCCAGCAGCGCGAACGTCACGCTCGCCGTGTTGAGCACGAGCGCGATCCGACGAGAGCGAACGCGGTTGGCTGCGATCTCGATCGCCAGACGGCGCGCCTGCCGCGCGTTGAGCTCGACGCTCGCCATCACGGCCTCGCTCGTCTCGTTGAAGTCCGCTCGCAGCGTGTCCATGAGCTTGCTGGCCTCGTCCGGATGGCCGTTCGCCAGCAGCGAGAGGACCCGGTCGGTGTCCATGGCGAGCTTGCCGAGCTCCTGAGCGACGGTCTGCCACTGCTTGAGCTCTCCCGGATAAACGGGCATGCCGAGGTAGGCGTCGAGGCTCCGGGATAGATTGGCACGCGCCTCGTCGAGCTCGTGGCGGTCGAACGGGCGGCCCAGCGCGGCGTTGTTGACGAGATCGCTCAGGAGCGCCTGGTTATGTCTCAGCTCGGCGCGCGCGGCGGCCAGGTGCATGATGCTCGGCGTGGCGTTCTCCGCCAAGCTCCTGGCCGCCGCGTCGATCTCGGCGGCTCGGTGCTCTGCGTAGCCGGCCGAGATCACGAAGCTAGCGATAGCGACGAAAAACGCGGCAAATAGCGTCAGCAGGATCGACGGCAGCTGACCGAGCATAAGAGAAGACTTCGGCCCCGCCGGGGCGCTCCGCCGTCGCATCTCCATGCCGGGATGCTGGTCTGCCGTCCGCCCCAGCGCAACACGGGAGGAGCGCCGGAGCCGCAGAGGATCGCCCGCGCTGCATCGGCGGATGTCCCTGGGCGCGCGTCGAGGAATGATGAACGAGCAACCGCTCTGGTCGTCGTCGCCCTCGTCTTCCCCGGCGTGGTTCGGCCCCACGCGCCGCCGACCCTGAAGTCGACGATCCTGGATACGCCGTCTGCCGCGCCCGTGTCCCTTTCGGCTAGGACACCGATGATGAGGCAGCCCTGAGAAAACGAACCACAGAGGCACAGAGGGCACAGAGTTTTTTTGTGGTTGTTCCTCTGTGCCTCTGTGGTTCAAATCTCTTCATTCATGGGTGTTTCAAGCGGATCGGCGCTCTAGCCTAGCCGGCCCGCCGCCGCTCCAGGTGACTCTTCATCGCCTTGAGATCCCCGTGCACGGCCTTCTTGAAGCTGCCGATGAACAGCCGCCCCACCGTCTCCATGAACCACCCCATGCCCGCGATCTCGCCATCCATCTTGAGCAGCGTGCCGGCGCCCTGAGGCTCGAAGACATAGCGAAACCGGTACTCCCCGCGTCCCGTGGTGCCCTTCTTCCCGTCGATGAACAGGTCAAGGCTCTTGCCCGGCTCCGCCGCCGTGACCTCGAACTGCTCGGTCGATTCCTTGCCGAACATCTTGCGGGTCTCACGCCAGATCGCGCCCTTGCCGGCGACTCCGTCCGTGAGCTTCTCCACGCGCACGAAGTTGGGCATCCAGTCGCCGAACGCGTCGATGTCGGTCGCGAGCCGGAACACGTCCTCCGGGGACGCATCGAATCGCTCTTCAATCGTGAACCGGAGCGGCATCTTCGTTGTTCTCCTGGGTGGGCCCGCGCACCGGGCGCCATCGTGCCGGAACCGCTCCTTCCCCGTCAACGAGCGCGTCGGGCCCGCGCCGCCGCCTCGACGGCGTCCGCTGCGCCGGGCGGCCCGGCCGCGGACACCCGCGCTCAGCCCTTCTTGCCAGGAAGCAGCAGCCCCCGCTCACCCGTCGCGCCCTGCATCGGGCGGTGCAGCACGATCTTCCGCCCCGCCTCGCGCCCGTGCGCGTGCGCCGCCGTCCGCTGGTTGCCCGCGTGCCGCAGGTGCTGCACGTGCGGGTGGCGCGACCGGTAGTAGGTGTCGAGGTCGGCGTCTCGCACCCAGACGAGCCCCTGCTCCGCGGACGCCTTCCGCTCCGTGTTCAGCTTCTCGAGGAACCCGATCATCACGCCGGCCAGGTAGGTCCGCCGGTCCTTGTTGCCCTTCACGCCGTGCGTCCGCTTGTGCTCCCTCCAGAGCTGCTCGGCCGTGTGGTGCAGGAACGCGTGCACGTAGGCCGCCATCTCCAGGTTCGCCGGCGTCCCGCAGATCTCGAGGACGCTGCCGCGCTTGCCCTCGAGCGGCGCGTAGACCGGCACCCAGATCGCCTCGACGAAGAAGTGCTTGCCGAGGATGCCCCCCACGATCCGCTCGCTCTCGCCCACGCGGCCGCTCGGCTCGCCGAGGTGGCGGAAGCCGTACTGCCGCGCGGCGCGCGCCTTCGCGACGTCGAGGTTGTACTTGAGCATCAGCCGCTGCGCCGCGCCCATCGCCGCCTGCGCCTCGTGGGCGTTCGGGCTGTCGGCGAGCGCGAGCAGCCGCGCGATCCGGTCGAGGATCCGGGCGTCCGCCGCGGCGTCGCTGCCCGCCGCCGCGCCGGGGGCCGTCGGCGAGACGCCGACGGCCGGCATCCCGGACGCTGTCGCGTCGATGCCGAGGCGCGCGCACACCTCGCGGAACGCCGGCCCGTGCGCCGCCTCGTCCGTCACGCCCAGCACCTCGTGCACGTACTGGTGCGCCATCTCGTGCTTGAGCACCTCGATCACGACGCCCCACGGCTGCGTCAGGACGAGCGGCCGCGAGATCTCGATCGCGCGCGGCTCCGAGATCCAGCGCCCGAGCCGGCTCGCGGCGTCGGACAGCTCGATGGACGCCGAGCGCAGCTTCCGCCGGAAATGCGTGTAGTTGAGGGTCTGGTAGGCCCCCATGAGCTCGCGCACGAGCGCCGCCTCGAGCTCCGCGCTGAGCCTCGCCGCCGTCTCGCGCGGCGGCTCGGGCGCCGGCGCGTGCGGCGCGTGCGGCGCGTGCGGCGCGGCGGCGGACGGCCGCGGCTCGGAGCTCGCGGCGGCGGTGGAGGTCTCGGCCGATGGCGCCGCGGCCCCGGGGGCCTGCTGGGCGCCGCGCATCCCGTTCAGGAAGAGCTGCTCCGCCATTTCGGACGCCTCTCATGGCACGCCCCGGGCGGCTGTCGAAGGGATTTCTCCACCCCGGCGCGCCCCCCGGCCGGCCGGACACGTCATCGGCCCGCCACCGCCCCGCCGCAGAAACGTTCCCGATACGCCATGTCCTCGCTAGAATCGCGCGCCCCACGTGTCCCGGTCCAACGCGTTCAACGATCCTCAGGCGGCAGAGACGGACGTCTCCAGCCGCTCGTCGCGCGGGCTGACCCGCGATCTGGGCGCGGAGCGCGCCACGGCGCGCTCGCGGCTGCGCGCCCTCGCCCGCGCCCGGCGCCGCTACGGAAGCCTGTTCCTCGCGCTCCCGTTGCTCCTCGTCGTGATGGCGGACGTCCGCGTCCGCGGCGATCGGCTGCTCGCGCTCGGCGGGAAGCACGTGGCCAGCTACCTCGGCGCGATGGCCGAGAGCGCCGCGCTCTGGGGGCTCCTGCTCTTCGCGGCCTCGGCGCGGCGGGGCGCGTCGCGCTGGATCGCGGCGCTGCTCTTCGTGGTGCTCGCGACGCTGTCGCTCGGCGGCCAGCTCTACTTCCACCGCCAGTACGCGACGTACCTCAACCTCGACGCCACGCTCTTCGGCACCTCGCTCTCGTCGAGCCTCTTCGGCCAGCTCCGGGCCGACGGGGAGAACTTCCTCCGCTCGGTCCTCCCGCCGCTCCTCCTCGCGATCGCGCTCGTCTGGCTGGGCCGGCGGATCGTGCGCCCCGGCCGCACCGCGCGGGCCCGCGCCGCCCGCCTCGCCGCGCCCGCGGCCGTGGTGGCCGCGTTCGTCCTGCCGTGCTCGTACCGCGCGGTGCAGGCCTCCACGCCCGACGTCATCTACTTCCACGCGATCGGCGGCCTCATCAAGGAGCTCGTCGGCGTCCAGACGACGGCGCAGGTGCGCCCGGGGCTCCGCACGCCGCCCGCGCTGCCGCCGGTCACCCCGGCGCCCGGCCCGCGCCGCAACGTGCTCTTCATCCTGACCGAGAGCGTCCGCGCCGACGCCACCTGCTCGGCCCGCGCCCCCGCCGGTGAGCGCGGCGCCCCCGCCCCGTGCCCGGGCACCCCGCGCATCGACGAGGCGGCGCCGGGCCGGCTGCCGCTCACGCAGATGCGGTCGAACGCCTCGACGACGGCGATCGGGCTCGCGGTGCTCTGGTCCGGCCTCCAGCCGATCGCGACGCGCGAGGAGCTCCACACGGCGCCGCTCGCCTTCGACTACGCGGACGCCGCCGGCTTCGACAGCGCCTACTGGACGAGCCACCACATGATGTTCGCCAACTCGCGCCTCTACGTGCAGGACCTGCCGGTCTCGCACCAGTGCGGCGCGACCGAGCTCGACCCGCTCGCCGACATCGATCTCGGGGCGGACGACCGGCTGCTGTCCGCGCACGTGCGGTCCGAGCTCCTCTCGCTGCGCGAGCCGTTCCTCGCGGTCGCCCACTTCGGGAACACCCACGTCCCGTACCTGGTCGACCCGGAGCAGGCGCCGTTCCAGCCCGCGCTCGAGAGCAAGGCGCCCGACGACAACGACGCCTACCACAACTTCTACAGGAACGCGGTCTACCGGCAGGACGCGGCGATCGCGGAGCTCATCCGCTTCGTCCGGAGCTCTCCCGTCGGCGATCGCACGGTGATCGTGTTCACCTCGGACCACGGCGAGGCGTTCCGCGAGCACGGCCAGCTCGGCCACACGGGCTCGATCCTCGACGAGGAGATCCGGGTGCCCGGCTGGGTCGACGCGCCGCCGGGCACGCTGACGGCGGCGGAGGAGGCGGCGCTGCGCGCGGCGCGGGACGAGCTCGTCTTCCACACCGACGTGGCGCCGACGCTGCTCGACCTGATGGGCCTGTGGGACGAGCCGGCGCTCGCGGGGTACCGGGCGGCGATGGTCGGGCGCAGCCTGCTCCGGCCGCTCGCGGCGCCGGCGGCGCTGGCGCTCACGAACTGCACCGGGATCTGGGGCTGCGCGTTCAAGAACTGGGGGATGATGCGCGGCAACATGAAGCTCGAGTCGCGCGCCTGGGACACCGCCTGGCACTGCTACGACGTGCTCGCCGACCCCCGCGAGCAGCGCGACCTCGGGCCCGCCGCCTGCGGCGACCTGCCCCGGCTCGCGGACGCGATCTACGGCGGTCCGGCCGGCAGCGTCGATGTCCCGGCCCACCTCCGCGACCTCGCGTCGAGGCCTCGCCGCGACTGACCCGGATGACGCCGGACATCGACCGAGACGGCGGCGCGCCCAGCGAGCCGCCCGCAAGCCCTTCCACCGCGCCCGCCGCGCCCGCCGCGCTTGCCGGCCGCGCCGGCAGCTCCGAGCGCCCGCGCGCGGCGCGCCGGGCCGCGCGACGCCGTCGCCGCCTCGCCGGCCTCGCGCTCCTCGCCGCGCCGGCGCTCTGGTTCCTCGCCGCCGACGTGCTGCGGCGGGGCCGCCACATGACGACGTTCGACCGGCTGCACGCGGCCGGATACGCCGCGACCGTGGTCGCGTCGCTGGGGTTCTGGGGCGTCCTGCTCTATGTCGCCTCGGGCCGCCGCGGCGCGATGCGCGGCGTGACCGGCGGGCTGTTCGTCGCGCTCTTCACGCTCGCGTGCGGCGTGCAGGGGGGCTTTCACGCCCTCTACAACATCTACTGTTCGATCGACTCCCAGATTCACTCCCAGTCGATCCCGTGGTCGGTCGTGGGCACGCTGCCGCTCGGGGATCCCCGCGTGATCGCCCATCTCGCGGCCGCGCTCGGTCTGGCGCTCGGCGCGCTCCGGCTGTCCCGCCGCCTCGTGCGCCCGCGGCGGCTCCGGCGGCGCGTCGCCGCGGCGTTCGTGCCGCTGGCGCTGGCCGGCGTGACGATGATCCCGGTGAGCTACCGGGTGATCCAGTCGTCGTCGGCCGACATGATCTACTTCCACGGCGTCACCGCCGTGGTGAAGGAGCACCTCGGCATCACGAACGAGTCGCCGGATCTGCGGGTGCAGCGCCGCGACCCGGAGCGCGTGCCGCGGCTCGAGGCGCGCCCCGCGCGGCCGCGGAACGTGCTGCTCATCCTGCAGGAGAGCCAGCGCGCGGACGTGACGTGCGTCGCGTACGACCCGGCCTGCGACCGGGCGACGCCGTTCTCCAACGCCGCCGCGCCCGGCCGCATGCCGCTCCTGCAGATGCGGGCCCACGACTCGACGACGGCCATCTCGATCTCGAACATCTGGTCCGGCGTGCTGCCGACCGAGCGCCAGGAGGTGCTCGGCTCCGCTCCGCTGCTCTGGCAGTACGCCCACGCGGCCGGCTGGGACACCGCGTACTGGACGAGCCAGAACCTCATGTTCGGCAATGCCCGGCTCTACGTGCAGGACATCCCGGTCTCGCACCGCGTTGTCGCAACCCAGCTCGATCCGGGCGCCGACCTCGATTACGGCGCCCACGACCGGCAGCTCACGGATCACGTGATCGAGGAGTGGGGCGAGCTCGTCGAGCCGTTCTTCGCGGTCGTCCATTACTCGAACGTTCACTTCCCGTACGTGAGCGATCCCCGGCATTCGCCGTTCCAGCCCAGCGAGCTGAGCAAATCGCCCGACAAGAACGAGCACTTCTTCAACTACTACAAGAACGTCGTTTACCTGTCGGACATGGCGGTCGGCCGGCTCATCGAGCACATCCGCGGGACGCCGAGCGGCGAGCGCACGGTCATCGTGTACACGTCGGATCATGGCGAGTCGTTCCGGGAGCACTGGCAGCTCGGCCACACGAGCTCGCTCTGGGACGAGGAGATCCTGGTGCCGGCGTGGATCGACGCGCCGGAGGGGACGCTCGCCCCGAAGGAGCGGGCGAGCATCGCCGGCGCGAGGGACGCGTTCGTGTGGCACCTCGACCTCGCGCCGACGTTCCTCGACCTGATGGGGCTCTGGGACGAGCCGCGGCTCGCGCCGTTCCGCGCCCGGATGATCGGGCACCCGCTCACGCGGCCGGAGCGCACGGTGGCGCCGGTGCCGCTGACGAACTGCACCTGGGTCTGGGGGTGCTCGTTCCGCAACTGGGGGATGATGCAGGGGCCGCTGAAGATCGAGGCGCGCGAGTGGGACGGCGAGTTCCACTGCTTCAACGTGCTGGAGGATCCGCTCGAGCTGACCAACCTGGGAGAGCAGGCGTGCGCGCCGCTGCCCGATCTGGCGCGGTCGCTCTTTCACGAGATGCCGAACGTGACGCCTCCCGACAGGAAGCCGGTCGACTGGGGCGGGTGAGCCCGGCGCGATCGCCCAGCGTTCCGGAACGTGGTTTCAGGGAGCCAGCCACGCCCGCCTCGATCGGCGCCACGTGCTGGAACGATCGATTCGCCACCCGCGTCGGTCTTCGCCTCTGCGCGACACTGGCACAAACCGGCTGAGCCAACCTGAGCCACGGCGATGGCGGATCGCTGAAAGGAGCCTGCAAATCGCGGAGATCCGTGTTGGATCGCGGATTGCTCCTGGGCAGGTGCTCGTGCGCGGGGACCGGCGGCAGATAGTGGCGCATGCGGCCGGTGGTCCCGAGCGGTGGCTTCAGGAGGACAACAAGATGACCAGGATGCTTAAGGGACTTGGGGTGTTCGCGGCGGTAGGCGGGCTGTTCGTGACCGGGATCAGCGGTTGCAACATGCCAGCCGGCGATGACGCAGAGCTCGGCTCGCTCAGCCTGCCGCTCGCGGCGCAGGCGCCGTCCGGCGTGAGCTACCGGCTTCGCAACGCGACGTTCCAGATCCAGAGCGATTACTACTGGTATGACGGGGTGTCGGTCGGCAGCAGCAGCAGCGGCGTCGGCGGGAGCCCCGGCAGCACCACCAGCAGCAGCACCGGTTACTTCCCCGGTGGGACCTCGTTGACGATCAACTCCGAGGACGAGGATCCGGACGCCAGCTCAATCCTCGTCGATCTGGAGCAGGGCTCGTACTATGTCCAGCTGCTCCCGGGCTGGCACCTCGAGAAGGTCGAGGGCGGCACGGCGACGGCGGTGGACGCCACGCTGCTCTCGTCGCAGATGATCTACGTCTACGTCTCGCCGCACTCGACGACCTGGGCTCAGTATCAGTTCGGTATCGGGGACAGGGCGCTCTGGCTCAACGGCAAGCTGAACCTCAGCATCAACGTCTACGAAGATCCGGACGAGTACTACGGCTACGGCCAGGGTGGCGCCGGCGGCGGCGACTGGGGCACGGGCGGGGCCGGCGGCGCCATCGCGGTGTCCGTCGGCTCTTCGGGCGTCGGCGTCGGCGGCGGCGGCGGCTTCTAGTCTTCGTCCGCGGAGACCACGGCAGCAGGCGCGGCGGCCCTGGCGGCGGATGCGCCGACGGGCCGCCTCGCCGGGACTGCCGCGCTCAGAGATCGCGGATCGCGATCGGCCCGATGTAGTCGATCTTCCCGACATCGATCCCGTTGTGCCGCAGGATCGAGTACGCCGTGGTGGCGTGGAAGTAGAAGTTGGGGAGCGCGAACTGAAACACGAAGTCCGGGGCCTTCATGCCCTTGCCCGGCATGAAGAAGAGCGGGATCATGCGGTCGCCCGCGCCCTGGAACTGCTCCGGCTTCAGCGCGTTCACCTGCTCGAGCGTCTCTCCGATCCGCGCGCGCAGCTCCGCGATCGTCTCGTCTCCCGTCTGAGGCGCCGGCGGCTCCGCGCCGACCAGGAGCGCGCTCAGCCGCAGGGGCCAGGAGATGACGTTCTGGATCTGACGCCTGAAGTTCCACTGGTCGGGCGCGAGGCGCGCCGTGAGCAGCACCTCGGGGTCGTACTTCTTCTGCTCGGCGTGGGCTCGCGCCTTGTCGAACCAGGTCGGCACCTGGCCGAGCATGCGGGCCATCTGGGGGAACGAGCTGTCGTAAAGGCTCATGATCTTCTCCTCGTCAGCGGTATACGCCAGCGGTGGCAGCCGGCGCTGCTGGTCGCCCCGCGGCCTCCGCGCGTCAACCCCGCGCGAACGCGCGCCACGCCCGCGCGCGCCGGCCCGCTCCACGGCGCGCGGCGGCGTCGAGCGCTCGATTGTTTTTACGCTCAACTATTTGAAATCGCTTAACAATTCGAAGGGTGGCGACCCTTCGCGCCGAGGCGCTATGCTCGACGCGTGCCCACCGCCGCACCGAAGCCAGGCCCAGCCACCGCCGCGGATCTCCTGGCGATCCCCGAGGACGAGCGCTCTCACGAGGTCGTGGACGGCGAGCTCGTGCAGAAGGCAGTGCCCTCGTTCGAGCACGGCGATGCGCAGTCCGCCATCGTCGCGCACGTCAAGGCCCCCTTCCAGCGGCGCCCCGGCGGCCGCTGGCCCGGTGGATGGTGGTTCGCCACCGAGGTCGAGGTCGAGCTCACGCCGGATCAGGTGTACCGGCCCGACGTCGTCGGCTGGCGTCGCGAGCGCTCGCCGGAGCGCCCCAGCGGGAGCCCTGTCCGGCTCCGGCCCGACTGGGTGTGCGAGGTGCTGTCCCCGGACGACGCGCGCAACGACACGGTCAAGAAGATGCGTGTCTATCAGCGCTGTCAGCTCCCACACTACTGGATCGTCGATCCCAGGGAGGAGACGCTCACCGTGTACCGGTGGACCCCGGAGGGATATCTGGTGGCGCTCCGCGCGGAGCGGGGCGAGCGTGTCAGGGCCGAGCCCTTCGACGCCATCGAGCTTCAGGTCGGCGTGCTGTTCGGGGACGAGCGAGAGGACGAGTGACCGGCCACGCGGAGCCCCGGCCGGCGGCGCGGCCCGCCGGGGCTCCGCGGATCGCCCGCGAGGCGCTCACTCGATCGGGTGGAAGACGCCCTCCGGGTCCATGGTCCACATCTGCGGCGGCTCCCCGGGGATATCCGACGTCCGGATGTAGATGAACCGGATGCCCTTCTCCTCCAGCTCGGCGAGGAGCGCGGGGTCGACGCCGGGCTCGAGGCGGGGCTCGAAGATGAAGTCCTCCGAGAAGTTGTGGTGCGCCGGGCGGTAGGTCTGCGCGTGATAGCCCCTCAGCACGATCGGGCTGCTCGTCAGCCCCTCGATGCGCGTCTCCACCCACTTGTGCAGAGGCGCCGTGTACCCCGCCGTGGGGCCCGACGGGTACGGCGGCCAGTAGAACGACGTCTGCACAACGACGCCGCCGGACTCCGGCGAGAGCGAGCGCTCCTGGAGCAACGAGCCCTCCGCGGGATCACCCTCCGCAGGGCAGTCGCCGAGCCGCACCGCCTCCGACGACACGGGGACCGGCGTGCCCTCCCAGTCGAGCGTCGGCGCGGGCGTCGCGTACTCGGCGCCGAGCGTCAGCCCGAAATCGCGCAGCGCGACAAGCGGGCCGAGCGACGGCGGCAGCAGATCGGGCACGCTCTCGGCGGCGAGCGCATAGGTGGTCGCCGCAGCCCCTTCGCCGTCCACGAAGGCGTCGGTGGCCCTCCCGTCGGCGTACGTGTGCGCCGCGCCCGGCCACGCCGCGGGGCTGCCCGTCAACGTCGCCACCGCGCCGCCGGAGACGTAGTCGAGGGTCGCGTCCGCGAACAGCGTGCTGCCGAGGGCCGCCGGCGTGAGGAACGCGCTCTTCGTCGAGAGGCGCGCGCGCACCTTGAGCCGGTGGTTCGCGAACACGTCGCCGAACTCGCCCTGGAACGTGCAGACCTCCCGCGGGTCGTCGAGCAGGTAGGGCGTGAGGCTCGGCGTCGTGTCCGGCAGCGAGACCTCGCGCACCTGCTTCACCACGAGCTCACCGGGCTTCATCTTCTTGTACTCGTAATCGAGCAGGTACGACGTCTTGCCCGGGTGCGCCTCGACGAACCGCTGCTGGACGCGGCCCAGCAGGCCGGCGAGCGCGCGATAATCGCTCTCCCACTCCATCACGTGACCGCCGAGCGGCACGAGCGTCGAGCCGGAGCGGAGGTCGAGGTAGGTCTCGCCGCCAAAGCTGCTGATGTTCACGACCTCCGGCAGCGCGCCCCCTTCCGGGTTGGTGACGGAGGTCGCCCCGAGCTGCGTCACGAGCTTGATCTCGTCCGTGCCCGGCTCGCCGGGCGCGGTCCCGGCGCCGTGCGAGAGCGTGGCGACGCCGTTCGCCATCTCGTTCTCGTCAGGATAGGAGTAGTGGACGAGCACGCCCATCCCGACCTCGTCCTCGTTCACGCCGTAGAGCAGCCGGGCGAGGAACGCGTTGTCGTTGTAGAAGCTGGCGTACACCTTGCGGATCGCGCGGAACACGCCCCGCTCGCTCTCCTCGTCCGCGTCGCAGAGGCTCGGCCCCGCGTCGTCGGCGTCCTGGTCGTCGGCCAGGCAGCCGCTGTAGCTGTCGTAGAGGCCCGCGCCCGTGAAGACGGCGCTGTCCTCCACGTTCGTCGAGCTCCGGAACCGGATCTTCCTCGTCGGCGAGAAGCCCGCGATCGCCTCCTCGACCGCCTGCCGCTGACCCGCGGAGAAGGCGGTATCCTTGGTGATCCGGTCCCGGATCGCCGCGAGATCGGCCTTGAGCGCCGGCATGTCCGGCGGGTAGGTATGCCCGCCGAGGCGCTCCGCGATCTCGGCGCGCAGGGTGCCGCCGCCGGGCATCGTCTGGTCGAGGAAGTCGTCCCAGAGATCGAACGACAGCGCGACCGCGACGTCGGAGTTCTCCGGGATGGCGTCCCGCAGCAGGCCATAGTTCGCGGCCTTGCCGCCGAAGTGGACGATGTCCGCGGGGCCGAGAGCCTCGGTGGATCCGAAGTAGGCGCCCAGGGGCTGCTTGGGCTGGATCCCGAGATCGCCCGGCTGCTTCAGCGCGAGGAGCTGCTCCCGGTCCGCCGGGGCGATCTTCCCCTCGGCGCCGAGGAGCGCGGCGCGGCACACGACCCCCCACTCCAGCGAGGCCCGCAGCGCGACCTCCTCGCCGTCGAGCGCCTTGGCCGCCTCCGCGGCGGCCGGATCGCCGATGTACACGAACGGGATGCCGAACGAGGTCGCCAGGAGGGCGGTGTGCGCGTTCGGGGTCGAGGGAGACAGCGAGATGATGCCCGCCACATAAGGCACCTCCGCAGGGATGGAGTCGGTGAGGAGGATGTCCTCGGCCCGGAGATCGCCGCTCGCGTAGGCGGCGTCGATCATGTCCGGCGGCACGTAGCGGAGCCGGCCGACGGCCCAGCCGGTCGAGTAGCACTGATCGCCGTTCAGCCACCGCTCGACCGAGCTCACCGGGAACCCGCTCTGCTCGAAGAACGCGCTGTTCTCCGCGGCCGACGCGGCCTGCTCGTGGGTCGGGAAATAGAAGGGCTTCGTGCCGTCGGGCGCGACGATGCTGTCCCTCACGAGCTCGAGGACGACGCGCGCCATCTCGGGATCGTAGGCGTCCTGCCGGACGAGCTGGATGCCGTACTCCGGCTCGGTGCTCGCGAACGGGGAGATCAGCACCGCGCCGAGGATGGCTTTCTGTCCCTCCGCGTGCAGGGAGACCTGGTCGTACTCGTCCAGCTGCATGCCGAAGAACGGGTCGAGCCGCGCCGTCGCGAACTCGCCGTGGAACGGGAACTTGTTGCTGTCCTGGTAGTAGACCTTGGTGGGATCGTGCAACAGCACGGTGAACTTCACCCAGCCCGGCCCGTCGTACGCCGAGTAGGCGACGAACGGGTCGAAGGGGAAGTCGAGCTGGTTCTTCCAGTCCTCGGATGGGGTGATGTCGATCGGGTAGGTCTCGACGGGCCATTCAAAGCCGACGCCTCCTCCCTCGCCCCCGTCGCCCCCACCTTCGCCGCCCGTGCCGCCTGCGCCGCCCCCGCCGCCCGCGGCGCCGCTGCCCCCCGAGCCCCCCGATGAGCCGTCGCCGCACGCGGCGAGATTCCCTGCGCCGAGGAGCGCGAGCGCAAGGCAAGCCAGTCGACCGATTCGTTGAAACCTCATGGGCAACAGCGAGGTACAACTACCGTGCCAGCGTCTAGCCAAAAACCGCATCGCGTCCGGGGGCCGCGCGGCGGGGCGTCGATGTCGCGAGATTGGCGCATGCAGGCACAGCAGTGGTGGCGGGCGGGCGCGATGGCGATCCGGCGTCGGCGTCGATTTTTCTTGGGGTTTCAACCGGTTCGGCGTTCTAGGATACGGCGATGACGGAGCGAAGAGCGGCGCTGATCTTCAACCCTGCTGCCGGCCACGCAGGCGATGCCGTCGAGTCGCTCCCGGAGCGGCTCCAGCGCGATTTCGCGCTGAGCGTCTACGAGACGAGCGCGGATCGCAGCGCGGCCGCGTGCGCCGAGGCCGCCCGCCTGGAGGGCGTCCCCCTGGTGATCGCGGCGGGCGGCGACGGGACGATCTCGAGCGTGGCGTCGGCGCTCCTCGGCACGGACACGTGCCTGGGCATCCTGCCGCTCGGCACGGCGAACTCGATCGCGAATACCCTGGGCATCCCGGACGACCTGGAGGGTGCCATCGAGGTCCTCGTCCACGGGGAGCCGACGCGCATCGACGCCGCCCGCGCGAACGGGAGGACCATGATCTTGCTGTCAGCGGTCGGGCTGCACGCGGACACCGTGGGCGAGACGCCGCAGGACGCCAAGCAGCGCTGGGGCGTGCTCGCGTACATCAGCACCGGGCTGAAGAAGCTGATGAGCCTCGAGCCGTTCCAGGTCGACATCGAGACGGAGGATCAGCGGATCCACTGCCGGGCGGTCGCGGTGACGGTCGCGAACATGGCGCCCGCGCGCACGGTGCTGGCCCAGGGCCCGCCGGTGCTCTCCCCGGAGGACGGGCGGCTCGACCTCACCATCGTGTCGGCCACCACGCTGGTCGAGGCGGTCGCGACCGGCCTGCACCTCTTGCGCACCGCGCTCGACGGCGAGCCGGCGGAGCGCGACAACATCGGGTTCCTCGCCGCCCGGCGGCTCCGCATCACCACCGACCCGCCCCAGCACGTGCTCATCGACGGCGAGGAGGTCGGGACCACGCCGCTCGTGGTCGAGTGCCTGCCGCGCGCCCTGACGGTCATGGCGTCGAGCCGCGAGGTCGTCCCCGCCCCGCCCCCCTCCGCGGAGGTCGAGGTGAAGCTCGAAGGCCTGCCCGAGCTCGAGGTCGAGCCGAAGGCGTGACCCGGCCGCGCCTTTCTCCGACCTCCCCGGCGTGGTAGGGCGAGCGGCGATGAGGCTGACGGCGGGCGCCATCGAGCTGCCGGCGCTGGCGAGCGCCCATTCTCATGCATTCCAGCGCGGGATGCGCGGGGAGGCGCAGCGGCCGGGGCCGTCGGGGTCGGACGACTTCTGGTCGTGGCGGACTGCCATGTATGCGCTCGCCGAGTCGCTCACGCCGGAGTCCATTCACGCGATCTCGAAGGTGGCCTATCGCGAGCTCCGCGCCGCGGGCGTCCGCACGGTGGGCGAGTTCCATTATGTGCACCACCAGCCGGGCGGCGCGCCCTACGCGGACCGCACGGTCCTCGCGGACGCGGTGATCGAGGCGGCGCGCGCGGCGGGCCTCCGGATCGCGCTGCTCCGGGTCGTCTACGCGCGCGCGGGCGCGGGCCGGGAGCCCGAGGGGGCGCAGCGGCGGTTCTCGGACGCCTCGCTCGACGCGGCGCTCGCGGACGTCGAGGCGCTGCGGGCGCGCTACGCGGGCTGCGAGGACGTGCGCGTCGGCGTGGCGCCGCACAGCGTCCGCGCGGTGCCCCCGGCGTGGCTCGGCGAGGTCGCGCGGTACGCCGCGGAGCGCGGGCTCATGGTACACATGCACGTGGCCGAGCAGCCGGCCGAGATCGAGGCGTGCGTCGCCGAGACGGGCCGCCGCCCGGTGGAGCTCCTGGCCGAGCGCGGGGTCCTGAGCGAGCGCTTCGTCGCGGTGCACGCGACGCACCTCGCGCCGCACGAGCCGGCGCTCCTCGGCGCGGCGCGGGCGTTCGCGTGCCTGTGCCCCACGACCGAGCGCGACCTCGGCGACGGGCTGCCCGACGTGACGGCGCTGGCCGCGGCGGGCGTGCGGCTGTGCGTGGGCATCGACAGCCACGTGATCACCGATCCGTTCGAGGACCTGCGCGGCGTCGAGCTGGGCGAGCGGCTGCGGACCGGCAAGCGCGTGACGTTGCGGCCGGAGGGCGGCGGGGGAGAGAGCGGCGGAGGGCAAGGCGGCGCGACGCCGGCCGAGGCGCTGTGGGACATCGGCTCGCGGCTGGGGGCGGAGGCGTGCGGCTTCGCGGACGCGGGCGGCACCGTCTCGATCCGCCGCGACGCGCCGGCGCTCGCGCTCGTGCGGGAGGAGCGGCTGCTCGACGCGGTGGTGTACAGCGGGAGCCCGGCGATCGTGGACGACGGCGCCGCGCCCTCCGGCTCGCCCGCGCGTTGATCGAGGCGGCGCGGCGGTCCGTCGCGGGCCAGGGCGCCCCGACGCGCCCGGGCCGGGCGGGCGAGCGCGCAAGGCGCTCACGCGTCGCGGTGGCGTGGTTTGTGAGGTCCTGTTTCCCGGGCTGCATCGCGGTGGTGCCATGCAGGGGAAACGCAGGAGAGATTGGTGTGACTGGACGCCGCTGGCGGGGCTGCTGCCGCTCGGCTTCATCCTGCTCCTGAGCCTCCATGAGATCCGCGCCGTTCATCGCCAGAACATCGCGGCGACGCTGCAGGCGGTGCTCGCGACGACCCGCGAAGGGCTCTTGACCTGGACGCGGCAGACGAAGTCCACCGTGGGCTTCTGGGCGAACAGGCCGAACATACGGCGAGCGGTCGCCGCGCAGCTGGAGCATCGCGGCCGTGACGGGCCGCTCCGCGATTGCCCGCACCTGGAGGAGCTGCGGCGCGAGCTGAACGAGATCGTCCAGAAGAACGAATACCTCGGCTTCGACGTCATCGCGACGGATGGCATCCATATCGCCTCGGATCGCGGCGACTTCGTCGCCACCAGGATCCTGAGCGACCACGACCCGGACACCGTCGCCGCGGCCCTGCGCGGAGCCACCGTCCTCGGCGCGCCTTTCTCCATGCGATCTCCCGTCGACCGAGGCGTCCCCATGCTCCTCGTCGCGGCGCCGGTGCGCGCCGCCGCCCAGGGAGGCGAGGTCATCGCGGCGCTCGCCTTCCGCATCGATCCGGGGAAGGAGCTCACGGAGATCGCTCAGCGCGGGCAGGTCGGCGCGGCAGGGGAGACGTACGCCTTCGACGAGCGCGGCCGCATCGTCACGGAGATCAGGTTCGCCCAGTCCCTGCGCGACATGGGCCTGCTCGCGGCCGGCGAGCGCGCGAGCATGAACGTGGAGGTGCGCGATCCAGGGAGCGACGTGCCGTACGGCTCGCGGCGCTCCTTGCCTCGAGCGGAGCAGCCGCTCACGCGCATGGCGACAAGCGCCGTCGCGCGGAACGCCGGGGTCGATGTCGACGGCTACCGCGATTACCGCGGCGTGGAGGTCGTCGGTGCATGGCTGTGGGATCCGGATCTCCACCTCGGGCTCGCGACCGAGATCGACAAGGCCGACGCCTTCGGCGTGTACCACGCGACGCGCCGCGTGGTCCTCGCTGCCTTTGCCCTGGCGCTGTTCACCGCGCTCATCATGACGCTCCTCCTGCAGCAGCGCGCGAGGGACCTGGCCAGCGGCGTGTCGCGCGAGCAGGGGTTGCGCAGGGAGCTCGAGGACCGGATCCGCCGCCTCGAGCGCGCGGAGACGGATCTCAAGGACGCCATCCGGCTCCGCGAGGAGTTCCTGCGGTTCGCCTCGCACGAGCTGCGCACGCCGCTGACGAGCCTGCGGCTCCTGTACGAGCACATGGTGCGATCGCGATCTCAGTCCATGGTGCAGACGATGGGCGCGAGCGAGCTCGGCCGCTTCCTGAAGGTGTCGTCGCGCGAGCTCGCCCGGATCACGCAGGTCATCAACAACATGTTCGTCGTGGCGAGCTTCGCGACCGGCCCACCGGCGCTGAACCTGGAGAGGACAGAGCTCAACGAGCTCGTGCGCAAGACCGCCCGGCAGGTGACAGAGCAGCTCGAGGCCGACGGATGTTCCCTGGAGCTCCTGCTCGACCGGCCTGTGTTCGGCTACTGGGACCGAGCGCGCGTCGAGCAGGTCATCACGAACCTGCTGTCGAACGCGTCACGGCACGGGGCTGGACAGCCGATCACGCTGTCGGTCAGTCTGCAGGAGGGCTTCGTGGTGATCTCCGTGCGCGATCGCGGCGTCGGCATCCCGCCGGGGCAGCGGGAGAAGCTCTTCGAGCCCTTCCGATGGAAGCCGGACGCGCACGGCGGTCTCGGCGTCGGCCTCTACGTCTGCAAGATGATCGTCCGGGCGCACGGCGGCGAGATCCTTGTCGAGAGCGGGGCCGGCGAGGGCACGACGTTCCGCGTCCGGCTGCCGCTGCCCCCGGACCTCGGGGGAGGCGACGTCGCTCCGGCGTGCGAGCCCGGGGGAGGACGACCGAGCGCCCGTGAAACGGGATGAGCCGCGCCGACAGGAGCCGTGTCCTACGGCAGCTCCGCCAGGGGGCCCTTCCGGTACGCCGTGTCGTTCCCGAAGTGCGCGTCCTCCTGGCCGAAGGCGCGCAGGATCGACGTGTAGACGTTGTGCAAGGAGACGTCGGTCTCGTAGTCGGACTGCGTCGGGTCCGCGCTCGCGCGCTTGTTGTAGTTGACGTGCCGGCCGCCCGGCCACCTGCCGCCTGCCTTGCCGGCGAGCAGGACGGGGACGTCGCGGGGCGAGTGTCCCCCGCCGCACCCGAACTCGCTCGTGAAGAGCACGACGCTGTTGTCGAGCATCGTGCCGTCGCCCTCGGGGGTGCTCTTCAGCCCGTCGAGCAGGCGCGCGAACATCTCCATGCGCCAGGCGCGGTTCGCGAGGATGGTCGCGCGCCAGTCCTCTAGTTTGTCCGGCTCCGCGCCGCTCGGGCCGACGTCGAGGCCCGCGTGGCCCAGGCTGTGGCCGAGATCGGTGCTGTAGGGCTGAGGCAGCCAGGGCGTCAGGACGTCGGCGATCTGGAAGGTGGCGACGTGCGTGAGGCCGCAGCGCAGCGCGTGCAGGAGGATATCGACGAGGAGCGGAGCGGCCTCCTCGATCCCTCCCCCCGTGTAGGATCCGTATCCCTGGAACACGGGCGCGCCGCGGACGTCCGGCTTCGTGCACGCCGCCAGGTTGGCGACGCCGTCGAGCTTCTTCTCCAGGCTCCGGATGTGCTCGGCGTGCGCGTCGAGCAGGTGCCTGTCGGCCGCGCTCACGCGCCCCTTCAGCGCCGCGAGGTGCTCGCTCACGCCGTCGAGCACGCTCTTGCGCTGGGCGCGAATGCGGAGCTGCTCGGGCGTGGGCCCCGACGAGGACTCCGCGACATCCTTGAAGAGCCGGTCGAAGGCGCTCGTCGGGTCCTTCTCGGTGGACACCTGCTCCCCCGCCGCGTTGTACAGCGGCTCTCCGTAGTTGTGCCCGTCGATCATGAGATCGATCGACGAGAACGGCGTCGGGCTCTCGCTGGCGAGCCGCGCTGCGATCACCTGATCGATCGAGGGGCCGAGCGCCCTGGCGTCGTCGCCTCCCGAGGTCGTGTCGGCGCAGGTGAGCACGGTCGCGTTGGAGCAGCCGTGGTGACCGCCGTAGTCTCCCTGGACCAGCCCGGCGGCGTCGTCGACGCCGCGCAGCAGGGTGAGATCGCCCTTGAGGGCCTCGAGCGGGGCCATCTCCTCGCCGAGGACCTCGAGCGCCTGGCCCTCGTCGCCGGGAGCCCAGAGGTCGAGCAGGCTCCAGGCGCCCGGCTTCCACGGATCCCCCTTCGATCCCGAGTTGTGGCGCGACGTGATCGTGCCGCCGTGGCTGAAGAACACGATGAACCGCCTGGCCCTGCCGTCGGCGGCCCAGACGTCGCCGTGCGTCGCCTCGAGGAACGGAAGCGCGATGCACAGGCCGGTGGCGGTTCGGAGGAAATTCCTTCGGCTGAAAGCGGCGCGGCTCATGGGGTCACTCCTCGGGGTGGCGCAGGTGCAAGAAGGCGTCGCTCGTCGTGAGGGCGAGGATGAGGTCACGCAGGCTGCCGCCGCTCTCGGGCGCCGGCGTGGCCGCCTCGATCGACGCGAGATCCTGATCGACGGGGATGCGGCGGAGCGCCGTCCGGAAGAAATGCTTCGTGAGGCACGCGCGCGCCGCGGCGCTCGCCGCGAGGGCCGCCGACATCTCGACGGCGCCGTCGACCTCCACGCCTCCCGCGTCCGGACCGACCGCAGGGAGGCGCCCGCGCGCGTCGATGTCGAGCGTGTACGGGGCGGCCGCGTCCCCGCCGGTCTCCTGCGACTGCCACCGCCCGAGCGCGTCGTAGTGCTCGAACGCGAAGCCGATCGGGTTGATGGTCGCGTGGCAGCTCACGCAGTTGCCGCTCGACGTCTTGGCCTCGACGTCCTGGCGGATCGTCCGGTGGACCAGCTCGCCGTTCTCCTCGACGACTCCGCCCTTGACCGGGACGTCGCTCGCGTTGGGCGGCGGCGGGCCGAGGGGACGACAGAGCACCTCCTCCAGGATGTACGCGCCGCGGCGGATCGGCGATTTGACCTCGATGCTGCCGAACACGCTCAGGAAGGCGGCCCGGGTGAAGATCCCCGCGCGCTGGTCGCCGGGGAGCGAGACCCAGGCGAACGCGCCGTCGCCCGCGGGGCCCTCGACCCCGTAGAGCGCGGCGAGGGGCCCGTTCACGTACGCGTCCGTCGTCGTGAGCAGCGTCTCGAAGCGGCCGTCCCCCTCGAAGAGCACGCGCTCGGCGAGCGCCTCGATCTCGGTGCGCATGGCGGCGCGCAGCGCGGGTGAATCCTCGGGGTAGAGCTCGGGGCTCTTCGGCGCGTTCTCGAGCGATGCGTGCTTGTTCGTGCCGTCGAGCTCGAGCCAGTCGGCGAAGAAGCGCCTCGCCGTCGCCCGGGCGCGGTCGTCCGAGAGGAGCCGCTCCGCCTGCGCGCGCACGCCCTCCGCCGTGTCGAGCGCGCCGGACTCCGCGGCGTCGAGCAGCGCGTCGTCCGGCGTCGTGTTCCAGAGGAAATAGGACAGGCGCGCCGCCCGCTCCCAGCCCGTCAGCGGGCGAACGCCGGAGGCGAGCGCCTCGCCCCCGTCCCCGTCGCGGCCGAGCTCGACGAGGTAGTAGACGCCGGGCGACTGGATCATCGTCTTGAGCACGACGAGCAGGGCGTCCTCGAACGACTGCTCCTTTCGCGCCCGGGAATACTGGCCCTTGAGCATCGCGACCTCGGCCTCGTCGAGCGAATGCCGGAAGGCGCGACGCCCGAACGTACGCACGAAGTCGTCCACGCACACTTCGTCCTCAGGACCGCTCGTGTCGCACGGGAACACCGCTGTCCCCCACGAGGGGCGTCGGGCGACGATCGCCTCCGCCGCGGCGTTGAGCTTGTCCACGGCGAGCAGCGAGGTGACCTCTCCCGTGTCCGCGTCCAGGTCGAGATCGAGCGCCGGATCGCCGAACAGATCGCGCATCGAGCTCGTGAACTGCTCCGGCGTCATCCGGCGCATCCCCGCCGGAGCGACGTCGACAAGCCCGCCCTCGGCCGACGGCCCGTCGCCGTCGCTGTCGCCGGCGCGGCCGACGCAGCCCGCGGTCGCGCCGGACGCCGCGAGGACGAGCGCGCCGAGGAGCGCCGTCGCGCGTCGCCTCGACGCGGCGAAGAGCGCGCGTTCTTCGAGGGGTTTCACGCCGTTCGGCTCCGTCCGATCCATGGCTTCAGTCCTCTCGCGGTCACAGGAAGAGCAAGGAGGCCGCTACCGCCACCAGCGGATGATCATGGCTTCCGCCCTCGCGCCGTCGCGGGGAGATCAAGAAAGCCGCACCTCGCCAGCAGAGCAATGAAGCAAAGCAAAGCTTCGCTCCTTGTCAATCAGTTACATCTTGAGTGAGATGATCCATGAGCGCGACGCGATTATTCCGCGATCATTCCGCGATCATTCGCGTGAATTCCGCGTGTCGCGCTCATCGGGCCCGCCGAACACCGGTATCGAGGGGTCGTGGAGACGACGCTCGTTTCCATCGTGGATACGTAGTCGGCTCACCGGTGCGATACCAGCGCACAGGAGGCATGGGGCTCATGCATCCTGTGCATGTCGAGCTCGCGGCGACGCGGATCGAGCGTGCCGGGGTCGCCTCCTCGTCGGGGGAGGCGGCCCCGGAGGGGCGGCGCTCACCCCAGCGCGCCCACCGCGAGCTGCGCCGCCCTCAGCGCCGCCGCCACGACCGCGCCCACCTCCCACGAGCGCGCGAGCCACCACTGCACCTCGGCGCCGCTGCTCCACGGCGCGACCCACGCCGGCGGCTGCACCAGGTCGGCGACGGTGAGGACCCGCTCCCGCCGCTGCGCCTCGCGGTAGCCGCTGCCCCCGCCGCCGACGTGCTCCTCCGCGCGCACGTACGCGAACAGCCGCGCGCCCCGGCCCTCCGGGACGAGCGCCCCGGCCGCGGCGAGCGCCTCGGGCGCCGCGGGCAGCTCGACCTCGGCGCCGCCCTGCTTCACGCGGAGCGCGCCGCCGCCGGCGCGCTCGACCCGCGCGCGCACCCAGCCGTCGGGGCGCTCGCCGCGGAGCAGCGCGCGGAGCGGCGTCGGCGCGGGGCTCGGCCCCAGGCGGGGCGCGCGCTGGCCGCGGAACACGCGCGCGGCGAGGAGCCACAGCACGATCGGGAACAGCGACAGGAGCAGGTTCAGATCGAGCGCGCTCATCACGCCCGCCGTCCCGTCGAGCACCGGGAACGCGAGCACGCCCGAGGCGGCGAAGGCGCCGACGGCGATGGTCGCGCCGAAGCCGCCGACCACGCCGAAGGCGACGTTGCCGACCGCGATGACGCCGACGGCGACGTTGCCGATCGCGATGAACCCGCGCGCGACGTTGCCGATCGCGATGAAGCCCGTGACGACGTTGCCGAACACGAGGAACCCGTTCGCCATGTTGCCGGCGTCGACCCAGCGCGCGCGCTCGACGTCGCGCGCGTGCGCCGGCGCATCGCCCCGAAGCGCTCCTCGCGATCGGCTCATTCCGTCACCTCGAACGCGGTGCGGCCGACGAGCTGGCCGTCCTGGGTCTCGACGTCCACCGTCCAGTGCCCGGCCAGCTTGCGCGGCAGGCTCCCGCCCACGAGCTGCGACTTGAGCCGCACCGCGCCCTCCGGGCCCGGCACCCGCAGCGTCTCCTCCGGCGCGCGGAGCACCTCGCGCCCCTCGTGCCGCCAGACGTGGAGCAGGCGGTCGCCGTCGCCGCCCGGCACCACCACGTCGGTGACGGCTCGGAGCTCCCGGATGACAGAGAAGTGCAGCGATTTCACGGACATGGCGAGGCGGCCGTCCGGGAGTATAGAAGGGCCGACGGCCGCGGACGAAAGGTGCATCGGCACCGGGGGGATGAGCTCCCGCGTCCCGTAGGCGAGGCCGACGCCGGCGGCGGCCGCCACGACGAGGAACACCACGCCCAGGCGGCTCCAGAGGGCGCCGAACGGCAGGTGCAGCGTGCAGAAGCCGAGCACGGACACGAGGGCGGCGGAGAGCAGCGTGTAGAGCGTCCGGGTGTTGGGGAGCAGCGCGGGGATGACGAGGTTCAGGCACGCGAACAGCGTCACCCCGTAGAACACCGAGGCGAGCGTCTTCCAGCGCATGAGCACGCGGTCGAAGACGAGGTCGAGCGTCGAGAGCACGGCGCAGGCGCCGAGGAGGAGGACGAACCAGCGGTTCGGGGCGTCGAGGCTGGCGCTCTTCCAGTAGAACGGGAGGAGGAAGAAGAGCATGCCCTGATAGAGGTTCTTCAGGACATACGTCATCACGAGGAAGCGCAGCCGGGCGCCGCGCCACGCGGTCGCGAAGTCCTGGCGGGCGCCGGTGCCGAAGAGCCGGAAGAAGAGGAGCACGAGCAGCCAGGCGACGCTGACCGAGATCGCGAGGAAGCGGGCGTGCTGGAACCCCTTCTGCGCGAAGGTCACGACGAAGGCGCCGAGGCTGAGCGCATAGGCGGTGTGCAGCCACCAGAGCTTCTTGTGGTGGCGCTTGAAGAAGGCGCGGGCGGCCGACTTGACGTCCTGCGGCCGGCCCTCCGCCTCCGCCGCCTCGGCGTCCAGCTCGACGAAGGACGCCTTCGGCTCGGCCTTGACGGTCGGCGCGTCGTCTTCCTCGGCGGGGCGCGCCTGCCGCGCGGGCATCTTGAGCGTGCGGTCCTCGGGCTCCGCGCCCCTCGCCTGCCGCGCGGGCATCTTGAGCGTGCGGTCCTCGGGCTCCGCGCCCGCGGCGCCGGCCCTCGGCGGCATGCGCAGGGTGACGTCGTCGATGGCGCCGCGCTCCCGGTCGCCGGGCGCCGCGGCGCCTCCGTGCGGCGCGCCGGCGGCGCGGGGCGGGGCAGCGCCCGGCGCGGGGCCGGGCTCGTCGCTCGGCATGTACACGATGGTCGGCGCCTCCCCGAAGGCGTCGGGCACGCGCGCCTTCTGCTGGACGGCGGTCGGGGCGCTGGAGGAAGGCGGCGACGGCCGCGAGGGCGCGTTCGCGTGGGCCTCGGGGGCGGAGGCGTCAGGGGAGCGCGGCGCGGGCTGTTTCATGTCCGGGGCGCAGCGTACCCGACCGGCGGCCCGCCTTCGAGCGGCGGGCGACGGGGGGGGCGGGCGGCCGCGGCGTCCCGCAGCCCGGCCTCGCCCGGGCGCCCGTCTCCACAGGGCCGGCCCGCAGCGGAGATGCCGGCTCGACGGCCGGGACCTCGCCGCCGCTGCTGCTCACGCGCAGTCCAGCAAACGCCTGTTCGTCGGCGACGAAATTATCGACAGGTCGGAGCGGCTTTGCGCGGGCTCATCCCCTGAACGCTCGACGTGAATCGACCCGAGGGGTAGGCGAGGGGCTGGTAAGAAGAGCGCGCGCCTCGCGCGAGGAGCGGAGAAGGCGAGAGCAGGGCGCGGCGCCTCAGAAGGCGGCGTCGCGGAGCTTCGCCTTGTACTCCGCCTTGTACAGATCATGGCAGGCCTTGCAGCTCGCCTTGGCGCCGTCGATATCGCCCTTCTTGGCCTTCTCCGCGCCTTCCTTCGAGATCGCGACCCACTTCGGCATCCCGGGCGGCGGCTTCGACGCCACATAGTCCAGCGCCGACGCGATCTTCGCGCCGTCGCCGCTCGTGGTCGCCGACTGCATCACCGTCTTCATCCAGCCCTGCATCGGACAGGCCTTCTGTCCTTTTGCGCCGCAGCCGAAATCCTTCCCCTCGGCGACCGATGCGGGGACGTCCGCCGCCCCGCCCGCGGCCCGCGCTGCGCCCGCAAAGCCGCCGGCAAAGCCAATGCTGACGCTCACGATCATGGCCCCCATCAGCTTCATGCTTATCGACATCTGGCGTCTCCTGATCCGGTGAAGGGCAAGCTCAACACCCCAGTGCAGATCAGAAATGTGATCGTTCACATCCGCGGCGTCAATCCAAATCGGCCGATGATGGGGCGAGCTCTTGGCCGGAGCGCGCGCTCGAGTCGCCGCGCACGAGAGGCGATACCCAGGGCGCCGGCCGCCTGCGGCATCGAGCGCCAGCCGTCCGCGCGCAGATCGGCATCGAGCGCATCGAGCCTGCGATCACCGCGGTCTGGCGCCTGCCCCCCCCGTGACGCGGCGCTCCGGAGGAGCCCGCCAGTGTTGTCCTCCCTACCGGGCTCGAGGATCCCGCTCGGGCCGGTCGATTGGGTTTGACACCAGGAATGTGATCGTTCACATTTCGAAAGGGGTATACTTGTTTTTTTGCCCTGGGGGGGCGTCCTGCGTGCCTTTGCGCGGGCCATCCTCTCATCTGACGGCGCCCCCGTCGAGTCAGCACCAGGGGTGCGGGGCGCCAGCAATTCCGCTCGCGAGAGGATTCAACGTGCGCCTTAACACAACGTGGTACCGAGCAAGAAGAATGACCCTGTCGGCGATGGCGCTGGGCATCGTCGCCGCGATTCCCTCCCCCGCTCGGGCGGACAACCCGATCGTGCAGACCTTCTACACGGCCGACCCCGCTCCCATGGTGCACGAAGGCGTGTTGTACCTCTACACGTCACACGATGAGGACGTGTCGGTGAACAACTTCTACACCATGAACGACTGGAGGCTGTACTCCACGACGGACATGGTCAACTGGAGGGACCACGGCGCGGTCGCGAGCTACAGGACCTTCAGGTGGGGAACCGGCGACGCGTGGGCCCCGCAGGGGATCGCCAGGAACGGCAAGTACTATCTCTACGTGCCGCTGAACAACGCCACCGGCGCGAGGATCGGCGTCGGCGTATCGGACAACGTGGCGGGCCCGTTCATGGACCCGCTGGGAAAGGAGCTGGCCGCGACCGGATCCGGCAACATCGACCCGACGGTGTTCGTCGACGACGACGGACAGGCCTACATGTACTGGGGGAACGCCACCCTCCGGTACGTGAAGCTGAACTCGGACATGATCAGCACCTCGGGGAGCATCACCACCGTGCCGTTGAGCGGCTTCACCGAGGGGCCGTGGATCTACAAGCGCGGGTCGCTGTACTACCTCGTCTACGCCGCCATCTCCGGGAGCGAGAAGATCAGCTACGCGACCAGCAACAGCCCGACCGGGCCCTGGACCGTCCGCGGCGACATCATGGGCGCTGGCCGGACCTTCACCAACCACGCCGGCATCGTCGACTACAAGGGTCACTCGTACTTCTTCTATCACAACAGCGCATTGCCGGGCGGCGGTGACTTCAAGCGCTCGGTCTGCGTGGAGGAGTTCACGTACGGGGCCGACGGCAGCATTCCGAATATCTCGATGACGATGCAGGGACCGTCCGCCGTCGACACGCTGGATCCGTTCAGGCAAGTCGAGGCCGAGACCATCGCCTTCTCGTCCGGGCTCAAGACCGAGGTGTGCACCGACACCGGCGCCGGCATGAACGTCACGTCCATCGGCAATGGCGATTATATCAAGGTGAAGAACGTCGAGTTCCTGGACGGCGTGACCTCCTTCGAGGCTCGGGTATCGTCTGCAGCCAGCAACGCGAAGATCGAGCTCCACCTCGACAGTGAGAACGGCACGCTGCTCGGGACGTGTGACGTCTCGGGCGCGTCGTCCTGGACCACCAAGACCTGCGCGGTCAGCGGGGGCAGCGGGAAACACGACCTGTTCCTGAAGTTCGTCGGTGACGGCGGCGACCTCTTCAAGTTCAACTGGTGGCGGTTCACCGGGCCCACCATGCCGGGTGACGGGGGCGACGGTGGCGGCGGAGGCGGTGTCGGCGGCAGCGCCAGCGCCGGGGGTACGACCTCGGGCAGCGGAGGCAGCGGCGTGACGACCGGCACCGTCGGCTCGGGCAGCGGCGGCAGCGCCGACCCCTCCGGTGGCCCAGGCAGCGGTGGTGGCCCCGGCGCTGGCGGTCACGCGGACAGCACGCAAGCTGCCGGTGGGAACGGCGCGACAGGCGACGATTCTGGCGGCTCGTGCGCTTGCCGGACGGGCGCGAGCACCGGGAACGGCGGGCTCGCCGCCGCTCTCGGGCTGGCCGCTTCTGCGCTCGTTCTTGGGCGTCGGCGCCGGTCCGGCGCCCAGCGATAGGGCTTCTTTCTCCCACGCGCTCGAGCGCGGGTATCACACCTTCAGGCGCGGAGGGCTCGACGCCGTCCGCGCCTGAAGGCGTGCTCGGGTTGTCCAGCAGGTGCCGCTCGGGCGCCTCGGCACCACCGACGACATCGCGGAGGTCGTCTCGCTCCTCGCGTCGGATCGCGGGAGGTGGCTGACCGGCGGGAACTATCGAGTCGACGGCGGGATGACAGCGCGCTGACGGTCAGGCCTTCATCGGGCTGCCGACCTCGTCGGCCGCGCTCCGGCCCTCACGTGTGTAGGTGAGGAGGCGCGCTTGTGCTTGCGAAGGCGCCCGCGTAGTCCACGCGAGCACGACGCGCTGCGGACGCGAAAACTTTATGCTGTAAGCGCAGTGAAGAAGCATGAAGGGCGTGTGATCGTCTGGCGTCGAGTCGAGCTGCCCGTATACTCACTTCATGCGTTACACTATGATTCCTTTACTTGCCGTCTTCGCTGCTTCCAGCGCCTGCCTGGCCCCCACGGAGACCGCGTCGGAAGGCGCCTGCGAGGGGGAGGAGTGTGGGAGCTCGCTCGACAGGGCTGCTGAGTCGGCGCCGGACGGCGACTCGGCGGTCGAGCGCGGCGACGGTGACACAGGCGTCGCGACGGCGGACTCCGGCGGCGCTCCGGCCTTCAGGCACCCCGGCGTCCTCGTGTCGCGCGGTCAGCTCGACTTCGTGAAGGCCAAGATCGCTGCTGGACAGCAGCCGTGGAAGGGCGACTTCGACAAGGCCAAGGCCACCAGGTACGGGCGGCTCCCGTACACGCCGCAGCCGGTCGAGGTGATGAAGTGCGGCAACGGCTCGAACCCGCTCGATCAGGGCTGCACCGCGTCGCGAGACGACGCCGTCGCGGCGTACACGCAAGCCTTGATCTGGTATTACACCGGGAACCAGGCGTACGCCGACAGCGCCATCTCCATCCTGAACGCCTGGTCGTCGACCTTGAGGGAGATCGTCTTCGATCCGGCCAAGGTGCGCACCGATCCCGGTCAGAACAACGGCCCGCTGCAGGCCGCCTGGCTCGCGGAGCTGTTCCCGCGCTCGGCCGAGATCCTCCGCCACGCCGGCGCTGGATGGCGGGAGAGCGAGGCCGCGCGGTTCGGGAGCATGCTCACCGACGTCCTCGTCCCCAAGATCCGCGATGGATGGGGCTACCAGGCGAACTGGAACCTGTCGATGGCGGACGGGATGATCAACATCGGTATTTACAATGACGACCGCGCGCTGTTCGATCGCGGCGTCGCCATGTGGCGCGAGCGCGTGCCCTACAACGTCTACCTGGCGAGCGACGGCCGGCTGCCGAGGCGCCCGCCGGGGTACAGCACCGACGCCAAGCTGCTGGAGCTCTGGTACGGCCAGTCGGACTTCACGGGGCGATCTGGCCATACGCAGGAGACGTGCCGCGATCTGCCACACACGCAGATGGGGCTCGCCTCGACCGTCTACGCGGCAGAGACGGCGGGGCTCCAGGGCGTCGATCTCTACGGAGAGCAAGAGGAGCGGATCAAGGCGTCCTTCGAGTACGTGGCGAAGCTCCTGAACCGGTCTCCGTCGACGACCGACATCAAGCTGCAGGTAGAGGCCTCGTTGTGCGGCGGCGAGCTGAAGGTCAAGGACGTCCCGGTCTGGGAGACCGTCTACAATCACTACGTTCGACGCGAGGGCCAGACGATGCCCGAGAGCCGCAAGGTGCGCGACCGCATCCGGCAGCAGTCCGGCAATTTCAGGGACGTGACCAACGTGCAGATCACGTGGGAGGCGCTGACCCACGGCGACACCGGCAGCGCGGGATACCCGTAGCCCACGAGGACCCCGGCCGCCGCGGCTGCGCTCAGGGCCGCATGAACCACCGATGGCCGCGGAGCAGCATGCGGGGCCCACGCGCGCGGTCTTCGTGGATCGGCGAGACGCCCGCCCACGACGCGAGCGCGCCGAGGGCGATGTCGCGCTCGGACGGCGAGAGATCGGCCAGGCGGGAGAGGTGGTTTCCACCCGGCACGACGAAGCGGTGCGAGTCCCGGGCCTCCGCCACGTCGAAGGCGGCGGCCGTGTACGGGTCGTTCTCACCGTAAAGGAACATCAGCCGCTCTCCCTCGGCGCTGAGCCAGGCGGAGATGTCCTGCATCGCCCCGGGATCGAAGACCGGAGTCTTGCCGGGTCCAGGGATGATGAACGACGTTGCCGTGTCGGCGTCGGGGTACACGAGGAGATCGGCGAGGTGATCCGTCGCGATCGCCGGATAGCCGAGCTGCACCGCAGCTTGCCAGTAGTAGGGCTCGTACACGAGCAGCGAAGAGTCGCTGTAGAACGAGGGTTGGCTCACCTGGTCGAGGAAGGCCCAGACGTCCTCGTCGTCCGACGCCGCGGTCGGGACGGCGTCGCAGAAGGACGCGTCCAGGTACTGCCAGAAGGCAAAGGCGGAGTCGACCACCGCGGTCTCCAGGACCCTCTCGACGCCGAGCAGGTCGTAGGAGAAGCCCTCTGTCTCGGCGTCGGCCTCCATGCGCGCCAGCATCGCCGGGCGCCTCAGCAGCACCTCGCGCTGGAAGTCCCGGAGCGCGCCCTGGCAGGCCGCATCGCCGCGCTCGGCCAGGAACTCGAGGTAGCGCGGGTCGGGGTTGCCCATGCTGTGCGGCGCCACGTAAGCCACGGTGCCGTCCACGTCGTCGGGATAGAAGCGACGATGGTAGACCGAGGCCATCCCGCCCTTGCTCCCGCCGGTGGAGATCCACTTGCCCTCGTAGAAGGGCCGCAACGACGCGATGACGTGGTGAACGTCCGCGGCCGCTTGCTCGATGGTGAGCTGCGACCAGTCCGCAGGCTCCGGGCGGGAAGGCGTGAAGAAGCGGTGCTCGACGCGGATCTGGTTGCCGGCGAGCAGCTCGGTGGGCTCCTCGAGCCACTGGTACTCCGGCCAGATGTCGTAGCCTTCGGTCGCGATCACCACGGGCGCGGCGGGGTCCCGGTGGTGGAGCACGAGGCGCTGGCGAAACCGCGCGCCGTCCGGATCGTCGTGATCCGCGGGCTGATCGATCTCCATGACGAAGTAGCGGTAGCCCGGAAGCTCCGATTCCAGCTCCTCGACCGTGAGCCCCTCGACGGTCTCGAGCTGCTCGAGGATGTCGTCCGAGCCGTGGGGGTCGGCGCCGCCCGCGCCGCCGCCGCCCTCGGCCTGGGGGTCGGCGCCGCCCGCGCCGCCGCCGCCCTCGGCCTGGGGGCCTGCGCCGCCCGCGCCGCCGCCGCCCTCGGCCTGGGGGTCGGCGCCGCCCGCGCCGCCGCCGCCCTCGGCCTGGGGGCCTGCGCCGCCCGCGCCGCCGCCGCCCTCGGCCTGGGGGTCCACGCCGGGGTCATCTCCGCAGGCTACGAGCGATAAAGTGGCCGAGGTGAAGGCGAGCAAGATCAGGTATCGGGTACACATGACGGCGGAGCCTACATGAACGAGGCGCTCGTCCGGAGGAGCGCCGCCGTCGGGAAGCTGCCTTTCACGACCTGGTCGCGCCGTCAGCGCTGCGCCGGCTCGCTCTGCGTGCGCCGGCGTCAGCGCGTCGAGCAGGGGCTCGGGTCGGTGCGGTCGGCATCATGGTCCAGGCGCCGCCTGGGCTGCCGCATCCCATGCAGTGGGGCGATCCGCTGATGGGACCGAGAGCGAGCTACTCCACGGTGAGGAACGCGACGCTGCTGGCCAGGTCGGGGATGCAGAGGACGCGGCGCTCCGGATCGAAGCCGATGTCCGCGGTCGAGCCGAGGGCGTGATCCGCGGCCAGGTCGTACGCGAGCGCCCAGGCGCCGTCGGCCTCGACCCGGTAGATCTTGCTCGAGGTCCACTCGGACACCCAGAAGGCGTCTCCGTCCTTCTCGACGCCGTCGAACTTGCCAGCGATGTCGCCGATGCGCGCGACGGCCGTGCCCTCGATGTCGATGGAGAGGACCGACCCGAGCTCGCCCTCCGCGCTGAGCTCTCCGGTGCCCACCATGATGAGCGATCCGCCGTCGACGAGGAGGCCGTTCGGGCCGGCGACCTCCTCGAACTCGAGGAAGACCTCGGCGCTCTCGGGGTCGCCGGCGTCGAACCGATAGACGACCTGCGCGAGCGAGTCGGAGGCGTAGACCTGACCCGTGGCCTCGTCGACGGCGACGTCGTTGACGAACTGGCCCCCTTCCATCGGGTACTCGGTGGCGGTGGCGTCCGAGAGGGAGATGCCGACGACCTTGTCGACGTCGGCCACGTAGAGGACACCGTCGAAGACCCGGATCCCCTTCGGATCGACGAGCCCTTCGAACCACGTCGCGTCGAGGACCATCCCCTCCTCGTCGAGCCGGCTGATCCAGCCCGCCTCGCCGTCTCCCCCGATGTTCGACACGTACCAGACCCGGTCCTCCGGATCCCAGAAGCAGCTCTCCGGTGTGGAGAACCCGTCCACCTGCCGGAAGCCGTAGGCCGGTCCGCCGCCGGCGCCGCCGGCGCCGCCGGCGCCGCCCTCGCCGCCCGTGCCCGCGGAGGTGGTGGCCGCCTCGCCGCCCTCACCGCCCGCGCCCGAGGACGTGGTCGCCCCGCTCGAGGTCGTGCCGGTTCCGGGATCGCCGGCGTCGTCGTCCCCGCACGCGCCGAGCAGCGAGGTGATGCAGAGGGTGGCCAGCGCGAGGTGATGTCGATGCAAGTTCATGATTTCCCTTACCTTTGTCGCCCCTTCACAGCCGTACTTACAGGGGTTCGCGCGCCAGCGTCAACCGCGCTGCGCCTCCGTGAGCTGCGCGCAGGGGTCGCGGCGCTGCCCGCGCGCCGCGCGGGGCGGGGAAGGGAGGCAGGCCCTCCCCGAGGGGCGGGCCTGCCGGCGCGATCGAGCGCGCCTCGGCTTACTGGACCTGGATCGTGAACTCGTCCGCGAGGCGGCCGTCCACGTCCTTGAAGTACGCGGTCGCGCGCTTCGGGTCCCCGTTCACGTTGAAGCGGATGAACAGGGCGCCGTAGTCGGCGGTGCCCGACATCAACGTTCCGTTCTTCACCCACTTGGGTTTGTAGTTCCCGGGGACGACGCCCCCCTCGCCGCGATCGCCCGGCGGGTAGACGCAGTACTGGTCCGGGCCGCACGTCGCGCCGCCGCACGACCCAGGCTCCTCGCCCGCGACGTCCGGCCCGCAGGCCGCGAGCAGCACGGCGAGGGCGGCGGCGCTCACGATCGCCGCCGCGCTGTGCCTTCCATCGAGCGCGCGTGTCGTCGCCGGTAGACTCATGTCGATTCCGCCTCTCGAACAATGTTGAAGAAGAGAGAATTGAACCACAGAGGCACAGAGGGCACAGAGGGAGAGAAGAGAGAGGAGAAGAGAAGCTCTTGTCCTTCTCTCTTCTCTCTTTTTTTTTCTTCTCTCTTCCTCTGTGCCCTCTGTGCCTCTGTGGTTTTTTTTTTTTTTCTCTCCTGAGATCGGGGGACGAACCTGGGCGACCGGCGACTGGCGCGGCGATCGGTCGCGTCTTGGTACAGCGAACGGGATGAAGACGACCGTCAGGACGCCAGGAGAGCTCAGGAATTCGTTTCCTGGCGCTCATGGCGTCTGGCGGTTATCTCGTTCCCGTCGGAGCTCCGCTATAGAGGAAGCGAGCGGCCTCTTGTGCAACAAGTCCGTGTCGTGAGGGGGCGAGGCCTCCGCGCTGCGTGTCAGTCGCGCTCCGGGCCATCGAGGTCGGGTCGCGCGCTGCCCATGCCGATGGCCCACGCCATCGTGTAGCGCGCGTTGATCTCGCACCGCGGGTTCCAGCGCAGGGCGCCGCGCTCGTCCTCCCAGCGGAAGGCGTCGATCCCGAAGGGGCCGAAATAGCCCGCGCCGGCGAGCGCCTCCCCGGCCTCGAGCGCGGCCTCGACGAGCCGACGGCGCTCGCCGCCGTCGAGATCGCCCTCGCCGGCGAGGGCGGCCCCCAGGTAGGCGCCGTTGCCGTCGCAGCGCTGCACGCACGGGGCGCCGAGGCGCACCGCGCCGCCGCGGGCGACGTGGCCGTGCAGCGAGAAGTCGCCGCGGCGCTCGACCCAGGGCTCGACCTGAAGGCCGCCGTCCGGGGAGGCGGGGGCGAGCGACGCGACGGCCCAGGGGCGCGCGTCGGGCGGCAGGACGCCGCGGGCGACCCGGCGACGGCCGCGCCCCGCGAACCCGAACGGGCGCTTGAGCAGCCAGTGACCCGACGGCGTCGGCGCCGCGATCGCGGCCTCGAGCTCGGGGAGCGTGGCGACGTAGCGCGCGCCCGGGAGCGTCTGGCCGAGATCCGCGCAGAACCTCCGGTGGTTGACGCGGCGGAGCACGTCGAGCGGCGGCGCCTCCGCGGGGGTGACGCCGGCGCGGCCGAGGAGGCGCCGGGCGCGGGGCGTGGGGCACCACGCGCGGCCGATGAGCGGGGTCCCGGGGGGCGCCAGCGGCACGAGCGGGGAGGGGAGGGCGGGGCTGAGCACGACGTCGCCAGGGCGCAGCAGGGCGGCGACCCGGCCGGCGAGCTCGAGCGCCCGGGCGGCGACCGCGGCGCGCGGGGTGTAGCCCGCGGGGCGCGCCAGCTCCTCGTCGGCGTCGAAGTTCAGGACCCAGGCGCTCGCTCGGTCCATGAGGCCAGCGCGTCGAGGAAGGACTCGGTGAGGCCCGACCGGCTGCGGTCGCGGCGGTTCATCGGCTCGCCCCGCATGAGCAGCGGCGAGAGGGGCGCCGGGATGTGGCGGACCCAGGTCTCGAAGTCGACCGTCCCGGCCGGCGCGGCAGCGCCCACCCCCGGCGGCGCGCCTTCGCTCGGCCCGGGCGGCGCGGCAGCGCTCACCCCCGGCGGCGCAGCTTCGCCCGGCCCCGGCGGCGACGCATGCCCGGCGCCCGCGCCCGCCTGCGTGAAGCGGCGGAACCAGCGGACACCGAAGCGCACGTGCGGGATCTCCTCGGCGCAGACCCGCTCGGTGAGCGCGGCGCCCTCGTCGTCGCCGATGGCGCGGAAGCGCTCGGCGAAGCGCGCCGTGTGGTCGAGGTTGCCACCCTCGAGGCCCATCCCCATCACGGCCACGAACTGCGCGGGCGACGCGGCGGCGGGCACCCGCGACCAGAACCAGTCGCGGACGGGGAAATCGCCGAAGCTGTGGCCGATCGCGGCGAGATAGCGGGCGTAGAGCTGCATGTGGCGCACCTCGTCGAGGGCGATCCGGACGAGGCCGCCGCGGAAGGCGCGCGGCGTCTCCGGGAAGGCGAGCAGCGCCCACGCCATGAGCTCCGCGGCCTGGAGCTCGTGGTGCAGGAAGGCATGGAAGAGCTGCGCGCGGCGCGCGGGGTTGCGCAGCGCCTCGGGCCCGGGGCTCTTCTGGGCGCGCGCCGAGATGCGCAGCGCGGCCGGCCGGCCGGGGCGCTCGAGGCGGCGCGGCGGGGGCGGCGCCGTGTCCGACTCCCAGGCGGACGGCACGGGCGGCGGAGCGAGCTTGTGCTCGAGGTCGGTCGAGAGGACGTAATCCCAGGCCCAGCGCTCGACGGTGCCCGGCGGAGGCGCGTCGCTGGGCGGTGCAGAGAGAGACGGCATGGCGCGGCAGGGCAGGGCGGCGCTGCTCTCCTACCACAGCTCGGACGGGCCCGCGCGCGCCCGCGCAGCGCGGCCCGCGACCGCCGCGCCGGGCCAGCGCTCGCCCGCGCCGCCGAGCGCTCGCGGCCGCCCTGTCACGTTGACAAAGGCGGCCGCGCCGAGACGACATTTTGCCGGGGAATAAACCAGAACATGGCGATTTGCGCGGGAGAAGACCAGCCGCGGAGGGTGGCTTACGGCTTGCTCTGAGGGATCGCATGAAGGCGGAGCGGCGTTCCCAGGCGGTCGACAGGAAGGGCGAGGAGCAGACGGTGCTTGTCATCGGGGGCAGCGGGGGCATGTCCAGCCGCTACCGCGATGTGGCCGAGAAGCACGGCTGGTCGCTGCGCCACTACGAGAACCGCGTGCCGCCGGGCGCGCGCCGCGGCGTGGGCAGGATCGCGCTGGTCGTGATCATGGTGACGATGGTGTCGCACGCGCTGCGCGACCAGATGCAGAGCCTCGCGGCGGAGGGCGCGCCCGTCGTGTACCTGCGCAGCGCCTCGGTCTCCGCGCTGCGGGCCGCCCTCGAGCAGCGGACCGGCTGACACCGGGTCAACCTTCCGCGCCCGGGGAGGATCGCCCCGGCGCCGACGGCCGACAGCGGCCGACAGCGGCCCCAGCCGCTTCCAGCCAACTCCTCTCCTCCCGCCTTCTCCTCACCAGCACCAGCGCGCCTGTCCCGGGTCGCCCCCGAGCAATCCCCTCGAATTCTTCGGAAAGTTCACAGGGAGGCGGGGAGGCGGGGAGGAAAATCTTCGAATCACTCCCCGCCTCCCCGCCTCCCTGTTCAATTTCTCCGCTGAAAATGGCTGCTCGATGAGGGGATTCCGGGGCGCCGGAGCCTGCGCCGAGGCGCGCGCCGTCGCGGCGCCCCCGCTCTCCATGTCACGGTGACAAGGACCTTCGCGTCGGGAGGACAAATTGCCCGGATCGGGCCGGGAATAGAGCGCAAACTCGATGTTTGCCCGGGAGATCGCGCGCCGCGGGGCGTGGCTCGCGCCTTGCTCAAGCCCCCTTCGAGGGAGATCGCATGAAGGCGGAGCGTCGTTCTCAGGCGGCCGACAGGAAGCGCGACGAACAGACGGTGCTTGTCATCGGGGGCAGCGGGGGAATGTCCAGCCGCTACCGCGATCTGGTCGAGCAGCACGGCTGGTCGATGCGCCATTACGAGAACCGCGTGCCCCCGGGGGCGCGCCACGGCGCGGGGAAGGTCGCGCTCATCGTCATCATGGTGACGATGGTGTCGCACGCGCTGCGCGACCAGATGCAGAGCCTCACGGCGGACGGCGCGCCCGTCGTGTACCTGCGCAGCGCCTCGGTCTCGGCGCTGCGGGCCGCCCTCGAGCAGCGCGCCGCGATCGAGCAGCGGGCAGCCTGAGCCGCCGCGGCGGGCGCCGCGCCGCCCTCAGCGCACGCCGACGAGCCGCTGCATCAGGCGCTGGAACTCGGGGACCGAGAGGTTGATGTGCTCGACGACACGGCCGTAGAGCGTGGCCGTGGGCACGTTCCGGCCGCCGAACTCCCGCTCGAGCTCGGAGAGCTGCCAGAGGATGATGCGCTCGGCGCGCGTCAGGCCGTCGCGCACGTCCGGGAGATTGTCGTACGGGGATCGACTCGTGGACATGATCTGGCTCCGATCAGACCCGCGCCGCCGCGCACCGGCGCTCCGGCTTCCTCGCGCGCTGGCCCGATTCCATTTCCGCTTCCGGGCGCGGTGGTAGCGCGTCGCGCGATCGCCGTCGAGCCGCCGCGGGCCGGCGAGCACGCCGCGCCGCCGAGCCCCGGGCAGGCCGCGAGCTCGCACGGCCGGCCCATGACCTCCGCCGGGGGCGTGCCCCGCGCCGGCGTCAGAATAGTGTCGCTGGAATCTTGAGGGCCCTCTGCGGCGGCGGAGCCATGGGCGCCCGCGGTCACGTCCACGCAGGACGACCGCAGGGTTGAGATGTGGTGACGCCTCGCCGCATGTCCCTGGATGTGCCCCTCCGGTGACGGCAGCCGTGATAGCCGTGTAGATCGGGAGACCAGCGCGAGGCTCGGCCCCCGTGCGCTCCGGTCGGGCGCACCGAGACAGAGGAGGAACCATGCGCCGTACTGGCAAAGCTGGCTTGTTCCATCCACTTGGCCTGTTGCTGGGCTGTGCGCTGCTCCCCGACGCCGCGCGCGCGGCCACCACGGGGATCGCGTACACCCTCAGCCACGCGGGCTGCGGCGCGAACGGCTTCGCGCTGTACATGAACGGCGCGCTGCTCTGCAGCGCGACCCCCGATGTCGGTCAGACCGACGGCGATGGCGCCGGCATCGGCGACGCGTACCAGGTCTGCGCGTCGGCGCCGTCCGACATCGATGGCGACGGGGTCTGCGACGCGATCGACAACTGCGTTGTTCAGATGAACCCCGACCAGGCAGACGGCGACGGCGACGGCGCCGGGGATGCGTGCGATGCCTGCGTTGGGTGGGGCCAGTACGACAACGACGGCGATGGGCTGTGCAACGAGGCGGACGGCTGCGACGACGATCACGACCCGGACCAGCGCGACAGCGACGGCGACGGCACGGGAGACGCGTGCGACGGCTGCCCGACCACGCCGGACCCCGCCCAGAAAGACCGCGACTACAACGGCATCGGCGACGCGTGCGACGCCTGCACCGCGGCCGGATCGTCGGACGTGGACGCCGATCGGGTGTGCGCGCCGGACGACAACTGCCCTCACACCCCCAACGCGGACCAGGCGGACGGCGACGACGACGGCGTGGGCGACGCGTGCGACGCGTGCGCAGGGCCGGGCGCGTACGACAGCGACGCCGATGGCCTGTGCGACGGAGAAGATAACTGCCCTCACGTCGACACGCCGGACCAGAGCGACAGCGACGCGGACGGGGTGGGCGACGCGTGCGACGACTGCGCAGGGCCGGGCGGGGGAGAGCGCGACGCCGACGGCATCTGCGACGAGATGGACAGCTGCCCTGACGCCCCCAACGCGGACCAGGCGGACGGCGACGGCGACGGCGTGGGCGACGCGTGCGACCGCTGCGCGGGGCCTGGCAGGTGGGACGGCGATTCCGACGGCGCCTGCGACGAGGTGGACAACTGCGGTAACCCCAACCCGGATCAGGCCGACAGCGACGGCGACGGCGTGGGCGACGCGTGCGACCACTGCGCGGGGCCGGGCGAGTATGACCGCGATTTCGACGCCGTCTGCGACTCGGTGGACAACTGCTTTCGCCAGGACAACCCGGACCAGCGCGACAGCGACGGCGATGGCCTGGGCGACGCATGCGACAACTGCCCGGCGACCCCCAACCCCCGCCAGGAAGACAGCGACTGGAACGGCAGCGGCGACGCGTGCGACGCCTGCCCGGCGGTGGGCCAGGAGGACGCCGACGGCGACGGCGTGTGCGACGACGTCGACAACTGCGTGGTCGTCCACAACCCCGACCAGGCGGACGGCGACGCCAGCGGGCTCGGCGACGCCTGCGAGCTCGTGTGCACGACCGTCCAGCGCGGCGTCCACGGCCAGGTGGCGGACGCGACCCTCTGGCAGCGGTACCCGGACCACAACGATGGAGGCTCGTCGTACTTCCACACGGGCCTGAGCCGAGGCAGCCCGAAGGTGTCCCTGGTCCGCTTCGAGCTCGGCTTCATCCCGTCCGGCGCCACCATCACGTCCGCCACGTTCGGCGCGAGGCTCTACAGCTCCGGCGCGAACGAGATCCGGGCGCACCGCGTCGATGTCCCGTGGGACGAGCTCGCGGTCACCTGGAACAGCCTCGCGGGCAGCTACGACCCGGCGACCGAGGCGACGCTCGTCGGCGCGGCGGACGACGCGGCCACGGCGGACGTGACAGCGCTCGTCCAGGCGTGGGTCGACGGCGCGCATCCCAACCACGGCTTCCTCCTAGAGGAGGACCCGACGGCGCTCACCGCGTACCGCTCGAGCGAGCACGGCGTCCTCGGCGATCGTCCGTGGCTCGAGGTCTGCTTCACCCGATAGCGCTCCTGGTACGGCCTGGCGGACCCGGGCCGCCGAGCGCCGCGCCTCCGGCTCACTGCACGACGCCGAGCACGCGCTGCTGCCGCGCGAGCTCCGCCGCGTTCTTGATCGCCTCGAACAGCTCGCGCGAGGCCGGCAGGCCCCGGATCACGAGCTCGGGATCGCTCGCGTCGCGCGTGAACACGCGGATCTCGGCGATGTCGAGCAGCCGCTCCAGGAACGACTGGCGGAGATCGATGTCGTGCACCCGCCAGAGCTGCAACGTCTCGACCCGCCGGGTGAGCAGGCCGGCCTCGTAGTCGATGGTGCGGTCGGTGATCTTGTAATGGAGGCTCTTGCGCTTCCAGTGCAGGACCCCGAGCCACACGAGGCCCACCAGCACGAGCGAGAGCACGCCCGCCGCCACGTACGACCAGAACCACGCCTTCCAGCTCGGCGTCCCCTCGAAGATGACCCGCGCCCCGCCCGGCGAGGGGGCGAGCGCGCCGCCGGCGGGGGCGAGCGCGCTGCCGGCGGAGGCGAGCGCGCTGCCCGCCGGGGCGAGCGGCGCAGCGGAGGCCGCGGCGGCCACGGGCGCTCGCTCGTCGAGCATGCTGCCGCAGTAACGGCACTTGATCGCGGCGTCCTGGATCTGCTCCGCGCAGAAGGGGCACGGTTTCACGCGGGCGATTGTAGTACGGCGCGCCGCCGGGAAGCACGCGCGCCGCTCGGCGCCGCCGGTCGGCCGGGATGTGGTTTCGATCACGTTTGTGCGCCGAGGCGGACCGCGCCGGTGGTCGCCGCGGAGCTCCCGATGGGCGGCGATTGCATTCGCCGGTGACCCTCGTCAGGATCGGCCCCACATGGCACGCGACGCGCCTCCGTCAGGCCGCCCGGTGGAGTGATCTCGATGAGCAACGTCAAGGGCAACGCGCTGGGGGGGTTCAAGAGCTTCGTGGCCGCGCAGCACGGCGCCGCCGGCGTGGCCCGGTGGCTGGAGTGCCTGAGCCCGGAGGACGCCGCGCGCGTGGGCGGCATCGTCCTGCCGCACATCTGGTACCCGGTGAGCCTCTGGAACAGCCTCGTCGACCGCTACGTGGCGCTGTACGGGGACGGTCATCCGCAGTGCTTCCGGGCGGTGGCCCACGCCATCGCCGAGGAGGACCTGCAGCGGTTCTTCACGGTGCTGCTCAAGGCCGCGTCCCCCGAGACCGTGCTGCAGCGGTCCTCGTCGCTCTGGGAGCGCTACTTCGACGAGGGCACGATGGAGGCGACCTCGGTCGCCGCGAGGCGCTTCTCGGTCCGCCTCACCGCGTCGCGCCTCCCGGACCGCGGCCCCGGGCCGGTCACCTGCGCGGTGGGCGTCCCGGCGTGGCAGGAGCGGATCATGGCGCGCATCGGCGTCAAGGAGAGCCGCACCTTGCACACGCGCTGCCGCTTCCGCGGCGCCAAGGCGTGCGAGTTCGAGGTGACGTGGTCGTGAGCGGGGCCGGAAGGCGCGCGCGGCCGCGGAAAGCGCCTGCCCGCTCGTCGACCAGCTTCGCGCGTCAGGAACCCCGCCAGAGAAACCGGTCGATGCTGAGCGGTCGCCGGAAACAGTAGCGATTTTCATGGTTTTCGCCTGTTTCGCCCCCGAGGGCGGCTCCGGTGTGGCCCAACGGGGCGCCCTTCCGCCGCCGCATCGCCTGCGGTCAAGGGCCCGCGGCATCACCGATCGGGTCGGCGCCCGGCCCGGCGGCGCGGCGCCGAGAAATTGCAGAAACGACGTCCCCGAATGCCTCTGGAGTTAGCGACTCGGGGCTCCTTGCCTGACGGCGCTCCTTCACCCGCAATTTGCGCTCGCCCTCAAGCTTTTGTGCGCAAACGATTGACCAGCAAATCACCCTGAATGATTTGGTCTTTGAGTTGCGTCAACTCATCAACGTCCCAGTTGCAGCTCAAGTATCGGCCCTTGGCCCAATCAGCCTTGCCGGAGCAAAGCCAAACAGCGAACCCGGCTGGCAAATCAGGTTCGTCGATAAGGCCGGCGTGAATTTCCTTGGGCATGTTCTTCGCGAGCCCGGTGGAAACACCTCCTGGATGGATGGCAAAGCATTTGACACCCTCCTCGCCATGATCAACGTTGACGAACTCGCAAAGACGGTTGATCGCGTGCTTGGATGTCTGATAGTCCGACGCCGAAGGCGTTACCAGTTGAGCGCCGATGGAGGAGACGAGGATCAGATGGCCACCTGTTGATCCTGTGGCAAAATGCTTCTTGGTCGATTCGATAAGATATGGGATGGCAAATCGAATCACGTAATATGTGCCTTTTAGGTTGACTTCCCATGTCTTCCACCAGCTGGCTGTGTCAGACTCACCAATCTTCTTCCACTGGTCGAGATAGCCGGCATTCGAATCGACCACATCGATGCCGCCAAATTTGGTCACACAATCCATGATGGACGCCTTGACCTGCTCTTCGTCTGTCACGTCGCAGACCGAATATTCACACTGCGTCTCTGGATTCGCCTCGCTCACTCGTTCTTTTGTTGCTTTAAGCCCATTTTCTGACCTCGCGGTGATATAGATCGCTTTAGCGCCCGCGTGAGCGAAAGCCACCGCGGTAGCCTGACCAATACCCTGCGATGCACCGGTGATAAAAATGGCTTTGCCCGATGCGCTCCCGCTCAATGTAGTCTTGGGATCGAGGGCAGGGTATAGCGAGTGATGAGCCTTGACATCGAGAAACTGTGTTTGAATGGAAGACATGAGACTCCTTGTGTGTCTTATGCTGCTACAGTGTTTGAATGTCTATACGATCCCTGTCGTACGGAGCGGCGAGCCCGGGCGCCGATAGCGCGAGGACGATCTGTCCGTATTCGAGAGCACGGAACGCGGAGCGTGTCAACGCGAAGGAGACAGCGACGTCGAGGATTCTATAAGGTGCTTGAGGACGATAACCCGGCGATACGGGCGCGATCCATGCGATCGATGTGGGGGAGCGGGGGCAGTTGCCCGCGCGCGGCCGCGCCTTTATCGACGATCTGAGGCGGACGGTGAGGTTGAGCCAGGGCTCGCTAGGCGCGCTGGACGAGCACGCCGAACAACGCCCCGTCCTGGGCGAGCCTGCGCCGCCACGGAAACGGAAACGTCAACACCAACGGACGGTGCGCCACCTCGGGCAGGACGTCCTCGATCAGGTTCGCCGCCGTGGCACACATGCGTCGGCCCAGGCACGACGGGAAGAAACCGCGTCCTTTACAGCTGAAGGCCACCAGCCGACTCTCTTCGCCGCGCTCGCACCGGAGCCGCGCGAACCCGCGGCAGAGCAGCCCGCAGTCGAGGTAGGCTTCGAGCACAGGCCTGGTGCTTGCCGGCGTCACTTTCCGGATGCCTCCAGGGCGCTTCGGCACGCAACCGCCGCGCGCGGGCGATCCCAGTAGAGCCTGCGGGCACTGGCGAGCGGCAAGGCTCCGGCAGCGAGTCGACGCGAGCGGCGGGCTCGACGTTCGGCCCAAGCTTGCTCACCCCTCCGGTGCCACCCGCAGTCCGAGCAGCCGACCGAGCGCCTCGTGAACGACCCGGGCCCCCACCTCGTCCCCAGATCACCAGGTCGTCGCTCGTCCAGAACGACTGCGTCCGGTGGCTGAGCTCGGGCGCGCGCGGACGCCAAGGGCCTGCGCCAGCGCCTTGCCCACGTCCTCGGAGAGGCTCGCGCAGTGGCGGGCCGGCCACCCCGGGATCACGTCCGGAGCCTCGTGCCCCAGGGCGAACCGCTCCAGAAAGATGCGCCACGAATCCGCGAAGACGAAGCGCTCCCCCACGCCGTCGTCGGCGAGGATCGCGCCGTCGGAGGCCATGAAGCACAGGCCCCTGGAGAAGGCGCCGATCGGCACCAACCCGTCGCGGGGCAGGACGCCGCCCTCGATCTCGAGCGCGGGGCCCACCCGCGCTCTCAGCGCGTGAAGTTTTGGACGGCCCAGACTTTGCCGCTGCTCGTCGTGTGGAAGCCGCAGGCGACCTGGGTGACGGAGTCGTCGGTCATGTTGATGAAGTGGCCGTACATTTCGTAGCAGTCGCCGGTGCAGTCTGCGGTGGGTGGCGGGCCTTCATCCCACATCTGTTGCATGCACAGGCCGATGACTTGCTTGTTGGAGGAATAGCCAGGGCAGGAGTTTTGCGAGCCGCCGGGCTCACAGATTTTTGCTCGGATGCCGGCGTGAGCCATGTTGTGCTCGGCGTCGTATTTCGCCATCTCGTTGGCGCAGGCTTCGCCGTCTTCGCGGCGCTTGAGCGCCGGCAGGCAAGCGCACTGCGTGAGGAACTGGTTGATGCGATCGACGCAGTCTTGCGCGAGGTCGCCGGTGCTCGGCGGTGGGTCCAGCTTGCAGGCGAGGTTCTTGACGCAGGCACCGCCGCCGCCGGCTCCGCCGCTCGCCCCGCCGGCTCCGCCATTCGCTCCGCCAGCTCCTGCCGACGCTCCGCCGCTCGCCGTGCCCGCGCTTTCCGAGGAGCCGCCGGCTGGCTCGCCGCCCGTCGACGCTGCGTCCATCGCGGCTCCTCCTGTCGTTGCGCCGCCATTCGTCGCATTGCCGCCGGGGCTCGTCGCGCCTCCGTTCGGTTGGGTGACGCCGCCAGTGCCGCTCGTGCCCGGGGCGCCCGCGGCGGCGCCCCCTGCGCCTCCCGAGCCGCCGGGCTCGTCTGGCGAGCTGGAGCAGGCGAATGCGAACGCGAGCACGCTGAAGGAAGCGATACGCATACCCGCAACTGTGGAGCTGCTGCGACTGACCGATCAAGTAAAAAGAAAGATGATGCGAGGCGTTCGAAAATTCCGCTGTGTATGCCACGTTCGAGGGCGAGTACACGCTCCCGCTCGAGGCAGGCGCGGTCGAGCTGCGCGAGCTCGAGCTCGCCGGGCGGTGGGCGAGCAGAAGGTTTACCTCACGGAGCTGGAGTCCATCGTCGAGCGCTACGTGGCCTCGCTCGGCGAACGGAAGAGCGAGCTCGCGGGCGCCGAGGCGGCGAGCCACCACAGGAAGATCGCGGAGCTCGCGAGCGCTGAGCTCCCCGGGTACGAGCTCGCCTACATGATCGACTACGGGGTCTACGGGCTCGCGAACGCGGTCGCGAGCGAGTGAGCGCCTCCCGCGCGGTGCGGCGCGGCGCGGTCGATCAAGCGCGCCGCGCGCACCTCACCGGTAGATCGACTCCGAGGGGATGTCGACGTCCACCAGCGTGTCCATGCCGTCGATCACCTCGACGGACGGGACGCGCACGACGTCGCTCCTCGGGTCTCCGTCGAAGTCCTCGAGCCAGACATCGACGTCATGGTACCCCGCGTCGAGGCCGTCGAAGGTGACGCCGAATTCCTCGCAGTTCACGCGCGCCTTGTAGACGAAGCCCTCCTCGCTTTCGACGCGGACCGCGAGCAGATCCACGTCGTCGTCGGAGCACTGCCGCGCGTCGCTGAGGCCGTCGATCGCCGTCGTTACGGTGAGCGAGCCGCTCCCGAGGTCATCGACGTGATCATGGTCGTCGTCGCCATCGACGACGATGCATCCCGCGAGCGAAGCGGCGGCGAGCGTGAGGCCAGCGAGACCGGAGAGCACCTTCGAGAGTTTCATGGGGATCGTCTTTCCTTATCAAGCGAGGTCTGGCGCTGTCGCGCCGATGCCCATGTATTCAGCAAGCGCTATACCATCGGCGCGCGCGGCGCCGGGCGCCGGCGGCGCGCGCCGGCGCCGCCGGATGGCACCGCTGTTGCTGCGATGAACCTCATCGAGATGACCATGCCTGTCCTCGACCCTTCGTCGCCCGGAAACTCCGCGCATCCGCTGCGGCGCGGCAAGCTCGCCGCGCTGGCCACGCTCGCGCTCCTCGGCGGGACCGGGTGCGTGGCCGAGGTCCACACCAGGACCGTCACGCCTGCGCCGGCGACCGTCACGTACCAGGAGTTCGCGGTGGTCGAGGAGCCGGTCGTTCACATCGCCGAGGCGCCGGTCCACATCGAGACCTACCCCCGCGTGGTCTACCGCGGGACCTGTGTCTACTACGTGGATGGCCGCTGGTACTATCCGGCCCACCACGGCTCGGTCTATTCCGTTCGAGTCGATGATCTCGCGTCCCGGCTCCGGGCCGGCAAACACGCCGCCGGAGGCTGCGCCGGTCCGCGCCGGGACGAGTGATCATCGAGCATTCCGCTGCGCCGAGCGGAGATGCTTCACGGCGCTCAGGGCGTGGTGACGGTTGGCGTGTAGCTTGTGCCGGTCTTGTTCGCGCAGAAGCCGAACGAGGTCGTGGCTCCGGGCGCGAGGTTCGCATTCCAGCTCAGCGGAGTGATCTGATACTGACCGGCGGAAGTCGCCTGAAAGCTCCCGCTGTGGCTGCTCGTCAGCGTGGATTGATTCATCGCGAGCGACACGGACCAGGTGGAGATCGCAGTCGTGCCGCCGTTGTGAACCGCGACATCCGCGCAATAGCCCGTGCTCCAGTTGCTGGTCAAGGTGAGCGTCGCGGTCCACGGCGTCGTGCTCGCGCCGCACGGGATCTGGCTCGTCGACCAGGACGTGTTCGGATCGATGAAACACAGGTGCCAGGTCGAAGGCGGGCCGTTGAAGTCCGTCTCGCTCGGCGGCAAAAGGCTCGTCACGCCGTCGTGAACGAGGCTCGTGTCGATGAAGCCGAGCTGCGGGAACGGCTGGTCCTCGAGCGGAGAAAAGTTTTCGACGATCGGGCCCCACCAGCCGCAACCGGTCACACTGCAGTCTTGTTGCGGACCCGTGAACGCGTGCACGTACTCGAGATCCCACTGACTCGTGCAATAATTCCAGAACAAAACGCGGTTCTCCCAGCCGCTCGCGGTGGAGACGGTGGCATTGGCGTAGTACAGCGTCTCGTGGTTCACGCCGGCGCCGTCCGCCATTTGCGTGAGCTGGCAGGTGTTGTCGCTGAATGGTCGCGTCCAGATCCAGGAGGGCGCTGTCTGACCGCCCGCGCACGGATCGGTCGCCGAGCACGACCAGTCGAAAATGCCGATGTGATGCACGCTGGCCTCGCGGTACCAGCCGACGACCTCGACGGTTTTTTCCGTGCGATTCGTGGCCGTCGTGAACAAGTCCGCCGGTACGTCGAAGCCGAGACCCTCCGGATACACGATCATGTGTGTGTAGAGCGTCGATGATTCGGTTACGGGCAGCGCGCCGCTCTTGTAACTCACGCCCGCGCCGAGCCCGCCCGGCACGTGGTCGGGGATGCTCACGTGCGAGCGCGCCGCACGCGCCTCGGCGCGCGGCGCGGGCGGCGCGCCGTCCGCCGTACCGCGCAACGCCTTGAGATTGGGCGGCAGCCGCTCCGGCCTGCGCGCCGATCGCCGATCGCCGCGCTGCGCCTCAGCGCGGCGATCGGCGATCGGCGCGCACTGCTGCGTCTCCGGATTCTGCAGCAAACCGGCTGCGCAACGCCCGCCGCCTGCGAGCGCATGCGCCTCCGAGACGACGTCCGCCTCGCCGGATGCGTCCGCGCCGCACGCGAGGAGAACCAGGGGTGCCGCGAGGTACAATGAAGAAGAAAAGGCCGACATCATCGAAACCGTGACTCGTTGCATCGTCGCTCCTACTTCGGTCGACACACACTTTTGGTGAGCTCACGCGCAGTGAGCAGGCTGTACATTTCATGGCTCAACGGAGGGCCTGATTCCAATGAATTGGCATAATAACCCCCATGCAATAGATTCATCTCGCCATGAGCGACCCGGAACGTGCCGCGGCGGCGCGCCCCCGGCGCGCCAGAGGGGCCGCGTGCCTCGCGGCGCCTCCGGTCAGGCCGGGACGCCGACTCGGCCCCTCTCGTCCCGCCGCGCCTCCGGGTCATCGCCCGCGAAGACGATCTTGAAGACCACGAACGCGGCCCACGGCGCCGCCAGGTGGGCGCGCCGGGGGCGAGTACGCTGGCCGAGATCGAGGCGCGGCAGTCGCGCCGCTGCAGCAAGGGCCGACGCCCTCGGCCTGCCGTTCCTCTGCTCGTCAGCGGTTCTCGACGCGCTCACCGAACAGCCAACGGAATGGGTCGCGCGCGCAGTACCACCGACACAGCGGCGCGAGCGGCAGCGCTGACAGGCCCGCTGGATCGCGGCTGGCCTCAAGGCGCGTAGACGATGTCGCCGTCATCGAAGAAGCCGCCGGGGATCGAGACGCCGACCGCGCCGTAGTAGTTCACGTCAACGGCGTCGACGCCCGCGCCTGGGTTGCCCAGGTCAGAGAAGGCGAAGCGGTTCGCCGCAGCGAACGTGCCGCCCGAGCTCCAGCACGTGCCATGGCCATCGAAAGTCCAGCTCCCGCCGCTCACGGTGTGGGGACGGAAGCGCAGGTAGCGGCAGGTGACGGGGGCTTCGCCGGGATTGTGGATGATGATCGTGAAATGCCCCCTGAGCGAGCCGTCGGCCTGCTGGCTCACCGAGCCCATGAAGCTGGCATAGCCGCGCACGCCCCATCCGGAGAGCGTCGGCAGCGGCCCGGCCGCCGCAGGGGACGTGAACGCTGTAACGGCCAGGCCGGCGGCCATCGTGAGCGACAGGACGAGGGAGCGGGTCTTGTGGGTCGTGTTCGTGGGCATCATCGTCTCTCCTTGATCGTTGCAGCAAGTCTCGCGGGCGGCTTCCTTCGTGCGGAGACCAGGCGGACACTGGCATGATGCGTACCAGGGCCCACGAGGGGAGCGGGTCGAGCGGGGAGGCTGGTTCAGCCGAGATCCTGGAAGGGGCGCGGCGCGAGGGACGCGGGTTGGAGGGACGCGCCTCCATGTCTGGTGGTGGCTCGCGGCACCACCGAGGGCGCGCGAGCCGTCGTGCCTTGGTGAGAGGGCGTCACAAGCAGCCTTCGCCCTGTCACGTCTCCCTGAAATTGCCGGCAAAGCACCGGATCACACCGCGGTGAAGGGCTCGCGGCATCACCGGTCCCACCGTACGGCCACAGAGCGCAGGCGTGTCTACTGGAGCCTGTGGAGCAACTCCGTGTCCTGGTCGCCCAGCAGGTAGGTGGCGATGAAGGTCGCGGGGGCCGAGCTGGAATCGTTGTCGAAGCGCTCGATGGGCGTGCTCGCGGGCTCGAAGATCGTCTGCCCTGCCGTGTAGTACCTGGCCGGTTGGCCTTTCACCTGAAACAGAATACGCCCTTCGGTCACATGGCAGACGACCGGACCGGGGTGCGTGTGCGGCCCGGCCCTGAACCCAGGGGGCAACGTCAGCCGCTGCACCTCGACGCGGGTCACGGCCTTCCCGCCCGCGACCGCGTGAGTCCCGAGCGAGGCGCGCTCCAGGACCGAGTCCCGCGTACATCCCGCGCCGGCACAGAGCAAGGCTGTCGCCATCGCGAGCGCAGCCCGGGAGAGGCGGCGCCCGCTCCCAGGGAGCGCTCTCCCCGGACGCCGCGTGCGACGATGGCTGTCGGCGAGATCGCGAGGGAGGTTCCCTTCGCGCAGCGGCGGCTCGCTATGCCGCGGTGAGACGTGAGCGAAACGCATGGAATGTGGGTCCTTGTGCTCTGTCAGGCGGCTCCGGCTCGCCTTGACGCCACCAGCATGACGGAGCACGATCGTGCTGAAAATCAGGAACTTTGGTACGGATAGTTCAGAAAAGCGGGACGTTTGGCATGCACCGCGTCACCTTCGATCTCGACGTGCTGCGCAGCTTCGTCGCGGGGGTGGAGCTGGGCAGCTTCGCCAGGGCGGCGAGCCGGGTGGGTCGGTCGACCTCGGCGGTGAGCGCTCAGCTCAAGAAGCTGGAGGAGCAGGCGGGCACGCCGCTCGTTCGCAAGGCCGGGCGCGGTCTCGCGCTGACGGAGGCGGGCGAGACGATGCTGGCGTACGCCCGCCGCCTGCTCGATCTGAACGACGAGGCGGCGGCCGCGGTCCGCGGCGTCGATCTCGAGGGCTGGGTCCGGCTCGGCCTGCAACAGGACTTCGGTGACGTGCTGCTCTCCGGGGTGCTGGGGCGGTTTTCGCGCGCCCACCCGAGGGTGCGGATCGAGGTGCGGGTCGCGCGCAATGCGGAACTGCTCGAGCGGGTCACGTCGGGCCGGCTCGATCTCGCGCTCGTGTGGGGCGACGGGATGGGGGCGCCGCATGGCGAGCGTCTGGCCGAGCTGCCGATGCGCTGGATCGGGTCGGCCGCGGGGGGCCCTGCGCGGGCCGGGGCGGAGGGCGAGTCGCTGCCGCTCCTGGCCATCGAGGCGCCATGCCGGTTCCGGGATGCCGCCGCGGCGGCGCTCGATCGCGCTGGCATCCCGTGGCGGCTCGCGTTCACCAGCCCGGACCTGGGCGGGCTCTGGGCCGCGGCGGCGGCAGGGCTCGGGTTCACGGTGCGCACGCCGATCGGCCTGCCCGCCGGCGTGCGCGCGCTCGGCCCCGGGGAGGCCGGGCTGCCGGCGCTGCCCGCGCTCCCCCTGGCGCTGCACCAGGCAACGGCGGAACCGGAGCTCCCGACCGCCCGCCTGGCGGCCCTCGTGGTGCAGGCGCTGCAACGTCCCGTCGAGATCGCTCGTGGAGTCCAGCCGATCGCCTCGTGACGCGAGGTAACGCGCAGCTGCGCCGGCGCTTGCGGCGCGAAGCGTCAGTCCCGGTCCGGCGCTCCCAGGGGGAAGAGCGGCCGGAACGGCCGCGCGTCCTCCACCGCGCGGGCGAAGGACGGGCGCGCAAGCAACCGCGCGCGGTAGGCGCGCAGCACGGGGAAAGCCTCGGAGATCCGGTGCGTCCAGTCAGCGTAGAACAGCGAAGGCGCGGCCGCGCAGTCCGCCATCGTGAAGTCCGCGCCAGCGGCGGCCCAGGTCCTGCCGGCGAGCTGCCCTTCGAGCCAGGCATAGGCGAGCTCCAGCTTCGTCGCAGCAAGGGCCAGTCCTTCCTGGCGCTTCACCGGATCACCCGTCAGCGCTCCGTCTACCGCGTGCTGCACCGGGCTCATGACGTGCAGGTCGAAGAAGCGGTCGAGAAAGCGCACGTCCAGCGCGGCCATCGGGTCTGCGGGCAGCAGGCGCGCTGGCCCGGGATGCATGAGCTGCAGGTACTCGATGATGATGCTGGTCTCGACGATGTTGCGCTCGCCGTCCACGAGCAGCGGAAACTTGCGCAGCGGCCAGCGCCGCAGCCACTCGGCCGAGTGCTGCGGGGTATCCGGCCCGAGGCAACGGAACTCGAAGGGGGTACCGCTCTCGTACAGCGCAATGAGTGCTTTCTGCGTGTACGAGGAGAAGGGATGACCGTACAGCACGAGCGACATCGTGGGGCTCCTGGTTCAGACCGATTGCATTTTGCAAGTGGTAGGGACCCTACCCCTACCGCTTGCAATATGCAAGTACTAGTCTCAGGAGAATGGCCGTGCCGCAGACAGGACGATCCGGCTGCCCGATCAACCTGACGCTCGAGCAGCTCGGCGACCGCTGGAGCCTGATCGTCATCCGCGACGTCATGTTCGGGAACAGGCGCAGCTACGGCGAGCTGCTCGCGCAGAGCGAGGAAGGCATCGCCTCGAACATCCTCGCAGACCGGCTGAAGCGCCTGACCGCGTCCGGCCTGCTGACGCGACGCTCCGATCCGAAACACCGGCAGAAGGGGATCTACAGCCTCACGGAAGCGGCCATCCAGCTCGTGCCGCTGCTCGCGCACATGGGCGCCTGGGGCCGCCGCCATACGCGCCCGAGCAGGGAGCTGTCCGTGCGCGCGGAGCTGCTGGAGAAGGGCGGCGCTCCGCTCTGGAACGCCTTCATGGACGAGCTGCGCCACCTGCATCTCGGCGCGCCGCGTCCGGCGCGCTCGGTGTCCGGCGAGCTGCAGGCCGCCTACGAGAAGGCACTGGCGCGCCGCGCCCGCTGAGGAAGCCCGTGCGGCGATCGCGTGGGGCGAAGCGCAGGCTCGGGCGCTCAGCAACCGCCCTGCGCGTCCACCACGTTCACGAACGGCTCGCCCTGCACACGACGACTCCGGAGCCCGCTGGGCGTCATCGTGCGTTGACGGCAGCGTTGCCCTGGCTCCGCTCGCCGAGGAGCGCGTCCAGCTTTTGATAACAGGCTTCCATGCCCTGATCCATGCCGGAAGCGAGCGCGCCGTCGCGGTCTTCTTTCGAGTCGTAGGTTTGCGTGATGCTCATCGCAGTGCCGGCGCCCTGATCGGCGAACTCGTGCTTTTCCACGAGCGAGCCAACGGTCTGGCCCGACCCCAATGCCATCGTTTCCGTGTGAACGGCGTGCTCGTGCAGGGCCACCTCCGTGAACTCGCCCCGGAGCGTCATGACCGGATCGGCTTCATCGCTCTTCCACGACACCGAGAGCTTGCCGCCCACGCGCGCATCACACTCGCAGGTGGCCATGGTCCAGCCCGGCGGCGGCAGCATCCAGCGACGCATCCTGTCCGGAGTGAACATGGCCTCCCACACCAGCCGACGAGGCGCGTCGAACGTGCGGGTGAGGACGATGGTGGTGTCCGTGGGGGTTGAGATTTGCAGGCCCTGGGGTGACGTGGTGTTCATGGTGTTGTGACTCGTGACAGACGACCGAGAGGGGTCGGAATGGGTTGAATGGCGGTGAGACGCTCAGGTCCGGCGGGCACGCGCTCGCTCCTCGGACTTCATCTCGTCGAGCAGCGAGTCCAGCGCTTCGAAGCGGGCCTCCCAGTGCTGGCGGAACGACCCGGTCCAGAGCGTCGCTTCCTTGAGCGGCGCGGCCTCCAGGCGGCAGAAATGCTGCCGGCCTTCGACGCGGCGCCGGATGAGCTTGGCGTGCTCCAGCACGCGCACGTGCTTCGTGGCCGCCGGGAAAGTCATCTTCAGGGGCGCGGCCAGCTCGCTGAGGTTGCGCTCCCCGCCCGAGAGTTGCCGGATGATCGCCCGCCGGGCCGGGTGGGCCAGGGCGTGAAACACGAGGTCCAGCCGGGGCGAGCGATCCAAAACCATGTGGTTTACTATACCAAATGGTTTCACGAGATCAACCACGAAGATCGTCCCGCGCGCACGGTCGGCGTCGCTCGCCGGCGTGGACGGGCCCATCGCGCGTGGACGACGGCTGGTCGTGCAGGAGCGTGAAGCCCGACGGGGGAGTCACGTCCGGAGGATCGGCGACGACCTCGAGCGCGGCGAGGAGCAGATCCTCCTCGAGCTGCGCGCCGCTACTGCTCTGCGCCGACCTCGTCGAGGAACTGGTTGTAGGCGTCGACCTTCGTCCACGGGACCACGTCGACGCCGAGGTCGAACTGGCTGCCTTCGACGAGGTGCGGCGCGAGGATCTCCTTGAGCGCGTCGAGGCCGATGCTCTTGATGCCGTAGACGACGTAGGGCCCGAGGTACCCCTCGTAGTACTGCCGCTGGACGTGCGTGGCCTTGATGCGACCCTGGCGCATAAACCCGGCGGTCTCCGGCGCGAAGTCGAAGGTGACGATGGGGAGGTCCGGCGCGTCCGCGGCGTCCGCGGCCAGCACGCATCGATACGAGTCGATGAACATTCCGATCAGGCCCACGACGGGCGGGTCGGCGTCCTCGATCTCTCCTCTCATCAAATCGACGTCCATGGCTTCGTCATGATAGATGGACTGATGTACCAGAACGTGGTAACCGGCATTCTCGAACACGCCCCTGGCGCCCTTGGTTCGATTGACACCGTCGGCCCAGATCGGGTCGGCCCAGCCGTGGATGAGCACCGTGCCCGGCCCCTCGGGCAGCATCTCGAGCAGGGTGTTCCCTGCCACGGCCCCGGCATACTCGTTGAGTATCCCGACGTAGATCTGGCGCTTCGAGTTCGCCAGGTCGGCGTCGAGCGTCACCACGGGGATCCCCTTCGCGACGGCCTCGTCGAGCGCGGCCGCGTTGCCTTCGCCGACGGGCGTGATGACTATCCCCTCGGCGCCTTCCGCCACCGACTGTTTGATGTGTTGAGTCTGGAATTTCGTCAATTCCTCTAGCTCTGTCTCAGCACTGTAAGGCGCGAGCACGTTCCCCGTGGCCCTCCCGGAGACCCCGAGCTCACCCATGGCTCGGTTCGCGCCCGTGGCGATCGGCGCAAAGAAGCCGTCGAGGGACTTCAGCAACACCGAGATCTGCATCGGTTCGATCGAGCTCTTGTTGATCTCGGCGACGAGCTCGTCGATGGTCGCCTCGATCTCGAGCGGGATGAACTCGCTCCGAGGAAGCGGCGTTCGCTGGATGGGCGCGGCTGTCTGCGCCGCGTCCGGATCGCTCGATCCGCATGCCGCCGTCGTCAGCGTGAGGCCGATGGCCGCTGCCCAGTTTCGCCCAATCATCGTCATGAGATCCCCCTGCTACGTTGTCGCTCGTTCGTACGTGGTTCGTGCGGTCGCGCGCGGCACCCTTGTGCGCAGATCAGACCTGATGCGCGCCCGGCGTCCGGAGACGGCCCACTCGATCACGACGATCGAGTCGGCAGCGGGACAAGCGGCCAGCGCATCACGTGCCTGTTCCCCCCGGAGCGATGCGACGCGACAGGTCACATCGAGTCCTTGCGCGATCTGATGGACATCGCATCACAGCAAGGAGCCGCATGTCAAGCGGCGTCCAGGGTGAAATCTTCCAATCTGGATGGCTGGATCACGCCAAGCTGCTGTGGAGACCTCTGGGGTCAGGATCCATCCTCGGAGATCGCGTTCCTTGTACGTGGATGGCGGCTCCTCAGCCGAGAGGTGAGCACGAGGACGCCGAGGCGGATCCGCGCCGCGTCGGAGCGGACGCTGGCGCCGGCCGTGGATGCCCATCGCGAGCATGCGTCCACACACGATGTTTTCGTGTTGCTCTGTGAAATCAAACTTTTTGCCCCGCAACGCGTCGAGGTGGACCGTGCTCTACCCCCATGACGACGACGCCTGTAACGCCCGACGTGACGACCCCTACAGGAACCTCGCCGAGCTCACTCGCAACGCCAAGGAGCTTCGACGGCAGATCCGCGATGGCGACCCGACCAGGCGCGTCCGCCATGGGATCGCAGGCATCATGCTCCTCCCGCTCGTGACAGTGATCGGCTGCACCGATTCACCCGTCCACGACTTCTCCGTCAACGACTTCCATGACGCCATCCTTGGCGCGCTCTGTGCGGACCTCACCGCATGCTGCGGCGTGACGGTTCCTGCAGACGCGTGCGTGGACCAGCTCCGATCCTCGATGGGCAGGCACCCCGAGCTCCTGGCGGAAGCTGTCGCGGCAGGGCGGATCGAGTTCCGCGAGGGTCCGGCGCACTCTTGCATCGATCAACTGCGAGCGCTGTCGTGCCCCGACTTCGAGGCAATGGGAGCCGCCGGGGCGTGGCCCGCATGCCACGGCGCGTTCGTCGCGAAGGTCGCGACGGGGGGCGACTGCGCGGTGTCCGCGGAATGCGCAGACGCGGACACCTACTGCGAGGTCGCGACCTTTGCGCACCTCGGTACGTGCGTGGTGAAGCCGGGGGCCGGCGATCCATGCACGCGCGAATGTGGCGATGGCCTCGTGTGCCCGAGCAAACGTGGCTCTTTTTGCGTCGCGGCGAAGCCCGACGGCCAGGCATGTGCGAGCGACCTCGCGTGCCTGAGCGGCTACTGCAAGGACTCAGGGGGTGAGACCATCTGCAGCGACCCCGAGGCCAACGGGCAGCCGTGCGCCGATGGCAGTCAGTGCAAAGAGGGCAACTGCGACACCTCGAGCGACCCACCCGTCTGTGCGCCGAAGAGGCCGAACGGCGCGACATGCACCACGGGCGACGAATGCGCGAATGGCGCGTGCGTGGACCCTCAAGGTTCGGGCGTGTACACGTGCGCTTCGGCGGCGTCCGGATGCTCCATCTCCCTCTGATCGGCATGACCGTTTCGCGGGAGCCGCCACGCTTGCGCTTCGGAGCGGCGTCGTCGTCCGCCTTCGTGGGCTCTTCTGGCTTCGCAGGGCGCGGTCCGATGCGCTTGCGCCATGGACGGCGGATGGTTGACGGCAGCGACGGCAGCCCACGGTGGTGATCTCGCTCACGCCAGGGTCTCGCCGGCGCGCCGAGCACCGTCTCCGGCGGCGCGCCGCCGGAGCACGGCCGCGCCCCGTCACGGGGACCGACGCAGCGGCAGACATGATCGCGGCCATCACGGCTTGACCCACCACACCTCGGTGGAACTCCCGGCGCAGGCCTCCTGCTCGAGCGCGACGCCGTCATCCTGGCTGTAGCTGGCGAGGTTGAGGCACTTGCCCGAGTGCTTGGCGGCGAGGTGCGTCCCGCCGTCGTTCGCCTCGACCCGCCATGCCTGGTTGTCGCCTCCGTTGCAGCGCCACTGGACGACCGCGGCGCCGTCGCGCTTGCTGGCGCCCTTGACGTCGAGGCATTTGCCCGATTTGCGGTTGACGATGTTGTAGTATCCGTCGCGCCTCGGCACGAGCTTCCAGCGCTGGTTGTCGTTGCCGTTGCAGGACGAGGTGACCACGCCGGCGCCGTCGGCAGCGCTCCCCTGGACGACGTCGAGGCACTTGTCGTTCTCCTCGCTCACGATCAGGCCGGAGAAACCCCAGTCGTAGGCGAGGCGAACGCCGAAGATGTCGGTCTCGCTGAGCTTGCCGTTGCCGTCCCTCGGGTTGCAGTAGTTCATGGCGGAGTCGAGATCCCAGCTCCCAATCACGAGGTCACCGTCGGCGCCCTGGCGCTCTTCCACGCAGGAGCTCGGCGTGTCGAAGCGGTTGTGCTCGTGAGCGAACCCGAGCGCGTGGCCGAACTCGTGGACCGCGAGGCCGCGGATGCAGTACTCCTGCGCGAGCTGGCACTCCGTGCCCCACTCGTTGAAGGTGAAGTTCAGGACCAGGCCGGCGCTGACGCCGTCGAGCTGGTTGCCGAGGTACTTCGCGTGAGGCCGGGTGTCCTCGATCCGGATGTGGATGCCCGGCGAGTCGCTCTCGCATGTCCCCCAGCCGGTGAAGTTGATCGACGAGACGGCGTCCCAGGTCTTCGTGACCTGGTCCTGGGCCCAGCCGCGCTCGGCGTCGTCGTCGCCGGGGTTCTCCCAGCAGACGGGGATGTCGCGGTCCTGCCAGAGGTTGAGCGACGCGGCGAAGATCGCGTCGGAGCCGGTGTCGATGTATTCGCTGCTCTCCTCGACGTCCGCGGCCACACATGCTGTGAGGGCTGAAGCTCCAAGGCACAGACCGACGATTCGCCTCGAGGTAATCATGGGTTACTCCAGGGGATGTCCGCGGCGCGAGCTGCGCTGGAACAGGGCAGCTCATGCGGGCCGACAAGGGTTGATGCGGCCGTCGAACAGCGGTTCTGCCGTCGTGCGACGTCGCCCAGGTCCGGTGACCGTCGCCCGTGGATTTAGCAAGGTCGAGGCCAGCGAGCTGGATGCGCCTGCGGGACAGCGGCTCCGGCGAGCGAGCCTGCCTCCGGGCGTCCGCTCCTGGCCAGGCGCGCGGGGTTCGAAGGCGTCCCGAGGCGGCGACGTCCGCCTGGCCCCCCTGTTCAGCGGCCGACGCGCGCCGCGGCCCGATGGCAATCCTTGCCATCGCACCACGGCAAGCATTGCCTCACCGGCAAGCCTTGCTGGCCGGTCATCGCCGGCGTGGCGCGCAGGCTCGGTTGGCGCCAGGACTCAGGTCAGAGGTCGGCCGGCTCCGGCGCGTGGGGCGCAGGCGGCGCTGCGGCCACGTCTTCGGGCCTGCCGCCGTTCCGCGCAGCTCGCGCCGTTCACCGCGCGCTCGGCCCGACAGGGCGGCGAGGAAGCGCTTGCCGCCGAGCGCGTCGAGGCCGTCCTTGCGGATCCGCTGGATCCGGAGCTCGCTCTCGGACCATTGCAGCATGTCCGTTGTACACCATGTCCCACATCGGGAGCGCTCCTGCTGCCCGCGGCATCATCTCCCCCGGGCATGTGAGGGTTGCCAGCGAGTTTCAGGGCGGCGGAGCGCGCGCGAGGCCATCAAGCGGCGCTTGACCTCCCGGAGCCGCTGAGACCACATGGGGAGCCATGCGCACCGTCCCGGTCCAGCCCGGCGACATCCTGGCGGGCAAGTACCGCGTGGAGCGTCTGCTCGGCACGGGGAGCATGGGGGTCGTCGTCGCGGCGGTCCACGTCGAGCTCGGCCAGCGCGTGGCCGTCAAGTTCATGCGCTCGGTCCACGACGTCGCCGCCGGCGCGCGCCCGCGCTTCCTGCGCGAGGCGCGCGCGGCGGTGCGGCTGCGCAGCCAGCACGTCGCCCGCGTGTTCGACGTCGGCACCCTCGAGGGCGGGGCGCCGTACATCGTCATGGAGTTCCTCGAAGGGCGGGATCTCGCCGCGTTGCTCAGGGAGCGCGGGTCGCTCTCGCTCGACGACGCCGTGGAGTACGTCCTCCAGACGTGCGAGGCCGTCGGCGAGGCCCACGCCGCCGGGATCGTGCACCGCGACCTGAAGCCGGCGAACCTCTTCGTCACGCACGACGTCAGCGGCTCGCCGTGCATCAAGGTCCTCGACTTCGGCATCTCGAAGATCAGCGGCGCGGACCTCGCCCTCACCGATGACGACCAGACGCTCGGCTCCCCCTACTACATGTCGCCCGAGCAGATGATCTCGTCGAAGGACGTCGACGCGCGCAGCGATCTCTGGGCGCTCGGCGTCCTCTTGTACGAGCTCCTCGCCGGGCAGACGCCGTTTCACGCGGACACCTTGCCGGAGTTCTACGGGCGCATCCTCGCGGCCCGGCCGACGCCGCTCCGCGAGCGCCGCAGCGACGTGCCCCCGGAGCTCGACGCCGCGATCCAGCGGTGCTTGACGCACGATCGCGAGCAGCGCTGGAGCGACGTGGCAGCCTTCGCCGGCGCCCTCGCGCCTCACGCGCCCGCGCGAGCGCGGGGCTATCCGGAGCGGGTCTCGCGCGTGCTCGACCTGCAGCGGCTGTCTTCGTCGGGATCCAGGGACGAGCCGGCGGCGCGCCGCGTGGAGCCGCCTCCGCCGCCGGCCAGCGCCGAAGCCGCCGAGGAGACCGCGAAGCTCCCGCCGAATTCCGTGGAGGAGACGGCGCACACCCTGTCCCCGCCTCGCAGCACCTCGTCGTCCTACGAGCTGCTGGGGGCGAAGCCGCGCCGCCGGGCGCTCCTCCTCTTCGCCGGCGCGCTCGTCGCGGGCGCGGCGCTCGCGGCGCTCGTCGGCGGTAGGCGAGAGGGGGCGCCACCCCCGGCGCCGACAGGCGCGCAGGCGGCCGCCTCGGGGTCGCCGGACGCGGCCCCGCCGGCGCCCGATGAGCCGCAGGCTCCTCCCTCCACGATCGCCTCTCACGGCGCGAGCGCGACGGCGCAGGCGGAGCCCACCTCGCCTCCGGCGACGGCGAAGGCCACGCGGAAGGCGACGAAGCCCCTCCTGCGGGCGAAGCCCCCCGCCGAGGGCCCTCGCACCCCGAAGCCTGAGCCGACGTTTTCGTACGATGAGCGGCGCTGACACGGGGACAAGGGCGAGGGGTGCCGATATCCTCCGGGCGGTGCGTGGCCCAGGCCCGATGCGTGTGAAGCGCGGCGTCATCGCTGCCAGTGCGCTGGTCCTGTCGTTATCGCTCGCGCCGCGCGCCCTCGCGGACCCGACCGCCGAGGACCGGGCGGCCGCCGACGTGCTCTTCCGCGAGGGGCGCGCGCTCATCAAGCAGGGCAGCTACGCCCTCGGGTGCTCGAAGCTCGTCGCCAGCCAGAAGCTGGAGCCGATGGCCGGGACGCTGCTCGCCCTGGCGGATTGCTACGAGCTCAATGGGGAGACGGCGAGCGCCTGGGCGACCTTCAACGACGCCGAGGCGATGGCGCGCAAAGCGGGCGATCCGCGGCGCTCGAAGGAGGCGGCGCGGCGCGCGGGTCTCCTCGAACCGCGGCTCTCGAGGCTCGTCATCGAGGTGGCGCCGGAGGCCCGGGTCGAGGGGCTCGAGGTGCGGCGCAACACGAAGCTGCTCGATGCGGCGCTGTTCGGCTCGGCGATCCCGGTCAATCCGGGCGAGCATGCCATCGAGGCGGCGGCGCCTGGCAAGAAGGCATGGAGCGCGAAGGTGCTCATCGAGCCGATGGCCGGGCAGAGCACGGTACGCGTCCCTCGACTCGAGGACGCGCCCCCGCCAGGAGCGGCCACCGCGCCCGCGCCGGAGCGGCCCTCGCGCGCGCGTGCGGCCACGAGCGCCGCGCCCGCGGCGAGCTCGTGGAGCGCGCAGAAGACCGTGGGGCTCGTGCTGGGCGGGGTGAGCTTGGCCGGGATCGCGGTAGGCGCGGTGTTCGGCGTCGATACGCTCTTGAAAGTCGGTGAGGCGCGCAGCCAGCACGGGTGCACCGACGACGACCCTCCCCGTTGTGACGCCGAGGGGATCAAGCTCCATCAGGCCGCCAATACGACCGCCAACATCTCCAACGTGGCGTTCGCGGCGGGAGGCGCGGCGCTCATCGCGGGCCTGGTCGTGTTCCTGACCGCGCCGTCGAGCGAGGCCGCGCCGAAGGCGGCGCTGGAGGTGCGCCTTCAGCCCGCGGTCGGGGTGGGGACGGCGGGGATGTCGTTGCGAGGTAGTTTTTGAGATGCGAGAGATGCGACCATGGAAGCTCGTCATCGCCGGGGGCGCTCTGCTCGTCGCCGGCTGCCAGCTCGTCGCGGGCGTGCGCACCGACGCGGAGCTGGACCAGGAGGGGAGCGGCGGCAAAGGGTGCACCGTTCCTTCCGACTGCCCGGGCGGCGCCTGTCAGGACGGCGTCTGCAAGCCGGCCGAGGCGAAGTGCGTGCTGGACCTCGATCCGTTCGACATCCTCACGTCCGAAGACCTCGGAGGCCATGATGTCGACGCCTCCTCGCTCGTGCTGGCGAGCGGCCCCGGTCGCGTCTTCGTCTCGGTCATCGACAAGACGGCGAGCCGGCTCGTGATCGGGACGGTGCACGAGCTCCGGGACCCTGTCGGATCCAAGGCGGAGTTCCCCCTCGCCGACGGAGCGGCCCTCGTTACCGGCCGCGAGTCGGGAGGGCAATTGACCCTGCTGGGCAGGGTGGGGTCCGACATCGGGCAGCTCGTCTTCCTCACGACCACCGACGGCGTCTCGTCGGAGGGGACGTTCCAGCGGTTCCCCGCGCTCGCCCCGGAGTGCTCGAGCCCCAACGTCGCCGCGTCGATGGCGTTCGCCCAGGCGGGCGATGAGATCTTTTACGCCGCGACCTGCGAGGCGCCGGGCGGCTCGACGCGATCGCTCGTCGTCGGCGGGTCGGCCGGGCCTGCGCCGACCCTGGTGGCCCAGGGCCCGCGTACCGACGCCTCGCTCAACGTGCGCTTCTACACGGTCACGAGCGGCCGGCATCTCCTCCTGCTGGACGACAGCGCGACCGGAGAAGCGTTCTTCAGGACGGGCGCCGCCGCCGCCGATCTCGGCGTGGCGCACCAGATCCAGTTCAGCCCATCTCCTGAAGAGGTCGAGTCTTTCTTCGGAGCGTTCCCGCTGCCGGAGGGCGATGGGGTCACGCTCTTGATCGCGCACATCATACCTCCGCCGAGGCTCGCCGTCTCGGCGGAGGTGGGCGTCGTGAGGGACTTCTCGTCGCTCGTCGAGGTCCCCCCGCCCGGCTTCACCCCTGTCTTCGAGCTCAAGAACGTGAGCCAGTACAACCCCCCGGGCCCGCCCGTGAGCGACGGCGAGAACGTGTATGTGACGTTGGTGCCGCACCCTGGAAAGACCGTGAATCTGGGCTGGTTTACGCGGACGGGTGAGTCCTTGCTCCCTCAGGAGCATGTCTTCTCCCTCCCGGACGGCAGCAGCGCGCAGATCCTCAGCTCGACCGTCGCGCAGCTCGGCACCAAGCTGCTCGTCGCCTGGATCGAGCAACTCGACGGCGCAACGTCGGTGCGAGGCCAGCGGCTGATCTGCGCGCTGTCATGAGCGCAGACGCGCCGCGCGCGGCGCTCACCCTGGAAGCGGTCGCGAGACCCTAGGTGCGCAGGAGTCCGGCCACCTCTGGCCGGCGGCGGACTCCTGGCGGGCGGAGCTACGAGGCGTTCCGGCGCGACTCGTTGCTCTTCGTCTCCGACGTCGACGTGGCGCCGAGCGAGGTCGCGCCGCCGGACGTGCCCGCGGCGACGAGCTCGCGGCGACGCACCGGCGCGATCAATCCGGCGCGCCCGAGGTGTCGACCTCGTGGGCACCGATGTCAACCGCACCACCGACGGGCCGCGGGGTCCCGTCCAGATCGTCCGGCACGGCGAGGTCGAGGAGGGCCCCACGGTTCATCGCTGGCGAGCCGAGCCTCAGGCGATAGTCGTCGCTCGCCGGGTCGACGAACAGCGCCTCCGGCGCCACGACGAACGAGTGCCTGTCTTGCCCTGTCGCTCGTTGCCACGCCGCGAGGCTGATGATCGTCGCCCCCCCATCCCTGCTGAAGCGGTTCACGACCACGTTGTGATCGCTGTGGAAGCAAGGATCCTCCGCGCCGCCGGGGTAGATCAGGATGGAGCCCCTGTCGAGGCGCGGCGTGTAGAGGATGTTGTTCACGATCCTGTTGCACCTTGGGTTGGCGATGCCGTCCGGCGATGCGGGGATGTTGATCACCCAGCGGCTGCCCTCCGCCATCACGATGGTGTTGTTGTAGACCTTGTTGCGGCTGGAGCCTTCGCTGCCGTCGATCGCGTAGAGAGATATCCCGCTCGCGTGATTGCTGAAGAGCAGGTTGTTCCGGATGACGCTGTCGCTGACGCCGTCGCAGTTGATGGCCGAGGCGCCCGCGACGCCGTTCTCCCAGATGACGTTGGCCTCGACCGTGGCGAAGCTGATGAGCCCGTCGCCGGGCGTGAAGTTCCTGTCGCCGTTCATGTGAACGCCGGCCGATTGGTTGTGGTGGAGGAGATTGCCGCGAACCACGGGGAAGTCGCCGCTGTTGCTCGTGTAGACGCCGTGCTCGCCGTTGGACTCGGACTCGTTGCCCTGGATGACCGTAAAATCGCTGAACGCCGTGAAGATCCCGGTTCTCCCGCTGTCGTGGACGTGGCAGTTCTGGACCGTGATGTCGCGCGTGCCGCGCAGGTCGACGCCGGATCTGACGGCGCCAGGGATATCGAAGCCGTCGATCACCCAGTGCTGAACGACGCCGTCGAACAGCTCGACCTCGATGTTGCTGCCATGCTGGTTGTTCGGCCCCGCGGTGGCCACCACGGCTCCCCAGGGCGGCACGGCCCGCAGGGTCTTGGGCCGGCCGGCCTCGCCCGAGCGCTCGATGCGACACCCCGCGTAGACTCCTGGCAATACGATGGTCGTGTCGCCAGGACCCATGGTGTCGACCGCGTGCTGGAGCGTCGCCCACGCCCTTCTGGCGGCCAGGCCGTCGTTCGCGTCGTTGCCGACGTCGTCGACATAAAATGTCCTCGCCGCCGCCGGCCCGTGGATCAGGGCGACTGCGGTGAACGTCAACAGGGATAGAGCACCGTTGATACCCATCTCCAAGCTCCTTGTGAAGGATGTTGGCCGTCACGGACGAATGCACACACACACGCGCGAGCTCTCATGAATGTCCCGGGGCGCCGACGTCCTGCGGCGCGCTGGGCGCCATCGGCGTTGCGCTCGAAGCGCGCCCAGCACGTCCGAAGTCGCTTTGTCCGACCCGCTCCGCCGTGACGTCGCGCCACGGTGGATCGCAAGCCTGAACATCGACGCCGCCGGGGACGTTGACAGAGACGCCCGTATCGGTCCTGCGCGAAGATCTCTTGTGCGAATTTCCTGAGATTGCCGAAAGACGGGCAGAGGATAAACCCGGGCAAGCACGGTCGCAATGCGCAAATGCATCGGGTCGCGGCGAAGGCCACGACGTCGTGGACGCGCATCGGTTCGCGCGCGACGGCGGGTGAACGGAGCGCGTCCGGCCGTGGTGCGCGCTCCGGAAGGAGGGGTGTTCGCTGGCGCAGACGTCTCGAACGGGAGCTCAGCGACCTTGCGCGCCGCGCGCTTGTCGTGGTGGACCTGACGGCTCGACTCGTGCCCGGCCCGATCGGAGATCCACGTCTCGGTGCGCCCGTTCGCTGACTTGATGGTGATGAAGGTCGCACGGGTCAATGCCTCGACGGCGGGCGCCGTGCCGCCGGCGCGGGAGAGCAGACATGTGTCCTGTCGTTCGAGCGGCACAGCCCTGCGCGAGTCGCGCTAAGGGTACGTGTCGAACGCCCACCATTCCGTCGCCATGTTGTCGTCGGTGATGATCGGGGCATCCTGCGTCCGCCGCAGGATCGACTCCCGGCTCTCCCAGGTGGGCCCGCCGCGCCAGTCCTGCTCTTTCAGCAGATCGAGCTGCGCGGCGCGGCTGCCGGCGGGCAGCACGGGGAGGCCGTCGAGCTGCCAGGCGTCGAGCTTCCTCTCGAAGCGCGCGTGGTCGATGGCGATCGGATCGTCGCTCGCGATCAGCATGTTCTGGTAGCGGAGGGCGTGGGGGAACACGGTCGCCCCGGTCTTCTGAGCCGCGGTGGACATCGTGGTGTTGTAGTAGAGCGCGCCGCCCAGCTTCAGGTGCCGGCGGGACAGCTCCAGCATCTCCCGGGAGAGCAACATCGAGGCGTACGAGCGCCAGTACACGAGCGTGTTCTCGACGATGACGTCGAAGCGCCGCGAGGTCCGCCCCAGGTAGCGCCGGCCATCGTCGATGAGGAGCTCCACCTTGGGGTTGTCCAGCGCGCTCGCGACGACGGGCGCGCGCCGCGCCGCCTCGACGAACCCGGGGTTGATCTCGACCACGGTGAGGTGCTCGACGTCGGGATCGTTCGCCAGCACCTGAAGCCAGGAGCCGGACCCGAGGCCGATCATGAGGATGTCGCGCGGCCGGGGGTGGAACGCGGACACCAGGTAAGCCCGCAGCACCCGGTTCTCGTCCTCTTCCGGCAGCGGGCTGACGTTGGCGATGCCCTCGTAGGATCCGCCGCCGTACACGGTGCCCGACCGGGAGATCGTCACGACGCCTTCGCGACGCTCGATGACGTGGGCGAAGCGACCGTGTTCGCGGTACTCCTCCCCGTAAAGGAGCTTCTCGTAGAGGTCACCGTACAGCGCTTCCGCCGACCCCACGAAGGACGCGACGGCGGCGGCCAGGATCGCGCCGCTGAACACGCGCGAGCGCGCCGTCCTCGACGCGGAGAGCATGAGCGTCGCGCCGAGCGCGGCGCCAGCCATCGCGAGGGCCACGTTGAGCTCGCGCAGGGGCAAGACATCCAGCAGCACGAGGCCGGTGACCAGGCTGCCCAGCGTCGAGCCCACGATGTTGCCGACGTAGACGTAGGACAGCCGCGCGCCGGCCAGCTCGTCCGCGCGGATCCCGAAGTGGCACAGGAGCGGAAACCCCGCGCCGAGGCAGGCGCTGGCGAGCGCGAAGACAGGCAGCGTCGAGGCCGGCTCCACGCCGCGGCCGACGAGGTGCGCGACGGCGGGGGCCACGAGGAAGGCCGCGAGAGCCCCGGCGAAGATCACCCCGCCCACCCGGTAGAGCTGCCCGGAGCGCTCCGCCGCCGCGCTCCGGCAGTAGCGACCGGCGAGGAGCGAGCCGACGGCCAGACCGGCGAGGTAGGTCGCGAGCAGAAAGCCGAAGGCGTCCGGCGCGCCTTCGGTCGCAAAGCTGTAGACCCGGACCCAGAGGACCTCGTGCGAGAGCGCGAGACAGCCGCCGAGCGTGGCGACGAGGACGGCAACGAGGAGCCTCATGGCGCGCCGCGACGCCGCCGGCGCAGCACCATCACGAGCACGCCGACGAGGACGTTGAGCGCCGCGGCGACCTGCGCGGTGGCCCGGAGGCCCAGCCCGCCCAGCAGGTAGCGCGCCGCCAGGAAGGCGCCGAACGCCGCGCCCAGCGTGTTGATGAAGTAGAGGTTACCCAGCGAGCGACCGACGTTATGCGACCGCGACGTGGCGTGCCCGACAAGGAGGGGAAGCGTGGCTCCCATCAGCATGACCGGGAGCACCACGAGCAGGAAGGCCACCCCACCGGTGGCGACATGGCCAATGCCGTGCGTGATGTCTGCGATCAGCGCGAAGAGGCGGAGGCTGAAGGCGCCGTAGAGGCCGATCCCGAGCTCGGCGAGCGCGAACAGCGTCACCGCAGCTCGCGGGTACCGGCGCGAGAGCGCGCCACCCACGAGGCTCCCGAGGCCGAGACCCAGCATGAACGCGGTGACGACGATCGTGACCGACAGGACGTCGACGCCGTAGATCGCGTGGAGCGCGCGCTGCCAGACGACCTGATACACCAGCGCTGCCGAGCCCGAGAGGAAGAACACCGGGAAGAGCCAGGGCTCCAGGGCTCGCGCCTCCTGCTGCTCGGCGGCCGGCGGGGCGAGCTGGGTCGCGAGGGGCTGCGCGGGCATGCTTGCGTCCCTCGAGGGAATCCGGGGGGATCTACCCGCGCGGCGGGAGCTGGGCGCGGGGCGCGGGCATGGACAGGGCGGGCGCGGGCCGCTGGAACACGCGCCGCAGCGCGGCCGCGGCGGCGTGATAACCGCACATGCCGTGGACGCCGCCGCCGGGCGGCGTCGAGCTGGAGCAGAGGTAGAGCGAGGGGTTGGGCGTGGAGTAAGGGCTGAGGCTCGCGACGGGGCGCGCGAAGATCTGGAGCCAGTCGTTGGCGCCGCCGGCGATGTCGCCGCCGACGTAGTTCTCGTTGTAACGCTGCCAGTCGGCGGGGGCGCGGGCGGCGCGCGCGCGCACGAGATCGCGGAACCCCGGGGCGAAGCGCTCCATCTGCGCCTCGATGCGCGCGGTCATGTCGACCTCGCAGCCGGGCGGCACGTGGCAGTAGACCCAGGCGGTGTGCTTGCCGGCGGGGGCGCGCGTGTCGTCGAACAGGCTCTGCTGCGCGACGAGGCAGAAGGGGCGCTCCGCGGGCGCGTCGCCGGCGAGCGCGCGCTCGGAGGCCACCAGCTCGTCGAGCGTGCCGCCCACGTGCACCGTGGCCGCGCGCGCGGCGGCGGGCGACTTCCACGGGATGGGGCCGTCGAGGGCGTAGTCGATCTTGAACACGCCGGGGCCGTGGCGGAAGCGCTCGAGTCGGCGGCGGTAGCCCGCCGGGAGCCGGTCGCCGGCGATGCGGGCCATCGCGGCCGGCGTCGTGTCGAACAGGTACGCACGCGCCTCGGGGAGCTCGTCGAGCGACGCGACGGTGCGGCCCGTCTCGATCTCGTCGCCGCGCGCGCGCAGGATCGCGGCCAGCGCGTCCATGAGCGCCTGCGAGCCGGTGCGCACCACCGGCCAGCCCACCGCGTGCGCGGCGAGGGCGAGCACGATGCCGAAGGAGGCCGAGAACAGCGCCTCGAGCGGCAGGAACGAGTGCGCCGCGCAGCCGCCGAACAGCCCGCGCGCGGCGTCGCCGCGGAACGTGTCGCGCGCGAGCCCCTGCGCCGAGCGGATGGCCGAGAGGCCGAAGCGCGCGAGCAGGAGCGGGTGGCGCGGCGGGATGCGCAGCGGGCCGAGCAGCTCCTCGAAGAGGGCGCCTTCGCCCGCGAGCAGCGGCGAGAGCAGGTCGCGCCAGGCGGCCGCGTCCTCCTCGCCCAGCGTCTCGGCCATGCGATCGAGCTCGGGGTAGAGCACGCCGGCCCGCCCGTCGGGCAGCGGGTGCGCGAGCGCCGCCTCGGGGTAGATCCACGCGACGCCGTGCTCCTCGAGCGGCAGCGTCCGCAAGAAGGGCGAGATCACCGCGGTCGGGTGGATGGCGGAGCAGACGTCATGGCGGAAGCCGGGCCCGGTGAGCTCGGCCGTGCGCGCGCCGCCGCCCACGGTGGCGCGCGCCTCGATCACGCGCACCTGGAGGCCGGCCCCGGCCAGCGCGACGGCCGCGGCGAGCCCGTTCGGTCCCGCCCCGATCACCACGGCATCCAAGGCGCGAGTCCCCGGGGCAGCCGGCATGGGAGAAGGCGGTACCCGATCGCGGGGTGGACGGGAATGAAATTCTGCAGCGGCGACGGGCCGCGGGCTCGGCCGTGATCGGCCGGGCACGGCGACGATCTCGCCGGCGCCTGCCTCACCAGCATCCGCGCCGGCGTGACCGATGAAGGCCGTCCCGCGCGGCTCGCAGTCGGCCGAGGAGAGGGCGTCTAGGGCGCCAGCGGGGGATAGATCTTGCCGTGATCGCGAGCGCCCCAGCAGTACACCGTGCCGTCCGTCTTCCGCCCGCACGTGTGTTCGCCGCTCGCGGCGATCTCGACGAAGGTCCCCTTGGGATCCGTGGACTCGCCGAACCAGTTGCTCCCCCAGCAGTCCACGGCGCCGCCCGCCTTCATCCCGCAGGTATATCCGGAGCCCGCGCTGACCTGGACGAAGGTGCCTGTGGGCGCCGTGGTCTGGCTGCCCCAGCAGGACACCGTGCCGTCCGACCTCACCCCGCAGCTGTGACTGACACCCGCGCTGATCTGGACGAAGGTGTCCGCGGGCTCCGCGGCCTGGCCAGAGGCGTTGGAGCCCCAGCAGTCCACTGCGCCCCCCACCCTCAGGCCGCACGAATGAGAGCCGCCCGCGCTGACCTGCGTGAAGGTCCCCGACGGCGGCGTGGCCCTGCCGCTGTCGTTGCTCCCCCAGCAGTACACCGTGCCGTCCACCCTCACGCCGCAGTTATGAAAGCTCCCCGCCTCGAACTGGGTGTACGTCCCGGGGGGGTCCGCGCCCTGGCCGGAGCTGTTCCAGCCCCAGCAGTCCACCGTGCCGTCCGTCTTCAGCCCGCACGTGTGTAAGTTGCCGCCGCTCACCTTGGTGAAGGTGCCAGGGGGCGGCGTCGATTGCTCGTAATTATCGCGCCCCCAGCAAGCGACGGTGCCATCGGTCCTCACACCGCAGCTGTGGTCGTAGCCCGCGGCGATGCTCGTGAACACCTCCGTCTGCGTCGCGGACTGCTCCGAGGAGTTGTCTCCCCAGCAAGCCACGATGCCGTTCGTCATGAGCCCGCAGGTGTGCTGGTTGCCCGCGTTGATGGCGATGAAGGTGCCACCGGGCGGCGAGGACTGGCCGTAGGTGTTCCGCCCCCAGCAATCCACGGTGCCGTTCAGCATCAGTCCGCAGTTGTGGTATTCACCCACGCTGATCTGCGTGTAGGGCCCGGGCTTGTCCACAGCCTGGCCGTCTCCGTTGAGGCCCCAGCAGTCCACCGAGCCACCCGACTTCAGCCCGCAGCTGTGGTCCGCTCCGACGCCGACCTGCGTGAAGATCCCCGTCTGGTCCGCGGCCCGACCGCCGCTGTTGTTTCCCCAGCAGTCGATGGTGCTGTCCGTCTTCAGCCCGCAGCTATGGTAGTAGCCTGCGCTGACGTGCATGAAGCTCCCCGCCGGAGCCGTGGCCTGGTTCTCGTCGTTTCGCCCCCAGCAGTGGACCGTGTGGTTCGCCTTCACGCCGCAGTTGTGCAGCCCGCCCGTGCTGACCTGGATGAATTTGCCCGTGGGGTCTGCGCCCTGGCCATGGCTGTCGGACCCCCAGCAGTTCACCGTCCCGTTGTTCCGCACCCCGCAGCTGTGGTTCCTGCCCGCGGCGATCTGCCTGTAAAGATCGCTCGGCTCCGTGGACTGGTTCAAGGTGTTGTCACCCCAGCAGCGCACCTGACCGGTGTTGGTCAGCACGCAGGCGTGCGAGCCGCCCGCCGAGACGGCGGCGCGCCCGAAGATCGTGCTGCTGTTCGGGTCATACCCGTTTGTCCCCCAGCAGTCCACGGTGCCATCCATCTTCAGTCCGCAGTGGGTTCCGCCCCCCGAGGCGACCTGGGCGAAGTTGCCCGAGGGAGGCGTGGTGCCCCCGTACGCGGTGTCCCCCCAGCACTCGATCGTGCCGTCCGTCCTCAGCCCGCAGGTGGTGGCGAAGCCTGAGGCGATCTGGGTGAAGGTGGTGGCGGAGTTCGCGGGCAGGTCGCCCATGGTACCCCAGCAGTTGACCGTGCCGTTCGTCCTCAGCCCGCAGGTATGATAGCCGCCTGCGCTGATCTGTACGTAAGTGTCCGAAGGGACGGCGGCGCTCGTTCCCCAGCAGTGCACCGCGCCGTTGCTGCTCAGCGCGCAGGCGTGAGCGTCGCCCGCGCTGACCTGTACATAGGTGCCCGTGGGCGGCGCTTCGTGGCTGAGGTTGATCAGCCCCCAGCAATCGACCGTGCCATCGGTCCTCACCCCGCAGCTGTGGTAGCCGCCCGCGCTGACCTGGAGGAATGTACCCCCAGGATACGTGGACTTTCCCCCGTCGTCGGAGCCCCAGCAATCGAGCGAGCCGTCGGTCTTCACCCCGCACACGTGGCGATCGCCGGCGCTGATCTGGCGGAAGGGGTAATCGACGTCCTCCGGGACCTCTGCCGCGGGGTTGGTCCCGAGACCGCAGCAGAGCGCGCCGCCCCAGCACTCGACCATCCCGTCCGGCCTCAGCGCGCAGGCGTAGTTCACCCCCGCGGTCACGATCGGCTCGTCGGTCACGAGCCTGCGCGGCGTGTCCTCGCTGTCGAGGCCCTGCGAGATCGCGGCGATGTCGTGCTCCCCCGTGCCGTGTTCGCTCGGCATCTCTCCGACACACCCGAGCAAGGACGGCGCGATGAAGCTCAGCGCGAGCCAGGAGCCGAGCCTCCGGCCACCCCTCTCGCGCACGGTCATGGTCAATGGTTTTCTGGGCATAGTTGCGCTCATGAACTGCAACCTTCAGGCCAGGCCCAGGCAAGCACGTTCAGGGGCGGTCCGCGCGTCAACGGTGGTCCAGGTCCGCCGGAGCAGCGGACGTGCCAGTCCGGAGCGGCGCGCCCTCGTCCGAGGTGGCGCGACGCTCCCCGCGATCCGCAGGCGCCCGCGCGTGGCCGGACGACTTGGCACCCTGGCACGGTGCATCTGGCACGTGCCAGCTGGCACCTGCCCGATGCCACCCTGGCACGTGCCACCTGGCACGTGCCGCGCACGCGGGCACACGTAGCCTTCTCCTGCGGTTCTCGGAGCGCGCGCGGACCATCGAGCTCGCAGCAACTGGCTCTGGAGGGGCGCACAGGACCTTTGGTACGGCTCCTGCAAAAGCCGAAGTCGCTGCAGCGAACGTCGCGTCCCTCCGCGGACGCCCTCGCCCACCGCTGGACGAGGGCCTCCGAGGTACAGGCTGCGCGACGCTTCGTGGCCCCGCAGCGCAGGCCCCGCGCCGAGAACCGCGTGGACCTGCACGAACCTATCCTTGGGAAATTAGCATGAAAAGCATTCATCGTGTTGCCCTCAGTGCCACTGCCATTCTCCTGGGCCTCGGCTGCAGCGCCGGCGACGGCGTCGCTCCGGACGACATCGAAGGAGGCGCCGACGTCGCCGAGGAGGGCCAGGAGCTCTACGTCGAGACGGGGAACATCTGGGATACGCTCTTCATCCCCGTGTGCTGGGAGAACGCCGCGAGCTCGACCACCGAGAAAGGATGGGTGCGCGACGCGGTGCTGGACACCTGGGAGGCGGCCTCGGCGGTGCGTTTCCAGGGCTGGGGCACCTGCGCCAGCGGCGCCGATGGGATTCGCATCAGGGTCTCTGACGAGCAGCCCCACACCGATGACCTCGGCGACGCGCTCGACGGCGTGACCAGCGGGATGGTGCTCAACTTCACCTTCAACAACTGGAACTCGGTCTGCCAGACGAACCGCGAGAGCTGCATTCGAAGCATCGCCGTGCACGAGTTCGGCCACGCCCTCGGCTTCGCGCACGAGCAGAACCGCCCGGACACGCCGAGCTCGTGCGACAAAGCTTCAGGCCATTATGGCGACCACACCGTCGGCGCGTGGGATCTGAGCTCGGTGATGAACTACTGCAACCCCACATGGAACAACGGCGGGGTGCTCAGCGCGACCGACAAGGAAGGCGTGATGCGCTACTACAGCGGCTTTGCGGTGTCCTGGGCGGGCACGAGCGCGTGGGATTCCATCAACGCGTCGGATGCCCCGCTGTCCGAGCTCCGGGTGGGTGATTTCAACGGAGATGGCAAGGACGACATCTTCCGCGCCGACGGCTCGGCGTGGTACTACTCCTCCGGCGGCACCGGGGCCTGGACGCTGCTCCGCAACTCCGGCTACACCATCTCCGACCTCCGGTTTGCGGACTTCAACGGGGATGGCAAGACCGACGTGTTCAACGCCGACGGCTCGGCGTGGTGGGTGTGCTTCGGCGGCACCGGCAGCTGGACGCAGCTCAACGCCTCGAGCGCCGCCCTCTCGGACCTCCGGTTTGGGGACTTCAACGGGGATGGCAAGGACGACGTGTTCCGCGCCACCGGCTCGGCGTGGCAGATGTCCTCCGGCGGCACCGGCGGCTGGACGCAGCTCAACGCGTCCAGCGTCACCGTCTCCGACCTCCGGTTTGCGGACTTCAACGGGGATGGCAAGGACGACGTGTTCCGCGCCACCGGCTCGGCGTGGCAGATGTCGTCCGGCGGCACCGGCGCCTGGACGCAGCTCAACGCGTCCAGCATCCCCGTCTCGGACCTCAAGTTCGCGGACTTCAACGGGGATGGCAAGGCCGACGCGTTCCGCGCCACCGGCACGACGTGGCAGATGTCCTCCGGCGCCACCGCCGGCTGGTCGACCTTGAACACCGCCAGCTCGACGCTCTCCCAGGTCGCGCTCGGCGACTTCAACAACGACGGCAAGGCGGACGTCTTCAAGGCCTGGCACTGAGCCGATCCATACGTCCCACCCGCGGGGCGTGCCGCGCCCGTCCGTCACACGTCGCACAAGCCGTCTTGACGGACGGGCGCACCGGCGCATTCTGGCAGCCATGTCGCCACGCCGCGCGCCCATCGCTCCGCTCGCCCTGCTCACCTCCCTCCTCCTCGCCGCCCCCGCCGCGGCGGCCGTCGTGCCGGTCGGCACCACCGACGAGCTCGTCGCCGCGATCGGCGCGGCCAAGGCCGGTGACGAGATCGTCCTCGCCTCGGGCACCTACGCCTTCGACGGCGTCTCCTGCGCCGCCGCAGGCACCGAGGCCGCGCCGATCGTCGTGCGCGCCGCCGAGCCGCTCGGCGCGATCATCGAGCTGTCGGGCCTCGAGGGCTTCAAGGTCAGCGGCCCGAACTGGCACTTCGAAGACCTCGACATCCGCGGCGTCTGCGCCGACGACGCGGACTGCGAGCACGCCTTCCACGTGGTCGGCGCCGCGAGCCGCTTCACCCTCCGCCGCTCGAAGGTGCGGGACTTCAACGCCCAGCTCAAGATCAACGCCGCGCAGGTGGACGGCGTCTGGACGGCCCCCGACGACGGGCTGATCGAGCGATCGGAGCTGTTCGACACCCACCCGCGCAGGACCAGCAATCCCGTCACCAAGATCAACATCGACGGCGGCAAGCGCTGGAGCGTGCGCGACAGCTACCTGCACGACTTCCAGAAAGACGGCGGCGACGCTGTCAGCTACGCCGCGTTCATGAAGAGCGGCGGCTCCGACGGGCTCTTCGAGCGCAACCTCGTCGTCTGCACCACCAGCGGCTCGCCGGACGGCGTGCGCATCGGGCTGTCGTTCGGCGGCGGCGGCACGGGGGCGCAGTACTGCGCCCCGGCCTACGACCCCGACGTGCCCTGCGAGGTCGAGCACACCGGCGGAACGATGCGAAACAACATCATCGCGAGCTGCTCGGACGTCGGGATCTATCTGAACCGCGCGGCGGACACGCGGCTTCATTTCAATACGCTGATCGCGACGAGCGGGATCGACTTCCGCTTCGCGACGACCAGCGGCGTCGCGCGCGGCAACGTGCTCACGGGCAAGATCCGCGACCGCGACCGGGCCACGCACCAGGAGAGTGACAACCTGGCCGAGGTAGGACTCGAGACGTTTCAAACGTGGTACGAGAATCCAGGTCTCGGCGACCTGCACCTCAAAGGGGATGTGGCGTCGCTCGTCGGCGAAGCGCCCGCCGAGGCCGCGGTGACCGACGACTACTGCGCGCGCGGGCGGCCGGGCAGCGGGAGCTTCACGCTCGGCGCGCTCGAACATTCGCTCGGCGACTGCGCGACGGTGCCACCGCCGGGGCCCTCCGGCGAAGGGGGCGCGGGCGGCGGCGCCACCGGCTCGGGCGGGATGGGCAGCGGCACCGGAGCCGCGGGCGGGATGGGCAGCGGCACCGGAGCCGCGGGCGGGGGTGAGGCGGGCGGCACGGGCGAGGGCGCAGGCAGCGGCGCCGGCGCGGCCGGCGGGGGCGGCGACGCCTCCAGTGACGGCGAGGGCTGCGGCTGCCGCGCCGCGGGCGTCGGCGGGGATGACGCCCTTGGCCTGCTGACGGCGGTCCTCGCCGCGTTCGCCCTCCGGCGACGACAGGCCTCCTCATCGCGGAGCGACGCCAGCTAGTTCCGCGCATCAGAAATCCTGCCAGGGATCTGCCTCGCGAGCGAAGAGAGATTTCAACGTAAAGACGCCAAGAGCGCAAAGACGCAAAAATGCAGAAAATTGTTTCTTGCGCCTTTGCGCCTTTGCGTTGAAATTCTTCCTCGGCCATTCCTGGCAGGACTTCGGGCGGGCGGAACTAGGCGGAGCGCTCCGCAGTCGGCATCGCGGAGCGACGCCAGCTAGGCGGAGCGCTCCGCGTCGGCGACGAGGAGCTTCACGTAGGCGGGATCAGGTAGGGGTCGTCGCCGTGCGTGGTTCCCGGGCGCGAAGGTGCGCCGCGCCGGGCTCCAGGGCAAGCGGGGGGCGCCGGCGTGCGCTGCCAGGCGAGCCGCTCCGCGCCGAGGAGCGAGCCCGTCGCTCGCCCCGGTCGCGGCCGGGCCGAGCGCCGCGCGGGGAGCGGGGAGCGGCGGTGTTGCACCCGGTTGCACCCGGTTGCACCCAGGCCGGCCCGCCGCGGCGGAGGACCTCCACGAGCGTGACGACCACGAAGTAATGCGCCGGAGCAGGCCAGGGGCGAGCGGGGGGGCCCTCGGTGCTCTGGCGCGGCGCGCCCCTGTGGCCCTGCGGTGTTGCACCCGCCGGAGGCGACCGCCCCCGCGCCGTCGCAGCGCGCGGCGGCGCACCGCGGGGAAATGGCCGATCTCTCGCCTGGCGCGGCCGTTGCTAAACGCTCTTGCGTCGCGACGACGCGATGAGCCGGGGCGCCGAAGAGCGCCCGATGCCGTGGCGCCAACCCATCGGAGTCGTTCTTCTCAGTTCTGTAGATGGGCAAGCAGCCCTTGCAGAGCTCGGACGCTGACATCCTGCGCGCAGCGCCATGCATCGTCGTGCGCGGCCGGTTTTCACAATGATTTCTCGTCAGTACGAGAGCTGCACCAACACCACAAGGAGAGACGACATGATCGAAGCAAATCACGGGACTCGGCGCGCATGGCCTCTGTGGGCCGCCGTCATGACGGCAGCCACGCTCATCGGATGCGCTCCGATGGATGACAAGGCCCCAGAAGGTGCAGTCGAAGTCGATGGCGAAGTCGATGGCGAAGTCGATGGCGAAGGCGAAGGCATCGACGTCGTGCAGCAAAGTCTGTCCACTCGTCTGTATGCCCGACAGGAGCTGAAGATCCGGGGAGCGTTCACCGAGTATGCCTCGTACCAGATCGTTCCCTCCTGGAACACCTCGGATGAGCATCCGGATCCGACCACGGTTCCAGGCATCAGTCGCAGCGGACGATGCAGCGATGGCTACGAGCGAAGCTCGGCATCGGTCATCAAGACCTCGGGCAACGGCAATTGCAGCTTCGAGGGCTGGCTCAGCCCGGGCGATCCCACCGATTGCCGCGCGGAAGTCAAGCTCGACCACAGCGCCGGAGGCGACAACATCTGGAACGGAGCATGCCTGGTCAAGATCTACGAAAAGCCGTCCCTCGTTCGTGCCAACAGCTGCCTGAATCGCTGCGACCAGTACAACACAAACGCCGTATGCCAATGCGACCGCTCCTGTGACTACCACGGAGATTGTTGCCCCGACTTCGGCGACGTCTGCTTCTGAGCGTCCACCGCATGCCCACGAGGGCGTGCCCCGGACGCTCACTCGTCCAGTGGTTGCGGGGCGAGCTGCTCCTCGAGGGACTTGGTCTGCGGCAGGACCAGGTCCCTCGAGGCAGGCTCCGGAATTGCTGCGGCGGGGCAACGACGGCCGGGACGACCTCTGCGTCCCGGAGCCGCGCGCGCTCCCATGGCTGGGACCGCGGCTATCTCCGGAATCGCTCCGCGTCGATCCCGTACCGCTTCAGCCAGCGCTGGATCTGCATCCGCGCCTTGCCCATCTCGCTCGCCACGGCGGAGACGTTCCCCTTGTGCACGCCGAGCAGCCGGACGAGCTCCTCCTGTCGCGCGGCGTCCCCTGCCTTCAGCCCTTCCAGCGCGCGCTGCACCGCAGGGGGAAGGTGCTCCAGCCCCACCTGCCCTTCGTCCCCCGCGAGCACGACCGCTGTCCCCAGGCACTTCTCCAGCTCCCGCACGTTCCCCGGCCACTCATGGCGGAGCATGGCCCTCGCCGCGCGCGGGTGGAGCCGGACCCGCGCGGCGTGCTCCGGCGGGAGGCGGGCGAGGATCGCGCCGGTGAGCAGGCCGAGGTCCTCGCGGCGCGCGCGGAGCGGCGGCAGCTCGATCTGGTGGCCGGCGAGGCGATTCCATAGATCGGCGCGAAACGCGCCGCCCTCGACCATCCGCTCGAGGGATCGGTGGGTGGCGGCGATCACCCGGAGATCGACCGCGACCGAGCGCGCGCCGCCGATCGGGCGGACCTCGCGCTCCTGCAGGGTCCGGAGCAAGGCCGCCTGCGCGGGCGCCGGCAGATCGCCGATCTCGTCGAGGAACAGCGTGCCCCGGTCGGCGCTGCGGACGAGGCCGAGGCGATCCTCGGTCGCGCCGGAGAAAGCCCCCTTCTTGTGGCCGAAGAGCTCGGCCTCCACGAGATCCTTCGGGATCGCGCCGCAATTGACGGCGATGAACTCGCCGGTCCGCCCCGAGAGCGTGTGGAGGGCGCGCGCCATCACCTCCTTGCCGGTGCCGGTCTCGCCTTCGAGGATCACCGACACCGTCGAGCGCGCGATCGGGACGATCCTGTCGAACACGCGACGGAGCTGAGGGAGCACGGTCGCGAGGCCCGGGACCTCCGCTTGCGCGGAAGCCAGGTCGAGCACGCGAGGATCGTCCGGATCGCAGGGAATGGCCTCCCGGTAGAGGAAAAATGTCTGCCCGAGCTCGATCAGGTCGCCGTCCTCGAGCTCGGCGCGGGTCGTCCGAGCGCCGTCGACCAGCGTGCCGTTCTTGGAGTTGAGGTCGTCGACGACCCAGCGCTGGAGCAGCTTGCCGAGGCGCGCGTGGGTCGAGGACATGCGGCGATCGTCGGTGCGAACCGCGAGCCGGCGAGCGCCGGCCATCGCCTGGATCTCCCGGCCGGCCCCGCGGCCGATGACGAGCTCGTCGAGCCCCGCGAGCGACAAACGCAGGGGAGGGGCGAGCGGGCGGTGCGCCTCGAGGACGATGAACAGGTGCGGGCGGTGGTGAGCGTCGCCGAGCTCCTTGACCTCCTCGGTGGAGGAGAGCGTCCCGGTATCCGGACCGTCGATCATCGCATTTTGTACATACACCACCTCCGGGCTGGCGTCGCCGAGGCGCGACCGGGCGCTGGGCGCAGCAGGGGTGCGATCCTGCAAACCGCGCCGCGCAGACCGAGAGCCCCGAAGGGGGGGCGAGCGTGGCGGGCATGGGTCTTGTAAGGGCGCCAGGCATGAGCCCTGGACGCACCTTCGCCTTGTTCGCCCTCGTGCCCGCCGTCGTCACCATGGGGTGCATGACCGGAGATAGGATGGCTGACGAAGTTACCGCCTCGACGCGGCAGTCCCTGAGGCGCCCGGAGTTCGAGATGCCGCAGAATGGGCTCGAGCCCAGCGCGCTCTCCCGGAACGAGGCGCTGCTGGCGGCGCTGATGGACCACAAGCTCAGTACCACGGCGCTCGAGACGATCCTGTCGACGGCCCCCCGCATGGCCGAGCTCTTCCTCGATGCAGGCGCAGACGACGCCGACGAGCTCATGGAGGTGATCGTCTCGTGCGCGCTCGATCCCGAGGAGGACGTGGAGGCCACGATCCACGACGAGAAATTCGCCTGGCGGGGCAAGCTCGGCCTTTGCGGCGAGAAGTCCCCGCTGGGTAGCTGGGGGCAAGAACCACCCACACAAGGCTGCCTCGAAGCGGTCTCGAGCTGTGTCCTTGCGCGGATGAACGCCCTGGAGAGGCAGGTCCCCATCTCGATCCGCGGCCAGGATGCCAGCCTCTTCGTGCTCCGGGACAAGGTCCATGTCGAGCGCGAGCTCCGCGACCGGACGCCGATCGCCAGCTTCGAGGCGTGCACGGCCGGCGGCACCGACGGCAGGGAGGAGCGCGACTGCGGCTGGCAGGCGGCCTATGTGGGCAGGTGCGAGCCCAGATCCTCCGTGAAGCTGGAGCGCGAACCCCTGCTCGAGGATCAGACCATGGTGCGTGTGTGCAAAGGCATTTACGGTTGCGATCACGAACAGCCGGACGTCGCGAGCTCCCGGGCCCTACCTTACTATGCAGGCTTCGTGGCAGGCTTCGCCGAGAAAGAGGAGATCTCCTTTCCTTGCCCACCGGGCGGCCTGTTCAGCGTCATGCTCGCGTCGCCGGACCTCAAGAAGGAGCTGCCGCCGGAGCTCGACGTGCGCCCCTCTCGCGGCACCCCTGCCAGATATCCCGCCAGGGAGGAGGAGGTCTTCACGTATCGCGAGGGCTCGTTCTTCGGCGACGTCTTCCGCGGGCCGAAGAATGGATACGCCTGCTACAGCGACATCTGGAGCCACGGGAAGGCACACCTCACCGATCGACTCTGCGCAGGCCCCAGCGACGAGGGTTGTCTCCTGCGCGAGCCCTATCCTTGTCGAGCCGCGCCGAACGGCGACGCGGACACCGCGCCCGGCTACACCCAGCTCTGCTTCGGGGAAGGCGAAGCTCCCGGCTCGGCGTACCTCGACTGCGAAGGGGAGCAACGTGTCCGTCCTCCGTGGCAGCACGGGATCACCGTCTTTCTCAGCGACCCTTGCGCCCTCTCGAGCGACAGGAAGCTCTGCTTGCTGGCGAACGGGTGTGCCCACAGCGAGTGCACCACGGGGGCCGCGCTCGACGAGGGATGCAGCCCCGTCGTGGAGAGCGTCTGCGCCGAGGAGCCCCACTGCTGCAGTAGCCGCTGGGACGACCGGTGCGTCACCGCGGTGAAGACCGCGGCGAGGAGCCTGCAGTGCGTCGAAGGCACCTGCGGCCACACGCTCTCCACGGCAGGCGGCGCGCTCACCCCCGGCTGCGACGCGCCAGCCCTCTCCTCGCCTGGCTGCGTGGCCAGGATCTGCGCGACGGATCCCTACTGCTGCGCGAGCGCCTGGGACAGCATCTGCGTGAACGAAGCCGAGAGCGTGTGCGCGCTCGCCACGTGCTCCCACGACGAGTGCGCGACCGGAGCAGCGCTCTTCGCCGACTGCAGCTCGCTCGCGACGAGCATCTGCGACGTGGATCCTTACTGCTGCACCACCGCGTGGGACAGCCTCTGCGTGCGCGAAGTCGAGACCGTGGGCCGCCAGACCTGCCGCTGATCCCGAGCAGCGCTCCGCTCACCGCGCGCGCAAGATCGCCCCTCGCACGACGCTCTCCGAATACACCACCTCCGGGCTGGCGTCGCCGCGGCGCGATCGGGCGCTCCGCGCAACAGGGGGTGCAACCCTGCAACCTGCGCCCCGCAGGCCGGGAGCCGCGATGGGCGCTCGACGGGGGCGGCACGGGTCTTGTAGGGGCGCGGGCATGAGCTTTCGACACGCCCTCGCCTCGTTCGCCCTCGTGCCCGCCGCCCTCGCCCTGGGGTGCTGGTCTGACGATGTGCTGGAAGGAGAAGTCACCACCTCGACGCGGCAGGCGCTGCGCAATCCGAGGTTCGAGATGCCCCAGAACGGGCTGGATCCGGACGCGGCCAGGATCAACAGGGCGCTCCTGGCGGCGCTGCAAGGGTCGACGCTCGACGATGCGGGGCTCGACGCGAACCTGGATCTGCCAGGCGTCGCCGGCCTCTTCTCCACGGGGACGACGACGAGCGCCGAGCGGCTCATGGAGGACATCGTCTCCTGCGCGCTCGACGCGACGCAGGTCGTGACGGCCGCCGTCAGCCCGGCCGCCCCGCCGTTCAGGTGGAGGGGTGAGTTCGGCCTTTGCGGCAGCGCGGCGCCCGCGTCGCTGGGGAACTGGGGAGACGCCCCGCCCACGCAGCATTGCCTCGAGCTCGTCTCCGCCTGTGTCCTCGCGCGGATGAACAAGCTCGACAGGCAGGTGCCCATCTCGATCCACGTCCCCTGGGGCGAGTTCGAGCCTTCGCCCAGCGTCCGGGTCCAGGGCACGCTCCGCGATGGGACGAAGATCACGAGCCTCGATCCCTGTGCCCCCGGCGCGGCGGGCCCGACGGGTAGCTGCGGCTGGCAAGCCGATTTCGTGGGGATCTGCAGGCGGGGCGAGGCGGTGGCGCTGCGGCGCAACGGCGCGAGCGTCGTGCGCGTGTGCAAGGGCATCCACGGCTGCGAAAAGGACCGGGAGGTCCCGGGCTACCCTGGGTCTCGACCCTACGCAGGCTTCGTGGACCAGTTCGCCTCGAGCCAGGCCATCGAGTTCGAGTGCCCGGACGACGTGGGCGTCGGCCCGAGCGGCCGACCCGGGCATACCTACTTCAGCCTCATGGTGGCGCCGCTCCCTGGGAGGGCCCTCCCGGCCGAACCCATCATCGCGGGATCCAGCGACACCTTCACCTATCCCGCCGGGGAGCGCGAGGTGTTCACCTATCCCGAAGGCGCGTTTTACGGCGACATCTTCTCCGGGTCGAGCGAGGACCTCGGATACGTCTGCCACAGCGAGCTCTGGCGAACGGGGAAAGCCTACCTCGCCGACCGGCTGTGCGCAGATCCGAGCGACGCGAGCTGCGACGCGATCGGCGGACACGCCGCCTGTCGCGACGTCTGCGCGCACGGGTGGGACGTGATGCCAGCGGAGGTCTACTCGAAGTGCGAGGGCGGCGCTCGTGTATGGAACGGCGTCACCGTCTTTCTCAACGATCCCCACGACATCTCCAGCGATCCGGCGGCCTCCGCGATCGTGTGCTCCCCGCACGACGAGTGCTCGCCCGGCGCGCCGCTCCCCGATGGGTGTAGCTCTGTCGTGACGAGCGTCTGCGCCGTGGATCCCTACTGCTGCGACACGGAGTGGGACGGCCTCTGCGTCAGCGAGGTCCTGAGCGTGGCGAACAGCCTGAAGTGCACCGTCGGGCGCTGCGACCACGCGCTCTGTGCGGAAGGCGAGAGGCTGGACTCGGGCTGCGACGTCCCGCCCCTCACGTCCTCCGGCTGCGTGAAGCTCATCTGCAGCGAGGACCCTTACTGCTGCAGCACGGCCTGGGACGCGCTGTGCGTCGACCAGATCAAGACCGTGTGCGCGAGGGCCTGCGACTGATGGCGGACCGACGCCCACGACCCCCGGCTCACCGCGCCGGCGCCTCGACCAGACGCCGCGCCTCCGCCACCGCGGGCACCGTCTCGTCCGCCACCGACCACGCGTCCAGCACCTGCTTCGCGAGCTCCCGCGCCCGGTCGTCCTCCCCCCGCCGAGCGGCGCGGCGCGCGGCGCGCACCAGCGCGAGGCTCGCCCCGTTGAGCTCCGAGGAGCGATCGGCGATCGCCGCCTCCAGCCGCGCGACGAGCTCGTTCTCCCCCGTGCGCTCGAACGTCTCCACCATCGGCCCGGCGAGCACCTCGACGAACGGCCCCGGCGTCCGGAGGAGGGGCCGGAATGCCCGCGCCGCGCCCGCGAAATCTCCCTTCGCGTAACGCTCGGCGCCCTCGGTGAAGGCGTCCGCGTCCGGGAGCGCGCTGTACGACAGGCGCCCCCGGAGCTCCCGGAACCGCGTGAAGCAGCGGCGGGAGACCGCGGGCGAGGCGTGCGCGCAGATGGCGGGGAGCCGGAGCGGGACGTCGAGGTACGCGCCGTCGAGCGGCGGGGGCTCGGGATCGAGGAACCGCTCCACGATCCGATCGGCGATCTCCTGCGCGCGGCCGAGGACGAGCGCGAGCTGCAGCGCGCGCCAGGCGATCTCGAGGCGCTGCACCCGCAGCCAGCCGGCGTCGTCCGCGGAGACGACCATGGCCCGCCTCGCGCGCGCGAGCGCGGCGCCGAACCGAGCCTCGCTCGCCTCGATGCGCACGAGGAGCAGGTCGCTCCCCACGCGGTGGACCGGATGACCCCCGGTCGCGAGCGCGACAGCGATGCCCCGCGCCTCCTCGCGCGCGCCGGAGGCGAGCAGCGTGTCCGCGAGGGCGCCGGCCACGGACGTGTCGAGCGGCGAGAGGGCATAGGCGCGCCGGGCGTACGCGAGCGCGAGGGCGCTGTCGCCCGGGACCTTCGCCTGAAACAGCCAGCCATAGCTGTTCCAGGGCACCCAGGCCTGCATCGCGCGCAGCGTCGCCCCTGCGCTCGCGGTGCCATACGTCACCGCGAGGAGCTGGAGCCAGGGCGCGCAGCCCTCGCCGATCGGGTTCCTCGGCTCCGCCTGCACCGCGAGCAGGGCCATCTCCGCGGCCCGCCTCGGGTCGGACGATTGAAGGAGGCACGAGAGCGTCGTGGCGAGCGTCGAGCGCCCGAGCGGCGTCGCCTCGCGCCCGAAGCGGCCCTCGAGCTCGGCGATCGTGGCCGGATCGTCCTTGCGCAGCGCCACGTGCTCGACGCGGGCGCGCGCGGCGAGCTCGCCCGACGACGCGGGATCGCCGCGCGGCGGCAGCTCCACCTCCGGAAGCGGAAGGCCGAGCGTGTAGGCGCAGCGGCGCGCCTCGGCGGGCCCCATGTCCCCGAGGTCGGCGCTCCTCGCCGCGACGCGGGAGCACGCGTCCGGGAGACCGCCCGCATTGTTGCTCATGGCCGCGGTGAGGTCGAACAGCGCGAGGGCGCCGCCGACGTCGCGAGCGCGCCAGAGGTCGGCCATGGTGGCGTCGAGGGAGGGCGCCGCCGCGAGCGAGCCCCGCTCGGCGAGCGGATCCATCGCGTCCCGTACGGCCTCGTAGAGGGCGCGCCCGGCGCCCGCGGCGCTGTCGATCTCGGCCCCGTCGGGGCGACGGAGGGTGACCGTGATCCGGAAGCCGGAGCCCTCCCGGGCGACCCCGCCGTCGACGTACGCGGCCGCTCGCCGGTGCGCTTCCGCGATCGCCATCGCGCGTGCGCCGGGGGCGGCGTAGGGATCCTCGGGGAACCGGTCCACGGGCTGCGCCGGGAGCGCCAGGAGCTCGGCGGGGATGAGCGTCCGCCCGGAGGAGCCTCCCAGCAGGACGCGCGCTCGCTCGCAGAAGAGGGACGCCGCGGCGGCGCCCAGCCAGCCGGAGGGCGCGTCGACGCCCGACGCGTCGAAGGGCGGACACGCCAGCACCGAAGACGGCAGCCGCAGGGGCGAGGCGGGAGAGGGCGCGGCCGGGAGGGCAGGTGGCGCGGCGCGCGCGGAGATCTGCCGCTCGAGGACCCATGCGCCGGCGACCGCGAGGAGCACGCCGCCCGTCAGCGCCAGCAGCCCGATCCCCACCTTTCGAGGCCGGCCGGGCGGCGGCTCCGCGCGCAGCGGGGGCGCCGAGGTCCCTGGCGCCGGCTGTCCTCCCGCTCCGACGGGCGCCGCGGGCTCGACCTCCGGCGCCGAACGTGTCGCCGACGAGCCCTCGGGGAACGCCGACTCGGTCTCTCCCGGATCGATCGCCTTCGGTCCGGGTCGCGCCCGGCCGTCCTCGGGGACGCCGTCCGCTTCCGCGGCCGCCATCGTCTCCGCCAGGGACTCGTCCGCGCTGCCGAGGGCCGGACGAGGCAGGCCGAGGCGGGCCATGTCGGCGATCCCGAGCGCGTCGCCGAGCGCGCGCGCCGCCGCGGTCGCCGTGGCGAAGCGCCGGTCCGGATCGACGGCGGTCGCCTGCGCGAACCACGCGTCGAAGCCGCCGGGCAGGAGGACGCCTCTCCTGGCCGCGCGCGCGCTCGCCGGCTCCACCGGGCCATACGCCGCGCTGAGCGCGAAGGCGACGAGGTTGTCCTCTTCCCCTCTCTCGCCGGCCCAGTACGCCTCGCCGACGAGGAAGGTATAGGCCATCATCCCGAGCGCGTGGATGTCCGTCGCCGCCGAGACGCGCCGGCCCCGGAACTGCTCGGGCGCCATGTAGAGCGGCGTCCCCACGGTCTGGGTCGCGCCCGCGCCGGCGGTGCTCTCGGCGACGAGCTTCGCCACGCCGAAATCGAGGATCTTGACGCGGCGCTCGCCGTCCGCGCGCACGCTGAGGAAGAGGTTTGCCGGCTTGAGATCGCGATGGACGATCCCCGCCCGGTGCGTCTCGTCGAGCGCGAGCGCCGTCTGGTGCAGGCACGCGAGCGTCTCCTCGGGCGAGAACCGCCCCACGCGCCGCAGGCACCGGCCGAGCTCCTCGCCGCGGAGCAGCTCCATGACGAGGAACGGCACGCCGGTCGCGTCGTCGACCCCGGCGTCGAAGACCTCCACGATGAACGGGCTCTCGACCTGCGCGGTCACCCGCGCCTCGAGCTCGAACCGCCTCCGGAGCTCGGGGCGCTCGATGATGTGGGAGAGCATCACCTTGAGCGCCGACCGGCGACCGGTCCCGAGGTGACGCGCCTCGTACACCGCGCCCATGGCGCCGGCGGCGAGGCGGCGAACCAGCCGATAACGACCGGCGAAGATCGCCCCCTCGACCACCTTGACGGACATCGCGCGATTCCCTCGGCGGAAGGATACCTTGGCGCTCCTGCCACGGTCCACGCTTTCACGCCGCGACGTCCCCCCACGCCCACCGCCTGCGTCGACGAGCGGAAGGCATCCTACCGTATCGCTGTACCCTGCTGAGCCCGCGGACGAGCGCGGCGTCTGGCAGTCGGGCTGCGCGAGTCAGCAACAGAGATCCCAGCGCGCGGAAGGGCGTATGTATCCCACCGTGTTTCGTCTTTCCGCTGCGTATCGACGGTTGTCCGATCGCTGGTTGAACACTCGCCGCGCGCCCCGCTTGACCTGGCGTGCGCCGCCGCGTAACCATCGCCTTTGGCTCCCGAGTGGAGCGTGGGTTTCCAGGAGGAGATGGTCATGCAGATGTATTATCTGATCCCGCTCGTGTTGATGGCGGCCGGCTTCGCGTACTCGATGTACGCCCGCAAGAAGGCCATGGCCGAGGCCGCCAACATGACCCCGGAGCAGATCGAGCAGGGATTCAGCGACCTGTACGCCTCGTATTACGAGCTCCAGCCCGGCGAGCGCATCATCGGCAACTGGAGCGGAGTCGAGTACCAAGGGCCCGCCGGCACGGCCCGCCGCATCGCCGGCGGAGTCCTCAACGCCGCATCTGCCGCCGTGATCGGCGTCTCCAGCTACGTTCCCAACGTCCACGTCGGCCTCACCGACAGGGGCCGCGTCCTCGTCTCTCGCGAGTACAGCGACTTCGGCAAGCGCGGCAACTACAAGCACCACGCCGCCCTCGATCAGGGCACCCGCGCCTTCAACCAGGACGCGACGTATCCCGGCCAGGACATCGGCTCCCGCCCCGGCAACCCCTTCAACCCTCTCGTGAGCCTCGAGTTCATCCAGCTCCGTTCGCCGAGCGGCGACATATACGAAGCCTGGCTGTCCCCGCAGGGCAGCCGCCCCGGCCAGCACGGGTTCAGCTCGATCTTGCAGTCGCTCGGTTGAGCGCCGCGAGCGGGGCGACGCTGACCAAGCTGCTCATCCCGCTTCACCTGGCCTCCGGCGGCGGAGTCCCCCGAGCCCTCCGCGGTCGCCCGCGCGCACCGTGACGCCGGCGCGCCCGTCGAACTTGACATAGTGTAAACGATGCCTCATGTTGACACCATGTCAAGCAAGGACGGGGAGACCCGCTCCGTGATCCTGGAGGCCGCGCGCCGGCTGGTGACCGAGCCGGGGCGTCGCGGCGTCTCGATGGCGGAGATCGCGTCGGCGGCCGGGGTGTCGCGCCAGGCGGTCTATCTGCACTTCGAGACCAGGACGCAGCTCCTGGTCGCGCTGGTGCGTCACGTCGACGAGGTGCACGGGTTCGCCGACATGGTCCGAAAGTGCGAGCGCGCCCCCGACGCGCGCGCGATCCTCTCCGAGTTCATCGGTGCGTGGGCGGACTACGTCGCCCACATCACCGACGTGGCGCGGGCCATGCGGGCGGCGCGGGCCACGGACGAGGACGCGGAGCTCGCGTGGCGCGACCGCATGCGCGGCTTCACGGGCGTCTGCGCGGGCTTCGTGGCGCGGCTTCAAGCCGAAGGCGCGCTGGCCGACGGATGGTCGGCGTCGGATGCGGCGGACTTCCTGGCCACCATCCTGTCGATCGGGAACTGGCAGGAGCTCATCGAGGAGCGGAGCTGGTCCCGGCCGCGCTACGTCCGCGCGATGCGCCGGAGCGTGGAGCAGAGCCTGCTCAGGCCGATGGAGACCAAGACGGCGCCGAGGAGGCGCTCGTGAGCGGCGCGCAGCCGGAGCTCCTGGCGCAGGGCTCGGTGGATATCGGCCGGCCCCTGCGCGAGACGTTCGCGTACGTGTCCAACATGGAGAACTTCCCGACCTGGTTCCCGGGCGTCGCCGCCATGCGCGAGCTCGACACGCTGGAGCACGGGCAGGTCGGCAAGCGCTACCGGGAGACCCTGCGCATGCCCTTCGGGCGCACCGGCACGGTCGACATCGAGGTGAAGGAGGCGCGCGTCGGGGAGCGTCTGCTGACCGAAGGTGAGGGCTTCCTCCTGCCCCGCATGAGCGTGGACTTCGCGGCGCTCTCCGACGACGAGACGCGCGTCGCGTGGCGCATGGTCAGCCGCAATCAGCGGTGGTGGTTTCGCTGGCTCGTGGTCCCACTCCTGCGCCGCGTGATGCGCGGCCGGGCGCGCGACGGACTGCGCAAGCTGCGCGAGAACCTGGAGCGCGAGCCGTCGTGAACGGCGCCGACGTTTATGCTCCCAGCAGGGGCCCAGCCGCCGACGCTCGAGCTTGGCGAGCTCGCGCCAGCCGACCCGTCGGCCAGGGCCGCCGTGGTCGCCTCGCTCGCCGGCACGCTGAGCCGCGCTGTCGCGCTCCAGGACGACATGGCAGCCCGCGGTGCCGCGCCGCCGCGGGCGGGGTGGGCCCGCGGTGCCGCGCCGCCGCGGGCGGCGCTCTCGTGATCACTGCGCAGCGGGCGGAGGAAGCTTGATGTCCGCAGTGTCGCATGACGTGCAGCCGGGGCCCTCGCCGTTGGGCTGGAGTTCACCGTACGAGACGTCGCGCTCGAAGCTCACGAGCTCGCGCTGCGTGTCGGCGTCGATGATGCTGACCGAATAGACGTCCCCGTCCTCGAGCTCCGTGTCGACGTCCGCCGTGAAACCGATCGAGAGCTCCCACTGCGCGTTGGTCGGGTCGAGGTCGAAGAGCGAGAAGCCGAACCGCCCGCCGTCGACGACGGCGTTCGCGCTGTTGGCAGGGCTCAGCGAATTACCCGGATCCGAGCTGAGCGTCGCTTCCCCGCAGCGCCCGTTCCAGCAGGCCCGGACCTCGATGTGCGCCGACGCGTTCACGGCGAGCCCGATAGGCCCCGAGATACGGACGCCATCCTCGCAGCCGACGTCCGTGCCGTTGCACAACGGACATCCCGCGGTGAGCGCTGCGAGCGCGAGGAGGGCCGTCCCGGCGGCCACAGCGCGCAACACCGCCCGTCCGCGCCAGCTGCCTCCCGCTCGGGTGTCCCCACGCCGCGAGGAGGGCGGCTCGAACTTCCGGATCGCTGCGGCCAAGGTGCCGGTTCCTTTCATGATACCCTCGCTGACGCTGGCGAACGCGCCGTGGGCCGGCCGGACCTCCGATGCGGGGTAAGGCCAGCCGGTTGGTGATGAGCAGGTGTCGAGGATCTCACTCACGCACGAGGCGATCAAGTCAGATGCACGCGCTCGGGGGTGGCCCAGCACGGTTCCAGCAGCGAGGCGCGAAGGTGCGTGGGGTCCAGGCGGAGGGCGGCGTTCGGAGCGCATCGAGCGCGGCGCGCTCCCGCCGCGCTCGGGCGCTCCGCCGCGGCGGCTCGGAGCGCGAGCCCCGCAGGCCAAGGGTGGGGCAAATTCCTCTTCACTTTGGGGCATCGATAGGGCTTCCTGTACGCCGGAGCGCGGACTCGTCGACGCCCACCTCGAGACTCAGACCCCGCGCAAAGTGGCTGTTGCTGTGGACCTGAAACCCTGACCGACAAGACGAGCGCTCGGTATGCTCCTCAGAATCCTCACCGTCCTTTTGCTCGCGCCGCCAACTCTGTTTTCCCTTTACGTCCTCTCGATCGAAGGGGCGAATATGCTGAAGCCGCTGGCGTTCACCTCCACGCTGGCTTCTGCGCTCTACGTCCTTGTCATCAACGTCGTTCGCGTCCGTCGCCCTTCCACGCCGTACCTCGGTTTCTGGATCGTGTTGCCCGTTGGCTCGGCGCTCGTCCTCGCCTGCGTGGTCATGGGTCTCTCCGTCGTCGGTCATTGAAGCGCGTGAACCCGCACGACGAGACGGTCCACTGCCATCACGGCGCGCCGCGCGGCGGACGGGCCGCCAGCGACGGAGGCCGTGCTCCGCGGCTGAGGAGCGTGTACAGTCGGGCTCGGTTTTGCCCCGGCGGGCGCTGGAGGAGGCGATCGATGGCACTGTCGTCCGAGGTGTTGAGCGGCCTTTCGGGGCTCGGGATCGCCGCGCCCACGCGCTGGGACGAGCAGCCGCGCGAGCTCCTGGGCTTGCCCGTGCCGGAGCCGCTGCGCCAGTTTGCGGCCATCGAATGGCCCGAGGGGATCGGGTTCTCCCTCGATCCCCGCGCGGCTGGCCCGGTCGCCGACGAGCCGTGGCTGCGCCGCGTGGAGTTCGCCGGCGTGTGGGCGCCCGACGTGCCCATCCGTCACGCCGACGGGCCCGCGCCGCTCGTGGCCATCGCGACGCCGAACGATGACTGGGCGGTCCTCCGCCTCGATGATCCGGACCCATCGAACCCCACGGTGTACTTCCTCTTGCACGATGATCCGGGGCAGGTGCTCGGTGCGGGGGTGCCGCTCGGTTCGGTGCTCGACGCCTTGTGCCTCCGCGCGAGCGAGGTCGTCTCGCCGCGCGGCCGGGCCGCCCATCCAGACCGCATCCGCTCCCTCCTGTACGAGGAAGCGACCCGGCTCGATGACCTGCGACCGCTCCGGCGGCTCGAGAACCTCGCGCTCGACGGGTGTGAGCTCCCCGATCTCGGGGCCTTGTCGGCCGTTCCCACGCTCCGTCGGCTCTTCGCCACGCATTGCCGGATCGCGGATTGGTCGGGCCTGTCCTTGCTGCCCCACCTCACGGACCTCCATGTCTCCGCGTGCGACCTGACCGAGTTCGGCCCTCTCCTGGACCACCTCCCGGCGCTCGAGCGCGTCACGGTCGCTGGCAACCCGCTGGGCCTGGCGGCTCGGTCCGACGTCGCGCGTCTCCCTGCGCCCGTCGTCTCTCCGCACCCGGACGCGATCGAGATGGAGGTCAACGAGGCGCTCGTCGAGCTCCGCCAGTACCAGATCTACGGCGCGTGCGCCCGCTGGAGCGACGGTTACCTGATCGGCCTGCGGAGCCCACGAGGCTGCCTGATGTGGTATCAGGTCGACGTCGACCGATTCCGCACCGCCCTGAAGGAGCGCCGCCATCCATGGGACATCCGGACGTGGATCGAGGCGTGTCCCATGGTGTTCGACGTCGGCTGGGCCTCTCGCTGGAACGACCTCGGGTTGCGCCCCTGGCTCCACGCCTGACCTCCCGCCGGTCCCCGGGAAGGGTCTTCACTGGGACGTGAGCGGCCTGATCGCAGGGTGACGAGGCCGCGCCAGCGGTCGACGCGACGGCAGGCCCCGGGGTCGGTTCATCGACAGCGGCGCCAGGGGATCAGCCCATCGATATAGTTGAACTCGACGGATGCTCTTCCCGTGCCGCCGACCGTGGCGCGGAGCTGCACGTTGACCGTGGCCGAGGTGGCACCACACGGGGCGCTGCCCGCTTGTCCCCCGGCGGGGATGGAGAGCAGCTCGAACACCCCTTCGACGTCCGTGTCGATGTTCTCGAACGTCCTGGAGGCGCTGGCCGTGCCGGCCAGTGACTGGCTTGCCTGGACCGTGACGACAGCTGCGTCCTCGGTATACACGTCACCGAACACATCCAGGGACGGCGCATCGAACGTGTAGCCCGCCGGGAACGTATAGGTGACCTCGACGTCGCAGGCGACGTCGTACGTGCCAGAGTCGTCGCGGCCCCCGCGAGCGCCATCGAACGTGAGCGCGTACTCCGTGTTGATACCCCCGACCTGCGTATCCATGGCTCCGCAGCCGGAGGCGGTTGCCTTGATCGAGACCTGGCTCGGGTCGGGCACGTCGCCGCCGTCGAGGGCGGCCGGCTGGCCTTCCACCATCTCGACTTCGTCGGAGGTCCCGGCGCACGCGACGCACAGGGAGGAACAAAGCAGCATCGCGAGACACGACCGAACGTGACGGTTCAAGAGCTCGTTGGTAAGTTGGATTCGTCTCATGACGTCCTCTCATGGTAACCGGACAGGCCGGTGCAACATGCAGCTTTGAGCGGGCCCTCGCCCTGGGACGACCCGGAATCGAGGCGTCCGATTCCTCCCGCGGCGACGGCGACAAGGAGAAAAGACATCCAGGTGGCAGTGGAGGTGGAATCGTGCGACGTGGTCGAACCCTCTTCGCACGCGGCCCAGGGCACACAGGACAGCTCGCCTCCCGGAGCCGGGCAGCTCATGCACTTGATGACGCGACGGGGCCCGGCCCTTCAGATTATTTGAAGAAGGGGTGGTTCAGCTGTGTCGTGCCCCGGTCGATCCCCGCACGGGCGCCGGCGCCATGGTCGGAGGCCAGGTAGCCGAGGCCGGCGACGTTCAGCGCCAGCGTCAGCCAGAACACGACGCGAAAGGAGCGCTTGCTGGATTTGTGGCGCAGCAACTGCTGCGCATACAGCGCGCCTGGCCAACCGCCGACCAGCGCCAGCAGGTGCAGGGTCTGCTCCGGCGTGCGCCAGGCGCCGAGCTCGGCGGCGCGCTTGTCCTTGTGATAGACCAGCAGCGTCACCAGGCTGGCGCCGAGGTAGAGCCAGGGCAGCACACGCGGCACCCGCCCCAGGGCGGCCAGCGCTGTCACCAGCGCGAGGAAGGGCAGCGCCACCAGCAGGGCGCGGCTCGCCGGGCCCAGGCTGACCCTGGCGGCGGCCAGCTCGACGTCCTCGGCGCGGACGCGGCCCTGCGCGTCGCGAGCCGCACGATAGCGGACCGTGGCGCCCACCGCGGGGCGCTGGCCGCGCGGCAGCGACGTGATGTGCACAAAGGCCTCGGGGCCGCCGTCGGCCGGCGCGATGAAGCCAAAGCCCTTGTCGTCCAGCCAGCGGACGATTTTTCCGGTGTTGCGCATGGGGTCTTCTTGAAGTACGGGCGCCGGGGCAGCTCGGTGCGGCGGGGCCGTCAGCGGCCCCACCGGGGTCACCGGATGGGGCCGTATTCCGTACACCATCATAACGCGGGCGGCGCGCGCGGTGCTCCTGTTCGCCAGGCTCACGAGCGCTCTCACCGAACGGCGCGCGCCTCCGCCTGGGCACAGGCCGCGCGTCTTGCACGAGCTGGTCTATTTTGTCGTCACACAGGACGCGTCGTCCGTCGGAGCAGTCAACTCTATCTCTTGAGACGGATAGTACATCACGAAATTATAACACATCTCATCCTGCGTCCGCTCCCCGAATTCCACGGCGCTGTTGCCCGGGTTGTCCCACGCGCAACGCGTCCTCACGGTGTCGCCGCCTCGAAGGATGGTATCGTTGTCGTACCAGATCTGGTTGTCGAAGTTCCACGGATCGGCGAGCCCCAGGTTGCTCGGCTCGCTGCCGTCCGTGGGCACCGTGTTGCTCGACAGGTGCTTGCCGAGATTGTGCATGTGCGGCATGACACTGATCACCGAAATCGCCCCCATATCCTGCGGGAACTGGTAATCGCAGCTCACGTCGAGCGAGCCGTGAGGCGGGATGTCGATGTCCTCTGTGCCGAACGAGAAGATGCCGGCGTCGTTGGGGCGGAGCTCCGTCGTCGTGCAGACGTCGAAGCCGGTGCTGTCTTGCTGCCCGTCGAGGCCCTTGATGTTGCTGTAGTGCACCTGGACTACGAAGTGTGCCGTGCCTTCCAGCGGGAAGCCCGCCTCTAGCGGCAGCTCCGTGGCCTCGCCGCCGGGCGCCCAGACGGACAAAAGAGCCCCCTGGATGTCGCCCCCCTCACAGGGCGTGGGCGTCGAGGGAGACGCCTCATCCGCCTTGAAGAGCAGGATATGGTGTACAATGGTGCTGTTGTCGATGCGGGGTGCGATCCCGACGAGGTGTCGTTTCTGGCCGATCTCTACATCGACCCCATAACACATGTACTGGTCCTGGACGCCCTTCGCCATGACGTAAGGCGCGGACGGCGCTAGCAGGACATCCGGTGTGCAGCTCAGGGTCGGAGGGTCGATGGTCCCGCCGCCGCCCGGGTCGACGCACGTGTCTTTACCGGCCGGCATGCCGGCGGCGATCCATTGATCGAAGGTCGCGAGCTCCGCGGCGGTCAGGCGCTCGGTTGGGGGCGGAGGCATGGGGCGCGCGGCGTCGCGGGCGCGTGCGGCGACGAGCTCGTAGACCTTCTTGTTGGGATCGCTCACCGCGGGCGCGACCAGATCGCTCCGGTCGACCAGCGGGAACGGCGCGCCGAACTTCGGGGACGCCCCGTGACAGGTCTGGCACTTCGTGGAGAGGATCTTGGCGACGTCGCACGGCAGCGCTTCCGCGTTGCCGTCCTCCGGACCGGAGCCGGATGAGCCGCTGCTGCCCTTCTCGGCGTCGCCGCACGCGACGACCACGAGAGCGGATAGGAAGGACAGCGCCGAGAACAAATGACGACTACGATTCATGCGAGCTCCTCGGGGAAAAGTGCGACCTGAATCGGCGTTCGAGGGTATCGAGCGCTGATCTGCAGCTCTTTGAAAGGGCGGTCGAAGACCGAGATTCCGAAAGACGCCGTCGAATTGGGTGGAAGAAGAACGCGCGTCGCGAGCTCCCGAGAACAGCGGGAGGCTTGGCGCGTGAGAGCACCGGCGACCCAGGTCTACGGACGGGCCGGCGACCGGGCGTCGGTGCTCCTTCGGTGAGTGCCCGCCCGCTCTGAGATCGTTCAACGGTGCGCTCACGCGGAAGGTATCGAGGCGCTCGCGCGCCAGGAGGCGCGGTGCCGTCTGGTCGAAGCTCGGCTGCGGACCAGGGTCGCGCGCGGGGATCCATCTACGGGGCGCGCCCGAGCCCGCTACTGAGGCTCAGCGGCGTGCTCGGGCCGAACGCGCCGTGGCGCGCCGCCGTCGTGGTGTACGGCCGCGGAGGCGTTGCGGCGGCGAAGGCAGCCCACGACGCCCCGAAGCGGAAGAGGCGCAAGGGCAAGGAGAAGGAGGACGACAACGCGGCGGCGATCCTCGTCGATGGGGGCGCGCGGCGTGACGAGGTGCCCGAGGAGGGCGACGTGCCGCGCTCGGGTCCACGCAGGACCAGCCTCGGCAGCGGCGTGGTGCAGGTCGTCGGCGCGCGTATCGACTGGGCCCGTTTGCTTCGCCGCGTGTACCTCGAAGATGTCCTCGCCTGCCCTTGTGGCGGTCGGCGTCGGGTGATCGCGGACCCAGGAGATAGGTGCGACCCATCTTTTCGTGGAGGCACGTCCACCAGGAGATGGGTGCGACCCATCTTTTCGTGGAGGCACGTCCACCAGGAGATGGGTGCGACCCATCTTTTCGTGGAGGCACGTCCACCAGGAGATGGGTGCGACCCATCTTTTTCTTGGAGGCACGTGCACCGGGAGATGGGTGCCACCCATCTCCCGCGTGGACGACCCATCTCACCCGGATGGGTTCACGGCGTCCCGCCCGCCCCGAACGGGGGCGCCGGGACGGCTTCGGGCTTTCTCGCGCGGGCTCCTCGACGGGATCTCGCGAGCTCGTCGACCCGCTCGACGCCGGGCGCCAGCGGCCGGGCTCCCGCGCCGCGCGGCAAGCAGTGGCTCCGTCCGAGGGCCGGGCAGCTCGCGACGACCTCCCCCCGACCAGAGACGCCCCCGGGCGACGCCCTACGAGGCCCTCTCCTCCCGCGCTCCCCTCGCTCCCGCGCCGCCCCGGCTCACCCCCGCCGCCCCCGCCGCGAGCGCCTCTTTCCCCGCGCGCCCCAGCCGCCGGATCGCCGCCTCCCGCCGCAGCGCCTCCCCCTTGTCGGCCGCCGCCTCCACGTGGACCACCGCCAGCGGCCCCCTCCCGCGCGTGTACCGCGCCCCGCGCCCCGCCGCGTGCTGCGCCAGGCGCGCCTCCACGTCGCGCGCGATGCCCGTGTAGAGCGACCCGTCGCCGCAGCGCAGGATGTACACGTGCCAGCCCGCGGCCACCGCGGTCACTCCTTCGGCCCCTCGTTGTAGCCGCGCGGCCGGTACTTCGGGTCCACGCCGCCGTGCTTCTCGCCGTTGTCGAGCGTATCGACCGCGAGGTACGCGAGCCACGTCCCCGGGTGCTCCTCCGCCATCCGCCGGAGCTCCGCCTCGTACGCCGCGAGCCGCTTCTCGTCGTGCAGGCACTGCAGCGCGAGCGCGACCAGGCTGAGCTCGTTCGGGCCGAGCTCCATCCCGCGCTGGTAGTGCGGGAACGCCTCGTCCGCCCGGTGCATGCGGCACAGCGTGTCGCCCGTGTACACGTGGGCCATCGGCCACTTCGGCGCGAGCTCGACCGCCTTCTCGCTCGCGGCGAGCCGCGCCGGCAGGTCGCCCCGGGCGCCCTTCATCACCGAGTAGTTGAGGTGCGCCTTGGCGCTGTTCGGCACCGCCTCCTTCGTCGCCGCCCAGAACTCGAGGTCGTTCCGGTAGTCCATCGCGTGCCGGTAGGCCTGCACGCACTGGAAGCCGAAGAAGAGCGCGAACAGCGCCGGCGTCACCCACGCCCTCCACGACCAGCGCGTCCGCGGCATCAGGGTCGAGCCCGCGAGCGCCTCGTGCAGCCACGAGAACGCGACGGCGAGGACCAGCGACGAGCCGATCGCCGGGAAGTACCAGAAGCGCTCCGCGCGCACCGTGGGCAGGACGACGGGGATGTTCGAGTGCGGGAAGTAGCTCACCACGACCCAGGTCAGCCCGATCGCCGCGATGCACAGCCCCGCATAGCCCTGGCGCAGCGGCACCCAGACGCTCCGGTCCGCCGTCGCCGGGCAGGGCAGGGGGCGCGTCCCCTCGACGAGCAGCCCGAGGCCGAGCAGCAGCGCGGGCAGGAACGGCAGCGGCCACAGCACGAGCGGCAGCGCCCGGAGCCACGGCACGCGCCCCGCCGGGCGGAGCGCGTGCCAGTCGTACGCCGCGAGCCCCACCGCCGCGGCCGCGAGCAGCGCCCCCGCGATGAGCAGCGACCACCGCCGCGACGTCGCCTGCCCGCCGTCGACGAGGAACGCCGCGCGCACCGAGCGCCGCTCGCGCCGCTCCAGGTGCTCGCGGCGGAGCGCCGCGATCCAGAGCGCGAGCGAGCCGAGGGGGGGCAGCGCCACCATCGCGGCGCCGGCGACGCTCTCGAAGAAGACCAGCCGGTCGGGCGCCGGCTCCTGCGGATACGAGTAGTCGCCGCTCAGCGTCCACGGGAACACGATCTGGGTGAGGCCCCGCCAGTAGACGCGCAGCGCGCCGGCGATCCGGTGCGGCGTGTCCGCGGTGCTGAGCGGGTTGTTGAGCGGATCGCGCGGCAGCGGCGCCTGGTGGAACCAGACGAGCGCGTCGTGCAGCGCGCGCTTCACGAGCGGCGCCCCCTCCGGGAGCGGCGCCGTGAGCTCGGCCGGCATCGGCGCCGGGAACCAGCGCCGCCGGAGCTCGACGTAGAGCACGAACGCCGCCCCCGCGGCGAGCAGCGCGACGAGCGCGCGGACGAGCCGCGCCGGGCGCGTGGGGTGCGTGAGCGGCGCCGCGATGAGCGCGGCGAACGGGATCAGCGGCACGCAGACGAGCGCGCTCTCCTTGGAGAAGAGGCCGAAGAGCACCGCCGCGAACACGGCGAACGGCATCGCCCACGCGGGCAGCGCCAGGGCGGCGAGGGCGGCGATCGCCCCCATGCCCCCGAGCACGTCGGCGATGCCCACGATGCCGCTCACCGCCTCGGTGAGCACCGCGCAGCTGACGAAGATGAGCCCGGCCAGGTAGGCCACCCCCCGCTTGCGCGTGAGCCAGAACGTGACGCACGTGAGCAGCGCGGCGTTCGCCGCGTGGAAGAGGACGTTGTAGAAGTGATGGAAGAACGGCTGCTTCGTGACAGCCCAGATCGTGCGCCAGAGGAAGTTCGGCAGCGGGCGGTACGATCCGACGCTCCGGTCCGGCGCCAGCCCCCAGAAATCGCGGTGGATCGCGTCGATGAAGCGGAGCCCGCCCTTCGCGTTCACGTACGGGTTGGCGAGGAGCGCCTCCTGCTCGTCGAAGATGTAGTTCGTCGACGGGTGGCGCGTGAACAGGATGACGGCGAGCACCGCGAACGGCGCGACAGCGGACAGGAAGCTCGGGTCGAGCGCGAGGAAGTAGCCGCGCACGCGCTGCGCGGCCCTGCCGAGGAGCGACGGCGCCATGGGCGGCCCCGCCGGCTGCTGCGTGGACGGCGGCGCGGACATCGGCGGCGCGGACGGCGGCGACGTCATGGGGTCGACGAGCGCGCCCGAGGCGGACTGCGGCCCGGCCTGCTCGCCGGCGTACGGGGGCGGGGAGTTCACGCCCGGCCCCTTCAGCTCGCGCTCTCCGGAGCGGCGCCCGGCGCGCCCTCCGGCCCGGGGCCCTCCGGCTCGGGGATCACCCAGATGTCGCCCCAGAGCGGCTGTCCGCCGTCGATGCCATAGACAGCGCCGGTGATGAAGTCGTTCTGGTCGCTCGCGAGGAAGACGATGAGCCGCGAGACCTCCTCCGGCGTGCCGGTGCGCTTGAGCGGGGTGGCGCGCCGCGCGAGCTCCAGGAGCTCGTCGCCGTACTGCGCGGTGCCGCTCGACCGGATGTTGTTGCCCGGCGCGACCGCGTTGACGCGGATGCCGAGCGCCGCCCACTCGACGGCGAGCGATCGGGTCAGGTTCTCGACCCCGGCGCGCGCGGCGCCCGTGTGCGCCATGCCCGGGAACCCGCGGGCGACGGACGCGGTGACGTTCACGACGCGGCCGCGCCGCGCCGGGATCATCGCCCGCCGCGCGACCTCGCGCGTCATGAAGAAGGTGCCGTTCAGGTTGTTGCGAACGACCGCCTCCCAGCCCTTCGGGGTCATGTCCGCGGCCGGGCTCGGGAACTGGCCCCCGGCGTTGTTCACGAGCACGTCGACGCGGCCGAAGCGATCCAGGACCTGGCCGACGAAGGCGGCGATCTGCTCCGGCTCGCGGATATCGCAGGGCGCGGCGAGCACCTGGTCGCCGGGGATCCCGTCCGTCTCCAGCGCCTTCGCCGCGGCCTCGAGCTTGTCGGGCTTGCGGCCGCAGACAGCGACCTTCGCGCCGAGGTGCGCGAGCTCGCGGGCGCACGCGAGGCCGATCCCGCTGCCCCCGCCGGTGACGATGGCGACCTGATCTGCGAAGAGTCCTCGGGCGAAGATCGAGCGCACCTGGGTCACGCCCCGCGTTTACAACGGGTCACGTGGCGGCGCCACCAAGCTGCAAGCCCGGCCGGGGCGCGCCCGGCGCCGTCGCGACGGGATCGCGCCCCGGATCGGCGGCGCGGCGCGCTCCGGTCAGAGGTGACGCGTCAGCCGGGGCAGAACCCTCTCGTGGAGCAGCTCGGGGATCGCCCGCTTCGCCCGCCAGAACCAGCGCCCGTCGCGGTGCGGCACGGCGTAGAGGCGGCCGGCGTCGACCGCCTCGATCGCGCGCCGCGCCACGTAATCGGCCTGGAGCCCCTCGCGCCCCATCAGCTTCTCGGCGATCTCCCTCATCTTCGCGTCGACGCCGCGCGCGCGCTCGATGATCTGCGTCCTGAAGAAGGTCGGGCACAGCACCGTGACGCCGACGCCGTGCGGGGCGAGCTCCAGCTTCATCGTCTCGGAGAGGGCGACGACGCCGGCCTTGGTCACGCAGTAGGGGGCGAGCCCGGCCACGGAGATGAAGCCGGCGGCGGAGGCGATGTTCAGGAAATGCCCGCGCTTCTGCTCCTTGAAGCGCGGCGCGAACGCGTGGCACCCGTGGATGACGCCCCAGAGGTTGACGCCCATGACCCACGACCAGTCCTCGAGGGAGGCCTCGCCGACCTGCCCGCCGGCGCAGACGCCCGCGTTGTTCACGACGAGATCGACGCCGCCGAGCGCGCGATCGGCCTCGCCCACGAGCGCCGCGACGTCGTCGCTCCGGCTCACGTCGCAGCGGACGGTGTGCGCCTCGCCCCCGGCGGCGGCGACGAGGCGCGCTGTCTCCCGGGAGCCCTCGTCATCGAGGTCGGCGAGGAGCAGCTTCGCCTGACGGCCCGCGAGCTCGAGGGCGAGCGCGCGACCGAGGCCCGAGGCGGCGCCGGTGATGACGGCGCGGGGTTGCTTGGGGAGGGACATGAGATCGCGCATACCACGGCGGCGGCCGCCTCGATCCGGCCGGCAGCGGAAAACAGCAAGGCGCCAGGCACGCCGAGGGATCTGAGATCCCCCGGCGTACTCGGCGCCTTGTCCGTTCCACCAGCGCTCGCGCTAGGCGCTCCCGCGCGTGCCTCCCTGCTGGCGACCGCCGCTCAGCCGCTGCCCGAGGAGGTGCTTCGCGCGCTCCGCTAGCCGGAGCTCCTCCTGACGCACCTCGTTGAAGAAGGTGGCGAGCTCCTGGTCGCCCTGCTTCTGCGCGTCCTGAACGTACTGCGAGTAGGTCTCCGCGCCCTGGAGAGCATGGTAGAGCACGCTGACCAGGTTGTAGTCCTTGTCGGGGATAACGCTGGTCTCGCTGCGGCCCTGCTGTCCCTGCGTGCCTGCTCCCTGCTTCTGCTCGTTCGCCATTCCAAACCTCCTCGATTCCCCCCAGCGGCGCCCGGGCATTGCAAGGGGGAGGCCGCACCACGGAACGGCCCAACGCGCCGACGATTCCACGCTTGCGGTGCGGCCGCGCCGCGCCGCGCGTCGCGATTTGCCCCAGCAGGCGGACGCTCGCGCAGGATTGCACCAGCTCAGGCGGCCTCGGCCCTGACGCCCGGCGCGCCGCGGCGCGCTCGACGCGGGCCGCGCCGGTGCGCCCCGCGATCTCTTGCTCAGCTCGCCCGACGCAACGGGATCGCCGCTCCGGACGTCAGAGGCGTGATGGCGCCGGGACTGCGTGATGGACGGGCGCGAGGTGATCGCCCCCACGCCCGCGAGACGTCGAGCAGACCCGCGTCGGCGCGAGCTGATACGCTGCCCAGCGCGTCGGCTCCTCCCTTGCCGCCCTCACTCGGTCCCTCCATGCGCTCACGGCTTCACCGCTCGCCTCTCCCGATCTCCCCTCTCCACCGGACGCTCGCGACGCTCGCGACGCTCGCGGCGCTCGCGCTCGCGACCTCCGCCTGCGGCGCGGACGGCGCCGGGCCGAGCGAGCCGCGGGACACCGGCGTCCATCCGCGGCTGCTCGCGCGCCCGGAGCACCGCGAGCTCCTGCGCTCGCGCGTCGATCGCGAGCCCTACGCCTCGATCCTCGAGACCCTGAAGCGCCGCGCCGAGCGCGCGTATGCAGAGGAGCCCGACCCCGGCTCGTGGGACCACCTGGCGAACGGCGACAACGCCTCGACCGCGCAGGCGAACGCCCTCCTCGCCTGGGCCTTTGACGATCGGGCGGCGGCCGACAAGGCGCGCGAGTTCCTGCGCCGCCTCGAGACCGACTGGGACACGAACACCGTCCTCGATATCAACATCCGGATGGCGAAGACCTTGATGGGATACACGAACGCCTGGGATCTCCTCAGCGCGACCCCGTGGCTCCCGGCGGACGAGTCGATCGAGGCCGAGCGCAAGATCACCGAGATCACCGGCCAGCTCTTCGCCAGGTACGTCGAGCAAGACTTCTATCGCGATCTCCTGCTCCGCCCCGCGCAGAACAACCACCCGATCCGGACCGCCGACGCGATCGCCTATGCGGCGCTCGCGTTCCCCGGGCACCCGGCGGCCGGGACGTGGTGGAACTGGTCGATCTCCGAGCTCGACTACCTCTGGGGCGAGAACGGCCAGTACGTGCAGCCCGACGGCGGCGTCTCCGAGGGCCCGTACTACTCCGGGTTTGCCTGGGGGCCGACAGCGGCGCTCTTCATCGCGCTGGACAACGCCCTCGATGGGTCCCTGTCGTTCGCGCGCGACTGCCGCACCCGCTCCGACGAGGACCCCTGGACGGGGCACGGCTGCGTCGACGGCGAACAGGCCACGTTCGAGCCCCCGCTGCGCGGCGGGCTCTTCACGAAGGCGGTCGACTGGTCGCTCACGCTGCGGCTCCCCTGGGGCAACCGTCCTCCGCTCGACGACGGCGTGTTCACCCCGTTCAACGGGAGCTCGCTGCTCACCTCCTTCGGCGGCAGCGGGGCCCATCGCTGGGACTGGGAGCAGAACCGCGAGAGCCCCCACAGCATGGAGTTCGGCATCGACCTCATCGCCCACCACCTCGTCTACGTCGACGACGCGGTGGCCGCCGAGGCGCCGCCGCAGCTCACGCGCTTCTTCCCCGACGCGGGCAACGCGGTGTTCCGCTCGGACTGGGGCGAGGAGGCGCGCTGGCTCCTGCTCGTCGCCGAGCACGGCTCGGCGCGCAAGGCGGTCCACGACCACGTGGACGGCACGTCGTTCTCGCTCGCCGCCTACGGAGAATACCTGTTGATCGACCCCGGCTATTACAAGCCCGACGCGCTCGACAACGCGAAGACAAGCCAGTCGCCGTCGCACAACGTGGTCCTCATCGACGGCAGGTCCGCGCCCGACAAGGGGCTCTTCAACAACTTCGGCGACGCGGACGCCTGGATCCGGAACACCCATGACGGCGACGCGGTCGAGTACGCCGAGGCGCACCAGGACTACCAGGACACGCACGTCGAGCGCTCCGTCGCCTTCGTCGACGGCCGCTACTTCGTCGTCGGCGATCGCCTCGCGACGACGCACCCGGCGGCCCGCGCGCACGCGTGGCGGCTGCACGGCTACGCGGGGCTCACCTCCGGCGGCACCTTCGAGCGCCTCGCCGACGGCGCGCGCTGGGAGCGGACGCGGGCGGGGGTCGAGGTGCGCGTGCAGTCCACGGCGCCTGGGCTCGAGGTCGTGGAGCCGCCGTACACGCCCCTCGCCGCGCCGCACGTGCACGAGTTCGAGCAGGACCGGAAGGCCGCCGACCACGCCGTCATCGACGCGGCCGTCGCGGCCGAGGCGCCGGGGTTCCTGGCGGTGCTCCTGCCGTACAAGGTCGGCGCGGACGCCGGTCCGGACGCGCCCCTCGAGGCGGCGCCGCTCGATGCGGCGCCCGGCGTTGTCGCGTGGCAGATCGAGGGCGACGGCTGGACGGACGTCGCGGTCCTGAGGAGCCAGGGCGCGCCGGGGGAGGTGACGCTGCCCGGCGGGCAGGTCCTCGAGACCGACGCCGAGTTCGTGGTGCTGCGGATCGAGGGCGAGCGGCCGTTCGCGCTGATGGCCCGGGGCACGCAGGTGCTCGTCGACGGCGCCCCCCGGGTCACCGCGCCCGACGCGACGGGCGTCGCCGTGGAGGAGTGAGATGCGGATCGCAGCCCCTCATGCCCCGCCCGCGCTGTCGTCGCGCCTCCGCGCGCTGGCGTCGCGCCCCCGCGCGCTGCTCGCCGTCGCGGCCGCCGCGAGCGCCTTCGCGGCCATGGGCTGCTCGGGCGACCCGGCCGGCTCCGGGGCGTGCACCCCGACCCCGCCGTCCGCGGGCGACGCCTTCGCGCTCGAGCGCGCCCCCGGCTCCGAGAGCGTCGCGCTGGCGCGCGCCGTCGCCGACCGCTGGATCGCCGAGCACCCGGCCGAGTCGCTCCCGTGGGACTGGGGCGAGGGCACGGTCATGCTCGCGCTTGTCGACCTCTACCGGGTCACGCAGCACGTCCCGTACCGCGACTACTACCGGCGCTACATCGACCATCACCTCGAGTACGGCTACGAGATCACGATCAGCGACCGCTGCCCGCCCGCCGTCGCCGCGCTCGCGCTCCACGAGGAGACGTGCGCGGCGCCCTACGGCGCGATCGTCGACGACGCGCTCCGCTACCTCGACGAGGAGGCGCGCCGGACCGAGCAGGGCGGCATCAGCCACCTCGGCGTGTCGCCGCTGTTCGAGCCCACGCTCTGGGTCGACTCGCTGTTCATGTTCGGCAACGTGCTCGTCCGCGCCGGCGAGCGCTCCGGCGACGCGCGGCCGCTCGACGAATTCTCCAATCAATTCCAGATATTCGCCTCGCTCCTCCAGGACGAGCCGGGGCTCTTCCGGCACGCGTACAACTGGGCGGCGCCCCAGGACCCGGACGTGTACTGGGCGCGCGGCAACGCCTGGGTCACGGCGGCCGGCTACGAGTACCTGCGCGTGCGCGCGGCGCGCGGCGAGCGCGACGAGGCGGTGGCCGGGGCGCTCGACCGGCAGGTCGCGGCGGTGCTCGACGCGCAGGACCCGGACACCGGCCTGTGGTGGACGATCATGAACCGCCCCGGCGAGATCTACCTGGAGACGAGCGCGACGGCCCTCTTCGCCGCCGGGCTCGCGCGCGGCCTGCGCCACGGCTTCCTCGACGCCTCGGTGCGCCCCGCGATCGACAGCGCCCTGGCCGGCGTGCGCTCGCGCATCGAGACGGATGGGTCGGGCCGCCCCGTCGTCACCGGCATCTCCGGGCCCACGTCGGTCGGCAAGCTCGAGGACTACGCGGCGGTCGAGCTCCGCGACGACATCTCGTACGGCGTCGGGGCCGTCATCCTGGCGCTCGTCGAGACGTCGGGCCTGTAGCGCCGCGCCTCGTCGCCCGCGGTGCCGCGCCTCGTCGCCCGCGGCGCCGCGCCTCGTCGCCCGCGGAGCCGCGCCTCGTCCGGTCCTCCGGTCGCGGCGCCCGTGCGCTGCGGTTGCTTCGGTGCCGCGCTTCGCTTACGCCTCGGCTCGTCCGCCGGCTGCCGCGGTGCGCTGTCCGGCGCGGCATCAACGACCCGCCCCGAACGTTCAGGTGCGCGTCGCGCGAACCGGGATCATGCGTACGCTGGCCGCCGTCGCGGGCAGCGCGACGGCCACCGCCCCAGAACCCCATGGCTCCACTCGTGAAGCTCGAGGCGATCACCAAGACCTACTGGATGGGCGAGGTGGAGGTGCAGGCGCTCCGCGGGGTCTCCCTGGAGCTCTCCCGGGGCGAGATGGTCGCCATCATGGGCGCCTCGGGGTCGGGCAAGTCGACGACCCTCAACGTCATCGGCACGCTCGACAGGCCCACCGGCGGCCGGTACCTCCTCGACGACGAGCCGGTCGAGGAGCTCGACGAGGTCGAGCTCGCGCGGCTCCGCAACCGGAAGATCGGGTTCGTCTTCCAGTCGTTCAACCTCCTGCCGCGCGACAGCGCCCTCGCCAACGTCGAGCTGCCCATGGTCTACGCCGGCGTCCGCCCGTCCGAGCGGCGGGAGCGGGCCGCGCGCGCCCTCGCCCGCGTCGGCCTCGACGACCGCGCGCACCACCTCCCGAACCAGCTCTCGGGCGGCCAGCAGCAGCGCGTCGCCATCGCCCGCGCCATCGTCAACGAGCCGCCGCTCCTCCTCGCGGACGAGCCGACCGGCGCGCTCGACTCCGCCACCACCCGGCAGGTCATGGAGCTCTTCTGCGCCCTGCACGCGCAGGGGATGACGGTCATCGTCGTCACCCACGACCCGTCCATCGCCGCCTACGCCACCCGCGTCATCACCTTCCGCGACGGCGCCATCGTCGAGGACACCGGCCCCCGCGGGCGGCGCGCCGAGGTGCCGGCGCCGCAGCCCGACCCGGCGCCGCCGTCCGGCCCGCCGTCGCCGCCCGGCCCGCCGGCGCAGCCCGGAGGTGCCTCGTGAGCGCCCGGCCGCGGCGGCGGCGGCTCTGGGCGTGGCTCGTCGGCGCCCTGGCGCTCGCCGGGGTGGGCGCCGGCGCCGTCGCGCTGACCCGCGGCGGCCCCCCGCCCATCGACCCCGCGCTCGTCGTGAGCGCCAGGCGCGGTGACCTCGCGGTCGAGATCCTCGAGACAGGGCGCATCGAGGCCCGCGAGAAGGTCGAGCTGAAGTCCAAGGTCGCCGGCCAGGTCGCCGAGGTGCTCGCCGACGAGGGCGCCCGGGTCGCCAAGGATCAGCTCCTGCTCGTGCTCGACCCCACCGACTACGAGCGCGAGGTCGCCCGCGCCGAGGCCGAGCTCGCCCAGGCCAGGGCCGCCGCGGGCTACGCCCAGCGCGTCGTCACGCGGCGGTCCGCCGGCGTCGAGGCCAGCGTCATCCCGTCGGAGGAGCTCGACCTCGCGAAGCACGAGCTCGCCGCGAAGCAGATCGCCGTCCGGCTCGGCGAGGTCGCGCTGAACGCCGCGAAGGACCGGCTCCGGTACACGAAGATCTCCTCGCCCCTCGACGGCACCGTGATCCAGCGCAACATCGAGCCCGGCGAGGTCGTGACCCCGGGCGTCGAGTCGACCTTCGACGGCAAGGCGCTGCTCACCGTGGCCGACCTCTCGACGCTCATCGTGAAGGTCGACCTCAACCAGATCGACGTCGCCAAGGTCGCGCTCGGCCAGCCGGCGACGCTGACGCTCGACGCCCTGCCCGGCAAGACGTACACGGCCAAGGTCACCAAGATCGCGCCCGCCTCGGTGAAGCTCGAGGACCGCCAGGTCGACGTCTTCCCCGTCGAGGCCGAGCTCCTCCAGGTCGACGAGCTCATCAAGCCCGGCATGACCGCCGACGTGCGCATCCGGCTCGACAGCCGGCCGGGCGTCGTCTCCCTGCCGATCGAGGCCGTCACCGAGGAGAGCGGCAAGCAGATGGTCACGCGCGTCGTCGACGGGCCCGACGGCAAGCAGACCACCGAGAAGGTCGAGGTCGCGCTCGGCGCCCGCAACGACCGCGAGGTCGAGGTCAAGAGCGGCGTCGAGGAGGGGGCCCGCGTGCTCATCAACCCGCCCTCGGCGGCCGAGAACGAGACCAAGATGTGAGGTGGGCCGTCTACCTCGCGATCGCCGCGAAGGCGCTCACGGCGCACAAGCTGCGGTCGCTGCTCACCGTCCTCAGCATCACCCTCGGCGCCTTCGCCATCGTGCTCATGACCTCGCTCGCCGAGGGCGGCCTGCTCACGCTGAGCCGCGGCATCGAGGACCTCGGCGGGGCGCGGCTCATCCTCATCGTCCCGAAGGTGCCGGAGCGCGCCGAGCGCAAGAAGTCGATGTACGTCACCGGCTTCACCCGCAGGGACCGCGACCGGCTCGCGCTCGGCGTCCCGCACGTCGCCGAGCACACGATGTACGCCATGCTCGGCTCGCGCGACGTGACCTCCGACGAGGGCAAGGAGGACCGCACCGACCTCGTCGCCGCCGACAGCAGCTTCCTCCGCGCCTTCCGGATGCGCGTCGGCCGCGGCCGCGCGTTCACCGACGACGAGGACCGCCGCCGCGCCCGGGTCTGCGTCGCCGGCCCCAAGCTCGCCTCGCGGCTCTGGCGCGGCGACCCGATCGGCCGCTGGGTCACGGTCGGCTCCCTGCGCTGCCGCGTCATCGGCGTGCTGGCCGAGAGCGATCGCCTGGGCGTCAACTTCGGCTTCAACTGGGTCGATCTCCTCGTCACGCCGATCGACACCGCCGCCGACGTCGAGCCGACCGTGAGCACCTCGGCGGTCGTCGTCATCAAGACCGACGACCCCCGCAACAACGACCCGGTGAAGCGCATCCTCAACGCGCTCCTGGTCGAGCGCCACCACGGCGTCGACGACTTCACCCTCCTCGATTTCAGCAGCATCATGAAGCAGTTCGAGTCCATGTTCGCGATCATGAAGGCGATCGTCGGCCTCATCGCGGGCGTCGCGCTGCTCATCGGCGGCGTCGGCGTGATGAACATGATGCTCGTCAGCGTGTCCGAGCGCGTGCGCGAGATCGGCATCCGCAAGGCGCTCGGCGCGGCGCCGCGCGACATCAGCGCGCAGTTCCTGTGCGAGGCGGCGCTGCTCTCCGGCTTCGGCGGCCTGCTCGGCGTCCTCGGCGGCGGGCTCACGGCCGAGCTCGCCTCGGCGGTCATCCGCCGCTTCACCCCGGGCTGGGTCGGCGCGGTCTCGGTATCGGCCGTCGTCGCGGCGCTCGTCGTCTCCTCCGGCGTGGGGGTCGTCTTCGGGTGGCTGCCGGCGCGGCGCGCGGGCCGGCTCGACCCGGTGGCGGCGATGCGGCGATGAGGCTCGGCGACCTCCTCCACTCGGCGCGCGCCGTCGTGGCCGACCGCACCCGCGCCGCGCTCACGCTGCTCGGCATCATCATCGGCACCGGCTCGATCGTGCTCCTCGCCTCGCTCCTCGCGGGCGGCGAGGAGGCGCTCCTCCGGGCGAGCCAGCAGGCCGTCGAGGCCGATCTCATCCAGATCCACCCCGCCGAGGTGAGCATCCAGGACCGGCGCCGCACCCGGCGCGACCTCTCGCGGGCGGACGCCCGCGCGCTCGACGCGTCGCGCGCCCTCGGCGGCGCCTCGTCCATGAGCGAGTCGCTGCGCGCGACCGAGGCCCGCGCCGGCGACAAGAAGAAGCGGATCTCGCTGGTGAGCGCCGCGCCCGCGGCCCCCTCGCTCTACGACCTCGAGCTCGCGGCGGGCCGGTTCCTCACGGAGGACGATCTCGCGGATCGGCGGCGCGTGTGCGTCGTCGGCCACGAGGTCTGGGCCGACCTCTTCGGCGGCCCTCCCTCGCGCGCCGTCGGCGGCGAGGCCCTCCACATGACGGCCGACGGGCACGTGTGGACCGTGATCGGCGTGCTGAAGGACCGGCCCATCCTCGGCTCCACGGACAGCACCAACATCTGGAACCGCAAGGTCCTCGTCCCCGAGACCACCTACGACGCGCTGTTCTCGCCGTCGCACAAGACCGACCGCATCTACGTGCGGCAGGATCCGGTCGTCTCGGTGCGCGCGCCGCTCGCAGCGCTCCGCGGCATCATCGACGCGACGCTCCAGCGACGCCACCACGGGGTCAAGAACTTCAAGATCGAGGACAAGGACAGCCACGGCCAGGAGCAGCTCGTCCTCGACATCATCAAGATGCTGCTGCTCAGCACCGGCGTCGTCGCGCTGATCGTCGGGGGCATCAACATCATGAACATCATGCTGGTGACCGTGACCGAGCGGACGCGGGAGATCGGTATTCGCCGCGCTGTCGGCGCCTCGCCCCGCGCGATCCTGCTGCAGTTCCTGTTCGAGGCGGCGGCCGTCTCGCTGCTCGGCGGCGTGCTCGGCGTGCTCGCCGGCGTGGGCCTCTCCTGGCTCGCCGGCGCGCTGCTCGCGAAGCTGGTCGGCCGCTGGGCCTTCCAGGTCGAGGTCTGGTCGATCGTCCTCGGCCTCGGGCTCTCGGCCACGATCGGCGTCCTGTTCGGCTTCTATCCGGCCTGGCGCGCCGCGCGGCTCGACCCGATCGAGGCGCTCCGCACGGAGTAGCGCCGGTCCTGCGGAGGGGGCGGCGGCGCCGGTCGACAGCTCACGTCGCGGCGGCGGCCTCCGGCGTCGCGGGCCTGTCCACGGTCTCGTCGACGTCGCGCTTCGCGTGCGGGAAGCGGTCCATGCGGCTGAGCACGGGGAAGCCGAGGGCCCACAGCGCCGCGACGACGAGGGTGGCGCTGCCGCCGAGGAAGATGGCGGGGAGCAGGCCGAGCCAGCGGGCGCTGAGCCCGGACTCGAACTCGCCGAGCTCGTTGGACGCGCCGATGAACACGGCGTTGACCGCGCTCACGCGCCCTCGGATGGAGTCCGGCGTCTCGAACTGCACGAGGATGTGGCGGATATAGACGCTCACCATGTCGCCGGCGCCGATGAGGGCGAGGGCGAGGAGCGCGACGGCGACGCTCCGGGTCTGCCCGAGGCCGATGGTGGCGAGCCCGAACACCGCGACGCCGCCGAACATCCAGCGGCCCACGTGCCGCGTGATCGGCCGGAAGGCGAGCACCCCCGCGGTGAGCGCGGCGCCCACGGCCGGCGCCGTGCGGAGCATGCCGAGGCCGGTCGGGCCGGCGTGGAGCACGTCGCGCGCGTACGCGGGCAGGAGCGCGACAGCGCCGCCGAACAGCACGGCGAACAGGTCGAGCGAGATCGCGCCGAGCACCGCGGGCCTCGACCACACGAAGCGCAGCCCCTCCAGCACCGTGCTCCACGACGACGGCTCGGAGCGCCGCTCCTGCCGGGTCGTGCGCGTGAGCCCCATGAGCACGAGGGAGGCGAGGAGCAGCGCCGCGACGACCGCGTAAACGACGGTCGTCCCGGCGAGGTAGAGGAGCCCGCCCAGCGTCGGCCCGACGATGACGGCGACGTGGAAGCTCGACGAGCTGATCGCGACCGCCTTGCCGAAGCTGTCCGCCGGCACGAGGTTCATGAGGATCGCCTGCTGCGCCGGCATCATGAAGGCGCGCGCGCTCCCGAACAGCACGAGCACCGCGAACACGGGCCACACGACGCGCAGCCCCGACAGCGTGAACGCGAGCAGCAGCGCGGAGCAGAGCAGCTCGGCGGCGAGGCCGACCGAGATGATGTGGCGCCTGTCGAACCGGTCCGCCACCTGGCCGGCGAAGAGGATGAGGGCAAAGAAGGGCGCGAACTGGGCGAGCCCGATGAGGCCGAGGTCGAACACGTCGCCGGTGAGCGCGTAGACCTGCCAGCCGATCGCGACGCTCTGCACCTGGACCGCGATCGCGGAGAGCAGCCTGGCCGCGAGGTAGAACGCGAAGCTCCGGTGGCGCAGCACGCCGAGCCCGGTGAGGTTGTTGGAGGACATCTGGAGGCCTGGGGCGACCGTTCACGCAACCGTCGTGCCACGACCCGCGGAGCGCGGGGCCGCCCTGGCGGCGCTGGACGCGCGTTCGTGGAGGAGCACCGGCGGACCGCGCCCGGGGAGGCACGGCCGGCGGCCGCTGCTGCTGTGGCAGCACCCCGTGCTGCTCCGCTGCGCCGCCACGAGCAGGGCCGAGGGGAGGGGTTGGCCTGGCGGCGGCTCAACCCATCTGTCGCCTTAGCCGCGGATGATCACCCAGACCGTGTCGTCTTGCTGGAGCGCGGCCGGCTTGTAGAACAGCGAGACGTCCACGTGCCTTGTCTTGTGAGGGAAGTGAAACACGAAGCCGAAGGTGGCGTTGAGCTCGCGTTGCTCGACCCCGACCAGGAAGCGACCGTAGAACTTCTTCACCCGGCTACAGGGCGCGATGTCGGTGAAGAAATTCTTTCCGACGACTTCATGTCGCTTCCGGCGCGCGTGTCGCTCCTCGTACAGGTTGTAGGAGAGCACCGCGCCTTCCCGGTTCAGCCGGATGATCCCGAAGGGCTGCGCGTCGAGGCCGCTCTCGTCGAGGTTGAAGACGCCGATATCGAACTCGAACTCGCTGGTCCTGCACTGCTCCTGCGCATCCATCAGAAACCCTCCGACCGAGCCTGCCCCTGAGAGCTATTCGCCATCGTAGAGGGCGTCCGCGGGCGATCCTATCCGGCGCGACCGCATCGTGCTGTCGGGGGCTGGTACCTCGCGAGCGAGCTCGTCAGCCGTGCGCGAGCCGGGCGAGCGCCTCGCCGGTGAGGCGGTGGACGGTCCACTCGTCCATCGGCATCGCGCCGAGCCTCCGGTAGAAGCCGATCGCGGGCTCGTTCCAGTCGAGCACGGACCACTCGAACCGCCCGCAGCCGCGCTCCACCGCGAGCTTCGCCAGGTGCACGAGGAGGGCCTTGCCGTGGCCTGCTCCGCGGTGCTCGGGCAGCACGAAGAGGTCTTCGAGGTAGATCCCGGGTTTGCCGAGGAAGGTGGAGAAGCTCTGGAAGAAGAGCGCGAAGCCGACCGCGGTCCCCTCCGCCTCGGCGAGGACGACCTCGGCGGCCGGCCTCGGGCCGAAGAGGTTCGCCTCGAGCTCTCTCTCGTCGAAGACGGCCTCGTGCGCGAGCCGCTCGTACTCGGCGAGCATCCGGATGAGGCGGGCGATGGTCGGGATGTCGGCGGCGGTGGCGGGGCGTATCATGGGCTTTCCTGGCGCTTCATACCGCACCGCCCTCCCCGAGCGGAAGGCGCGTACGCGAGGGCGGGATCGTCCTAGGCTCCCGTACCCGCATGACGACGACAACGCCCTCCGCCGCCGGCCCGCGCTGGCTCTACCTGCACGGCTTCGCCTCGGGCCCGAGCTCGACCAAGGGCGTCCAGATCGCCGCGCACCTCGAGCGGCGCGGCGTCGCCGTCGAGCGGCTCGACCTGCGCGTGCCCTCGTTCGAGCGCCTGCGCCTGAGCGCGATGATCGACGCCGTGAAGCGGGCGATCGGCGGCGAGCGAGACCGCGCCGTGCTGATGGGATCGAGCCTCGGGGGGCTCACCGCGTCCCGCGTCGCCGCGGAGGACGCGCGCGTGTGCGCGCTCGTGCTGCTCGCGCCGGCGTTCCGGATCATGGAGCGATGGCGGCAGCGGCTCGGCGAGGAGGGCTTCCGGGCGTGGGAGGAGCGGGGCTGGCTCGAGGTCGACGACCACGCGGAGAAGCGCCGATCCCGGGTGGATTTCGGCTTCGCCGTCGACGCAGCCGAGGTGGATGATCGCTCGGGGGGCTGGCCCGACGTGCGGGTGCCCACGCTCATCGTCCACGGCGTGCACGACGAGGTCGTGGACGTCGCACTGTCGCGCGAGTTCGCGGCGGGGAAGCGGCATGTCCGCCTCGTCGAGGTGGACGACGGCCACGAGCTCGTGGCCTCGATTCCACGCATCCTCCGCGAGGCGGACGACTTCCTGCGCCCTCTCTTCGGGGGCTGACGGGCGCGCGCTGCGCGGCTCACCTCCCGGCGCTCGCCGTGACGGCCACGCCGACAGATGCTGAGCTTCCGTTCAGCGCAGCGCGTCTCATCTCGTCGCGTTGGCGTCGCCGCACCGCGCCGGATCGGCTGTCCCCTCAACAGCCGAGTCGCATTCTAGGCGTGGAGGGCCAAGCTATCAAGTCAAAACGTTTCCGCTTACAGCTCGTCCGCATCCGACCGCGGATTTCCCGCGGCTCGATCGATCGGAGGAGCGAATGGCGATGGAGACAGCGTCCGTTCATCACCACACCGCGCGCACTGCGTCTGTCAACGGCATCGAGATGGCTTACGAGCTTCGCGGCGAAGGGCCGCCGCTCGTGTTGCTCCACGGCTTCACCGGGTCGAGCGGCGACTGGGCTCACGCGTTCGACCTCGCGGCGCTCGGGCGTGATCACACGGTCATCGCCCCCGACCTGCGCGGGCACGGCCGGTCGACCAACCCGGCCGGCTCCCTCACCATTCGCCAGTGCGCCCTCGACGTCTTCGCCCTCCTCGATTCGCTGGGCGTGAAGACCTTCCGCGCCGTGGGCCTCAGCTTCGGCGCCAAGTGCCTCCTGCACCTCGCCGCGCAGCAGCCGGAGCGCGTCGAGTCGATGGTCCTCGTGTCCGCGACGCCGTACTTCCCCGAGCAGGCCAGGGCGATCATGCGCCACATGACCGACGAGGGCCGGTCGGCCGAGGAATGGGAGGAGATGAGGCGCCGCCACAAGCTCGGCGACGCGCAGATCCGGGCGCTGTGGCGGCAGCCGCGGCTCTTCGCGGCGAGCCACGACGACATGAGCTTCACGCCCCCCCACCTGTCGACCATCACGGCGCGGACGATGATCGTGCACGGCGATCGCGATCCCCTCTATCCGGCCGAGATCGCGCTCGAGATGCACCGCGCCATCCCGCGGTCCTGCCTGTGGCTCCTGCCGGACAGCGGGCACGCCCCCATCTTCGGCGCGTGGAAGGAGCCGTTCGCCCGCGCGACGCTCGCGTTCCTGCGCGGCGAGCAGGGAGAGCAGCGGTGATCCGGGAGTGACGCGTCAGGCTCGATCGAGGCGGATCGGAGCTCCTCGATCCCGGTGTTGCTCACCCGAGCGAGCGAGTCGCCCATCGCCTCTCCGCGACCGGGGGCGGCTCGCCCGGCGGCGGACGCCCATCACTCGGCGCAGCGGGTCGCCACGTAGCGGCCGTTCGGGTCCCTGTCGAGGAGCAGGGAGCCCACGTCGGAGAGCTCGAAGGCGACCGAGGTCGCGTCGATCGCCGTGATGGTGATCCTGCCGAACCCCGTGCCGCCGCCGCCGGTGGTCGCCCCCGCGGTGCTGCAATCCGCGCGAAACGACGTCCCGTAGACCGAGAGATCGCCGCTCGCCGTGTCCACCTCGCCCACGACGAACATCGACGCGGGCATGCGGAGCTCCAGCTCCCACCGGTCGCTGCAGGGCGAGTGCGGGGGGGTCGCGTCGGGATCGCTGCAGGACAGGGCCAGGCTGGAGATACGGAAGGTCACGGTCGAGTCGCCGAAGACGATCGCGTTCGCCCCCGGCGTGGCGCCGCCGGAGGTCGTGGGCGCAGGGCCGGCCGACGTCGTGGGCGCAGGGCCGGCCGACGTCGTGGTCGCAGGGTCGGCCGACGTCGGGGGCCAGGGTCCGACCGAGGTGGTCGTCGCGTCAGGGCCGCTCGTGCTGTCCGCGCCGCCTGCGCCGCCCCCGCCGCCGTCCATGATCACCGCGCCGCCGCAAGCGGCCTGAACGAGCAGCGCGAGCGCGCCTGCCGCCGTCGAGAGGGTTCGAGGGGAGAACATCATGGCCGCAGCGTACCGCCCGCCCGCGTCGATTGTGTGCGGTGCGAGCGCCCGCCCGCGGTCGTGACCGGCCCTGGCGCGGCGCTCCATGCGTCGCGGGGGCCGCCTCTGGACGGGGCGGCGCGCGGGTGTGCTACCATCGACCACCGCAGGCGCGGGTGAGGGCCGCCCGCAGGCCGGCGCGCGCAGCGCGGAGCACGGATGAACGCACCCGTCGTCGAAGGAGATGTGATCGCGGGCAAGTACCGGGTCGATCGCGTCCTGGGCCGGGGCGGCATGGGGATGGTGGTCGCGGCCAGCCACCTGTTTCTTCCGCATCGCGTCGCGATCAAGCTCCTGATCTGCGACGACAGCCCGGCGCTGATGCAGCGGTTCCTGCGCGAGGCGCGCGCGGCGGCGCGCCTCAAGGGCGAGCACGTCGTGCGGGTGCTCGACGTCGGCGAGCTCGGGTCGGGCGTCCCGTACATCGTGATGGAGTACCTGGAGGGCGACGATCTCTCCGAGGTGCTCCGCGCCCGCGGCCCGCTCGGCGTCACGGAGGCGGCCGACTACGTCCTTCAGGCCTGCGTGGCCATGGCCGAGGCGCACGCCGCCGGCATCGTGCACCGCGATCTCAAGCCCGCGAACCTGTTCCTCACGGCGGCGCCCGGCGGGGCGAAGCTCATCAAGGTGCTCGATTTCGGGATCTCGAAGGAGCTGCCGGGCAGCGAGGGCGGCGCCGCCGCGCTGACGCAGACGCGGGAGATGCTCGGCTCGCCCGTGTACATGCCGCCGGAGCAGATGCGGTCGTCGCGCTCGGTCGACGCGCGCTCCGACATCTGGGCGCTCGGGGCGATCCTGTACCGGCTGCTCGTCGGCAGGCCGCCGTTCGAGGCGCTGGCGCTCGCCGAGCTCATCCTCATGGTCGCGAGCGCGGAGCCGGTCCCGCCCAGCGCGCTCAGGAGCGACATCCCGCGGGAGCTCGAGCGGGTGATCCTCCACTGCCTGCAGAAGGATCCGGCGCAGCGGCCGCAGACCGTGGCCGACCTGGCGCTCGCGCTGGTGCCCTTCGCGTCGGCGGGCGGGCAGGAGCGCGCCGACCGCGCCGCGCGGATCCTCGCGGCGCCGCCGGAGCCGTCCCGGCCCGGCGCCGCCGCGTCGACGTCGGGGTCCGGGGCGGACAGCAGCCGGAGCGACACGCCCGGTCCGATGGCGAGCCTCCTGCCCACGACGCGCGTGATCGCGCGCACGCCCGCGCAGCCGGCGCCGCGCCGGACGACCCTCCGGGTGGCGCTCGGCGCGGCCGCGATGGCCTCGTCCGCGCTCGCGATCTGGGCGGCGGTCGCGCTGCGCGACGGCGCGCGCGTGCCGGCAGACCGCCCGGCGCAGCAGGCGGCCGCGGTCGTCCCGCCTGCGCCGGTCCCGCACGACAGCGCGGCCCCGCGGCGCGCGGGGCAGCAGGCGGCAGGCGGCGAGGCGAACCTGCCCATCGCGCCGGAGCCGCAGCCCACGGTCCAGGCGGTCGCGCCGCTGCCGTCGGTCTCCCCGGACCTCACGCCGACCGGTGCGGCGGCGCGACCCGCGCCGGCACCGCAGCCGCGCCGCCGCGCCGCCGCGCCCACGAGCGCGCCGAGCGCGGCGCCGGTGTCTGCGCCCCCGAAGGCGCCGTCGCCGCCCGAAGGCTCGAATCCCTTCGAGCTCCAGCTCAAATGAGATAGGGATCACCGGTCTCCGACCGACGGCACCTCTCTCACCGGACGAGGCATCGATGCGTTCACGTAGGCTGGCGACGCGGCTCGTGTCCGCGGTCGCCCTCTCGGCGCTGGCACCGGCCGCCGGCGCGGCTGCGCAGCCGGCGGCCCCTGCGCCCGCCCAGGGCTCGCCGGCGGCCCCTGCGCCCGCCCAGGGCTCGCCGGCGGCCCCTGCGCCCGCCCAGGGCTCGCCGGCGGCCCCTGCGCCCGCCCAGGGCTCGCCGCCGGCCGAGGCGCCTCCGGCGCCGCTCGCCGACACGCTGACCGGGAAGGCGAGGGACGATTACGAGCTCGGCAAGAGGCTCTTTGGCAATGGCGACTTCGCCAACGCGTTCATCAAGTTCCAGCATGCCTACGAGAGCTCGAAGGACGTGCGTCTCCTCTGGAACATGGTCGTCTGCACCTCCAGGATGCACCGGTACCGGCAGGTCCTCACGCTCGTGGAGAAGCTGAAGCAGGAGGACCGCGGCGTCCTGCTCCCGGCCGACTGGGCGAAGATCGCCGACCTCGAGCGGAGCGCCATGAGCGCTGTCGGCAGCCTGGAGTTCGCGGTCAGCGAGCGCGGCGCGGCGGTGACGATCGACGGCGAGCTGATCGGGAAGACGCCGCTCTCGGGCAAGGTGACCGTCGATTCCGGGACGAGGCGCATCCATGTCGTCAAGCCCGGCTTCAAGGAGCACGTCCGCGTGGAGCGGGTGAGCCCTGGAGACGAGCTGCGCCTCGAGGTCCGGCTGGAGCCGCAGGTCCACGCCGGGAGGCTGTCTGTGCTCGCGTCGCCGGGCGACCGGATCGCGCTCGACGGCAAGCCCGTGGGCCAGGGGCGGTGGGAAGGCGCCGTGCCGAGCGGCCGCCACGCGCTGCGGGTGACGGCGCCGGGGATGGTGCCGTACGAGGCGGAGATCGTGATCCAGGACGAGGCGCTGAGCAGCGTGCGCGTCGGCCTGACGCCGGTCGAGCGGACCGGTGGCGTGCCGGTGTGGGCGTGGCTCACCGGCGCCGCGCTGATCGTCGCGGCGGCCGTGGTGGGAGGCCTCCTGATCAAGCCCGAGACGGCGACGCCGATCGGTGGCTCCCTCGGGGACTCGCGCCCGACCGCGTTCGGAGGCCGCTGGTGAGGCGCTGCTCCTGGTCGTTCCTCGGGTCGACGGCGGCGCTCGCGGTCGCCTCGGCGGGGTGCACGGCGCCGGCCCTGGGGGAGCTCATGGTGGCCGTCCAGACGGACATGGCCGTGCCCAAGGACCTCGATCACATCGAGATGGACGTCCTGTCCGACGGCAACCCCGTCCTCGTCAATGATCTCAAGGAGCTCGGCCCGAACCGCTTCCAGCTCCCCGGGACACGGGGGCTCCTGGTCTCCGAGGACCCGAGCCGGGAGATCCGCATCCGCGTGCGGGCGCTGCTGGGCAAGCGGATCCGCGTGGAGCACACGGTGCTCACGACCGTCCCCGAGGACCGCGTGGCGACGCTCTGGGTGCCGCTGCATTTCCTGTGCAGCCTGGACGCGGAAGGAGGCGAGGCGCGCGAGCCCGACGTTGCGGGCGCATGTCCGGACGACCCCGCGTGCGCCGCCGCGGCGTGCGGGGAGCGCCGCGTGAGCGCGGCGAGCCTGCCCGACTACGCGGAGCAGGACGTCCTGCACCACGCCTGCTTCGAGGCGGCGAAGTGCTTCCAGCGCGTGTCTCCGGTCGAGGACGGCGACCTCGATCCGGCAGACTGCACGATCGCGGCGCGCGACGGCGACGTGAACATCGCGATCGCGACCGAGGGAGACGGCGCTTGCGGCGCTGCCGGGTGTTTCGTGCCGCTCGACGCGGAGAGCGACTTCGGCTGGCGCAGGCGCGACGACGGGCGGATCGCGCTCCCGAAGGCGCTCTGCTCGCCCGGGCGGCTGGCCCGGCTCGGCGTGGTCGTCTCACCGGTCACGCCGTCGTGCCCCCCGAAGCAGATCGCCCAGCCGCTCTGCCCTGCGGACGAGGACCGGCCGGTCGTCCTGGCCGCGCGGCAGCGGAGCCCGATCGCCCTGGCGGTGAGCGAGGGCGGCGTGCTCTGGACCGAGCAAGGCACGTTGAGCGATGAACACGAGGCCCTGGAGCCCAACGTCGACGGCGCCGTGAAGCGGGTCGCGCGCGCGGGCGGCCCGCCGGAGACGATCGCGTCGAAGCAGGCCGTGCCACGCCACCTCGCGCTCGGAGAAGGCGACGAGGTCTTCTGGACGAACCGCGGTGTCGCCGGCGCGGCCGCGACGGCGCTGATGCGGTGGAGCCCTGGCGGCGGCAACGCCAGACCCTGGCTGAACGCGGAGCAACTGGGCCATTCGGGCAGCCTGGAGGCGCTCGCGATGGACGGCGAGAGCCTGTTCTGGACGCAGCTCCCCGACGGCGGTGCGCTCGGGCGCGTGGGCTTCGCGATGCTGGACCCGCGGGACGAGCCGGCTCCCGGGACGCTCGCCGATACCCACCGCGCCAATCGCATGGCCGCGGCGAACAACGTCGTTTGCTGGACCGATATCGGCCAGGACAGCGCCGAGAACGACGCCGCGAACGGCTCGGTCCAGTGCAAGAAGAGAAGCTCCTCCGAGATCGTGAGCGTGGGCGCCGGGGAACGGAAGCCGTACGGGGTCGCGCTCGACGCGGAGAACCCGGCGGAGGTGTTCTGGGTGAACTTCGAGGGCGAGGTCGTGCGGGCCTCGCTGGACGGCGCCACGCGCGATGTGATCTTCCGGGACCTCGACGCGCCCGGCCCGTACGGCATCGCGCTCGACGAGCGCCGGGTTTACTGGACCAACCGTATTCAGGGCACGGTGAACGTGCTGCCCCGCGACGCCCCGCCCGGCAGCGCGTGCCGCTCTGGCGCGTGCACGCTGGCCAGGGGGCAGCTCAACCCGGGGGCGATCGCGGTCGACGGCGACGCGATCTACTGGATCAACGAGGGGTCGCCGGTCGTGGGGTCGACGGGCAGGGCCGACGGCGCCGTCGTGAGGCTCGCCAGGCCGCCGCCGCCATGAGCAGCGCGGCGGCCGCGTTGCCGCCTGGCGCCGCCGCGCCGGCCGCCCTGCAGCCGCAGCCGCCGTCGTCGTCCGTCGCGGGGCCTGAGCCCCCGCCGGAGCCCCCGCCGCCCGCGTGCTCCGCGGGGGCCGTGGGCTCCCCGGCGCCCGCGCCGCCCTGCGACGACGACGATGCCTCCGCCCCGTGAATGCAGGCTCCGGCGATGCACACCCCGCCGTCCTCGCACGGCGCGTTGTCCGCCTTGCTCGGCCAAACACACCTGCGGGTCTCCGGATCGCAGGCGCCTTCCTCGTGGCACGCGTCCGTCGCGGGGCAGGTGATCGCCTCGCCGGCGCAGGTCCCTGCTCCGCAGACGTCTTCCGTGGTGCACGGATCGCCGTCATCGCAGGTCGCGCCGTCGTCGTCCGCCGCGACGCAGCTCCCCCCGACGCAGGCGTAGCGCGTGCACGGCCTGTCGTCGCCGCAGGTCGCCGTGTCGTCGTTGGTGCCGGCGCAGGTGCCCGCGTCGCAGGTGTCGCCGCTCGTGCAGTCGTTGCCGTCGTTGCAGGCATTTCCGGTGAGCAGCGAGCACGCGCCGTCGGCGCTCGCGCCGGCCGCCACCGAGCACGCGTCGCAGGCGCCCCCATCACAGGCCGTGTCGCAGCAGACGCCGTCGACGCAGAACCCGCTCTGGCATTCGCACCGGTCCTCGCACGGCTCGCCGGGCCGGCCCAGGGTGAACCGGTCCACGGCGTTGGACTCCTCGCCTGCGTACTCTCCTCCCGTGATCAGCACCGACCCGTCCTGGTCGATGTACGTCGCCTCGTGGAACCCGCGGGCCGCGCTGAGCGGCGCGATCGTGATCCACCGGTCGTCGTCCGGGTCGTAGAGCTCTGCGTCCGCCGTGGCCGAGCTGCTGTTGAGCCGCCCGCCCGCGACGAGCACGCAGCCGTTCGGAAGCAGCGTCGCCGAGTGCGCGTGACGGGTGCCGTGGGCCTGCATCGGCGCGCCGAGCGAGAAGCTGTTCGTCGGAGGATCGTAGATCTCCGTCAGAGGGGAATACCCGACCACGAGGACGCGCCCATCCGGGAGCAGCGTCGCCGTGTGCATGTACCTTTGCGAGCCCTCCATCATCTCCGGACCCGCGGTCCACGTGTCGCTCGCCGGATCGTACAGCTCGGTGCTCCGCAGCCCTGCGCCGCCGCGATAGCCGCCGACGACGAGTACCTCCCCCGTCTCGAGCAGCGTGGCGGTGTGCAGCGTGCGCGGCTGGAGAAGGTGCTCCACCTCCTCGAGCACGCCGGTGCTCGGGTCGTAGCGGAAGACGGTGTCGTAGACCGCGACGTCATCGCGATCGGCCGCGCCGCCTACGATCAGTACATCTCCTGAGTCTTTCCCGAGCCTTGTCGCGGTGTGGCGGTAGAGGGGGGCGGGCCGAGCCGGATCGAGGGGGTGATCCTGATCGATCGTGCCCTGGACCTCCCAGCTCATGGTGCGCGCGTCGTACACCTCGTACGTGGAGTCCGCCCCGTCTCTGTCCCCGCCGATCATGAGGACGCGGTCGCCGTCGAGCGCGATCGCCGCATGGTCGGTGCGGGCCCGCTCCATGGGGCCCGGCGCGGCCGCCGCAGACCACGCGTTCTCCGCGGGATCGTAGAGCTCGGTGCTGTCGAGGATGACGCCGTACGGATTGACCCCTCCCGTGACGAGCACGCGCGTCCCGAGCAGCGCCGCCGCGTGGTGGCTGCGGCGGGTCGCCGTGGTGGGCGGCGGCGGCGACTGCCACGCCGGGTCGACGAGCACCTGCTCGCCCTCCGCATCGACGAACAGCTCGATCCGCCCCCCGCGCGCCGCGAGCTGCGCGCCCACCTCGCGTCCGCCGGCCGCGTACGCCGCCGGCGCCGTCACCCGGAGCCGCACCGCCCCCGTCGCGTCGGCGATCTCGATCGCCCCGCCCCGCTCCGCCAGCGCGCCGCCCTCGACCTCCCACGCCGCCACGGGCGCCGCGCGCTGCACCGCCGCCGCCTCGAGCAGCAGCCACTCCTCGACGCCCCCCGGCGTCGCGGTCCAGAACGAGGCGCCGCCCGCGCGCCGGTAGGCCACCGCGCGATCCGCGAAGATCGCCTCGCCTTCGGCCCCCACCTCGCGCACGCGGAGCGTCGTGCCCCCGTCGAGCGCGAACACGATCGCGTCGCTCCCGTCGCCGGGCAGCCGCGCCACGGCACTCCCGCGGCGCCCCGCGGCGGCTCGCGCCAGCCCACCGTCGCTGCGAATGAAGCCCGGGCCGACGCTCAGCACGGCGGCCGCCTGGTCTGGAAACGCGCCGCGCAGCACTTCGTCGGGCGGCTGATCGGGCCCGGCGCATCCGGCGAGCGGCTGGAGCGAGGCGAGGAGCGCGGAGATGGCGAACAGCGAATGTAGGCTACGGCGGGGCGCTATCATGGCGGATGGGCAAATAGAGTATTCTAGCCCACCCGCTGCCGCCTAGACCCACGCCCGAAATCCGCGCAATCGCTCCTGACGCGCGGATTTCACCGTTTCACGGCGGTCACCGGATCGACGCCGGCGGCCTGACGGAACCCCGGGCGGCTCCACGGCATCCGGCCCGGCGGCTCACTGCGCGCACCCCATGGCGCGCCCTCGATCCACCTCGTCAGCTCGTCAGTCCCGTGAGCGGCCCGGTGCAGTAGTCCGGGTCGCCGAACGACGCGGCGTCGACGCCCATCGCCTGGAGCAGCGAGACGAGCAGGTCGTTGTGCCCGACCTGCTTTTGCTGCGAGACGAAGCGGCCCGTCTTGAAATGGCCGCCGCCGCTCCCGGCGAGCACGTAGGGGATGTTCTGGCGCAGGTGATTGCCGTCGGCGTGCTCGTTCGTCCAGAAGATCACCGTGTTGTCGAAGACCGAGCCGTTCCCCTCCGGCATGCTCTTCAGCTTCGCGATCAGGTACGCGAGCTGCTCGGCGTAGAAGCGGCTGATCATCGTGAGCCGCTTTCGGTTCGCCGGGTCGGCGTAGCCGTTGTGCGCCATCGGGTGGTGGCCCTCGGTGATGTCGGGGCCGAGGAAGCTCAGCACCTTCGTCGTCGCCGAGTTCGTGAACTGGAGGCTCACGACCCGCGTCAGATCGCACGCGAGCGCCATCGCCATGAGATCGAGCTGGAGCCGCGTGATCTCGGGCATGTTCGCGACCTTGTCGGGGTCGACGTCCGGCGTCAGCGCCGGCTCCGCGCACGCCGCGGAGGTCGGGGCCACGCCGCGGTCGAGGCGCGACGCGATGTCCTCCACCGACGCGAGGTGCCCCGCGAGCTTCTCCTGATCCGCGGCGCCGAGCCGCCGCTGCAGCCGCTTGTAGTCGGCGGCCACCTTGTCGAGCACCGCCCGGCGCTGCTCCGTCTTCCGCGTCGTCGCCTCCGGCGCGACGGAGAAGTCCGAGAAGAGCCGGTCGAACGCGGCGTACGGGCTGTTCTCCGGCGGCAGCGGCTGCGCCGGGCCGCGGTACGAGATGCGCGCGCCCACGTTCGCCCCGTAGACGAGCACGCCGAGCTCCAGCGAGAGGAACTTCGTCCTCGTGCCGATGTGGTTCGCGATCTCCTGGTCGACCGAGATGCCGTCGGCCCAGCCGCACGACAGCCCGGCGTCGCCGGGGAAGTCGCCCTCCTGCATCGCGCGCGCGGTCAGGCACTGCCCCGTGCCCTTCTGGTGCGCGTCGCCCGGCCCCACCAGCGCCGAGAGCGCGCTCACGTTGCCGAGGACGAGGAGGTCCTCGTTGTGGTCCTTGAGCGGCGCGAGGATCGGCGACAGCTCCTCGCCGTTCTGGAACTGCGTCGACGACGGCCAGAAGTCCGGCGGGACGGTGCCGTTCGGCGTGTAGAGGACGACGAAGCGCTTCGGGAACTCGGCCCCGAGCGAGGCGCGCCCCGTCTCCTCCGACGGGGCGAACCGCTTCGAGCAGCCCATCACCTCGAGGAACGGCAGCGCGAGCGCCGCGCCGCCGAGGCCCCGGAGCGCGGCGCGGCGGCTGAGTCGGAACGGCTTCATCACGGCTCTCCTTCTGCGGCGCCCTCGGCGCTCGGTGCGACGATCACGCGGCGGTAGCGGAACGCGTCGGTCTGGGTGAGCGCGACCAGCAGCGCCTTGATGTTGTATCCCGACGCCTCGAACGCCTGCGTCGCCTGCGACAGGCTGCAGGCGTCCTCGCCCTGCTCGGCGCGGCCGTGGCCGAAGCGGAACCACTGCTTCACCACGCACGCCCGCACCTGCTCGCTGTCCGCGAGCCGGTGCGCGAGCTCGACCGCCCCGTCGAACGGGCCGTCGACGTCGGTCTGCGTCAGCTCGCCGCTCGCGTCGACCGGGATGCCGTTCTCGGCGTCCCGCCAGCGGCCGAGCGCGTCGTAGTGCTCGAAGCCGAACCCGATCGGATCGAGCAGCGCGTGGCAGCTCCTGCAGCCCGGATCCGAGACGTGCTGCGAGAACTGCTCGCGCGTCGTCTTCGTCGGGTCGACCGTGGGCGGCTCCGGCACGACGTCGGGCGGCGGCGGCGGGATCTGGCAGAGCAGGCTCTGGCGCACCCACCGGCCGCGGTGCACCGGCGACGACCGGTTCGGCTTCGCGTAGAGCGACAGCAGCCCGGCGTGCGTCACGAAGCCGGCGCGCTGCGACGGATCGAGCGCGACCCGCTCGAACGCCTCGCCCCGCGGCCCGCCCTCGACGCCGTAGAACTCGGCGAGCTCCCGGTTCATCATCGAGTAAGGCGCCGTGAACAGCGTGGTCACGCTCGCGTCCTCCTCGAAGATCGCGTGGTCCAGGAACGCCTCGGTCTCGGCCTGGAACAGCGACAAGAGCTCGTCCCGGTACTCGGGGTAGAGCTCCGGATCCTTCCCGCCCGCGGCCACCTCGTCGATCTTCGCGAGCCCGAGCCACTGGCGGTGGAAGTTCTTCACGGCCTCGCGCGCCCGCGGGTCCTCCAGCATGCGCCGCGCCTGCGCCTCGATCTCGGCGGCGGTGCCGAGCGCGCCCCGCTCGGCGGCGGTGAAGAGCGCGTCGTCGGGCATCGTGCCCCAGAGCAGGTACGAGAGCCGCGAGGCGACCTCGTACGAGGTGAGCGGCACGACGTCGCCCTCGACCGGATCGGGCATGCCGAGCTCGACGCGGTACAGGAAGTGCGGCGACTGGAGCATCGCCTGGACGACGAGCGAGAGCCCTGTCGACGCGGCGTCGGGCGCGTCGGCGGGCGCGTCACCGAGCGCGAGCCCGCGCTGGAAGAGCGCCACGAGCTCGTCGACCTCGTCCTCGGCGAGCGGCCGGCGGAACGCCCGCTTGCCCAGCGAGGCGACGAGCGCCGCGATCTCCTCGCGGCAGGCGGCGCCCCCCGCGGCCTCTCGGCACGCGGGCGCCTCGCCGAGCAGCTTGCCGGCCGCGCGCTCCGCGATGCCCTCGGCCGCGGTCATGTACTGCTCGGCGAGCAGCGGGCTCACCACGAGCGCCGCCGCCTGGTTGTTGAAGCCGAGCGACTCCTCTTCCGGCACGAAGCCCCGCGCGGGGCGGCTGTCGTCGCCGAGCAGATCGGCGATCGTGTTGTCGTACTCCACGCGCGTCATCCGTCGGAGCGGCGACTCGCCGGGCTCGATCGCGGTGCACAGCGGGGCGGTCGCCTCGCCGTCTCCGTCGTGCGCGGGCAGATCGCCGAACTGACCTGAGCAGGACGCGAGGAGGAGCAGGCCGATGGGCCAGCGGAGAGCTCGTGGTTCAGCCATGATGCCTCGTCGGCGAGCGCGCGCTGGGGCCGAACGCGGGCGGTTCACCCGCTTCATGCAGCGCGCGGCGCGTGGAGCGCGCCCCCTCGCCATCATGCAGCGAGCGTATTGCAATCCGCTGCTCCGGGATAGGCGCCTCGTGGAAAAAGACGTCGAAGAGACGTCGAATCGAGTGGGAGCTCGGGGCCGATGGGTTCATCCCGTATGCCCGGGTCTTACCGCCGACTCCGGTCGACGCGGACTCCGTCCCTCCAAGGCGGCGCTCGACCGCGGACGCAAAGAGCGCTTATGCTCCCGCCCAATGCAAAGGCGAACGCTCGCCTCTCCTGTCTTGCGCGCCGGTGCTCTGCGCGCCGCGCGCCGCGCGCCGCGCCGCTCGGCGGCCGCGCTGGCCGTCGCTGCGCTCGCGGTCCCGGCGCCCGCGCTCGCCCAGAGCGCCGCGGCGCCCCTCGATGAACGCTCGGAGCGGAAGGAGGGTGACGGTCGTCCGCCGTCCGTCGGCACCGAGCTCTTCAGCGCGGGTGTCGATCTCGAGATCGCCGGTCGCACGCTGTCGTATAGCGATCTGCTCTCCGAGAACCTCCGCACCTACAGCGTGCTCGGCGCGTTCATGCCCTCTGTCCGCGGCGAGCTGTACCCGCTCGCGCGCGGCGCGCTCCCGGTGCTGCGCGACCTCGGCGTCGCGCTCTCGTACGCCCGCGCCGTCGGCCTCGACTCGACGGGCGCCGGGGGAGCGAGCCTGTCGACGTCCTGGAGCCGGCTGCACGCCGGCCTCAAGGGCCGATTCCGTCCAGCGGGACAGCGCGGGCCGGTCCTGTCCGCGACCGGCGGACTCTGCTGGATCGACTTCGATGTGGCGTCGGCGGACGACCCGTCGCGCGACGCCGCCTCGGTCTCTTATGTCACGTTGCGCCTCGGCCTCGACGGACGCGTGCCCGTCGGTCCTGTCGCGCTCGAGGCGGGGGCGGGCTACCAGGCGCCGCTCTCGACGGGCGGGCTCGCGTCGTATTTCCGCGCGCCGAGCGCCGGCGGCGTCGACCTCCGCCTCGCTGTCGCGGTCCCGTTCGCGCCGGGGCTCGAGGCGCGCGCCGGCGCGTCCTACACGCGCTTCTTTTACGATTTCGACTCCGAGCCTGGCGACCCGTACGTCGCGGGCGGGGCGCTCGACCAGCTCTTCGGTGTTCACCTGGGGGTCGCTTATCATGGGTACTGACGTTCGCGAGCGGCGCCCGGCGCGCGCCGCGCTCCGGCTCCGCCGCGGCCTCTGGACGGCGGCCGCGCTCGCCGCGCCGGCGCTGCCGCTGCTGCTCGCGGCCTGTCCGGGGACGATCGAGGACAAGGAGCGGTTCAGGCCGCGCGACGGCGGCCCGGAGGACGTCGCGTGCGCCGACGTGCCGACGGTGTTCGCCGAGCGGTGCGGGGGCGCGAGCTGCCACGGGCCGGGCGAGCCCGCGGCCGCCCTCGACCTCGTCACGCTCGGCGTGGACGCCCGCGTCGCCGGCCGCCCGGCCCAGAGCTGCGCCGGGGTGCTCGCCGACCCCGATCGACCCGAGGAGAGCGTGCTCTACGTGAAGCTCACGGAGGCGCCGTCGTGCGGCGCGCGCATGCCGCTCGGCGCGGCGCCGTACTCGCCCGCCGAGCTCGCGTGCGTCGCCGCCTGGATCGCGGAGCTCACGCCGGCCGCGTGCAGCGGCCCCGACTGCGGCTGCCCCGGCTGCGTGTGCGCGCCGGGCGCGCAGGAGGCGTGTTACACGGGCCCGGACGGGACGCGCGGCGTCGGGCGCTGCGCGGCCGGCGCGCGCACCTGCAACGCCGAGGGCACGTCCTGGGGCCCCTGCGCCGGGGAGGTCCTGCCCGCCTTCGACGCGTGCGACACGCCCGATGACGAGGACTGCGACGGCGTCATGCCCGCCTGCGAGGACGTGTGGAGCCGCGGCTTCGGCGACCCGAACGGCCAGTATGCCCGGTCCGTCGCGTTCGACGCGGACGGCAATGTGCTCGTCGCCGGCCAGCTCGAGGGCACGGTCGACTTCGGCGGGGGCCCGCTCGTCGCGACGGGCTCGGGCGCCGACGCGTTCGTGGCGAAATTCGACAGGTTCGGCACGCACCTCTGGAGCAAGCGGTTCCCGGGCGAGGGCAACCAGTTCGCGATGGCGATCGAGGTCGACCCGAGCGGCGACGTCGTCGTGGCGGGGCGCGCCTTCGGCAGCGTCGACTTCGGCGGCGGCGAGCTCGCGTCGCGCGGGAGCGACGACGTCTTCGTCGCCAGGCTCGACCGCGACGGCGAGCACCTCTGGAGCAGGATCATCGGCGGGACCGGCGCGGATCGCTGCGACCGCATCGCCATCGGCCCGTCGGGCGACGTCCTCGTGGCCGGCGGCTTCCACGGCGACGTCGACTTCGGCGCCGGCGCGCTCGAGAGCGCCGGCATGCGCGACGCCTTCGTCCTCGGGCTCGACCCCGACGACGGCCGCACGCGCTTCGCCGTGCGCGCCGGCGGCCCGGGCGACGACTACGCCCACGCGATCGCGGCGGACGCGACCGGCGATATCGTCGTCGCGGGCCATTTCTCCGGCGCCATCGACCTCGGCGTCGGGCAGCTCGAGAGCGCGGGGCTCTCCGACGTCTTCGTCGCCAGGCTCGGCCCTTCCGGCGACGCCATCTGGAGCGCGCGGTTCGGCGGCGCCGAGGCCGACGAGGCCCACGACGTCGCGGTGCACCAGGCCACGGGCGACGTGGTGCTCACGGGCACGTTCGCGTCGACCATCGACCTCGGCGGCGGACCGCTCGAGAGCGCCGGCGGGCGCGACCTCTTCGTCGCCCGGCTCTCCGGCGCCGGAGAGCACCTGCTCGGCCGGCGCTTCGGCGACGAGGAGGATCAGCTCCTCACCGACTTCGAGACCGGCGCGCGCGCGAGCGCCGCCGTGGACGAGGCCGGCAACGTCCTTCTCGCGGGGCCGCTCTTCGGCTCGGCCGACTTCGGCGGCGGCGCGCTGACGAGCCGCGGCAAGACCGACGTGTACCTGGTCAAGCTCGGCCCCTCGGGCGACCACCTGTTCAGCTCGCTCTTCGGCGACGTCCAGACGCAGGTCGGCCTCGACGTCGCGGCGGGCTCAGGCGCGAGCGTGCTGCTCGCCGGCCGCTTCTACGGCAGCATCAGCTTCGGCCAGGGGCAGCTCTCGGGCGCGGGGCAGGGCGACGCGTTCGTCGCGAAACTTTCGCTGTAGCGCCCCATTGTAAATTTGGCGCTTTGTTGTACAAAAGCGTTGTCCACGGAATCGGCGCAACGGCAGAGCCCGTCCTGCTTGTGCCAATATGCCTCGCCTGAGGCAGCGTGGCCTTCGCTTGCTGTCCATATCGCCTCGATTGCTCCTCTTCTCGCTCGGTTTCCAGCTTCTCCGCGGTGGCACGCTCTCTGCTCGGTGAGGTGCGACCGTGCGGCGAATGCCGCGCACCCCCTATCGGAGAAGGCCTGTCGAGCCAAGCGGGCGAGTCCGGAGGAGCAGAGGTATGCGCATCCTGCTTATCACCAAGATCTTCCCGAACGCGATGAACCCTGGCCAGGCGCCGTTCAACCGGCGCCAGTTCGCGGCGCTGTCGCGTTACTGCGATATCGACGTCTTCGCGACGATCCCCTGGTTCCCCGGGGCCTCCAGGTTCTCCAAGTGGTCAGTCTCGAACGACGCGCCTCGCGAGGAGATCATCGAGGGATTGCCGGTGCGACACCCGCGCTTCCTCTACCTGCCGAAGGTGGCGCCCTACCTGAACGGCCCGCTCTATGCGGCCTCGATGCTCTTCGAGCTCGCGCGGCACCACCCGGCGCCGGACGTCATCGTCGGCTCGTTCGCCTACCCGGACGGCTTCGCCGCGGTGTGCCTGGCGGAGCTGCTCGGCGTCCCCGCGGTCGTCAAGGTGCACGGCTCGGACATCGACGTGCTCTCGCAGCAGCCGGCGGTGAGGCCGGCGCTGGAGTGGGGGCTCCGGCGCGCGACCCGCGTCGTCGCCGTGAGCAAGCAGCTCAAGGAGGGCGTCCACGCGCTCGGCGTGCCGCGCGATCGCATCGACGTGGTGATGAACGGCGTCGATCGCACCATGTTCCGGCCGCGGGACCGGGGCGAGGCCCGCGCTGCCCTGGGCCGCTCACCGGACCGCCGCCTGCTGCTCTACGTCGGTCACCTGCTCCGCGACAAGGGCGCGCTCGACGCGATCGCCGCCTTCGAGCGGCTCGCCCCGGCGCACCCGGACGTCGACCTCGTGCTGGTCGGGAGCGGCGCCGACGAGCAGGCCTGCAAGGCGGCGGCGGAGCGGCTCGGCCATCGCGTGCTGCTCACGGGGCGCCTGCCGCATGACCAGGTGGCGCGCTGGGTCGCCGCGTGCGACGCGCTGGTCCTGCCGAGCCACCACGAGGGGACGCCCAACGTCGTCATCGAGTCGCTCGCGTCCGGCCGCCGCGTCGTCGCGACGAACGTCGGCGGCATCCCCGACGTGCTGAGCAGCCCCGCGCTCGGCGAGCTCGTCGCGCCCGGCGACCTGCCCGCCCTGGCCGAGGCCATGTCGCGCGCGGCCCACGCGCCGTACGATCCCGAGCGGATCGTCTCGCTCGCCGGGTGCAAGGGGTGGGACGAGAGCGCGCGCGCGTTCTACAACTCGATCCTCGCGGCGCGGGGCGAGCGCCCCGTGGCGGTCCCGGCGACGGAGATGCGCCCGGTGCTCCAGCTCGACGGCGCGCCCCCCTCGTCCAGGCGGTGGGCGCCTCCGCCCGCGTCGCGGCGGTTCCCCGAGGCCACGCAGCTCGGCGTCGGCCAGGCCTGATCAGGGCTCGAACCGGGCCTGGGGGAGCGCGGCGCCGCGCGCTCCTCCAGGCCTCTTCTCACGCCGCCGACGCGGCCTTGTCCGGCCGCAGGCGCACGGTGGGCCCAGGGTCCGGGGGCGGCGGCTCGCCGCGCGGCATCGCGGCGCGCGCCGCCCAGAAGCTCCGCGCGTCCTCCGCCGTCCACGGCGGCGTCGGCGCGCACGCGTCGAGCGCCGCCAGGAGCTCGCGCGCGCTCTGGTAGCGGTCGCCGGGCTTCTTGGCGAGGCACCGCATCACGACCTCTTCCAGCTCCGACGAGAGCGGCCACGGCGCGCGGAGCGACGGCGGGATCGGCGGCATCGTCAGGTGCGAATAGACGAGCTTGCCGAAGCTCCGCCCGTCGAAGGGGGCCACCCCGGTCAGCAGGAAATAGAGCGTCACCCCGAGCGAGTAGATGTCGCTGCGCGCGTCGATGGGGCCCGCGGAGATCATCTCCGGGGACATGTAGGTCGGCGTCCCCTTGATCACGCCGACGTCCGTCATGGTCGCGTCTCCCTCGAGGGTCACCTGCTTGGCGATCCCGAAGTCGAGCACCTTGAGCACGTCGTGCTCGTCGCCGACGCGCGTGATGTAGAGGTTGTGCGGCTTGATGTCGCGGTGGATGACGCCCGCGTCGTGCGCCTCCGCCAGCGAGAGGCAGGCCTGCCGCGCGAAGTGCGCGGCGCGGGCGGGGGGCATCGGGCCGTGATCGCGCACGAGGGTGGCGAGATCCGCGCCGGCCAGGTGCTCCATCGCGATGTAGAAGATGCCGTCGCTGCTCGCCCCGAAATCGAAGATCCGGATCGTGTGCGGCGACGTGAGCCGGCTCGTCGCGCGCGCCTCGCGCTCGAAGCTGCGCACCTCGCCCTCCGACTTGCTCTCGCTGCGGAGCAGCTTCAGCGCCACGTCGCGGCGGAGCGACTCGTCCCAGGCGAGCCACACCTCGTTCTGCCCGCCCCGGCCGACCGGCGCCACGAGCCGGTAGCGGCCGAGCTTGCGGGCCTCGTAGACCTGCTGGCGCGCCGACCAGAGGCCGTGGCTCGCCGCCGACACGAGGGTCGCGGTGGCGAGCACGAAGATGTAGTTGCACGCGAAGACCACGAGCGACCGCTGCGACGACCACTGCTCCGCGAGCGCCGGGTCGAGCGACGCCCCCGCGCCCATGATGATCGGGAAGCTGAGCGCCACCGGGAGCGTCATCCGGAGCGAGCGGGTGAAGTGCGTGGGCAGGATCGTCGCGTCGACGAGCATCACGATCGAGAGCCCGTGCATGTAGTTCCAGGTGAGATCCCCGAACTCCAGGGCCATCACCGAGATCAGCCCCCCCGTGCTCCAGACCGCGAAGACGTGCGCCGCGTCGAGCAGCTCGGCCGAGGTCTGCTCGCGCCGGGCGAGGAGGTAGAGCCAGAGCAGGATCACCTCGCCGAGCAGCCGGTAGAGCAAGAGCCGCGCGATCGAGGCGCTCGGGAAGACCGCCACCACAACGAACACGTCGAGCGCCGCGAATGTGGGCCAGGTCACGAGCGCTGTGGGCAGGCCCCGGGCCATCGCGCGGCGCTCTTCGATCGCCTCGGCGCCGCGAAACCCCTGCGATCCCGACGGATGAAAGCTGCTCGAGGCGGTCATGTGCGGCGCGGCCCAGGGGGCATTGGAGCGCTGCGCTGGCGGGGAGTCAAAGCGCACGTCGCGCGATGGTGCGGGCGGGAACGATGGAGAACGATGGGGAGCGACGGGGAACGACGGGGAACGACGGGGAACGACGGGAGGTCACGCGCAGGGGCGGGCTGCTACAGTGGCGCCCGATGCCGGAGCGATGCGCGTGGGTGACCGCCGATCCCGACTACGTCGCCTACCATGACGAGCAGTGGGGCGTGCCGCTGCACGACGACCGGGCGCTCTTCGAGATGCTGATCCTCGAGGGCGCGCAGGCGGGGCTGAGCTGGCTCACCGTGCTGCGCAAGCGGGCGGCGTACCGCGAGGCGTTCGCGGGCTTCGACCCGTCGCGCGTCGCCCGCTTCACGCCGGCGCGCGTCGAGCAGCTCCTCGCGAACCCCGGGATCGTGCGCAACCGGCTCAAGGTCGAGTCGGCGGTCAACAACGCGCGCCGCTTCCTGGAGGTGCAGCGCGAGCACGGCAGCTTCGACGCGTACCTCTGGGGCTTCGTCGGCGGGGCGCCCGTCGTGAACGCCTTCCGGTCGCCCGCGGAGGTCCCCGCGAAGACGGCGATCTCGGACGCGCTCAGCAAGGATCTCGTGCGCCGCGGCTTCAAGTTCGTCGGCTCGACGATCTGCTATGCGCTCATGCAGGCGACCGGGATGGTCAACGATCACCTCGTGAGCTGCTTTCGCCACGGGCAGGTGCTCTCGGGCGCGCGCGGCCGGGGCGCCGCGGGGAGGTAGGCTCGTGGCGAGGATCGGCTACTACGTCCACGGGCGGGGGCGCGGGCACGCGAGCCGCGCGCTCGCGGTCACGCGGGCCCTCCGCGAGCGCGGCCACGAGCTCAGGATCTACGGCGGCGGCCAGGCGGCGGAGCAGCTCGGCGCGCTGCCGGAGCACCGCCCCGTGCGGTACATCGCTCGAGGCCTCGGCGGCGCCGTCGAGGTCCCCCGCCGCGTGGCGAAGGACCTCGTCGAGCAGGCGCGCTTCCGGCCCGACGTCATCGTGAGCGACGGCGATCTCCCCTCGCTGCTCGCCGCGCGCGCGCTCGCGATCCCCGCGATCGCGATCGGCCACGACCTCGTCTTCTCGCGCTGCCGGCTGCCCGAGGGGCTGCCGCGCCTGCGGGTGCTCGCGTGCCGCCAGACGACGTGGGCCTCGAGCCGGGCGCGCCACGCGGTCGCCGTCCACTTCCTGCCCATCGAGCCCGGGACGCCGGGCACCCTCGTCGCGCGCCCGGAGCGCCGGCCGCCGCCCGCGGGCGCCGCGGCCCACGTCGAGGCCGGGGCCGTCGTCTGCTACTTCAGCGAGTACGACGCGCGCGGCATGCTCGAGCGCGTCGCGGGCGCCGGTCGGCGTGTCATCGCGTTCGGCGCCCCCGGCCTCGACGTGCCCGGCGTGCTGGCGCGGCCGTTCGATGCCGGCGCGTTCCTCGCCCACCTCGAGGCCGCATCCGCGGTCGTGACCACCGCCGGCAGCAACGTCCTCGCCGAGTGCGTGCTCGCCGGGAAGCCGGTGCTGGCGCTCCACGACGAGCGCCATCACGAGCAGACGCTCAACGCGCTCCTCGCCGAGCGCGCCGGCGTCGCGGTCGCGAGCTCGTTCTCCGCGTTCACGCCGGCCACCGTGGCGCGCTTCTTCGATCGCGTGCGCGCAGGCGACTTCGCGCGCGTCGACCTCGCGGGCGCGCTCCCTGATGTGCCGTCGGCCGCGCTCGCCATGCTCGACGAGGCGCGCCGGGTCGCCTAGGTGCATCGCCGCGTTCGCACCTCGCGCCGCGGTTGCGTGTGGCGTCCCGGGCACAAGGTTTGCTAAACGTCCGGCGACCCCGCGACCCCGCGACCCGGCGGCGCGGCGACCCGGCGACCTGACGATTCGGACTGAAGAGGCGAGGAATGGGCTGCCGTGGCCAGCAGCAGGCCGCGCTCGAGGGGCGCGGAGAGACACGGCCGCAAGAGGCGCGACACGAACGTCATATCGCCCATCGCGCCGCGCGCGCCGGTCCTTGACGACGGTCTGCGCCGCTTCTCGAAGGAGCAACGAAGATGACCATGGATGCAATTCGGCCGCTCGGTGACCCCCGGAGCGATCGCGCACAGCACGAGGCGATCGCGTCGACGCGCCACATTCCATCGGCGGGATCGGCGCGGGGAGGGCATTCCTTCGCCCGGCCGCACGCGGCGATTCCCGAGAATCCCTTCGCTGCCCTCTCCGGAGCCAACGGGCGGCCGCTCAAGGTCGCCATCCTCAGCGACTTCACGCGCATTCCTTACGCGAACGGGGCGGTCTTCCAGACGCGGGCCCTGTATCGGGCGCTCAACACCTGTGGTCATCAGGCAACACTGATCGGACCCCGGGATCCGGACGCCTCGGCCGACGAGATGCCCCCCGGCACCATCGCCCTGCCCAGCGTGCCGCTGCGCACCTACCCCGGGGTGCACCTGCCGATGCCCCTGGAGTCCTACGTTTTCGATCCGATGCGGTGGGATTTCGACATCTGCTTCGCCCAGACCACGACGCTCCTCGTCGAGTTCGGCATCTGGCTGCGCAAGATGCGCGGCACCCCGCTGCTCTGCGTGAACACGACGCACCTCGCGGCCGCGTACGACGTGCTGCTGCCGGAGCGCATCTCCCGGATCGGCGCGGTCCACACGGTGCTCCACAAGACGCTCCGCGCGCCGATGGAGCGGCTCTTCGTCGACCTCTACAACCAGGGCGACGGGCTCGTCGTGCTGAGCGAGGGTCTGCGCGACTACTGGCGCGACCGGGGCGTGAAGGTGCCGATCCACGTCATCCCGCGGATGGTGCCGGAGGACGTGTTCGATCGCTCGCTCGGCCCCGACCCGTACGCGCCGCTGCTCGAGGAGCGCGGGCTCGACGTGCGCGGCCCGCGCTTCGTCTGCGCCGGGCGGCACACCCGCGAGAAGTCGCAGCACCGCCTCATCCGCATCTTCGCCGAGCACATCGCGCCGAACCACCCGCAGGCGACGCTCACGCTCGTCGGCGACGGGCCGGACAGCGCGGCGTACGCGGCGCTGGCGCGGGAGCTCGGCGTCGCCCGGCGGGTGATCTTCACGGGCGAGGTGCCGTACAGCCGCATCTCGGACTACTACCGCCACGCGACCGCCTTCCTGCACGTGTCGCTGAGCGAGACGTTCGGCAACGTCCTCAGCGAGGCGCTCTGGTGCGGCGCGCCGACGGTCGCGTTCGCGGACGGCATGGGCGTGAGCTCGCAGATCCAGAGCGGCCACAACGGCCTGCTGCTCGAGCCGGGCCGCGGCGCCCTCGCGGAGGACAAGGCGAACGCCGCGTTCGCCAACGCCGCGCTCGCGATCGCGCGGGACCCGGCGGCGGCCGCGCGCCTCGGGGGCGCGGCCGCGCAGCGCGCGCGCGAGCGCTCCTCGCCGATCGTCGTGCAGCGGATGCTCGCGAACGCCTTCGTGAACGCGCGCGAGCACGCGGCGCAGTCCGGCATCCGCCCGCTCGTCGAGGGGCCGAAGGCGCTCCAGTGGCTGGAGACTTTCCGGCACTTCCGCTCCTGGGTGGGCTTCACCGGCGGCCTGTTCGCCTTCGGCCACCTGCGCCCGGCCGCGGCGCCGCGGCCGAAGGGGATCCAGCCGTCGTTCTGCGCTTGATCACGCATGATTTGCCCGTGATTTGCAGTCTTGCGCGCGCTCGCGTGATTCGCGCGTGAGAGGCTGCTCGCCGTCGTTCCACGCGCCGCGCGCGTGGTAAGACCTGCCCCGCGCCGGGCCACTCCCCGGCGCCGGCTCGAGGTGTTCTTCGCATGCTCCTCAGGATGATCGGGACGCTCGTCGACTTCAGCGGGCGGCGTCCCTGGCTCGTGATCGGCCTGGCGATCGCCGCCATGGCAGGGCTGTGGACCTACGCGTCGCGGCTCGAGCTGCGCACGGAGCTCCGGGAGCTCCTGCCGAGCGACAGCCCGGCGTTCATGGCCTACGAGCGCCAGGCGAGGCGCGTCGACGGCGGCGCGCAGCTCATCGTGATCGCGGAGTCGCCCGATCGCGGCGCGAACGAGCGGTTCATCGACGCGCTCTCCGAGCAGCTCGAGGAGCCGCTCCGTCACCACCCCGCCCGCGCGGCGTGCCTCGCGGCGTGCGCCGACGACGCGTGCCGCGCCGCGTGCGGTCCGGAGTCGCTCATCCGCTACATGGAGTCCGGCACGAAGGAGGCGCGCCGCTTCTTCGACGAGAACAAGTGGCTCTACGCGAGCGTCCGCGAGCTCGAGCAGGCGGACGAGGCGATCGAGCTCGAGCTCGCCCTGAGGAGCGGCCTCATCGAGGACCTGGACGCCGGCGAGGCCGGCGGCGCGAGCGGGGGCCAGGCGGCGGGGGCGCCGGCCAAGAAGGGCCTGTCGCTCGACGACACGTGGGCGGAGCTCCAGCGGCGGCTGAAGAAGATCGACGAGTTCCCGAGCGGCTACTTCTCGACGCCCGACGGGCGCATGGTCGCCATCCGCATCGTCTCGCGCAGCGCCGGGATGGGCGATCGCAGCGCGGCCCAGCTCCTCGACGACGTGACCGCGCTGGTCGATCGCCTCGGGCCCGCGCAGTTCCACCCGGACATGCAGGTCGGGTACGCGGGCGACATCCCGAACGCGATCGCCGAGCAGAAGTCGCTCGTCAGCGAGGCGGTGTGGGCGACCGTCATCGCGCTGGTGCTGATCCTCGCGGGCGTGGTCGCCTACTACCGCTCGCCCTGGTCGCTGGTCGTGATCGCCCTGCCCACGGCCTTCGGCGCGAGCGCCGGCTACGCGTTCGCGACGGCGACGTACGGCTACGTCAACACGGTCGGCGCGTTCCTCGGGGCGATCATCGTCGGCAACGGGGTCAACTACCCGATCGTGCTCCTGTCGCGGTACCGCGACTTCCGCGCGCGCGGCATGGCGGCGGACGAGGCGCGGCGCGAGGCGGTCGTCAACGCGTTCCGGGCGGAGCTCGTCGGCGCCTGCGTCGCGGCGATCGCCTACGGGTCGCTCACGATCACGCACTTCCGCGGGTTCAGCCAGTTCGGCACGATCGGCTTCGTCGGGATGCTCGCGGTGTGGGCCTCCATCGTGCCGCTCGTGCCCGCGACGCTCGTCGCGATCGAGCGCGTCCAGGCGAGGCTCCCGCGCTGGCTGCGCGATCCGCCGCCGCGCGTCTCGGAGGAGGGCGCCTCGGGGCCCGCGGCGCGGCTGCTCGCGCGCGCGACGAAGCGGTGGCCGGTCGTGATCCTGGCCGTCGCGCCGATCGTCCTGCTCCTCGCGGCGTGGAAGCTCCCCGCGTACCTGAGGGACCCGTGGGAGTACAACTTCGCGCGGCTCGGCTCGAAGAGCTCGCAGCAGAAGGGCGCGGGGAGCTGGTCGCTCAAGGCGTCCGAGGTCTTCGGCGGCAAGATGAACGTCGCGGGCGCGATGATGCTCGCGGACACGCCCGAGCAGGTGCCGGCCATCAAGGCGCAGATCCTGGCGAACGACGCGGCGGACCCGCAGGGGAAGCTCGTGGCCGACGTCGCGACCATCGCCGACCTCCTCCCCGGCACGCCCGAGGAGCAGCGCCGGAAGATCGAGGTCCTGGAGCAGATCCGGAGCCGCTTGACCCCGCGCGTGATGCGCGCGCTGACCCCGGAGGAGCAGGAGCGCGTCCGGCTCATGAAGCCGCCGGAGACCCTGCGCGTGATCACCCCCCAGGACCTGCCGGACCTCATCCGGCGCAGGTTCGAGGAGAACAACGGCGTCGTGGGCACGGTGTTCTACGTGAAGTACAAGAACGACGTCTCGTTCTCGAACGGCAAGAACCTCCTCCGGATGGCGAACACGACCGGCAACATCGTCCTCCCCGACGGCACGCACGTGGTCACGGCGAGCAGGCCGACGGTGTTCGCCGAGATGATCCGGTCGATGGAGCGCGACGGCCCGCTCGCGACGGCGGCGTCCTTCCTGGCCGTCACGATCGTGGTGGTGCTCGCGACCGGCAGCCTGCTCGGCTCGTTCACGGTGCTGTCGTCCCTCGTGCTCGGCGTCCTCGCGACGGCGGTCGCGATGGCCATGCTCGACGTGAAGATCAACTTCCTGAACTTCATCGCGCTCCCGATCACGTTCGGCATCGGCTGCGAGTACCCGTTCAACGTCTTCGACCGCGCGCGGCTGCTCGGCGGCGACGTGTCGCTCGCGCTGAAGCGCTCGGCCGGGCCGGTGGCGCTCTGCAGCTACACGACCGTGCTCGGCTACGGGTCGCTCGTGTTCGCCGACAACCAGGCGCTGAACTCGTTCGGCTGGGTCGCGGTGAGCGGCGAGATCGCGTGCGTGGCGAGCGCCCTCCTGTTCCTCCCGGCGCTGCTGCACGTGATGAACCGCTCGGGGATGCTGCGGGGCGCGTGGAAGGGCGGCCTCCTCTTTCGCGGGAGCGAGCACTCATGAAGATCCTCGACGTCGCGGAGTTCTTCTCGTCGCGCGGGGGCGGCGTGCGGTCGTACCTCGAGGAGCTCGTGCGCCAGGGCAGCCGGCGCGGCCACGAGGTGGTCGTCGTGGCGCCCGGGCCGCGCGACGAGGAGGTAGCGCTCGAGCGGGGGCGCATCGTGCGGGTCGCCGGCCCGCCGATGCCGTACGACCCGACCTACCACGCCCTCCTCCGGCTCGGCGCGGTGCGCGCGATCATCCGCCGCGAGGCGCCCGACGTGCTGCAGGCGAGCGCGCCGTACACGGCCGCGCTCGTCGTCGCGCGCGAGCGCTCGGTCCCGCTCCGCACGTTCGTGTACCACTCCGATCAGATCAGCACGTACGCCGCGCCGCTGCTCGACCGGCTGCGCCCGCGCGCCGTCGCCCGCGCGCTGGAGGGCGCGCTGTTCGCCTGGCCGCGGGCGCTGTCGCGGCGGTTCGACGCGACGATCGCCCCGGGCACGTTCATCGCGGAGCAGCTCCGAGCGCACGGCTGCGAGCGCGTCCACCGCGTCACGTTCGGCGTGCGGCGCGAGTCGTTCGACCCCTCCCGCGCAGACCCGGCGCTGCGGCGGAGCCTGCTCGGCCGGTTCGCGGACGAGCCGTCGGCCGCGCTGCTCCTCGTCGCGTGCCGGCTCGCCGTCGAGAAGCGGGTCGCGCTCGTGATCGACGCGGCGCGGGAGCTCGCGGCGCGGCGCCCCGTGGCGCTGGCGATCCTGGGCGACGGGCCCGAGCGGGCGCGGCTCGAGCGGCGCGCCGCGGCGCTGCCGCAGGTGAGCTTCCTCGGCTTCGCGAAGGACCGCGCCACCTACGCGGCGCTGCTCGCCAGCGCCGACGTCTTCGTCCACGGGGGCGCCGCCGAGACGTTCGGCTTCGTGCTGGGCGAGGCGCTCTGCTCGGGCCTGCCGCTCGTCGTCCCCGCGGCCGGCGCGGCGATGGACTTCGTGAGCCCCGGCGCCGCCGAGACCTACCCGGCGCGCGCCCCGGCCGCCGAGGTCGCCGCCGCGATCGAGCGGGTGCTGCAGCGCCCCCGGGGCGAGCGCGCCGCCGCGGCCCGCGCCGCGGGCGAGCGGCTGCCCGCAAGCGACGACCACTTCGACGCCCTCTTCGCCCTCTACGCGGACCTGCTCGCGCGCGGGCAGGCCGCCGGCGGCGCGGCGGGACGCTCACGACCGCCCCACCACCCCTGATCGGAGCCGCGCATGCGCTTTCTCCACCCCGAGCGTGACGAGAGCCTGGAACTCGCCCTCGAAGACGTGTTCCTGACCCCCGGGTACTTCGCCGGCGGCTCGCGCCTCGACACCGACCTGCGCCCGACGGACTTCCCCGGCGGCTCGCACCCGATCGTCTCGGCGAACATGAACGCGGTCACCGGCAAGCGGATGGCCGAGACGATGGCCCGGTTCGGCGGGCTCGGCGTGCTGCCGCAGGACATGGATCTCGACACGGTCGAGCGCATCGTCCGGCACATCAAGCGCGCCGATCCGCGGTACGACACGCCGCTCTCGGTCTCCCCGCGGGCGACGCTCCGCGACGTGCACGGCATCATCCGGAAGCGGTCGCACGACATGGTCGTCGTGGTCGACGACGAGCGCCGCCCCATCGGCATCGTCACGCACGCCGACCTGCGCAACCGCGACCAGTACACGCCCGCGTCCGCGCTCATGTCGTCGCGCCTCATCACCATCCAGGCCGGCACGCCGAACCGGACGGCGTTCCTGCTGATGGAGGACGCGCGCGTGAAGGCGGTGCCCGTGCTCGACGGCGACGGCCGGCTCCACGGCGTGCTCACGCGCGACGACGCCGTGCGCCTGGAGCTCCTCAGGCCGACGCTCGACGACGGCGGCGAGCTCATGGTCGCCGCGGCGATCGGCATCTCGGCGCAGGCGGCCCAGAGCGCCGCCAGGCTGCTCGAGATCGGCGTCTCCGCGATCGTGCTCGACACGGCGCACGGCCACCAGCGCCGGATGATCGAGGCGATCCGCGCGGTGCGGGGCGCTGTCGGCGGCGCCGCGCCGCTCGTGGCCGGCAACGTCTGCACGGCGGAGGGCACGCGGGAGCTCATCGAGGCGGGCGCGGACATCGTGAAGGTGAACGTCGGCCCCGGCGCGATGTGCACGACGCGCATGCAGACAGGCGCCGGTCGGCCGACGTTCACCTCGGTGCTCGCGTGCGCCCGCGAGGCCGCCCGCCACGGCAAGCGCGTCTGGGCCGACGGCGGCGTCCGGCACCCGCGCGACGTGGCGCTCTACCTCGCCGCCGGCGCCTCGCGCGTCATGGTCGGGACGACGCTCGCCGGCACGTACGAGAGCCCGGGCGACGTGATGGAGGACCGCGAGGGGCTGCTCTACAAGGAGAACTACGGCATGGCGAGCGCCCGCGCCGTCAGCGAGCGCACCGCCGATCTCGACCCGTTCGAGCGCGCCAAGAAGGTCTTCTTCCGCGAGGGCATCTCGACGTCGCGCATCTACATCCAGGAGGGGCGCGAGAGCGTCGGCGCCATCCTCATCGAGATGATCACGGGGGTGCAGTCGGCGTGCACCTACGCCGGCGCGGCGAACCTCGACGAGCTCCACGAGAAGGCCGTCATCGGGGTGCAGACGCTGTCCGGCTACGGCGAGGGCAAGCCGCACGGGCTGGAACGGCGTTGACGCGGCGTTGACGCGGCGTTGAACGCGACGGGCAGCGCGGCGATGACGGAAAGGTGACGTGACATCCACCCGGGCAGCGACAAATCTCCGGCTGCTTACCGTCCGAGGTCATCCATGCCGAGCGATCCTGCCCCGCGTTTTTCAGCCCCCCGCCGCGCGATTCGCCGGTTCATCGGCCAGACCTGGCTCTCCGTGTTCGGCTGGCGCGTCGAGGGCGTGACGGATCTCCCGCCCAAGGCGGTGCTGATCGCGGCGCCTCACACGTCGAACTGGGATTTCCCGTTCACGCTCGCGGTGAGCTACGTGCTCGACCTCGAGTTCTCCTGGCTCGGCAAGCACACCCTCTTCGAGCCGCCGTTCGGCTGGTTCTTCCGGTGGCTGGACGGCATCCCCGTCGATCGCCGCGACCGGAACAACCTCGTTGCGGCGGTGGTCGACATCCTGAAGCAGCGCGACGAGCTCATTCTCGTCGTCGCGCCCGAGGGCACGCGCTCGCGCACGAAGCGATGGAAGACGGGCTTTTATTACGTGGCGCTCGGCGCCGGCGTCCCGATCATCCTCGGTTATCTCGATTTCCCCCGGAAGCGAGGCGGGATCCTCCACGTCTTCTACCCGACGGGCGATATCGAGGCCGACATGGCGACGATCCGCCGTCTCTACGAGGGCATCGAAGGAAAGCACCCGGGCCGGATGAGCGAGATCACGCTCGGCGCCCGGAGCCCCCAGGCGAACGGGGTAGCGCAGCACCCGTGAGCTCGGGGCCGGCGGCGCCGCGGCGCTGTCGAGCGCGCTGCTGAGGGGCCCGGGCCCTGAGGGACCGGGCCCGCCGCTCGCGGCGCGGGTCGGGCCGCTCGCGGCGCGGGTCGGGCCGCTCGCGGCGCAGGTCGGGCCGCTCGCGGCGCGGGTCGGGCCGCTCGCGGCGCGGGTAGGGCAGCGCCCGGAGACGACGTCAGCGCAGGGAAGGCGCGCGCAGCGACGAGGCGGGCCCCGCCGTGATCCGCTCCGTCAGGGCGCCCGCGAGCGCCCACTCGTACGTCGAGCGATCCGTGTAGACGACGAAGCGGCCGCCCGTGGCGAGGTTGGCGACCGTGACGCCCATGGCGACGAGCCCCGGCCGGACGAGGATATGGACCTCCTTCAGCTTGCCGGGATTCCGCAGGTGCCACGACGTGAGCTTGGCGCGGACGTCGCTGTCATAGCCGGTGCCGAGCTCGAAATCGTCGAACACGATCGGGCGCATGCCCGACTCGATGAGCGTCTCCAGGTGCCTGACCGCCGGCTCGATGAGCTCGAGCGTCGCGTACCCCTCGAAACGCCGCGTCACGACGTCGGACGCGGGCGTGCGAACATCCAGGACCCCCCGCGACGTCGACCAGCGATCGCCCCGCGCTCCGAGCCGTGTGTGTGCCAAATCCATCTCGAATTCGAGACCTTAGTCGATGGGCGGCGCTTCGCCATGCGATCCTTGGGCTCCGCGCCGTCCGCCGATTCCGGGATCCGACCGCGCGCGCAGCCCTCGCCGAGGGCGCGCCGCCCGGCGGCCGGGGCCCGCGCTGTCGCGGCGCCCGGGCAGGGCGAGCGTGCGGCGCCGGCGGGCGAGCGCGCCGCGGCGGCGAGGCCGCGGGCGGGGCAGCCGGCGCCGGCGCGCCCGGTCGCGGTTCCGCGTCGGCGAGCGCCGTCGGCGCGTCGAAAGCGGCTATGATGCCGCCGCTGATTCGCCGCCGGCCGGTGCCGGCGGCTCCGCGAGGCGTTCTCGCCCGCAGCAGAGCGACGAAGGAGGATCTACCCAGATGAGAGGACATGTATCGAAGGTGCTGCGGCTCGCTGTCGTGGCGTTCTCGTGCGCGATGATGGCGGGCTGCGGCGGCCCGCTGCGCTACACGCCGCAGGGCATCGGGAAGGCGCCTGGCGCCGACGCCGTGATCGTGGCCGACGTCAACTTCGACGCGGCCATGACCCGCCTCGACATCACCGCGAAGAACCTCCCGCCGCCGGATCGCCTCGAGGCGACGAGCTCCGCCTACGTCGTCTGGGCGCGCCCGGACAGCAACTCGCCCTGGCAGCGGGTCGGCGCGCTCAACTTCGACGCCGACGACCGCACCGGCAAGCTCAAGGACGTGAGCGTGCCGCTCACCCGGTTCGAGCTCGTCATCAGCCTCGAGAAGGCCAGCAATCCCGGGTCGCCTTCCTCGGAGCTCGTCTTCAAGCAGGACGTCGAATACTGACGAGCTGCGTCTCCGCCGGATAGGTGGCGCTCGGCGGCCACCCTGGCGAGGTACCGGCGGGTGCCTGGCGAGGTACCGGCGGATGCCTGGCGAGGTACCGGCGGATGCCTGGCGAGGTACCGGCGGATGCCTGGCGAGGTACCGGCGGATGCCTGGCGAGGTACCGGCGGATGCCTGGCGAGGTACCGGCGGATGCCTGGCAAGGCATCGCCGGATGCTCCGCGCGGCGGTGCGTGAACCGCGGTCTGGGGTGATCGGACGGCAGCGCTGGGAGGGAGGATGCCTGGCCGGCTGCCGCCGGTGCCAGGGCTCGACGGTGGGGTTACCCGGCGGAGCCCGCGGCGCCGTCAGATGGGCTCGGGCGTCGTCGGCTCAGGCTTCGGCGCCTCGGGCCTCTTCCCCTTGCGCGCTTGCTTGGTCATCGCCCGGAAGTCGTCGAGGACCGGCGCCAGGATGGCGCGGAACGTCGCGTTCTGGCGGGCGATCGTACGCGCCAGATCGAGCGCGGCGAGGCCTGGACCGATGACCATCTCGCCGGTGGCGAGGGCGTCGTCGTCGAGGTGGCGCGCCAGATCCTCGAGCGCGTCGGCGACCTTCTGCTCGGCCACGGCGCGCTTCAGGCGCCGCTCGAGCAGCTCCACCTCGAACCGCTCCGGGTCATCGCCGTCGTCCTGGTCCCCGAGCACGTGGAACGAACGCGCGAGCGCGCCGTCCTTGCCGTCCCTGGGGCGCAGGAGCGCAAACAGCTTGGCCAGCGGAGGCCCCAGCACGCCGAGACTGCGTCCGACGCTGCGCTTGCGCCGGCCCTCCTCGAGCCGCTCGAGACCAGGCCAGAGCAAGCGGATGGCCTCGATGTGATCGAGCGTCTTCTCGACGCGCTGCTCGATCTGGGCAGAGGATAGCTGGTCGACGTCCGTGGGGTCTTGCACAGGTTGCTTGGGCATGAACTGACCTCCTTGGTTGGGCGCGCGCCGAGCGCGGCGCGCGCGGATCCGGGGAAGCTACGTGGAGGTCGCTGTCAGAGGCAATCCGCTCGAGGCGACGGAGATTTGCTCAGCCGCCCGAAGGCGCTTCGCAGCAGAAGGTATCGTCACCCTCGAGATACGGATCGGCGATCCGCGCACCGCCGCTCGCGTCGCACGCGCCCTCTCGGTCCACCACAGCGGTCGCGCCGACGCCGCCCCCGGTGATGCGCCTCGCGTCGATCGGCGCATGCCTTCGTTCATCGCCCCGCGCGGGCCGTGAACGCGAGTTGACAGCCGTCCCATCGAGTCGCTCGCTGCGTCCCCGGCGAGCCTGTCACACGCTCGGCCCAGACGGGCCTCTCTTCACAATCGAACGCCAGATTCAGTCGATGGGTTTTTGTTCAGCGGAGCTTGACGGTCGAGCTCGCATCGAACACTGTTCCGCTCACATCGAGGCTGGCGCTGCCTGGAACGCTCGCCACCGGCTTCGATGGCGCTGCTCGAGTTGAGCCGTGTCTGGCGGGAAGATCGCTCAAGAGGCGCTCTCGCTCAGCGCTGCCAGGAAGAGCAGGAGTACCCGCGGCTGTATCGGCTCATCGCGTCCACGATCGTCGACTCGTGGCCCGATGCAGACGCGTTACGTGTCGACTTCGCCCCAGAAGCGCCGGCCGCTCAGCGGCGGAGGCCGAGGCTCCGCCCGCGGGGTGAGCGCACGTTTCCCGCGTGCGCGCGCCCTGAGCCGGCGATCTCCTCGTTTCAAAGAAGAAGGTTGGTTCATGATGCTGGTTTCCAGGAAGATGAAGTTCAGAAGCCTCGCTGGCGTGCTCGCTGGTGCTGTCGGTCTGGTCGCCGCTCAGGCGTCGGCGGGCGTGGTCGTGGGTAAGCCCACCCCGCACGGCAACACCGCGTACCCCGAAGCCGGGACGACCATGGCGCGGGCAGGGACCTTCACGCTGGTCGGCGCGCTCCAGGAGCACGTGAAGATCAGCGGCGAGGCAGAGCCCACGTTCCCCAGCACGATGCAGGGCGCCGTCTACTTGATGAACGGGACGAGCGCCACGCCCGCGCGTGTTTACCAGTTCCCGGGGGTCGCCCACTTCAACGTCCAGGCCGGGAGCCAGCTCGCCATCTCGAATCGCTTCCTTGCGTTCGCGACGCGAGGCACGAGCTCCTCCACCTCTCCGCTGGCGAACTCCGTGTTCATCGCCCGGAACAGCAACGGCTCATGGGGGGAGTGCCCCCTGGTCAGCGGTCAGCGAAACTGCAACGGGGCGGTGCGCGAGAACGGACAGAACATCAGCCGCGCGCTCACCCGCATCCCGCTCACGCACCCCGCGGACATCAGCTTCAAGGACATCACGCTCGCCCTCTCCGACGACTACCTCGCCATCGGCTACAAGCGACAGAGCGTGCTCGAGATCTACCGCTACAACAGCTCGAACGACACGTGGGCCCTCGAGCTCTCGCTCGACGAGCCGGACGAGCGCTTCACCGGCGCTGCGCTCGCGATCGACGGCGACCTTGTCGCTGTCGCATCGCCGTGGTCCGAGGGGGGCACCGCCGGGGTCGAGCTCGGCTCGGTCCGCATCTTCCGCAGGGACGCCGTCTCCAGCACCTGGAGCTCGGTGGCCATCACGAGCGGCTATTTCTCGACCGGCGCCTTCGGGCGTAGCCTCGCCCTGGACTCCGGGAACCTGGCCGTCACGTCCGGCGCGACATTCCCCGTCAACGGCGTGACCCCGCAGCAGCACCTCTCGTTTTACCGGGTGGCGTCCGACGGCACGATCTCTGCGCGCCAGACGCTGGGAACGGCCTACCCTCACGTGCACCTGGCGCTCGACGGCGACACGCTGGCCAGCACGGTCAGCGATGGCTCCGAGGGCCTCTCGATCTACAAGCGCGCTGCCGCGTCGGGGCAGTGGGCCTACGAGGCCGGTCTGATTCGCGACTTCTACAAGAGCGTCAACAGCTCCAACCTCGGGTACGGCGGGATCGATCCCATCGGCCTCGTAGGGGATGACCTGGCGCTCGGCTGGCGCGCCTTTTCGGGCCTGCTGGGCGGCGTGATCCACGAGAAGGCCAGCCTGGTCGACGCTTGCCGGGATCCTCTCAACCTCGTGAGCAATTGCTCTTTCGACAATGTGACCAACACCGCGCTCGGGGGGAACCAGAGCAGCAGCGGCTGGCAGGTCCTCAACTGGAACGGCGCCTCGTCATGGGCGGACTTCAGCGGCCGCCAGATGCGCATCAACGTGCAGCAGCCCGGCTCCGACATGTGGCACATCCAGGCTCGCACCACGGTCAACCTGCCGCAGGCGGGGCGCTATCTGCTGACGTTCCGCGCCAAGGCGGACGACGTGCGCACGTTCGTGGTGAACCTGGGGCGCAACGGCAACAGCGACAACAACTGGGCGAGCTACGGTCGCGTGACCGCGGCGGCGGGCCCCGAATGGGTCATCTACTCGTTCGAGCTCCCGAGCGTCCCGCAGGATCCCGCGGCGTTCCTCGACTTCAACGTCGGCAACGCCGGGACCGCGGCCGTCACCGTCGATAGCGTGAAGCTCGTCCGTCTGACGCAGTAGACACGTCGCGCGGCCTCCGCAGGGTCTACGGAAACTCGCGCACCTTGACCGCGCGTGTCGTGCCCGGGTAGGCGTCGTTGTAGTGCTCCACCCCATAAAGCAGGATCTCGCCGTCGGGATCTACATAGATCCCGGCCCCTGCATCGAAGGCGCAGTAGCGCTTGCCGCCCGTGGCCGAGCTGCTGCAGGACATGTGTCGGCTCGCCACCTCGGTGAAGCTGGGCACGAAGGTCGCGCTGAGGTCCACGCGCCACAGGTCGACCCAGTCCTCGTCGAACCATTTGTTCCTGTGCGTGCCAGCGACAAAGAGCTGCCCGTCGCACTGGGTCACGAGCTGCAGGCCCTGGTACTCCGCGCCGCCGAAGGGCGTTGAGACGCTCGCCTGAGACACCCAGGTGGAGCTCGGGCTGCCGAAATAGGGCATCGCCGCCTCCGAGGACACGAACACCTCGACGTCGTCCGAGTTGTGGCCGAAGACGAACGCGAGGTAGCGGCCGGAGGAGAGCAGCGTGAGGCTGACCGCGCCCGCGTTGACCGTCTGACCTCGCGTCCGCAAGACCAGCGGGCTCCACTGAGGGTTCAAGGGATTCGACATCCTGGCGATGCGGAAGCCCGCCGTCGCCTGGTCGTCGTTCTTTTCGAATGGCACGATGACGTACTCGCCGTTCACCTGAAGGCCGCCCGAGTGATCGTACGGCATCCCCGAGTCGTCGGCCTGGTAGTGAACGATCGCGTCGCTGCAGGACGGGAGCCGCGAGGGCTGAGCGTTCCGACCCAGCAGCCACGGGTTGTTGCTCAGCGAGCCGAGGCGCACGACCTCGAAGCCCGGGCGCGCGCCCCCCTGAACCGAGGTCGTCACCAGGAGATAGTTGTAGTCACGCGCGAGCCGCTGGACGCCCTGGTGGTGAATGAGCCCGGCGCCCGTCGTGGGCGCATACGCGCTGCAGGCGTCGCTGCCGCTGCGGTACGCCATGACATAGCTCGGGTCGTAGAGCGCGTTGATGCTGCTGGCGGCATCGTTCACGCAGCGGTTCGTGTAGGGGTTCGCGTGGTCCGTGTGGGCCCAGCCCCAGTGGGAGCTCAGCCCCTGGTAGGCCACGCCCACCTCGTCGATCGCTGGCTCGGCTGTGCTCTCCTCCGCCCCACCACAGGCGACGAGAGACAGTACGCCGACTGCTGCTGCTGCGAGCGGCCAGATCCTGGATTTGAGATGGCGACCATCGTTCTTCATGGGTTCCTCGGAGAGGGAGGTGTGCTGGGCGTGCAAGCAGAAGGTCCAGCCAGGTCGTTGACGCTCACCCGTGTTTGCAGCGCTCATGCCAGGGTGGCAGCGCGCGGCGTCCGCCAGCGACTTCCAGGAGGCGTTGAGCCCGATCACCCCCGGGGGAGCAAGCCGACGGCGCGCCCCCGCCAAGCTCCAGCGCTCCTCGGCTGCGCGCAACGAGCCTCACCTGCGCGGATTGAGCAACAACAGCGCAGCGCGCTCCTTCGAGAAGTCGAGATCTCGCTGCCCCTGGCATCTCGTACAGCCATGCTGTAGCTGACGGGACCTGCGGGGCAGCGCCGCCGGGGGAGGCGGTGAAGGATGGTCCGCGGGAGCGGGCCGCGCGCCCGCGGGGTAATGCCGACCCAGCAGCAGAACGCGACCGAAGGTTTCAGTGCGATAGAAAACGTCGCGCTTCGCTGGATCGAAATGTCCGCGACGACACCCCTCCAGGTGTCCAGGCGAGCAAGTCGAGGACGCCACTGCAAATCATCTGAAGGCTCACGCCCCCTGGCGGCATCAATCCCGGTGTGCGGCCCACATCCGGGCGGCGCGCGACTGTCCGTGTGCTGATGCGCGGCGAAAGGAGCATCATGGTCGTTCTTCGCGAGCAGCGTGCAGAGGTCTTCCTCGCCGTGGCGATGGCCACGAGCGCGATCATGCGGTGCTCGAGCCCCCCTGCGGCGGCCCTGGGAGAGGATCCGGATGGGCATCAGGGGCCGGCCATCGACGATGTGGTTGCACATGAGTGAACGCATCGTCGTTTGTTGTGGTTTGAATATTCCATCGGCAGCGCCGATGCTTCCTCTCGCGGTACCACCCCTTCGTCATGGTTGAGTAATCTATGAACCAAGCGCGCTTGATTACCCTTGCGGCCCTGCTCTTGCCTGGACTCGTGTTGAGCGGGGCATGCTCCAGTGAGCCGTCCGATGAACCGAAGGAATCCATTCTGGATCCCGATGGCGAGGAGGCGCCCGCCGACGATGGCGAGGAAGCGACCGCCGACGATGGCGAGGAGACGCCCGCCGATAACGGCGAGGAGACGCCCGCCGACACGTCGCCGGACTGGCAGATGTTCACCTGCCAGGCTTCAGAGTCGCCCATGTTCACGAGCCGCGAGGTCTTGAACATGCGGATCTCTGCCGATTTCACGAAGCTGAACAGCGCGCCCACAAAGGAGGAATCGGGCTCACAGGCCGTGATCGAGCTGAGCGACCAGAGCGGCGCGGCGCCGATCACCGCGAACATCATCGCCCGGGGAGTTTCGCGCTTCAATTGCGGTTTTCGCCCGTTCTCGCTCAAGTTCGAGGAAAAGCAGAAGGACAACATCTTCGCGCACCTCGGCAAGTCGGTGAAGTTCGTCACGCATTGCGGAGACAGGGAGGGCTTGTCCCCCACGCTCAAGGCGGACTCCCTCGAGACCTACGAGCAGCGCTTGCTGATGGAGGACACGGTTTATCAGGTGCTCGATCAGCTGCAGGTGCCCTCGCTCAAGACGCGGCTCGTACGGCTCACCTACCACGACGCGCCGACCGGCAAGGAGGAGACGCACCTCGCGTTCGTGCGCGAGCCCGAGGACGAGATGGCCGAGCGCTGCGGCATGGTGGAGCTGGAAGAGCTGTCCGAGGTCGATACCTCCGAGCTCAAGGTGGACCAGAATGGTCTAGTGTTGCTGAACCTGCTGCACGACTTCGTGATTCAGTACGACGGAATCGACGGGAAGAACCTGGTCACCATGGCCGACGTCGACCGCAAGGCGATACGTTACGCTCCCTACGATTTCGACCTGGTCGGCGTGTCCCGGCCAGACTACGTGGCCAACAAGGGGCGCACGCTCGAGCAGAACCGAGATGCGTTCGCGGACTGGCTGCGGCGCAACCAGAGCCCCACGCTGTTCGCCCAGGTCGGGCTGATGCTGGCTCGAGCCGACCAGATGCAGCGCGCCGTCGAGCAGTCGAACATGAGCGAGGAGAACCACGAGGTCTTCTCCCGCTGGCTCTCGCTTTACCTGGATCTCCTCCGGGATTTTCGCGCGTGCGAGGGGCACACGGACGACCCGTCGCGGCCCCTGTGTCACGTGGAAGACGACCACGGCAACCTCCCCGAGTCGGCCAGCGTGGTCGAGCCCGGCGAATGGACAGCGCGCATCGAGCCGCCCGGCGACGCGGACATGTTCGCCGTCGATCTGCAGGCGAGCACGCTTTACTCCTTCGGTGGCCGCGTGCCTCTCGAGCTCTTCGATGCCCAGCAGAACCTCGTGGCATCGGCCTCGGCGCGGACCGTCTCGTTCAAGCCGAGCCAGACGGGCACATACTACCTCCGAGCTTCGCTGGGGGAGAAGATGGTCTCGTCGCCGCTGTTCCCGCGCCCCGACGATATCGATCGTTACATCTCGTTCTACACGGACGATCACGGGGCGTCCCTGGAGACGGCGACCACGCTGGAGGCCGGCAAGGCCGTCGAGGGCAAGTGGGAGCTGGCCACGGGAGAAGACGAGGATTGGTTCTTGCTGAGCGCAGGCGAGTCGACCAACTTCCACCTCGTGCTGCGGGATTCGGACACTGGCCGCATCGAAGTGAGCCGGCGCGATGCGCCGGCCGACGAGCTCCCCCTCGAGGAATACCTCCTGGAAGGCGACAATGACGTGTCGTCGCTCTTCGAGCAGCCCGGCGAGTACGTGGTCCGGGTCATCCAGATGCTCGGCCTCCGACCCTACGGTTCCTACACCGTGACGCTGGAATAGCCCGGAGCTCCCGGCGCAGGCACGCCGCCGTCGGACGCGCGCGGGCCGGGTCGCCGTCGCCGGGGCGCATCCGAGCCGCTGCGGCGCGCACAGCGAGCCGAGAATCAGCAGCGCCGGGGCGACGCCTGGGCCGAACACGAACCCGCTGAAGCCCGGTACATCCGGGCTATTCGGCGGCGGGAACAGCGTGCCCGCAGGGCCGGTCGTGCCGCGGGATGGACGCACGCTCGGTCCCCGAGTGCCAGAGCCTCAGCCAGGCCAGGTGGATCGCCGAGCGGCAGCAGCGCATCCTGCCGACGCACCACGTCCACGTCGTCTTCGCGCTCCCCGCTTCCCCTCCCTGCAGGCCAGCGGCCGAGCTCCCCGCTTCCTCTTGCTCGCGCTCGCCGTTCATGACCAGCTTCGTAGCATGCAGCGTCGCTGCCGCACCCGTGCGCGGCCCGACGTCCGGCATCACGCCGACAACCCGACCGGGGTGGGGCAACCCGACGTCCTCGTAGAGCGTCTCGCGTCGTGCCTCCCGGGCCAGACCAACGCCCGGACGGACACGTGTGCCCACTCCTACAGGCGCTCGACGAGGAAGCTCGATGTCTTGTCGTCGAAGCCGTGGCTGGCGAGGTTGGCGTCGGCCGTGAAGGTGCGCGACTCGGTCGAATACATGAAGAACGTGTTGTAGAGCGTCACCTTGAAGCCGGCGGGGACGCGGACGGAGCTGATCCGCTTGTCCCAGGGGCCGCCGCCGATGTAGGAGCCGCCGACCCCGTACAGGAGCGCGTCGCCCGAGAAGCCGGCGTGCTCGTGGAGGGCGACAACGTCGAGCTGCGGGTCCGAGGCGTTCGCGACGACGAGGCTCGAGATCACGTCGCTGAAGCCCTCGGCAACGAGGTCCGTGTCCGACGTGAACACGCGCGCCATGAACTCGAAGTTGTGGTGGTAGAAGACCGTGACCCGGAGCCCGGCGGGGACATGGATCGCGCTCGCGCGGTCGTTGCCGATGATGTTCATGTCCGGGAGGTTGTGGCGGCCGAGCCCGAAGCCCTGCGAGACGCCGGAGAAGTCCGAGAGATCGTGGAGCACGACCTCGTCCGCGCCGTGAACGGTGGGGCCGCCGGCGATCGTCGCGTCGATCCACGCGCGGTGGCGCGCGACGTCGACGCCGAGGAGCGACGCGTTCAGATTCGTGCCGTTCTGGCCGCTCGAGGCCGAGAACACGGCGACCTGAAGCCCGTCGACGAACCACGGGCCGCCGGAGTCGCCGCTCCAGCCCGAGCCCGTCACGCCGGTCGCCAGGAGCTCCTCGTCGGAGTACCAGCCATCGATGTGGAGGGTCGCCTTCTTGAGCGACGGCGCCATCACCAGCGGCGTGCCCTCGCTCCCCCAGCCGTAGGCCGTCGCGTCGCTCCCGATCGCTGTCGACGTCGCCGCGGCGAGCTGGACGAACGGGCCATCGGCGTCCTCGGTCAGGTGGAGCAGCGCGATATCGGCCGCGGCCGAGGGCACCTCGACGGCGTCGACAGCGACGCGCCGGCCCTCGCGGTACGTGTTGCTGCCGAAGCGAACCGCCGACGTCTCGCCCTCGTCCGCGATGCAGTGCTGCGCCGTGAGCACCCAGCGCGCCGCGACAAGGGTGCCGGTGCACTGGTAGAAGTCGCCCGTGCTCCCGCGCACGTCGAAGACCTGGACGGCCCAGGGGCTCGCCTCGGCGAGCTCGCCGCCGACGATCTCGGACGCGTGCGACGCGACCGGCTCATCCGGCTCGTCGGCGCCCGAGCAGGCCGTGAAGAGGCCGAACGCGACGCCGGCGCAGACCGCGAGACCCAGCTTATCTACAAGCTCTTTCTTGTTCATTGCACCTCCGCAGCATGACGTCCGGAATGTGCGAGATGCCGGGGGCGATACAAGGCTGGATTCTGGAACGGCCGCGTTCGATGTGTGGAACATCGAGAGGACGCGATTACCTGTTCGATGGCCCGGTACTTGTGCACATCGTCGAGGAGGGTTCGCTCACGGATCGCCGGAGGTCGCGCCGTAGAGCTCGACGTCGTCGATCTCGATGGTGCCCGAGTCGACCTCGCCCTCGCCGAGGAAGCCGTTCGGGCGGATGCCGTTGGCCTGCGGGCCGAAGGAGAGGCCGATGGTCGACCGGAGTTGGTGTGGGCGAAGTCACCACCGTGAGCTACCGTGGCTGCCTCCAACCACCCGCTTGACGGGCGGGCGGCCGTCCCACAATCCTTGACGTCCCCGTCACATGAGCGCTGCGCATGTCACTGCCTCTCGCCCGGCTTCATTCGCTGGATCTCGTCAAGGGCTTCGTCGCCGTCGGCCGGCGCATGAGCATCACCCTCGCCGCCGAGGACCTGTGCCTGACCCAATCTGCCGTCAGCCGCCAGGTGTCGGCCCTGGAAGAGGCGCTTGGCGTGAAGCTGCTGGTGCGCGGCCACCGGTCGATCCGCTTCACGGCCGACGGCGAGAGGTTCTTCAAGGTGGCCGACATGGCAGTGCAACAGCTTCAGGACGCGATGGCGGCGATACACAAGCGCCACGAGAAGCAGCCGGTGACGATCACCGCCAGCATCGGCGTGGTCGGCCTGTGGCTGTTGCCGCGCCTGGGCGCCTTGAACGAAGAGCTGCCGGACGTGGACGTGCGCATCGCCACCAGCAACAAGCTGATGGACCTGCGCGCCGAAGGCGTGGACATCGCCATCCGCTACTGCGCGCCCAGCGCGGCGCCGGAACGCGCGGTGCCCCTGTTCGGAGAGACGCTGGTGCCCGTGGCCCATCCGTCGCTGCACTTGCGCGGCCGGCCGGCGGCCGAGGTGGTCAAGCAGCACGTGCTGCTGGAGCTCGACGAGCCGAAGCAGCCCTGGCTGCAATGGAACGAGAAGCTCAAGCTGATGGGGCTGGAGCGGCTGAAGCCGCGGGGCATCATCCGCTTCAACCAGTATGACCAGCTCATCCATGCCGCTACCAGCGGGCGGGGCGTGGCGCTGGGCCGCTCGGCCCTCGTCGCACCGCTGGTCAAGGCCGGCAGCCTGGAGGCGCTGGGATGGGACCAGGGGCAGTGGACATCGTCCCACCAGTACTGGCTGGTCCAATCCGAGCCCAGCCCCACGCCCGACGTGCAGCGGGTGTGCCAATGGATACGCCGCCAGGCCGCCTCGGACACGTACTGACTTGCGTGCCAGGAATGCGAGTCCGTCCGAAATCTCACTTGAGGCCCATCGCCGGTGAGCTGAAATGGACGTGCGCCGCGCCCCTGCGGTCCATTCACGAGGAGAAGTCCTTGACGTCCATGGCCTCCCTTCCCGCCACGCTTGCCGCCCCAGCGCCCGCCACCTCCCCGCGTGGCCGCCGAGGGCCGGCGTTCACGCCATCTCGCCCGCGTGTGCCCTTCGTGCGCGGCACGGTGGGCTATCTGAAACCGGCAGACGCCCGGCCGGTCATCCACCTGGTTGACACAGGCCCGGAAGTGCCCCGGGAGAACTTCGAGCACGACCTGCGCGAGGTGCCGATCGTCGACGCGCGCCTCGCGCCCGCCCCGCCCCGCATCCACCACGAGGGCTTCGAGCTGTGGGACGCGCCTTCGCGCCTGCACAACTTCCATGATGATGAGGAGGCGCTCCGGGCCGTCTACTACCCGGAATGCGTGGAGCTGGCCTGCGTCGTCACCGGCGCCTCGCGCGGCTTCGTGTTCGACCACCTGCTGCGAGAGCGCGAGGAAGGCCGCCCGCCCCCCCTGACCTTTGGCCGCAGCGGCGCCGCGAGCGCGGCCGGGGCGCTGGGCCGGGTGCACAACGACTACTCGGAGGACAGCGGCCGCAGGCGCCTGCACCTGGTGCTCGACGATCCTGAGGCCGCTGCCGCGGTGCGCCGCTACAGCATCGTCAACATCTGGCGATCCATCGGCGGTGTCGTGAGGGATACCCCGTTGGCGGTGTGCGACGCCACCAGCGTGAACGTGGGTGACCTGGTGCCCGCGGAGCTGCGCTACCCGCGCCGGGTCGGCGAGATCTACCTGGCGCACCACGCGCCCGGCCACCGCTGGGCCTACTTCTCGGAGATGGACACCCACGAGGCGCTGGTCTTCAAGCAGTTTGACTCGCAAGCGAGCGGCACCTCGCGCTTCACGCCCCACGCCGCCTTCGACCTGCCCCACATCCCGAGCGACGCGCCCTTGCGGCGCAGCATCGAAGTGCGCTGCCTGGTGGTCTACGACTGAACGCCACGAACAGGAGAACCCATGACAAGACAGGTCGAGTGCTGGTTCGACTTCGGCAGCAACTACAGCTACATCGCGATCTCGCGGATCACGCCGCTGGCACGGGACGCGCGCGTCGACATCGTCTGGCGCCCGTTCCTGCTGGGCCCGGTCTTCAAGCGCCTGGGATGGGACACCTCGCCCTTCGTGCTGCAGAAGGAAAAGGGCGAATACGCGTTCATGGACACCGCCCGAGCATGCGCCAGATACGGCGTGCCATGGCGCCGCCCCACCACCTTTCCGCGCGCGGCGGTGCACACCATGCGCGTGGCCGCCGCCTTTGCCGAGCAGCCCTGGGTGGGCGACTACTGCCGGCGGGTGATGCAGCTGAACTTCGCCGAGGACAGGGACATCAACACCGACGAGGTGGCGGTGCAGGTCCTCGATGAGCTCGGGCTGGACGGCCGCAAGCACGTGCAAGAGGCCCAGGCAGAGGCGCGCAAGGCAAGGCTCCGGGCGTTCAGCGAAGAGGCCATCCGCCGCAAGATATTCGGCGCGCCCACCTTCTTCGTCGGCGACGAGATGTTCTGGGGCAACGACAGGCTGGAGGATGCGCTGGCCAAGGCAAGCGCCGGGTGACCCCACGCCCGCCGGGCACGCGGGGCCGCGGTGTTCGACGGCAACGAGTGCCGGCCGGCGCCACGCCGATGATAGGGCGGGGTAGCCTGAGACTCAAGCCGTCCTACAAATATGCTATGATTTCCTTCGAATCTCCAGCTCTTCAAGCTCTGCTCGGATCTGGATAGTAATCTTTTCGGAATAACAATAGCGCTCGTCCGACAGTATCTTATGAGTAGCCCTTATGGCCAAATCTAGATCACTGTCAAGGTGTTCGATAGGCCAGATGTAGACGCGGCAAAACTGCAAAACGCAATACACTGCAGCTCTTAGCAAAGCAGTGTTTTCGCCGCAGGCGTCTTCCTGTTCACACAGAAGCAGGGTTGCTCTTATTTGGTCGGGGAAGTGCGTGGAGTGCATCAGGTTGGCGAACCAGTCTGATGCTCTGTCGTTATCCCAGGGATTGTCGCCCCACATCGTCAGGCCGCGAGACGCTCAAGGTTTTCAAAGAGATCGTCTGCGGAAACTTTGATTTCTTCCCTGAATTGCTTGGGAATCTTTTTGTGGCAGCGATCATACCAATCATAGAAAGTGGCTTTGATATCGGGTATATTCAAGCTGGATACGAGGAGCTCTGCCGAGGTTGGGTATCTCTTGGCGAGGTAGAGGAATATGTCCAGGTGTACCAGCAGCGGCTGAGCTGCCCTGTCAGCCGTTTTCATCCACGCTGTGATGCTATTGATCTGTTCGATTGCTAGCTTGAAATAACGTGCGGGCTCCAGGTCTGCTGACTCATTGCCGTCAGGCGCTGCGCTGAAAATTTTCATGAGTTTGATGCTGCTGATCATGCTTTACATGCAGGAGCAGCTCAGTGGCTCCGTAATAGATCGATTCGTTGTCTTTTACAAGTGGGACGCGGTTTCTGCCCGTCGTGTGTGCATGCGCCGAGATCTGCCCCGTCCGCGCAGCGCGTGGGCTCGCGCGGTGACGCGCGCGCGCGAGCTCCTGGATGCGCGGTTCACCGAATCGATCGCGCTCGACGAGCTCGCCGCCCACGCGCGACTCGACAAGTTCCGCCTCTGTCGTGCCTTCCGCGAGGAGGTCGGGCTTCCCCCGCACGCGTACGTGACCTACCGGCGCGTCGGCCTCGCAGGGGCGCTGCTCGCCCGGGGAATCCCTCAGGCGGAGGTCGCTGCGCGCGTGGGGCTCTACGACCAGAGCCAGCTCCACCGGCATTTCAAGCGCATCGCCGGGGTGACGCCGGGGGCGTACGCCCGAGCCGCCCGTCGACTCTTTCTCCTCGACGCGCCGCGCCTCGCCTATGCCTGCCGGATCAGCTTGTCGATCTCCGGCGGGATGCAGCCGTAACCTTCGGCGGCGGCGAGCAAGGCGACCCGCCGTCGCAACGCTCAGCGGAACGCGGCGAGATGGTCCGAGACTGCCGAGGCGTCGCAGGCGTCGGAGATCAGGGCGATGTAGCCGTCGGGACGGATGAGCACGAGGGTGCGCTCCGTCGCGCCGTAGGCGTGGGCGAGATGGCCAGCGGGGTCGGCGATGTCGTCGGGGCCCGCCGGCTGTCCGACGACATGGAGCGTCCTCAGGTCGGAGGCTGAGGCGCCGATCGCAGGCGCGGGCCCGAAGCTCAGCAGCGTGAAGCGCCCGCCGCGCGTCAGCTCGAACAGCCGGCGTTCACCTTCCACCGTGGTCAGCTTCGTCGCGTCGGGGGCGCGGTCGCCGGCGCGGAGCAGGGCCGTCTCGTCGCGGTCGTCGCGCACCAGGGAAGAGCCGCGGTAGTGGATGGCGAGCTGGGTGGTGCTCGCATCGCGGCGGGTGGCGACGTCGTTCCGCTCGAGCACCTGCTGGAGGCGCGCGTTCGAGAGCGCGAGCACGCCGGCTGCGATCGGTCGCCGCTCGGCCTCGTAGCTGTCGAGCAATGCCGGCGAGGCGCCCTTCGCGACCGCCGCCAGCTTCCAGCCGAGGTTGTGCGCGTCCTGGATGCCTGTGTTCATTCCCTGGCCGCCGGCGGGCGGGTGGACGTGCGCCGCGTCGCCGGCGAGGAACACGCGACCCTCGCGATATCTGTCGACGAGGCGGACGTTCGCGCGCCACAGCGACGACCACGTCGGCTCGTGGAGCCGGAGGTCGGTGCGGCCGCTCCGCCGCTCGAGGATCGCCCGCATGTTGGCGAGGCTGAGCTCGGGGTCCTGTCGCGGCGCGACGGCGGCCCCGAACTGGAAGACGTCGGTCGAGGGCAGCGGGCAGAGGCTGAGGGCGCCCTCCTCATGCCACCAGATGCGCCAGGCGTCGCGGTCGAGGCCGTCGACGTCGACGTCGGCGACGATCATCCGCACTTCCTCGCGGGTCTCGCCCTCGAACGCGATGCCGGCCTGCTTGCGGACGATGCTGTGGCCGCCGTCGCAGCCGACCAGCCAGCGCGCGGCGACCGTCTCCGTCGCACCGCCTTTGACGACGACCGCCGACACGCCTTCGTCGGACTGCTCGAAGCTCGCGAGCGCAGCACCGAACTCGACCGCGCCGCCGAGCTCCGCCAGCCGCAGCCGCAGCGCTTCCTCGGTGCGCCATTGGGGCGTGATCAGGCTCGCCGGATAGGGGATGTCGGAGCGACCCTTCAACGTCTCGGGGATGGCGCCGCCCAGCGTCACCCGGCCGTCGGGTGCCGTGGAAAGCATCGGCATCGCCATCCGGCCGTGGGCGATCACGCGATCGACGATGCCGAGATCGTCGAAGACCTCGAGCGTGCGCGGCTGGATGCCCTTGCCGCGCGAGCCGGGCCGCGGGCCGGGGGCGGCCTCGATCAGGCGTAAGGACACGCCGCTGCGGGCGAGCTCGCAGGCCAGCGTCAGCCCGGTCGGGCCGGCGCCGACGATCAGCGCTGCGCACATCTCGGGATCCGTCATCGTCCGTCTCCGGTTGAAGAGAGTGATGGATCTCTTATCATCCGCGGCGTTGATAAGAAATGAAAAATTCTCTAAAGGGTCAGGGCCATGACGACAGGAACGCAAGGGCAAGTCCGCCGCAGACGGCGCGGCCAGCAGCTCGAGGCCGATCTGCTCGACGCGACCTGGGAGGAGCTGGTCCAGGTCGGCTTCGCGAACCTGACCATGGAATCGGTCGCCGCGCGCGCTCGCACGGGGATCGCGGTCCTGTACCGTCGTTGGGCGAACAAGGACGAGCTGGTGTTCGCCGCCATCCAGCACCGCCGAGACGCCAACCCGGTCGCGGTCCCCGACACCGGCGCCCTGCGCAGCGACCTGATCGCCCACCTGACGGCCCTGAGCGACGCCCTTGCCGGCTTCTTCGCCATCGCCGCAGCCGCCGCCTTCTCGGGGTTGCTGGCCGGCACCGGCCTGACCCCCTCGCAGATGCGCGACAGGGTCATGGACACGCAGAAGCCGCGTGTCCGCATCCTCTACCAACGCGCCCACGACCGCGGTGAGGTCAACCTCGAGCGCATTCCCTCCGCCGTGCTCGCCATGCCGTACGACCTCGTGCGACACGACCTGCTCATGGATCTCAAGCCGCTGAAGCCCGCACGCATCCGGTCCATCGTGGACGAGCTCTTCCTGCCCCTCGTACAGAGCTCTGGAGCGCGCGAAGGCAACGCAGCACGTCGCGTTCGGCGTCGATGACGTACCGGTGGAGCGCGGCTCACCGGAGCTTCGAGAGCACGCGGGCGATGCGGGGCTCGGTGAGCGTCGCGCAGGGGAGCTCGACCTCGTAGCGGTCGATGCCCTCGCGGTGGACAGGGAACAAGAACTCCGGAATCCTCTCATGAGAGTGGCCCGGGTAGTGCGGTGTCCGGAGCGCAGGGTAAGACCACCGGATCCGCGGGTGCTCTCGCCCCACGCACTCCACCTCCCACAGGTAGGGCTGCTCCGGCGACGATCGGCGCTCGACGAGGGACGCGCGGTCCGCCTTCGCCGCGGCGAGCAGCGCCTGGAGCTCCGCCGGGATCTCTCGAGGCTCGGCGTCGAAGTCGGCGAGGCTCGGGTCGGAGAACACCCGCACGGCGTGCCTCAAGCGGGCCAGGGCGAACCTGACATCCTCGGGCTGCATCCCTTCCAGCAAGACCTCGGTGCGGGCGAAGAGGACGTCGAACGTCGTCTCGTACAGAACGACACCGCCGACGCTTCGATTCGTCTCTTCCTTGCGCCGCGCGAAGAGCGGATCGGTGCTGTACCCCGCCTTCGGGACGGGGGCGACATCCGCCAGGAGCACCACGTACACCGGCCCGCGCGTCGGCTCGGTGAGCCGCAGGGCGATCGACGGATCTCGCTCGAGCCGCAGCTGCTGGCGTCCGTCGATGTACGTGGGCTCCACCTCGTCGACGATGCGCTGCGCCGCCTTGTAGCGGGAGATCTCCTCGAGGCGCACCTCGAGCGCGGCGAGCTTCGCCACCAGGGCGAAGGGGGCGCCGAAGCGGGGGTGGATGGGAAGATCGCGGCTGCGGTGAGGGGCCAAGCGAATGCGCCCCTCCACCTCCCATTCGACGGTCTGCCCGTCGCTCACCCATGCATCCGCCACGCCCTCGAGGGACGTGAGCATGGGCACCATCGCCTTCCTGCGCAGCGCGTCTTCCTTGACGGCCACATCGCCGTACTCGGCGCGCTCGTCGAGGTGCCCCAGGAAGTCTTCCTCGTTCGCGTCCACGTCGCAAGGGGGATACTCCGGGGATACCCCCAGCACGCGAAAGCCGTCCTCGTTGCGCAAGTGAGGCCAGTAGGCCGGATCGATGCTCACCTCCAGGAAGCCGCCGAAGCGGGTCAGCAGCTCGCGGTGAAGCGGGTGGAGGGGACCGAGCTCATCGTCGAGCCGAACCGCGGCATCGGCGGCATGGCCCCGGCGCACGGACAGGAGCTTCGCGTGCAGCTCCAGCCACGCCTCGAGGGCGGAGATCGCCTGGGATGGGCTCAGCGACGCGCCGGCCGCCGCGATCCCCTCGATCTGGGCCGGCGAAAGGGTGGAGTTCCATGGCATCTGGGCCAGCGGGCGGACGCGCTCCAGGATGGCAGATCCGTCTTCCGTTCTCGGGTCACTCATATTTCACCTGCGCGCGCCGGGGTTCGCCTGCGCCGCCTGCGCGAGCACCGCGCCGACGCTCGTCGCCGGCGTGACGCCGACGGCGCGGCAGAGCGCATCGCTCTGTCGAAAGTAGAGGACACCCCCGCCCAGATCGTCGGCGACGCGGTCGCGGTAGTTGCGCCACACCCGAGCATCGTCGCCGTCGAATCCAAACCCCGTGGTCCCGAGGACCATCACCGAGATGAACGACCTGAGGTCCGCCGCCAGGAGGACCGCTTTCTTGTCGCGCACTCCGACGATCCGGCACCCGTCGCTGAGGGGGGCGTCGGCGCGGACGAACCCGATCTCGACGGGCGTGTAACCCCGGAGAGAAACATCGCGGACGCGCAAGAACAGCCGCACCTGCCCCCACGGCGTGTCGATCGACGCTCGGGAGGCGGAGCTCAGGAGGGCGGTCACGGACGATCCGTCCCAGGGCAGCGAGGCCATGAGCGCGCGGGTGACAGGCCCCTGCTCGCCGCCCGCGTGGTCGGCCCTCGCCTCGAGCTCTGCCTCCTTGCGATCCACCCGCGGCGCCTCGCCCGGGAGGAGTGAGCCGAGGGATTCGTCCGGCGCACGGCGGAGCCCGGTGCCATCGACGTCCCGCTCCAGTTCACGCCTCAAGACGCCTGTGATCTCGGGCGAGAGCGCGGCCAACGGCGTGGTGAACGAGAGCTCGACGCGACGGCCGTCGACCACCGCCCGTGTGAAGCGCTCCATGTCGGCGTTGGCGTCGCCGTCCTTGCGGTCCCGCCCATTGCAGACGGCGGCGAGGAACAGCAAATCCGCGAGCGGCTTGTCGGACTCCACGATATGGCGAGCTCGGATCAGGCCCGCTCCATTCACACCGACGCGCAACGGGAGGCTCGGGGAGCTCGAGAACATCGACGCACGGGCGGACAGCAGGATCTCGCTGCCCTCCCGTGCGAGCGGAGGGGCGCCTTTTCTCGGCTTGGCCACCCACGTGAGCACGTCCGCTACTTCGTCCAGCGTCGGGGAGGCGGGAGGCGCCGGCAGCGGCAGATCGGCGTCGTGGGCCAGCGCGAAGAGAAGGCGCTTCGGCTCGAGTCCCCGGGCCGGAAGGCGGCCCCGGTACCGGTTGCGATCGCCCTGTGCAACACCGCGCACGAAATGGGCTCGGGCGTTCCATTCATTCATCGCCTCGAGGCTCCTGGGCACCGGCTCGGTCCAGAAGACGAACACGCCTGGAGCCTCGCCGTCGTACTCGCGGCCGTCGCCGAAGCGGATCTGGATGAGCACGCCGTCTCGCGGACGCCGGATCACGATCTCGTCGGCGCTCTCGGCCGTCGGCACGACGAGCTCGTCCGGTAGCAGGGCTCGCAGCGCGCCCAGGTAGCCCTGCCTGAAGCGCCGGAGCTCCCTCGCCTTCAGCAAGGGTTTGATGTGACCTTCGAGCTGCTCGCTGACATAGGCATCGAAGGTCCGAGGGTCCTCCTCCACGGAGCCGCGACGGAACGTCTGCGTGCTGCCGTCCGCCGCGAACACAGCGCAGTCGTCCGGGAGCTCGAACATGGAATAGAAAGGGGCGACGGTCCGTGCATCCCGGCCCCACTGCGCGAATTCCGGCTGGAGCGTCTGGGTGGCGGCCACGAGGTCGAGCTCGTCGCCCGGAGCGTGCCCGTAGACGTACAGAGAGGCGAGCTCGCCGTCCTCGTCTTCCACCTTGAGGGCCCCGAACTCGCGCAAGAAAGCCATGTAGTCAGCAGGAAATGCGCATCCGACAGCGGCCTGCAGGGCGGCCACCTGCTCGTCGTTGGCGGGGACACCGGTGCGCACCAGGAACCCCGCCTCGCGCGCCGACTCGACCGCTCGGCTTATCTTCGAAGGCATGAGACGTGACTATCCCAGGCGACGGTCCGTCGCAAGCGTCTCGCCGCCGGCGAGCACCCAGGCGGTTGTCCTGGCCAACTGTGCGCCGGCGGAGCGAGGTGGGGAAGGCCCTGGAGGCACTGTGTATGACTGGCACCGGAGCGTGGACCGCCGGGCGAATCGTCATGGCTGAGCGGCCGCTCACGGAGAGAGCACAGATGCCACAAGACGCAATGAACAGTCCTCGCGCCGCCGATCGGAATTCTGCTTCCATCATGCACAACCAGGAAGCGACGGAGACGATCGCGCCATCATCATGGCGGTGGGGGCTCGCGGCTTCGTCTTCATGGGCGACGTATCCGCCTACGAGGTCACGGGTGTTGACGAGGGCGACACGGTCGAGGTGCGCCGCGTCCCCTGGTGGGACTTCGCCACCGTGATCGATTCCGACAGCATCCCCAATGTCACCGGCTACATCGCCCTGCCGCTCCTGGGGTTCATCGCGCTGATCTACTGGGCGCGCCGGTACACCACGCGCCCCTGGTACGAGAAGGAGAAGCTCATCGAGCGGGTGATCGGCAAGCTGGCCGAGAGCATGGGGGCCGCGCAGGAAGGCCCGCACAATCCCCGGTAGGGGCGCCGTCAGCGCACGTTGAGCGCGCCTTATCTCTAGAGCACGGACGATGAGGCAGCCCTGAGGGCTGTCGCGCGCACGCGCGAGGGGTATGCTGGCGGGCATCGTGGACTGGGATGACGTGCGCCATTTTCTCGCGCTCGCGCGAACGGGCTCCGTTCGCGCGGCGGGCTCGATGCTGGGCGTGAGCCACTCGACCGTGGCGCGGCGGGTCGAGGCCCTCGAGACGCGGCTCGGCGTGAAGCTGTTCGACCGGCACCGCGATGGGTACCTGCTGACGGACGCGGGCAGCGAGATGGTCTCGGGGGCGGAGCGCGTCGAGCGGGAGATGGCCGCGCTGGAGCGCGGCCTCGCCGGGCAAGACGCGCGGCTCGAGGGGCCCGTGCGGGTGACCTGCACCGACCCCTTCATCGCGAAGATCCTCCTCCGCGCCCTGGCCGGCCTCTGCGAGCAGCATCCCGGCATCGAGCTCGAGCTGGACGCCGATGCCAAGAACCTGGATCTGTCGAAGCGCGAGGCCGACATCGCGGTGCGCGCGCTCCTTCCGAGCGCGTCCCCGCCGGAGCACCTGATCGGGCGGCGGCTCGTCCCCATCACCCTCTGCAACTACGTCGCGACCGCGCACGCTGCCCAGCTCGACCCCGAGCGCGGCGCGCGCCCGGCGCGCTGGCTCGGATCCAACCTGCGCAAGATCGCCGAGGAGCTCGTCGCGTCGTCGAGCTATCCCGAGGTTCCGATCTGGGGCACGTTCGAGTCGATGGCGATCATGATGGAGGCCGCACACGCGGGCCTCGGCTTCGTGATGCTACCCACCTACGCCGGCGATCCGGAGCCAGGGCTCCAGCGCCTCGCGAAGCCGGACCTGCGCTACCTCGCCGACTTCTGGCTCCTCAGCCACCGCGACCTCCGGGACAACGCGCGCCTACGGGCCGCGCGCGAGGGCATCACCGCGGCGATGACAGAGCGCGCAGCGCTGTTCCGCGGCGAGGGCGAGGGGTGGCGCGAAACTGCGCCCTTGCGTCACGAACTTGCACCGGGCGCAGACGCGCCGCGTGCATAGAATCGTCGACCACGATGAGCACCGACGCCAAGTTCTGGGACGGCATCGCCGAGAAGTACGCCGCCAAGCCGGTGGGGAACGTCACGGCCTTCGAGCGCAAGAAGGCCATCACCCGCGAGCACGTGCGCGCGGGCTCGACAGTCCTCGAGATCGGCTGCGGCACCGGCTCGCTCGCCCTGGAGATGTCGCCGTTCGCCGGCCACATCCACGCGATGGACCTCTCGTCCGAGATGATCCGCATCGCCAACCAGAAGAAGCAGGTCCAAGGCGCGACCAACGTCACCTTTCGCCAGGGCACGCTCGACGGACGTGCTCCGTATGAGCCCGAGCACTTCGACAGCGCCTGGGCCTACTCCATCCTCCACCTCGTCCCCGATCGGGGGCGCACCCTCAAGACAATCTTCGACCTCCTCAAGCCCGGTGGCTCGTTCATCTCGTCCAACGTCTGCCTCGGCAGCACCTGGGTACCTTACGGCGCGATCATCACGGTACTGCGCTGGTTCGGGAAGGCGCCGGTCGTCCATGTCTACGATCGCGAGACGATCCTCCGCGAGATGCGCGACGTAGGATTCGTCGAGATCGAGGAGAGGGAGGTCGGTGCTGGGGGGATGGTTGCGTTCGTCGTGGCGAAGAAGCCGGGGTAGCGCGCAGCTCGCTGCGACCGAAGATCATGCGACCGGGTTGCCGGCGACACGCGCCGGCGGGCTCAACGCCGCGGCGAGGGAGGCGCACGCGGCGCGCGAGTGCGGGCCATCAACCGCGGGCGCTGCGGCGGCGGAGGGCGCTCCGTTGGGCCACACCGGAGCCGCCCTCCGCGGCGAGACAGGCGGAAACTATCAAAATCGCTGCTGTTTCCGGCGACCGCTCGCAATCGACCGGTTTCTCTGGCGGGACTGTTCTGCGGCGCTGAACCGTCGCGATCCGTCGCATCCCCGAGGATTTGAGGCCCCTCCACGCGCCCCCGACCCCCGGAAAGGCGGCGACTGCCGCCGGAGTTAGACGGACCTACCCTGCGGCGCTGGACAGCATTGGGGCCTTGCGGCGCAGAGCCGATCCGCGAGACTTCCCGTGGGGGGAGATCACAAAAGGCGACGGGCTAGACAGACCTGGTCCGGCGGCTTCGGTTGACCAATCGACTGATAGTTAGACACGGCGGAGAGCTGCCACGGTGACCGACCCTCGACAGACTGATGAGCGTCTTCGTACCTGGCTGCAAAGTCAGCCGGAGCGCGAGCGTCTTTGCGCGGCGCTCTTACCCGCATTTGGTGAGTACCGAGACGTTCGACCACGGCGGCCGCGAGGCGGTCCTGACGGCGGGCGCGATATCGAGGCGGCTCTGGATGGCCACATGGTGTGGGGCGCCGTTGGCTTTCAGGACATGCTGATGACTCTCGTGAATCGCGTGCGCGCGCGGCGCGGAAGTTTAGGCATCCTCGAGGATCCCGCGCTGCTCGACGGCGCTGTGGGCGGGGGCGTTGCGGACGTCGACGTGGATGCCGACGCTGCGCCCCGCGGTGAGGGCGCCATCACGGACGTTGTTCCAGAACGACAACGGCGACCGGTGCGGGACATGGTAGATGCGGAGCTCGCGGGCCGCGGCGTCGCCGCGCGCGCCCCCGGAGGGGGCGTCGCTCAGCAGGACGAGGTGCACGGAGCGCCATTGCGGCGTGAGCTGCACGCTCTTGATGCCCTTCGAGGTCATCTCGACGAGCTCATGCGTGCTGGTCTGCGCGGCCACCGCGTTCAGCACCGCCTCGAGCACGCGCACCTCCTGGGCCGACCGCGCCTTGTCGTTGTAGAGCTCTCGCCGCTCCAGTGCCGCGCCGGCGCGCTCGGCCAGCGCGAGGAGCCGCGCCCAGCGCTCGCCGGAAGGCGCCTGCCCGTCCGGCAGCTCGACGGCGAGCACGCCGATCGTCTGTCCCTGCACGCGCACCGGGGTGAGGACCACGACCGCGCCCGCGGGCACGAGGTGCAGCGCCGACGCCCCCGGCAGGTGCTCGCGGTACCAGTCGGCGGCCGCCATGACCCGAGCGCTGTCCGCGGAGTCATGACTCGAGAGCGTCGCGATCACGGTGGCCGGCCCCGCGCCGCCGACGACCTCCTGCGGGCTCGCCAGCACGCCAGCGAGGCCGACAGAGGCCTTGTAGACCAGCTGCTCCCCGTCCCGGACCAGGAGGCTCCCGCGCTGCGCGGAGGGCACGGTGCCCACGGCGTCGATCACGATATGATGCAGGGTTGCGTGAAGATCGAGACCGGTGACCATGCGCCTTGCGTACCCCCACACCCCACCCCGACGACGGCGCGGCTTCACGCCAGTGGGCGTGATCGGACGGCATCTTGTCAAGGGGTGACCCAGCCGCCTCTGGGCGCCGTTCGCTTCCTCTGCGCGGCGTCCTCCGCGCAGGGCATCCACGCCGGTGATCTGCGGGGTCAGGCATCATGGGAACGTGACGTCCCTCACGTCCGGTTCCTAGCGTACCCGCGTGCCAGCGTGCCAGCGTGCCAGCGTGCCAGCGTGCCAGCGCGACAACTGGCTCCGTGAGGCCGGTCGCCACGGAACGGCGCGGCGGCTACAGCGCTTCGGCAGGCGAACTCCAGCGCAAGTTGCCTGCGCGGGCAGGCTCGCACGAGCGTCGGATCGTGACCGGCTGATCCCATGAAACCGCTGCATGTCGGTCGAGGGGTCACCGGCATGGCGGATGCTTACCAGGCGCGCGCGCTGGACGTCGACAGCATGACGGATCAAGGCGCCCAGGCGTCGGATCCGTGTGCACGCGCCGCGACCGCGCACACCGCGGGAGCGCAAGCCATTGCGCATCCTCGCGCATTGAGGAACAACGACCATGAAGATACTTGCTCATCCTCGAACCTCTCTCTCTCTCTTCCTTCCATTGACCTGCCTTGCAGCGGCGGCTGGCTGCGCCTCCCCTCTGCCCGAGGAGCCCACGGCCGTCGCGACGATGGAGAGCCAGTGCGGCTTCTGGGACCCGCAGGACGTCGAGCTCTACGACGGGACGCTCGGCGTGACCCAGGCGTTCGTGGACCAGCACGAGATGCCCGTGGGCGTCGTGCCCTCGAGGTGCAGCGGAACGCTCATCGCCCGCAACCTCTTCCTTTCAACGGGCAGTTGCTATTACCAGGTGGGCGACACGGTCTCGTTCAACTACCAGGTCGACGCCCAGACGGGGGTGACGAAGGCGGGGGATGAATTCAAGGTGATCGAGGTCGTCGAGCAGCAAGACGACGCCAACTACAATTATTCGTTGGTGCGGCTCGATCTCCCTGCGGCGGACCGCTACGGCACGGCGCGCATCTTCGACCGCGACCCGAGCGGCGGTGAGCTGCTCACGGTCATCGCGCATCCGGATGATGTGGACGGGTTCGCGAAGAGCGTCAGCACCGGATCTGAAGCCGGACTTTCCACCGTGGGTGACAATTGGTTCCAGCATCGGGCGGACACGACGTTCGTAAGCCCCGGGGCCGGCGTGCTCGACAGCGCAGGGCGGCTCATCGGAGTCAACACGGACGGCGGATGCCATCCGGTTTTTCCATTCGGTTCCAATTCAGCATTGAAGATGACCGCGTTGCTCGATCACTCGACGACGCTCCAGAACCTCGGCAGCGATGGCATCTGGTTCTCCAACGGGGACAACACGTTTACCAAGAATAGCCTCACCGTGAGGGGCCATTTCATTCCGTTCACCGGCGACTTCGACGGCGATGGTGATGACGACGTCTTCTGGTACGGGCGAGGCAGCGGCGCCGATTTTATCTGGTGGTCCACCGGCGGAGCCTTTACCGAGCAGAGCGTCACGGTCGGTGGCCTGCATGTCCCGTTCGTCGGCAACTTCGACGGCCAGCACGGAGATGACATCTTCTGGTACGGCCCCGAGGAGAAGGCCGACTATATCTGGTGGTCCGACGGCGACCAGACGTTCACATCGGAGTCGAAGACCGTCTCCGGCGACTACATCCCCGTCGCCGGTGATTTCGATGGTGACGACGACGACGACATCTTCTGGTACGGAAGGAAAGGTCGCGCGGATGGGATCTGGTGGTCCAACGGCGGGAGCTTCACGATGGTCTCTGACACGGTCAGCGGGGACTACTTCCCGATGGCCGGCGACTTCGACGACGATGGCGACGACGACATCTTCTGGTACGCGCCCGGGAGCGCCAGCAGCGGCCTCTGGTGGTCGAACGGCACGTTCTTCAACAAGGTGAGCGTGTCCGTGGGCGGCTACTACATGCCGTTCGTCGGCAACTTCGACGGCCAGCACGGCGACGACATCTTCTGGTACGCGCCCGGGAGCGTCGCCGACGGCATCTGGTCGTCCAACGGGACCGGCTGGTTCTCCTGGAGTGCGCACACGGTGAGCGGCCAGTATCACGGCGTGAGCGGAGATTTCAACAACGATGGGGACAGCGACATCATCTGGTACGGTGGCCCAGCGAAGAATTGATCTGGCATCGTGCCGTGCGCCTGCGGCGAGCCACCGGCCGCGCCTGGCGCGATGCTCCACGGAGAGCGAGCTCCTCCAGCACGGCGGCTAACGCTGCTGCCGAGCACGGCTGATGTGGAGATGCGGCGCCGTGAGCGGCCCTCACCCGGCGCAAGCCGCGCGCCGGCGCGGACTGGAAGCCGCGCGAGGGCGGGGGCTCAGCGCGGCGAGTCGCCGCGGCGGTACTCCGCGGTCACGTCGTCGAGCCGGGAGCCGAGGCCCTCCTCCTGCGCGAGCGGGAGCAGCTCGCGCTCGATCTCGCGGAACAAGAGCGCATAACGCGGCTGCACGGACACGAACCGCGTGAGCCCGCGCACGTCGGCGCGGCCGAGCGCGCGCGCCAGGCGATAGGCCAGGTAGTTGGATACGCCGATGTACCGCGCCTTACCGGAGCGCACCACCGTGTCGAGCGCCTCCAGCGTCTCGTCGATCGGCGTGTCGCGATCGTCGGAGTGGAGCTGATAGAGATCCACGTAATCGGTGCCGAGGCGGCGCAGCGAGGCGTCGATGGCGTCCAGGATGTGCTTGCGCGAGGCGCCCTGATCTCATTCGCTCGGGCCGACGCGGCCGACGCACTTGGTGGCGAGGATGAAGCGGTCGCGCTTGCCCTTGAGCCAGCGGCCGACGATCTCCTCGGTGCGCCCCGCGGTCGGCGGGCCGCCGCCCAGCGGATAGACATCGGCGGTATCGAGGAAGTTGACGCCGGCGGAGGCGGCCTTGTCGAGGATGGCGCGGGAGGTCTCCTCGTCCGTCTGGAAACCGAACGTCATCGTGCCCAGGCACAGGCGAGAAACGGTGAGGCCGGTACGGCCGAGGCGGGTGGTCGGGATGCTCATGGTCTTCCGTGGGTTCTTCGGGGGCTGGCCCGTACAGTTTCAGACAGGGCGGCTCGGAGCGTCAATCGGGCACGCCGAGCGGGGTGAAGCGGTGTGAAGATGAGAGAGATCGGCCGCAGAGGCACAGAGGGAGAGACGGAGAGGGAGAGAAAGATCCCCGTGCTCTCCGTGGCTCTGTGGTCGATCTGGCAAGGGGCCGCGCCGCTCGGCGCGCGAGCCCGTGGCCGGCCGAGCGGGCGAATCAGTAATAGATCGGCCCGACGCTGCCACCGCCGGCGACGACGGCGTCGCCGTTGATCGCGACGCTCCTCGGCGAGGCGAGGAACGTGACGACCCACGCGACCTCGCGCGCGTCGACGATGCGGCCGATGCTCAGCGCGTAGGTAAAAGAAGCCGGATCGCAGCGCGAAGAAGTGTAGCGCAGCAAGCCGAAAGGGTGGGACCGCGAGCTTCGTGATGGCTCGGTCCTGGGTCGAAAGAGCGTGGTCCGGGCGGCGCCGAGCGCGCTACGGGGCGCATCGGCGTGCCGTGGGCACACGTGTCCGTCCGGGCGTTGGTCTGGCCCGGGAGGCGCGTCGCGAGACGCTATGCGGCGTCACCGGGCGCCTTGCGGCGCAGAACGGTGCTCTTCAACGCTCGGGGCTCCGGGTCGCCTGCGGCGCCCTGCGCCCCGAACCCCCAGTACGGCGGGCGCAACGTGGGCGTTGGGAGAGCGTGCTGGGACGTCGGTCGGCTCGCCGAGCGCGGAGAGGAAGCGGGCGATGTTCCTTGGCTCGGTCACCATGGCGACGAGCTTCATCCGCCCCTTGCAAGCTGGGCACTCGAGGACGTCGATCGCAAATGTGCGGCGCAAGAGCTCGGCGCGGTTTGTCGACCGCCCGATAGCCGCCACGCTTGCGTTTCGAAGCGGCGTCTTCGTCCGCCTTCGTAGGCTCTTGTGGCTCCGCAGGGCGCGGTCCGATGCGCTTGCGCGCCAACGTGGGCGACTTGCCGAGGCGAGCACGCCCGCGTACTTGACGGTGTGAAAGCGCGGCGGCGGGACGCTGGCGGCGAGCCGGCACAGCAGCGAGAGCGGATCCATGTCCACCGCGACAGTCCCGTCAGCGAAGGCGCGCTTGAGCGAGAGCCGCACCAGGCCGTCCTGCTGCGGCTGGACGCGCTCCTTTGCGATCGGGGGTCGCAGCACGTAACGCAGCAGCGCCTCCCTCGCCGCGGCATGGTGCGCACCGGCGCGCGTCGCTGCGTGCAAGGTGAAGCCATCGAGCGCAGCGCACAGCGGCTTGTCGTACGCGAGCGCGCTCGGAGAAGACGGCGACAGCCCGCGGAGCCATTGCGGGGCGACGACGTGTGGCGCGGCTCTCGTCCTGAGACGGCGGGGTGCGCGTGCCGCCTCCGCGCCAGCATGCAGGAGCCGCTTCGCCACTCGTTTTCCCACCGCTCCCCGTGGCGTCCGCAGTTCCGCCATGGCGTCGCCATGCAGCAACGCGGCGAGAGGGTCGTCGCCTGCGCACGCCGCCGCGCTTGCCTCCCGGCACAGGCCTGCTGCTTGCCGGCATCACTTTCCGGATGCCTCCGGGGCGCTTCGGCACGCAACCGCCGCGTGCGGGCGATCCCAGGTGAGCCTGCGGGCACTGGCGAGCGGCAAGGCTCCGGCAGCGAGTCGACGCGAGCGGCGGGCTCGACGTTCGGCCCAAGCTTGCTCACCCCTCCGGTGCCACCGGCAGCCCGAGCAGCTGACCGATCGCCTCGTGCACGACCCGGGCTGCCTCCTCATCGCCGAGGGCGACGGCACGGCTCAGGGTGCCGGCGAGCGACGCAACCACGGCGGCCCGAGGCGACGGCTCGACCATCGCGAGCTCTCCGGACCCGAGTCCCCTCGGTTGGGCCGGGGTTGGGTCCATGCCGTTCGAGGGTCTGCGATCGGTCGTCGCTCCCCCTCGAAACCCCGCAAGAAGTGACGGATCGCGACGGTTCGCCCCCGTGGCGGAATCCTGGCGGGACTCTTCCGCGGGGGCGAACCGTCGCGATCCGTCGGATCCTCCGGGGTTACGGGAGCGCGTGACGACGGATCGCACCCCCTCGAGAGGCATGGGCCCAGCCCGGGCCCAATCGCCGAGCCCTGGGCCCGGAGAGCTCGCGACGGTCGATCCCGCGCCTCGAGCCGCCGTGATTGCGTCGCTCGCCGCCACCCTGAGCCGAGCCGTCGCCCTCGGGGACGCGGAGGCAGCCCGGGTCGTGCACGAGGCGATCGGTCAGCTGCTCGGGCTGCCGGTGGCACCGGAGGGGTGAGCAAGCTTGGGCCGAACGTCGAGCCCGCCGCTCGCGTCGACTCGCTGCCGGAGCCTTGCCGCTCGCCAGTGCCCGCAGGCACTACTGGGACCGCCCGCGCGCGGTGGTTGCGTGCCGAAGCGCCCCGGAGGCATCCGGAAAGTGATGCCGGCAAGCAGCAGGCCTGTGCCGGGAGGCAAGCGCGGCGGTACTTATGCGGCTGCAGGAGGGGACCTGTGTGATTCTATCGAGCATCCGGCTCGAGCCCGACGGTCGCCCAGTGAGTAACATCGCCCCGCCCCCGGCCGCCCCCGGCTGGTCCCCCTGGCGCCTGCTCTTCGGCCTGCTCGGCATCCGCCGGCGCCTGCGGCGCTACCTCCTCGCCGGCCTGGAGCGGCGGCGCCGCCCCGCGCCACCCCCGCCCCGCGGCCTCGGCGAACGCCTCTGGGGCTGGGCGGCCATCGCGGCGCACCTCGGCGTCTCCACCCCCACGGCGCAGACCTGGGCGGCGCTGCGGGTCGATCCGCTCCCGGTCCGTCGCCGGCGCGGCACCACGCTCCGCTGGGCCTGGTCGGGCTACCTCGACGACTGGCAGGACCGCCGCCGCGGCATCGGCGAGCGCCTCGAGGGCTGGGAGGCCATCTGCGCGCGCCTCGAGGGCCGCGACCCCACGACGGCCCGCCGGCTCGCCCGGGACGCCGACGACCCGCTACCGGTCCAAGGCGTCGGCACCGGACGGCCATGGGCCTTCGCGACGGCGATCCGCGACTGGGTCCACCGCGCCGACGAGCCCCTGCGTGCCGCACGTTCGGCCCCCGCCGCCCCGGCTCGCGCGGAGGTCGACGCCACCGATGGGCGCCAGCGCCGCGAGGTCGGCATCGCCGTTATCGACGACCAGGCGCGCGCGCTGCTGATGTGACGCCGGCGCGGCTCCCTCGCCTATCTGAACTCACGACGTATCGTTGCTAGAACATCTCCAAAGGTCTCTCTGATGTTACCTTTGGAGTACCTGATTTGCTGAACACCGTCGAGATTCGAGAAAACCTCGACACTGTCTTCCACCAGAACTATCGCCCTACTGAAGCCGAGCCGACCCTGGAAAAGGCCGGTCTCGTGAACGACGTTCTGTCGAGCTCTGAACGTGCCATCCGCTGTCTCGTCTTCTGCGGTGAGCACGAGAAGAGCAAACGAAGCCTCTTGAACCATCTCTTCAAGAATGTCCCTTATGACGTGGCCCGCTCTGGCCCCGGTCTCATAGGCCCTCACCTTAATGCCGTGCTTGTCGACGAGATGATCTTTCAGGTCCCGCCACTGTCCACTGCGGCCATGTCCAACAAAAACAACGAGCTCCGGGTCCAGTTCCTCGGATTTGTATGTGTGAGCAGTTGCCAGACCTCGCTCGAACACATCGAAAACCTGCTCGATCTGCGGTCTAGCATCAGCGGTCACCTCTACCAGCGAAGACGAACCGCCGACTACCTGAACAATGAGCTCGCATCGCTCACACCTGATAACCAGACGTGAGTCCCAGGAGTACCGCCGGTAGTCAGCAAAAAACTCGTCCAGGTTATCGTACGACCACTCAGACCCATCATCATGAGTGATTATGTGCGAGTCTAAGCTCACAATGTCTTTGGATTTGGCCGGTCCGCCACCGCGCTCTATGGCCGTATGGATGGTGTCCGCGGAGAACCGCACAAGTCGATAGCGCTTGCTTTTTCTCATGATCCCTTGGTCGCGTTCGGTAGCGAGTCGAGCCGGGCGCTCGGCTACGCTAGAAGCCGCCGGTGTTGTTCATCTCGCGTTTGCCGCGAAGGACCGTCCGGCGCGAGGCGTCCGCCTTGGGCGCCGCTGCCGCAGCCGGCGAGGCCTGCTCGTTGGCGCTGGCGAGTCGGCCCAGGCGCTCCACGTTCAGGACCGTGTAGGTGTGTTCGAGCGCGTACTGCACGGTGCTCGTCGAGCGCTTCAGCCGCCGTGCGGCCGCGTTCAGGTTCCAGCCCTCCGCCTCGAGGGCTGCGCGCAGCACGCGCTCCCGCATCTCCTCCTTGACGGCCTCGCAGACGTCGAGCGGGTCGTCCGCGTTCAGCGCCGCCGCGGCCAAGGCGTCCAGCATCTTCTTGTCCAGGTTCAAGTCGTCCTCCTGGGAGAGCCGCGCTCTCCCTCGCTACCATGCATATGGCGCCCCGTATGGTAGCGCAACGACAATCGTACGGCAGACCGTAAAAAGACGAGGAGCGCCGCGCGCCGAGGCGCATGCGGCGCGGTCAAGAGCGGCGCGGTGACCGTCGTGCAACGCACGTCCGGCGACATGCGGCTCAATCCGCCTCTGCACGTGGTCTTCCTCGACGGGGCTTATCACAAAGGCGGCACCGAGCTCGTGTGGAACGAGCTCGGTCACCTGCGAACGGGCGAGGTCGGTCAGGTCATAGAGCACGCCGTCGGGCGGATGCTCCGAACCCTCCGGCGGCACGGGCCTCTCGAGATCGAGCACGACGTCGAGGAGGACGACGAGCCCGAGGCCGCGCTCTGTGCCTCCGCCGTCTCGGGACGAGAGCCGCCCGCCGGCCCGCAATGGCTCCGCGGGCTCTCGCCGTCCTCTCCGAGCGCGCTCGCGTACGACAAGCCGCTGTGCGCTGCGCTCGATGGCTTCACCTTGCACGCAGCGACGCGCGCCGGTGCGCACCATGCCGCGGTGAGGGAGGCGCTGCTGCGTTACGTGCTGCGACCCCCGATCGCAAAGGAGCGCGTCGAGCCGCAGCAGGACGGCCTGGTGCGGCTGTCGCGGAGGCGCGCCTTCGCTGACGGGACTGTCGCGGTGGGCATGGATCCGCTCTCGCTCCTGTGCCGCCTCGCGACCAGCGTCCCGCCGCCGCGCTTTCACACCGTCAAGTACGCTGGCGTGCTCGCCTCGGCAAGTCCATGGCGCAAGCGCATCGGACCGCGCCCTGCGAAGCCAGAAGAGCCTACGAAGGCGGACGATGACGCCGCTCCGAAACGCAAGCGTGGCGGCTATCGACCGTGGGCCGAGCTCTTGCGCCGCACATTTGCGATCGATGTCCTCGAGTGCCCAGCTTGCAAGGGGCGGATGAAGCTCGTCGCCATGGTGACCGAGCCAACGAACGTCGCCCGCTTTCTCTCCGCGCTCGGCGAGCCGACCGATGTTCCAGCATGCTCTCCCAACCGGGGGCCACCGTACTGGAAAAGCACCGTTGTGCGCCGCAAGGCGCCCGGTGACGCCGCATAGCGTCTCGCGACGCGCCTCCCGGGCCAGACCAACGCCCGGACGGACACGTGTGCCACGGCACGCCGACGCGCCCCCGCAGCGCGCTCGGCGCCGCCCGGACCACGCTCTTTCGACCCAGGACCGAGCCATCACGACGCTCGCAGTCCCACCCTTTCGGTTTGCTGCGCTGCACTTCCTCGCGCTGCGATCCGGCTTCTTTTACCTACGCGCCCGACTGGCCCAGCCAGGTGAACACCTTCCCCGCCTGCGTCGCGCTCCACTGGATCGACGCGACCCGCGTGAGATCGCAGGCGAGCGCCGTCGCGAGCAGATCGGTCTGCAGCTTCCCGATCGCAGGGAAGCTGTCGTTCGCGTAGACGTCGAGCGCCTCGCCGAGCGCCGGCGGGGCGCACGCGCCGCCGAGGAGCCCCGGCGCGTCGAGGCGCTTCTCGATCTCGTTCACGGCCTCCAGGTGGTGCTCCAGCTTCTGCCGGTCCTCGCCCCCCACCTTGCTCGCCAGGGAGCCGTAGTCCTCCAGGACGCTGCCGAGCACCCGCCGGCGCAGCGCGCGCCGCCGCGCGAGGGCCTCCGGATCGGCGCTGAGGTCGGTGAACAGCCGCTCGAACAGCGCGCGCGGGTCGTCCTCGGGCGGGACCGGCTGTCCGGGACCGAGGTACGAGATGCGCGACGAGACGTTGGCGTACTGGACCTGGACGCCGAGCTCGAGCGACGAGAGCTTCGTTTGCTGTCCGAGCTTCGCGGCGAGGAGCTGATCGACGGAGATCCCTGCGCCCCAGCCGACCCGCGCGGCGGGGTTGCCGGCGTACGGGAACAGCGTTCCCTCCTGGAGCTCCGTGCCGGTGAGGGCCTGGCCGATGCCCTGCTGGTGGGCGTCGCCCGGTCCGTGGTGGGCGGACTCCATGTCGATGCCGTCGAGGACGAGCAGCTTGTCCCGGTAGGGCGAGAGCGGGGCGAGGATCTCTCCGAGTTCGAACGACGTCTCGGTCCCGGTGGGCTGCCAGGCCTCCTTGACCGTGCTTCTGCGCCGCAAGGCGCCCGTTCTGCGCCGCAAGGCGCCCGGTGACGCCGCATAGCGTCTCGCGACGCGCCTCCCGGGCCAGACCAACGCCCGGACGGACACGTGTGCCACGGCACGCCGACGCGCCCCCGCGGCGCGCTCGGCGCCGCCCGGACCACGCTCTTTCGACCCAGGACCGAGCCATCACAACGCTCGCGGTCCCACCCTTTCGGTTTGCTGCGCTACACTTCTTCGCGCTGCGATCCGGCTTCTTTTACCTACGCGCTCGGGCTACATCGACGTTACGCCCTCCAGAACCCGAAGTCGGTCTTCTGCGACGTAGGAGCACGGGCCGACGCGCGTGGCAACGGCGCCGAGCGTACACCCAGGTGTATCGAGGATCTTGCGCATGACGAGCGGAGCCGTGAGGGTCGCGAGCAAGCGCATCTTGTGCGAGCACCTCTGGCACGTTAGGATACCGAATCCCCCACGTTCGCTTCATCATGATGGGCCACTCGACAGTATCTCGATCGTGCGAACAGCTCGCCATGTTCCAGACGCCTCCAGGGCACAACCGAGCTCCTGGTCGGCTCGACGAAAGCGATGGGGTTGTGCGGAGCACGCACGAGCCCCGGCGGTACAGGTACGAGCATCGGCGTGGGCGTCGCCATGGATGCGAGTGCCGGCGCCGAGGACGGCACAGCTGCAGCGGGCAGCAGAGGCGTGGGCGTCATTCGGCCGGTGCAGACAGAAGAGCCGGTACCACGAAGGGAGGGGCCATGAGCGCACGTCTCAGGTATTGGGGGATCGGAAAGCCACTACTGGTCGCGATGATGATTTCGGCGAGCGCTGTCGCCCTCGGTTGCAAGAGCGATCCCGGCGAGCTCAGCGACGAAGAGATCAAGCGGGCCGTGTCCAAAAAGCTCTCCGAAGACTTGGGCAAGGCGAAGCTCTACCAGGAGCTGCGTTCGGAGAGAGCTCCGGCGGAACTGATCTTGGGCTCTGCGAGCGCCTCCGAGATCGCCATGGCCGCGATGTATCTGAACGGCGCGCTAAGCGGGCAGCCGACGCCCGACACGATTCGAATCCTGGATGCCGTCGACACGCTCGTGAAAATCGACAGAATGGAGGCGCTCTTGAGGAGCTGCGACAGCCGCGACGCGTGTGCGAAGAGCCTCAACCTCTACAAGCTTCAGATCGAGGTGTGCGCTCGCTCGGGGACGGCAGTGTGCACCGCGCACCATGACGGCATGCGCGAGGTCCTGGCGAAATACGGTGCCGCGGCGGTCGGGCGTTCGCAGCCATAACTATGGCGACGCTCTTTCAGCTTCTCGGAACGTTGTTGCACTGCATCGGCGCTTTCCTGCTCATGGTAGTCGTCGCCGCGTCAGGTGCGCTTCCGACGCCTCGCGCGGATGGGGTCCCTCTCTGGGTATCCGTCGTATGCGGCATCCTCGGTCTCGCATTCAACATGATCGGAGCGGTGGCCAAGGATCGAGGTCGCCGCCTCGCATTGCCTTCGGTAAACGAATTGCTCGCGCGGGACCATCGCAGGCCGGTCCTCTTGCTGCGTTCCTTCCGTCGTGACAACCAACGCGTCGAACATCACCTGCGTGTCCGCGGCAACCCCATCCTCAACTTCGCGAATCGCGGCTCGGATCTCCTGACCTTCGAGGAAGCAGTGGTCGGTCTGCTGCAAGGGTATGGCCCTGTGATCGCATTGGGACAGCCCCGCGAACCGCTCCCTCCGCTTGGCGCTGCACGCGCCTATGTGCCGGAGAAGCGATGGATGAGAGAAATCGGGGCCTATGCGGCACGAGCGGCGCGCATCGTGGTCATCGCGGACTTCAGCCCGTCTTTGGTCTGGGAAGTCAAAACACTGTCGATGGGCCAGGGACTGTCGAAGATGCTCTTCATCATCCCGCTGCTCACGAGCCAGGAAGCTTCGCGCTGGTACTACGAGTGGGAGGAGCTGCGGCGACAAGCGCCATTTTTGCCGCAGCTCCCTCCCACAGCCATCGCGTTTCGGTTCAACGCGGCCGGGGTCGTCGAGCACCTCGAATGCAAGGCATCGACGCTCGATGACCGATTGGCAGGCATCGCGGCGTTCCTGGCGAAAGCTTGGGCGTCCTGACAGCGGTGACGAGTGAGGCTGCCACATATAGGATCACGGACCGGTGCGCGAGGCAGCGGCACCGAGCGTACACCCAGGCGATGGGGATCCTGCATACGGCGTGTTGCCCCCCGCGACTCGTCCGGTGAACCTACGGTTCCCGTCCGAGATTTCGAAGGCATCCCACCACTTGTCCGAAGACGGGCGAACGTACCACTTGCAATTTCTGGCGCGGAGACGTACTGTATTTCCTTCGGGGGCTGCTACCCGAAGCACGCGGCTGGCCGCGATCATGCGGTAGGTTCATCACGTTCACCGAGGGAACATCATGGCCGACAAGAAGGTTGTCTTCGTCGCATTCGCCATCGAAGACGAGCGTCAGCGCGACTTTCTGAAGGGACAGTCGCTTTCTCCTAGGGCGCCTTATGAGTTCATCGACATGTCGGTGAAGGAGCCCTACGACAAGGACTGGAAGGAGCGGGTCCGGACTCGTATCAAGCGTTCCCATGGAGTTATCGCGCTCATCAGCAAGAACTCACTGACGTCCAGCGGACAAAAGTGGGAGATCCAGTGTGCAAAGGAGGAGAAGAAGTCGGTTCGAGGGATTTGGGCTTACTCAGACGACCGGACCAACGTCGACGGTGTCGCGACCCACGTCTGGAGCGACAAGAACATCAGCGACTTCATTGACTCCCTCTAACAGGCGGCGACGATGCGTAAAGCACTGATCGTAGGGGTTGATCACTACGATGCGATTTCCTCGCTGAGTGGGTGCGTGAACGACGCGCACTCCGTGAGAAGCGTACTTGAACGGCACGCAGATGGCACCATCAACTTCGCCACCCCCAAGATCATGACCGGCACGAGCTCGGTTGATCGGGTTAACAAGTCCACACTGAAGGAAGCCGTTCGCGAGCTTTTCGCTGGTGACTCCGAGATCGCGTTGTTCTACTTCGCAGGCCATGGTTTCGTTGAGGACACAGGAGGCTTCTTGTGCGGGACCGATTGCCGAACCGGCGACGACGGCCTCGCCCTTGCCGAGGTGATGACACTCGCCGGCAAGTCAGTCGCCAAGAATAAGGTCATCATCCTCGATAGCTGCCACAGCGGAATCGCCGGGGGCCGCCCCGAGTCGCAGGCCGTTGCGGAGATCAAAGAAGGAATGACGATCCTTACAGCGTCTACCGCCGATCAGTATGCAATGGAGGTGCCCGGCGGTGGCGCGGGCGTGTTCACTAGTCTTTTCGTGGACGCGCTCGGCGGCGCGGCAGCGAACCTCGTCGGTGACGTCACCCCAGGCAGTGTTTATGCACACATCGACCAGTCTCTCGGGCCCTGGGCCCAGCGACCTGTCTTCAAGACGAACGTGAAGACATTTGTGTCGTTGCGGAAGGCAGCTGCGCCGATTCCACTCGCCGACCTGCAGGCGCTGGCGACGCACTTCCCGCGTCCAGACTACAACCTTCCGCTCGATCCATCCTTCGAGCCGGAACGCTCGGCAGAGCAGCTCGCCGATCCTAACTTCCCACGCCCCGATCCTCGGAAGACTGCTGTGTTCACGGTGTTGCAGAAGTATGCGAAGGTGAATCTTGTGCGACCAGTCGGTGCCCCGCACATGTGGCATGCTGCCATACAAAGCAAATCGTGCGAGCTAACCGTGCTCGGGCAGCACTACCGGAATCTCGTCGCTAACGGCTTGATCTAGGCTGCGTCTATGAATAGATCAGAAATAGATGGAATGCTTGAATCTTTGATTGATGAATTGGCCGCGATCGAACATGAGCGCTGGTCGCATTGGCAACGCTACATGCACAGCAAATGTGAACGTCGACCTGACGGGTCGCTCGTTCTTCCAGCCGAGTTGGTGCGGCGCTGGGATGCGCAATCGTCGACCAGCTACGCCGCCCTGAGCGAGTCCGAGAAGGAGAGCGATCGCGAGCAGGTCCGCCGCTATTTGCCGCTGATCGCCGCTGTGCTAGCCGAGCGCGACAGCTGAGAAGATTGCCGCGCGCTACTCCGTCCATTCTCAACCAAAGCGCCGCCTCTAGTGGACTGTCCTATAAATTTTTCAACATAGTCGCGAAGCATATCGAGCCGCCCAGCGGCGCAGCTTCGGCCGCGTCCAGGACCAGGTAATCGGATGTGCGAGGCGCTCGTTGTACTCCCGCCAACTCGCGTCGAGGTGCTCGATGAGCTGCTGACGACTCTTCCACTCGCCACGCTTGAGGTAGCGCTCGGTGAAGGCCCGCAGCAACAGTTCCGCCTGATTGAGCCAGGAAGCGTGGGGCGGCGTGACGAGCGTACGCACGCGCGGGTCGTGGTGGCGCAGCCATGCCCTCGTCTCATTGGCAGCGTGCGACGAGCCGCCATCCCAGATCAGGTGCACGCGACGTGCGTGCCGATGCTCGTGAAGCACTTCGGGCAGGACGGCGCGAAGATGCTCGCCGTCATTCTTCTCGAGGCACCAGCCCCGCATCTTGCCGGTGTGAACGACAAGCACCACCATGAAGTTCACCGTTCCGTGCCGAATGTACTCGAACTCACGACGCTCAATCTTGCCTGTGCGCATGGGCAAGGTCGGAGATCGGCGCTCAAGCACCTGGATGTTCGGCTTCTCGTCGAGGCAAAGCACGACCTCGCGCCTTTCGGCCAGTTCTGCGGCGTTCTCGTAGCACCAGAGGATCTGGGCGGCGCGCTTGATGAACGCGGGATCAAGCTTCGGCGTCTTCCAGTACCGCGACCGGTGAGGCTGAAGGTCGGCTGCGCGCAGGATCAACGAGACGGTCGAGTGCGAGATCTCCGGTACGATGCCACGCTCCGCTGCTACTTGAGCGAGGGTGCGGGTCGACCAGTGGGTCATGTGCAGACCGAGCCCCGCAGGATCGCAGCAGGCAAGCTTCTCAATGCCAACGCTCTGCACGGGGGCGAAATGTCCGCGGCCGGCCCTCCCGGGGAGCGTCGTGGACGACGTGCACCCCCGACGCCTCGTACCGTCGACAGAGATGCCAGATCGTGGTCCGCTCCACCTCGAGATGGTCCGCCAGGTCCTGCACGACGGTCGCTGGGTCCGCCATGGCCAGTAAGATCCGGGCTCGCCGAGCTACCCGCTGCTCGGCATGCCCATCACGGACGAGCTGCTCAAGGTAGACGGCATCGTCCGGGGACAGATCGATCACGCGCGGCGGGCGCCTTCGCATCCGCGAGGTCTAGCAAACCCGCCACGACTATGTTGAAAGATTTATCGAACAGTCCACTAGCTGCCGAAGGACAGCCGGGGATTCAGCGAATCAGCCGGAGGAGTGCTTCGCGCTCGGCGGCGAGCCGCCCACGGGGGAACTCCCGCGCGTGGGTGTTCAGCAGCCGGAGAGCCTCGACATTGGCCATGGCGTTGCGGGCCTCGATGGCCCTGCGGGCCTGGTCGATCAGGCTCCTCTCGCGCTCGCTGCCAGTCGGTCGAACGGCGCTCGCCGGAGACGCGGACTGGCGATCGCTCGTCGTTGAGGGAACGGGCGTGCTGCTCGCCATCGCCTGCGCGCGCGCGCTTCCTTGCTCCCTCGGCGACGACATCTCGGGCGCGATCGGCGCGGCCGGTGCCGCGGCGCTGTGCGCGCGTTCTCCACCGGCGGGCCCCGCGGCGCTGTGCGCGCCGCCTCGCGCTGAGGACGCCGCAGCCTCCTGCGCAGCGGGCGGGGTAGCAGGGACGCGGACCGCCGCCGCCCCGTACCACGGTTCTAGATCGGGCACGGAGGGCGCTGAGGAGACGAGCGTGCCGGTCAGCAGGACGAGCCCGCCCTGGACGAGGATCCTCACGCCCAGACGGCGCAGCGAAGCCACCGACGACGCGCGACGGTCGAGGCCCAGTGCGAGCGGCACGCAGAGGCTATCGTCCCTTCCCTGAGAGCGCTGCTGTTCCTGCCACCGCTCCCGCCGCACCCTGAGCTCCTTGTGCGCCCGCCAGTGTCGCGTCTTCACCGTGCCCAGCGGCAGTCCCTGCTCGGTGGCGATCTCGGCGAGCGGGACCTCTTGGAGATCGTGCTTGATCACGAGATCCCGGTACTTGGGATCGAGTTGGTCTATCAGCTGGCGCGTGAACTCTTCCCGCTGCCGTCTCCGGAGCAGCTCTTCCGGCGTGGAGCACTCGTCTCGGATCTCACACTCATCGAACGACGTCAGCATCTCGCCGCGGCAGCGTGCGTCACGGACGTGATTGCGCGCCTGGTTGATGGCGATCGTGACGCAGTACGGGGCTGGGTCTCCCCCCAGGTCGAGCCGCTTGTCGGCCTCGAGCCCCCGCAGCAGCGCTTCCTGAGCGACATCCTCGGCGTTTCGCGCCGGCACACCGTGGCGCCGGGCGAGGCGCCGGAAGAGCTCGAGGCCGGGAGAGGCGGTCGCTGGCTTGCCCACGGTAGGCAGCACACTTGAGCCGGTCCAAACGCTTCAAAAAAAAGAACCGACGAGCAACTTTGGTCGGACAATGTGCGCCTAGGTGGCACCATCAACCACACGAAAACGGACCTTAAGGACGGCTGAGCACATTCCGTCATTCCGACGCCAATTCTCGTCCAAACGGCCGAGACGTCGCGGCTTCTGCCGGTTGACGCCGAGCGGCCGGCGTAAGTACCGTCACCGGATGCGTCACATTGCGCATTCACTCTCGATTCTTCTCGCGCTCGGGGCCGCAACAGGCTTCACGAAATCTGCCAGCGCCGATGATGTCCCCTCGAAGGCGCAACAGGCTTCACGAAGTCTGCCAGCGCCGGCGACGTCCCCCCCGAAGGCGAGACCGAGCGACAGTTCATCGGTGAAGGACCATGTTCGCCGTGGTCAGAGAGCGCGCAATGCAGGGCGGTGGATCGAGGCACACGCTGCGTACAAGGCTGCTTTCGAGGCTGCAGACCCGACGACAAGCACCGAACGAGAGCGGGCGGAGATCGCCGGCGAGCTCGGCCTTTGCGAGGTCGCGCTGCACAGGTACCGAGATGCGGCCGAGCACCTTGCCAAGAGCCTCGAACAGCGCGAAGCGCTGCCGGAAGCGCTCGAGCGGCGATTCGAGGCAGGACAGCGCGATGCAAAGAAGCGCGTCGCTACGCTCGTGCTCGCGGTCGATCCGCCCGACGCCGAGGTGCTCATCGACGGCGAGCGCATCGGGCGGACCGCGCGGACCTACACGCTCTTCTTCGAGCCGGGCAACCACATGGTGCGCGCCCGAGCACCGGGCCACGCGGGCGGGTTTCAATCGTTCCTCGCCGTGGCGGGCGCGGAGCACGGAATCACGATGGAGCTGCCCCTTGCGGCGGAGGGCAGTGCCAAGGAGACCGCGCCGGTATCACCGAAGGAAACGCCGGAGGCCCTGAGCTCTTCGCCCGCTGTGCGGGGCCGGCCGCCCAGCCCCTGGACATCCTGGCCAGGCACCCTGCGCATCGCCGGTATCGGGTTGACCGTGGCGACAGGCTCGCTCGGTGCGGTCTTCATGGTTCGCGCGAGGAACGCCGACGGAGACCTGCACGAGCGGAACGCGAGGCTCGACACCGCGGGGGTCTCTCAAGGGGCCTGTCGGGAAACGCCGAAGCCTTCCTCGTGCTCCGAGCTGACGGCTTTACGACGAGAGCGAGATCTCTTCGCCGGGCTCGGAACGGCGATGGTGGTGACGAGCGGTGTGGTGGGCGCTGCGACCCTGGCCTCGTTCTTCACGGACTTCTCGTTTCTGCGGGCTGAACCGACGAAGGCTCGGCTTGCGCTGGTGCCGACGGTGACGCCGGCACAGGCGGGCATCGTGGCGTATGGCGCGTGGTGATCAGGAGCAAGGACATGCCTCTTCTCGAACGGCGACGAATGCGGCTGCTGCTCACCGTGGGCACCCTCTCCACGGTCGGCGTGGGCGGCGTCTCCGGCTGCGCTTACGACGATAGCTGCTATGAAGAACGCCTCTGCCTCACACCACCGAAATCGCTCTGTGACGGCGACCCCGCCACGGCGATGGCGCTCGACGAATGCGGGGTGTTCGTCAGCGAGCAGGGCGACGACACGAGCCCCGGCACGAAGGAAGCGCCGGTCAAGACGCTCCAGCACGCAATCGGGCTCGCCACGCACGGGCCACGCAACGGCCAAGCGGCGACCCGGCGCGTGTACGCTTGCGGCGGGAGATTCAAGGAGGAGATCACGCTGCCCTCGGGGGTCGACCTCTGGGGCGGGCGTCTCTGCGACATCGGCGACGATTGGTCGTATGAGGGGTCGTTCGGCGGACCGAATCACCCGACGATCATCGCTCCGCCGGTGGGGATCCCGCTGCGGGTCATCGCGGGGGACGACGCGACCTCCCGCATCTTCGGCGTGCGCGCCGTGGCGGCGGATGCCTCGGCGCCCGATGGAAAGTCGTCGATCGCGATGATGCTGAGCTCGGGGGCCAGGGCGATCGTGTGGGACAGCAAGATCATCGCGGGCAACGGCAAGGACGGGGAGCCGGGAGAAGACGCGCGCACCGAGCGGGCGACGGACGGCGTGGTGGGGAACGACGGCGCGGACGCCTGCACGGCGGGCGCCGCGAGGGGCGCGCTGCCTGTCGTGACCGTGTGCGACGATGGTACCGAGTCCATCGGCGGCGACGGCGGCGACGGCGGACTCGAGTCGGGGGGTGAAGGTGCGCCGGGGCAGCCGGAGCCGGCGGAGAATCCGGAGGGCAACGGCCGCGCAGGGCTCGGCGCAGACGTCAGGAGATGCGAGGATGGGCGCATGGGCGCACACGGCGCCAACGCCGGTCGTGCGGACGACGCGGTGGGCGTTGGCCACCTCGGCAAGGACGGATGGATCGGCGTCCGGGGGGAGGACGGGAAGCGAGGCGGCACCGGCCAGGGGGGCGGCGGTGGTGGCGGCAGCAAGTCGCGTGGGGACATGGTCGCGTGTCGGTCAGGCGGCCCGCAGGGGGGCGCTGCCGGCGGCTCGGGAGGGAGCGGCGGCTGTGGCGGTCGGGGCGGCTATGGCGGCGGCTATGGCGGGGCGAGTATCGGAATCGTTGCGCTCGACGACACGGACCTGACGATTGGGGCCACCGACGTGATCACGGGCAAAGGCGGCCGTGGCGGTGTGGGCGGCAGAGGCCAACCGGGGGGTGTCGGGCGATTCGGTGGTGACGGCGGAAAGGAAGCTGCCGTCGGCATGTGGAGCGCGTGCAGCGGCGGCGCCGGGGGGAACGGCGGTCGCGGAGGCGATGCCGGCGGCGGGCTGGGAGGCGCATCCATCGGCATCGCCTACGTGGTGCCCAACTTCGCCGTTCGACCCGGAACCACGATCAGCATAGGAGGCGCCGGTCACGGCGGCCTTGCGGGGAACGCCGGCGCCAGTGATGAGGTGGGCCAAGGGAGGCTCGGGCCTGTTGGTCCATTCCATGCGTTCAGCATGGAGAACGAACCGCCCCATTGACTCTTGCCCTGCGAGAGGTCGCCATCGAGGGATGCCCATGAGTCTGAATTCCGCGATCCTGCTGTTCTGTACGCTGACGCTCACCGCGGCCGGTTGTGGGACCGCGCCGAGGGTGGACGACCCTGACGGCGGGCCGCCATGTGACGGTCGAGCGACGTGTGCAGGTGATCCCATCCCCGAGTCGGTCTGCCTGGAGCATCTTGCAGCGGGTCGGGCGACGGACGGCTGCGGCGTGTTCGTCGACTGGTTTTACCTTGGTGATGACGCGAACCCCGGCACGAAGGACAGGCCGGTTCGTTCCCTCCAGCGTGGCATCGAGCTTGCGCGCACCGGCAGCGGTCGCGTGCTCGTCACCTGGGATCCTTTCAACGAGTCCATCACGCTGCCCTCCGGGGTGGATATCTACGGAGGCTTCCAGCCCCTCGAATGGGAACGCACGGAGACGGTGACCCCGGTGCACGGCATGACCAAGCTCGCTCCCGCCTCGCCCGGGCACATCGCGCTCATCGTCGAGCCGGCAGGCGCCGGCGACACGGGGGCTACGGACGGGGTCTCGATCATCGACCACGTGCAAATCATGAGCTCGAAGTATGTCGGGATGATCGTTCTGTCGGGCACCGCGGTGGAGATCATCGGAAGTCAGATCCTGGGCACCCCCGCAGGGCGGGGCCGCGATGGGGAGGAATGGCCCTGGCCGAACCAGGCAGCGACGGGACCCGACGGGCAGTACGGGGGAGACGCGTGCTCGGCGGCCACGGTCCCGGGCGGGGCTGCGGCGGTAAACACCTGCGAAGACGGAATCCCGAGCATCGGTGGCCGAGGCGGTGACGGGTTTCCCGACGGGGCGGGCAACGGCGAGGACGGGCAACCGCGCGTGGAGTCAAAACCGACGTCCGGACGGGGGGGTGGTGGGGACGTGCCAGGCGTCCACTGCGAACCAGGTCAAGTTGCGCTCCACGGCGAGCCGGGCACCGTCGGTGCGTCGGGCAAGGGCCGCGGGCGGATCGACGAGACCGGATGGCACCCCGATAAGGCCGGCGACGGCAGCAGGGGGATGCCGGGCCAAGGCGGCGGCGGAGGCGGCGGGCGGCGGGGCGGGCTCGCGGTGTGCGGCGTGACGTCCAAAGGGGGCGCCGGCGGCGGCTCCGGAGGCGCCGGTGGCTGCGGCGGTCGAGGCGGCCGAGGGGGCGAGAACGGCCAGCCGAGCATCGGGATCGTGGCGCTCCACGCCAAGGTGACGGTGCGCGACAGCGTCATCATCAGCTACGACGGGGGCCCAGGCGGCGACGGCGGGGTGCCGGAGGAAGGCGGCAAAGGCGGTCGAGGCGCGCCAGGCGGCGCTGTGGGGGACGGCACGTGGTCTTGCCAGGGGGCCAGCGGGGGTCTAGGCGGCCCCGGCGGCTACGGCGGCCCCGGGCGCGGCGGCGACTCGATCGGCATCGCCTACCTCGACGAGGACCAGCTCACCTTGGATGGCGTTACCTTCGAGCTAGGGCTGCCGGGCCCAGGCGGCACGAGCTGGGCTTGGTCTGGCGACGTGATCACGGGGGAGGACGGCGTCGCCGTCGAGACGCTTCGCTTCCACGAATAGGTGCGATCTTTAGGTCCTTCGGTGGACGCTGAATCGACGCCAAGCGAGCAATCCAAGTTGCGCCCACTCAGGCCTGTGCATTAAATCGAGTTGTTGAGGACCTAATTGTACGAATTCTCCTGAAAGCGCCCCGCGTTGTCCACGTCCGTCAAGTGCGAGTAGGCGAACCTTGTTCCGCTGTCGCGTTCGGCGATCACATGACCGTGCGTGTCGTGTTCGTAGGCCAGGAGCAACGGCGCCGCGTTGGCCAGCGCAGGCATATGGAATCCAAGACTGCTTGTCCGTTGCTCGGCCATCACGTGAATACGAAACGCTTCTGCGATGCGGGCACATCAACCAACGGGGATTGCCACGAGGTTCGAAAAACTTGCATTGATAACCTTCGCGACACGGTCGGTTACAACGATAATATTGGGATTGTGATCAAGGAGCACAAAATCGGATCCATCCCAGCGCGTTTCGTCAACCGACAGGTCTTTGGGTGAGGGGAATCCACGACGCCCGCATACTTCACAGAGCCGAATGCTGTCACCTGTCGAACCCCGTCGCCACGCACGCCCATGGACAACAAGCTCCCACATTTCGACCTCTCCGCAGTCGGCAGGCAGATCAACATGCGCAAAGGACACGCCGCTGAGTCCCGCTGCTACCAGTGCGTCTCTCACACGGGAGCCAATCCATACCTGGCCAGGGATGGGATGCACGGCGTCTTCCTGGATCGCGGCTGTGCAAGTTCCCATCGGTGGACCCAGCTCGACACCGGGGGTTAGATCATCGGGAGACGCATGCAGCAGATTGGCCCACTCGTCTCGAGCTAGTTTCCAATCCCTCAACGGGAGAAAACGTACCCCGAGGAATTCATCGGCCTTTGACGGCAATGGAATGCGTAGTCGATCGCTGGAGGACCAAGGGCCGCACAGATTACATGATATTCCCGGGATGCGGTAAACTGCCGTCGATATCACAGGGTTGCGAGAGTTGTCTTCTTGATCGGATTGGTATTCCGGGTGCGTCAACTTGAAGAATTGCATTGTGCTCACCTATACGGCACAATCGGCAGACGGTTGAGCCCATACTCATCCATGAGACGTCCGCCAAATTGGTAGATGTCCTTGGCTGTTGCGTTCGGATTCGTCTCGATGAACTCGGCCCATCTCTGGTTGTAGCGTCCTGGTGTGTTCAGTTCGCCCCGACCATGAACACTGCTCAAATGGTGACCCTGGCTTATCTCTACGGTGAATTTGTCGATATCTACACCGCGCGCTTGAAAGAAGGTCTTGAATTTTTGCGGAAATATATGATGCCTCTGGATCTTCACCGGCGCGAGCAGCGCTGCTGGCGTCTGCGGTACTCCCACTGCAGCCGAGGGCGTTCCTTGTGGGCCTGTCGTTCCTGACCCGCTTGACATCAGCGCCTGCGACAGCCCCTGGATCCCCGCCGCGATGTTCCCGACCCCACCGACGACGAGCCCGGTCGACACGGCGATCGCAGGCACACCGATCGCGGCGCCGACTCCGGTGGCGCTCGTGATGCCCCCGAAGATCTCCCCCGTCAAGCCCCCGATCGTGACGGCGAGCCCACCCACGATCTGCCCGATGGCCAGGCCGATCCTGGCTTCCGGCGTCCCATGGGCCAGCACGCCCGCGGCATCCAGCAGCCCATGCCCCACGCCGGCGAATGGAACCGCCCCGAGAAGCAACCCGGCGACGAACCCTCCCTCGATCTGCACATAAGGATTCTGCGACCAGTCGGTCGGCGCCGTGGTCACCGGCTGCGGTACATACCCGGACGCGCTCCCGGTCGTGCTGACGTCGACCGGCGCCGCCGCCGCGCCGACCTCTGCCGCTTCACGCGAGCCTTCTACCTCTTTGAAGAACGGATGGTTGCACTCGAACCCGCCGCAACCCAGTTCGCGCCGCACCTCCGGATCGTTGTGGAACTCCGGATCGACGAAAAGCTCCTGCTCTTCCGGCTCGAACCCGCTCGGATCCACGAAGCTGAGCGGGCTGTTGAGCACGTAGCTGTAAGGGTTCCAGCTCTGCCCGAAGAACATGAAGGAGACGATCGGGTCGGTGGTCAAGAACCGCCCGATCCTGGGATCGTACATCCTGCCCTTCATGTTCACGAGCCCGAGCTCGTCGTCGCTCTCGTGCCCGGTGAACCCCTGCGTCGTCTTGCTGGTGAACGACGCGGGCGCGGGCTCTCCCCACGCAGGGTTTCTTCGCTGCCCGAACGCGTCGTAGCTCCGCCGTTCGACCACGTCGCCGTCCTCGTCGGTGAGCGCATCGACCGAGCCGAGGTGGTCGACGTGCACGTACCGTGTGCCGTCGTCCGAGCCTCCCCGGGTCACGATCGCCACGACCCGCTCCGGCGAGTGGACGTGGTACCGGTGCTCCACGGTGCCCGACGCCGCATCGGTGACCCGCTCGTACAGATCGCCGAAGTAGAGCGTCTCCTTCTCGGGTGTCGTCTTGCGGATCCGCTGCTGATCGCCGTCGTAGGCGAACGTGACCGTGCTCGCGCCCTGCGTGATGCGCTCCGGCAGGTCGAACGGCGTGTAGCGCACGGCCATGCCGCCGGGGCGCGCGATCTGATTTCCGACAGCGTCGTAGCCGAAGCTGCCCGTGACGAGCGCTGCGCCGGTGGCGGCGTGCGGGTGCAACGGGTCATCGTAGGAGAGCGTTCCGACGTCCGATTTGAGGGTGAGATTGCCGTTCGGCGCATGGTCGTAGCGGACCGCGCAAGCCGCCGACGCGCTCTCCACCTCGCTGAAGTACGCGCAGGTCAGCCGCTGGAGCGCGTCGTACCGGAAGCGCTCCGTCGTGTTCCGGCGCTGAAGCGCGTCGGTGCGGCGTGTGAGATTCAGGAGATCGTCATACCCGTAGTCCAGGTCTTGCACCTCGGCCGCGCCGCTCTGCGTCACCACGTGTCCGAGGCGCTGCTTGTCGGCGTGGTAGCTCCGCGTCGTGACCGCGCCGTTGCCGAACACCTCCTCTCGAAAGCGCCCCGCGTCGTCCACGTCTGTCAGGCGCCAATACGCGGCCTTCGTCCGGCTGTCGCGCACCGCGAGCACATGGCCGTGCGCGTCGTGGTCGTGGGCCACGACGAACGACGCCGCGCCGGAAGGCGCAGGATACGTGACCGTATCGATACGGCCGAGACCGTCGTAGCCCAGCTTGGCTCCCAGGGGAGGGCCCTCTCCGTCGATGCGGAGCGTGATCGTCTCGATCTGGCCGAAGCGGGTGTACTCGTACGTCTTGTCGGCATCCGGGCTCGCGAGCGTGTGGAGCTTGCCGATCCCGTGCGCCGCCGTGTCCCAGGTCCACTTCGTTGTCAGTAGCTCGGCGCCGTGACGGTCCACGCGTGTGTCGGGTCGGCCGAGCGCGTCATGGTCCCACGTGGTCTCGCGCCCGAGCGCATCGGTCGACGAGATCAGCTCGCCGAAGCCGTCGTGGATCGAGCGCGTCGTACCCCGATCGGGGTCGTCTAGCTGCCGGACGCGGCCGAACGCGTCGTGCGTCATGCGCGTCACCGCGCCGCCTGGATCGGTGACTGTGTGCAGCATGCCGAACGGGCCGTAACTGTAACGGGTGATCCCGTCGGCTGCATCGGTGATGGACTCGGCTCGCCCCAGCGGATCCTGCGCCGTCACGGTCACGTGGTCGAGCGCGTCGGTGACGCGCACGAGCAAGCCATCGTAGTCCGTCGTCGTGACCGCGTTCCACGGCGTCGTGACGCGCACTTCGCGGCCCACGGCGTCGTGCTCGTAGCGCTCGTACAGCCTCTCGCGCTCGGCCGTATCTTCGCTGACCGGCACCGAGCGCCGCGCGATGTGCTCGCCCAGCGCATCGTACCCGATCTCTTGCATGATGCGCTTCGTCTCGCCCGAGCCCTGCGCCGCTTCCGGCTGGGGCCCGTACCACCACCACCGGATCTGGCGGCCGAGGCTGTCGAACTCGACCGTGTCGTCGGCGCCGCCGGTCGTGGTGCTTCGCTCCATCACGCGCCAGGCGTCCTGGTCCGGGCCACCGTCCTTGGAGCGCGACAGCGCGACCGTCGTGGTGGTGCCGTCCGGGCGCATCTCGACGCCGAGGCGCCCGAAGCCGTCGACTTGCCACTCCGTGACGAGCTGATTCGGATCGACCCGCTTGAGGAGCACGCCGAGCGCGCCGTCGTACTCCACGATCGTCGTGTGCCCGGCCGCATTCACGTAGCTCTCGGGGAACATGCCCTCGTCGTCGAGGTCCGTGCTGGATGTCCGCCGGTGGTCGAAGGCATCCTCCGCCGTGACGCCGGTGATGTTGCCGAAGTCATCACGCGTGTAGGTGAGCTTCAGCTTCGTGTCGGGCAGGCCGTCGTCGCTCTCGGTGGACTCGGTGTCGACCTCGCCGTGGATCGTCGTGGTCCGCGTGAGGGTCCGGCACTGCGATATCCCCGCCGCGGCGCTGCACTCCTTCTGCGTCTCGAGCTGGCTGAGCACCCAGCGCTCGGTGTCGTTCTTGAACGTCCGCGTGACGTTGAACGTGAGATCGACGCCGCTCGTCGAGACCTCCTCGGCGCGCACGTTGCCGAGCTCGTCGAACTCCGTCACCTTCGACACCGAGTCGCGCAGCAGGGTCGCGCCGCCGCCTCCGCCCTCGACCTGCCGTACGTACGTCTCGATCGCGGGCGGCTCGCCGCGCGGGGGCGGATAGATCCCTTGCGCCCGCCTCACCCGGCGCTCGGTCGGCAGCGTGAAGTACGTCGCTCCGTCGTTCGTCGGAACGAGCGTCCGCTTCACGTCGACGAACGAGAGCTCGATCTGCTCCGGCCTGGGCTGGGTGGGCAACCCCGGCGCCCAGTGCCACGTCCGCAGAACGCGCCCTGCGAAGGGGAAGACCTGGAGCTCGTCATCATACGTGACGTGGTCGTAGACATCCATCGTCGCGGCGCCCGTGTCCAGATCGGTGACGATCCGCTCCCCGAACCCGAGGAATCCCCTGCCCAGCCGATGATAGCGCCCGTCGCGGTAGCTGACCTCGAAGCGCCGCTGTCGATCCGCGCCGTTGTTGAGGGCGTATGCGCTGACCACCCGACGAGGTCCCACGACGCAGCGGCGCGGATGGCCGCAGTCGTCCACTGCGCCGGAACGCGCGAGGTTGAGCGGGCTCTCCCGCGCCGGATCCTCCGCGCTGTCGCCCGCCGCTGCCGCCGCGTCGGTCAGGTGCCCGTACGAGATGCTCACGTCGGGCACGAAGCCCGGCTCGGTCGGCTCGTGGGCGTTCATCCCGTCGGAAATCGCGACCAGCAGATCCTGATCGGCCGAGAGGCTCTGGAAGATGGTGAACAGGCCGCCGAGCGTCAGGATCACGTCCTGAGCCCCGTCCCCGTTGATGTCGCCGGTGCGCGGTCCGCGTGGATCGGCGAGGGTGATTGCGTCGCCGAGGCTGGCCTCGAACGGCACCCGCGGGTCGACGAGCGCAAACGGCGGCCCCTCGCGGTCGCCCGTCGCCAGCAGAACGGCCCACGATGGCAGCGCATCGGATCCGCCCAGCAGCATGCCTGGAGGGACGGCCATCAGGAGATCCTGCCGCCCGTCACTATTGAAGTCGAGCGGCACGGCAAACCGGAAAAACGCGTCCTGATCCGGGAAACCCAGCAAATCGCCGAAGCTGAACGCGTTGACGGTCCGGAACGGCGAGGCCACGAAGGTCGGCCCCGTGTTGAAGTAGGTGGTGAGCTGGTGGTGGTTGAAGCCGGATTCGACGGCATCGGGCAGGCCGTCGCCGTTCACGTCGAGAAAGACGACGCGGCCCCCGGATCCCACGACAGGCAGCGCGGTGTCGAACACCTCCCAGCGCTCATCGCCCCGGCGCATGATCGCGTCGTAGCTCGATCCGATGAGGACCGTCCCGTCACCGAACCGCTTCAAGGACGGCACGATGAGATCGATCTTGCTGTCGGCGTCGACGTCGAGCGTGTGGAGCTCCGTATCGCAGGGATAGCCGGTGAGCAGCTCGATCGATTCACCCCTGGGGTCGAATCCCGCGGGCGTCGCGCCGCGCGCAGGTCTCCAGAGGTGGACGGCCCACGCGGGGGAGACCGGGATCGGCGCCTGTCCCTCGCGATCGTGGTCCTCGCACTGGATCAGATCCGGCACGCCATCGCCGTCCAGGTCGGCGAGGTGCATCGACGCGCCGGGGCTGCTCAAGCTGGGCGGCGCAGGCGTGCTCTTGAGCGGAAAGGGCCTGCGGATGCCCGTGTCATGGAGCGCGAAGGTCCAGTTCGGCCGGGACAGGAGCACATGCCACGTGACCTCGGCACCATACACGTCGTGGAGCAGGACGTCCATCCGCCCATCGTCGTCGTAGTCCAGGACGGTCCCGAGCTCGGGCTGAAGCGTGGCCGGGTCGGAGGACCCGATCGGATCGGCGACCGTGGGCCACTCTTCGAGGAAGGCGAGCTCCGCCGGTGCGAGAAAGGACGGCGAGGCGCGGGACCCGAGGTTTCGCGCCGCCAACCACGCGGTGATCGGGTTGCTCGGTGTGCTGAGCGCCGCGACCATGTCCGGAATCACGAGGTCGTCGCGCCCATCGCCGTCGAGGTCGAACACCATCGGACTCGCTCTCTCGGAGACCGGCTCGTCGATGTCCGTCGTGAGCCGCTTGAACCCGGGCTTGGCACGGCTGTACTGGAACCGCGTGGCGGGCTTGCAAACGCCGTCGCTCGCACATTCCTCGACCTGGGTCAGCAGCGTGCGGCTCGTCGCCGGGCTGAGCTCGTAGCGGAACCCGTAGCGCCGGACCAGGGTGTCGCCCGGGCCGAGCATCTGGATCTCCTCGAGGCGAAGCGAGCGCTGGAGCGCCATGCCGCCCGCGTAGCCGGTGCGAATGGCGGCCTGGTCCTTCGTCCCATACACGAAGCGCACCGCCCGCGAGGGCTGGAGCGACGGCGTGCCCTCGAAGCTCGTGTAGCGGATCTCGTCCACCGCGTACTCGGCGGCATGGCCGTCCTCCGCCTCGGCGATACAATACGCGTACGTCATGGCGTTGCCGCGGCCGTCGCGGACCTTGTTCGCGAGCCACGCGCGCGGGACGTCGCCTCGCGCGAGGGGTTTGCTGCCCTCGGTGCGCCCGTACTCGACGACACGGCCGGACGGCAGGTGCGCCTCGAAGAAGAGCGCCTCGGCGGGCGCAGCCTCTTTCGGAGGGTAGTGCCCGACCACCTTGACGAAGGTATCCGGGAACGTCCGGTACTCGATGGTTCCCGGCTCCTCTCCCACGGGGACGAGGCGCTGCCCATCGAGGCAGAGCTTGTCCTCGCCGTCGTACCTCACGCCGCGGATCTCCCCGTCCTGCGCGATGGTGCTCGGACATGGCGTGATCGCGGAGAGCCCTGCGACGGAGAAGCCGGCGCCGAGCACGCCGTCGCCGGCATCGCTGCGATAGACGAGCTGGAGCCGAGGTCCCATGCCCGCGCGGGAGGGCACGGTGGCCAATTCCATCGTGTACACGGCCTCCCCGGTGCTGGAGATCGAGAACGTCCCCGGAAGGGTGCCGGCGGCGACGGTCTCGACGTCCGGCGCGGGGCGGGGCGTCGCAGGGCCGTGTGTGCCCTGGGTCCGGCAGGCGACGAGGCCGGGAGGCGGCTCCAGGGGCGCGCCGCCGAAGATGCACTGGCATCCCCCCTGCGCGAGCACGCAAACGAGAAACATCAAGAGCGGGGTGATCGCCCGGAGAACGCCTCGAAGAACGAACGCCATCGCAGCCTCCCTCGCACCGAGAAGGCCATGGCACGGCAGCCTGAGTCAACCGCTGTTCTGGAGTCGACACCCCTTGCCGATGATGAGCTCAAGGCATCCGTCGGGGCATCTGTGCCCGGCCGGCATGCACGCGCAGCAAGGATTGGGCTGTGTCGATAACGCATTCCGCCGTCCGCGCTGGAGCGCAGCAAGGCGTGATCGATCGGACGGTGCAGCAACATCTTCGCACGCCCATCGCCTTGGGCGCGGCCCTTGCGGTGCTCTCCAGGGTCAACCAGTCCTCGGCGGCACGCGCGCGCCTCTCAGGTCAGGCGCGCAGGTTCACCAGCACAGCGCACTGTGAACGCTCGGACACACGTAGTGTCACTTTGGATGGTCTCCTGTAAACGTCCGGGCACACGTAGTGTCACTTCGCAAGCCGCCAGGGCGGCACGACCGTGGGCAGGGGTCCACCGCCTCCTGGTCGCCCTGGTTCCGTGGGTCCAACCGCCCGACGCGGCGACTCCGGGGGCCTCGTGGATCGCGAACCCCCGCTGCTGACGTCCAACCGCCGACGCGGCCTACCATAGCTGCGGCGGTGAGCCCGTGGGACCCGGGGGGGGCCCGCCGAGGAAGGCGGCCGAGGCGCACCGGGCAGCGCCCTTGGGGGCTGGCTTTGGGAGCCGAAGGCGAGGCGATGACCTCCGAGCGCACTCCGCGGGTCAGCCGGCTGATGTTCTTCTGTACCGAGGTGGCCAGCGCCCTACGCGGCCGCCGCGGACGCGTCACGACGAAATCCTGCTGCTCGTGGCGCGGCCCGGCGCGCGCGGGCGCTGGTCGCGTTCTGGGCGACGCGCCTACCCTGGCGCCCCCTCCGTGTCGCACCCATGCGCGGCGCCGAGGCGGCGCAGAACTACCAAATTGACCCCTTCGCTCCCCCCGCCTTTTCGGCCCCTCAGCGCGGCCTCCACAACACCCATCTCCGCGATGCGACATGGCATTTTCCCCATGCGCGTCTCCGGGTAATTCGAGTCGAGTTACCTGAGGCGCAGAATTACCTTTTCGGGCTCGTGCCGGCGGTGTCGGTCACGGTTGGGCACGAACCCAACACGGATGGAGGTATGGCATGACACGAGCGGCTCTCGCGCGTGTGTCGGCACCGCTCGCTCTTCGTCAGGCTGACAACGGCGTGCGCGCCATCGAAAGAGAGGGCCTGGAGACACCCGCCGGCGGATGGTCGAGCCCGAAGGTGATCAACCAGCCAGCGAGGGCGACGGCAACCGCGACGCTCGCGATCCCGCTCGACGGGCTCACGATCATGGCGCCGCAGCCGGAGATGCTCTCGCAGAAGAACGTCGAAGCGGTCACCGGCGTTCCGGCGCGCGTCTTCCTCGACACGATCCGCGCGCCAGGCTTTCCCCTTCTGATCACGAAACTCGGCAAGTTGCGCTTGGTCCCGCGCGAGGCGTTCGTTGCCTATCTGCGGGCGCTGGCCAGTGAGCCGACCTCGCACCGTACCACAGAGGCGGATGAGCGCACGCGTGTTGCCGCTGTGCTGGCTTCTGCCGGCCTCGAACCCGTCCCATGTCCGCGCACCGACCAGGCGAGCGCTCCTCCCGCACGGACAAGCCGTGCTAGGCTGCCGCCGAAGTAGAGCGGGCCCGCTCGGCGCTGGAACGCTGGACGGGCCCTTGATCGACCCCCGAATCACCGGAGACCGATCCATGACCGACGTACCCCAGCGGCGGGCGCGCGCCAAGCGCTCGGCTTCGTTCCCCAGCTCACCCCTCCCTGCTCCGGCATCGACCGACCGGCGTTCGCGTTCGAGCCGCTCTGGCGGGCGCCCCTCTCCGATAGCGGAGGCAACTACGCCCGTCGCAAACTCGCCGGGCTCGGCGAACACGACGGAGCGCCCGAAGGTGGCCGCGCGCGCCCCCAGCAGGCCAGCAGGAGACAAGCGGGCCAACGGCTCCGGGTCCGTCCGGCTGCGCGGGAAGACGTGGACCGCACGCCTCAGCCTCGGGGAGGCCGGTCGACCCACGTTCTGCTTGCCGACGTGCCGGACCGAGCACGAAGCCAACGCGCGCTTGGAGGTGCTGGCCGACCTCGCCGGGCGCCTGCTTGCAGCCGGGCAGATCGTGCTCGGCATGCCGCTGTTGGAGCAGGCTGCCGCGCGCGAGGGCACCGCGCTCCGTGATGTCCGGCTCGCGATCGACCAGCTGTGCAGGGGCGAAGCGCGCCTCCGCCCGAGCGGGGAAACAACCTTCGCTGAGTTCGCCGAGTTGGTCGTTTCTGGAAGGCTGGCCGAGCAATACCCACTGCATGTGAAACCGCTTCGGCGTCCGGAGCAGTACCGGCATAAGCTGAATCATGTTCTGGAAGTGCTCGGCCCCGTCCCTCTCGCTCGTTTGACGCTCGATCATGCGGATCGCGCGATCTCCATGCTGCCGGGACATCTTGAGGCTTCTTCGCGTCAAGCCATCGCGAAGGTCATTCACCGGATACTCGCGCTCGCGACTTATCCGGCGCGCATCGTCGCCAGCAACCCGCTGCCGCGTGGATGGATTCCCAAGGCGGACGACAATAAGGCCAAAGGCTCTCTCTATCCCGACGAGGATAGGCGCCTCATGGCGGCGGTGGATATTCCACTGTCCTACAGGATCTATTATGGCTTCCTGATTCGTGAGGGAATGCGGGCAGACGAGGCTGGAAGGCTGGAGCCATCCGATCTCGATCTCGAGCGCGGCGCCGTGGTGCTCGACGAGAACAAGACGGATGACCCACGCGCCTGGGCACTCTCACCCGATGTCGTGCGCGCGCTTCGGACTTATTTCGCTATGTGCCCACCGAAGGAGCGTGTCTTCATGGGGCCGAGCGGGCCCCTGCCGGGGCGCAATGGAGCGCAGAACTTTCGAAACCACCTGCGCCGCGCCGGCATCCGTCGCCCTGAGCTGTTCGAGACCACGGACACGAGGCTGAATATCCGCTTGCACGACACCCGCGCGACCTTCATCACCATCAAGCTAGCGAACGGGCGCACCGAGACGTGGATCTCCGATCGGACCGGGCACAAGTCGAGCCGTCAAATCCACCACTACAAGCGCGCGGCGCGCAAGGTCGCTGAGCTCGGCTTGGGCGACTTCGCCCCCCTGGATGAGGCGATCCCCGAGCTCCGAGGTGCGGGCGGGTCGGCCGGAGGAACTCCCCTGTTGGCGCGACCGGATGCCGGGGCGGCGAGCGACGGTGGCTCCTTCGTCGCCGCGCCGTCGAGTCAGGCGCCGACCCCGACCGATGATGCCGCGGGGGGCTCGACAACGGCCGACGCCGCGGCGGAGGGCGGCTCGTTGGGCCCGCGTTGGGCTACGTCGGAGCCGCCCTCGGCGGCGAACCGGCCGGAATGCACCAGAATCATTAAGTTTTCCGGCGACCGCTCCTCTCCGACCGGGAATTCCTGGCGGGATTTCTGACCCAGTACCAGCGATCTCCCGCGTGGACGCCGTGCGAGCCTGTCGAGGCGCCGTCCGGGGCGCCGGCGACGATAAGGACTCTCCTGAGCCGTCTGGCGGCTGGCATCCTCTCGATTCCATATCAGTCTAGTGCGCTGATCATCGACCGCCTGCGTGTCCGTCAGGCTCGAAACGAGCCCTGGAGGGACAGCGCCGTTCCCGCGAAACGCGGAGAGATCGAGGTGCCAGTGCCAGCGGACCTCTCGAGAAGCGCTCCGTTCACGAGGGGCCTGTCGCCGCTCGTCATCGCCGCTGTCGTGACGGCGCACGGCTGCGACCGCCCCGGCAGATCGTCGGGCCCGGACGCCGTCGGCGGCGGGGACGTCGCCAGCGGCGGTGGCGGCGGAGACGTCGCCAGCGGCGGCGGTGGGGGCGGCGGGGGCAGCGGCGGTGACGGCGTGCCTTGCGGCGTGGCGGCGGACTGTCCCGGCGCCGACAGCGAATGTCAGCGGCGCACCTGCGAGGGCGGCCGGTGTGGGCTCGATCCCGCGCCGCGGGGGAGGCCCGCGGCCGAGCAGGTCCCGGGCGACTGCAAGCAGCGCGTCTGTGACGGGCAAGGCGCCGTGATCGAGCTCGATGACGAGCGAGACGCCTTCTCCGACGGGGACCCGTGCTCCGCCGACGTCTGCGTCGCCGGCGCGCCGGAGAACCCGCCGGCGCCGGCGACCACGGTGTGCGGAGAGGCCGACGCGCCTGGAGGGCGTTATTGCGACGGTAGCGGCGCCTGCGTCGAGTGCCTCGCCGCGGGCGATTGCCTGAGCAACGTCTGTGTCGCGAACCGGTGCGTGACGCCCGGCTGCGGCGACGGCGTGATGAACGGGGCCGAGACGGGCGTCGACTGCGGGGGCTCCGCCTGCGTGCCGTGCGCGGATCTCTCGGCCTGTCTCGGCGATGCGGACTGCCAGAGCGGGATATGCAGGGACGGACGGTGCGCGGCGTCCTCGTGCAGCGACGGCGCGAAGAACGGGGCCGAGACGGACGTCGACTGCGGCGGGCCGGCGTGCTCGCCGTGCGCCACCGGCGAGGGGTGCGCCGTGGACGGCGATTGCCTGGGCGACCGGTGCTCGGGGACGACGTGCCTCCCGTCGTGCACCGACGTCGCCCGGAACGGGGCCGAGACGGACGTCGACTGCGGCGGCCCGGCGTGCGTCGGGTGCGCCGCGGGCATGCGCTGCGCGGCCGGGCGCGACTGCCTGAGCGGCGTGTGCAGCGCCGCGGGGACCTGCGCCGCGCCCGCGTGCGGCGACGGCGTCGTCAACGCCGCCGCCGAGGCGTGCGACGACGGCAATGCGAGCAACACCGACGCCTGCCTCAGGACGTGCGCCGCGGCCTCGTGCGGCGACGGGTTCGTGCAGGCCGGCGTCGAGGGCTGCGACGACGGCAACGCGATCACCACCGATGCGTGCCCGGTGGGCTGCGCCCGGGCCGCGTGCGGCGACGGCTTCCTGCGCACCGGCGTCGAGGCGTGCGACGACGGCAACCGGAGGGCCGGCGACGGGTGCAGCCCCGGGTGCGTCGTCGAGGGCTGCGGCGACGGCGCGGTCCGGGCCGGCGAGGAGTGCGACGACGGCGACGCCGACAGCACCGACGGCTGCCCGATCACGTGCCGCGCCGCCCGGTGCGGCGACGGGTTCGTGCGGGCGGGCGTCGAGGGCTGCGACGACGCCAACACGTCGAGCGGCGACGGCTGCAGCGCGACCTGCGTCGTGGAGGCGAGCTACACGTGCCGGGGGACGCCCAGCGCGTGCACCTACGCGAAGGAGCGCAACTGCGGCGACGCGGACGACAACGACCTCGACGGCGACACGGACTGCGATGACCCGGACTGCGCGCTGGGCTGCGAGGACGCCGTGGGGGCCTGCGCGCCCGGGCAGGTGCTGTGGGTGCAATCGTCCACCGACGTTCCCAGGCACGTCGCGGATCGCTCCGTCGCGTCGAGCGTGCTCCCGGTGGCCTCGGTCGGCGCGATCCGGCGCGTGACGCTGGAGCTCGACATCACGCACGCGTTCGACGGAGATCTCGATATCTCGCTGTCGTCCCCCGCGGGCGCGACGGTCGATGTCTCGAGCGACAACGGAGGTTCTGGCGACAACTACCGTGGGACGGTCTTCGACATGGACTGCGCGTCCTCGGTCACGTCCGCGATGGCGCCCTTCCGCGGGTGCTTCCGCCCGGAGGCGTCGTTCGGAGCCTTCCTGTCCGGCCCGGCGAACGGCACGTGGACCCTCCGGGTCGGGGACGACGCCGGCTCCGACGCCGGCACGCTGAACTCGTGGTCTCTCGCCCTCTGCATCGAGCGCTGATCGAGCGCTGACGAGCGTTGAACGAGCGTTGAACGAGCGCCGGCCGCCGGCCGCGCCCATCCGGCCCGGTCCGCCGCGCCCGTCCGGCGTGGTCCGCCGCGCTCGCCGGGCCCGGTCTGCCGTACCCCCGGCCGTCGATCCATGCCAGGGTGCGCGCGTGCCCTGGGTTCGCGCATCGCTTCGAGGTCAAACCGTCTATGCCCGCGCGGACGCCGCCGGCGCCCTGACCGTGGAGGAGGGGGGCGGCGTCGAGATCCGCTACAAGCCGCACGACGGCCGCAAGTACAAGGCGCGGCCGGACAACCTGACCATCGCCGATCCGAAGGTGCTGCCGGACGACACCTGCGGCCCCGCCGAGGCGGTCGTGAAGGCGCGCGCCGGCGAGCAGCCCGAAGGGGCGGGGGGCGCAGGCGCCGCGGCGACGTCCGGGCCGGCGCGCGCGCAGCGCAAGGCGCCGGCGCGGGGGGCGGAGGCCGCCGCGCCCGTGCCGGAGGGGGCCGTCATCGTCTACGCCGACGGCGCGTGCTCGGGGAACCCGGGGCCCGCCGGGCTCGGCGTGGTGATCAACGACGGCGGCCGGCGGATCGAGCTCAGCGAGTACCTCGGCACCGGGACCAACAACATCGCGGAGCTGACGGCCATCCTTCGCGCGCTCGAGGAGGTGGAGCCCGGGCGCCCCATCGTCATCCACACGGACAGCCAGTACTCGATCGGCGTGCTCCAGAAGGGGTGGAAGGCGAAGGCGAACGTCGATCTCATCGCCTCGCTGCGCGAAGCGCTCGACGCGCGGCGGCCGCGCGCGCGCCTCGTGTACGTGCGCGGGCACGCCGGCGTGCTGCTCAACGAGCGCGCCGACGCGCTCGCCCGCGAGGCCGTCCGCGAGCGCGCGTCCCGGCGGATGGTGTACCCCGGATCCGGCGGAGCCAGCGAGTAGCCGGCCGCGAACCTGCGCCGCGTTGCCGGGGCTCCTCCCTTGCTCCCACGTCCACGGTAGGCTCGCGCCGAGAACACCCTCGCCGCGAGCCGGGGCGGCCCGGCGAGACCTCCCGCCGAGCCGCCTGTACACGGGCGGCTCGGCGGGGGCCCCGCGCGGCTCAGGAGAAGCCGTCGATGGCCGCGTTCAGCGTGGCGCTGGGCCGCATCACGGCGAACGTCTTCTGATCGTCGAAGTGGTAGTAGCCACCGAGGTCGACGGCTTTACCCTGCGCGCCGATCAGCTCGCCGTCGATCTTGGACTCGCTGTCCGTCAGGGTCTTGGCGAGCTCGCCGAACCTGGCCGCCAGCTCCTTGTCCTCGGTCTGCTTCGCGAGGGACTGCGCCCAGTAGAGCGCGAGGTAGAAGTGGCTGCCGCGGTTGTCGATCTCGCCGACCTTGCGCGCCGGGCTCTTGTTGTTCTCGAGGAACAGGCCGATCGCCGTGTCCAGCGTCCTGGCGAGCACCTTGGCCTTGGCGTTGTTGGTCTTGTTGGCGAGGTCCTCGATCGAGACCTGCAGCGCCAGGAACTCACCGAGCGAGTCCCAGCGCAGGTAGTTCTCTTTCTGCAGCTGCTGGACGTGCTTCGGCGCCGAGCCGCCGGCGCCGGTCTCGTAGAGGCCGCCACCGGCCAGGAGCGGCACGATGGAGAGCATCTTGGCGCTGGTGCCCAGCTCCAGGATCGGGAACAGATCCGTCAGGTAGTCGCGCAGCACGTTGCCGGTGACGCTGATGGTGTCCTTGCCCTCCTTCATGCGGCCGAGCGTGAACTTCATCGCCTCCACCGGGCTCATGATCGGGAGCTCCAGGCCCTTGGTGTCGTGCTCGGGCAGGTAGGCCTTGACCTTGGCGATCAGGTTCCTGTCGTGGGCGCGGTTCTCGTCGAGCCAGAACACCGCCGGGGAGCCGGTGGCGCGCGCGCGGCTGACGGCCAGCTTGACCCAGTCCTTGATCGCGATGTCCTTCGTCTGGCAGGCGCGGAAGACGTCGCCCGCTTCGACCTTCTGCTCCAGCAGGGCGTTGCCGGAGGCGTCGACGACGCGCACCGTGCCGCTCTCGGCGATCTTGAAGGTCTTGTCGTGTGAGCCGTACTCCTCGGCGGCCTGCGCCATCAGCCCCACGTTCGGCGAGGTGCCCATCGTGCGCGGGTCGAACGCCCCGTGCTGCTTGTGGAACTCGATCGTGGCCTGGTAGATGCCGGCGTAGGAGCGATCGGGGATCGTGAACTTGGCGTCGTAGAGCTTGCCGTCCGTTCCGTACATCTTGCCGCTGGAGCGGATGGCCGCCGGCATCGAGGCGTCGATGATCACGTCCGAGGGCACGTGGAGGTTGGTGATGCCGCGGTCGGAATCGACCATGGCCAGCGTCGGGCGTTGCTCGTAGAGGGCCTTGATGTCGGCCTCGATCTTCGCCTTCTCGTCTGCCGGCAAGCTCTGGATCTTGGTGTACAGGTCGCCGATGCCGTTGTTCGGGTCGAAGCCGACCTGGGCGAGCGTGGCCGCGTGCTTGTCGAGCGCCTCGGCATAAAACACGCTGACGGCGTGCCCGAAGAGGATCGGGTCGCTGACCTTCATCATCGTGGCCTTGAGATGCAGGGAGAACAGCACACCCTGCTTCTTCGCGTCCGCCACCTGCTCGGCGTAGAACGCGCGCAGGGCCCTGGCGCTCATCACGCTGGCGTCGACGACCTCGCCCGCCTGCACCTTGACGCTCGGCTTGAGCACGGTCGTCTTGCCGCCGGCGACGAGCTCGATCTTCAGCTCCTGCGCCTTATCCACCACGACCGACTTCTCGCTGCCGTAGAAGTCGCCGCCCGACATGTGCGCGACGTGGCTCTTCGAGTCACGGCTCCACGCGCCCATCGAGTGCGGGTGCTTCTTGGCGTACTCCTTGACGGCGGGCGAGGCGCGACGATCGCTGTTGCCCTCGCGCAGGACGGGGTTCACGGCGCTGCCGAGCACCTTGGCGTAACGTGCCTTGATCGCCTTCTCCTCCTCCGTCTTCGCCTCGGAGGGGTAGTCCGGCACGGCGTAGCCCTGCTGCTGCAGCTCCTTGATGGCGGCCACGAGCTGCGGGATGGAGGCGCTGATGTTGGGCAGCTTGATGATGTTGGCGTTCGGCGTCTTGGCCAGCTCGCCGAGCTCTGCCAGGTGATCGCCGAGCTTCTGGCCTTCCGTCAGGCGCTCCGGGAAGTTGGCGAGGATGCGGCCCGCCAGCGAGATGTCGCGCGTCTCGACCCGGACCCCGGCGGCCTTCGTGAACGCCTCGACGATCGGGAGGAGCGAATAGGTGGCCAAGGCCGGCGCCTCGTCCGTCTTCGTGTAGATGATGGTAGAATGTTGGGTTTCCACTGTTTCCTCGAGGGTTGAACGTGCCCGCCGGCGCGTGGAGAACGGTTGTCCTTGCGTGGGCTCGCGGAAGGTTGTCGTTGCGGCCGCTTACCGCGCCGGGATCGCTGCGGCAACAGGCTGGGCAGCGGGCGATGCGGCGCGCCGCGGAGCCACGCGCAAGCGTCGCGCAGGGGAGGCGCGACGCGTCATGCGCGGGCCGCGCCGACCGGAAACGCGTGGAACCGGCCGGGGTCCGGTGGTAGAGGCGCTCGATGCGCGCACCGCTTCGCCTCGCCCTCGCCGGGCTTGTCGCCGCCGCTGGCCTCGTCGCCCCGCTCGCCCACGCGGTCGTGAGCGAGCGGATCGTCGCCGTCGTCGGCGACCGCGCCATCCTGCTCTCGGACCTGCGGCAGCGGGCCCGGCCGTTCCTCCTGCAGATCCAGGCGCGGGTCCCGCCGGGCGCGCAGCAGGCGGCGGCCGAGTCGCAGGTCCTCCGCGAGCTCATCCAGAAGATGGTGGACGAGGAGCTCGAGAGCCTGGCCGCCGAGAAGGCCAATATCCGCGTGACCTCCGAGGAGATGGAGAACGCCTTCCGGAACATCGCGGCCGCGGAGCAGACGACGGTCGAGGAGCTGTTCCGGCTGGCGCGCACGACGTCGGGGCTCACCGAGCAGGAGTACCGCGACGAGATCCGCCGCCAGCTCCTCGAGGGGAAGATGCTGCAGCTCCGCGTGAAGGGCCGCGTGCGCCTCACCGAGCAGGACGTGCAGTCCGCCTTCGACCGGCTCGTGCGCGAGGAGCGCCGGCGGCGCGAGTACCACCCGGCGTGGATCGTCCTGCGCATCCTGCCCGGCGCGAGCGCCGAGGCGGTCGCGGAGCGCCGCGCGCTCGCCGCGGCGCTCGCCGACCGCGCGCGGCGGGGTGAGGATTTCGCGGCGCTCGCGCGGCAGTTCTCGGACGACTCCGCGACCCGCGAGGAGGGCGGCGACCTCGGGGTCCGCGCGCCCCAGGGGACGCAGGCCGCGGTGACCGGCCAGCGCGAGGTGATGGCCCCGGAGCTCGAGACAGCGCTGATGGCGATCGAGCCCGGCGAGGTGACCGGGCCGATGCGCGCCGGCGACGCGTTCGTCGTCATGAAGCTCCTGAGTCGCCAGCCGTCCCGCTTCACGACGCTGGAGGCCGCTCGCCCGGAGATCTTGCAGCGGCTGCAGGGGGAGATCCTGCAGAAGGCGAAGCAGAAGTGGCTCGACGAGCTGAAGCGCGGGACGCACGTGGAGGTCCGGCTCTGAGGCGCGCGGGCGCGGGCGGCCGCGGCGAGGTGGTCGTCCCCGAGTGCACGGCGTGCGGCACCTGCTGCTTCTCGACGCTGCCCGAGTACATCCGGGTCTTCGGGTGCGACCACGATCGCATGGACGATCGCGCCCGTCAGCTCACGCATTTCATCGGCAACCGCTGCTACATGCGGGTCGAGGACGGCCGCTGCGCCGCGCTCACGCTCGACGCGGAGCGCGGCCGGTTCCTTTGCTCGATCTACGAGGTGCGGCCCGACTGCTGCCGCGCGCTCGAGCGCGGCAGCGGCGCGTGCCTCGGCGAGCTGCACGAGAAGCGCGAGCGGCCGCTGATCGCGCTCGACGCGCTCCGCCGCCGCGCCAGCGGGGATGTCGGCGCGGGCGGCGACGGCGGCGCGGGGCAGGGCGGCCCCGCGTAGGCGCCGCCCGCCTCGTCCTCAGGGCGAGGCGTCCCTGTCCACCGGCGGCGCGCCCGCGTCGGGCGGGGGGCGATCGATCCGCATGCTCACGTCGAGCGTGACCGTCTGCCCGGCGGAGACGGAGATCGTGCGCTTCTCCTCGGGCGCGTTCGGGTGCCGGAACGTGACGAAGTGTCGCCCGGCCTGGAGCGGGATCGGCCGCGCCATCGGCGTCACGTCGATGAGCTCCCCGTCGACGACGACCTCCGCCCACGGCCTCGCGAGCACCTTCAGGTAGCCGCGCTCCTCCGAGCTCGCGCCGGGCTGCCTCGCCTCGGCGCTGGGCGGCCCGACCGCCTCGTGCTGGCGCAGGCCGAGCTCGATGAGCGCGCCGCCCGCGAGGATCAGCGCGAAGATGCCGGCCAGCCGGCCCACGTCGGGCGCGATCGACGGCGCGTGGCGCCGCTCGGCGGGCGGGCGGACGGACGGCGCGGCCTGGGGCGGCAGCTCGTCCCCGCCGAGCTTCGCCGCCGCGAGCGCCCTCGTGATGAGCGCGCGCGGCGTCGGGTGGCCGCGCTCGGCGAGCTCCTCGGCGAGGGCGTCCGCGACGGCGCGGCCGCTCTCGTAGCGCTGCTCCGGCTCCTTCTCGAGGCACCGGAGCACCACCCGCTCCAGGCCGCGCGACACGTCGGGCACGAGCGCCCGCAGCGGCTGCGGCGGCGCGCTGCGGATGCGGTGCGCGACGGCCCTGCCCTCGGCCCACCGGTCGTCCTCGCGCGGCGCGATGGACGTGCGCGACGCGCGCGACGCGGCGCTCCCTTCCGCCGGCTCCGCCTTCGGCTCGTCGAAGGGGCGCGCGCCGGTGAGCATCTCGAACAGCACCACGCCGAGCGTGAACACGTCCGCCTGCGGGCCTGCGTCGGCCCCGAGGATCTGCTCCGGCGCCATGTAGTCGGGCCGCGCGAACGTGTCGCTCCCCTCGAACGGCTCGGGCAGCGACGGCAGCCGCCCGTCGAACGCCGCCGCGAACTCGAGGATCTTCACGCCGCCCGCGGGCGTGATGACCACGCGCTCGGGGCGCAGCTCGCGGTGCACCACGCCCCGCTCGTGCGCGTGCCCGAGGCCGCGCGCGATCTCCAGCGCGATGGCCGCCGCCGCGCCCTCGTCGAGGCGCCCCGCCCGCGCGCACAGCGCGGCGAGCGTCGGCCCGGAGAGCGGCTCCAGCACGAGCCAGATCCGGTCCTCGTCGCGCTGGAAGTCGTGGATGTCGACGATGTTCGGGTGCCGGATGCGCGCGAGGATCTTCGCCTCGCGCTCCAGGCCGGCCGCGAACGCGCTCGCCGCGGACACCGTGGGCTTCAGCGTCTTGATCAGCGCCGCCCGGCCGAGCTCGGCGTGCTCGGCCCGGTACGTCACGGTGAGCGCCCGCGCCGAGACGGCCTCGCGCAGGATGTACGGGCCGAGCTGCCTCTCCGCCGCGCCCACTTACCGCTGTCGAACGCGGAGCGAGCGCCCCGTCATCGCCGCGGGCTGCGGGATGCCGAGGATCTCGAGCATCGTCGGCGCCACGTCACAGATGCGCCCGCCCGACCGGAGCGCGGCGCCCTGGTCGTGCTGGTTCAGGTAATAGAACGGCACCGGGTTCAGCGTGTGGGCCGTGTGGGGGTTGCCGTGCTCGTCCTTCATCTGCTCGCAGTTGCCGTGGTCCGCGGTGATCATGAGCGCGCCGCCCGCCTCGCGCACGGCGTCCGCGATGTCCCCGAGCCCCTTGTCGACCGCCTCGACGGCGTGGATGGCGGCCTCGAGGATGCCCGTGTGCCCGACCATGTCCGGGTTCGCGAAGTTCACCAGGATGAAGTCGTATTTCCCGCTCTTGATCGCGGCGACGACCTCGCTCGCGACGCCGGCCGCGCTCATCTCGGGCTTCTTGTCGTAGGTGGCGACGTCGCGCGGCGAGGGCACGAGCTTCCTGTCCTCGCCCTGGAACGTCTCCTCGCGCCCGCCGTTGAAGAAGTACGTGACGTGCGCGTACTTCTCGGTCTCCGCGCACCGGAGCTGCGTGAGCCCGGCGCGGGCGATCACCTCGGGGAACGACTCGGTGATCTCGTCCTTGGGGAACGCGACAGGCAGCTTCAGCGCCGCGTCGTACTCGGTCATGCAGCTGTAGCAGTGCTCCTGGAAGGCGTGGACCGGCTTGCCGCGGTCGGTGAGGAACTCCAGCACCTCGGGCGGCAGGTTCTGCCGCGTGAGCATCGCCGAGATCTCGCGCATGCGGTCGGGCCGGAAGTTGACCGAGAGGCCGACCTCCTCCCCCCACCACTCCCACTTCGGCTCCTTCGAGGCGAAGTCCGCCATGAAGTCGCCCTTGATGCCGGTGTAGTCGCCGATGCGGACGGGCTCGACGAACTCGTCCGACTTGCCGAGCGCGTACGACTGCTGGATGGCCTCGAACGGCGTGTCGGCCCGCGGCGCGTCGCCGCGCACGATCGCCGAGTAGGCCTTCATCACGCGGTCCCAGCGCTTGTCGCGGTCCATGGCGTAGTAGCGGCCCGAGATGGTGCCGATGACGCCGACGCCCTCGAGCTCCTGCTGCACCCGCTCGACGTAGCCCCACGCGCTCTTCGGCGGCGTGTCGCGCCCGTCGAGGAACGCGTGCACGACGACCGGGACCTCGTGGAACTTCGCGAGCTTGAACAGCGCGGAGAAGTGCTCGAGCGACGAGTGCACGCCGCCGTCCGACACGAGCCCGAACAGGTGCACCCGGCACTTGCGGTCCTGCGCGATGCGGAACGTCCTGTCGATGATCGGGTTCGAGCCGAGCTTGTTCTCGGCGATCGCGACGTCGATGCGCGAGATGTCCATCAGCGCGATCCGGCCCGCGCCGAAGTTCAGGTGGCCGACCTCGCTGTTGCCCATCTGCCCCACCGGGAGGCCGACGTCTGGGCCGCTCGTCCCGATCAACGTCTTCTGGGCGTCGCGCTTGATCGCGTCGAGGTGCGGCATCGTCGCGAGGGCGATCGCGTTCTGGTCCTTTTCTTCGCGCTCGCCGAATCCGTCGAGGATACAGAGGACGAGCGGGCGGGGGCGTTGACTGGGAGAAGGTGCGGCTTCGCTCATGGCGGCGGAATCTACAACGAAGCCGCGGCGATCGGGGGGGTCGCTCCGGGAATTTCGACCCCCCGGATCTTCGCGACGTGAGCCGCCCTGTACGGCGTGCGTGCTAACATCCGACCATGTCCGACTGCGCTCGTCGCGCTACCTACCAGGATGTGCTTGACACGCCGCCGAACCAGGTGGCCGAGATCCTGAACGGCGTCCTCCACGCGACCCCGCGGCCGTCGCTGTCCTGCCGCAACGTCACGTCGGTCCTCGCCGGCGAGCTCTACCTGCCGTTTCGCCGGGGCATCAAGGGGCCAGGGCGGTGGGCGCTCCTCGTCGAGCCCGAGCTGCACCTCGGCACGGATCCGGACATCGTGATCCCGGACATCGCGGCGTGGCGCCGCGACCGGATGCCGCAGATCCCGATGCGGAACGCGGCCATCTTCCTCGCGCCCGACTGGGTGTGCGAGGTGATCTCGCCGTCCACCGAGGCGCTCGATCGCCGCGACAAGATGGAAATTTACGCGCGCGAGCACGTGGCGCACTACTGGCTCATCGATCCGCGGCTCCGGCTCCTCGAGGTGTACCGCGCCGAGGCCGGGCGGTTCGCGCGCGCGGGCGCGTGGGAGGGCGACGTCACGGTGCGCGCGGCGCCGTTCGACGCGGTGGAGATCGAGCTCGGCGTGCTCTGGCAGGAGTAGCGCGGGACGACCGCCGGGCGAGATAAGCTGGCGGCGTGCACGTCTCCTCGGCCTGCCCGCTCCGCGTCGCGTACCTCGTCTGGCAGCCCCGCCCCGAGGCCGCGGCGCTCACCGTGGTCTGCAAGGCGACCTTCACGCTCGAGCCGGGGCTCTCGCGCCTCGCGCCCTCGCAGGAGCCGACGTGGGAGAAGGACGTCCGCTGGGACGACGACCCGCGGGCGAGCCTCCGGGCAGCGAGCGATCTCGCGCCGTTCAAGCGCCGCGTGGACGTGCTCGTGGTCGGGCACGCCCACGCGCCCCATGGCGACCGGGTGACGTCGCTCGTGACGCGGCTCGCGGTCGGCTCGATCGACAAGCGGATCGAGGTGCACGGGCACCGCGCGTGGACGGCGAACGGGCAGATCACGGCGGCCACGCCGTTCGCGAGGATGTCGCTCCGCTGGGAGCGCGCGGCGAGCGGGCCCGATCGGTGGAACCCGGCGGGCATCCCGCCGAACGCGCCGCCCGACGCGCGCGGGCTCCGGCCTGCGCCGAGCCTGCTGCCGCCGGGCACGGAGCTCCGCAGCCCGGCGGATCCGCTGCCGCCCGTGGGCTTCGGGCCGGTCGCGCCGTCGTGGCCCGAGCGGACCGCGAAGCTGCGCCGGCACGCCGCGACGTTCGGGCATGACAGCTGGGCGGAGCGGCCGCTGCCGGACGACATCGACACCGGCTACTTCAACGCGGCGCCGCCGGACCAGCAGCTCGATCAGCTCCCCGCGGGCGAGCGGATCGTCCTCACCCACCTGCACCCGCGGCACCCGCAGCTCGCGACCGTGCTGGAGGCGGTGATCCCGCACGCGGCGCTGCTCCACGGCGACGCGGGGCCGCAGGAGATGCGCCTGCGCTGCGACACGCTGTGGATCGACGCGGATCGCGGGATCTGCACGCTGACGTGGCGGGGGGCGGTGCCGCTGCGGCACCTGGCGGAGGACGTCACGGTGGTGGTGACCGCGGAGCGGCCGCAAGCGGCGCAGGACGTGGCGGACACGCTGCTGCCGCAGGGCGCGCTCGCGGCGCGCGCCTCCGTGTCGGCGCTGGCCGACACCGCCGCGCCGGAGGTGGAGCCGCGGGGCGGCGCCGCCGCGGTGGAGCCGGAGACGACGCTCGCCCCGATGCTGCGCGCGGCGGGGCCCTCGGACGCGCTGCCGTTCGTGGCGCCCGCCGCGCTGCCCTTCGCGCCGGCGACCCGGGGCGCCGAGGCCGAGGCGCGCAGGCCGCCTGGGCAGCCGGGATCCGAGGGCGCGGGCCGGCTGCCGGCGCCGGCGCCGCCGGCGGCGACCCCGGCGGCGGCCGCGGGCCCTTCGGAGCAGCCGGCGAGCGCCGGGGCGGGCGCCCGCGGCGACGGAGGCGAGGGGCCGGAGACCGCGGCGCCGGGCGCCCTGGCGTCCGACACGTTGCCCTCGGGCCTCGCGCGGGGGCCCGCGGAGCCGCTGCCGTTTCATGCGGCGCCCGCGCGCGTCACGCCGGCTCCACCGCCGTTCCTGGGGCAGCTGCTGGCGAAGCCGGCGGTCGAGGCGGCCCCGGATCGCGCCGAAGCGGCGCGCGCCGAAGCGCCGCGCACCGAAGCGCCGCGCGCCGAAGCGCCGCGCGCCGAAGCGCCGCGCGCCGAAGCGCCGCGCGCCGAAGCGCCGCGCGCCGACGCCCTGCCTTCGCCCGAGTCGGCGGTGCGACCGGAGGACGTCACGGTGGAGCGCTTCGCGGCGATCTCCGCCGAGATCGCCGAGCAGCGCGCGCCGCGCGCGGACGTGCTGCGCGCGCACGGGCTGAGCGAGCGCGCCTGGGCCCCCGTGGAGCGCCACGTCCGCGCCCTGCTGGACAAGGACACGCGCGCCGGCGGCAAGCTGCGCGCGGCGCACGACGCGGCCTACGTCGCGGCGGTCGAGACGTTCCGCGGTCCGATCGGCCTGCCGGAGTACGCGCGCATCGCCGTGGGGCTCGAGCGCGGGATGGCCGGCGAGGTCCTCGACGCGCTCGCGATCCAGCGGGCGGCGCTGATGCCCATCGTGCGGGTGTGGACGAAGAGGGCCGCGGGCCAGATGGCGCTCTCCGCGGAGCTGATGGCGCTGATGGACAAGCTGCGGGCCGAGTGAGCGCGGCGCTCAGCGCTCAGCGCTCAGCGCTCAGCGCTCAGCGCTCAGCGCTCAGCGCTCAGCGCACAACGCGCGGCGAGCGATCGTCCGGCGCTCCCGGCGCGGCGACCTCGCCGGCGCCGAGCGCGGAGGGCTGCCCGGGACCGCCGGTGAGCGCCTGCCGCGCGCGGAACTCCTCCCACGAGAGCGGCATCGGCGGATCCTCGGAGTTGAGCCGCACCCGCTCGCCGACGATGTCGACGTCGTCGTTGGCACGGATCTCCACGCCGCCGGGCGACGCCTCGAGCGTCACCTCGCGGGCCGTGGTGCGCGTGCTCCTGCCGGCCTCGCGCACCACGCTCCCGCGCACCCGCTCGTGCAGGCTCCCGCCCACCTCGACGGCCGCGTCCTGCGCGGCCTGGATCCGCAGCGTGTCGCACGAGAGCGAGAGCGTCTTCGCGGCCGCGATCTCCAGCGACGCGCCCGAGAGCGACAGCACCGGCCCCTCGTCGGTCAGCCGGATCGACACGAGGAGCTGCCCCGCCGCGGCGCGGATCTGGATCCGCTCCTCGGCGCCCTCCTCGGCGATCTCAATGGATCGCCCGGAGGCGAGGGGCACCACCCGGGCGGGCGCCGCGAGCGCCGCGCCGGGCGCAGGCGCGAGGGCAGCAGCGGCGGCCTGCAGCGGGGGATCCTGGGGCGGCAGAGGGTCGGGCGCGTCCGGCACGGACGCAGGGTAGCGCACGGACGGGCGCCGCGCGCGGTCGGCCGCCGGGGCGCGCCGCCCGAGCGCCGGGGCGCGCCGGTTGCGCCGCCGGGGCGCGCCGGCCCTCGCCCTTGCGCGCGCGCGAGGGCAGGGATACCCGTCGAACGCGAGCCTGCAAGGAGCCCGATGAGCGCAGTGGAGGCCTCCCCGCGTGTGACCCAGACCGTGCGGTGCGCGAAGAGCCACGACGGCAAGTTGTGGATGGTCTGCGTGGCCAAGCGCACGTACTCCTTCGCGGGCGGCCGGGTGACGCTCGCGGACGAGCAGGCACCCGTCGTCTTCGAGCCCGACATCGAGGCCGACCCGCACGACCGCTACCGGGCGCTGCGCGACGACATGGACCTGTTCCCGCCGAAGCCGGCCACCGACGTGGTGGTGACGGGCCGGGCGCACGCGCCGGGCAAGGTGCGCGAGCTGATGGTCGGCGTGGCGGTGGGCCGGAGCGCGCGCGTGCTGCGCGTGCTGGGCGAGCGCCGGGTGGAGGTCACGCTCGAGGGGCAGGTGCGCTTCCCGGACCCGGCGCCGTTCGAGAGCGCGCCGCTGTCGTGGGAGCTGGCCTACGGGGGCTACGACGCGTACGCGCACGACGAGCTCGATCCGCCGCTCCGGCGCAACGGGCGGCGGGTGGAGCCGTCGCCGCGCGAGGAGGGCGTCTTCGCGTACCCGCGGAACAAGATCGGGCGCGGCTACTTCCTCGACGTGGACCGGGACCGGGCGGACGGCGAGCTCCTGCCGCAGATCGAGGACCCGGGGGACCCGCTCACGGCGCCGCGCTTCTTCGTGCAGGCGCCGAAGGCCTGGCTGGACGCGCCGGCCTCGGGCGGGCTCGGCTGGGTGGCGCACACGTGGTACCCGCGGATCATGCGGGGGCTCGGCGCGTTCCTGGAGCACGACCCGCCGGCGAAGCCGATCCGGGAGATGGCGTTCGCGGACGGGGAGGACCTCGGGGGGCCGTTCCGGAAGAACGAGGTGCTGCCGCGGTTCGCGCAGGGCGCGGCGCCGGGGCTGGCCACGGAGCGGCTGGGGGGGGACGAGCTCGTGATCCTGAAGTACCTGGTGCAGGGGCAGCCGGAGGTGCAGTTCGCGCTGCCGGGGGAGGCGCCGGGGATGACGGTGCGGCCGCCGGGGTCGCCGAAGATCTTCACGCCGGAGCCGGTGCTGCAGACGGTGCGGATCGACGGGGAGAAGCGGACGGCGTCGCTGACCTGGTGCGGCGCGGTGCGGCTCGTGGCGCCGCTCGCGGAGGAGCAGCTCGAGGAGACGAAGCTCGGGGTGACGTGGGGGCGGTGATCAACCGGCCATCGGGTAGGCGATCCCCTCGATTCGCAGGGTCGACGGGCTGATCCGCAACGTCGACACGCTGTCGATGGCATAGGCCGGAGCGATCAGCTCCTCGATCCGATGGGGGAGCAGGACGTCGAGCACCTCCTGGATCAAGTACGTCGACAGGACGCGCGCCAGGAGCCGCTCGTCGACGCGCAGCAGCTCCTCCTGCGATGGCCAGTGGAGCGCCTGGAGCGCGCGGACCTCCTCCGACTCGGCGTCGTAGGGGAGGTCCTTAATGAGCTCCTCCCGGAGCTGATCGAACTGGCCCCGGATCGCCGCGAGGAATCCGTCGGTCTCGGCCTCGATCCGGCAAGCGTGCGCGGGGAGACCGGGGCAGCCCTGGCCGAAGTTCATCGGCCGGCGGGTGAGCGACCTCGGGTCCGCGGGGTGTCCATCCACGTAGCACCGAAGCTTCATGGGACCTCCTCCAGCATCAGCACGTGATCCTGCCGTCCACGACGCGGCCGTCGGGATGATAGGCGATGTACCCGGACGGGACGAACCGCTCCCCGACGCGGCCCGGGTCCGAGCGGACGCCCTCTCGCATGAAGAACTCCTCCGGGCTCTCGATGACGGGGATGTTGTTGGTCGCGTTCCCCGGGACGATGCGCGTCGTCTCGATGCTCAGCGGGCCCAGCTCGTTGGCCTTGTCGATCACCTTGCCTGCCTGGGCCTTGGAGAGCCCGCCGAAGCCCACGTCAAGGTCGCTGTCCGGCCTGAAATTGCCGCGTATCCTGCTCCCGCCGAAGACCGCGGACGAGTTGCGCTTGAAGGATTCGGTCATGATCAAGCGCGCCTGCTCTTCCGTGAGCCCAGGAATGTTCTTCACGGCGTGATCGATCTGCTCGGGGGTCGGGTTCAGCCCCAGCGTGTCGACAGCCCAGGTCGGCGCCGCGTTGAAGCCGAACTGGTCACCTCCGCCGGCGAGGCCCAGCGGATCCGGGCTGCACCACCTTCCCACCTCCGGGTCGAAGTACCGGAACCTCGTGAGGCAAAGCCCCGTCTCGTCGTCCGCATACTGACCCTGGAGGCGGAACGGCGACGCCACCGCGCGGCCGGTCGAGCGCTCGCGCCCCGTACCGTGGAACGCCTCGGTCTCCCGGCCCCAGGCCGAGTGCGCCGCCGACCAGGCCACCCGCCCGCTCGCGTCGAGCAGCTCCTTGGGCACGCCGACGTGATCGTTGAGGTAGCTGAACACCTCCCCCTGCTCCGCCTGGAGCAGCGGAACGAACGTCCCCGGAGCATGAACGAAGCAGCGGGAGCCATGCTGGCCGTCGATGTCCGCCGCGAGCACGTCCCCATCCCACAGGAAGCGGACCTCGCGCCGCAGGTCGCCGTGGGCGTCGAAGAGCTCCTTCCGCGTCCGTCGCCCGAAGGCGTCGTAGGTGAAGACGACCCGCTCGCCGGAGGGCAACCGCACCTCGCGCAAGCGATCCCGGCAGTCCCATGCATACTCGGTCCGCCTGGACTCCGGCCCATCTCCCGGCTCCACCTTGGCGATCCGCCGCCCCCGCCTGTCGTAGGCATACCGCGCCCGGGCGGTGTGAAGGAGCCTGTCCCCCGGCGCGATCTCCCAGGCTGCGGCCTGCGCGTCGGGCGCGCTCTGCTCGAGGCCCTCCAGCATCATCGACACCGCGCCGGCGGCGTCGTACTCGAAGACCTCGCGGTGTGATCCACGCCGGGCCTCGACGAGCTGCCCGATCTCATCATGGCTGTAGGACGTCGCTCCCCAGCGGCCGTCCTCCACGCGGCTGACGCGGCCCAGGAGGTCGTACTGCCAGCGTCGCTGCACCGCTGCCGTGGGCGCGCCTCCTCCGGGCGCGCGGGCATCGACGCGCTGCTCGACGATGCGATCCATCGCGTCGTACTCGCTCCGGATCGAGAAGCGCCCCTCCGCGTCCCCCCGCGCCCTCTCCCGACCGAGCGCGTCTCGCTCGACGGCGAGCCCATGGCCGTCGTGCTCCACGCGGACGAGATCGTTCAGCGCGTCGTACGCATACCGCGTCGTCGCCCCGCCGGGCATGACGCGCTGCGTGCGGCGCCCGCGCGCGTCGTACCCGTAGCGCAGCGTCCCGCCGCCCTGCGTCTCCGACACGACCAGCCCGAGCCCGTCTCGCTCGAAGCGCGTCGCGACGCGCTCTCCGCCGTGCTCCACCGCCGCGCCGAGCAGCCGCCCGGTGGCGTCGCGCTCGAACAGGATCGACCCGTCTGTCCCGTCCTCTCGGACGACGTTGCCGAGCGGATCGTGAGAGAACGACCGGAAGCTCCCGTCCGGGTAGTCGATCCGGGCGAGGCGCCCGCCGGCCGAGTAGCGGTATCCGAGCACGCGCCCGTCGAAGGTCCTCTCCTCCGTCACCCTCCCTGCGGTGTCGTACGCGAACTCGTAGGCTTCCTGTCTCGGGTTCGTGATGCGCTGGAGCTTCTCCCGCGCGGTGTACTTGAACGACCACGCGCGCCCGTCGGGCTGCTTGAACCGGGTGATCACGCCCGTCCCGGCGTGCTCCATCTCCGTGGTTTGCCCCGCGGCGTCGACGACGCGGCGCACGTTGCCGAGCGCGTCGTAGGCCGTCTGCGTCGCGGTTCCATCGGGATGCTGCACGCCCAGCGGCCGGCCGAGTCGATCATAGGTCACCCTGGTCGTCCTGCCGATCGCGTCCGTCCGCGAGACGGCGCGTCCCAGCCGATCGTGGACGTACACCGTCCTCGCGCCGCGCGCGTCGATCTCCTCGACGACCCGGTGCCTGCCGTCGACCACGAACGACGCGAGCTCCCCCTCATCGCCCCGGATCGCGCGCAGGTGGCCGCGCTCATCGTAGCTCAGCGAATAGCGCTGCTTCGATGGATACACGACGCCGGTCAGCGAGCCGCTGGCGTCATGCTCGTACGCCGTCGTGAGCCCGTGCGGGCCGACGCGCAGGGCCGGTACATCGCCGTCGTACTCCCACTGGGTCACATTCCCGGCCGGATCGATCTCCCGGACCTTGTTGCCCCGCGCGTCGTGTTCGTATCTCGTCGTCTCGCCGGCCCCGTTCGCCTCGGCGGTGACGTACTGATCGGCATCGACCTCGCACGTCCTGAGGACGATCCCGTCCGGCGTCTCCTCGCGCACGACGATCCCGTCCTCGTTCCAGCGCAGGACCCGCGGCTCCTCGTTGCCGGTCAACCAGGTGATCCGCTGCTCCAGGTCGACCCGGAGCTCGACCGTGTGCAGCCCGTCGTCGCCCCAGGTCCTCTTGCACCGGCCGGTCTCGGGGTCATAGGCGTAATGGAAGCTCACGCCGTTCTTCAGCGTGGTCTTCACCATCCGGTGGTCCTCGTCGTAGCCGTACTGCTCGGCGTGCCCGAGCGCGTCCGCCGCGCTCGAGAGCTCACCCATCTTCGTATAGGCGTAGTCGACCCACTGCTCGAGGATGCCCTCGGCCCAGACCTCGAGGCGCGCGATGCGGCCGCCGTGGGTCGCCTTGACGCGGACCTCGCGGCCCGCCGTGTCGACGACGCGGTGGAGCCGCTCTCCTGTGTACTCCAGCGTGATCGCGTTGCCGTGGGGGTCCGTGATCGAGCGGAGCAGCGCTCTGCCCGGCGGCGTGACCGGCGCATAATGGCGCGTGAGGCGCGATGCATGGCTGTAGACCGAGAAGCCGCCGCCCTGCTCGGCGCGCAGCGTCAGCCGGTCCGGCCGGTGGAACGCGCTCTCCCCCGCGCCGACGCGGGGAAAGTAGATGTCGCGCCCCTGCTCGTCCCGGAGCGAGATCCCCTCCTCATCCGACGCGATCCATTGCTCGAGGCTGTGCACCCACCCGCCGCGCCCGAGCGACGTCCGATCGAGCGCGCGGGCCGACGAATAATGACGCTCCCAGACCAGCGGGATCGCGCCGGGCAGCGAGATGTCCACCTTGCTGTCGACGACGGCCCCCGAGGTGGCGTCGACCGGGTGTCCGGTGAAGAAGCATTTCGCGTTCTTCAGCGCCGACGCCGCCTTGCCCTTGAGCGCGCGCGCCCCCTTCGCGAGGGCCTTCCCGGCCCTCCCCATCTGCTTCGTCGCCGCCTTCAGCCCCTTGCCGACGAGGTCCTTCGCCTTCTTGAAGAGCGGCTTCAGCACCTTGCCGCCGAGCTTCAGCAGCAGCCCGCCCGCGAGCTTGGCCGCCCCCTCGAAGAGCAGGTCGAGCACCAGATCGATCGCCAGCGTCACCGCGCCCATCACGAAGTCGCCGAAGGTCGGCGTCGTCTGCACCGTCCCCGGGTTGAGCACCAGCGAGCTCGGCCACCTGCCGATGTCCCAGCAGTCCGCGTTCAGCGAGATGGGCCCGCCGATCACGCAGCAGGTCGCCTTCTCCCCGCAGATCTCCACCGCGCCCCGCGGCAGCCAGCACTTGTGCGAGCCGAAGAGGATGTGCAGCGGCGTCAGCGCGTCCAGCGGATCGGGGACGATCCCGAGGTGCGGCCAGAGGAACTTGGGCTCGTGCTGGTGCGTCACCGAGGGCACGCCGTTGAAGAGCACCGTCGGCTGCTGCCTGTCCCCCAGCGTGAACGGGTGCAGCAGCACCAGCTTCAAGAACTTCATCGGCGCGGGCGGGAAGATGTGGAACCCCTGGTGCATCTCGAGGCCCACGAGCAACCAGCCGTTGATGTCGTGGAAGTTGTGCGCCACGTCCGCTCCTCCTCACCCGACCGGGAAGCTCTCGGTCGCCTCGCTCATTCGACCGGGAAGCCCTCGGTCGCCTCGAGCCGCGCCCGCCGGCGCTCGAACTGCACCAGGCCGTAGCTCACGCTCGCCCGCCAGAGCAGCCGCACCTCGGCGGCCTCCGCGTCGATGTCGACCGCGTCGAGCGCCGGCAAGAGCCGCTCGGATGAGCCGCCCACGGTCACCGTCACCGCCACGGGCGGCGGCGGCGCCTCGAAGATGAGCGCCTCCCCGCCGGGCCGCATCCCGCCGAGCGCGATGCGCGTGCCGGGCGCGATCGCGTCGAACGTCGTCCGCGGCGCCGCCCTGCTCGCGAGCTTGCTCGCGCCGCCCGGATCGAACTGCTGGTCGTGCCACACGTGCACCGCGCGCAGGCCGCCCCAGAGCGGGTATGGAGCGAAGCACACCGGCTCGGGCCGGTCGTCCCAGCGCCGGATGAGCTGCTCCGGGTGCTCGAGCTGCGGCAGCGGCTGATCGACAGCGCGCGCCGCGTCGACAGCGAACCCCTTGCCCTCGAAGTTGTGTGGATACCCGCTCTCGTGCTCCGGCACGAACGCCTCGCCCCCGCCGTCGTCGTCGTCGAGCCGCACCACCCGCGCCGGCTCCTTCACGACGCCGCCGAAGGCGTTCCGCCAGCTCATCTCGACCCGGTCGAACGGGAGCGGCGCGCTCGGCGCGAGCCCGCCGGCGAGCGAGCGCTGCCAGACGCGATGACCGTACGCCACGATCCCCGCGTCGCGCTCGCCGACCCGCAGGACCGCCGTGGCCTCGCGGGCGCGCGTCTCTCTCGGGTACACGAAGCCCGTCGCGCACACCGAGGCGACGCTCTTCTGGAGCATGCCGTCGTGCGGGTACGGCAGCTCCGGGTCGAGCAGGAGCGGCCGCTGCGCGGCCGCCAGGGCGAGCCGACCGCGCGCGATCCGGTAGGTGATCGCGGCCAGGAAGATCGCCGTCACCCGGTCGTCCTGCTCCGCGTTCGGGATCATCGCCGCGGGCAGGGGCGTGTCGTTCGAGAAGCGCATCGCGGCCGTCAGTTCAGCTTGATGACCCCCGCGGTCACCTGGACCATGCCGCCCCCATCCATCTCGATCGGCGAGCCGTTCACGGTGACCTTCCCGCCCTTGATCGCGATCTCGCCGTCCTCGATGACCACCTGGCCGCCCTTGATCAGGATCTGGCCGCCCTTCAGCTCCAGCGTCGACCCGTTCACCTGGAAGAGCGAGGTGTCGACCGTCATGGTGCTCGACGCGTTCACGGCGAGGGTCGTCGACTTGAGCGCCTGCACCCCGTCGGCCTTGATCTCCTGCGACGGCGCCTCGATCTTCTGGCTCGCCGAGGACTTCAGCCCCTGAGGCCCGGTCGCCGCCACGGTCTGCTCCCCGCCGACGTTGATCTTCTGGCTCGCGGCGACGCTCAGCTCGTGGGTCGCCAGGTACGCCGTCGTCTGCGCCCCGGTCACGGCGACGTCCTGGGTGCCGGTGACGGTGAGCTTGTCGTTGCCGGTGACGTCGCCCGTGCGGTTCCCGGTGACCTTCTCGTCCTGGTTGCCGGTGATGCTCGCGCTCTGGTTACCGGTCACGGTGAGGGTCTGGTTCGCCGCGACGCTGAGCGTCTGGTTGGCGCCGATGGTGACGTTCTGGTTGGCGCCCACCGTGGTCGACTCGTTGGCGCCGATGATCTCCGAGTTGTTCCCGCCGACCATGGTGCTCCGGTTCGCGCCGGTCGACTCGTTGCGGTTGCTCCCCACGGAAGAGCCGCTGTTCGACGCGACCTGCTCGCTCCTGTCGTTGCCGACCTCGCTGTTCCAGTTCATCGGCGTGTGCAGCAGGATCTGCTGGCTGCCGGCGGTGTCGTCGAAGCGCAGCTCGTTGTGGGTGCCGCCGCCGGGGCTCGTCATCGTCTTGAAGGTGCTCACGGTGGGCGCGCCGCCCGGCGGGCGGTTCTGGCCGTTGTAGACGCGGCCCACCACGATCGGCCGGTCCGGATCGCCCTCCTCGAAGTCGACGATCGCCTCCACGCCGACCCGCGGGTGGAACACCGCGCCCTCGCCGACCCCGGCGAACACCTGGTTCACGCGCACCCAGCACGACGACGGCTCCTTCGCGAGCCGCTCGCCGTCCTTGTCCCAGTGGAACTTGACGCGCACGCAGCCGATCTCCGCGCCGGGCGGGCCGCCCACGTGGATCTCGGCGCCCTGCGCGGTCGGCTCCGCGGTGACGAACGCCGTCTGCGTGCCCTGCACGCGCGGCTTCGGCGTCACGCGCGCGGGCCGGAACCGCGACTCGGCGACGCTCCCGTTCTTGCCGCGGCGCGCGCACTCGAACCGCGCCGTGAACGGCACGCCCTGCAGCGCGAAGCGCGCCGCGAGCTCCGGCGGCAGCGCGCCCTGCTGCTCGCCGCGCGACTCCACGCGGGTCACCAGGTACTCGCCGTCGTACCGCGACGCCGGGTGATCCAGCGCGAACACGCTCCCCGCGCCGAGCACCCGCGCCGTGCCCTCGCCGACCGCGTAGCTCGCCTCCACGCTCAGCCGATCGAGCTTCGCCTGGGCGAGCGGCCGCCCCTGGTCGGGCGTGTCGGGGTAGCGCCCCGGGTACTCGTGGTCGACGAGGTCCTCGCCGTCCGGCTGACCCGACGTGGACACGGCCATGTCGAGCGCGGGCTTCTTCCAGTTGTAGTCGACAAGCGACACCTTCCTCGGGCGGAGGCGCGCCCCGAGCTTCATCGTCGCGATCTCGCGGCCGAGCACCCCCGGGCCGAGCGGCGCGAACGGGGCGAGGCGGGCCCGGCCGCCGTCCGTGTCGGTGAGGACGAGGAGGCACGCTCCGTCGCCGTGCTCGAAGTGGTAGCTGATGCCCTCCTCCTCGAGCAGCCGCGAGACGAACGCGAGGTCGCTCTCGTTGTACTGCACGCAGTAGGGCCGCGTGGCCACGTCGTCGATGCGCGTGGGGTCCGTCACGCGCCACGCGTAGAGCTCCCGCGCCGGCTGGAAGGTGAGCGCGTCGCCCGTGTCGGGCTGGGCCGTGGCGCCGTCGTCGCGGCGCAGCGACGGGTCGCCCTGGAGCACGGCGTCGATGATCTGGCGCGTCGTCTTCTCGAGGAAGATCCTGCACCGGGTGCGGTGCATCGACCGCGCGAGCGGCGGCGAGAGCACGACGCGGTAGAGCATGCCGTCGTAGATCGGCCCGATCTCCTCTGCCTCGGTGATGATCCCGTGCACCGCGCGGTAGGCCGGCTCGGAGCGCGTTGTCACGCGCAGGGTCGCCCGCGTCCCGATGAGCTCTTCCGGGTCCACCCCGGGGGCCGGCTCGTGGGCGACCAGCACCAGCTCGTAGCGGTAGAGGCTCGAGATCGCCTCGCTGCCCCGGAGCTCGACGACCTGCAGGTGTCGCCAGGGCCCGGCCCCCTCCGAGGCGCCCTCCCACGCGAAGGCGAAGTCGACGTCGCTCACGGTGCCATTCTCCCGGTCAAGGTGGGCTCACCGTACCCTGTCCGGCAGCCGGCTGGAACCGTGCGAGGTCGGGCGCTCGTGCCGACCTGGCCTGGAGCGCGTGCGTCGCGGTCTATTGCGGCGCATCTCGCTCCGGCCGCACCATGTCTGGCGTGGTGAAGGCGCAGGACGACGCAGCGGAGGCGCGGGACGAGGGCAGGGGAGGCGCGGGCGTCGAGCCCCACGGCGGGCCGATCGACGTGCTGGTGGTCACGGCGCTGCAGGACGAGCTCGAGGGCGTGCTCGTGCAGGGCGGCGGCGCAGAGGGGTGGCGCGCCCAGCGGGATCTCGGCGGCTTCCGCTACTACAGGCGCACATTTTCAAGCGCGCAGGGCGGGCCGCTCGCGGTGGCCGCGGCGTGGATCGGCGAGGCGGGGGAGCGCACGGCGGCGATCCGAGGGCAGCAGCTCCTGACCGAGCTCGACCCCGCGTGCCTCGCGATGTGCGGCATCTGCGCGGGCGATCCGGGCAAGGTGGCGCTCGGCGACGTGATCGTGGCCGATCGGCTCTACGGCTTCGATCAGGGCAAGCGCGTCGCGCCGCGGGGCGAGGGCGCGGAGCTCCTCCACGACCTGCGCACCTTCGATCTCGCGGCCACGTGGAAGATGGACGCGGCCTTCCTCGCGCGCGAGCTCGACCTCGCCGCGCTCTCCCGCGAGCGCCCGCCCTCGCGGGAGGCCCAGCAGCGGTGGCTCCTCGAGGCGCTCCACGCGCACGAGACCGAGGGCGGCCCGCCGCCGGTGGCGCACCCGGACCGGCGGCGCGCCTGTCCGGGGTGGACGGCGCGGCTCAAGGAGGCCGTGAAGGACGGGCTCGCCGCGACGAAGGGCGGCGCGCTGCGCCTCACGGACGCCGGGCGGGAGAGGGCGCTGGAGGAGCGGCTGCTCCACCCGGACGGGCCGCCGGCGGATCCGCCGTTGCGCGTGCACGTCGGGGCGATCGCCACGGTGACGGCGGTGACGCAGGACCCCGGCGTCTGGGGCGATCTCCAGCGCGTGGTGCGTGGCACGCTGGGCCTGGACATGGAGGGCGCGGCGATCGGCGATCTCGCGGCGCGCTGTCAGAAGCGGTCGATCTTCATCAAGGCGGTGAGCGATCACGCGGACCTCGCCAAGGACGACGGCTTCCGCGCGTTCGCGTGCCGCGCGTCGGCGGCGGTGCTGCTCGCGTTCCTGCAGGAGCACCTCGATCCGGCGCCCCGGCCCGAGAGCGAGCGCTCGGATCGCGGCGCGCCGGCAGAGATCGTCGTGCGCCGCGCGGAGGATGGCGACTGTGGCGAGCGCGGCGAGCGCGCGTTCGAGGACCGGCACGACGGCTTCCTGCAGCGCATCGAGCGCGTGGCGCTGCTGCGCGCGCCGGGCGCGACGGTGACGCGGCACAGCGCGCCGCCGCCGTTCGCCGGCGTGCTCGAGGTGGCGGCGCGCGACGGCTCGCTCGTCGACATGCGGGTGATCGGCGCCCTGGACCAGCCGATCACGGAGGAGCTCGTCGCGCGCTACGTGACCGACGTCGAGCGCCGGTTCCGGCAGCAAGATCCGCTGCTGCGTTCGACGCTGATCCACGCGGGCCCACAGGCGCCGCCGGAGCTGGCCCAGCGCGCGTGGCGCCGCGGCGTCGCGCTGAAGAGCTTCTCCGAGTACCAGGGGCTCATCGATTTCGACCGGTACCTCGCGCGGCAGACGGACCGGCTCGAGGCGGACCCGATCTACCCGCCGTGGCTCTACGTGGAGCAGCCGGCGGTGGTGAGCCTTGGCGACCATGAAAAGAGCGAGACCGAGAGCGCGCTCGCGTCGCTGTGGGAGCTGCTGGACGCGCCCCGCCGGCGCTTCGTGCTGGTGCTCGGCGACTTCGGCGCGGGCAAGACGTTCCTCCTGCACGAGCTCGCGCGCCGGATGGCGCGGGACAAGCACCCGCTCGTGCCGGTGCTCATCGAGATGAGCCGGCTCGAGAAGCAGCGCTCGCTCAGCGTGCTCGTGGCGCAGCACTTCGCGCTCGCGGACGAGCCGGTCGACCCGCGCGCCTTCAGCTACATGCTGGCCGAGGGCCGTATCGCGCTGCTCTTCGACGGCTTCGACGAGCTCGCCTTGCGGCTGACGTACGACCGGGTGCTCGAGCACTTCGAGACGGTGGTGCAGGCGACCGAGGGCATCGCGAAGGTGGTGGTGACCAGCCGGACGCAGCATTTCCTGGACGACCGGCAGATCAAGCAGGAGCTCGCGCGGCGGGCCGAGCAGGTGCAGGGCTACCGGCTCGTGCGGCTCCAGGGGTTCGGGGAGAAGCAGATCCGGCGATTTCTGGGCAACCTGATCCCCGACCCCGCGGAGGCCGAGGCGCGGTACCGGTTGCTCCACGAGGTCAGGGATCTGCTCGGACTCTCGGAGAACCCGCGGATGCTGGGGTTCATCTCGAGGATCGAGGAGAAAAAGCTCCTCGAGGCCCGGGAGGGGACGGGGGAGATCACCGCGGCCAAGCTGTACGAGCTGCTCGTGGATCAGTGGCTCGACCACGAGCACCACCGCGCCAACCCGCGGGGGGCGCCGCGCGGGATCTCGCGCGGGGCGCTCCGGGGGGCGATGACCGAGCTCGCACGCCTGCTCTGGGACCGGCGGGTGCGCGCGGTCGGGATCGCCGACCTGCCGGAGAGCCTCGTGAAGGGCGTGCAGCCGGCGGACGGGCCGCCGCTGGAGCGGGCGATGGTCGAGTTCCTGATCGGCTCGGGATCGCTGCTCGTGCGGGACGCGGAGGGGGCGTTCTCGTTCGTGCACCGGTCGGTGCTGGAGTGGCTCGTAGCCGAGGCGGCGGCGCGGGAAGTGAAGGGGACGGGCGACAGCGCGGCGCTCGCGGCCGATGAGATGAGCGAGCTGATGGTGGACTTCTTCGTGTCGCTCGCGGGGCGCGAGCGAGCGGCGGCGTGGTCGGCGCGGGTGCTGCACGGGGCGGCCGAGGGGCACGCGAAGGACAACGGGCTGCGGATTGCGCGGTGGCTGGCGAAGGGCGAGGAGGGAGCGGTAGCCGGGGAGGACGAGAACGATGGGGTGGAGGGCGCCGAGCTGGCCGGGCAGGACCTGAGCGGGCAGAACCTCAACCACGCGGACCTGCGCAAGGCCGACCTCACGAAGGCGAACCTCACGAATGCCACGCTCGTCGACGCCAGGCTGGGCGGCGCCTCGCTCGTCTCCGCACGGCTCGGGCGGGCGGATCTGCGCGGCGCCTCGCTGATCGGCGCCGATCTCCGGGGCGCAGACCTGTCGTTCGCCCGTCTCGCGGGCGCCGACCTGACCGGCGTGGAACTCGAGGGCGCGGTGCTCCGCGGCACCAAGCTGGTCGGCGCTCGGGGGGTGGCCATTGCGCCGCACGCGGCTGAGGGGGCGGCACCACCTCGGCCTTCCAGCGCTGACCTGATGTGGATGCTGGCTTCAGCGTGCAATGCGGTGGCCTGGAATCCGTCGGGAGATCTCCTCGCCACGGGCCATCATGACGGCTCAGTCCGGCTCTGGGATGCGGTCTCGGGTCAAGCGATCCGGGGAATGTACGGACACCTCGGCCCGGTGAACAGCGTCGCGCTCAGCGCCGATGGCCGAACGCTGGCTTCGGGGTCGGATGACAGGACCGTGAGGTTGTGGGAGGTCGAGAGCGGTCGAGCCCTCCGCACTTTTGAGGGGCATGACGGCAGAGTGATGTCCGTTGCGTTCAGCCCCGATGGACGAACGCTGGTCTCTGGGTCTTATGACAGGATCGTGAGGTTGTGGGAAGTCGAGAGCGGTCGAGCTCTCGGCGCCTTCGCCGGCCATGGGAAGGGCGTGACGAGCGTTGTGTTCAGCCCCGATGGACGAACGCTGGCCTCCGGGTCTTATGACAAGACCGTGAGGTTGTGGGAGGCCGGAACCGGGCGAGCTCTCCGCGCCTTTGCGGGACATGGCAACGGCGTGATCAGCGCTGTGTTCAGCCCCGATGGGCGAACGCTGGCCTCGGGTGCGGGTGACAGGACCGTGAGGTTGTGGGAGGTCGAGAGCGGTCGAGTCCTCCGCGTCTTCGAGTGGCATGGCGCCAGGGTGACGAGCGTGGCGTTCAGCGCCGATGGGCGGACGCTGGCCTCGGGGTCAGAGGACACGAATGTGAGGTTGTGGGAGGTCGAGAGCGGGCGAGCTCTCCGCGTCTTCGATAACCATTCCGCGTGGGTGGCGAGCGTGGCGTTCAGTGTCGATGATCGCGCGCTGGCCTCGGCTGCGGGGGACGGGACCGTGCGGCTGTGGGAGGTCGAGAGCGGGCGTGTCTTCCGCATCTTCGAGGGCCATGGCACCAGGGTGATGAACGTCGCATTCAGCCCCGATGGGCGAACGCTGGCGTCGGGGGCGGCTGACGGGACAGTGAGGTTGTGGGAGGTCGAGAGCGGTCGATCCCTCCGCGTCTTCGAAGGACACGACGGTTGGGTGAGGAGCGTTGTGTTCAGCCCCGACGGGCGAACGCTGGCCTCGGGCTCGGGCGACAAGACGGTGAGGTTGTGGAGCGTGGAGAGCGGCCGGGTCCTCCACGTCTTCGATGGCCACAGCAGCGGCGCGACGAGCGTTGCATTCAGCCCCGATGGCCGAACGCTGGCGTCGGGAGCAGGTGACGGGATCGTGTGGTGGTGGAAGGTGGAACGCAGGCAAGATGGCCGCGTCATCAAGGGCCATGGCAGTGCCGTGATGGTCGTGGCGTACAGCCCCGATGGCCGGAAGCTGGCTTCAGGAGCGGGTGACAGGAGCGTGAGATTGTGGGACGTCGAGAGCGGGCAAAACCTCCGCGTTTTCGAGGGCCACGGCGATGCGGTGACGAGCGTGGCGTTCAGCCGCGGCGGACGGACGCTGGCCTCGGGATCGGGAGACAGGACCATCAGGTTATGGAACGTCGAAAGCGGGCGAGTCCTTCGCGTCTTCGAGGGCCATGGCAACTGGGTAAGGAGCGTAGCGTTCAGCCCGGATGGTCGAACGCTGGCCTCGGGGTCCGATGATCGGAGCGTGAGGTTGTGGGAGGCGGGAAGCGGGCGAGCCCTCCGCGCTCTCGAGGGCCACAAGGCTTCTGTGCAGAGCGTCGCCTTCAGCCCTGACGGCACGCTCCTCGCCTCTGCCTCCACCGATGGCACCCTCCGCCTCTGGCACGTGGCCACCGGCGGCTGCCTCGCCATCCTGCTGCCCTGCCCCGAGGGCTGGGCCGCCTTCACCCCCGACGGCCGTTACCGGTTCGGCGGTGACATCGCCGGGTCCTTCTGGCACGTGATCGGCCTCTGCCGCTTCGAGCCCGGCGAGCTCGACCCCTATCTGCCGCGCCCCCTTCGCCTCCCCGACGGCGAGCCCCTCATCTCGCTGCCGTCCGCCGGCACGCCGCCCGCGAGCGGCGTGGCACCGGCGGAAGACGCCTGAGTCCAGGCCGACGTGTCATGTCGCGCGCCGGCTGCGCCGCCCCCGGTCGAGGCGCTCCACGATCGGACGGCCGCGCACGAGGCGACGCTGCGCAACCTGCGCTGGCCATGATCGACGACCGAGGCCCGGCTCAGGGGCTGCCCATCGGCCCCGGCGTGTAGACCTCCGCGGTCGGCCAGACCCTCACGGCCTCGTAGCTGCTGCCTCCTGCCACGAGGACCTGACCGGTCGAGAGCCGCGTCGCTGTGTGCCAGTAGGCGGTGGTGCTCATCGAGCCTGCGTCTGTCCAGGTGTTCGTCTCCGGATCGTACAGGTCGGTGCTCGCCAGGGCAGGGGAGCCCTCCTCTTCGAGGCCGTCATAGCTGCCCACCACGAGGACCTTGCCGCCCGGAAGCCGCGTGGCCGTGTGCCAGGCGCGGCCATGGCTCATCGAGCCTGCGTCCGTCCACGTTTCGGCCACCGGATCGTAGACCAGCGCGCTGCTGAAGTAGCGGCCCGTGCGCTCGTTGATGCCGCCCGTCACAAGGACCTTGCCGCTGGGAAGCAGCGCCGCCGCGTGCCCCTCGCGTGGATCGCGCATCGAGCGCCCCGTCCTCCATGTGTTCGTCGCCGGATCGTAGATCCGCGGGTACAAGCCCTCGCTCAGCACCATGACCATCCCGTCCCGGAGCACCGTCACGCTATGAAGGTCGCGGCCGACGCCCGTCGCGTGATCGATCGTCCAGGTGTCCGTCGCCGGATCGTACAGCTCCGTGCCGTTGCCACCGCCCACCACCAGGACCTTGCCGTTCAGGAGCTGCGTCGCGGTGTGGCCGGAACGGGCGACGACCATCGGGCTCACCGCCGTCCAGGTGTCGGTCGCCGGATCGTACAGCTCCGCGCTCGCCTGCGCCTGCTCGAGGGCGTCGTCGCCGCCTGTGACAAGGACCTTGCCGTTCTTGAGGCGCGCCGCGGCGTGCTCGAAGCGGGCGGCGCTCATCGAGGCAGCCGCCGTCCAGGTGTTGGTCGCCGGGCTGTACAGCTCCGCGCTCGCCCAGTAACGCCAGTCGATATCCGCGCCTCGTCCCCCCGTCACGAGCACCTTGCCGTCCGCGAGCAGCGTCGCGGTGTGCAGATGGCGGCCGGAGATCATCGACCCTGCAGGAGCCCAGATCGGACGGGTCCGCAGGGCTTCACCGCTCGCGCCCACGCGCGCCGCTGCAGAGGCCAGCTCCGGCGGCGCGGCGTCGCCCTCACCGACGGCGCAACCGGAGCCCGCCACCGCCGGGAGCAGGATCGCGAGCGGGAGCCACCAGCGTTCGAGATGCGCGACGAGCTGCATCGATCCATGGAACGCCCACGAGCACAGGAGTCAAGCGTCTCCGCTGCGTTCACGGGAGCAGCCGTGACGACCTGAGCGGACGCGCGTGGCGTCCGTGAAGCGGGGACGGCGCGTTGTTGGCGAGCGGTGTGGCTCAGGCGGAAGTCGCGCGGCGCCGGCGACGCCTGGCGGCCTCTCAGGGCAGCCGGAACAGCGGGCGACCGTGGGGCAGGAACGGCCAGGGGATGGCGGCGAGGACGACGAGCAGCGCGAACAGGACGCCGAGCGCCATGCGCCGGTGCTGCGTCGTGGGATCCGCGGCGCGCTTCGCCCGCGCGGAGGCGACGTGGGCGATCACCACCGCCAGGATCATGCCGAAGGCGTGCTCGACGGCGAAGAAGCGCAGCGCGGCGACGGGCATGGAGGCCTTCAGCGCGGCCAGAGAGCTCGGCGTGATCGGGCTGAGCACGACGTAGAGCAGGACGCCGAGGAGGAGCTGGGCGTCGAGCGAGCCGACGAACGCGGCGCCGAGCTTGCGATCGGTCTCGGTCCGCGGCGCGCGCTGGGCCCAGCCCCGGGCCGACCGCACCAGCGCCGCCAGCCCGAGCAGCAGGACGGCCCAGCGCAGCCACGAGTGCAATACGAGAACGATGGAATAGATCATGGTTTCTGCTTCCCGGCCGCGGTGCCGGCCTCGATGATGTACTGCGCCACGTCCGCGAGATCCGACGTGCGCATGCCCCGGAAACTCGGCATCGGGGGCACGTCGGTGCGCTTGCGACCGGGGGTCACGGCCCAGCGGACGATGCCCTCGGGATCCGTCGCATACAGGCTCGCCATCTCGGTGAGCGGGGGGCCGACCAGCTTGGTGGACGGGGCATGGCACGCCGCGCAGTGGGTGGAGAACAGGGCCTTGCCCTGCTCGGCCCGGGGCGAGAGCGCGACGCCCTCGTCGGCGGGAGCGGGCCGCTTGCACGCGGCCACGAGCAGGGGCAGGGCGGCGAGGATCGACGACCATCTCATGCGGGCGGGCCCGAACGTAGCGCGCCGCCGCGCCGGGCGCATGCGACGCGGTGACGCACGGGATGAAATGTCCGCGCCCCGCGCCCCGCGCCCCGCGCGCCGCTAGGCCGCCGCGCGCGCCGCCTTCCAGCCGGCCGCGAACGCCTCGATATGCTCCTTCAGATAGACGCACTCGCGCCGGACGATCCTCGACGCGAACACGTCCTGCATCAGCCTGTCGGCGACCTTCCCCAGGAAGCGGAGGTTGAGCGAGCCGCGCAGCTCGTCGGAGAGGAGCGTCGCGCCGCCGGGCAGCGGCTTCAGGCGGTACTGGGAGGAGTGCGGGAAATTGCTCCTCGGCGCCTCGAGATCGGTCTCGACCCAGCCGATCCCGGTCCCCTCCTCCCAGTGGGTCACCCGCGCGCCGCGCGGCTCCGGGGCGCTCCCGAAGAACGAGTGCTCGATGATCACGCACGTCCCCTTGCCCCGGCGCTGGTCGGTCTCGAAGCGCATCGCCACGTGGAAGTCGTTCACCTTCATCAGGCGATCGAGATCGCTCATCCACGCCCACGCGATCTCGATCGGCGCCTCGATACGGATGCTCTCCTGGATGTACAGCAATGGAACCTCGCTTCTGTACGCCGGAACCGGCGTGGTCACGGTAGCACGCTCGACGACCTGCCCGCCTCGCTCCTCACCCGGGCGGCGCAACACCGACCAGCGCGTCGGGCCGGCACCTCAGCCCCGCCGCCGTGCGCTGGGCCGCCCGGGCGCGAGCGCGCGCATCCTGGGCTCCCTCCCGCGCGCTCCAGGGTAAGCTGTGGGCCGGATTCATCATGTCCCGCTCTCCCATCCCGACCTGGTGCTTCGCCGTGGTGCTGGTGAAGCTCGGCGACCGCTTCCTCCTGGTGCACGAGCGCAAGCACGACCAGCTCTGGTACCTGCCCGCGGGCCGGGCCGAGCCCGGCGAGACGTTCGCGGAGGCGGCGCGCCGCGAGGCGCTCGAGGAGACGGGCGTCCCCGTGAAGCTGCAAGGCATCCTGCGCATCGAGCACAGCCCGAGCTCGCTGCAGGCGCGCTTGCGGGTGATCTTCCTCGCGCGCCCCGCCGACGACACGCCGCCCAAGCGCGAGCCGGACGAGCACTCGCTCGAGGCGCGCTGGGTCACGCTGAAGGAGCTCAGGGCCCTGCCGCTGCGCGGCCCCGACGTCGAGCCGCTCTGCCGCGACGTGCTGGCGGGGGCGCCGGTGTTCCCGCTGTCGCTGCTCGGTCCCGAGGGGGAGCCGCTCCTCTGAGCTGGCGCGTGAGCGGGCGCGCTCTGCGCGAGGGCGTCCCCGGCGACCGGCGCGGCCCCGCCGCTCAGATCTGGCCGCTGGCCTTCCACCGCTCGAAGCAGCGCCCGGTGAGCGTCTCGAGCTCGGCGAACAGCGCGGGCTCGCTCGTCTTGAAGTTGAAGCACGACTTGCCCTGCATGCGCTTCTTGAGCTCCGGGCTCACGTCGCCGAGCAGCTCGGGGTGCGCGTAGACCGGCATGAGGTAGAAGCTCGTATAGGCCCGGCCCGCCCGCGCCGCGCCGAAGAACAGCGGCTTCCCGTTCGGCGCTTTCGTGCGCGTGTCGAGGTAGTAGTTGTCGGGCGTGTCGTGCACGACCACGAGGTCGCGCGCGCGCCGCTGGAGGATGCTCCGCAGCGCCTCGAAGACGCCGGCGTCGCCTCTGGCGACTGCGCCTCTCGTCGCCTGCGCGGCGCCGGCGCCCGTCTTCGGCTTCGCCTTCGTCGCGGCCGCGGGCTTCGCGCCCTTCGTCGCGGCCGCGGGCTTCGCGCCCTTCGTCGCAGGCGCCGCCTTCGTCGCCCTGGCCTTCACGGAGCCAGCGGCCTTCGTGGTCGTCCCCTTCGCCGTCGTCTTCTTCGCAGTGGCCACGTTCGAGCCTCCTGCGCCGAGGGTACACAGCGCGGCCGGCGCTTGCCTATCGCGCTTGCGCGGATCTGCGTGGACGACGCCTCGACTCCGCCTACAGCTTCAGCTTCATCCCCTGGTGGCTCGCCACGAAGCCGAGCCGCTCGTAGAAGCGGTGCGCGCGCAGCCGCGTCTTGTTCGAGGTGAGCTGCACGCGGAAGCACCCCCGCCGCCGCGCCTCGTCGATGGCCCAGCGCATCATCGCCTCGCCGATCCCGCGGCTGCGCAGGCTCGGGTCCACGATCACGTTCTCGACCTGCGCCACCCGCCCTCCGTGGTTGGCCACGTACTGGATGATGGTCAGGTGGAATGCGCCCGCCACGCGCCCCTCGACCTCCGCGACGAGCAGCGCGTTGTCCGGATCCTCGGCGATGGCCGCGAGCGCCTCGCGGTAGCGCGGATCGAGCGGCGGACCGGGGTGGTCTGTCTTCACGTTGCCCTCGTCGGGGATCGAGAAGAGGTGGACGACCGCCGGCAGGTCCGCCTCGACGGCGCGCCGGATGGTGGGTACGAGCAGCGGCTGGCTCACGCCCGCATTCTGCCCCATCGCGCGGCGGCGCCGCGAGGAAACTTCAGGCTCTCGTCCTTCTCTAGGCCTCTGGCATTCTGGTGCCTTCCCCGTGAGTCGTCTGGACACGGCCAGTCGTGCCGTGCAGAGTCACCGCACCACAACGTCGACGCAGAGGACGATGTAGATGCGCGTGATCAATACAGCCGGCATCCCCGCGATCGAGTACCTCAAGACGGATGAGCGCACTCTGCTGGGGCTTTTCAAGGATTTCCGGAAGCACGCGGAGCTCTCGGCTTTCCTGCCAGAAGCTTGTCGCCTGTCCTTGAGGTGGATACGCCTCGGGCCGGAACAGCCGTTCACGACTCGTGAGCTCCCGACGAGAGGCATGCTCGTCGTCACCGACGGCTCCGGCGAGGTCATCGGGGAATCACCCCGGGATATCCAGGCGGGAGACGTCGTGCTCGTCCCTCCCGGCGGGCTGCGCGGGCTCGTGGGCGGAGCGCCAGGCGGGCTCTCCGCGATATCCATTCATTTCGAGGGAGAGGGCGCCCGCTGGGACACGCCGTGCCTGTGCGCGACGCCCGCGCCGGGCGGCCAGGTCGAGGGCCCTTCGGGCGGAGCCGCGCTGGATCGCCTCCTCGAGGAGAACGAGGCCCATGCGCGGGAGTTCGCCGGCAGCCCCCTGATGCAGCTGCTCCGGTCCGAGCGCGCGCGCGGCGACGAGGTGAAGCGGCGGATGCTCGGCGCGCTCCAGATCTGGTCCGACGCGTTCCAGAAGGTGCTCTGCGCCAGGGTCGTGTTCGAGTCGCACCCGGCGGCCAGCGCGATCGCCGAGCGCCACCTGGCCGACGAGGTCGGGCACAACCGCCGGCTCGCGCGGATGCGCGGCCCGTCGCGCTCGCCGTCCTGGGATCGCGGCATCGCCGCGGCGTCGTCCTGGTTCATCGAGCGGATGGGCTCGGCGTCCACCGAGGAGCGCACCGTGCTCGTCCACTTCGTCATCGAGCGCTGCGCCGACATCCTCCTCACCGCCGCCCAGGCGGTCTTCCCCGACGTGGACTATTTCGCCATCCACGCCCAGCTGGACGCCGATCATTTCAGGCTGGGGTACGAGCTACTGAAGAGCTTCCCCGGCCTGGACATCGCCCCGCTCCGCGGCGCGCTCACCGAGGGGTGGCAGATGATGAACATGATCTGCCAGCGCATCAACGACATCGCCGAGGGCAGCGACGCCGCGCTGGATCTGCCGGCGGCCTGCGATCTTGCCGGCGATTCACCGCGCGAGCTCTCGATAGCGCCTGCCGCGGAGTGAGCTGCGCGGGGTCTGTGATGAGGTGAAGAGGGAGAGACGAACCACAGAGGCACAGAGGGCACAGAGGAGAGACAGAGAGGAGATGTTTGTTTTTATTCTCTCTCTCCTCTGTGCCCTCTGTGCCCTCTGTGGTTCATTTTCTCATGCTCCCGGGACGACCCGGGGCGGGGCGCTAGCTCGCGGCCTTGACCACGTCGGTGATGCCCTGGACGCTCTTCGCGCTCTTCGCGAGCATCTCCTTCTCTTCGGCGCTCAGCGGCAGCTCGACGATCTTCTCGACGCCCTTGCCGCCGATGATGACGGGCACGCCCATGTAGATGTCCTTGTAGCCGTACTCGCCGTCCAGGTAGACGGCGGCGGGGAGCAGCCGCTTCTGGTCGAGCAGGTAGCTCTCGGCCATCACGACGGCGCTCGAGGCGGGCGCGTAGTAGGCGCTCGTCCCCATGAGCTGCACGATCTCGCCGCCGCCCTTGCGGGTCCTCGCGATGAGCGCGTCGAGCTTCTCCTTGCTGACGAGCTCGGTCGCGCGCACGCCGTTGATCGTGCACGCCGACGGGATCGGCACCATGTCGTCGCCGTGGCCGCCGAGCACCATCGCGCGCACGTCCTTCACGGACACGTTCGCCTCGCGCGCGAGGAAGAGCTGGAAGCGCGCGCTGTCGAGCACGCCCGCCATGCCGAGCACGCGCTCGCGCGGGAAGCCCGTGCGGCGCTTGAACTCGTACACCATCGCGTCGATCGGGTTCGAGATGACGATCACGAGCGCGTTCGGGCAGTGCTCCTTGGCGCCGTCCGCCACGCTGCGGATGATCGGGAGGTTCGTCGCGACGAGGTCGTCGCGGCTCTGGCCCGGCTTGCGCGGGATGCCGGCCGTGACGATGAGGACGTCGGCGCCGGCGCAGTCGGCCCAGCTCGAGGTCCCCTTGATCGAGGCGTCGTAGCCGAGGACGGCGCCGTTCTGCTCGAGGTCGAGCGCCTTGCCTTTCGCGAAGTCGGCTTTCTGGGGGATGTCGAACAGCACGACGTCCCCGAGCTCCTTGCGCGCGATGAGGGCCGCGAGCTCCCCGCCGATGTTCCCGGCGCCAATGAGGGCGATCTTCTTTCGGTTGGCCATGCGCGGCCCTTTACCACCCCGCCGGCCGGGGACCAACGGGGCTCCCGGGCCGGGCGCGGGGGAGGGAACTCGGCCGGCGCCTTCGAAACCTGTCGACTCGGCCCCGGAGGCCGGGTAAGCCGCGCCCCATGGTCACCGAGGACGATCTGCGCACCGCGCTCGGCAGGGTGCTCGAACGCACCTCGCTCGCGGGCCCCTTCGCCCGCTACGAGGGCAAGGTGCGGGACTGCTACACGACGCCGGACGGCCGGCGCCTGCTCGTCGTCACCGACCGCATCAGCGCCTTCGACCGCGTGCTCGGCACGCTGCCGCTCAAGGGCCAGGTGCTGAACCGGCTCTCGGCCTTCTGGTTCGAGCGCACGCGCGACGTCGCGCCGAACCACATGCTCTCGCAGCCCGACCCGAACGTCCTCGAGGCGATCGAGTGCACGCCGCTGCCGGTCGAGATGGTGGTGCGCGCCTACGTGACGGGCGTGACCTCGACGAGCATCTGGACGCACTACGCCCGCGGCGAGCGCGTCTTCTGCGGCCACCGGCTCCCCGACGGCCTCCGCAAGAACGAGCGCCTGCCGCGGCCCATCCTGACCCCGAGCACCAAGGCGCCGAAGGGCGGCCACGACCTCTCCGCCTCGCGCGACGAGATCCTCGCCCTCGGGACGATCGCGCCGCGCGACTTCGACGCCGCCGCCGAGATCGCGCTCGCGCTCTTCGAGCGCGGCGCGCGCCTCTGCGCGGACCAGGGGCTCATCCTGGTCGACACCAAGTACGAGTTCGGCAAGGACCGGAGCGGGAACATCGTCGTCATCGACGAGATCCACACCCCCGACTCGTCCCGCTTCTGGTTCGCGTCCTCCTACGCCGATCGCTTCGCCGCGGGCGAGGACCCGGAGTCGTTCGACAAGGAGTATGTGCGCCGCTGGCTCGCCGCGCGGGGCTTCCAGGGCGACGGGCCGATCCCGCCGATCCCGGACGAGATCCGGATCGAGGCGTCTCGCCGTTACATCGAGGCGTTCGAGCGGATCACCGGCGCGGCCTTCGTCCCCGATCTCGAGGACCCGGCCGTGCGCATCCCGCGCAACCTGGGAGTGTAGGTGGGCGCGGCCGCGCCCGTGGTAGCGTCGCGCGAAGAGCGCTTGGAGCAAAGCCAGTGAAAGCCGTCGTCACCGTCCGATTGAAGAAAGAGGTCCTTGATCCGCAGGGCGACGCCGTGAAGCGCGCGCTCACCTCGCTCGGGTTCCCGGGCGTCAAGGGCGTGCGCGTGGGCAAGCTGATCGAGATCGAGCTCGAACCGTCGCTCGGCAGCGCGCCCGATCTCGAGGCGCGGCTGAAGAAGATGGCGGACGAGATGCTGGCCAACACGGTCATCGAGGACTACGAGGTCACGCTCGCGCCGTAGCCCGTAGCCGTGGCGCGCGCGCGGCTCAGGCCTCGGGCGCCACGAGCTTCTTCGCCCAGAGGATCGCGTCCTTGCGGGCGCGGCCGACGACGAGGTGGCGCGCCAGCACGGCCGAGCGGCGGAAGCCGTTCGCGAGCAGGGCGGCGCACAGCTCCTGGTCGTCCGCGGGGGCGAAGGTGAACGTGCTCACGGCCTTCTCCTGGACGAGGCGCTCGCAGAGGGCGCCGACCGCCGCCGTGGTGGCGAGCCGCTCCGACTCGTGGCGCGGCGAGCAGAGGATCTCCAGGAACGAGTTGCCGAAGCACGACTGCATCTCCCACGCCGCGTGGAGGCCGAAGCCGCCGCGCGCGGACAGCGCGTAGCCCGTCCGCACCGCGTCGCGCCCGAACGGCTCGAAGCCCGTGAGCGCCCGCCCCGCCCGCTGCGCGGCCGCGACGGCGCGCCGCAGCTCCGGGCCGCTCGCCGGCGCGACCTTGATCGCGGGCAGCGGCCGCCCCTCGCTCTCCCGGAGCAGCCGCCGCGCGCGGGCGATCGTGCGCTCCGCGAGCAGCACCGCCGGTGAGCCCGCCCGGCCCTCGCCCTCGGCGCCGTCCTCGTCGTCGCCCTGCTCGCGCATCCGCGACGACATCTCGGACACGACCGCCCCGAGGATCCACGCGTCGCTGCGCTTGTAGAAGCCGGGGATCGACCCTTCCCGGGCGAACCCGAGGCGCGTCCACGTCGGCACCTCGTCGCGCTCGACGAGGGTGAAGATCTTCTCGACCCCCTCGCGCTTCGCGGCCGACAGGACGAAATTCCGCTTGGATGGGGTCGGCCCCGCGCGGAAGTCGATGATGCGGAGCGTCCGGTGCCGTCGATTGACCAGCAGGCAGAGCGACACAGCGTCGTTCCGGAACAGGAGCTCGTCGACACCGCTGCTCGACGTCGAAGACAGGTTTGTCGCTGCCATACCCCTCGTGCTCGGCGCGGGCGTGATGCCTCGGGTCACGCCGCCATTGCAGACTTGCAAATTGCAAATCTGAAATGCCCCGTAGCAGCCGGCGACGACAGCGTCAACGATCCGGCGGCGCCGTGGAAACCGAGGGAACCGGGGTAGGGGCGCGGTCGCGGGTTGGGCGCGGGCCGTTCAGGGGGGCGTGGCGAGCCGGCTCGCGTCCGCCGCCTTGACCCCGAGCGCCAGGAGCGCCTCCTTGAGCTTGGCGCGCTGGAGGGAGATGCGGGTCGGCATGCCGCCGGAGATCTTGAAGGTCTCGAGGAAGTTCACCCCGCTGTCGAAGCGGGCGGCGAACGTGATGCTGTCGTTGTCGACGACGACCGAGATCGGCGCGCGCTCCTGCCCGATGAGGAGGAGCAGCGTCTTGTCGTACGACCCGCCTCGCTGCGAGGCGTCGACGAGGACCACGCCCGGCTCGACGCGCTCGTAGCGGAGCGCGATCCGGCGGGTCTCGGCCTCCATGGCGGCGAGCTCCGCGCCGGCCTGGTCGATGGGGGTCCAGAGCGACGGGTCGGAGAGGCCTGACGCGAGGTGCCGGACGATGAGGCCGAAGAGGGCCTGATCGCGGGGGCGGGCGCGGAGGGCGCGGTCCATGCGGGTGGCGGCCGGGCCCGGGACGCCGATGCGGGTGTCGATGGCGCGCGCGTCGTCGTCGCAGCCGGGGTACGGCTCGACGCCGCCGCGCATCCACTTGGCGCCGCTGGCGAGGCCGTCGAAGTCGACGTGGCAGACGAGGGTGTCGACGCGCCCGGCGCGGGCGACGACCTCCGGGGTGATCATCTCCGGGCAGGCGCCGTGCTCCGCCTTGGTCGACAGGACGAACCGGGGGTCGCCCGCGAAGCGCGCGTGGTGGGCGCTGTCGTGGTGGTCGACCCAGGCGGCGAGCCGCGGCCCGAGCTCCTGGATGAGCGGGAGCGTGACCGTCTCGAAGCTCTTGCCCCCCGCCTCCGAGGCGAAGGCGATGTCGAGCACGGCGACGTTGCCGCGCAGGTCGCGCGCGCGCGGGAGCTTGCGGGGGGAGGCGAAGGCGAGATCGAATCCGTGCATGGCGTGGCTTCCCGGGGAGTCAGGTACGGTCGAGCCGGGTTGCCTGACGTGTGGCGGCGTGTCGGCGAGCGCCCTGCTCAATACACCCGAAATGCCTGAAGCGCTGCGAGGTAGGACCTTTCTCGGGCGACGCCTGAATGATCCGCTAGGATAATCCGACCAACGGCAGGGACGGCTCGGCGCGCCGGGCGGTCCTGCAGTACGCCGCCGCGCCCGCCGCGCAGGAGGCCGGCGGTTCCAGGGAGACTCGACACGAGGGGACCGCGCGTGCGATCGCCACCAGCGCGGGGCTGCCGGCCTACGTCGGAGGAAGTGGATGAGAAGCGACGTTCTGGGACTTGGTCTTCTGGCTCTTGGGGCGGTGCTCTGCGGCGCGGGGCTCCCGGGCGCGGCGGCCGTCTCCGAGGCGAGGGCAGAGCCCGCTCAGGTGGCGGTCTCGGCCGCACAGGTGACCGGGGCGACCGCGCAGGTGACCGGGGCGACCGCGCAGGCGGTGTCCGGGCCGACCTGCAAGCTGAAGGGGACGGCGCCGGTGAACAAGGGCACCCGGCTCTACGACGCGCCGAGCGGCGGCCGGACGATCGCGAACTTCACCGGCGCGCTGGCGCCGATGACGCTGAGCGCGATCCCGGCGGACCCGGCGTCGGGCCGGGCGAGGCTGAGCACGTCCGACGGCTCGCCGACGCTGCGGCTCGACGGCTACATCGCGCCCACGGACGTCGCGGTGTTCACGACGCGCGACATCCCGGTCATCAGCGGCCACATCTGGATCTCGAGCGCGCAGAAGGTGAAGCTCGTCGCCGCGACGGGCGACTCGCTGCGCGCGGAGCTGTCGATCTCGGGGTCCGAGGGGCAGACGGCGAGGGCCTCGGCCCCGTGCGACGCCTTCGCGCTGCAGCGCGGCGCGCCCATGAAGATGGAGGTCCCCGGCAGCGCCCGCGGCTACCTGATGAAGACGTCGACGATCGAGCTCTTCGACCGCCCGAACGGCGACGTGATCTTCACGCTGAAGATGCTCGAGGGGACGGCCCAGCTCTTCTGGAGCACGGAGGCGAAGGCCGGCTTCGTCCACCTGATGTCGCGGGGCGATCTGACGGTCGACGCCTGGGGGCGGCTCAAGGATCTGGAGCCGCTGAAGAAGGGCGAGCTGATGGACCAGTACATCCCGCCGACGACCGCGGTGGCCGGGGCGCAGCTCGCGCTCGACAAGGCGCCGCCGATCGTGAAGGCCACGAGGGCGATCCCGGTCCGCGCGCGGCGCGACGAGAAGGAGCGGCCGGTGGGCGAGATCGAGGCCGGCGCGGAGATCTACCTGCTCGAGACGGTGGCCGGCTGGACGAACGTGCTCCCGAAGGCGCTCGGCATGACGCCGCCGGACGAGGGCGGCTTCTGGATCCCCGCCGCGGAGACGCCGAAGTAGCGAGGACGCCGCGGCGCGCGGCGGGGCGGGTCGACCGACGCGCCGCAGCGAAGGGTGCGGGCCTCCGTGGCGCCACGCTCGAGGGGTTCAACTCTCGAGCGCACCGCTGCGCGACGCGACTACGATGGCCCACATGAGCAGATCGCGGTTTCGTTCCCGGTGGCTGCGCGCGAGCGTCACGGCTGGCGCGGTCGCGGCCTCGTCGACCTGGCTCGGCGACGCTGCCGCGCAGGGAGCGCCCGTGGTGCTCCCTCAGGCGGCGGGCCAGCAGGCGCTCGCCGTCCGCATCGACGCGCGCGGGATCACCGCCCGCGCCTGTCCCTCGGCGGCGGCGTGCGCGCCCGACGGCGGCAAGGTCCTCGCCGTGCCGCCCGAGGTCGCGCCGCTGCTCGGCGGCGCGCGCGTCGCGCCGGTCGCGCTGGCCGACGGCAAGCGCCTCGCGAAGATCGAGGCGCCCGCCTCGGGCGCGCCGTCCGGCGCGCGGGCGGGCGACGTCGCGAGCGGGTCGTGGGTGATGCTGCTCGCCGCGCCGCTCGCGGGGAAGGGGGCGGAGCCGCTCGTGCTCTGGAGCGGCTGGACCGGCGTCGCCACCGGGGAGCACGGCGAGGGGCGGAGCGACGCCGTGGTCGTGGAGCCGCTCGGCAGCGGCAGCCGCGTGCTCGTCGGGCAGCTCCGCGACGACGTGACGATCTGCGGGCGCCCGGCGCTGGTCGGGGCGAGCGAGGTCGATCCCCGGACGATGACGCTCCTGAAAGGGGCGAGCTTCCAGAACCTCCCGGCCGAGGAGCGGCGCGCGGCGGGCAAGGTGACGGCGGAGCGCCGCGAGGCCGACGCGGCGGCGCCCGGCTTCCGGCTGCTGCGCCCGACCGCGGCCTCGAGCGCGGTCGGCAAGCGCTTCGCGGAGATCGCCGACGGCGACCCGAAGACCGCGTGGTCCGAGGGCAAGGCGGGCGCGGGCCGGGGCGAGTTCGTGTCGTTCTCGTCGGCGGACGAGGTCGGGATCACGGGCTTCGGCCTGCGCATCAAGCCGATCGACGGCGTGGAGGGCGGCGCCGCGCCGCGCACGCTCTTCGTGGCGACGCCCGAGCGGCTCTTCCAGGTGAGCCTCCCCGAGGACGCGTGGGTCAAGGAGTCCGCCGGCTACGAGGTGAAGCTGCCCGAGGAGATCAGGGCCTCGTGCGTCGCCGTCGTCCTCGACGAGGCGTTCGCGCCGCGCGGCGCGCAGGCGGGGGAGCGGGGCTCGCCGTCCGCGCCGGAGGTGCGCGTCACGATCGCCGAGGTCACGGCGCGCACGGCGTTCGACGGGCAGGCCCCCGCGGCGCTCGTCGGCGCGCTCGCGGGCGGCGGCGAGCGCGCCAGGGCGGCCGCGGCGCTGCTCGCGCGCAGCGGGCCGGAGGCGGTCGAGGCGGCGATCGCCGGCTACGACAGGCTCGACCCCGCGGGCAGGCAGCTCGCGGCGGGCGTGATCGACACGGCGCCGTGCGCGGCGCAGATCCCGTTCTTCACCGCGCGGCTCGCGTCCGGCGCGGCGGCGGCCCCGCCGCGGGGCGCCCGCCGCGCCGCGCCGCCCGGGCCCGATCCCGAGCTCCACCACGCGCGCGACCGCATCCGCCGCTGCGGGCGCGCGGCCGCGCCGGCGCTCGCGGAGATCGTGAAGGGCGGCGCGCCCGCGGCCAGGGTGATGGCGGCGCGCGAGCTCGCGCTCGTGGCGCCCGCCGAGGCGGTGCCGGCGCTGCTCGACGCCCTCGCGGCGGCGCGCGGCGCGACGCGGAAGGAGCTCCGGGCCGCGCTCGCGCTGGCGGCGCGCAGCGAGCGGGCGGCGCCCGTGGTCGAGGAGGAGGTGCAGCTCGATCGCCTGCGCGCCCGCCCCGAGGACGCGCAGCTCGACCTGCTCCGCGCGCTCGGGCCGTCGCTCGGGCGGGTGAGGGGCGGCGGCGCGGCGTTCCAGGCGCTCGCCTCTGCGGCGGGCGCCCCCTTCGAGCGGCGCTACCTGCTCCAGGCGCCCGCGGCGGCGCTCGCGCGCGCGGGCGAGGCGCCGGCCGAGGCCTACCTGCGCGCCTCGCTCCGGAAGGACGCGGACGCCCACGTCCGCCTCCGCGCCGCCGAGGTCGCGGCGGACGTGCCGTCGCTCGCGCCGGACCTGCTCGCGGCGGCCTCCGATCCGGACGTGCGCGTGCGCGAGGCGGCGGTCGTGGCGCTCTCGCGCGCCGCCTCCGCCGGGGCGAAGCTGCCGGCCGGCGCGGCCGAGGCGCTCGCGGCGCGGCTCGCCTCGGACCCGTGGACGTTCATCCGCGGCGGCGCTGCGCTCGCGATCGGCGCGATGCCCGCGACGCCGTCGGGAGACAGGGCGCTCGTGGGGGCGCTCGCCGACAGGTCGCCCGAGGTGCGCCGGCACGCGCTCGACGGCCTCGGCGCGCACCGGGCGACGGCGCACATCGAGGCCGTGCGCGACAGGGCGGAGGACAAGGAGGAGGACATCGAGGTGCGCGCCCGGGCGATCCTCGCGCTCGGGGCGATGTGCGACGCGAGCTCGGTCGACCTGTGGACGCGGCTCGCGCTCCAGGCGAAGGCGCCGATGGGCGAGCGCGATCAGCGGCTCGGCTCGGCGGCGCTCGCGGCGCTCGGGGCCGTGCACCCGGCGGATCTGCCCGCGCGCCTCAGGCCGCTCCTCGACAAGGACACGCCGCACGGCCTGCGCGAGACGGCGCGGGCCGCGCTCTCCGCGACGCCGCAGTGCCGCCGGTGAGCGCGCGCGTCACCTCGCGCTGCGGCCTGTCCGCCGCGGCAGCACGGCGCGCGCGCGCGCGATCCACTCCGTGAGCGAGGTGGCGTCCTGGGGGACGGCGTCGAGGTCGGCGTCCTCGACGACGCGCACCATGGCGGCGCCGTCGTCCGGCATCATCCCCTTCGCGGCGAGCATCGCCTGCGCCCTGAGGGGCGAGAGCTCCTCGGTCGCCCTCTCCCCGAGGAGCGCGAGGATCCACCCCGCGAGCGCCGGCACGGCCACGCCGCCGATCACCTCGGGCGGCGCGGACAGGCTCGACGACACGCGACGGATGCCCTCCGCGACCGCCTCGCGGCGCGCCGGATCGCGGTCGATGTCGCGCGAGAACGCGAGCACGTCGCACCCCGCCTCCTTCGCGTCCAGGGCCGCGCCGAGCACGTGGCGCGTGTCCTCGTGGGCCGCGCCGCGCGCGCTGTACTTCCGGATGCTCCTCCACTCGCGGGCGCCGCCGACGACCCACCCGTGCGGCTGGACGCGGGAGAGCAGGGTGAACAGCACGCCGGGGCGCTTGTCGGACTGGAAGGCGGGCGCTCCGGCGCGGCTGCCGAGCTCGTTCTCGCCTTCGCCGACCAGGAAGACCCTGGTCTTCTCGGGCGGCTTCATCACGGCCGCGGGCCTCCTCCGAGCAGCGGCGCCTCGTCCGCGCCGTTGGCGTAGCTGAGCCAGAGCTCGCCCAGCGCGTACACCCTCGCGCGATCCTCGAAGCCCGGCGTGCCCAGGATGCGCGCGGCCTTCATCCCCTGCTCGCCCGCGCGGGTGACCACCGTGACCTCCTCCGGCTGGAGCTCGTTCACCACGAGCGGGCTGTGCGTCGCGAGGAGGACCTGGGTCTTCTCGGAGAGGATGCGCAGGGCGCGCATCACGTCGGCGATGCGCGCGGGGTGGAGCCCGCGCTCGGGCTCCTCGACGAGGAGCAGGGGCGTCGGATCGAGGTGCGGCAGCGCCGCGAAGGCGAGGTAGTAGAGCATGCCCTCGCTCATGAGCGCCGCCGGGACGACGGCGCCGCCCTCGAGCTTCACGCCGATGGCCTTCGTGGTGGGGCTCGGGTTTCCGAGGTGGATGCTCCTCACGCTGGGGAACAGGCGCGTGAGCTCCTCGTTCAGCTCGATGTAGGCCGGCAGGTCGCGGCTGATGATGGCGTCGTAGACGGCCGGCAGGCCGGCGCCGCGCTCGTCGGCGAAGCAGAGCGGCTGCCCGTCGGGGATCAGCGGGTGCGGGGACCGGAGCGCGTCGGGGTCGAGGCGGAGCACCTGGGTTCCGCGCAGGGCCTGGACGATGTCCGGCGCGGGCCGTTCAGGGCCCGTCCCGCCGGTCGTGACATCGTCCTCGTCGGCGTCGTCGAGCAAGGAGGGCGGCTCCAGGTCCCTGGGGAACGACGTGGTGCGCGCCCGCCCCTCGGCGTCGAGCTCCACGCGCCACGTCGTGCTCGCCGCCGACACCTCGAACACCGAGCCGCCCGGGCCTTTGCTCGCGCTCGCCGGGGAGCCGCGCCCGAGCGTGTCGGGCGCCGGCGCCCCGAGCGCCCGCTCGAGCACCGAGGACAGCGTCCGCAGCGCCCGCAGCACGGTGCTCTTGCCGCTGTCGTTGGGCCCGACGAGCGCGTGCAGCGGCGTGAGCTGCAGCGTCGCGTCCTGCACGCACCCGTAGCCCTGGATGCGGAGCTGCTCGACATGGGGTCGGTCCATCGAGGTCGACGCCAGCATACCTGCGCGCTCGCCGGCGACAAACTTGGCCCACCCTCGTCCGCCCCTCTACGCCGCGGACATGCGCCGCCTCTCGCCGATCGCGCTCCTCCTCGTCGCGCTCGCCGTCCCCGTCGCCTTCGGCCTCGGCGCGCGGGACGCCAGCGCCAGCGTCGCGTACGAGTCGCCTTACACCTTCGAGCAGACCTTCGGCACGGCGCTGCGCCTCGTGCGCGTCGATCTCGGCTTCAAGCTCGTCGAGAAGGATCCCGCGAACGGCTACCTGCTCTTCGAGTACCGGAGCCCGGAGAGCGGCAGCCGGGTGACGCAGGGGGCGATCGAGATCGTGAACGGCCGCGCCGGCGTGCACGTCGCCGTGCAGCTCCCCGCGATGCCGCAGTACCACGAGCAGGTGCTCCTCGACGGCCTCGTGAAGAAGCTCGTCGCCGAGCACGGCGACCCGCCGAAGAAGGCGCCCCCGCCGCCCGCCGACGCGGGCGCGCCCTCCCCCGACGCGGGCGCCCCCTAGCCGCAGCGCCGCACGTACTCGAAGTCGACCGGCTTGCCCTTGAGGCCCTTCGTCGGCGCCGCGATCCAGTTCGCCATCTGCTTCGGATCGAACACCGGCCTCTCCATCAGGCTCTTCACATACGCCTCGTCGCCCGCGGTCGGCAGCCACTCGTCGCGCCGGCGCTCCCACGCCTCCTTCGAGATCGGGTTGCCGTCGACGTCGAAGTGGAGCCCCGCGTAGATCCCCGAGCTCCGGTGGAAGCGCCGGCTCGGCAGCCTCAGCCTGAACGAGACGCCGGACTCCTCGATCACCCGGTTCATCTTGTCGATCCCGCGCTGCGAGTCGCTCACGTACTCGTCGCGCAGCACCTCGTTCATCGCGTTCCGGAGCGGCACCTCCTCGCGCCGCCACCCGGACAGCGCGCCCCCGACCGCCGCGATCGGCACCTCCATCGGGTACACGCCCTCGAGCGCCCGGTGATCGCCGTACGACTCCTCCTTCGCGCGGCCCTTCACGCTCGACGCGAAGAACGACGCCGCGTTCGACGAGATCTCCCCGCCGAACAGATCCAGCGACAGCGAGTACCAGAGGTTCAGGTACTTCTGGATCGTCGGCAGATCGATGCCCCCCTCGGCGCGCGCGTCCTCGTTCTTGTTGCGCTTCATCAGCTCACACGTGCGCTGGCAGACGCGGAGCAGCCCCGTCTCGCCGACGAACATGTGGTGCGCCTCCTCGGTCAGCATGAACCGCGTCGTGCGCGACAGCGGATCGAAGCCGCTCTCCGCCAGCGCCAGGAGCTGGTACTTGCCGTCGCGATCCGTGAAGTAGGTGAACATGAAGAACGAGAGCCAGTTCGTGCACGGCTCGTTGAAGGCGCCCAGGATCCGCGGCTTGTCCGGGTCGCCGCTCCGCCGCTCCAGGAGCGCCTCCGCCTCCTCGCGGCCGTCGCGGCCGAAGTGGCTGTGCAGCAGGTACACCATCGCCCAGAGGTGCCGCCCTTCCTCGACGTTCACCTGGAACAGGTTCCGCAGGTCGTAGACGCTCGGGCAGCTCTGGCCGAGCAGCCGCTGCTGCTCCACGCTCGCCGGCTCCGTGTCCCCCTGCGTCACCACCAGCCGGCGCAGCATGTTCCGCAGCTCCCCCGGCACCTCCTGCCACGCCGGCTCGCCCAGGTGATCGCCGAAGCCGATCTTCCGATCGGGCACCGGATCCGCGAGGAAGATGCCCCAGCGGTACTCCGGCATCTTCACGTAGTCGAAGTGCGCCCACCCCTCGTGATCGACGCTGATCGCCGTGCGCAGGTACACGTCGTCCGCCTGGAAGCCCGCGGGCCCTGTCTCCCGCCACCAGTCGATGAACTTCGGCTGCCACGCCTCGAGCGCGCGCTGGAGCTTCCTGTCCGACGCGAGGTCGACGTTGTTCGGGATCCTCTCCGAGTTGATGACTGCGCTCACGTCCGCCTCCAGTCGAATTCGGGGCGCTCCGGGCGCCCGTACACGGTCAGCGCGCCCCGCGGTCCCACCGCGTTGGGGCGCTGGAAGATCCAGTTCTGCCAGGCCGACAGCCGGGAGAAGATCTTCGTCTCCATCGTCTCCGGCCCGCAGAAGCGCAGGCTCGCCTCCATCCCGGTGAGCGCGTCGGGCGACAGGCTCACCCGCTCCTCGATCGCGAGCCGCACCTCGTCGTCCCAGTCCATCGCGTCCGGCGTGAAGGTGCAGAGGCCCTCCTCCAGCGCCTCCTCGGCGGACAGCAGCCCCGTCTTCTCCTTCAGCGCCGCGACGCGCTCCGGCGCGGCAAGGAAGCGCGACGCGAGCCGCGTCAGGCCGTTCGACATCACGAGCGGACCGAAGTTCAGCGCGCTCAGGCCGATCGCCGCGGGCTCCGCGCCGTCCTCCCCCCCGTCCAGCATGTAGGACCGGTCCGCCGCGAGGGCGAGCTCGAACAGGCTCCCCGCGAAGCACGAGCCCGGCTCGATCAGCGCGAACACGCTGCGCGCCGTCAGGTCGAGCCGCTTGAGCACGCGCCGCATGTGGAGCAGGACCTCCTTCACGAACCAGTCGTCCCGGTTCGCCCACAGCGCCTCGTCCGCGGCCCGCACCGCGTCCGGCGAGCCGCTCGTCCTGAGGAGGACGAGGCCCACCGCCGGGTGGTTGAAGCGGAGATCGAGCAGCGCGTCGTCGAGCTCGCGGAACGCGCGCAGCGCCCACAGGTCCGCGCCCGCCCGGCGCATCCCGGCGGCGTCCGACGGCCCGCCGCCGTCCGGCCCGAGCACGCGGATCTCCGCCGTCCGCGCGGCGCGGTCGACTGTCAGCGAGACGTGGTGGTAGGCGCAGGTGGAGACGTCGTCCTTCTCCGCGCGCCGCGCCTCGAGCGGCGCGAGCTTCACCCCGGGCCCCTCCCTGTCCGGCGTCGCCGCCGCGAGCTCGGCGGCGCGCTGCGCCACCGCCTGGTCGAAGCGGCTCTTCGGGATCGCGCGGTCGACGAGGCCCCACTCCTGCGCGCGCTTGCCGCGCACCCCTTCGGCCAGGGTCGAGAAGACGTCCGCGATGTCGCGCCGCACCTTGCGCTTGTCCACGAGCCGCGTGAGCCCCCCCGTCCCCGGGAGCACCGCGAGCAGCGGCGTCTCCGGGAACGACACCGCGCTGCTCCCGTCGTCGCAGAGGAATATCTCCTCGCACGCGAGGGCGAGCTCGTACCCCCCGCCCGAGGCGACGCCGTTCAGCGCCGCGAGGTAGCGCTGCCCGCTCTCGGCGCACGCCTCCTCGAGCGCGAGCCGCGTCTCGTTCGTGAACTTGCAGAAGTTGACCTTGAAGGCGTGCGTCGACGACCCGAGCATGTAGATGTTCGCGCCCGCGCAGAAGATCCGCGGCTGCGCGCTCGTCACGACCACCGCCTTCACCTCGGGGTGCTCGAAGCGCAGCCGCTGCACGATGTCCGCGAGCTCGATGTCGACCGCGAGGTCGTAGCTGTTCAGCTTGAGCTGGTAGCCGGGCCGCATCGGCGCTTCCTCGTCGACGTCCATCGCCACGCGCGCGGTCGCACCCTCGAACGAGAGCTTCCAGTGCCTGTAACGCCCCGGCTCCGTCTCGAAGCGGAGGGGCGCGCCCTCGCCGGACGAGCCCTCGTCCCGGGCTCTGGTCTGCGGCGCTGCCGCCACGGCAGGAGGAGAGGTGGTCGCTTCCATGCCCACGAGCCCACCACCCGGGAGCGCCCTCGTCAAGCACTATAGTGCTTGTTGATTCACGATTCATGAAATATAGTGCAGTACCAGATGCCGCCCCGCGAGCCGAACCGCCAGACAACGCGTGGGCAGGCCGCGCGCGGAGCGCGCGCTGGGCGAGCGCCGGAGGCAGAGGACGTCGCGGACGTCGAGCGCGGCGCGCCGCCGATCCTCGAGCACCTCGCCGGGCGGCTCCGCCAGCGGCGCCAGGAGCTCGCGCTCACCTTGCGCGAGCTCGCCGGGCTCGCCGGGGTCAGCGAGCGCTTCCTTGTGCTGCTCGAGAGCGGCCGAGCGAACGTGTCCGTGGTGCGGCTGGAGGACATCGGCCGCGCCCTGGGCACCTCGGCCGCCGCGCTGCTCTCGGCAGGCGAGCTCGTCGGCGACGGGGCGTCGCGCGGCCTGGCTCCCGGCGAGGCGGAGTTCGGGGCAGGCGGCGCCCTCGTCGCGCTGCTCGGCCTGCGCGGGGCGGGCAAGACCACGATCGGCGGCCGCGCCGCGGCCCGGCTCGGCGTGCCCTTCCGCGAGCTCGACGGCCTCGTCGCCTCGCGCGCGGGCATGAGCCTCGCGGCCCTGTTCGAGATCCACGGGAACGCGTACTACCGGCGGCTGGAGCGCGAGGAGCTCGCGCGGCTCGCCGACGCGCGCGCCCACGGGATCGTCGCCACGGGCGGCGGCCTCGTGACCGATCCGGCGACCTTCGAGCGGCTGAGGCGCTGCGCCGTGACGGTGTGGCTGCGGGCGAAGCCCGAGGACCACTGGCGGCGCGTGGTCGAGCAGGGGGACGCTCGCCCCATGGCCAACCGAGCCGACGCCATGAAGGAGCTCAGGGCGCTCTTCCAGGCCCGGCGCGCGCTCTATGAGCAGGCCGACTTCGTGGTGGACACGTCGGCGCTCGGTCTCGACCGCTCTGTCGATCGCGTGGTCAAGATCGCCCGTGAAGCTGGTAGAAGGGACGCGACGCGCTCGCCGTGATCCGTGGCGCGCCCCCTCCCATGTCCATGCCGCGCCTGAAAATTCTCTTCGTGGTGTCCGAATGCGTCCCCTTCAGCAAGACGGGCGGCCTCGCCGACGTTGCCGGCGCGCTGCCGATCGCGCTCGCCGCAGCCGGCCACGACGTGCGCATCGTCATGCCGGCCTACCGGGTCGCCAAGCGTCACCTCGCCCGCCAGATCGAGGCCGCCGAGCGGAAGCTCGGCGGCAGCCAGACCGTCGCCGCGCCCGCCGTCGCCGCGGCCGAAGCCGGCGCCCCGGCGATCGACGCGGCCGACGCCGCGCTGGCCGCCGCCGCGCCCACGGACGCCGCGCCCACGGACGCCGCGCCCTCCATCGTCGCGGCGCAGGGCGGAGACGGCGCGACGCCGGCCGAGATCTTCACGCCCCACCGCCTGCCGGCGCCGCTCGGCGTGCCGGTCGGCAACGGCGAGGCGTGGACCGGCATCTGGGAGACGTTCATCGATCCCGCGACCCCCGGCGCGCCCGCGCCGCGCGTGTACCTGCTCGAGCACGACGTGCTCTACGACCGCGACGGCATCTACGGCGACGCGCACGGCGAGTTCGGCGACAACCTCGCCCGCTACGCGCTGCTCTCGCGCGGCGCGCTGCAGCTCTGCCACGCGCTCGGCTTCTGGCCGGACGTCGTCCACGTCCACGACTGGCAGTCGGCCCTCGTGCCGCTCTACATCAACGTCCTCGAGCACCGGTCGCCGCTCGCGCGCGCCGCGACCGTGCTGACGATCCACAACCTCGGCTACCAGGGCTGGTTCAACAAGTTCCAGCTCCCCACGACGGGGCTCGGCTGGGACCAGTTCCACAGGTTCTGCCTGGAGGCGCACGACAGCATCAACCTGCTCAAGGCCGGCATCTACAACGCCACGCTCGTCTCCACGGTCTCGCCCCGGTACGCGCAGGAGATCCAGACGTGGGAAGGGGGAGAGGGCCTCGACGGCGTGCTCCGGGATCGCGGCAGCGACGTGATCGGGATCCTCAACGGCATCGACGACTCCATCTGGAACCCCGCGACCGATCCCCACATCGCCGCGACGTTCTCCGCCGAGGACCTGAGCGGCAAGCGCCTCTGCAAGGCGGCGCTCCAGCGCGAGATGGGCCTCGAGGAGCGCCCCGACGTCCCGCTCCTCGGGCTCATCAGCCGCCTGGCGACCCAGAAGGGGATCGACATCCTCGCGGGCGCCCTCGACCACATCCTCTCGCTCGACGTCCAGCTCGTCATCCTGGGCTCCGGCGAGCGCTGGGCCGAGGACCTCTTCTCGCGGATCTCCGGCGCGAGCGACCGCTTCCGCGTCTACGTCGGCATGAACGAGGGGCTCGCCCACCGCATCGAGGCGGGCGCGGACCTCTTCCTGATGCCGTCGCGCTACGAGCCCTGCGGGCTGAACCAGCTCTACAGCCAGCGGTACGGCACGCTGCCGGTCGTGCGCGCCGTCGGCGGCCTCGACGACACCGTCGAGAACAACGTCACCGGCTTCAAGTTCGAGGAGATGTCGTCCATGGCGCTCGGGAACACCGTCGCCTGGGCGGTGCACCTCTACCGCGCCGACCCGGCCTACTTCCGGACGATGCAGCTCCGGGCGATGAAGAAGAACTTCGGCTGGTCGCACGCGGCGCGCCAGTACGAGGCGCTCTACCGCCTCGCCATCTCCCGCCGGACCGGCCGCCAGATCTGATCGCACCCGCGCCTCCCGGAGGAGGCGCGGCGCGCTCGGCGCGCCCCCCGGAGGGACGCGCGCCGCGATCAGCGCGCGCGGGCGGCGCCTCCCTGCCGGGAGCGCCGCCCCGGGCGCGTCACTCCTTCTCCGGCGCGGGCGCGGCCGGCGCGACCGGCTGCGCGGTCCCGGCGGTCTGGGCCTTCTCCGCCTGGGCCTTCGCCATGAGCGAGCGGGAGAGCGCCCGGTGCTTGCCCTCGATCAGCGACACGAAGCCCGTGACGACCGGCAAGAACAGGGAGGGGGAGCTGATCCCCTTGTCCGTCAGCTTGGGCTCCGCCGCCTTCATGTCGCGGAGGAAGTTGTCGAAGGCCGGCACCATGATCTTGGACCACGGGTCGGTCTGGTTCGTCGAGCCGTGGGCCTTGAGCGCCGCCGCGGACGTCTCCAGCTTCTGGAGCGCCGTCTTCACCGCCGCCGGATCGACGTTCTTGCTGGCGAGCATCACCATGAGCGCGCGCGCGTCCTCGAGGGCGGTGATCGCCGCCTTCTGGCCCTCGTCCGCCTTCGAGAGGTCGGGCAGGTGCGACGCGTGCCACGCGGACACCGCGAGGCCGAGCTTGTCGGAGTGCGCGTCGAGCTTCTCGAAGTCGGCGAGCAGCTTCGCGTGGAGCTCCTTGCCCTTGGCGAAGCTGTCCTTCTTGTACTCCTCGCGCTGGTAGTAGTTGGCCGCCGTGGCGATGTTCTTCGCGAGCTCGCTCGCGAACGGCGCGTACTCGGAGAGCGCCGCGTCGACGTCCGGCATGGCCGGCTCCTTCAGGCTGAGGGCGACGGTGCAGGCGCGCGCGTTGCGCTCGTACGGGGCGCGCGCGCCGATGTTGATCGGCCGGCGCTCGTCGGGCTTGCCGGGCGCGCCCTTGGCGCCGGCAGCGGCGCTGCCGCCGGGCGCGGGCGCGGCGGCGGTGGCCGCCTTCGGCGCGGCGGCGCCGGGCGGCAGGGCGGTCGTCTTGGGCGCGGCGGCGCCGGTCGTGGGCGTGGGCGGCTTCGCGGGGAGCAGGCTCTTGGGGTCCCCGGGCTTCGCCTGATCCTCGATGCCGAAGCTCGGGATCTTCTTCTCGCTGGGCTCGTCCTTGCCGAGGCTCGCGAGGTACGCGTCGCGCGCCTGTCTCAGCGAGAGCGTCCCGAAGTAGCAGGCGTCGACGCGGTACTCCTTCATCGACTGCGGGTCGACCTTCGCGATCGGCGACACGGGCGTCCGCAGGTTCGCCTTGCCCTTGTTCGCCGCCGCGGAGCTTGCCGGCTCCGGCTGCGGAGGAGGCGGGTCCTCCTTGCAGCCGGCGGCACCGCTGGCGACGAGCACGAGCGCGATGGAACAGAGAGACCTGACGGAAATCATTCGGAGTGCCTCCTCGGCTGGCGCAGGAACGGGGCGCATCATGCCTAAGCCGGCGGCGCTTGCAACACCGGCCATTGGCGGGAACTTGCGGGCCTGGTCGGGAAAACCCCGGCTCCAGCCCCAAACACCCCGGGTCGCCGGGTTCTTCCAGGCGTCCGCTGTGGCTGATGAAACGATCAGGGTCTAAGGTCCGCGGCGTGAAGCTGAGAAGCCTGACCCTCGATGAGCTGACCATCGACGACGAGCGCTCGTTCCGGCACGTCGCGCTCTACGACGATCTCAAGCAGGCGCTGCGGCGCGACGGGTATCGCTTCCGCGTGCCCGAGGTCGAGGCGAGCTGGGATCGGGTCGTCTTCCTGAACCTGACGTTCTGGAGCCAGAGCGAGCAAGGCGACTTGATCCCCGGCGAGCACATCGCCGCGGACGTCGTCGCGCACGTCGCGTGGCACCACCTCGCCCACCGCGCCCTCACGTCCGCGGGCGCCGGCGCTCCGCCCAGCGCGGAGGCGCTCCTGCTCGCCGAGGCGATCGCGAGCGCGTTCGACCTGTACCTCGTGGGGCGGCTCCTCGGGCACGCGCCGAACGCCGATTTCCTGGCCACGCAGGTCCCCGCGATGGCCGAGGCCGCCGACGCGGCCGGGCTCTCCGACGAGGGCTTCGAGGCGCTCCTGGAGGGCGTCGCCGCGGATCCCGAGCGCGCCTTCGAGGACCTCCGCGCCCTGCTCTTCGACGTGACCACGGCGCTCCTGCCCTGCGATCGCCTGAGCCGCGCGGCCGAGATCCTCGCCGGGTTCGACGCGCACCGCTTCGCGCCGCTCCTGCACCACTACGAGCTGTCGAACTGGATCCTGTCGACCCGCACCCCCGGGGCCCCGCCCGCCCCCGATCCGGCCGTGCGCGCCGTCGACGCGGCGCTGCGGAGCGCGCCGGTCTCGCTGGCGTGGCTGGAGCAGCGCTGGGTGCGCCCGCCCGCGCCCCTCGGGCTGTGATCGCCGCCACGCGCTCCACGCAGGGCGGAAGCGCGGCGGAGGACCGGCCGGAGCTCGGCTGAACATCGGCCGGAAACGTCGGCCGAACGGCGCGGTCGGGCCTCCCTTGAGGGCGGCCGCCCTGGTCGCCAGCGAGAAAGATTGCGCGTCCTGACGAGCTGCGCGATTCTCTTCTCAACGTGCAACTCGCCTGCTCTCTCTGCAGGGCTTACGTGGAGATCGGCGTGGGACGCGAGATGCGTCCGTCTCTGCCGTTTGTCTGCAAGTCCTGCCGCGCGAAGAGCAAGCAGGCGGCGTCCGACAGGGCAGGGGGCACCGACTCGCGCCCTTCCCCCTCGGGCGTCCCGAGCTCGGCGAGCGGACGCGACCGGCGCGAGCCGTCGAGCGAGCCGGAGCGCTCGCGACCCTCGTCCGTGCGCGCGCTGGAGCCGGACCACGGGCTGTCCGGCGACCTCCTGGACGCCGAGTCGACGCTCCCGGGCGCGGGCATCCAGCGCAGGACGGAGCCCGCCGGCGGCCCGCCGCGGCGCGCGGGGTCGGGGCCGGCCGGGCGTGCGCGGGGGCTGACGCTCGCGGAGCGGATCGCGCAGCAGGACCTGGGCGACGAGCCGGGATCCGGCGAGCGGGCGCCCTCGCTGGACGCGCTCGACGTCGCGGCGGAGGCCTCGCTCGAGCACGCGGTGGTGACGCCGGACGGCGGGCTGGGGCGGCGCGAGATCCTGATGCGGTCGCGCACCTTCGCGGGCGCCTCCTGGGATGACGCGCGGCGCAGCGGCTCGGCGCCGCCGACGAGCGTCCGGAGCCCGTCCGCGCTCCCCCCGGCCGACTCCGATCCCGTCTCCATCCAGGACCTCGCGCAGATGCTCTCTCCCGGCGTCGAGCCGCCGTCGCTCTCGTTCGGGTCGGACCCCCCCGAGGACGATCGCGCGAGCCGCCCCGCGCCGGCGCCGGAAGCCGCGCCCAGGCTTCGCTCGGGCGCGCCCGCGCCGGTCCCGGTGCGACCGCCGGCGCGCCGCGAGCACCGCACGCCCACGGCGCGGCCGCGGTCCACGGCCGCCCCGCGCGCGAGCGGCTCCTCCCGGCCCATCATGCCGCCGTCGGAGATGCCGCCGGCGCCGCTGTCCGAGCTCCCGCCGGCGCCGCTCTCCATCGACGAGGGCCGGCCGTCGTCTCACCGCTCGTCGCCCGAGCTCCGCCTCCAGGACGTCCAGGCGATGGCGGCGCTCGCCCCGCAGCCCCTGCCGTCCACGCGGCGCGCCCGGTCCGGCGCCATGCAGCCCGCCGACTCCTCTCCGGCGGACCTCGCCCTGCTGGGATCGCTCACCCCGCCGCCGTCCCCGGGCCCGCCGCCCTTGCCGGGCCCGCCGCCGTTCCCGGGTCCGCCCCCGCTCCCTGCCACGGAAGCGTCGCGGCGCGAGCGCGCGAGGCCGAGGGCCGCGGAGGCGAAGGGCGCCGCCGGGGCGCCTCGCGAGCCGGGGAACAACGACGAGCGGCCCTCGCGCGAGCCGCCGACGCGCGCGAGCAGCGCCCCCAGGGTGGCCTCCCGCGCGAGGGGCGACGGTGACCGCATCAGCCAGCCCGACGTCTTCAGCCAGCCCGACGCCCGAGGGCGCGCCGGCCGGAAGGAGGACTCCGGTCTGATCGACCTGCGCAGCATGGCGCCGCCGCCCAGCGCGGAGGACGGGGAGCGCCGCAACGAGCACCGGGCCGACGAGGAGATCCTGAGCATCAGCGGCGGGCTCTTCGAGGGGGCTGCCGCGGCGCGCAGCTCGTCCCCTTCGTTTCCGGCGCAGTCCATCGATCCCGACCTCATGGCCGCGGACGAGGCCGCGGAGGAGGACGCCGCGTCTGCTTCCGGTGCCGGGCAAGAGACGCCGGTGCGCACCTCGATCACGGCCGCCTCCCTCGTGTCCGAGGGGCTGCGCGCCCTCTCGACGCCGACGTCGCGCCAGTACCTGGCGATCACCGGCTGGGTGGTCGTGGTCTTCGTCGTGTTCGGCGCCGCGCTGTACTTTGCGCAGGCCCGGGGCCGATCGTCCAGCGCCGCGACGGCCCAGGTCGCGCCCGCCGACAGCGCCGGTGCGCTCGCCGCGCCGCCGCCGGACCAGGCGCCGCCGTCGCCCGCCCCCCCTGCTCAGGCGGCGCCGATCGCCGACCGGGAGCCGTCGCTCGACGACGAGCCCGTCGAGGCCCCGCCGGCCGCCGCCTCCGCCGTCGCGGAGCAGCCGCCGTCCGCGCCCGAGCCGAGCGCCGCGCCGCCGCCCGAGCCGGCAGGGACCGCCCTCGCCGCCGCGCCCGAGCCGGCCGCGCCGCCGCCGAGCGCCGCGCCGGCGACCGCCGCGCCGTCGCCGAGCGCCGCGCCGCCGCCCGCCGCGCCGTCGCCGAGCGCCGCGCCCCCCGCGACCGCCCAGCAGGCGAGCGAGAAGCCTCAGGCTGCCGAGAAGCCGGCCCTGGCCGCCGCGCCGAGCGCCCCCGATCGCGCGAAACCTGCGGGAAAGCAGCCGCCTCCCGCGCCGCTCCTTCCGGCGCGGGACGCCCCGGCCCGCTTCGATCCGAACGCGGCCTCGAGCGCCCTCGCGTCCGCGGCGGCGGCCGCCGCCGGGTGCACCGGCGAGGGCCTCACCGGCACAGCCCGCGTGGCCGTCACCTTCGCGACCTCGGGCAAGGCGATGTCGTCGCGCGTGGAAGGGGGCGACCTCGTGGGCACGGCCACGGCCGCGTGCATTGCGAATGCGTTCCGAAATATCTCGGTGCCGCCCTTCGAAGGAATTCCGGTCACCGTCATGAAGCAGGTGAAGATCCGCTGACGACGGGCCGAAAGCTTCCTATCCTCCCGCCGCTGTGCTGGTAGCGCTTCGGGTCAAGAACTTCATTCTGATGGATGCCCTCGAGCTCCGGCTCGAGCCTGGCTTCAACGTGCTCACCGGCGAGACGGGCGCGGGCAAGTCCATCGTCGTCGGCGCGCTCTCGCTGGTCCTCGGCGGCCGCGCGAGCGCGGAGCAGATCCGCCCCGGCGCCGACGAGGCCGAGATCGAGGCGCTCTTCGACGTGCGCAGCTCCGATCGCGCGATGGCGATGCTCGACGCCGCGGGCATCGCGAGCGGCGGCGAGCTCGTGGTCCGCCGCGTCGTCCAGGCGACGGGCCGCTCGCGCGCCTACCTGAACGGCCGCCTCTGCACCGCGGGCGAGCTCCAGGCGCTCGCCCCGGAGCTCGCCGACGTCGCCTCGCAGCACGAGAGCGTCGCGCTCACCGATCCGTCGACGCACCTCGGCTACCTCGATCGCTTCGGCCGCCTCGTGCCGGCGCGCAGCGAGCTCGCGGCGGACGTCGCCGAGCTCGAGGCGCTCACCGCGCAGCTCAGGGCCGCCCGCGAGCTCGAGCGCGGCCGCGGCGAGCGCGAGGCGTTCGTCGCCTTCCAGCTCCAGGCCATCGACGCGCTGTCGCCGCGCCCCGGCGAGCTCGCCGATCTCGCGGCCGAGCGCAACCGGCTCCGCCACGCGGGCCGCCTGCACGACATCACGCGGCGCGCGGCCTCCCGCCTCGACCAGGGCGACGAGGCGATGTGCGACGAGCTCGCGCGCCTCGCCTCCGAGCTCCAGGCCGCCGCGGAGATCGACCCCGCCCTCGACCCTGTCGCCCGCGCGGTCGACGCCTGCTGGACGGAGCTCAGCGAGGCGGCCCGCCAGATCGCCCGCTACGCCGAGCGCGCCGAGGCCGATCCGGATCGCCTCTCCGAGATCGAGGATCGCATGTACCGCCTCGAGGGCCTGCTCCGGCAGCACGGCCCCACGATCGAGGACGTGCTCGCCACGCGCGCGCGCCTCGCCGGTGAGCTCGAGCAGCTCGCGGGCGTCGAGAGCCACGTCGCGGATCTCGAGCGGCGGCGCGACGCCCTGCTCGCCGTCGCCGCCGAGCGCGCCCGCAAGCTCTCGGTGAAGCGGCGCAAGGCCGGCGAGAAGCTCGGCGCCGCGATCTCCGGGGAGCTCGCCGAGCTCGGCATGGGCGGCGCGCGCGTCGTCGTGGACGTCGCGCCGCACGGCGGCGACCGCGCCGAGCTGGTCGTCGACGGCGCCCGCCTCGGCCAGGACGGCATCGACCGCGTCGAGTTCCTCATCTCGCCCAACAAGGGCATCGAGCCTCGCCCCTTGCGCCGCATCGCCTCGGGCGGCGAGCTGTCGCGCGCCCTGCTCGCCCTGAAGCGCGTGCTCGCCGAGTGCGGGCCGGCCGGGCTCTATGTCTTCGACGAGGTCGACAGCGGCGTCGGCGGCGCCGTCGCCGACAAGATCGGGCGCGCGATCGGCGACGTGGCGCGCCACCACCAGGTGCTCTGCATCACCCACCTGGCGCCCATCGCCGCGTTCGCCGACGCGCATTTCGTCGTCGCCAAGGAGAACGCGGGCGGCATCGCCAAGAGCTCGGTCGCGCGCGTCGACAAGAAGGACCGCATCGCCGAGGTGGCGCGCATGCTGTCGGGCGCGAAGGTCACCGGCGCGTCCCTCAAGGCCGCGACGGAGCTCATCGAGGCCGCGCGCCTCTAGACCGCCGCTCTGCGGCGGTCGTGCCCGAGGCGGGGCCGGCGCGGATCAGCTCCGCGCGAGCGCGTAGTCGTTCAGGTCGACGCGGATCATGTCCTTGAGCCACGGGTGCACCGTGATCGCGGTGCGGTAGAGCCCCTGGGCGATGCGCCGGTAGCTCGTGTGCCCCTGCTTCGCCGAGCGGAGCTCGATCACGTGGAAGAGCTCGCGCAGGTTCAGGGTCCAGAGCGTCCTCACGCGGAAGCCGAGCGGCACCGCGTACTGCGCCTCGAGGGGGTAGCGCTCCTCCATGGCGTGCCAGACGTCGCGCGCGGCGAGCATCGCGTCCTGGTAGGCCTCGGCGTGGCCCAGCTCCGAGAGCGCCTGCGGCGTCTCGAAGCCGAGCCGGCAGGTGAGCCGCTGCGTCGCGGGCGTCAGCATCCGGTGGCGCTGCAGATCGCGGTACGCGCCGTAGTCGAGCATCAGCTCGAAGGTCATGCTCGACGCCTCGAACGCGCGCGGCGGGGCGTCGTACGGCCCGCGCTTCGCGCACGCCGCCTGCGCGATGGCGATGAGCTCCGGCAGGGTCGCGCGGCGGAGCGCGTCGCCCAGGTTGTAGGCGTGCACGCCCGGGTCGCTGCCCTCGTACGCCAGCGCCAGCGCGACGCGCTCCAGGGCGTCCTTGTCGTAGCGCACCAGCCGGACGGGCTGGTTGATCACCATCGTCGCGCTCACGCCCTCTTCCGGCGGCGTGTAGACCCGCTTCATCGCCGCGGCGACCGTCGCCTGCAGCTCCTTCCGGAGCTCGTTCGGCGCGGCGTACTTGACCAGCGTCGGGGTCACGGCGAGCGCCGCCGCGTGCATCTCGCGGGCGACCCTGCGCACCTCCTCGAGCGGGTGCGACAGCATCTTCGTGAGCAGGATCTCGAGCGCCCGCGCGTTCGCGGTCAGGCCGATGTTCGTCCGCGTCCCCGCCGGCAGGAGGCCGCGCAGGAGATCGCACGCCTGCGCGCGCAGCGCCCCCTTGTAGGCGCCGTCCGACATCTTCTCGGGCTTCGGCGCGCGCGCGCTCAGCCGCTCGGTCACCTTCGGGACCAGGTCGAGGTACGCCGCGAAGAGCCGCTCGCACGCGGCCCGGTACCTCGCCGCGTGCTCGCCCTCGAGCTCCGGCAGGTCCACGAACGCGTGCTGATCGAACACGACGTAGCGCGTGCTCTTCTCCGTGTAGGAGCCGAGCCGCAGGTCCTCGATCACCTTCGACGCGACGATGCTCACGTTCTCGATCGCGAGGTGCACCACGGCGTGCTCCGCGACCGACGCGTGGCCGTAGCCGACGACCCACTTCTCGTGGAAGCTCCGCGCCTTGTCCGACGCGAACGCGAGCCCGCGCTGCGGCCGATCGTCGGCCTCCGGGGCGACGTCGAGCTCCTCGTCGCCGAGCAGGCGCGCCAGGTTGGTGCGCAGGTCATCGCGGCTGCGCGAGTAGTACGCGAACAGGACGGCGATGACCTCCTCGGGCAGACCCGACAGCGAGAAGACGTCGGCCGTCAGGCTCGACACATACGGCGCGATTCTGGCACGCGACGTTTCGTCCAAGGCCATGGCTGCTTCTACCCCTAATCCTGCGCCGATCGGTCGACAAAACTCGGTTTCCGATCGCCGTCTCCGGTCCACCGCGCCCCCGCTTGGCCGGGGTCGGCCGTCGCGCGCCGCGCTCGCCCGGCGCGGGCGCTCTGACGCGCGGCGCGCTGCGCGTCAGAGCGCTCGCGCCGCGGAGACGGCGAACGGATCGGCGAAGATCTCGCTGTTCGCGAGCGGCCTGCTCCGCCGCGTCAGCACCTCGCAGCCGCTCTTCGTGACGACGATGGTGTGCTCGAACTGCGCCGACAGCGAGCGATCGGCCGTCAGCGCGGTCCACTTGTCTTCCTGGATCTCGACCTCGTAGGTGCCGAGGTTGATCATCGGCTCGATCGTGAAGCACATGCCGGCGCGGAGGCGGGCGCCGCTGCCGTACTTGCCCACGTGCGAGACCTGCGGCGCCTCGTGGAAGCGCCGCCCGATGCCGTGGCCGACGAACGCGCGCACCACCGAGCAGCCCTCGGCCTCGGCGAACTCCTGGATCGCCGCCCCGATGTCGCCGAGGCGCGCCCCGTCCCGGACCTGGGCGATGCCGAGCTGCAGGCTGCGCCGCGACACCTCGGTCACGTGCTTCGCCTCCGGCGAAGGCTTGCCGATGTAGAACGTCGCGGACGTGTCCCCGTAGAAGCCGTTGAAGATCGTGGTGACGTCCACGTTGATGATGTCGCCCGGCTCGAGGACGCGGTCGCACGGGATCCCGTGGCACACCACCTCGTTGATCGAGGTGCACACGCTCTTCGGGAACCCGTGGTAGTTCAGCGGCGCGGGGTAGCCGCCGCGGCGGAGGGTGTCCTCGTGGACGAAGGTGTTGATGTCCTCGGTGGTGATGCCGGCGCGGATCATCTCGCCGACGCCGAGGAGCGTCTCCGCCGCCATCTGCGAGGCGACGCGGAGGGCGTCGACTTCCTTGACCGTCTTGATGCTCACGTTGCTCACGGCGATGACAGCTCCCCGAGGACGACGGCCTCCCTGACGGCCGCGGTGACCTCCGCTGTATCAGGTGAAAGGTGCCAGTGGAACTCCGGCTCGCCTGCCTCGCCGGCGAAGCGTCGGATGAAGGCGATGAAGGTGAGCCCCCGGAGCCGCGCGTCAACCGCCTTCGCGATGCCAAAGGCGCGGCTCGTCGGGCGGATGTGGAGCTCGAACGCCCGGTCCGCCACCCGGGGCGTGGCCAGCGGCGCGTCGACGATGTGGACCCCGAGGTGGTAGGTGCTCTGCTCGCCGATCGAGTCGACCGTCACCGTGCTGACGCGGACCCGCGCGACGACGTCCGCGGTCTGCGCCCGCTCCCGGAGGAACCGGTCGGACCTCGGCGACGGGCCCTCGAGCGAGAAGCCCACGGCGGCGGGCTCGATGTTGTCGTCGAAGACCTCGGGCGCGTGCCCCTCCCAGATCGGCAGGCCGGAGAGCGCATCGACGGACGTCGCGGGGCGCTCCTGATCGGCGACGCAGCCGCCGGCGGGGCCAACCGTCGCCAGCACGGCGAGCGCGAGGCGCAAAGGAGCAACACCGGCGGCGGAAATCATTCCTGGGACCGGAGCTCGTAGCACGTCGGCCCGGTCCTGTCAGGACCTGACCCACATCGGTGACATGCGCTGTCGAAGCCGATTTGTCCCATCCCGTCGCAGCTCGCCCCCTTCATCCCCCCTCGCGTCTCACGCGGCGAGGACCCCTCCGCGGCCCGCTCGGCGCTGCGCTCCATCGATCCGGCCGAGCGATCGTCCAACGGCCCGACGTGGGGTCGACCCCGGTCGGTGCGGGGATCCTATTCTCCTGTCCTACCGCTGGTGCTAGCGTTCCCGGGCTTGCCGGGCGGGGCGTCCTGACTTTTCCGATTGCAGAGCGCGCAGGGACAGGGCCTGCGCCGGCCTGGAGGAAGAACATGAAAGCGAAGAGGCTCCTGGGAGCGGGGTTGGCCGTGGGGTTGGGCCTTGCGGCGATCACGAGCACGGCCGTGGTGGCTGCCCAGCCGAAGGGGGGGAAGGCCGCTGCGGCTCCCGCGCGGCCCGCCGAGACGCCGGCGACGAAGAAGACGATCGCGCTGACCCCTCCAGGCATCCAGTGGGGGATGAGCACCAAGCAGGTCGCGGCGGTCATCGACAAGATGCTCGATGAGGCCTACGTGCCGCGTTACAAGGCGACCTCGCCCGGCGTGAAGATGAGGGCGCTCGACGCCGAGCTCGCCGAGGAGAAGAGCGCGTTCCGCCGCAGCCGCATCGACTTCGGCAAGCTGCCGACCGGCATCGACGCGACGCCGCTGAAGGGCGAGTACACCTACCTCAACAAGGAATCGATGATGACGCTGTCCCGCGAGAGCGGGAAGCGGTACTTCTTCTTCATCCAGGACAAGCTCTGGAAGATCATCGACGAGCACGCGCTCGGCGAGGGCAGCTCGCGCGGCAAGGACTTCACGTCCGCCGTCACCAAGCTCGCGACCGCGTTCGGGTTGCCTGGCCGCGTGACGCCGCCCGACCCGGACAAGGGCCGCTACGTCACCGAGGTCGACTGGAAGGACGCGGCCACGCACTTCCGCGCGATCGAGCGGGGCGATACCGAGATCGCCTTCGCCTACGAGGATCTCGTGACGCTGAGCAGCCTCGAGTCGCTCCGTCCCAACAAGGCCGCCGACGCGAACGCCATCGACCCCTCGGTCGCCTCCGCCATCCGCAAGGACGAGGCGCCCCCCGCTCCCCCGCCCGACAAGGCCGGCAAGAAGAAGTAGCCCCCGCTCTCCCCGAGCCGCCCCCCCGGGCGGCTCGCCCCCTCACCGATCCCCCGAGCGGCGCTCACCCGCACAGGAGACGGGTCCAGATCGGCGTCTTCGGCGCGCAGGCGTACTCCAGTACGCCGAGCACCGAAGACGTCGAGATGGGCCCGTATCCGCAGCGGGTGAGCGCCGCTCAGACGAGCGATGCGCCGTCGGGGACGCGCATGCCGTTGGTGACGACGACGCGCGCCGACGGCGCGACCGCGAGCACCGCCGGCTCGATCACCGCGCGCGCGGTGAGCATCGCCCCGGGGCAGCCCGAGCATGCGCCGGCCAGGTGGAGCGTCAGGTGGTCGGGCTCGACGGCCACGATGTAGAGCTCACCGCCGTCGGCTCGGATGAGCGGCGCGATGACCTCGCGGCAGACCTTGAGAAGCTGATCGATGGAAGCCGGCATGGGGGTGAGCTCGGCAGCGCGAGCCATCGCCGCAGCCTAGCACGGCCTCGCTCGATCGGGCGATGGCCCCGCCGCCGCTCGCCGCCAGGCGCCGGGACCGCGGGGCGCGCCGGGCGCTCGCGTACACACGCCCACGCGCCGGCCCGGCGCTCGCGCTCAGAGCGTCGACACGAGCGCGGCGACGCCCGCGTCCGCCGCGAGCTCCGGCGTGCGCTGCGCGGCGGCGCCGAAGGTGCGACCGGCTATCTCGACCGTGCCGCTCCACGGACCCGAGGCGGTCTTCGCCGGCAGGTCCAGCTTCTCGAGCGCGTCGGTGTTGACATCGGGCGTCACCGGCCCGCCGTACGCCTTCGCGCCCTTCCACGCGAAGACGTAGAGCAGCGGGGTCGACTTCAGCCCGTCGCGCTTGGCGATGTCGGCGATGTCGCGCTTGGCCGCCTCCTGCAGCCGGTACGCGTAGGCGCGGAACGACCAGCCCGTGACGAAGAGGCCCTTGAGCTCCCCGCCGCCCGCCCGGACCGGGTGCGCCGCGACCCACTGGAGATCCGGCCCGTTCCGCACGCCGCGCATCTCCTGCATCTCGCCGAACGCCTCGACGACGCCGCTGCTCGGCTCGAGCACCTTCCTGAGCTCAGGGAACGAGGCCAGGACGGACCTGTTGGCGAGCATGTCCGGATCGGCCTCGCTGCGCAGCACCGTGCCGCTCGGGTCTGCGAACGAGAAGAAGGTGCTCTTCGCGAACTCGAGCTCCTTCACCGAGGCGCGCGCGCCGGCGATCGCCCGCTGGAGCCCGAGCAGGTTCGCGCCCGGGTCGGTGTCCACCAGCGACGCGAGCTTCTGCGAGCCCGCCGGCAGGCCCGTCCGCACCTGGCCGACGTCCTCCGCGATGACGGGCGCGAGCTTGCCGCAGAGCTCCGCGGCGTGCTTCTGCGACGTCTTGCCGTCCTCCTCGCACGCGCCCGCGAGGGAGGCGGCCAGGGCGCAGGCGAGCACGAGCGGCTTGCTTTCGCTTCGAGCGAGGGTTGAAGAGCGCATCATCGAGAACGACTCTCCAGGGGGAGCGGAGTTCCATCGGCCGGGACCATCGCTCCTCAAAGGGTTTCGGGGGTTACAAACACGATCTCGACCCGGGCGTTGCGGGCGCGCTCGCTGCCGCCCGGGTCGACGACCGGGGCCGCGGCTCCGGCGAGGAACGGCGCGATCGGCTGGACGGCGGGAGGGCCCTCGGCGTGCGCGGGGCCGAGGGCGCGGACCACGGCGTCGGCCCGCGCCGCCCATGCGGGCTCTTCCCTGGCGCTGACGTCCCTGTCCGTGTGCACGACCACGGCGACGGGGAACGAGGGGTGCGCCGCGGCGACCCGCGCGAGCTCGCGGAGGCGCGCCTCGCCGGCCTTGGTGAGGGCGTTGCCGGCGAACAGACCGCGGAGCGTGACCACGATGCCGCGGTCGTCGCGGACCGGCGACCACGTGCCCGCGGCAGAGAGCTCCGCGAGGAGGGCGTCGCCGACGCCGGGCGCGCGCGTCACCGGCGTGGCGGCGCGGCGCGCCGCGGTCAGCGCAGCGAGGCAGCCCGCCCGCGCGCGGGAAGCCTGGTCGATCGGCGCCGGGATGGTGCGGCCGGAGCCGACCGTCTCCGCGAGATCCGCGTCGAGCTTCCCGATCGCGTCGGTCGCCTCGTCGAGCTGCGCCACGAGCGCGGCGTTGCCGGGCTGCGCGCTGGTCGACTGGGCGTTGCCGGGCTGCGCGCCGGTCGACTGGGCATTGCCGGGCTGCGCGCTGGCCGGCTGGGCGTTGCCGGGCTGCGCGCCGGTCGCCTGGGCATTGCCGGGCTGCGCGCCGGCGGGCTGGGCGTTGCCGGGCTGCGCGCTGGCCGGCGCGGCGTTGCCGGGCTGCGCGCTGGCCGGTTGGGCATTGCCGGGCTGCGCGCCGGCGGGCACCGCGCTGTCCGCCGGCGCGCCCGCGGGTCGGGTCGGCGCGATCAGGAGGCGCGCCGCGCCGCACAGCAGGCGGGCCTGGAGCGCGAGCGAGCGCGCCGCGGCGAGGCGGGCCTTCTCGCGATCCGGGTCGGCCTTGCCCGAGGGGACCACGGGCTGCGCGTCGCGGGCGACCTTGATCCGCATGTCGAGCGCGTCGAGCTCGGCCGCGACGCGCGCCTGCTCGGCCTCGAGGCTCGCGAGGGACGCCTCGCCGGTCGAGCTCTGCGCCTTCGCCTCCGTCTCGGCCGCCTCGGCCCGGGCCACCCGCGAGAGCGCGTGCGCGTGCGCGTGCGCGGCGACGGCCTGCTCGCCGAGGATCTGCGCCCCGGCCTGATCCTCTCGCTCGTGCGCGGCGAGCGCCTCGCCGCGGAGCTTCTCCGCCCGGGCGAACGCGCCCGGCGCGAGCCGCTTCGACTCCGCCGCGGCCGCCCCGGCGCGGACGTGATCGAGCTCGTCGAGCACCGCGGGCCGCGGGATCGGCGCGCACGCGGCGAGGAGCGCCCCGAGGGCGGCGACGGACGCGAGGCGGCGCGCGCTCACGGCGTGCCCTCCTTGCCCGCCGGAGCCGCCTTGCCGGCGCTCCCGGCGCCCTTCACCCCGGCGCCCTGCGCGGGCGGTTGCGCGCCGCGCGCCTGTCCTGCCCCGGGCTTCCCCGGCGCCGCCCCCCTGGAAGCCGCCTTCTTGCCGGCCTCGATCCGCTGCGCCTCCACGCTGCTCGCCGCCCTGGTCGCCTCGCGCGCCTCGGCTTCGAGCCGCTCCAGCTCCGCTGCGGCGCGGCCCCGCCGCGCCTGCGTCTCTTCCAGCAGCGCGCGCGCCCGCTCCAGCTTCGTCTCGACCTCGCGCGCCCGCCTGGCCGCCTCCACCGCCGCTGCCTCCGCCGCGGCGGCGCGCAGCAGCGTCCTCGCCGTCTCCGCCCACTCGAGGGCCAGCACGTCGAGCCGCCGCGCGTTCGTCGGGTCGCCCGCCGCCCGCGCGCCGTGCGCGCGCTGGAGCGCCTGCTTCGCCTGCGCCGCCGGCTCGGCCACGACCTTGGCGGTGCTCCTCGCCGGCGTCCTGTCGCCGGCGCTCCTGTCACCCGCGGCGGCCTTGTCGCCGGCGGCGCTCTTCTCGCCCTCGCCCGGCGCGGGCGTCTGCGCGACGCGCGCCTCGATCTCGCGGAGGATCTGCATCGCCTTCGCGCCGTCGCCCGGCGGCGGCGCGGGCACCGTCGCGAGCGGCCGCTCTCCCTCGCCGTGCGCCAGGGCGCCGCCGCTGCCGAGCGACGCCGCCAGGGCGAGGAGCATCGCGTGGGTCGACCGGCGTCGCCGCGCGTCGCGGAGCATGGGGCGGGAACGCACGTCCGCCAGGTAGCAAACAGGGCTTCCGCGAGCAAGCGCGGCGGTCTTTCGCCCCTCGCGCTGCGCGGCGGCCGACGGCGCGGCGCGCGCCCAGGCGCGCGTCACTCGGGCAGGAAGTTGCGCACCGCCCAGTCGATCTGCTGCTGGTTCCGGTCGACCAGCTCCTTCCTGCCGCCCGCCTCGTGGAGGAAGACCCGATCTTCGTTGACGAAGACGGTGAGGTAATAAAGGTGCGCCTCCTTCCCCTCGTCGTGCCCGAAGCGCATCTGGACGCCCGGCAGGCCGTTCCGGCTCTTCACGTCGGTCTTGCCGAGCAGCGCGTAGCCGCCGCCCTCCCGCAGCCGCTTCTCGATCACGCGCGACCAGAAGGCGAGGTCGCCCTCCGGATCGTTCTCGAAGGCGCGGATCCCGAGCACCACCCCCTCGGCGGTGGTCGCGCGGTACTCGTCGTCGCCGTAGCGATCGCCGAGGTCGACGAAGCCGGGCGGGGTCGCGGGCACGAAGGGCCGGCCGCAGCCGGGCAGCGCCGCCGCGCCGGCGAGCGCGGCGGCGAGGACGAAGGCGTGGCGAAGGGAGTTCATCATCGGAAGCGCCCAGGTCACAGGTTGAGGAGCCGCGAGAGGCCGAGCTCGTTGAGCCAGTCGATCGGGAGCCGCGGGCCCGACGGCGTGATCGTCTCCGTCGAGCGCGGCTGGAAGGAGACGGTGAGGGTCGAGAACGCGACCCGGTCGCGCAGGTACTTGAGGCGCCCCTCGAGGCGCTCGAGCTCGCCGGCGACGCGCGCGAGCTCGCGCTCGAGCTGGATCGACTCCTCGACCTTCACCGCCTTGTCGAGCAGCTTCTCCAGCCGATCGCGCACGGCCCTCGCGTTGCGGATGCGGATCCCGAGGTCGAGGAACTCCTCGGTGACGTCCTCCGCGACCACGTTGCGCTGGAGCATGTCGCCGAGCCCCTCGAGGCGCTTCAGCGCCTCGTCGAACCGCGCGGCGGGGACGCGGATCGTGATCGTCCGATCGTCGCGGCGGGCGAGGAAGCCGCCGAGCTCCTGCGCGAGCGCCTCGACCTTGCCGAGCGACGCGCCCACCTCGAACACCGCCATCGCGATCTGCGCGGTGTAGATGAGGAGCGGCGCGGGCGACGCGCTCACCGCGGCGGCGGTCTGCGCCGCGCCCTGCGCGGCAGCGCCGGTCGGCGTCGTCGCGGGCTGCGGGGCCGGGCCCGTCGGCGCCGGCCTGGCCGGCCCCGCGGCCTGCGCTGTGGGGCTCGGCGGCGGTGGCGCGGGCATCGCCGCGGGCGGCGGCGCGGCCTTGGCGAACTCCGCGGTGGCCACCGTCGTCTCGAGGTCGACGGACGACGACTCTTCGAACGCGCCGCCCGGGGGCATGCCCGTCGTCGGATCCTGCGTCGGCGTCCCTGTGGCCATGGCCTGCGGCGCGACCATCGCCATCGGCGCGCTCGCGGCGTCGCTCGCTGTGGAGCGGCTGGATGCGCAGGCAGAAGCGCCTGCGAGCAAGGCAAGGAGAGCCCAGGAGGGCAGCGTTCTTCGCATGGTTCCTCGGAGCGTGGAGCCGGTGACAGGCGCAGAACGCGCTGCCTCGGTCGACCTTACACCAGGGCGCAGGCGACGCGCCTCGGGCGAGCGCCGGCCTAGGCGCCGGCCTCGGGCGGGATCTTCGCCGATCCCGGCGCGCGCCGGAGCTGGCGCGCCCAGTACGAGACGCCGGCCGCCGCGCCGGCGCCCGCCGCGGCGGCGAGCATCGGGGGCAGCGCCGCGGGCAGCGCGATCGCGGTGAGGACCGCCGCGAACTGCACCGTCGTGGCGAGCTTGCCCGGGATGTTCGCGCTCGCGGTCGAGAGGCGCGCGCCGCGGAAGCGGCGGCTCAGCGCGATCCAGAGCGCGAGCGGCAGCTCGAGGATCTCGCGGGCGAGCAGCGCCGGGATGCCCCAGAGCGGGAGCACGCCGTTCCGGAGGAGCGCGCCGACCACCGCCAGCGCGAACACCTTGTCGGCGATCGGGTCGACGATCGCGCCCATGCGGGTCACCTGACCGGAGCGGCGGGCCAGCCAGCCGTCCAGCACGTCGGTGATCCCGGCGCAGCAGAGGACGGCGAGGGCGGGGCCGGGGCGCGTGGCCACGAACGGGAACAGCGCCGCGAGCGGCAGCCGGGCCAGGCTCATCAGGTTCGGCGGGAGCGCGAGATCGCGTGCAGACAGGGTCGGCATTGCGAGGAGTCCCATGCGTCGCAGGTGCGCCGCGAAAGCCGGATGGTCCTGGTCCACGTCGAGCGCGGTCGAGCCGGGCCGCGCCCTGGCCGGCAGCAGCGCCGGCCTGACATCCACGAGGCGATCGCGCCGGATCAGCCGGTGACGCGCACGGTGAGCACGGGGACGCTGCTCTTGCGGATCACCTTCTCGGCGACGCTGCCGAGGAAGAGGTGCGAGATCCCCCGGCGGCCGTGCGTGCCCATGACGATCATGGCCGCCCGCTCGTCCTCCGCGGTGGCCAGGATCTCGTTCGCCGGATCGCCGTCGCGCAGGATCGCCCGGAGCCCCCCTGTCTGCGCCGCGAGCTGCTGGACCGCGCGCGACGCGGCGGCGCTCACCTCGGCGTGGAACCCGGGCATCAGCGCCGGCTCGAGCCCGGGGTACGTGTAGACCGGGAGCTGGTAGACGTGCAGCAGCACGACCTCGCGCCCGAGCTTCGCGCCGAGATCCTTCGCGAGCTCGATGGCCTTCATCGAGGCCTCCTCGAAGTCGACGGGGACCAGTATCACGTTCGCGCCTTCCTTCATCGCGCTCTCCTCGCCCGCGGGACCGCGGTGTCCCTTCGATCGTTGCCGCCGCCGGGGCGCTTTCGCCGCCGGCGGAGGCGTGCCGCGCGCATCTTGGATCCAAACATCGGTCGATCCCAGGACAAACTGAGCCGTCGGGCCCGGGTGACGCCCGGGGCGGTACGCCGCGCGCGGCGGCGGCCGCCGCGGTCCGCCGCGGCTCCGGCGGCGCCTCGCCGGGGCGTTTTCGGCGCGTTACGGCGCGTTACGGCGCGTTACGGCGCGTCTGCGGCCTTCGCGCGGCGGTGAGTCGCGCGCGCACGAGCGCGCTCTGGTTTGCGCGCACGAGCGATGAGAGCAGCGAGCACTGCGCCCGCCGCCGCGCCACGTAGGCGGCGTCGCGCGCGGTCGCCGAGCGCGGGCGCTCGCGCTGCTCGCGCTCGGCGACAGCGAGCGCCTCCTCGGCCTGCCTCAGCTCGGCGATCGCGAGCGGCGAGAGCGGGCTCTCCTGCGCCCGCACGACGGCCGCGCGCGCCGTGAGGAGCTCGGGAGGGGGCGCGGCCGCGCTGCTCGCGCAGCCCGCGAGCGTGAGGGCCATCGCGAGCGGGGCAGCGGCGAGCGCGCGGCTCACGGGTCCTTCCCCCCGGCGAGCGTGCTCGCCTGGTCCAGCGTGCGGCCCGCCGCGTCGCGCAGACCTTCCTCCTGCACGAGGAGCTTCGCGAGCTCCGCGTCGACCTCGGCCCTGCGCAGCAGCCAGCGGGCGCCTTCCAGATCGCCCACCGAGATCCGTCGCCGCGCCTGGGCGAGCTCGCTCCTCGCCAGCGCGAGGTGCAGGGCCGCGCGCCGGTCGGCGCTCGCGCCCTCCCGCTCGGCGGCGCGGATGGCGGCCCGCGCGTGGGCGAGCTCGGGCGGCGGCGCCGGCGGCCGGAACGCGGCGCACCCGGCGAGCTCCAGACAGGCGATCACGAGCGCAGTTCTGGCGAGCATTTGCGTGGATTCCCGATCTGGCGGCGCGCCGGTGGAACCGTTGCTCACGGCCGCGCGCCCGGTACCGGGCTGTGCATCACCCAGGCCAGCCGCTCACCCAGGCCAGCCGCTCACCCGGGCCAGCCGGGCCAGCCGGCGCAGCCTCTGCGCGGCGCGCCGTGAATTTCAGGCGGGGCCAGCGCACCCAAGCTCGCCAGGTACCGAGATGCGTACCTGGCGCCTCTCCTCGGGCCCAGCGGGTCGTCGCGCATCTCGCCAAGGGGAGAGAGCGATGGATCTCTACATGGAACAGGCTCGTACGCGCCCTGGGCCACGGCCCTGCGCGGTCCTCGGGCGGGCAGGCGGCGGCCTCCGCGCCGCGCTGCTCGCGCCGACGTTCATCGGCCTCGCGTGGCTCGCCGGGTGCGGCCGGGCGAGCGGGGAGGGGGGCGACCCAGGCGCTCCGCCGCTCGGGGAGGCGCCGCTCGCGGACACGGCGCCCTCCGTCTCGCTCGGGCCCTGGGTCATGGCCGCCCCCATGAACGTCGCGCGCGCGGGCCACACAGCAACGCGCCTGCTCGACGGCAAGGTCCTCGTCGCGGGCGGCCTCTCCATGCAGACCTGGCAACGGCCGGACGAAGCGCTCTCCAGCGCCGTGCTGTACGACCCTGCGACCGACACCTGGACGGCCGCGGCGTCGATGGGCACCGGGCGCGTCCATCATGAAGCGACGCTGCTCGCGAGCGGCGACGTCTTCGTCCGCGGCGGGCACTCCGGCCTCCCGCCGGTCGCCGCTGCAGAGATCTACCGCCATTCCCTGGACCTCTGGACAGCCGTGCCGCCGGAGCCGACCCCGAGGATCGCCTCCAGGATCACACCTCTGGCCGGCGGGAGGGTCCTCGTCACCGGAGGGGTCACGGAGCCTCCCTACAGCCCCCTCTCGAGCTGCGCCATCTACGATCCTGCGCTCGACCTGTGGACCGCCGCGCGTTCCATGAGCCACACGCAGGGGCACCACGCGGCTGCGCCCCTCCCGGACGGCAAGGTCCTCGCGATAGGAGAGGGCACCACCCAGCCCGAGATCTACGACCCGGCGACCGACACATGGACGCCCGGCGCGCCCGTGCCCGCGGCGGTCTGGCGTCCCGACGCCGCGTTGCTTCCGGGCGGCGAGATCCTCGTGACCGGCGGCCTTTACGATGGCTCCTCCCTGGTCGCTCAGGTGTACACCCCGGCGACCGGCGCATGGGCGGACGTGCCGGGGAGAAGCTGGGAGCCACGCATCGGCGTGACGGACCAGCGCACCGTGCTGCTCCCGCACGGCCGCGCCCTTGTGACCGGGGGCATGGTGGTGGATAGCCCCGCCTGCGGCACCGCCACCTGCTGGGAGACGGCGCCCCCGGTTTATACCTTCTTCTACCGGAGCACGGAGGCTTACGACCCGGCGATCCACGCCTGGGCGCCGGGACCGGACATGGCCGTCGGGCGCGGCGCGCACACGGCGACGCTGCTCCTCGACGGCACGGTGCTCGTCACGGGCGGCTATGGATGGGCGGATGATGCGCTGCAGTTCTACGCGCACGACAGCGTCGAGCGGCTCACCGTGGCGGTCGTCGCCGGCGCTCCCGGCGCCCCGTGCGGCTCGTCGCTCGATTGCGGCGGGCGCTCCTGCGTGGACGGCGTGTGCTGCGACAGGCCGTGCGCCGGCGCCTGCGAGGCCTGCTCGGTCGCCGCCGGCGCGGCGCAGGACGGCGTCTGCTCGCCGCTCACCGGGCCGGCCTGCGACGACGGCGACGCGTGCACCGCGGCCGACACGTGCCAGGCGGGCCGCTGCGCCGGCGCGCCCGCGGGCGACGGCGCGCCGTGCGACGACGGCGACGCGTGCACCGCGTCCGACACGTGCCAGGCGGGCCGCTGCGCCGGCGCGCCCGCGGGCGACGGCGCGCCGTGCGACGACGGCGACGCGTGCACGCGGACCGACGCGTGCGAGGCGGGCAGATGCGTCGGCGCGGATCCGATCGCCTGCGCCGGGGCGGACGCCTGTCAGACGCCCTCCTGCGATCCCGCGACGGGCCAGTGCTTGCGCGCGCTCTCGCCGGGCGGCACGCCGTGCAGCGACGGCGACGCCTGCACGCAGGGCGACGCCTGCCAGGGCGGCGCGTGCGTCCCCGGGGCGCCGGTCGTGTGCGAGGCCTCGGCCCAGTGCATGGCCTCTGCCTGCGACGCCGCCACGGGCGCCTGCGTCGAGTCCGCGCACCCCGACGGCCTGCCCTGCGACGACCGCGACCTGTGCACGCTGGGCGATGCCTGCCAGGCAGGCGCCTGCATGCAGGGCGTGCCAAAGATCTGCCACGCGCTCAGCAGCTGCTATGCAGCGGGCGCGTGCGATCGCGGGTTCTGCCCGGGCTCGACCGCCGGGCCTGATGGCGCCTCCTGCCCGGACCCGACGTCGAGCGCCTGGATCCCGGCAGCCCCCGCCGGGGATGCTCTGGTCCCCGGGCACGCGTCCACGCTCCTCCAGGACGGCACCGTGCTCATCACCGGCGGCCAGGCGCGCGCGCCGGACGGGAGCGGGACCGACGTCAGCAGCGCCGTGCGCTACGACCCCGCGAGCGACACGTGGGCGCCGACGGGCGCGATGCTGCGCGCGCGGGCCTACCACGCGGCCGTCCTGCTCCCGGACGGCACCGTGCTCGTGACGGGCGGGATCGCGGCGACCGCAGAGGCGGAGCGCTACGACCCGGCGACGGGCGTCTGGACCTCGGCCGCGCCGATGAACGTGGCGCGCGGATGGCTCGCGGCTGCGCCGCTCTCCGACGGCAAGGTCCTCGTCGCCGGCGGCAGCGCCGGGACCTCCATCGAGAGGAGCGCGGAAGTGTACGATCCCGTCGCGGATACCTGGACGCCCGTGGCCCCGATGAACCGGCCCCGCTCGCGCTTCACGGCAACGACGCTCCTTGACGGCCGGGTCCTCGTGGTCGGCGCCAACGGGCACTACTTCGATGCCGAGGCGTACGACCCGTCGACCGACACCTGGAGCGGCGGATCCATCCCGTACGCGAATACGGACCTGGTGCACTCGGCCACGCTGCTCCCGGACGGCGAGGTCCTCGTGGTGAACAACGGCAAGGGCGGATGGTATCAGGTGCATGTCTACAGCCCATTGACGAACACCTGGAGGAGGGGCCCCAACGCTTATTTCGAGGCCAGCAGCGCCGTGCTCCTCGCCGATGGCAGGGTGCTGGTCACCGGCTACTACAGCGACTATCCCCCGTTCGAGGCCTCTGGCGCTCTGCTGTACGACCCGTCGAGCGAGACCTGGTCGCTGGCTCCCCCGCTCGCGCAGGAGTTCCCAGTCAAACGGGCGGTCCGGCTCGCTGACGGCCGCGTGCTGCTGACCGCCTGCACGCGTGAGGCCGACGACTGCTCGGCGCTGCTGTACGTGCCTGGCGAGGTCTCCCCCGGAGAGGGGGTATGCGCGCGCGGCGTGTGCATGCCCGCGGAGGGAGGCGCTGGTGGCGAGGGGGGCTCCGGCGGCGAGCTCGGCGCCGGAGCTGGCGGCGCCGGAGGCAGCGTGTCGAATGGCGGCGAAGGCGGCGCGGGCGACGCCTCGGGCGCGGGCGGCGCGTCCAGCACAGACGGAGCCGGAGGCAGCGCCTCGGGTGCGGGCGGCGAAGCGGGCGGCGGCACGTCCAGCGCCGGCACCGGGGCCGGAGTGGGCCCCTCGGGCGCGGGCGGCGCCGGCGTCGGGTCCTCCGGCCAGGCCAGCACCGGCGCCTCGACGCCCGAGAGCGACGGCGATGGCGGCGGGTGCAGCACGGCGCGCCTCCCCGGAGGCGCGAGCGGCGCCCCGTGGCTCCTGCTCCTTTCGCTGCTCGGAGCGCGGCGCCGGCCAGCCCGCCGCCCCGCTCCGCGAGCGCGCCTCACGAGGTAAGCCGCCGCATCCCGTCGCGGCGCGCTCGCCGGAGCGCGCCGCGAGCGCCGGCCTCCTCCCCAAACCCTCCCTCGCCAGGCGCTTGCTCTTCCGGGGCACGCGACCTCCGCGACGACCTCTCCTGTCGCCTCTGCCCTTGCGCAAGGGATTGCGTTGTTGCGCATCCGATGACGACGCCCGCGCCCCCCGCTCCCGCCGCGTGTGACCTCTCGTCGCGAGCGACGCCCCGGAATCGACAGCCCTCGTCGCAATAATCCACAAGGACCATCCAGGCGAATCGCCAGCGATGGTCATGCCGCTGTCTGTCGAGCGGCGCCAGGGACATGGGAATGAGGGGCAGGGACGGGGAACAGGCCGACAGGGACAAGCGGCAGCATCGATATCGATCGGCGATGTTCTTCCCAGGGACATGGATATCGTCGCCAGGGACAAGAGGTGAGCCGCCAGGGACGCGCAGAACGCGGCCAGGGACACGTCGTGAAGCGCCAGGGACACGCCGGCGAGTCTTCGCGTGTCCCTGGCGCCGTGTCGTCCAGGCACGGGACGTGGATCCTTGTCGCCCTGCCGCGTGGCTCCCGCGTCTCGCGCGCTTCATGACCCGCTCTGGGCGGTTCGTGGCGCGAGAGCGCGGGAGTCACGGGCTCAGGTCCTTGGGAAGGGGAGTCCGAGCCAGGGCTCTCTCGAATGGATGCCCGGGATTGCCGGGCCGGACGCGACGTCCGGCGCCGCAGCCCAGGGGAGGTCGACATGACGAAGAAGAAGAGCGATATCGAGCAGTGGTCCGACGTCGTGCAGCAGATGAGCGCCGCCGAGCTTCCGGCGCTCACGTTGCCCTTGCACGTGCTCCTCGGGGAGGCGGTGGACGTGGCGAAGTTCTTCGAGAAGCACTGGAAGACCCAGATCGACGCCCAGAAGCGGGTGACCCGCCTGGGCCTCGAGTCGGCGGTGCCGAAGGACAGCAAGAAGGGAGATGCGGCGCGCCTCGGGCCGAGGACGGGGGACGAGATCCTCTCCCTGCAGCGCGCCACGCAGGAGGCGCACACGCGGTATCTGCTGACCGTCGAGACGAACAAGAGCCCGCGCGAGCGGGGGAAGTTCCTGCTCGGCGAGATCTGGGCGACGCTGAGCTTCTACTTCGACGACGGCGTCGAGGACGAGAAGGACCAGATGCTGGCCCGGATCGACGCGGCGCACGCGGCGGATCCCGACACGGCGGACGCGCTGGCGAGCGCGCTGGACGACTACGCGCTCCTCGGGGAGAAGCACCGCGACGCGCTCGACGGGCTCGGCGGCTTCAAGGCGGAGCACCTCGACGAGGCGCGCGCCGTGGCGGCCGAGCTGCGGAGCCGGCCGGCGCAGGCGGAGGCGATCTCCAGGCAAGCGCAGGAGGCCCTGCAGCTCCGCAACAAGCTGGCGGCGCTGCTCGTCGAGCGCATGGGCCTGGTGCGGTCCGCGGCGCGCTTCGTGTTCCGCGGCCAGCCGGAGATCGCGCGCGAGGTGACGAGCGCCTACGAGCGCCGCAAGCGCGCCGCGGCCCGCCGGGCCAAGGCGCAGCCCGGCCCGGCGGCGCCACCCTCACCGGCGTCACCGTCGCCGGCGGCGCCCTCACCGGAGGTGCCTGCCGCGCCCCTCGGGGGCTGAGCCGCGGGCGCTCCTCCCCGACCGCGTGAGCTACCTGGCGCGGGCTCGCGGTGGTACGCTGCCGGTATGAGCGCGCTGCGAGCAAAGGTTCAGGGCGGCCGGCTGGTGCTCGACGAGCCGACGAGCTTTGCCGAGGGCACCGTGATCGATCTCGTCGTCGCCGACAACGACAACCTGGACGAAGACGAGCGGGCTCGCCTCGATGAGGCGCTGGAGAGATCGCTGGCGAGCGCGCGTGAAGGGACGATCGACGCGGACGATCTCCTGGCCGAGATCGCGCGCCTCGAGCCGGCTCGCGGATGAAGCGAGCCCGCATCCGGCTCACGAAAGAGGCAGCCCGCCAGACGAGGGAGCCTCGTCTACTACACCTACGACGCCCGGCGCGAAGAGGTCCTGGTACTGGCCGTCTGGAGCGCCCTCCGCGGGCGATCGCCGCGTCTTGCGGTGGAGTGAGCTGCGCCGCTCTTCTCCGCCCCCGGCCCCGACGCCAGCGGCGTCCGGGTGATCGGCGTCGCTCCAGCGTCGGAGCCCGCAGCCTGACCCTGCATGCCGGGATCCGCGAATAAAATCCCGGCGCCCGCCGTCTCCCGTCTGCCGGCTTTTTTCTCAGCGCGCGACCCTTCCGCTACCCTGGCAACCGCCGTGCCGATCGTCGACCCGAACCTCCGCACCACGATCGTTCACGCGTTCGCCGTCACGGTGGCGGACCCGTCGAGCCTGGTGCGCACAACGTCCCGGGGCGGGACGGACGATCCCGACAGACCCAGCCGCGACCCCTCCATCCTCCCGGACGTCGGCCAGCTCGTCGGCGGGCTCTACCGTCTCGGACGCCTCCTCGGGAAGGGCATGTTCGGCAAGGTGTACGTCGCCCAGCGCATCGACGTCCCCGAGCACCAGGTCGCCCTCAAGCTCATGCCCCGCTCGCTGTACGCGATGCGGAACGTCGAGCGCGAGCTCGTCATGCTCGCCACCGTCGGCCACCCGCACGTCGTCCAGCTCAAGGACCACGGCATGAACGCCGACTACGTGTGGCTCACCATGCCCGTCTACGAGGGCGAGACGCTCGCGCAGCGCCTCGAGCGCAGCCCCCTCGGCATGCGCGAGGCGCACGACATCTTCCTCGCCGTCGCGCGCGGGCTCGAGGCGCTCCACGCCGCGGGGCTCCGGCACCAGGACGTCAAGCCGGACAACATCTTCCTCGCGAAGTTCGCCGGCCGCGTCCACCCCATCCTGCTCGACCTCGGCGTGGCCGCGGAGCGCGAGGCCTCCTTCTGCGCGGGCACCGCGCTCTACGCCTCGCCCGAGCAGATCCGCGCGCTGAACGGCTTCCCCGGCGTCGTGCCGCTGACCGAGAAGATGGACACGTACGGGCTCGCCACGACGCTCCTCTACTCGCTCGTGAACCCCAGGGACTTCCCGGGCGAGTCCGCGCAGACGCGCACCGAGCTGGTCCAGGCCCACGAGATCCGCGCCGACAGGCCGCTCGCCGACAACGCGCTGCCCGACCTCACCGGGCGCCCCCGCCAGCTGTTCCAGGAGGCGCTCAAGCGGTGGCTCGCCATCGACCCGCACGAGCGCCCGACGATGACCCAGCTCGCCGAGGAGCTCGACGTGCTGCTCGAGCCGGAGCGCGAGGCCGAGCGCGAGGCGGAGCGGCTGCGCCTCAAGCAGAAGACGTCGTACCTGCGCGTGCGCATCGCCGCCGGCGCGATGACCCTCATCGGCTGCGCGGTCGTGCTGCTCGGCGTCTCGAAGCGCGAGACCCTGCGGCTCGCGAACGAGCTCGATCGCGCGCGCCAGATGGGGGCCGAGTCGTTCGACAAGCTCGACACCTGCGTCGCGTCCCACCAGATCGCCCAGTCCGACGTGAGCGCGTGCCGCAGCGCTCGCGAGCAGGACCGCGCGGAGTTCAACGAGACGCTCGCCAGCCTCCAGAAGAGCGGCACCGCGACCGAGGCGGAGCACGCGCGCCAGATCCAGTCGCTGCACGCGACCCACGCGGCGCGCCTCAAGACCTCGGAGGATCGCGCCGCGGCCGCGGAGAAGGCGAGCCTCACCGACCGCGAGCGGCTCGCCGAGGCCGAGAAGGCGCGCGCGGCGCTCGTCACCGAGCGCGACGAGGCCAAGGCGCTCGCCGAGCAGCGCGCCGCCGAGCTCGCCGCCGCCACGCAGGCGCGCGCCGCCTGCGACACGGAGCGCGCGAGCTGCATCGCAGAGCGCGACCGCTTGAGGACCGAGGCGGCCGATCCCTACGAGGCGCCGCCCTCGCCGGGGAAACCGCCGGCGACCGCCGCGAGCGGCGGGCCGCCGCAGCCGCCGCAGCCGCCGGCGAGCGCGGGCGCGGGCGCCCCGGCCGCCGCCACGGGCACTCCGGCGGCGCCGGCGAGCCCAGCGAGCTCTGCGCCGTCCACCGCCGCTCCTCCTTGAGCGCCTCCGCTGGAAGGCCGGTGGAGGCGATGGACGTCGCTGTGGCCGGGCCGCCTCTGCTTGTGGCGACAGCCTGGGGAGGCTATCCGTAAGGCCAGGAAGGCGAGGGCCATGGGTGACATCTCTCGACGTGAAATGCTGCGTCGGCTGGGCGCGGCAGGCCTCGTCCTCGGGGGCGCGGGCGGCGTCGCTGCCGCCCGGTGGGACCAAGGCGGCGCCGCCGCCGTCGCGGCGGAGCGCCCGCAGACGCGGGACTACCGGCTCCGCGACGCGCCCGACGGCGTGCCCCAGCTCGTGGTCGCCCGCGCGGGCGCCGAGGCGCTCGCCGAGGGCAGCCCGGACCCGGCCGCCCTGGTCCGCAAGGCCGTCGACGCGCTCGGCGGGATGCGCCGCTTCATCTCGCGCGGCGACGTCGTGGTCGTGAAGCCGAACATCGGCTGGGATCGCACGCCCATCCACGCGGCGAACACCAACCCGAAGGTCGTCGCCGAGGTGGTGCGCCTCGCGTACGACGCCGGCGCCAAGAGCGTCATCGTGACCGACGCCTCGTGCAACGAGCCGAACCGCTGCTTCCAGCGCTCCGGCATCTGGAAGGCCGCGTACGACGTCGGCGCCGAGGTCGTCATCCCTGCGGAGCACCGCTTCCGCGGCATGCGCCTGAAGGGCGAGGTGCTCGACGAGTGGCCCGTCTACACGCCGCTCGTCAACGCGGACAAGGTGATCAACGTCCCGATCGCGAAGCACCACAACCTGTCGAAGTACACCGCCGCGATGAAGAACTGGTACGGCGCGCTCGGCGGGCGGCGCAACCGGCTCCACCAGAACATCGACGTCTCCATCGCCGACCTCGCGACGTTCATCCAGCCGACGCTCACCATCGTGGACGCCGTGCGCGTCCTCATGCGCAACGGCCCGCAGGGCGGGAACGTCGCCGACGCGAAGGACATGCACACGATCATCGCGACGACCGACCAGGTCGCCGCGGACGCGTACGGGTGCCAGCTCATCGGCCGCAAGCCCGAGGAGATCCCGTACCTCAAGATGGGCCACGAGCGGGGCCTGGGCACGATGCACTGGCAGAACCTGCGGCTCGCCGAGGTGTAGTACTCATGGCAAATCCCGACCCGACGCCGGCCCCGCCGGCGCATCGCCCGGCCGCCGCTGCAGCGGCGGCGGCCCCCGCGGCGGCGGCCGCGCCGCCCACGACAGCAGCGGCGCCTCCCGCCGCGGCGGCCACTCGCGTGGCCCCGTGGACCGCGCTGCTGCGCAGGGCGCGCGCGATCGTCCGGCCCGCGCCGAAGCGCCGGTCCGGCTCGGGGCTGCCGGCGCGCAAGACGATCCAGGTGCTCGTCTGGGTGCGCCGCGCCGTGCAGGCGGGCTGCCTCGGGCTGTTCCTCTACTTCCTGTTCCAGACCGGCTTCCGCGGCTCGTTCGCGTCGTCCGAGGCGCGCGTCCGCCTGCCGCTGCCCGTCGAGGGCTTCCTGTTGGCCGACCCGTTCGTCGGCGCGATGACCCTGCTCTCGACGCACACCGTCTACCGGGGCCTGCTCTGGTCGATCGGGATCCTCGCGCTGACGCTCGTCTTCGGGCGCGTGTTCTGCGGCTGGATCTGCCCCTTCGGGACGCTCCACCACTTCTTCGGGTGGATCTTCCCGTCGCGCTACGGCAAGGGCGGCAAGCGCGTCGAGGCGAACAAGACGTACACGCGGCAGCGGGTGAAGTACTACCTCATGTACGCCTTCCTCGCGGCGAGCGCGGCCGGCAGCGTGATCGGCGGGCTGTTCGACCCGATCTGCGTGGCGGTCCGCGCGATCGGCCTCGCCGTCATCCCGGCCGCGCAGTACGTCGCGAGCGTGGTGACCGGCGCCGCGACGGGGACCGGGAGCCGGCCGGTGCAGTTCGCCGCGGACCACGCGCAGGACTTCCTCGCCTCCAGCGTGTGGCAGACGAAGCAGTTCTACTTCCACCAGACGTGGTTCGTCGGGATCCTGTTCGTCGCGATCCTGTTCATGAACCGCTTCATCCCGCGGTTCTGGTGCCGCGTGCTCTGCCCGCTCGGCGCCTTCCTCGGCGTGTTCGCGCGCTTCGCGCTCTTCGGGATGCAGAAGGACCACGCGAAGTGCACCGACTGCAACCTGTGCCTCGTGCACTGCCAGGGCGCCGACTCGCCCCAGGGGGGCGTGAAGTGGCGGCAGGACGAGTGCCACATGTGCCTCAACTGCGAGAACGCGTGCCCCGAGGACGTCATCAAGTTCCGCTTCCTCCCGAACCGGACGAGCGCCCTCGTGAAGCCCGACACGGGCCGCCGCACCGCCCTCGCGACCGCCGCCGCCGGCGCGGTGATGATCCCGACGGCGCGCATCGCCGACGTGCTCGACGCGAACTACGACCACCGGGTCATCCGGCCGCCGGGCTCGGTCGAGGAGCGCGAGTTCCTCGAGCGCTGCATCCGGTGCGCCGAGTGCATGAAGGTCTGCCCGAACAACGCGATCCACCCCGCGTTCTTCGAGGCGGGCGTCGAGGGCCTCTGGACGCCGATCGTCATCCCGCGCATCGGGTACTGCGAGCACTCGTGCGTCCTCTGCGGCGACGTCTGCCCGACCGGCGCGATCCAGAAGATCACCGAGGAGCAGAAGATGGGGATCGGCCAGAAGCCGATCTCGATCGGCACCGCGTTCTACGACCAGGGGCGCTGCCTGCCGTGGTCGATGAGCGTGCCGTGCATCGTCTGCGAGGAGTTCTGCCCGACGTCGCCCAAGGCGATCTGGGTCGAGGAGGTCGACATCCCGAAGCGGGAGCCGGTCGCCGCGGAGCACGGCAAGGAGCCGCCGATGAAGATGGTCCACGTGCAGCGTCCGCACGTCGATCCTTCGCTGTGCATCGGCTGCGGGGCGTGCGAGAAGGTGTGCCCGGTGCAGGACAAGCCGGCGGTCTACGTGACCAGCGTCGGCGAGACCCGCTCGAAGACGAACGTCATCCTTCTCGAGGACACGGACTACAACAAGGCAACTTGACCCGGGCGCGCGCCTGCTCCGCGCGGCGGGATCACGGCAGGAGGCAGCTCGGGTGCGCACGCTTCGCTTCTACGGAACCCTCTCGTTGGCCGCGGCCTCGGCCCTGTGCGGCTGCGGCGAGCCCTTCACGGCGGGCCCCGCGTCCACCTCGTCGACGTCGTCGAGCTCGGGGACCGGCGGCGCCGGCGCCGGGGGAGGCGCCGGCGGCGAGGGCGGCGCCAGCGCGACGTCGTCCAGCACGTCGACCTCGGGAGGGGGCGGCGAGGGCGGCTGCAGCGCCTGCAGGGACGGGGAGTTCTGCACGGCCAGCGAGACCTGCGTGCGCTGCAGCGACCGCGGCGGCGCGCTGTCGTACGGCGCGCTGGAGGAGATCGATGTCGAGGGGACATCGCCGGCGTTCCCGCGCGTGCGCGTCGAGCCCGCTGGGGGAGGCGCAGGGGGCCAGGGCGGCGCGGGTGGGCAGGGCGGCGCGGGCGGTCAGGGCGGCGCGGGTGGGCAGGGCGGCGGAGGCGGCCAGGGCGGCGCCGGCGGGGCAGCGCTGCGGCTCGTCTACGTGGCCGGCTTCGGCTCCGCGAACGACCGGCAGATCGCCTCGGCCACCGGTCTGCCGTGGACCGGGGGCGAGGCCGTCGTGAGCACGCTCGTCAACTCCCCGCAGGCGGAGTCGGGGCCGCTCCTCTTGCCCGTGGACGCGCTCTCGCCGCGCGACGGGTTCCCGCAGGGCTCGCTGCTCCTCGACCGCTTCCTCGCCGGGCCGGGCAGCCCGCGGAATCTGATCGTCGCGGATGCGCTCGAGGCGACCGACGCGGTGACGCTCGACACGTTCAACCAGGACGCGGGGAGCTACTCGGTGGCGGTCGCCCACGCCGCTCGCCCCTACCGGTACTGGTTCATGATCAAGCACCAGGACGACGGGGGGACCACGAGCCGGCTCGTCACCATGCGCGCCCACGACGCGGGGGCGCAGGCGCTCGACATCACCCTGCCGGGCAACTGCCCGGCGCAGGGCGACGACCTCGCCCCGTGGGTGACGCCGGACGGCGGCGTGCTCTTCTTCCAGTCGCTCTACAGCCCGCGCGGCGACTGCGCGGCGGCGTCGGTGCTCCGGAGCTTCTACGTGAAGCTCGGCCCCGACGGGCTCCCGGTGGCCGGGCAGACGGCGAGGATGCTGCTGTCGAACCTGGATCCGTCGCACGCCGTCATGACGCCGTCGCTCTCGCCCGACGAGTGCACGCTGTACCTCGCCTCGGACAAGGACGGGGAGCAGAAGCTCTACTCGGCGTCGCGGCGGTAGCTCCCCCCGCCTCCCGGGGGCCTCCCGGGGGGCCTCTCGGGGGCGTCTCGGGGGCCTCTCGCGGGCCTCTCGGGGGGAAAATCACTGCGAGCGGAAGCCCTCGGCGGGGCGGAGGCGGGCGGCGTAGAGGCTCGGGACGATCGTGGCCGCGAGGCAGATCAGGATGGCGATGGCGCCGGTGATCAGGAACTCCTGCGGGCGCGCCTGCACCGGGAGGCGAGAGATGAAGTACACCTTCGGGTCGAGCGGGAAGCCGTAGACCAGGAGGCCCTTGCACACCACCACGCCGAGCAGGAGGCCGAGCGAGGTGCCGGCGACGCCGATGATGCCGCCCTGGTAGAGGAAGATGCGCAGGATGGCGCCGTCGGTCGCGCCCATCGCCTTCAGGACCGCGATCTCCTTCTTCTTGTCGAGCACCACCATGATCAGCGTCGCGATGACGGTGAACGCGGCGACCACGATGATGAGCGCCAGCACCGCGCTCATGCCGATCTGCTGGATGCGCAGCGCCGTGAAGAGGCCGTGGTTCAGCTCCTCCCAGTCCATCGTGTAATAGAGCCCGTTGCTGAGGAGGTTCGTGATCTCGCGCGCGATGGTGCTGGCGTCGTCGATGTCGTCGACCTTCATCTCGACGCCGGTCACCGTGTCGCCGTGGTCGTAGAAGGCCTGCGTCTCGTAGAGATCGGCGTACGCCAGCTTGGTGTCGTACTGCTCGAAGCCGGCCTCGAAGATCGCGATGACCCGGAACCGCTTGGCGACCGGCGGCTTGATGGCGCCGTTCGAGAACGAGAAGCCGATGGTCGGCGAGGTCACGGTGACGCACTCGCCGAGCTCCAGGGACAGGTTCTTCGCGAGCACGGCGCCGATCACGATGCCCGGCATCCGCGCGATCTGCTCCTTGTCGGCGCAGGGATCGGGATCGACCTCGGGGGGTAGCTCGTCGTCGTCGGGGAGCACGCTGCCGTAGCCGCCCTCCGGCTCGATCGAGCCGCGCGGGGCGCCCGCGGCGACCGCGACCTCGGCGTCGTCCACCTCGTCGCCCGCCGCGCCCTCGTCGGCCCCGGCGTCCGCCGCGCCGTCGAGATCGGCCGCGCTCGGGGCGGGCTCGGCCCCGGCGTCGCGCGCGGCGGCGGCGCGCTCGTCCTCCAGGATGCGCGCCTCGTACGCCTTCAGGAGATCGATCTCGCCGCCGGCGTCCGGCGGCTCGAGCGCGCCGGTCACGCCCGCGTCCGCCTCCACGGCAGGGACTTCCGGCAAGGACGGCGGCGCCGCGCGCTCGGGGGGCTTCGCGCCAGGGCGGCGCAGGCCGGTGAGATCGCCGCCCGGGAGGATGTGGCGCGGCAGGTCGAGCACGGGCGCGCCGGCGCCGTCGGCGCCCACGCCGAGGCTCCTGGCCGGGTCAACCCCCTTCACGAGGACGCCTGTCGCCGTGGCGTCGCCGTGCGTCAGCATCATGGGGTTGATGCTGAACGGCGCGACGCCGATCACGCCGGGCACCTTGGCGACCTGATCCATGATCGAGCGGTACTCCCGGAAATCCGTGGAGTACTTGATCACGAGGACATGGGCGTTGACGCCGAGGACCTTCTCGCGGAACTCCGCCTGGAAACCCCCGGTCACGCTCATCACGGTCGCGAGCGCCGCGACGCCGAGCGCGACCCCGAGGATCGCGAAGATGGTGCCGACCGAGATGAACGCGCGCTTCTTGGAGCCGAGGTATCGCAGCGCGACCTCGATGGGGTAGCTCATCGCGGTGCCCTCCTAGCAGAACGCGGCGCGCGCGGCACGCTGGGCCGCGGCGCGGCCGCCCACGAGACGAGCCCCGCGGGCCGTTGGACTTTCGCGCGCGGCGTTCGCTGGGCCTCGCTTCCCGGACCGAACGCCTGCTAGAATCCAGCCCTGCCGCAGATGGCGGCATGTGGCGTGTACCTCTGCCCGCGAGCCTTTCATGAGCGCCACCAAGAACGAGCACCACACCGCGCGCAGCAGGGTCTTCACCGAGGACGAGAGCGCGCTCGAGGAGGGGCCGGTGTCGCGTCCCACCAGCCCGTCCGTCGGGGTGCGCTCGTCCGGCGTGGCGGCCGCGAGCATGCCGTCCGAAGAGCCCGAGGGCGCCGGCGACGACGTGCAGGTGGACGTGGAGGTCCGCCCGTCGTCGAGGCCCTCCAGGTCGGGCTGGGTCGAGGGGCCGGCGAGCGAGGCGCCGAGCTTCGCCGCGCCGCCGCCGCTGCGCCAGAAGACCCCGCGCTTCGCGCGGCAGAGCGAGCCCGACGCCGACGAGGTCGGCGGGCGCACGAGCGCGGCGCCGGTGAGCGAGGCCGAGCCGTCGCTGGAGATCCCGCCGCCGGACGAGGTCGAGCCGCGCGAGCGGCGGCCGCCCGGCGCCAAGGACCCGTACATCGGGACGACCTTCGACCACCGGTACAAGATCGAGCGGCTGCTCGGCGAGGGTGGGATGGGGTACGTCTACCTCGCCCGCCACAAGGTGATCGACAAGCGCGTGGCCGTGAAGGTGCTGCGCGCGGAGCTCGCGCGGGACCGCGAGATCTTCGAGCGCTTCGTGCAGGAGGCCCGCGCCGCGTCGAGCATCGGCAACCCGCACATCGTCGACATCTCCGACTTCGGCGACCTGCCGGACGGCTCCACGTACTTCGTGATGGAGTACCTGGAGGGCGTGAGCCTGGCGCAGCTCATCGACTCGCCGAACGAGCTGCCGATGGACCGGATCTGCCAGATCGCGCTGCAGCTCTCCGCGGGGCTCGCGGCCGCGCACGAGGCGGGCATCATCCACCGCGATCTCAAGCCGGACAACGTGTTCGTGGTGCCGCGCGGCAGCGATCCGAACTTCGTGAAGATCCTCGACTTCGGGATCGCGAAGGTGTCGACCAGCACGACGACCAAGCTGACGCGCGCGGGCGCGGTGTTCGGGACGCCGCACTACATGTCCCCGGAGCAGGCCGCGGGCGCGCCGATCGATCACCGGACCGACATCTACTCGCTCGGCGTGATGCTCTACGAGCTCGTGAGCCGGCAGCTGCCGTTCAACGCCGACAACTTCATGGGGATCCTGACGCAGCACATGTACAAGGCGCCGGTCCCCATCCGCGCGCTCGTCGGCGGGCCGGACTGCCCGCCCGGGCTCGAGGCGGTGATCCTGAAGTGCCTCTCGAAGAAGCCGGAGTCGCGCTACCAGACGATGAGCGAGCTCCACGAGGACCTCGAGCGCGTGAAGGGCGGCGGGGTGCCGGGCGCTGTCGCGGAGATGATGGCGCGGTCGGGCGGCTTCAACGTGCCGCACGACTACTTCAAGACGTCGAAGGTGATCGTCCCGGCGACGCCGCCGTCGCCCCCGCGCTCGCCGTGGCCGCGCTACGTGTGGGTCGCGGGCGCGGCGGCCGCGGTGGGGATCGTGACGGCGATCTTCGTGATCGGCGGGAGCGGGTCCGCCAGCCACAACGCCGCGCCGCCGCCGAAGCCGGCGGTCACGGAGGCGCCCGCGGCCAGGCCGGCGCCCGAGCCGCCGCCGGTCCCGAAGACGGTGGTCGCGCTGGCCGCGGTGCCGGAGACGGCGGTGGGCTACCGCAACGGCGTGGAGCTGAGGCTGCCGGCGAGCATCGACGTCGAGCAGGGGCAGACGGTCACGATCGACATCCGGGCCGAGGGGTACGTCCCCAGCACGGTGGTGCTCGACGGCACCGAGCCGAGCAAGCTGGTGAAGCTCGTCGAGGTCGACGACAAGGGCGGGCAGAAGGCGAGGCCGGGCGGGGGCAGGCCTCCGGCGACGCCGTCGACGGCCCGCACGCCGAAGGGCTCGGACGTCCGGGATCCCTGGGCCAAAGAGAAGAAGTGAGCGCCCGCGCGGCCCGTGGCCCGCGCTCCGGGCTCCGTGATAAGCCGCGGTGGTGACCCAGGTAGATCACCTCATCACCCTCGTCCCCGAGGACGTGCTCGGCATCTGCCGCCGCCTCCGCGAGCGCGGCAAGCGCGGCTGGATCGTCGGCGGCTGCGTGCGCGACCTGCTCCGCGGCCAGCCCGCGAAGGACTGGGACGTCGCGACCGACGCGCGGCCGGATGAGGTCGTGGCCGCGTTCCGGAAGGTGATCCCGACCGGGATCCAGCACGGGACGGTGACCGTGCTCGTGCGCGGCGTGCCGTACGAGGTCACGACGCTGCGCGGGGACGGGACGTACACCGACGGGCGGCGGCCGGACCGGGTCGAGTTCGTGGACGACATCACGGCCGACCTCGCGCGGCGGGATTTCACCATGAACGCGATCGCGCTCGATCCGGTCGACGGGCACCTGATCGATCCGTTCGGCGGCCGGAAGGACCTCGACGCGAACGTCATCCGCGCGGTGGGGGACCCGAACGAGCGCTTCGCGGAGGACGGGCTGCGGGTGCTGCGCGCGGCGCGCTTCGCGGCGACGCTGGAGGGGTCGATCGAGCCGGAGACGGAGCGGGCCATGGGCACCGCGCGGTCGCACCAGACGTTCCGCTGCGTGAGCGCGGAGCGGGTGCGCGACGAGTGGCTCAAGGCGATGCGCGCGCGCCGGCCGAGCGTGGCGTTCGAGATCATGCGCCGGACGGAGCTGCTCGGGATCACCTGCCCGGAGATGATCGAGTCGGTCGGGTGCGAGCAGAACCGCTGGCACGCGTTCGACGTGTGGGGGCACGCGATGGCCTGCCTCGACGCGTGCAAGCCGGAGCCGATCCTCCGCGTGGCGGCGCTGATGCACGACATCGGCAAGCCGCGGACGCGCGCGTTCTCGGACAAGACGCGCGATTACACGTTCTACGAGCACGAGCGGGTCGGCGCCGAGATGGCCGAGCCGATCCTCGCGCGGCTCCGGTTCTCGAACGACGAGCGGGCGCGGATCGTGGCGCTGATCCGGCACCACCTGATCTGCTACGACGAGACCTGGACGGACGCGGCGGTGCGCCGGTGGCTCAGGCGGGTGAGCCCGGGGCTCGCGCCGGATCTCTACGAGATCGGCGTGGCGGACGCGCTCGGCAAGGGGCGCGACGCGTCCGAGGACATCGCCTCGATAGGGCGTCTCCGGGCGCGCGTGGAGGCGATGCTCGCCGCGGGAGCGGCGCTGTCCGCCAAGGATCTCGCCGTGAACGGGAGTGTGCTGATGAAGGAGCTCGGCATTCCGCCCAGCAAGCTCGTCGGGGAAATCCTGGAGCGCCTTGTCGAGCTCGTCACCGAGGAGCCCGAGGCGAACACGCGCGAGCGCCTGCTCGCGGCGGCGCGCGATCTCGTCGCGTCGAAGGCCTCGTCCTGAGCTTCGCGCTTTGCAGGTAGTCCTTACGTAAGGAGCGCGCGCGGGTGCGCGGCGCTCGTCGCGTGTACCCGAGGGTGGTCTCGCCGGGCCGTCCGGACCCTTTTTGTCGCGCGCCGCGCCCGTCCACCCGCGCGCGGCCATGTCCTCGCTCCTTGGGGGAGCCTGTCCCAGATCGCGAGTCGATCGTCGCAGACAAGGCACAGGGGACGACAACGGTGGTTGGTTGTCTACCTCCGGTCGCATTCAAATAATTCATGCTGATCGCATCCGTGGAGACTTGCCTCTGGTAGCATCCGTCGTTGCGCACTGTTGCGCCCCCCATTGGGAGGTCATTTTGAAGCTCTCGACGAAGAAGCTTGTTGGGCTGGTCGGTTTGGGTTTGCTTGCGTCGGCGGCGGCCATCGGTGGGTGCTCCGGCGGGGGTGGTGGGGCGAGCTCCGGCAACAACGGCTCAGGCAGCGGGAGCGGCAGCGGGAGCGGGAGCGGCGGCGGGAGCGGCGGCGACGATACGACCGCGAGCGGGCTCGGGGACGGCGGCGGCGACTTCACACCACCCGACGCCGGTGGGCTCGACGAGGACACGGCGTGTGTCGCGACCAGCTTGCAGGCCGATTACGAGCAGCGTCCGGCCGACATCATCTTCATCATCGACAACTCCGAGAGCATGACGGAGGAGATCGAGAGCGTTCAGCGGAACATCAACCAGAACTTCGCGTCGATCATCGACAGGAGCGGGATCGATTACCGCGTGATCATGCTCTCGAGGCACGGCAGCTCGTCGCTGGAGCAGTCCGTCTGTATCGAGGCACCGCTCGGCAGCGGGAGCTGCTCGCCGGTGCCGTCGGCGCCGAACTCGAACGCGCCGCATTTCTATCAGTACAACATCGAGGTCGGCAGCCTCGACTCGCTCTGCCTGGCGATCGACACCCTGAAGGGCACGATGCCGCCCCGGGGCGAGACGACGTCTGCCGGGTGGTCGCAATGGCTGCGGCCGGACTCGCTCAAGGTGTTCGTCGAGATCACCGACGATGGGACCAACTGCTCGACGAGGGCGCTCGGCGCCGACAAGATGGCCACCGATGACGGCGATATCACGCTGTACGATCTCGACGACGATCTGCCGGAGAACGAGAACGTCGAGGGGGGCACGAAGTCGGCGGAGGCGTTCGACGCGGCGCTGACGGCGGCCGCGCCGGAGCTCTTCGGGACGCCGAGCGCGCGCAACTACATGTTCTTCAGCTTCGTGGGCATCAAGGAGAACGTGCCGCCGACCGCGCCCTGGCCGCCGGACCAGCCCGCCACCTGGGAGCAGTGCCGCCCCGGCTCGGTCGACCCCGGGACGACGTACCAGCGCCTCAGCGTCATGACCGGCGGGCTGAGATACCCGATCAACCAGTACGATACGTACGACGCCGTGTTCCAGGCGATCGCGGACAGCGTGATCTCGGGCGCCAAGCTGTCGTGCGAGATCGAGGTGCCGAAGGCGCCAGACGGGCACTCGATCGATCTGGACACGGTGCGGATCGAGTACACGCCGAGCAACGGCGGGCAGAAGCAGATCTTCACCCAGGTGAAGAGCCCCGAGGAGTGCAAGGCGATGTCGTTCTACTACGAGGAGGGGCTCATCCAGCTGTGCCCGGACACGTGCTCCATGGCGGTGCAGGACAACTCCGCGAGCATGAACCTGCTCTACGGCTGCTGGGTCGATCCGCTCTGAAGCGAGGGAGCGCTCGCGGGCGGCGTCCGGCGAGCGCCACGCGGCGCCGCGGCGCCCGGCCAACCGGCGGCCTCTTCGGGGGAACGCGGGAGCCGGGCGCCTGCGCCTGCTACCCTGCGCGATAGACAGATGCGGCTCGATATGACGTGCCGTGCCGGCCACGGCGGAAGCGAGGAGCCCGAGGCGTTCACCCTGGGCGAGCGGCGCGTGCGGGTGACGGAGATCCTCGACCGGTGGCCGGGCGTCGATCACCTCTACTTCAAGGTGCGGGGGGACGACGGGGCGCGGTACATCCTGCGGAGAGATTTCGAGATCCTCGTCTGGGAGCTCGAGGTCTACGAGGCAGCCGAGTAGGGGCGGCCCCGGACAGGGGGAGCCGGTTGGTGCGGTCAGGGGTGGATGGGCTTGCCGCGGACGAAGGCGCGCTGGACGGCGGCTGCCTCGGAGGCGAAGACGAGGTGATTCAGGACCTCTGACTCGGAGACGACGTGCTCGGGGAAACGGACGGCGATGAAGTCGGCCTCCTTCCCGGGGTCGAGGCTGCCGATGACGCGGCCCAGGCCGACGGCGTCGGCGGTGCCCTGCGTGGCGACGACGAACAGCTCGGCAGGGGTCAGGCGGTCGCCGAGACAGACGGCGTTGTCGAAGGCGCTCGACATGCTGCGGCGCATGTCGAAGCTGCGGCCCGCGCCGACGTCGCTGCCGAGCGCCACCGGGACCGCGCGGGCGCGCGCGTCGCCGAGGCGCATGCGGCCGCTGCCCAGGAAGAAGTTCGAGTCGGGACAGTGAACGACCGAGGCGCCCGTCTCGGCGATGCGATCCCACTCGCGCGACGAGAGATGAATGCTGTGCGCGAGGAGGGTACGGCCGGTGAGCAGGCCGACGCGATCGTAGACGTCGAGGTAGTCGCGCGCCCAGGGGTGCTCGCGGCGCGTCGCCTCGGCCTCGGCCGGCGTCTCGGCGACGTGCGTCTGCACGAGGAGGCCGTGATCCTGGGCGAGCCGCGCGGCGGCCTCCATCAGGGGACGCGAGCAGCTGGGAGCGAAGCGGGGCGTGATCGCGAACTCGAGCAGGCCGTGGCCCTCGCCGTGCCAGCGCTGCACGAGGTCCCGGGCCGCCGGGATGGCCTCGTCGCGAGGGACACAGAGCGCCTCGGGGCAGTTCTTGTCCATCAGCGTCAGGCCGGCGATGCCGCGCAGGCCGGCGTGCAGCAAGGCGCGGAAGAGCTGGTCGGTCGCCCCGGGGGACGAGCTGGAGAAGACGACGCAGGTGGTCGTGCCCGACGCGCGGAGGCGCGCCGTGAACTCGCCGGCGACGAGGGCAGCGTAGCCGCCGTCACGGAAACGGGCCTCCTCAGGGAAGACGGACCGATCGAGCCAGTCGAGCAGCGCGCCGCTGGCGCTGCCGATGATGCGGGTCTGCGGGAAATGGACGTGCGCGTCGATGAAGCCGGGCATCAACACGGCCGGGCGCAGATCGAGCACCGGGCCGCGGAAGGCGCCGGGGGCGAACGGCAGGACCCGAGCGATGAGGCCGGCCTCGTCGACGACGAGCAACGCGTCGTCCAGGAAGCGGACGGCGGCGCCGCCCGCCGGCGCGGCCGCCGGGGTGAGCAGGCGCCCGCGGTAGGCGCGCGGCGACCGGTGGCTCCGCGCGCTCATCGGACCGCGATCTCGCTCCGGCGCGCCCAGCCCATCATCATGCTTCCCCCCTGGTTCTTGACGACGAGCACCCACCCGCCGGACTCGCGCACGACCATCACGAGCTCGCCGGCGGCGATCGCGCCGACGCGGGCGCCGTCCGGCCGCGGCTCGTCGACGAGCGTGACGCCGCGCGACGCGATGCCGAGCTGGAGGCGCGAAGGGGCGCCGGGCTCGTCGACCTCCTCGTCGAAGCCGGGCGGGTCGTCGTGCGGCGTCCGCGGGTCGTGAGCGCCCGGGTCGTCGTCGTCGAACGGGAAGCGGGGGTGCGCCCGCGAGGCCTCCTCGTCCGGGGAACGACGCTCCAGGAGATGCGCGAACCGGCCGGCGCCCTGCATCGGCGGGCGCTCGCCGGCGAGGGCGCGCAGGAGGAGCGGCGCCGTCGGGAACAGCGCGATGGCGGTGGCGGCGAGCAGCACGAGCCCGGTCAGCCGGTCCAGCCGGCGCGCGGGCGGCGCGGCGGGCGCGTCGCCCGGAGGCGGCTCCGCCAGGGCTGCGGGGCGCGCGCCGGCGTGTCGCGTCGAGGCGCCGCCCGCGTCGACGCGGCCGGGCGAGGCGCCCTGTGCGGCGGAGGAGTCGTCCATCAGCGCAGAGGATACGCGCTGGGGCGAGCCAGGTCGACCGCGCGGCGCCTCGGCGCGAAGCGCCGGCGGGCGCGTGCGTGTCAGCGGAGCTCGCGCGGCAGCGGGGCGGCGGCCGGGTCGCCGGTGACGGCGCGCTCCGCGGGCGCGGCGCGCGCCGCGTCGTGGTCGGCGCAGCAGCGGAAGCCCTGCTGGTAGAACATGTGGTTCTCGTCGTGCGAGCGCGTCGACGGGCGGCAGCGCGTGCGGACCGGGCCCCAGTAGCCGCCCTTCAGGATGGAGGGGCGCTCGCCCTCGCGGACGGAGCGGGTCCACTCGTCGATGTTGCCGGTCATGTCGTGGACGCCGAACGGGCTCCGGCAGCGGGGCTGCGTGCCCGACGGCTTGCCCTGCCAGAGGCGATCCATCTCGGCCATGGCGGCCGGGCCGCCCCGCGGGCGGAGCGCCGTCTCGATGTACGGGCGCCACGGCTGGTCGACGACGCAGGCCTCGGGGTCGCGGACGTAGCCGTAGGGATAGGGGCGCGCCTCCTCGCCCTCGCAGGCGAACGTCCACTCCGCCTCGTCGCAGAGGCGCTTGCCCTCCTCGGCGCAGAGCTCGGCCGCCTCGTAGAACGAGACGAGGATGACCGGATAGACGCCCTTCTGGTTGGGATACTCGTAGCGATCCATGCAGAAGTGCATCGGCTTCGTGTCGAGATCCCTCGACATCAGGAGCCATCGCTCGCGATCGAACTCGGCGCAGCGCTCGGGGTAATCCCGGCTGATCCAGTGCTTGCAGGTGGTCCGCTGCATCTCGTCGATGGTGCGGAGGTCGCCCTGGGCCTTCGGCGTCGGGTCGAGCTTCATGAGGCCGGAGACCTCGACCATGCCCGTCGGACAGACGCCGCGGTTGCCCTCGATCTGGTCGGTCGCGTCGCGCGGCTCGACGGGCGACGACGCGATCTGCCAGTGGCGGTCGCGCACGAGGCGCCACTCGAACCGGAGCCGCCGCGGCAGCGCGCCGGTGATGGCGCCCGCGCTGAGCGTCAGCGGCACCGACGGCGCCCTCGCGAGCCGCACCACGAGCAGCGCGAGCGAGGCGAGGCCCAGGGCGAAGCCGACGGCGATCGCGGCGCGGAGCACCCTCGCGCGGGCAGGCGCGGGCTTCCGCGTCGGATGGGCAGATCTGTGCATGCTCCCTCGCAGTAACTTTACTGCGCGGGCGACTCGAAGGCAGACAACTTTTCTCGGAGGCGCGCGGCGTCGTCGGGGCGCTCGCCGGAGAGGTCGCGGGTCTCGCGGGGGTCGCCCTCGAGATCGAACAGGAAGAGCCGGTCGCGCTTCTTGCGGTGCGCCACGATCAGCTTGAGGTGGCCGTCGACGAGCGCCGAGCGGCGGGCGGTGCGGGCGAACACCGGCCCGCGGGGCGCGCGCTCGGCGCCGGCCGCGATCGCGGCGAGGGAGCTGCCCTCGACGGCCGTGGGCTCGGCGCCGCCGAGGTCGAGGACGGTGGGCGCGATGTCGACGGTGCTCACCGGGTGCGGGTAGCGGCCCGGGGCGGCGCCGGGGAGGGCGACGACGAGCGGGACGCGGATCACCTCCTCGTAGAGCTCGACGCCGTGCCCGACGGGGCCGTGCTCGCCGAGGCCCTCGCCCTGGGCGCCGTGGACGATGATCGCGGTGCGGCCGGCGCGCGGGCCCGCGGCGACGGCGTCGATCAGGGCGCCGAGCTGGCGATCGACGTAGGCGATCTCGCCGTCGTAGGCGGCCGTCCTGCCGGAGCCGAAGCGGATGCCGGGGTGGGCGAGGTAGCGCTCGTGCGCGTCGAAGAGGTGGAGCCAGAGGAAGACCGGCTGGGCGCGTCGGGCGTGGCCGGCGAGCAGCTCGATGGCCTTCTGGACGGCGAGGTGGCCGGTCGCCTCGCGCTCGGGGTGGGCCTCGCCGTAGACGGCCTCGAACCGGTCGAAGCCCTGGTCGAAGCCGCGCTCCTGGCTGATCCACGTGAACGAGCTGACCGCGGCGGTGAGGTAGCCGGCGCGCTTCATGCGCTCCGCGAGGGTGTCGTTCTCGGGCAGCAGCGTGGGCCACGCGCGGCGATCGCGCGCCGCCCGGTTCAGGCGGCGGCCGGTGACGAGGGGCGAGATGGCCCGCTGCATCTCGCTCGAGGCGGCGTAGGCGCGCTCGAACAGCACGCCGCGGGACGCGAGCTCGGCGAGGCGCGGGGTGGTGTCGCGGCCGTAGCCGTAGGCCGACGTGTGATCGGCGCGGACCGTGTCGAGGGTGACGAGGATGACGTCGGGGCGCGTCGGGGCGGACGGGGCAGGGGCCGTGACGGCGGCGGGCGTGACGGCGGCAGGCGTCACGGCGACGGGCGTGACGGCGGCGGGCGTGACGGCGGCAGGCGTCACGGCGGCGGGGGTGGTCCGGGTCAGGACGGCCGGGACGACGGCGCCGCGGTCGTCCCCGGCCGCGGGCGTGGTGGCCGCGGGCGCGTGCGGGGCCGGGGCGGCGGGGGCGGCGGGGGCGGCCGGCGAGGCGCTGGCAGGGGCGCCCGCGAGCGCCCTGGTGGGGCGGGCGGCGTCGCCCTGGGCGCCGTCGCTGCAGTCCTGATCGATGCCGTCGCCCGGGATGTCCTGCGCGCCGTGGTACCGGGTGGGGTCGCCCTCGTCGCAGTCCAGGCCGCCGAAGTGCGAGCCCATGCCGTCGCCGTCGCGGTCGGTCCACCGCTCGAGCGCGACGAAGAGGGTGGCCGCGAGGCCGCCGCCGGCGCGCACGGCCTGGCCGAGCGGGGGGAACGACTCGACGCGCGCGGTCGCGGTCATGAGGACCAGGGCGGCGAGCGGGACGCCCGCGAGGCCGGCGACGCGGCCGACCGCGGCGCTGAGGTCGACGCTGGAGATGAGCGCGGTCGCCACGAGCGCGATGGCGCCGTCGACGATGGCGGCGCGCACGGCGGCGCCCGCGTCGCCGGCGGTGTTGCCCGCGAAGGCGGCGAGGGGCGCGAAGGCGGCGATGAGCGGCAGCACGCCGATGGCGGCGCCGGCGGCGGCGAGGATCCACGGCTTCACGCCGCGGGCGGCGAGGCGGTCGCCGAGGGCGACGAGGCGCTGGGTGAGGAGCGCCGCGGCCGCGACGCCGGCGAGGCCGAGGACGCCGAAGGTGGCGCCGGCGAGGCCGCGGTGGTGGGTCGCGGCCTTGAGGAGGGCGGCGAGGGCGGCGAGCACCGGCAGGGAGACGCCGATCCACAGGGCGACGCGGAGGACGGCGAGGCGCTCGCCGCCGGCGCCGACGATGCCGCGGAAGCCGCGGCCGGCGGCGCGCGAGAGGATGAGCGCGAGCGTGACGAGCGGGAGCAGGACCGCGGTGCCAACGAGGAGCCCGTCGAGGAACGACGCGCCGGCGCGGGCGGTGCGCAGCGCGGTCGGCACGGCGGAGAGCGACGCGACGCCGAGGCCGAGCACGCACGCCTCGCCGAGGCGGGTGGTCCAGGCGCCGTGGCGGGGCGGCGGGGGGGCGGACCGCGCGGGCGGCGCGCCCGGGTGAGGGGGCGGCCCGCTCGGCGATCGCGGCGGGACGCTGTCATGAGCGCCGGCGGCGCTCGGCGGCGGCGGGGGACCTGGTTCGGCGGTGATCATGGGCACACAGGGGGGCGGGCCGCGCGGCGCCTCGCGAGGGCGTGTCGCGCCTGGCCGCGGGGTCGTGCGCCCTGGGGGATGCCCGGGGCCTACCATCGGTCAACGGGGCCGGAAAGTATCCTGCGGGAGCGGATGGGGTAGGGGGCGCCGGAGGCGAGGGAGCGCGCGCCGGGGCTCGAGGTCGCCCGCCGTGGGTGGGGCGCGGCGCTGGCGGGATGCGGGCGGTTACGGCACGATGCAGGGGCCGTGTCGCTCCCCGCGCGCAAGCTCGCCACCATCGCGGATCTGCTGGCCATCCCCGAGGCGCAGCGCTTCCACGAGATCATCGGCGGCGAGCTCGTCCCGAAGGCGATGCCCTCGCCGAAGCACGGCGGCGCCCAGGCGTCGCTCGCCGGGCTCGTGTTCAGGCCGTACAACCGGAGACCGGGAGGTCGCTGGCCCGGGGGCTGGTGGTTCGCCACCGAGGTCGAGGTCCAGCTCGAGGAGCACGAGGTCTACCGTCCGGACGTCGTGGGCTGGCGGCGCGAGCGGCTCCCCGAGCTGCCCGAGAAGACGCCGATCCTCGTGCGGCCCGACTGGGTCTGCGAGGTGCTGAGCCCGTCGAACACGCGCAACGACCTCGTGAAGAAGCAGCGCACGTACCAGCGGTGCCAGGTGCCTCACTACTGGATCGTGGATCCGATGAACGAGGTGCTCACGGTCCATCGCTGGATGCCGGATGGCTATCTGAACGTGCTCACCGCAGAGCGGGGCGAGCGGGTCAGGGCAGAGCCGTTCGATGCGATCGAGTGGTCCGTCGGGGTGCTCTTCGGGGACGACCCGGACGAGGCGTAGCGCTGCGGTTCGGGAGGCGTCGGTAAGCGGGTATCTGCTTGCCCGGCCCCCCCTGGCGAACTCTATCCTCCCCGTGACGCTGCGCGCGGTCGCGCGCGCGCCCGATCTTCGCCTCATTTCAAGGAGCTTTTCGATGACGCAGCCTCGACGTCGCGCCGCTCTCCCCGCGCTGATCCTGCTCGCCTCGTCCGCCTGCGCCGACGATGACCCTGCGAGCGGGGCCGGGCTGTCCTGCGGCCCCGGTACGAAGGAGGTCGATGGCGCCTGTATGCCGGCGGCGACCAGCCCCGATGTCACCTGCGGCGAGGGCACGGAGGAGGTCGACGGCGCGTGCGTGCCGGCGGCGACGAGCCCCGGCCTCACCTGCGGTGAGGGCACGGAGGAAGCCGACGGGCAATGCGTCCCGACCGCGCTCCAGCCCGGCCATTTCCTGAGCCCTCTCGTGCAGCTCCAGAACCTGCACGAGGTCGGGAGCCACACCGATGAGGTGCGCATCCGCGAGGACGGCCTGCTCCTCAACTGCAGCTACACGTTCAACGTCATCGACGCGAAGGACCCGGCCGACATGGAGGTGCTCGCGGGGGGGCTCAAGCACGCGATCCCCGACGATTCCCGCGCACCCGGGTGCAAGCACCTCGCGTGGGACGACAACCTCGTCTTCACCACGCACCTCGGCAACATCCGGAACCCGGCTTTCCTCAGCGGCTGGGACATCAGCGACCCCGAGGCGCCGGTGCAGCTCCACGTCCTGCAGGAGCAGGGGGTCAGCTATGAAGGCGTCGACGTCGCGAACCACAACATCTTCGTGGGGCTGCACGGAAATGGCCTCGGCGTCTACAACTACGACAGCGCGAGCGGGTTCACGCGCGTCGGGAGCCTGGGCGGCTTCACCAATGCGTGGGGCATCGCCGCGCGCGACAACCACGTGTTCGTCGCCGACGGCGTGGACGGGCTCGTCACGGTCGACGCGACGGACCCGACCAAGCCGGTCGAGCTCGGGCGCGTGGCCACCGGCGGCCAGGCCAGGGGCGTCGTCGTCGATGGCGACTTCGCCTATGTGGCGGCGGGGTCGGCGGGCGTCGCCGTGGTCGACATCTCGGACCTCGAGAGCCCGGTCGTGGTCGGCCGCGCCGAGATGCCCGGGACGCCGCTCCGCCTGGCGTACTCCGAGGGCCGCCTCTTCGTCGCCGCGTGGAACGACGTGCGCGTCTACGACGTGTCCACGCCGGCGACGCCGACCTTCGTGGCGGCCGTGCGCATCCCGAGGGAGTTCGAGTACGACGATCCGGATCGCGAGCTCCCGACGATGCGCACCTTCGGCGTCGCCGCGCGAGGGCAGGACGTGTTCATCGGCACCTGGGAGAACCCGTATTCCTACCGCCTCGAGCCGGAGCGCGTCGCCCCCAACATCCGCCTCCCGGAGGCCGCGGCCAGGATCGACTTCGGCCAGGTCGCCGTCGGGGACAGGAAGACCGTCCCGCTCGAGGTCACGAACCAGGGGACGGCGCCGCTCACGCTCGTGGACAGCTGGATCAGCGGCTCGGCCTTCAGCGTCGCGCCGCGCCAGGCCCGGATCCAGCCCGGCGAGACGATCGAGCTCGAGCTGACCTACCTCGCCTCGGCGACGGACCAGGAGATCGGCTATCTGCACGTCGTCTCCGACGACCCCGCGGCCCCGGTGCGCAAGGCTTACCTCGTCGGCAATGCGCCCGGCGTGACCGTCGGCGCGCCGCTGCCCGCGACCGTGGGCACGATGCTGGATGGCACGACCTGGACCTCGGAGGAGTCGTCCGGGAGCGTGCTCTTGCTCACCTACTTTGCCACCTTCTGCCCGGTCTGCGCCAACCACCTGCCGGACACCGAGGAGCGGTTCTGGCGGAAGTACAAGGATCAGGGGCTGCAGATCGTCGCCCTCAACCCGCGGGAGTCGGTCGACCAGATCGGTCAGGTGCAGGCGTACGGCGACAACATCGAGGTCACCTTCCCGCTCGGGCTCGAGGAGACGGCGAGCACCTACGCCGCCGTGACATCCAACTTCCCTGGACCCAACCCGTTCCCGGTCGACGTGATCGTCGGCAAGGACGGCATCGTCCGGTACGCCAGCCACGAATACGATCCGGACGCCATGACGGCGGTGATCGAGCAGGCGCTGGCCGAATGAAGCGCCGCACGCTGCTCGTGCTGGTCGCGGTCGTCGCGTCCGCTTGCGATGGCGGCGGCGGCTCGACCAGCGGGGCGGGGGACGCCGGCGGCGCAACGACGGGCGGCGGCGCTGGAGGCGGAGCCACGGTGGGCGGCGGCGGGGAAGGGGAAGGCGGCGCGGCGACGGGCGGAGGCGGCGCGGCGGGCGGCCTCGGCTCGGGCGGCGCTCCGGCGGGGCCGGGCGTGACCGGCGTGCTCGGGGACGAAGCCGGGCAGCCCATCGGTGGGGTCCCCGTGCTGCTGTGCAACACCAGGGTCTGCTACTCGGACAACACGGCGGCGGACGGCCGCTTCACCTTTCCTTGCGACGCGGAGGTGCCGGTCGATTTCGTGGTGAAATCGATGGAGGACGCGGGGACGACGCCGCGCCGGGGCGTGACCATGTTCCCGCTGCGCTTCCTCGACGCGGTCACCGTCGACGTCGGGTCGCTCTTCGTGCCGGACCTGCCCGCCGGCGCCCTCCTCGGCCCGAACAGCGGCGATCCGCAGGCCCTGGAGGTCGGCGACGGTCTCCAGCTCACCGTGAACCGGGCCGATCTCGCCCCGCCGCCCGGCGCGTCCCTCCACGACATCGCGGCCCGGCGCATCCCGCCGGAGCGCGTGCCGCCGCTCCGCGATCTCGGCGGCGAGGAGATCGTGGCCATCTACGCGCTGTATCCGTTCGCGACGACGAGCGGCTCGCCGATCGCGGTTCAGGCCCCCTCGGATCTGGCGCCCGGGACGCCGGTGCGCTTCCGGACCCTGAGCGAGTACGACGGCGCGCTCTCGGCGCCTGCCGCCGGCGAGGCCGACGGCGCGGTCGTCAGGACGGCGCCGCGCGCCGGGATCGACGAGCTTACATGGCTCGTGATCTCCAGGTAGCGCGGACGCCTCTGGAGCGAGCTCGGCTCGCTGGATCGATGAATCTGCGCCTGTCTCCGTGGCGTGGCGCGACGCGCTTCACCTCAGCACCGGCTTGATGTCGACGACCGGCGTCCCGTCGATGGCCTCGATGGGACCGATGCGCAGGCGGTTCCCTTCGATCGCGCGCACGAAGACGGGATGAAGCCCGAGCGGATTCGGTCTGTCAGGAGATCGCGTCGCGAAGACACCCGTGAGCGGATTGCGCGGGTCGGACCGCGGGTGGACCAGGAAGACGTCGCGGCGTGCCTGGTGAAACCACGTGATGACGATGATCTCGTCGCCGACGGTGAGACCCTGCAGTCCTTCCGCCGCCCACGGGTACACCTCGAGCCAGGCATCGGGCGCTCCCTCCGAACCTTGTCTGGGCGCTTCGCTGCGATCCTTGAGCGCGGAGCAGATCACGCCGATGGGCCGCAGCCGAGCGTCGACCACAGCAACGCTCACGATCGGCGCGCCGGCTCGGCGAGCCAGCGCACCAGCGCGTCGCCCTCGAGGTCGAGCAGCGCGTCCTCGACCTCGCCCGGGCCGAGCGCGCGCGCCCGATCGAGGATCGAGCGCTCCTCCTCGGTGGTGGGGCGCCGCCCGACCCGCCGCGCGAACAGGCGGCCGAGCAGCTCGGCGATCGCCTCCTCACGGCCCTGCAACTGTCCCCTCTGCTCGGCCTCGATGATCATCTCTCCGATGATCGGCGTGCGCCGGAGCAGCCCTTCCTCCATGTCCTCCACCATCGTGATGAGCTCCTTTTGCAGATTGTGCCCCCAGGGGTCGATGGTCGCCAGCACCAGGAACGCCGTGTACAGCTCCGCCCGCTCCTCACCGGTCGTCGCCCGCGCGTGGATCTCGGCGACGACCTCCCGCATCATCTCCGCGGTCGCGTCCCTGGCGAGCGGCGCGAACGCCAGCCAGAGCACGCTGCCGCGCGCCCGGAGCTCGGCGACCGTGCGTTGATAGACCGCGTCGATGCGGAAGTGCGCGCCGCTGAACCGCCGCTCCGGCCAGGGCCAGCGATAAGGGGGCTGCGCGGCGCTGTCGCCGAGTCCGGGCCTGTCGCAGAGAAGCTTTCTTCGAGTGAGCAACTCCAGGACGCCCGGACAGCGGAGGGAGCGCGCCGAGCCTGGTATCCCTCGTCTCACTGCCTTTGACAGCGCGTCTGTCCCGCACACCCGCGTCCCGACCGCGAGGACATCGCCAGACGCTCAGGGCCACAGGGCACCGCCGCACGCAGCCGTGCGCCCCGCGCGCCGCGGACAACTCCGCGCCGCGCCGCGCCGCGCCTCGTCGCCGTCGCCGGAAGACAGGCAGATCCAGCGAAGCGGGAACCGCCGCGAACCCGCTTGACCCCGCGCGCGACCGCAAGCTATGTTTCCCACATGCCCCGCGCGCTCACCGCGTCCTGCGCTCGCTCCGGCTCCGAGGCGCTCGTCCTCGGCGCCGCCGTGCGCGCGGCCGCCGGGCTTCGCTGGTGGCGCTGGTGGTCTACCGCGGCGGGCCCTCACGACGGGTAACGCGCCTCCCTGCGGGGAGGCCGACCTGAAGAGAAGAAAGAGGGCCCGCCGAACAACGGTGGGCCTTTTCGTTTTTGTCCGGTATGCAGGGCGCCGCAGTCCGATGTTCGAATCTCGAGGAGCAGTGTCCGCCGGAACGGCCGTGAACATGAGGAGCGAACCATGATGCATGCAGTGATCGATGCGCTCTGCGCGGGCGTGGACCTCTCCACGGAGCAGACCGAGGCGCTCTTCCGCGACGTCGTCGCGGGGGCGCTGACCGAGATCGAGCTCTCGGCCCTGCTCGTCGCGCTCAAGGCGAAGGGCGAGACCCCCGCCGAGATCGCGGGCGCCGCGCGCGCCCTCCGGGGGGCCTCGGCGCCGTTCGCGCGGCCGGCCTACGCGTACGCCGACTGCTGCGGCACCGGCGGGGACGGGCAGTCCACCGTCAACGTGTCGACAGCCGTCGGCTTCGTCGCCGCCGAAGGGGGGCTGCCGATCGCCAAGCACGGCAATCGCTCGGTCTCGTCCCAGTGCGGCTCCGCCGACGCGCTCGAGGCGCTCGGCGCCCGGCTCGACCCGCCAGCCGAGGTCTCGCGCCGCGCCCTCGACGAGGTCGGCTTCTGCTTCCTCTTCGCGCCGCAGTACCACGCGGGGCTCCGCCACGCGATGCCCGTGCGCCGCGCCCTCAAGGTGCGCACCATCATGAACCTGCTCGGCCCCCTCGTGAACCCGAGCGCGCCGCCCATCCAGGTGATGGGCATCTACGACCCGGAGCTCGTCGTCCCCGCCGCGCGCACGCTCGGGATGCTCGGCTGTCAGTCCGCCCTCGTCGTCCACGGCGGCGGGCTCGACGAGATCGCCCTGCACGCCCCGACCCGCGCGGCCCGGCTCCGCGACGGGGTCGTCGAGGAGCTCACGATCGAGCCGACGGACGCCGGGGTCGCGCCCGCCCCGATCGAGGCGCTCCGCGGCGCCGGCCCGGAGGCCAACGCGGCGTGGCTCCGCAACCTCCTCGCCGGCCGCGGCGAGCCCGCGCACACAGACGCCGTCGCGATCAACGCGGGCGCGCTGCTCTGGATCGGCGGGCGCGCCGACAGCCTGCGCGAGGGGACGGCCGTGGCGCTCGACGCGCTGCGGTCGGGCCGGGCGGGCGAGCGGCTCACGCGCTTCGTGGCGGTGAGCCGGGATGCGGCCCAGGAAGCCCGGAAGGAGGCGCATCATGGCTGAGCAGAGCAATGTCCTCGCGCGCATCGTGGAGCGGAAACGGGCGGACGTCGCCGAGCGCGAGCGGCGGACCCCGCTCGCCGACCTCAGGGCGAAGGCCTCGCCCACGTCGCGGAGCCTGCGGCGCGCGCTGTCCGCGCCGGGCGCGCGGTTCATCCTGGAGTGCAAGAAGGCGTCCCCGTCCGAGGGGCTGATCCGGCCGGACTTCGACCCGCACGCCGTCGCCGCCGCGTACTACGGCGTCGCCGACGCGGTGAGCGTGCTGACCGACGAGCCCTTCTTCCAGGGCAGCTTCGAGATCCTCCAGGCCGTGCGCGCGGTGCTGGACGTCCCGATCCTCTGCAAGGACTTCGTCGTGACGCCCTACCAGGTGGTCGAGGCGCGGGCGCACGGGGCGGACGCGATCCTGCTCATGCTGTCGGTGCTGGACGACGCGACAGCGCTCCTGTGCCTCGGCGCCGCCGAGGCGCTCGGCATGGACTGCCTCGTCGAGGTCCACGACGAGGCGGAGCTCGACCGCGCGCTCGCGCTGCCGGCGCCCGTGATCGGCATCAACAACCGCGATCTGAAGACGCTCAAGGTCGACCTCGCCGTCTCGGAGCGGCTCGCCCCGCGGGTGCCGCGCGACCGGATCGTCATCGCGGAGTCGGGCGTCGAGTCGCGCGCCCACGTGGAGCGGCTCGCGCGCTCGGTCGACGGGTTCCTCGTCGGCACGTCGCTCATGCGCAGCCCCGACATCGCGGACGCCGCGCGCGCGCTCGTGAACGGCCGGGTGAAGGTCTGCGGCCTGACCCGGCCCGGGGACTCGCGCGAGGCGGAGCGGCTCGGCGCCCGCTTCGGCGGCCTCGTCTTCGCCGAGGCGTCGCCGCGGCGGGTGACCCGCGAGCAGGCCGAGGTCGTGGTCGCCACCGCGGCGGGGCTGCCCTTCGCCGGCGTTTTCCTCAATCAACCCGCGGACTTCGTCGCCGACACGGCGCGCGCGCTCGGGCTCCGCGCCGTGCAGCTCCACGGCGACGAGGACGCCGCGTTCGTCGAGGTGCTGCGGCGCGCGCTGCCCGAGGGCTGCGAGGTCTGGAAGGCGGTCCCGATGGCGCCGTCCGGCGAGGCGGCGGGCGCGGCGGGCGACGCCGGCGCGGGCGCCGAGGTCGAGCGCCGCGCCGACCGGCTCGTCTTCGACACGCGCACCGCGGAGGCGCGGGGCGGCACCGGCCGGACGTTCGCCTGGAGCGCGATCGAGGGCCACCCGGCGCGGGCGCGGAGCCTGCTCGCGGGCGGGCTCAACCCGGACAACATCGCCGCGGCGCGCCGGGTGGGGACGTGGGCGCTCGACGTGAGCTCGGGGGTCGAGAGCGCGCCCGGCGCGAAGTGCGCCGACCTGCTCGTGCGGCTGTTCGACAGCGCGCGCGGCCCCTCGCGCCACGACCCCGACCCGGCGGGCCCGGCGGACCGCGCTTCCCCCTGACCGCACTTTCCACGACGCACAACGCACCACGCACATCGACGATCGAGGCAATCACCATGCAGCAAAGCGGTCGCTTTGGCGCCTTCGGCGGCGCCTATGTCCCGGAGATCCTCGTGCCCGCGCTCGAGCAGCTCGAGCGCGCGTACCTGGAGGCGCGCGGCGATCCGTCGTTCGCGGCGGAGTTCAACGCGCTGCTGACGACCTACGCGGGGCGCCCGACGCCGCTCACCCTGTGCCGCAACCTGACCGGCGATCCGCGCGTGAAGGTGTACCTCAAGCGCGAGGACCTGCTCCACGGCGGCGCCCACAAGACGAACCAGGCGCTCGGCCAGGGGCTGCTCGCGCGGCGCATGGGCAAGAAGCGGCTCATCGCCGAGACCGGGGCGGGCCAGCACGGCGTCGCGACGGCGATGATCGGGGCCCTGCTCGGGATGCCCACGCGCATCTACATGGGCGCGAAGGACGTCGAGCGGCAGCGGCTCAACGTCTTCCGGATGCGCCTCATGGGGGCCGAGGTGGTGCCGGTGAGCTCGGGCACGCAGACGCTGAAGGACGCGCTCAACGAGGCGCTGCGCTACTGGACCGAGAGCTACGAGGACACGCACTACCTCATCGGGACGGTCGCGGGGCCGCACCCGTTCCCCACGATCGTGCGCGACTTCCAGTGGGTGATCGGCCGCGAGGCGCGGGCCCAGATCCTGGAGACCGAGGGGCGCCTGCCCGACGCGGTGGTCGCGTGCGTGGGCGGCGGCAGCAACGCGATGGGCATCTTCTCCGAGTTCATCCCGGACAAGGGCGTCGCGCTCGTCGGCGTCGAGCCCGCCGGCCACGGGCTCTCGACCGACAAGCACGGCGCGACGCTCCTCAAGGGTCGCCCGGGCGTGCTGCACGGGTCGGAGACCTACATCCTCCAGGACGAGCACGGGCAGGTCGCCGAGACGCACTCCGTCTCGGCGGGGCTCGACTACCCCGGCGTCGGGCCGGAGCACGCGCACCTCATGACGTCGGGCCGGGCGACCTACGTGGCGGCGACCGATAACGAGGCGCTCGACGCGTTCCAGAAGCTCGCGCGGAGCGAGGGGATCATCCCCGCGTTCGAGTCGGCGCACGCGATCGCGCACGCGCTGAAGATGGCGGCGGAGGCGGCGCAGGCAGGGCGCGAGGCGGTGCTCGTCGTGAACCTGTCGGGGCGCGGAGACAAGGACATGGAGCAGGCGCAGAAGCTGCTCGATCCCGGGAGGTCGACATGAGTCGGGAGGCGATGACGACGCGCTACGATCGCGCATTCGATCGGCTGCGGCAGCGGGGCGAGGGGGCGTTCATCCCGTTCCTGATGCTCGGGGATCCCGACATCGCCACGAGCGCGCGGCTGCTGCGCGCGGCCGTGGAGGGCGGGGCGGACGCGATCGAGGTCGGGATCCCGTTCTCGGATCCGATCGCGGACGGCCCGACGATCCAGGCCGCCGCCGTGCGGGCGCTCGCGGCCGGCGTGCGGCCGGCGGACTGCATCGAGCTCCTCGGTCGGTTCCGGGCGGAGGCGCCGGAGGTGCCGGTCGGCATCCTGACGTACGCGAACCTGGTGAAGCACCGCGATCTCCAAGGCTTCTATGCGTCGGTGGCCGCGGCCGGGGTCGACAGCGTGCTCGTCGCCGACGTGCCCGTGCGGGAGTCGGAGCCCTACGTGGCGGCGGCGCGCGCGGTGGGCGTCGCGCCGGTGCTGATCGCGCCGCTCAACGCGTCGGAGGCGACGCTGCAGCTGCTCGCGGAGCGGTGCGCCGCGTACACCTACTGCGTGACGCGCAAGGGCGTGACCGGGGCCGACGAGCAGCTCCAGCTCAGCCACGGGACGCTCTTCGAGACGCTGCGCCGGTTCGGCGCGCCCCCGGCGATCCTCGGGTTCGGCATCTCGAAGCCCGAGCACGTGCGCGCCGCCCTCGGCGCCGGGGCGTTCGGCGTGGTCAGCGGGTCCGCTGTCGTCCAGCGGGTCGCCGCGAACCTCGGGGATCCCGAGGCGGCCGCGCGCGCCGTCGCGGGCTTCGTCCGGGAGATGAAGGCGGCCACGGCGCGCTGAGCGGCGCTGCCCGCCCCGGTCCACGGGGCGGCTCGCCGCGGTTCACGGGGCGGCTCGCCGCGGGGCGAGCCGCGCTCCCTGCAGCGGCCGCGCGGCTCGCTGCACGCCGCTGTCGCGCGACGGCGGTCCTCGCCAGGATGGCTTTCGCTTCCAGGAGACGCCCATGCGGCTGACCACGAACACGACAGCGCTCCTCGCCGCCGCGGCCCTCGGCGTGGCCTCGGCGCACCTCGAGGCCTCGGCCGGCGCCCTGGCGGAGGCGCTGGGCGCCGGCGGGGCCCCCGCGACCGCGGCCTTCCACCTCGCGGCCGGCCCCGTGTCGATCGCGCTCCACGCGGCCGCGCTGGGCGGCCAGCGCGAAGGGTGGCCGGCGGGCGTCCCCGCCTGCGGCCACCTGGTCCTCGGCGTGGCGCTCCCGGACCTGGGCCTGCACGCCGTGCGCGGCGTGAGCTACGCCGCGCCCCCGCGGTGCGCGTGGCAGGCGAGCGGGGGCCGGCCGCGCGCCAGGATCACGGGCACGTGAGGCCGCACCGCATCTGCGCGAGCGCGATGCAGCTCTCGTCCCAGTCGAACATGCAGCAGTAGCCGTCGCCCTCGGTCGGGTCGCACACGGTCTCGACGCAGCCATTGCACGCGGCGTCGAGCGACTTGCCCGTCTCGCAGAGGTCGTGCGCGCACCCGCAGGCCCGCCCGCAGGCGGTGGCGAGGCCCTCCACGCAGTCGGGGCCCCACGCGCTCATGCAGCACGCCGGGTCCCGCGTGCACAGCGCGGTGACGCACGGGTCGCAGCCGGCGACGAGCGGGTCGCCCTCCTCGCACACGTCGTGGCTGCATTCGTCGCCCGCCGGGCACTCGCCGCAGTCGGTGGCGCACGCATGGCAGGTCTCCCGCGTGGGCTCGCACGTGCCGTCGCCGCAGACCGGCGGGCACACGCCGCAGTCGTCCGCGCACGAGCCGCACGTCTCGGGCGCCTCGCACCGCGCGTCGCCGCACACCGCCGCCCCGCCCGAGCCGGTCGACGCCGCGCCGCCGCCCGTCGCGTCGCCGCCGCCGGCCGTCGCGCCGCCGCCCGCTGCGCCGCCGCCCGCGGTGCCGCTGCCCGCCGCGCCGTGCCCGCCCTGGCCTCCCTCCCCACCGCCGGACGCGGTCCCCGAGCTGCTCGGCGCGGCGCTGTCATCCCCACAGCCGAAGATCGTCAGGACCGATGTCAGGGCGAGCAGCGCACAACCACGGAAAGAACGGTTCATCAGGGGAGCCTCGTCTGTCAGAAGAGCCCGACGGAGAAGTGGAGGGCGCCGTCGATCTCGTTCAGCTCCTCGCGCGGGTCCAGGTTGAAGCCGTAGTCGAAGGCGAGGGGGCCGATGGGGGTGTTCACCCGCAGACCGGCGCCGAGCCCGTAGCGGAGCAGCCGCGGGTCGAGGTTGACGTTCCTCGCCCTGATCCAGAGGTTGCCTGCGTCGAGGAACAGGCCGAGCTGGAGCAGATCGGTCAGCGGAACGCGCAGCTCGGCGCGCGGGTTCACCATGACCGTCCCGCCGCGGGGGATGTCCTCGGTCGAGATGTCGGACCCCTCGCCGACGGCCTTCCTCGCCTCCTCGAGCCCGTCCTCGGGGTACAGCGACTCGGCCAGGTGGGAGCGGAGCGAGTCGACGCCGCCGAGGAAGAACAGGCGATCGGGGTACGTCCCGCTCTCGGCCACGAGCGGCTGGATGTACCCTCCCGACAGGCTCAGCGCGAGGGTGAGCCCCGACCGGCGCGAGAGCGGGATGTAGCCCGACACGCGGCCCGTGAACCGCAGGAAATGGCTCTCGGGGAAGCTCGACTGGGCCTCGCCCGAGTCGAACACGTCGAACGCGTCGACGTGCTCGACCCCGCCGGAGAGGAGGAAGCCGCGCGTCGCGGCGAAGGGGACATCGCGGGTGTCCCAGGACGCGTCCAGCCGCTGCGCCAGGGCGATCGTGCGGCCCTCGGGCATGCGGAGCTGGTCGAGGATGTCTCGCTTGTCGTCGGCCGCTTCGGCCGCTTCGGCCGGGTCGCTGGCGGCGTCGCCCTGGAAGAAGTCGACCGCGTTCAGCTCGGTGGAGACGGCGAGCTGCGCCGTCACGGCGCGCCGCGGCCGGTACGTGAGCGCGGGGATGATCGCCTGCTTCTCGAAGCCGAAGTCGAGCTGGTTGTCGCGCATCTCGACGCCCGACAGCGACAGGCTGACCAGCGGGCCCAGGCCGATGTCCGGGAGCGTGACCGAGACGGTGTTGCGGCGCTCGAGCCGCTGGGTGCCCTGGAGCTGCTCGTAGTGACGGCGCGCCGCGGGGTCCACGATCATGAACTCGAACAGGTAGCTGAGCTGGACGCGCATCGTGAGGCCGACGGCGAGGCCGCCGATGTTGCGGTGCCCGTACTCGAAGGCGGCGCGGACGCCCTCGCCGGTCGAGAACCCGATCTGCGGGTTGAGGTACTGCGGCAGCTGCTCGACCACGTGGACGATGACCCGCTTGTTCTTCTGCGGGACGTCCGGGTCCTCGAGCGAGATCGACACGCTCGAGAACGGCCCGAGCGTCGCGATGCGCTCCTCGCTCAGCCGGGCCTGCGATTGCCGGAACGGGGCGCCCTCGCGCAGCAGCACGCGGCGGAGGATGAGCCGCTCGTCCGTCCGGACGGCCCCCTTGACGACGATGCCGGTGACGAACACCCGATCTCGCTCCGACACGATGAACCGCGCGCGGGCGCGCGTGCGGTCGGGCGACGGCTCGATCGCGGCGCGGACCTCGGCGAACGCGTAGCCGAGATCGCGGTAGGCATCGAGGATGCGCAGCCGCGCGGCGTCGAGGGCGAGCGTCGAGAGCGGCTTGCCGACCTCCAGATCGGCGATGTCGCTGAGCCAGCGCTCGCTGAACGGCCGCTCCTCCGCGCAGAAGGTCCTGTCGCGCTCGCCGATGCCCGTCTGCGCGCAGAAGCCCTTGTTCCCCTCGAAGGCGAGGTCGTAGAGCACCGTCTGCGGGCCGGGGTGGACCGGGATGCGGAGCGTCACCTCGGGGGCGCACGTGACGTGCCGCGCGGGGTCGGGGCGGCAGGTCAGGGCCGCGGGGACGGGCGGCTCGGGGAGGGGGAGGCCGAGCGCGTCGGTGCGGCACTGGGCGGTGACGCGCTCGGCGACGGGCTCGGGGACGCAGGCGCCCGGCGGAGAGCGGCGCGAGCAGGTGGCGCGGAGCACGGAGACGGGGCCGACGACGGCGTTGAGGTAGCCCTTGCTGAAGTAGAGGTCGCGCAGGTGCTTGAGGGCGCGGTCGTAGGTCTCCGGCGCGTACGTCATCGCCGGGATGAGCTCGACGGGGCGCGCCCGGCCGCCGGCGCCGCGGGTCGGGCCGAACAGGTCCGCGACGCCGCGCGGGTCGGGGACCGCGAAGTCGTCGCCGGGCAGGTCCTCCTCGAGGAAGCTCTCGATCTCGCGGCCGAGGTCGTCGGCGCTGAGGTCGCCGGTGAGGCAGGGGAAGACGCGCTTCGTGACGCGCACCTGCTCGTTCTCGCGGACGGTGAAGGTCAGGTAGCGGACCGGATCGTCGGGCTTGCCGCCCAGGGAAGGGGTGACCTCGGCGTCGAGGAAGCCGCGCACGACGTAGAACGAGCGCAGCCGATCGGCGAGGTCGCCCGGCTTGGTGTCGGTCGCCTCGCCGAGGCCGAGCGCGGCCTCGAGGGTGTCGTCGTCGAAGGCGCGGTTGCCGTCGAAGGCGGGGACGATGCGCGCGCCGGGCTCGAGGTAGACGTAGAGGTAGTTGTTCGGGCCGACCGCGAGCACGCGGTGGGAGACCCGGGCGTAGTGAAAGCCGCTCCGGCGGAGCAGCTCGGTCATCTCGCGGTCGGCGTCGGCGAGCGCCGGCTCGTCGACGCGGGCGCCGACGCCGAGGGGGTAGCGCTCCTTGAGCGAGCCGAGCTCGCGCTCGGCGCGCGGCTCCACGACGAAGACGCGCTGCGAGACGAGGCGCGGGGCGCCGGCCTCGACGTCGAGGGCGAGGACGACCTGGGTCGGGTCGTCGGTGTCGACGGCGCGCACCGTGACCGCGGCGGCCGGGTAGCCGTGCTGCGCGTAGAACGCGCGGATGCGGGGGCCGATCTCGGCGAGCGCCGCGGCGGTGATCTCGCCGCCGTCGGCGATGCCGGCGGCCCTGAGGGTGTCCTGCCGGTCGAGGGCGCCGCCGGTGAGCTGGATGGTCGCGACGCGCCGGCGCGGGACGACGACGATCCGGAGCGCGGCGCCGTCGGGCAGCAGGCGCGCCTCGGCCGACGCGCGGGCGAAGTTGCCGGAGGCGAGCAGCTCGCGCATCCCGCGGCGCGCGGCGTCGGGGCTGAGCGGCTCGCCGAGCTCGACGCTGGTCACCGGCGCCACGCTGAGCCAGCGGTCGCCCTGGGCGACGACGTCGATGCGGACGATCGGCTTGCCGACGAGCTCTCCCAGGGCGAGCGGCTCCTGGAGCGACGGCACGTCGGTCGCCTCGGTGCCCGCGTCGCCCGAGGGCGCGGGGCGGGCCTCGACCTGGTCGGCGGCCGGGCCGGCCTGGGGCTGTCCGCCGGGGTTGGCCCCAACCTGGTTGGGGTCGGCCTGCGGCTGTCCGCCGGGGTTGACCCCAACCTGGTTGGCGCCGGGGTTGGCCCCACCGGGGTTGACCCCAACCTGGTTGGGGTTGACCTCAACCTGGTTGGCCTGGCGCGCAGGCGCCTGATCGGCGCGCGCGTCGACGGCGGTCGCGCCGAGCGGCAAAAGGCCGAGCAAGACGGGAATGAGGGTGGAGCGAAGGCGAGCCATCAAGCGCGGAGCGCCGGGGGACGAAATCGAAACGAACCGGCGCCGGCGTGCACGAGGAGCGCAGCGTAGCCCGGTTGGGCGGCCGGTGGGCAAGAGGCCGCCCGCGCGGCGTTCGTGCCGGCGCGTCGTCCCCGCCGCCGCGCGAGGTGCGCGCGGCAACGCGATCCGCGCGGGCTCCAGCCCCCGGCCCGGCCGGGCCGGACCGGATCGCGCTCCGGGGTGTCGATGTGCGAGACGTGGGGCTCTCGGCGGGCGGACCTCGTGCTAGCGTCGCCGCCCGTGCGAGGCACCGGATGAAGGACCTGGCGATGCTGGTCGGCGCCGTGGCGCACGACGCCAAGGTGGTCACGCTGTGGGAGCTCCTGCGCGAGCACTTCCGCGAGCATGGAATCCTGATTGATTTCGCGCTCTTCTCTACCTACGAGCGCCAGGTGGAGTCGCTGGTCCGCGGGCACATCGACGTCGCCTGGGACAGCGCGATGGCGCACGTGCGGGTCAAGCGGCAGACCGAGGGCCGGTCCCGCTCGCTCGCGATGCGCGAGATCGACCGCGACTTCCACAGCAAGCTCCTCGTCCGCCGCGACGCCGCGGTCGGGTCGCTGAGCGACCTCGAGGGCAAGGTGCTCGCGGTCGGGAGCGCCGACTCGGCGCACGCGCGCATCCTCCCGCTCCACTTCCTCCGGCAGGCGGGGGTGGCGGTGGAGAAGATCCAGCTCATGCCGTTCGAGGTGGACGTCGGCAAGCACGGGGACACCGCGACGAGCGAGATCCAGGCGCTCGCGGCGCTGCACGAGGGCAAGGCGCAGGCGGCGGCGGTCGGGGACGCGGTCTGGCTCTCCGAGCAGGCGAACGGCCACATCGACCTCCGGCGGGTCGACGTCCTCTGGACGACGCCGGCCTACGACTTCGCGATGTTCGACGCGCTGCCGGCGCTGCCCGAGGCGAAGGCCGAGGCGTTCCAGCGCGTGCTGCTCGGCATGACCTGGAAGAACCCGAAGCACCGGCGCATCTTCGAGCTCATGGGCCACCGGCAGTGGGTCGTCGGCCGCGACGACCGCTACGGCGCCCTCGACGCGGCGCTCGCGTCGGCCAGCTGATCCTGCGAGCGCCGGGTCGCCGGCGCTCCTCCTGCGAGCGCCGGGCCGCCGGCGCTCCGTCAACCCTCGTCACTCGAACTCCAGCCGCCAGCGGAGGTCGGCGCCCACGTTGCCGAGCGGTGAGCTCGAGGAGGCGTCGTTGGTGTTGTCGTACGACCCCTGCAGGCTCATGCGGTCGCTGAGCTTCACCTCGACGCCCGCGCGCACCTGGCTGCCCTGCGAGAGCCCCGTCGTGACGTTGGCGCGGACCGCGTCCGTGATGCGCTTGCCCTGCGTCACCGTCGGCTCCGGGGCGCCGTTCTTCGACGAGTAGCCGGTGCCGAAGCGGAACTCGTCGATGATCGGCACGATCGTCTTCACCGCCTTGTCGGCGCCCGTCAGCGACGAGAGCGCCTCCAGGCCCATCGTCTCGCCGAGCGACGACACGACGCCCTGGTTGAGCTCGGCGCGCGTCATGCCGAGCGTGAGGAGCAGGACGATGTCCTCCTGGCTGAGCGGCGGATCGCTCGTGAGGTTGAGCCGGAGGTTGTCGGCGTCGCCCTGCGCGTGCAGCTTGATGCGCCACTGCCCGGTCGGGTTCGCGCCGGCGCCGAGGCCCGCGGCCGTGGGCGCCGCCGCCTCCGCGCCGGCGGCCGGGTCGGCCGCGGCGCTGCTGCTCGCCGACGTGTAGCGGCGGTACTCGCTCTCGGCGCGCACGTCGACCTTGGGCGCGATGCGGAACGGGTCGTCGAACCGGACGTAACCCTCCCGGACCTCGAACTCGGTGCTCCGCAGCATGAGCTTCGAGTCGGGCAGGATGCGCAGCGAGCCGCGCGCGCCGAAGCGCTGGTTCGTGCCCGAGAGCGCGAGCCCCGTCGGCGAGACCTCGAGCCGCATGTCCGCGAGATCGTTCGAGAAGCGGAGCGGGTTCGGCGACAGGACCGTGACGTCGAACCGCACCACGTCGGCCGCGGGGTCGTAGGTCTGCACCGCCGTCCGCTGGCGGCCCGTCAGGTCGTCGAGGTCGACGCTCATCAGGATCGGCCGCGTGTAGCTGAACGACGTGAGCGTGATCGTGCCCTTCACCGACGGCAGGTTCTTCTCGCCCGCCTCGTCGTCCTCGACGCCGGGCCGGAAGCTCGCGGAGAGGTTCGCGTTGGCGGTGAGGTTCACGCCCTCCGCGACCGGCAGCTTCACGCCGGTCGCCACGATCGAGGCCTGCGCCGTGCCGAGGGCCAGGCCGCGGACCGGCATGTGCCCGACCGCGGTCACCGTGCCCGAGCCGACCCGCGCGCTCGCCTTCGTCAGGCGCACCTGGTCGCCGCCGATCGCGATCTCCACGTCGATGTCGTCGAGCGACACAGGCAGGCCCACGACGTCGAGCTCGCCCTCCTTGAGCGTCGCCGAGCCCGCGTAGCGCAGCCCCGCGAGCGGCCCTGTCACCTGCACCTCGGCCTGCACCGTGCCCCGCGCGTGCCGGATCTGCGGGATGTCGGCGCTGAGCCGCGACAGGTTCGTCGGGCTCACCCGGATCGCGACGTCGAGGTCCGGCGCGGTGAACACCCGCTTCACCTCGCCGGACGCGGTGAAGGCGGCGGACAGGCGCGAGGCGGTGTGCGCCTCGAGCCGGAGCTCCGGCACCTTCACCGCGTTGCCCGCGAGGCGGATCGGCCCGCTCGGGTTCGTGAGGTTCAGCCCCTGGCCCGCGCGCTCCAGCTTGAGCGCGTCGACCTTCAGCGTGAGCGCCGCCTGCCGGAAATCGGCGAGCGGCAGCCGCTCGATGTCGAGCGAGGCGGTCAGCGTGCCCTTCGGCGGCGCCGCCGAGAACGCGACGCCGGGGATCAGGTTCGCGAGCGTGCCGAGGTCGAGCGCGTCGACGCGCACCTTGCCGTCGACGATCTTGCGCTGCTGGCGCGTGACGCGGAGGCCCTCGAGCGCGACCTGCCCGCCGAACAGCGAGCCGTTCACGACGAACGACCCGTCGGGGAGGTCGCGCTCGTACTCCGCCGGATCGAACGGCGCGCCCTGCGGGTTGCCGCAGATCGGCGTCCTGCCGAGGATCTTCGGCGCCTTGTCGTTCGGCACGATGGTGAGCTCGACGCGCGAGGGGGGCAGGCTCGCGTGCGAGCGGCGGATGCCGACGCGCGAGACGTGGACGTCCGCGAACCCGGCCATCCGGCTCACGGTGCCCCCCAGGTTGGCGACGAGCGACACCGAGCCGTCGACCAGCGACGCCGCCGGCCCGAGCGCGTCCAGCCGCGCGATGGGGAGGCCGCTCGCGATGACGCTCCCCTTGATCGCGCCGCCGTGCTGCACGGACACGCTCGCCAGCACCGAGCCCGTGCCCTTGCGCAGCGACGCCGAGCGGACGTCGAGCCGCATGCCGTCGGCGCCGGCGGCCTGGTCGTCCCAGATCAGGTTGAGGTCGACCTCGCCCTCGTCGAAGCGCTCCTCGAGCAGCTCCACGCCGCTGAGCCGCATCCCGGCGCTCACCGCGAGGTAGCCGCCGCCGCAGCGGTCCTCCGGGCCGCCGAGCGCGAAGTGCGCGCGCGCCGTCCCGCTCGCGGTCGCCTTGTAGGCGGCGAACCGCGGGTCCTTGTCCATGCGGAGCATCTCGAGCAGGTCGCGCGCGGCGAGGTGCGGCGCCTCGCGCGTGTCGACGGTCGCGTCGACCACGACGACGCCCGACGCGCTGTCGAGCGGCCGGCCCTTCGGCAGGTTGCCCGCCGGGTCGAAGTCGATCTTGATCGAGGGGACCCGGACGCGGCTCGCCCCGTGCCGGACGCGCGCGTTCTCGAGCGTCAGGAACAGCGGCTCGAACGCGACCGGCGAGGGCTCGAGGTCGCCGATGGGGAAGCCGGTGAACACGAACTTCTCGATGCCGACCTCGCCCTTGAGCTTCGGGTGCGCGTAGGAGCCGTGCATCGAGGCCTTCATCGTGGCGACGCCGCCGAGCTCGAGCGAGGCGAGGGGCGAGACCTCGGCGAGGTCCACGCGCGAGCCCGGGTGGACCTCGACCCCGAGCTGGTCGTTGAAGCCGAGCGAGACGGTCGTCCGGAGGTGCGAGCTCGGCGTGTCGACCGAGAAGCCCGAGAGCACGACGGCGCTCTGCCGCACCTGGAACGAGCCGCGGAGCGCGGCCTCCTTGACGCCCATCAGGCGCTGGCGCGCAGGGTCCTTGGTCGGCTTGTCGAAGATGTCGAAGCCGCGCGTCTGCACGGCGAGCGGGCCCTCGAGCGAGAGCGGCGACAGCGTGCCGCCGAAGCGATCGAAGCGGCCCTCGTGCAGCGTCCAGGCGACGTGCGCCTGGGGGTGCACGCCGAGATCGCGGAGCAGGCCGGGCAGCTCGATGTTGGCGAGGTCGATCGGCCCGGCCTGGAGCGGCATGCCCTTCTCGAACGGCTTGAGCTCCGCGCTGGAGATCTTCAGCGTCCCGTCGGCCCAGGCGACGTCGGCGTTCGCGAGCTGCACGGCGTCGGGGGTCGTCGAGATCTCGCCGGAGAGCCGCGTCACGAAGATCCTGCCGTCGAGGCCCGGCTGGTCGAGCACGAGGGTGCCCTTCACGCGCGGGAGCGCGAGGCCGAGCGGCGCCGCGGCGGCGTCGTACTCGGCGGCGACGTCGATGGCGAGCGCGCCGGACGCGGGCGGCAGGCTCACGAAGCGGTGCACGATCGGCACCGGCAGGCGCGCGCGCACGCGGCCCTCGATGTGGTGGGGCATGCCGCCGCCCAGGCCGACGGCGCGCAGGGCGCCGAGCTCGAGCTCCACGCGGCGCCAGTCGCCGTCCGGGAGCGCGCAGGGGGGCGCGGTGCCGGGATCCGGGTCGAAGTCGGCGGCGCCCTCCAGGATGAGCCGGCGGACGAGGGCGCGATCGGGCTCGACGCGGACGCGCGTGTCGAAGCGGCAGACGACGTCCTCGTCGACGCTGTCCTCCTCGGCCTCGCGGCCGGGGGCGGCGTGCGTGTGGACGACCGAGACGAGGCCGGAGCGCATCGCGATCTCGAACGCGTTGGACGGCTCGGCGGAGACGTCGACGTCGACCTCGCGGGCCTGGACGCGGACGTTGTCGATGGTCAGGTCGACCCGCGCGTCGGTGATCGCCACCGAGGAGAGCGGGGCGCGGTCGAGCCCGCCCCCGTCGCTGCTCTTCCCGGTGCCGGGGAGCTTGAGGTTCCGGAGCTCGCCGTCCTTCACGACGGCGCGGACGCGGGGGCCGATGATCTCGACGTCGCCCGCGTCGATGTGCCCCGCGAGCAGCGAGAACAGGCGCGGGCGGATCGCGACGCGCTCGAGCTCGAGGAACGGCGCGCCGCCGTCGGAGGAGTCGACGACGAGGCGGTTCAGGCCGACCATGAGCGGCCAGGCCTGGACGCGGACGTCGTAGCGGGCGGTGATGCCGAGCTCGCGCTCGAGGAGCGCGGCCGTCTCGTACGCCGCCCAGGCCCGCACCGTCTCGGTCCGCACGAGGACGCCGAGCGCGAGCGGGATCCCCCCGATCACGGCGAACACGAAGCAGAGCACGCGCACGAAGAGGCGCCCCCAGTCTCGGCGGGCCCTCGGCGGGGAGCCTTTTCTCCTCGTGCCGTGCATCGGGGCGAAGCTTAGCTGAAGCGCGGTCGGACGCTTACGTGGGCGGGGTGATCCTGTAGACGGAAAAAATGGGCGCGTGATCGCTCGCGTCGTCGATCGACGGGCCGTGGGGGATCTGGACCGAGGCCGGGTCGAGCATGTCCCGGAGCAGCGGGTTGACCATCTGGTGGTCGATGAGCTCAAGCTGTCCGTTGAAGTCGTACGTCCAGCGGTCCGCGGGCGGCGCGGCGGTCGCGACGTCCTCGAACACGACGTCGCCGGCGCCGGCGACGGCCTCGAGGGGGAGCGAGCCGGGCAGGTCGTTGAAGTCGCCGAGCACGGCGATCGCCGCGGTGGGGTGCTCGGCGGCGAGGGCGTCGGCGATGGCGCGGGTGCGCTGAGCCTCGGCGAGGCGCCGGTCCGGGTTGTCCGGCGCCGCCTTGGCCTTGAAGTGGACCCCGAGCAGGATGACCTTGCGGCCGCCCCGGGTGAGGTGGAGCTCGAGGCAGTCGCGCGTGAACGTATAGACAGGTCCCTGCGTCCCGCGCAGCGTGAAGCGGTCGTCCCGGTGCGAGACGATCTTATCGAAGGGGATCTTCGAGATCGCGCCGACGTCGATGCCGCGCGGGTCGTACGCCTCGACGAGCGCGGCGTGGGGATACGCGCCGCCGAGCTCGATGCGGTTCAGGTCCTCGAGCACGTCGAGGTGCTCGACCTCCTGGAGGACGGCGACGTCGGGCGCGAGCTGCTCGATCACCGCGGCGACCGCCTCGCGCTTCTCGCGGTAGCGCGCGGGGCTGAGCACCGTCTCCTCGGTGCCCTCGGTGTCGTCCTCGTCGTTGAAGAAATCCTTGGTGTTCCACGTGACGACCGCGAGCGGCGCGGCCTCCGGCGGCGGGTCGACCCGAGGATCGCCGCCGCCGGAGCCGCCGGCGCCGCCGGCGCCGCCGGCGCCGTGGTCGACCGCGCCGCCGGAGCCGCCGGAGCCGCCGGCGCCCTGGCCGCCCGCGCCCTCGGCCACGCCGCCGGCGCCGGACGAGGCGACCTCGAACGGCGAGCGGGTCTCGGCGGCGTCCCGGCAGCCGGTCGCGGCCAGGGTGGCGAGCGCGCCCGCCGCGACCGCAGCGGCGAGCCCCGCGCGAAGGGAGCTCCGGTGCATGGAGAGGAGAGCTACTGCGGGCGCCGGCGTCGCACCAGACCGGAAACGTGCTCTGGGGCTGGAATCTGCCGGGCGGCGGAGCGCGGCGCCGTGTCAGCTCGCGGTGAGCTTGCGGTAGCGGATCTTGCGGGGCTCGGCCGCGTCGGCGCCGAGGCGGCGCTTCAGGTCGGCCTCGTAGTCGGCGTAGTTGCCCTCGAACCAGACGACCTTGCTGTCGCCCTCGAACGCCAGGATGTGGGTCGCGATCCGGTCGAGGAACCAGCGATCGTGGCTGATGACGACGGCGCAGCCGGCGAAGTTGAGCAGCGCCTCCTCGAGGGAGCGGAGCGTGTCGACGTCGAGGTCGTTGGTCGGCTCGTCGAGCAGGAGGACGTTGCCGCCGCGGCGGAGCAGCTTGGCGAGGTGGAGGCGGTTGCGCTCGCCGCCGGACAGGTCGCGGACCTTCTTCTGCTGGTCGCTGCCGGCGAAGTTGAAGCTGGAGACGTAGGCGCGCGAGTTGACCTCGCGCTTGCCGACCAGCAGCCGGTCCTCGCCGCCGGAGATCTCCTGCCAGACGTTGTTGTTCGGGTTGAGGGCGTCGCGCGACTGGTCGACGTACGCGAGCTCGACGGTCTCGCCGAGCCGGAGCGCGCCGCCGTCGGGCTGCTCCTGGCCCATGATCATGCGGAAGAGGGTGGTCTTGCCGGCGCCGTTCGGTCCGATGACGCCGACGATGCCGCCCCGCGGGAGCGAGAAGGTGAGGTCGTCGATGAGGACGCGGTCGCCGTAGCCCTTGCGGAGGTGGTCGGCCTCGACGACCACGTTCCCGAGGCGATTGCCGGCGGGGATGTGGATCTCGTTCTCCTCGACCTTCTTGGACCTGTCCTCGGCGAGCAGCGACTCGTAGGCGGCGAGGCGGGCCTTGCTCTTGGCCTGGCGTGCGCGAGGGGCCATGCGCACCCACTCGAGCTCGCGCTCGAGGGTGCGCTTGCGCGAGGACTCCTGCTTCTGCTCGAGCTCGAGGCGCTTCTTCTTCTGCTCGAGCCAGCCTGTGTAGTTGCCCTCGTACGGGATGCCGGCGCCGCGGTCGAGCTCGAGGATCCAGCCGGCGACGTTGTCGAGGAAGTAGCGGTCGTGGGTGACGGCGACGACGGTGCCCGGGTAGTCGTGGAGGAAGCGCTCGAGCCAGGCGACGCTCTCGGCGTCGAGGTGGTTGGTCGGCTCGTCGAGGAGCAGGATGTCGGGCTTCTCGAGGAGGAGCCGGCAGAGGGCGACGCGCCGGCGCTCGCCGCCGGAGAGCTTGGTGACGTCGGCGTCGGGCGGAGGGAGGCGGAGGGCGTCCATGGCGCGCTCGACGACGCGGTCGATCTCCCAGCCGTTGGCGGCCTCGATCTTGTCCTGGAGCGCGGCGTACTCCTCGAGGAGCGCCTCCATGTCGGGGGGCGACTCGCCGAGCTTGGTGCCGATCTCCTCGAAGCGCTGGACGAGGGAGCGGACGTCGTGCACGGCCATCTCGACGTGCTCGAGGACGGTCTTGCCCGCCTCGAGCTGCGGTTCCTGGGCGAGGTAGCCGATGCGGATGCCGTCGGCGGGCCGGGCCTCGCCGAGGTAGTCCTTGTCGACGCCCGCCATGATGCGGAGCAGGGTGCTCTTGCCGGCGCCGTTGGAGCCGAGGACGCCGATCTTCGCGCCCGGGTAGAAGGAGAGCCACAGGCCCTTCAGCACCTCCTTGTTCGGGGGGTGCACCTTCCGGACGTCCTGCATCGTGAAGATGAATTGAGGAGCCACGTCTTCGCCTGCCTGTGGTGCCGGCGCGCCGCGGTCCGCCGCTCGGCCTTCGAGCGGGCGCGGCGCTGGCCGTGCTGGAGGAGACGCCGTATGCGAGATCGCCGGCTGACGGTCAAGGGGCGTCGAGGCCGCCGTGGGCGGGCGCGCAGCGCGTGCGTCAGGACGGACGCGAGCGGGCGCACGCGGCGGCGTGGCGTGGCGCGGGCAAGCGGAGAGAGGGAGAAAGAGAGTTCAACGCCAAGGCGCCAAGACGCAAAAAGGCAAGAATTCATGACATTTTGTTCTATATTTTCGCGCCTTTGCGTCTTTGCGCCTTGGCGTTGAATTCTCCGCATCCTTGGCTGGACCTCTGGCGAGGGGCTAGGCGCGCCGCGCGCCGCGCCCGAAGGCCTGCCGGAGGACGGCGAGGTCCTCTCGGCCGACCTCGCGCGTGACGACAAGGAGCGCGACGTAGACGAGGCCGACGAGGAGCGCCTCGCCGAGCACGGCGACCTTGCCGAGCCACGGGAGCCGCGCGCCGACGGCGACCGCGACGGCGAGGGAGAGGCCCACGCGGAGCGCCGTCTTCGCGGTGACGAAGCCGCCGGCGACGCGGTGGAGCAGGACGCCGGCGACGACCGCGGACGTGGCGAGCGCGAGCGAGGTGGCGGTCGCGGAGCTCACGAGCATGTCGGGGCCGAAGGCGGCGCGGGGGACGGCGACGGAGCAGCCGATCGCGACGAGGAGGACGGTGGCGGCGGTGAGCGCGGCCGCGATGCGCTCGCGGCGGAGGCTGGTGAGCGCGGCCGAGGCGACGCCGAGGACGGCGAACGCGCCCATGCCGAGCGAGAGGACGCGGAGCGTGTCGCCGCCGCGGCTCCAGATCTCGACGGGGAAGGCGAAGCGCAGGACGTGCGGCGCGAGGCCCGAGATGGGGGCGCAGAGCAGGCCGGTGAGCAGGAACGAGAGGCGGACGCCGGTCATGGTGTAGCGGCGGACCGCGGCGCTGTCGGCCTCGGCGTGCGCGCGGGCGAGCATCGGGAAGAGGATGAACGTGATCGAGAGGAGGAGCTGGTAGGGGAGGAACGCGAAGAGCTGCGCGCCGCGGTAGACGCCGATGAGGTCGTCGGCGGCCCTGGCGCCGAGGGCGAGGTGGTTCGTGGCCTGGCCGAGGAAGCGGCGCAGGAGGAAGAAGTCGGTCTGGAGCAGGAAGTTCAGGAAGGTCTGCGAGACCGCGAGCGGCAGGAGGAAGACGAGGTGCTCGCGGATCGAGGGGCCGGCGCTGCCGCGGCGGCCGAGGCCGGTCTTGAGGGCCGCGAGGGGGGCGATGATGGCCGCGGCGGCGACGAAGCCGGCGATGGCGCCGAGGACGCCGCTCTGGCCGGCGCGGAGGAAGAGGAGGGCGCCGGCGGCGATGCTCGCGGTGCGGAGCGCGCCGTAGCCGATGTCGAAGCCGGCCTGGGTGAGGAACCGCCGCTGGCCGTTGAGGGCGCCGACGAGCGGGGCGTAGAGGCCGTAGAGGAGGACGATGAGGGCGGCGAGGCGGAGCGGGCCGGCGACGTGGGGGGCCTCGGAGAAGTCGGCGATGGCGCCGGCGAGGAGCGCGAAGGTCGAGGAGACGACGACGGCGAGGATGGCGTGCAGGGCGAGCGTGCGGCGGAAGGCCTCGGCGGCGTGGTGCTCGGCGACGCTGGAGACGGCGCGGGAGACGCCCTGGATGCCGGTCGCGACGATGACGTTGTTGACGACGCTGACGCCGGCGAAGACGACGGAGACCGCGCCGTAGCCGTCGGTGCCGAGCAGCCGGGGGAGGATGAGCTGCTGGACGAAGCCGAAGACGATGAAGGAGACCTTGGCGCCCGCGATGGCAAGGCCGCCGCGGCCGGCGGAGCGGGCGGTGGTGGCGGAGGGGGCGGTCGGGGCCGCAGCAGCGGGAGAGGAAGCGGCAGGGGCGGCCTGCGCGGGGTCCGGGGGGGCCTGCGCGGGGGCGGGGGCTTCGGGCGGCGGCGGGAGGGGCTCGGCGGCGCGCGACACGGCGGGGTTGTCGCAGAAGCACGCCAGGCGGGCAATCTCGCGGGAACGGGCGAGGGGAAAGGGGAAGCGCCGGCCGGGACGGGCGGGGTAGGGGAGGGAGCGGGCGAGCCCACGCGCGTGTCACCAAAGTGAAGCGCGGTGCGGATTCGCTTGACGGGAAGAGCCGGCGGACTATTCTCGCGCCCGTCTCCGACGCATTCCAGCTTAGCTCAGTTGGTAGAGCAGGCGGCTGTTAACCGCCGGGTCGCTGGTTCGAGTCCAGCAGCTGGAGCCAATCCTTCATCGCCATGAACTTTCATGGCGAAGGTTTTTAACGGAGCCCCCTCGACGATCTCGTTGGGGGCTTCGTGCTTCTGGCGCTTGTTTCCGGGGACTTCGTGCGGTGTCGCGGGCGCCGGGACAGCGTTCACGCTGAGAGCGCCGCGCGCGGGAATGCTGGCTCGCGCGGGACGATCTGAACGGCGTTCGCGCTCTCTTCTCTGGCCACCGGGGAGAGAGAAGCCGAGAGCGCCTAACAGCGAGGCGGGACAGAAGCGTAGCGTTCAACTGTCCCGTTTAACAGCCGCAGCCTCTCTTGAATCCCGTTCGGCGCTCCGCGAGCGCCGCCTCGACCGTCGCGCGCACCTCGCCGGACTGGCAAACAAGGACAAGGCGATGTCGCGCTCTGGTCCACGCCACGTAGAGGTCGGTCGGCGTGAAGAGCGCGTCGAACCCGCTGAGGCCGTAGGCGACCACGACGTCCGCCTCGAGTCCTTTGAAGGCTCGCGCTGTTGTCACGAGGACGCCAGCGCCTCGCCTCCAGCCGACGGCATCGTCGACGAGCGGGACCCCGTCCACCGCTGCGTGGCGTGCGAGCGGGCCCTTCGCGTAGGAGGCGGCGCCGAGCAGCGCGAGTTGTTGCGGCTTGATGCCTTGCTGCAGCAGTTGACGGACCTCGGAGAGCACCAACCCCGCCTCGGCCACCGCCGTCGCTGCCATTCGGACCGCAGGCGCCTCACCCGACGGCGAGCCGGGCAGCAGACGAATGTCGATGCTGGCGAGCGCTGCCCCGCTTCGGGCTATGGCCTTCGTGTTCCTGCAGTTCGTCGTAAGCCGGAAGCGTGCCGGAAGCGGCACCGACGGCAGCTTCGCCACCACACGCAGGCTCTGGTTCATGTCGAGGAAGGCGTAAAGCCGACCTGCCTGGCCTGCGCGCGATACCGACTCGATGGTCACCCGCCAGTCGGGACCTCTGTGCCAACGTCGGGTGAGACAGGCTCCCCCTGGAAATCTGTGGTGAGCGGGCGGAAAATGGACATGACCCGTGCCGAAGCCTTCCCATCTCCGATCCGTCGATTCTACCCCCGCCCCAGCGGCGCAGGGCGCTGCTCCCCGCCCGAGTGGCGTCGCCGTCGAGACTGTGCCGAAGCCGGGTAAGAGGCGGAAGTTCTCGGCGGCGGAGAAGCTGCGCATCGTTCGCGAGGCGGCTGCATGCACCCAGCGCGGCGACATCGAGGCGCTGCTGCGCCGCGAGGGCATCAACAGCTCCCTGCTGACGGCGTGGCGCAAGCAGCTCGCCCTCCACGGCAGAAGTCGTTCTGCGTCTCGGTTCGTGGACGCGGGGCCGAGCTGTCCAAGAAGAGCGTTGCGATCGAACATACCGATAGCGTACCAGCACGCCTCATTCCGCGTCAGCGGGCCGTGCGAGCGCTGGCTGCGGGAGGCGGTGCTCGGGATGGTCGACTGGCAGGAGCAGCGGTGCCGGTGGGAGGGGTTGAAGGCGCGGCTGCTGGCGGGGGCCGGCTGCCGGCGCCGCTTCACGCCGCCCCGCCGCAACCGGGAAGTGCCAACACGGCGGCCGCGAGCGATCCCTTCGGCAGGCTTAGCGGGCTCGCCGCTTCAGTCGCTTCGTCGAGCACCTCGACGTTCAGCGCCCGCAGGGTGCTCTGCGCCTTTCGCAGGAGCAGGTCGAGCGCCTTATGCGCCTTGCGGATCTCGTCGCTGATGCCCTCGACGTTCTTGCGGATCGTGTCGCTGTGCTTCTCCATCTTCTCGAGCCGCGACAGCTCGTCCTCGATGCGCGCCTCGATGTCGCGCAGGGCGATGATGTCGCCGGCATCACCCACGGTCTTGGTGCGCGTGACGAGGCCGATACCCAGCAAGATGGCCGCGTGCAGGTACGTATCGGTGGTCGGGTCCTGGTCATCCCAGACCACGAGCACGTTGTTCCCGTAGCGCGCGAAGCGCGGGAACACATCGCTCGCGTGCGACCGTGCCATCACGAACACGCCCGCGGCCGCGTCACGGTTCTTGCGAGCCGCATCGAGCTCGTCGAGCGCCTTCTGCACCGCGTAGCCCGCGTCGCGCTTGGCCTCGAACACGACGCCGGCACCGGCGAACGCGCTCTCCTCGGTGAACCGCACGACTGCGTCGCCCTTCTTGCTCCGACCCACGCCCGCGGTCGCTCCGGTGGCTTCGAAGATACACGGCGCCCCCTGGGTCGCTGCGCGCACGAACGAGAGGACGGCGTCCTCGAACACGAGCCCGCCGCGCGTGCTCTTCTGGTCCTGCGAGCGCTTGAGCTCGATGCGCACCAGCGCCTCTCGGACCTCCTTCTCGAACTGCACCTGCCGCTCCTCCTGGCGCTTGGCGAGAGCCAGCTGTGCCGTCGATTGCTCCTCTAGCAGCTTCGTCAGGCTCGCCTTCAAGAGCGCCATGGGCGACGACGGCGCGTCAGGGTTCACGGCCGCGAGCACGTCCTGACGCGCACGATGCGTCTCACGAACCAAGCGGCTCAAGAGCGACTGCTCGTCGTTCGCATCGAGGGCAGCGAGGGCAGTGGAGAGCTGCATCTGGCGATCCTCGTCGGCGCCCTTCAGCTCCTCGCGGAGGCTCCTGAGGAACCGCGAGACCGCACCATCCTCTGCGAGCGGGTCGAGGGCACGGACCAGCTCGGCGTGCCCTTGGCTCATGACGGCGCGGAGCTGGGCCTCGAGCACTTTCACGAGGCCCGTGCTGTCGGTGGGGCTCAGCTTCCTGAAGAGCGGGCTGGTCTCGCCGACCTGCTTCGCCAGCGCTTCGGCGAGCACGCTGTTCTGCGGTCCGAGGTACTTTTCGAGGAGCCGCGCGAGCACGCCGTGGTCATCGACGAACGCCGAGAGCCGCTGCGTCACCTGACCGTCCTTCGGATCGAAGTAGCGGGTCAGGACGGCGCCGATCGTCTGCTGCTGCTGTTCGACGTAGAGGCGAAGCTGCCGGTCGATGTCGCCGACGAGCGCCGCGCCGACGTCCTTCAGCTTCGACTCCTGCGCCGCCGCGTGGGCGTTCGCGAGAGCGCGCAGGCCGATGGCCCATGCGTCGTGGGCGAGCTGGTCGCGGCTTGCCTCGTCGAGCTCCCCGAAGAGCGCGAGGCTGTCGGGACGGCGGTCGCGCAGATCGAGGGCCACCTCGTCGGTGGCGAAGACGACGCAGACCGAAAGGGGCTGGGTGCCAATCATGTTCGTCATGCCGGCCCACCATTGCGGCCATCGTGCCAACGCCCGCCCGCTCGTTCAGGCCAGGCAGGAGCAGGGAAATCCCGCCACTTCGGACACTGCGCGAACAAGGCTCCTTGTGCCAGCGCAAAATGTCTTGTATCGTCCCGCTGTGCGCAAGGTCCTCGTGGCGTGGATCGGAAAGACCGACCTACGGGCCCCCACCGAAAGCCAGCTGGTGGGCCTGGGACCGATCGCGCAGGCTCTCGACGGACGAGCCTTCGACGAAGCCTTCCTGCTCTCCGACTACGACGACGACGTCATCCAGCCCTACGTGAAGTGGCTGCGCAAGCGGTCCTCGTCGCGCGTCGAGGTGCTCTACGAGAAGCTCTCCGGTCCGACGCAGTTCGGCGAGATCTACCAGGCCGCCGTTCGTGGCATCGAGCGCGCGCTCGGTGATCGTCGACGCGAGACGGCGCTCGCGCTCCACCTGAGCCCGGGCACGCCTGCGATGGCGGCGGTATGGATCATCCTTGGGAAGACGCGCTTCCCCGCCGAGCTGATCGAGTCGTCGCGAGAGCACGGCGTCCGCACCGCCTCGGTTCCGTTCGACCTTTCGGCAGAGTTCCTGCCCGACCTCTTGCGCGAGCCCGACGAGCGCCTGCGCCAGACGAGCGGGGGGGAGCCTCCGGAAGCCCCGGAATTCGCCGACATCATCCACAAGAGCCGCGTCATGGACCGGCTCATCCAGCGCGCCCGACGCGTCGCCATCCGGAACGTCCCCGTGCTCATCGAGGGCGAATCCGGCACAGGCAAGGAGATGCTCGCACGTGCGATCCACCGCGCGAGCCCGCGCCGAGACCGGCCCTTCATCGCGGTGAACTGCGGAGCCATCCCCGCCGAGCTCGTGGAGTCCGAGCTGTTCGGTCACGAGAAGGGGGCGTTCACTGGGGCAATGCAGCAGCGCAAGGGGCACTTCGAGGCGGCCGACGGCGGCACGCTCTTCCTCGACGAGCTGGGCGAGCTGCCCGGGCCCGCGCAGGTGAAGCTGCTGCGCGCCATCCAGGAAGGAGAGGTGGTCCGCCTGGGCGCCAGCAAGGCGACGAAGGTCGACGTGCGCATCGTCGCTGCCACCAACCGCACGCTGACCGACGAGATCGCTTCCGGCCGCTTTCGCGAGGATCTCTTCTACCGACTCGCCGTTGCCGTTATGACCATCCCTCCGCTGCGCGAGCGCTCGGGCGACCTCGGTGTCCTCATCGACCACTTGCTCGCGCAGGTGAACCAGGAAGCGGCGACCGAGCCAGGCTTCAAGGAGAAGAAGCTTTCTACGGGCGCAAGGAATCTTCTTCTGTCGCACCCCTGGCCCGGCAACGTCCGGGAGCTCCTGAACACCCTTCGCCGCGCCGCAATCTGGAGCGACGCCGCCGTGATCTCCTCCGAAGACGTGCGCGAGGCGCTCCTACCCACGGCTCCCGCGGCGAAGCAGGACGTGCTCGGGCGCCCCCTTGGAGGCGGCCTCAATCTGCAGAATCTCATGAGAGATGTCGCGCGCCACTACCTCGGGCGCGCGATGGACGAGGCGCACGGCAACAAGACCAAGGCCGCGGAGCTGGTGGGCTTGCCCAGCTACCAGACGCTGACGAACTGGCTCGCGAAGTACAAGGTGGAGAGCTGATGGCACGGACGTTGATAGGGACGTTGAAGAGAGCGCCGGCATGGTCGCCAGCGTCGCCAGGGAGGACGTCCCGCACATGAAGTCACAGAACTTCGAGTTCCTGCGGGCTCGTCGCGCGGTGCTGGCCGACCTCGCGGGCTTCGCGGAGCGCTACGCGCACGACGACCCCGCGAGCTCGCTCATCAAGCAGCGCAGCTTCGTCGAACATGCCGTGGTGGCGATCTACGAGCGCTATCCCCTGCGCCCGCCGCTGTCCGACAACCTCAACGACCTGATGAACGAGACCTCCTTCCGGCAGGCCGTCCCCGAGGTCGTACAGAACAAGCTCCACGCGGTGCGCAAGGCAGGCAACCACGCCGCGCATCCCCGCCGGCCGATCACGAGCCAGCTCTCACTCGAGTGCCTTTCGCAGCTCTTCGACATCGCGCGCTGGTTTCACGTGCAGATCGACGGTGGCAAGCTCGACGCGGCGCCGACGTACGTGGCGCCACCGCCCGAGCCGGCGAGCGCCGCGAAGACGAAGGACGCCCTCGAGAAGCTTCGCCTCGCCGAGGCCAAGTACGAGTCGGTGCTCGCGGCGCTCGAAGCCGAGACGAAGAAGCGCCTCGATGCCGAGCGCGCCGCCACCGAGCACGCCACCGAGCTCGAGAAGCTGAAGGAAGAGGGGCAGAGGGTCGCGTCGTTCCTCCATTTCAACGAGGAGACGACGCGGCGTCGGCTCATCGATCAGGCGCTGCTCGCGGCCGGCTGGAACGTCGGCGCGAGCGGCGCGAACACCGAGCAGGTGCGGCAGGAGGTGAAGCTGACCGGCATGCCCACCCCGAGCGGCGACGGCATCGCGGACTACGTGCTCTACGGCGACGATGGCAAGCCGCTGGCCGTGATCGAGGCCAAGAAGACGGCGAAGGACGCGCGTGAGGGGGCCGAGCAGGCCCGGATGTATGCCTCCTGCCTGGAGAAGGAGACCGGCGTGCGGCCCGTCATCTTCTTCACCAATGGCGTCGACGTCTTCCTCTGGGACGACGTGCAGGGCTACCCGTACCGGACGGTCTACGGCTTCTACTCGAAGGACAGCCTCGAGTACCTCGTCCACCAGCGCGCGAACAAGAAGCCGCTCGCGACCGTCGAGCCGAACCTCGCCATCGCGAATCGCATGTACCAGCTCGAGGCGGTGAAGCGGGTGTGCGAGCGCTTCACTCGCAACTTCCGGAAGACCCTCGTGGTGCAGGCCACGGGCACCGGCAAGACGCGCGTCGCCATTTCGCTGTGCGACGTGCTGATGCGCGCGGGCTGGGTGAAGCGCATCCTCTTTCTCTGCGACCGCCGCGAGCTGCGCAAGCAGGCCGACCGCGTCTTCAAGCAGTTCATGCCGGGCGAGCCGCGCGTGATCGTCGATGCCAGCACCGCGAACGACCGCGACAAGCGCATCTACCTCGCGACGTACCCGGCGATGATGAAGTGCTTCGAGGACTTCGACGTCGGCTTCTTCGACCTCATCATCGCCGACGAGTCCCATCGCAGCATCTACAAGAAATTCCGTTCGCTCTTTCAGTACTTCGACGCGCTCGAGGTGGGGCTCACGGCCACGCCCGTTCGCTTCATCGAGCGCAACACGTACGGCCTCTTCGGCTGCGAAGACCGCGACCCCACCTCGCACTTCAGCTTCGAGGATGCGATCAACAGCAAGCCGCCGTTCCTCGTGCCCTTCCGCGTCGTGGCGGTGAGCACGAAGTTCAGCCGCGACGGCTTCCGCTACGCGGACATGACGCCCGAGCAGCAGGCCGAGCTCGAGGACCAGGACCCGCAGGCCCAGCAGGTCGACTACGACAGCGAGGACCTCGACAAGCATTTCTTCAATCGCGACACGACGCGGGCGATCTGGCGCTCGCTCATGGACGGCGGCTTCCGCGAGGCGACCGGAAGCCACATCGGCAAAACCATCGTGTTCGCGCGCAGCCACGTGCACGCGGTGCATCTGGCCGAGGTCTTCAGCGAGCTCTACCCGCAGTACGGCTCGACGTTCTGTCGCGTCATCGACAACCAGGAGCCCAAGGCCGACCAGCTCATCGACGACTTCAAGAATCCAGACAGCGAGCTGACGATCGCGATCTCCGTCGACATGCTCGACACCGGCATCGACGTGCCCGAGGTCGTGAACCTCGTCTTCGCCAAGCCGGTGAAGTCGTACGTGAAGTTCTGGCAGATGATCGGGCGCGGTACGCGCTTGCGGAAGCACCTCTTCGGTCCGGGGCGCGACAAGACCGAGTTCCTCATCTTCGACCACTGGCAGAACTTCTGGTTCTTCGACGAGAAGTACAAGGAGACCCAGCCCTCGCCGCAGAAGTCGCTCTTGCAGCACCTCTTCGAGGCGCGCGTCGAGCTCGCGCAGGTGGCGCTCGACAAGATGGACCAGGACACCTTCGAGGCGGCCGCCGCGCTCATCCTCGGCGACATCCGGGCGGTGCGCGACACGAATGCCATCGACGCACGCGACCGCTGGAAGGAGCTCGAGCTCCTCGCCGACGGCGATCGCGTGCACCACTTCGCCGCTGCCACCAAGGCCGACTTGCTTTCGCTCGTCGCCCCCCTGCAGCACCTGCGCAGCATTCGCGGCGACGAGGATGCCTACCGCTTCGACCTGCTCATGACCCGCCTCGAGGTCGAGGTGGTCAAGGGCGGCCCGACGGCGCCCAAGGTTCAGGACCTGCGCGCGCGTGTCGAGGAGGCGGTCGAGCTCCTCGCCAAGAACCAGAACCCCGTCAAGGCGAAGGCCGACGCGATCAAGCAGGTTCGCAGCAAGGACTTCTGGGCCAGCGTCGAGGTGCATCATCTCGAGGGGCTGCGCCGGGATCTGCGGGGCATCATGAAGTACCAGCAGCTCCCGCCCACGGCGCGCGTGGCGCCGCAGGTGTTCGACGTCACCGACGACGGCTTCGCCGCGGAAGCTTACATCCCGAAGCTAGAGGGGCTCGATCTCGTCGAGTACAGGCGGCGCGTCGAGTCGGTGCTGCGCGAACACTTTGCCGAGAACCCCACGCTCCAGCGCATCCGCGCGGGTAAGAGCGTGCGCGAGGACGAGCTCGACGAGCTCGCGCGCCTCGTGCTCCAGGTCGACGACAAGGCGAACGTGAAGCACCTCGCCGGCCACGACCCCGAGACGCGGCGGTCGCTCCTCACCGTGTTCCGCGGGCTCGTCGGACTCGACGCTGCGGCGGTCGAGCAGGCGTTTTCGGACTTCGTGCACAAGCACCCGCGCCTGTCGTCGCAGCAACTCCGCTTCCTGCAAGTGCTCCAGAACTACATCGCCCAGAACGGGGGCATCGAGCTCGAGCGCCTGTACGAGCCTCCGTTCACCACCCTCCATGCCGAGAGCATGGACGGCATCTTCCAGGACGCAGGGGACGTGGATGCGCTCCTTCACATCCTCAGCGTCTTCGAGCCCAAGAGGGCTGCTCCCAGCGAGCGGCCACCCGCGAGCCAAGCATCATGAGCACACTGACCACGCAGCAGAAGAGCGACATCGACAGGCTCTGGACCGAGTTCTGGACCGGGGGCATCACCAACCCGCTCACCGTGATCGAGCAGATATCGTTCCTGATGTTCGCGCGCCTGCTCGACGTTATGGAGACGACCGGCGAGCGCAAGGCCGAGCGGCTGAAGAAGCCCTTCAAGGGGCGCTTCAGCGGGCCGCACGATCCGCGGCGCTGGAAGAACTTCAAGCAGACGGATGCGGTCGAGATGCTGCGCGTCGTCCGCGACGAGGTCTTTCCGCACTTCCGCAAGCTGAACGGCGGGACGACCTTCGCCGAGTACATGCAGGACGCGCAGCTCATGATCCAGAAGCCGAACCTCCTGGTCTTGGCGGTGAACAGGATCGACAAGCTGCCGATCACCGAGGGCGACGCGAAGGGTGACCTCTACGAATACCTGCTCAGCAAGCTGACGACGGCCGGCATCAACGGCCAGTTCCGCACGCCCCGGCATATCATCCGGTTCATGGTGGAGCTGCTCGAGCCGAAGCCGACCGAGACGGTTGGCGACCCGGCCTGCGGCACCGCAGGCTTCCTCGTGGGCGTGATGCAGTACCTGCTCGAGACGCACACCTCGCCGAAGGGCAAGCTCAGGGGCGAAAGCGGCGAGACCATCTACACGGGCGATCTGCTCGAGCCGTACCGCGACCACATCCAGAACGGCATGTTCCACGGCTTCGACTTCGACGCGACGATGCTCCGGATCGCGTCGATGAACCTGATGCTCCACGGCGTGGACAACCCGGACATCCACTACCAGGACACGCTGTCGAACTCGTTCCCCGAGAAGTTCGCGAAGCAGGCCACGGGTGGCTTCGACGTCATCCTCGCCAACCCGCCGTTCAAGGGCAGCCTCGACGAGGGCGACGTTCACCCGACGCTGACCCAGGCGGTGAAGACGAAGAAGACCGAGCTGCTCTTCGTGGCGCTCATCCTGCGGATGCTCAAGAAGGGCGGCCGCAGCGCCACGATCGTGCCGGACGGCGTACTGTTCGGCTCGTCGAAGGCGCATACCGCGCTGCGCATGATGCTGGTGAAGCACAACCAGCTCGACGCGGTCATCTCGCTGCCGAGCGGCGTGTTCAAGCCCTATGCCGGCGTGTCCACGGCCATCCTGGTCTTCGCCAAGGGCGGCAAGACCGATCACGTGTTCTTCTACGACGTCGAGGCCGACGGCTTCTCGCTCGACGACAAGCGCGACTCGGTCAGCGAGAATGATCTTCCGGATGCGCTCGAGCGCTGGCGGAGGCGAAACTACAAGAAGGACACCGATCGCACCGCGAAGCATTTCATGGTGCCGGTGAAGGAGATCGAGGAGAAGGACTTCGATCTCTCGATCAACCGCTACAAGGAAGCGAAGCACGAAGAGGTCAAGTACGACCCGCCGAAGAAGATCATCGCCAGGCTGCGCATGCTCGAAGCGGAGATTGCGAAGGACTTGAGCGAATTGGAGGCGCTGCTGTGAGGGGGGCTCACTCGGTTGTCGGGGATGTACTGATCGGCATCCAGGCCGGGAAGAGCGTCAAAACGAAGGAGCGACCTGCGCAGCCGGGCGAGCTGGGTATTCTCAAGGTCAGTGCTGTCACATGGGGGGAGTTTCGGCCGCAAGAGAACAAGGCGATCCTCGACGATTACGACCCGGGTGACTGTCCTCGTCCCATGCACGGCGATCTTCTCATCTCGAGGGCGAACACTCGTGATCTTGTCGGCGCGCCCGTTCTTGTGGAGGGGGACCACCCGCATCTCCTCCTGTCTGACAAGATTCTGCGGCTTATTCCAGACGACGCTCGCGTCGACCGACGCTATCTCGCACGAGCACTCCGGTCAGTGGCTGCGAGGAAGCACTTTGAGAGTCGAGCCGGTGGCACGAGCGGCTCAATGACGAACGTCACGCAAGACGACATTCGTTCTGCGCCCTTGCCGCTTCCGCCCCTTGTAGATCAGCGCCGCATGGCTGACATCCTCGACAAGGCCGACACCATCCGCCGCAAGCGGAAGGAGGCCATTGCCCTCGCCGAGGAGCTGCTGCGCTCGGTGTTTCTAGAGATGTTCGGTGACCCGGTGACGAACCCGAAGGGGTGGCCGGTGGAACCTCTCGGCAGGTACCTCGGCTTTGTAACAAGTGGCTCACGCGGCTGGGCAGAGCACTACGCAGATCGGGGAGACCGATTTATTCGATCGCTGGACGTCCAAATGGACGCAATATCCGACAAAGATGCAGCATTCGTCGTTGCGCCCCATGGCGCAGAGGCCGAACGCACAAGGGTTCAAGAGAACGATGTGCTTCTCACTATCACCGGGTCGAAGATTGGGCGGGCCGCCCGCGCGACGCAAGGCCACGCCGGCGCGTTCGTGAGTCAACATGTCGCGATCCTTCGTGTGCTTCCAGGGCTGGACGCAGATGTGCTCACTGCGTTTCTCGTGAACGATCGGGGGGGGCAGGCGTTGATCGCACGTTCGCAATACGGGCAAACCAAGCCGGGTCTCAACCTGTCTCAGCTCCGAGCGTTTCCGATCCCCATTCCTCCCGGGCATGTTCAGCAGAGGATTCGTGGCGTTCGCAACCGCCTGAGATTGGCTCAGGAGAGGCTCGAACTCGGATTCCAGGCTTCGGAGGATTTATTTGTTTCCCTGGTTCAGCGCGCGTTCTCGGGAGGTGCCGTCTCATGAGCTGGCAGTGCGGACAACGCATCGCCGCGGAGCCGACGGGAGCCACGGTGAGTGGCACCAGTGTGGCCGCTGGTGCTCACGTTCACATCGACGTCTCGTTTCGCCTGGTCGAGTGGCCGTGGCAGGAGAAGGGTCCGGTCTCGCTGGTGCCGCAGCCGAGCGAGGTGACCGCGCGTACTGCTCGAGGCGAGCTTCGGCTTGGCTTCGCGCTCCCGACTCCGGCGGACGTGATCCTGCCCCCGAGCCATTCGTCGACCGGCAGCCTTCGATTCACTTTGCCGCTCACAACGCCGGCACTCGTGGCGCTCGAGGCTGCGCGTGATGGTGGCTCGCTCGAGCTTGTCATGACGCTCGTCGCGCATCCGTTCCTCATCGCGCGGCACCAGGGATGCGCGCCGGGCCTGGACGTCCGGCCCACCTCCGACACCTACGCCTTCAAGGTGCCGAGGGAGCAGTGGCTCGGGCTTCTCAAGAGCGTCGGCTACTGTGACACGCTCCTCACCGAGCTCCGGCTACCGTCGTCAGGCCCCGACGCCACCGCGCAGGGCAGGCAGCGCCTTGTGCAAGCGGTCAACTCCCGGAATGAAGGGAGCTATGCCGAAGCGATGCGCCGCTGCCGCATCGCCCTGGACGAGCTGAAGAACGCAGGGTTTGGAGGCAAGGCCCCGACCGAGGTTGCGCGGTTCCTTCAGGAGAAGGCCGGCACGATGTCGCAGGTCGAGCGCTTCTCTGCGCTGCAGCTCGCGGTCCAACTGTTTCTGTCCCCGACGCATCATGCCAACGCTCCTGACGGGTACTACACACGCGAGGACGCCGAGCTCGCCATCGCGATGACGGCCGCGCTCCTGCGTCTCGCTCCCCGGTGGATGGACGAGCCGAAGGAGGCGGGCTGATGCTGACCTCCCTCGAGATCGAGAACTTCAAGGGCATCGCGGCGCGGCAGCGCATCGACTTCGCGCCGCTGACGCTGCTCTTCGGCGCCAACAGCGCCGGCAAGAGCACGATCCTCCAGGCGCTCCTGTACCTGCACGAGCTGATCGAGCGCGGCTCGGCCGACGTGGATCGCACCGAGCTGGGCGGCAGCATCCTGGAGCTCGGCGGGTTCGTGCGGCTCGTCCACCGGCACGATCGCCAGCGCGCCATCGTGCTGCGAGCCGAGTTCGCGACGCCGGGCGGGCTCGAGCGCTTCGGGCGCGATCTCACGGAGTTCCCGTTCCCCGACCTCGACGATGAGGTCGAGAGCGCATGGCTCGAGCTGACCATTCAGCATCGCACCGCCGCGGCCTTTCACGGGGCGATGGTCGAGCGTGCCGCCATCGGCGTAAACGGTGAGCTCGAACCCCTGGTGTGGCTCGAGACGCCGGGCTCCCTTCGCGAAGGAGACCCGCTCTATGCACGCATCAACCTCGGCCATCCGCTCGTTGCGGACGCAGCTGCAAACGTTGCGGAGTCATGGCTCTCCATCAGCGTGCCAGAGCCGGAGTGGCATCGAGGGGTTGATCCTGGCTTCCCCGAGCGAGGCGCTGTCGTCGGGCTCGACGACCTGATCGGCTTCACCGATGGTCGGGCATTACCGCTCGTCGCGCTTTCGCGCTCACGACTCTCTGCGTTGCCGCCCCCAAACGAGCCGCTGCGGGTGATCCCGCTTGGTGACGATGCGCCCGAGAAGGCAGCTACCGCGCAGCAGGTTCGCACTTTCCTCGAGATGATCGTTCTCGGCACCACCTCGCAGCTCGCCAGCTTCCTTCGAGATGCGCAGTACATCGGTCCGCTGCGAACGATTCCGCCGCGCGGGTTCCTCTATGAACGCGCCGGCCGCATCACGAGCTGGGCGGATGGCCTTACCGCATGGGACCTGCTCCTCGCAGATAGGCTCACGCTCGTCGAGCGGACGAACGCCTGGCTCCGACGGCTTGGAGCGGGCTGCCAGGTGGTCGTGCAGCAGCTCTTCGACGGGAGCGCCGACGCCGAGGAGCTTTCCGACGGCCACGTCGACAAGACCGTCCGCCGGCTTCTCCTAGACACGGGCGCGGGCTCTTTCGTGCTGCCGTCCGAGGTGGGGGCCGGCATCTCGCAGCTCATTCCCGTCGTCGTCGCGGCCATCGAAGGGCGCGGTGGCCTCACGCTCGTCGAACAGCCCGAGGTTCACGTGCATCCTGCGGTGCAAGTGGGGCTCGGTGACCTGGTGATGGAGGCGGCGCGCCGCGAGGGGCAGCGACGCATGATCCTCGTCGAGACACACAGTGAACACCTCCTCCTGCGGGTCATGCGCCGGATGCGTGAGACGCATGAAGGAACGGTTCCGGAGGGTGTTCGGCCGGTAAGTCCGGCAGACGTTTCCGTCGTTCTCGTCGAGAAGGACGGTGCACGGAGCATCACCAGGATGATGCCGCTCAACGAACGCGGTGAACTGGTGAAGGCGTGGCCGGGAGGCTTCTTTGAGGAAGGGCTTCGGGAGGTACTCTGATGGCACTCCTCGCCGAGTACGCGCTCACTCCGGGCGTCTTCGACATCACGAGCTACAGCAGCGAGGAGGTCTGCGGGCTGCATCTCCAGGCTCTCAAGGAGGTCCTCCTGCATGAGGGCCTCGTCCGCAATCTTCGGCGCGGCGAATGGGCGAGAACGTTCGAGGATTCCGCGCGTCCGTGGCACGGACGAGGCAAAGAGCTGCTGAAGAAGCTGTGGACGCAACAACGTGTGGTACCTGCGGATTCGGTTCGCCCAACGACGCCCAACACGGATGGAGAGTGGTGCCTCGAGGCGTTGGGAAGTCACGCGGCTCTCCCGTTGGCAGGGATCATCGCGACGGATGCGACCGCAGCTCCGCACGCGGCGAACAGCTCAGTGTGCTCGGTGAGCCGCCTGGCGAGCGCGCCTTGGTGGGCGGCGCGCAGCCCGTCGGTGCGACTCGGCCGAACACTCGTCGAGTACCAGTCGGCCCTCGACGCGGTGTTGCGGCACGCGAACTCGCTCATCTTCATCGATCCATTTATCGATCCCACGGACCACCATCAGTACGGTGATCTGATGCAGATCCTGGTGAGCCTCCAGTCTCGCTCGCTCAAGCCCCGCATCGAGATTCATCGAGCGGCCTGGTATGGCGGTGGGAACGACAAGCGCCCGCGCGTGAATGACGTTGTCGCCGCGCTGACGCCCGCCATCGAGACCGCCGCGAAGACCGCTGGGCTCTCGCTGGAGGTGTTCCTGTGGAATGATATCCACGATCGCTACCTCATCACGGACCTCATCGGGATCAGCCTCCCCTATGGGTTCGGAACGACGAGAGCGCCCAACGCCTTCACCACCTGGACGCGACTCGGCAGGGATGATCGCGACTCCGTCCAGCGAGAGTTCGATCCCGCCTATCGCCAACCGCGCCACCGGTTCACCGTGAGGGGGACTTGATGGCAAGAGCTCGACTTGACGCCACGCTCGAAGCGCTCTGTTGCGTCCTCAGTGACACCGGCGGTGCGCTCACGGGTGCGGATCGCCACAGGGCCGCAGCTCCCCGACGCCAGTGGAAGCAGCGATGCTCACCGTCAGGCGTGCACCTCTTCGACCGCACCACCGGCCTGAACGTCCTGCTCGACGAGGTTCCCGTTCCAGCCTCGCTCTACTCGCGCGCGCCACGCCAAGTTTCGATTGCACTCACGAACCGGTGCGATCTCGCGTGTGCGCATTGCTACGCCCCCAAGTCTCGCGACGAGCTTCGCTACCAGAACGTTACACGCTGGCTCTCGGAGCTCGATGCAAGCGGCGCGCTCGGAGTGGGCTTCGGCGGAGGTGAGCCAACGCTCTACCCCGACTTCGTGGAGCTGTGCGGGTTCGCGGCGCGCGAGACACGACTCTCGGTGTCGTTCACGACGCACGGGCATCACATCGATGAAGCCCTCGCCGAGGAGCTCACGGGCAGCGTCCACTTCATCCGAGTGAGCATGGATGGAGTCGGGGCGACCTACGAGGCGATCCGACGGCGCTCCTTCCGCGAACTGCAAGGCCGCCTGACGCTGGTCCGCACTATTTGTCGCTTCGGCATCAACGTCGTCGTGAACGAGCGCACGCTGCCGGACCTCGACGCGGCCGCCGCTGTCGCTGCCGATTCCGGCGCGTGCGAGCTCCTGCTCTTGCCGCAGGTGCCAGCGCGCGGCCAGCCAGGAGTCGGTGCGCACATGTTGCAGGAGCTGCGGTGCTGGGTGGAAGCGTACCGGGGCTCCCTGAGGCTCTGCATCAACGAGAGGAGCGCCGACGGCTTCCCGACCTGCGATCCGTTGCTGGAGGAACGCGGCCTTCGCGCCTACGCGCACATCGACGCGGCAGGCGTGCTCAAGGCGACCTCCTACCATGCGGCAGGAGTGCCGATAGGTGAGGGCGGGGTACTCGCGGCGCTCGACCATCTCGCTCACGAACTCGCGGAGAACGACGCATGAAGATCTGGTACCAGCACGGCTCCGAACACTCCGCGAACCTGGTGATGATCGGCCACTTCGAGGACGCGACCGAGGCCACCAAGGCGAAGGAGGTTATCGACGCCATCTCGAAGCAGGTCGCGGAAGATCAAGAGAAGGGAACGCTGGTCATCGGCAGTCCATCTGACCGCTACGGCCAGGATATGCTCGACCTTTTGATGCGTCTGAACATCGGCTCGGTCGGGCCTCAAGAACTCGAGCAGTTCGCCTACGAGGTCGCCGTGAAGGTTGTGGGTAACCAGGTCGTCGTCACGACCGAGGAACTCGATATTTCCGCCTTCCTCAAGGTCATGTTTCTCCGCGGAGCACGGATTGAAGTCTATTCCGCGCACGAACACCCAGGAACTGGCTACGGCCGGGGGAAGTGAGCCGTGTCGGAGTCGCCATGCCCGCACTGAACTGGGACGCCTTCGCCACGCTGCCAGGGAGCGCCGAGAAGAATTTCGAGCTGCTCTGCCGGGGCGTCGTTCGCCAGAACTTCGGAAGTTACGGTGTGCTTCGGGCCCTCGCGAATCAGCCGGGCGTCGAGTTTCACCTGAAGCTCGAACGACGCTGTGATGCCCTTGGAGATCCAGGGCGCTGGTGGGGGTGGCAGTGCAAGTGGTACGAGCTTCCAGCCAGTGGCGAACTCGGGTCGAGCAGAAGGACAAAGATCGAGGAGGGGATCCGCAGGACGGAGGCCCATGTCCCCGGAGTCACGGACTGGGTTCTGTGGACGCGCCGCACGCTGACCAGCGCGGACCAGAAGTGGTTGAAGAACATCGCGTCGAAGATGACGCTGCACCTCTGGACCGGAGACGAGATCGACAACCTCCTCGTCGGCCAGGCCATTGCTCTCCGTGGCACCTACTTTGGCGAGCTGGTGCTGACGCCGGAAATCCTACGCGAACGGCATGAGCAGTCGGTCGCCCCGATCCGAGCGAGGTGGCAGGCTGACGTCCATCACGTTCTCGACGCAGAACGCGCGCTGCGCCGCATGCTTGGAGAGTCCGATTCTTGGGATGCGCTCCGCGCGCAGGCTGCGGAGCTGCGCTCGCAGATGCAAGCTATAGAGAGCGCGCCGGCGGTGCCCGTCCCTCTTGCTCCTGTGGTGGCGAGTGTTGTCGAGATGGGGAGGCAGTCTGCTGATGCGCTCGAGCGAGTCGCTGGCGGTATATGCGATGGCGATCTCGACTTGCTTCGCGACGAGATCTCGTCGCGACCGCGCACGCTACGTCCGGACGTCACGACGGCACCTCGACGGCTGCGCTCGGGCAATCACCTGGCCAGTCTGTACGTGACGAACGCCGTCGGCGGTTGCCGTGAGGCGCTGCGACTGCTCGCCGATGCCGAAGCTGCGTTCTCCTCGCGTGTCGTCGCGGTCCTTGCCCCGGCAGGCTGTGGCAAGACCCAACTCGCAGCGCAGCTTACCGCAGGTACCGACGCGCGCCCTCACGGCGTGCTGCTTCACGGTCGCGACCTTCACGCGAACCACACGCTCGATAACTTGGCGCGACGGGTATCGATCGCGGCCCACCCTGTCCCGAGCATGGAGTCCCTGCTCGCGGCAGTAGACGCGGCGGGGCAACGAGCACGGCATCGTTTGCCTGTGGTCATCGATGGGCTCAACGAGTCCGAGGACCCACGAGAATGGAAGCCGCTGCTCGCTGAGGTGGAGAGCACGCTGGCGAAGTACCCCTACGTCCTCTTGGTGTGCACGTTGCGGCCAGAGTTCGCCGCGGAGGCCCTTCCACCGAACACTCGGTACGTCGAGATTGAGGGCTACGGAGCTGAAACCATTGAGGCGATCCGGGCGCACTTTCGCTTCTACAAGATCGAGGCAACCGATGCTTCGATCCCGCTGGAACTCCTCAAGCATCCACTGACCTTGCGACTGTTCTGCGAGGTGACGAACCCGACGCGAGTGAAGGTGGTCGGGGTCAATGCAATGCCGGGATCGCTGACCGCGTTGTTCGACCGCTACCTCGATCAAGTGGGCAACCGGATTGCCGAGTTGGCCCCTCGAACAGAGCGATACTACGCGCAGGATGTCCGCGCGGCGCTGGGGCTCGTTGCCAGCACCCTCTGGGACAACCGGACCCGCTTTCTTGAGATCGACGAACTGCGCCGGGCGCTTGGTGATGAAGGACGCCCCTGGGATCAGAGCATCGTGCGCGCGCTCGAGCACGAGGGGGCCCTGTTGCGCATGCCCTCCGACGGCACCGGCGCCTATGCTCCTGCGTACGACCGGCTTGGCGGTCACATCATCGCGAGTGCTCTTCTCTCGCGTCACGGACAGGTTGGCCTCGAGTCCTGGATCCGAGACGCATCCACGACGACCCTCCTAGGCGGAGATTTCGACCAGCGGCACCCTCTCGCCGACGATGTCGTGTACTCGCTCGTCGGTCAGCTTCCTCGGCGCCTCCATGCCAAGCAGCTCTGGCAATTGGTCGAGGAACCGCTCCGCGCTCGGGCCTTGCGATTCGCTGCTGGGCTCGAGGCCGCCTACTTGGACGCAGCTACCGTCGAGGCGCTGCTCGATCTGGTTCGCCAGGGGGATCCAGAGCTCCTCCAGAAGCTCCGTGAAGTGCGCGGGGCGGTAAGTCATCCGCTCAACGCCGAGGCGTTGGATCGGGTTTTGCGGCCGTTGGACGTCGCGGACCGCGACTTGAGTTGGACGGAATGGCTTCGAAGGCACCAGGAGAAGCTGCTCAGCGATCTCGAACGTTTGGAGCAGCGTTGGCGGGGAGGTGGAGCGCGCACAGGCGACCGGCTTCGTGCTCGCTGGATCATGTGGACGCTCACGAGCACAGTCAGGCGCCTGCGCGACCAGGCCACACGGGCGCTCTACTGGCTTGGTCGAACCGATCCAGAAGGACTCTTCGAGCTGACCATCGACTCGCTCACAGTGAACGATGCCTACGTCAGCGAGCGCATGCTTGCGGCCTCGTATGGCGTCGTGATGAGCCACCAGCGGGCAGACGCCGAGCTCGGGGTATGCCTGAAGCCGTTCCTCAACCAACTCATGCGCGCGCTGGTGGGCCCCGCGGCGACGGCGCCGACGACTCACTACCTCGCGCGCCTTTATGTGCGAGGCATTGTCGCGTTTGCCACGAAGTTCTACGACGCCGTGGTTCCCGACAGCCTGCGTGGCCGCTGGTCGTTCGCGGCGCCGTCGCCAGTCCCGCCGATCTCCACAGGCGACGCGCGCGCGGAAGAGGTGGGGCGCACGCTCCACATGGACTTCGAGAACTATACGCTCGGACGCCTCTTCGACGATCGTGGCAACTACGACATGGATCACCAGGGGCACCAGGCGGCCGCGGCCCATATTTGCGGCGTTGTGTGGTCGCTCGGGTGGAGAGCCGCGGCGTTCGATCCATTGGACCGCGCTATCGCAGATGACGCCTTTCGGGCCGAAGGACGTGGGCATCGTCCTCGCGCCGAGCGCTACGGCAAGAAGTACGGCTGGATCGGCTTCTTCACCTACGCAGGCGTGCTCGAGGCTCAGGGGCTCCTGCCAGATGATGGCAGACGGCTCTCCGACGTCGACATCGATCCTTCGTTCCCTGAGCCACCAGCAGTGGATGGGGAGCCGACGGTTCCGCAGGCATGGCTCAATCCGAGTGTCGAGAGCCATGAGCGTTGGGTGCGCGGAAGCAGCACCGAGGTGCCTAGGCAGCTCGTCGTTCGAGAGAAGATCGGCGAGCATCAGGGACCGTGGGTCGCCGTCCACGGCTTCGTGAAAGCTTCCGACAGGGTGCTCGGGCGCGAGGCATGGGCGTTCCTGTCAGCGCTGGTGACGCGCAAGCAGGGTGTGTCGGCCCTGGTGGCCGCCCTGAACGCCGGGGAGCGGCCATGGGTGGCCCGTGACGTTCCAAGCGACCACTACACGTTCGCCGGCGAGATCCCGTGGCATCCGAGTTTCGCTGCCGAATCGTTGGCCGACTCCGATTTCGAGCATGCCTACCGCGAGAGCGTTCGCGTCAGCACGAACGACGTCGAGGTGGAGGCTCTCGCACACCGGTATGCCTGGGAGAGCTACCACAGCGAGATGAACGAAGCCGGGAGCGCGCGTGTACCGTCGCGCTGCTTCTCTTCGCGGTTCGACCTGCGGAGCGCTCCGCAGGGGTTCGACCAGGTCTTGCCTGATGGGACGAGAGCCACGATCACGCTCGGGGGCGTCGACGGACTCGAGGGCGACATCCTGTACGTTCGAGAAGACCTGCTTCAACAGTACGTGGGCGACCGCACCATCGTGTGGTTCGCGTTCGGCGAACGGGAACTGCGTCCTTATCCCCCGTCACCACCCGAGTGGCTCGTGGCTGTCCAGCGACAGCAGTCCAACGCGTGGCATGTGGTGCTAACCGAGGCGGATCTCGAGCCGCAGCGGACGAAGGCGGCGAGCAAGAAGGCCGCGACAAGCAAAAAGGCTGCGCCGAAGAAGAGGGCGACAAGCAAGAAGGCCGCGACAAGCAAAAAGGCCGCGATGAAGAAGAAGGCGACAAGTAAGAAGGCTGCGAAGGGTGCAGCGAGTCAGGTGCCAGCCGCCCGGAGGAAGTCGTGACGCGCGCTGGATCAAGGGGTGAAGTTCCCGCCGGGCAGATCCTGCTCTACCGCAGCGAGGACGGTCGCACGAAGCTCGACGTGCGTCTCGAGCACGAGACCGTCTGGCTCAACCAGCGCCAGCTCACGGATCTGTTCGGCAAAGCCAAGGGAACCATCAGCGAGCACATCAAGCACATCTTTGAGGACGGCGAACTCGACCCGGGGGCAACTGTTCGGTCGTACCGAACAGTTCAACTCGAGGGGGGCCGCGAGGTCGCCCGCGATGTCGAGCACTACAACCTCGACGTGGTCATCGCCGTCGGTTTCCGGGTCCGGAGCCCGGCGGCGGTGCGCTTCCGGCAGTGGGCGGCCGAGCGGCTCAAAGAGTACATCGTCAAGGGTTTCGTACTCGACGACGACCGACTCAAGCGCACCGACCGCGCCGCCGACTACTTCGACGAGCTACTCGCGCGCATCCGCGAGATCCGCGCGAGCGAAGCGCGGGTCTACCAGCGCATCCGCGAGATTTTTGCGCTCGCGTCGGACTACGATGAGAGCGACCAGGCCACGCTGCGTTTCTTCGCGTTCATGCAGAACAAGATGCACTACGCCGCGACCGGCCTCACGGCGGCCGAGATCGTTCGTCGCCGCGCAGACGCCGAGAGGCCCAACATGGGGCTGACGAGCTGGCGCGGCGGTCGCGTCCTCAAGCGCGACGTCGGCACGGCGAAGAACTACCTCGACGCCAAGGAGATCGACACGCTGAATCGGATCGTCGTGATGTTCCTGGACCGCGCGGAGTTTCGCGCGCAACGTAGGCGCGACATCAGGATGTCCGACTGGGAGGCGGACCTCGACAAGTTCCTCGCCGACACGGAGCTGCCCGTGCTGGTGGGTGCTGGAAGCGTCTCGCACGACGATGCCCTCGAATGGGCCGGCGCGCAGTACGACGCCTTCGCCGAGCGGCGCCGCGTCGCAACGGAGACGGAGGCCTCGGCGCGGTACCTCGATGACCTCACGACGACCGCGAAGCTACTCGAGGGCGGCGTCGCCAAGCCCGCAGCCAAGCCGCGTAGACCTCGCGGATCGAAGAGGGGTGGGCCGTGACAAAGCCTGCCGCCCCGACCGAGCTCACTCGCCAGTACCGCCCGAGACTGCGTGGCGTCAGGGCCGCATGCACGAGCGCGGCGGCGGTGCGCACGTCGACGTCGGTCGGCGCGCCGTCGGTGCGCACCCCGGTCAGCGCCGTCGCGAGGTCCGCGAAGGGCGTCGCGGGAGAGGCCGCGTCGAGCGCGGACGAGATGCTCTGCGCGAGCGCGCTCGCCGCCGCGCTGTCGGCCGAGCTATGCCGCAGAATGGGACGCTCGAGCTGACCAGGCTCGACGCGACCAGATCCATGACGAGCGCTGATAGGTCCTCGTTCGTTACTTGCGGGTGGAGCATTCGAGTGTAGCAGCCCATGGCGCCGCGCTGCCGGCGTCGTGCGGCGGGGCCGGCCGTGTCGCGGGGACCGATCTCGACACCGAGGGCCTTCGGCGATACCCGCGAGGCATGACCATCGTCGCCCTGACTCTGCCCGACGACCTCTGCGCAGCGCTGCAGGTGCCGGCCGAACGGCTGGCGTCCGAGATCGCCTTCGCCGCCGCGGCACGGCTCTACGAGGAGGGCCGCGTGTCGCTGGCCAAGGCTTCGGAGATCGCGGGCATCGAGCGTTTCGGGTTCGCCGCACGGCTCGCGGAGGCCGGCATCCCGACCGCCGCGTTCGACCCGGCCGATGTGAGCGCTGCCCTGGAGGCAGCCGGGTGACGAACGTCTGCAGACTCTCCGAAGGTCCCTGCGCCACGTGCCTCAGGGAGTAATAGTTTACTCATCCGGAGGTCGCCATGTCCCGCTTCCAGGCCCTGACCAACAGCGTCCTCGACGCCGAGCTGGAGATGCTGCGGGAGCGGCTCGGGCTCGAGCCCAACCAGAAAGCCGACCTTCTGCGTGAGGTCGCCGCGCTCGCCGGATGGGTCGTGCGGCAGGCCGAGCAAGGGCGAGCCATCGAGGCGCGTCGTGGCGAGGAGGTGGAGCCGCTCGTTCATCCTGCGATCGCGCGCCTCCGCGCCAGACGGCAGGAGCCGGTGGGCGAGCGCCTCGCGCTGAGCGAAGCCGAGATGATGCACCTGGCCAGCGTCCTCGATCACGGCTTCGAGCCGCCTCCCGCGCTCCGCGAGACGCTGGCGAACCTGGCGAACCCGAAGCGTCGTCCGCCGAAGCTTCGCTGGAAGAAGCCGGCTGCCTGAACCATGACTCTCGGCATCGAGGCGCTCAGCCGGTCGCATCGTGCTCTGATCGCCGACTTCCAGAACCAGCATGCTTCGCTCGTCGAGCGAGTACCTCAAGCGGTTCGCGCTCCGGCATGCCGAGAAGGACAGGCTCGCGCGGACGTACCTGGCCATCGATGAGGTTTCGGGTGGAACGCGCCTCGGAGGCTACTTCAGCCTGTCGGTCGTGCGCGTCGAGCGCGCCACAGTCACGGCGCTGCCGGAGGTGGATCGGCTCCCGCGCTTCCCTGTTCCCGGGGTGCTCCTCGCGCGGCTCGCGGTCGATGCCCGTGTTCAGGGGCAGGGGCTCGGCCGATATCTCTTCGAGGAGGCGCTCGGCCTGACGCTCCAGCTCGCGCACACGGGCCCCGTGGCGTTCCGATTGTTCGTGACAGACGCCATGGATGCCAACGCAGCGCGCTTCTATGAGCGGTTCGGGCTCGCCCGGCTGGGGGACGAGGTTCCCTGCCGCATGGTGCTCGACCTGAGAGCGCTCTTGACCATCAGATCGCCGCGCTGAGGGGGATCATTGTCGCCGCCGGGTCGGAGCGGACCGGCAACCCGCTGAGTGCGCGGCCACCGCCGCCAGAACCCACACAGCAGCGCCCTCGGCTTGGCGCGCCTGCGCCACCCCACCAGGTACACGCCTCGGGGGCTTCGTCTTCTCTCCTGCGCCCACGTTCCGCGTGGCGGGCCTCGCAGGCCGCGCCGGTTCGGTGGTAGACCGTTCGACAGATGCGGACGCTCTTCCGGCGGCCTGGGCTCTGGATCCTGATCGCGCTGCTCGCGGCCTTCACGATCGTGATGGCGGTGCGCGCGCGTGGACCCACGGTGAAGGTCGCCGTGGCCGCTCGAAAGGATCTCGAGCAGCGCATCGTCGCGAGCGGGCGGGTGAGGGTGCCGACGCGCGTTCAGGTCGCGGCGCAGGTCCCGGGCCTCGTGGTCGCGGTCGGCGCGATCGAGGGGCAACGCGTGAAGGCGGGCGATCTCCTCGTGCAGATCGACGACGCCGAGGCGCGCGCGGCGGCGTCCCAGGCGAAGGCCGCCGTCGATCAGGCGAGCGCGCGCGTCGAGCAGCTCCGCCGCGTCGGCGCGATCGTCGCGACGGAGGCGCTCCGGCAAGCGGAGACGAAACTCGAGCGCGCCGAGGTCGAGCTCGCGCGGGTGCGAGAGCTCTCGGCGTCGGGGGCGGTCGCTCAGGCCGAGCTCGACAACGCCCAGCAAAGCGTCGAGCTCGCGCGCGCGCAAAAGGTCGCTGCGGAGGCGCAACGCATCGCGTCCACGCCGATGGGCGCGGACTCCCGCGTCGCGCTGACCGCGCTCCTCCAGGCGCAGGCGCAGCACGTCGGCGCGACCGTTCGCCTCGCGCAGACGCGGATCGTGGCGCACCAGGACGGCGTCGTGCTCACGCGCTCCGTGGAGCCAGGCGACGTCGTGCAGCCGGCGCGAACGTTGATGGTGCTCGCCGCCGACGGGAGCCCGCAGCTCGTCTTCCAGCCCGATGAGCGGAACCTCGCGTGGATCGCGCTGGGGCAGAAGGCGCGCGCGTCCGCGGACGCCTATCCGCAACAGGTGTTCGACGCCGAGGTGACCTACATCGCGCCTTCCATCGATCCGCAGAGAGGCAGCGTCGAGGTGCGCCTCTCGGTGCCGCACGCGCCAGCCTTTCTCTTGCCCGACATGACCGTCTCCATCGATCTCTCGGTCGCCCGGCGCGAGAAGGCGCTCGTCGTTCCGAGCGACGCCGTGCGCGACGCGGCGACGCCGGCGCCCTGGCTGTTCGCGGTCGAGGACGATCGCCTCGCGCGCAAGGACGTGAAGCTGGGCATCCGCGGCGAGGGCGCCATCGAGGTCGTCGAGGGACTCGACGAGGGGAGCGTCGTCGTGTTGCCCGACGGACGGGGCCTTGCGCCGGGCCAGCGCGTGCGCGCGGAGCGCGATTGAGATGCCGTTCGAATGGTTCGTGGCGCTCCGTTACCTGCGTGACGCGAAGGGGCAGACCGCGCTGATCCTCGCGGCGGTGTCGGTGGGCGTGAGCGTGATCGTCTTCCTCTCCGCGCTGATCAACGGCCTCCAGGCGTCGCTCATCGACAAGACGCTCGGCTCGCAGCCGCACATCACGTTGCGGGTGCAGCGCGAAGCGGCGCGCCCGCTCGTCGATCCCTCGCCCGATCGCGCCGTCGCGCGCTCCGTGCAGCCCGCGCCGCAGCGCCTTCGCTCCATCGACCAGTGGCCGCTCGTCATGGCCGACGCGGAGCGCGCCGCCGGCGTCATCGCTGCGTCGCCGGCGATCGTGGGCGCCGGCTTCGCCGTGCGCGCCGAGGCGAAGAACGCCGTCGTCGTGCGCGGCGTCGATCCCGAGCGCTTCCTCGCGATCATCGACGTCCGGAGGCGCCTGCTCGCGGGCCGGTTCGACGTCGCCGGGGGCGACGCGGTCATCGGCGCCGTGCTCGCGAGCGAGCTCGGCGTCGGCGTCGGCGACAAGATCCGGATCACGACGACCGAAGGGATCGACGATGTCGTCGCGATCACGGGCGTCTTCTCGCTCGGGAACGAGGCGGTCGACAAGACCTGGGTGATCACGTCGCTCCGCAGGGCGCAGACGCTCTACGCGCTCCCCGGCGGCGCGACGTCGATCGAGCTCAAGGTCGCCGACGTGTTCGCCGCCGAGGCCGTCGCGGGCGAGCTGCGCGGAAGGACGGGGCTGCAGGCGGACAGCTGGATGAAGATCAACGCCGAGCTGCTCACCGGCCTCTCGGCGCAGAGCAGCTCGAAGAGCATGATCCAGTTCTTCGTCATCCTCGCGGTCGCGCTCGGAATCGCGAGCGTGCTCATCGTGTCGGTCGTCCAGAAGTCGCGCGAGATTGGCATCCTCCGCGCGGTCGGCACGTCGCGGGGCCGCGTCCTGCGCATCTTCCTGATCCAGGGCGCCGTCCTCGGGCTCCTCGGGTCGCTCGTCGGATCGGCGCTCGGAGCGCTCCTGTCGAAGCTCTTCGAGGGCCTCGTGCGCGGGCCCGACGGCGCCGCGAAGTTTCCCGTTCAGCTCGATCTCCAGCTCTTCGTGCTCGCGACCGCCCTCGCGATCGGCGTGGGGCTCCTCGCCGCCGTGCTCCCCGCGCGGCGTGCCTCGATGCTCGATCCGGCGTCGGCGATCCGCAATGGCTGATCCGCTGCTCGTCGTGGAAGGTGCGGTGAAGGAATACGGCCAGGCCGTCGTCACGCGCGCGCTCGATGGAGTCGATCTCCGGATCGAGAAGGGCGAGTTTGCCGCGCTGATCGGTCCGTCCGGCTCCGGCAAGAGCACCCTGCTCAACGTCATTGGCCTCCTCGATCGGCCGACGCGCGGGCGCGTGGTCGTCGACGGTAAGGACACGACGGGGCTCGACGAGGCGAGCCTCACCCGGCTTCGCGCGCGGACGCTCGGCTTCGTGTTCCAGTTCCATCACCTCTTGCCGATGTTCACCGCGCTCGAGAACGTCATGCTGCCCGCCTGGGGCGACGAAGGATTCCCTTCGCCGATCATGAAGGAGCGCGCGGCCGAGCTGCTCGGAGCGGTGGGGCTCGCCGACCGGATGCACTTCAGGGCGACCGCGCTGTCGGGCGGCCAGCAGCAACGCGTGGCCATCGCACGGGCGCTGTCGCGCCGACCGCCGCTCGTCCTCGCCGACGAGCCGACGGGGAACCTCGATACCGAGTCGTCGGCGGAGGTGTTCGCGTTGATGCGGCGGTTCAACCGCGAGCTCGGCACGACGTTCCTGGTCGTCACTCATGATCCGCGCATCGCCGACAAGTGCGACCGCGTGATTGAGATCGTCGACGGGCGCATCGCCAGCGACCGGGCATGAGGGTCATACAGGCCAACGGCAAGCCGGCGGAGGCCAACGGCAAGCCGGCGGAGGCCAACGGCAAGCCGGCGGAGGCCAACGGCAAGCCGGCCGCGGCGCCCGGGCCCGCGCCCACGACGGCCGCGCCCACGACCCCTTAGTTCCGCCCACCCGAAGTCCGGCGGCCAGCTCCTTGACCGCCGGGGTGATGCCCTCGCCACGACCGCGGCGCCGCGCGCCTCCAGCAAGCGCGCCGTGGCCCGACCGATGCCGCTCGCTGCGCCGGTGGCGCGGGCAGAGCTGGCAGCACGTCGCGTCAGGCGCCGCCCAAAGGGATTTGCTACCGTCGGGGCATGACCGCATCCGGGCCGAAGGCTGCCCGTCCCGCGACCTTGGAGGATCTCCTTGCGATCCCGGAGGAGGAGCGGCGCCACGAGCTCATCGACGGCAGCATCGTCGAGAAGGGGGCCGCGACCGGCGAGCACGGGGCCGTGCAGCGCAAGCTCTCCGCCTACGTCGACCCCTACGATCAGCGCCCCGGCGGGCGCAGGCCCGGAGGATGGTGGTTCGCCACCGAGGTCGACGTCCACTTCGACGCCGCGAACACCGTCCGCCCCGACGTGGTCGGCTGGCGACGACACCGCGTCCAGGAGCGCCCGCGCGGTATCCCGATCATGGTGCGCCCGGATTGGATCTGCGAGGTCCTCTCGACGAACAAGCGGAACGATCTCATCAAGAAGAAGCGCGTCTATCACCGGCACCAGGTTCCGCACACCTGGATCCTCGATCCCGAGGAAGAGACCCTGTCTGTCTATCGCTGGGCGCAGGAAGGTTACGTCGAGATCCTCGCCGCCGAGCGCGGCGAGCAGGTCCGGGCCGAGCCGTTCGAGACGACTCCGCTGCAGGTCGGCGTGCTCTTCGGCGACGACGAAGACGACGAGCCCGTGCGGGAACCCTAGAGCGCCGATCGGACGCCGGCTCCGCTCGCAGGGCTCACGCGGGGGCGGACGTCATTCCTTCTCCTCCGCGCCGCCTGCCAGCACCGTCTCTCCACCTCTCTCGCCAGGCTCGATGAGCCGGCAGGGCGCCGCCTTCCGGATCCGCTCTGCCAGCGGGCGGGAGTGCGTCGTGATCCACAGCTGACTCCGGGATGCCGCGTGCACAAGGAGATCCCCGAGCGGCTCGAGTAGATCCGGATGCAGGCTCGCCCATGCTCACCTCGATGCCGGCGGCACCCGCCCATGCTGCGCCCCGGGCCTCAGCAGCGACCGCGCTGCTGTGCTTTCGTCCAATCCGGTGATAACGGACGTGCCGCTGGTACCTGAACGACAAGATCTCGTGTGTTTCCCATATCAAACCATGGCGCACCTCTGAGCGAATCGCGGGCTACTTATGGGCTCTCGATAATGTCCTATGGACGTCGTTGGTGATCGGTCGATCGTCGCGGGAGGAAGCATGAATGTTGTCGAATCCATCGAGGCCATGTTTGCCGTATTGTGCGTTGGTTGCGTGGTGAATCCAGCCGAGCAGACCGCGCATGAACCGTCAGAACTGGATGTTCAGGAGGCGAGCGTGGATTATTTGCCTCCCGCTTCGATGTTTGCGTCTGCGCCGCGGGAGGAGGTGGCTGCTGAGGCGCTCGACGAGCCCTTGTCACGAGGCACCTGTGAGGATGCGTGCGAACGATATCATCAGCGATGGAGTCTGCTTTGTGGCCGTGTTCCAAGAAATGTCAGGCGGCAGTGCCACTCTGAGTCGATGGAAGGATACGGGCTATGCCAGAAAAATTGTCGCAAGGGATGCGAGGCTGCCGGTTCAGCTATGCACGACAGGTGGGAGCTGTACTGCGACGAACGTTGCCCGTGGTACTACAAAGGCGAATGTACCCTGCGCAATAGGCTAGGGCGCATAGCGTTCAATCGCGAGTGTGGCTGAGTACGGCATGTGGTATGGGCCACGCTCTGAAGAGCTACAGAGTCACGTTTGAGCTTGGGCGGACGCTTCTCCCGCTTGACTGGGCGTCCGTAGCGAGTATCGGACGACGCATGGACAAAATCCTCGGAGAGCGGAAGCTGGTGTTCAAGCCTTCCGACGGCTCACCGGCTCAGACGGTAGTCGCCCGATTCGGCCATCCAGAACCAGGAGGCGACGGTACATGGTATGTAGACGTCCAAGTGGAGCAAGCAGGAAAATCCTGTATGGCCGACCAGGCGCACGGCCTGGACCAGGCTCAGGCCCTCTTGCACGCGTTCCTGATTCTCGATGCTCACCTCGAGGCCATGACGGAACACGGATCCGTTGAGCTGCCCGACGGCAACGAACCCGTAGAGCAGGAGGCTACAGAGGAGACGGAAGCTTGGCGCTTCGGGTCGAGAGTCGCATTGGACCACGTCTCCAGGTTCAGCAACGAGCTGATGCTTGCAAAAGTGGATGTTCTTGGTGAGCGAGAGCTGACGCTGAAGAGGAAGGATGGCAGCGAGGAAAAGGTCATCGTGCGCCTGGGACATCCGTATCTATCCAGAGGCTGTTGGCGCGCTCCGTGCGAGATTGTCGGGCCGAAAGGCGCGGTGCAGCGTCGCTCTGGATCAGGAGAAGACTCGATCCAGGCGCTGACGAGTCTGCTGTATCTCGTGCCGATCCTCCTGGAAGGCGTCGCAGAAGAAGGGGAGTTTTATACGAAGGAAGGTGCGGCCGGACACTGGTTCCCTCGAATTTTGCTCGAAGAGCCGCCGGATAAAGCGGCGAGGTGAAGCTCAGATCCGCCCACGGCACCGGAGCAGGCAGGCCGGCGTTCGTCTAGACCTCTAGACCTCCTACCGCGCCGCGGCGGCTCCGCCGGGCGGCGGATCCGGCGAGCTCAGGCGATGCAGCAGAACGTGGACGGCTCGGCCGGCTGGAGCTCGCCGACGGGCTCGCCGCCCTGCGGCGCGCACGCGCCCGGCTCCACCGCCACGACCGCGGCCGACTTGCTCCCCAGGCCGACGCCGGGCGGCGTCACCCCGCAGAACGGGACACTCGAGCTGACCAGGGTCGACGCGACAAGGTCGGTGCACGCCGCGTCGCGGTACACGGACGCCATGATCGTGCACGAGGCGCCGGTCGGGTCGCCGCAGCTGCAGGCGGTGCAATCGCGGCCGTCGAGCACGCCCCTGTAGAAGACATGCCTCCGGGCGTAGCCCTCCGGACAGCCGGCGTCGCCCTCGTGATAGATGCAGGTCAGGAACCCGGGCGGCGCTGCCGGCGCGCAGGTCGTCGCGTCGGCGCACGCGGTGTGCGCCCCGGCGACGCAGGCCTTCGCGCGCGTCGCCCACCGGGGTGCCTCCTGGGGGATGGCCTGCGGGACCTCGATGCGTGGCGTACACGCGCCGGCCGCGAGCGAGGGCGCCGCGACCGTCAGCGACTGTACGCAGGGCTCGCCGTTGCAGCGCTGATCGGCCGGGATGGCGCTCTCGGCGCTGCAGGCGCCGTCCCATGCGTCGGGCGCGGCGAACGACGTGGCGACGGCGCCTGGCTCGTCGCCGGGGCACGAGGACGACGACGATGCGGCCCACGCGGTGGGGAGCGCGCACGAGACCTCGGCCGGGTCGCACGCGCAGGTCGGGCACGTCATCGGCGCCTGCTCGAGCTCGGCGAAGCCCTCGTACCCGATCGTCGGCGCGGCGGCCGGGCAGTCGGGGGTGGCCTCCGGCGGGCCGAACCAGAGGAGCGCCGGGCCGGACCAGCCGAGCGGCGCGGGGGAGACGCACTGGCCGGAGCACAGCGCGCTGTGCGCCTCACCGCCGTCGCCGCCCTGGCCGCCGTCGCCGCCCTGGCCGCCGTCGCCGCCCTCACCGCCGTCGCCGCCCTGGCCGCCGTCGCCGCCCTGGCCGCCGTCGCCGCCCTGGCCGCCGTCCGGCTCACAGCCGCGGCGATGGTTGGCAATCTCTTCGGGCGTACACGGGCCGTAGATGATCCCTGGTTCTTGGGTGCAGCCAGCGCTCAACAGCGCCAGCGCTCCTGCAAGGGCAACGCATGACACGCGCATGCGGTGAACCCTACTCGAACGATGAACTTCAGCGCAAGGCGGGTGTCTCCCGGCGAGCCCCGTGAGCCTTGAGCGTTCCGTGGATTGAGGAAAATTTCTCATCGTTCTCACCCTGGGGAGGGCAGATGTCCTTGCTGCCGGATCTCCTCATAGGTTCAGTTGTAGACCGATCCCGAACGCTACACCGATCGCAGGAGCGCTCCAGACCTGGTCTTCTGATTCGGTGATGCCGCGATGGCGGAGGAGTGACCAGTCGACCAGGCGCTGAACCGCCTCGGTCGTTCCGTACCCAGAGAGGCTCGCTGAAAACGGCCACGTGACGCCCGCTCGCGCGCCGATTCCGGCGCGAAGACCCAGCAGCGATGCCGGGTTCAATGGAACCTCGGGCACGGCACGGAGCACGCCGAGCTCTCCGACCCCGCACGCGAAGAGAAAATGCCGGTGAAGGCACATGGCAGCGCTCGCGGTGAGCGCCGATGTCGCCACACGCACGTCCTCTACTCTGGTCGAAAGCGACGAGAGTCCGCGGGCCTCCAGCGTGACCGACCATGCCGGCCAGCGTCCCGTGACCGCCAACGTCGGTCCAGCCGCAACGCCGGGCGTCAGGCCCAGCGCCATGGTCGCGCCGGCGCCAACGGCCCAGCGGAAGCGCTCCGCCGTAGCTGGCCCCGCGCTGCTCGGGGGCGGCGCCGTGCCCGGCGGACGTGCGCGCGGCGCCTTGCCGGGCGGGCGCGCGGGCGGCACCTCGCCCGGCGGGCGCGTGCCCGGCGGCGGCGCGGGCTGCCCCGCGCACGGGCGCTCGGGGGAACACGGCGCCTCCGCCTTGCGTCGCGGATTCTTCCTGCGGAACCGGCGCTGCCTGCGGCGGCGGGAGCTCGCCCGTGTCGTCGAGCTGCACGGCGATCGACAGGGCCGCCGTCGAGACCAGCGTCTCGCAGTCGCCGCGGGTCCTGTAGCCGTCGGCCCAGAGCACCAGGCCGCGGCGGTCGCGGAGGTAGATCGACGCGATGAGCTCGCCCTGCCCTTGTTCTATCGACACCGCCACCGTGAGCGGAGCCTCCGCGTCGAAGGGGTCGAAGCCCATGCGCCGGGCGGTCTCCGCGCGCAGGAACTGCTCGTCGGGGCAGCGCTCGGTGCCCGGGCCGCGCGTGAGCTCGATCCGCACACGCGCCCGGCGCGGTCCCGGATCGGCCCGGACCGGCGCGGCGGCGAGCTGCGCGGCAAGGACCGCGACCATCGAAGCGAACGCTGCGCGCCGCGGCTGATTTCCCCACCTCGAGCGGGGGGCCGCGACGCGCGCGTGAAGCGGCGGCGCTGCGCTCATGGCCGCTCGTGCCCGGCCGTGCCGCCGGTCGTCGTCGCCGGCAGCGCCTCCGCCCTCGACCGAAGCCGCTCGCGCAGCAACGTCAGCCGGCTCCGCGGAAATCGCCGCGCGTGCGCATCGATGTGCTCGAGGGAGGCGCCGCGCTCGCCATGCAACAGCGCCTCCTTGGCCGCATCGAGCAGCGCGAGCTCCTCGTCGAGCCGATCCTGGCCTTGCTCCGGGGGCGCCGGGGCGCGCCCCGAGGCGGCGGGCTCGCGCTGGCCTCGCTGATCGATCGTCGGTGCCGCGGGCGCTCGGGCGCCCGGGACGTCGTCGGTGGGCGCGGCATCGCCGGAGCGCGCGGCGTCGCCGGAGCGCGCGGCGTCGCCGGAGCGCGGCGCCTCACCGAGAACGCCCGCGGGGCGCGGCTCCGGCGCCGGGGCCGGATGTGCGCTCCGCGCGACCAGGAGCGGGCTCGCGACCGCGCCGAGGTGGCGAGCCCATGTCACCGGTGCCGAAGCGAGCGCCGTCGCCAGGAGCACGCCGCCGGCGACGCCTGCCGCACCCCACCCGAGCGCCGGGCGACCGGCCCGGCCGAACGGGCGCGCGATGTAGGCGCCGAGCAGGACGTCCTGGCACAGGTCGTCGAGGTCGTCCTCGGCGACGCCGAGGAACCGGAGCATGCCAGGGAGGACATGAACGGCCGTTGTGTGCATGGAGGTCCAGGCGCCGTGCTGGAGCGGGGCGGCCGGAGGATGAGAAGGGCTCATACTCAGAGTTACGGGGCGCCTCCCGCGGTCGTCACGGAATCGGCCCGGGCCGAGGCCCTCCGCCCGGGCCGAGGCCCTCCGACCCGATGCGGTCCCGCTCCGACCCGATGCGGCCCCGCTCCGACCCGATGCGGCCCCCCTCCGACCCGATGCGATGCCAGCTCGGACGAGGGGTGCTACCAGCCCCTTCCTGGCTGTGCCCGGAGGACCGGTGGCGTGGTAGCTTGTGCCGGTGCGAGACCCAGCCGCCAGGGGCCGGACCGATACCGCGTCGCTCGTCGTCGCAGCTCAGCCCGACGCGGTCTACCGTGCCTTCGCCGACCCCGACGCGCTCATGGCGTGGCTCCCGCCTGACGGCATGACCGGTCGCGTCCTCGACTACGACTTCCGCGAGGGCGGTCGCTACCGCATCGAGCTGACCTACGATGAGGCAACGCCCGTCGGCGTGGGAAAGACCACCGGGAGCACCGACGTCAGCGCCGGGCGCTTCCTCTCGCTGGAGCCGGGCAAGCGCATCGTCCAGTCGGTCTCGTTCGACTCGTCGGACGCTTCGTTCGCCGGCGAGATGGTGATGACGTGGTCGTTCGAGGCGCTGCCCGCAGGGACCCGCATCACCATCACCGCGGAGGACGTCCCGCCCGGCATCAGCCAGGCCGACCACGACGCCGGCCTTCGAGCGTCCCTGGAGAACCTCGCGCGCTACCTGGGGTGACGCCTGCCTCGCGCGCGCAGCGACCAGGCCGGGGGGCCCGCCGGGGCGCCGGCGCTCACTCCCCCGGCTGGATGGCGACGGAGTATCCGCCGTCGGCCATCACGATGGAGCCCACCATGAAGCTCGCCTTGTCGGACGCAAGGAACGCGACGACCTCGGCGATCTCCTCGGGCGCGGCCGCGCGACGGATGGGGGCGCCTCTGCCGTGATCGCGCAAGAACTCGCGGCCGTCGATAGGCTGCGATCTGCGGGAACCCGAAGAAGCAGGCGTAGGAGCCGATATTCACGATCGCCCCGCGCCTGTTCGGGATCATCGCCCGCAGCGCCTCGCGCGAGTGCAGGAACACCCCGGTGATGTTCACGTTCATGATCGAATTCCAGTCGTCCAGCGACATGTCGATCACGAGCTTGTTGATGATGCGCGCGGCATTGTTGACGAGGATATCGAGCCTCCCGAAGCGCTCGACCGCGAGCGCGACAACGCGCTTCGCCGTCTCCTCCTGGGCGACATCCCCGACGAACGGCACGACGCGGCCGTCACCGCGGGCCAGCTCGTCGACCGCCGGGCTGATGTCCTCGGCCACGACCGCGGCGCCGCGCGCCTCCAGCAAGAGCGCCGTGGCCCGACCGATGCCGCTCGCCGCGCCGGTGACGATCGCGACCCTGCCTTCGAGATCACGCTGTAGGTGTTCGATCTTGCTCATGTTCTTCTCCCGAGAGCGTTGCGCGTGTGCTCTCCGGTCGTTCCTGGTAACCGTCCAGGAAGATCGCATGCCCCTGGCTACCGCCGCTCCGGAGGGGCATCGCCAGCGCCGCCGTCGTACTGTTTGAAATCGAACGGCAGCGTCAGCGCTCCGAAGTCCGGGATGCTGCCGACGGGGGCGGTCTGCCCCTCGTCCATCGGTTCGTCAGGCTTTGCGTTCTGCTCCAGCGCGATGTCCTGATTGCGAACCACGTACGCGCGCAGGCCGTCCTCGTACGCGGCGATGCCACGAACCAGATCATCCTTGTGCATGGCGAGCTCGCTGGCGAGAACGTAAGCGCCGACCATCGCGACCGAGGTGGCCTGCCCCGTACCCAGAGAGACGGCGTAGCCAGCATCGCCGACCAGCACGATCCGCCCGCGTGACCAGCTGCTCATGCGGACCTGGCTCAGCGAGTAGAAGTGGAAGTCGGTCGCGCGCAGCATGTGCTCCACGATCTGCGGGATCACCCAGCCTGCGCCCGCGACGCGGTCGGCGAGCAACCGCTTCTGCGCGTCGACGTCGCGGACGTCGTGGTCGAGCTTCTTCGGCGCGTTGAAGCCGAGATACGTCCTCGCGTTGACATCCTTCCGCAGGCCCATGACCAGCGCGCCGACGGAGTCCGGCTGCCGGTACATGACCTGCCAGCGCTCGAGGCCGAGGAAGTTCGGCATGCCGAACGTCGCGACGTACAGGTCGCCGAAGGCGCGGACGAACTGCTCATCGGGGCCAAAGGCGATCCGCCGCACCCCCGAACCCACACCGTCGGCGCCAACCACCAGCTCGAAGCGGCGAGGCGCAGCCGTGACGAACGTGACGTCGACGCCCGACTCGTCCTGGGTCAGCGACGCGATGGAATCGGCGAAGAGGTACTCGACCTGAGCGCCCGCGGCCTCGTGAAGCACGTGACACAGGTCGTCGCGCAAGATCTCTACATCGGGGCTGTCGAGTCGGCCGCCCGTCAAGGTGCTCTCCGTGCTCCGAAAGACCTCCTGACCGGCCGAGTCGACCACGGAGATGCCCGTCAACCCGGTGCTTCGATCGCGAAGCGCGGCGAGGATGCCCATCCGCTCCGCGACCTCCAGGGCCGGCCCCCGGACGTCGAGCGCGTGTCCGCCCGGGCGTAGATGCGGCGCGCGCTCGACCACGGTGACCGCGAAGCCGTGGCGGGCGAGCCAGGTTGCGATGGTGAGACCGGAGACGCTGGCGCCGGAGACCAGCACCCGGGAGGCGGGACGCTTCGGGATCGTCGATTTCATGAGAAGCATGGTGCGTCTCTCGAACCGAGCCGTCCAAGACATTGATCGCAGGGCTATGATGCCTGTAGGGTAACGGTTCAACCCATGGAGCTCCGACACCTCCGCTACTTCGTCGCGATCGCCGAGGAGCAGAGCTTCCGCCGAGCCGCCACCAGGCTCCACGTCTCGCAGTCTCCATTGAGCCGGCAGATGAAGGACCTCGAGGAGGAGATGGGCGTCGAGCTCTTCGCGCCCGAGGGACGCGGGATCAAGCTCACGGCCGCCGGGAAGTCCTTCGCGGAGAGAGCCAGGGGCATCCTCGCGAGCGTCGACGCGGCCGTGGACGAAGCCAGGGGAATCGCCGAAGGCAGGCTCGGAACCGCGGTCATCGGCTTCGAGACGGGCACGACCTTCATGGGCTCGTTCCTGTCCCTCGTCGCGGCGTTTCGCCGGCGAACGCCCCGCGTCGGCCTCGAGCTCGTCCCGATGAGCAGCCTGGAGCAGTGGACGGCGCTGCGCCAGGGGACGATCGCCTTCGGCTACGGGGCCTACGCGCCCGATGACGACGCGCTCGACCACCTCGAGATGACCCGCGATCGACTCGGGCTGCTCCTCTCCCCTGAGCATCGACTCGCGCGGCTCAAGAAGATCCGGCTTCGAGACCTCGAGAGCGAGCGCCTGCTACTCCAGCCACGTCAGCTCTATCCGAGGCTCCACGCGGACATCATCACGGCGGGGCGCGCGCAGGGCGTGACGCTGCACGTGACAGCGGAGGTGCTCGATCTGGAGGCGCTCATGGCGCTGGTCGTGATCGGCGACGCGGTCACCTTCCTCTCGGAGAAGTTCTGGGAGCTGGCTTCGCAGACCTCGTTGCTGTGGCGGCCCGTCGAAGATCTCCACATCGATCTGAGCGAGGTCGTCACATGGCGCGCGGAGGACGACGGCGTGCCCGTGGTGCGAGCGCTGATCGAGAGCGCGCGAGAGGTGAGCCCGCTCCTGCAGCACGCCGCAGGCCGCGCGCGCTCCCCCAAGGCCGCCACGCGAAAGCGCAACGAGCGCTGAGGCGTCTTCCCGGCGGTCACGAGGCCGACACGTCCCCTCCGCGCCTGGGCGGCTGCTTTGCTTTGGCGGAGGTCGGCGGCTGCCGGAGACTGGGCGGACGTCATTCATCCTCCGCCGCGCCGCCCGCCAGCACCGTCTCTCCACCTTCCTTCTCAAGCTCGATGAGCCGGCAGGGCGTCGCCTTCCGGATCCGCTCGGCCAGCGGGCGGGAGTGCGTCGTGATCCAGAGCTGGCTCCGGGATGCCGCGTGCACAAGGAGATCCCCGAGCGGCCCGAGCAGATCCGGATGCAGGCTCGTCTCCGGCTCGTTCAGCGCCATCAGCAGCGGAGGCCTCGGGCTCAGCAGCGCCGCCAGGAGGCAGAGATAGCGCGCCGTGCCGTCCGAGAACTCGCGGGCGTCGAGCGGCCGCGACATCCCCGGCAACCCGAGCTCGACGCGGAACCGCCCCTGCGTCGAGGAGACCTCGAGCGACGCGCCCGGGAACGCGCTGGTGACGGCATCCTTCAAGGCGCCCCTGTCGCCGATGTCGAGGATCGTCGCCAGCGCCGCGGCGAGATCGTGGCCATCGGTGCTGATCACCGGCGTCCGCACGCCGACCTGCTCCACCCGCAACGGCGCGCCGGCGTCCGTGCGGAAGTGATGATAGAACCGGAAGTTCATGAGCTGTTGCCGCACCGCCGAGAGCAACGGAAAGCGGTGCGGCTCCACCACCTGGGACAGCACCGACTCCGAGCCCCAGAGCGAGAAGGGGAAGGTCACGCGGTGGCCGTCCACGTCGCGCGCGAAGGCCGAGCCCGCGGCCCGCTCCAGCATCGGCAGGCGGCGGCGCTTGTCGAGCAACCAGAGGTTCTCTTCCTTGATGTCCGGGTCCAGCGCGAACGGCCCTGCAGGCGGCGGCGTCAGCCCGCACTGAAGCTCGTAGACGAGCTGATCCAGCCGCAGCCGCAGCGTCATCCGCACCGGACCCTTGCTGCGCTGGCCAGCCCAGAGCACCGAGGGCATTCCCCCCTCCTCGGCCAGGGTGCGCGCAAAACTCCCGCTCGCCGCGGCGCCGAGCAGCACCATGGTGCGATAGAGGTTGGTCTTGCCGACGCCGTTCGGCCCGACGATGACATTGACCTGCGCGAGGGGGAGGGTCAGCTCGCGGATCGAGCGATATCCGGCGACGTGGAGCTCCTGGACCGTCATCCCGCCCAGGATAGCCCGACGCCGGCCGCTTCCACAGAACCGGCGCGGCTGCCAGCCGCTTCTTGCGGGCCGAACGCTCGAGCACTCGGGCCGATGACCCGACTCACTGCTCGCCGCCCTGCGCACCCTGCGCCTTGACCACGCTGATCTCCCCGTGGGGGCCTTGAAAAACCAAAGGACCCTTCCATGGGCGTCCTCCCGCTGGTACGGCCACGCGCGTCAGCGCGCGGAATGGAGGCGTCGAAACAGCTGACGAACCTCTTCCGCGAGGCTCTGGACGGGACCTTCCACGGGCAGTCCCGGAACGACATCGCGGATCGGCAGGCATCGCACCGGAGGCGCCGGAAGGCCCCACTCGGCGAGCCAGCCGGCCAGTTGTGCCGAAGAGCTCGCGTACACGATGCGGCCGAGCTGGACCCAGCCATGGGCCGCGGCGCACATGGGACAGTGCTCGGTCGAGGTGAAGACCGTCGCCGCGGCTCGCTCGTCGGGGGCGAGGTTCGCCGCCGCCCAGCGCGCCAGCGCGAGCTCCGGATGGCAGGTCGGATCGCCGCCGCCCACGCGGTTGTGATCCTCGGCGAGGACCGTTCCGTCCGCCGCGACCAGCACGGAGCCGAACGGCTCGTTGCCGGTCTCCAGCGCCAGCGCCGCGAGCTCGACGCAGCGGTGCAGGTGTCTCATCTCGGTGTTGCTCGGCATGGTCGTTTCCTTCAGGGGCACGGGAGCACGGCTTCGTTCGGACGGGAGGGGCCCTCGCAAGAACAGGACCGCTCATGATCGAGCAGGCGCGGCCAGGCGGCTCGCCATGTACCGCGCGGGCGACGTCCCGAGCGCTTTGCGGAACATGGTCACGAAGCTGCTCGCGCTCTCGTAGCCGAGATCCAGCGCCACGCTGTGCACGGCCGCGCCGCGGGAGAGCCTCTGGATGGCGAGGATGATGTGGAGCTGCTGGCGCCAGCGGCCGAAGCTCAGGCCCGTCTCCTCGACAAGGAGACGGTTCAAGGTGCGCTCGCTGACGCCGATTCGCTTCGCCCACGTCCTCGTCGTCACGCCGATCGCCGGATCGGCGGTCATCGCATCCACCAGACGACGGAGCCGCGGATCGGTCGGCATCGGCAGGCGATGCTTCTCGATCGAGACCGTCGCGAGCTCGTCGAGGAGCACGCTCACGAGGCGCGCGTCCGGTCCCTCGAGATCGTAGAGCGCGGGGCGCGTCGCCAGGCGCAGCAAGAGCTCGCGGAAGAGCGGCGTCACCGACACCGCGCAGCAATCCCGCGGGAGGTCCGGCGCCGCGCCGGGCTCGACGAAGACGCCGTAGCCCTCGAGCGGCGCGCGCGCGCGGATCCGATGCGTCACTGACGCGGGGATCCACAGCGCCGATTGCGGCGGCACGATCCAGAGGGCGCTCGACGCTTCGCAGATCATCTCTCCGCGCACCAGGTACAGGAGCTGCGATTCGCGGTGCGCGTGAGGCTCGCTCTCGAGCCCGCCGGTCGCCATGGTGAGCCCGATCGCGTTCACCGGCCGCGCGACAGCCGTCTTCCAGCGCCCACGCGCCGCGAGCGCGAAACGGCTCGCGAGCGACTCGAACGACGCCATCGCGCCACCGGGCTCGTTCGCCACCTGGACGTCTCCGTGAATCGTCCAGCCCGTCGGATGCGCGATCCGTGTCGCCCTCGACCTCTGCCGCTTCGCCGCCACGTCCGTTTTGATAAACAATTTGTCCTGATTGCGCAATGCGGCCAGCGGCGCCGGCCGCTAGGTTCACCTCCATGCCATCGCCTTCCACCGCTTCCCCGGTGTTCAGCGCTGGAGGCAACGCCTGTGAGGAGGGCAAGCGAATGCTCCGAGAATGTGTGTCTGTGACCGGAGGCCGACCATGAAGTCCGATCCCTTCGCCGTTCTGCCCGATGGGCGGGTCCGCGCCGTGCTGCGGCGCCTCCACGACGAGGCCGACCGGCAGATGCCGGGCGTCCTCCTCCACTTCTTGCCGCAGCTTCCGCGGATGCTCCTCGGCCGCCGCATCGACGCCCCGGGGACGGAGCTCGACTTCGCCGACAAGTACATCGCGCTCGGGCGCGACCAGGGCGCGTTCTGCTACCTGACGGCGCGGGCGCTCCGCGCCAGGACGATCGTCGAGTTCGGCACGTCCTTCGGCGTCTCGACGCTGTGGCTGGCGGCGGCGGTGCGCGACAACGGCGGCGGCCGCGTCATCGGCACCGAGCTCGTGCCGGAGAAGGCGCGGCGCGCGCAGGCGAACCTGGAGGAGGCGGGGCTCGCGTCCTTCGCCGAGATCCGCGTGGGGGACGCGACGGAGACGCTGCAGGCGGACCTCGGCGAAGTGGACTTCATGCTCAACGACGGGATGCCCCTGCGGGCCCTCGACGTGCTGAAGCTCGTCGCCCCGGCCCTGCGTCCGGGCGCCGTGGTCGTGACCGACAACGTCGGCGTCTTCAGGGCCGACTACCGCGATTACGTCGCCTACGTGCGCGATCCGCGCCACGGCTTCGCGTCGATGACGGTGCCATTCCGCTCGGGCACCGAGTACTCGGTCCGGCAGCCGGAGCGCCCGGGCTGATCGGGGACCAGCGGCAGCCCCGACCAGCTCATCTCGCCCGAGCCAGCGCCACGGCGTCGGGGCCGGCCGGGAAGCGGAGCTGCCCCGAGGCGTCGTTCGCGGCGCGCCACACCGCCTCGGCCACGTCGGACTCGCTCGTCACCAGCGCTGGCCGCTCGAAGGACGCGAAGATGCGCTGTGCGTAAGGCGCGTAGGCCTCGGGGATCAGCCCTTCCATGCGGGAACCCCCGTTGCTCGCGAAGCGCGTCGTCGGGCCGTAGCCCGGCTCGACCAGCTTCACGCGCACGTCGAAGGCCTCGAGCTCGAACGCGAGCGACGCGGTGAACCCTTCGATGGCCGTCTTGCTCGCGGTGTACACGGCGACCAGCGGCATCGGCGCGAGCGTCGCGCTCGAGGTCACGTTCACCACCACGCCCGATCTCCGCGCGCGGAACCGGGGCAGCACGGCTTGCGTCATGGCCATCACGCCGAACGTGTTGGTCTCGAACACGTCGCGCACCGTGGTCATCGGCGTGGCCTCGAACGCGCCCAGGAGCCCGATGCCGGCGTTGTTCACGAGAACGTCGATGGGCCCGCTCGCCTCCAGCGCAGCCGCGATGCTGTCGGGCCTCGTCACGTCGAGCGCCACCACGCGCAGCCGGTCCGACCGAGGCAGCGCGTCCTCGCGCGGCGTTCGCATCGTGGCGATCACGCTCCAGCCCTGCGCGTGGAAGCGGCGCGCGGTCTCGAGTCCATAACCCGAGGAGCAGCCAGTAATGAGCACGGTCTTCATCGCATTCCTCCATGGTGAAGCTTGCCGCCAGCGGCAGCTCGTCGCCGCGAGGCGCGCGGCGTTCATGGGGGGAACCTAGCGACAGTGTGCTGGACTATCTATCATTGGTAGTCCACATTTTGTTTGCTACAGTCCAGGGATGAGCGACCCGCTCTCGGAGGTCATCGCGCTGCTCCAGCCGCGCGCCGTGTTCTCGAAGCGCATCAGCGGCGCCGGGCGATGGGGTGTTCGCTACTCGGACTTCGGCCAGCCGAGCTTCTGCGCCGTGCTGGAGGGTAGCTGTCGTCTCGCCGTGGACGGGGAGCGCGCCGTGACGATCGAGGCGGGCGACTTCGTGCTCCTGCCGGCGACGCCGGGCTTCACCCTGTCGGGCTTCGAGCCGGTGAGGCCAGAGCGCATCGACCCGAAGGTGGCGTCCGCGCCGACGGAGGAAGTCCGCCACGGCACGCGCGGCGGGCGCCCCGACGTGCGGCTGCTCGGAGGGTATTTCGTCTTCGATTCGCCGGACGCGGCGCTCCTGGTGTCGCTGCTGCCGGCGCTGGTGCACGTGCGCGGCGTCGAGCGGCTCTCGGTGCTGGTGCGGCTCGTCGGCGATGAATCGAACGAGCAGAGGGCGGGTCGCGACCTCGTGCTCACGCGGCTCGTGGAGGTGCTGCTCATCGAAGCGCTGCGGCTCACTCCGGGGGACGACGCGCCTCCGGGGCTCCTGCGCGGGCTGGCCGATGCGCGGCTCGCGCCGGCGATACGACAGATGCACGGTCAGCTCGCGCGCTCGTGGACGGTGACCGAGCTCGCGAAGGCCGCGGCCCTCTCGCGCTCGGCGTTCTTCGAGCGCTTCGCCCGCACCGTGGGCCTGCCGCCGATGGAATACCTGCTCGCCTGGCGCATGGCCGTCGCGAGGGATCTGCTCCGCCGCCACGATCTCGGGATCGCCGAGGTCGCCGAGCGCGTCGGCTACGGCTCGGCGAGCACCTTCAGCACCGCGTTCAGCCGATACGTGGGCGAGCCCCCGGGCCGCTACGCGCGCGCGGGCTAGCCAGGGGCCGGAACCGAAGCCTGGTTGTCCGTCGCGACGGGCACGCATCCCGCGTGTTCCTGATGGATACTACCATGGCCACCATGAACGCGACGCTCACCGACGCCTGGCTCACCCTCAAATACCTCCTCGACGCCCGCGCTGCCACGCGCGGCGGGGCCGGGGCGATCGCCGCGCGCCAGCGCCGGCGCCTCCAGGACCTCATCGCTCACGCCCGCGCACACTCGCCCTACTTCGCCGAGGCCTATCGCCACCTCCCGGACGGCGTCTCGGACCTCACCGCCCTGCCCGTGACCACCAAACGCGCCTTGATGGCCCGCTTCGACGACTGGTCCACCGATCGTGCCGTCACGTGGCGGGCAGTCTCCGAGTTCATCGCGGACCCCGCCAACATCGGGGCCGACTTCCTCGGTCGCTACGCCGTCTGGACGACCTCCGGCACCACCGGCGAGCCGGCCGTGCTCGTCCACGATCGCCGCTCGCTGGCCGTCACCATCGGCGTCGGCGCCGTGCGCGTCCTGCCGGATCGCCAGACCCTGTGGAAGCTGATGCGCCGTGGCGCGCGCACGGCCGGCGTCTACGTCACCGGCGGCCACTTCCTGGCCTACTCGATGACCACGCGCCGCCTGCGCGAGCGGCCCTGGACCCGCCGGAGCTTGCGCGTCGTCTCCGCGCTCGATCCGCTCGACCGCATCGTCGCCCAGCTCGACGCCTTCCGGCCCACGATCCTGGGCGGCTACCCCAGCGTGTTGAAGCAGCTCGCCGGCGAGCAGAGGGCCGGGCGCCTCCACCTCGACCCCGTGCTCGTCACGGCCGGCGGCGAGGCCCTGAGCGACGAGGCGCGCGCCTTCATCTCGGAGGCCTTCGGCGCGCCCGTCACGAGCCCCTACGCCTGCTCCGAGGCCGGCATGATCGCCGCCGAGTGCGCCGAGCGCTGGCAGCACGTCAACGCCGACTGGATCGTCCTCGAGCCCGTCGACGCCGATCACCGCCCCACGCCGCCGGGCGAGCAATCCCACTCGACGCTGCTGACGTACCTCGGCAACCGGCTCCAGCCGATCCTGCGCTACGAGCTGGGCGATCGCGTCATCGCGCGCCCCGACCCGTGTCCCTGCGGCAACCCGGCGCCCGCCTTCCGCGTGGAGGGCCGCACCAACGACGTGCTGCGCTTCCGCGCCGAAGGCGGCTCCGTCCGCGAGGTGCTGCCGCTCGCGATCGGCTCGTGCTTCGACGAGGCCCGCGTCGGCCGCTTCCAGCTGGTGCAGACCGCCCCGGAGGCGCTGAGCGTCCGCCTCGAGCCGCAGGCCGGGCCCGAGGCCTGGGCCGAGGCGTCGCGCGGGCTGCGCGCCTTCCTCGACCGCCAGGGCCTCGCCAACGTGGAGGTCCTCAGGGCCGCCGAGCCGCCCGCCGCGGAGCGCTCCAGCGGCAAGTTCCGGCAGATCTTCGCGCTGCCGGGGGCGTCCGAGCCAGCGGCCGCCGATCCGCGCGCTTGACAATCAATAAGTGACGGCTTATGGGTTGTGCATGCAGCGCGCGGCCGCGGCCGAAGACAAGATCTTCCAGGCGCTGGCGGACCCCAGCCGCCGGGCGATCTTCGAGTCGCTCACGCGCGGCGAAGCCGCGGTGAAGGACCTCACGGCGCGCTTCGACATCTCGCAGCCGGCGGTCTCGCAGCACCTCGCCGCCTTGAAAGACGCTGGCCTGGTGAACGGCCGGCGCGAGGGGCGCTGCGTCTACTACCGGGTGGAGCCGCGTGGGATGAAGCCGCTCATCGACTGGATAGCGCACTACCGCGCCTTCTGGACGGAGCACGTCGATCGCCTCGAACGACTGCTGGAGAAAATGGACGAATGACTCCCACCGACAAGACCGCCCGATCGGAAACCGAATCCCTCTCGCTCGAGTTCGATCTGCATCATTCACCGGAGAAGGTGTGGCGCGCGCTCACCGACCCCGTGCTGCTCACCGAGTGGCTCCTGCCCGTCGTCGGGTTCAAGCCCGAGTCGGGGACCGCGTTCACGTTCAAGACGCAGCCGTATCCCGGGTGGGACGGCGTCGTGAGCTGCCGGATGCTCGAGATCGAAGCGCAGAGGAAGCTCAGCTACACGTGGAGCGTCCCTTTCCTCGACACCGTCGTGACCTTCACGCTCACGCCCACGGCCTCGGGCACGCGCCTGTCCCTCGTGCAGTCGGGCTTCAAGCCGGACCAGAAGCAGGAGCTCGGCGGCGCGCGCTACGGCTGGAAGATGATGGGCGGGAAGCTCGTCGACCTGCTCTCGAAGATCTCCGTCGAACCTTGATGACATGAGCGCGAACATGACCTCCTCCAACCAACATCCTGCAGACAGCCACGACCTGATCCGCGTCCAGGGCGCCCGGGAGAACAACCTGAAGGACGTCAGCGTCGAGCTCCCCAAGCGGCGGCTGACGGTGTTCACCGGCGTCTCGGGATCCGGCAAGTCGTCGCTCGTGTTCGGAACCATCGCGGCGGAGTCGCAGCGGCTGATCAACGAGACCTACAGCGCGTTCGTGCAGGGGTTCATGCCGACGCTGGCCAGGCCCGAGGTCGACGTCCTGCAAGGGCTGACCACCGCGATCATCATCGACCAGGAGCGGCTGGTCGGTAATCCCCGCTCCACGGTCGGCACGGTGACCGACGCGAACGCGATGCTTCGCGTGCTGTGGAGCCGCCTCGGCAAGCCGCACATCGGCGGGCCCGGGGCCTTCGCCTTCAACGTCCCGTCGGTCCGCGCGGCCGGAGCGATCACGGTCGAGAAGGGGGGGAAGAAGGCCGAGAAGGTCGTCTTCACCCGCACCGGCGGCATGTGCCCGCGATGCGAGGGCATGGGGTCGGTCAGCGACATCGACCTCACGCAGCTCTACGACGAGAGCAAGTCGATCAACGAGGGGGCGATCACGATCCCCGGCTACAGCATGGATGGCTGGTTCGGCCGCATCTTCAACGGCTGCGGCTTCTTCGACGCGGACAAGCCGATCCGTAAGTTCACCAAGAAGGAGCTCCACGACCTGCTCCACAAGGAGCCGACCAAGATCAAGATCGACGGCATCAACCTGACCTACGAGGGGCTGATCCCGAAGATCCAGAAGTCGATGCTGTCCAGGGACCTCGACTCGCTGCAGCCGCACGTCCGAGCGTTCGTGGAGCGCGTCGCCACGTTCAGCACCTGTCCCGAGTGCCAGGGCACCCGGCTCAGCGAGGCCGCCCGGTCGTCCAAGATCAAGAAGATCAACATCGCCGAAGCCTGCGCGATGCAGATCAGCGAGCTGGCCGGGTGGGTGCGCGATCTGAACGAGCCGTCCGTCGCGCCGCTGCTCACCGCGCTGCGGCATACGCTCGACTCGTTCGTGGAGATCGGCCTCGGCTATCTCAGCCTCGACCGGCCGACCGGCACGCTGTCGGGCGGTGAGGCGCAGCGCACCAAGATGATCCGCCACCTCGGGTCGTCGCTCACCGACGTGACCTACGTCTTCGACGAGCCGACGGTCGGTCTGCACCCGCACGACATCCAGCGGATGAACGATCTGCTGCTGCGGCTGCGCGACAAGGGCAACACCGTCCTCGTGGTCGAGCACAAGCCGGAGGTGATCGCGATCGCCGACCACGTGGTCGACCTCGGCCCAGCCGCCGGCACCGGCGGCGGCGAGGTGGTCTTCGAGGGCACCGTGGATGGGCTGCGGAAGAGCGGCACGCTCACCGGGCGTCACCTGAGCGACCGGGCCTCCCTGAAGCCGTCGGTGCGGAAGCCGTCGGGTGTGATGAAGGTGCGCGGCGCCAGCACGCACAACCTGAAGAACGTCAACGTCGACATCCCGCTCGGCGTGCTGGTGGTGGTGACCGGCGTGGCCGGGTCGGGCAAGAGCTCCCTGATCCATGGCTCGGTGTCGAACCGGGACGGGGTGGTGTCGGTCGACCAGACCCCGATCCGTGGTTCGCGGCGGAGCAACCCGGCGACGTACACCGATCTGCTGGAGCCGATCCGCAAGGCGTTCGCGAAGGAGAACGGCGTCAAGCCCGCCCTGTTCAGCGCCAACTCCGAGGGCGCCTGTCCGACCTGCAACGGCGCCGGGGTGATCTACACCGACCTCGCGATGATGGCCGGCGTCACCACGGTCTGCGAGGACTGCGAGGGCCGGCGGTTCCAGGCGTCGGTCCTGAAATACCGGCTCGGCAAGCTCAACATCGCCGAGGTGCTCGATCTGTCGGTCCAGGAAGCGGCCGGCTTCTTCGGCGCCGGCGAGGCGCGTACGCCGGCCGCGCACGCGATCCTGCAGCGCATGGCCGATGTGGGGCTCGGCTACCTGCGGCTCGGCCAGCCGCTCACCACGCTGTCAGGTGGCGAGCGGCAGCGGCTCAAGCTCGCGACGCACATGGGGGCTGACGGCGGCGTCTACGTGCTCGACGAGCCGACCACCGGGCTGCACCTGGCCGACCTCGAGCAGCTCCTCGGGCTGCTGGACCGGCTGGTCGACGCCGGCAAGTCGGTCATCGTGATCGAGCACCACCAGGCGGTGATGGCGCACGCCGACTGGATCATCGACCTCGGGCCGGGCGCGGGCCACGACGGCGGGCGGCTCGTGTTCGAAGGCACCCCGGCCGACCTGGTGGCGGCGAGGTCGACGCTGACCGGCGAGCACCTGGCGGCGTTCGTCGGCGGCGGTCCGAAGGCTGTCCGAGCAAGCGTGCCTGAGGCGCGCCGGGCTCGTCCTGAGACGAGGTCCCCATGAGCTGGAGCACGCCCGTGACCTCCGGCCGCTGAGCGCGCCAGGCCCGGCGACGGATCGCCGCCCGTCGCGCAGAGCGGCTACTCCCCGCCGCCGCGCGCCGACGCGACGAGCGCCTCCACGAAGCGCGACGCCGGCCGGGCGGCGAGCTCCTCCCACGTCCCGGCCTGCGTCACGCGCCCCGCCTCGAGCACCGCGACGCGGTGCGCGAGGAGCCGCGCGTCCGCGGCGTCGTGCGTGACGACGACCGTCGGCAAGGCGAGCGCCCGCAGGTAGCCCGCGAGGAACGCCCGGACCTCGCGGCGGGAATGGATGTCGAGCGCGGCGAGCGGCTCGTCGAGCAGCAGCGCGCGCGGGCCCACGGAGAGCGCGCGCGCGAGGGCCACGCGCTGCTGCTCGCCCCCGGAGAGCGCCTGCGTCCGGCGGTGGGCGAGCGCGGCGATGCCGAGCTCGTGGAGCATCGCGTCCACGCGCTCGGCGCGGCCAGCGCTGTCCACGCCGTTCCGCCGCGAGGCCGCGCTCCTCACCGCGAACGCGACGTTCTCACGCACGGTGAGGTGAGGAAACAACGCATTATCCTGCGGGACATAGCCAATCCCGCGCTCCTCGACGGGCACGTCGACCCCGGCCTCCGTATCGAGGAGCACCGCGCCTCCGACCTCCACCCGCCCTCGGTCCACGGGCAGCACGCCGAGGAGCAGCGAGAGAAGGCTCGTCTTCCCGGAGCCGTTGGGCCCCACCAGCGCCAGCGTTCCACGCCCGGTCTCGAGCTCCGCGTCGAGGCGCAAACGCCCGATCCGCGCGGCCACGCGCGCCCGCAGGCTCGGCGCTTCCATCACAGCGCCGCCTCCGGCGGCTCGGTCGAGCGGCGCGCCACGGCCCGCACGAACAGGAGCAGCGCGAACGCCACGACGACGAGGATCATCGAGAGCGCCTGCGCGGCGCGCATGTCCGACTCGAGCGCCGTGTAGATGGCGAGCGGCAGCGTCTGCGTCCTCCCCTGCAGGTTGCCGGCGAACATGAGCGTCGCGCCGAACTCGCCGAGGGAACGGGCCCAGCTCATCGCCGCGCCCGCGACCAGCGCCGGGGCCGAGAGCGGCAGCGCCACGCGGAAGAACACCCGCAGCGGCGACGCGCCGAAGGTCCGCGCCACCACGAGGAGCTTCGCGTCGATCCGCCGGAACGCGCTGACCGCCGCCTGCACGAAGAACGGCGCCGACACGAACACCTCGGCCATGACGACGGCGGCGGTCGTGAACGTCACGGACCACCCCTCCGGGTAGAGCCACCCGGCCAGGAGCCCGCGCCGCCCGAACGCGAGCAGCATGGCCACTCCCGCCACCGCGGGCGGGATCACGATGGGGAGCTGCACCGCCGTCTCGACCGCGCGCGCGAGCCGCCCGCGCGCGCGCGACAGCGTCCAGGCGAGCGGCGTCCCGAGGACGACCACGAGGACGAGGCTCGCCGAGGTCGTGAGCAGGCTCAGGCGCAGCGCGGGCCACACGAGCGGATGGCGCAGCCCCTGCGCGACGTCCGCCGCCGTGGCCGTCGCGAACAGCGCCAGGACCGGGACGGCCAGGAACGCCACGAGGACCGCGCCGACCGCGGCCAGCGCGGCCCGCTCTGCGCGGAGGCGCGCGCTCACGGGCCCGGGCCGCCCCCGGCGGGCGCCAGGAACCCGGCGCCCCGCAGCGCGCGCTGCCCGGCCTCCGACAGGACGAAGTCCACCCACGCCCGCGCGAGGCCGGAGCGCGCGGCGCCGGCCACGACCGCGATCGGGTACTCGGCGACGACGTTGATCTCGGGCGGGATGGCCACGACGGTGACGCCGTCCTGCGCCGCCTGCGCGTCCGTCCGGTAGACGACGCCGGCCTGCGCCTCGCCGAGCCGCACCTTGGTCAGCACCTGGCGCACGTTGAGCTCGCGCGAGACGACCTTGCCCTCCACGCGCGCGCGGAAATCCGCGCCCAGGGACGCGGAGGCGCGATCGAGCATCTCCAGCGTGTAGCGGCCGATCGGGACCTCCGGGGCGCCGAGCACGATGCGGGACGCGGCGGGGAGATCCGCGAGCCCCCGGATCGCCCCGGCGCTCTCCCGCGCGACGACGATCACCGGCTCGTTGCGGGCGAAGACGACGGGGCTCACCGCGCGCCCGGCCTTCACCAGCTCGTCCATGTGGCGCTGATCCGCCGAGGCGAACACGTCGGCCGCGGCGCCGTGCTCGAGCTGCGCGCGGAGCTCCTGCGTGCCGGCGAAGTAGAACGTGACCTCGACGCCGGCGTGAGCGCGCTCGAAGTCCCCGCCCATCGCGGTGAACGCGTCGCGGAGCGAGGCGGCCGCGAAGACGACGAGCCTGTCCTCGCCCTTCACGGGCGCCGGCTCCGAGCGCCCGCAGCCGACGCCCGAGACGATGCACGCCGCGAGCAACAGGGGCGGTAGACACCGCAAGAAATGCCTCCGGGAACGACGCATCTGCATGCTTCGGTTCGATGCCTCCGCCGGCCCCGTCATGCCGCCCGGACCTCCGCGACCCGCTCGCCCGCCGGGCGTACGTCGTAGCCGAGCGCCGAGAGCTCGCGGCGGAACTCCCCCGAGACGAGGACGTCGAGCAGGCGCTGGACCCGCGCGTCGCCGAGCGCCTCGCGCGGGAAAGCGAGGTCGTAGCGCTCCTCGGCCAGCGCGACGAAGCCGAGCCCGAACGCCATCGCGGCGTCGCGCGTCGCGACGCCCGTGTCCGCCGCGCCCATCGCCACGGCGCGCGCGACGTCGAGGTGGCCGGTGAGCCGCACCTGCGGCCTGCGCGCGAGCTCGATCGGCATGCCGTGCGCCCGCACCTCGCGCTCGAGGAGCCGCTGGGCGCCGGCGCCCGCCTCGCGGCCGGCGAGGCGCAGGCCAGGGCGGCCCAGGTCGGCCGCGCCGCGGATGCGGTCCGCGTCCTCGCCGCGCACGACGAGGCCCGCTTCCCAGCGCGCCAGCGTGATGAGGACGATCGGCTCGGCGTGCCCGAGCCGGCGGACGTCGGCGACGTTCGCCTCGCCGGTGCGCGCGTCGACGAGGTGAACGCCCGCGACGTGGGTGCGCTGCGCGGCCAGCGCGCGGAGGGCCGCGGTGCTCGAGCGGGGGAACCACAGGAACCGCCCGGGCCCGGGCCTCGTGTTGAGTCGGTCGGCCAGCAGCCCGAGGCCGGCCGCGCAGCCCATCAGGACGACGTTCTCCTCGACCTCGGCGAGCGCCCGGAGGGGCTCGACGCACGCCTTCCCGAGCCGCTCGCCGGTCACGATGCCGTCGGCGGCCACCCGCACCGCGTCCTGCACGAGCGCGTAGGAGACCCAGCGGCCCCCGATGCGCGCCATCGCGGCGCGGCCCGGCGCCGGCGGGCCATCGGCCTCGGCGGTGACGAGCGTCGCCGCGCCCGGCGCGCCGAAGAGGTCCTCGACCTGGCTGTCGAGGGCCCTCGCGATGCGCAGCGCGACGTCGACCGCCGGGGTGGCGCGGCCCGCCTCGATGGCGCCCACGCTCTGCCGCGTGAGGCCGGCGCGCTCGGCGAGCGCGACCTGCGACAGCCCGCGCGCCTCGCGCTGCTCGCGGACCCGGTTCGCAGCTCGGTCGGCCATGGAGCGGATCCTTTACACCAGGGAAAGTGTGCTTGCCATCACCTGGCGCGCCCCCCGCGCGCCGAGGCCGCTCGCGCTGTGTCGATCCAGCACAGAGGGCGACGAACGAGGCTCCCGCATCTCGGGGGATCGCGATTTCTCCAGGCGCCGGCCGCGCTCCTGTCCGCCGCCGGCGCCGCGGGCGCCGCTCCGCCGCGGCGCCGGGGGCCCTCCTGCGCTTCGCGCCGTTCGGCCTGGTTCTTGAGAGGAGCCCTTCCTGAAGAGCCATGCCGACGCGGTCGCGCTTCGAGGCCAAGGCGAGGGTAGGCTACGCCATCCTGACCTTGCTCCTGGCGGCCGGGATGGCGTTCTCGGTGCGGCGATTCTCGTCCATGGCAGACGCTCAGATCGCCTGGCTCCGCGCCGAAGAGCACGAGATCACGCTCGCGAAGCGGCTCCGGTGGAACTGCGAGCTCGCGGTGGTGAACGGCAAGGGCTACCTGATCTCCGGAGACGACAGCTTCCTGAAAGCCGCCCAGGACTCCAGGGCGCGCTTCGACGAGAACGTCCGCGCGCTCCGCCGCCAGACGCTCAGCCCGACGGCGCTCCAGCTCGTCGAGGAGGTCGAGAAGACGGCCAGGCGCTTCATGCCGCTCCGGGAAGAGCTGTTCACGGCCCGGCGACAGGCGCGGTCCGAGGACGCGAGCCCGCTCGTGCGCCGGCTCGACGAGGAGCTGACGCCGCTCCGCCGCGAGCTCGATGACTCCCTCGCTCGGCTCGTCGAGCACAAGGAAGAGGGGCTCACCGAGCACTACGACAAAGCGAGGGCGGATCTGGGCCAGCTCGAGGTGCGGCTGTATGCCCTGCTGGGCTCGCTGGTGTTCGCTGGCTTCGGGATCGCCTGGTACTTCACGAGCCGCCTCGGCGGCTCGTACAACCAGGTGCGGGAGGCGCGCGAGGCCGCGCGCAGGGCGGTGGCGGCGCGCGACGAGCTCATGGGCATCGTGGCCCACGACCTGCGCAACCCGCTCGGCGCCATCACGCTGAAGGCCGCGCTGCTGCGGAAGACGAGCGACTCGGAGAGGGTGCGGCATCACGCGGAGTCGATGGAGCACGTCGCCAAGCGGATGGAGCACCTCATCCGGACCATGCTCGACGTGACGACGATCGAGGCCAGCAAGTTCAGCGTGACGCTGGCGCCGTGCGCGGTGGACGATCTCCTGCGCGAGACGCTGGAGGTGTTCGGGGCCCTCGCCGAATCCATGCAGATCCGGTTCGATCTCGGCGTGAAGGAGCCCGGCCTCATGATCAGCGCGGAGCGGGAGCGCGTGCTCCAGGTGCTGTCGAACCTCCTCGGGAACGCGCTGAATTTCACGCCCCAGGGCGGTCGGGTGACCCTGTCCGTGCACCGGGAGGGGGCGATGGCCTGCTTCGCCGTCGCCGACACAGGGCCCGGCATCCCCCGCGAGCACCTCGAGAGCATCTTCGAGCGGTACTGGAAGGACGAGACGCCCGGAAAGAAGGGCACCGGGCTGGGGCTCTACATCGCCAAGGGGATCATCGACGCGCACAAGGGCCGTATCTGGGCGGAGAGCGAGGTGGGGCGCGGCGCCCGGTTCTACTTCACGCTCCCGCTCGTGGAGCCGGCTGGACGCGAGGCTCCGGCCGAGGAGATCGGAGCGCCGTTCCACCCGGCCTGAGGCCGCAGCCGTCCGCTCTTCACCGCGGACGCGCGATGGCGGCGCTCACCACGCCACGCGGAGCGGCATCTTCTCCAGCTCCGTCGGCATGTAGGGACGGATCGCCCTGGCCGCGCCCCGCCACACCACGGTGACGCGATCGTGATCGGGCTCGATCGTGACCGTCTGGATCACCGGATCGGCCTTGTTCATCTTGCCATTGCGGCCATCCGTGGCGATCTCCGGCCGCTCGCCGGGGAGCCGGATCTCCCATTTCGGGTGCCGCGGGTGCAGGTTGTAGAGCACGAGCTCCTCGTCGCCCGCGAGGTGCGGGAGCTGTAAACCCAGGGATCCGCAGCACGTGAAGCGGAAGTCGACGTCGTGGTCCGGGCTCAGGAAGGTCTCCTTGAGGACGGACGCAGGCGCGAAGCCGCGCCGCACCTCCTGGAACACGGCGTGCTCCTGATCGTGGAGCGGCACGACCCCCATGTACCCGAAGCGAGGGAACCACCCGTAATCCAGCGCGCCGTACGACGCGGGGAGCGGCATCCTCGGCCACGCCCGGGTGCTGCCCACGACCATCCGCTCCGGCGTGAGCCGGTCCTCGGGATCCTCCAGGTTGGGCAGGACGAGGGCCTCCACCGCCTCCGGCGTGGCCTCGATCAGGTAGCCCTTCCCCGCGAAGTTGCGCGGGTAGCTGTACTCGCTCGCGCCGGGGCCCTGCGCCTCGCGCGGCATGCACGCCTTGATCGGCGCGGTGGGATCGCCGAGCCGCGCCTCGGCCACGGCGTCGATGCCGCCGTAAGCCCGGTCGTAGCCGAGCGGCATGCGCTCGAACGGCGCCGGATCCGAGAGCAAGAGGCGCCCCGTGTGCGATAGCGCGGCGCGCCTGTCGCCGACCACGAGCACCTGCTTCGAGCGCTCGCCGACGCGCACCGCCGTGAGGAGGGACGAGGCCGGGCCGGGCGCGTACGCGTGGCCCAGCACCAGCACGTCGGTGAGCGGCTTGAAGGCGACGAGGTCGGTGTCGTGCACGATGACCGCGGGCGCGGCTGGATCCAGGATGAAGTCCTCGAACAGCGGGACCTGCTCGGACGCGCGCGACAGGCGGCCGCGGCCATCGACGCTGTACGTTCGCTTGCAGACCACGGAGAGGATCTGCCCGCCCTCGGGATCTTTCGCCGAGAGCTGGCGCGCCGTGAGGCCGGGGCTGGAGAACGATTCTTTCATCGCCTGCCTGTCGGCGTGGGCGCCGGGGCCGGGGTCGGCGCGGGGGTCGGCGTGGTCGGCGCCGGCGCTGTCGGCCCAGGCGTCGCGGTCGGCGCAGGCGTCGCGGTGGAGGGCGACGGCGGGGCCGGCGCGGGGCCCGGCGCGGGCACGGGCACGGGCCCTGCGGGCGCGGACGGATACTGGGGCACCGAGGGGCTGTTGAAGTAGTCGTACACAGCGCCGTGCGCCCACCCGGACGGGTCGAAATACGATGTGTCACCGATGTTGAGGCCGCCGCCCAGCGTCCAGGGGGCCGAATACCCGAGCGGCGACCCGTGCCCCAGGATGCTGATCGCCGCGGCAGGGACATTGCCCGCGAAGTACGCGGCGGACCGGTTCCACCCCGTGGCATGCAAGGCAGAGCCGAGCATCGTGCCCGACGGCAGGCGCTCCACGAGCCCGGGCGCGATGCGGCGCCACAGCGGGCCGGTGATCCGGTCGACGAACCGGCCGAACGCCTTGGTCGCCGTGAGCTTGTTCACGAGGGCCTGGATCGCCCAGTCGACGACCGCCGCGGCGAGCCCCGCCAGGAAGTCTGCGAGCGACATGCTCGCCTGCACGCTGGTCCACGTGATGACGACGCCCACGCCCGGCAGCGGCGACGTGAACCCGAAGCAGTTGAGGTTGAGATTGACGATCTTGGCGACCGCCACCGCGACAGGCGCGTCCTCCACCAGCACGGCGTTGACGCCGAACTCCGACTTGGACCCGGTGAGCGTGTTCCAGATGGGGAGAAGGAAGTGGGGGATGAGCGGTATCGGGACGTGGATGACGAAGAAGCCGATGTCCGTCCCCCGCTGCATCGTCTTGTTGCCATCGCACAGCACGATGGAGCTGTCCTTCGCCGTGGCGAAGCCCCAGATCGCCCAGTGGTTGAACGCGCCGGTGATGTGGGCGTAGATCGGGATGAGCGGCAGGCCGACCGGCGGCGGGAGCGCCGTGTGCGGGTCCAGGCCGATCATCGGGTTCACGTGGACGAGGACGTTGCAGTACATGATCGGCCTCAGAGGAAGAGGTGCGCCTCGCGGATCTGCTCGGGGACCACGACGTACCGGAAGGGGAATCGATAGCTGACGAAGACGCGCCCCCTGTCCGCCTCGATGCCCACCTGGTCGATGGCCAGCGGGCGCTCGTCCACCTCGTCCTCGAAGCGCACGCGGGCACGCGGTCGGACCTCCGGGAGGTCGATGACGAGCGGCGCCCCGCCCGTGACGCCGCCCACGGCGATACGCGTGCCCGGCTCGATCGCGGGCACGATCATGCGCGGGTGGGCCGCGTTGAAGAAGGTGGCGTCGAACTGGATGGGCGGCCCCGCGGCCGCGGCGTCGGGCGCGCCGGCCGCGTGCGCGTGGAGCGACGGCCCGGCGAGGCGCGCGAGGCGGATTCCGCTCATCGGCGGGCAGGGGCCCACGCCCGCGGGGAGCGGCCTGTCGTCCCAGGACGAGATGAGCTGGTCGGGCTCCTCCAGGTTCGGGAGCGGCCTGTCCTCGGCGCTGTGCGGCCAGAGGTAACAGCCGATCCCGTCCGGGTTGAGGGGATAGGGCACGTCCAGCCCGTCCCACACGTCCTTGCCGCCGTACGCATAGGCCATCGTGAGCGGAATGGCCTCGATCGGGAGCGGTGATGTCGCTGAGAGCCCGGACAGGCCCTTTCGCCACACCCGCACGCCGGAGACCACGACCTCCCGCCTCCACTCGCGGCCGACGAGGACGGAGAGGGTGAACCGCGTCGTTCCGGGCTTCTCCGGGCGCGCGTGGCCGAAGAGGAAGAGGTCGACGCCGCCGCGATAAAAGAGCTGATCGGTGTCGATGACGCCGTACTCGCTCTCCCACGGCTCCGCCGAGATCCGCCAGGGCTGCTCCTCGCTGGGTACGAGCTCGGTCCCCCGGAGTTCGTAGGTGATCTTGGTCACGAGCGACGCCGCGATGCGATGGTCGTCGATGGCCGTGCGGAACAGCCGCGCGGTGAAGCGGGTGTGGTTCTCGAGCTCCATGCCCCTCGATCCGGTCAGGAGCCCAGCCGGACGCGCTCGCCCGTGACCTCTACGTCGTCGTTGGCCTGGATGCGCACGTTGCCGCGCGCCGAGCGGATGAGCTGGCTGCGCCCGACGGTCTCGAGGCGGCCGGCGGCCTCGACGCGGGCGTCCCCCTCCGTCGTGAGCGAGATGCCGTTCTTGCCGTGGAGCGACAGGCTATCGGCCTCGATCGCGAGCGCGCCTGTCGTCGCCAGGGAGAGGCCGGCCCCGCGCACCACGAGGCGGATGCCCTCCGGACCGATGGAGATCTCCATGTGCGCGGCGCCGCTCGGGTCCACGAGCTGGAGGCGGTTGTGCTCCTGTCCCCCTTCGACCACCAGGGAGTGGCCGTGCGCGAGGGCGACGGTGTGGGGCGCGGCGCCGACGTCCGCGTCGGGCGCGGGGTCGGCGGGGGTGGAGCCTTCCGGGTCGTGAGCGCTCATCGGGTCCTCGCTGGAATCATGTTGCCCTCAGTTGAGGCGGATGATGCTGCCCTTGATGACGGTCTCGCCACCGGCCTCGATGTTGATGGCGCCGCCGGTCACCTTGACCGCGGCGCCGCTCGCCTCGAACGACGCTCCGCCGTCGACCTTCGCCGCGCCGGTGGTCACGGTCCAGGTGGCGGAGTTGACGTTCTTGGCCGCGCCGACGTTCTCGGTGGAGTCGGCGGTCGTCCCCTCGGTGCGCGCGCCGACGACGGTGTCGCTCAGGGCGCCGATCTCGACGCGGGTGGTGCCGCCGAGCTGGACGTCGAGCCGGCTGCCGAGCTGGAAGTCCCTGCGGCCGCCGATCTGCAGGTCGAGCCGATCGCCGAACTGGAGCGAGCTCTGGTTCCCCGCCTGCAGCTCGGCCTGGCTGCCGACCTGGATGTGCGTGCGATCCCCGACCAGCGTGACCGACTGGCTGCCTGTCTGCGTGCGCGAGGAGTCGCCCGTCACCTGCTCGGTCTGATTGCCCACCTGCGTGAGCGCGCTGTTGCCGGTGATCGTCTCGGTGAGATCGCCCGTGAGCGTGAAGGTCCGGTTGCCGGTGATGGTCTCCGTCTGGTTGCCGGCCGGGAGCGTGATCGTCTGATCCGCGCCGACCGTGATCGACTGGTTGACGCCGACGAGGATCGTCTGGGAGTTGCCGATCTGGATGGACTCGTTGTTGCCGACCGTGTGGGTGCGGTCGTTTCCGACCGTCAGGCAGTCGTTGTTCCCGATGGTCGTCGTGCGATCGTTGCAGACGGTGCTCGACTCATCGTGCTTGACCAGCTTCGTCGCGTCCCGCTCGGCCTGGACGCGCATGAGCTCGCGGCCGGGCGCGTCCTCGAACATGACCTCGTTGTAGCCCGACCCGCCGATCGTCTGGCTCCTCCACCCGCTCTGGGTCTTCATCGCGGGGAGCGAATAAGGCACCTTCTGCAGGTTGGTGTAGACGCGGCCCACGACGACCGGCCTGTCGGGGTCGCCGCCCAGGAAGTCGATGATCACCTCCTGGCCCACGCGCGGGAGGTTCACGTGGCCGAAGCCGCCGCCCGCCCCCGTCTGGGAGACGGGGATCCAGCACGAGGAGGCGTCGTCCATCGCTCCTTCCAGGTCCCAGTGGAACTGCGCGCGCACGCGCCCGAACTCGTCCACATGGAGCGTCTCGCCGGGCGGCCCGACGACGGTGGCCGTCTCGACGCCCTGGGTCCTGGGCTTGGGCGTCGAGAGCGGAGGGTAATAAGGCATGTCCGCGCTGACTGCCCTGCAGGCGTGCGACCACTCCCCGCCGTACGTGCCGGAGATCTCCGCCGAGGTGACGAGGAGCCGCTTGCCGGTCGAGACCTCGCTCTTCGGGTGATCGAGGAAGGTGACGATCACGCCCGGCGCGACGTCGAGGCAGTTCGTCTCGAACTGGACGGTCCGCGCCGTCACCCGCTTGGCGTCGAGCCGCCGCTGCGCGAGCTCCGTCCCGATCTTCTCGTCCGTGCGGTACTTGCCCTTGTCGTCGGCGGCCGGCGTATCGTCCCCCTTCCCGCTCTCGAACAGGAACGCGCCGGGCACATAATGGTATCGCTCGAGCCCTTGCTCCGGCGCGGTGCCGCCGGTCCCGGACTGCATCAGACGGTACGTCGGCGGTCTGCGGTAGTCCTGATCTCGCAGCGTGTATTTCCCCGGTCGGACCTTGCGGCCGACGCGCACCGCGGTGACGTGCTCCACGTCGCGGCCGCCCGGCGCGTCGATGAACCGGATCGGCCGACGCGTCTCGTTGCCCTGGGGGGTGTCGCAGAGCACCAGCTTGCTGTCGCCGGAGGCGGCGTCGAAGTAGAAGCTGATGCCCGCGTCCTCGAGCACCCGCGAGATGAAGACGAAATCGCTCTCCCCGTACTGGACGCGGTACTTGCGCTTCTTGTGCTCGAGCGAGGTGCGCCTGTCGAACGGGATGCTCCATTCGTCCAGGATCTTCTCCACGATCCCGAGCTCCGAGAGGTGCTGGAAGATGCGGTTGCGCCGGCGCTGCGTCAGGAACCAGAGGGACGGCGCGATGTCGATCTGGTACGTGGAGACGCCGTCCGGCTCGACCGCGACCTGCTGCAGCGACGTGCAGATGCCGGCCCACGTCCGCGAGGCCGGCACCTCCGCGCCGAAGTGCGCGGTGAACGACGCGGGATAACCCACGATCGCGTCGAAATCGATGTCCGGATTGAGGCTGTGCGCGAGGACGGTGACCGAGAACAGCTTCGAGATCTGCTCGGTGATCTGGAACTGCCGCACATCGAGCGAGTCGCCGGAGGCGACCTGGACCGACAAGAGGTGTGAAGAGGGGGTGGTCATGACCTCATCTCATCCTGGTTTCCGCCGGGGGCCGCCGACGCACGACGGACAGGCGGGCGATGCTACGTGAGCGTGGTAACGGCTGCAAGCGCGCGAACGCGCGCGGAATGCCCGGACGCGCCCGTGCCGCCGGCTCCGGCTCACCCCGCTCGCGCTCTCGTCACCGCCTTGCGCACCTCATCGCCGAGCGCCGCGTCGCGGGCGATCCTGGTGATCCACGTCCGCTGGATGCGAATCGCGCTCTCGTCTGGCAACCCGACGTCGCGCAGCGCGTCCGCGAGATCACCGCGCTCCGCGCCCACGGTGATGCGCGCGAGCTCATCGGCGGAGATGGGCCCGCGCTCTCTCTCGAGCTGCGCTACATAGGCCGCGTCGTAGGTGCGGAGCAGCTCGTTCCGGCCTCGCCGCAGCTCGCGCTTGATCTCCGCCGCCCAGGCGGCGCGGAGCCGCGCCCATGCGGGCTCATCGAACCGGCTCTCTCGCAAGATGCGATCCTTCTCGTGCGGGCGCAGCGCCAGCGAGGCGTCGAGCGCGGCGCACGCCTCGACGGAGACCTCCTCGATCGTCGGTTCGCGCAGGTCCGCTGTCGGCGCCGGCGCCGCCCCGTGCGTGGGGGGCGCGGGCTCCTCCGGCGCTTCCGCTTCGTGCGTGGGGGCCGCGGGCTCCTCCGGCTCTTCCGACTCCTGAGGCTCCGGGGGCGGAGGCGCCCCGAGCGCCGCCAGCGGGCCGAGCCGCGGCGGCTCGGCGATGGGGGGAGGCGCGCTCGGCGCGACGGTCTCCGCGCGCACGGGGTCGTGCGGGATGGGCTCCGGCGAGAAGGGGGACGATGGCGCGCGCGGCGCGCCGGGCTGGGATCGTGGCGGCGAAGGGGGAGGGAACGCCGTGGTCCCTGCGAACGGGAGCACGGCGTGCGACGGCACGGCGTGCGGCACCGGGGTCGGGAACGCCGTTGTCCCTGCGAACGGGAGCACCTCGCGCGGCTGCAGCGCGAGCGACACGAGGGGCGGGATCTCCGTGGTCCCCGCGAACGGGAGCACCTCGCGCGGCTGAAGCGCGAGCGACGCGGGGAGCGTACCGGCGACGTCGAGCGCGCTGGCCGTCGCGGCGATCACGAGCCCTCGCGGCTCCTCCGCGAGCGTGATCTCCACCCGGCCCGCCTGCTGGGGGTGGTCCAGGAGGACATATCCGCGCCACGTCAGCGAGCAGGTCCCCCGGTCGGTGTCGATGCACAGCGTGTCGCACCGGAGCTTCCTCTCCTGCGCCGGGGCGCCGCCCCGCTCCACGACGGCGCGCGGCGCCACGGCCCGGAGCCTCGTGATCAGCCGCGCGTGCGCGGGGTGCAGGTTCTCCAGCACGATCCGCTCGTCGGGGCAGATCTCGTCCATCTGCTGATCGGGCGGCGCCGCGTTGAAATAGCCCGCGTCGATGTCATCGGGCAGCGGCCGCTCGCTCCAGCGCGCGTGATTCCATGTCGCCGCGTGCCAGCCCAGCTTGTGCGCCCTGCCTGGCCAGCTCGGGGCGATCGGCCCGAAGCCCGCCGGCTCGATGGCGTCGCGGCGGCCGGTGACGTGAGCGCCCGGCATCTCGAGGTTGGGCGCGGGCGTCATTCCCTGCCTGTCGGGCGCCGCGCCCGGCGGCGGTACGCCCACCGGGTTCGCGGTGCCTGGCCCGCCGGCGGCGCGCTCCCATCGGAGTGACATCTTCGCGAACGGCACTGGCTCGCTCAGCGCCCCATCCGGGGTGAACACGCGATCTCCGAACACCGCGATCGACTTGTCGATCGCGCCCACCGCGAGCCGCGCGAGCAGCGACGTGACCGGGCGCGATCCGGGCGCGTACGCGTGCCCCACGACGAGCACGTCGGCGCGCCGCTTGAAAGGGGCCAGATCGCTCCCGAGGACCAGGCTGCGGTGCTCGTCGTCCTCCCAGTACAACTCCGCGCTGGTGGGCTCGTCCTGCTCCAGCGCGAGCAGCGACTCGCCCGGCGCGAGCGTGTAGGTCGCCTTGCAGACGATCGTGAGCGCCCACGCGCCGGCCCGCGGCTGCCAGAGGCTCGACGCGACGCGGAGAGGACAGGCCGAGACGACATCCATGCAGGGCGAGTCTAGCGTGGGCTCGCGATCGACCGCTGATGAAAGCCGCGCTGCGACGACAGGCGCTCAGCGCGGCGGCCGAGCTCGTGTGAGATAGAGGGCGAGGGCGACTCCCGCGATCGCGCCGCCGCCGCCGCCGACCGCGACGAGCCACGCCTCGATCGGATCGCTCGTGCGGAGCAGGCCGAGCGCGATGCCCGCGAGCCCGAGCAGCCCGATGCCGGCGATCGCGCCGACGGTCGTGCCGGCCCACGCCACCGCGACGCGCGTCCCGAGCGGCGTCCTGGTGCGCGGCAGCGACGCGAGCTGCTCCTCGACGTCATGGCGCTCCCGCTCGATCCCGAGGAGCGCCCGCAGCTCGGCGGCCGCGCGCAGGTGCACGGCCTGGCCGGGGAACACGGCCTCGGTGAGCGGGCGCGCCGCGCCGGAGCGATGGACGAGGACGATGCGCCCGGCCGGCGAGGGCGCCTCTCCTCGGCCGAGCCACATCTCCCCGAGCGTCCCGCCCTCGACGCGGACGTCGGTGACGCCCTCGAGGGAGACCTCGTGGGACGAGACCGGGATCGCGAGGACGAACCGCCGGGCCCGGAGCGCGGCGCCGCCGCGCGTGATCTCGAGACGGAACCGCCCGAGCCCCTTGGTCGCCGAGTACGCCATCGTGAGCCCCATCGCGAGCATCCCGATCGCGAGCGGGAGGATCCACCACGGGCCGCGCAGCGTGACGTCGATCCGCTGCTCGCCCGCGAGGCCCGCGCGGACGAGCGTCGCGACCTCGGCGGCCCGCTTGTAGCTCACCTGCTGCAAGGAGACCTCGTGACCGCCGTCCAGGAGGAGGACGACCGCGCCGTGGCTGCCTCCCTTCGACCCCCGCCTGATGTCGACGCGCACGTCGCGCAGCGCGGACATGGGAAACCCGATCGTCCTGGAGGTCATCGCGCGCGTCAGGACGCACCGCGCGCCGGGCGTGCAGGCGAGGTGATCCTTCGAGAGCGCGACGATCGAGACGATGATCGCGCCGAGGAGCAGCAGGACGGAGAAGAGGAGGCGCGCGCCGCGGATGGGAAACGGGCCGTAGCCGACGCTGCCCGAGGCGCGGCGGAAGGCGGGCTGGCGGAAGACCATCGGGTGGAGTCTACCCTGGCTTCACCGCCGCGCGCCGTCCTGCTCCACGCGGGCATCGTCCCGGACGCGCGCGTAGAGCAGGACGTCGCCCACCCGCCCGTCCTTCACGACGTGGCGCCGCATCCGCCCCTCGAGCGCGTAACCGGCCTTCTCGAGCACGCGCGCGGACGCGCCGTTCCAGCCGTAGACCCCGGCCTGGATGCGCTCGAGGCCGAGGTGCTCGAAGCCGTACCGCGTCATCGCGATCACCGCCTCGGTGGCCAGGCCGCGGCCCCAGTACGGCGCGCCGAGCCAGTAGCCGATCTCCGCGGTGTTCCGGTGCACGTCGTCGAAGCGCTCGAGGCCGATCCCGCCGGCCGCCTCCCCGTCCACCACGATGGCCAGGCCCGCGCCGGGCGGCGCCTGCCCGGCGCAGAGCGCGATCCAGCCCTCGGCGTCGGCGCGCGTGTAGGGGTGCGGGAAGCGGTCCCGGAGGTTCGCCCAGACGCGGCGATCGTCCGCGTTCTTCACGAGCGCGTCGGCGTCGGCCGGAGTCCAGGGGCGGAGCGTGAGCGAGGGCGTCTCGAGGATCATGGCGTCCCTTCCTGCGGCGGGGCCTCGCCGGCCCGGGGGGTGGATCGATCGTAGAGCTTCACGAGCATCTCGGTCCCGAGGCCGGTCGCGATCATCCGCTCGCGGCGGTTCGAGAGCAGCGCGCCGAGCCACGGCACCGCGCCGCCGTCGCCGAGCGGGAGCTCCAGGCCGTCGTCCCGGCGCACGACGAGCTGGATGAACGGCCCGGCGTAGTAGCCGAGCCCCTGCAGCCGCGCGAGGTCGTGGACGACCTCGACCTCGGGCCGCGCGCGCGCGAGCGGCTCGGCCACCTCGGCGACCCAGCGCTCGGCCCGCGCGACGAGCTCCGGGCCGAGGCCGAGCGACCGCGCCGCGCCCGCGAGATCGGCCGCCGCGCGCGGCAGGTCGACCGACGCCTCGCGCAGGGCGGCCTCGGTCGAGCCGGGCTCGTGCGCCTTCGCCCGCAGCGCCATGGCGTCCGCGTCGAGGCCGCGCGCGCCGAGGCACGCCCGCACCAGGGCCGTATCGGAGAGGACCACGCGCAGCCCCGCCGCGCGGAAGCCGGCGCCCGGCAGCGCGCGGACCAGGTCGGCCCAGACGACGAGCTGCTCGAGCAGGGCCCGCCGCTCGCACGCGTCGTCCTCGCCCCGGGCCGGCGAGCGGACGGCCGTCACGAGGGCGAACAGGCGGAAGTGCGGGCTGAAGCCCGGGTGCTTCGTGGGCTGCATGCGCAGCACGCGCTGGCTCGCGCACAGCCGCAGCGGCTCGCCGCGCCCGGCCTCGCGCCGGCGGCGCGCCGCGTGCAGCGCGAGCCCGGTCGTGGGATCCGCGGCGACCTCGGCGAAGCGGACCGTGGCGAGCACGTTGTTCGGCTCGACGCCGGCGCACGCGGCGGCGCCGAGCGGCTCGACCGGCGCGAGATCCACCGCCTCGAAGCCCGCCGCCGCGGCGAACGCCGCCGCGTCGAAGGCGTGGATCCGCCGGGCGTCCGCGGCCGAGGCGTGCGTCATCGGCGCGCGCTCCGCGTGCTCGAGGACGTCGGCGAAGCTCCTCCGCAGGGCGCGCTGGCGCAGGCAGTGGAGCAGCAGCGTGGTGAGGTCGTTGCCCGGGAGGTCCTCCGCGAGCAGCCGGTCGAGCGGCCGCCCGGCGTGCGCCTCGGCGGCGCGGCGCGCGATGCGCGACGACAGCTCGCCCGTCTTGCCGTCGGAGAACGCCCGCCGCGGGCGGGCGCTGGTCGAGCGGGTGGGATCCTCCGTGGTGGCCATGGCCGTCTCCTCGTCGACACGGTGACCCGGATCTGGCACCCTGGAAAGTGCCACCGCGGCGGGTTTCGATGGTGCCAGCGCGACGTGCCTCCCCGGACTCCCCCGGCCCTCACGGCCCCCGGGCCGCCCGCGCCTTCCTCCGCCTCGATCGCGGCGCGCCGGCGACGCTGGCCGCGCAGCTCGTCGAGCAGCTCCGCCGCGCCGTGCTCGAGGGCGTCCTCCAGCCCGACCGCGAGCTCCCGTCGTCTCGCGAGCTCGCGCGGGAGCTCGGCGTGTCGCGCAACACCGCGGTGGCGGCGTACGAGGCGCTGGCCGCGGACGGCACCATCGTGGTCCGCCCCCGCCGGGCGCCGGTGGTCGCCCGGGTGCCGGCGCGCGCCGGGGGGCAGAGCGCCGCCCGCGCCCAGCCCGGAGCGGCGGCGCCGCGCACCTCGAAGAGCGCGCGGCGCGTCGCGGCGGTGGTGCCGGCCGACAAGCTCGACGCGCTGCTCGAGACGCGCGCCCGCTCGCGGCCGTTCGGGGTCGGCCTGCCGGACCTCGAGCTCCTGCCGTGGCGCATCCTCGACCGGTGCATCGCGCGCCGCTTCCGCGCGATGTCGGCCGCCGACGCGCTGCTCGACGAGCCGCGGGGCGCGCCGCGGCTCCGGCGCGCCGTGCTCCACCACGTCGCGGTGGCCCGCGGCGTGCGCGCGACGGTCGACCAGGTCTTCATCACGGAGGGCTCCCAGGGCGCGATCGACCTCTGCTGCCGCGCCCTGCTCGACCCGGGCGACGCCGCCTGGATCGAGGACCCGGGGCCGCTCGCCCTCCGCGCGGCCGTGCGCATGGCGGGCGCGCGGCCCGTCCCGATCCCGGTCGACGAGGAGGGGCTCCGCGTCGACGTCGGCGCGCATCGACGTCGGGGCGCGCCGCGCGCGCGGGTCGCCTTCGTGTCGCCGGCCTACGCGTTCCCCTCCGGGGCGCGGCTCACGCTCGCGCGGCGCGTCGAGCTCCTTTCATGGGCCGGCGAGGCGGGGGCCGTCGTCGTCGAGATCGACTACGAGGGCGAGCTGCGGTTCGACGGCTCGCCGCTGCCGTCGCTGCTCGCCCTCGACATCGAGGGCGTGAAGGACCGCGTGATCCACGTGGGGACCTTCAGCCGCGCGCTGTTCCCGGGGCTGCGCCTCGGCTTCATGATCGTGCCGCCCGCGCTGGTGCGCCCCGTGGCCGCGATGCGCGCGGCGTCGACGCGCTCGCCGCCCCACCTGCTCCAGGCCGCGCTCGCCGACTTCATCGACGAGGGCCACTTCGCGCGCCATCTCCGGAAGCTGAAGCAGGCGACGCGGCGCCGCCGCGACCTCCTGCTCGCGGAGCTCGGGCGCCTGCTGCCGGGCGCGGTGCGGGCGCGCGCCCCGGCGGGGGGCTCGGTGCTGACGCTCGACCTGCCCGCGGGCCTGGACGACGTCGCGGTCGTCCAGGCGCTCGCGGCGCGGGGCGTGGACGCGCTGCCGCTCTCGCGCAGCATCGCGGCGCGTCCGCGCTCCGCGCCGCGGGCGCCCGGGCTCATCCTGGGGTTCGGCGCGCACGCGGAGCCCGCGCTCCTGGAGGCGGCGCGGACGCTCGCGGCCGTCGTGACCGAGGCGATCGGCGAGGGCGGGCGGCGATGAGGCGCCGGCAGCGGCGAGGCGCGGCTCAGCGGCTGCCGGCGACGTCCAGGAGGGAGCCGGTGCAGTAGGAGGACTCGCTCGAGGCGAGCCACAGGATGGCGTGCGCCACCTCCTCGGGGCTGCCGGCGCGGCCGAGGGGGAGCGTCGCGCCGAGCCGCTCGGCGCGCCCTGGATCGCCGCCGCTCGCGTGGATGTCCGTGTCGATGATCCCGGGCCTCACGGCGTTGACCCGGATGCCCTCGGCGGCGACCTCCTTCGCGAGGCCGATGGTGAGCGTGTCGATCGCGGCCTTCGATGCGGCGTAGTCGATGTACTCGCCGGGAGAGCCGAGCTGCGAGGCCCTCGACGAGACGTTCACGATGACGCCTCCCCTGCCGCCGCGGAGCGTCGACATGCGCCGGACCGCCTCGCGCGCGCACAGGAAGCTGCCGAGGACGTTCGTGGCAAGGATGCGCTGCACGCGCTCCGCGGTCATGTCCTCGAGGCGCGCCTGGCGCTCGAGCACGCCGGCGTTGTTCACGAGCGCCGTGACCGGGCCCAGGGCGCCGTCGACGGTCTGGAACAGGCGCACGACGTCCTCTTCTGCGCTCACGTCCGCCGCGACCGCGAGGGCGACGCCGCCGCGGCCGCGGATCGCGTCGACCACCCTGGCCGCGGCGCCCTCGTCGTGCAGGTAGCTCACCGCGACCGCGTAGCCCCGCCGCGCGGCGAGCAGCGCCGTGGCGGCGCCGATCCCGCGGCCGCCGCCCGTGATGATCATGATCTCGGCCATGGGGTGGGAGCATACCCTGGGGCCCGGCGAGGCCGGCGCATCACCACGGGCGTCGGTGTGCCAGTTCCGCCCTCCAGGAGTCCTGGCCATCGATCCCGATGGAGATTTCAACGCAAAGGCGCAAAGACGCCAAGGCGCAAAACAACGACAGATGCCATGTATTCTTGCGCCCTTGGGCCCTTGGGCCCTTGGGCCCTTACGCCCTTGCGCCCTTGCGCCCTTGCGTCTTTGCGCCTTTGCGCCTTTGCGTTGAAATCTTTCTCCTTTCGCGAGGCAGATCACTGGCAGGATTTCTGACCCGCGGTACTAGACTTGCGGCCGGCCGCCACTCCCGGCGCGCGCCGCGTCCGCTGTCCCCGATGGCCCAGATTCGCCCGTGCGCCGCCGCCCTCCTCGCCGTCCTCTCGGCCGCGTGCGCCGGCCAGTCCACGAACGCGCCCCCGGTCGACTCGGCCGCTCCGCGGGCCGACTCGGCCCCTCCGCCGGCCGGAGCCGCCGCTCCTCCGGAGCGCGCGTTCATGGCGGCGACGCCCCCGCCGCGCGCGGGCGCCGCCGCGCCGGCGAGCGCCGAGCCCTCCTGGGCGCCGCCGATCGTGCACTCCCTGGCCATGTTCACGGTGACGCGCAGCGTGGAAGCGGTCCTGTGGCCCGATCCGTTCGCCGACTTCCGCCTGGAGCGCTGGGGATACCACTACGGCGAGGCGATCACGAAGCCGCCCCTCTTCGACGCGTCCCAGCCCGCCTTCCGGTGGGACCACGATCCCTGGCCGATCAACGTGATCGGCCATGGCCTGCTCGGGAGCGAGATCTACCTCCGGGCCCGGACGTGCCGCTTCGGCGCCGCGGCCGCGGTCGCGTTCGCCATCGCCGGCACCCACCTCTGGGAGTACGGCTACGAGGCCAACGGCGTCCGCCCCTCGGCGCTCGATCTCGTCTACACGCCGCTCGCCGGGGCTCTCCTGGGCGAGCTTCGCCACGTCACCTGGCGCGCGGCGGGCGGGATCGAGAGCGCGCCGGCGCGCCTGTTCGTGCGCGCGCTCGTGGACCCGTTCGGAGAGCTCGAGCGGGGCGCCGGGGTATTCGACTGCTAGGTCCGGCGCGGGAGGCGTCCTCGCCGGGGCTCGCACCCCGGGGCTGGCATCTTCGACGCGTCTGGATCCTTGCTTTCTCCCTCGTTCCCAGTGGCCATCACTTCATCAATCCAGGACCGACCCATGCTATCGCGCCGTCATTTCCTCCACTTCGCTGGCCTCGGCCCTCACCGTTTCTCGATCGATCTGGCGCGGGCGAAGGTCTCGCTCACGAAGCTCGATGATCGCTTCGTGGAGTTCCCGCGCATCAACCCGGCGCGGCAGGGCAGGAGATACCGCTATGGATACGGCGTGACGACGACGCTCGAGCCGTCCGCGCCCGGGGCGACCCCGGCGCTCAATCAGATCGTCAAATACGACTGGGTCGCCGACAAGACCGTCGTGCACGCGCTCCCTGCAGACCAGGAGGCGGGCGAGGCGATGTTCGTGCAGGACCCCCAGGGGACGGCCGAGGACGACGGGTGGCTCCTTGCGTACGTGTTCAGCCGCGCGACGAGCCGGAGCCATCTGCTCGTGCTCGACGCCACCGACGTGGCGGGCGGGCCGGTCGCGAAGGTCGAGCTCCCGGGCCGCGTGCCGCACGGGTTCCACGGCGACTTCCTGCCGACAGGCGCTTAGCGCGCCGGTCCTCGGCCTCCAGCACGCCGGCGCGGCGATCTCGGCCGCGCGGGCGGGCCGCCCATGGCGTGACGCGCCGCGATGACGTGACGCGCTGTGGGTAAGATGGATGGCCCCTCTTTCCTTCTTCACCCGTCGCGTTGGCCCTGCTAACAGCGCGTCGGCCCTGCTTCCTTGATGCCCTTCCTTGACTCCCTTTGCTCGATGCCAGGCGCACCGGGCGAGCGCTTCACTCGGAGAACACGATGAGCCACGACGTGACGACGGGGTTGTTTATCGGGCCGCGATGGACGCGCGGTCTTCTGCATCTCGCGCTGCCGGCCATGATGCTGCTCGGATGCGAGGGCACCGCGGGGGATTCGGCGTCAGGAGGCGGCGACTCGGCGTCGACGACGTCGGTGTCCTCCGGGAGCAGCAGCTCGGCGTCGACGACGACGTCGGCGTCCTCGGGCGGCGAGGGCGGCAGCGGCGGTGACGGCGGCGCCGGCGGCGCCGGCGGCAGCGGCGGCGCGGGCGGCAGTGGCGGCGCGGGCGGCAGCGGCGGCGCGGGCGGCAGCGGCGGCGCGGGCGGCGGCGGCGGCGGCGCGGGCGGCGGCGGCGGAGACGCAGCGACGTCGACCGTGGCGGCCACCACGACCGGCGCGGCTGGCAGCGGCGGCGCCGGCGGCGGTGACGCGTCGACGTCGACCGTGGCGTCCACGACGAGCGGCACGGGCGGCAGCGGCGGTGATGCGTCGACGTCGAGCGTGACGACCACGACGAGCGGCACGGGCGGCAGCGGCGGCGCCGGCGGCGGTGACGCGTCGACGTCGGCCGTGTCGACGTCGGCCGTGACCACCACCACGAGCGGCGTCGGCGGCAGCGGCGGCGCGGGCGGCAGCGGCGGCGCGGGCGGCAGCGGCGGCGCGGGCGGCAGCGGCGGCGCGGGCGGCGGCGACGCGTCGACGTCGAGCGTGACCACCGTCGTGAGCGCCACGAGCTCGACGACGTCGACCGGGACGGGACCGGTCACGGGCACGCCCGTGGAGCGCCACGGCAGCCTCCAGGTGATGGGCAACCGCGTCGTCGACGCGTACGGGGCAGAGCTCCAGCTCAAGGGCATGAGCCTGTTCTGGAGCGTCTGGGAGGGAGAGAAGTTCTACAACGCCTCCGCCGTCAACACGCTCGTGGACGGCTGGGACGTGAGCGTCGTCCGCGCCGCGATGACGGTCAGCGTGGAGGGGCGGTACGGCTACCTCCACAACCCGGACGCGGAGAAGCGCAAGGTCAAGACCATCGTCGACGCCGCGATTGCGCGGGGCATCTATGTGATCATCGACTGGCACGATCACGACGCGGCCCTGACGAACCACAAGGACGCAGCGAAGCGCTTCTTCCGGGAGATGGCGACGGAGTACGGCGACGAGCCCGGCGTGATCTTCGAGGTCTACAACGAGCCCGACAACGAGAGCTGGGCCCAGGTGAAGTCGTACGCAGAAGAGGTGATCGGCGAGATCCGCGGCGCCGGCGCCGACAACCTCGTCATCGTCGGGACGCCGACCTGGTCGCAGGACGTGGACGTGGCCGCCAGGAACCCGATCACGCGCTACAGCAACATCGCCTACACGCTGCACTTCTATGCCGCCACGCACAAGGCCTACCTGCGCACCAAGGCCACCGACGCGATGACCGCGGGCCTCCCGCTGTTCGTGACCGAGTGGGGCACCTGCAGCGCGAGCGGGGACGGCGCGCTCGACCTCGGCGAGGCGCAGACCTGGCTCGACTTCCTGAGCACCAACAAGATCAGCTGGCTCAACTGGTCGATCGTCGACAAGGCCGAGGCGTGCGCCGCGCTCCGGCCCGGCGCGGGCGCGAGCGGCCCCTGGTCCGACGGCCAGCTCACCGAGTCCGGACGGTGGGTGAAGGCGAAGATCCAGGCGCCCTGACGCGGACTGCGCCCCTCGAGGGCGTCCCCGCGACCGGCGGAGCGCCCGAGCGGCGCTCGCCGGTCGCGCGGGAGCGCGCACGACGCGCTCCGTACGACACGCTGCTCCTCATCTCCTCTGGCGCAACCTGCCGGGGCGCTCTGCGCCGCTGACGGTCCATGAGAGCCCCTGTCGGCTGTCGCCTGGACGCTCGCCGGGCGAGCGTGTACCTCGCGTCCTCGTGAGCAGCAAAGCCCCGTCCCTCTCCCCGCTTCACGCCTCCGGCCGATGAGCACCCTGCACCTGGGGCACCCTGTTCGCTGTGCGCGGGGACGGCGCCGAGATGTGGGCGCTGGGAGCGAGCACCCTGCTGCGCCGGTCCCAGGGCGAGCCGGGCGCCGAGGCGATCGTTGTGGCCTCGGACGGCTACCCGTTCCGCCTCGACGCATGAGGCAGGAGGCGAGGTCGGCCCGAGCGCCCTCACGGCCACGTTCATGAACTCGGCGTTCGAAGCGGCGACACCGTTCGCCCCGACGGTGCTCCAGGAGCTGAACGTTCGGTGACCGGGAGGCATCAGACGGCGGCGAAGGAGGAGCTGAATGCAATCGAGCTGGTTACCGAGGGTCGCCCTGGCCTGCGCGGTGGTGGTGCTGCCGGCGGGAGAGGTCTGGGCCGACGAAACGCCGTCCTGGGAGCGCGTGCCGCCGATGATCACGCCGCGCGGCGGGCACGCGGCCACGTTGCTCCAGGATGGCCGGGTGCTCGTGGCGGGGGGCCACGGCAGCGACAGAACCGTGCTCCTCCGGGAGGTCGAGCTCTACGACCCGGCGAGCAAGACGTGGGCGCCCGCAGCGCCGCTCCGCAGCCCGCTGCGCGAGGTCGCCGCGACGGCCGTCCTGCCGGACGGGCTGGCCTTGTTGACGGACGGCGAGCATGTCGAGGTCTATGCCCCGGATCTCGATCAGTGGAGCGCGGCGGCGCCCCTGACTCCGGCGCTCACGGCGCCCCACGCCGTGCACCTCCCGGGCGGCAAGCTGATGATGCTCGGCCGCGCGTCGGGCTCCCTCGCGGGCAGCATCTATGATGACCTCGCGGGCACATGGACTCCCATCCGATCGCTGAGCGACGTGACCGCCACGAGCGCGACGTTGCTCCGAGACGGCCGCGTGCTCGCGGTGGGCAGCCGCTTCGCAGTGGGCAGCAGCCACGGCAACATCTACGATCCGGAGACCGATTCCTGGACACCGACCTCCGGGATCGTCGAGTGGTCCCCTACATACCGCGCCACGCGGCTCGCCAGCGGCGATGTCCTCTTCGTGGGCGGATACGATTTCTCGTCCCAGATGCCCTCGCAGCTTTACCTCCACGAGGTCGATCTCTGGCTGCGGATCCCGGGGCATGACCCCTTCTACTACCCGTATCCTGACTGCTTGCCGGTCGGGGGCTTCGACAGCGGCCTGGGCGCCTCGCTGCTCCCCAGCGGACGCGTCCTCCTGACAGGAGGCATGGTGTCGTACGACTGCGGATACGAGGACGAAAATGGCCAGTTCGTGATCTTGTCGCGCTACAGCGAGTTCAGCGCCGCGCTGGAGCTCTATGATCCGGCGAGGGCTGCCTGGGGGCCCCTCGACGTGGAGCCGCCGGAGACGATGGCGCGCGCGCATCACACGGCGACGAGCCTCCACGACGGCAGCGTGCTGGTCGCCGGCGGGCTGGTCGCGGCCGGCTCGCCCACCGGCGCGCCGGTGCCGACGGCCTCCGCCCTGCTCTTCCACGAGCGCGCGCCGCTCGGCGCGGCCTGCGAGGCCGGCGGCGACTGCGCCAGCGGCTTCTGCGCGGATTCGGTCTGCTGCGATGCGGCCTGTGCCGGTCCGTGCGACGCGTGCGCGGCCTCGGCAGGGGCCACGAGGGACGGCGCCTGCACGCCGCTCTCGGGCACGCCCTGCGACGACACCGACGCGTGCCTCGAGGGAGGCGTCTGCGAGGCGGGCACCTGCGCCGGCGGCACCCCCGCGCCCGACGGAACCCCGTGCAACGACGGCGAGGTGTGCTCCGCGACGAGCACGTGCGAGGGCGGCGCCTGCGTCGCAGCGAGCCCGGCGAGCTGCCAGCCGCCGGACGGCTGTCACGAGCCTCCCGCCTGCGATCCTGCGCTCGGGTGCTCGGGGCCCGCGCCCGAGAAGCCGGACGGCGCGCGCTGCGACGTCGAGGGGACGCCGGATGCCTGGCAGGCCGCGGCGCGGATGCCGAGCGAGATGAAGCACGCGATCACAGCCACGTTGCTGCAGGACGGCACGGTGCTGGTCATCGGGGTGGAGGATAGCGCCGCCACACGCTGGAGGGCGATGCGCTACGACCCGAGCATGGATCGATGGGAGCTCATCGGGGGAATTCTGCCGATGCGTTCGATCACGCACGCCAAGCTGCTGCAGGACGGCACGGTCCTCGTGATCAGTCGCGATCGCGTGGACCGGTTCAACCCGGCCACGGGCGCATGGGAGGAGGCCGCGCCCATGCTCCGCGGTCGCGGGCTCGGCACGGCGACGCTGCTCCAGGACGGGAGGGTGCTCGTCGCGGGCGGCAGCGACGGATCCGCGGAGGTGTATGACCCCGCCGCGGACGTCTGGACCCTGGTCGCGCCCGGGACTGCGGGGCTATGGAGTCCCACGGCGACGCTGCTCCAGGACGGCAGAGTGCTCGTCGTGGGCGGCGGCGACCACATGAACAGGGCGGAGGTGTATGACCCGGCGGCCGACGTCTGGACGCCTGTGGCGCCGATGATCTCGGCACGCTCGGGGCACACGGCCACGCTGCTCGAGGACGGCAGGGTGCTCGTCGTGGGGGGTGGCTACGAGGGCATCGCCCTCGCGACAGCCGAGCTCTACGATCCGGCGAGCGACACCTGGACGCCAGCGGCGGAGATGGCCGCCCGGCGGTACGGGACTGCGGCCGTGCTCCTCGCCGACGGCAGGGTGCTCGTGGCAAGCCAGCTGGACGGTCAGTATTCGCTGGATTATACGGCCGAGCTTTACGATCCAGCGAGCGACATCTGGTCGCCGGGCCCAGCTTTGAACATCCCGCTCACCTATCGCGTGTCGGTGCGGCTGGATGATGGACGCGTTCTGATGGCGGGCGGCACGCTCGGCAGTGTGTTCTACCCGTCCCCCCTCGTGCACCTCTATGTTCCTGGGCAGCGTCCGGGCACAGGGGTGTGCCAGGCTGGCGTATGCTTGCCGAGCGCAGGTGGAGAGGGTGGCGCCGGCGGCAGCGGCGGTGGAGAGGGTGGCGCTGGCGGCAGCGGCGGTGATGCCTCCGGCACCGGCGGCAGCGGCGGTGATGCGTCCGGCACTGGCGGCAGCGGCGGTGATGCGTCCGGCACCGGCGGCAGCGGCGGTGATGCCTCCGGCACCGGCGGCAGCGGCGGTGATGCGTCCGGCACCGGCGGCAGCGGCGGTGATGCGTCCGGCACCGGCGGCAGCGGCGGTGATGCGTCCGGCACCGGCGGCAGCGGTGGTGATGCCTCCGGCACCGGCGGCAGCGGTGGTGATGCCTCCGGCACTGGCGGCAGCAGCGGTGATGCCTCCGGCACCGGCGGCAGCGGCGGTGATGCCTCCGGCACCGGCGGCAGCGGCGGTGATGCGTCCGGCACCGGCGGCAGCGGCGGTGATGCGTCCGGCAGCGGCGGCAGCGGCGGTGATGCCAGCACCGCTGGCGGTGGCGGCACCACGAGCACGAGCGCAGGCTCCAGCAGCGGGACGGGCGAAGGGGGTAGCGCCGGTGACACCGGCGCGCAGAGCGGCTCTGGCGGCGGCCCGCCAGGCAGAGACAGCGGTGGTTGCCAGATGGAGCCCGGAATCCAGGGGACACCCACATGGCTCGTCCTCATCGGGGGGCTCGCTGCCCTGCGCGTGCGCCGGCGCTCCGGTGCCGGCGCCAGGGACAGGTGAACGCCCGCCAGGGTGTCCCCGGGCGCGCTCGCTCCCGTCCCTGGCGTCGATTGCCCCGTCCCTGACGCGTCCGCTCCTGTCCCTGGCGCCGCCTTTCTCGTCGCCGGGGCGGCCGCCCCCGGTCGCTCTCGACCCGAACCCCAGTCCCGGCCGGCGCTCTCCCGGTCCCGGCCGGCGACTTTCGTGTCCCTGGCGGCGCGATCGGGGCCCTCGGCTGCTAGAACCCGGCGCATGAGCCCCCCGCCGCGCGATCGCCTCCGCGAGCTCTTCACCAAGGTCGACGCGTTCTTCGCGCACGCGAGCGCCCGCCACGGCGCGCGGATGGCCTGCCGCACCGGGTGCAGCGACTGCTGCCGGCGGCGGTTCTCCGTGACGTCGCTCGAGGCAGACGCCCTCCGCGAGGCGCTCGCGGCGCTCCCCGAGGCCGACCGGGCGGCCCTGGCCGCGCGCGCGCGGGCGGGCGACCCGGGGGTGTGCCCGGCGCTCGACGGGGAGGGGAGGTGCGCGGTCTACGCGGCGCGGCCGCTCATCTGCCGCACGCACGGCCTGCCGATCCGGTTCGCGCCCGCGCCGGAGACGCGCGCGCTGCCGGTCATCGACGCGTGCCCGAAGAACTTCGTGGGAGAGGACCTCCACGCCCTCGAGGCGTCGTCGGTCCTGGACCAGACGACGCTCTCGACGGTGCTCGCCGCCCTCGACATGGCCCACGCCGACGCGGCCGGGCGGCCGCGCGGGGAGCGCGTCGCGATCACCGCGGTGCTCTCGGGCGAGGGGTGACGCGGCCGGGGCCGCTGTCTCCGAGTGCCAGCGTCATTCGACGCTGACGGCCTGCGGCACCTGCTCGACGTTCTGAAGGCCTCATGATCGCGGCTGGCGTTCGCATCTTCGTGTGCACCGAGCCGCTCGACATGCGCCAGGGCTTCGATCGCCTGGCACACGCCGTCAAGCTCAAGCTCGGAGAGGATCCGCAGAGCGGCTCCTCGTTCATTTTCGCCAATCGCGGCGCGACTCGGCTGAAGGCGCTCTGGTTCGACGTCAACGGCTACTGCCTGCTGTACAAGCGCTCGCACCGCGCGCTGGGCGCGATGGGGCTCCTCTGAGTCAGCGCGCGCGCCGGTAGTGCATCGCCACCGCGCCACAGCGCAGCGGCTTGGCCGAGACCAGCTCGAGCCGCCGCGTGGCGGGCAGCCCGCTCTGGTACAGGGTCGGGCCGTGGCCGGCGAGCCTGGCGTGGACGAGGAACTTGTACTCGTCGATGAGATCCAGCCGATCCAGCTCGGTCGCGAGCTTGCCGCTGCCGAGGAGCACGCCGGCCGGGGTCGCGTCCTTGAGCTTCTGCACGCCCATGCGCAGATCGCCGGCGATGTGGTGGCTGTTGGTCCACGGGAAGTCCTTGCGCGTGGACGACACCACGTACTTCGGCTTGGTCTCCAGCTTGACCGCCCACGCGCGTATCGCCGGAGGCGCCTCCTCGTCGCCGCGGGCGACCGCCGGCCAGTAGCTCTCCATCATCTCGTAGGTGACGCGGCCCCACAGCATCGCGCCGCTCTCGTCCATGAGGCGGGTGAACAAGGCGTGCGTCTCGTCGTCGGCGATCCCCTCCTGGTGGTCGACGCAGCCGTCCAGAGTGACGTTGATGGCGAAGGTCAGCAGTCCCATGCGGCGAGTCTCCTTCGGAACGAGGCATCGGTCAATGTTCCGGTAGTGCAATGCGCACCGCGAGGCTCTCGGCTTTGTCATCTCGCAAGACGGCTCGGCGCGTCTTCGATCAAGCCTGGCTGTCAAGGATCTCGAGGCTTCGAGGAGGTTCTACGAGAAGCTCGGTTTCAAGGCCTTCTCCGGGGATGCCGCGCAGAAGCGGCTGCTCCTGCCACGTCGCCGGCGCGGCGCGGGGGAGGGCTACGCGTCCCACGCGATGGGGAGCGAGTCGAACGCGCGCATGATGATAAACGGGCTCCGGCGCGCGGGGGCCTTCCCGCGCCGCAGGCCGGGCAGCCGCTCGAGGAGCTCTTCGAGCGCGATCTTCGCTTCCGTGCGCGCCAGCAGCGAGCCGACGCAGAAGTGGATGCCCTTGCCGAAGGCGAGGTGCTTGCCCGTGTCCCTGCGGTGGATGTCGAAGCGGTCGCCGTCGGCGAACTCCGCCTCGTCCCGGTTCCCCGACGCATACAGCAGGTACACCCGTGCGCCTTTCGGGATACGGACCCCGGCCACCTCGGCGTCCGCCGTCACCGCCCGGAAGAAGCCGCGGACCGGGGACTCGCAGCGCAGCATCTCGTCGATCGCGCCCGGGATCAGCGACGGGTCCCCGCGCAGCGCCTCTGCCACCTCCGGGTGCGCGAGCAAGAGGTCGATCCCGCTCGCGAGCAGGGCCGTCGTCGTCTCGTGCCCGGCGGCCAGCAGATCCATCGCGTTGCAGACCGCCTCCTGCATGCTCAGCGCCGCGCTCCCGCCGATCTCCTCCGGGACGAGGAGCGAGAGCAGATCCTCCCGCGGCTCGGCGCGGCGTGCCTCGATCTGGGCCTGGAAATAGCGCTGCATCGCCACGTATCCGCGGGCGCTCGCCACCTGCGCCTCTGGCGGCGCGCTCCCCGCCATCAGCGCCTGCTTGTCCTCGTGCCACGCCCTGAGCTGCTTCATCTCGGAGCGCGGCACCCCGAGCAGATCGCAGATGACGTACCCCGGCAGCGGCAGGGCGATCTGCGAGACCAGCTCGGCGTGCCCATCGCGGATGAAGGCGTCGATCAGCTCCCGCGTGAGCTCGCGGATGTGCCCCTCCAGCGCCGCCACGCGCAGCGGGGTGAAGGCCTTGCCGAAGACGGCGCGCACGCGCGTGTGATCGGGCGGGTCGCTCTGCACGAGCGAGGTGAACTCCTCGTACCCCTCGCGGAGGACCGCGCGGACCTCGGGGATCGGCGCGGCCCTGACGTAGAGCGAGTTGAAGGACGAGAACCGGTCCGTGTCCCGCAGGACGGCCACGATATCGGCGTACCTGGTGACGATCCACACGTCGAGCCGGGGGCTATAGAAGACCGGCTCCTCGCGCCGCGCGCGCGCATAGATCGGGTAAGGGTCCTCGATCTGCTCGGGGAGGAAGGGGTTGAAGAGCTCGCCGAGGGAGCCCCTCGGCGGCGGCGGGATCTGCTCCGGAGCTGCCTTCACGATGTCGCCTCCTGGACGGCCCTGGGGAGGAGCGGGCCGAGCCCGGAGGATACCTTACCGGTGACGCCCTCCGGGAGCCGCGCGATCACCTGCTCCAGGCGCCGCCAGCGCTGGCACGGGACGCGGCACATGCCAGCGCGCTGCCAGCGGGCCCTGGGCAGAGCGGTCGCAGATCCTCGATGTGGATGGCGGGGTGTTCCATACCATGCGCTCGAATGCCGTGATGTCGTTCGATGTGCTGGTGACGCTGATCGCCCCGCTTGCAGCAGGACGCCGCCTCTGCAGCCCGCGTCCGAGAGCGGGCATGGGCAACGCACGCGCCGGAGGGGCCGGCGCGTGCGCGGTCGACCGAGGGAGTCGGGGCCCTGCGGGGCTGGGCCGCTCAAGAAGATGGCGAGGTAACTGGCCAGCTCCGCGCGGGCAACGCTGTCACCCTGCAAGGTTCCACTTCATCTGCCGTTCGAGCACGACGAGACCCCCGCGCCGCACGAACCCGAGCTCCTCGTTCAAGGCGAGCATCCCCGGGTTGTTCGACTCGACCGCCGTGGCGATCCGCGAATACCCCCTCCGCCGCGCGAAATCGATCGTGGCCAGCTTGAGCGCCCTCGCCACCCCGCGGCCGCGGCTCGCCGCCGCCACCCCGGTGAACAGGTGGTCGAGGCGCGCGGGGTCGTCCTCGCTCCGGTGCAGGATGCAGAGCCCGACGTACCTGTCGCCGTCCCTCGCGACGAAGCACGCCTCGGGCAGCGACGTCGGCGACCGCTCCAGGTACGCCGCGAGCTCCTCGGCCGGCAGCTCGGGGTCGACATGGTTCGGCAGGGGTACCTCCCGGTTCACGGCGAGGTAGAGCGCGTGCAGCTCCGCCAGCCACCCGGGCCGGCGCGCCCGCTCCTCGGACAGCGGCGCGATCGCGACGCCCGGCGGCGACGGGCGCTCGTCCAGGCTGTCCGCGCGCCGCGCTGCGAGGTCGAGCTCGAAGTCCCAGCTCCGGAAGAGCTCCCGGAAGCCGAGCCGCGCCGCGAGCTCCACCATCTCCGGCTGCGTCTCGCGCGCCATGGCGCGGAGCTCCCGGGCGCCCAGGCGCGCGAGGTCGCGCTCCATCGCCGCGAACAGCCGCGCGCCGATGCCGCGGCGCCGGTGGCCCGGGGCGCACCGCGCCGCGCACCAGAACCGCGCGGGGTGGTGCTCCCACGGGACGTGGAAGTAGTGCGCATACGCCACGATCTCCCCCGTCGCGACGACCTCGGCGACGTGGCGGCCGAGGACGTGGCCGCGCCGCGCGAGCAGCTCGTCGAGCTCGCGCAGCGCGCCCGCCGAGCGCGGCTCGATGTCGTGCCGCTCCTCGCGCGGGACCGCGGCGTTGATGCGCGCCACCGCCTCCCGGTCAGCGTCGGTCGGCCGACCCGGCCGGATCTGGACGGCGCCCGTCATCCGTCGAGGATAGCGACCGGCGACCTCGACCGGCGGGGATTCTGCCCGTCGCGCCGCCTCGGCGAGGCGCAGGACCGCCCGCCCGGAGGCGCCGGGTCGCCCGCCCGGAGACGCCGGCTCACCTGCCCAGCGCGGCGATCTTCTCGTTCACCCAGTCGTCGCCCACGAGCGGGTGCACGCCGGCGCCGTCCTGCGCGAGGTCGATGCCCACCGACAGGAGCCCGCTCTTCACGAGGAACGCGCCCCGGGGATCCTGTCCGTCGGACTTCGTGAGCCGCCCGCGGATCGCGAGGTTGCCCCCCTGCGCCTCCAGCAGCCTGAAATCGACGTCGCTCGCCTTGCGGCTGACCGTCGCGGACGCCTTGAGCCCCTCCATGGTGAGGAGCCCCGCGGCCCACCCGGGGATGGCGTCCTCGGCGTCGAGCAGCTCCACGGCCGGCCGCGCGTCCTTGCACTCGAGCCGGATCGCCGCCTGCATCAGGCCTCGTCCCACCTTCGCGTCGTCGATGTCGATGCGCGCCCACCAGTCCGGCCACGCCTCGCCCTTGTGCTCGACGGCGAGGTCCTTGATCTCGATACGGCTCTTCCGGAACGTGGCCGCCGGGTTCAGGACGCTGGCCGCGTCGAGCGCGATGCGCGCCTCCGCGTCGCCCTTCACGGTCGTCTCCTTCCACCTCAGCGCCCCCTGCTTCATCAGCAGGCTCAGCACGCCCGACCCGCGCCCCAGCGGGTCGACCTCGAGGCTGCTCCGCAGGAACGCGGCGCCGCCCGTGAACCGCGGCGCGTCCGGCGCGGCGCCGTCCGCGTTGAGCCAGCGCAGGTCCGGGATCGCCGCGGCGACGACATCCACCTTCGACGAGAACCCCGGCGGGAACCTCATGAGGTGGAGCTCCGGCGCGTCGAAGACGGCGCTCGCCCGCTCCACCACGATGGGCGGCAGCCCCTTCCCGGGGCGCTCGAGCGTCGCGCGGGGCACCCGCACCTCGAGGCGCGCCTCACCGCGGTCGTCGACGCGGAGGTCCACGCCCGCCTCGACGGCCGCGCGCAGCGACGAGGCCGTGGCCACGAGGTGGCTCGTCGCGTACGAGGCGGAGCTCCCGGGCTCGATCTTCCCGCGGTTGATGACGAGGTTCGTCCGGAGCTCTCCGCTCCCGTCCTCCACCCGCGGCTCTGCGTCCTCGCCCGTGAGGAGGCGGATGAAATCGAGGCCGGGGAGCGCGACGTCGAGGCGGGCGCGCGCCCAGGTGGTGTCGACGATGTCGATCCCGTCGATCTCCCGCGGATCGAAGGTGTTCATGGTCACGTCGAGGTCGCCGTCGACCCGCGCGACGACGCGATCGGCGACGTGGACGTCGCCCGAGCGGAGCTCCATCGCGATCGGCCCGACCCGGACGGCGCGGAGCGGCTTGTAATAGAAGCCTCCGCGCACGCGGCCGCCGCCGGCATAGCGGACTTGCTGGATCCAGACCTCCTTGAGCGTGGCGTCCACGCCCTCGAGGTGGACCGTCCAGAGGTTGTACCCCTCGTCCGTGTTCTCGAGATCTCGCCGCGGCGGCAGCTCCGGCTTGAGCGGAGGGTTCGCGAAATTCGGGATGGGGGGCAGCGCCTCGATGTGCGGCGCCTCCAGATCGCGCTCGCTCGTCGGATCCACGAGCAGCCGCATCCGGAACACGAAATTCTCGGCGCGGATGTCCTCCGCGTGGAACTTCTTCCGGAGGAGATCGGTCAGGTGGATGTCCGCGTCCACCTCGTCGAGCAACACCGCCCACTGCAGCAGGCTGTCCGACCCGCTGAGCTGGAGATCCTCGACGTGCACGACGCCAGGCCAGAGGCTCCAGGCCGACTCGTACTGCAGCGACGCGTCGATCGGGTTGTAGCTGATGAGCCGCGCCATCAGCTTCGTGCTCAGCATGACATTGATGATCACGACGTAGCCGAGCCAGAGCGCGACAGGCAGGATCAACAGCACCTTCAGCGCCTTGCTCGCCCGCGGCCCGAGCCACCCCCTGATTCCAGGCGATGACCTCAGCGCTCCTGCTCCGTGCATGATCGCGTGGAACGCACGCAGCATGCCGCCGAGCTGACCCGTGGGGCGCGCCCGCGAGCTCGGGGGCCGCCGTAGCGATCTGCCTCGCTTGTGGCGAAGCTCGCCAGGCGCGCGGCGCGCGACGCGATGAGGAGCGCGCGGTTTTCCGCGATCTGCCCGGGATCGGGCGGGAAATCGCGGCGTCGGGGGCGGCCGACGCCGCGGCGCCAGGCAGGCACCCCCCTTGCTAACCCTGGCGACCGCTGCGCTGCCGAGCCTGTCGCACAGCAGCCCCCGCTGGATGCTTGTTCCAGCGATCACCCGAGGTCATTCATGAAGCACACGGTCCATCACGACCTGAACGACGACGAAGCGAAGACGGCAGTCCTGCGGGCGCTGGCGCGGTATCGCGATCGGTACGCGGAGTACTCCCCCTCCATGCTCTGGAGCGACGATCGGAGCGCGGATCTCGGGTTCTCCTTCAAGGGGTACAAGGTGACGGGGCGCCTCGAGCTCCGTCCCAGCGCCGTCGATCTCGATGTCGACGTGCCGCTCGCGCTGCGCATGTTCAAGCGGATGGCGATCGCGGCGATCGACGAGGAGGTGCGGCGGTACCTCGGTGAGGCGCACCGCGAGCGCGCGCTGCGCGCCCCGGCTGCGGTCGTGGAGGAAGCCGTCTGAGCTCGTGACGTATGCAGAGCTCCAGCGCCACGACCCCCCGATCCAGGCGCCGCTCGCGGAGCGCTCCGCGGCGCGAGCGGCGCTCCGCGCCGAGCGCCGTCGTCCGCCGGCGCCGCGTGACCCTGGCGATCGAGACCGTCGAGACCGTCGAGACCGTCGACGACCCGCGCGCTGTCGCCGCGGCGGCGCCGCTCACCCCGTCGCCGATCGAGTCGGCCAGGTCGGCGGGCCTCCGGTACGTCAACGACGGTGAGCCGGGCATCTCCAGGCGCAAGGCGGGCAAGAGCTTCAAGTACCTCGACGCCGAGGGGCGCCCCGTGAAGGACGAGGAGACGCTCGCGCGCGTCCGCCGCCTCGCGATCCCGCCCGCGTGGACCGAGGTGTGGATCTGCCAGAGCGAGCGCGGGCACATCCAGGCCACCGGCCGGGACGCGCGCGGCCGGAAGCAGTACCGGTATCACCCGCGCTGGCGCGAGGTCCGCGACGAGACGAAGTACGACCGGATGCTCGCGTTCGGCGCGGCGCTCCCGGCGATCCGCGCGGCGACGGAGCGCGACCTCGCGCTGCCGGGGCTGCCGCGCGAGAAGGTGCTGGCGACCGTGGTGCGCCTGCTCGACGAGACCTCGATCCGCATCGGGAACGACGAGTACGCGCGCGACAACAACTCGTATGGTCTCACCACGCTCCACGACGAGCACGTCGAGATCCAGGGCGATCGCATCAGGTTCCACTTCCGGGGCAAGAGCGGCAAGGAGCACGAGCTGACGGTGCGCGACCGCCGGCTCGCGCGCGTCGTGAAGCGCTGCCAGGACGTGCCCGGCCACGAGCTGTTCCAGTACATCGACGGCGACGGCGGCCGGCAGCGGATCCACTCCGACGACGTGAACGAGTACCTGCGCGCGGTCGCGGGGCAGGAGTTCACGGCGAAGGATTTCCGCACGTGGACCGGCACGGTGCTCTGCGCGTCCTTCTTCTGCGAGATGGAGGTCGCGACAACGGCCCGCCAGATGAAGAAGTGCGTGGCGCAGGTGATCGACATGGTGTCTGCGCGCCTCGGGAACACGCGCGCCGTCTGCCAGCGCTGTTATGTCCACCCCGCGGTGATCCGCGCCTACACCGAGGGCGCCCTGCAGACCTTGCTCGAGGCGGAGCAGGCCGTCATGGACGAAGCGCTCGCGGCGCTCCGGCCCGAGGAGGCCACGATGCTGCGGATCGTCCGCGGCTTCAGCGAGCGCGACGCCGTGCCGCTCGCGAACCAGCTCCGCGAGAGCGTGCGGGCCGCCGCCAAGGCGCGGCGCGCCGGCGGTGCGCGGCGCGGCGTGAAGAGCGCCAAGCGGTCCAGCAAAGAGCGGCGCGCCGCGGCCTGAGCCGCCACTCGGAATCCCCACCACAACCTGCGCACTGGCCGTCCCCGACGTCCGACTCTGGCCGTCCCCGACGTCCGACTCTGGCCGTCACGGGTGCTGACGAGATCGACGTGTCTCTCCGTCACAGCGCGCCCATGGCGCTGTGGCGTTGTGCCCCGGACGCGGCAGGGCTGTGGTGGGTTCGCGAACAGTTTCGCAGACTTGTGCGATGGTCGCGCCCGGTACGCTTCGTGTTCTTCTGGATCTCCGAAGAGCGGCGCGAACCCTCAGCCAAGGAGATCTGCATGGCGAGCCAGAGGTTGATCACCGGGACGGTGCGTACACGTGTCGAGGCCGAGGACGCCATCCGGCGGATCCTGGACAGCGGGCACTCGCGCCGAGACATCTGCCTCATCGTGAGCGAGGCCGCCCGGCGCCAGCATTTCTCGCGCTCGCGCATCCAGGGCGCGGCCGTTCACGGCCAGGCGCTCAGCTCCATCCTCGGCGCGGCCGGCGCCGGTCTCGTGGTCCCCGGCCTGCGGCTCGCGGTGGCGGGGCCCATCGCCGTGCAGCTCGCGGACGCGAGCTCGGCGAGCACGGTGGCCAGCCTGAGCAGCGTGCTCGTCGACGCCGGCATCCCGGAGCAGCGCGCCCCGGAGGCCGAGCGCGGCCTCAAGGAGGGCGCGATGCTCATCGGCGTGGCGGCGCGCGACGACGCCGACGCCGCGGCGCTGCAAGCCATCCTGCGCGACGTCGGCAGCGGAGAGTCCTGCGGCACCAGCAAGGGCGCGCGCGTCTTCGCTTCATTCGCGTAGCGTCCCTCCCGCGACGTCCGGGACAGCCACCCGGAACGAGAGATCAAGAACCATCCCTCGGTGATGCGCCTCGCTCCCCCGGGCGTTCCTTCGCCCCTCCGGGGATGAGCCCGCTCGGAGTTACGGAGGTTCCGGATAGGTGGAACGCGGCTTGAATGATATCCAGAGAAATCAGCCAAGGCTGACTCGGCGTGTGGCGATATTGTACCCCTGAGGCAAGATGGTCGTGCGATCTCCGCTGTGAGGCGATTTTTGGCGGTTTCGCTCACAGTACTGCGTGGACGGTCCGCGCGGAGGCCGCTGCTCGGGAGGTAAGGAGGAAGGAAACGGCGGTCACAGACACCTCAGGAGGGTCCCCATGGAGCCGATCGCATTCGCAGACGAGAGCGTGGGTCTGGACGGTTTGATCGACGACGATTCGATCGAGCAGCTCAAATCGTTCTGCCGCGGCGAGATGTCCGCGGTCGAGACGTACCGTCATGCCATCGCCGTCGCGGGCGGCGGGTGGGTGGCCGAGCACCTCCGGCTCAACCTGGCGTCGCACGAGGCGCGGGTGAAGCTGCTGCGCCGCCGGATCGAGGAGCTCGGGGGCGATCCGCCGGAGAGCTCCGGCCCGTGGGGCGCGTTCGCCAAGGCCGTCGAGCGGACCGCGGTGGCGCTCGGCTACAAGACGGCGCTCTCGGTGCTGGCGGAGGGAGAGGACCATGGCCTCAAGGACTACCGGAACGACATCGAGGAGCTCGACACCGAGTCGCACGTCCTCGTGCGGGACGTGATCCTGCCGCAGCAGGTGTCGACGCTCCGGTGGATGACGAACATCAAGCGGCAGATACCGTGACGCGGGCGAGCGCCCGCGGATTGTTCCTGCGGGTCCCGCGTGCGATACTTCCGGACGTATGGCCAAGGCCGCGCTGGACATCACCCGACTGAGCCGGGACGAGCAGCTCGATCTGCTCGACGAACTATGGGCGAGCCTCGGGCGGGACCCGGACGCGCTGCCGCTCAGCGATGTGCAGCGGGTCGAGCTCGATCGGCGCGTCGATGAGCTCGAGGCCAAAGGGCCGGTCGGACTCACGTGGGATGAGGTCGTCGCCCAGGCGCGCGCTCGGTCCCGGTGAGGCATCGTCTACACAGCCGATCCTGATTCGGGAACCGGCACAACACCACCAATTCAAGGCGGTTGGACATAGAGCTTGTAGTTCGGCCTCTGTTTGCTCGTGGGCGCGGCCCGCGTGACTTCGGCTGGGCGCGGCCGACGTGGACGCGCGAACTGTTGACACTACAGATCGAACGCGAGACCGGACGCGCCTGAGCGTGGGCCACATCGGACGGCTGCTGCGCGCACTGGGCGCGCAGCAAGCGCCCCCGTCCCGTCGTCCGCTCCCCGTGGCCAAAGTCGCGCGACTGCCGCAGGGGCAGAGCGACCCGCAGGCTGAACCGTAGCTTGCCGTGATGAGAGCGGGCTCGTGTACGCGTCCTACATGACCGTCGCCGAGGATCTCGGTGCGTGGCATGCTCGCGACGGCGCTGGAACGCTACGCGCCGTCGGAGCCTGGGTCCTTCCTCTACTCCCCACCCACCCCGCGCACGCGCAGGCGAAGCTACGCGCATTCATCGACACAGTGCAGGCGGTGCTCGTGCCGGAGGGAAGCGGACGGGGTCGGACCATCCCGCCGGGAATGACCATCGCGGCTGCAGGAGCAATCTCAATCGCCAGCGGCGCGGGGCCATCAACATTCTTTGGCTGCGCCTTCGTCCGACGCGGAGCCCCCGTGCTACTGCGCTGGCCCCCTTGACAAGGCGGGGCATCCGCAAGTTACACTACAATGCCGTAATGTTCGCGGTCTGCATGCTGCTTCCGCGGAGGCGTCACGAGCATCTCGGCCCATCGTGCAGGGCACCGACTGCGCATCGCATTCGCTTCCGCGGAAGCCCGAGGCGTCGCGCAGGTCTGGGGGCGGACCGAATCTCCTGCCATCCCTCTGCCACGCACCCCACACGAAGACCGAGGTTGCATCGATGAGCTATGTCGCCGTTCGTCTGTGGCCCTTCGCTCTCGTACGGTTCGGATTGCTGGCGGGGATCGTCGCTTGCCTCGCGACGTGCGGCGGCTCGATCCCGATCCATCCGGGAGCGTTCGCGGATCGGGCGGCCCAGCAGGGAGCGGTCGAGGAGCGGGTCACTCAGACGTGCGCGGCGCTCGGCGCGGGGACGACCGTCCGGCACACGTCGCAGGTCATGCAAGAGCACATGCTTCGCGTCGCGGAGCTGTCGGACCGCGTAGCGAAGGCGGAGTCGAGCGGTAGCGGCGTGAAGGTGGCCTGCGAGCGGGTGAAGGCATGCGTACAGGAGCGCCTGGCGAGTCCGATGCCGGCGCGGGCCCTCGTGGAGCCTGGGGGGTGCGCCGAGGAGTGCGGTCAGGCGATCTCAAGAGCCATAGCGTCCGCCGACGCGGCGCGGGCCTCCACCAACGGCCTGCTCGCGATGATCGCCGCGACGGGCAAGGACCCAAAGGCCTTGGCCGAAGCCGCGCTCCACATGGCATTCGCGCGCGCCGCGGTCTACGGGCTCGTGCAGGCGGCGGACGGCGCAGACCTGCTCGTCGACGAGGTCGTGAGCGCCTTCGGGGACTTCGCTCCCCTGGCGCGCCCGATCCTGCGAAAGATCGCTAGTGACCATCGTGAGCTATTATCAGGCCTTCATCCTCGTCGCTCCGGCGGGATCCCTCGACGTGAGCGCGCTCGCGCAAGGGGTCTCTCGTATCGAGTCGAAGATGGACGTGGTTGCGGCGGGTATCGCGACACTGCAGGAGAGCTCCAGAGAGGATACACGCCTCACGCGTGACGCCATGGCGAAGGGCTTCAACGAGGTGCTGACCTGTCGTGCGCAACGAGAGCTACGTGATGTGCTGACCGCCGCGCTCGGCTATCGCCCCCTCATGCCGTGCACGCGCCGGCCTTCCGGCGACAGGCTCACCCCCGCGAACTCGGGCTTTCTCCAGCCGATGAAGACCGAGGAGGCCTGCAAACAGCAGCAGTTGACCCTCGCCATCCGGGTACCTTTCAGGCTCGGCAAGTTCCAGCGCACTGACATTGATCCGGCCGCGCTCGCAGAGCTCCAGTCCCTCGGAAGCATCGTGAAGAGCCTCGATGTCGGGATGCAGGCAATCAACGTCGAGGGCGTCTCCGACCGGGCGCCCGTTAGCCCGGCCCTCTGTGCGCAGATGAAGCCGCTTCTGGTGGGTAGCCTTGTCGGCGCGTCGGACCCTGGGAGCTGGTCGTGTGTACCGGCTTGGACGCAAGCGCACACGAAGGAGCTCAACGAGGGCTTGGGCAAGCTCCGCGCGAATACCGTCTGCGCCGTCCTCGGGGTCAACTGCAAGGTCACGGGCACGCAGGAGACCAGCAAGGAGGTGCGGCTCTCTTTCGTGTCGCAGCCGCTCGAGCTGAGTCAAGGTTGCCTCGATTGAACGTGGATTGTGCGCGCCGTGTCGGGAGGGAACCTTGGCCACATCCCGGTCGAACCACCTCCTCCGCAGGCGGACCTGGTGGCGGTAGCGAGCGGCCGGGCTATAACACCTTCCGGCGCCTCGTCGCATGGATGGCCATCGAACCGCGTGGCCCCGCCCGGGCCTCGATGAAGATCCTCCCCATCGCCGTCGGAAGGCGACGGTACAGGTGAGAACTGGGCCGCTACTCGCGAACGCGTACCCGCTCCTCCTCGACGATCCATAGGCGCTGTTCGACCTGCTCGCGCTCCAGCAACGCGAGCAAGCGCCGGACGACCGCGAGCACATGCGACTTGTCCTGACGCGACAGGCGCATGACGATCAGCCCCTGATAGCTCGAAGGGGGGTACCGGCGCACGTTGGCGAAATCGACGTCCAGCGTCAGGAGCGCTCTTCCTTCCGCAGCGCACACACCGGCGATGTCCGGGTCGGGATGTCCGCCGAGCCCCTGCGCCAGCACCGTCGAGGCGTCATGACCCGCCTGGCGCAACAGCTCGGCCACCTCTTCCGGGAGGTTCTCGTCGACCTTGACCCTCATCGTCACGACGCTGCGGGCAGGTCGATGATGCGCTCCCTCGCTAGCTCCGCGGCGTAGGAGACGGCCGCGCGCACGTCGTCGAGCGTGAGCGAGGGATAGCTGCTCATGATCTCCTCCGGCGAAAGGCCCGCGGCCATGTTGTCCAGCACGACCGAGACCATGATCCTCGTCCCGCGGATGCACGCCTTGCCGTGGCAGACGGCTGGATCTGTTACGATGCGTTCATGCCAGCTCATGGCAACCCCTTTCCGTTACATGCCCGTTCTCCCCTCCCGGCCGCGACGTTCGCGCGCCCAGGAGGGGAGGTGCCCGCCGCTCACCCCTTCACGTCGTACTCCGCCTGGAGGAGCTTCGCGATCGTCGAGAGCTGCATGTTCGACGTGCCCTCGTAGATCTTCCCGATCTTCGCGTCGCGATAGAGCTTCTCGACCGGATAGTCCCTGGTGAAGCCGACGCCGCCCATGAACTCGATGCACAGCGACGCCGTCCGCTCGGCCACCTCGGACGCGAACAGCTTCGCCATCGCGGCCTCCTTCACGAACGGCTGGCCCGCGTCCTTGAGCCGCGCGGCGTTGTAGACCAGCAGGCGCGCGGCCTCGATCTCCATCGCCACGCGCGCATACTGGAACTGCACGCCCTGGAAGCTCGCGATCGACTGGCCGAACTGCTTGCGCTCGCCCATGTAGCGCATCGCGTGCTCGAACGCGCCGGACGCCAGGCCGAGCATCTGCGCGCCGATGCCGATCCGCCCCTCGTTCAGCGTCTCGATCGCGATCTTGTAGCCCTTGCCGACCTCGCCGAGCACGTTGCCCTCCGGCACCTCGCAGTCCTCCAGGACGAGCTCGCACGTGCTGGAGGCGCGGATCCCGAGCTTGTTCTCCTTCTTGCCCACCGAGAACCCGGGGAAGGAACGCTCGACCACGAACGCCGTGATGCCCTTGTAGCCCTTCGACGGATCGACGCTCGCGAACACAAGGAACAGCGAGCTCTCGTTCGCGTTCGTGATCCAGAGCTTGCGGCCGTTCAAGACCCAGCGGTCGCCCTTGCGCTCGGCCCGGGCCGCGAGCGCGAACGCGTCCGAGCCGGAGCCCGCCTCGCTCAGCGCATACGAGCCGACCCACTCCCGGCTCAGCCGCGGGAGGTACCTCTCCTTCTGCGCCTCGCTGCCCCAGCGGAGGAGCGCATTGGCCACCAGGGTGTTCTGCACGTCGATGAGCACGCTGAGGCTCGGATCGACCACGGCGAGCGCCTCGACCGCGAGGATCGCGTTGAAGAAGCTCGCGCCGGAGCCCCCGTAAGCCTCCGGGATCTCGATGCCCATCAGGCCGAGATCGAAGAGCGGGGGCAGCAGATCGTGGTCGATCGCGCCCTGCTCGTCCATCGCCGCCGCGCGCGGCGCGATGCGCTTCCGGGCGAAATCAAGCACCGAGTCGCGGAAGAGGCGCTCCTCGTCGGAGAGCTGGGTGAGCGGAGGCTGGGACACGATGGTTTCTCCTTGTGGGCCCATGGCGCGGCGCGCCGTCGGGGAACCCCACTATGCACCGCGAGGACCGCAGGCGGAAGGCGTTCAAACACGCCCGCGCGCGGGCCGCCTCATCCGTCGACGTCGCGCCTGCGGCAGCGGAGCAGCGTGTGGGCGAGGCCGAGGTTGTCGATCTCCGCGTCGATGGTGAGCCCCGCCTCGGCGATGCAGCGCTTGATGTCGGCGGCGCTGTACATGCGGCTGTTCCCGTTCGCGAGACACGTGAAATACAGGGAAGAACCGTGCAGGCAGTGGACCGCCACCTCGTTGCTCTGCCGATCCCAGAACGTGTCCAGGATCCAGAGCACCGTCTCGCCCCCCATGGCGGCGCGGGCCCGCCGGAGGATCTGGACGATGTCCGCCTCGGAGAAGCACACGAGGAACTGGCTCATCCAGATGGCGTCGAAGCCCGTCGGGAACGCCTGGCCGTGATCCAGGAAGTCGATCGGCGTGCCCATGATCCGGCCGAGCATCCCGTGCTGCTCCACGTTGACCCGGGCGTCCTCGAGCTGGCCGGGCAGGTCGAGGAGGGTGACCCGCACGTCCGGGTCGTGCGTACAGCACTGGATCGCCCAGCGCCCCGTGTTGCCGCCGATGTCGAGCAGCGTCCTCGGCCGCCGCTCGAACACGACGGGCAGCGCCTCGGGGAACGCCGAGTCGGAGTAGAGGTGATCGAAGGCAAACCAGCTCTCCCTCACCTGCGGCGGGAGCTCGGGGAGCGCCTCGTAGACCGTCGGCCACTCGCCAAAGACCTTCAGGCCCGCCGGCTTGCCGTCGTCGATCGCCTCGTCGAGGTGGCGCATGCCCTCGTAACAAACGTCATGGATGAAATCCATGTTGATACGGGTCATCCGGTCGTTCTCGACGATGAGCCCGACCCGCGTGATCGTGTAGCGCTCTCCACGCGCGCCGGCGCACTCCACCAGGCCGAAGCTCAGGCTCGCCTCCAGCAACGTCTTGGCCGCATACGCGGAGAGGCCCGTGTCCTGGGCCACCTCGGCCGGGGTCCTGCCGCTCCTGCCGGCGCGCTGGAGCGCCTTGAGGACGCCGCGGTTCCGCATGACCCGCGCCACCTGGAACATGACAGGCGCGAACGCGATGCGCTGGGCAGCGAGCATGGCGTCGAGGGTGGGATTCGGGGCGGGATCGTTCTTCATCGAGCTCCGGTCGTCGGGGGGTGTGGTGGGGGCTAGCGAGCGCCCTCGCGCTGGAGGAGCAGGGCGAAGCCGCCCAGGCCTCCGAGCAGCGCGCACTCTGCCCGACCCTCCTCGGCCAGCGAAAGCCCCATCACGCCGCAGAGCAGGCCGAACGCGAGGGTCGCCGCGCCGAGCTTCCGCTCGTCGGTCGGCCGGGCAGGCGGAGAGGACGGTCTCGTGCGGTAAGGGCTCGCCACCGCGGAATCATACCACCGGCGCCGCGATCACAAGGACGCCGCCGCGATCTCCGTGAGCTCGTCGTCGGTGAGCGGCAGCGGGTTCGCCTTCATGCTGCTCGCCGCGCTGGCCTTCGCGACGAGCGCCGGGAGGTCGGCCTCGCTCGCGCCGTAGCGGCGGAGCCCGGGGACCGCGAGGTCGCGGCAGAGCTCGCGCACCCAGGCGATGCCCTCCTCGGGGGCGGCCCCGGCGCGGCCGGTCACGAGCGCGGCGATCTCGTCGAAGCGCGGCAGCGCGGGGTGGTCGGGGCCGCGCGCGCGCAGCGCCCGGAGGTTGACCTCGAGGACGGCCGGGAGGAGCGCGGCGCACACGGCGCCGTGGGGCGCGTCGAACATGCCCCCGACCGGCGCGGCGAAGCCGTGCACCGCCCCGAGGCCGGCGTTCGCCAGGCAGAGGCCGCCGAGCAGGCTCGCCACGGCGAGGTCGTCGCGCGCGGCCGCGTCGGGGCCCTCGAGGACCGCGCGGCGGAGCGAGCGCGCCGAGCGGCGGATGCCCTCGCGCGCGAGGCCGTCGGTGAGCGGGTTGCCGCGGACCGAGAGGAGCGGCTCGATGAGCTGCGAGAGCGCGTCGAGCCCGCTCGAGGCGAGCACCTCGGGCGGCGCGCCCGCGAGCAGGTCGGGGTCGACCACCGCGAGGCGCGGCAGCATGTGCGGGCTGCGCAGGCTCGCCTTCACGCGGGCCTCCTTCGAGGCGAGCACCGCGTTGCGCGTCACCTCCGAGCCGGTGCCCGCGGTCGTGGGGATCGCCACGAACGGCACCGACGGCCTGGAAAGGGCTTTCCCGTGGCCGATCACCTCGAGGTAGTCGAGCGGGTCGCCGCCGTTCGCGAGGAGCGCGGCGATGGCCTTGCCGGCGTCAATCGCGCTGCCGCCCCCGAAGGCCACCACGACGTCGCACCGCTCGGCGGCGGCCCGGGCCGTGCCCTCGCGGGCGAGCTCGACCGTGGGCTCGCCGGCGACGGCGAAGGTCACCGCGCCGACGTTCGCCGCCGCGAGCGCGGCGAGGAGCGGCGCGGCGCGGCCCTGGCGCTGCCCGGTGACGACGAGCGCGCGCGTCCCGCCGAGGCCCTTCACGGCCGCGGGCACCTCGGCGAGCTTGCCGGCGCCGAAGACGATGCGCGTCGCGGTGGCGAACTCGAAGGCGAGCGCTTGAACGGGGGGCGCCACGTCAATACCCCGCGTCGTCGGGGGAGACATTGACGTATTTCCGGCTGGTCCGCGGCTCGACCATCATGTCTGCGACGGTATCCCGCCACCGCTTGTAATGCTCCGTTTCCTTGTGCGCGGCCGGCGCCTCCTTGTTCCTGTAGACCTCGACGAGCACGAAGCGCGTGGGGTCGTCGAGGTCCTGGTCGACGTCGAACCGGGCGATCCCGGGCTCCTTGACGCTCTCGCGCGCGTTCTCGATCGTCGCCTGACGGAAGGCGTCGACGAGCTCGGGTTTGACATGCACGTGGACGTGCACGATGAACAGGCTGTTGGGCATGGGCGCAATCTAGCTCGGCCGCGCGGCGGCAGGAACCCGGGTCGTGGCCGGCCCCGGTCCGCGCGAGGGCCGGTCACGCGCTCCGCGCCACGCCCACGCGCGTGGCCCACGCGCGCGCGCGATGGACGCGGGCGGGCCGCACGCGCTCGCGTCCATCGCGCGCGCGCCGCGCCGCGGAGGCGCTCTCCGGCAGGGCGCCTCCGCCCCTGCGACGACTCCCGACTTGGCCCGGCCGGCGCGGACGTTACGATCCCCGTGAACCGGCGGGGGGGCTCGGCGGGGGCCGAGTTCATGAGCGCCGGGAGCGAGGAAGGTCGATATGGCGGATCCGACCACGGAGAGCCCGCAGCCCGAAGCTGCGCCCGATGCGGCGCAGTCCATCGCGCTGCATTCCATCGAGTTCAGGTCCGATCACGGTCTCCTGAAGGACTGCAAAGGGGAGAGCGGCTGGAGGAACGCGGGCGACCCGTGCCCGCAGCCCGAGTGGACGTCGAACGCCGCAGCGCCGCTGTCCATCTCGATGGGCAGGAGCGTCGTCATCCGCGTCGGCCTGGAGTCGAGGGGCGACGCGTCCAGCGCGGGGCCGACCTCGATCCGCGCCGTCGGGCCGGCGGGGCTCACGTTCGAGAGCCGCAGCCTCGCGCCGGGCGGGGGGCCGCTCGATCTCGCCTCGTCGCGGACGCTCGCGAGGCGGATCCAGAAGTTCACCCTCAACCTGTCCTGGTCGGCGGGCGGGGGAGCCCCGGTGTCGCCCTCCCGGACATCGAACCCGGTCTATGTCACGATGGGGAGGCCCCAGACCGACAAACAGCACATCTGGCAGGAAGATGGGGTGACCCTGAAGCGGATGGACAGGGCGGTCTCGTGGATCGAGCCGCTCAACACGCTGGATCCCCACGAGATCGTGGACGGGCTGCTCGCCAAATTCCCGATCTACACGCTCCAGCCGAGCCCCAGGGTGCCCCGGCAATACCACCACCCGACGTACCTGAACAGCGAGGGAGGGGCCTGGGCGATGAGCGATTATGTGCAAGAGACCGGCGAGTGCCAGGCCATCGTCCGGCTCGTCCGCGGCATGCTGCGGCAGCTCGGGATCCCGGGGCGGACGCGCATGATCGTGGTGTGGGGCGATCCGAACGTGGACGGCGGGCGCAGGACGCTCTCGGCCGACCTGGAGGAGCACCCGTGGGCGGGGCTCGACGTGACGAGGACCGTGGGCGACCGCGTGTGGCGCGCGGCGCTCGTCGACGGTCCGGTCGAGGAGGGGAGGACCTATCCGGCCTCGCACACGCGCCTGCCCGACGGGACGCTCAGCCCGGGGCTCAACCGGTACGAGGCGGCCCTCGAGTTCTCGCACGGCGGGCGGACGCGGTACTACGCGGGCGGCGCCGGGGTGTTCGACAGCGTGGAGCCGATCCTCGGCGTGTTCTGGGGGCTCATCTGGTTCAGCTCGGCGCCGAACGACGGGTACCGCGTCGAGAAGATCGTGGCAACGTACGGGCGTTCGGGAGGTGGGCGATGAACGGGAAAGGCGCTCTCGGGCAGGACATCGACGCGCGGATCGCGGCGTGGCTCGCGGCCGTGGCGCGCGTGACCCCGGACGGGTTCACGCCCGTCGCGCGGTTCGACGACGTGCCGGACCAGGCGCGCGCCGACTCGTACTACTGGTGCGACTCGATCTTCAGGAGCGAGGTCAACCCGCACAACGAGGCCCTGGGGGCGCGCCACGCGATCCACGCGGCCACGGACGACACGCCCGACCTGCTCCGCCACGAGCTCACCGCGGGGGGGCTGGAGCTCACCGTGACCGAGGGGCGCAACTTCGTCCTCGTCCAGGTGGAGCGCTCCAGCCTCGATATCCTCTCGCTGTGCGGGCGGGACCGCGCCGCCGCCGCGCGCCGCGTGGCCGAGGCGGTCTTCCACACGGGCATCGAGTCGAACACGGTCGGCGTCCCGTCGCCCTCCGACGCGGCGGTCTGTCCGGTCCCCGACGAGGCGCCGGACCTCGAGGAGGGCACGACGGTCTCGAGCAACCCGGCGGTGGATCCGGACCTCCTCGCCTGCTGGAAAGACCGCACCGAGTGCGGTGTTCGAGGCGGAAGGCTCTACTTCCTCTGTTACAAGAAGTCGTCGCAGCGCGCGGGGTTCGCGAACGCCTGTCAGTGGTTCTGAGGAGGGGGCGGTCGCAGGGGCGACGGCCGGGACGGTGACCGGAGGACCGGGGTCGGGTGAGCCGGGAGGGGGAGGAGAGGGGGCGGAGGAGGGGAGGACAGGGCTGCGCCGGTATTGCGTCTGCGCGCCGCGCGCGGGATGTTGCGCGGGTGGCGGGATCACATCGGCCCAGGATCTTGGTCTTCCCCGGCGGCTCGGCGGACGCTGCGCTGGCGCCCGCCGCGGCGCGCGGCCACGCCGCGGTCCCGGCGCGGGACGTCGAGGCCGGGCTGGACCTGCTGGCGACCCAGCCGTTCGACGTGGCCGTCGTCGGGGCCGACGGGGCGCTCGGCGAGGCGCTGGCGCTGTGCCGGCGGCTGCGCGCGGCCCCCGGGGGCGATCGCGTGGCCGTGGTCGCCATCGCCGGGGACGCGGCCGCGACAACGGACCTGCTCGAGGCGGGCGCCACGGTCGTGGCGGCGGCGGACGAGCGGTCGATCGCGATCCAGCTCGACGCGGCGTCGTGGTGGGTGCGGCGGCCGGCCGCGCGCGCGGCCGACAGGGCGCCCGCGGAGCGCGCGCTGCTCGAGCGCGCCGGGCGCTCGTTCCGCGACGGATCCGCGGAGGTGATCGGCCTCTTCGTCTGGGACGTCGCCGGGCGCATCCTCGACGCGAACGACGCGTTCCTCCGCATGGTCGGCTGTGCGCGCGAGGACGTCGAGGCGGGCCGGCTGAACTGGGTGGCGCTGACGCCGCCCGAGCTCCGCGCCGCGGACGAGCGCGCGCTCTCGGAGGTGCGGAAGCACGGCATCTGCCCGCCGTTCGAGAAGGAGTTCCTCCACCGCGACGGCCGGCGCCTGCCCGTCCTCATCGCCCCCGCCCTCGTCGAGGGGGCCCGGGATCGCGGCGTCTGCTTCGTCCTCGACATGACGGCGCGCCGGGCCGCCGAGGCCGCGCTCCGCGCGAGCGAGGAGCGCCTGCGGCTCGTTGTGCGCGCGACGAGCGACGCCTTCTGGGACTGGGATCTCTCGTCGGGGCGCGTCACCGGGAGCGAGCGCATGCGGAGCTTCTACGGCACGGGCGGCGCCGACATCGAGGAGGACGCGGCGTGGTGGTTCGAGCGCGTCCACCCCGAGGACCGCGACCGCGTGATGAACGCGCTGCGGCGCGCGATCGAGGGCGAGGAGAGCACGTTCGAGCTCTGGTACCGGTGCCTGCTCGCGGACGGCAGCTACGCCGACGTCCAGGACCGGGGCATCGTCCTGCGCGACGGGGCCGGCAAGGCGTACCGGATGCTCGGGGCCGTGGCCGACGTCACCGAGCGCCGGCAGATGGAGACGCGGCTGCTGCTGGCCGATCGCATGGCGTCGCTCGGCACGCTCGCCGCCGGGGTGGCGCACGAGATCAACAACCCGCTCGCGTACATGGTCACGAACGTCGATTTCGCGCGCAAGGAGCTCCGCGCCAGGGGCGCCGCCGCGCGCGTCGACGCGCTCGTCGCGGCGCTCGACGAGGCCGCGGAGGGCGGGGCGCGGGTCCGGCACATCGTGAGCGGCCTGAAGACGTTCTCGCGCGCGGACGACGGCGCGCTCGGCCCGGTGGAGGTCGACCGCGTGATCCAGCTCGTCCTGCGCATGGCGCAGCAGCAGATCCGCAGCAAGGCGCGGCTCGTCCTGGAGCTCGGCCCGGTGCCGCCCGTCCACGCGAACGAGGCGCAGCTCGGCCAGGTGATCCTGAACCTGCTCGTGAACGCCGCCCAGGCGCTGCCGGACGGGAACGAGGACGGGAACGAGATCCGGATCGCCACCGCCGCCGCGCCGCCCGGCCGCGTGCGCATCGAGGTGCGCGACACCGGGCCGGGGATCGCGCCGGAGCTCAGGAGCCGCATCTTCGACCCGTTCTTCACGACGAAGCCCATCGGGGAGGGGACGGGGCTCGGGCTCGCGATCTGCCACGGCATCGTGGCGAGCTTCGGGGGCGAGATCGGGGTCGAGAGCGAGGTGGGCCGCGGCGCGTGCTTCCGCGTGCTCCTGCCCGTCTGGCGCGCGGACGCCGGCGCGCCGGACGAGCGGGACGAGCGCGGCGGCGCGCCGGGCGATCCGCTCGACGAGTACCCCGAGGAGGCCGCGCAGTAGGCGTGGCGCCCGCCCCAGGCGGACAGGCGCGGGGCCGGCCGTCCCCCCTCGGTGCCGGCGCGCGGGCGGGCCGGCGGACCGGCCGCTTGCGCGCGCGGCCGCGCGCGCCCAAGGTGCCGCACGGGCCCGTGACGCTCGATCGATCAGGGCCGGGAGCGGGGGCTGTTCAGCGGAACCGCGGATCAGCGGGAGGGAGCGCGCCGCGCGGCGCGGTCCGGTCGTGAGGTTCGAGCATGGGCGAGAAAACGGGTCGCATCCTGGTCGTCGAGGACGATCTGGACATCAGGAGCATCCTGTCGCAGCTCCTCGTGTTCGAGGGCTACGACGTCGAGGAGGCGGCGGACGGCGCCGAGGCGCTCGCGCTGCTGCGGCGCGACCAGCCGCCCGCGCTGATCCTGCTCGACCTGATGATGCCGGTCATGGATGGCTGGCAGCTCCGCGCCGAGCTCCAGCGCGACCCGGCGCTCGCGTCCATCCCGGTGGTGATCGTGTCCGCCGACGTGCGGGCCGAGCAGGAGGCGTCGCGCCTCCGCGTCGCGGGCCTGCTGAAGAAGCCGCTGCAGATCGAGCCGCTGCTCGAGCTGGTCCACCGGATCTGCGGGGCGCCGGGGCGCTGAGCGCGCGGCGGCGCTACTGGTTGGCGCGGATCGCGTCGAGGAAGTCGTTGTAGGCGTCGATCTTGTCCGCGGGGACGACGTCGAGGCCCGTGTTGACCCGGATGTCGTCGACCATCTGCGGCGCGAGGATCTGCCGGGTCGCGTCGAGGCCGATGTTCTTGATGCCGTAGAGGATGTAGGGGACGAGGTAGCCCTGGTAATACTGCCGCTGGGTGTGGGTGGCCTTGATGCGCCCCTCGCGCATGTAATCGACGGTCATCGGATCGAAATCGAAGGCGACGATGGGGAGGTCCGGCTTGCCCGCGGCCTCTGCGGCGATCGCGCACCGGTACGAGATGTTGAACAGGCCGATCATGCCCACGACGGGCGGGTCCGCGGTCTCGATCTGGGCCTGCATCCAGTCGACGTCCTCGACGTCGCCCCCGTCGTCCCAGGTGGACTGACGCACAAGGACGTCGTAGCCGGCTGCCTCGAGCACGCCCTGGGCGCCCTGCGTTCGATCCATCCCGTTGCTCCAGGCCGGGTCCTCGTTGCCGTGGAGGATCACCGTCCCCGGCGCCGGGGGCAGCATCGCCAGCAGGGTCTGCGCTGCCGTGGCCCCGGCCGCCTCGTCGAGGGTCCCGACGAAGAGCGCGCGCTTCGAGGACGCCACGTCGGTGTCGAGCGTCACCACGGGGACCCCCTCCGCGACAGCGGCATCGACGGCGTCCGTCTGGATGTCGTTGAAGGGCGCGAGGCCGAGCCCCTCCGCGCCGTCCGCGACCACCTGCGCGATCTGGTCATTCTGGAGCGCCTCGTCTTCATCGCTGTCGCCCGACTGCGAGATGGGCCCGATCACGTTCCCGATGACCCCGAGATCACCCAGGGCGCGGTTCGCCGCCGTGACGACCGGCGCCCAGAAGCCGGTGGCGTCCTTCAGCACGATCGCCATCTGCATCGGCTGGGTCGCGTGCTTGTTGAGCTCGGCGATGAGGTCGTCGATCGTCGCCTCGAGCTCCACGGGAGTGAACTCATTGGGAGGCGTCGGAACTCGCTTGATGGGCGTCGCATCCTCGCCCGCCTCGGGGTTCGTGGCGCCGCATGCCGCCGTCATCAGCGTGAGCCCGAGCGCCGTCATCCCCCATCGTCCAATCCTCATCATGAGACCTCTCCTTGTCCGTGGTTCTTCCGGCAGTGCGCGATACCCCTGGGTGAACACCGAGCTTGCCGCGGGATCATTGGCCGACGCGGCACGTGAGCGAAATGGGGGCAAGATCGACGAAGGCGTCGCCGTGGATCGTCCACCCTTGCATCGAATGATGCTGATTGGCACCGTAGCGATCGAACTCGTACTCGGCGGCCGCCCCGACGTACCGGAGCGGGATCCCCGCGCGGAGCCTGGCCATCGCCGCCCTCAGATCCCGCCACGAGGCCGCTTCGTTGTCCGGGCTGTTGAGCTCGCTGATGACCCTCTGCAGCGCATGTCCGGACAGCGGCATCTCCCTGCCCGTGGCCTGGGCGTACACGAGGCCCATCGCGATGAGGACGACGCCGTCGTAGTAGAAGTGCGCCGCGGGCAGCGGCGCCTCGTCGCTCCACCGGCGCGAGAAGTGGTCGATGAACGCGGCGGCGTTCCCGGTCGTGCAGTCGAGCGACGCCTCGGCTCCTTCCATGACCCGGCACTCGCCGCGCAGGCTGAGCGAGGGCGACACCCCGAGGTATCCGTCGAGGGAGCCTGTAGGGATGTTGGCGAGGAGCACCTCGGCGCGCAACGCGGGGCCGAGGAACCAGGTGCCCGGGCGCCCGGAGACGGTCCATTCGGTCACGATGATCGAGGCGGTGGCGGGGTAAGCCGCCAGGAGCGTGCGGCCGGCGTGCGACGCGAAGGCGGACTCGATCATGTTCGTATACGTCGGCTCGCCCGACGTGAACGTGACCGAGGGGAGGACTCTGCCCTCGAGCGCCGCGAAATTGGTCGTGAAGCTGCTGCTGACGCTGGCGTTGTAGTCGTCCCGCGCGGCGAGGCTGTTGACGGTGTCGATGCCCTCGTCGATGGCATACTTCGCCAGCGCGCAACCGACGTCGTACGGGGAGGGGGCGAGCCGCATCCAGCCTCCCTTCGTCTCGTTGCGCCTGACGGTGGGCGCGGCGTACCCCGGCAGCATGTGGAACACGTCGAGTCCCCTCACGTCCGGCGCGATCTCACGGGCGATATCGTTCTCCTCGGGCCCGATCAGGTAGGCGACCTGATCCGTGTAGAGCAGCTCGAGGAGCTGCTGGAACCCGCGCTCCGCGCCCGAGTGGCTGTCGCGGCTCCGGAGGTCGAACGGCATCCCGTCGAGCCCGCCCGCGGCGTTCAGGTCGTCGACCGCGAGCAACATCGCTTGCTCGAGGTTGCGGCCGACGGCCGACTCGCTGCCGGAGAAGGGCAGGAGGGCCCCGAGGACGACGGCATCCTCCGGGTGATCGGGCGCTGTCTGCGCGCATGATGCCGAGAGCAGGGAGGCGAGTCCCACGAGCAACCCGGTGTCGATACTGCGCATAGGCTGTGATGATGAGCGGACCATGTGCTGGTTTGTTCTGTCAAGAGGGCAGGGGATCAACAACGATGTTTGGAGTGGCAGCTCACCCCATCAGGGCAATGCACAACACAGGTCGTTTGCTGACGCGCTGAGTTGACCGACGCGCTGAAAGGTCGGCGAGGGGACCGCGTCGAGGCGACAGGAGCGCACCGGTGCGGTCCTGGGAGCGCGGGTCGTCGGGGGAGTACACCTTCGTACTCAGGGGGCCCTTCATGTTCGCGGTCCTGCTCACCTCTCGGCCTGGAGGGCGCGATGTGCGGTGCAGGAAGGGCGGCTCCAAGACGATGCTGGTATTGTTGTCTGCGTTGCATGATGCCGTGGACTTTCATCTCTGTCCTCCATTCCGGTTCTCGTTGTTTGCTTCCATGCCCTCTTGACGATCGGTCCTCGATGGGATGTCATCCGCGCGGGGGTCAAACATGTCTTGTAGGGGGCCTGCGGACTCGCATCGCCACCATAGAATCGGCCTGTGTCTCGCGCCTACCGGACGGCGTTCGCGCCGTACGGAGGCGGTGTTGCTCGCGGGGCTCGCGTCCCTGCTCTCGGCATCATGCGCGCAGACAGCGCCCGATCACCCCGAGGACGCCGTCGTCCTCGGGGCCCTCCTGCCCTTTTCTGGCAGCGAGTCGGCCGTCGGCCGCAACCTCGAGCAAGCGATGTTGCTCGCGGTGGGCGACCTGAACGCCGCGGGCGGGCTCGACGGGAAGCCGTTCGACCTCCGGAGCCGCGACAGCCACTCGAGCGCGGAGCGCGGGCTCGATCAGCTGATCGAGCTGCTCTACACGGAGCGGGTCGCCTACCTGATCGGGCCCGAGGAGAACGATATCGCCCGTCAGATCGCGCCGGACGTGAAGGCGCTCGACGTGTTTCACATGCTGCCGGGGTACGCCGCGCCCTCGGTCGCGCGCAGCGAGGCGAAGGGGGGCTGGATGCGGCTCGCCCCGTCCCCGTTCGAGGTCGGCTGCGCGCTGGCGAAGATCGCCGTTCACGACGAGATCGACACCGCGAACAGCCTCGCCGCGCGGGACGACTACAACGCCAGCGTCAGCAGCAGCTTCACGACCCACTTTGCGGCGCTCGGGGGCAGAATCCTGCCCTCCGTGACGTTCACGTCGGGCGAGCAGACCTACACGAAGAACATCACGACGGCCTTCGGTTCACACGCCGGCCGCACGCTCCTGGCCGCCAACCCGGCCACCGCCTCGACGATCGTGACCGAATGGGCGGTCTCCGGGAGCCCGGGCACCTGGTTCCTCGGTCCCGCGCTGCGCGCCGAGGTGCTCCTCTCCAACATCCCGACAGGCTCCCTCGACGGATACCTCGGGGTCTCGCCCTCGCTCAGCCTGCGGAGCGAGTGCCAGGTCGTGGACGAAGCCGCGGAGTCGCTCGACTGCACGACCGGGAACGCCGCCGCGTTCATCGACCACTTCTCTCGCCGGTGGGGCGGCGAGGCGCCGCTGCCCGCGGCGCACTTTTACTACGACGGTGTCGTCCTGATCGCGATGGGCCTCGCGTACGCCCAGGCGACGAGCGGGACGGTCCCTTCGTCCGGACATGAGCTGCGGAAGATCATCCGCGACCTCAACAGCCCGGACAACGAGGCGGCCTCGTGGCGAGATCTGAGCTCGGCGATGGCGAGGCTCCGCGCAGGGATCCCCCTGCGGTACGTCGGGGCTGCCGCCGAATACGAGTTCGATGGGTACGGGGCGAGCGTGCACCATTTCATGCAGAAATGGACGATCGACGGTGACAGGTTCGTCGACCTCGCTCCCGTCGCGGTGACGTGCGAGCCCTGGAAATGAGCCCGCTGCGAGCTTGACTTCCGCGCGGGGTACCGCGCGGGACCGGACGGATCACGGACAAGGAGGGGTTTCATGACGAGGATTGGACGGTGGGGGACGGCGGCGCTCGGCCTCGCGCTGATGACGCCGGCGTGCGGATCGAGCGACGCGGACGACGCGGGCGAGGAGGCGACGCCCATCCAGCGGATGCCGACCGTGCAGAATGAATTCACCCCGGTAGAGCTCGAGGAGACCATCGACAAGCTCGTCGCCGAGATCAACGAGAACGCGACCGAGTCGATGCAGATGACGGTGATGCTGAAGACGCTCTCCGCGTTCTTCGCGCCGATCGCCACGGGCGCGAACCGGGCGATGGGCGAGATCGGGGTCACGGGGAACGTGGTCGGACCCACCAAGGAGCCGGGCGATCAGCAGAGAGACATGAAGCTCCAGAGTGAGCAGATCGCGCAGGCGGTGACGGACGGCGCCGAAGGGATCGGCATCTCGCCCTTCGGCGACGCCAACGCAGCCGCCGTGGATGATGCCGTCGCGAACGGGGTCCACGTGGTGACGCTCGACACGGACCTGGCCGCATCGAAGCGCTCGATCTACGTCGGCACCATCAACCGGTCGGCCGGCGAGACGGCAGGGAAGACGCTGCTCGCGCTGCTGCCCCCGGAGCCGGGTACGGTGATCCTCCACGGCAACGAGGACCCGACCTGGGACGACGGGCTGGACCGAACGCAGGGCGCCCAGGGCGTGCTCGAGGCGGCCGGTCACAAGGTCGTCGTGCGTCAAGTCGACTGGTCCGACGAGGGCGCGGACGTCGACTGGATGAAGGACCAGATCGAGACCGCAGATCCGCCCGTCGTGGGGTTGCTCGGCCTGTTCAACCTCTCGTTCCGGTGCGCGATGGCCGCAGAGGCCGCGGGCAAGCAGGACCTCCCCATCGTCGCCTTCGATTTCGACGCGAGGACGGTCGACTACATGCGCGAGGGGCGCATCGAGGCGACACACATCCAGCGGCAGTACTACGAGGGGTACCTCGTGCCCTACATCCTCTACGGCATCAAGAGCATCGGCCTCGACGCGACCCGGCGGATCCTGGCGCCGCAGATGGTCGGGGACAGCCTGTTCAACCTCGGCCTCGACGTGGTGCCGGGCGACAAGGTCGACGCCTACAACGAGTTCCTCGACTCGATCGGCGCGAACGAATAGCGCGCGCGGCGCGCGGCGTCAGAGCGCCCTCGATGCCGATAACCCGGCGTCCCGGCTCGCTTTCGCCGAGGTGGCTCCTGGCGCGCAGCGCCATGGCTGGAGCTGGACCTCAGGTCATCGACGCAGCCATCGGCACCACCGGCGTGCATCCCCCTTGACGATCGCGCCTCGATGCGATGTCATCGGTTCGAAGGCGAAGCATCGTCTTCGGGGGGCCCTGCCGCCTTGCATTGCTTCCATCGAGCCGGCATGTGGCTCACCCACCTCGGACGACACATGCGCTGCACGGAGACCAGGCTGCTCTTGGGGCTCGCGTCCCTGCTCTCGGTGTCCTGCTCGTCGGCAGCGCCCGCTCACCCCGAGGATGCCGTCGTCCTCGGCGCCCTCTTGCCCTTCACCGGCAGCGAGTCGGCCGTTGGCCGCAACCTCGAGCAGGCGATGTTGCTCGCGATCGAGGATCTGAACGCCGCGGGAGGGCTCGACGGCAAGCCGTTCGACCTCCGGAGTCAAGACAGCCACTCCAGCACGGAGCGTGGGCTCAATCAGCTGCTCGAGCTGCTCTACGTGGACGAAGTCGCCTACCTGGTGGGGCCCGAGGAGGACGAGCTCGCCCGTGAGATCGCGCCGGACGTGAAGGCGCTCGACGTGTTCCACATGCTGCCGGGGTACGCCGCGCCCTCGGTCGCGCGCAGCGAGACGAGGGGCGGCTGGATGCGGCTCGCCCCGGCGCCGTTCGACGTGGGGTGCGCGCTGGCGACGACCGCCGTTCGCGAGGGCATCGCCACCGTGAACACCCTCGCCGCGCGGGACGACTACAACACCCGCGTCAGCAGCGAGTTCACGACCCAGTTCGTGGCGCTCCGGGGCAGGGTCCTCCCTTCGGTGACGTTCACGTCGGGCGAGCACACGTACAAGAAGAAGATCGAGTCGGCCTTCGCGTCGGAGGCCGGGCGCACCCTCCTGGCGGCGTACCCCGCCACCGCCTCGACCATCGTGACCGAGTGGACCGTCTCCGGGCGCCCGGGCACATGGTTCCTCGGTCCCGCCCTGCGCACCGACGTGCTGCTCGCCAACATCCCGACAGGCTCCCTCGACGGATACCTCGGGGTCTCGCCCTCGCTCAGCCTGCGCAGCGAGTGCCCTCTGGCGGACGAATCCGCGGAGATGGCCGGCTGCACGACCGAGAACGCCGCCGCCTTCATCGACCACTTCTCGCGCCGGTGGGACGGCGAGGCGCCGCTGCCGGCGGCGCACTTCTATTACGACGGCGCCGTCCTCATCGCGATGGGCCTCGTGTACGCCCAGGCGACGGGCAAGGAGATGCCGATGTCCGGCCACGAGCTGCAGAAGGTCATCCGCGACCTCAACAGCCCGGAGAACGAGGCTGCTTCGTGGCGGGATCTGAGCTCGGCGATGGCCAGGCTCCGCGCGGGGACCCGGCTCCGGTACGTCGGGGCGGCCGCCGAGTACGAGTTCGACGACTACGGGGCGAGCATACATCACTTCATGCAGCGGTGGACGATCCGAGGGAACGACTTCGTCGATCTCGCCCCCATCGCCCTGACGTGCCCCGGCCAGAATTAGCCTCGCCGCGAAGCCCGAGGCTCACGCAGGGGCCGCGCGGGATCGAGCCAGTCGAGGATCGAGGAGGGGCATCCATGAGGATGCCCGGGCGGTGTCGCGTGGCGGCCTTCGGGCTCGCAACGACCTCCTCGCCTCGACCAGCGCCGCTCAGTAGCGGTGTCGTAGCTCGAGGAACACCTCGCGCGGCGCCAGCGGGTACTCGAAGCCCGAGAACCCAGGGTCCGGCCCGCTGGCGCCGAGGATGTTCTTGGCGCGCAGCGCCACGCTCGTCTCGTGACCCGGGATGACCCACAGGTTGCGCGCGACCAGGCTGGCGTTCCACCACAGGTACGTGGGCAGGTCGAAGCTGCCGCCGTTCTCCAGGATGCTCGCGTCGGCGGCGCGCCGGGGCCCGGCGAGGATCCCTTGCGTCGAGAGCTCGAGCGGAACGGCGCTCGGCGACGGCAGCTTCACGTACGCCCCGCCCCGCGCGATCCAGCGCGGGTAGGCGACCATCTCCGGACCGACAAGCTCGGCCTGGTAGCCCACCTGGCCGGAGTCCCGGGTGGAGTGCACGGTCTCGAACGACCCGTAGCCGCCATAGGCGTCGCCGTGCCGCAGCTCGGCGCGCGTCGCCCAGATCAGCGACGTCTGATTGGCGACGTTCACGGCCGTCTGGTTGATGCCCCGCGGGACGAACTCCGCCTTGTCGTTCAGGAGGCTGTAGGACACCCCCGTGCTCGCCGAGACCCAGGCGCGCGGCCGCCACGTCACCTCGGCGTCCACGGTGTGGATGGACTGAGGCTTCAGGTCCGCGTTCCCGATCACGTCGCCCGGCACGAGCGGCTCGGCGTACTGCAGGTACGGTGACGGCGCCTTGAAGGCGCTGCCGTACAGCAGCTTGGCCACGACGGTCTTCCCCAGGTGCGATGTCGCCCCGAAGCGGCCGGTGAGCTGGTTCTCGTACCTGCTGTGGTGATCGTAGCGGAAGCCGCCCGTCAGCTTCAGCCACGGATCGAGCACCTTGAGGTTGGCGCTGAGCAGCGCCCCGAGGTCGACCAGCTCGGTCGAGCGCCGCTCCCGCTCCGGCGAGCCGAACGCCTGACCCGTGATCTTGCTGACCCGACGGAAGGAGGGCAGATCCTCGTTGTCGTAGACCGACTCGAGGTTCAGGATGACGTTGAAGCGACTCCAGGGGACCCACCGGAGCTCGACGTTCGCGTCGACGCCGCGATAGGCCATGCGCCGCTCGATGTAATACCAGCCGCCGGCGACGTCCACGCGGTCCCCCGGGAGGACGCCGCCTTGAAAGTACATCCCCTGCACCGCGAGCGCGAACTCCCGGTTCAGCTGGAGGAGCCCGTCGACCGCGACGCGATGTTGCTGCAGGTTGACCACCGTGCCGGCCGGGCTCCCGAACGTGTCCGTTCCGCCGGTGAGCTGCGCCCATTGCGCGAAGTCGCCGCCGCGCCTGAAGGCCGACCAGTAGGCGCTGACCACGAGGTGGTGACCGCGCTCCGGATCGCGAAACGCGAGGCGCGAGCCGAGGACCGCCGCCGACCGCCTGAGGTTCCCGGCCTCCAGGCGTCCCGCGTTGTACGCCGGGATCTGCGGGGCCGGCGACTGGCCAGGCATCTCCAGGCCACCTCGATCGTCGAGCTCCCCCGCGGCCGTCAACATCATGTCGAAGCGGTCGGTGGACATGCCGCCCAGCACGTCGAGGCCGCCGCCCAGGTGCGTCCCCGTCACGCCGAAGCGCGCCGTGCCGTCGACGAAGGGAATGTCCTCCGCCGCGACGGTGATGATGTTGACGACCCCGAGGAACGCGTCGGCGCCGTAGAGCGCCGACGCCGGGCCGCGGACGACCTCGATCTGCTTGATGGCGGACAGCGGGATCAGCTCCGCTCCCAGCCAGTTGCCGCTGGTCGTCCGGAAGGCCACCGATCGCCCGTCGATCATGACCTTGATCCCGCCGCTCTCGGCCCCAAGCCCCCCGGTCATGCCCTGCACGCCGGCGTTCGGCAGGATGTGATCGTCGATAAGGTAGAACCCGACGACGTGCTTGAGCACCTCGCCGACGCTCGTGTACCCCCAGCGGCGGATCTCCTCCGCCGTGATCGCCGTCACGACCGCTGGCGCGTCGTCGAGCGTCTCCAGCGTCTTGGAGGCCGTGGACACCTCGACGTCGAGCAGCCGCAAGAGGTCGACGCCCTCGAGCGCGTCGTTGCGCTGCTCCTTCCCGGCGGCGTTCGGGTCTCCCGGGGCCGCGGCGGCCGTCGGCTGAGCCCACGCGACGCCCGGCGCCGCGGCGATCACCAGGGCAACCATCCACTTGGCTTCGAGCGAGGCAAAGGTCATGCGGGTACGGTTCGTTCTGAGCCTTGGGCCATGGCAGAATGGGCGCACTTGCTTGTCACGTCGCCTCGGCGGTCGCGGTGAGCTCTTCCTTCAGGGCGACGCTGACGGCGTCGAACTCCTCCCGTATCCGCGCCAGATCGCCCGTCGCCGGCAGCTCTCCCCGGCCGGCGGCGAACTGCATCTTCTCCGCCAGCTCGGCGACGCGCGACGCGCCGATCGAGAGCATGCTGCCCTTCAGCTTGTGAGCGCTCGCCTTCACCTCTGCGGCGACCGACGCCCGCAGGGAGGCCTCCAGGCCGTCGAGCTGCTGCGGGACGTTCTTGAGGACGAGCTCGATCAGCTTCCGCGAGCGCGGGACCTCGGGGTCGAGCACGAGCAGGGGCGCCGGCTCGCTGGCGCCGTTCGTGAGCGCGGGCGCCGGCTCCGGCTCGTCCCGGTGCAGCACCACGTGCCGCCACAGGGTCTTCTGCAGCGATTGAGGCCGCACCGGCTTGGCCAGGTAGTCGTCCATCCCCGCGGCGAGCACCCGATCCCGCTCGCCGACGAGGGCGTGCGCCGTGAGCGCGATGATCACCGTGTGGCGGTTCTTCCCGCGCTCCCACTCGCGGATCTTCTGCGTGGCGGTGTACCCGTCCATGACCGGCATCTGGCAGTCCATGAGGACGGCGACGTACTGCTTCTTCTTGACGCACTCGAGGGCCTCCAGGCCGTTGCACGCGGTCTCCACGCGCAGGCCCAGCTGCTCCACCTGCTCCATCGCCACGTAGCGGTTGATCTCGTTGTCGTCGACGACGAGCACGGGGAGCTTGCTCGCGATCTTGCCCGGCTCCACGCCGGGCTTGCTGACGGGCGCGATCTTGGCGCCGGTGAGCGCGCTCTGCAGCGTGTTGTAGAGCTCGGACACGCGGAGCGGCTTGGGCAGCTGCGTGACCACGGTGGACTCGAGCCCGCTCAGCGCCGCGCTCGACCCCATGTGGTAGAGCGCCACCACGGGCAGCCGCTCCAGCCCCGGCACCGAACGGATGGTGCGGAGGAACGCCTCGAGATCGAGATCGTCCATCTGCACGCCGACGACGGCGGCGCTGAACGGCCGCTTCTCGAGCAGCGCGAGCTCCAGCCGGCTGATCGCGTCCCTGCCGGAGGTCGTGGACTCGGCGTCGAAGCCCCAGGCCACCAGGTGCTCCACGACGACGTCGCGCCAGCTCTTGCTGATCTCGACCACCAGCGCGCGGCGCCCGCTCGCCCACTCGGCGGAGCGGATCTGCTCGCCCCCGGCCGTGACGCCGACCTTGATCGTGAACCAGAACCGGCTGCCCTGCCCCGGCGTGCTGTCGACGCCGATCTCGCCGCCCATGACCTCCACGAGGTGCTTGCTGATGGCGAGCCCCAGGCCCGTGCCGCCGTGGTTGCGGACCATCGAGCCGTCCACCTGCGTGAAGGCCGCGAACAGCTTCTTCTGATCGTCGGCGGAGATGCCGGGGCCGGTGTCCACGACGGCGAGCTTGACGATCGCCGAGCTCTTGTCCTGCTGGGGCGCCGCGACGTCGACAAGCACCTCGCCGCGGTCGGTGAACTTGATCGCGTTGCCGACCAGGTTGGTGAGCACCTGGCGGAACCGGTCGGGGTCGCCCACGACGCCGGTGGGGACGCGGCGCTCGACGCGGTACACGAGCTCGAGCCCCTTCTCGTGCGCCTGGCTCGCCATCAGCTCCGCGACCTCCTGGACGACGAGGCGCAGATCATAGGAGACGTGCTGCGCCACGTACTTGCCGGCCTCGAGCTTCGAGAAGTCGAGGACGTCGTTGATGATCGCCATCAACGTGTTCGCGGAGGCGTCGACGGTCTCCACGTAGCGCCGCATCTTGCCGTCGAGCGGCTGGTTCTGCATGAGCCGGATGACCCCGAGGATCCCGTTCATGGGGGTCCGGATCTCGTGGCTCATGTTGGCGAGGAACTCGCTCTTCAGCCGGGACGCCTCGAGGGCCTGCTCCGTCTTGACGCGCAGCTCCTCGAACGCCTGCTCGTTCGCCTCGACCATGCTGTTGAACGCCTCGCCCAGGAGCTCGAGCTCGTCGCCGCTCTTGATCCGGACGCGCTCCCACTTCTTCGGCTCGATGCCGGTCGTCTGGGACGGCGGCGCGCTCGAGCGGAGCCCGCTCGCGATGGCCCCCGCCGCCGAGCGCAGCGCGAACAGCGGCTCCGTGATGTGGACCGCCACCCGCTTCACGAGGAAATAGCTGGCCGCGACGCTGCCGAGGATCAGCGCCCCGATCAGCCCGAGCGTGGTGACGAGCCGGCTCCTGGCGAGCTCCCGGGCCTGGACCATGCGCTCGACGACGCTCTTCGTGCTGATGCCGTAGATCACCGTCCCGGCGTGCGTCCCCTCCGTGACGACCGGGGCCGCGACCTCCAGGACGTCGCTGCCGCCCATCGGGTTCTGCCGCCGCCTCAGCACGGGCCGGGGGTGGTGCTCCGCGCTGATCCCGAGGGTCAGCAGATCGCTCGCCGTGAGGGCGGGCGCGTCCTTGGCGCCGCCCGCCTGACCGAGCCCGCTCGCCGCCCAGACCCGGTTCTCCGCGTCGAAGAACAGTCCATAGGCGATGTCGTTGTTCTCGGAGACGGTCTGGAAGATGAGCGCCTTGACGTCCCCGAACAGGTTGTCCGCCACCAGGCTGCGCAGCGCCAGCGCCTGGTTGAAGCCGAGCAGGCGGGCCTTCTCCTCGAGACTACCGAGGAGCTCCTCCTCGCGCTTGGCCTGGACGTCGCGATCGGTGGAATAGATGAGCGCGCCGCTCGACAGGAGCGTCGCGCCGCCGAGGAGCAGCAGCGCGCCGAGGATCAGGCGCAGCAGCTTGATGCGGAGCGACCCGTGGGTAGTCGGGGTAACCATGCTTATCGAGGGCGCCTCACCGAGGACGGGGGAGCGGAGAGGGGAGACGCCGAGGATGAGGGCGCGACGCTCTTCCCGGCGCGCGCGGCCGCCGCGCGCTCGACGGCCGGCGCCAGGGCGACGTGGAGCTTCGATTTCGAGACGATGCCGTCGGCGCCGACCTTCTCTCCGAGCGCGCTCAGCTGCTCGACGTCACAGCCGGAGACGAGGATGATCCCCAGGTTCGAGAGCTGCGCGTTCTCCCGGAGCAGCTTGGCCAGCTTGTCGCCGTTGATGGTCGGCATGTTGATGTCGAGCGCGACCACCGAGATCCCGTCGCGCTTGATGACCGACGTCGCGCCGATGGGCGTGGCCAGCTCGAAGACATAGTAACCAGCCTTGACCAGGACGGCGCACATCGCCTCACGGGCGATGTCGTCGTCATCGATCACGAGCACCCGGATCATGAGCGCTCCTTCCGGGACCGCGCGCCGCGCGGGAGATGCCCTCGGGGTGGCGGGAGCGTCGAGCCATCGCCCGGGCGCGCCATGGTCCGAGCCGGCCCGTAGCTTCGAGACCATGTGTCCGGTTGAGAGAGTACCTGCATGGCTCCTCCATTCCCGCGATGCGCGCTCACCGCCCGATCAGAAAGTCAACCTGCCCGAACTGGCTGGAGTCAAGGCCGAACCGCCGCGCGAGCCGCACGTCGACCAGGCGCTTCACGGAGATGGGCAGCCGGACGTCCGACGTACGGAGCTTCCAGTCCTCGTCCGCGAGCTCGTACAGGAGATCCGCCGCCTGCACGGCGAGCGCCTGGGTGTCGGGGATGGCCGCGAACGTCCCGAACTCCGCGTGCTCGTTGACGAGCGAGCGCACGGCCACCACCACCGGCGCGTCGAGCCGGTCCACATAAGGGAGCCAGACGTTCGTCAGGAACGTCGGGCTCAGCAGGCCATTGTCGTTCGGCAGCCAGATCGCGTCAACCTCGGCGCGGTGGAGGTTCACCAGCGCGGCGCGGAGATCCTGGACGTGCGGTTTGTTCGAGAGCTCCTCCCGCACGAAGGTCAGCTTCTCCACCTGCATGAGGTCTTCCTGCCGGGCGATATGGCGGGCGAAGCCCTGGCGGTACACGACGCCGACGCGACGGACGTCGAGGCCCAGCGTGCGCAACCCCACCATGGCCGTGACCGCCGGCACCTCGTAGGAGATCGCCACCGAGTTGGGGACGGTGCGCTGGAGCTCCTCGGCGAACGACGCCATGAGGATCAGCGCGACCGGCGGTGTCGGCGTGGTGCGCGCCCAGTTGCGGTAGAGGAGCACGGTCGAGTTGTTGACCAGCACCACCGCCCGCGGGCGATCTCGCGCCACGATCCTCCCCACGTTATCGGGGCTCGACTCCTCGACGCGCAGCGGCGAGATCGTGACACGGTAGTCGTCGGACAGCTCGACGCGGAGCGACTCCAGCATGCCGTCGAGCTGGGATCCCGCGGGAGCGATGACGGAGATGACGGGCCTCCCGTCCGGGGGCGGCGTCTCGGGCGGCGGCGCCGGATCCACGGCGACGTGCTGCGCCGTGCCCGACGAGCAGCTCAGCGCCAGCATCAGCGCCGCGAGGGCAGAGGCTCGCCACAGCGAGCGCCGGCGGAGGGGGCGGGTCGATCTCATTTCCATTCGTCCACCCCCAGGTCGGCCATCACGTGTTGTGGGAGCTTCCGGACGGCGTACTCGACAGCGTGACGATCGCTCAGGAACGTGACCGCCACGAGGCCTACCTTGGCTGTCGAAAGACTCAGGATGGTGAAGCTCATCTTGCTCTTGGACTCGAAATCAGCGCGGAACCGCTCCGGGAGGAGCACCGCGTCGGCCGTCTGGAACTGGAGGAGCTGCAGCAGATCCTCGATCTTCGTGACGCGCTGGACCTCCGGCGCGACGCTCACGCCGAGGAGCCCGGCGACGAACTTCGGGAGCGACTTTCGCTCGACCAGATCGACCATCCCGTACCGCAGCGACGGGAACATCTCCCTGGTCAGCCCCCTCGTCGAGATCAGGAGGTATTGCTCCGCGTCGCTCCCCGCCCTCATGCCCTGGAGGTCGGCGCCCCGGTTGAGCGAAGTCAGGACCGGCCTCGGCGAGAGCGCCGCGTTCGGCGGGTTCGTCTCGAGCGCCGTCTTGAAGTCGCTCAGCTTACCGAACACCGTGACATCGACGCCGGGCATCGACTCCTCGATCTTCTGCTCGAGCGCTCGCGCGCGGAGCGGCGTCACCGCATAAACATAGAGCGTGGCCTCGGGGCCGGCGGTGCTGGGCGGGCTGAGCAGCAGCAGGCAACACCCCACGAGCACCGCCGCCGCGAGCAGGACCGCCGGCGCGCGCGGGGCCCGGAGGATCCGGCGAGGCCCGCGGTGGGCCTCCTCGCGCCGACGGCGCGCGCCGAGAAGGCCGATCAGGGAGCGAAGCGCGCGGGACCGAACAGAAACAGCCGAATCATTGTCTTGCCGCGCACACGATGACATCCAGCGGTGCGCGATCCGTGCTTGACACGTGAGGTGCCACAGGGCCGCCTCGATCGCTGACCGCCGTGCCCGTGTGGAGCGCCTGCATATCCTTTTCACGCTCCTCATGTCCTCCCGGTCATCGTAATTGGCTAGCGTACCCGACGGCCAACCCTGCTTGTCAAGCGCGCCATCGAAGGGCCATGCGATCCGATCAGCCTGGCGAATGGGGACGTTGGAGAGGGCGACAACACGGGGCGGACGCGGCCGCGTGATCAGCGGGCCATCACGGCCCCGCGGGCGTCGAATCGTGAGCGGGGCGCGGTGGCGCGCCGACGTCTGGCGGCGTCCCGCCCGGCGGAAGTGGGAGATGACAACCGCAGATTCCCTCGGTGCTGCCTCGTTGACCTACATGTAGAGTGATGGTGCATGGGAGGGTCGACGACTCCCCATGATCACGCATCAGCCGCGGAATTCGTGGGTGAGCGCACGCCGTCGCCGCGCGGCGCGCGGCGCGCGCGTCGCTACCTGAGCGGCAGCTCCGCGGCGGGCGTGTTCGCGGCCCGCGGCGCGCGGCGCTCCTCGAAGTACTCCTCCAGCCGCCGGTCGGCGTCGTCGCCGAACAGGATCCGGCACGCCTCCCGGAGCCCGGGCGATCGCGCGAGCTCCTCGCGGCGGATCAGGAGCGCGATCTTCGTGCGCCGCCGCAGGAAGTCCTCGAGCTTCGCGACCATCTCGCGCCGCGCGGCATACGCGATCTCGCACCGCACGTCGTCCGCCCCGTCGATCAGCGCGTCGGCCATCCTCGGGTCGCGCCGGATCTCGTCGAGCAGCTCGAGCGCGTCGGCCCCGTAGCGGCGCCACAGGCGCGCGCTCAGCTTCTCGGAGGCGCGCGGCGGCGTCAGGGCGTCGAGGTCGAGCTGAAGCGCCCTTTGGAAGAACTCATGACGAACGACCCCGTCCGGCTCGCCGTACCAGCGCGCCGCCGGGCGGGGCAGCGCGACGCCGAGCTCCTGCGCGGCGGCGCAGACCTCGTCGCCCACGTTGATGCAGTCGGTGAGCTTGCCGCCGAAGATGCTCACGTGGCCCTGCGCCCGGTCGACCTCGAGGACGTGCTTGCGCGAGAGCTGCAGCCAGTCCGCCGCCCCGCCGCCGTCCTGCACCGCCAGGGGGCGCACGCCGCAGCGCTCGGCGATGATGTCTCCCTCGGTCAGCGGACGGGGCAGGTCGAGGCGCTTGTTGATGTTGGAGAGCACGAAGCGGCGGTCCTCGGCCGTCACCTCCGTCTGCGGGCGCTCGACGCGCGTGTCGGTCGTGCCGATGCACGTCCGCGAGCCCATCGGGATCACGAAGAAGAGCCGGCCGTCGTCCGCGAAGAACGTCAGCACGCGCCGGCTCGGGGTCAGCCGCTCCACGAGGAGGTGGATGCCCTTGGAGAAGATGTGGCGGTGGCCCGTCCGCTGCCCCGTGAGCGCGTTGTGCGCGTCCACGAACGGACCGCAGGCGTTCACGAGCACGCGCGACCGGACGGCGAGCTCCCTGCCCGACAGGACGTCGCGGGCCCGCGTGACCCACGCGTCCCCGTCGCGCCGCGCGCCCAGCGACTCGACGTAGTTGGCGGCGCACGCGCCGCGATCGAGCGCGGCGCGGACGAACCCCCAGACGAACCGCGCGTCGTTGTCGACCAGGTACGCGTCGGAGTACTCGAATCCTCCGTCGCAGCCGTCCAGGTTGATGATGGGCTCTTCCCGCGCGATCGTCCGGCGGGAGAGCAGGCGGGGGATCTTCGTGAAGAAGCTGCCGATGATCCAGTAGAGCCAGGTGCCGAGGAAGAGCTTGAACAGGCCGTGCCGGAAGCCCCGCGCGTGCGCGGTGTAGAACCGGATCTCCTGCACCGTCGAGGGGTAGCTCCGGAGCAGGAGGTTCCGCGAGACGCAGAGCTTCCGCACCAGCGGAAACTCGAGGTTCTCCATGTACTTGATACCGCCCCAGGCGAGGTTCGACGACTCCTGGCTGGTGAAGCCCGCGAAGTCGCCCCGATCGATCAGCGCGACCTTCGCGCCCCTCCCGGCGAGGGCGGCGGCCGCGACCGCGCCGTTGATCCCGGCGCCGAGGACGAGGACGTCGAACGTCTCGCGGCTCAAGCTGTCGATGTTCGTGGCCCGCAGCATCGATGGCGATCCGGCGTCAGGCGCGCGCGCGCCCCCGGACCTCTATCACGTCCGGGGGCGCGCCGGGGCGCCGGGCGGGCCGAAAAGCGCGGCTTCCGTCCGGCTCCGCCCCTCAGCCCCTCAGCCCATCAGCCCATCAGCCCCTCAGCCCATCAGCCCATCGCGGCGTCGTCGCCGCGGAACGGCTCCGGGTGGGCGCGGCGCGGGCCGGGCCGGGCCTCGGCGCGCGCGCCGGCGTGGCCGGTGTGGAGGTGCTGCCAGCGCGCCATGGTGGTGTAGACGCCGCCGCGCCGCAGGAGGTCCGCGTGCGCGCCGTGCTCGACGATGCGGCCGCGCTCCATCACGAAGATCTGGTCGCAGTCGACGACGGTGCTCAGGCGGTGGCTCATGAGGATGATCGTGCGCTGGCCCTTCAGCGCGCGCAGCGCCTCGCCGAGGGGCCGCTCGTGCGCGGCGTCGAGCCCGTCGGTCGGCTCGTCGATCACGAGGATGGGCGCGCCCGACAGGAGCGCGCGCGCGATCGCGATGCGCTGCCGCTGGCCGGCGGACAGGTTCAGCCCGCCGTCGGCGATCTGCGTCCCGTAGCCGTCCGGCAGCGCCTCGACGAAGCCCGCCGCCCCCGCCATCTCGGCCGCCTTGCGGATCTCCGCGTCGGTCGCGGACGGGCAGCCGTAGGCGATGTTCTCGGCGATCGTCGCCGGCAAGAGGATGCTGTCCTGGAGGACGAGCGCCATGTGCCGGCGCAGGTCGGCCACGCGGACCGCGCGCGTGTCGATGCCGTCGAGCCGCAGCGCCCCGTGCGTCGGGTTGTGGAAGCGCGGCAGCAGGCTGAACAGCGTCGTCTTGCCGGCGCCGGCCGAGCCCACGAACGCGACCATCTCCCCCGGCCGGATCGTCGCGTCGACCCCGCGCAGCACCGGGTGCCCGGGGCGGTACTCGAACCCGACGCTCTCGAGCGAGAGCGTGCGCGGCTCGGGCGGCAGCGCGGCCGCGTCGTGGAGGTCGGTCACCGCCTGGTCGCGGTCCAGCACCTCGAAGACGCGCTGCGCGCCCGCGACGCCGCCCTGCACCGCGGCGCCGGCGCCGGTCAGCTTGCACAGCGGGTCGTAGAGCATCCCGAGGTAGCCGAGGAACGCCGTCAGCGCGCCCAGGGTCATGCCGGCGCCGCCCGCGCCCGCGCGGGCCTCGACCACGAGGTGGCCGCCGTAGCCGAGCACGAGCGCGCCGCCGAGCCCGAGGATCGAGCCGACCGTGAGCGTGTGGCGGAGCTCGTCGTGGTGGAGCCTGAGCCAGGCCCTCACGCTGTGGCCCAGCGTCGCGTGGAAGCGCGCCTCCTCGTCGGCCTCGCGCCCGCACGCCTGGACGAGCCCGATCGACGCCATCGAGCGCTGCACGGACGTCGTGAGCTGGCTCTCGACCTCCTTCGCCTCGGTGCACTTCCGGTGCAGCGCGCGGCCGAACTTGACGTTCGTCAGGAGCAGCGGCGGCACCACGGCGAGCGCGAGCAGCGTGAGCCCCGGGCTGCGCGCGGCCATGATGCAGAGCATGACCGCGAGCGTCAGCGCGCTCCCCAGCACCGAGACCGCCACGTTGAGGATCCCGTGGAACCCGGTGGCGTCCTGGTTGAGGCGGTAGAGGGCGTCGCCCTGCGGCTGCGCGCGGTGGTAGCCGATGTGGAGCGCCTGGAGCTTCCGGTACACGTCGCACCGCACGCGCATGAGCCCGCCGTAGCCGATGCGGAAGTTGAGCAGGGCGCGGCCCATGCCCACGAACTCCTGCGCCACGCGGAGCACGAGCGTCATCGCCGCGAGCCCGAGGACGCGGCCGAGCAGGCTGTCCGGGAGCGGCGCGAGCAGCAGGCGATGGGCGAAGTCCCCCTCGCGCGGCCCGCTCGAGATGAGGTCCACGATCACGGCGACCGGCCACACCTGGAGCAGGCTGATCGCGATGGAGACGCAGACCAGCAGGGAGAGCGCCCCGATGCGCGCCCACTCGCCCTTGAAATAGGCGCCCACCCGGAGGAAGAACCGGAGCCGCTCCGCGCCCGCCGAACGGCTGGGCGCGGCGAGCCGCTGCGCGGTGCTCCTCAGGGAGAGCCTCGATATCCTTCCTTCGCGCCGCGGCGGCGAAGGGCGATAGTTCTTGCGCTGAGCCTGTGCGCTCATTGGATGGTTGGGCTTTCTTCCTGTCTACGGCTGAGGTGAGCGCCGGCGGCCCCTTAGGGCGATGCCTGGCAGTCCATCGGTTCCGACCAGTAGCGAGGTACCGAGGTGTAACAGCCCATCGCGGCCGCGCTCTTCCCGTGCGCCGGAAAGCGAGGCGAGCTCCTGCTGATTTGCTGCGCCCTTGTCCGGGACTCCAGGGCCCGAGGCGCCGGCGCGGTCACGGCACAGGCCGACGGATCGGCCGGGTCTCCGCGCCTATCCGTGAATCCGATCCTCGAGCAGCGCGAGCCGGCGGCCGAGGGCGCGCGCCAGGGCGAGATCGAGCCCGCCCGGCGGGCCGCGGCGCGCCGCCGCGCTCGTCGTCTCCGCCGGATCCATCTGCGCGCGGGCCGGCGCCTGGACGATGACTCCGTGGCGGAGGAGCGAGGTTATCATCGCGTGGAGCGCGGCGCGCTGGGCGCCCTGGATCGGAGACGGAGAGCAGAACACACAGGCCACCTTGCCGGCGAGGTCTCCCGCGAGCTGCCCCGGGCCGTCGAGGAAGCGGCGGAGCTCCGCGCTCATCGCGCCGTAGCGCGCGGGCGAGCCGAGGGCGATGGCGTCCGCCCAGAACAGGTCTGCGTGCCGCGCGAGCGGGACGGACGCGAGGCGCTCCCGCGTGGCACGGATCCGCTCACTCGAGCTCCACCTGTCCTGCGGCGGCGCGAGGCCCTCGAGCTGCCGGAGCCGCACGGTCGCCCCGGCCTGCTCGGCGCCCTGCGCGACGGCGGCCGCCAGCGCGGCCGTATCGCCGTGGAGAGAATAGAAGATCACGGCGACGTTCATGCCGTGCGCGTTCATGCCCAGCGCGCATGCAGCCCTCGTACCGCGGTCATCGTGACCGGGGCGCGCCTCGCCGACCCGGAAGAGCCCGCCTCGCGTACCGTCATGAGCGCATCCATGGTCGATCCGTCGGCGCGCGCCCTCGACCCGCGCGGCGCGATTCAAATTGCGCGCTGCGGAGGAAAGGCTTATGGGGTCGTTCGATGGACGCGAACGGAGCGCGCGGGGGGGACAGCGCGGATGTCCCGCGCGGACCTGAGCTGGGGAGTGACCCCTCGCGAGAGGGCGTGATCTTCGTCATCGAAGACGACCGCGGCGTCAGCGAGGCGCTCGTCGAGGTCCTGTCGGAGGAGGGCTATCGGGTGATGACGGCCGGGAACGGCGCGGAGGCGCTGGCCCGGCTCCGCGAGGCGCCGACTCCGGCGCTCATCGTGCTCGATCTGATGATGCCTGTCATGGATGGATATGCGTTCCGCGCAGAGCAGCTCCGCACGCCCGCGATCGCCGATGTCCCCGTGATCGTGCTCACGGCCGGGGCGGCGCCGCGCGCGACCGAGCTCGGACACGTCGATATCCTGAAGAAGCCCATCGATCTCATCGCGCTGCTCGACGCGGTCGGGCGCTACGTCTGACGAGCTCGCCAAGGCGCGCTCGGCGCGCTCGTGCGGAGATCGCGCAGGGGTGATGGACTTGACGTCGCAGGACGCGTTTGCTCGTCTGTCCGCACGGACGTCCAGGAATGAAGCCAGCCCCTTGCACGCCATTCGCTCCCGCCGAGAGCGCCGAGACCGCCGGCGGAGGCCGCCGCGCGGCCACCGTCGATGAAGTGTTTCCGGGCACGAGCGCGCTGGCCGCGCTCTGCCGGGCGAAGGACTGGGGCTCGACGGCGCTACGCAGCGTGTCACGCGTGTATGACGCGGCGCCACACGGCAGTATTTGCGGGTACGGCGTCCTTTTTCGGCCCTGGACGGGATGGTAAGCTCGACGCGCGTCATGTCGAGCGAGAACACGGGCCTTCCTCTCTGCCTCTTGCTGGTGGCCGCGTCGGGCTGCGCGGGGGGGCCGCCGTCTCAGCCCGAGGGGTGGGATCGCGCGGTGGCGCTGCGCCCTGCGGTGGATCGCGATGCAACGGCCGGGGTCGTCGAGGTCGATCTGACGGCGCGCGTCGAGGAGGTGGAGATCGTCCCCGGCCTGCGGACGCCGGCCTGGACCTACGATGGCGGGATCCCTGGCCCGATGATCCGCGCCCGGATCGGCGATCGGGTGATCGTGCATTTTCGCAACGAGCTCCCGGCGCCCACGACGGTTCACTGGCACGGCGTGCGGCTCTCGGCGGAGATGGACGGCGCGCCCGGGCACAGCCAGCCCGAGACCGTGCCGGGCGGCAGCTTCACCTACGACTTCGTCGTCCCCGACGCGGGCCTCTACTGGTATCACCCGCACGTCGACTCGGCCGCGCAGGCGGGCAATGGCCTGTACGGCGCGCTGCTCGTCGAGGATCCGGCCGAGCCCGCGGCGCTCGGGGACGAGCTCGTCCTCGTGCTGAGCGACATCGGCGTGGAGGACGACGGCGCGCTGGTGCCGCCGGACACGGGCGGGAGCTTCGGCACGCTGTTCGGGCGCGAGGGCGACGTCCTGCTCGTCAACGGCCGCGTCAACCCGGTGATCGAGGCGCGCGCCGGGCTGCGGCAGCGGTGGCGGCTCGTCAACGCGGCCAGGTCACGTTATTACCAGCTCGCGATCGACGGACATCGCTTCACCCGCATCGGCGGCGACGGCGGGCTGCTGGAGCACCCGGTCGAGACGGACCGCATCCTGCTCACCCCCGGCGAGCGCGCCGACGTGCTGATCGAGCCCCGCGGCGCGCCCGGCGCGACGCTCCCCGTGCGCTGGGTGCCTTATGATCGCGGCTATGGCGCCACCTTCGGGCGGCCCGAGGTCGAGGCCTTCCGGCTCCGCCTCGCGGACGAGCCCGCGGCCGAGGACGAGCCGCTCCCCGAGGTCGCGCGGGCCATCGCGCCGCTCGACACGGCGGGCGCGAGGCGCGTCGATCTGCAGCTCACGCAGCGGGACGGCCCGGGCGACCTCGTGCTGGGGATCAACGGCGTGCCCTCGTGGGAGGCGGAGCCGCTCGTGGCCGCGGTGGGAGAGACAGCGGTGTGGACGGTCGAGAACACGATGGTCTTCGACCATCCGTTTCATCTGCACGGCTTCTTCTTCCAGGTGCTCGGCCCAGGCGGTCAGCCGGTCAGGCCGCTGGAGTGGAAGGACACGGTGAACGTGCCTGTCGACGGCGCGACCCGCTTCGTGGTGCGCTACGACAACCGGCCCGGGATGTGGATGTTTCATTGCCACATCCTCGACCACGCCGACGCCGGCATGATGGGGATGCTGCACGTCGTGCGGTGACGGCGTCGGGTCCGAACACCGCGCCTCGGCTCCCTCGCCTGGAGGGATGAGCCGGCTGGCTCCCTGACGCCGCGTCTCCGGAGCTGCCGGGCCCGCACCGCCGTGGCCGCAGCGCCGCGCCCTCGGCCACGGCCACGGTATTGCGCGCTGGTCCATCTTGTGCTTACTCGGGGGCCGTTCCGCTGCGCCCGCGTGCGCAGCGCAGGTGAGCAGCGGCACGAGACTGGAGATCAGCAATGGAGTACCGAAAGCTCTGGATAGCCCTCGCGGTCGTCGTGTTGGCCTCCTTTGCCGTGCTCGGGGGTGTCGGGTACCGGGCCGTCCTCGCGGGGCCGCCCATCCCGGCGCGCGTGGTCACGACCGAGGGCCGGACGCTCTTCGAGGGCCGCACCATCCAGGACGGGCAGAACGTCTGGCAGTCGATCGGCGGCCAGCAGATCGGCTCGATCTGGGGTCACGGCGCCTACGTGGCGCCGGACTGGACCGCCGACTGGCTCCATCGCGAGGCCGTCTTCGTCCTAGACCGGTGGGCGCGGGATCAGGGCGCTTCCTCGTTCGCCGCGCTCGACGTCGAGCGACAGGCGGCCCTCCAGGCGCGGCTCCAGGAGCGCATGCGCCGGAACACCTACGACCCCGCGCAGGGCACGATCTCCATCGATCCCGCGCGCGCCGAGGCGTTCGACGTGCTCGCCGCGTATTACGCGAGCGTCTTCGGCGACGGCCGGGACGAGTACGCGATCCCGCGGGGCGCGCTCGTCGACGCCGAGAAGCAGCGCGCGATGGCGGCCTTCTTCTGGTGGACGGCCTGGGCGTCCGCCGCGGAGCGCCCCGGAGAGACCGTCTCGTACACGCAGAACTGGCCGCACGAGCCGCTCGTCGGCAACCGGCCGACCGGCGAGGCGGTGGTCTGGAGCGTGGTGAGCTTCGTCCTGCTCCTCGCCGGGGTCGGCGGGATGGTGTGGTATTTTGCGTCGAGGGAGCATGAGCCTGAGGCAGCGTCGCCGCCCGGGCGGGATCCGCTGCTCGGCCTGAGCCCGACGCCCTCGCAGCGGGCGACGGTGAAGTACTTCTTCGTCGTCGCGGCGCTCTGGGTCGTCCAGGTGGCGCTCGGCGCGATCACGGCGCACTACGGCGTGGAGGGGTCGGGCTTCTACGGCATCCCGCTCGATCGCTGGCTGCCGTACTCCGTCGCGCGGACATGGCATGTCCAGATCGGCATCTTCTGGATCGCGACATCGTGGCTCGCGACCGGGCTCTATGTCGCGCCCGCGGTGGGCGGCGTCGAGCCGAGAGGGCAGCGGCTCTACGTCAACGTGCTCTTCGCCGCGCTGCTCTTCGTGGTGGTGGGCTCGCTCGCGGGCGAGTGGCTCGGCATCCAGCAGCGGCTCGGCGAGTACTGGTTCTGGTTCGGCGCGCAGGGCTACGAGTACGTCGATCTCGGCCGCTTCTGGCAGATCCTGCTCTTCGGCGGCCTGGTCTTCTGGTTCTGGCTGATGATGCGGGCGCTGCGCCCGGCGCTGGCCCGCCGCGACGAGAGCCGGCCGCTCTTGCTCCTGTTCGCGCTGGCGAGCCTCGCCATCCCGCTCTTCTATGCGGCCGGCCTGATGTACGGGCAGCGCAGCCCGCTCGTCACGGCCGAGTACTGGCGCTGGTGGGTCGTCCACCTCTGGGTCGAGGGGTTCTTCGAGGTGTTCGCCACGGTCGTGATCGCGTTCCTCTTCGCGCGTCTCCGGCTGATCCGCGTGGCGCCGGCGACGCGCGCGGTGCTGTTCTCGACGGTGATATTCCTCGCCGGGGGCATCATCGGCACGTTCCACCACCTCTATTTCACGGGGGTGCCGAGCGAGGTGCTCGCGCTCGGCGCCGCGTTCAGCGCGCTCGAGGTCGTCCCGCTCGTCCTCATCGGCTTCGAGGCGTGGGGGAACGTCCGTATCGCGCGCGGGGCCGAGCGGGCGGCGTGGATAAGCGCTTACCGGTGGCCCATCTACTTCTTCGTGGCGGTGGCGTTCTGGAACCTCGTGGGCGCGGGGCTGTTCGGGTTCTTCATCAACCCGCCGATCGCGCTCTATTACATGCAGGGGCTCAACACGACGCCGGTCCACGGCCACACGGCCCTGTTCGGCGTGTACGGGATGCTGGGCCTCGGGCTGATGCTCTTCTGCCTGCGCGCGCTCCGGCCCGGGCTCGCGTGGAAGGAGCGCGCGCTCGCCGCCGCGTTCTGGCTGATCAACGGCGGCCTCGCCGCGATGGTGCTCCTGAGCCTGTTGCCGATCGGCCTGCTGCAGGCGTGGGCCGCTGTCGAGCACGGCACCTGGTATGCGCGGTCGGCGGAGTTCCTGCAGACGGGGTTGATGGACGCGCTGCGCTGGATGCGGGTGCTCGGCGACACGGCGTTCGCGCTGGGCGCGCTCTTGCTCGGCTGGTTCGTCTTCGGGCTCTGGACGGGGCGGTCGTTCGATCCCACGAAGGGGACGGTCGAGGCGGGGGAGCCGGGGATCCAGCCCGGTCCGGGGTCGCGGCCGTCGGCCGCCGAGTGAGGTGGGGCGGGCGAGGGGGGCGCGGGCGGGAGCCTGCCTATCCGCGTGTCTATCCGCGTGCGTGCTGCTTCTCCCGCGGCGCGCCCTCGCGCCCGCCCTGGGCCGCGCCCGCGAAGACCTGGAGCGCGCCGGCGGGGTCGGGGAAGACGACCACGTCGCGCGCGGGCTCGCCGGGGCCATAGCGCAGCCAGAGCAGCGGCCACGCGTAGGCGCGCACCGCCTGCGCCACGACGCGGCCGCCGGCGGCGAGCGCGGCGAGCGCGGCCGCCGCGATCTCGACGGTGCCGGCAAATCGGTGGTTGTAAAATTCCGGCTCGACCACCCGGTCGCCGCCGCCCCTGTAGGCGGTTCGTACCGCGCGGGGGCGGAGGTCGAGGCAGCGCAGGGGCTCGGGGGGATCGGCGGCGCCCAGGGAGCGCTTCAGGGTGCCCTCGAACGAGAACAGCGCGGGCACGAAGGACATCTCGGGCGGGGCGTACAGCTCGCGCACCTCGATCGGGCGGTCGTGCACGTGGCGGAGGCGCACCCGCCGCACGCGGCCGCCTCCCTCGCAGGACGCGCATCGGGCCGGCGCAGCGCCGGCGGCCCCCGCGTCCGCCGGCGCTGCGGCGGCGCCGAGGCACGCGGTGCAGGGCCGGGAGCCGAGGTCCTCGGCCAGGCGCCGGTGGGCGCGGGCCTCGAAGGCGTCCGGCAGCGGCGGCTCTCCCCGTTCGAGCTGCTGCGCGGCCTCGGGGCTGAGGTCGACGACCTCGGCCCAGCCCTCGCGGCGCACGATCGACGCGAGCACCACCAGCGCGGCCACGCGGCGCTCCTCGGCCGGGTCGCCGGGCGGCAGCTCGAGGCCCTCCGCGCGGGCGCGCCCGAGGGTCGGCAGGTACCGGGCGACGGGGGCGGACGGATCCACGCTGGTGAGGCTACCGTACGTCGCCGCCCGGGTTCATCTGCGGATCGCGCGCCGACCGCGGGAGGCATCTCCCCGGATTTCCTCACCGCTGCTGGCACGCTACCGAGGAGCCCCGATGACGAACGACATCTCCCCCTCGCCCATCGACGCGCCCTACGCGCAAGACCTCGCTGTCTCGCTGCAACCCGGCGAGGCCGCCGTCGTCCTCGCCCTCCCGTTCGAGGAACGCAACACGATGTTCGGGCACATCCACGGCGGCGCCCTGGCGTCGCTGGTTCCGATCTCCACGTCCTCGTCGATGCGTGCGCGCGGTGCGGCCGCCGCGGAGCTCCGCACTGTATCGCTGCATGTCGACTACGTCCGCGCGGCGCGCAAACCGGTGGTGGCAGAGACCCGATCCGTGCGCCGGGCGCGCGAGCTCGAGTTCTTCGAGACGCGGATCACCGACGCCGACGGCAATGCGATCGCCCTCGCGTCCTCGATCGTCCGTCAAGGCACCTCGCCGGGTCCGGCAGAGATCGCCGGACCATCGCAACGCCCGCTGGGCAGCGCGTCGCGCGAGGTCGAGAGCGCGATCCAGGAGGCGATCGCGGCCAGCCCGTTTCTGTCGCGCCGCCGCGTGAGCCTCGCAGGGGCGGCGCGCGGCGCCGTCGAGCTCTCGCTGAGCGCGGCGCCGGTGAACCTCGACCGCACCGGCAGCGTGCACGAGGGCGCGGTCCTGTCGCTCCTCGACGCGGCGGGAGCCACATGTCCATGGACGGTCGTCCCGGCGACGGCCGGGGCAGGCGGAGCCACCATCGCGTTGCACGCCCAGATCCTGGGACCGCTGCCGGCGGCGGATCTGGTCGCGCGCGCCGCCGTCCGCGCGCACAAGGACCGTGTGCACTGGATCGACGTCACCGTCACGAGCCCGGCGACGGGGGACGTGCACGCCCTGGGGACGGTGGTCTATCGCTTCAACGAGGCGAGCGTCATCGGATCCACCTGAGGCATCCCCTCGAATTCTTCGGAGAATAATCACAGGGAGGCGGGGAGGCGGGGAGGGAATCTTCAAGATACTCCCCGCCTCCCCGCCTCCCTGTTCAATTTCCCCGCTGGAAAGGGCTGCACCATGAGGGGATTCCCCAGGTGATCCATCGGTGGCCACGGCGACGCTCCCTCTCCCGACGCGGAGAGGGAACGTCGCCGCGCCCTCGCGCGCTCTCTCAGGGCGAGACCTCGAACAGGCACCGCGTGATCGGGATGCCGACGTCGGCCCACACATACAGGTAGTATTTCGTCCCCGGGACGAGCTCCTCGGGGCTCCCCTGGGCGGGATAGCCCTGCTTCGTGTTCGGCAGGACCTCGCCGTAGGTGATACCGCTCTTCACGGGCTCGGCCTGCCAGGGCACGTCGAGCCGCCAGATCGTCCCCTCGGGCAGGTCGAGGTTGGGCGGAGCGCCCGGGTTCGCGGCGTCCGCCGACAGGACGTAGACATAGCGGGCGTCGCCGCCGGCCCAGGTGACCTTGCCGGCGGCGTCCACGCCTTCCCCTGCCGCGCAATCGCTCGGCTCGTACAGGCTCTGCTCATGGATGGGCCCGCCGAACGGGGTCATGTCCGCGAAATCCTCCCTCGTGTATCCGCGGCGCTCGAGCTCGCCCTCGAAGAACGCGATCATGCGCGCCGGGTCCGTGGTGGGCAGGCCGGCGGTGTCGCGGGAGAAGCCGTTGTTCTGATCGGCCGGATACGCGCCGAGCGCCGCCGAGGAGACCCAGCCGGCGGCCAGCGCGAGGCCCGTCGGATAGAAGCTGTCGGTCCAGACCGGCCCGGCCTCGATGTACCAGTTCGACGTCCCCGTGGCCGGCGCGGCCTTCTCCGAGTGACAGCACACGCACCCGCACGCCTCGGTCTGCTCCGTGACCCACGCGAGCTCGCCGAGCCACTCCGGGTCGGACAGGCGTGGGTCGTCGCTCGGGGTCTTGAAGTCGGAGGGAGGCGCGGGCCAGTAGGGGCGCTGCGTGAGGACCGGCTCGCACGACGCATAGTCGGTGAACAGGCGGCCGGGCTCGGTGCAGGCCGAGATCGTGCCGAACGTGCAGACCTTGCCGTCGCTCTGCCCTGCCGGCTCGCCGTCCTTCGGATCGACGCAGACCTGCTCGGGCCACTGAAAGACGGCGCCCCCCGTGCCGATCCCGCTGCCGCCGGTCTCCTCGGTCACGCCCTGGCAGGCGTCGGGCTCGAACCGGCCGCCGCCGAAGACCTCGCAGCCGCGCTGGGTCGCGGCGCACTGGCTCGCGTCGTCGCCGGGCAGGACGATGCTGTACTCGTCCTCGGTCCCGCCGCCGAGCACGCACCGGCCGAGCGCCTGCGGATAGGCGCAGCTCGCCCCCGCCGCGAAGGTGCCGCCCTGGAGCGCCTTGCAGTCGGCCTCCGCAGCCTCCGCGGTCCAGCCTGTGCCGGTGTAATCGCGGCACTCCTCGGCCTGGGTGATGGCGCTCGTATAGACGCAGCGACCCGGCGCCACGAACGCCTCCGGGGCGCCCTCGTCCTCGTCTCCTTGACAGGCGCCAAGCCCTCCGAGGGCCGAAACCACGAGCGCAGCGCCCAGCAGCGCATGCGGTGAACGGAGGAGATCTTGCTTCACGGTCGAACCTCCTGAACGTCGCCTTCGAGCGACGGTCGAGTGTTTTCTGGCTCACTTTTGTTTGTGCGGCGAGCGCTCCGGTTAATATCGTTTGTTCATGCTTGTGCAACCTTTGTTAACTCTTTGGGCGAAAATTGCGGTTCCAGAATTGTTGTACAAAATACATTCACGTCGATGGCGTGTCGCACCCGAGGCGCGTCAGTGGGCGTGGGTGAGGTGCCGTCGGCGCGAAACGCATCGGTCTCGGCCTGCGCCCTGGCGGCGCGGACCGGACCCCGCGAGAGCAGGCAGCGACGGGGCACGAGCGAGAGGCTCGAGTCCATCGAGGCCCTCGCGCCGCCCGGGAGATCCTTACCCGCGAGCAAACAGTGGCTGACAGCAGCGTCCAGCGCGCCGGGGAGAGCTCACGCCCGGGCTGGGATCACGTCGATCTCAGGTGCGTCGCCCCGAACGCGCCCCGACCCTGGAGTCTCTCGGATACCGAACAGGCGAAACCCCGAGAAAACGAACCACAGAGGGCACAGAGGGCACAGAGGGCACAGAGGGCACAGAGGGCACAGAGGGCACAGAGGGCACAGAGTTCTATTGTTGTTCCTCTGTGTCCTCTGTGCCTCTGTGGTTCAAATCTCTTCTTCCTCGTTGTTTCAGGCTGATCGGCGCTCCAGGCCCGTGCCCAGGAGCTCCTCGAAGATCGGCCGCCGCGCTGCGCCCGTTCGCGCCGGCTAGGGCGACACGGCCGATCCGAAGGCCTCGTCGCTCGTCGCGCCCGCCCCTTCCAGGGCCGCCTGGGCGCTGTCGGCGAGGTTGCCGCCGAGGAACACGAGCACCTCCCGGCGGGCGTCGCCGAACGCCACGACGACGTCCCCGAGGCCATCGCGGTTGAAATCGCCGGCGCGCGAGAGCTCCGTCTCCACCGCGCCCCCGCGCCGCGGGGTCATCGCGGCGTCGGGCTCCGCGTCGAGGCTCTCGCCGCCGCGGAACACGTACACCTTGCCGGAGGCCCCGACCTCCGGCGCGCCAACGAGCACCTCGGCGAAGCCATCCCCGTCCAGGTCCCCGCCCGACGAGACCGTCTGACCGAAGCGGTCGGACGGCCCTTCACCGTGGAGCTCGAGGTCGGCGGTCGCGTCGAACTCCGCTCCCGGCCCGCCGAGGAACAGGAGAGCCATGCTGCTCACCGGCTCTCCAACGAGCAGGTCGGCAAACCCGTCTCCGTTGACGTCCCCTGCGTCGAGCGAAAGGCCGAATTCTCCCTCACCGACCAGGAGGCCGTCAGGTACGGTGTCGAACGCGCCGGCCGAGCCGAGATAGACATGGACGCGCTGGCTGCCAGGCGCGCCGACCGCGACGTCCGAGAAACCATCGCCGTTGAAGTCCGCCGAGGCGACCGACGTGCCGAACGCGCTGGAGCTCTGCACCCCCGTGAACATCACGCTGGCGTCGCGATCGAGGCCATCGGGGCCGCCCGGGAACACGTAGGCGCTGCCGGGGTCGCTCGTGATGGGGGGGCCCTGCCCCGGGGCGCCGACCACGACGTCCGCGTAGCCGTCACCGTCGATGTCCCCGGACGCCAGCGCTTCACCGAACCTGCGATTGTCGCCAGGCAGGCTCCCCGAGAGGTCCTGGGCCGGAGGCCACGTCCCCGGATCCGTGGAGCTCCCGAAGACCACGCGGACGAAGCCCTTGTCGTCCCCGAACGCCGTTGCCGCGATCAGGGCGTCGGCGAACCCATCGCCGTTCACGTCCGCGGTGGCCGCGGTGCTCCCGAACCCGGCCGCTTCGATGGGGGTTCCGCTCATGTTCACCCCCAGCAGGAGCCCGTCGGACGCCGCATCGAAGCCGTCGCCTGCTCCGCCCAGGAACACGTAAGCGGCTCCGCAAGGGATGTAGCCCGGGACCGCGTAACCTGTCGCGCCGACGAGGATGTCGTCGAAGGCGTCGCCGTCGAGATCGCGGTGGCCCCGTCCCACGTTGATCCGTCGGACGGCAGAGGGAGCGGAGCAGGCGTCGCCCGCGCACGCGCGGACCCGCCAGTACACGCGGCTGCCCACGGGAGGAGCCGCGGAGCCCTCGAGATCGGCGGCCGGCCGCCAGCGCGTCGCCGTCGTCGTCTCGGTCGCGAGGAGCGCGGCGAACGAAGGGTCCTCGCTGAGCTCGATCGTGTACTCGATGGCACGCTCGCCGGCCGACACCGAGGGTTCCCAGACGAAGGTGGGTCGACGGGTGTCGGGCACGCGCATCGAGCCCACCGCGGCATCCTGGAGCGGCAGCCTCGGGACAGGCGTCGTGGGAGGCCGCCCCTCGTCGCTCCCGCCGCTGCCGCCGCCGCCATCGCTGCCATCGCTGCCGCCGCCGCCATCGCTGCTCCCGCCGCCATCGCTGCTCCCGCCGCCCAGACCGGGGTCTCTTGTCACGTCGTTGATCCCGAGGAGATCGGCGCATCCGAGCGAGAGGGGGGCGAGCGCAAGCCACAGGGGAAAGGAGCTCCGCATCCGTCAAGGCTACGCGAGGGGTGAAATGCTCACAAGACGAGCTGTCGCGCTCGGGTGTCGCTGATTCGATGCGCGGGTCGCCGCAATGTCACGACGCCTGAGAGCCGGCATGATCCTTATACAGTCGCTCGGGAGCTGTCTACGCCGCAGGGGCGGCGTGGCGGTCGCTCCCTCCAGCTCGCTGGTGGCTGCCCCCTCCAGACCCGGAGGGCCGAGGTCCCATGCCCCGCGACGGCTAGTCGACGAAGAGCGGCGCGAGGGAGCCCGTGCGCAACCGCGCCGCGAGGTCGGCGATGGCATCGCGCAGGGCGGGCAGCGCGCCGCTCACGGACGCCACGCGCGCGGCGAGGGCGTCGCCGGTGTGACCGTCGAGCATGCCCTCGATCGTGGCGTGCAGCAGGTCGGCGACGCGCATGTCGTCGATCGGCGCGTCGAGCTCGAGCTCGAGCTCCAGCAGGACCGCGTGGTTCGGCGCGCGGGCGGTCGTCAGCGCCCGGATCCAGCGCATCACCGTCGCGCGCGGATCACCTGGCGCGTGCGCGGCCACGAGGTCGAGCAGCTCCGCGCGGGTCGGCACGTTCAGCAGCAGCGCGAGGAAGAAGCGGAGATCAGGGTCGTGGACGTCCGCGCGGCGCAGCATCAGGTCCTCGGCGCGCGCCGCCCCGTCGAGCGTCGCGAGCAGCGGGCCGGCCGAACCGCCGAAGCGGACCGCGGCGGCCCCGAGCACCGCGTCAAGCCACGCCTCCGACCTCCTGTACGGCGCCTTCCGCGCCGCCCCGTGCGCGTGCCGCGCCGCCAGCCACACGGTGGCCAGGTCGCTCTCGGCGATGGCACGCGCGATCAGGCGATCATACCCCGCCGGGTCCGTCGCCCCGAGCGCCGTCAGGAGCTGCGCGACCCGCGCGCGCGTCGGGTGCTGCTCCTCGGCGCGCTGGTCGAGCGCGAGCGCCGGCGGGAGGTAGCTCCACTGCGGGCCCAGGTCGGCCTGCCTGCGCGTCCGCACGACGACGCTGATCGACGGCCGATCGAGGTGAAAGAGCGCATGGATGAACGCGCGACCAGGCGCGATGGTGCGCACGTCGCCCGCGCGCAGCCGCTCGCTCGCCAGGAACCTCAGCGCGCCGATCTCGAGGGTGCTGCCGAGGGTCCGCTGCGGGGTGAAGCCGTAGGTCGTGTGCAGGCTCGATCCCTCGAGGACGCAGAACGCGCCGGCGAAGCTGTGCTGGTGGATCGCTGTCGTGGCGTCGACCCAGCAGAGGACCTCGATGTAGAAGTCCGGCGCCTCGTGAACGACGATCTGTGGCTGGCCGAAGCGGGGATCGGGCGGCTGCACGGGCAGCGCGTCGTCAAAGACGAACGCGTCCACGACGTCGCGGTAGGTTGTGTGATCGCAGGGGGGCAGCTTGCGCAGCGCAGCGGCGGCGATCTCGGCGAACGCGCCGGGCTCGAAGTCGCGCGCGCGCCAGCGTCGCTGGATGAGCGTGCCAAGCTGGTCGAAGAACTCCACGGTGCCTCCTGGGGGCGCGGTCGACGCGCGGCTGGAACAGCGCCCGCCGAGCGCGCATTGCAGACCACGTGCCAGGCCGGTCGCGCCGGCTTTCTGCGCTGGCACCGCCCATGCTTGGCGGACACCGAGCGCGGTGCATCGTCCGAGACCACCTCGGAGGCGCAGTGCTCGATGGGAGTCATGACGATGAACAGCATCACACCGAGCCACCCCGATGAGCTGATCCGTGCGAGCCAGGAGACCGGCGCGAGCCGCGAGGCCGCCGCGCGGCCCGCGCACGGCCTGCGGATCAGGTCGAACCTCAAGGCCGGCGAGCAGCCCGTCGATTTCTGGATCCCGCTCCCGTGGATTCCGCTCCCGGGCTGATCCCAGAACCCACCTGGGCCACGAACACCGCGACTTCAACCCACCTGGGCCACGAACACCGCGACTTCAACCCACCTGGGCCACGAACACCACGATGAGACGGGCCAGCGGCTCCGCTGCTGGCCTCATCAGCGGCTCGGCGCTCTAGGCTCGCCCTCTCGCCGCCGCCGTCGCATAGGGCGGCTCGCGGCCGGCGCGCACGGCGGCGAGGTCGGCGCGCATCGTCCTCGCGTCGGGGTAGCGCTCGTGCTTGAGGAAGGCGAGGGCGCGGTCGACGACGGCGCACAGGCCGGGGGGCGCCGTGGGGGCGTGCTGCGCGAGCGGCGGCGCCTTCTCCGTGGCGACGGCGATGAGCAGGCGCGCGTCCTCCAGCTTGCCGTGGATCGTGCGGCCCGCGAGCAGGCGGAACATCGTCGCGCCGAGGCCGAACAGATCGGTGCGGCCGTCGATCTCGCGGATCAGGCCCAGGGCCTGCTCGGGCGCCATGTAGTCGTCGGTGCCGATCGACACGCCCGTGCTGGTCTTCGTCATCTCCGGCACGCCCGCGACGTTCTCGAGCAGCGGATCGAGGACGCGCGCGAGGCCGAAATCGAGCACCCGCACGCGCCCGTCGTTGCCGATGTGCAGGTTCTCGGGCTTGAGATCGCGGTGAACGATGCCGTGGTCGTGCGCCACGATCAGCACGTCGAGGACCCGCTCGGCGAGCGCGATGACCTGGCCGACAGGGAGCGTCCCGTGCCGGACCATGCGGTCGAACACCGTCTCTCCCTCGAGCAGCTCCATGGCCATGTAGACGACGCCGTCGTCCGTCGCCCCCGACTCCAGCACCTGGGGCAGCCCCTCGCAGAGCGGCGCCACCGCGGCCAGCGCGCTGCCGATCGGCCCCTCGCGCAAGAACCGCTTTCGCACCTCGTCGATGCAGGCGAGCTCGCTGTGCAGGACCTTGACCGCCGCCACGCACCCGTCCGCGCGGATGCCGTAGAAGACGCTGGCCATGCCGCCGATCCCGAGGACGCGCACCGCGGTCCATGGGCCGATCCGCGTGCCGACGCGCTGCTCTGCCAGCTCCTCTTCGGTCATGCGGCGATGCTATCACCGGCGCCGCCCGGCCGATCTCGTCTTCGGCCGGCGGCCACGGCCCGCTCCGCCGCGCAGGGGCCGCGGTCCTCGGCGCAGGGGCCGCGGTCCTCGGCGCAGGGGCCGCTTCCCTCGGCGCAACGGAGGATACTCGACGCGATGCCTGCCACGCCCCTGTGCTCCCTCCCGCCTGCTCACCGCCCCCTCGCGGACGCCCTCGCGCTCGGCCCCGCCTTGCTCGAGCGCGCCCGCTCGGCGGCGGCCCCGTGGCTCGCCGCCAGCCTCGTCGACGGCCCCGCCGTGGTGCTCGGCGCGGCCCAGCGCGCCGGGCGCGTGGTCGACCTCGCCGCCTGCGCGGCGCGCGGCGCGCCGGTGCTCCGGCGCGCCACGACGGGCACGGCCGCGTTCCTCGGCGGGCGCGGCGTCGTCTGGACCCTCGCGCTGCCGCACGTCGCCGCCCTCGCGCCCGACGCCACGGCGCGCACGCTCCTGAACCGCAACGTGCGCGGCTTCCTCCGGGGCTTCGCCCGCGCGGGCGCGCCCGCGCACTACTTCGGGCGCGAGTGGATCTCCCTGCAGCACCGCCCCGCCGCGCTGCTCGGCGTCGACGCCGCGCAGGACGGCGCGGTGCTCATCGAGGTCCTCGCGGGCCACGACGCGCCGCTCGCGATCCCGGCCGAGCTCGCGGCGCCGGACGAGCGCGCGGTCGACCGCTGGCAGGGCAAGGCGCCGGCGGCGCTCGCCGAGGTCCTCCCTGCGCGCCGCTCGCTCGAGGAGCTGGCGGGCGTCGTGATCGAGGCCGTCGCCGTCCGCGCGGGGCTCCCGCTGACCGACGGCGGCGGCGCGCCGGAGCTCGCGGTCGAGCGCTTCCAGCCCATCGCCTCGCCCGACGACCCGGCGCCGCCGGGCGCCGGCCCCGCGGTGGCCGCGCGGGTGCCCATCGGCTGGATCGAGGCCGCCGCGCTCGGCGCGCCGTCGCCGCCACGCGCGTGGATCGGCGGCGATGTCCTCACGGCGCGCTGGCTCCTCGAGGCGCTCGGCCAGGGCGCGGCCCCCGCGCCCCTGGACGCCGAGGCCTCGCCGCTCGAGGGCGCCAGCCTCGCCGACCTGCGCGCGCTCGCGCAGCGCGCGCTCTCCGCGGAGCGCAATTCCGATCGATGACCGCGCCGCCCGGCCGCCGCGGCGCTCCTCGTCCTCTCTTCCTTCTCCGCTCCTCGCGGGCCGCCGCGACTACACCCTTGGGGTGAGAATGCCATCCACCCGCACGTCGCCGCTTGAACATCGGTATCCGGCTTCCTGACGAAATCGCGACGTTCGGGTCGGAACATGGCAATCAGGAACATTCTATAAACGCTTGCCTGCTCATCCAGCCTCGGAAACGATGCGTTTGACCGCGGAACGCTCGAAGCGAAACCATCACAAGGGACTCCGCTCGCGTTCACCGGCGGCCGGAAGGAAGATCCTCATGTCAAAGGATTTGCTCTGCCTCATCGTCGTGGGCACGGCCCTCGCGCTCGCGACATCACCAACCCTGGGGGCTGGACACTCGCCCGCCCCGGACAGCCACCCAGCCGATGGGCCGACGGCGGATCTCGCGAGGGGCCGCGGCGCTCATGCACCGTCATGCCGTGCAAGATCACGCCGCTGCGGCGTGGTCGCGGTGAACGATCCGCTCGCCGCCGACGTCGGCGCGCAGATCCTCGAGCAGGGCGGCAACGCGATCGACGCCGCGGTCGCCATGGCCTTCGCGATGAACGTCGTGGAGCCCCCCGCGTCGGGGATCGGCGGAGGCGGCTTCATGATGGTGCACCTCGCGCACAGCGGCGAGACGCTCGCGCTCGACTTCCGGGAAAAGGCGCCCGCGGCGGCCGAGGTGGGCATGCTCGCCGGAGGGTCGTTCACCGAGGTCTCGACCAGCGGAATCTCCGTCGGGGTGCCAGGCGCCGTCCTCGGGCTCGCCACGGCGCTGGAGGCGTGGGGGACATTCACCCTGGCAGAGACGCTCGATCCGGCCATCGTGCTCGCGGAGGTCGGGGTCCCCGTGAGCGAGTTCGTCGCCGAGAACGCCGCGAGCGCGAGGACGACGCTCCAGCCGGAGACCAGGGCGATCTTCAGGCGCCCCGACGGCACGCCGCTGCAGGCCGGGGACATCCTCGTCCAGCCGGATCTCGCCCGCACGCTCGATCTCATCGCGCAGGAAGGCCCCGCCGCCTTCTACGAGGGCGAGATCGCCGAGGCCATCGTCGACGCCCAGCGCCGCGCTCGGTACGACGGCGGGGAAGGCCGGATGACCCTCGACGATCTCGCGCTCTACGACGTCGCGCTCCGGACGCCAGTCATCGACGATTATCGAGGCTTCACCGTCGCCTCGATGCCCTCGCCGTCCTCGGGCGGGCTCACGATGATCCAGATCCTGAAGATGCTCGAGCGGTTCCCCGCCGGCAACGAGCGCCGCGGGTTCGGCTTCGGCGAGACCAGGACGCTGCACGTGATGATCGAGGGCATGCGCCTCGCGTTCGCGGATCGGGCGGTGTGGATGGGAGACGACGATCTCGTGGACGTCCCGGCGGCCGGCCTCCTCGCCGATCCTTATGTGGCCACGCGGAGCGCGATGATCTCGGAGACGACCCGGATGGCCAGGCCAGCGGCGGGCGAGCCTCTACCGTTCGACGGCCGCGTCCCCGCGGCGCCGCTCGCCGACGACCACGAGGAGGGATCGACGACCCATTTCAGCGTGGTCGACGGCTGGGGGAACGTGGTCGCGTGCACCGTGACGATCGAGCAGCTCTGGGGGACGGGCATCACCGTCCCTGGATATGGCTTCCTGCTCAACAACGAGCTCACCGATTTCAATCGCCAGCCCGCCCCGGCGCCGGGCACGAACAACGTCGCGCCGTTCAAGCGGCCGAGGAGCAGCATCTCGCCGACCCTCCTCTTCAAGCGAGGCGAGCCCTTCGCGGCGCTCGGCTCTCCCGGAGGGGCCACGATCATCAACTCCGTCCTGCAGGTGGTGATGAACCTCCTCGATCACCGGATGACGCTTCAGGAGGCCGTCGACGCGCCGCGGATCTCGATCACGTCTCCGGCAGGGGAGGTCACGGTCGAGCCCGGCTTCCCGCAGACGTCGCTCGACGGGCTCGCGGCCCTCGGTCACCCCCTCACCGAGGGGGAGATCGGCGCGGTGAACGCCGTGCTCATCGATCTCCGGAGCGGAAAGCGGTACGGGGCGGCCGACGGGCGGCGCGGAGGCGCGGTCGGCGAGGCGTGCCGGCCGCGGCGCGGGCGGGGCTGCGCGGCTGCCCACGAGTGAGCGGGCAGCCGCGGCGCCCTGATCAGCCGTTGCGGGATCTTGTCGATGCCAGCGCTACACGGCGACGTGGAGCGGCTGGACCACCGCGGCGAACACCGGGAGCGCCTCGCAGCGGGCCGCCAGCGCGGCCAGCGCCGGCCGCCGCGCGGCGTCGGTGAGGGTCGGGTGCGCCTCGCCGAGGAAGCGCAGCGCGCAGGCCACCGCGATGTCGGCGTGGCTGAAGGCGCCCAGCCACCAGTCGTCGCCGCGCCGGGCGGCGCGCTCGCGCTCCAGCAGATCGAGCGTCTCGCCGATCTGCGTGACGCAGCGGCTCACCCACACCGGGCTGCGGCGATCGCCGGAGCGCAGCACGTGCTCGTAGAGCAGGCTCACCGCCTTGTCCGCGAGCCCGGTGGCGAGCGCGCAGACCCGCAGCCCGGCGCGGCGCGCCTCGCCCGAGGGCGGCAGGAGCGCGCGCTCGGGCCCCACCATGCCGTCGAGGGCGTCGAGGATCGCCGCGCTCTCCACGAGCGACTCTCCGTCGTCCGTGACGAGCACCGGCACGCGCCGGAGCGGGTTGTACTTCGCGATGGACTCGGCGTCTGCCCACACCGACCACGGGCGGTGCTCATACGCGAGCCCATGATGCTGGAGCGCCACGGCGACGCGGCGCACGAACGGCGAGTCGTACTGGCCAATCAGGATCATGGCCTGCCTGTAACCGAGGACGCCGCGCGCCGCAACGCGCGGCCCGGCGCGCTGCCTACCAGACCGCGCACGTGCGGGTCGGCCGCATCGGCGTGCCGGGCGCGCACTTGAAGGCCTCGCCGAACTCCGGGAGGTTCGCGAGCGGCCCGTTCACGCGGAAGCGCGGCGGGGAGTGCGGGTTCACCTGCACCATCAGCCGCAGCGCCTCGTCGCGCATCTTGCCGCACCAGGACTGCCCGTGCGCCAGGAAGAACTGCTGATCTTCCGTGAGCCCGCCCGCCACCGTCTGCTCCGCCGCGCCCTTGCGCATCTCCCGGTACGCCATGAACGCGAGCTTCAGGCCCCCGAGGTCCGCGATGTTCTCGCCGAGCGTCAGCTTGCCGTTCACCTTGAGCCCCGGCAGCACCTCATAGGCCGAATACTGCGCCTCGACACAGCCGGTCTTCTCCCTGAACGCCGCCCCCACCTCCTTCGCCCACCAGTCCTCCAGGTTGCCCTTCGCGTCGAACTGCGACCCCTCGTCGTCGAACCCGTGCGTGAGCTCGTGCCCGACCACCATGCCGATGCCGCCGAGGTTCACCGCCACGCCCGACTTCACGCTGTAGAACGGCGGCTGAAGGATGCCGGCGGGGAACACCATGTGATTCCGCTGCGGGTCGTAATAGGCGTTCACGGCGGGCGGGCTCATCTGCCACTCGTCGCGGTCGACCGGCTTGTCGATCTTCCCGAGGTGCCAGCGCACGTCGAAGGCGCGCGACGCGAGCTCGTTCTTCGCGTACTCCTTCGGATCCACCTCGAAGTCGTACGTCCTCCACTTGTCGGGATACCCGATGAGGTTCGCCATCGCGCCGAGCTTCGCGAGCGCGCGCTGCTTCGTCCCCTCATCCATCCAGTCGAGCGACCGGACCTCGCGCCCGAACGCGCCGCTGATCTCGCGCACCATCGCCTCGGCCGCCGGCTTGCTCTCGCCGGGGAAGCTCGTCTTGACGAACGGCTGCGCGAGCAGCTCCCCGAGCGCGTCGTCGGTCGCGCTCACGCAGCGCTTCCAGCGCGGCCGCTCCTCCTGCTGCCCCGTGAGCGCCGCGCGCAGCGTGAAGCTCTCGTCGACGAACGCCTTGGGCAGCGCGGGCGCCATCGAGCGCACCACGTGCCACGCCAGGTAATTCTGCCACGCGGCGGGCTTCGCCGCCTTGAGCAGCCGCGAGAGCCCCTCGAAGAAGCGCACGGAGGTCACGTTGACCTCCTTGACGTCGGGGCGGCCGAGCCCCTGGAAGTACGCGTCCCACGGGAAGTCCGGCGACGCCTTCGCGAGCGCCGCCCGGTCCAGCTTGTTGTAAAGCCCCTTCGGATCCCGGCGCTCGACCCGCGTCTTCGAGACCTTCGCGAGCTCGGTCTCGACCTGCATCACGTCGGCCGCCGCCTTCCTCGCCGCGGCCTCCTGCGCCCCGGCGAGCCGCATCATCCGCGCGACGTGCTCTTCATACGTCCTGCGGAGCGCCTTCGATTTGTCGTCCTCGTTGAGGTAGTAATCGCGGTCCGGCAGGCCGAGCCCGCTCTGGTCGAGCTGCGCGATGACGCGCGTCGCGTCCTTCATGTCCTGCGCGGCGGCGATGTCGAACAGCGCCCAGATGCCGCGGCCGTGGAGCTCGGTGACGAGCGCCCCGACGCCCTTCGCGTCACGCACCCGCCGCGCCTTCGCGAGGAGGTCCGCGATCGGCTTCACGCCGGCGGCCTCGACCGCGGCCTCGTCCATGCACGCCCCGTAGTAGGCCCCGATCTTCTTGCTCACCGGATCCCGGTCGCCGGTCTGCGCGGCCTCCTCGAGGATGCGCCGCAGCTCCGCCTCGTTGCGCTTCTCGATCTCGTTGAAGCTCCGCATCCAGTAAGGCTCGTCCCCCGGGATCTCCGCCTTCGCCAGCCACCCGCCGCAGGCGAACTGGTAGAAGTCCTCGCAGGGGTTCGCCGAGCGATCGAGCGCGGACTCGTCGAGCCCGACGTTCTCGAGCCGCGTCTCGACCACCGGCAGGCCCTGCGGCGCGGGCGGCGCAGGTGTCGCCTTGGCGCCGCCGGCGGGGAGCGGCGGCGGGCTCGCGGCGGGGCCGCAGGCCGGCAGCGCAGAGAGGGCCAGGGTGATCGCGAGGAGAGCTCCAGGCTGTCGTTGCGTGCGCATGTGGCGCTTTACCACGATCTGCGCGATGCGCGGTGCGCATCACGCGGGCACGATCTACGCGATGCGCGGTCGCGGACCGTACGTCCGCCCGGAACCACGGGCTACATCACTCCTTGTCGAGCTTTCCCATCAGGCTCAGGGTGAAGTAAGCCCCCATGTACTTGAGGTGCGGGCGCACCTCGAGGTGCACCCGGTACCAGCCCGCGCTCCCCTCGACCTCGGTCACCGCGGTCCGCGCCTTGCGGAGCGGCCTGCGCGAGCGCACGGCGGGCGACACGACATCCATGTCCGCGACGTACTGGCTCAGCCAGCCGTTCAGCTCGCGCTCGAGATCGGCGCGCTCCTTCCATGTGCCGATCTGCTCCCGCTGCATCACCTTGAGGTAGTGCGCGAGCCGGCTGACGAGGAAGATGTACGGTAGCTGCGTGCCGAGCCGGTAATTGACCTCCGCGGTGCGCCCCTCCTCGCTCTGACCGAAGAATTTGGGCTTCTGCACGGAGTTCGCGGAGAAGAAGCAGGCGTTGTCGGTGTCCTTCCGGAACGTGAGCCCGATGAAGCCCTCCTCGCTGAGCTCGAACTCGCGGCGCTCGGTCAGCATGATCTCGGTCGGGATCTTCGTCTGGATCGCGCCCAGCGCCTCGTACTCGTGGAGCGTGAGCCCCTCGACCGTGCCGCCTGACTGCGGCCCGATGATGTGCAGACACCAGCGGTGGCGCGCGAAGCTCTCGGCGAGCCGGGTCGCCATCGCGTACGTCGGGGCGCCCCAGCAGTAGGCCGCGTGGTCGCCGACGACGTCCTCCTCGTACGAGAACGCCTTGACCGGGACGGTGCTCGCGCCGTAGGGCAGGCGCAGGAGGAAGCGCGGGAGGAGCAGGCCCACGTAGCGCGCGTCCTCGGACTCGCGGAACGCTGTGTACTTCACGTACTGCGGCCCCTCGAAGAGCGCCTTGACGTCGCCGAGGTGCGGCACCTTCCGGTAGTCCGTGAGCCCGAAGAACTGCGGGCCAGCGACGGCCAGGAACGGCGCGTGCGACATCGTCGCCACCGCCGCGCATTTCTGGAGGAGCGCGATGTCCTGGGGCCCGGGGCCAAACTCGTAGTTCGAGATGACGGCCGCGAACGGCTTGCCGCCGAAGGAGCCGAACTCCGAGGAATAGACGATCTTGTAAAGGCCGCTCCTCACCACCTCGGACGAGTCCTCGAAATCTGCGAGCAGATCGTCCTTCGAGCAATTGAGGACCTCGATCCGGATGTTCTCGCGGAAGTCGATGTGATCGATCGCGAACTTGAGCCCGCGCCACGCGGCCTCCAGCCGCTGGAACACCGGGTGGTGCAGGATCTCGTCGATCTGGCGCGACAGCCGCTGGTCGATCTCGGCGATCCACAGGTCGACCAGGGCGTTGTCGATCCCCGCGCCGTCCTCCGGCCGGCGGACCGCCTTGCCCAGCGCGACCTCCACGCCCCGCTTGACGCCCTCGTACGCGTCGCTGGCCGGCGCGACCCCCGCCTCCGCAAGGAGCGCCGCGATCAGAGAGCCGCCGCCCTCCTTCGCGGGCTCTTCGTGCTGCCCCGCTTGCATGTCCACAAATTTACCACGGTCGCTCGCCGGCTGGAAGCGACGGACAACCGGGCGCCCCCGCGGCCCCGCGCCCGACCAGCGCGGACTCGCGCCCGGCGAGGCGACCGACATGGCGGCCGACGTGGCCGACGTGGCGGCGCGCCTCGCCCGGAGGTCCGGACAGGACGCTCCGCCAGCACCTGAGTCAGGTGTCGAGTGGACATGAAATGTACGTGGCGATCGAGCGACTAGGGTGTTACAAATTCCTGTGGGTGCTCTCACGGAAGTCGCGGAAGCAGGGGGTTTTGCTCGAAGGCGGCCTCTCATGATCCCGGATCCGGCGCCGCCGCCAGCGCGGGTGCGCCCGTCCAGGTCGTGGCCGCGAGGCGCCCGCGCCGCGCGGCCCTGGCGCCCCGCGCGGCCCACACTCCAGAGGACCAGCCGCGCCGAGGCGCGGAGAGCGGGATTCTCGTTCTGACTCTCTCCCTCTGTGCCCTCTGTGCCTCTGTGGTTCAAATGCTCTGTCATCTCATGATTCTGTGATTCCGTGATTCCATGCGTCCGCGGCGCGCGCCTGTCGGCGCCGCCGGTCGTGTAATTCGAGGAGAGGAGGGGAGATGGAACGCCTCGGGCTCGGCATCATCATCGGTGTTGGTCTCGCCAGCTTGACGAGGATCACCCGTCCGACCGTCAAGCGGGCCATGCGGCTCGGCTTCGTCGCGTTCGAGGCGGTCAAGGGCGCGCTCGGCGAGGGCAGGGAGCGGCTCGCCGACCTCGTCGCCGAGGTGAAGGACGAGATGGCGCGGCAGCAGCAGAGCGCCGACGCCGGGGTGCGCGTCGAGATGGAGCCGCCCGCGCGCTGAGGAGAGGGCTGTCCTGGTGACCCGGCCTCCGCCGGCCGGGAGGTGTGCCATGCCGAGCGATCGAGGGGTCTTCATCATTCACTGCATTCCAGGGCGCGCGCGCCTCGGCGTCCCCGCCCTCCGCCGGGACCCGGCGCGGGCGGCGGAGATCGCGGAGCTGGCGCGCGCGTGCCCGAGCGTCGTCGACGCGCGGGAGAACGCGTGGGCCGCGAGCCTCACCGTCGAGCACGAGCCGGACGTCCCGCTCGAGGACGTCCTCTCCGAGCTCGCGCGCATCCCCGAGCTCTCCGGCTGCGGCTGCGGCTCGCTCGACGAGCTCGCGCCCCCGCCGCCGCGCTGCGCCGGGCCGGTCGAGCCGCCGAGCCCGGGCCGGACGGCGCGCCTCGTCGTCAAGGCCGTGGACCGGCTGAACGCGGCGTCGCAGGTCGTCCCGCCGCCGCAGGTCGATCTCAAGATCGTGATCCCCGGGCTCCTCGTCGGCTCCGGGCTGCTCCAGGTGCTCCTGCGGCGCGCCCCGAGCGCGCCTCACTGGATCACGCTGGTCAAGTATGGATTCGACGCGTTCGTGGTGCTGAACCACGGCCGCATCCAGGGCTTCCTCGCGAGCGCGGGGGCGCCCACCGGCGGCGAGGCGGGGTGACGATGGCAGCGCTTCCGTCGAGCGGGGCCGAGCCGCTCTCCGTCGTGGACCGCGCGGGCAGCGTCGACGTCGTCCACGCGATCCCGGGCAGGGTCCGCCTGCGGCTCCCGCGCCTGCGCCGGGACGCGGCCTTCGGCCCGCTGCTCGAGGCGGGGCTCACCGCCGTGCCGGGGGTCCTGTCCGTGCGCCTCGCCGAGGGCGCGGCGAGCGCCGTCGTCGAGCACGACCCGCGGCAGGCGGACGTCGCCGCCATCGTGCGCGCCGCCGCCCAGGCCTCCGCCGCGCCGGCCCCGCGCGGGGCGCTGCGCGTCGCCCGCCACGCCCGGGAGGCGCGCCGCGCGTCCGCCGTCGCGCGGCGCCCGCTCTACCTCTCGAGCGCCGGGATGCTCCTCTCGCTCGGCTTCGTCTCGCCGCTGCTCGCGTACCCGTTCATCGCCGCGACGTGCGCGCCCATCTTCAAGCGGGCGTGGGACTCGGTGGTGCGGCAGCGCAAGCTCAACGTCGACCTGCTCGACAGCCTCGCGATCGCCTCGGCCGTGGCGACCGGGGACGCGATCAACGCCGCCGGGATCATCTGGCTTGTCACGCTCGGCGACCACATCCGCGACCGCACCCAGGCCCGCGCCCGGCGCGCGATCGTCGGCCTGCTCGGGTACCAGAAGGACCTCGCGTGGGTGGTCCGCGGCGACGCCAAGGTGCAGGTCCCGGTGGCCGAGCTCGCCGTGGGCGACGTCCTCGTCGTCTACACCGGCTCGGTGATCCCGGTCGACGGCACGGTCACGGACGGAGAGGGGCTCGTCGACCAGCAGTCGCTGACCGGCGAGTCGATGCCCGTGCTCAAGGGCCCCGGCGACCGCTGCTTCGCGGCGACCGCCATCAAGGACGGCAAGCTGTACATCCGCGCCGAGCGCGTCGGCGGCGACACGACCGCCGCGAGCACGGCGCGGCTCATCGAGAGCGCGCCCGCGCTGGAGACGCGCGCGCAGAACTACGCGGAGGTCGTGGCGGACCGCCTCGTCCCGCCGGCGCTCGCCTGCTCGGCCGTCGTGCTCGCGGCCACGCGCGATCTCGGCCGCGTGTCCGCGATCCTGACGATCGACTTCGGCACCGGCCCGCGCGTCTCGGCGCCGACCACGGTGCTCGCCTCGATGAACGCCGCGGCGCGCCGCGGGATCCTCATCAAGGGCGGCGCCTACATCGAGAAGCTCGCGAAGGTGTCGACCGTGGTCTTCGACAAGACGGGCACGCTGACCTCCGGCGTCCCCGAGGTCACGGACTTCCTCGTCCACGACGCGCTGTCCGAGCGCGAGGCGGCGACGCTCGCGGCCGCGGTGTCCGCGCGGCAGACCCACCCCGTCTCGCAGGCGGTGCTGCGGCTCGCCGACGCGTGGCGGCTGTCGATCCCGGACCGGGAGGAGTCGCGCTACCTCGTCGGCCGGGGGGTGCAGGCGAGGGTCCTCGGCAGGGTCGTGCAGCTCGGCAGCCCGCGCTTCATCGAGGAGCTCGGCATCGCCTGCCGCACCGAGGCCAGCGCCAGGCAGGCGCTCGAGTCGACGGCGAAATCGCTCCTCTTCCTCGCCGTCGACGGGCGGCACGTCGCCACGCTCGCCTACCGCGACGCGATCCGGGCCGAGAGCCGCGCGACGATCCGGAGCCTGCGCGAGCGCGGGATCGACGACATCGTCATGCTGACGGGCGACAGCCGCGAGGTGGCCCGGCAGGTGTCCCTCGAGCTCGGGATCACGCGGTTCTTCGCGGAGATGCTGCCCGAGGACAAGGCGGAGATCACGCGCCGGCTCACGCAGGAGGGCCGCACGGTCGCGGTCGTCGGGGACGGCATCAACGACTCGCCGGCGCTCTCGTACGCCGATATCGGCATCTCCGTCTCCGCGGGCGCGGAGATCGCCCGGGAGACGGCGGGCGTCGTCCTCGTGGAGGACGATCTGTCCAAGCTCGTCGAGGCGATCGACATCTCGCGCGCCGCGATGCGCATCATCCACCAGAACTTCTCGATGATCCTCGCCGTGAACGCGGCCGCGTACGCGCTGTCGATCCCCGGGCTGCTGAACCCGGTCATGGCGACGCTCATGAACAACGGCTCCGCGGTCCTCGCCTGCGTGAACGGCCTCCGGCCGCTCATGGCGGCGCCGCGCCGGCGGTCCCGCGCCGTCCGCGGCGCATGAGCGCGCAGCGCGCCGGCGCGACGCGGCGCCAGGCGTGCGAGGCGTGCGAGACGTGCGAGACGCGCGAGACGCTGTCGACGTTTGCGACGTAGGATCCACCGCGCGTCCGACGCCGGCGGACGCGTTCCGCCGCGCGCCGCGCTGCGGCCCGGCACGCTCGCTGCACTACGGATGGAATGGCTGGCATGGGGAGCGCAATGCGAACTGACGTGACCTCCTCCTCGGCCGCGCGGGCGCGCGCGGCGCGCTGGGCTGTGCGCGGGCTGCCGGGCGCGGCGCTGGCGGCGGTGATCGGGTGTGCGGCCTTCGCCCAGCCCGAGAGCCCGCCGTACGTGAGAGCGTCCAGCCCGGAGGAGGCCGGCCGGTATCTGATCCTCGTGGGCGGGTGCAACGATTGCCACACGCCCGGCTGGGACCGCTCGAGCGGCAGGCTCCCGGCCTCGGAGTGGCTCACGGGCAACGACGTCGGCTACCGGGGTCCGTGGGGGACGAGCTACGCGGCGAACCTCCGGATCACCGCCCAGAACCTCAGCGAGGAGGCGTGGGTGCAGATGTTCCGCGCGGCCGCCGGCCGCCCGCCGATGCCCTGGCTGAACTACGTGACCATGCACGAGGGCGATCTCGTGGCGATGTACCGCTTCATCCGGAGCCTCGGTGAGAAGGGCGCCCCCGCGCCCCGGGCGGTGCCGCCGGGCGAGGAGCCGGAGACGCCGTACATCCTGATGGTCCCGCAGCAGCCGGCGCGCAGTCCGTAGCGCCTCCGGGCCGTTCGCCTCAGGCAGCAGGCCGCCGAGCGCCGCCGGCGCTGCCCGCGACGTCGCAGGGCAGCTCCACCGTGATCCGCGCCCCCTCGCCCGGGCGGCTGTCCGCGCGCGCCGCCCCGCCGAGCGCCTCGACGATGCTCTTCACCACGTGGAGCCCCAGGCCGAGCCCCCCGAAATGGCGGCTCGACACGGCCCGCTCGAACCGCTCGAACACGTGCGGGAGCCGCTCCGCCGGGATCCCGATGCCGTGGTCCTGCACCACGAGCTCTGCCGTGCCGTCCCTGCGCGCGACCGCGATCTCGATCGGCGCGCCCGCGCCGAACTTGAGGGCGTTGTCGAGCAGGTTCGAGATCACCTGCTCCAGCCTGCTCCTGTCCCACGAGCCCACGATCGACGGCTCCGCGCGCACGCTCACGGTCGAGCCCGATTGCGCGATGCGCGCGCCGAGCCGCTCCACGACGTCGCCCACGGCCTCCGCGAGGTCGACCGGCTCCACGTGCAGCTCCAGCCGGCCGGTGTGGAGCTGCGAGACGTCCAGGAGATCGTCGATCAGCCGGACGAGCCGCTGCACCTGCCTGTCCATCCTGTGCAGGCCGCGCGTGATGTGCTCCTCGGGCGCGAGGTCGTTGCGGCGGAGCATCGACTGCAGGCCGAGGCGCAGCGAGGTGACGGGCGTCCTCAGCTCGTGCGACGCGACGCTGAGGAAGTCGTCGCGGACGCGGATCGCGCGCTGCGCTTCGCGGTAGAGCCGGGCGTTCTCGAGGGCGATCGCGATCTGGTCGGACAGGAGCTCCAGCACGTGGACGCGGTCGCGCGTGAACGCGCGCGTGGCGAGCTTGTTCTCGAGGTAGACGACCCCGAGCCGGGCCTCGTTCCGGCGGATCGGCAGGACCAGGACCGACCTCGAGCCGCCCTCGGCGAAGTAGGGGTCGCCGGCGAGCGCCGGATCGCCGGCCGCGTCGTCGCTCACGAGGATCTCCTGCGTCGCGTGCGCGCGCTCGACGACCTTCGCCGGGACCTCGCGCGACCCGGCGAGCGGCGTGCGCTCGATGGAGACCGGCGCCGCGACGCGGCCCACGGCCTGCACGAAGAGCTCCCCCTCCTCCTCGAACACGAGCGCGCCGCGCTGCGCGCCGGCGGCCTCCAGGCAGACGCCGAGGAGCTTCTCGAGCAGCCGATCGAGCACGATCTCGCCCGAGAGGGTCTCGGCGGCCTTGAGCAGGCTGAGCGCGTCGAGGGCGGCCGCGGGCAAGCGCTCCCCGGCGAGCTCGGGATCCTCGCCGGGCGCGCCGAGGCTGAACTCGTCCGCGAGCGCGCGCGCCTTCTCCGTGGCCCCCCAGCGGTCGAACCCCTGCCGCGCGGCGCGCAGGTACATGGCCGCGATCCGCGCCCGGCCGAGCCCGTGATAGAAGCGCCCGGCCAGCTCGTTGCCGAACGCCGCCCCGTGGAGGAACCCCGCGCGCGTCGCCGCCTCGATGGCCTCGTCGTACCGCGCGGCGGCGGCCTCGAACCGGCGCTCGACGCGGGCGATCTCCGCGTCGACCAGGAGGCGCCTCGACCGGAAGTTCTCCGCGCAGCCGCGCTCCCACCGCTGGAGGGCGCGCCGCAGCTCGGCCACGCGCGCGAGCAGCGCGGCCCTCTCCTGCTCGTCGGCCCCGTCGCACCGCCAGAGCAGCGTGAGCGCGGTGAAGTACGCGTGCTGGCACTCGGGGATGTAGCCGCCGATGAAATGCATGTACGGGATCGCCGCGTCGGCGTGCGCGACGGCCTGCGCCCGATCCCGGAACACGTACGAGGTCGCGAGGCGCAGGATGTGGTACACGCAGCACGCTGGCGGCTCTCGCTGCGCCTCCGCGAGGAAGGCCCGCTCGTCGAACTCGTCGTCCTCGACCGCGTTGCGGCCCCGCGTGAGCCCCTTGAGGCACCGGATGGTCTGCCGGTAGGCGAGCTGGTAGAGGAGCGTGGATCGGTTGCCCGTCTGCCGGCTGAACGCGAGCGCGTCGTCCACATCGACGAGCACCCGATCGAGCTCGACCCCCGCGGCGAACGAGTGCTCGACGATCCCCGTGTGCGCGTAGGAGGCGAAGCGGAGCTCGCCGCACGACACGCCCCGGGCGACGACCTCGCGGCTCTGCGCCGCGCACGACGCGAGCGGCGCGATCCACGGGCGCACGAAGTCGTTGTACATGTACAGCGCTGTCGTCTCCTGCGCGCAATCCTCGAACCGCCGCGCGAGCTCCACGGCGAGCCGGCCGAAGCCCTCGGCGCTCTGCAGCGCGCCCTCGGCCGCCAGGAACATCGCGTGCGCCGCGTAGGGGAGGATCGCCTCGCTCGAGTTGCCGTGCTCCAGCGTGAAGCGGACGCCGAGCAGGGTGAGGAGCAGGAGCCGCTTCCGGTCCGCGAACCAGGCGGGCGCCAGCATCCCGGCGAGGATCTTCATGTACGCCCGCCCCTCGGGGCTGGTCAGGCGCGGGAGGTCGACGAGCGACGCGGGCGGGCGCACCCCGAGGCGCGCGGCGATCGCCCGCCGCTGCGCCGCGATCTCCTCGTCGAGCCCCGCCGCGGGCAGCTCGACCCCGAAGCCGGCGCGCATCGCCTCGCGCCCCCACCCGAGCGCCAGCGCGTGCTCGCCGGTGATCGTCGCGCTCATGAGGCGGATCTCCTCGAGCTCGGCCCGCTCGGCGGTGGACGTCGCGCGGCGGAGCCCCTCCTCGACGAGCGCGCGGGCCATGGCGTGCCGATCGGTCAGCGCGGCGCACTCCGCGGCGTCGCGGCGGAGGGCGACCCAGAGCTCGCGCCGCGCGCGGGGCGCGCCCTCCGGCAGCAGCCGGATGCCGCCGCGGAAGTACTCGAGCGCCGGGCCGAACGCCGCGGCGCGCCGCGCCTTGACGCCGGCGCGGTGGTTCAGCCGCGCGAGGTGGTCGCGCTGGTCGTCGTCGAGCAGCGCGGCGCCGAGGTTGAGCTGGTCCACGGCGTCGAACAGCGCGCCGTCCGCCCCGCCGTCGCACGAGGCCTCGAGGAAGCGGCCGATCGCCAGGTGCAGCTCCTGCCGCCGCGCCTCGGGCGCGAGCTCGTAGGCGGTCTGCTGGACGCGATCGTGGGCGAACCGGACCGCGAGCTCCGCCTCGCGCTCGCGCGCGCTGTCGGGCACGAGGAGCCCCTCGCGGAGCGGCTGGCCGAGCGCCGCGGTCGCCTCGTCGATCGACCGGCCCGACACCGCCGCGGCGGTCCTGAGCTCCGCGCGCTTGCCGATGCACGCGGCGACCTGCAGGAGCTCCTGCGCCTGCTCGGGCAGCTTGCGGACCGACTCCGTCATGAGCTGGACCACGTTGTCGGTGACCCCGACCCGCTCGATCCGGCCGATGTCCCAGGTCCACGTCGCGCGGTCCGCGTCGAACACGAGCAGCCCTTGCTCCTGGAGCGACCGGACGAGCTGGCGGATGAAGAAGGGGTTGCCCGCGGTCTTGGCGAGGATGAGCTCGGCGAGCGGCCGCGCCCGCTCGGGCGCGCAGCGGAGCGCCTCGGCGAGCAGCGCGACGACGGCCTTGACGTCGAGCGGCCCGAGCGAGAGGCGGGTGATCGCGGCGCCCTGCGCCTGCCGGAGATCCCCGAGGGTCGCGTGGAGCGGGTGCATGAGGCCCAGCGCCAGCGGCCGGTACGCGGCGAGCAGGAGCACGCGCTCGCTGCTCGGGTCCGCGGCGAGGGCGCGGAGGACGCGGAGCGACGCCGCGTCGGTCCACTGGAGGTCGTCGAGGAAGATCGCGAGCGGCGGCCGCTGGCTGGCCACGGCGCGCACGAACGCCTGGACCGCGAGCAGGAAGCGGCGCTCGGCGCGCATCGGATCCACGGCGGGCAGCTCGGGGAGCTCACCGAAGAGCTCTGCCAGCGCCGGGCAGAGCTCGCCGAGCGCGCGGCACGGCTCGCCCACCGCGTCCCTGAGCGCTGCGCGGCGCTCCTCCGGCTCGGCGCGGAGCGCGTCCGCGAGGCCGCAGAGCGCCTCGACCACGGACGAGTAGGGCACGTTCGCGGCGCGCAGATCGAACTTGCCCGCGATGAACCGCCCGCCCCGCTCGGCGATGGTGTCGCGCAGCGCCTCGACGAGGGCGGTCTTGCCGATGCCCGCCTCTCCGGTCACCAGCGCGAGCTCGGTCCCGCCGCGCGACGCGCGGTCGAGCGCGCCGCGCAGCGCGGCGAGCTCGCGCTCGCGCCCGAACAGGCGCTCGGGCAGCGGGAGCCGCCGCGCGAGGTCGAGGCGGCCGAGCTCGAAGGGCGCGATGGCGCCCGCGGTCGACCATCGCCGCCGCGCCTCGCGCAGGTCGTCGGCGAGGCTCTCGGCGCTCTGGTACCGCAGCTCCGGCATCTTCGCGAGCAGCCGCTGCACGATGCCGGAGAGCGCCGCCGGGACGTGCGGGCTCACCACGTGCGGGGGCACGGGGCTCCTCGCCATGTGGGCGTGCACGAGCGCGAGCGGATCGGCGTCGCGGAAGGGCGGCGCGCCGGTGAGCATGGCGTGGAACGTCGCGCCCAGCGCGTACAGGTCGGAGCGCCAGTCCACGAACCGGTTCATCCGCCCGAGCTGCTCGGGGGACATGAAGGGCAGCGCCCTGAGCGTCTCGATCTCCACGGCGCCGGGCACGCTCGTGAGCTCGGCCGCGTCCGCGAAGTGGACGAGGGTGACCTGCCCATCCGCGCCGAGGACCACGCGGCCAGGGGCGATCGCGCGGTGGACCACGCCGCCGCCGTGGACGCGCACGCACGTGTCGGCGAGCGCGATGGCGACGTGGAAGAACGTCGCCAGCGCGAGCGGCCCCCGGGCGAGCCGTCGCTCCAGGTCCTCGGGGCCTGCGTCCTCGAGGACGAGCACGGGCGCGGCCTCGGTGCCCTCCAGCGCGAGCGGCCGCGCGACCCCCGGCGCGTCGAGCCGGCGCAGGAAGGCGTGCTCCCGGAGCAGGAGGGCTGCTGCGCCCGGGGCCGGATGGCTCCCCCGGACGGTCTTCTGCACCACCGTCTTGCCAGCGATCGTCAGCCTGCGGAGCAGGAAGCGACCGCAGCGGTGGACCTCAGCCGCTTCCACCCGAGTCATACGCGTTCCCCCTCGCGCGACGCGGGGGAATGTAAAGCACGAGGCGCGGGCGTGCGAGCTGGGAAGTCCGCGCTTTCGCGGCAGGCCGGGAGCGCGCGCCTGTCGCGAAAGCGCCTGGAGGGATGTCTCCTCGAGACGTCTTCAGCCCATCGAACCTCGCGGGGCGCGCTGCGCGGCCGGCCCGCGTCGCGCGGGCGAGCAGGCCTGTCGGACGGGCTTGCTACCGAGAGCGCGCGGCGCTGCTCGTTCGCCTGCGGCGCGAGGCGAGGAGCAGCCCCAGGCCGGCGACGGCGGCCGTCCACCCGTCGTCCCTCGAGCCCGCCGCGCTGCAGCCGCCCGGCGGGGTGACCTCGTCGCCCGGCTCGGCGGTGGCGCCGACATACGTGACGCCGGCGTCTTCCTCGGGGCCGCCATCCTCCTCGGCGGCCGCAGCGTCGCTGCCGGCGTCGACGGGGCCAGCTCCGGCGTCTGCCCCGCCGCCCTCGCCGCCTCCGCACGCTCCGGCGCTCGACGGGGTGCCGGCGCAGACGCCGGCGCGACAGGAGTCGCCGCCCGTGCACGGGTCGCCATCATCGCACGCCGTCCCATCCGGCTGCGGCGGCGCGACGCACGCGCCCGTCGCTGGATTGCACGCGGCGACATGGCAGCCGTCGGGCGCGGCGCACTGCACGGGATCGGCGCCGGCGCAGGCGCCTGCCCGGCAGGTGTCGACCTGCGTGCAGGCATTGCCGTCGTTGCAGGGCGCGCCGTCGGGCGCGGGCGCGGAGACGCAGGTGCCGTCGTCCGGGTTGCAGGAGGCGACATGGCAGCTATCGGGGGCGGCGCACCGCACGGGATCGGCGCCGGCGCAGGCGCCTGCCTGGCAGGTGTCGACCTGCGTGCACGCGTCGCCGTCGTCGCAGGGCGCGCCGTCGGGGGCGGTCGCGACGGCGCAGGCGCCGCTCTCCGGGTCGCACGCGGCGACGTGGCAGCCGTCGGGCGCGGCGCACGCGACCGGGCTGCCGCCCGTGCAGGCGCCTGCCTGGCAGGTGTCGACCTGCGTGCACGCGTCGCCGTCGTCGCAGGGCGCGCCGTCGGGGGCGGCCGCGACGGCGCAGGCGCCGCTCTCCGGGTCGCACGCGGCGACGTGGCAGCCGTCGGGCGCGGCGCACGCGACCGGGCTGCCGCCCGTGCAGGCGCCTGCCTGACAGGTGTCGACCTGCGTGCACGCGTCGCCGTCGTCACACGCGGTGCCCTCGAACGGGGTGCAGAGGCCGTCCTGCGTGCTTCCTGCCGCCACCGAGCAGGCGTCGCACACGCCGCCATCGCAAGCCGACGCGCAGCACACGCCGTCCACGCAGTGCCCGCTCGCGCACTGGCCAGCGAGGGAACAGCCGGCGCCGTTCTCCTTCAGGCCGTCGTAAACGACCGCGAGCGGGGTGCTCTCGACATCCCGGGCGCCCCAGGAGAAGGTGTATCCGCCGGCCACGAGGAGGGATCCGTCCTGGAGCGGAGTCGCCGTGTGGTACCCGCGCGCGGGGAGCGAGGGCGCCGGCGACCACGCGTCGCCGGCGGGATCGTACGTCTGGACCCGGCCGTGGATGTTATGAGCGTGCTCGTTCGCCGCCGACGAGCAGCTGGTCCCTACCCAGGGGTCTGTGACGGTGATCCCCTCGACGCCTCCGCTGATCATGACCTGGCCGTCGGGGAGCCGCGCGGCCGCCTCGCCGAACACGCCGTTGCTGTAGGTGTAGTCGAGCTCCCCGGGCGAGCCGCTCGGGGGCGTGTCGCCGAGCTTGCCGGGGGCCGCTGTCCAGACGTCCGCGACGGGGTCGTAGACCTCGGCGACGCCGGCCCGCTCGGTGGTGAGCACCCGGCCGTCCTGGAGCAGCGTCGCGGTGAGGTCGTGGAAGACGCTGTCGCGCGGGGCGGTGAACGACCAGCTCGACGTCGTCGGGTCGAAGATCTCGGCGCTGCCTGCGTGCTCCCCGCGTGCGCCGCCGGTGACGAGCACGCGCCCGTCGAGCAGGCGGACGGACTGATGGGTCTGGCGGGTCGCTGCCATGGGCGGTCCCTCGCTCCACGTACCCGCGATCGGGTCGTAGAGCTCGACGCTCGCCGTGGGCGAGCCTCCGGCGTCGGCTCCTCCGCTGAGGAGGACCCTGCCGTCGGCGAGCAGCGTGGCCGCGTGGCGCTTTCGCCCGAGGTGCGGCGGCGCGGCCGCATGCCACGCGTCGAGCGCCGGGTCGTAGATCTCGGCGCTTTCCTCCGCGTCGAGCCCGCCGACGATCAGCACGCGCCCGTCCGAGAGACGCGTGGCCGTGTGCTCCAGACGCGCGCGGGACATCGACGCCGCGGGCGCGAACGCGGCGGTCGCGGGATCGTAGATCTCCGCGCTGTCCAGGTGGGTTTGCGAGAACGAAATGGGGCACAACCAGAGCCCCATGTAGTTCCCGTAAAGCCCCCCGGCGATGAGGACCCTGCCATCGTCCAGCAAGGTCGCCGTATGCTCGCCGCGCGGCGTCACCATCCAGCCGACGGCGATCCACACAGGATCCACCGGCGCCGCGTCTTCAGGCGCCGCGCCGCCCCGAGCTGCGGTGAGATCGCGGTCCTTCGCGCGCAACAGGGCGTCGCCGGCCGCGAGGGCCGGGTGCGCGGGCGGGGCGCGCAGCTCGTCCCGGGCGGCCTCGTGATCGTCGAGCGGCGCGCTCGCGCACCCGAGCGCGTGGAGGAGGGCGATCGCCGCGAGCCGGCGCGCGCGCGCTCCCGCCGGCCGTGGCCTGCCGTGATGGCCCGCCCTCCCGGCGGCGGGGGGGCGCGCGCCTGAAGGCTCGCCGGGCCCCGAGCCCCGGGACGGGGGAGAGCGATGTCCGTGGTGCTGGGGCGAGCTGTCCCGTGGTGCGAGATCTCGTGTCGGTTTGTCGGCTGGCCTCATCTCGAGGGCTCAGGTGCGCCCGGTCGGGCGATATTCACGCGCTCTCGTGCTCGTCTCCGGGCCTCTCTGTCCGGCCGTCCTCACGCACGACCGCCAATCCAGGGAACCGATGTGATAGGGTGAACCTGAGCATGTCCGGGGGGGGCGGCTGCGCCTGAGCCGGTGCGCGTGCTTCGGGGAGCCTTGATGAACGCACCTGTGATCGCAGGGGACGTGATCGCGGAGCAGTACCGGGTCGACGGGGTCCTTGGCGGGGGCGGGACCGAGACGGTGGTCGCCGCCAGCCACCTCGCTCGCGGGCAGCGGGTCGCGATAAGGCTCCTGCCCGGCGACTGCACCCCGGCGCGCGCCGAGCGGTTCCTCCGGGAGGCGCGCGCGGCGATGCAGCTCAAGGGCGAGCACGTCGCGCGGGTGCTCGACGTCGGCCAGCTCGGCTCGGGCGTGCCCTACGCGGTCACGGAGTACCTCGAGGGACGAGGCCTCTCCGAGCTGCTCCGCGAGGGGGGCCAGCTGGACGTCACGGAGGCCCTCGATTGCGTGCTGCAGGCCTGCGTGGCGATCGCCGAGGCGCACGCCGCGGGGATCGTGCACCGCGCGCTCGAGCCGGCGAGCCTGCTCCTGACGACGACGCCCGAGGGCGCGACGCTGGTGAAGGTGCTCGACCTCGGCATCGCGAAGGAGCTGCCCAGCGCGCGCGAGGGCGACGGCGGCGACCCGGCGCAGCCCCGGGAGGCGCTCGGCGCCGCCCTCTACATGGCGCCGGAGCAGGTGCGGTCGTCGCAGCCGGTCGACGCCCGCGCCGACATCTATTCGCTCGGCGCGATCCTCTACCGGCTCCTCACCGGGCAGCCGCCGTTCGAGGCGGGCTCGCTCGCCGATCTCGCGCTGCGCGTCGGGAGCGCGGAGCCGGCGCTCCCGAGCGCGCTCCAGCCCGACATCCCCCCCGCCGTCGAGCGCGCCCTCCTCGGCTGCCTCGCGAAGGATCCGGCGCGGCGGCCCGCGAACGTGGCCGAGCTGGCGCTCGCGCTCGCCCCCCACGCCTCGGCGACCGGCCAGGAGCGCGCGCAGCGCGCCGCGCGGATGCTCGGCGCGACGCTCCCTCCGCGCCCCCGCGCCTCGCTCCCCACCATCGGCCTCGGGCTCGGGTTGGACGCGCGGCCGCGCGCCGCGCCGGCGCGCCCCCCGCACGAGGGCGCCGGGCAGAGCGCGCCGGCGTCCTCGAGGGCCTCGCAGCGGGGCGCGGCGGACCGGGCGAGCAGCGCGGCGCGCCTCGCGGTGCTCGCGGCGATCGCGTCGCTGATCGCGATCCTCGGCGTGGCCGCGGTGCGCTCCGGGGCGCCCGGCGCTCCGTCGGCGGAGCGCCCGGAGGCGGCCGCGCCGCCGCCGACGACCGCCGCCCCTCGCTGAAGCGACGCGGCCGCGCGCCCTCGCCGCGCGGGCATGGAGAAGCGGGAGAGCGGCGCGCGGCCATCCCGCGGGCGCGGGCGCAGGCGCACGCGGGATGGATGGATCGCCGCGCGGCGCGGCGCGAAAACGTCGCGTCGGCCTGGACGGGCTGGCGTAGTATCCGCCGCATGGCGCACACTCTCCCGCCTTCCGGGGGCGGTTCCGCTCCGCCCGCGCGCATCGGCAAGGTCGCATTCCTCGGGTATGGCCGCTTCGGCGCGGCGCTCGGATCGCTGCTGCGCGACGCCGGGATCGCGGTGCGCGCGCTCGATCCTCGCGCCGAGATCCCGAACGCCGCGCGGGCCGCCTCGATCCCGGAGCTCGTGGACGGCGCGGACCTCGTCCTCGTCGCCGTCCCCGTCCCGGCGATGCGCGAGGCGCTCGTGTCGCTGCGGCCGCACCTCGCGCCGGGCCAGGTGGTGGCCGACGTGGGCAGCGTGAAGACCGTGCCGGCGGCCGCCATGGCCGAGGTGATCGGCGCCCACCGGCCGTGGGTGGCGACGCACCCGCTGTTCGGCCCGGCGAGCCTCGCCCGCGGCGAGCGCCCGCTGCGCGCCGTCGTGTGCCCGAACCCGGCGCACCCGGACGCCGTGCGCCGCGTCGTCGCGCTGTTCGAGCGGATCGGCTGCCAGGTGCTGGAGCAGGCCCCGGACGAGCACGATCGCGTGATGGCCTTCACGCACGCGCTCGCGTTCTTCATCGCGAAGGGCATGCTGGACGCGGGCGTGCCCGCTGGCGCCCCGTACGCGCCGCCCTCGTTCCAGGGCATCGCGCACACGATCGAGACGGTGCGCGTCGACGCCGGCCACCTGTTCGCGGCGCTGCACCGCGAGAACCCGTTCGCGGGCGAGGCGCGCCGCCGCCTCATCAACGCGCTCCTCTCCATCGACCGCACCCTCGACGTCCCGACCGAGGACGCCGCGCCCGAGGACATCGCCGCGCTCGCGATCCCCGACCTCGGCTCGCTCTCCCCCGAGCTCCGCGAGACGCGGGAGCTCATCGACGAGCTGGATCAGGAGCTCGTCGGGCTGCTCGCGCGCCGCTCCGAGCTCGTCCAGCGCGCCGCGCGCGCCAAGGCCACGATCGGCGCGGCGGTCCGGGATCCCGTGCGCGAGGCGCGGCTCATGGAGGCGCGCCGCCGCTGCGCCGTCGAGCTCGGCCTAGACCCCGACGGCGTCGCCGAGGTCTTCGAGGTGATCCTCCGCCACTCGCGCTCCCTCCAGGAGCGGCGCTCTTCGTCCTAGCCCCGCGCGCCGCGCGACGGAGGCGAGAAGCTCCTCACTCCGGAAACACGAGGGACACAGAGGCACTCTGCAGCGCCTACCTCTCTGCGCCTCTCGCGCTGTCTCGTCGGGGGCCGGATCCTCCTTGCCGATTCGCGATCTTCCTCACGGCATCTCCGAGCAGCGGCGCTCGCGGATGTGACGCCGAATTCCTCTTTCCACGCGAGCGCGCTTCGGTGTAGGGTTTGGCTGCGGGGATCATGGAGGAGCGTCGGGAGACCCCCCATTGGCACTGCAGGTCAGCCCTGGGTCGCCGGTAAGACCGCGACTCGATTACGATACGGGCTCGTCAGTGCATTCAGGGAGGGCTGAAATGATCGAGGGGAGCGGCCTTGCCGAGGGGTCCGAGCGTTCCGGGGGCGGCAGCGGCAGGGCCGAGGAACGCGCGCCGGCGCACCGGGCACCTGCCGGGAGGTCTCCTGGCGCGCGGGGGGTGACGCCGGCCTCTGTGCTGGCGCGGTGCGGACGCCGGTTCGCGGTCCGCCGCGGGCACGCGTGGCGCCGATCAGGCGACATCGTCCCCCTGTGTCTCCTCGGGCGGCGTATTCGCGCAAGTGCGCCAGAGCCAGCCTGGATCCGGTGGACAGAAGCGACTTACTGACGATGCTGCGAGGCGGTCGACGGCGCTGACGTCGGGGCGGGGGCAAGGAGACGCGGGATGCGGGCAGAAGTAGGCAGAGTCAACATCCTCGTCGTTGACGACAGGCCCGAGCAGCTCCTCTCCCTGGAGGCTGTCCTCGCGCCGCTCGGCGAGAACATCGTCAAGGCGGCGTCCGGCAGGGAGGCGCTCCGCTGCCTCCTTCAGGAGGAGTTCGCGGTCGTCCTCCTCGACATCAACATGCCGGAGATAGATGGGTTCGAGACCGCGACCCTCGTCCGCCAGCGGCGGAGCACGCGGCACACGCCGATCATCTTCCTGACGGCGCACACCGAGCGCCTCTATGTCGAGCGCTGCTATTCGCTCGGGGCCGTCGACTACCTCATGACGCCGTTTGCCCCCGAGGTCCTGCGCACCAAGGTGTCTGTCTTCGTCGATCTCTTCAAGAAGACGCAGCAGATCCGGCTCCAGGCGGAGTCGCTGCGCGCCCACGCCGAGCAGCTCCAGCGGCTCAACCGCGCCGCGCTCACCATCAACTCTGCGCTGTCGCTCGACGCCATGGTCGCGGCGATCACGGAGGCGGCGCGCGACGTCGCCTGCGCCCATCAGGCCATGACGCTCGTGAAGCTGGAGAGGCCCGGCGAGCGGGGGCGGACCGCGGTGTCGCTCTCGGAGCGGTACGCGACGTTCCAGCAGGAGGCGCCGCCCCCGATCGCCGGCAGGCTGTGCGCGTTCGTGTGCGGCAGGAACAGGCCGCTCCGGATGACGCAACGCGAGCTCGCGCAGCACCCGGAGTGGCTGGACGAGGGCGGGAGCACGCCGCCGCCGCGGGGGCACCTCGCCGTGCCGCTCACCGCGGCGGACGGACAGAACATCGGGTGCATCCAGCTCTCGGACCGGCGCGACGGCGAGTTCTCGGACGACGACGAGACCGTCCTCGTGCAGCTCGCGCAGCTCGCGTCGATCGCCATCCAGAACTGCGTCCACGCTGAAGCGCGCGAGGCGAACCGCCTGAAGGACGAGTTCCTCGCCACGCTCTCCCACGAGCTGCGCAGCCCGCTCAACGCGATCCTCGGCTGGACGCACCTCCTGCGCAGCGAGCCGTTCGACGAGCAGCGGGTGTCCCACGGCCTCGACGTGATCGAGCGCAACGTGGCCGCCCAGACGAAGCTCATCGAGGATCTCCTCGACGTCTCCCGGGTGGCCACGGGCAAGCTGCGCATCAGCGCGGCGCCGATATCGCTCGCGTCCGTCGTCGAGGTCGCCATCGACGCGATCCGCCCGGCCGCCGAGGCGAAGCGGCTCACGATCGACGTCTCGCTCGACCCCGCGATCGAGGTGAACGGCGACGCGGATCGGCTGCAGCAGGTCGTCTCGAACCTGACGTCGAACGCGCTCAAGTTCACGCGCCCCGGCGATCACATCCTCGTCTCCCTGCGGCGGGCCGGCGCCTACGCGGAGCTCACGGTGCGCGACACCGGGGAGGGGATCGCGCCGGACTTCCTGCCCTTCGTCTTCGAGCGTTTCCGCCAGGCGGACAGCACGAGCCGGAGGTCGCACGCCGGGCTCGGGATCGGCCTGTCCCTCGTGCGCCACATCGTGGAGGCCCACGGCGGCTCGGTCGTGGCCGAGAGCCCGGGGCTCCAGAAGGGGTCGACGTTCGTGGTCCGCCTGCCGCTGCTCGGCATCGGGCGCGCCCTGCTGGCCGGATCGCCGCGGGAGGCGCGCTCGCGCGGGCACGCCGCTCACGCGTGTTCGGAGGCCTCGTCCGATCTCGGCGGGCTCCACGTCCTGCTCGTCGAGGACGACGCGGACGCGAGGGAGCTCCTCCAGGAGGTGCTGTCGCAGCACCGCGCCCAGGTGACGGCCGTCGCGTCGGCCCGCGAGGCGCTCGCGGCGTTCGTCGCGGCCCGCCCGCACGTGCTCGTGAGCGACATCGCGATGCCGGGCGAGGACGGCTACGAGCTCATCCGCGCCATCCGGCAGCGCCCGCCGCACGCCGGCGGCGATCTGCCCGCGCTGGCGCTGACGGCCTATGCCCGCAAGGAGGATCAGCAGCGCGCGCTCGACGCCGGCTTCCACATGCACGCCACGAAGCCGATCGAGCCCGCCGCCCTCGTGGCCGCCGTGGCCAGCCTCGCGGCGAGGGCCCGCGCCGGCGAGCTCTCCTCCGCCCGCGAGCACGGCGCCAGCGACGAGATCAACCCCTGACGCCGACGGGAGGCCGTGGGGTACGAAGCCTCACGCGCCCTCTACCCCGCTGCTCTTCGGGGAGCGTACGAAGGGCCCTCAGGTAACGGAGCATCCTTTGCGGGGATCTCCTTCGCCCGCCCTCGTGCTCGCTCACCGCACCTGAGCCCTCCCGGGGGCGCTCGAGGTCGATAGCGTTCGTCGGGGAAGTCCCGCGCTCACGACAACGGACAACGGCGCTCCTCGAGGGCGCGACGGCGAGCGCAGCGCGGAGCGCCGAGCTCGGCAAGCTTCAGGCCTGGTACTTGCAGCTCACGTGACGTCTCATGATCAGACCGGAGCCAACCCCAGAGCGGGATCCAGACGAAGCTCGCCCGCGCCGCTGCGCGGCTCTGTTCGCGCTGCGCGCGCCGGCGGCGCTCGGCCACCTCGCTCAAGCGAGCAGGGCTCCGGCTCAGGGGGCTTCACCTCAGGAGGTGTATCCGTTATAACGGACGCCCTGTCAACCGTCGCTCACTGCCCACGATGCACTTCGATATGTGTCCGGGCATGTCTGCGAATGTGCTTGACCGGCGGGCGCTCGCGGTGAGATGCGCACATGCAACGATGATGCAGTGAGACAAAAAGCTTGCGTAATCCAGTATGGTGGCCTATCATCCACAATAACGGAATTGTCGTGAGAATGACACCGAGCCACTGCATGTGAGCGCTCGTGGGGCTCGCTAGCGCACATTTCGTGCACATTTCCGCATGATCGACCTGCACAGGGGTGTGGTGCAGTGGTCGGCGCGGGGCTGTGCCGAGCCATTCTTTGGGGGGGAACAACCCAACGGAGAGAACGATACATGAAAGCTTCGAAGAGCATCTTTGCAAGCGCGCTGCTGCTTGGCGCAACCATGATGATGATCGGCGCGGGATGCGGCGATGACGCCGATGATCCGCCCTCGTCCGGCTCGACCACCTCGTCCAGCTCCAGCTCGGGCGGTGGCGACGGCGGCAACGGCGGCGACGACGGCGAGGGCGGCGAGGGCGGCGAGGGCGGCGACGACGGTGAGGGCGGCGCTGGCGGCGCGGGTGGCGCTGGTGGCGCTGGCGGCGCTGGCGGCGCGGGTGGCGCGGGTGGCGCTGGCGGCGCTGGCGGCGCTGGCGGCGCGGGCGGCGGCGCCTGAGCCCAGCTCGCCTGTAGCGCTCTTCCCTCGCCGGGCCCGCGACGCGGGTGGCGAGGGAAGAGCCCCTTCCTGACCCGGAAGGGGATCGCGGGAGAGGGGCGGTAGATGCTTTGCCTCCCCTCGTTCCCGTGAGATCCCGCGCACTTTCACCTCAACACATCGGCCCGCGGTGCCGGTTCAATCCGGCCTGGAGGGCGGAGTTGCTCCGAGGATGCCCGTGCTGTCGCGCCGCGCAGCCCCGCTGCCACGCCCCTTTCGCGCAGCGGCGCGGCTCTTTTGCATTGCGGCACACGGCTTTCGCAGCGCGGCGACCCGCATTGCTCAGGATGGGCTCGGTCGCGCCGGGCACAGCGCCCCGGGTCCAGCAGATCGCCAGGAGGACCCTGGGTGGATGACGGCGCGCTGGAGGTTCAAGTCCTCATCCTGCACCGCGAAATCAATGTCATGCCCGCGTCCAATCGCGACACCGGTGTCATGCCGCGTCGGCGATAGGCGCGAGGGGCCGCGCTGCCTCTCCTGGGCGGTGGACCCCGAGGAGACCCTGTTCGTCGCGCGGCGCGGGACCGCTCTCCGAGACGGCGGCCCGAGGAGACCCCGGTTCGACGAGACCTCCGGCCCCGGTCTCGACCAGAAGCAACGCCTGGTCGACGCTGTCCCTAGGGGCCATGCCCCTCGCGGCCACCCGCCTGGCGGAGCTCCTCGGTGAGCCGCTCGACCTCCGCCGCCAGCGCCTCGTTGGCGCGCCGTAGCTCGTTCGACGCGCTCTGCGCCTCGCGGTAGCGCAGCGCATTGTGCACAGCGACCGCCGCGTGCGACGCGAGCAGCCCGCAGAGCTCGACCTGCCCGGCGCGGAAGTACCCGGCGGTCGCGTCGTTCTCCATGTAGATCACGCCCGCGAGGCGACCCTGGTGCGTCATGGCCAGGCACAGGATCGACCTCCCGCCGGCCTCGATCACGTACGGGTCCTCCGCGAACCGCTCGTCGGTCGCCGCGCTTCCGAGGACGACCGGCTGCTGCGTCTCCGCGACGTGCTGGACGACGCTCGCGGCGAGACCGGCGGCCTCCTCGAGCGGCGTCGAGGGGCCGACGTGGACCACCTCGGGATCGCTCGTGCGCTCGGCCTCCACGGTCAGCGCCCCGTCGCGCGCGAGGAGCAGCACCGCCCGCCGCGCCCCCGTGCTCTCGCTCAGGACGCGCAGCAGCCGCTCGAAGAGCCGCTCGAGCACGAGCTCCCCGCTGAGCGCGCGCGACGCGCGGAGGACGGCCATCGCGTCGAGCGCGCCGCCGCGCTCCACGCTCGGCGGGATCGACCCCTCCGCCGGCCGGCTCGGCTGCCCGAGGATCCCCATGCGCGCCACGAGGTGTGGGTACTTTCGCGACAGCTGTCGCACCTTGGCCGTCGCGCCCCACCGCGCGTAGCCCTCGTGCGCGTCCATCATGTAGACGTGCGCGATCCGCTCCCTCCCGCTCGCCAGGTGGAACTTCGCGCAGAGCTCGCTGGCGAGCGCCTCGTCCCGCACGAAGCCGTTCACCTTCGCCGCCTCGATCGCCTGATCGTAGAGCTTCATCGCGGCGAGCTCCTCGCCGGCGGCCCGCGCGGACTCCGCGCGGACGAGGAGGTGCTTGTGACGGTAGTTGTCCGGGCACTGGTCCGCCCACGCCGAGAGCCGGTCCCGGTAGCTCGCCAGCGAGACGGCGCTGAGCTGCCGGCCGCGCGACAGCGCCGGGGAGAGCTGCGTGAGGCACGTGTAGAAGAAGACCTCGGTCGCGAGGTGGTCGCCGACCCCGCCCTGCACCTTCGCCTCCGCCAGCGACCCCATTCGCAGCGCGCCCTCGTAGTCCTCCAGGAGGAAGCAGAGCTGCTGCCGCAGCGCGCAATGGATGAGCGCGACGGCGCTGTAGCTCGGCGCCGCCAGCCGCTCTTCCTGGGCCGCGTCGTGGAACGCGCGGCTGTCCGGCGCGCGCGAGATGCCGCCGCGCGACGGGTCCATCAGCTCGTCGAGCGCGCGCCGCGCGCTGGTCAGCGCCGCGACGGCGAGCTCCTCCCGCGCGCCCCGCGCCAGCGCCAGGAACCCGTCGACCTCGTCCCGCACCGCCTCGCACTCGTCGCCGAGCCCGAAGCGGACCAAGGCGGTGTGGACGCACGCCTGCGCGACGTAGGTGAGATCGCCCGCCCTGATCCCGGCCTCGTGGGCCTCCTTGAAGAGATCGAGGCTCGAGAGCAGGTGCTTCGCGAAGGGGCTGACGTGCGCCCCGAGCAGGAGGCGGAGCCGGCACGAGAGCTCGTGCTGCCCGGACCTGTCGCCCATCTCGAGCGCGAGCTCGCCGAGCTCGTAGGCCTCGTCGTAGCGGCGGAACGCCCGCGCGGCGACCCAGGCGTACGCCATGTAGCCGTAGGCGGACACGCCGCCGTGCCCGCGCTCCAGCGACAGGTTGACCTGCCTCGCCGCGATGAAGGCGAAGAGCGGCGGGCTCACGAGCGCCGCGGGCAGCGTCAGCGACATGAGCAGCCGGAGCGCCGCGCGCGTCCGGGCGTCCGACGTCTCGGGCTCGTCGAGCAGGTCCCTGAGCCGGCGCGCGCCGAGCGCCGTGCGCGCGGCCGCGATCTCGGCGTCCGCGGCCGCCTTCCGCGCCGCCGCCCCGTCCTCGGGGAGGGGCACGCCGAGCAGCGCGAGCGCCGTCTTCCCGAGCGCCAGCGCCTCCTCGATCTGGCCCCGCGTCGTGTGCACCGCGATGCGCAGCTCGTGCGCCCGGGCGCGCTCGAGGTCCGAGCGCGCCTCGGCCGCGAGCACCTCGAGCAGCGCCTCCGCGCGCTCGATCTGGCCGGCGAGGTACGCGCACTCGGCCGCCTCCGCGTGCAGCGAGAAGGCGAGCTCGTGGTCGTCCTTGAAGCACCCGTCCGGCAGCGCCGAGATCCCGGCCTCGAAGAAGTCGGCCGCCGCCGGGGGCGCGCCGCGCTCCTTCGCCTTGCGGCCTGCCGTGAGGTTCATCGCCGCGAGCTCCGCGCGCTCGCGCGGCTCGACGATCAGGGTCGCGCCGAGGTTCAGGTGCTGCGCCGCCTCGAAGAGCGCCTCGTCCGAGCGCTGGCGCTGCGACCGCGCCTCGGCCATGCGCCCGAGGCGCAGGTGCACCGCGCGCCGCTCCGCGTCCGGCAGAGCGGCGTAGGCGGCCTGGTGCACGCCGTCGTGCAGGAAGCGCAGCCGCAGCGCGTCATCGTCGAGCGGCTCGGGCGCGGCGTCGTCGCGCTGCGGCGTGAGGATGCCGGCGCTCTCCGCCTCGCGGAGCAGCGCGTTCACCTCGGCCTGCGGCTGCTCGGCGAGCTGCGAGAGCGTGGCCGCGTCGAGCTCGTGGCCGATGCAGGCGCCGAGCGCCACGGCGCGGCGCGCGGCGGGCGAGAGCCGGTCGAGCGTGCGCTGCGTGGACGAGGCGCCGTCGTCGAGGCGCTGCGCCTCGGCGAGGGCCCCGAGGTCCCACGAGACGGTGCCCGCGCGCGCGTCCCAGCGCCGCAGGCACGCCTCGACATCGACCTTCAGCGCCTGCGCGCCCGGATAGCGCTCGTCAGCCGGCTTGCAGAGGAGCTTCATCACGATCTCCGAGGCGATCGCGGGGGCGCCGGCAGAGAGCTCCGGGCGTCCGCGCGGCGGCCCCTTCGCTCACACGGAGCTCCTTCGTGATCGTGGATGGGTAGGGGACCATGGAGGGACGTCGCCCGCGACAACGGGCTCCCCCAGCGGCGCGACGTCCGCTGGCGTCGTGCTCAGGCATCCTACCTGAAAGCGGCACGGGTGCGCTACGGTGGCAGTGCCCCGGTCTTCTTCGGCTGCGCTCGCCACGCGCGCCAGGCCCCGAGGAGCTCGGCCTCGCGCTCCGGCGAGAGCCCCGCCCGCGGTCTGGACTGCCGCTCCGGCGGTAAAGTCTTCCACCACGACAGCGTGTCCTTGACCGTGTCCTGCACGGCGCGGAACTTGAGCCCTGCCTTGCGCGCGCGCTCGGCGCTGCGCAGGTGAAAGGCCCTGGTCTCGCCCTCCGCGGGCGCCCAGATCGGCAGGTCGACCGGCTCGCCGGGCGGCTTCTCGAGGAACTTCGCGCTGACCCACGTGAAGCGCGCGCTCGACCCCGAGGCGGCCTTGCACGCGTCGAGCAGCCCGCCCATCGTGAGCGGCTCTCCGGGCCCGGCGGCGTTGAAGATGCCTGTCGTCCGGCTCTCCACGACGGTGACGAGCCACTCGGCCAGATCGCGGACATCGATGATCTGGATCGGGTCGAGCGGCGCGCCCGGCGCGAGGACCTCTCCGCCTCTCTCGACGCGGACAGGCCAGTACGTGAATCGGTCGGTCGGGTCCTCGGGACCCACGATGAAGCCCGGGCGAACCCGCGTGACCCGGCCGGGCATCGCGGCCTCGGCGGCCTGCTCGCAGAGCGCCTTGAGAGGGCCGTAGTTCTCGAACTCCTTGCCCATCGTCTCGACGGTGGGATCGGGCATCGTCGCGACAGGGGCCGTCTCGTCCTCGCCTGGCGTCGTGTGGCTCGCATATACGGAGAGGCTCGAGATGAACACGTACTGTCGCACGTTCGGGGCGAGCAGCTCCGCCGACGCCTTGACGATGCGCGGCACGTACCCGGAGTTGTCGATGACGGCGTCCCACGAGCGGCCGGCGAGGGCCTTGAGCCCGTCGCCCTTGGCCGGGTCCCTGTCGCCGTGCAGCTTCTCGATATCGGGGAAGAGGTGAGGCCGCGTCTTGCCGCGGTTGAAGAGGGTGATCGTATAGCCGCGCGCCTTCGCCGCCTCGACGACGGACGGCCCGAGGAAGCCTGTTCCCCCGAGGACGAGCAGCGTCTTGTTCCCGGAGGGCGACCGCGGCGCTTGCGGCGTGGACGGCTGGGTCGGCTCGGGGCCGCGCGATGGGCCGCTCCCCGGGCCGGCGGCTGCCGGCGCGCTGAGCCTGGCCGGCGCCGAGCAGCCGAGCGCAGCCATCGAGCCCGCCGCGGCGGTGAGCGAGAGGAAATGGCGGCGCGAAGAGGGCATGAGGCGGTTTTACCCGATCGCGTTCTCCCGTCCCAGATGAGTTCGCATGGATCCAGAAAAATTGGAGTGCGCGTAGTGGGGATAAGTTTGAAAGCGAGGGGCCCTGGTCCACATCCTGCAATGTTTCCAGCCTGCCCGCTCGATGCGGGAGAGGAGAAGTGCCGTATGCGGTCTGTCTTGGGGGCGTTGAGCGCGCTTTGTGGGGTCATCTGCTGGGGAGCTGGTTGCGCTTCGGGGGGGGCGGATGGCGCGGCGCAGGGCGAGCCGTGGCGCGACGGCGTCGACCCCGTGGGGGCGAACGCGGAGCACAGATCGCCTTCGGGGATGTGCGGGACGGGCGCAGCGGACGCGACGGGGGTGTGCCAGGACGCCGCGGTCGAACGCGGCGGGATCCCCTCCGGTGTGGCCGAGCCCGGCATGAGCGCGCGGTCCGAGCCGGCGTGCCGGCGGCGGTCGTTCGTCCGGCAGTTCCCCGGATCGGGCGCGATCTTGCGCGGCTTCGCGGTCGACACGGCGGGCCGCGCCTTGCTCGCCGGCTCTTTCGAGGGGCAGCTCGACTTCGGCGGCACCCGGCTGGAGAGCGCGGGCGAGTCCGACGCCTTCGTGGCGCGGCTCGATACCTGCGGCGACCTCATCTGGGCGAAGCGGTTCGGCGGCGCCGCGACGGAGCGGGCCATCGACGTCGTCGCGGGCAACGGCGGCAACGCGCTCGTGCTCGGCTCCTTCTCGGGCGCCATCGACCTCGGGACGCGCCAGCTCACCGCGGCGTCGTCCTGGGGCGTCGATCTGTTCGTCGCCAAGCTCGGCCCGACCGGCACCGCCCGCTGGGCGGCGCAGATCTCCGGGGAGGAGGACGCCATCCTGGGCGGCACGGCGCTGGCCTGGGACGGCAAGGGCGGCGTGCTCGTGCTCGGCAAGCTCGAGGGGGCCGCGACGGTCGGCGGCGTGCGGATCGAGCGGCGGGGCCTCGGCACCTTCGTCGTCCGGCTGGACGCCGCGGGCCGCTTCCAGTGGGTCAGCCTGCCGCCGAGCGGCTCGGACACCGAGGAGATCGGCATCGAGGTCGACGACGACGGCAACGCGTTCATCGCGGCCCAGGACGCGCGGGGCTCGGCCACGTTCGTCACCAAGCTCGACGAGGACGGCGAGGTCGAGTGGCACCAGCGGTTCCGCGGCTCCCCGGATCAGCTCGAGATGGCGTACGACGTCGCCGTGGATCCGGACGGCGCCGTGCTGCTCTCCGGCAGCGGCGTCTTCGGCGACGCCGGTCTGCCGGGCGGGCCGCGGCCGTTCGTGGCCAAGATCGACGACGACGGCGAGGTGCTCTGGGTGAAGCGCTACGACGCGCAGAGCCCCCGCCAGGTCACGGCGACCGAGCAGAGCGTGGTGCTGGCCGGCGACGCGCTGTGCGACGTCGCGGAGCCCGCGTCGTGCGGCGCGTGGACGGCCAGGCTCAGCGAGGACGGAGAGGAGCAGTGGACGCAGCGCCTCGGCGCCGACGTCCAGTTCTCCGGGCTGGAGCTCGACCCGTGGGAGCAGCCGATGCTGGCCGGATCGTTCCGGGGCGCGATCGAGCTCGGGAGCGAGCGCCTCTCCAGCGATCAGGGCGCGCTGTTCCTGAGCCGCATGGCAGAACGGGACTGACCGCGCGCCGCGGCAGCGCGCCGCGCGCCCGGCTCACACGCCGAGCGCGCGGCGGATGTCGGCGGCGATCTCGTCCGGGGTGCCGCCGATGTCGACGCGGAGGGCGTCCTCGGGCGGCTCGAGCGCGGCGAGCTGGGTCGACAGGAGGCCGGCGGGCATGAAGTGGCCCGACCGCGACGCGAGGCGCGCGGCGATCAGCGCGGGGTCGCCGGTCAGGTGCACGAGGCGCATCCGCGCGGGATCGACGAGGAGCTGCGCGCGGTAGGCGGCCTTCAGCGCCGAGCAGGCGATCACGGCGTCGCGCCCCTCGTCGAGGAGGCGGCGGATGCACGCCGCGAGCGCGGCGAGCCACGGCGCGCGGTCCTGGTCGTCGAGCGGCTTGCCGGCCCGCATCTTCTCGACGTTGGCGGCGGGGTGGAGGTCGTCGGCGTCGACGAACTCCCAGGCGAGGTCGCGCGCGAGGCGCTGCCCCACCGTGGTTTTTCCGGCGCCGCTCACGCCCATCACGAGCACGATCACGGTCGCCGCGCCTCCGTCAGGGCCGCCTCTCGCTCTCTCGACATGTCCAGCGCGATGCTACCACGCGCGGCCGCGGCGCACGGCTCGCCCGCCGGCGCGTGCGCCACAGTGCGCCGTCCCGGGCCCCGCGATCACGGTCCGTGGCGGCGCCGCGCGCCGGGCTGCGGCCCGGTCCGGCGCTCGCCGCGCCCGGGCTGCGGCCCGGCCCGGCGCGCTCGATGCTCCGCTATCGCGGCCCCGCCGGCGCGCTCGGCGCACCCGGTTACGGCCCCGCCAGCGCGCCCGTCTCACCCGGGTTGCGGCCCGTCCTGGCGCTCCGGCATGCCCTCTGCTCTGCCGGGCGGCATGCGTAGGCCCTCGATCCCCGCCGCCGTGTTGCCACTTTCCCTGCTCGTCGCGGGTTGCGCCTCCAGGAGCGCCGATCCGGAGCCGCAGCCCTCGCCGTCCGCGTGCAGCGATGCCGACACCGCGGGCTGCGTCGTCACCTCGGACAAGCCGCGGGACCGCGAGCCTGCCGTGCCGGCGGCCGACGCGAAGGCGCTCGTCGCCGGCAACACGACCTTTGCGCTCGACCTCTACGGCAGGGTCTCCAGCTGGTCGAGCAACCTCATCTATTCGCCGTACAGCGTGTCGAGCGCGCTCGCGATGACGTACGCCGGCGCACGAGGCGAGACGGAGGCGCAAATGTCGCGCGCGCTCCGCTTCACGCTGCCGCAGGAGCGGCTGCACCCGGCGTTCAACGCGCTCGACCTGGCGCTCGCGAGCCGCGGCAAGGGCGCCGGGGGGCAGGACGGCGAGGGGTTCCGTCTCAACGTCGCCAACGCGCTCTGGGGGCAGGTCGGCTCCTCGTTCGCGCCGTCGTTCCTCGACGTGCTCGCCCAGAGCTACGGGGCCGGGCTGCACGTCGTCGACTTCGCGCAGGCGCCCGACGAGGCGCGGGGGATCATCAACGGCTGGGTGGCCGATCGGACCGAGGACCGGATCAAGGACATCATCCCCGAGGGCGCCATCCAGCCCGTGACCCGGCTGGTCCTGACGAACGCCGTCTATTTCAACGCAGCATGGCAGTTCCCCTTCGACGAGGACGACACGGCCCCGGGCGACTTCACGCTGGTGGACGGCACTGCGATCTCCGTGCCGATGATGAGCAACGGCGCGCAGGTCCGTCATGGCGAGGGCGACGGTTTCGAGGCGCTGGAGCTGCCCTATGACGGCGGCGAGCTGTCGATGGTGCTCGTGCTCCCGTCGGCCGGCGGGGCGCGCTTCCTGGAGATCGATCAGGAGTGGCTCGAGGGCGTCTTCGCCTCGCTCGAGACGCGGAGCGTCACGATGACGCTGCCGAGGTTCAAGTTCGAGTCGAGTCTGGACCTCGTCGATCCGCTCGTGCAGCTCGGGATGCCCCTCGCCTTCACCGGCCTCGCGGATTTCTCGGGGATCGACGCGCAAGGCGGCCTCTTCATCACCGACGTGGTCCACAAGGCGTTCATCTCCGTGAACGAGGCGGGCACCGAGGCGGCGGCGGCGACGGGGGTTGTCATCGGCGAGACGTCGGCGCCCGAGCCCGCCACGATCCGCTTCGACCGCCCGTTCCTCTTCTTCATCCGCGACACCGCGACGGGCGCGATCCTGTTCGTCGGCCGCGTCATGGAACCGTCCCGCTGAGCGGCCGAGTCCGTCCCCTGACGGCGCCGCCGTTTCGCGGGACTCCGGTCGAGTCCGCGCGCGTTCACGCTCAGCGCTCAGTCCGTCGAGGCGTTTTTCCTCTCGAGATCTGTCCGCTGCCCGCCCCGCTCTTCATGAAGCCTCGTCCACCGCGGTGCGCCGCGGTGTCGCGCGCCCGTCTCGCACCCTGTGCTGCACCGGGCGCCTCTGCGACAGGCGTGGCATTTTGCATCGGAGCGCCGGCGGCACATCGCACGCTCCAGGGGGTCACTCGAGGGGGGTAAGCCGAGGCGAGCGGCTCGTCAGTAGAGGCCGGGGACGAGCCGCGCGGAGGTCTGGCGCGCGTAGTCGTCGTATTCGGGGAAGGTCTCGCGCAGCACGCGCTCTTCGTACCCCATGCGCGCGACCTGCAGGATCAGCTCGACCGTGTAGATCAGGACAGCGATCAGGGACGGATAGAGCAGGAGCACCCCGGCGCCCTGGATCAACGACGCGAGGTAGACCGGATGGCGCACGTGCCGGTACGGACCGCTCGTGATGAGGCGGCGCGCCTCGGGCATGACGCTGAACGATTTGCCCAGCCACCCGAGGCTGACCAGCGAGAGCGCCAGCCCCGCCGTGATGAGCAGCGCCCCGAGCACCTGGCGCCCTGGTGTCGGCGGGATCTTGGGCAGCCACGCCAGGCTCGCGGGCAGCAGGCCCGCGACGAGCGCGGTGACGCGGGGAACGACGCCCTTCAGCTTGCGCAGCGGGCGGAGGCGCACCAGCGTGAGCGTCGCGACCAGCAGCAGGTACGCCTCCGTCGCGAGGAGCGCGGCCAGCGTCGTCCCGTACGTGAGCCCCATGGGCTCGCGCCAGAGAAACAGATGAGCATGGATATCCCGCCCGACGAACAGGGCGTTATAGAGCATCAGGACGGCGAGCGGCAGCCGCATCGCGAGGTCGTAGAGCACCGCGCCATTCATTGTGATCCCCCTCATGTGGGATCGTGCAAGCGGGCGCGTGCGCGGTCAAGCGCGCTCGATCAATCGCTCTTGGGCGTGCCCGCGCACTCGCCTTTCGTGTAGACGGCGACGCCGTCCATCGCGGCCAGACAGGCATTCGCGTAAGTCCGGTTGTCGCATCCGCAGACAGGCATGTACTCCTCTGTGCAGGACGCAGGTCGCTCCGCGCAGAGGCCCGACGCGTCCGCCCAGCCGCACACGTCCTCGAGCGTGTAGTCGCAATAGAGCCCCTCGGCGCAGACGGGGGCGGGGCCCCGCGTGAAGCCGCCGCAGCTCTCCCCGACCTCGGCGATCGGAGCAGGGGTGTCGGTCGGGGGCTCGCCTTCATCGATCCATGCGGCGCCGGCGGGCGCCGCGCCCCGGGGCGCCTGGCCGAGCGCCGCGGGGGCCGCGCGCACCGCCTCCGTCGCGATCTCGGCCTCGGCTGTCCCGGCCGCCCCGCCGTCCATCTCCGTGGATACCGCGCAGCCCGACGCCGCGAGAGCGAGGAGAACACCCAGTCCGTCGAATCGTCTCATGAATCAACCTCTTCGGATAAAAGGAAGTCCATGGCACGCGGCGATCTCGACGCAGATCCGACCCCCTGCCCCAGGCGCGCAAAGCCCGACGTGGTTCGCTGGAGGAGCTGCGCCCTCGTCTGCTGCCTCGGACTGGGCGAGGTAGTAGGACGTGAGAAATGCTCTGTCAAGCAAGGCTGAAAAATATCGGCTTCGGTGAAATCAACAGGAGAGGCCTCGACCGGATCAGGGGCGGCCGAGCGATGTTGGCCTCCTCGCAGGCGTGGTGGTGGGCGGGGTCGCCGGTGAGGAGTCCATCAACGAGCCACTGGCCCCCTGGGAGAATCGGAGTTTTTGTCGACGTGCTCCCGTCGCCCGCGAGGACGGCCGACGGCCGCCGGACAGCGAGAGAGGGAATCTCCCGGCTGTCGCGCGAGGTCGCTGCGCAAGGGTGGTGAGCCGGCTGCCGGACTGGCGGCTCAGATCGCCTTGACCATCCTCTCCACGGCCTCGCCGATCTCTCCCTCGTCCAGCGCCGCGAAGCCGAGCCGCAGGAACGGTCGCTTCTTTCCGTCGAACGCGTACCGCCGCCCCGCCGAGAACGCCACCTCGCGCGCGTGCGCGCGCTCCGCCCACGCGTCGGCGTCGATCGCGGCGTCGACCCGGGCCCACAGCGCCATGCCTCCCGCGGGCACGCGGAAGTCGAGCGCGTGTCCCAGCCGCGCGCGCAGCGCCTCGACGAGCAGATCGCGCCGCGCCCTGTAGATGCGCCGCGCGCGCTGCGCGTGGCGCTGCACCTCGCCGTCCTCGAGCAGCTCGGCGACGGCGCGCTCCAGCGCGTGATCGCCCTGCCGGTCGACGAAGGTGCGGTGGAGCGCGAGCCGCTCGATGAGCGGCTCGGGCGCGACAACGAAGCCGAGCCGGAGCCCGGGGGCGAGGATCTTCGAGAGCGTGCCGACGTAGACGACCACGCCGGCCGTGTCCGCGCTGGCGAGCGGGAGCACAGGGCGGCCGTCGTAGTGGAACTCGTGATCGTAGTCGTCCTCGATGACCGCGACGCGGCGGCTCCGGCAGAGCTCGAGGAGCGCGATGCGCCTGCCGGGCGCGAGCACCGCGGTCGTGGGGTACTGGTGGTGCGGGGTGACGTAGACGGCGCGCAGGCGCTCGCGATCGGCGAGCTCCGCGAACGCGTCGACGGAGAGGCCCGCGGCGTCGACCGGCACCGGGACGAGCCGCGCGCCGGCGAGGCGGAGCGCCTCCCACGCGGGGCGGTAGCCGTAGGACTCGACCGCGACGGCGTCGCCGGGCGCGAGCAGCGCGCGCGCGACGAGGTCGATCGCCATCTGGCTGCCGCGCGTGACGAGGACCGACTGCGGCCCGGCGGCGAGGCCGCGCACCGCCGAGAGCATCGCGGCGAGGGCGGCGCGGAGGCGCTCGTGGCCGCGCGGATCGGCGTAGTCGAGCAGCCGCTTCGCCTCGGCGCGGAGCGCGCGGCGGTAGGCGCGCGCGAGCGCCGCGGTCGGGACGAGGCGCATGTCGGGGAGCCCGCCGCTCATGCGCAGCGTGCCCTCGGCGGCGAGCGGCATGGGCCGCAGGGAGGTCGCGCCGAGGTCGAAGCCGAGCCTCGCCGGCGCCTCGGTCCGGGCGGCGGCGCGCCGGGCGAAGCGGCGGGGCGCCGGCGCCGGCAGCTCCGCCGCGACGAAGGTGCCGCGCGCGGCGCTCGCCTCGATCCAGCCCTCGGCGGCGAGCTCGCGGTACGCGGCGAGGACGGTGTTGCGGTGGACCGACAGCGACCGCGCGAGCGCGCGGCTGCCCGGGAGCTCGGCGCCCGCGCGGAGCCGGCCGCGGCGGATGTCGTCGGAGAGGGCGCGCGCGATCTGGAGGAAGATCGGCTGCGGGGAGGCGGGATCGATCGCGAGCGAGAGCTCCCAGGCCATGCGGACTGGTCTAGCAGAAATCGCCGGACCGGATCTTTTGCCTGGACCACCCGCGCGGCAATCTCCGCCCATGCGCAGGGAGATCTTCCGGATGGATCGCGCGGAGGCCGAGGCGCTCCTCGGGCACGCGCCGGTGGTGCACGTGGCCTCGACGACCGCGGAGGGCGAGCCCGTGCTGCGGACGGTGCACGGCGTGATCGTGCGGGGGGCGATCGCGTTCCACGGCGCGCCCGCGGGCGAGAAGACCGAGGCCGTCGGCCGGCCCGCGGTCGTGTCGTGCGAGCAGATCGTCGCGTCGATCCCGAGCTATTTCACCGATCCGGAGCGCGCCTGCCCGGCGACGACGCTGTACCGGAGCGCGCAGGCGCACGGGGTGATCGGGCGCGTGGACGATCCGGATCACAAGGCCGAGGTGCTCGAGGCGCTGATGCGAAAGTACCAGCCCGAGGGCGGGTACGCGCCGCTCGACGCCGCGAGCCCGCTCTACCGCAAGGCGATCGCGGGGATCCTCGTGCTCGCGGTCCCGCTGGAGCGGCTCGACGGCAAGGCGAAGCTCGCGCAGAACCGCACGCCCGAGGAGCGGTCGCGGCTCCTCGCGCGGCTCTGGGAGCGGGGGGCGCCGGGCGATCCGGCGGCGATCGAGCTGCTCCGCGCGGCGTGCCCGGACACGCCGCTGCCGGAGTTCCTGCGGGCGCCGGCGGGCTGCGCGCTCGCGTGCGCGCTCGGGCCGCGCGACGTGGACGCGGCCGTCGAGCTGCTGGAGGGCGCTTACTGGAACCACGGCGTCCCGCGCGAGGCGCTCGCGCGGGCGCAGCTCGGCTCGTCGGCGTGGGTGGGCGCGCGCGACGGCGCGGGCCGGCTCGTGGCGACGGGGCGGGCGATCGGCGACGGGAGCAAGCGCGCGTGGATGTTCGACGTGATGGTCGCCCCGTCGCTGCGCGGCCTCGGCGTGGGCGAGGCGGTGGTGCGGCTGCTGCTCGATCACCCGGCGGTCCGCGGCGCGCGGAGCGTCCACCTGGGTACCCAGGACGCGCACGCGTTCTACGCGCGGTTCGGGTTCCAGCACCGCGCGGACCTGCCGCCGCCGCCGTTCACGTCGACCGAGATGGTGCTCACCAGGAGGGGGTAGAGGCCCTGAGGAATCCCCTCAAATGCTTAGGAAAATTCACAGGGAGGCGGGGAGGAAAATCTTCAAAATACTCCCCCTCTCCCTGTTCAATTTCCCCGCTGAAAAGGGCTGCGAAATGAGGGGATTCCTCGGGTAGACGCCCCAGGGGGGCACCCTCCCGCTGTGTCCGCTGCAGGACCTCCGCGGGCCGTTCCGGGCGCGTCCCCCGCTTGACCTACCCGTCGCGGACGCCAGGTTCGCCAGACGGCTGCCCGGTTGGCCGGGTCGCCCACGTCAAGGTCGCGCGCTGCGGCGGAGGGAGACATGGACGAGCGGAAAATCCAGGAGATCAAGGCCGAGGCCGCGCGTCAGGCGGCCGCGGGCGCCTCGGGTGGGATGGAGCGACCCGACGACGAGAACGAGGACCCGAGCGACATGCCCAAGCCGCCGGTGGCCGTGGAAGCCCGGACGGCGGCGCAGGAGGACGGCGAGCGCCAGCCCTACGCGAACAACGAGGGGTCCGGGACCTCGCCTGCGCCTGCTCCTGGCGCCGGGACGGCGAAAGGCGAGCCGGCGGTGAAGCGGTGAGCTGAGGGGAGCCCGGCTCGCCGCGTAGAGGGGACGCGCACATCCGGCGCGATGGCGTACGCTTTACTGGAGCGCGTGGTCTGCGTGGGTCGGCGGTGCGGTGAGCGGACCTACCGGCTGGAACTGCTCGCCCTGGAACGGGAGGAACCCATCCGGCCAGCGCGCTTCAAGCCGACACAGCACACGATGGTGCAGCGGTGCGGGCGGCAGGTTCACCTTCTCGGCAAACACGTTCATCGACACGTGGTGCTCGAGCAGCTTCGCAATGTCCGTGACGAGGTAGTCTGGAATATACCCTAACAAGCACTTGTCCGCGCTGCGGAGCGCAACGGCGCTGGGATTCGACTCGTTCTGCGCATCGAGCATCCAGAACAGCCGCTCGCCGAACCGAAGGCGAGCGATTCGGTCCTCCGCGCCTGGGATGTACCGGACGCCGCGGAGGAGGAAGCGAGTCGTGTAGCCGCCAGTCTCGTCCTTCACCGGCGCAGGCACCACCTCGATGCGGTCCGTCTCCCGCCTGCCCCCGCTCCGCGCCAAGATATCGACCGAGTCCGCCTCGGTCGGGTCGAGCCCCAATACTTCGAGATACGCCAGGTAATCCGGGCGGGTCGTGGGCATCACCCGGTTTGCGAAGAACGGGAACAGCGACGAACTGCGGTAGACCTTGCACAGGTCAGGGAACGCAATGAACGGCTGGAAGCCCCGCTCCATGGCTTCCAGCGCGCCCTGAATGTACCGGAATTCGAAGAGATCGCCTTCCGCTCCGCCGTGATGGACGAGCCGGCCGACCGGAATGATCGAGCGATGGTTCGAGTCGTACCATGTGACGAAGAGGGTTCGGCCGGCCGTCATGGCTGCGCCTCCAGCAGCGAGAGCAACGCGCGGCGGTTGGTCGCCATCACCGCGACGGCGAACTGGCGAGCCGGATCGCTGATGCGCTGGGCAGGGATGCGGTCCACGATGGAGGACAGGGTAGCATGCTCGGTTGCACCGAGTCGCTCGAGCCAGCGCCTGCCCGCCAGCTGCGCGTGGCGCATCGCCTCCGAGAAGGCATCGAGCGGGCTCATTGGCGCAGGATCCTCGACGTTCCGGTAGAGGGCCGAGCGCGCCTTCTTGCAGTAAGCGTCGACCGTGCGCCGCCGGTCCCGGCCTTCAAGGCGCGCGCGCCGCTCGTGGTCCGCCAGCTCCCGGCCCAAGCTCGACGCGTGATCGTAGCTCGGCGCGAGCGCTGCATAGCGCTCCGCCTGCCCGATGCGCACGAGCACGGCCCAGTTCTCGTGGTGCCGGTCGGTGTTGCCGATCAGCGCGTCGAGCATGAGGTAGCCGAGGAACCAATCCGCCGCCGTCACGAGATCGGCCGAAGCCGTACCTTCGGGTGCACGAATAAAGCTCTGACTGAGCGCGTCGAGCACAAAGGTAACAGTATGCTCGGACGCGCTGTATGCAGCGTGAAGAGGGTACTCTGGACGGCGCTCTTGCAGGAGTTCGTTCCCGTGCGCCAGAGCATGCTCGTCGTCTGTGATGGCCAGCGTCAGCGTTCCGGGTTGCCCTTCGTAGACGGCGAGATCCACCTCCGCATGTGGAACGCCCAAGGCGCCCGCAACCTCAGCGGCGGTCTTCTCTGCCCAGTCTTCCCCGGTACCGGCACGGGCATACTTGAAGAGGTACCGATGGTGGTCATCGGCGTGGCACCAGAACTTGCGCTTGGTACCCATGGGCTCCTCCCCGATCCGCCAGACAGGAGAGACCTCGCGGATGGGGTACGCCTCTGCCACTGCATCACCTCGGAACGCAGCGCGTGCTCACGAGCGCGTCGCGTGCCCTTCGGACCGGTCAGTGCAACGGTCGAGCCGGCTCGATGACGAGCGCCAGTCGTACACACCTCACCGCGGCCGCGAGCCAGGCAAGCGGCTACGGTGTGCGATGTTTGAAGAACAACCTGCGCGCCACAGTGGATTCGAACCACTGGCCTTCGGCTCCGGAGGCCGACGCTCTATCCAGCTGAGCTAGTGGCGCACTCTCGCGGGGTTTCGCGAGGGCCCCGAACCTACCCAAGGCCGGGCTCCAGCGCAACCCCATTCCAGCACCATCGCGCACCGACGCCGCGCTTCGTTGAGGGGGGCGCCCCCGCGATGGCCCCGGGCGCGCCGCGCGTCGCGGCCGCCGCCCGCCCTGAGGCCGCGTCGCAGGCCAAAACTTGGCCACCGGCCTGTCTGTCCGGCATCCCCGGGTCATGGATGCCCGACAGCGAAGCTCTGCGATCGAAGCCCCCGCGCGCGGCCCCCTCCCGCTTGCCCTGGCTGTCGCCGCCCTCGCGTTGCCGGTCCTGCCGGCCTGCAGCAGCGGGGAGAGCGCCACGCCCGAGGGCATCGTCAGCCTCTCCGGGGCCGCGCCCCAGACGGCCGCCGAGAACGACCCCGCCACCCTCCCGCGGCCCGACGGGCCCCGCATCGGCGCCGTGCAGATGGTCGCGCCCATCTACGAGAAGGCGGACCGGCGCTCGGCCAAGCTCGGCTACCTCCGCGCGGGCGGGACGGCGCCCCGCGGCGAGAAGCCGGCCGCGTTCGACGACTGCCAGGGCGGCTACTACCGCGTGCTGCCCGCCGGGTACGTCTGCGCGGACGGCGACGCCACGATCGACATGCAGCACCCGATCCTCCGGGCGCTCACGCGGCGGCCCGACCTGTCGAAGCCGATGCCGTACCCGTACGCGTTCGTCCGGGCGATCGCGCCGAACTACTACCGGATGCCGTCCAAGAAGGAGCAGCTCCAGTACGAGATGAGCCTCGAGCGGCACCTCCGCAGCTACAAGAAGCTCAAGAAGAAGTGGGACGAGGTCAAGGTCGGCGCCAACGACGTGCCGCTCGACGCGCTGGGCAACGCCGTCGGCGACCCGCCCGCGGAGCCGCCCGAGCTCGGCGACAGCGAGCTCTTCGGCGGCAACGGCAGCGACGAGATCCCCTGGTTCTTCAAGGGCGGGCGGCAGCTCCCGAACATCTCGTCCTTCAAGGTCCCCGGCTACGCGATCATCACGAACCGGATCGCGCGCAAGGCGGGGCTCGCGCTCATCGACACCTTCATGGGCGACAACGGGCGGCGCTTCGCGCTGACCACCGACGCGCGGCTCGTGCCCACCTCGAAGCTCAAGCCCGCGCGCGGCTCGACGTTCCACGGCGTCGACATGACGAAGGGCTGGGAGCTGCCGCTCGCGTTCGTGCACCGGCAGGACGCGAAGCGCTACGACATCTCGGGCGGCGAGATGGAGAAGGCGGGCGATCTGCCCTGGCACACCGCCGTGCAGCTCACGGGTCGCTCGAAGAAGGTCGGCGGGGCGCGCCTCGTCGAGGCGAAGGACGGGACGTGGGTGCGCGACTCCGACGTGGCCATCGCGGTGAAGCCCTCGGAGCTTCCGTCGTTCGCGCAGGGGAACGTGAAGTGGATCGACATCTCGATCCTCACCCAGACGCTGGTCCTCTACGAGGGCAACAAGCCCGTCTACGCGACCGCGGCGGCCACGGGGCGCGACGGGCTCGGCGACCCCAAGAAGACGTTCTCGACGGTGCGCGGGACGTTCCGGGTCCGCGACAAGCACGTCACGACGACGATGGACGCGCACGAGGTCGACAACAAGTTCGAGCTCCGCGACGTGCCGTGGGTGCAGTACTTCGAGGCGGGCTACGCGATCCACGCGGCGCCGTGGCACGACGACTACGGCAAGCCGCGCAGCCACGGGTGCATCAACCTGTCGCCGATCGACGCGCGCCGGGTGTTCCTGTGGACCGATCCGCCGGTGCCGGAGGGGTGGCACGGGGTCAGCGCGGGGAAGGCGACGGGCGAGGGGACCATCGTCCACATCCATCCCTAGGCGGGCGCGCCCTCCGCGGGCCCACGGTGGGGCTCGCGAGGGGCGCGAGCTGCGAGGCGCGGCGTCAGTCCTCGTCGGCCTCGGCCTTGAAGCCGCTCTCCTTGATCACCTTGTCCTGCACCACCGGCGGGCAGATCTCGAGGTGCTCGACGCTCATCGTGAACGTGCCTTTGCCCTGGGTCATGCTCTTCAGCTTCGACTCGTACTCGAGCACCTCGGCGAGCGGGACGAACGCGTTCACGACCGTCTGGCTCTCGGCGGAATCGGTGCCGATGATCCTGCCGCGTCGGCTGTTGATGTCGCCGATGATGTCGCCCATCGTGGCGCCCGGCACCGTCACCGAGAGCCGCACGATCGGCTCGAGCAGCACCGGGGCGCACTGCGCCGCGGCGGCCTTGAAGGCCTTGCTGCCGGCCATCTGGAAGGCCGCGTCCGACGAGTCGACGTCGTGGTACTTGCCGTCGGTGAGCCGCACCTTGACGTCGACCATCGGGTAGCCGGCCAGGACGCCCTTCGACATCGCCTTGACGATGCCCTTCTCGACCGAGGGGATGAACTGCCGCGGCACGGCGCCGCCCACGACAGCGTCCTCGAAGACGAAGCCGCCGCCGCGCGAGAGCGGCTCCATGTCGATGTAACAGACGCCGAACTGGCCGTGGCCGCCGGTCTGCTTCTTGTGCTTGCCCTCGACGCCCGCGGCCCTCCGCGTGATCGTCTCCTTGTAGGCGATGTGCGGCGGGCCGAGCCGGCAGTCGACGCCGATCCGCCGGCGGATGCGCTCCACCGTGATCTCCAGGTGCAGGGCGCCCAGGCCCGAGACGACGAGCTCGCGGGTCGACGCGTCCTGGTGCACGCTGAGCCCCGGGTCCTCCTCGGTCAGCCGGTGGAGCGCGTTGCCGACCTTGTCCTCGCCGCCCTTCGCGTCGAACCGCACGCCGCGCGAGAAGAGGGCCGGCGGCAGCTCCGGCGCGCCGAGCTGGAACGGCTGCTTCTCGTCGCAGATCGTGTGCCCGCTCAGCGTCGCCTTCAGCTTGTGCAGCGCGACGATGTCCCCGGCCCGCGCCTCGTCCACCTGCTTGTGGTCCTTGCCGACCACCGTGTGGATCTTGCCGAGGCGCTCCGAGGCGCCCGTGCTCGCGTTGATCAGGGCGGCGTCGGGCCGCACGACGCCGGAGAGCACGCGCGCGAACGACGTGCGGCCGGCGTGCGGATCGATCGACGTCTTGAAGACGAACGCCGCCGCCGGCGCGTCCGCCGACGCCGGCCGCTCCGCCGGCTGCGGCGCGGCCCCGGGCTTGCCGCTCGGGACGACGCCGCTCCACGCCGGGTGCTCGGTCGGCGGCGGCACGAGCTCGACGATGCCGTCGAGCAGCGCGGCGACGCCGCTCGGGCGCACCCCGGAGGCGAAGTAGACCGGGACGAGGACCCCGCCGCGGACCGCGGCGCGGAGCCCCTGATCGAGCTGCTCCTGCGTGAGATCGCCCTCGTTCAGGTAGCTCTCGGTGAGATCGTCGTCGCTGCCGGCGACGTCGTCGACGAGCTTCCCCCGCGCGCGCTCCACGGCGGCCGCGACGTCGGCCGGCACGGCGGAGCCCGCGGCCGCGGCGGGCGCCTCGGGCTTGTCGAGCCAGGCCTTCCGCGTGCGGATCGCGACGACCCCGCGGTGCTGGAGCCCGTCGCCGACGCGCTCCTCCATCACCGCGAGGGGCGCCTTGAGGCGCGCGCGGACGTCGGCGAGCACCTCGTCGGGCCGCGCGTTCTCGGCGTCGACCTTCGTGACCACGATCATGCACGGCAGCTTCGCTTCCCTCACCCAGCCGAAGACGCGCTCGGTGATCGGCTGCACGCCGTCCTTGCCGCTCACCACGAGGATCGCCGCGTCGACCGCCGCGAGGGCGAGCCGCGTCTCGGCGAGGAAGCTCCCCTCTCCCGGCGTGTCGACGAGGTTGATCTTCTTTCCTCCCCAGGAGAGGTGCGCGACGCTCGCCTCGAACGAGCAAGCGTGCTCTTTTTCCTCGGCGGCGTCGTCGAGGACACTCGTCCTGTCGTCCACCTTGCCGAGCTTGGTTGTCGCCTTCGCGACGTACAGCAGCGCCTCGGCAAGCGATGTCTTCCCAGCCCCCTTGTGTCCGATGATTGCAACGTTCCTGATGTCCCCTGCCTCAGTCGTTGTCATCCCTCGTTCGTATCAACCCCCGTCGGCAACGAGAAGGCCGGTACGCGATTTTTGCGGCGCTTTCCTCGACGCGCGCGGACAGCGACGACGTGCGCGTCGCTCACCCGAGCTCTGCCGCGACGCGCTGCGGCGTACTCGAGTGGACAGCGCCTGTCCGGTGTTGCCTGAGCGGGGCTCGGGCGCGGCGCCTCGGTGCGCGACATGAGCGCTCTGCGCCTCGCACTCCAGATGGCGCTCGGCATCGCGCTGCCGCTCGCGCTCCAGCTCTGGGACCGGCGGCGACTCACGACGGAACAGCGCAATGCCTGCTGGAACGGAGCGACGTGGGGCGCCGCTCTCTACGCGTTCGGCCCGCTGTCCATGCTCGGGTGGTGCTGGGTCACGCGCGGCGTTCAGCGCGGGCGGCTGATTGCGCGCCGGACACGGCGCTGGCGCGCGGTGGCGGCGCTCGGACTCGGCGTCGCGTCGACCTCCGCGATCGTCCTGGTCATGAGCGGCATCGATTACCTGGTGGCGCTCGCGCTGGGGCTCCCGCCGTGAGCCGAGCGGCGGGGCAGCGCGGCGGCGCGGCGCGAGGCGGCCCGCCCGCGAGATGGCCCGATGGCCGGATGGCCAGGACGGCGCATGGACTGCACGGCTGGGGGTGGCTGCGCGGCACGAAGCAGCGAACGCTGGCCGGCCAGCCGGCCGGCTGGCCGGCCAGCACGCTGTGCACGGAAAGGGCACTTCCGTGCGGAGGTGTCGCTAGACGACACGTCATGGACGCGATAGCAGCACTCTGAGTCTGCTATTCCTAGGACAGGTTTGACTCCCTCCGCGGAGCTCGCGGACACATCGAGGCAGTGCGTTGACGTCGCTGAAGCCCAGAGCAGAGGATCGCGCGGCCGCACGGGAGCGGACCGATGCGCCGCGGACGCCCGAGGGCGTCCCCGGCAGGCAGGAGGTCGTCGCCGGCAGGTACGCCGTGGAGACCCGGATCGGCGCCGGCGGCCTGGGCGTCGTCCAGCTCGCGACCGACCTCGAGTCGGGCCGGCACGTCGCGCTCAAGCGCGTCGACCCGGCGATCGCCCAGAACCGGCACGCCGTCGAGCGGCTGCTCCGGGGCGCTCGCGCCGCGCGCGCCCTCTCGGGCAGGTACGTCGCGCGGGTGCTCGACGTCGGGGTCGACGGCGGCGCGCCGTTCATCGTCAGCGAGTACCTCGAGGGGTCCGACTTCACGAGCTACCTGCACCGCCGCGGCCCGCTCCGGGTCAGGGAGGCGGTGAAGTACCTCCTGCAGATCTGCGAGGCCGTCGCCGAGGCGCACGCGGCCGGGCTCCTCCACCGCGACATCAAGCCCGAGAACCTGTTCCTCAGCATCGGCGCCGGCGCGCCGAGCGTGAAGGTGCTCGACTTCGGCGTCTCGGCCGTCGCCTGCGGCGTCGAGAGCGAGGGCCCGAACGCCGCCTCGGGCGCGATGCGCGGCTCGCTGCTCTACATGGCGCCGGAGCAGATGCGGTCCGCGGGCGGCATCGACGAGCGCGTCGACATCTGGTCGATCGGCGCGGTCGCGTACGCGCTCCTCTGCGGCGTGAGCCCGTTCGACGCGCCGACCGAGCTCGACATCTGCACCCGGGTCCTGAACGAGCCGCCCTCGCCTTTCCCGCCGCACGTCGAGCCCGCCGAGCTCAGGACGCTCCTGCTGCGCTGCCTCGACAAGGACCCGGAGGCGCGCCCCCCGGACGTCGCGAAGCTCGCCTTCGCCCTCGCGCGCTTCGGAGGGGAGGGCGCGGAGGACGCGGCCGAGCGCGTGTGGGAGGTGCTCCGGGCAGAGGATGAGACGGTCCGCATGGCGACGCCGGCCCCCGCGGCCGTCGACGAGTGGGCGCCCGACACGCTGGCCGACCTGCCCAGGATGTCGCCCGACGACCTCCTGCGCGACCTCGAGACGACGGCCAAGTGGGACGCCGCCGCGGGCACCCGTCACTCCGACGTGACGCTGGTGTCGCACGCGGGCGCGTCGTGGGACGGCAGCGAGCAGCTCCGGGCGAGCCGCACGCCGCCCCCGGTCCTCACGGTGAGCGCGCCGGATCGCCCCTCCGATCCGGCCGCGAACGGGCCGGGGCAGCGCCGCTCGGGCGAGGACACGCCCGTCCCGCTCGCCGGCCGGGGCGCGCAGCGGGTCAGCACCGACGCCGCGCCGCGCGTCACCCCGACGATCGACGCGCGCGCGCCGGCCGAGACCGAGCGGCTCACGGTGGTGCGCCGCCCGCCGTCGCCGTGGCCCCGCCGGCTCGCGGTCGCCGCCGCGGGGCTCGGGCTGCTCGCGGGGCTCCTCGGGGTGTGGCTCGTGCAGGCGCGCACGCTCGACGCCGGCAAGGGCGTCCCGCCCGCGGCGAAGGGCGTCGAGAGGCGCGCGGTCCAGGCGGTGCGTTCCTCGGCCGCGTCGCGGCGGCCGGCCGCGACCGCTCTGCCCACGTCGGAGGCCACGTCGGAGGCCACGCCGGAGCCCACGCCGGAGCCCACGCCGGAGCCGCCGGTGGCCGAGCCGGGCGCCGACGGCGTCGCGGGTCCCGAGGCCGCCCGCCCGGGCGGCGAGGCGCCGCAGGCCGCGCCGGGGGGCCCGTACCGGCCGCCGCGCCCCGACGTGATCTACGACGAGGTCGAGCGCGAGCGGCTGCGGCGCGAGAAGCTCGAGCGCGAGCGGCAGTGGCGCGAGGGGACCGAGCGGGCACGGCAGCAACGCGACGCGATCAGGCGGGAGCCGCCGCCGTCCGAGGGGAGCGCGCGGGAGCCGCAGCCGCCCGAGGGGAGCGCGCGGGAGCCGCAGCCGCCCGCCGCGAGCGACGGCGCGCAGCGCCCGGACGGCGGGTGACGTCCGCGATCCCGCGCGCCGTCTGCCTGGTATAAACGCGCCCGTGTCAGCGATGAGTCGAGAGCTACGCGCGCTCGCCCGGTCGGCGGGCGCCGCGCTCGCCGTGGCGGCGGCGGCCGTCTGCGGCCCGGCGCGCCCCGCGAGCGCCGCGCCGAAGATCGCGCCGGAGCGCCTGCCGCACGGCGCGGCGGGGTGGGCCACGTCGGGCTGGGGCGGCGTGCGCGGCGTGACGATCGGGCCGATCGAGAACCAGCGGCACCCGGGCCGCGGCTACGGCACCGCGGCGAGCGGGCGGGCGATGGACGAGGCGGCGGCCATGGGCGCGACCTGGATCAGCCTGACCCCGTTCGGCCGCGTGTGGGACGGCAAGGGCACCGGCGTCGATCTCGTCTTCGAGGCGCCGTTCGAGGAGAACCGGCGCAACGTGCTCGCGGCCATCGCGCAGGCGCACGCGCGCGGGCTCAAGGTGCTGCTCGTCCCGCACCTCTGGGTCGAGAGCGGCGAGTGGCGCGCGCTGATCGACCCGGGGGACGACGCCGGCTGGGCGCGCTGGGCCGCGTCGTACCGCCGGTTCCTGCTCACGTGGGCCGAGGTCGCGCGCGAGGGCGGCGCCGAGATGCTCAGCGTCGGCGTCGAGCTGCGGAGCTGGGTGACGACGCCGCGCGCGGCGAGCTTCCTGCCCATCATCGAGGCGGTGCGCCGCGTGTACCCGGGGCTGCTCACCTACTCGGCGAACTGGGACGACGTCGAGCACACGCTGATCTTCGACGCCCTGGATCTCATCGGCATCAACGCGTTCTACCCGCTCGCCGAGCGCGAGGGCGCGTCGTTCGAGGAGCTCCTGCGCGGCGGCCGCAAGGTGGCGGCCGGGGTGGACGCGGTGGCGCGCGCGTGGGGCAAGCCGGTCCTGCTCACCGAGATCGGCTACACCACGCGGCGCGACCCCGCGGTGCGCCCGTGGGAGTGGCCCGACCGGATGAAGGGCGTCGTGATCGACCAGCGCTCGCAGGCCGAGGCCTACGCCGCGGTGATCGCGCCGTTCCTCGACGCGCGCACCTGCGCCGGCTTCTTCGTCTGGCGTCTCTACGCCGATCCGGACGACGTCTCGCAGGAGGCCGAGTGGGGCTTCTCGCCGCGGGGCAAGCTCGCCGAGCTCGTGCTGCGCGACGCCTTCACCGCCCGCTGGGCCGCCGACGGCCCCTGGCTTCCCGGCGAGGTGCTCGGCAAGCACCGCGCGCGCACCCCCGGCGTCTTCGGCTGGGAGCTCGATCCGGACGAGCTCTAGCGTTCCTCGGGGCTCCTCACCCCGGCGTCCGTTGCGCGACGCTGGCCGGGAAGGTGGAGCGTGAACGTCGAGCCCTCGCCGGGGGCGCTCGTCACCTCGATGCGGCCGCCGTGCGCCTCGGCGATGCGCCGCGCGGCCCACAGGCCGAGGCCCACGCCCGAGGCCACGCGGCCCGACGACGGCGCGCGGAAGTAGCGCTCGAACAGCCGTCCCTGGTCCTCGCGCGCGATGCCGACGCCCCGGTCCGAGACCGCGATGGTGACCTCGGCGCCCGCGCGCGCCACGGCGACCTGCACGGCGCCGCCGCCCGGCGAGTACTTGATGGCGTTCGCGACCAGGTTGTTGAGCACCTGCTCGATCCGGATCGGATCGCAGCGCAGCGGGACGGGCTCCTCGGGGAGCGACAGGCCGAGCTCGTGCGCGGTCGCCGCCGGGCGGTAGAGCTCCACGACCTCGCGGGCGAGCTCGCACGCGTCGCGGACCTCGGTGCGCAGCTCGAGCTCGCCGCCCTCGATCCGCGCGACATCCATGAGGTCCGTGAGCATGCGGTCGCAGCGCGCCGCCTCCTTCCCGATGCGGGCGAGCATCGGCCTGAGCTGCTCCTCGGGCGGCAGCGGCCGGTCCGGCCGCAGGCGGTCGACGGTGAGCTTCAGCGCGGCGAGCGGGTTGCGCAGATCGTGCGCCACGCTCGCGAGGATCCCGAGCTGCTTCCGGCGCTGCTCGGCCAGCGCGGCGGCCATCTCGTTGAACGCCACGCCGATCTCGCGCAGCTCGTCGAGCCCCCCGTGCGGCGCCCGGGCGTCGTGCGAGCCTGCCCCGTAGCGATCGATCGCGGCGCGGAGCGCGAGGAGCGGGCGATAGAGGCACCTGCTGCTCTGCCAGAGCGTCGCCAGGGTGCCCGCGAGCAGCGCCAGGACGGCCGCGACGCTCATGGCGTTCGACAGCGCGCTCACCCTGTCGACCCGGCCGCGGGCGATCTGCGCCTCCTCGAGCTTGACCGCGAGCAGCCGCTCTATCGCAGCGTAGGCGCGATCGGTCTCCCTGGCGGACGCGGCCAGGGCTGCCGTCGAAGGGGGCGCCCTCTCGTCCACCCGGGCGTGCGTGGCCAGGTAGCGCTCGACCTCGATCTCGGCCTCGTTGAAGGCGTCCGCGTTGTCCGCGGTGACCGGGTTCTCGCGGAGCTCCTCGATCCACCGCCTCATCTCGCGCTCCGCGGCCTCGCGCGCGCGAGCGTGCTCCGGGCGCTGGGTCAGCGCGACGCGGGCGCTCTCGCGCTCGTGGGAGAGCATGTGGACCTCCAGCTCCATGACGGACCGCACCTCCCGGACCAGGTTGAAGAGGCACATGACCTCGCGGCGCATGGACGCCGTGCCGAGCGTCAGGCCGCTCGCCGTCAGCAACGCGAGGGCGGCGAGCGACGCGGTGCTCGCCGCCGCGAGCGTCTTCAGCTTCATCGTTGTTTCCCCCGATTCCGGCCCTCGGCGCGCCGGAAAGCGCGCTGAGCGTAGCGCTCCGGGGCGCCCGCGGACCGTCCGCCGGCGCCCCGGAGATCCCGATGTCCCCCGGCGGAGCCGTCCGAGCCGGGGCCCTTCAGGATCGATGCCGGCGACGCGCAAAGGCGGCGCGCGTGCGCCGCCGTCGCGGCGCGGACAGGCTCAGGCGCGCGCCCGCTCGACGGCCCTCGGGGGCGACAGCGCCGCGCTCGCGATCGCCATCTGCCGCTCCAGATCTGCGGGCGACGCCGGCGCTTCCAGGATGAGCGCCGCGTCGCCCGGGACGTGCGCGGCGACGCGCTGGAACGCGTGGGCGGCGCTCTGGCTCAGGGCGTCGTGGCGGCTCCCCGCGTTCACCTCGCTCACGTGGAGCTGCCTCAGCCTCGCCCGGTGCGCTTTCACCAGGAAATGCGCCTCCGTCATGGTGCGATCGACCTGGTGCGCGTGCCCGACATCGAAGCAGAACGACGCCTCGGGCAGCGCGTCGAAGAACGCCGCGAGCTCCTCCACGGTGCGGCCGGTCCGCTTGCGCTTGTCCATGTTCTCGATGGCGAGCCGGCCGCCGAGCTGCCGCCAGGCCCCGAGATCGTGGAGGGTGTCGGGGTGGAGGACGACGAGCCAGCCCAGCGCGGCCACCTCGGCCATCGCGTCGGCGACGGCGCGCTCCTCCGCCGCGTCGAAGCGGCTCGGGGCGTGGAACGACACGTACCGATACCGCGACAGGTCCAGCGATCCGAGCAGCCGGAGCAGCGGCCTGAGCTCCGAGATGCGCAGCGCGGACAGCTCCACCGCGGTCGCGGAGCTCCCCTCCAGCATCGCGAGCGCGCGTTCGACGTCGCTCAGCGCGAGCGCCCCTGTCGAGTACCCTATCGGTCGCATCAGAACACCCCGTACCGCTGGATGAGTTCGCTGAGCTCGTCGTCCTCCTTGAAGAAGAGCCGGTTGAGCCCGTCCTGGAACGCGCGCCCGATGTCGCGCACCCGCTTGAAGGTCGGATCGTTGCCCAGGTGCTCGTCGAGCGGTAGCTGCTTGAGACGGCCGCGCTCCTCCTCGTTCGAGAGGAGGGCGAGGAACGCGTCGTAGCTGTCGAACAGCATGCGCGCCGTCTCCGCGGAGATCGACGGCCGGAGCAGCACCTCGGCCAGGCTCTCCAGCGGGGTCACGCGGATGCGCTCCCTCAGGAAGCGCACGAGCGACGGCGTCGAGATGCCGCCCTCGTCGGCCCACGTCGCCCGGTCCTTTCCGAACAGCTCGAAGCTGAAGCAGGTGATGAGCCCGCTGAGGAAGATGAGCTTCCGCGACATCCTGAGCTTCGCGTTGCGGAGCGCCCAGCCCGAGCTGCGCTCCCGCTGCTTGTAGACGAAATCCACGGCGACCGTGCGCCAGTAGCGGACGATGTCGTTCAGCAGGAACATCGGGATGATCTCGCGCTTGCTCCCGTAGTGCAGCCCGCGATCGTCCTCCACGTAGCGCGAGAGCACGAGCCTGAGCACCCGCTCGTGGGCGTCCGGCTTGCCGATCGCGAGCGACTCCAGGAGCAGCAGGATGCGCTGGGTCGTGTTCTTGTTCGTGTCCTCCTGCCCGCCGATCTGGTGGAGGATCGGGTGGCTGAACGCCACGTTCCCGAACACGCCCGTCGGGCCCGGCTCGTGGAACTTCGCGTCCCTCAGGATCTTCGTGATGGCCTGGACCTGGCTGAAGTGCCCCTCGTCGGCCTGGCCGTCGATGAGCAGCGTCCAGTCGAGATCGCTGCCGGTCGTGTACTCGCCGCGCGCGAGCGAGCCGAAGACCACCGCGCTCGTGTCGCACGGGATCTGCTCGCGGAGCAGCGCCGCGAGCCGCGCGCGGGTCTCCGCCGAGAGCCGCGCGGCCGCCTCGATGCTCGGCCACGACCGCCCCGCCTTCTCGCCGATCCGCTCGATGGCGCTCCGCGGCGCCCCGCCTTCGTCTCGTGTCATCGATCGCACCCTCGATCGCACCCTCGATCGCACCTGCCGCGCCCGGCGCGCCTCACGCCCCGCCGTCGCCCGGGAGGGAGAGCCCGAACCACCGGTTCACGAGGTCATGGTGCTCCACGAGGCGCTCGCGGTAGCGGGGGGTGCCCTCGAGCGCGGCGCGCTCGAAATCGACCCAGTACAGGGCGCCCGTCTTCTCCCCGATGAGCACGTTGCCGAGCTTGACGTCGAGCGGCGCGACGCCGCGCCCGTTCATCGCCCGGACGATCTCCTCGACGCGGCCGCGGTAGGCGTCGCCTTCTCCCTGCGCGAACGCCTCGATCTCCCGCCGGTCGCGATCGGGATCGAAGAGCTGCCCGAGCGGCGCGAGGTCGATGTCGAGCACCTTCTCCCCGCGCTCGGCGAGCCGCTGCTGGAGCGTCTTGCCGCGCACGTAGTCGATGAAGAGGGTGCGCGTGGCGAGGTGCACATCGCGGACCCTCGGGACGCTCGGGAGGTCGCGCAGGCGGAGGAGCGACGCCGCTTCATTATAGAAGAAGAGGCCGAGCAGGGAGAAGAGGTGCGCGTCGAGGGGCGCGTTCCTCGGCTGGCCGATAAAGCGCTTCCGGACGCAGACGTACCCGCGGCGCAGCACGACGTGGAGCCGGTACCGCAGGCGCGGCATCTTCTCGCTCCGACGGTTGAAGAAGGGGACGTCGGCCGGGTGGATTGCGAAGGCGAACCCGTCTTGATCGAGCTCGGCGAGCACCCTGTCCCCCGGGCCGAGCTCCGCGACGGACGGGATGTCGCTCGGGGTCACGGCGTCGGGGACGGGGAGCGGGTTCTCGTCGAGCCGCCGCGTTAGGAGCGCCCTGACCGTCTCGATCCGCGCGGCGAGCAGCCTCGTCGCGGCGTCCATGCCTGGCACGCGGCGCAGGCCCTGATCGAGGGCGCGCCGAAGTTCAGGGTTCATGCCCGTCTAGTACCTGCTTCCGTTCGCCAAATCAAAAGGTGCGGGGACGGCGACGCGAGGTGGTACCGTGGTCCAGCGACGTTGGGCGCCAGACGCGACGAGCGCTGGCGCGCAGGCGACGCGAGGTGGCAGCTTGGGTGAGGCTGCGCGGCCCTGTCCGCGCTTCGACGGGAGACCCGGTTCGGGTAGCAAGCCACATGGGGACTTCGACGCTGCGGATCGTCCATGCCGTGAGTAGCCTCAACGGCGGAGGCATGGAGCATTTCGTGCTGCGCCTGGCCGAGGCGCAGCGGCGCCACGGCCATGACGCCTCCATCCTCGCGCTGCGCGGCGGGCCGCTCGAGGATCTGGCGCGCCAGCGGGCGCTGCCCCTCACGGTCCTGCGCGGCGGCCTGGCCGCGCGGGTCGCGCACACGGCGCTCGCGTTCGCGCGCAGGCGGCCGCAGATCATCCACGCGCACAACCCCACCTCGCTCCACTACGCCACGGTCGGCAAGCTGCTCACGCGGGCGCGGCTCGTCTTCACCGATCACGCGCAGACGCGCGGGATCATCCGCGTCCCGTCGCGCTTCGAGTGGCGTGAGACGGACGCCGTCGTCGGTTGTTCGCAGGACACCGCCGACAAGAGCGGCGCAGTGGGCGTCGCCAGCAACATCTCTGTGATTCACAACGGCATCGACATCACCCCGGCGCGGCGGGCGCGCGAGGAGGTGCGCGCCGAGCTCGGCTTCGACGCGGGCGCGGCGCCGGCGCCCGCCGCGTCGCCGCAGGCCGCGTCGCCGGAGGCCGCGGCCGCCTCTGGCGGCGCGTTCCTCGGGATCATGCCGGCCGCGTTCCACCCGGTGAAGGGGCACGACGTGCTGCTGCGGGCGCTCGCGCGGCTCCGGGATCGCGGCGTCGCGGTCACGGTGCTCATCGTGGGCGACGGCGACGAGCGCGACCGCATCCACGGGCTCGCGCGCGAGCTCGGGATCCACGGCAAGGAGGCGCGTTTCCTCGGGTTTCGCAAGGACGTCCCCGATCTCCTCGTCGCGGCCGACTTCTTCGTCCTGCCCTCGCGCGACGAGGGGTTGCCGCTCGCGGTGCTCGAGGCGATGGCGCGCAGGCTGCCTGTCGTGGTGACGCCGGTCGGCGGCGTCCCGGAGGTGGTGCGCAACGAGGAGCACGGCCTGCTCGTCCCGGTGGACGCCCCCGACGCGCTGGCGGACGCGATCGAGCGGCTCGCGCGCGATCCGGCGCTCGGGCGGCGGCTCGGCGAGGCGGGGCACGTGCGGGTCCGCGACGACTTCTCGTTCGAGAAGATGACGCGCAAATACGAGCAGCTCTATTTCAGCCTCACGTGACCGGCGGGCGCGCGATGAAGGTCCTCGTCTTCACCCATCATTACCCGTCGACGCGGCTGCCGACGATGGCGCCGTACAGCTATCAAACCTACCGGGCGCTCGCGCGCCGCTGCGAGGTCCGGCTCGTGGCGCCGACGCCCTGGTGGACGCGGGCGCGCGGCGCCTCGCGCGAGCTGCTCGGCGGCACGCGCGAGTCGCACACCGGCATCGACGCGCTGTTCCCCACCTACTGGTCGGTCCCGGGGCTGCCGGTCCTGCACGCGCGCGCGATCCACGCCTCGCTCCGGGGCACGATGGCCGCGCTGCGCCGCGAGTTCCCCTACGACGCGATCCTGGCCGCGTGGGCCTATCCCGACACCGTCGCCGCGGAGGCGTTCGCGCGGGGCGCGGGGGTGCCGGTCGTCACGACGGTGCTCGGCAGCGACATCAACGAGCAGCCGAGGAGCGCCGTGCTGCGGGCGCAGATCGCGCCGGCGCTCCAGCGCTGCGCCCGCGTGGTGGCGGTGAGCGGCGCGCTCGGCGATCGCCTGGTCGAGCTCGGGGTGCCGCGGGAGCGCGTGGTGGTGCAGCTCAACGCGGTCGACGGCGAGCGGTTCACGATCCGGGACCGGGCCGCGCCGCGGGCGCGCCTCGGCGTCCCGGCGGACGCGCGGGTGGTGCTCTACGCCGGCTATCACGTGCCCGAGAAGGGCGTGGACGTCCTCGTCGAGGCGATGGCGCACCTCGACCGGACGGGCCGCCGCGACGTGCACCTGATGATGGTGGGCGGCGGCGAGCTGCTCGATCCGCTGCGCGCGCGGGTCAGCGCGCTCGGCCTCGGCGACCGCGTGCAGCTGTTCGGCTGGGCGCTCCCTGCGGAGATCCCGGACTACATGGCGGCGTGCGACGTGTTCTGTTTGCCGAGCCGCCGCGAGGGTTGTCCGAACGTCGTCCTGGAGGCGCTCGCCTCGGGCCGACCGGTCGTCGCCACCCGGGTGGGGGGCGTGCCGGAGCTCGTGCGCGAGGGGCAGGGGGGCAACGGCCTGCTCGTCCCTGCCGGCGATCCGCAGGCGCTCGGGGACGCGCTGGTCCGCGCGCTGGAGCAGGCGTGGGATCCGGAGGCGCTGCGGGGCAGCGTGGGCGCGCTCTCGTGGGATGTCGTGGGGCAGCGCTATCACGCGCTCCTGGAGGAGGTCCTCCGGGAGCGGGGCGGGGCGGGCTGAGGCATCGCCGAGCTGCCCGGCCCCCCTGGGAGGGTGTTCGTCGCGCGGGGCGGGGCCCCCCCGCGCGTCAGCTCGCGCAGGGCGGCGGCTTCAGGCGGTAGTCCCTGTAGTCCCCGGGATTGCCCGTCTTCCCATCGAGCGCCGCGATCGCGATGTTGTACATCTCCCGCGCGGTCACGTAGTGGAGCACCCACTCCTTGCCATCGTTGTACCGGGTGGTGAGCTCCCGGTGCAGGCCGTGGCTCCCCGCGCCGAGCAGCGACTCCGCCTGATCCTCGGGCGCGCCGTGCGTGTAGACCTTGACGAACACCCACTCGGGCCTCCCCTCGATATGGATGTTCTGGTCAACCCACGTCTTCACCCGCTCCGGCGTCGGCGGGTCGACCGCCTGGAGCGCGCCGTATTCCATGCGCACCCGCGTCTTGTGCCCCCGGCGCGTCAGCGCCAGCGCGAGCGGTCCCTCGATCATCAGGATGCGGTCCTCCAGCACCTCGCCGACCCTGGCCCGCTCCCCCACGGTGTGGGCCTTCCGGCGCGCGAGGTTGCCCGTCGGCCAGTAGATCTGATTCACGATGCTGTGCTGCGACGCATCGGGCGCCGACGGGAACGTGTAGTCGGCATAGCAGCCCGTCTCGAACAGGAGCGGGAGCTCCTCGTCGACTCCGCAGTTGCGCGAGTCCCGCCCGGAGTTCGCCAGACACCAGTTGCCGTGGATGAACCCGTACCGCATGCGGCCGTCCGCGTCGCGCGAGAAGTGCCCGTGCTTCCCCAGGATGTCCAGGTACCTGAGGATGTCCGCGCGCAGGTTCTCCGCCGTGTCGTTGTGATGGTGCAAGTGGAGCTCCACCTCCCCGAAGCCTCGGCGCGTGAGGTCCGCCAGCGCGTCGAGCCACCCAGGCGTGTACTGCTCCCCCGGAAAGAAGAAGCTGTGGCGCGGGTGCCGGCCGTCCGCGTCGCGGTAGGCGCTCGCCATCTCCGGATAACGCTCCGACCACGCCCTCACCCGCGCGTCGCCGACCTCCGGCGTGGCGTTCTCCCACCCAGGCTCCCAGTGATCGCACACCGCGAAGAGGAGGTGACGCGGGCCGATCGGACGCGGAGCGCGGGCGTTCTCGAGCCTCTGACGGGCGTAGCCGCCGAGCCAGTTGTGGAGGTTCTTGTTCTTGAGATACTGGAGCTTCGCCTGGAGTGTTCCGATCATGAGCTTTCTCGACCGCGACGCGTTGGACCGGCGGCCGCCGCGGCGGACCGGATACTAACCTGGCACCGAGGGGCGCTGCTACAGCCGCCTCGTCGACAGCCCCGCGATCGAGACCACCTCTCTCGGGCGCCCGGCGCCCAGACGGCCCCACCGCCGACCGCGAGGCGGGACGCCCCACGGCCCACGGCTCACGGGGGAGCGGCTCCCCTAGACCCGCCCGCCGCGTCGGAAACGTGCGATCGAAGGTGGACCCGATGCGAGCGCGCACGGCACGCTCGCCCGCTCCCCGCCGCGGAAATTCACGCACGGCCGCAGGAGCTCGACCATTCCGCCGGCAGAGGTCGTTTTGCCGCTCGGGGCCAGTGAACGCCAGCTCCAGCCCGGCGGCGCGCATCCTGCTTACAATTTTCGCGTCTGGCTATCCAGCGAACGATCTGTCGGCTCCTGTGGGAGACAAATCGCCCCACCTGTGGCGCTTTGCAGCAGCGGCCCGCACCGGCCCACCGCCAACCGTTGTGTCCGCGGTGAGCGCCCGCACTGGAACCTCGTGGCACGATGCCTGCAGCACGCCGTGGTTGACTGTAGGCATCACCGCAGCGTAAGGAGCCAGGCATGATTTCAACCACGATGACGCCGACCGAAGAAATGGTCTCCCTCCCCCCGCGGAGGACTTCCATCGAGTCATCAGCCTCCATGGCGGAGGCGTGCGAGCTAGCCCGGCGGCTCGCGGACATGATCGAGCGCCTGAGGGTGTGCACCCCCGAGGGCGATCAGGCCCAGACGCTCCGCATCGCAGAGGGGATGGCGCGCAGCGTGGCGGACGCCGTGTCCGACGTCATGCGCAGCCGGCGAATCCACGCTGCCTAGCCTTCGGCACGCGCGTCGCCTAGAACACGAAGGCCGCACGGGGGGGCCCACCCGGCCTGGAGACCAGCATGATATTCAAGCGCAAGGGATTGCGACCCGGAGATCCGTATCCGCTCGGCGCGACATGGGACGGTTCCGGTACGCAGTTCGCGCTCTATTCGGAGAACGCGGAGGGTGTCGAGCTGTGCCTCGTCGATGACGAGGGGAACGAGCAGCGCCTGCCGATGCGTCACCGCACCTCCTTCGTCTGGCACGTGTATGTGCCGGAGATCGGCCCGGGACAGCGGTATGGCTACCGTGTCCACGGGCCGTGGGCCCCGGAGCGCGGATTGCGGTTCAACCCGAACGTGCGCCTGCTCGATCCTTACGCGAAGGCGCTCGCGTCGCGGGTCCAGTGGAACGCGAACTCGTTCGCCCACTGCATCGATGAGTCGGACGGGGATCTCAAGATGTCGGAGAAGGAGGCGCTCGGCGCCCCCCTCGGCGTCGTCATCGACCCCTCGTTCGACTGGACCGGAGACCGGTCTCCGCGCGTCCCGTTCCACCGCAGCGTCATCTACGAGGCGCACGTCCGCGGCCTGACGATGCTGCACCCGGAGATCCCGGAAGAGCTCCGCGGCACGTACCTGGGCATCGCCCACCCGGCCATGATCGGGTACCTGAGATACCTCGGCGTCACGGCGATCGAGCTCCTGCCCGTGCACGCCTTCGTGCACGAGAAGTTCCTGCTCGACAAGGGGCTCCGGAACTACTGGGGCTACCACACGATAGGCTTCTTCGCGCCGGACGTCGGGTACCGCGCGGGCAACGACGTGACCGCCGAGGTCCGGCAGTTCAAGGAGATGGTCAAGGCGCTGCACGCCGCCGGCATCGAGGTCATCCTCGACGTCGTCTACAACCACACGGCCGAGGGCAACCACATGGGCCCGACGCTGAGCCTGCGCGGCATCGACAACCCGACCTACTACCGGCTCGTCCCCGGCAACGAGCGCTTCTATTTCGATTACACCGGGACCGGGAACACCCTCAACGTGCGCCACCCGCAGGCGCTCCAGCTCATCATGGACTCGCTGCGGTACTGGGTCCTGGAGATGCACGTCGACGGGTTCCGGTTCGATCTGGCCGCGGCGCTCGCGCGCGGCCTGCACGACGTCGATCAGCTCTCCAGCTTCTTCACCATCGTCCACCAGGACCCGGTGCTCAGCCAGGTGAAGCTCATCGCCGAGCCCTGGGACGTCGGCCCCGGCGGCTACCAGGTCGGCAACTTCCCCGTGCGCTGGGCCGAGTGGAACGGCCGTTACCGCGACACGCTGCGCGACTTCTGGCGCGGCAGCGGCGGCACGGCCTCGGACCTCGGGTTCCGGATCACGGGGAGCAGCGACCTCTACGAGAACAACGGGCGCAAGCCGTACACGAGCATCAACTTCGTCACGGCCCACGACGGCTTCACCCTCGCGGACCTCGTCTCGTACAACGAGAAGCACAACGAGGCGAACGGGGAGGGCAACTGCGACGGCGCGGACGACAACCGGTCGTGGAACTGCGGCGCCGAGGGGCCCACGGAAGACCCCGAGATCCTCCAGCTCCGCGCCCGGCAGATGCGCAACATCATGGCGTCTCTCCTGTTCTCGCAGGGCACGCCCATGATCCTCCACGGCGACGAGCGGGGGCGCACGCAGGAGGGGAACAACAACGGATATTGCCAGGACAGCCCGCTCACGTGGCAGCCGTGGACCTGGGACGAGCCGTCGCGGGCCCTCATGGAGTTCACGCGCAAGTGCCTCCGCATCCGGCACGAGCACCCCGGGCTCAGGCGATCGACCTTCTTCAAGGGGCGCCCGATCCGCGGCGGCAAGACCTACGATATCCAGTGGTATCGCCCGGACGCTGAGCTGATGACCGACGAGGACTGGTGCAACCACTGCACGCAGTGCCTCGGGGTGTTCCTGTCCGGAGAGGGGCTGGACGACGTGGACGAGTCCGGCGACCGGCTGGTCGACGACGACTTCGTCCTGCTGCTCAACGCGTCTCCGTGCGACCTGAGCTTCGTCCTCCCCTTCGCCGACGATTCCAGGCCGTGGCAGCTCCTCGTGGACACCCACGACGACGCCGCCACCGAGACGCGGAAGGGCGGGGAAGAGACGGCGCTGAAATCGCGCTCGCTCAAGCTCTTCCTCCGCGCCCGGCGCGCCGCCTGACCGGCCGCGCCCGCGGCCGCTCGCTCAGAACCCGTTGAAGCTGCCGAGGAACAGGGGGGGCCCGGCGAAGGCCGCGTCGAGGAGCGCGGCCGCCTTGGCGCTGCCCACCACGAAGCCCTGGCTGAGGAGATCGCGCGCCGAGGTGGCGCCGAAATAGATCTGCGTGAGCCGCTCGATGGAGAGCGAGAGGCGGTCGCCCGCCGCGCTGCCGGGCGCCGTCTGGACGCCGCGCGCCGCGAAGGTCACGTCGAAGGCGCGCGGCGCGTCCGTGAACACGGGATCCTCGACGTCGAGGCCGATGGCGCCGCGCACGCCGTGCTTCCTCGGCGAGGGGTGCAGCGCGAGCGCGGCGGCGACGTCGACGATGCGCCCCATCGCGCCGGCCGCCGTCAGGCCGAGGACGTTGCGGCGGTGCGCCACGTGGACGGGCGGGCACAGGCCGGGGTGCCGGGCCGCCGTCTCGTAGAGGATGGGCTCGTCGCGGACGCCGGGCTCGTCGAGCAGCGGCGCGCCGTAGCCGCGCGGGAGCATGAGCTCCACGACCTCGTACTGGTCGCCGAGCGCGCCGAGGAAGCCGATGAGCCCGCGGTAGGCGCCCGGCGTCGGCGCGCGGAGCTCGCGGACGAGGAGCTGCTGGACGCCGTAGGCGCCGCCCTCCGGCACGTCGAAGAGCAGGTAGCCCGCGATCGCCTTCGAGCCCGGATCGACGTAGACCGCGCCGCTGGGGGAGCGCTTGAACACGCGCACGTCCCACCAGTACTCGCTCCTCTTGAGCTGACCCGTCGTGTCGGTCCGCGCGAGATCGTAGGCCTGCTTGATGAGCGGCTCGTCGCGGGGGCGGGAGAAGGCCCGCACGTGGCGGCGCAGCACCGAGTCCGGGAGCCGGTCGGGCGAGGTGCGCACGACGTCCCGGAGCTCGCAGACGCCGAAGCCGAACCTGCGGTAAAACGAGAGCCGGACCGGGTGGAGCAGCGCGAGCGCCTCGCCGCGGCGGCGCATGCGGCGGAGGCTCTCGCGGACGAGCCGATCGGCGATGCCCCGGCGGCGGAACTCGGGGAGCACGGCCACGGTCGCGAGGCCCTGGAAGGGCACGTCCGCGCCCGCGAAGCTCATCGTGAGGTCGAGCGAGGCGACGTGCCCGACGAGCTGGCCGTCGGTCTCCGCGACGATCACGTTGTCGAGGGAGAGGTGCGCGTGCTCGGTGAAATACCGCAGCCACGCCTCCGGATCGCCCGCCTGGAACGCGCGGTAGGCGACCGTGGCCAGCGTGCCCTCCTCGCCCTTGCGGGCGCTGCGGAACACGAGCTCGTGGTTGGAACGGCTCGGGATGCGGGCGCGCGCCATGACGGCTAGCCCGCCTTGCCGGTGGCGCCCGCCGGCGGCTGCCCGGAGGCGACGGCCCCGCGCAGCGCGTCCGCCATCTCCGCGGCCGTGCCGAAGCGGCCGGACGGATCGCGCGACAGCGCCTTGACGAACCACGCGTCGAGGGCAGGCGTGATGTCGGCGCAACGCTCGCTCGGGAGCGGGAAGTTGCCGATGCGGATGGCGCTGAGCAGCGCCTCGAGCCCCTTCTGCTCGAACGGCGGAGCGCCGGTGAGCGCCTGGTACGCCATGACGGCGACGGACCAGAGATCCGAGCGGCCGTCGACCCGCTTCGGGTTGAAGAACTGCTCCGGGCTCATGTAGACGAGGCTGCCGACGACCGCGCCCGTGGCGGTCAGCGTGGTCCCGTCGGGGTCGATGTCGCCCCGCGCCACGCCGAAGTCGAGCAGCTTGACGCTGGTGCTCCCGCCGACGTCGGCGAGGAAGACGTGCTCGGGCGTGATGTCCCGGTGGATGATGCCGAGCGCGTGCGCCGCGGCGAGGCCGTCGCAGAGCTCCGACACGATGGAGACCGTCTCGTCCAGCGAGAGGCGACCGGCGCGCGCGAGCCGGTCGGACAGCTCCTCGCCGCGGAGCAGCTCCATCACGATGTACGGGAGGCCGTCCTCGGCGACGCCGTGCTCGTGGACCTCGGCCACATGAGGGCTCTTGATCCTGGCCGTGAGCGCGCCCTCCCGGTGAAACCGGGCGACCGCGGTCGGATCGGTCGCGAGCGACGCGGACATGAACTTGACGGCGACGTCCTTGCCGAGCCCGAGGTGGCGCGCCGCCCAGATGCTGCCGATGCCCCCCATCCTGAGCAGGCTCACGAGCGTGAGGTGCGGCGCTACGTGGGAACCGGGCTCGAGCCGCATGGATGGCCAGTATGCATGAAGCGTCCTCCGCTGGCCACAGGGCGGGAATCGGCCCGGCGGGCAGCGCGGAGGGCGGCGCTGGTCGCGTCGTCGCGTCGTCGCGTCGTCGCGTCGTCGCGTCGTCGCGTCGTCGCGTCGTCGACACGTCGACACGTCGTTTACGCATCCTCGCCGCGCTCTCGTCGCTCGCGTACCCGGCGCGTCGTCGTCCCGATCGGATTCCGCTCGCGCGCGTCGCTGTCGCGTCGCGTCGGCGCGTGTGCGTCGCGTCGGCGCCCCTCGAGGGAGGGGCGCGCGCGGCTCAGTACAGCCCCTCCGGGGGCCGGCCATCGGACATGAACTTCCTCGCCACGGCCGCGATCCGCCGCACGTGGAGCTCCCGCCGGACGGGCACGAGGTAGGCGAGCAGCGCCTCCAGGTAGGCGCCGTCCGGCCGCGGATCGGTCGACTCGAGCCGCTGGAGCGCCTCGAGCGTCTTCACGGCGTGCGCGGTGAAGATCGGCCTCACGGCGGCGTCGAGCGCGGCGAAGGGGGCGAGCTCGGCGAAGGCGCGGCGGCGCCCCTCGCCGTCGAGCTGCCGCGCGATCGCGAGCGCCCCGCCGACGTCGCGCGCCGCCGCGGCCGCGAGCAGCGCGCCGCCGGACGCGCGCGGCGTGGGGGCTGGCGCGGCGCGGGACGGCGTCGGGGCGTCCGGCGCGGCGGCGTCCGCGCTGCGGAGCTTGCCGACGAAGCCGGCCGCGAGCACGGCGAGCTGCGCGGCCTCGCGCGGGAGCGCGTCGCGGCCGAGCGCGGCAGCGGCCTCGGCGAAGGTCACGGCGTGGGTGACGTCGAGCACCCCGACCTCGGCGTCGAGGCGCTGCTCCCAGGCCGGATCGAAGCGCGCGAGGCGGACGGCCGCGGCGTGGCCGATCGCGCCGAGCAGCGCGAGCGGGCCGGCGCCGCGCGCGAGCCAGCGCGCCGTCGCCTCGACGGCCTGGCGCTCGCCGGCGAGCACCTCCGCCTCGAAGGCGGCGCGCTCCGCGGGGTCGAGCGGGGCGGCCGGCGCCGCGGCGCCCTCGGGCGCGGGCAGGGGGAGCTCGGCGACGCGCGCGAGCGCGGCGCGCGTGGCCGCGAAGGGCGGCAGGCTCGTGTCGGCGGTGGCCCAGGCGAGCTGCACCGTGGAGGCCGCGAGGACCTCGTCCGCGGCGGAGGAGAACCGCTCGCCGAGCTCGAGCGCCTTGGAGAGGAAGATCGCGCCGTGCCCGTAGTCGTGGAGGTGCTGCGCGACGAAGGGCAGGAGCGCCCGGCGCGCGCCGGCCGTGCCGCGGACCTCGATCAGCTCGCGCATCCGCGCCTCGGCCTCGTCGCGCCGCTCCGCCGCGAGCGCCTCGCTCACCTTCTCCGGCTCGTCGAGCTCGAAGTCGGCGATGCGCGCGAGCGCCGAGCTCCCGCCGGCCTTGCCGGCGCCCTTGCCGCGCGGGCCGAGCCGGGCCGACGCCTCGCCGATCGCGTGGGCGGCGACCACGAACGCCTCCTCGGCGGGGACCCAGCCGCGCTCGACCCAGGTGCAGAGGTCCGCGAGCAGGGCGAGGCCGTGATCGAAGCCGTGCTCGGCGCGCTCCGCCCCGTCCCTGGCGAGCACCTCGAACGCGAGGTGCAGGCTGCCGAGGCCCGTCTCGGCCCGGTGGAGCCGGAGCGCCCCGAGCCGGAGGCCCTCGCGCAGGGCGCGCGCCGGCTCGTCGCGCCGGACCGCCTCGCGCAGGCCGGCGACGAGGCGCCGCACCTCGGCCGCGGTGTCGACGGCGCGGTTCAGGAGCACGCGCCCGCCGTCGACGCGGGTGGCGTAGCGCCGCACCGGCTCGCCGCCGAACGAGCAGGCGCCCGTGGCGATGTCGAACTTCCAGTTGTGCCACGCGCACGTCAGCACGCCGCCGCGCAGCGCGCCCTGCGAGAGCGGGTAACCCTGGTGGGGGCACCGGTCGTCCAGCGCGTGGACCTCGCCGCCCCGGAGCACGCAGGCGAAGCGCCGCCCGGCGTCGTCCTTGCGCAGCACCGGCTCCTCCGCCGGAAATTCGGAGAGGGGGCCGAGATCGATCCAGTCCGACTTCATGACGTCTCCGCGGGGCCGCGCAGGCAGCGGCGAACGCGGCGTCCGACCGCGGCGTGCGTCGCGCCGGCGACGCGATCGTAGCCGACGGCAGGGCGGGGAGGGACCGTGAATCCGGCCTGCCGCGGAAAAGACACCGAGAGACATCGGCGGCGGCGCGCCGGTCGCCTGCCCGCCGGCTCGCCGGTCATCGCGTCTGTTCCTCGCCCCGGACCCGGCTCACCCCTTCACGCACATCACCTGGCGCAGCTCGGCGACGATCTCCACGAGATCGCGCTGGTCCTCCATGACCCGCTCGATCGCCTTGTAGGCGGCGGGGATCTCGTCGAGGACCCCGCCGTCCTTGCGGCACTCGACGCCGGCCGTCTGCGCGGCCAGGTCCTTGACGGTGAAGCGCCGCTTCGCCTCGCCGCGGCTCATCTTGCGCCCCGCGCCGTGCGACGCGCTCTCGAACGCCTCGGGGTTGCCGAGGCCCCGGACGATGTACGAGCGCGTGCCCATCGATCCGGGGATGATGCCGAGCTCACCCTTGCCCGCGCGGATCGCGCCCTTGCGCGTCACCAGCACCTCCTCGCCGAAGTGGTGCTCCTCGGCCACGTAGTTGTGGTGGCAATAGATGGCTTCCTGGATCTCGAGCTGCGGGAAGTGCCGCCGGAGCACGCCCTCGGCGAGGTGGAACATGGCCTCGCGGTTCGCCCGCGCGTACCGCTGCGCCCAGAAGAGGTCGTGACGGTAGGCCTTCATCTCCGGGGTGCCGGCGAGGAACACGGCGAGGTCGCGATCGGGCAGGTCGCGGTTGTGGGCGAGCTTCTTCGCCGTGGCGATGTGGATCTCGGCCAGCTCTTTCCCGATGTTGCGAGAGCCGGAGTGGAGCATCAGCCACACGCCGCCTTCCGTGTCGAGGCAGAGCTCGATGAAGTGGTTGCCGCCGCCCAGCGTGCCGAGCTGACAGCGCGCCTTCGTGAACAGGCCCTTGACCTTCGGGGTCAGGCTCGAGAACTCCTCCCAGAGCGGCAGGTTCGCGAACTCCTTCGGCGGCGCGTCGTGGGCGGCGAACCCGACGGGGATCGCCCGCTCGATGTCGCTGCGGATCCGCTTGAGGTCGTCGGGCAGGTCGGCGGCCCTGAGGTTCGTGCGGAGCGCGCCCATCCCGCAGCCGATGTCCACGCCCACGGCGGCCGGCGCGACGGCGTCGCGCATCGCGATCACCGAGCCGACGGTCGCGCCCTTGCCGAAGTGGACGTCGGGCATCGCGGCGACGTGGTGGAACACCCAGGGCAGGGCGCTGATGTTGCGCAGCTGCTCCAGCGCGACTTGCTCGACCTCCTCCGGCCGGGTCCACATCTTGATGTCGACGTTCCTGCCCTTGATCTGCGCGGGTCCCATGCCGGCAGGATAGCGCGCCGCGCGGCGCCCGCAGCGCTGGCCTTCCGGCCGCGGCGGTGAGGCGGGGCGCTCGCCGAGCTCTGCAGGGCTGTCGCCCCGCTCGTCGACGAGCGCGCCGCGATCGGCCTGGTGCCGGAGGGGGGATGCGCGCTGCGCGCGCTACGGGAGGAGGTTCGAGGCGTCGAGATCGATCTGGTGGATGCCGTACCGCTCCGCGGCGACGAGGACCTCGTCCCGGGCCCGGTCGACAAGCAGCTCGGGGTACCACGCGCCCGTGAAGAACGCCTGCGCCACCGGCCGGCGCGGGTCCTCGTAATCGACCATCAGCGTACCGCTATACACGTTGAAGAACGCGCGGCGCTCGGCGGTGAAGGGCATGAGCGTCATCCAGCGATCGGTCGGCGTCTCCGAGAGCACGTCGAACCCGGTCGACGAGATCGTGTCGCTCGGCCTCAGGATCGCGAGGCTGCCGGACTCGTTGCCGTAGCTCCACCGCCAGTACGACGGCCAGATCCGCTCGCCGTACGTCATGAGGGCCCGCTGGTGCTGGTCGATGAGGATGGTCTCGTCGATCGTCTTGCCGGCGAGCTCCTGGTAGTTGTTCAGGTGCGCGCGCCCGTTGAGCAGCGTCGACCGCGCGATCGCCGGCTCGATGAAGTGGCTCCCCCACACCCGGTCGCGCGTGAACACCTTCGCACCGCGGATCGCGAGGGCCTCGCCGGGGACGTTGATCGCGGGGCCGAGGACGGGCGCGCCGGGGCGGGACAGGTCGACGCGCCGGACGAAGTAGCGCGCGTGGGGGCGCGGGTCGTCGGGCACCACGGCGGGCAGCTTGACGGACACGTAGAGGTCGCCCTCGTGCGCCAGCGTGCTCACCGCGTCCTCGTCGGCCGGGAGCGCGACGGGCGGCGCCAGGGCCGGGTGATCCGGGTCCGAGAGGTCGACCACGTGGACGGTCATCTGCCGGATCTGGCGGCGCGCCTCGCCGTCATAGCACGACGACTCGAGCACCCCGTCGAGCGCGGCCTCGTCGAGGACGGGCGTGCAGACGTCGCGTTCGCCGAGCCGCGTCGTGCACGCGGCGAACCCGCCCGTGCAGTACTCCGGCCCGCCGTCGACGGACTGGCAGGTGCGCTGCCCCGTGGTGTACCTGCAGTTGTCCACGCCGGAGCAGGCGTAGTCGCCGTGGCTGTAGGTGACGTACGACTCGCAGCGCTCTGCCGGGCCGAGCTCGGCCCAGGAGTCGGTCTTGCCCGCGAACGTGAGCGACCTGTTCGTGGGATGGACCCGCGTCGGCGCGTAATAGTAGTAGTCGTAATAACGGCCGTACGTCGGGGGCAGGTCCGTCGTGACGAGCTGCCCCGCCGCGCGCGGCCGCAGCGGGTTCGAGAGATCGACAACGCTGATCGTGGTCTCGTACCTGGGCCAGTCCACGTACCTGGAGGTCACGACGGCGAGCAGGTCGTCGCCGATCTTGTAGTAGCTCGCGTCGGGCGTGACCGGGAAGGTCGCGAGCGGCGTCGCGACGTCGGCCACGTCCGTCGCGTCGATGACCTCCGCCTGGGCCATCTGATCGGGCTCGCGCTCCCAGGAGTCCTGCTCGGGGTTGCGGATGCGCACGCGGTGGTCGCCGTACCCGAGGATCGTCGTGTAGTTGGGCGCGAGGTCGAGGTCGCCGAGCTTCTCCGGGTCGTCCAGATTGCGCTGATCGTAGAGGCTGAGCTGCGTCTCCGACACGTTCGCCGCGGTGTCCGGGCCGGCGCGGAACGAGCGGCGCACCGGGGAGGCGTGCTTCATCACGCCGCGGCGGGTCAGGGTCGTGCTCGAGTACGTGAAGATCTGCACGGCAGAGTTCTGCCTCCACCGGCCTTCCTCCTCGCTCCAGCCGGAGAACGGCAGGAGCACGAGGCCCGTCTCGGTCTCGCCGGTCGGCGCGGCCACGCGCACGGCCCCGTCGAGCACGGTGAACGCGCGGTGGTCCCAGTTGGCCTCCGACCAGTTCCAGCCGTCATCGTCCCCGGCCACCTCGGAGCGCGCGATCATCGGGTTCGGGTTGGTCAGATCGGTGATGTCGTACAGGCTGGCCGCGAGCCTGCGCCCCCCGCCCTCGTCGTTCACGCCGATCCCGATGAGCCGGGTCGCGCCGAGCACCGGACGGAGGAAGTCGTTCCAGCCGGAGACGATGAACTCGCTCTTTTCCTCGATGTTCCCGTGGGGATCGATCGAGAAAGCGTGGAACGGGTCCGTGCGGAAGTAGGTGACCGCGAACGCCCTGTCGTCGAGGAAGACCGCGCCGAAGAGCGACTCTCCCTCGCCGAAGTCCTCGTCGTCGATCGGCGTGAGATGGTCGAGATCGGACGCGTCCCACGTCTGCAGGTGGCTCACCCCTCCGCCCCACTGCGGGCCCGAGAAGACGCGCAGCGTGTCGTCGCGGAAGTCCATGTGGAACTGCGAGCGCACGTAGCCGTCCACGGTGACCGTATCCCGCAGCGCCATGGAGCCGTCGATGCTCGAGATGTCGACGATCGACACCTGGCTGTTCTCGTAATCCCAGCCCTCGGGGCCGCGCGCGACCAGCAGGACGTCCCCCTCGCCGTGGATGTCCGTCACGTACCCCCCGAGGTCGAGCTGGCTGCGCTCGGTGAGCCCGCGCTGGGTCACGTCGAAGCTCTTGACCACGGCCTGGTTGTGATACTCGTAGTCTCCGTTCCCCAGGTCGACCCACCCCCAGTCGGTGCTGGCCACGTAGAGGGCGTCCCGGGTCGCGCCGTTCGCGTACCGGCTCGTCTGGATGTACCCCGGCACGTCGAACTGCGACAGGAGCCTGGGCGCGTTCCGGTTGGAGATGTCGACGAGGAGGACGGCCCCGCCCGCGCGGCGCTCCATGGCGAGGCTGCCCGGCGTGGCGCGGAACCCGACCCAGTTGTTCATCAGCACGATCGCGCGATCGCCGTCGACGTACATCTCGACCGGACTCCCGGCGACCTGCATCTGCCCGACCATCGTCGGGCTCCCCGGATCATGGATGTCGATGACCTGGAGTCCCCGATAGCCATTGAGGTTCAGGAGGTGCCCGTCCCCGAGGACCCGGTAGATGTCGCCCTCCTCCAGCTCGCGCTCTTCTTCCTCTTCCTCCTCCTCTTCTTCCTCTTCTTCCTCCTCCTCTTCTTCCCCGTAGAACACCAGGGGCAGATCGTCCGCCGACACGAATGACGTCGACCCGCCGAGGAACTCGGCGGTCTCTGCCGTGCTCTCGGCGAGGTCGCCTGCCGGCGCGCGATCGGCTCCGGCCGTGCACCCCGGGCCGATCACGAGGAGCGACCCCCCAAGCCAGCATGTTAACGCCGCGTTGCGCTGTGTTAAGAACCTCATCCCGCCACCTGGCCCCTTTCCCACGTATCCGATAAGGGAGCGAAACTACTTTATATCGCCCCCGCGCGGCGCTCGGCGCAAGTGAGAAATCGCCTGAGTTCATCGAGGAACCATGCTGCTGCGCGGCTGTCACAGGCGGCCGCGTACGTACAAGACAAGCCCGGTTGCGCGCACAAACGGCGCCGATGTGAGCATCGCTGTGCCCCCGACAGCCAGGTGCGCGCGCTCGACCGCGGCGAGGCCGCGTGCCCGCCCGGCTTCGGCCTTGCGGAGCCTCGGAGTTGCTGATACGCGTCGAAATCGCTTCTTCCGGGGTACTTGTCCATGCCGTCTGCTCGCGCACTCACCATCGCAACCCTGGCGGCGCTGGCCGCTGTGTCCTCGGCGCTCACGACCGGATGCGACAGCCGCAAGCCCGGCGAGGAGGCCGCGGCTGCGAAGGCCGCCGCCGCCGCTCCGGCCGCGTCGACCAGCGCTCCGGAAGCCCGGAAGGCCGCCTCGCCGCCGGGGGACGACCGCTTTGCGGCCCAGATCGCCGCGAATCTGTCCCGGGTGCCCGATCCGGCGATCCAGCCCGCGGAGGGAGGCGGCGCGGGCGCCGAGCTCGACAATGGCACCTTCCGCGATCGCACCGTGGCCTTCGTCCGCCAGGTGATCGCGGGCGGTGACAAGGTGACATGCGATCTGTCCCTGTCGTCCAAACGCCCCTTCCGCGCCGTCGTGATGGGCTTTCAGGAGGGGAAGCAGATCGCGCGCGGCGACGCGTCGGACGCGGCGCTCTGCGTCGCGCTGAAGGGCGCCGCGCGCCGGGCGGTGGCGGCGGCGGGCGGCACGCGCGAGGCGCTCGCCGGTGCGCGGCTCGTCGTGGAGCTGCCGGATCATCACGAGTCCATGGTCGAGAGCGTCGAGAGCGTCGAGAGCGTCGCGGGGAAGGGGAAGGGGAAGGGGGTAGAGCTCACCCAGGGCCTCGTGCCGGTCCGCTTGCTCGACAAGGCCCTCCTCGCGAAGCGCATCGAGGACGGCAAGGGCTATCTCCTGCGCGTCATCGACCCGCAGCACAAGGGGGTTCACAAGTACTACCATGCCCCTGCCGACCGGTTCGAGAACGAGCTCCACACGATCTACACCGCGTCGACGGCGCTGACGCTGCTGAAGCTGCACGCCTACAAGCCCGACGAGCGCCTGCTCCGCCTCGCGACCGAGGCCGCGGGCTTCATGATGGGCATGCAGAGCCGCGAGACGCGCGATCGCACGGCCGGCGGCTTCTTTTACGCGTTCGACCTGGAGCGCAAGCGGCCCGAGCGTCGGCTCGTCGTCGGCACCGCGTCGAAGTCGATCTTCACGCTGGTCGAGCTCCACGGCCTGACGAAGGAGAAGAAGTACCTCGAATCCGCGGTGATGGCGGCCGACTGGCTGATCGCGATGCAGCGGCCCGACGGCAGCGTGCGCTCGGCCCTGAGCGGTCAGGAGGGGGGCGCGTGGAAGGTCCAGGGCAAGGAGTCGATGCTCTACACCGGACAGGTCCTCTCCGCGCTGTCGCGCACCTACCGGGCCACGAACAACAAGAAGTACCTCGACGCCGCGGCGCAGACAGCGGACTTCTTGCTCGCGAGGATCGCCAAGAAGGGCTGCTTCCTCGGCGACGACTACAGGAAGCCGAACCCGATCTCGAGCTCGTGGGCGGTCCAGTCGCTGCTCGATTTCGCGAAGGCGAGCGGCGATCAGCGCGCCGAGCAGGCCGTGTTCCGCTGCGCCGACGACCTCGTGAAGCGGCAGTGGCGCAGGCCCGAGGACGCCTACCGCTACGGCCGCTGGCAGCGATCGCTGTCGAGCAGCGGGACAGGCTGGCTCGCCGAGGTGATGTCGGAGGTCTATCACCACTGCCGCCAGAAGGGCAGGGACGGCTGCGATCGCTACAAGGACGCGGTGGTCGCCGCGATCCGGTTGCTCCTGCAATACACGTACGGCCCGGAGAACTCGTTCGTGGTGAAGAACCCGCAGGTGTCCGCCGGCGGGGTGTTCTGGAGCGTCAGGGATCGCTACGTGCGCACCGACTCGGTGTGCCACGCGATGAACGCGTACCTCAACATGATGAGCGAGCTCGGCGATGGCCCGCTGCTCACGCTGCCGGAGCGGCCCCTCGCCGATCGGATGGCGCTCGCCGCGGAGTCGGGGGGCGCGGACGCGGCGAACGCCGGCCTCTCCGCGGAAGACTCCGCGGAGGACGGAGAGGAGGGCGAGGAGGCCGCCGCAGGGCAGTCCGGGCCGCGGAGCGACGATCCGGACGATTGAGGGTCGCTCGCACTCCAGCGCTCGAATCCCGCCGACCCGGCGCGGGTTGGTGTATAGAGATCGGGCGTGATCGACCCGATCCTGGGGGCACGGCAGGAGGTCAAGAGCCGATGGACAGCAACGATCGGAGCAGGACTGACGGCGCTTTCCCCGAGGGGAATGGCGGGACGAGGGAGGCTCCGCGGCGGAGCCGTGCGGGCGCTGGAGGGGCGGCGGGGACGATGAAGATGGCGACCGCGTCCTCCACGGCGGGCTCGGCCGATGTCGCGTTCGCGGAGGCCATGTCCGCGCTCCGCGCGAGCCTGGGCAGAGAGCCGGACCACGTCTTCCTGAGCTACACCGAGTCTCATGATCTCGACGAGCTCGCGCGCGCCACGGCGGCGCTCCCGCCCTCGGTCCGGGTCCACGGCTCGAGCTCGTGTCTCTCGGTCATGACCTCTGCCGGCGTCCACGGCACGGGGGGCCCTGGCCTGGCCGTGCTCGGCGTCGCGGACGCGCAGGGCGCCTATGGCGCGGCGGCCGAGCCGGTCGGCGACGCGCCGCGCGCGGCGGCCGCCCGCGCGGCGCGCCGCGCGATGGAGGACGCCGGCCGGGCGGGCAAGCCGCCGGCGCTGTTCTGGCTGACCGCGCCGCCCGGCGTGGAGGAGCAGATCCTCTGCGGGATCGAGGACGCGGTGGGGCCCGACGTGCCGGTGTTCGGCGGCTCCTCCGCGGCGAACTCGCTCGACGGGGCGCTGTCGCAGCTCGCGCGCGGGCAGGCGCACCGCGGCGCGGTGCTCCTGTCGGCCTTGTACCCTTCGGGCGAGATCGCCTGTGCGTTCAGCTCCGGATACACACCGACCGAGCACCGGGGCTGGGTCACCCGCTCCGAGGGGCGGCGGGTGCCCGAGATCGACGGGCTCCCGGCCGCGGAGGTCTACGACCGCTGGACCGGCGGCGCGTTCTCCGCGCAGCTCGGCGGCGGCTCCATCGGGGCGGAGAGCACGCTCTGCCCCCTCGGCCGGCCTGCCGGGTGGGCGGGCAAGGTCCCGCAGTTCCTGCTCATCCACCCGAACACGGTGGACGGGGACAACGCGCTGACCTTCGGCGTGCACATCAACGAGGGGGACGAGCTCGTGCTCATGAAGGCGACGCGGGACGACCTGATCGAGCGCGTCCGGTCCGTGGCGGGCGCCGCGCTCTCGTCCGCGCGGCCCTCGTTCCGGCCGCAGGGCGCGCTCGTGGTCTTCTGCGCCGGGTGCATGCTCGCGGTGCGCGACGACATCGGTCGCGTGGTCCAGGGGGTGACCGCCGCGCTCGGCCCGACGCCGTTCCTCGGCAGCTTCGCGTTCGGCGAGCAGGGGTGCTTCGTCCGGGGCAAGAACCAGCACGCGAACCTGTCCATCGCCGTCGTCCTGCTCGGGCAAGAGGAGCAGTAGCCCGCGGTTCGATTCGCCCCGCGCTCCAGGAGAACCCTCGATGTCTCAAGTGAAGATCTACGGAATCAAGGACAGGCTCAACCCGGTGAAAGAGACCCTGTCGAAGGTGATCCACGCCTGCGTCATGGAGGCGCTGCAGCTCCCGCAGGACAAGCGGGCGCACCGCTTCTTCCCGATGGAGCGCGAGGACATGCTGGCCCCGGGCGGGCGCACCGACGCTTACACGATCATCGAGATATCGATGATGACAGGCCGCAGCGTCGAGACGAAGAAGAAGCTCGTGCGGCTCCTGTTCGACAGGATCCGCGACGAGGTCGGCATCGATCATCAGGACATCGAGATCTGCATCTCGGAGTCGCCGCCCCACGACTGGGGGTTTCGCGGCATGCACGGCGACGAGGTCAAGCTGAACTACAAGGTCAATCTATAGCTCCGTGCTCCCGGGCCCCCGTATGCCGCGGTGCGCCGCAGCGGTTCCGTGAGCGCTCCGGCCGTCATCCGGCTTCCCGACCCCCGCCCACCGGGTGTACACTGCGGGGTCATGGGTCGCCGCTTTCCTGACCTGCTTCCTCCCGCTCTCCGCGCCGCCGCCGGCCGCTCTTCCCGGGATGGGCTGGGCGTCGGTTCATCGCGCTGCGCGCCGCGGGCTCCTCATGCCTGGTCGAGGGAGCCAGGCGTGCTGTCTTCTCGTTGTCGCAACGGAGTTGCGCGGCTTACAACCTGTGTTGGAATGGTTGGTTGTGTGATCAGATCGGCTCTCCGCGGGAATATTGCACCGCTCAGAACTCGCCGACCGCATTCGTTCTGACGGGCTCGAGCGTCGACACTCCTGGAAGAATTTTTTAGCTACAGTCGACAGCGAAGGCCCGCGGCTTCGTCGACCACCACGAACCGGATCTCCGCAGGCGCACGTCTTAAAAGGACTTGGACAATTGCATCAGAGCGGCCGGCCTCAGAGCCGGATGTCGCGGCCAGCGCGCAGCGCAGGCGAGCCGACGACACCGGTCAGCCGCAACAACGAGGAAAACACCGTCATGAGCTACGCACGCATTGCCATCAGGAAGGGTCGGATCGGACCCTCGCTACTCTGCTTGTTGCTTCCCCTGTCGCTCGCCACGTTGACCGCCTGCGGGTCGGATGGCGTGAATGGCGCGCCGGGGGAGCCGGGGGAGCCGGGGGAGCCGGGGGAGCAGGGGCCGCCGGGCCCGAAGGGCGAGCCGGGGGAGCCGGGGGCGCCGGGAGCGGACGGCGAGCCGGGCGAGCCGGCCGCGGAGGCCACAGGCCCCCAGCCCAAGTACGTTTCGACCGAGGGTGGAGCGGGGCGTTTTCCCCTGTCCGTGGGCGGCAAGGCGGCTCCGCTGGTCGTCAGCTCCGACGACTACGACGGCGTGATCCGCGTCGCGGGCGATCTCGCGGCGGACATCGAGCGGGTGACCGAGGTCAAGCCGGAGATCTTCCAGGACGAGGTCCCGGAGGCGGCGACCGAGGTGGTCCTGATCGGAACGCTGGGCAAGAGCCCGCTCATCGATCAGCTCGAGGCGGACGGGAAGCTCGACGTCTCCGGGGTCACCGGCAAGTGGGAGACCTTCGTCACGCAGATCGTCGAGGCCCCGATGGAGGGCGTGGAGCGCGCGCTCGTGATCGCGGGCAGCGACCAGCGCGGCGCCATCTTCGGCGCGTACGACCTCTCCTCGCAGATCGGCGTGTCGCCCGTCTACTGGTGGGACGACGTCCCGCCCCAGAAGAAGCAGGCGCTGTACGTGCTGCCCGGGCTCCATACCCAGGGTGAGCCCGCGGTGAGGTTCCGCGGCTTCTTCGTCAACGACGAGAACCCCGCGACGGGCAACTGGGCGGCCAAGATGTTCGGGCCGGGCAAGGCGCCGGGCTTCCCGGGGGGGCTCAACCACCTCTACTGGGAGAAGATCTTCGAGGCCGCGCTCCGCATGAAGGCGAACTACATCTGGCCGGCCGTGTGGGGCCGGGCGTTCGGCGAGGACGACCCCGAGAACCACAAGACCGCCACGCGCTACGGCATCGTGATGGGCACCTCCCACGAGGCCCCGATGCTGCAGGGCATCGAGGAGTGGAATCGCCACGTGGTCCCGGAGGTCAAGGACGCCGCCGGCAACGTCGTCACGCCGAAGACCGATCCGTACGGCGGCACCGGCGACTGGCGCTTCTCGGTGAACGCCGAGGCGCTGAAGAAGCACTGGACCAAGGGCATTCAGCGGATGGTCGACCAGAACATCGAGGGCGTCGTGACCCTCGGCATGCGCGGCCCCGGCGACGTCAGCCTGGCGCCGGAGGACGGCATCCCGCTGATGGAGAACATCATCGCCTCGCAGCGCGCGATCCTCGCCGACGTGACGGGCCAGGACGTGACGACCATCCCCCAGGTCTGGACGCTCTACAAGGAGATCCAGGGGTACTGGGACGCCGGCATCCGCGTGCCGGACGACGTCACCGTCGTCTGGGCCGACGACAACTGGGGCAACATGAAGCGCCTGCCGAAGCCCGGTGAGCAGCGGGCGGGCGGCTACGGCCTCTACTACCACTTCGACTACGTCGGCGGCGGCCGCAACTACAAGTGGGTCGACACCAACCTCCTGCCCAACATCTGGGAGCAGCTCCACCTCGCCTACAGCTACGGCGTGGATCGGCTCTGGGTGGTCAACGTCGGCGACTTCAAGAACGAGGAGCTCCCGCTCCAGTTCTTCCTCGACTACGCCTGGAACCCGGATCGCTGGCCGGTCGAGAAGCTCGGCGAGTGGGAGCGGCAGTGGACCGAGCAGCAGTTCGGCTCGGAGCACTCGGACATCATCGCCGACATCCTGCACAGCTATTCGCTGCTGCAGTCGGATCGCAAGCCGGAGCTGACGAACCGGAAGATCACCGTCGATTACGATGTCCTGTTCAGCCAGCCGTCGGCCACCGTCCCGGATCCCGACACCGCGGCCGTCACGTACGACGACAGCGCGAGCCCGTTCAGCCTGACGAGCTACCGCGAGCTCGAGAGCGTCGTGGAGGAGTGGGAGGCGCTGGCCACGCAGGCGGAGTTCGTCGCCAACCTCCTGCCGCACGAGGCGCATGACGCCTATTTCCAGCTGGTGCTCTACCAGGTGAAGGCGACCGCCAACCTGTACGCGCTGCGCCTGGCCGGGTTCAAGAACCGGCTCTATGCGCAGCAGGGGCGCGCCGCCACCAACGACATGGCGGTCCTCGCGGAGGAGCGGCTCCAGGACGATCTGGCCCTCTCCTACTACTACAATCACGAGCTCGCCGACGGCAAGTGGGAGGGCTTCCAGACGCAGCCGCACATCGGCTACGGCGCGCCGGGCAACCCGTCATGGCAGCAGCCCGAGCACCAGTACAACAACATCCAGGAGTTCATCTGGCCCGAGCTCGTGTCGATCGACGTCCCCGCGGGGGCCGAGCTCGGCGTGGCGATCGACGGATCGAGCAACTACTGGACGGCGGCCGGGGCGGGCGACGAGAGCAGCGAGCTGCCCGTGCTGCCGGCGTTCAGCCCGTACCAGACCCAGCCCGAGCAGTACATCGAGGTGTTCAACCGCGGCAGCGAGCCGCTCGAGTACACGATCGAGGCCGAGCTCCCGGTCGCGTGCCCGCAGGGCTGGGCCGCGAACACCGTGTGCCCGCCGTGGCTGACCGTCTATCCGAGCCACGGCACCGTCGACAAGGAGGTGCGCGCGACGGTGAGGGTGGACTGGACGCTCGCTCCGACGACGTACCCCGACCCGGCGAACCCGTCGCAGTGGCTGCCGCTCGAGTTCCCGCTCGAGATCCCGATCACGGTCGAGGGCTCGGATGGGAGCTCGGTGGTGGTCACGGCGCGCGTCGAGGACCCGCGGAAGATCGGCTGGAAGGCCAACCGCTACATCGAGGCCAACGGCTATGTGTCGATGGAGGCGGAGCACTACAGCCGCGCCGTCGACACGGACGACGTCTCGTGGAAGCGGCTCCCGGACATCGGCCGCACCGGCGCGGGCATGACGCCGTTCCCGGTGACGGCGGAGACCCAGGAGCCCGGCGGCGCCTCGCCCCGCCTCGAGTACGACATGCACCTGTTCAGCAGCGGTGAGGTGACGGTCTGGGTGTACGTGTCGCCCAGGAACAACTTCCAGAAGTGGCCCGAGGGGCTGCAGTACGGCGTGTCGATCGACGATGGAGAGATCCAGACGGTCAACACGACCTACGCCATCGACCTCGACGGCAACGGCAACAAGATATGGGAGCGGCACACCTCGGACAACGCCAACATCATGCGCACGAAGCACACGATCAGCGCGCCGGGCGAGCACGTCCTGAAGCTCTGGATGGTCCATCCGGGCGTCATCGTGCAGAAGATCGTGGTGGACGCCGGCGGCGTGAAGGAGAGCTACCTCGGTCCGCCGGAGAGCTACTGGATGGGCAAGGGACTGGAATAGTCGAGAACCCTCCGTAGACGACCAGGGAGCCCGCCGCGCACCTCGTGTGCGGCGGGCTCTCGTCGTTTGTGCGCCCGGCGGGCGCTGTCTCGAGGGGGCGAGTCCCGTCTCCCGGGGCGGGAGAGAGGCTGAGGCCGGCGGCTGTTTCAGCGAGGAACGGTTGATGCGGCGAGGGGCCGGAGCTACCATCGGGAACACGTCGCCTGAGGAGATCCCGACGATGAAGATGACCTTTCGCTGGTACGGCGAGAATGACCCCGTGCGGCTCGAGTACATCCGCCAGATTCCGGGCATCTACGGCATCGTCTCGGCGATCTACGATGTCCCGGTGGGCGAGGTGTGGCCGGTCGAGAAGCTGCAGGCGCTCAGGGCGCGCATCGAGGGCGCCGGCCTCAAGTTCGAGGTCGTGGAGAGCGTGCCGGTGCACGAGGACATCAAGCTCGGCAAGCCGACCCGCGACAGGCTGATCGACAATTTCTGCCAGAACATCCGCAACTGCGCCGCCGTCGGCGTCAAGGTGATCTGTTACAACTTCATGCCGGTCTTCGACTGGACCCGCACGGAGATGGCGAAGGAGCTCGCCGACGGCTCGCTGACCCTGGCCTTCGACGCCCAGGCGGTCGCGGAGATCGACCCGGAACAAGGCATCGCGCTGCCCGGCTGGGACACGAGCTACAGGCCGGAGCAGCTCCGCGCCATCCTCGAGGAGTACAAGAGCATCAGCGAAGAGGCGCTGTGGGAGCACCTGGAGCACTTCCTCGAGCGCATCATCCCGGTGGCCGAGGAGGTCGGCGTCCGCATGGCCATGCACCCGGACGATCCACCCCGGCCGATCTTCGGCCTGCCGCGCATCGTCAAGAACCGCGACGACCTGATGCGCCTGGTGAAGACCGTCGACTCCCCGGCCAACGGCATCACGCTGTGCTCCGGCTCGCTGGGCGCCGACCTCTGCAACAGCATCGTGTCGCTCGTGCGCGAGTTCGGCGGCATGGGCCGCATTCCGTTTGGCCACCTGCGCAACGTGGCGGTCCAGGAGGACGGCACCTTCTTCGAGTCGGCCCACCTGTCCTGTGAGGGCTCGCTCGACATGGCCGCCATCGTGAAGGCGTACCATGACGTCGGGTTCGACGGCTACGTGCGCCCGGACCACGGCCGCATGATCTGGGGCGAGACCGGCAAGCCGGGGTACGGGCTGTACGACCGCGCGCTGGGCCTCGTCTACCTCAACGGCCTCTGGGAAGCCACGTGCAAGCTCTCCTCGAAGGCGGGTGTCTCGTGACGTCGACCGGAGGGGCAGGGACGCTGCGATAGCGGACCGAGTACCACGAGCGCATCTTCGAGCCCGACGGCGACGTCATCCTTCGTTGCACCTCTGCGTTTCTGCGCACTTGCATTGAAATTTTTTTTCTCCGGAATCCCCTCGCGGACGCCCCTGCCGCTTCGGGGTATCGGTGGAATTCTTCACATGTTCATCTCGATCAGCGGACGAACGCTCGCCGGGGCGGACGCTCTGTGTGCGAGGATGACAGTGGCACCCACGGGGTCGTCGCCCATTGCGCCGGCCCATTGCGCCGGCCCATTGCGCCGGCCCATTGCGCCGGTTAGAGCGCGCGAACGCGTGAGGTGGTCGTTTGCGGACACGGTCGCGAGGAAATCGTGCTAAGTGAGAGTCTCGGGGGCTCGAATCTTTGGAGCGCCTGATCTCGCAGATCCTTGCCATGATTCACTTGTCCATCTTCAGTGAATCCTGCGGCTCGGTCGGTCCAGTCACGGAGGAACTTCATGCGTATTGCTAGCTTGCTTGGCTACTTCTCCGCTTCGGTCGCTTGCTGCTTGCTTGCCTGTGCCGTTGAGCCTGTCGACGACGAGTACAGCGATACCGATATTCTGGACTCTGCCTTGAACAGCGCAGACGGTTCGATGTCGGCGGACATCAAGCTTCAGACGCAGTGGGGGAGCGGGTACTGCGCCGACGTGACGATCACGAACAGGACCGTGTCCCCGAGGACCACGTCCTGGGGGGTGGTCGTCGCGCTCAACGGCTCCACGATCAGCAGCTCGTGGAACGCGACCGTCTCGGCGCCTTCGGGCGGGAACGTCACCGCCACCCCTGTGGGCTGGAACGCGGCGGTGGACGCAGGCAAGTCGGTGGCGTTCGGGTTCTGCGCGAACGGCGCCGGGCGGCCTTCGCTCGTGTCGGTCAACGGCGGTGGAGGCTCGGGCAGCAGCTCGAGCTCTTCGTCGAGCAGCAGCTCGAGCTCCAGCAGCAGCTCGAGCTCGTCTTCGAGCAGCGGCGCCGGCGGTGCGGGTGGCTCCGGCGGCGCGGGCGGTGCAGGTGGCTCCGGCGGCGCGGGCGGCTCCGGCGGTGGGGGCGGCGGCGGCTCCGGCGCGAAGTTCGTCGGCAACATCACGACGAACGGCGCCGTGCGCGACGGCTTCGCGCGGTACTGGAACCAGATCACGCCGGAGAACGAGGGCAAGTGGGGCTCCGTCGAGTCGTCCCGCGGCAACAAGAACTGGGCCGCGCTCGACCGGATCTACAACTACGCGAAGTCGAACAACATCATCTTCAAGCAGCACGTGTTCGTGTGGGGCGCCCAGCAGCCGAGCTGGCTCGCGGGCCTCTCCGGGTCGGAGCAGCAGGCGGCCGTGAAGGACTGGATGCGGTCGTTCTGCGCGCGCTACCCGGACACGAAGTACATCGACGTGGTCAACGAGCCGCCGCCCCACACGACGCCCAGCTACAAGAACGGCATCGGCGGCGACGGCGCCAGCGGCTACGACTGGATCGTCAACTCGTTCAAGTGGGCTCGCGAGTACTGCCCGAACGCGGTGCTGATCCTCAACGACTACAACAACATCGAGTACGAGGGCGATCACCAGAATTTCATGAAGATCGCGCGGGCGGTGATCAACGCGGGCGCCCCGGTCGACGCCCTCGGCGCGCAGGCGCACGACGCGTACAAGATCAACACCACCACGGTGAAGGGGTACATCGACAAGCTCGCCTCGCTGGGTAAGCCCGTCCACATCACCGAGTACGACATCGGCATCGCGGACGACAACCAGCAAAAGCGGGTGATGGAGGAGCAGTTCACGATGTTCTGGAACCACCCCTCCGTCAAAGGCATCACCCTCTGGGGTTACATCGTCGGCGCAACCTGGAGGGACAACACCGGCCTCCAGCAGCCGAGCGGCACCATGCGGCCGGCCATGAGCTGGCTCATGAACTTCCTCGGCCGCTGACGGGTCGCTGCCCAGGACCGCGAAGCCCCTCGCGCTGCCCAGGGACCGAGAGGCGCCTCGCGCTGCCCGGGACCGGGCAGCCGGAGCGCTGCGCTGCCCTGCGCAGCACGCCGGCCCCACCGCGAGGCGGCGACCCTGTTGCCCTCACGCCCCCGCCGCCTCGTAGGTCGAGCGCCAGAAATCCACGAATGCCGGCGGCGCGGTGGGCGAGTCCATCAGGCGCTGGGTCATCAGCACGCCGATCACGCCCGTCTCCGGATCCCAGTAGCAGGACGTGCCGTAGCCGCCATCCCAGCCGAGGCCGCGCGGCTCACCCGGCCTCGCCCTGGTGACGATGGATAACGCATAACCCCAGCCGCGGCTCTCCCAGAAGCCGGGGCCGAACGGCGAGATCGCCTTCTGCGCCGGGGTGATGTGGTCGGTGGTCATGAGCTCGACCGAGCGCGCGGAGAGGAGCCGCTTGCCCCCGTGCTCGCCCCTGTTGAGCATCATCCTGGCGAACGCGAGGACGTCGTCCGCGGTCGAGACGAGGCCGCCGGCGGCGGACGGAAAGCCGGGGGCGCGGCTGAACCGGCTCTCGCGGCCCGCGGGATCGAAGACCTCGAGCTGCCCTGTTCGAGGGTTGCGCACGTAGCAGACCGGCAGGCGATGGAGCTTGTCCGCGGGCACGCTGAAGCCGGTGTCCTTCATCCCGAGCGGCTCGAAGACGCGCTCGCGCAGGAAGGCCTCCAGCGGCAGGCCAGAGGCCCTGGCGATCAGCGCGCCCAGCACGGTGAGGGACGTGTCGTACATCCATGCCTCGCCCGGGTGATGCATCAGCGGCAGCGAGCCGAGGTCCTGCAGCCAGGCGTCGGGGCTCGGCGCGTCCGGGAGCTGCGGCCCGACCGCGACGCCCCTGTCCATCATGGCCTGGACGATGGGATGGTCGCCCGGCGCCATGATCGCGCCGACGCCCATGCGCAGGGTGAGGAGGTCGCTGACCAGGATCGGGCGCCGCGCTGGCTCGGTGTCGTCCACGGGGCCATCCAGCGCCCGCAGGACCCTTCGATTCGCGAGCTCCGGCAACAGGGAGTCCACCGGCTCATCGAGCCGGAGCGTCCCGTCCTCGACCAGCATCATCGCCGCTGCGCCCGCGATGGGCTTCGTGACCGAGGCGATCCGGAAGAGGGTGTCGCGCTGCACCGGCCCGGCGTCGCCGAAGGCCGTCTTGCCGATCGCGTCCGCGTGCGTCTCGCCACCGCGGCTGACCAGCGTCACGACGCCAGGCAGATCGCCCCGCTCCACGTGCGCCGCCATCGCCGCGCGCATCCGCTCCAGCCCCGCCCCGGAAAACCCGCCCTCGCCCATCGCTCGCTCCTCCTCTTCGGGGCGACAGGCGCCCCCCATCCCTGCGGCCACCAGCGCAGCGATCCCAGCCAGCACGCGGCGTCGATCGGCGCATCCCGACGTCGCGCGCGTGCCCTGAGCCCGCATCACCCGCTACTGATACGAATCTGGCACCGGTTGCATTTTACAACTAGTTGCAGGATAGGATCTCCGGTGCGAAAGTGCAACCAGTTTCCGAGGAGCCACGGATGAGCGCCACGTACAGGTCGGGCTGCCCGATCAACCTCTCGCTCGAGGTGTTCGGGGACCGCTGGAGCCTGATCCTCCTGCGCGACATGATGTTCGGCGGCCGCCGCCACTTCCGTGAGCTGCTCACCCGGTCGGAGGAGGGGATCTCCTCCAACATCCTCGCCGATCGCCTGAGGTCGCTCCAGGAGGCGGGGATGATCACGAAGGCCGACGATCCCACGCACAAGCAGAAGGCGGTCTACAGCCTGACGGAGAAGGCGATCGCCCTGGTGCCCATCTTCGCGCACCTGGGCGCCTGGGGTCGCCGGTACATGCCGGTGAGCGAGGAGCTCAGCATTCGCGCGCAGCTCCTGGAGGAGGGCGGTCCGGCCATGTGGGATCAGTTCATGGCCGAGCTGCGCGAGACCCACCTCGGCGTGCCGGCGAGGCGCGAGGGGCCCACCGTCGGCGAGCGGCTGCAGGCGGCCTACGAGGCGGTCTGCGCGCGCCGCGCGGCGCGGAGCTGACCCCGCCGGACGCTCGTCGCGGCGAGGCCGCCGCGCGGCGAGAGAGGCTCAGAGCCCGAGCGCCAGCCTGGCGGCCTGGTACGACCCGGCGTGGGGGATCTCCATCGCGTCGAGCACCGGCACCATGTCGGCGCCGCCCGCGGCCTCCGTGAAGTAGACGAGGATGCTGTTGCCCGTCTGCTCCACGTTCTGCGTGCAGCTATTGAAGTCATACGGGTGCTGCGGGTGGAAGATCCCGTGCATGAAGCTCTCGGTGAGCAGCCCGGCGTTCTTCACGTGCCAGAAATAGCAGTTGCCGATGTCGTGCGTCCTCGTGAGCTCGGTGCACCCCGTGTCAAAGTCGATCCCGGTCAGGCCGAGGGGGCCGAAGTCCTCGACCGGCAAGTACCCGGTCAGGAACGCCAGCGCGTCGGCGATGCCCTCGTTGAGGCACGAATCGTCGCCGGAGATCGAGGCGCTGATCTCGTCGTACAGCTCGTGCGCGTTCTCGTGGGCGAACCGCGGCATCGCCGCGTTCGGGATGCCCCCCTTGTGCGCGATGAACGGCGGATTGCCGTAGTTGATCGTGATCGTCCCGTCTCCGTACGACCAGTTGCCCTCTCCCATGACCCCGCCCAGCTCGGAAGGCATGAAGAACGCGTCGAGCTTCTCGGAGGTGAGGCCGGTCATCGAGCGCTCGATCGAGACGGCGTCGAGCCCCTGCGCGTGCAGATCCGCCGCGGCGGTCCCCGTGTCGTACGAGGGGTGGCGATAGAACACGCTGTCCATGATCGCGGAGCTCTGCCGCGAGCTCTCGAACGTGAGCGGGGTCGTCCCGTTCCAGACCGGCGCCACGTCGTAGTAGCTGAGCAGCACGTCGAGATCCGAGTGCAGAACGATGCCCGGTGCATACGAGGTCGTCACCGTGTTGAAGCTCACGGTCGCGGCGCCGGACACGAGGCGCAGCGACGCCCCTTCCGGCAGCGTCATCGGCAGGAACACGCCGCTGATCGGCCTGCCGTCCACGTTCGGAACGACGGTGGTCTTCCGGACCGGCGTGCAGAGCGGGTTGCTCTCGGGGCAAAGATAGACGACCGGCGGCGCGACCGTCGCGCAAGGGCCGGTGTCGCAGTACTCCAGCCACGGCGGCAACGGCGCGGCGGCGACCGGCGGGCCGGCGTCGACGACGTCGAGCCGATCGAGGAGGTGCGGCCCGCTGCCGGACGGCACGTTGAGGGTGATGGAGAACGACCAGAGGGGGGCGGGCGTGCTGCTGGTGGACAGCGCCTGCTGGACCGCCGGCGGGACCGCGAACGTGAGCCGATGGAAGGTGCCCTGCGCGAGGCCCGTCAGCGATCTCGTCCCCAGGGTCTGCGATACGCCCTTCGAGGGGACCTGTATCGCCAGGGAGAGCTCGCCGGCCCACCAGGGGTTCGGCTGCTGCTCGGGGACGCGGACGTCGATCGAGACCGCGCTCTTGATCGGGTCGCCGATCGCGAGCGGCGCGCGCTGGATCACCGTGTAACCGACGTTCGCGACCGAGAGCGCGCGCTCGCCCTCGCTCCGCGTGGCGCTCAGCGACAGCGAGCCCGCGCTGGCCGTCCAGCCGCTCAGCGCCTCGAACCCGAGCGCCGCGGCCGCCTCGGCGCCGAGCGCCGCGGCGGCCTCACCGCAGTCGTCGCAAGAGGCGGCTTCCTCCGCGGAGCAAGCGGACATGAGGACGCTCAACCAGACCGCCGCCGGTGCAACCAGAGTTCGCATTCGATTCCTCCTCGAACGAAGTGGCCGGGGCGCGAGTCCGCTCCTCCGGCGCAGTCTCGATAGGAATAACCCGGTGTGCTGTCAAGCTCACACGGTCGCGGTGATCAGGCCATCCACGCGTGAGTGGTGAATGTTAATTGGTCTTAAGTAGTGTTGAGTTGTCGCTCCGAGATCAGGAGCGAGACGGCGTCGAGGATGCGCTCCAGGCCGAAGCGGAGAGCGTGCTCGGGGCTCGACGCGCCCTGGTATGCGTGGCCGGCCGATTGCCCGACGCGCGTCGCGACGGGGAACCGCTTCGCGTCGATGACCTTGTCGAGCAGCGGGGCGGTCGCGACCCACCACTCCACGTCCGTCATGCCGCTCTCCTGGAGGGTGCGCTTCGCGTTCGCCTGCGCCCTCGCCGTCCCTTCGACGTGCGTGAGGAGGAGGGTGAGCACCGAATCCATCTCCACGTCGGTGAGGCCGAGGCCGTCGAGAGGCCGCAGCTCTGCCTCGTACTTGAGCGAGACGTTGGGGCCGAGCACAGGGCGCGCCGTGACGATCTCGAGCAGCCACGGGTGCGCCTGGTACAGGTCCCAGTTGCGCTGGGCGATGTGCCGGAGCGACTCGCGCCACCCCCCCGGCTGCCGCGACGGCGCGTCCACGTCGTCGTAGAGGTGGCCATAGACCGTGTCGACCATGAGATCGGTCAGCTCGGCCTTGCCGGGGACGTGCGTGTAGAGCGACATGGTGCCGACGTTCAGCTGGTCCGCGAGCTGACGCATGGAGACGGCATCCAGCCCTCCCGCGTCGGCGAGCTCGATGGCGGCTGACACGATCGCGCGCACCGTCAGCCCCGATCGCCCGGGCTTGCCGTGAGAGCCCCAGAGCAGGGCGAGGGTCCGCGCCGGGTCGGGCGCCCGCGCCTCCACCTCGCGCTGCGCGCGCTTCCTCGCCGGCTTCGCGGGGCTCTTCTTCATCGAGCCGCCCCCGGTGCCGCGAGCTTGACAGCAACCCTCGACATCGTACACCGTACTGCACGCATTACGGAACACCGCATGGTGGAAGTATGTGCGGGATCGGAGCAGCACGTCAATGCAAGACCTCCCCGCGCGACGCTCACCCGGGCAGGGCGATGCGCTCTGGGCGCGCGAGGCGGCTGCCTGCTGCTCCAGCAGCACCTCCGCAGCACGGCGCCTGCTGCTGGAGCAGCAGGGGGGCCTCCGGTATAGCGGATCGGCGTCTTGCACAGCGGACATAAGGCTGGTACGCGCCGTGCAAAGCGTCGATGGAGCAACGTTCGTCGATTTGCTCTGCTGACAGGGTGCGCGGCGCCTGCCGCCGCGAGGGCCTGGTCCGCTCAGTGCAACGCGTCAGGGCGACAGCTCACCTGAAGGCCGCCATGAAAACTCCAGTGGTCGCGCTCGCCGCGATTTCACTCGTCCTTACCAGCACGACCATGACGAACGCCCACGCGGGCGATCCTGCCGTCATGCCGCTCGGCGCCGCCGCGGGCGACGCGCCGGCGCGCCTCACGCCCCGCCAGCGCGGCGCGGGCGTCGAGCGTTGGACCGCCACGCGCTGTCCGAGCGCCGCGCTCGCGGCGCTCTAGCTCGAAGGCCTCTCACGATTTCAGGACAGCAGCGGGCGCGCCCTCCCGCATGGAGCGGCGCGCGCCGCCCGAGCCGCCTCGATCGCGGGCGCGCAGCGCCGCTGCGGCTGCGCGAGCGCGCGACCGAACCATGGAGACATCGTCAATGAGCATCTCATCCTCTCACCTCTCGCTGAAAGACGGCAAGAAGACCTCTCGCTCGCGGGCGGTGCGCGACAAGCTGGATTACCCGGTCATCGACACCGATCTGCACACGATCGAGTTCGCCCCGATCCTCGAGGATTACATCGCGAAGTACGGCGGCGCGAAGTACGTCGACGAGTTCCGCCAGGCGATCAACCGGGGGTTCGGTTACCTGAGCAACGAGTGGTACGAGCTCACGCCCGAGCAGCGCGCCGCGCAGCGCTCGGTGCGGCCGCCGTGGTGGGCCCTGCCGACCAAGAACACCCTCGATCTCGCCACGGTGTCGCTGCCCAGGCTGCTGCACGAGCGGCTCGGCGAGTCGGGGACCGATTACGCGGTGCTGTTCCCGAACGTCTCCACGTTCGCCACCCACGTCGGCAAGGAGGATCTGCGCAGGGTGCTCATCCGCGCGGTCAACGCCTACCACGCCGACGCGTACCGGCCGTACGCCGACCGCCTCACGCCCGTCGCCGCCATTCCGCTGCACACGCCGGAGGAGGGGGTCGAGGAGCTCGAGTTCGCCGTGCGCGAGCTCGGCCTGAAGGTCGCGCTCATCCCGGGCAACCTCCGGCGGCCCGTCCGGTCGGTGGCCGAGAAGTACCCGTCCCGCCACCATCCGGACGTCGCGCGGCACGCGAACTGGCTCGACACGTTCGGCGTGGACAGCGAATACAACTACGACCCGTTCTGGGCCAAGGCGGTCGAGCTGAAGACGGTGCTGACCACCCACTCTGCCGGGATGGGGTGGACGAGCCGCAGCTCGGTGTCGAGCTACATGTACAACCACATCGGCCACTTCGCCTCCGCCTCCGAGGCGCTCGCGAAGTCGCTCTTCTTCAGCGGCGTGACCCGGCGGTTCCCCGACCTCCGCGTCGGCTTCCTCGAGGGGGGCGCGGCGTGGGGCGCGACGCTCTTCGCCGATCTCGTCGGCCACTGGGAGAAGCGCAACGGCAAGGCCGTCCAGAACTACAACCCTGACCTCATCGACGCGAAGCTGCTCTACGCGCTCTACCAGCAGTACGGCGGTCAGGAGGTCGAGGCGCGGCTCGGCGACATCAACGCCGTCCTCGGCGGGGCGCTCGGCGTGTCGAACAACTCGCGGCGTCAGCCGCAGGACCCGGGCGCGCTCGATGACTTCGCGGCGGCGGGCATCGAGCGGATCGAGGACATCCGCGACCGGTACGTGCCGAACTTCTACTTCGGCTCGGAGGCGGACGACCCGACCATCGCCTACGCGTTCAACACGAAGGTCAACCCGCTCGGCGTGCAGCTCAACGCCTTCTGGGCGTCGGACAGCGGCCACTGGGACGTGCCGGATCTGACCGAGGTCCTCGCGGACACGTGGAGCCTCGTTGAGCGGGGGGCGCTCACGGAGGCGAACTTCCGCGACCTCGTGTTCACCCATCCTTACAACTTCTTCGCCGGCAAGAACCCCGGCTTCTTCGCGGGAACCGCGGTCGAGCAGAAGCTGCCGAAGAGCAAGGCTGCCTGACGGACGTGCGCCGCGCGGGGCTGACGAGAGCAGCCCCGCGCGGCGTGATTTCGAGAAAACGAACCTCCCTGGATCCATTCATGCGTTTGCTTGACCGTTCAAGAACAGCCATCTCCACGATCCTCGCGACGACCGTCGTCCTCTGCGTGAGCCACGCGAGCGCGCAGAACCAGCCCGGAAGAGCCCAGGGGGAGCGCCCCGCGCCTGCTGGCGCGGCGCCGGCCCCCGCGGGTGCAGCGCCGGCCCGTGCGCCCGCCGGCGCGGCTCCTGCCGGCGCGGCTCCTGCCGGCGCGGCGCCGGCCCCTGCTGCGCCCGCCGGCGCGGCGCCGGCCGGCGCCGCCCCTGCGCCCGCCGGTGCGGCCCCGGGCCCTGCTGGAGCGGCTCCGGCCGCTGCCGGCGCGGCCCCGGCCACCACGCCAGGTACCGCGGCTGCCGGGCCGACGGCCCCGGGCGCCGTCCCGGGCGTGCCGTCGCCCGTCACCTCGCCCGCGGGGGACCCGACCGCCGAGGCCTTCGTCGAGCCCGACCCCAACGCCGTGACCCGCGACGATCTGCAAGGGCTCGTCACCGATCTCGAGAACTTCAAGTTCCAGTGGCAGCGAGAGCGCGATCTCCACACCGCCATCTCGACCCGCTCGCTCCTCATCGGCGGCGTCATCCAGACGCGCATCGGATGGACGGAGCAGCCGGTGAACACGGCGACGTCGAACGACCGCAAGGTGACGTTCGACACGGGCGCCGCGCTCCTCTCGTTCAACGGCATCCTCTACAAGGACTACGAGGAAGGGCGCAACCTCACCTACTCGCTGCGCTTCGGCGCCTCGCCCCAGCAGGCGAGCAACAACAGCTTCCTCAACCTGCTGGACGCCCAGCTCTCGTACTCCGTGCTCCCCACCCTCGCCCCCGAGGACTGGGTCCTGCAAATCACCCTGGGCCAGCAGCTCTTGCCGTTCGGGCTCGAGGTCCCGGCGAGCGAGGAGCTCAAGCCGGTGATCACCAACGCGCAGTTCACGACGAAGCTCGGGCTGAACCGGCGCGAGCTCGGGCTCATCATCCGGGGCGACGTGCTGCCGCAGGTGGACTACGGCTACAACTACCGCGCGCCCGTCCTCGCGTACGCCGTCGGCCTCGTCAACGGGAGCGGGCCGAACACGCCCGACGACAACAGCGAGAAGGACATCATCGGTCGCCTGGCGTTCACCGTTCCCTCCGACTACAACTCCCTCCTTCGGCAGATCACGCTGGGCGGGAGCGTGTACATCGGCTGGCAGAACACGTTCCTCAAGGACGAGAAGAAGACGCTGTCCGGGAAGGGCGCCAAGCGCCGCTACGGCGGCGATATCTACTACAACCACTACCCGATCGGCCTCACCTACGAGTTCATCTACGGTCAGGACGACGTGACGCTCGGGACCACGCCGGAAGATCCGCAGAAGTCGAGGCTCTCGAGCCTGTCGCACGTGGCCACCGTCTTCTACAACTGGGGCGAGCAGTTCCTGAGGGGCTATCGTAACCAGGGCCGATACGACGACTGGTGGCCGAAGACCTACCAGCCGTTCATCCGGGTCGACCTCTTCGATCCGAGCACCGAGGTGCTGGAGAACCGGGTCGACGTCTACACGCTCGGCTTCAACCTCTTCTTCGCGGAGACGACGAAGTTCCAGCTCAACTTCAACCGTCGTGACGACCGCACGAACACGCAAGGCGCCCAGCACGAGCTGCTCGCCCAGCTCCAGGGCGGCTTCTGAGCGATGCTCACCCGCTTCGGATACGGGCCCACCTCGACGTTTTCGGTGCTCGGCGTACGGGAGTACGCCTGCGCGCCGAAAACGCCGATCTGGGCCCGTCTCCTGTGCGGGAGAGCATCGCTCGGGCGGCGGTCAGCCGGCAGGTTGCAGAGAATTCAGAGAGGAGAATCATGAGACGAGCTCTTATCATCGTACAGATCCTTATCGCGGCGATCTTGACCTTCACGTCGCACGTGGCGCGGGCGGACGCGCCGACCGTCATCCGCGTGGCGTTCGCCGGGGTGGGGATCGGCAACCGGCCCTTCGTGGGCGGCAGCAGCCTCAGCGTGGTGCACGCGCGCGGGCTCCTCGAGGAGGAGTTCAAGAAGGACAACATCAAGATCCAGTGGTCCTTCTTCAAGGGCGCTGGCCCCGCCGTCAACGAGGCCTACGCGAACGGCCTCCTCGATTTCGCGCTCCAGGGAGACCTGCCGTCGAGCATCGGCAGGGCAGGGGGGCTCAAGACGAAGCTCCTCGCCGGGGTGTCGACGCGCCAGCACACCTACCTGGCCGTCCCTTCGGACTCGTCGATCTCGTCGCTCGCGGACCTCAAGGGGAAGAAGGTCGCCCTCTTCAAGGGCACGAACCTCCAGCTCGCCGTGAACAAGATCCTCGCGGGGAGCGGGCTGTCGGAGCGCGACCTCCGGATCCTCAACATGGATAGCGCGACCGCCAAGGCGGCGCTCGCCACCCGGGACATCGACGCGGCGTTCGGCGGGTCCGACCTCTACACGCTCCAGGACCAGGGGATCGCGAAGATCGTCTACTCGACGAAGAACGACTCGCCGACGTACCTGCGCCACGCCCACCTGATCGTCACCGAGGATTTCGCGAACAAGTACCCGGACATCACCAGGCGCGTCGTCAAGGTCGTCGTGCAAGCCGCCCACTGGATCGCGCAGAACGAGGCCAACCCGGCGCCCATCTACCAGCTCTGGTCCAAGTCGGGCGTGCCGTACTCGAACTACAAGGCCGACCAGGCGGGCGACTCGCTCAAGGTGCGCGCGAGCCCCCTGTTCGATGAGTACCTGATCTCCCGCTACAAGGCGGCGGCGGCCGACGCGAAGCGCTTCGGCCTCATCAGGAACACGTTCGACGTCGACTCGTGGATCGACCTCAGGTTCCTGAACGCGGCGCTCAAGGAGCTGAACCTCGAGGGCTACTGGCCCGAGTTCGACGCGAACGGGAAGGTCAAGCACCCCGGCAGGCAATGAGGGCGGAGGGCGGAGCGCGGCGGCGTCCGCGGCGCGCGCGGGCAGGGCGGCCTACCACGATAGAAAGGCAATGAAGATGACGCAGCAGGGAATCCAAGAAAGCCAGACCCAGGCCGCCTACGAGCTCGCGGCGCCTCAGGTGGCGCTGCCCGCGGGCGGCGCCGCGCCGCTCCTGTCGCGGCGGGTGGGCAACGTCGCCGTGGGGCTCATCTTCCCGGCGGCGCTCCTCCTCGCGTGGGGCTACGCCTCGCAGCGCGAGCTGATCCCGCCGCAGATCCTGCCGGCGCCGGGGCTGGTGGTGCAGACGCTGACCGAGCTCGCCAGCTCGGGAGACCTGCACTCGAACATCGCCATCAGCCTCGGGCGCGTCTTCGGCGGCTTCGCCCTCGGCGGCGCGGCCGGCCTGCTGCTCGGCGTCGCCATGGGCCTCTCGCGGCGCATCGAGGAGTACGTTCACCCGCTCTTCCGGGCGCTCGCGCAGGTGCCCGTCCTCGCGTGGCTGCCGCTGTTCATGATGGTGGTGGGCATCGGCGAGTCGCTCAAGCTGATCCTCATCGCGCAGGCGAGCCTCATCCCGGTGGCGCTGAACACGCTCCAGGGCATCAAGAACGTCCCCCGGTCGTACATCGAGGTCGCCCGGGTCTTCCGGTTCAGCAACGTCCAGCTCCTCCGGAAGGTCGTGCTCCCCTCGGCCGTCCCCTCGATCGCCGTGGGGATCCGCTATGGGCTCACGCAAGCGTGGCTGTCGCTCGTCACGGTCGAGCTCCTGGCGTCCTCCGAGGGCGTCGGGTTCCTGATCGTCTGGGGCCGCCAGCTCTTCCAGCTCGACGTGGTGCTCGCGGCGATCCTCGTCGTGGGGATCCTCGGGCTCGCGCTCGACAAGGGGCTCGAGACGATCGAGGCCCGCCTCCTCCGCTGGCGGCGCGCCGCGCTCTGACATCGCGCACCTCCCGCACCTCGACAGGAACAACAACGATGAGCGCCATCACCCATGCTCTGACAGCGCCGCGGCTCCGGCGCGGCCTTGTCCTGCCCATCTTTCTCGTCGTCGCGTGGATCGTGGTCTGCCGCTACGAGCTCACCAACACCCGCATCCTCGTCCCGCCGCTCGCCGTCTGGGAGGCCGCGCGAGGGCTGCACGAGAGCGGGGAGCTCTGGGGCCACCTCCGGGCCAGCCTGCTCCGGGATCTGCTCGGGCTCTCGCTCGGCGTCGCGGCGGGCACCGCCGTCGGCGGCCTCCTCGCCCTCTCGCGCGTCGCCGACCGGCTGCTGTCGCCGAGCTTCCACGCCGCGAAGCAGGTCGCGCTGTTCGCGTGGATCCCGCTCATGTCGGTGTGGCTCGGCGTCGGCGAGGAGGCGAAGGTCGCGTTCATCGCGCTCTCCGCCTTCTACCCGGTCGTCGTGAACACCTATGAAGGCGTGCGGAGCGTCGCTGTCGAGCACATCGAGGTGGCGCGCGTCCTCCGCTTCTCGCGGTGGCAGGTGCTGCGCAAGGTCGTCCTGCCGTCGGCCGCGCCGTCGCTCTTCGCCGGCGTCCATCAGGGGCTCATCTACGCGTGGCTCGGCACGATCGGGGCCGAGTACCTGCTCGAGCCCGCCCCCGGCGTCGGCAGCCTGATGGTCGACGGGCGCGAGCGCTTCGCGATGGATGTCGTGCTGGTCGGGCTCTTCGTGTCCGGCCTCGTGGGCTTCGGCCTGAACGCGCTGGCTACGGCCGCGGAGGAGCGCCTGCTGCGATGGCGCGTCCGCGGCGTGTGAAACGTTGGAAGGAGAGAACATGAGCTCGCCCGGAGTCATCAACATTCGCGATGTCAGCAAGAAGTACGTGGTCAAGGACGAGTCCCTGCAGGTACTCCAGGGGATCGGCCTGACAATTCACCCCGGCGAGTTCATCAGCGTCGTGGGCACGAGCGGTTGCGGCAAGTCGACGCTCCTCCGGCTCCTCGTCGGGCTGGACAGCGACTACCAGGGCGACATCCTGGTCGGCGGCGCGCGTGTCGAGGGGACGAGCCTCGACCGGGGGATCGTCTTCCAGGAGCACCGGCTCTTCCCCTGGCTCACCATCGAGCAGAACGTCGCCCTCGGCCTCGAGAACTCGACATGGACGGCGGCCGAGAAGACCCGCGCCGTCGACGATCACCTCGAGCTCGTCGGTCTGTCGGCGTTCAAGCGGGCCTACCCGCACCAGCTCTCCGGCGGGATGGCGCAGCGGGCGGCGATCGCGCGCGGGCTGGTCAACCGGCCTGGCATCCTGCTCCTCGACGAGCCGTTCGGCGCGCTCGACGCGCTGACCCGCACGAAGCTGCAGCAGGAGCTCCAGCGCATCTGGCAGACGGAGCAGATCACGATGATCCTCGTCACGCACGACGTCGAGGAGGCCGTGTTCCTGGGCGACAGGGTCGTCGTGCTCGAGCCGCGGCCCGGGCGGATCAAGCGCGTCGTCCCCGTCGACGTGCCGCGCCCCCGGTCCCGCACCGATCACGACATCAAGGTCCTCACCGACGAGGTCCGCGGCTACCTCCTCGAGGCGTAGCGCGCCGCGCGGCTCGGGGGGGACGGGGCCGCCCTAAGGCGTCGCCCGCAGAAGATCCTGGCGCACGTCCGCGGTGTCCGTTATAATGGACGAACCATCCGCTATCATGGTGAGTGACGCCCGATGACGATGCCCTTGCTCACGCTTCCCAACCCTGGCGCGCTGGCTCTCTCTCTGCGGGCCAAGGCGCTTGTCTTCGAGGATCCCCGGTCGCAGGCGATCCTCGATCGGATCCGGCAGCTCTCGCCGAGCGACGCGACGCTGCTCGTGACGGGGGAGACCGGCACGGGCAAGGAGCTTGTCGCGCGCCACATCCATGCGTTGAGCCATCGTCGGGGGCGGCCGTTCGTGGCGGTCAACTGCGGAGCCTGGTCGGAGTCGCTGGTCGAGAGCGAGCTGTTCGGCCACGAGAAGGGCGCCTTCACCGGGGCGACGACCGCGAAGGCCGGATGGTTCGAGGCCGCGGACGGCGGCACGCTGTTCCTCGACGAGATCGGGGATCTCTCGTTGCCGCTCCAGGTGAAGCTGCTCCGCGTGCTGCAGGAGCGCGAGGTGGTGCGGCTCGGATCGCGCCAGCCGATCCCGATCGACGTGCGGCTCATCGCGGCGACCAACGTGGACCTGGAGGAGGCGGTGACCGCGCGGAAGTTCCGCGAGGACCTGTTCTACCGGCTCAACGTGGCGACGCTGGCGCTCCCGCCGCTGCGCGAGCGGCCGGGCGACATCCTCCCGCTGGCGCGCTACTTCCTCGATCTCTACGCGCACCGGCTCGGCTCGGGGCCGGCCGCGCTCACGGCGGAGGCGGCGGCGAGGCTCCTGGAGCACCCGTGGCCCGGGAACATCCGGGAGCTCGAGAACGCGATGCACCACGCGCTCCTCGTCTGCAAAGGCCATCAGATCGCCGTGGCGGATCTGCGGCTCACGGCGCTCCTGCCGAAGGCGGCGACGAGCCCGCCTCCTTCGGAGCGGGGGGTCGACCGGGGGGCGGCGGACGTCGCGTCCCAGGTCGGGCCGACGCCGCAGGCGACGTCGCTGGAGGGCGCGTTGCTCGCGCTGTTCGAGCAGAACCTGCCGAACCTGCACGAGCAGATCGAGGAGACGATCATCCGGACGGCGTACCGGTATTGCGATCGCAATCAGCTCCAGACGGCGCGGCTGCTCGGCATCAGCAGGAACATCGTGCGCGCCCGGCTCGCGCAGTTCGGCGAGCTGGCGCGCTACCGCGCGGCGCGCGGCGGGGCGGCCGCCGCGGTGTTCGGGCGGGGCGAGCCGGTCGAGTCGTCGCGCGTCCCGGGGACGAGCTGAGAGGGCGCGCTGGCGGGGCTGCGCTGGGCTGGGCGCCGCTGCGGTGAGGCCGGCGCGGCTCAGGAGCGCGACGCGGGCGTCGGCCGGGAGCGACCCGGCGCGCGGGGGCGAGCCCTCGCGGCCGGGGGTCTCGTCCCCCCGAGGGCCTCGCGCAGCGTCGTGGCCGTGGCGGCGCGCGCGATCCAGCGGTCGAGCTTCGCTGCGTCGGCGCAGGCGCGGATGCGCGCCTCGTCGTCCTGTGAGGGCGAGAGGCCGCGCGCCCGCAGCAGCGTGATCGCGCGTCTTGCCGTCCCTCTGCCCGTCCCCTGGCCTCGCCCTCTGCCCGTCCCTTCTTCCGCCCCTGTGCTTCGAGGAAGAGGCGCAGCTTCCTGGCGGCGGGTGTCTCCGGGATCTTGTCGGGGTTCATCGAGGCCTCTCTGAGGAGCTCCAGCATTCGCTCGCTGAGCACGGAAAGGATCGCACGCTGCTGGGCCCGTCGCAACGCGCGCGGTAGCCGCTCGGTCAGCTCGAACGCCCGCATGTGTCCAATGGCCATGCGGAATTCGAAATGGGCGAATTGGCCTGCTCGTAATCGGTCATGGGTTCACCATGGCGCCGTGCCCGCCGGGCGGTGCACTTGAATGCACGGACGCCAGTCCCGGTGAGAACGCCAGCGTTGTTGACCCGATGTTGCGTGCAGGTGTGGCGTGTCGCCCCGTCTCACGGCGCCCGTCGCGGCCCGCGGCGCGGCTCAGGCGTGGCTTGCGCGCGTCTGGGGCTGTCCGGAATGGCTCACGATCCAGCGCTCCAGATCGGCGCGCAATGCCACGCCGCTGCGGCGGTCGAGCTCTCGTCCGCCGTGGAAGAGCACGAACGTCGGCACCCCCTGGATGCGCCGGCCGGCGTCCGTCTTGGCAACGGGGGCTTTACACTCAGCGATCGGGCTCCAGGGTCAAACCATGGAACCCACGAAACAGCACGCAGGACCGAGCGAGCAGGCTGATCGGCAGATCGGCGGCGAGCAGCAGGAGCCGGGGGCGCCGACGCGGCAGTTGAACGACGAGACAACGCAGGGCTCGAGCGATGTCGAGCAGATCGCCCGACAGCAGGGCGCGTCGCAGCGGGGATACACGGCAGACGGACCGCAGAACGACCGACCGGCGCAGTTCGATCCGGAGCACCCAGGCGGGCGCCCCGAGGGCGATCCGCGCCGCTGAAGGCGGGCTGAAGGGCGGGCGCCGGGGGCCGCCGCGGCAGGTGGAGGCGCGCGGCGCGCGCGCCGCGGTGCCAGGTGAGCCTGTTACCGCGGCGGCGCCTCGCACGCCCGCCGCGTCACCTCGTGGCGGTAGTCGAACATCCTCTCCAGCTTGCGCCGGACGAAGCGGGCGCCGCCGAGCTGCCCGAGCGCGCCGAGCGGGAGCTCGTACTCCACGTGATCGGTGAGGTAGCAGCCGCCCGCGCCGTCGGGGTCCGTGCGGTGCGTGTGGACCCATCGCTTGAACGGCCCGCTGCGCTGCGTGTCCTGGAACATCCGGCCCTGCTCGTACTGCGTGTGCTCGGCGACCCAGCGCAGCGGGACAGGGCCGACGCGCGTCTCCATGACCACGCGCGCGCCGACGAGGATCCCGCCGGTCTTCTCCAGGACGCGCGCGTGCTCCCAGGGGGGCGTGAGGCGCTCGAGGGCGTCGGGCTCCTCGTGGAAGGCGAAGACCCGCTCGGGGGGCGCGGCGATGCGCGTGCGCTTCTCGAAGATGGGCATGGCGCGAGCATGGATCGCGGGGAGGCGAGGCGCCTGCGGTCAGCCCAGATGCCGGTGCCCCGGCCGGCTTGAACGTTTGGTGAAACTAACGAGGGGGACCGATGATGGTAGGGGTACGGGATCGTGTCGGCCGCTGCGGCTGGCGAATGGTGGAGCAGCCAGCCGTACTCGATGTGCACGAGCGCGCAACGTTCCCACATTGTCACACACGTAGCTCCGCGAGTGCCGCCTCGGCTGCCTCGAGGAGGGGATTGAGGGCCAAGGCGCGCTCGTACGCTTCGATGGCACCGCGGAGCTCGTTCGTTCGCTCACGAGCCATGCCAAGGTTGAAGAAGACCTCGGCACGTGGAATCGCCGGGATCGTCGCGTCATCGCCGAGGGCGCTGAGACGCTGGATGCCCTCGGAGATGCTGTCCCGAACGCCGGAGTCGAGGCGAATCTCGGACTCCGCGCGTGAGACGAGCCATGCGGGGAGGATCTTGTGCTGCTGGACAAACGCCTGAAGAAAATGATCCGCCTCCTCGATTCGGCGCCGGCTGCTCAACGCCCAGAGCATGAAGAGCGAGAAAGAGGCTCTCCTCCTGACGATAGGGCTAAGCATTCCCAGTGCGGCGTCGTTCGAGCCGTAGACGGCACAGAGGGCGCACCAGATCTCGCGCAGAAGAGCGCTCTCCGAAGCGAAGCAGAACTGCGCGGCGACCAGCTCGTCTCCCAGGGTCGCCATGTAAAGCGCTGCGCTTGCTACCAGCGCGCCGTCGCCATGCTCTATAGCGTCGCGCAACAGCATCTCCGCCTGTGCGTCTTGACCGAGGAGGTAGCAGGCGGTGGCCCACCCTATCTTCTGCCGCGGAGAAGCGACGCTGGGGACGTTGTCAAACATCGTGTCCATGATGTGTCGAGGTGCGGCGTGACCTTCCAATATCTCTTGGATCGCGTGTGCCCAGCTCGTCCTGGGCTGGGCATCGTTGCTGGCTCTCTTCGGCGAGATCGCAGGAAACCACCGGGCTGCTCTGCGATATCGGCGCGCGGGCGCACGGCGATGGAGATCTCTTCGCATGAACGTCTCTCCGGAGTAGTCCGCGACGGAAGCGAAGGGTTGGAGGGTACGGCTTCGGCCATGAACGCACACCAGGAGGCCGGCCGCGCGCAGCATCGCTATCATATGAACCGTGCCGATTCGATAACGAACTCGTTCCAGGAAGTAATCCGGCTCCTGAAGGAATACAGCGTTGATCGCGCCGCTGCTATACAGGCGCAGCAGCGTCCAAGCGATGCTCAGTGGGCCCGCAGCTTCAGGAATTCTGAGGTCCGGACCTTCTGGTGGCGAGACGATCGACTGCGGACCGAAGTAGACGGCTGCGACACGGATACCGGGCGTGTTGAGGAATGCATCCACGACGAGCGCGTCCTTGTCGCGATGCGATAGTAGCACCGTTCCCGGCGGACATTTAACGTACTCCCGGGTAGCGGCAAGCGGGAAGAACAGAGGCGGCGCCGACTCCACCGACGACGAGATCTGCGCCAGCCCACCTCCTCCCAGCAGCACGTCCGGCCACACGCAGGGCTTCCCTTCCTGCAGTCCATAGTCGTGAGGCCCAGGCAGCGCAGGCTTGTACCGGCTCTTCGGGCACTTCAGCTTACGCAGGAGCGCTCCTGTGTCCGAATCCGCCGCGAGCTCCAGCTCGAAGACGATGTCCGTCACGAAGGGGAGCCACGGATCTGCCCCGGTCGTCGTCGCCTCCTCGACGACGATCGTCGAGACGCCCTCCCGCTCCAGCGCTTGCATCAGAGCGACCAGATCGCTGCGCAGCGCGCGCTCTTCGTCCTCGCCCCCGGTCTCCGGCAGCCCGAACGCATCGATCACGACGGCCCGCACAGGCAACCCCGCCGGAAGCTCCGCCGAGAGCACGCCCGTCGGGTACGACAGCACCTCTGCCACCGCCTGCAGCGCCGCCCGCTTGCGTTGGGCGCTGGTCTCCACCTTCGCGCCCGCCTCCGTGCGCAGCAGGTGCTCGGCTAGGATCGCTCCCGGCTTGGGCTCTCCCGCAGGGGAGCGGAAGGCCATGATGATGCCATCGGGCAGCTCGAGGACCTTGGCCTTGTACACGAGCTCGGTCGGCACGAACTCCGTCGTGAGGAAGAGGACCACGCCCGCTTGCTCGCGAGCTATCGCATGCGCAATGGCGACGGCCAGGGTGGTTTTTCCGGTCCCCGCCCCGCCGCGGACCAGCACCGTCGTGGTTTCTGGCTTGCTCGCGGATTTCGCCACAAGCAGCATCCCTGCTGGCAGGAAGATGTGCTCCAGCCACGAGATGGGGAACGCCTGGATCAGCTTGTCTCGCATCGCTCTTATGCAGCCAACCCCTCGAACGCTTCATCGATGTGTCGCCGCTGTGGGCCGCGGAGGCGGTTCGCTATGCTGTCGCGACACGCCTGCACCGGCAGGCTCGACAGTTCCTTCTCCGCCGCTTCCAGCCCTGCGTACCTCGCCTCGTCGGGCGCGTCGCGGATCCCCTGGCGGAGCACGATCCCCCAGTGCGGGTACCCCGCCCGGCGCAGCCCTGTGACCGCGAGGTAGATGTCCTCATCGGCCAGTGCCGTCCGCGACAGCCAGAAGCTCGCATCGCGTAGCTCGTGCGGATCTTCGCGACGGGCCGCGGCATGGAGGTCCTGCCGCGCGATCGGCTGGATTCGCCTCCATAACGCGAGGGATTCCTCCTCCGAGCAGTACCACGTGACAAGGCCCTCGACGCGCTCGCACGCGAGCTCGTCCGAGCGAGACGCCCCCTGGCCGAGCCACCGGAGCAGCGCCGCGATGCGGCTCGGCTCGCTTCTCGGGGAGCCCCTCGCAATGCGGTCGAGGCGAGCAAGCTCGCGCTCGCCGAGGATCACCACGGTGTCATGTAGCCGCGCAGGCCACGGGCCGAACCGTGTACCGATGCCAGGAAGCGCCCCCTCCTCCGTCAGCTTTCCGATCACGGCGGCGGCGACCTCGTGGATGTCCTCGCTCGTGCCCTTGCTCTTTCGTGGCGGTCGAACCTCGACGAGCTCGACCAGTCGTCCCTTGGCGTCGGCGAGGACAACCTCGCGTCGCGCCGGCGTCTGGTCCTGCGCCACCCTGCCGTGATGGCCGACCGCTCGGAGCCCGGGAAGTTCCCGGTGCGCTCCGACGCGTAGCGTCTTCGTGCGTTCTGTCATCGCAGAAGTCTCCTCAGCACCTCGCCGGAATGCTCGTAGAGCGAACGATACGACCCGGGCTCGCCGCGCGGAAGGGTCTCGACCGCGGGCGTCGTCCCGCCGCGGAAGCGGAGCCGATCGGCCGCATCGAGCGCCCGCTGCAGAGCGTCAAACGGGACGTGCAACAGCGCGATTTTCTCGAACGAGAGCTCGGCCGCGATGCGCACCTCCCACGTCCAGGTCCGCCGGTCGCCGCATTCGCCCGGCCCGTAGCGAGCTCGCCCTCGGGTGCCGTTGTGCTTCAGCAGGGCGGCCGGCTTCAGCCGATCGGGCTGTCCGGCGGCATACCGGTCGGGCTGCGTGTCGAGATAACGATCCGGATCGTCGTAGGCGTGCGCGAGCCACCGCTCGAACCGAGCTCGCCAAGTATCGAGAGGAACCTCATGTTGCTCGAAGAAGCGCCAGCACACGCCGGCGTCTGCTCCTTGGCTACGAAACGGCTGGAGCTTCGGGGGGCTGTCCTCGAGCGAGCCGGAGTCGAACGGCGTCGCGCTGCCGTCTTTTCCTGCCTCGGCGCCAGGATCGAAGTAAATCACCGCGTCTCCCACGCACCCGTTGCGGTAGTAACAACATGGGCCGCCATAGACGAACACGTGCTTGCCTCGGAGCTCACCGAACTTACCCGGATCGTGTGCCATGCCGAGCGCAACACGGCTCTTCAGGCCGTCCCAGCCAGTCCACGTATCGAATCCGACGCTTGCAGGGTAGTGCACCAGCGGCATCCGCCAGGCAAGCTCCGTCGCGCGGTTCTTCGCCTTCTTTGATGGAACGTGCTTTTTTCGGGGCCGCGGCTGCTGGGCCGCGGGCGGACGGTTCGCGGGCTGCTGCGGAGCGCGATTCTTCGCCACGTGGACCAGGCTAGTTCGGATCGGCCCAGTCGACGAGTCCTATTTATCAGGGCTCAAAACGACCACGTCCAAGTAAACGCCGCCGGATCCGCCCCCGGCTCCTGCGGCAGCGCGCCCGCCGCAAGCCGCGTCCTGGTCGGCGCGATCGGGTGGATGGCCGCGAGCGCGAAGCCCGTCACGTGGCCCAGGATCATGCCGGCGCCGACGTCCTGCCACGAGTGCGCGCCCGCGCCGATCCGCAGCGCCATCGTCACCACCGTGGCCGCCTCGGCGAGGGCGAGCGCGCCCAGGCGCGGCGCGGCGGCGCCGGTCGTGCGCAGCGCGAGGTTGAGGCGCACGCCCGCGATCGCCGCGACCGGGGTCGTGTGGCCCGACGGGAAGGCGTCGAAGTCGAGATCGGTCTCGCCACACCGATCCGTCCGCCACGAGCGCGGCCGGCACCGGCCCGACAGGCGCTTGATCATGCTCGAGAGGCCTGTCGACAGCGCCGCCGCCTCGAGCTCGATCAGCGACGTCCTGAGCGCCCGGGAGAAGGGGTGGGGGACGCCGGTGCCCGCGAGGTAGCTGCCCTCGAGGGCGTACCCGCTGCCGAGCTGGAGCAGCGTGCCCACGGTGGCGCCGGTGATGTCGCTGGCGAGGCCGAGGGTCTCGTTGCGCTCCTCGCTGGAGGCTGCGCCCCACGCCGAGCGGCGCTGAGGCAGCAGGTACGTCGCCAGCGAGGCGGTGCAGACCGCGACGACGGCCACCTCGCCCGCCGGCGCCCCGAACGCCCAGTCCGGGGCCGCCGGTCCCGCCTGCGCGGCGGCGGGCGTGCTCCACGCCAGCGCGCACACGCAGGCGAGCGGCGCGGCGTATCTCACGGCTTCTTCGCGGCGGGCGGCGTCGCCTGGGGCGCCGCGGGCTTGGCGCTCTGCGCGGGCGCCGCCGGCTTGGCGGTCTGCGCGGGTGCCGCCGGCTTGGCAGCCTGCGCGGGCACCGCGGGGGCCGCCGGCTTGGCCGCCTGCGCGGGCGCCGCCGGCTTGGCCGCCTGCGCCGCCCCGGGCTTGCCGGCAGCCGGCTGTCCAGCCGTCACGCCGGGCGCCTTCTGGACGGTCACCGGACCGAGCTGCAGCGCCGAGAGCTGCTCTCCGACGGCGCTGGCGTCGCCCACCAGCACGACCCGGAGCTTCTCGGGCACGAGGTACTTCTGCGCGACCCGCTGCACGTCCGCAGGCGTGATCCGCTGGATCCGCGCCGGCCGCGTCCCGAACTCGTCGAGCGGCAGATCGTAGACCGCGAGGCTCGCGACCGTCGACGCTGTCGCGCCGGCCGTCTCGAAGCGGGCCGGGAGCTGGCGGATGAGGTTCGCCTTGGCGTCCGCGAGCTCCTCGAGGGTGACGGGCTCCTTCCGCATCCGGTCGATCTCCGCGAAGATCTCCCGCACCGCCGGCCCGGTGTTCTCCCGCACCACCGCGCCGCCCGCGGAGAACGGGCCGGGCCCGTGGCGCATCTCGAAGCCGGAGCGCGCGCCGTAGGTGTAGGCGTGCTTCTCGCGCAGGTTCAGGTTGAGCCGGCTCGAGAACTGCCCGCCGAGGAGGGTGTTCATCACGAGCAGCGCGTCGTAGTCCTTCGTCGCGCGCGGCACGCCGGGCAGCGTCACCGTCACGGTCGACTGCGTGAGCCCGGGCCTGTCGACGATCACGACGCGCGGCGCGCCCGCGTCGAGCGCCGGCGGATCCGCGGGGAGCTCCGCCTTCGCCGGCACGGGCGGCGCGCCGACCGGGCCCTTCCAGGCGCCGAAGACCCGCTCCACCTCCTTCACCGCGTCGGCCTTGGTGATGTTCCCGGCGATGGAGACCGTCGTCAGCTCCGGCCGGAACTGCGCGACGTGGAACTTCGCGAGGGCGCCCGCCGTGATCTTCTTGAGCGCCGCCTCGGTGCCGAGCAGCGGCGCGCTGTACGCGTGGCCGTCGGGGTAGAGGGTCATGCCCTGGGCGATGGAGAGGAGCGACGCGGGCCGGTCGTTCATCTCGGCGAGCTGGGTGATGCGGCGCGACCGCTCGCGCTCGATCTCGGCCGGCGCGAACGCCGGGTTCATGTACGCATCGCCGAGCAGCGTGAGCATCTCGCCGAACCGCGGCGCCAGGCTCTGGCCCTGCACGCCGCCGCCGTCGAAGTTGACCCCGGACGCGAAGTTCGCGCCGAGCTTGCCGAGCGCGTCGCTGAACTGGAGCGCGCTGCGGGTCTTCGTGCCCTGCGTGAGCATCGCGCCCGCGAACGCGCCGACGCCCGGCGCGGCCTGATCGGCGCCCCGGACGGTGGTCACCTCCACCGCGACGATCGGCAGCTCGTGCCGCTCCACGACGAGGACGCGGATCCCGTTCGCGAGCTTCGCCTCCTCGATCCGCGGCGGCACGAAGACCACCTCCGGCCCTGGAGGCGGCGACGACTTGCGGAACGCGTCCGCCGCCTCCGGGGGCGGCGCGGCGGCGGGCGGCGGCGCGGCGGCGGGCGGCGGCGCGGCGGCGGGCGGCGCCTTCGTGTTCGAGGCGCAGGCGGCGAGCGCCGCTGCGGCGAGCGAGACGGAGAAGATTCGTTTCATGTGCATGGCTCAACCCCCCTTCGGCGCGGGCGTGCCGGCCGCGGGCTTCTCGACCGCGGGCGTGCCGGCCGCGGGCTTCTTGACTGCCGGTGCTGTCGCAGGCTTGCCGGTCGCCGGCGCCGCCGCCGCGGGCTTCGCCGCCGCCGCCGCGGGCTTCGTCGCCGCCGCGGCCGCGACCTTCGCCGCCCCCGGCGCCGCCGTCTCGGTCTGCTTGACGAGGCGCCCTGCCTTCGGGGCGCCCGGCTTCGGTGTGACGAGGGCGATCACGCGCCTGCCCTGGGGCAGGAAGTCCGCTGTCGCCTTCTGCAGGTCGGCGGCCGTGGCCGTCTCGTACCTGGCCACGTCCTTCGGGAAGTACCCCGGATCGCCGGCGAGCTGGTTGTAGTTGTTGATCGCGTTCGCGCGGGCGGTCACCTGCTCCATGCTGAAGACCAGGTCCGACAGCAGCTTCGCCCGGGCCCGCTCGTGCTCGTCCTGCGTCGGCGGCGCCTTGCGCAGCTTCTCGAGCTCGGCGTCGATCAGCTTCAGGGCCTGCTCGGGCGACTTGCCCTTCTTCAGGGTGGCGGTGATCTGGAACGTGCTGGCGAGCTGGCTCGACGACTGCCCCGCGAAGACGTCCTGCGCGATCTGGAGATCGTAGACCAGCCGCTTGTACAGCCGGCTCGTCTTGCCCGACGAGAGGACGTTGGCGACGAGGTCGAGCTCGGCGTCGCCGGGCGCGAAGTGCGGCGGCGTCACCCAGCTGATCGTCACGCGGGGCAGCTCCACGTCCGCCTCGATCTCGAGGCGCTTCTCGGTCGCGAGGTCGCCGGGGTCGGGCTTCGTCGTCACGGGCGGCGGGGCGCCCTTCGGGATCGGGCTGAAGTACCTGTGAACGAGCTCCTTCGCCCTGTCCCTGTCGATGTCGCCGGCGATGACGAGGGTCGCGTTGTTCGGCGCGTAGAACGTCTTGAAGAAGGCCCGCACGTCGTCCATCCGGGCGGCGTCGAGGTCCTCGGGCGTGCCGATGGTCAGCAGGTGGTAGGGGTGGTTCTCCGGGAACATGGCCGCGCGGAGGAACTGCGGCACGAGGCCGTAGGGCGCGTTCTCGTAGTTCTGGCGGCGCTCGTTCTTCACCACGTTGCGCTGGCTCGCGAACGTCTCCTCGTTCGCGTGGTCGAGCAGCCACCCCATCCGGTCGCTCTCCAGCCAGAGCACGAGCGCGAGCTCGTTGGCCGGGACGGTCTCGAAGTAGTTGGTCCTGTCGGCGTTGGTCGTCCCGTTGCGCTCGCTCGCGCCGGCCCGCTCCAGGTACTTGAAGAACATGTCCTCGCCGACGTTCTTCGAGCCCTGGAACATGAGGTGCTCGAAGAGGTGCGCGAACCCGTTCTTCCCCTTCGGCTCGTCCTTGGAGCCCACGTGGTACCAGACGTTGACGGCCACGACGGGCGTGCGGTGATCCTCGTGCAGGACCACCTCGAGCCCGTTCTGCAGCGTGTACTTCTCGACCGGCACCATGACGCTCACGCTGGCCGAGGCCGGCGCCGCGGCCCCCGGCTTCGCGCCAGGCTGCGCCGCGGTCGCGGGCTGCGCCGCGGTCGCGGGCTGCGCCGCGGTCGCGGGCTGCGCCGCGGTCGCGGGCTGCGCCGCCGTCGCGGGCTGCGCCGCCGTCGCGGGCTGCGCCGCCGCCGGCTTGGCGGCGGGTTGCGCCGCTGCTGCGGGCTGCGCCGCTGCAGCGGCCGGTGGCGCGGCGTAGGTGGGCGACGTCAGGCCGAGCGCGACGACGAGCGCGCTGGACAGGCACGAGGGCGCCCGGAGGCGCCTCCGCTGGGACGGATGGTTGGCTCGCATGGGCGCGGTTCTACCGCAGATCGCCCGAGGCGCAGCGCAAACTTCGCCCCTGGAGAGGCGGGATCTCCGCCGCGCGCATCACGTCCGGCGGCGGTCTCCGGTCCTCAGAACGGCGTGACAAAAATCTCGTACGGCCCGAAATCCACCGGCGTACGACCACTCACGGTGATCGCCCCGAGGCCCCCTCCCGGCCGCGTCGCCACGATCACCGCATTGGCCCCCTCCGGATCGCCCGCGCACGCGTCCCTCGGCCTGGAGCACTGGACGGCGGTCGGATTGCACGCGTCGTCCGCCGTCCTGAGCGTCATCGGGAAATCCGCCAGGCCGCACGAGGACACCATGAAGGCTCTCCCCGGGCAGACGGGGACGTAGAACGTCTGCTCAGGGCTGCTCGCGCCGCACGCGGACCTCGGGGGGATCGGCCTCCCGGTGGTGTCGCCGCGGATCAGCCCGCTGCTCGTCACGACCTCGGCCCCCTCGCCGAGGCACGACGCGCGCTCGAACGTGAGGCGTACCCTGCCGGAGGCGCCGGGGCTCACGGCCTTGACCACCACCGTGTACGTCCCCGCCGGGAGCCTGGCCGCGAAGTTCGCGCCCGGCGCGAGCTCGCCGCAGCTCCGCGCCGCGCAGCCGACCGGGGCGCCGTCGCAGCCGTCGCCCTCCAGCACCGCGATCGCCGTGTCGATCTCCGAATCCAGGGTGCCGAGGTACACGACCTCCTCGGACGGGAGCGTGAAGCGGAAGAACACCTCGCCCCCCTCGCCGCCGCACGGCAGGGCCACGTCGGAGGTGTTCCCCGCCGTGATCTCCGCGGCGTAATCCATCGACTCCGTGAGCTCCGCCGCCGTCGCGCACGCATCGGCGCCCGGGATCGGCGCGCACCCGTCGTCCGGGACCCCGTTGCAGTTCTCGTCGAGGTCGTTCCCGCAGAGCTCGGTCGACGGGCGGATGCACCCGGCGCCCGCGCAGCCGTTGTCGGGGATCTCGTCGCAGTCCTGGTCGACGAGGTCCCCGCAGATCTCCGGCTCGGGCACGCAGGGCGCGTACGCCGGGACGTGGATCGGCACCTCGACCACGTTGTCCTCGATCGACCGCTCCGCGATCGCGCCGCGCGGGTTCACCGCGACGCGGAGCAGGTAATCGCCCTCGGGCACGCCCGTCACGTCGACCCACTGGCACGCCGTGCCCACGCCGTACACGTCGGCCCACCCCGCGCTCAGGAAGTTGCACCCCGCGCCGCCCGCGCTCGGGAAGCCGCGCGGCGCCGGGTCCTCTGGATCGAGCGGCTCCATGTCGACCAGGCAGAACGCCTGCTTGTGGCCCTGCGCGACGATCGCGCCGTCCGCGTCGAGCAGCCGGTAATCGGCGAAGTCGAGGAAGTGGAAGTGCTGGTGGCACTGCGCATACTCGAAGAGCGGGCTGTCGAACTCGGGGCCAGGGTCGAGGTGGCCTGGCCCTGTGTTCTCGATGCGCCCCTCGAACTGGAGGAGGTGCCGCCGGCCCGGGCCTCCGATGCACCCCTCCAGGATCTCGCACGCGTCCGCGGGGAACGTCTGGTACGAGAACTGGAGCGTGTCGACGATGCGCGCCTCGTCCGGGCGCAGGTCGGGCACCATGCAGACGTCGGCCCTGCACGCGTGGCCGGTCGGGCAGCACGCGCCGCCGCAGATCGTGCCGTCGCAGGCCGGGTAGTCGACCGGCAGGACGATCGTGTTGTTGTCGAAGCGCGCCTCGGCGACGGTCTTCCCCGGGTTGACGGTGATCTCGAGCTCGTAGAGCCCGGCGCCCACCCCGGTCACGTCGAGCGCGTTGCACGCGACGGTGCCGGGCTGCTCGACGTGCTCTCCGGGCCCGAGGCCCTGCGCGTCGCAGTCGTACCGGCCGCCGGGCATCGCGACGCAGCGCGCGTCGAGCTCGGCCTCGGCGACGGTCGCGGCGCCCCGCCGGAGGATCGCGCGGAAGAGGCGCGGGACGACGTAGCTGTCCTCGCAGAAGTTCGGCTCGAACACGTCGCTCTCGGACGGCGCGCCGAGATCGAGCGGCACGTCGCCGGCGTTCCTGAGCGACACGTGGAAGCGCAGCAGCGCCCGTCGGCCGCTCCCGCCGACGCAGCCCCGGCGCACCTCGCACGCATCCTCGCCGAAGCTGACCCAGTCGAACGCGACCGCCTCGGCGCGCTCCGCCGGCTCCAGCACGAGGTCGGCCGCCCTGCAGCCGCGGTTCACGCACGCGGCGCCGGGGCTGCAGCACGCCGCGTCGCCGCAGGCGCGCCCCTCGTCGCACGCCGCCGTGCAGCCCGACGGCTCGCCCTCGACGTCGATCTGGCACCGCGCGCCCTCGGGGCACACGAGGTCCGATCCCGCGCACCGCAGGCCTCCTGCGCCGCCGCTGTCCCCGGCTCCCTGCCCACCTCCACGCCCGCCCGCGCCCGAGCTGCCGTCCCCTCCTGCGCCCGAGGGCGGCCCGGCCGGCCCGCCGCCGCAGGCAGCGCCCGCGAGGAGCAGTGAGCCCATCCACAGCGTTCCGGCGAGCTTCTTCATGTGCACCTGGTGAAGCGGGCTGCGCGTCGCCGCGCGGGCCGGGCGTCGTCGCCCCTGCGCGCAGCGAAGCGCGCGCTGCATGCTAGGCGAAGCGCGCGATCGGAAGCAGTCGGGACGCACCGGCGCGCAGGAATCCCACCCTCGCCGAGCAACGCCCGCGCGGCGCTGGCGGCCTCTGGCGCTCTCTCTGGCGCTCTCTCTGGCGCGCTCCGGTCGCCGGGCGCGCCGGGGCTGCCGCTGGCCGGCGGTGGTGCGAGCGGCGTATTTCTCTCGGCTCCACCGAGGAGCGTATACTCTCACCCACATGGCCCTCGTCGTCGTCGTCACCGGTGCATCCAGCGGGATTGGTCGAGCGCTCGCGCTCTCCTGGGCGAAGCGCGGCGCGAGCGTGGTGCTGAGCGCGCGCGGGCAGGAGGCGCTCGAGCGCGTCGCCGCGGAGGTGCGCGCGGCGGGCGGCGACGCGCTCGCCGTGGCCGGGGACGTGACCGTGGAGGAGGACCGCAAGGCGCTCTGCGACCGGGCGCTCGGCGCGTACGGCCGGCTCGACGTCCTCGTGAACAACGCGGGGCGCGGCTACTACGCGCCCACGCTGGAGATCGACCCTGCCGAGCTCGAGACGATCTACCGGCTCAACGTCGTCGCCCCGGTGCGCCTCGCGCAGCTCGCGATCGAGCCGCTCTCGGCCGCGAAGGGCACCGTCGTGATGGTCTCGTCGGTCGCGGGGGTCGTCTCCACGCCGCGGATGGGCCCGTACGCCTCGTCGAAGTTCGCGCTGGAGGCGCTCGCGATGTCGCTCCGCGCGGAGGTCGCGTCGCGCGGCGTGCGCGTGCTCGTCGTGCGGCCGGGCCCTGTCGCGACGCCCTTCCGCGCGAACGCCGTGGTGACCGACGACAACGTCGGCTACCGCCCGCCGGGCCACAAGCCGCAGAGCCCCGAGGCGGTCGCCGAGGGCATCGTGCGCGCCGTCGAGGCGGGCCGCGAGGTCCTGGAGACGAGCGTGTTCGTGAAGGCGGCGAGCCTCGCGGCCCGCGTGGCGCCGGGCCCGACGCGGTGGCTCTCGAAGCGCATGGCGCGCCGCTCGGGGCTCTGAGCGGCGCGCGCCCCGTCCGCGCTCCACCCCGGCGGGCTCGCGTCCACCGTCGATCTGCTCGAACTGGGATGCGAGCGAGTTGAGTGATGTCGCTGCGCCGGGGCCGGACGGGATCAGGCAAATGCTGTCAGACGACGGGTTGGTCGACCAGCTCCCTGGCTCGGGGGATGAGCGATTCGAGCAGATCTCCCGGCGCTGGCACGAATGGAACCGCGTGTTCAACGAGAACAAGAGGCACGTGCGCCTCCACCGCGCCGTGTGGACGCCGCGCTTCAACTGAGAATGACGAGGGTTCATGGCAGCAGAGGACAGGAACGCGGGGACCGGTCGGCCGATCATCCGCCCGCGCGCCCTCAAGCAGGGCGACGCGATCGGCATTTTCACGCCCTCGTACCCCGCCCATGTCGTTTTTCGCGATAAGTACCTCCACGGCAGAGAGACGCTGCGCAAGCTCGGGTTCCGCGTCATCGAGGGTGAGCTGACGGCGAAGGCCGTCGCAGAAGGCTACCGCTCGGGCCCTCCCGAGGCGCGCGCGAGGGAGTTCATGGACCTCGTGACGAACCCGGAGGTGCGCGCGTTGATCGCCACGATAGGCGGCGCGAACTCGTCGAGCCTGCTCGCGCACATCGATTTCGAGAGGGTGAGAGAGAACCCGAAGATCATCTGCGGGTACAGCGACGTTACCGCGCTGCATATGGGCCTGCTCACGCAGTCCGGGCTATCGACGTTCTACGGGCCTGCGGTGGTCCCCTCCTTCGGCGACTGGCCCGGGGTCGATGAGTTCACGCTCGACTCGTTCCTCGACGCCACCGGTCGCCACACGGACGGCGCGAGGGCTCTCCTGTGCCCGCCGCAGTGGAGCAACCACTTCCGGGACGCGAAGACGTCCGAGTGGTGCACCGCTCCACGTCGGTACGAGCCGAACGCCGGCTGGCGCGCTCTCGTGTCGGGGGAAGCCGAAGGGCCCGCCATCATCGCGAACCTGAACACGTTGCTTTCGCTCGCGGGGACGAGGTACTTCCCGCCGCTCAGAGGAGCGATCCTGATCCTGGAGCAGATGGACTGCTGCTTTTCACGGGAGGAGCGGCAGCTACGCCAGCTCGAGGCGATCGGCGCGCTCGACGAGATCGCAGCGCTGGTGATCGGCAAGGCGGAGATGACCGACACCGAGGGCGCCCCGTTCAGCCATGACGAGCTCCTGCTCGAGGTGCTCGGGCTTCGCCGAGGTTATCCGGTCGTGACGAGCTTCGACTGTTCCCACACCGTTCCGATGCTCACCTTGGCCCAGATGTGCAGGGTCCGTGTGCGGGCCCACGTGAGGCACGGCGTCGAGATGGCCGTGTGCGAGCCGATGGTGGAGGTGCGCTGAGTCGGGAGAACGCGGCCGGCCTCGCCCCCGCCGCTCGGTGAGGGGCGTCCATCCGCCGAGACCCTGATTCCCCGCGCTACCGCAAGATCTCCTCGAGCAGCGCGTTCGGCTCGCCGCGGCGATCTTCGCCGAACGACGAGATGCCCAGGCCGTAGTACTGGTTCATGATGGTGAACCACAGATCGCGGAGCTGGCGATCGCTGCCGAGGGCGCCGTAGGCGACGTGCGCGTCGTTCAGGAAGACGCCGTCGCCGCCGAGGAGCACGATGGGCAGGTCGTACCCGTCGTGGTCGTGCGAGCGCATCTCGCTCATGTGCACCATGACGCAGTGATCGAGCACCGTGCCGTCGCCCTCGGGGATCGCGTCGAGCCGCTGCGCGAGCTGCGCGCTCTTCTGGTTGAGCCAGCAGTTGATCGCCGCGTAGTCGAGGTTGCTCTGCTGGATGATCTTGTACTGGCCGTCCTGGGTCGCGCGGTCCAGGTTGCCGGCGGCGTGCTGGGAGGAGTGGAAGTGCAGGCTGCTCTCTCTCCTGTACGCGAGCCCCACCTTGGCGCGGACGTCCTCCGGGATGCACCGATACTCGAACTCGGAGCGCATGTCGTCGTGCATGTGGGTGATCACGCGCGTCACGTCGCATTGAATGGCCATGACGATGAGGTCGATCATGACCTTCGCGTGATCTTCGTGCTTGTACGGGCCGGCTCCCGTGTTGTCGTTCTCGTTGAGCCCCTCCGCCTGGCCCGGCGGCTCGGGGACCACGCCGGGCTGGCTGATCGGGCTGCAGCCCAGGCCCGCCGGGGGGGTCATCGTCGACTGTACGTGGGTCGCGTTCTTCTCGATCTCGCGCAGCGAGTCGAGGTACTGCTGGACGATCTTGCGATCCCCGGAGCCGACCCGGTTCATGAGCGAGTTCGCGTCCGCGAGCACGCCGTCGATGACGCTCTTCTCGGTCGCCGCGCGGCGCTCCGCCTCGATCCTGGCCTCCTCGTCGCTCTGCCCTGGCACGGCGGACCCCGCGCCCGCGCCGACGAGCGCGTCGAACACCGCCTTCGGGTTGACCGAGCGCTTCAGCGGCTCGCGCGGGCTCTTCCAGGAGAGGACCTGGTTGTAGGCGTAGCTGCGCTGGTCGAAGAAGCCGGGCTTGACCCCGAGCCCCGTCTGCAGCGACGGGATGCGGGTCGCCTGCTCCGGGCCTGCCTTCTGGACGATGAGCTGGTCGACCGAGACGCCGTTGCCCACCCACTCGCCGAGGTCCTGGCGCGCCTCCCTCCCGAGCTGATCGGCGTCCACGCAGGTCGAGAGCGCCGCGCCGAGGCGCGAGTGGGAAGGCTCGATGTACGGGTGCTGCTCCGTGCTCCACGTGTAGTTGCCGAGGCGGCTTATCATGAGCATCTTCGACTTCACCGGCGCGAAGTGCTCGAGCACCCTCGGCAGCTTGAAGTCGGCGCCCTTCAGCGTCTTTCCGAACGCGGGGGCCGTCTCCCACCAGTGATGGGGCGCCCCGTTCGGGAAGGTACAGAGCACGAAGCGCTTCGGGGTGCCGGGCTCCCCCGCGCGCGCCCCGCGCGGCGCGAGGCTCTCGAGCCACGGCAGCGCCAGACAGACGCCCGCGCCGCGCAACAGGTTTCTGCGTGTCATCAAGCGTTTCATGTGCGCATCGCTCCTTCGTGCCTCGTCCTGTGCAGAAACAACCCGCGCCGCCTCACGGCGACTTGTCCTTCGCTCGAAGCCGGAACGCCTCGCTGGTCACCACGCGCTTCACCAGATCCGCGATCGTCCCGCCGTCCCAGCGCGCGGCGATCTCTTTGATCCTGGTCCGGTCCCCGCCGCTCGGGCGCCGGCGCACGGCGTAGCTGAAGAGCTGCTCGGTGGGGCACGTCCCCGGCCGGGCGGCCTCCACGAGCGCCGGCACCAGGCCGGAGATGTCCTCGAACGCCACGCCCTCGTACACCCCCGTCGCGTCGATCGGGTCGCCGTTCGGGTACGCGGTCCGGTAGGCGCCGATCGGGTCGAAGATCTCCAGGCTCAGCCCGATCGGGTCGAGCACGTCGTGGCAGCTCGCGCAGTCGGGCGACGCGCGGTGCTTCTCGAGCTCCTGGCGCACGTTCTCGACGGGGCCCTCGTCCCCGCCCGCGGCGCCGAGCTCCGGGATGTCCACATTGGCGGGCGGCACCAGGGGCACGCAGAAGAGCTGCTCCAGGATCGTCTTCGCGCGGGACGTGGGAGAGGTCCTGTCCGCGCGGGACGACAGCGTCAGGAACGCTGGGAGCGTGAGGAACCCCTCGCGCGCGCCCTCGGGGTCGTTCGCGTAGAGCGGCTCGAGCAGCCGGCTCTCCGGGTGGGGCGCCGTGAGGAACTCGGACCAGGGCCGCCCGCCCGTCGTGAAGCTCGCGAAGTAGGCGTTGACCTGGTCGAGCATCGCGCCCTTCACCTCGTCGTTCCAGCTCGGGAACCGGGTCGCGTCGGCGTTGTGGCTGGGGAGCGTGCGCGTGCCGAGCCACTGCCCGAAGAAGTTCTGGAAGAAGGCGGCGCTCTTCGGGTCATCCAGCATGCGGTCGACCTGCTGCCGGAGCTCGTCCTCGGTGGCGAGCTCATCGCCCTCCGCCGCGTCGAAGAGCGCCTCGTCCGGGAGCGAGCTCCAGAGCAGGTACGAGAGGCGCGACGCGATCTCGTGGCCGTTGAGGGCGCCCGGCGATCTCTTGGAGTCGGGTCCCACCTCGATCCTCAGGAGAAAATTCGGGGACGTCAGCAGGGTCCGGACGACGTGCTGCACCGCCTCGACGGGAGACATCTCGAGGGTGGTCTGCGCGTCGGCGTACTGCGCCGCATACCGGTCGAGCTCCGCCGCCTCGAGCGGGCGGCGGAAGGCGCGCAGCCCGAAGCGCTCGATGATCTCGCGCGCGCACCCGTCGTCCGCGCCCTCCGCCGGGTCGCACACGAGGATCGCGGCGCGCTGCGCCTCGTTCGAGAAGGCGTCCGCGGCGAGCGTCTTGGCGGCGTCGTAATACCCCTGGACCAGGACCTGCGAGAGGTTCGAGAGCGCGCTGACGTTCGCGTCGAAGCCCTTCGCGCCGAAGGCGGGGAAGCCATCCGCGGGCCTCTGGCGCGTCCCCAGGAGGTGGGCGACGGTGTTGTTGTACTCCGACGCTGTCATGTGGTGCAGGGGCATCCCGTCTGTCGCGACGGAGGCGCCTTGCTCCGGATCGTCCTGGCCTCCATCGTCCTGGCTTCCGAGGATGCCAGTGCACGAGATGCCCAGGAGACATCCCCCGGCGGCGAGCCACGGGCTCGCGAACACTCGGTCACGTCTGAACGTCATCGTCGTCTCCCGCGTGTGAATTCGGCAGTCGTCCCCTCGTGACCGGAGCGCGTCGATTTCGTGATCAAATCGACCACGCGGCCACGCTAAAATCAGGACGTGCCCTGTGCGCAGAAAACTGCGGTGATGGTGTTGCTCCTCGGGCTGTCCGGGTGCGGGGCAGACGTGGAGATCGCGGTGGGCCGCATGAATCCAGCGTCAGCGGTGAGCGGCAGCGGCGGTGAGGCGGGCAGCGGCGGTGAGGCGGGCAGCGGCGGTGGAGGGGGTGATGGTACGACCTCCTGTGATGTGTTGCCGTCGCCGACGCATCGGTACACGTTCGACGGTGTGGGAGATGTCGTCGCCGATCTCCTCGGAGGTGCGGACGGCGTGATCCTCGGCGGCGCGAGCCTCGACGGCGGAGGGGGGCTCACCCTGGACGGCGAGGACGATTACGTCGATTTGCCGGCGGGGCTCCTGGCGGGATTGCGCGATGTCACCGTCATGGTCTGGGTCGTCCGCGACAGCGGAGGCTCCTACCCGCGCATCGTCGATTTCGGCCTCGCCAGCGGAGGCGAAGATCCCGTCGAAGGCGAGGGGGGGGTGGGGACGTCCTACCTGGTGATCACCCCCTCGACGGTCTTCGACGTGCGGGGGGTCTCCGCGCTCGCGAGCGACAGCGGCGTGACGGGCGAGGTGGCGATCCACGCCGAGCCGACGCTCGAGGACGGCGAGGTCCATCAGGTCGCCGTCGTCTTCGACGGCGCGGCGGCGACCCTGGCCCTCTACCTGGATGGCGCGCTCCTCGGCAGCGACGCTGTCGGCTTTCCGCTCTCGGGGATCCAGGACGTGAACAACTGGCTCGGGCGGTCCCAGTTCGATGCGGACCCGTACTTCGGTGGGCGCTACGACGAGCTGCGGATCTACGGCGAGGCGCTGGCCGGCTGCGCGGTCGAGGCCGCGTGGAACGCCGGCCCGGATCGGCCCTGAGGCTCAGAAGGCCAGCGCGACGCCGAGGCGGGCGCTGAGACCTGCGGCCGGGGGGCGATAGACGGTCCCCTCGAGGTTCTCGACGACGAAGCGCGGCCGCCGCAGCGGGGCGACGGCGTGCAGCGCTCCCTCGATCTTCAGCGGATCGGCGACGCGCCACTCGACCAGCGTCCCGAGCCCGGCCGCGAAGATCGGCGCCGTGCGGGTGAAGGCCTCGTCGACCTCGCGTCCCCGGGCGCGGAGCCAGTGCTGGCGGCCGAGCGCGCAGACGTACACGCCGAGGGGGCGCTCGAGGGCGCGCGCGCACGCGTCGACCTCGAGGAACCAGAGCCGGAACTCGGCGCCGGCAGCCGTCCCCGCGATTCGGCTCGAGCTCGACGGCACCACGCCGGCCGCCCCGTCGGCGCGGAACCAGCCGCTGCGGATCCCGCCGCCTGCGGCGAGCCCGACGCCGATCGCCGGCACGAGCGCCTGCTCGACCTGCGCGCTCAGCCAGAGCACCCCCTCCGGATCGCGCTCGGCCGGCGGGGGCGGCTGGGCTGACGCGGGAGGCGGCCGGCGCGGCGCGCGGTCCGGCGCGGGGGGCGGCGCGCTGGGCACGGGGGCGGCAGCCGCCTCAGGCTGCGCGGGCTGCGCGGGCTGCGCGGCGGCGTTCCGCGCGACAGCGTCGGGATCGATCGACATCGCGACGATCAGCGCCGCTGCCCGCGACATGGACGCGCAGTCGTGGCCGTGGATGACCCGCTCACCGGGCGCGGGCGCGCGGATGCGCAGGTCGAGCCGGAGGCGCGCGCCGCGTTTGCGGGCGACGGCGATCTCGACCTCGATCGGCTGCCGCTGCTCCGACGCCCCCAGCAGCCGGGCGATCTCGCTCCGGACCTCGTCGACCGGCGGGCACCCGTCGGGCGCGTCCCAGCGGAGGTCGATGGTGCGCGGCTCGGCGGGCGCCGCGAGGGCGCTCGCGGGCAGGAGCCCCGCCGCGACGATCAGCGCCTGCAGGGCCGACGCGGCCCGGGCCCACCTGGAGACGTGCACATGGGCACTCTACTCCTCCTGCCCGCACGCGGCGCGCACGCGCGTCGCGAGCGGCGAGCCCGGGCTCCGCGCGAGCAGCTTCGCCGCGATCGCCCTGCCGGACGCCGCGCGGCCGGAGCGGCAGAGCGCGATCGCGCGCGACGCCTCGCGCTCGGTCGAGAGCACGCCCCGCGGGTACCGGCTCGCGTGCTCGTCGAGCTTCGAGAGCGCCTGCGCGAACTGGCCCGCCTGCAGCGCCTGCTGCGCGTCGCGCAGCAGCGCGATCTCCGCGTCGAGCCCCTTGGAGCCCGGCCTCGCGGCGGCGGCCGGCGCGGGCGTGCGCGAGGCCGGCGCGCGCGCCGCGGCCGCCGTCGCGGGCGCGGCGCTCGTCCTGGCGGGGGCGCCTGCGCTGGCGGGGTCGTTGGCCTCGGCGGCGGCGCCGGCCTCGGAGGGGGCGGCGGCGCCGGCCCCGGCGGGGGCGCTCGCCTCGGCCGCAGGAGGCGCGTCGTCGCGGGCGCGCGAGGCGCCGGGCGGGGCGGCGGCGTGCGGCGTTCGGGGCATCGGGTCCGCGATCCTCGCGGCTTCCTGCGCGGGCGGCGCGTCGGGCGCCCCCCCGGACGTCGGGAAGTAGAGCGCCGCGCCCGTCGCGAGGCCCACGACCAGCGTCGCGAGCCCGATCTTCAGCGGGGCGCCGAGCAGCGTGAAGGCCGCGCCTTTCGCGACCGCCGCGGTCGCGGTCGCGGCCGCGCTCGCGGCGGCGGGAGCGACGGCGTGCGCCGCCGCCGCCGCGCTCGCGGAGCCAGCGGCGCCGGCGCCCGCAGCGCCGGCGGCCCCGGCTCCCGAGGCGTTCGCGGCGCTCACGGACACGGCCGTCGCCGCCGTCCCGGCGAGGCCGAGCCTCGCCCACACGGCCGCGCGCATCCGCCGCCGGTCGTCGTCGGTCGGCTCGTCCGTGTCGCGAAGGGCGTCCAGGAGCGCCCGCTCGCCAGCCTCCAGCTCATCCATTGCGGCCTCCTCGGATCCTGGCGTGGTGGCGTTGCACCGCGTCGGAAAACGCCTGTCGAGCGGCCCTCAGCCGCGCATACACGGTGTTGATGTTCACCCCGATACCCTGCGCGATCTCCGTCACCGGCATCTCTTCCAGCTCGGCGAGGAGGAGCACCACGCGCTTCTCCTCGTCGAGCGACGCGAGGAGGTCGTGCGCCACGCGCGCGGCCTCCGCCCTTGTCATGGCCTCGTAGGGGCTGAGGCTGCTCGGCCCTGCGAGCAGCTCCGGATCCACGGTCTCTCCCGTCCCGCGGTGGGCCGGGCTCTTGCGGCGCAGCGACCGCCGGTGCGCCTGCACGACGTTGACCACGATCCCGAAGACCCACGTCTTCAGCGACGAGCGGCCCTGGAACTCCGGGAGCCGCCGGTGCACGACGACGAACACCTCCTGGCACACGTCCTCGTGCGCGGAGGCGTCCACGCCGAGGCGGCGCACGGTCCGCCAGACGAAGGGAAAGACCTCCTCGTACACCTCGGCGAAGTCGAGCGGCGCGGCCTGGACGCCGGCCGTGGGGACGGCGGGCGCCGCGCCGCCCGCGGGAGGCATCGACGGTTCGACCGCCGCGCGGGCGGTCACGGGCCGCACCTCTCCGGGTGGGGGAGCGAGACGTGGAGCGCCCCGAGCGCGGTGAGCTCACCGCTCGCGCCGAGCAGGTCCACGTTCGGGATCGCCTCGGTCCGCCCGGAGAACCACGCGTACCGGAAGACGTCGGGGTCCGATTCGAGGAGGGGCACCGCTTCTCGCATGGTGGCGGCCTGCGCTTCGGGCGACCGATCCGCGCCGTCTCCGCGCGAAAACTCGGTCAGCGAGATGGGGCGCCGGTAGCGTTCGAGCTCGCCGAGATTCCGCTCGAGCGCCGGTCTGTCGCAAGCGTACCAGTGCGCCGCGATGAAATCGACGCGGCAGCCCTCGCAGGCGGCGCCCCCGTCTCCAACCGCGTCTCCGTGGAAACTTTCCCCCACGCAGGCGGCGGACAGGGGGATCCCCAGCAGGGGACTGATGCCGCAGAGAGGGGCTTGGGGGTCTCGACGCATGGCTCGAGGGGTCTGGTGCCCGGAGCCGTCGCGTTCCGTGACGGAAAGTGAGGGAGGGGGATACGGGGCGCATCGCCCGGTCGCCGGTGGGCTGGCGTTCCTCGGTTCGCGGGCGGATCATCTGCGGCGGATCCTCTGCTATCGTCGCACCGTGGCTGACAGCTCGCACCTCCGCGCGCTTGACGGCCGCGACGAGCGCGCCGAGGAAAACCGGATGACCATCGTTCGTTGGCTTGCCGCGCTGGCGGCGATCACCGTTCCCCTTGCGATCCCGGCGACGGGCCTTGCGCAGGACGACGCGCCCCTTCCGCCTCCGCCCTCCGGGCCGATCCCGTCGGCCTCGGCGCAGCCGCCTGTGCCGCCTGCGCCGCCGCCCTCGCCCGCGCCGTTGCCGCCGCCCGTGCCGCCCGCGCCGGCGCCCTCGCCCGCGCCGTTGCCGCCGCCCGTGCCGCCCGCGCCGCCGCCCTCGCCCGCGCCGTTGCCGCCGCCCGTGCCGCCCGCGCCGCCGCCCACGCCGGTGCCGCCCGCGCCGGCGCCGGCGCCCGTGCCTCCGGCGCCCGCGCCGCCGCCGCTACCGCCCGCTGCGCCCGCGCCGCCGCTGTCGCCTGCGCCGCCCCATGCGCCGGCGCAGCCGTACCGGCCCGCGCCGCCGTACGCGCCGGCGCCGCCGCCGGTGTCGCCTGCGCCGCCCTACGCGCCCGCGCCGCCGGTGTCGCCCGGGCGGCCTTCGCCGGGCGCGCCGTCCTCGCCGCCTCCTTCCCGGAGCCAGCCCGCCCCGCGGAGCGATGCGCCGCCGCCGATCGGAGGCCCGGTGGAGACGACGGTCGACCCGGAGGCGTCGTCTGCGCCGGTCGAGCCTGCGCAGGAGCGGGAGAAGCCCGAGGACGAGGACGAGGAGCGGGACGGCGTCCGGCTCCGGTATGGCAGCACGCTGGGCGGCGGGATCATCAAGTCGCCGACGGGGACCGGCGGTGTCTTCGCGTGGACCGGCCGGGTCGGCCTCCAGATCAACCACACGCTCGGGCTCTACTACCAGAACACCCCGATGCTGACGCTCACGCCCGAGAGCACGTCCAACAGCGCGGGCTTCGACGCGGGCTTCATAGATTACAACTCGCTCCTCGCGAGCCTCACCGTGTTCCACGTCCTCGATTTCGGGGCAGGGCCCTCGATGGACTACGTGGCCGTCGCGAGCTGTTCCGCGGAGTACGCGGGCATCGAGTCGGACGCGGGCTGCGCCAGCACCTCGGGCTGGTATTTCGGGGCGCACGCGCGCGGCGCCCTCATCCTCGGCGGCCTGTCCGGCGACGGCCCGCGGCGCAGCGGCTTCGCCCTCGCCGCGGAGCTCCACCCGGTGTTCATGCCCGAGGCCACGACGTTCACCTTCACGATAGGGCTCGGCGGAGAGTGGTACTGAGGCGCGCGGGCCTCGTGCGCCAGGCTCCCGTCTCGCGCGCCCCGCTCCGAGGGTGACGTCGCGGTCCCGCAGCGCGTGGCTGTCACGGAAGGACGAGAGCAGGATGGCTCATCCTGGGCCGAAGTCAGGACAGCCCTGCGCTGGACCGGCCAGACCCGCCTGCTCTCGTCGAGCTCGGTTCACGTGTGTCACGATGAGCCACGATGAGCCGATCTGCGTGGCAGGAGGCACAGGGGACTCCCCCTGCTCCGTCGACCGCCGCTGTCGCTGCGCATCGTTGGATGGGCGGTCGCGGCGGATCTCGCGCACGCACCGAGTCACCGCGACGCGCTGATCGCGGAGCGTGCGTCTGGCGCGCTGCTTGCTCTTATTGTGCCCATGTCCACGCACGGAGTTCTTTCGATCCTTCGAAGGGTCACGGTCATGAGAGCAGAACAACGCGTCCGAGGCGCGGTACTTCTTGTCGTTGCGCAGGTCTCGCTCGTCACCGCGTGTTCGGCAACGGTCGAGGATGCAGGTAGCAACACGGACACAGGCACAGAGGCCGAGGAGTCCACCTCCTCCGGCACACCAGGCGGAGGCGCGCCCGCGCCCGGGACCGCGGTGGACCTGTTCGCTTGCGACCTCGAGCCGAGCTGCGACCTGATGGTGCGGCATCTCGGCGTGGAACCGCTGGCTGCGACCGAGTGTGCGGCCAGGCTCGTGCTCGGCGGCGGCACGGGCGTCATCACGTCGCTCGACGCCCCCGGCCCGTTCATCGATGAGACAGAGACGCTCGTCATTGTCCTCGGCGACGGCACCGGGCTGGTGCAGACCCGCGAGAGGCACTGCCTTCGCGACGACGGGCTGTGTGACGCCGATCCGCCCTGGGAGGCGCCGTCCCGGCATCAGCTCTGCGATCTGGAGGTCTCTTCGTCCGTGGAGGAAGCATGCGCAGAGAACCTTGCCAATGAATGCTTCTGGACGCCCTGGGATGTCACCAATTGCCGGGACGTGGAGGATTCCACCTGCGACGAGGTCGCCGGCAGGCTGTGAGTCGCGCACCGGCGCGGGCTCAGCGCAGGGCTGCTCGCAGCGCGCGGACCGCCTGGCTCTGCGTCGGCTGATCGAGGAAGCTGGCGAGCCAGGCGGGGTCGAGATCGGGGAAGAAGGCGCTGCGCGCCCGGGGCTCGTAGCGCTCGTCCGAGAGCGCGAAGACGCGGAGACCCTCCTCGCGATCCCACATCCAGACCTCGGCGACGCCGAGGCCGCGGTAGATCTCGAGCTTGTCGAGCCCGCCCTGTGTCCAGACGACCTCGATGGCGAGATCCGGAACTTCCTTGTTGGTGTCGCCGACGATGTAGCACTCGTCGGGTTCGGCCCCGCGCGCTTTCGGCGCATTGCGGAGTGTCCACGCGCCGTAGCCGCTGAGCTCGATGCCCCGCTCATCGCCATAGGCCTCGAGGAGGCGTGCGATGGTCTTCTTGATCCCTTCGTGATCGCGAGATGGGCTCATCAGCTCGATCGCTCCGTTCAGGTAGTACATGCGCACACCAGCCCGGTCCCCCCGCACGGCGAGGAGGATCTCGTAATCCTTCCAGGTCATCCCGTGGAGGATGACGTGCTGGTCGCTCTCCTCGTGGCTGGGCCGAGGTCGCTCGGCCTCGGGTGCGGCGTTCGTCGGGACAGACTGCATGTGCCGGAAGATACCCGATGCCGCAGCCAGCCACCCGTCGGTACACGATGCCCCAGGTCGTGAGCTGAACATCGATGTAAAATTTCGTCGCTCCTGGATCGCGGCCTCCCCTCGGCCCCCTCACGAGCGCCGTCCCCCCGCGCCCGCCCCTCCGGTGGTATCCACGACCGCCCGGCTCGGGTCCCGACGGCCGCCCGCCGGTCTTCGGCGAAACCTTCGCGGGCCGCCCGTGTCCAAGGAAACCTGATGCGCTCGATCCCCCGCTCCGTCTTCACCGCCCTCGCCGCCGCGATGGGGCTCTCCCTCGCGGCCTGCGCCGCAGCTCCTCCGCCCGCGGCGCAAGCGCCCGTCCCGCAGAACGACGGCCGCGCGGCGACCCCGCCGCCGCCTCCGCTCCCCGAGAACGAGGCGTTCGCCGTCCACGGGACGCTCAAGGACGAGTGGCTGCCGCTCCTCAAGCAGGCGCCCTTCGACCCCAAGTCCGCGCTGGTCCCCCCGACGCCGGCCGGGGTGCCCGCCCCGCCGGCCGCCTGCGAGGCGTTCGCGCGGCGCGCCCCCGCCGCGCCCGCGCGGGCCTGCGGTGACGCGCAGGGCGCCCTCGACGCGCTCGACGCCGCGCTCGCCGAGGACGACCCCGCGAAGCGCGACGCGCGGCTCGCGGGCGTCGAGACGTGCGCCGGCCTCGAGGCGGGCCTCGCGCGCGCCCTCCGGGCCGAGCTCGCGCCCGTCGCCTGCGGCGACGCGATCGCCGCGCCGTTCCTCGAGGCGCCGCCGGCGACGCTCAAGGGCGACCTCTACCAGGTGCTGCTCGGCCTCACGCTCTCCGCCCGGCTCGCGCGCACCGCGACCGAGCCGCCCGCGCTCCGGCCGCCGTACGACGCCCAGCGCGTCGTCGCGTTCACCAAGGGGCCGCTGTTCACGTGGGTGACGGATCAGGCCCGCGCGATCGAGGACCTCGGGCGGCTCGGGGTCGCGCTGCCGTTCTACGCGAAGGGCATCGTCGCCGTGGAGTCCGGGCGCGCCGACATGCGGCTCGTCGAGGCGGTCCGGTCGGCGCCGCTGCCCGACGCCATGCGGAAGGACGCGGAGCTCAGCAACGTCTACTACGGCGAGCTCGACCAGCTCCTGGAGCCCTGGAAGACGCGCGGCCGCGACGCCGCGCTCGTCGGCCTGCGCGAGCTCTCGTCGGTCGGTGCGCTCCGCGACGCCCGCGTCGACGGCGCGCGCGCGATGCTCTCCCGCCTCTACGGCGGCCGGCGCGTCGACGCCCTGGACGCGCTGGAGCTGCCGCCGCCCCCGGCGGCGACGCCGTCGACGGCCGTCGAGCGGCTCGCGGCCCGGCTGCCGACGTACTACGCCGGCCGCCTGCTCCCGGCCGACGCGGCGGCGCGGCCGGAGATCTTGCGCGCGCTGCTCGGCCGGGGCGTCCCGCTGCAGCACCGCGCGGCCCTGCGTACGGCCCAGCTCTCGCCCGAGGCGCGGCTGCTCTACGCGCGGGCGCGGACCGAGCTCGGCCGGCTGTACTGGCGGGCCGTGGACTTCGATCAGGCGACCGCGCTGCTCACGGCGTGGCCCGAGGGGACGCCGCGCCCGCCCGAGGCGACGATGCTGCTCGCGCTCGCGCTCGGCCTGCGCAACGGCCCCGAGGACGCGGCGCTGATGATGCGGCGGGCGCCGCTCGCGGGGCTCGGCCTGGGCGACCTCGCGGCGCTCGACTGGGTGGCCCGCGCGAAGCCGGCGTCGCCCCACGCGGGCATCGCGGCGTACGACGCGGCGCTGATCAAGCAGATCGCGGCGCCGCAGGGCGCGGACGCGAGCTACTGGTCCGACGTGGCCGCGCGGTTCCGCGAGGCGCAGGCGCTCGTGACGGGGCCGCTGGCGCAGGCGGCGGAGGAGCGGGCGCGCGCGGCCGACGAGGTCGCGCGGTCGGCGCGCTGAGGCGCAAGGGCTGAGCGGCAAGGGACGGGCGCCCGGCGGGCGGCCCTCAGCGGGCGCCCTCGCCGGGCGGCTTGTACTCCGTGAGCTGACCCGTCGCGACGAAGCCCATCTGCGCATGGAGCGCCTGCCGCTCCTCGGAGCATGCAGCGCGGACGGGCTGGTCCTTGTGTTGGCGGTGCCCACCACCCAGCCGGCCCGGCGGGTGCTGCGCGGAGGGGCCATGACACGTACGAACGACGTCGTGCGTCTTGAACATGCGACGCGCAAGCGCGTCGGCGACCCTGCCGTCTCGGAGGTCTCCGGCGTGGTGCTCGTCGACAACATCGCCCCCGAGAAGAAGGTGCTCGTCCATCACCGCGACGCCGCCGGCACATGGCGAGTCGTCCCGGCGCGGTATGACTCCGCGCCGCCCTGGGGCTCCCCCGAGCGGTGGGTGTTCTCCGGGGTCATCTATCCTGCCGACCATTCGGAGCCGGCGCGGTTCGCGATCCAGTACATCGTCGCCGGGCGCGAGTACTGGGACAACAACGAGCAGCACGACTACCTCCTGGATCCGGGGGGGATCGTGTTCGGAGACGCGCCGCTCTTCGGCTTCGATCGCCTCCAGCGCATCGTGGAGTTCGTGGGCTGGCGATACCGCATGGATGTGGTGAAGATCGAGGAAGCCATGCCGCTCCCCGGGCGCGGCTACACCGCGCGATACAAGGTCACGATCGGGCGAAGCCTGGGGCCAGGCCGTTACGCCCACGTGCGCTGCGTGGCCCTCGCCGTGCGCGGCGCCGACGTCAGCGTCCTGAGCCAGACCGTGTGCGAGTCCCTCCCTGCGCTCGATCTCGTCACCCCTTGATCCGGGCGTCCGAGGGGCGGCAGGCCCGCGATGCTCGCCGGCAGCCGCGGCGCGCCGAGCGGCGGGCGCGGCCTCACGGTCCGCCCGAGCCGCCGGCGCCGCCCGTTCCGGGGATCCACCAGCCTCCGCCGCTGGCTCCAGCGCCGCCGGTGCCCTGGTTGCCGATGCCCGGGCCGCCGCCCGCGCCAGGGCCGCCGCCGGCGCCGCCCGCGCCAGCGTCACCGCCCGCGCCAGCGTCGCCGCCCGCGCCAGCGTCGCCAGCGTCGCCGCCCTCGCCAGCGCCGCCGCCCGCGCCCGGGGGGGCCAGGATGGGGCCCGGGCTGACCACGCCCCCTCCCATCGAGGCGAAGTCATAGGCGCGGTACGTCGCAAAATAGACGCCGATTGGCTTGAGCACGAAGCCGGAGCCCACGACGACGCCCCCCGCCGGGCCGACTCCCCAGCTCCAGCCACCGGGGATGATGATATCCCAGGTGACCTTCTGGAACACGGGATACGCCGAGACCCGCGCGTAGGCAGCCGTGGGCACGAAGTAGGTCGAGCTCGCCTCGAGCGTGATGGTCTCGCTCACGCTGAACCCGACCGCCTCGGAGATATCCGAGAGCGATATCGGGCAGTTGCCCGGCCCCACGAGCGGGGCGCTGCCCGACGGCGCCCCGTTCGAGGGCGCGCCGCCGCCCGGCGCGTTCCACGAGGGCTGTCCGTTCCAGGGCGCGCCGTTGCCCGGTGCGCCCCACGAGGGCTGTCCGTTCGAGGGCGCGCAGTCGTCGGACATGCTCCACGGAGGCTGGCAGTCCGTCGGCGCGCGGGACCCCGGCGTGCCCCCCACGCCCGGCATGAACGGCGCGCCAGACGTCCCCGGCAGCCCGCCGCCGAGGCCCGTGCCCGGCGCGCCACCGAAAGGCGGTAGCCCCGATATCCCGAAGAAAGGTGGTAAGCCCGGTAGGCCCGGTGTCCCCGTCGCGGGCTGCGCTTCCGCTGGCGTGACGGTGCCCGTGGCGGTCCCGGTGAGGCTCACGGTGGGCTGGACGCTCGCCGCCACGGCGACGTCCAGCGTCCGCGGGCCGAACCCCTCCGCCACGCTGAGCACGTGGGCGGGATCCTCCCAGTGGTACGTCTCCGGGAGGACGATCACGTTCGCGATCATCTGACCGAGACACAGGGCGCCGCGCGCCTCGCCTGTCTCGGTATGCACACCGCTGCTGGCCGCGAGCCCCGGCGCCTCGCGCGGGCCCACGCAGCTGAGCGATGAAACGAGCACCATCGCCATGCAAGGCGTGATCTTTATGTCGGGTGCAAACATCGTTGAACCTCGGGTTGCCGTCCGTGCCGCGCTGATCTGAGCTGCCAGGCGTCGAGGGCTCGATCTCTGGAGAGCGATCCGCTCGGTGAGCACAGGAGGCCTGTTCGATGGACCGGCATGCAAGAAGCGGGGAATGCCAGGCTTAGCTCGCATGTGGGCGCCGCGCCGAGATCCGGCGCAAACGATGACTCGATGGACTGGCGCTTGCCGCTCCCGCCGCGCGCGTGACCGGCGCGCTCACGGCCGCGGCCCGGCGCCGCCGGAGAGAACGTCATGACCGCGCGCGAGCGAGGCCAGCATGAGACAGCCTGCCACCGTCATGAGGGCCGCGAGCGCGGCCTGCGCGATCCTCACCGCCGCCGCCTGTGCGCAGGGCGTCGACCCGCAGCGCGACGCGCCGCCCATGGAGCCTCCGGGCTCGTCGATCGGCGCCGCGGGGCAGCGGCTCGGCGAGCAAGGATGGGTGATCACCCAGGCGCTCGACTTCAACGCCGACGGCATGGCCGATGTGCTCTGGAACGACGCCGAGCGCGGCCTCGTCGCCGTGTGGTTGATGGAGGGAACCCGCCTGCTCGCGCCCGGGCCGTTCATCCCGGGGCCGCCCGGCGGTCGCTGGTTCGCCAAGACGAGCGATTTCAACTTCGACGGCATGGCGGATGTGCTCTGGCGTCACGAAGAGCAGGGCGCGATGGCGGTGTGGTTGATGGAGGGAACCCACCTGCTGGCGCCCGGGCCGATCCTCCCCGCGCCGGGCGGCGGCGGCTGGTTCGCCCGGGCGATCGACTACAACGCCGACAACATGGCCGACGTGCTCTGGAGCCACGGCGAACAGGGGGTGATGGCGGTGTGGTTGATGGAGGGGACCCGCCTGCTGGCGCCGGGGCCGTTCATCCCGGGGCCGCTCGGCGACGGCTGGGACGTCGCCGCCGTGGGGGACTTCAACGCCGACGGCATGTCGGACGCGGTCTGGCGCCATGCGGAGCAGAACCTGATGACGGTATGGCTGATGGAGGGAACCCGCCTGCTGGCGCCGGGGCCTGCCATCCCGGGGCCGCTCGGCGACGGCTGGTCGATCGCCTGGGGCGCCGACTTCAACGGCGATGGCATGGCCGACGTGCTCTGGAACAACGCGGAGCAGAACCTGATGGCGGTGTGGCTGATGGAGGGAACGCGGCTGCTCGCGCCGGGGCCGTTCATCCCAGGTCCGCTCGGCGAGGGCTGGGTGGCGCGCACCGCCGGCGACGTGAACCTCGACGGCATGGCGGATGTGGTCTGGCAGCAGGGCGAGGCGAGCCAGATGGCGGTGTGGCTGATGGAGGGGAGCGAGCTGCTCGCGCCCGGGCCGGTGATCCCGGGGCCCGACGGCGGCGGGTGACATGACGCCGTCGTTGAGCGCTGCGACAACAGGTCGCATGTCCAGGGGATGGAGACCTCACTCGAGTGCTCGAGCTTTCTCGGTGGAGGTCTTGAGATGAAGAGAGCATTGCAGAGCTGCCTGATCGTTGCAGGCTCGCTGTTCACGGCGATGGTCGCGCACGCGCACGTCTCGGTGTCGGGTCCCGCGTTCGCCGGCGCCACCCACGAGGCCAGCTTCGGCGTCGGCCACGGCTGCGACGGCGCAGACACCTACCGCGTGAAGGTCCAGATCCCGGCCGGGGTGACGTCGGTGCGGCCGATGGACAGCACGTTCGGCAAGGCCGCCCTGGAGAAGGACGCGGAGGGCAACGTCACGGCGGTCGTCTGGACGAAGCCGCTGGCAGACGTGCTCCCGGCGGACACCAGCTATTCCGGAGGGGCGCGGGTCAACTCGATGGTCGACTCCGGCAGCAGCATGCCGGTCTCGGGATCGATCTCCGTGACCAGGTTGACGATCTACGCGGTGTCGCTCCCCGGCGGCGAGCAGGGGAAGAGTTCGACCCTCGTTGAAGGGTGAAGCAGCATGGCATGACATGGTAAGCTGTGAGCGTTCACATTATCAATGTCACTGGACAGTCCGGCCATGATTGCAGTCCGACGCCCTCTCCTCTTGACACGCCGCGCCGGTGCGGCGCTGTCCGCATTTTCTCCTCCAGGGCTCGAGAGTATCCGCGGTCCCGCCGACGAGCGTTGACATCGCCAATGTGAGCGTTCACAATACGCGACCTCACACTGAGGATGCGCCTCGTGGAACGCTGCCGGTGAGGGCGGAGCCGCGCCTTCTCAGGACCCGTGATCGCCCGGGCCCCGGCGATCGACAGTTAGCGAGTTAGCGAGGTGGTGTCGCGATGAGTCAATCCGCATTGAGCCTGAGCGTTCTTTTCACCATGGGCATGGCGATGGGGCTGTCCGCTTGCTCGTCGGACCCGGATCCCGTCGACCCCGGCGGTAGTGTGTCTTCTGGCGCCACCACGAGCGCGAGCGGCGGCTCCAGCGTGAGCTCGACGTCGAGCGGAGGTACCGGCGGGAGCGGGAGCGTGAGCACGTCCGAGAGCGCGAGCAGCTCCGGCAGCACGGGCGGCACCGGCGGCGCGGGCGGCGCGGGCGGCGACTCGGCCGGCGGCGGCGGCTCGGCGGGCGCTGACGACAGCGGCTCGATGGGCTGCGGCAAGCCCGCGACGCGCCCCGACCCCCGCACCCAGCAGACGGTGACGGTCGGCGGGGTGACGCGCTATTACCTGATGTACGTGCCGGAGAACTACGACCCGAACAAGCCGCTGTCGCTGGTCTTCGGTATCCACGGCCTGAACATGAACAACGTGTGGGCCGCGCACGACAACAGCGGGTTCCAGCTCATCCAGGAGACCGACGACCAGGCGCTGCTCATTTACCCGCAGGGGCTGCCGGCGAGCGGGCGATCCACGCCTCCGAGCACCGAGTCGCAGTGGGGCACCGCGGACTCCAACTGGGGCGGTCCGCCTCCGAGCGCCAACCGGGCGCGCCTGGACGCCGACCTGGCGTTCTTCGATGCCATGCTCGAGCACGCCAAGTCGAACTACTGCGTGGATACGAAGCGCGTCTTCGCGGTCGGGTTCAGCCAGGGTGGCTTCATGACGAACACGCTCGGCTGCGAGCGCTCTTCCGCGTTCCGCGGTCTCGCGCCGGTCGCCGGGTGGGGCCCCAATGGATCCCAGCCCATGTGCGGCGACGCGAGCGCCGCGCACGCGGTGATTCAAACGCAGGGCGACACCGACGGGACCGTGACCCCCGCGCTGGGACAGTCCACCCGCGACTTCTGGCGCGGCCGGAACGGCTGCGAGGCGACCACGACGCCGTCGGCGGCCTTCGGCAACGGGTGCGTCGAGTATCAAGGCTGCAACGAGGGCACGCCGCTCGTGTACTGCACGCACCCCGGCGGTCACTCCGTGCCGTCCGGCGCGGGCGGGCGAGCCTGGCGGTTCTTCCAGTCGCTCGAGTGAGCCCCGCGGGCCACGTCGCGGGCGGTTGATCCCGGCGCGAGCCCGGGGTGCAATCGCGCGCCCCGCGATGCGCCAGATCCTCCACATCGACATGGACGCGTTCTTCGCGTCCGTCGAGCAGCTCGACGACCCGTCGCTGCGGGGCCGCCCCGTCCTCGTCGGCGGGGCCTCGCGGCGCGGCGTCGTCGCGGCCGCCTCGTACGAGGCGCGCCCCTCCGGCGCCCGCTCGGCCATGCCGATGGCCGAGGCGATCCGCCGCTGCCCGCAGGCGGTCGTCGTGCCGGTGCGGCACGCCCGCTACGCCGAGGTGAGCGCGCAGGTCTTCGCGATCTTCCGCCGCTTCACGCCGCTCGTCGAGGGGCTGTCGCTCGACGAGGCCTTCCTCGACGTGACCGCGAGCCGCTCGCTCTTCGGCGACGGCGAGGCGATCGCGGCGCAGATCAAGCGCGCCATCCACGGCGAGATCGGCCTCACCGCCTCGGCCGGGGTCGCGCCGTGCAAGTTCGCCGCGAAGATCGCGAGCGATCTGCGGAAGCCCGACGGGCTCGTCGTCGTCCCCGACGACGTCGCCGCGTTCCTCGCGCCGCTGCCGCTCGAGCGCATGTGGGGCGTGGGCCCGCGCGCGGCCGAGCGCCTCCGCGGCGCGGGGCTCGCGACGATCGGCGACCTCGCGCGCTGCCCGGCGCCGCGCCTGCACGAGCTCCTCGGCCCCGCGTGGGGCGAGCACGTGCGGCTCCTCGCCGCCGGGATCGACGAGCGCGAGGTCGTCCCGGGCCGCGCGGCGGAGTCGATCGGCGCGGAGGAGACGGTCGAGGAGGACCTGCTCGGCAGGGCGGCGATCGAGCGCTGGCTGCTCGAGCTCTCGGCCCGCGTGGCGCGGCGCCTGCTCAAGGCGGGCCTCTCCTGCCGCGCGGTGGCGGTGAAGCTCAAGTACTCGGATTTCACGCTGCGGACCCGCCAGACGAAGCTGGGCGAGCCGGTCGCGGACACCGACTCGATCTACGCCTGCGCGAAGGGGCTCCTCTCGCGCTTCGACCTGTCGCGGCCGGTGCGGCTCGTCGGCATCGCGGCGGGCGACCTGACCCGCCAGACCGAGAGCCCGACCCTGAGCCTGTTCCCTGTCGCCTCCGAGCGCCGCCGGCGCCTGGAGGGCGTCGTGGCGGACGTGGCCGAGCGCTTCGGGGGAAAAGGGATCACGCGCGCGGCCCTGCTGGAGCAGCCGCGCTCGCAGGAACCTCCGCGCGAGCGCGGCGCCGTCCCCGGGGCGCGCGGGAGCACGCGAGAGAGGAAGTAGACGGCGGAGCTCGTGTAGAGTGGAACGATGGGAAGGATCGTCGACACCCGATGCCCCCGCTGCGGCGCCCCGCTGCCGATCCAGCCGGGGATGGACGCGGTCGCCTGCCAGTACTGCGGCGCGCGCTCGCTGATCGACCGCGGCAGGAAGCCGACCACCGCGCCGATCCCGCAGGGAATGCACGTCGTCCGGGTCACCCCGCCGTCCGGCAACGCCGCCGCGGTCACCGTGACGGCGGCCGTCGCCGGCATGGTCGTGGCCGGCGCGGTCGCCGGCGTCGTCGCGTTCGGCGCGTCGGGGGGATCCAGCGCAGGGGCTCGGCCGCTCCTCGGCGCGGGGCCCAGGCTGTACTTCAGCGACCGGCCGATGGTCGCTGACGTGAACGGCGACGGCGCGCCGGACGTGATCGGCAAGAGCAGCGTCCCCGCCGGCGAGGCGTGGATCGCGGCCTATGACGGGCGCGACGGGAAGCCGATCTGGAGGACGGCGGCCCTCGCCAAGGACGCGACAACGCACGAGGCGCGGCGCGCGGTGGTCCTCGGTCGGGTGATCTCGGTCGACGCGCTGGGCAAGGCGCAGGCCTACGATCTGCGCACCGGGACGCCGTCGTGGTCGGTGCCGCTCGGGGAGAAGGCGAGGCGGGTGTGCCAGGGGAGCGGCGTGATCGTCGTCGAGACGGTCGACGACGCGAAGCACGGGCTGGATCCGGCGAGCGGGACGAAGCGCGCGCTCGCGAAGGACGCGGCTTGCACGCCGGTCCCGAGCTCGAACAAGGACGAGGCGCCCGGCTATCAGCTCGTCGGCCGGGCCGATTTCGACGAGCTCGGGCTGCCCAGGTCGCACGAGATCGAGGTCATGTCGGTGGACAGCGCGCTCATCACGAGCGGGCCCGGGCCGCGGTTCCTGCTCGGCAGCCGCAGCAAGGGCAGCCGGGTCGGCATGGTGGCCGCGGTGGACAAGAAGAAGGTCCTCTGGGCGACGGTGGTGCCCGGCGTCGACCCGCTCACCACGAGCACCTCGGGGGTCGACGAGGCGGCCTACCAGGGGGGGCTCCTGGTCGTCCCGTACGACATGAAGGATCACGGCGAAGGGACGCGCCTCGCCTGCTTCGACGGGGGCACCGGCGCGCGGCTCTGGGACGTGCAGATCCACAAGAAGTCGCAGGTCCTGCTCGGGATCTCGACGTCGGCGAACGACGTCTTCTACGCCACGTGGACGGCGCTCTACGTGTTCTCGCTGAAGACGGGGAAGCTCAGGTACATGGTCGGGACCGAGTTCTGAGCGCCGCGTGGCGCCTCACGGATCGGCGACCTTCAGGAGCTGCTTGCCCATGTTGGCGCTGGTGAACAGGCGGTTGAGCGTCGCCGGCGCCTTCTCGATGCCCTCCTGGACGTCAACGCGGTTCTTGATCTTGCCCGAGCTCACCCAGGCGCCGAGCTCGGAGACCGCCTCGCCCAGGCGGTTGAAGTAATCGCTGACGATGAACCCCTCCATCCGGCCGCGCCGGACGAGCAGGTTCAGGTAGTTCCTTGGGCCGGCCGGCAGCTCGGACGCGTTGTAGTCGCCGATCGCGCCGCAGAGGACGACCCGCCCGCGCATCGCGAGCTCGGCGAGCGCGGCGTCCAGGATCGCGCCGCCCACGTTGTCGAAGTAGACGTCGATGGCGGAAGGGCAGAGCTCGTGGAGCCGGGCCGCGACGTCGTCGGACCGGTAGTCGATCGCGGCGTCGAAGCCGAGCTCACGTGTCAGCCACGCGCACTTCTCCGGGCCGCCCGCGATGCCGATCGCGCGGCAGCCCTTGAGCTTCGCGATCTGACCCACCATCATCCCGGTCGCGCCCGCCGCGCCCGAGACGACCACCGTCTCCCCCTGCTGGACGCGGCCGATGTCGAGCAGACCGAAGTAGGCAGTCAGGCCGGTCACGCCGAAGACGCTGAGCGCGAGCTCGGGCGAGATGCCGGGCGGCAGCTTCGTCGCCGGGATCACGGCGGCATTGCCGGACGCCAGCACCGCGTAGTCCTGCCAGCCGAGCATGCCCTGTACGAGGTCGCCCGGGGCAAACCCAGGGCTGTTCGAGCGCACGACCTTGCCGACACCGAAGGCGCGGACGACATCGCCGATCGGGACCGCCGGCATGTACGAGTCGCGGTCGAGCCAGATCCGCTGTGTGGGATCGACCGACAGGTACAGCGTGCGGACGAGGATCTCGCCATCCGCCTTCGGCTCGGGGACGGGCTCCTCGCCGAACGTGAAATCGCTGTCCTTGAGCATGCCGACGGGGCGAGAGGCCAGGCGCCAGCACCGATTCACGTCGCTCTTCATGATGTCTTCTCCTCGGAGGGCGACGACGCTACCAGCGCGTCATGAGCAGGGCAACCGACCGAGCCGGTAGGCGAGCGCGCCGACCCATGCTACGGTCGCCCGCGACGCCTCACCCGCGTCGCTCATGACCACCCCTCGCTGAATCCGTCGCTCCGTCACTCGGCCGTTCGAGGTGAGCCGTCCACCGCGTGCACCGCGCCTGTCGCTGCGTGCGCCGCGCGCGATCGTGGGCGATCGGCTCCCGGCGCGCAGGCCGTGACGAGCAGCGAGGGCGGCGACGGCAGCGATCGCGACGACCGCGGCGCGCTGAAGGGGCGTCTCCCGAGGCCGCCGGAGCGCCGGGCCGGAGGGCTCGCGGCGCGGTCGGTCCGGCTCGCCGTCGCCATGTGATCCGGGCGCGAACAGGGCAGGTTTCGAAGGAGGATTCGTATGAGAAAGATCGTCTATGACGTCGCGGTTTCGCTCGACCATTTCATCTCGCACGAGGACGGCTCGGTCGACGGTTTCCTGATGGAAGGTGAGCACGCCGCGGAGTACGTCGAGCGCCTCAAGGGCTACGACACCGTGCTGATGGGGAGAAAGACATACGAGTGGGGCTATGATCATGGCCTCGCCCCGGGGAAGCGAGCCTACGCGCACATGGACCACTACATCTTCTCGAAGACCCTGCGCTTCGACGAGGGCGCGGAGGTCCACGTCGTCGATCGCGACGAGCTCGCGGCGCTGGAGCGGCTCAGGGAGCGCGACGGTACGGACATCTATCTCTGCGGGGGCGGCGCCTTCGCCGGCTTCCTCCTGGACCACGGGCTCGTCGACCGGCTCGTCGTCAAGCTGAATCCCATCCTCCTCGGCCATGGAGTCCGGCTCTTCGGCGGCAGCACCAGGAAGGTCGCCCTGGCCCTCCTGGAATCGAAGGCGTACACGAACGGCGTGGTCCTCCTGACGTATGACGTGAGACATGGGGGCGCGGCGTGACGGACTGCCCCCGGCGATCCGCGGGCCGAGCTCGACCCGTCATGATGCGACTCGACCCCACCGCGGCGTCCTCGTCGGGCGGGGTCTGAGTCCGGCGCTCCGGCAGGGCCCCGTGATGACGCCGCCGTGGTCGCGGCGTCATCACGCCATGATCGAGCGGCCCTGTCCGCTCGGATGCTGGCGCCGGCAGGCGCGCCGCTCCGGGCTTATCTCCACAGGTGGTCTGATGTGGCTGCCGCACGTGTAGCGGCGCCAGCGTCGTTGTTCGCCGGGCGCGCTGAGCTCCTGACGAAAGATTCACGTGTCCAGACTGTTGAGAAGCTCCTCTGTCCAGGATAACGTCGTGCGTGTGGGGCTGGCGCCGAGGAGCTCGGGCACGGTGCGCGCCGCCACGGTGAACGGCGGCTGCGGTGCGCGGCCCCGCGAGGCTTATCGAAGGAGGGGCTGGAATGAGAACAGTTCATTCACTGGCGGTGTACGGGCTCTTTGCCGGCGCATTCGCCATGACGGGTTGTGGTGGCGATGACACCTCCGGCAGCGGCGGCGCCGGCGGGAGCTCCTCCAGCTCCAGCACGTCGTCGGGCGTGACGAGCGGGACCGGGAGCTCGACCAGCACGGGGTCTGGCAGCGGCTCGGGCGGAGGCACCGTCGACCCGGGCGAGCAGTGCCCTGGTTGCGCGCGGCTCTCCATACCGTTCACGAGCGCGGGCCAGTTGACGCAGTACTTCATCGAGTTCGCCGAGCCGGTCGACCTGACGGGCGCCACCGTCACCTTCCGCGTGAGGAACCACGCCGGCACCAACGGCAACGTCGAGCCGTTCGTGCAAAACGGGGGCGAGCTGATGTGGGCGAACATCGGATTTACACGGAATCCGGTCGCCGACCTCGACGAGTGGACGGACCTCACGATCGATGTCGATGCCTTGGCCGCGACGTCTGCCAACTTCAACCGCACCGTGGTGAAGTTCGTCGGCGTTCAGGTCACGGCGGGCGACGTGGGGCCCTGGACCAACCCGACCGTGGTCTACGTCGACTCCATCACCGTCACGAGGCCCGCCGGCGCGAGCGGTGCTCGCAATGCCGGAGGCACGAACGGCAATTTCGGCGCCGGCGGCGCCGGCGGTGCCGGGGGCACGAGCGGTGAAGGCGGCGCGAGCGGCACCGGCGGCGCGGGCGGTGAAGGCGCGGCGAGCGGCACCGGCGGCGCAGGCGGTGAAGGCGCGGCGAGCGGCACCGGCGGCGCAGGCGGCGAAGCCGGCGCGAGCGGCACCGGCGGCGCGGGCGGCGAAGGCGCGGCGAGCGGCACCGGCGGCGCGGGCGGCGAAGGCGCGGCGAGCGGCACCGGCGGCGCGGGCGGCGAGGGCGGCGCGAGCGGCACCGGCGGCGCGGGCGGCGAAGGCGCGGCGAGCGGCACCGGCGGCGCGGGCGGCGAGGGCGGCGGCCCCGGCCAAGACGTGACTCACGTGGTCGGGCCGTTCGAGTTCACGAACAGCGTGGAGCCGATGGTGATCAACATCTTCTACATGCCCGTGGCAGGCTCGACGTTGCTCCATATCGCCGAGTGAACCCGGGCGCGCGAGGATGCTGCGCCCGGGCTCGCGTGGACCCGGGATCGCGTAGACTCGCGCGCCCTCGTCATGTCCTCGGCCAAGCAGAACCCCTGGCTCATCTGCGCCTACTACGGCGTGCATTCGGCGATGTTCCCGACGGCGATCTTCCCGCTGTTCTGGACCAGGGACATCGGGATGAGCGTGGCGACGATGATGAGCGTTCAGGCGTTCTTCAGCCTGAGCATCGCGCTCTTCGAGTTCCCCTCCGGCTACATCGCCGATCGCCTCGGCCATCGCCGCGCGCTCGTGCTCGGCAGCGGCGCCATCGTGATCGGGTGGCTGCTCTACGCGCTCGCGCGCGGGCTGTGGTCGGTGCTGGCGGCGGAGCTCGTGCTCGGCGTGGGGTTCTCCCTCATCTCGGGGGCGGACGCCGCCCTGCTCTACGACTCGCTGCGCGAGGAGGGCAGGGAGCACGAGTTCGCCCGCTGGTACGGCCGCATGCGCTCCGCGGCGCAGATCTCCTCGGGGGCCGCCGCGCTGCTCGCGGGCTTCCTCTACGCGCGCTGGTCCCGCCTGCCGTTCGTGATGGAGCTCGTGTGCTGGGCGGTCGCGCTCGGCATCGCCCTGCGGTTCGGCGAGACCCGGCGCGCGCAGCCGCGGGTCGAGGACCACCTCGGCCGCATGCGCGCGATCGTGCGCGATTCGCTCGTCAGGCGCGCCGACCTGCGCGCGGTGATGCTGCTCGGCGTGGCGTTCGCGCTCGCGGCGTACCTGCCGACGTGGCTCATGGCGCTGTACGCGACCGAGGCCGGCGCCGAGGTCGCGTGGATCGGCCCCATGTGGGCCGTCGCGAGCTTCACCACCGCGCTGGGCGCCATGGTGAGCGAGCGCGCGGGCCGCCGCCTCGGCATGACGGGGACGCTGCTCGCGTGCCTCGCCCTGGTGGCGGCCGGGTACCTCGGCCTCGCGCTCTCCCATCACGCGCTCGGGTTCGCGTTCTATTTCCTGCTCACGTTCGTGCGCGGGCTGCACATGCCGCTGCTCCACCACGAGGAGCAGCGGCTCGCGCCCGACGACGATCGCGCGAGCTGCGTCTCGCTGCGCAGCTTCCTGTTCCGCATCGCCTTCGTGCTGCTCGGCCCCGTCGTGGGCATGGGCGTCGACCGTTACGGGCACCGCCCCGTGCTGTGGGTCGCGGGCGCGCTCATGGTGGCGCTCACGCTCGTCGCGCTCGCCCTGTTCCGCGCCCGCGCGGCGCCGCCGTCATGCCCGGTGAACAGCGCATGACCGGCGCCGCTCCACGCCAGGAGACCGGCCGCGCCTCAGGCTGATCTCGACATCTGCCGGTCCATCAGGCGCCTCATCTCCTGGGCCGCTTGGACAACCTCCCTGGCTCATCGCGCTGCGCCGCGCCGGGGACCACGTGCGTCGGCCGCCGGCGCGACCGCATCGCCCGCCGCGGGGCGGAGTGCTACGGCGTCCGCGATGAAGAAGGTTGCGCGAGAGAAGGTTGCGCGAGAGGAAGAGGCGGACCGGATCCTCGAGCTCGTCGGCCAGTCCTGGGACGCCATGCACGGCATCCTGGAGCGGCAGTTCGCCGTCCTCCATAACCGTGCCCAGGTGCTGATCGGCCTTTGCGGCATCGTCATCACCACGACCGGCTTCTCGGGCCGCCTCATCGCCGGCACCAGCCGCGCCGCGCAGGGGCTGATCATCGCCGGGGTCGCGATCGTGCTGCTCGCCGCCACGCTGATCGTCTGGGGCGTGCAGCATATCCGCTGGCTCACCCAGCAGCCGGGCGGCGACACGCGCGAATGGCTCCTCGTCTCGCTCGCGTACCGGGACCGCAAGACCACGATCTACCGCGTCGCCATCGCGTTCCTGCTGGTGGGCCTGTCGTTCTACGTCATCGCGATCGCCATGATGCTGCTCGACCCCACCGCGGCCCCGTCGTCCGGCGGCCGCTGAGCTCGGGAGCGCGACCGAGGCCCGGGGGGCGCTGCGCCGCGCGCCGGTCGGCGCGTTCTCCGCGGCGCTCGCGGCGCAGGGGGCGCGCCGCGAGGGACCGCGCCGGAGCAGCCTGTCGAGCGATCGCTCGCCTGAGGCGAAATGCGCCACGCGTGCGCGCCGCGGCGGCGCAATGGGCGCAGGAAGCGCGGCGCGGCGCGCGATTCCCGGTGAGGTGGAGCCGGCACGCTGCGTGCTTTGACTCGATAGGACCCAGACCACGGACACGACGGAACAGCCGCGAGCCGCCCCTGCGAGGCGGGAGGCTTCGGGCTCTGCGAGGGTGATTGCCATGCACGACACCGCGTTTGAACCTTTCGAGAACGACCATCAGGCGCGCCGCTGGCGCGATGAGCCGCTGCCCGCGGGCGTCCCCCCGCACGCCTCCGGCCTGGCCAAGGCCGCCGCGGGGGCCCTCGCGGGGGCCGCGGCGGGCGCGGCGGTGGGCGCGATCGCCGGCCCGCCCGGGGTCGTCGCCGGCTCGGTGATCGGCACGCTCGTCGGGACGGTCGCCGAGGTCGTCGTCTCGCGCGATCGGCAGCGGGAGGCGCAGCGGGACGCGGCGCTCGACGAGGAGATCGGCGTGGTCGGCGGGGACATCGGCGCGGCGCCGCCCGGCCAGCCCGCCGCGGAGCGCGGCGCCTTCTCCGCGCCGGTCGCGGGCGCCGCGGGGGCGGTCGACGCCGGGTTCGGCCCGGCCGGCGGTCCGCTGCAGAACGTCGAGCAGGCCTGAGCGCCGCTCGTCCGCGCGGCGCCGGTCGATCTGCGAGCCGCGCCGCGCCGCGCCGCCCTCGAGGCCGGACTCCTGACCTGTCGTTCTGCGCCGGTGTTCCGGCGCACCTTCCGCGCTCGCGAAGAGGCCGACGATCGATGATCGCCCGGCGCGCGGAGCGCCCCTTCCCGGTTCGGAAACATCCACCTGCGCCGTTGAGAAAATTCCGGCTTCGGGATAACGTCGCGCACGCGCGGCGGGTTCAGAGCGAGCTCGGGTACGGCGAGAGCAGACACAGCGAACGGCGATCTCAGCCGCGCGGCCCGCGTGAGACAGATTAGAGAGAGGGTGCGATGAGATCAGGTCTTTCTTTGGCGATGTGTGGATTGCTGTTCGGCGCGTTCGCCATGGCGGGTTGCGGCGATGACGACGGCGGCGGGGCCGGCGGCGCCGGCGGGGCCGGCGGGAGCACCTCCTCCAGCTCCAGCACGTCGGCGAGCTCGACGAGCTCCAGCAGCTCGGCCAGCTCGGGGTCCGGCGGCGAGGGCGGCGAAGGCGGTGAGGGGGGTGTGGCCGAAGGCGGCGGTGGCGCGGGCGGCGCGGCCGAGGGCGGCGGTGGCGCGGGCGGCGCGCCGGACATCGGTCCCGGCCCCGAGGAGAGCTGCTCGGGTTGCGCCCGACTGGCCGTGCCCCTCACCGCGGCCAGCACCGGGACGCTGTTCCAGTTCGACTATCCGGACCTCATCGACCTGACCGGCGCGATCGTCACGTTCCGCATCAAGGCTCACGCCGCCACCGGCGGTGGCGTGCAGACGTACGTGCAGAACGGCGGTGCGCAGAACTGGGCGGGCGTCCCCTGGGCGTGGACGAACTTCAGCGACCTCGGCGAGTGGACGGAGCTCACCATCGACGTCGATGAAGCCGCTGCGGCGAACGCGACGTTCGACAAGGCCGCGGTGAGGCGCATCGGCCTCAAGGTCGATGCAGGCACCGAGGGGCCCTGGGCCAACCCGACCGTGGTCTACATCGACTCGATCACCGTCACGCGCTCCGGCGGCACGAGCGGTGAGGGCGGCGCCGGCGGCACGACCGGCGAGGGCGGCGCCGGCGGCACGACCGGCGAGGGCGGCGCAAGCAGCACGACCGGTGAGGGCGGCGCAAGCAGCACGGCGGGCGCCGGCGGCGCCGGCGGCACGAGCGGCGAGGGCGGCGCAAGCAGCACGGCGGGCGCTGGCGGCGCCGGCGGCACGGCCGGCGAAGGCGGCGCCGGTGGCACGACCGGCGAGGGCGGCGCCAGCAGCACGACGGGCGTCGGCGGCGCCGGTGGCGCCGGCGGCACGAGCGGCGAGGGCGGCGCCGGTGGCGCGAGCGGCGAGGTGGTTCATGTGGTCGGTCCGTTCGAGTTCACGAGCGACCTGCAGGGATTGCTGCTCGGTGACTACATGACCGTGCCGGGATCCAGGGTGGATTACCTCGGCGAGTGAACCAGGACGGCCCGCGGCGCTCGCCCTCGCGCTGCTGCGCGGGGCGAGCGCCCGGCCCGCCTTCACGATCCTCTCGGGCGCGTTCCAGCGCGATCCACTTCCCCAGTTTCACCTGATGTGACTGCGCGCCTGCTCTCGGTGCTGGCCGCGGCGTCGCCTTGCGATCCGCCGGACCGGCGCGCGTCGGCGCCTACCGGATCGGGGGCGGCGCGAACAGGAGCCCTCCGAACAGGAGACAGGCGACGATCAGCGTCCCGACCAGACGGCCCCCCTGCGCGGCGGCGATGGCGAGCGCCGGGGGGGCCGCCATCCATGATGACGAGGCCTGTCTTGATGTAGAACTCGGTCGGAACCGCCTCGCGCAGCCAGTCAAGGTCCGCATGATCCGAACTGTCCACACGACCCGCTACGTCACGCCGCTCCGTGAGGGCGGCTCACTCCCGGCGATCGTCGAGGCGGACGACGAAGGGCTCTATGTCGTGAAGTTCCGCGGCGCCGGCCAGGGGCCGAAGGCGCTCATCGCGGAGCTCGTCGCCGGGGAGATCGGGCGCGCGCTCGGCCTGCCCGTGCCGGAGATCGTCTTCATGGAGCTCGACCCGGAGTTCGGGCGCGCCGAGCCGGACCCGGAGCTCTCTCACCTGCTCTCGGCGAGCGCCGGCCTGAACCTCGCGCTCGACTACCTGCCCGGGTCGTCCGCGTTCCAGCCGCTCGCCGGCGCCGAGCTCGACCCGGCGCTCGCGTCGGCCGTCGTCTGGTTCGACGCCCTCGTGAGCAACGTCGACAGGACGCCCAAGAACCCGAACCTGCTCCTGTGGCACCGCCGCCTCTGGCTCATCGACCACGGCGCGGCGCTCTATGTCCACCACGCCTGGACCGACGCGACCGACCCGCTCGCCGACGCGCCCGATCGGTTCCCCCTCATCAAGAGCCACGTGCTGCTCCCGTTCGCCCGCGACATCGCCGCGGTCGACGCCGCCCTCGGCGCCCGGCTCACGCCCGAGCGGATCGCGGCGATCGTCGCCGCGATCCCGGACGCGTGGCTGGTCGAGCCGGAGCCGCCGACCCGGCCGATCAGCGAGCGGGCTTCGGCGTTTCACGGCCTCGATGAGGGCGAGGCGCCGCCGCCCTCCGCCGCGCCGAGCGCCGAGGCGCGGCGCGCGAAGTACGCCGCGTACCTCACCCACCGCCTCGCGTCGCCGCGGGGCTTCGTCGAGGAGGCGCTCGATGCCCGCACCCGGCGCTAGCCCTCCGCGCGCGCGCGGCGCCGCCGACGCCTTCGACTACGCCGTGCTGCGCGTCGTCCCGCGCGTGGAGCGCGGCGAGCGCGTCAACGTCGGGGTGGTCCTCTTCTGCCGCGCGCGGGGGTTCCTCGAGGCGCGGACCGAGCTCGACGAGCGGCGCCTGCTCGCCCTGTGGCCCGCCCTCGACCTCGAGGCGGTCCGCGGCCACCTCGACTTCGTCCGCCGCGTCTGCGCGGGCGACGCGGCGTGCGGCTACGTCGCCGGCCTCCCCCAGGCCGAGCGCTTCGGCTGGGTGGTCTCCCCGGCCAGCACCATCGTCCAGCCCTCGCGCGTCCACGCCGGCCTCTGCGCCGACCCGGCCGCGGCGCTCGACAGGCTGCTCGCGGCGCTGGTGCTGCCGGACTGAGCGGCCCGGCTGAGCGGCGGCCGCGCTCAGTGGTCGTCCTTGTCGCGGCCCAGCGCCTTCTTCACCGCGGTCACGACCCCCAGCAGCACCGCGCCGGCCACGACGCCGACCACGGCGTCGGCCAGCGACGGCACCATCGCGCCGAGCACGGGGCCGGCGCCCTCGGTCATGCCCTCGATGTGGTGGTGCAGCACCGGCACGCCGTGCGTGAGGATGCCGCCGCCGACGAGGAACATCGCCGCCGTGCCGGCGACCGACAGGGCCTTCATCAGCCAGGGCGCCGTCTTCAGGATGCCGCGGCCGAGCGACTGCTGCCCCGGGTTGCTCTGGCGGCTCAGGTAGAGGCCGGCGTCGTCGAGCTTGACGATGCCGGCGACCAGCCCGTAGACGCCGAAGGTCATGATCAGGGCGATGCCGGTCAGCACGGCGACCTGCGTGCCGAACGGCGAGGCCGCCACGGTGCCCAGCGTGATCGCGATGATCTCGGCCGACAGGATGAAGTCGGTGCGCACCGCGCCCTTGATCTTGTCCCTCTCGAACTCCACGAGATCGATCTTCGGATCGGTGATCGCCTGCACCAGCTCGGCGCGGCGGGCCTCGTCCTCGTGCTCGGTGTGCAGCAGCTTGTGGGCGATCTTCTCGAACCCCTCGTAACAGAGGAAGGCGCCGCCGAGCATCAGCAGGGGGGTGATGGCCACAGGCACGACGGCGCTGATCGCCAGCGCCGCCGGGACCAGGATGGCCTTGTTGATCAGCGAGCCCTTGGCCACGGCCAGCACGACCGGCAGCTCGCGGTCGGCGGTGACGCCGGTCACCTGCTGGGCGTTCAGCGCCAGGTCGTCGCCCAGAACGCCGGCGGTCTTCTTGGCGGCCACCTTGGTCAGCACGGCCACGTCGTCCAGCACGGTGGCGATATCGTCGATCAGGGCGAGCAGGCTGCTTCCGGCCATGGAGTGAGGTCCTCGTCGAAGGGATGGGGTGGATGGCGTCGCGGCGTCGCCCCTGGCGGCCGCCGCGGCCCGCATGGTAGCGGGCGCCGGCCGTCGCCGGGTCGAAGATCCTGGACGTTCACGTCGACCGTCGAGGCTAGCACGCACGGCTCGGCGGGGGCGTCGCCGCGTTGGCGCGCGATCGCATGGCGCGCGGCGCGCGATCACATGGCGCGCGGCGCGCGATCACATGGCGCGCGCCGCGCGGCGCTCTCTCTCGCTCCGGATCGGGGATGCCCGCGGCCGGCCGGCTGCGGGCGACGGCCCGACGACCGCGGCCTGCGGCGTCGTCGGCGTGGGCCGGGCGACGCGGCCCGCCCGCGCGCGCCCTGACGGCCGATTGGACACTGTCCAATGGGTTGGCGCGTGATCCGACAGAATGGACACCCCGGCTTACCTTGATCGCATCAGGAGGTCGAAGGAGGCCACATGAGGATAGGCATATTGCTCGGCAGCACGAGGAGCGGAAGGCAGTCGCACAAGGTCGCGCGTCACCTGGAGAGGGAGCTGCAAAAGAGGAGCGTCGCCACGGACCTGATCGATCTGGCCGAGAGCCCGCTGCCGATCCTGGACGAGCGCGCCGGCCGTCACCCGCAGCTCCAGGCGAGGGTCCAGGGCCTGAGCGCGCGGCTCCACGAGGCAGATGGGCTGGTGTTCGTGACGCCGGAGTACCACGGGAGCTTCTCCGGCGTGCTGAAGAACGCCCTGGACTACTTCTGGGAGGAGTTCGACAAGAAGCCGATCGGCGTGGCCGCGGTCTCGGCCGGGAAGCTGGGGGGCATCAACGCGTCGACCCAGCTCCAGCACGTGATCCTGAGCCTGGGGGCCTTCCCGCTGCCCATCAAGCTGCTCGTCCCGGAGGTGCATGACGCGTTCGACGAGTCGCTCCAGGTGAAGGGCGAGCAGATCGAGAAGTCGACCACGAGGTTCCTGGACGATTACCTGTGGTTCGCCCGCGCGATCGTCGACGCGAAGCGCGCCGCGTCCGAGCGGGCGGCGTAGCGACGGAGGCGCCGCCGCCGGGAGACCGGCTGGACCGACCGCGCCCGCGCGGCGCCGCTCAGGCGCTCTCCTCGATGCCCGACGGCTCTTCCAGCCCCGGCGGCTCTTCCAGGCTGATGCGCCCGAGCCGGCCGGCGCGGAAGTCGTGGACCAGGATGTCCGACGCCTTGTGCAGATCCACCGAGCCGCCGCTGCGCAGGCAGCCGCGGCGGCGGCCGATCTCCTCGATCAGCGCGGCGGCCGTGGTCGGGAGATCCGTCAGCTTGTAGCGGGCGGCGAGGAGCTCCGGATAGCGCCGCAGGAAGTACCCCGCCGCGAAGTGGGCGACGCTCTGGTAATCGATCGCCGTATCGGGGATCGCCCCGCCCACGGCCAGGCGGAACGAGGCCGCCTCGTCGTCGATCTTGGGCCAGAGGATCCCCGGGTTGTCGGAGATGGCCATGCCGCTCTTCAGGGTGACGAGCTGCTGGCTCTTCGTGACCGCGGGCTCGTCGCCGACCTTGGCCACCTTGCGCTCCATGAGCGTGTTGATCAGCGTCGATTTACCGACGTTCGGGATCCCCACGATCATGGCCCGCACCACCTTGCCAGGGCCGTTCTTGGGGGGCGCGAGGCGCTTGCAGAGCTCCGGGATCCGGCGCCGGGCCTCGGACGACTGGTTGGCGGAGATCGCGATCGCGAGCACCTGGCCGCCGGCGGGCGCGCCCCCGGACGGCGCCGGGTGCTCCGCCTCGAGGTGACGGAGCCACGCCTTCGTGACGGCCGGGTCCGCGAGATCGCTCTTGTTCAGCACCTTGATGCACGGCTTCTGGCCGCGCAGCTCGGCCACGACGGGGTTCTCGCTGGCCCGCGGCATGCGGGCGTCGAGCACCTCGATGATGACGTCCTGCGACGGCATCGACTCGGCGATCGCGCGCCGAGCCTTGGTCATGTGGCCTGGATACCATTGAATCGACATCGATCGCCTGTCGCAGCTCTACCACGCGCCGAGGCTCAGGCGCACCCGTCCGGTCCGCAGGCCGCGCCCTCGGCGAGCGCCTGCTCGGGCCCGGCGGCCGCCTCGTCCCACGCCCGCTGGAGCACGCCGAGGAGGGCCTCCGCCGGCTGCGCGCCGGAGACGCCGTACCGCCCGCCGACCGCGAAGAAGGGGACGCCCGTGACGCCGATCGCGCGCGCCTCGGCCTCGTCGGCCCGCACCTCGCGCGCGAAGGCGTCGCTCGCGAGCGACGCGCGGACCTCGGCCGGGTCGAGCCCCGCCTCGCCGGCGAGGCGCGCGAGCACCTCCGGGTCGCCGATGGCCTCGCCCTCGGTCATGTACGCCCGGAGCAGCCGCTCCTTCACGGCGTCCTGCACGCCGCGCTCGGCCGCGAGGTGCAGCACGCGGTGCGCGTCGAAGGTGTTGCCGGGCCGGACCTTCTCGAAATGAAACTCGAGCCCGTCCGCCGCGGCCACCTCGGTCATCTGCCGGATCATGCCCTCGGCCCTGGCGACCGAGGTGCCGTACTTCCTGGCGAGCCGCTCGGCATAGGAGACCTCGGCGTCGAGGACGCGCTTCGCCGCGGGCTCCAGCTCGAACGCGCGCCAGACGACCTCGACCGCATCCCGGTGCGCGAACCTGGCGAGCGCGGCCTCGAGCCGGCGCTTGCCCACGTAGCACCACGGGCACGCGATGTCGGACCAGACCTCGATACGGAGCTCCTGCATGGCGGCCATGGTAGGTCGCCGCGGCGCCCCCGGCCAGGCGCGTTCGGCGCCTGCTGACCCGATGAGCGCACCCGGCGAGAGCGCGAATTCAGCTGTTCCACGGGTCAGGTCTCCGCCCGTCGTTCGCCTGCGATGCCGGCCGCGCCCTGCCGCGCCTCATCGCGGCGCGAGCGTCGCTGCCACCCTGTCCTCGATACCGGCCCAGGACGCCGGCCGATCCGCCGCCACGTAGGCCTTGAGGAGCACGTCCCGGTCCTCGAGCGCGACGACGTAGGTCACCAGCTCTACCCCGTTCTCGTGCTTGTGCCGGACGCTCAGCGCCGGCCTTCCGCCCAGCGTGAGGCGTGTCGCCCGGCCCTTCGTGACGGCGGCCTCCGTCGGCTCCTCGTCGAGCGCCTTGCGCCCCTGCTCGAGGTGCGCGTCGATCTGATCGGGCGTCATCCCGTCCGGGCGCGGGAGCACGGCGAGCTGGAACATCATCGGCGTCTCGGGCAACCGCCCGTAGCTGTGGAGGCGGAGGCCGTCCACCTCGTCCACGGACGTGGTCCTCGCGAGCGTCTCCGGCAGGTCCAGCGCGACGCCGATGTCCGCGATCGCGGTGCGCTCCAGCGCCGGCGGCGCGCCGAGCTCCCAGGGGCGGCCGGCGGCGAGCGCCGCCACCACGGACAGCGCCATCGCCGCGCCCATGAGGGCGGCCGCGGCCGTGAGGAGGGGTCGCGGCCTCGGCTCGGCGTCGGTGGGACGTTCGCGGGGCGCGCGCTGCTCGACCGGCGTGAGGCCCCGGGGCAGGACCGTGACGACGAGCGCGAAGCCGACGACGCCGCCGCCGAGGTGCGCGAGCAGGTCGATGCCGGGCTGGAGGCTGTACACGAGGTTGAGCCCGAGCGGCCACCAGGCGCGGCTGCGCATCTGCGCGATCATCGCGGGGGGCAGGAGCCCGTGGGGCCGGAGCGCGATGCCGATGCCGGCCGTCATGAGGCCCCAGATCGCGCCCGAGGCGCCCACGCCCCACCGGCCCTCCGCGAACGCGCTGGCGCTCGCGCTCGCGATCGACCCGCCGAGCGCCGAGGCCCCGTAGAGCAGGAGGAAGCGCCGCGGGCCGAGGAGCGCCTCGAGCATCGGGCCGAGCGACCAGAGCGCCACCATGTTGACGAGGAGGTGCACCACGTCCGCGTGCAGGAAGGCCGAGGCGAGGAGCCGGTAGACCTCCCCGCGGCGCACCGCCTCACCGCTGTTCGCGCCCATGCGCCACAGCGCCAGCTCGTGCGTGCCGGGGCCGAAGGCGTAGCTCACGGCGAGGAGCGCGGCGCACGCGATCATGATGGCCACGGTGACGCGGCGGGTGCCGGTCAGGCGGTCGACGATCGCGCGCTCCTGCTGCGCGAGCGCCCGCCCTTCGGCGAGCGCCCGGTCGAGCGCCTCGGGGCCGAGCGGGCCCACCTCGGCGAGGCGCGCGCAGGCCTCCTCGAGGGCCGGCAGGGCCTGCCCCTTGACGCGCGCGAGCGCGCCCGCGGCGTCGACGTGGTGGAAGCCCATCCGCACGGGCTGGATGAGCGGCGCCGCCCTGGCGAGCGCGGCCCGGCCCGCGGCGGCGTCGCCGCCCACCACGACGAAGTGCGTCGGCGGCCCCCCGGGGCGCGTCGCCTTCACCAGGGGCTCGATCCGGGCGCGGATCTGATCGGCCGAGGCGCCGTCCGCCGCCGTGACGAGCACGATCCGGAGGGGCGCCGCGCGCCCGACGAGCTCCGAGACGCCCGCGTCGCAGCCGAGGAGCACGAGGTCGCCCCGCCCGACCAGCGCGGCGAGCAGGCGGCCGTGCCGATCCGGCGTCTCGTCCCCGGGCCCACGTTCCATGTGCGGAAGCTCCACCAAGCTGTCGTCTCCTCCTGCAGCGGGCGGCCGCGCCGCGCGCGCGGCCCTGCGGCGGTCGCGCCGCGAGCCTAGCCGAAAGGCCGCGCGGGCAGGATCGCGAAGCGCGCCCGGCGCGGCGCGCCGGACGCCTCGGGGCCCTCGATCTCAGCGCGAGGACGCGGAGACCGCCTGCGTCGCGTCCGGCGCCGTCGCGCGGCGGAGCGCCTCCGTGACGCCTGGCAGCTCCCGGAGCCAGTCGCGCTTCGGGCTGTTGCGCATCATCCAGGCGACGGCATCGTTCACGGTGCTGAAGACCTCGTAGCGCAGCCGCGAGCGGCTCAGCAGGATGAACTCGATGGCCACGTTGCGCACGAGCGACGCCTTGAAGCCGTGGCCCTCGAACACCAGCGCCGCGTACATCCCGTGGGCCGCGAGCTCCCTGGAGAGCTCGGCCAGCGAGAGCCGGGCCTCCTTTCCGACCGGGATCATGTTCTCCTCGAGGATGACCAGCGTCGCCTGCAGCCCGCCCCCGTGCTCGCGCAGGACGCTGCGGACGCCGCGCACCGCCGCCGGCGTCGTGTGCCGGTGCCAGATCTGGAAGAGGACGCCCTTCCACGTGGCCACGCAGTGATCGTCATCCACCGCGTGGAGGATCGGCTCCGTCGCCCCGCTGTTGCCCTGGCCGCGGTACAGCGCCGCGCTCGCGGGGGGCGCTGGGTAGGCGGACTCCGGCCGCGCGCGCTCCGGATCCCCGGGCCGCCTGTCTACAGCGCGGGTGTCGTCCTGCGCCGCCGGTCGGCCCGCGCCGTCGAGGGGGTGAGCGCCCGCCGCCGCGCCGGCGAGGGGGGCAGCGTCCGCCGCCGCGCGATCGTCGTCGCCCTGAAAGCACGAGACCGTGACGGTCTTGCTGTGGGCGTGGCTCGGCGGCGGCGTCTGCTCCGCGCCCGTGCCGCCGAAGGAGGCTCCCGGTTGCGGGGGCCCGCTGCGGCGGCGCGCCTCCGCGGCGCCGGGCGCGGGCGGCCCGGCCGGGGGCGCGAGCGCGGCGGTGTCGAGGAGGCGCTCGAGGGCGGGCCACATCGTGGACGCGCTGGTGAACCGGGCGAACGGGTCGCGCGCGACGCAGCGGGCGAACCACGCGTCGAACCCCGCGAGGAGCGGCGGGAGCCCGAGGTCAGCTGCGCGCCGGCTCGCGGCGGGGATGGGGTCGAGCACGATCTCCCGGAGCAGCGCCGGTAGCCCGCGGCCTTCCCAGAAGACCTCGCCCGTGAGGACGAAGAACGCGAGGAGCCCATAGGCCCAGACGTCGCTCTGGGGGAGCGCCGCGGGGCTCATGCCCGCCTGCTCGGGGGCCATCCAGAGGGGCGTGCCGACGGCGCCCGTCATGGAGTCGCGCGCCTGGTCGATGATCTTGGCGATGCCGAAATCGAGGAGCTTGACCCGCGGCGGGGCGCCGTCGCCGGCGTCTTCGAGGAAGACGTTCTCGGGCTTGAGATCGCGGTGGACGATGCCCGCGTTGTGCGCGGCCTCCAGGGCGCGCCCGAGCTGATCGAGGACGCGGCGCGCCTCGGCGATCGGGAGCGGGCCTCTCCGCGCGACGCAGGCCGAGAGGGTCTCGCCGTGGAGGAGCTCCATCGCGAGGTAGGGCAGGCTCGACGCCGGGTCGACCCCGGCGATGAGCACGTCGACGATGTGCGGCGACCCGATGAGCCCTGGGGCCAGCGCCTCTTGCTCGAAGCGGCGGCGCTGCTCGGGGTCGCCGGCGCGCATCGGGTGCATGACCTTCACGGCGCGCTGGCGCGCGGTGCTGCGCTGGCGGCAGAGATAGACGCTGCCCATCCCGCCCGAGCCGAGCGGACGCACGACCTCGAAATCGCCGCCGATGATGCTGCCAGCGTGCAGGCCGTAAGGTGAGTCCATGGCGCAGGCCGAAGAGATCGCGTAGCGGAGCTCTCCGCGCGCGTCACGCGGCGATGTGGGCGATGCAGCGCCATCGGTCGCCGCTTGAGAGGAACATCACGCCGAGTGAGGTGTATTGTTACAGTGGGGTCGCCATGATTCGACCTCGCCGCAACGATGCATGGCTATTGCTCGAAGCGTGCTTCGCTGTTGCTCCGGGGGACGTCCGAGGGGGGCAGAGGGGCGTGGGCGGCGCGCGGCGCGACCCGCGGGCGCGCCGGCGCGTCGCGTGGGCTCAGGCGAGATCGGCGACGACGGCGTGGTGATCGGACGCGGCGCCCACGTCGATGACGTCGGCCATCGAGAGCCGCCCGGACAGCCGCGGTGAGAGCAGCACATAGTCGGTCCGCGTCTCCACCTGCGCGCCGGCGCGCCCGCGCAGCGCGGTGGCCCAGCGCGGGGAGCTCGGCCGGAGGAGCAGGGCGTCGGTCCAGCCGAACGCCTCGAGGGTGTCCATCGTGTCGAATCGCGGCGGGCTGCCGTATTTCTCGATGCCGGCGGTCGCGAGGCGCGCGTCGAGGTCGGCGGGGTAGGGGTCGCGCCGCGACAGCGCGTTGAGGTCGCCGACGAGCGCCCAGAGGCCCGCGGCGAACCGGGCGGGCGGCACGAGGGAGAGCAGCCAGCGGGCCTCGCTGATCCTGCGGTCCTCGCTGCCGGCGTTGAGGTGGGTGCCGAGCACCACGAGCGGCTCGCCGGCGAGCGAGAGCTCGACCTCGACGAGGCAGTGGGCGAGCGTCTCGGGCGCGTGCACGCGCGCCTGCGCGAGCGGCGCCCGGCTGACAACGACGACGTGGTTGCGCCGGCCGTTCGGCCGCGGGTTGGCGCGGCCGAGCACCGCGTGCCGCTCGCCCGCCGGCGCGCCGATCGCCTCCGCGACGGCCCGGAGCCGGGCGCCGTCCTCCCAGCCCACGCACTCCTGGAGGACGAGCAGGTCCGGGCGCGCGGCGGCGACGATCGCGAGGATCGCGTCGAACCGGTCCTCGCCGCCGAAGAGGATGTTGAAGGTCATGATCTTCATGTCGGGATCAGGCTAGCTCGTGGTGGTAGAGCGGCTCCAGGGCCTGCTGAATCCGGTGGACGCGGCGCTCGTGACAGCGCACAGCGCACGAAGCGCCCGCGGCCCGAGCGCGGGGCCGCCTCTGGGCTGTAGGACGTACGTCGGACGTACGTGATGTAAAGGGAGCCGAAGAGATGAGCACCGACATCCTCCCGATCCGCAGCGACTCTCCGCTGTACGCCGGCGCGCTGCGCCTGCGCCGCGAGGTCTTCGTCGTCGAGCAGGCCGTGCCCGCGGACATCGAGGTCGACGAGCTCGACGAGGGCGCGCAGCACTACGTGGTCCTGGAGGGCGAGGAGGTCGTCGCGACGATGCGGATCGTGCCGTACGGGGACGCGCTCAAGGTGGGCCGCGTCGCCGTCCGGAAGGACCTCCGCGGCGCCGGCCTCGGGCGGCGCCTGCTCGAGGAGGCGATCCGCATCGGGGCCGCGCAGGGCGCGCGCGCGCTGGTCCTGGACGCCCAGGTCGCCGCCGCGCCGTTTTACCGCAAGCTCGGATTCATCGAGGAAGGGCCGATCTTCGACGAGGCGGGCATACCGCACGTGCGGATGGTCCGGGTGAATCGATGACCGTGCAGCGGATCCTCCTCGCCGGCGCCACCGGCGCGGTCGGCCTCGAGCTCCTGCGCCTGCTCCGCGCCCGGGGGCACTTCGTGCGCACCCTCTCCCGCGCCGAGGCGAACGCCGCGCGTATCTGCGGCCTCGCCTCCGAGGTCGTCGTCGCCGACGCCGCGGAGCCGGGGGCCGTCGCCGGCGCGCTCGACGGCATCGATGTCCTCGTCTCCTGCCTCGGCGCGAATGTCTCGATGTCGCTGCGCGAGCGCAGGAGCTATCACGACGTCGACGTGGTGGCGAACACGCACCTGCTCGAGGCCGCGAAGCGGGCGGGGACAAGGCGCTTCGTCTACCTCTCGGCGCACCCGGGCCCGGGCTACGCCCACACCCGTTATCTGTCCGCGCACCTCCAGATGGAGGAGCTGATTCGCGCCTCGGGCATCGCGTTCTCGTTCGTGCGCCCCACCGGCATCTACACCGCGCTGAGCGACATGATCACGATGGCCCGCGCCGGCCTCGGCGTGGTGGTCGGCGACGGCCTGGCGAGGACCAACCCGGCGCACCCCGTCGACGTCGCGGAGGCGCTCGCCGAGGTGCTCGCTGGGGGCCCTGACGTGGTGCCCGTGGGCGGGCCCGACGTCATGACCCGCGACGAGGTGATGCGGCTCGCGTTCGACGCCGTGGGCAAGAAGGGGCAGATCGTCCATGTCCCGGCGGGGGTGTTCCGGGCGACGAGCGTGCTGCTCGCGGGGTTCCACCCGCGGCTGTCGGATCTGCTGGAGTTCGTGGCGGCCGTGACGGCGTCCGACTCGGTGGCTCCCGCGCGCGGGACGCGCCCGCTGCGCGCCTGGTTCGCGGAGGTCGCGAGCGCGAGAGGCGGCAAGTAGGCGGCATAGGGCAAGCACCCCGGCGGAGCTTGGTCAGAATCCGACATACCAGCGCGATTCAGGCGGTCGGGATCAGGGACGCTCGGCGTGGTAGACTTCATCGTGCGCCACCGCGCGTGTACCGGACGAACGCGCGATGCGCAGCGGCGGTGGCCCGGAGCCGAGCCCCGGTGAGCGCGACGCTCAGGGCGCGCCGGCGCTCGTGAGCGGGCGGTCTACTTGGGCGTTGGCTGCCGCCGTCCAGATGCCCGGCTGCGGTGTCGTCCGCTCAGCCTCGAACTCAGGCCATTCCCTGGGATCACGCAAGCCCTTTAGCCACGTCAGGGTCTCTTCGGTGAAGATCGCGTAGACGGCGCCGAAGGCGCACCTGGGCTCTGAGACGTCGAGATTGATGCTGCCAGACACGACGCCGTACACCGCGAACCCTGCGTCCGTCCGCCTTACGAGAGGGGCGCCCGAATCGCCCTTGCAAGGTTGAGCGCCGTCGAGGCCGCCGTCGAACCACGCCTGATAGTTCTCGAGCAGCGACATGTTGAAGATACCGTAGCTGTCCGTCGTGTGTGTCACATCCGTGGTAGAGTTATTTCCGTCGGATCCATTTGTCGCCGGGCTGAATTCATTGTCGATCCAGTCTATTCCATCCCTGTTGAATTCCCATGTTACCTCTTCGAAGCGTAAGTCGGTGGCTGTGTCTTCTTTCCAGTATTCAGCGAGGCAGTTGTTGAAGTTCTTCAGTGTCTTGAATGCTTTCTTAAGGAACTGGTCCCGAGTAGCGCGAAGCGCGAGACTGGCGACCTGGCCGTCAGGTTCATTTGGGGTCTTTCCGTTCCTCTGGAAGAAGTGGCCGACGGCGGTGAGGGACTCGCCTTCCGTGATCTCGTCCTCGGTGAGCGTGCGAGCCTCGAGCGGAATAGCGGGCTCGTTGGCGCCCTTCTCGAGGTACAGGATGGCGACATCGCTGCCCACGCCGTTGAACCCACCTTCGCGACTGGACGGGTCGCAGGAAGCTGCCTGCTTGCCAACTTTGAGCCGGTCGGAACGACGACGGAACCAGACCGTGTTATCGGTGTCGATGATTGCTTTCTTGCAATGACATGCGGTGAGTACCTTCTTCGTGCCGATAAGCGAGCCAGTGCAGATCGTCTTGAACTCATTGCCTACTTGCTGCTCGAGGATGCCCACCGCGGACAGCACCTCGTTGTCCTCTCGAACCGGCTTGCCCAGCTCAGGGATCCACTTGTAATCGCACTCTCCAGTCGCAGTAGCGGTGCCCTGGTCTCCCGGGTCCTCGCGCTCCGACCTATCCGAGGAGTCGGAGCTTTCCTTCGCTGATGGTTCAGCCGGCGGTGGTTCAGCGTGGTGGTCTGACGAATCGTCGTGCTCCATCCCGTCGCCCGAGCACCCGGTGGGTCCGCCAACGGCTGCCGCCAACAAGCTGACTGCGGCGAGGGGCGTCTGGTACACCTTGAAATTATGTCGAGAGGCCATGGCCATTCTCCATTCGCTTTGGTGAACTGCGGCCCTTGGGCCCTCGCTGTTCGCTATTCTTCCTCCCGTGCTGCTCGTCCAGCTCGCTATTCCCATGCGCGAGCGGTCCCCTCCGGAACATCACTTCGCCCGCTGAGGCGCAACGCCGACGAGTTGAAGAGGAGTGCTGTGCCAGGACGCACCAGCTTCTGGGCTTCCTCTGCAGAGTTGCACGTCGGAATCCTGTCACGGCATTCTTGTCTCAAGCGATCCGGCCAGCGCGGATGATGCATGCAGACCGCGCCCTTCAAGGTCCAGGCAGCTTCGAAGTACTGTCCTTCCTGCGAGCCGGGTGCCTCTATGTTCTCGCTATCCCAGACGTCGATCCATGTGTTGTCCCGGGTCGCTGAAACGCCATCTCCGCAGTAGTCGGCGATCGTCATTCTTATGCAGGCATCGTACAGCGAGGGGAGGTTCGGGTTCTGGTCGACGTACCCCGGGTGGTAGTTCCACGGGTCCACGCACTTTGCGGCGGCGGTATTGGGGCACGCAAAGCTGAACAGGCCATTCTCGTTCCTGTGAACCCCCTTCTCGTCCCAGCTGCCCGGGACCACGAGGGCTGGTTCGCCTTCGCAGAGCTGGACAAATTCGGGCTCCGCGCCCGGCTCGCTCGGCCGTGGATCCTGGACCTCCACATAATACACCGACGCGCCGGGGAGGCCCGGGTGGATCCTCGCATCGACGATCCTCGCGAAAATTGGGAGATCCATCGTGTCGTCCAGCGTGCAGTTGTCGAAGAATCCGCGGAGCTTGACGTCTGTCCATTGCTCGGCCTGTAGATCCGTATCCCCTCCGCCCTGGAGCGACAGAGCGGCCGCGTCGCGGACGAGAGCGCCTCCCTCGAGCCGCACGCCCTCGATCGGGCGATCCTGCGCGTCGTGAATCGAGCTCAGGGAAAAGTAGACATGGCCAGCGATCCTGGTCCCGTTCAGCTTCCTGCCGAGCAGTTCGGCGAACGGCACGTTCAACGGGATGCATTCCTCCCATCGCGGCGAAATTACCTCGGGAGGCTCCGGCGGCGCGGGCGACGGAATCTCCTCCGCAGTTTCGTCGGGAGGCGAGGAGGAAGGCGTAACGCACCCGGATGCGCAGACCAAGAGCGCGGACAACGCGAGAATTGCCGGCGTACACACCTTCCCCGGACGGGAGCGAACAGCGCCGCCGCCGGTAGAGCGCGAGTTGAGTTGCAGCGCTCGGTAACGAGACATCAAGCCCCCATGGATCATGTTGTGCTCTCCCCTCTGTCGGCGTGCTGGCGAGCACGCATGTCATGGCTACCGCGGCGTGGCGCAGACGCGGACCCCGGCGAACACGTCCCGGCGCGCCCGCACATCAGGCGAGCGGTTCTCCGCCCTGATGTCGCTGCTAGGCGAGAAGAAGCTCCCGCCGCGCACGACAGGTACACCTGCGCCCTCCGCGGACGAAGCCCACTCCCAGGCGTTGCCAGCCAGATCGTGGACTCCGAGCGGACTGCGGGAAGCAGGGCGTATACCAACTTCGTCGGGGCCGAAGCCGAGGAGGTTGCGGCCGTAGGTCGGCTCGTGGTTCGTCACGTCGGCATCCAGGTGCTCGCCCCAGGGGAACGTGCGGCCATCGGCGCCGCGCGCCGCCCGCTCCCATTCCCGCTCGTCACAGACGCGCGCGCCAGGGACACGGCCCGATCGGCCGAGCCAGGCGGAATAGGCGAGCGCATCGTCGAACGAGACGCCAAGCACGGGGACGCGCAGCCAATCCTGGGCGCCCCGACGGTCGCGACCCCGGTACCGGATCGGGTCTCCTGTCCGAGCGACGACTGGGGCCGCCTCCGGCCCGAACGTGAGCTGGAAGTCACCGTCCGCCAGCTCCTCGAGCGCGACGGTCATCCCGGACGCGCTCGCCCTTGGCAGCAGCTCTCGCCGTTCCTCCGGCGGCAGGGCGCGCAGGAACTCGATCCACTCGGCGAACGTGGTCTCGTTCTGCGCGATGAGGTAGGCGCCCGTCTCGACCGGGTGCAGCGGCTGGCTGAGATAATAGTTCCGCGCTTCGCCGACGCTGCCGTACAGGAAGCGTCCCGGCGGCACGTAGACGTAGCCGCGCGGGATGGCCGTCTCGGCCGGCAGGTCGAGGACCACCCGCTGCACGTCGCCGCGGCCGAGCATGAGCGGCAGCCGCACCCGAGCCCGGCCAGGCGCCGAGAAGGTGAAGATCACCGAGCCGGGGGCGATCTGCCGAGCGACGATCGGCGTCACCCCCAGCCGCTCGGCATCGCGCGGCGCGGCGTCGAGCTCGACCCGCTCCATCGAGACCTCGGCGCCCGGCGGCGACGTCTCCACCGAGAGCCGCGCAGACGCGTCCCAGCAGCCGTCTTGCCGGCGCTCGTGGAGCCTGAGCTGCCGCACGAGCTCGTCGCGCTCCGCGGCGCGCCCGTCCTGATCGGCCAGCGCGGCGCGCTCGCAGAGCGCGTCGACGAACATCTCGCGCGCATCCTGCCGATCGCCGTCCTGGAGCACGATGAGCTCGAGGCGCCCCGAGACCTCCGCATAGGCTCGCTCCACCGTGGCGCCCCGCCGGCGCGCCTGATCCCAGGCCGGCTCTGCGAGCTCGCTCTGGCCCGCGTCGAAGCGCGCGAACGCGTCGCGCCTCAACCGATCGAGCTCCGCGCGGGCGGCGCGCGCCTGCTCCAGCGCGAGCCGCGCGTCATCCACGCGCCGCGTGAGATCCCGGTGCGCGGTGAGCCGCATGCATCCGAACGTGAACCCGATGACGATCGGCACGACGAGCGCGGCCGCCCAGCGGCCGACGCGTCGCCGCCGAGCCGCGCGGCGCGACGCCGCCAGAAACGCCGTCTCACGCGCCGCGAGCGAGGCCTCCCCGATCCGGGACGCCGCCGAGAGCAGCCGCTCACCCCAGAGGGCTTCCGCGGCCCGCCCCGCGCGCTCCCATTCGGCGGCGGCCCGCTCGAGCTTCTGCCGCAGCGCGCGCCCCTCGATGTCGCGGCCGATCCACCCGCGCAGCGTGTCCCAGCCGGTGATCAGCGCCTCGTGCGCGATGCCGTAGACCGACCCCGCACCCCCCTCGGCCTGGCGGGCGACGAGCAGCCGCCCGCGCACGAGCGCTGACAGCGCGGCTGCCGCCGCTGGCGACGCGCTGGCGGCGGAGAGCAGCTCCGCCTCGGCGCGCCAGGCCCGCGCCCCCTCCGCCGTGACGAGCGCGAGCAGCATCGCCTGCGCGGCCGCGCGCTGCAGCGGCAGCAAGCGCGCGAGCACCTCGTCCGCGTGCCGCGCGAGCGCTCCGCTCACGCCGCCGATGGCGTCGAGCGCCGAGGCCGGGATCACCCTCCGCGCCGCGTCGCGGGCCTCCCAGAGCTCCTCCAGCGCGAACTGGAGCAGCGGCAGCCCGCCCTCGGCGTGCAGCGCCGCCTGCACCAGGGCCTCGACGACCGCCTCGGACTCGAACGAGACCCCCTTGGCGGCAGCGGGTCCGGTCACGGCCTCGCGCAGCCGCTCGGCGGTGAGCGGGCGCAGCAGGTAGAGCGCCCTCGAGATCGCGTCGCTGAGCCCTGGCAGCGCGGACAGCCGCGTGAGGAAGTCGCTGCGCGCGGCGGCCAGGATGCGCAGGCCGCACGCCCCGTCGGCGAGCGCGCCGAGCGCCTCGGCCGTCGCCTCCGCCTCGCCGAGCGGCGCGTACGTACAGAGCTCCTCCAGCTGATCGACGAACAGCAGCACCTCGCCGTGACGCCGCCGGAGCACCCGCGCGACCGCGCCCGGCTCGGCGCGGATGCGGGCCGCCAGCGTGGCCTCGTCCGTCGTACCGTCGTCGTCGAGCAGCGGCAGGAGCGCGGCGGCGAGGCTGTCGAGCGGATGCCGGCCTGGGGTCACGGTGGCGGTCGCGACACGGGGCCCGAGCGCGCCGTCGGCGACCGCGGGCAGCACGCCCGCGCGACAGAGCGACGACTTGCCCATCCCCGAGTCGCCGGCGACGAGGAGGAACGGCTCGGCGCGGAGCCGGTCGAGGATGGCGAGGACCTCGGCGCCGCGACCGAAAAACAGGCGCCGGTGCGCGGCCTCGAACGCGAGGAGGCCCCGGTACGGGTTGCCCTCGGGGAGGGACGCCGGGCCGGCCTCCGGGGCGGCGATCTGCTCGAGGGCCTCACGGAGCGCGTCGCCGTCGGCGAAGCGCCGGGCTGCGTCCCGGGCGAGGCAGCGATCCACGACCGCGGCGAGCCGGGGATCGACGCCGGGTGCGGCTTGCGCGAGCGGGGGCGCGTCGTTCTCGATCGTCGCCCACATGAGCGCGAGGAGCTCCGGGTTGCTGTGGGGCCGCGAGCCGGTGCAGAGCTCGTAGACAACGACGCCCAGCGCATAGACGTCCGCGCGCGGCGTCGCGGGCTCGCCGCGCCAGATCTCGGGGGCCATGTAGCCCGGCGTCCCTTCGATGCACCGGCGGCGGGTGACGAGGCCCGTGGCCGCGCGCGGCGCCGTCCGCGCTCCGCTACCCGGTGGCGCCGCGTCGGTGGCCGCCAGCGCCTGCGCCAGCGGCACGTCGGCGGTCGACTCCAGGGCCACGTCGCGGACACGCGGGGGTAGAGGCGACGCGCTCTCGTCCGCCGTGGACACGACGCCGTCCGGGTCGGCGTCTTCGCCTCCGGGGCGCCCGACGGTGCCCTCCGCCCCCAGATCCGGCACCTCCGCACGACTCGGATCGTCCTCGGGCGAGAGCTCCGCCAGCCCGAAATCGAGCACCTTCACCGTGCCCTCTTCGGAAACGACCGCGTTGGCAGGCTTGATGTCGCGATGGAGTACGCCCCGGCGGTGCGCGGCCGCAAGCCCGCGCGCGAGGTCGATCGCGATCTCCAGCGCGCGGCGAGACGGCACCGGCTTCGCGATCGCGTTGAGACTCTGCCCGCGTACGTATTCGGAGACCAGGAACGGTCGACGCTGCACCTCGCCGACACGATGAACCGCGACGACGTTGGGATGCGACAGCCGGGCGACGGCCCGCGCCTCCACGAAGAAGCGCTCGCGTGCGTCCACGGAGGGCGACTCCGCTGCGATGAACTTGATCGCCACGAGGCGATTGAGCAGCTGATCCTCGGCGAGATACACTTGGCCCATCGCCCCCTGTCCGAGGCGGCGGATGATCCGGTATTCTTCGAACGCTTCCGGTAGCGACCACTCCCCCGGTTGTCGCTTCATGGCTGGCCCCTCACCTTGCGTGGAACGATGCCGTATTGCTTGAGCTTCGAAGAGAAGGTCCGGATCGGCATGCCGAGGAGGGCCGCGGCGCGCGTCTGCACCCCGCCGGCCGCGTCGAGCGCCTCCTGGATCCGCTGGCTCTCCAGGTCCTTGATCTCCTCGGCGAGGGGCCGGAACTGCGGGAGCGCGGCCGCGGACGGCGCGGCGCTCCCGGAGATCGGCGGCGGGGCCGACGCCCGCCCCGTCATCCGCCCGGGCAGGTCCTGGGGCTCGATACTGTCGGTCGCCGTGGTGGCGCTCGCGTAGTCCATGGCGTTCTTCAGTTCGCGCACGTTCCCTTCAAACGGGTAAGCAAGGAGCGTACGCAGCGCGGCGTCGGAGAGCTGGCGCGCGGGCCGCCCGGCTCGGGCGCACGCCTGCTCGAGGAACAAGCGGGCCAGGATGGGGATCTCGCGCGGGCGATGCCGGAGCGGCGGGAGATGGACGACGCACGTGTTCAGGCGAAAGAGCAGGTCCTTGCGGAACCGGCCAGCAGCGCACTCGGCCTCGAGGTCGCGGTTGGTCGCGGCCACGATGCGGAGATCGACGTCGCGCTCCTTCACATCCCCGACGCGCGTGAACCGACGCGCCTCTAGGGCACGCAGCAGTTTGGCCTGCACCAAGAGCGAGAGCTCGCCCACTTCGTCGAGGAACAGCGTGCCGCCGTTGGCCCGCTCGAGCAGGCCGGGCTTGGGCGCCTTCGCGTCGGAGAACGCCCCTCGTTCGTGGCCGAACAGCTCGCTCTCGACGAGCGACTCGGGGATGGCCGCGCAGTTCAGCGTGACGAACGGCCGCCGCGCCCGCGCGGACCAGTGGTGGAGCGCGGCGGCGGCGTTCTCCTTGCCAGCGCCCGTCTCGCCGAGGACCAGCACGGTCAGATCGCTCTTTGCGAGGTCACCGATGAGCTTGAAGAGGCGGATCATCGCGGGATCCGCGAGGACGACGCGGGAACTCCCGATGATGTGCTCTATCGCGGTATCGGCCACCAGGGCGACCGCGCCGGCCCCGGCGACCGCGGCGGCCGCGCGCGCGCCGCAGAGGAGCGTGTCGGCGTCGCACCCGTCGATCGGATAGGCGGCGAGCCCGCCGCGCACCTCGTTCGTTACCGGCGCGAGCGCCTCGAGGAGATCGAGCGCCGCCGAGCGCGCCGCTTCGCCGCCGAGCTCGGGTAGGATTGCGACGAGCTCCGTGTCGCCATTCCACGCGAAGACGTCCATGAGCCGGAGCGCCGCCGCGGCCTTTTCCTCGACGACTGCGCGACGGGGGATGTTGCTCAGCGATACAGCCAGCACGGCCAGGGGACGCGCATAGTCGCTGGCGCGCTCGAGCTCCTCGCCGAGCCGCTGGCGAAGCCGGCCCCAGTCGACAGCGGAGCGGCTGACCACCTGGGGCTCGCGCCAGAGCGTGAGGAGGGTATCACCCACCGTGACGACCTCGCCGGAGCACAGCACGCGGGAGCCTGCAAGACGGGCGCCATTGACCAGCGTTCCGTTGTGGCTGTTCAGATCGGCGACCTGGACCTCGCCGTTGGCGATGATGATCCGCGCGTGCTGCCGAGAGACGCCGCGCGCGTCGATCCGAATGTCCGCTTCCGGCGAGCGGCCCACGATCAGGCTGCCATCCCGCGGCAGGTCGACCCGGCGCGATGATGCGCTGTCGATGACCAGGAGGTAGCGGGCAGCGCTGTCGCCTCCGACTTGGTCCGAAAGATCGAGGGTCATCGTACTCGAGGGTTTCTCGGATGGCTGGCTCACGGCGGTGCTCCATCATGGCGCGTCGTGAAGCGCAAGATCGTTCAAGGCAGCCACGCCGCACCGGAGAGACGGCCGCCAGCCGAGGATCGGCGAAGCCATTCGCGGGAGCGAACGCCGCGGCCGCATGGCGGCGGCCGCGTGACGCGGGTGGCGCTCGAGGAACGTGCCGCGCGCGCGAGCGCTCCCTTCGAGGTCCTCGGGCGGCAGCCTGGTAACGCCTGTCGAGCTGGCAGTTTCTGCCGACCCGGCCAAACCGGCCGGCAAACTCTGCCAGGGTCCTGTCCCGCCAAGCTACGTAGTACGGGCGGCCCCTCGCTTCATGAAGTGGAGACCGTGATGCCGAATTCTAGAAAGGACGGATTCGATGGGCTCTATCGGCTTGATGACGCGTGCATCGGCAGTATGCGGGGACGGCCGCTACGTGGCTATACGCCGCCCATCCATGTAACGAGGGGAGTCTCCGATCCGCAGCTTGCGGGAGGTCGTCAGAGCGGCCCGGTGCTCTGTCAAGTGGAAGGCGGTCTCGCCCGCGCGGGCCCAACGTCGGCCGCGCGCTGCCCGACGCCGCGCCTCTCCGCCTCACCAACCGCTCACCCCTTCTGCCGGACTCCCTTCGACTTTCGATACTGCTCGAGCTCCTCGCGCCCCGCCCTCCCGCTCCGATCCAGCGTCTCCAGCCACTCGTCGCGGTGCTCCCTCATCGCCTCGGCCACCGTCTCCGCGACAACGATGTTGCGGTACCACTTGGCGTCGGCCGGGACGATGACCCAGGGCGCGTGCTTGGAGGCGCAGCGCTGGAAGACGTCCTCGTACGCCTCCGTGTACTCGTCCCAGTGCTCCCGCTCCTTCCAGTCGTTCACGTTGAGCTTCCAGGCCGTCGACGGGTTCTCCTCGCGCTCCAGGAGGCGCTTCTCCTGCTCCTTCTTGCTGATGTGCAGGAAGAACTTGATCACGATGGTCCCGTGCTCGGCCAGGAGCTCCTCGAAATCGTTGATGTGGTCGTAGCGCTCGCCCCAGCGCGATTTCGGCTCCAGATCGTGCACGCGCACGACGAGCACGTCCTCGTAGTGGGAGCGGTTGAAGATCGAGAACTCCCCTGCGCGCGGCGCCTGCCGGTGGATCCGCCACAGGAAGTCGTGCTCCCGCTCCTCCTTCGTCGGAACGCCGAACGAGCTCACCGAGACGCCGCGCGGGTTGAGCGCGCCGACCACGTTCTTGATCGCGCCGTCCTTGCCGGCCGCGTCGCGGCCCTGGAGGACGATGAGCACGCTGTGCGTCCGCGCCCCCCACATGAGCTCCTGCAGCTCGAGCAGCTCCTTGCCGAGATCGTGGAGCCGCTCGGTCGACTCCTGCTTGCTCGCGTCGCGGGGCGGGTCGGTCGAGACGTCGTCCAGGCGAAACTTCGAATCGGGCTTCGTGAGTCGCGTGATGGCCATGCGCGTCAGCGTACACCATCGCTCCGCGCCCTTCGCCAGCGCGCGTCACGGGCGCGCCGGCAGAGCGCGCTCGCGGGCGAGCCCGCTCAGCGCCCGCTCACGCCGAGCGCAGCGCCGCCGCGCTGACGAGCCCGCCGCGCCGCGCCGCGACCTCCCGGAGCAGCGCACTCCACGCCTCGGGCTCATCGAGCGTCAGATCGGGCTGGACCCGCGGTACCGGCCGCTCCGACGAGGCGATGTACACGCCCACGCCCCCGTTCGCCCGGGCAGCCGCGATCGCCGGCTCGTCCGTGGTGTCGTCGCCCGCGTAGACCATCAGCGTCCCCGGCGGCAGCCGCGCCAGCATGAACGCGAGGGCGCCGCCCTTGTCGTGCGCGGCGTCCCGCGCCTCGTGGATGCTGCGCCCCTCCATGACCACGAGCCCCCTCCGCCGCGCCGCGTCCGCCCACACCTCGAGCGCGGCGAACGCCGCCGGCCGGTCCTCGGCCGCGACGAGCCGCCAGTGCAGCGCGATCGAGCAGCGCTTGCGCTGGACCCAGAACGCCGGCACCCGCCGCGCGATCTCGTCCGCGTCGCGCTCCAGCGCGTCGAGCAGCTCGACCGGCGCCTCCGCCTGGTACACCAGCGCCCCGCCCGGCGCCGCGATCTCGGCCCCGTGCTCGCCCACGAGCCAGACCGCATCGAGGGCCGCCGTGCGCGCCGCCACGTCGTGGATCGTCCTGCCCGTGACGATCGCCACGGCCGTCGCCGGCGCGCGCGAGAGCGCCTGGAGCGCCTGGAGCGCGACCGGCGCCGCGGCCGCCCCGCCCGAGACCGCGGCGATCTCGGCGATCGTCCCGTCGAAGTCGGTCGCGAGAAGCAACGACGGCGCGGCCGCCGCGCGCTCGATGAACTGGCTAACGTCCATGCTGTTCCGGATCTTACCGCGAGCCGCTTGAGGAAAGCGATTTCAAGCCGCCAGCGCTCCGGAATATTTGTGATCTGGGCTACGTCTTCAGGGCCGGCCTTCTCGGCCCTTCACGACGTCATGAAGCTCTGCGCTGGCGCTCGTGTCCTGCAAGGCGCGCCGCGCGGAGACGCGCGTCAGAAGCGGATGATGACCTCGTGAATGCGGCGCCCTTCGGTCTTGCCCTCGACGGCGCCCGACCCGTCGTCCGCAGGCGCGGCGCCGTCCGCGGGGGCGGCCTCGTCCGCGGGCGCCTTCTCGGCGGCCGGCTCGTCCTTCTTGCACTCGTACTTCACGCGCCACTCGGTCTTCTGCGTCGTGCTGGTGCTCTCCTCTTTCCGCCGCTTCGGGCCGAAGAAGTCCTTCTCGCGGCGCTCGCTGGTCTCCGACGTGGACTCCTCGCCCACCACGGTCTCGCCCTCTTCGACGATCTCGAAGCTCTCGGGGCCGCCGCAGGTCGTGGCCATCGTGGTGTTGGCCTTCTGCATGGCCACCTCGCGGTCACCGAGGATCGCGAGCTCACCGCCGACCTTGGTCCTCCTCACGACGCGCACGTCGCCGTACGGCTTCAAGCCACACCCGGCGGTCGCAGAGAGCGCGAATGACGCAATCAACACATGAATCGCGGGGAATTTCATGCCGTGGACCACTACCACCCTGGAAACGACGGGAGCAACAACAAAGCGAGCACAACCCCCCGTGCAAAGCGTGCTGCTCGCGCCGCCATGCCACGTTGCGAGGCGGCCAGTGGCCCCGGGTCCCACGCCATGGACACCGGCGCGCGCGGCAGTCTCGACCGGGCGCGATGCGGTGTGCAAGTTTCTTGCGCGAGCGTACCGGCTCGGCGCGCCGGGAGGGCCGCTTCCGCGCGCGACGCCCGCGCGGCGCGGTGGAGCCGGCGCGGCGCAGCGGTGGGGGCCTGCTCGTGCCGGAGCAGCCGATCATCACCGGCTGTTGCCAGGGCAGCAGCGCGCCCCCGGAGGCGCCGCCCTCGCGCGAAGGACGACGCGGCATGGGTGTTGCTGCGCGTGGGGCGCTGCGGCCCGCGCGCGAGGCGCCGGCGCGACAGGCCCGATCCGAGCCGGCTCCCGAGGTCCAACTGCGCTCCTTCATCGACAAGAACCGCTTTCTTCTGGTGTTCGCGGCGCTCTCCTCGGTCATGGGCATCAGCGTCGGCGTGGCCAAGGTGACCACGACGCTGTACGCGATGGACCTCGGGGCGAACGAGGCGCTCCTCGGGCTGATCGCCGGATCGCAGAGCATCGGGGTGCTGCTCATGAGCATCCCCATCGGGCTCCTCGTCGATCACTTCGGGCCCTCGCGGCTGTTCGTGCTGGGGAGCCTCGTGGCCGGGGCGCTCTACATCGCCTTGCCGGCCGTCCCTTCGCCGGTGTTCCTGCTGATCTTCACGACGGCGATCAGCTTCTTCATGCCGATGCGCTTCGTGTCGCTGAGCACCGTGTTCATGCAGCAGCTCGAGACGGTGGGCGAGGGCAAGGCCGGCTGGTACCGCGCGACCCACATGATCGGCATGTTCCTCCTCGGCCCCATGCTCGCGGCCGGCCTCACCAAGGCGATGGGCTTCCCGGGCACCTACCAGCTCATCGGGCTCTCGTTCCTGGTCACCGTGCTGATGTCGCCGCTCGTCTTCGGCCGGTACGCGGCGCGGTCCATGCCCGGGCGCGCGCTCCGCCTCTCGGGCGTCCGGTCCGATCTCGCCCTGCTCGCGCGGGACATGGAGCTCCGCGGCGTGTGCCTGATCGAGTTTGCGGCCCAGTCGGTCAACTCGTTCTTCATGTTCTTCATCATCCCCATCGGCGTCACCGTCGCTCACCTGACCGCGGCCGACGCCTCCGGGCTGCTCGCGTGGCAGGGCGTGACCTATATCTTCGCGCTGTTCTCGCTGGGCGGCCTCGTGGGTCGGGTCGGGCACGAGCGCGTCTATCTCGCGAGCCTCGTCCTCGTCCCGAGCGCGCTCCTCTTGCTCGGCCTGTCGCGCGATCTCGCCCCGCTCCGCGCTGGCGGCCTGATCCTCGGGCTCGGCCTCGGCCTCTTGCAGATCGCGAACCTCACCCGCATCGCCCGGATCGGCGCGCGGGTGGGGCGGGGGAAGGTGGCCGGCCTGCACGCGCTGGTGGGGCCGTCAGGAGGGCTGTTCGGCAGCACCGTCGGCGGCCTCGTGGGCCGGACCCTGGGGCTCCAGGCCATGTTCCTTCTCCTGTCCGTGCTCTTCGGCGCCCTCCTCGCCATGGCGCGGAGGACGTCGGGCGCGGTGGCGGTGCCCTCGACATCGACCGAGCCCGCGGCCGCCGAATAGCGACCCAGCAGAAGACGCGAGGAGCAGAGGTCCGAGTCATGCGCGATCCCCACACGACATCTCGATTCACCGTCGCCCGCCGCTCGATCGTGGCGGCGCTCTGCGCGGCGCTCTCGCTCGCGGCCTGCTCGAAGGCCGAGCCGGGCGGCGGCCAGGGCAACGGCGACGGGGCCGCGGGCGGCTACGAGGTGCTGGAGCTGCGGCATCAGGGGTTCGCCGGCACGGTCTCGGTGCTCGAGCTGGCGGAGGATCTGGGCTACCTCGCCCCGATCAAGCTGAATTACGTGGGCAACACGATCAGCGGGCCTCAGGACATCCAGACGGTGGTCACCGGCGACACCGATGTCGGGCACGCGTTCAACGGCGCGGTGATCAAGCTGATCGCCGCCGGGGCACCGCTCCGGGCGGTGGTGGGCAGCTACGGGGTCGACGCGAAGCGGTGGAGCGGCTTCTACGTGACCGAGGACAGCCCGATCAAGACCGCTCGGGACCTGCTCGGCAAGAAGGTCGCCATGAACACGCTCGGCGCGCACCACGAGCTCATGCTGAAGGAGTACCTGTCGCGCCAGGGGCTGACGAGCGCCGAGATCGCGCAGGTCACGCTGGTGGTGCTGCCGCCCGTGAGCGCGGAGCAGGCGCTCCGGCAGAAGCAGGTCGACGTCGCGGTCCTCGGCGACGTCCTGCGCGACAAGGCGCTCGAGCGCGGCGGCATCCGGGCGCTGTTCTCGGACTTCGAGCTGTTCGGCGAGTTCACCGCCGGCAGCTACGTGCTGACGACGCGCTTCCTAAAGGAGAACCCGAACAGCGCCCGCAAGCTCGTGGAGGCCGCGGCGCGCGCCATCGAGTGGGCGCGCGCCGCCCCGCGCGACGAGGCGGTGGACCGCCTGCGGAGCCTCATCGAGCGGCGGCAGCGCAACGAGGACGCGTCGGTGGTGAAGTACTGGACCAGCATGGGCGTCGCCGGCAAAGGAGGGCTCCTGTCGGCGAAGGAATACCAGATCTGGATCGACTGGCTGGTGAAAGACGGCGAGATCAAGGAGGGGCAGATCAAGCCGGAGGACCTGTATACCAACCAGCTCAACCCGTTCGCGGCGACGCCGGTCCAGTGACGGCGCGTCAGCGCCCGCGCGCGTCGCGCGGCGGACCGCCGGGACGCGCCCTGCCGCTCATGGCGGCGGAGATGCCCGATTGCAACGTGCTGTAGGTGGCGATGCCGCCCAGATCCACGCCGAGCTCCACCAGGACCTGCGCCATCGTCGGCTGGATGCCGGTGATCAGCACGCGGGCCCCGAGGAGCCGCAGCGCCTGCGCGGCCCGCGCCAGCGCGTTCGCGGCCTGCGTGTCGATCGTCTCCACGCCGGTGACGTCGAGGATCACCATCGAGGCGCCCACCTTCGCGACCCCCTGGAGCAGCCCCTCCAGGATCTGCTCGGAGCGCCGGCTGTCGATCGGCCCGATCAGCGGCATCGCGAGCACGTCGTTCGCCAGCGGCAGGAGGGGCGTGCCCAGGGCGCGGATCGTCTCCTGCTGCGCCGCGATCAGCTCGGCGCTCTGCCGCAGCTCGTCGGCCTTCGCCTCCGCCGCCTGCCGCGCCTGCACCTGCTCGGTGATGTCGACGCCATAGTGGCACACGCCGATGATGGCCCCCGTCCCATCGCGGACGGGCGCGTACACGGCGTTGAACCAGCGCTGCTCCTCGCCGCCTTTCTCGGCGTTGAACACCTTCACGGGCAGCTCGTTGCCGATGAACGGCTTGCCGGTGCGGTAGACCTCGCCGAGCAGACCGATGAACCCTTGCTCCACCGCCTCGGGGAGCGCCTCGCCGAGCGGCTTGCCCAGGAGCTGACGCCCCGGGAAGAAAGCGCAGTAGTTCTCGTTCACGAGGGTGAACACGAAGTCGTCGCCCCGCCACATGCAGATGGGTGTGCGTGCATGCATGAGCATGTCGTGGAGGCTCTGGTAGGTCGACCTCATGTCCGCCAGCTCGGCCTGCGCCTTCGCGAGCACCCTCTCCAGCGCTTCTATCCGCTGCTCCGCGCTCTCGGGCGTGGAGGCACCTGCAGGAGCTGTCTCTTCCATCATGCATTCACCCATGGCGCTGACGCGAACTCTGATGCTGTGAGGCGCCGGTGCTCCCTCGCTCGTCGTGAAAACGTGGGTGCCTGTCACGCCAGCGGTGGTGCTGCTGTGAGGGGATCGTAGGCGAGCGCTCGCCTGCTGTAAATTGGCGCCATCGGCGCGGCGTGCGCCGTGCGCCGGACGCTGCAGAGCCCGCCGGTTCCGCTGCGATGGCGCTCGTGCTCGCCATTCACCGCAGCGGCGCGGATGGGGTCATTCCGCGGGGAGGTGGTGCTCCTCACCGGGCCGGCTGCGCCGTTCGGCGCGTGTCCTGCACGGGTGATGACGCCACGCGACCACACCGCGCGACACCTGAGCCCTGCGATGCGCGCGGCAAGGCGCCGTCGGTTTTCCGCTCGACGCCGTAGCGATGAGCTTGCTAGGCTGCTCCGGTTGGCCGGCGAGCGTCCAGGACGTTCGCGAGCGCGGGATCCCTCGCGGGCTGGATCGCGCGCGTGACGCCTCGGGCGCCGCGCCGACGAACGAACCGCCATCTCCCCAGGTCACCGAGAGGAGCTTGAAATGAGAGCCACCACGTGCCTTTCGACCGTCCTCGCGAGCTGCATGGCCGCGCTGCTCTGGACAGGCAACGCGGCCGCAAACGACCGCGCGCCGGGCGCGGGCGACAACGCGGCGCGCAAGGTCGCCTGCCACGAAGACACAGAGAGCGTGTTCGTGTTCACGCCCATCGGAGAGGACCAGGTCCTGAGCTACCAGCGGGTGCTGATCGACGCTCCGATCGGCGAGGTCTGGCCGGTGCTCCGCGACATCGAGTGGTTCGTCGAGGCCGTCCTCCCCGACGTGGCGCCGACGTTCACGTGGCTGGACGGCGGAGGCCCGGAGACGATCCCGTCGCGATTCCAGTTCTCCGCGGCGGGCAACACGCTCGTCGAGGAGATCATCTATCGCTCCGAGACGGAGAAGCAGATCCTCGTGCGCCTCGTGGAGCCTGTGCTCGGCATGCAGGAGTATTACGCGTTCGGGGACCTGACCCGGGCCTGCGGCAACAAGACCGTGCTGGAGTACACCCGGTATCTCGAGCTGGAGCCCGGCACCGACATCGAGTTCTTCAGGGCGCTGTTCACCCAGGAGTTCATCGACATTCCGGCGTACTTCGCCGAGTAGCGGGCACGAGAGCCCGGCTCAAGAGACCGCCAGGGCGCCAGGAGAACCGACGATCGTCTCCTTCCGCCCTGGCATTCACGCTCTCCTTGCCACGCCGCCCGCGCGCCGGGCGGCGGCGGCCCATCACGGAATGACCTCGACGGCCATCCCGTCGGCGAGCTCGGCGCTCGCGAGCTTCACGATGCGCTCGCTCCCGTCGAGCCCTGTCGCGATATGGAGGGTCGCGCCTGTGTCGCGCTCGATCACGATGGGCACGAAGCGGATCTTGCCCCCGGGGTCCACGACGGCCACGCGGAGCCCCTTCGCGTCGTTGTAGAGCGACGTCGCCGGGATCTCGAGCGCGCGGTGCGGCGTGGGCAGCGTCAGCGCGACCTCCGCGTACATGCCCGCGAGGAGCTTGCCGTCGGGGTTCGGCACCCGCACCTCGGTGTTCATCGTCCGGGTCGCCGCGTCGAGCGCGCCGGCGGTTCGCGCGACCGTGCCCTGGAACGGGTGCCCCGCGAACTCGCGCACCGTGACCTTCGCGGGCGCGTCGACGCGCACGCTGGGCGCGACGTCCTGCGGGACGCCGACGAAGACGCGCACCGGGTCGGTCGCCGAGATCTTGAAGAGCGGCGTCGCGTTGCCCGCCGTGACCAGGGCGCCGCGATCGACCGTGCGCGAGGTGACCGTCCCGGCGAACGGCGCGGCGATCTTCGCGAACTTCTTCAGGTCGAGGAGGCGCTGGATGTTCGCCTGCTGCGCGGCGATCGCCGCCTGCGCCACGGTGACGCTCGCCTCGGCGACGTGCGCCTGCCCCTGCCGCTGCTCGAGCTCCTCCTGCGGCGCCACGCCCGCGGGCACGAGCTGCTCGTAGCGCTTCACGCTCGACATCGACAGGTCGCGGTTGGCCCGGGCCTGCACGAGGCCCGCGTTCGCCTGCGCGAGCTGCGCGCGCGCCTGCGCGAGCTCCTGATCGAGCTCGGGCGTGTCGATCTCGGCGAGGACCTGCCCCTCCTCGACCCTGTCGCCGATGTCGACGAGCCACTTGCGCACGTAGCCGCTCACGCGCGGGTAGACGACCGTCTCCTCGAGCGGCTGGACGCTCCCCGGAAGGACGAGCGCCCTGTCGCTCGACACCGGCTGCGCCGCGATCACCGCCACGCGCGGGGCGGCGCCCTCGCCGGCGCGCACGCCCTCCTCGAGCGCGGCGCGGGCGCTCCGGCGGGGCAGGTAGGACGAGGCGAACGCCGCGCCGAGCACGACGAGCACGCCCACGCCGAGGGCGACGCCGCGCGTCCGCGTCATCACGGCGGGCGGGGGGAGCTGGAACCCGAGATCGTCGGCCGGAGGGCCCGGGGGCGGAGCGGGGGCAGGGGGATCGGGGGGGCTCATAGGTCCTCTGCGAGCGGGTCTCTGGCCGGCGCCTTGTTCCGGAGGATGCTGTACATCACGGGCACGAAGAAGAGCGTGGTCATCGTCGCGACGATGAGCCCGCCGACGACCGCGCGGCCCAGCGGGGCGTTCTGCTCGCCGCCCTCGCCCAGGCCGATCGACATGGGCAGCATGCCGAAGATCATCGCGAGCGCGGTCATGAGCACCGGCCGGAGGCGCGTCATGCCCGCGGCGAGCGCCGCGGCGCCCGCGTCGCGGCCGAGCTTGCGCTGGTCGTTCGCGAACGTCACGACGAGGATGCTGTTCGCGGTCGCGACGCCGACGCACATGATCGAGCCCATGAGCGCGGGCACGCTCAGCGTGGTGTGCGTGAGGAAGAGCATCCACGCGATGCCCGCGATCGCGCCCGGGAGCGCCATCAGGATGATGAGCGGGTCGAGCCACGACTGGAAGTTCACGACCATCAGCAGGTAGACGAGCACGACCGCGAAGATCAGCCCGTAGCCGAGCCCCCGGAACGAGGACTCCATGCTCTCGGCCTGCCCCTTGATGGTGACCTTCGTCCCGCGCGGCAGCTCGGGCCGGAGCTCGTCGACGACGCGCGCGACGGCGTCCGCGACCGACCCGAGGTCGGTGCCGTCGACGTTGGCCTGGACGTCGAAGGTCCGCGCGACGTTGTAGTGGGTGATGTTGGCCGGGCCGGTGCTGCGCGACAGCGAGGCGACGTTGGACAGGAGCTGGGGGCGGCCGTCGCCGGTCGAGAGCGGCGTGGCGTTCAGGTCGTCGATCGACCCGATCGCGTGCTGGGGGGTCTGCACGGCGACGAGGTACTGCACGCCGCGCTTGTCGAGCCAGTAGGTCGGCGATGTCTGCCCGCTCGACGAGAGCGACACGAGGACGTCGCTCGCCACGTCGCGCTGGGTGAGCCCCATCTGGTCGGCCATGGTGCGGTCGACGTTGATGCGGAGCTGCGGCCTCGCCGGCACCTGCGCGAGGTGGACGTCCACCGCGCCCGGGATCTTCTCCATGCGATCGGCGATCCGCTGCGCCACGGCGAGGGTGTCGTCCTCCTTGCCGATCGGGCCCACGACCTGGACGTTGATCGGCGCGGCGAGGCCGAAGTTCAGCACCTGCGTCGAGATGTCGGGGGCGAGGAAGAAGAACGTCGTGTCGGGGTACGTCGCGTTGAGCTTCGCGCGGAGCCGCCGGACGTAGTCGGCCGTCGGCCGGTGGTGCTCCTCGAGCGCGATGAAGATCTGCCCGTCGGCCGACGAGATCTGCGCGCCCTCGCTCAGCGACAGGTTGATGCCGCTCGCCGGGATCCCGATGGTGTCGAGCATCGTGCGGATCTCGTCCGGCGGGATCACCTCCCGGATGGTCTGCTCGATCCGGGCGAAGCGCCGCTCGCTCTCCTCGAGGCGGGTGCCCGGCGCGCCGCGCACGTGGAGCTTGATGAGCCCCGCGTCGACGCTCGGGAAGAAGTCGCGGCCGAGCAGCGGGACGAGCGCGACAGAGGCGGCGACGAACGCGAGGAACACGCCGACGAACCCGGCGCGGTGCGCGAGCGCCCACGCGAGCCACCCGCCGTAGGCCGCCCGCAGCCGGTCGAAGGCGCGGTTGAACGCGGCGAAGACGCGCCCGAACAGGCTCTTCGCGCCTTCATGGCCGTGCGCGTGCTCCGCCGCCTCGCGCTCGAGCAGCAGGCGCACGAGGGTCGGGACGAGCGTCCGCGACAGGAAGTACGACATCAGCATGGCGAAGACGACCGCCAGGGCCATCGGCACGAAGAGCGACCTCGCGGCGCCGGTGATGAACGCCACCGGCACGAACACGATGCAGATGCAGAGCGTGGCGACGAGCGCCGGGACGGCGATCTCCTGCGCCCCGTCGATGATGGCGCGGATGAACGGCTTCCGCTGCCCGAGGTTGCGGTGGATGTTCTCGATCGCCACCGTGGCGTCGTCGACGAGGATGCCGACCGCGAGCGCCATCCCGCCGAGCGTCATCACGTTGAGCGTGTAGCCGAGCGCGTTCAGGGCGATGATCGAGACGAGGATCGAGAGCGGGATGCTGATGACGACGATGAGCGTGCTGCGCCAGCTCCCGAGGAACAGCAGGATCATCAGCGCGGTGAGCCCCGCGGCGATGAGCGCCTCGTGCACGACGCCGTCGACCGCCGCGCGCACGAAGATCGACTGATCGAAGAGCAGCGAGACCTTGAGCTCCTTCGGGAGCTTCTCCAGCGTGGCCGGCAGCGTCGCGTGGATGCGCGAGGTGACGTCGAGCGTGCTCGCGTTCCCGTTCTTGAGGACGCTGAGGAGCACGCTGCGCTTGCCCTCGACGTGCACCATGTTCGTCTGCGGCGCGTTCCCGTCGCGGACGCTCGCGACGTCGCGGAGGTACACCGTCGTCCCGTTGACGGTCCTGAGCGGCAGCTTGCCGAGCTCCTCGAACGCCTCGGGGCTGCTGTTCATGATGACGGGGTACTCGTTCTCCCCCATCTTCGCCGTGCCGGAGGGCAGGATGACGTTCTGCATCCCGAGGGCGGCGTTCACGTCGCGCGGCGATAGCCCCCAGGCGAAGAGGCGCTGCGGGTCGATGTCGACCATGATCTGGCGCTGCTTCCCGCCGTACGGGTACGGGATCTGCGTGCCGCGGATCGTGGCGATGTCCGCGCGGATGAAGTTGACCGCGTAATCGAAGAGCTGCTGCTCGCTCAGCGACTCGCTCTCGAGCGCGGCCTGCAGGATGGGCACGTTGGAGGCGCTGTAGCGAATGATGAGCGGCGGGCTGATGCCGGGCGGCATCATGCGGATCGCGGACTGCGAGACCGCCGTGACCTGCGCCGTGGCGGCCTCGATGCTGGCGCCGGGCTGGAGGAAGATCTTGATGATCGAGATGCCCGTGAGCGACTGGCTCTCGATGTGGTCGATGTCGTTGACTGTGGTCGTGAGGAAGCGCTCGTAGTTATTGACGATGCGCTTCTCCATCTCCTCGGGGGGGAGGCCGCCGTAGTTGAAGATGACGGACAGGACCGGGATGTCGATGTCGGGGAAGATGTCCGTCGGCATCCGGGTGATCGTGAACACGCCCAGGATGACGATCAGCATCGACATCACGATGAACGTGTACGTGCGTTGAAGCGCGATTCGGACGAGCCACATGGGCCACTTCCCGTCCCCCTCCGGAGCGCCCCGGCCGGGGGCGACGCCCGGGGCAGGCTCCGCTTTTAGGGTGCCCCAGACGTTCGTCCAATCTATTATTTCGTATCACACGATACCTTCAAGGTATGGATCTGCGCCACCTCCGGTACTTCACGGCCGTCGCCGAGGAGCGGCATTTCGGCCGCGCGGCGCGGCGCCTGGGCATCGCGCAGCCCCCGCTGAGCCGGCAGATCCAGGATCTCGAGTCCGAGCTCGGGTTCTCGCTCTTCGACCGCTCGCGGCGGCGGGTCGAGCTGACGCCCGCCGGCGGGGTCTTCCTCGCCCACGTGCGGCGGGTCTTCGACGCGCTCGAGCTCGCGGTGCACGAGGCCCGGCGCGCGAGCGTCGGCGAGACAGGGCGGCTCGTTGTCGGGTACCTGTCGTCGCTCGCCTACAGCGGCATCACCGAGCTGGTCCGCGGCTTTCGCACGGAGTTCCCGTCGGTGGAGCTCGCGCTGCGCGAGATGCCGCCGCAGGAGCAGATCGAGGCGCTGAAGGACGGGCGCATCGACGTCGGCTTCGTGAGGGCGCCGCTCGACGACGCCCGGCTCGCCTCCGAGCGCGTGCGGCGCGAGCCGCTCGTGGTCGCCCTGCCGGCCGATCACCCGCTCGCCGGGCGCAAGCGCATCCCGCTCGAGCTCCTGTCGCGCGAGCCGTTCGTCGTGTTCCCGCGCCAGCGCGGGTCGGCCTTCTTCGACCTCGTGATGGGGCTCTGCCGCGACGCGGGCTTCTCGCCGCGCATCGTGCAGGAGGCGCTGCACCTCGACATCCTGAGCCTTGTGGCGGCGGGCTTCGGCGTCTCCATCCTGCCGGAATCCATCAAGAACATCCGGCGCTCGGGGCTCGCGCTGCGGCCGATCGTGGGCGCGCCGTCGACCGACCTCCTCATCGCCTGGCGCGCCGACGACGCCTCGCCCACGCTCGGGCAGTTCCTTGCGTTCGTGCGGCGGGTCGGCGTCGACAGGCCGCGGGCCGCGCGCCGCGCGCCGCGCGAGGGCGCGCCGGGCCGCGGCGCCCGCGGGGCCGCCGCGGCGGGGCCGGGCACAGAGGAGTAGCGGCGCCGCGCGCGACCGGAGGTCGAATTTCAAATGGCGCCCCCGCCCGGGCGCCACGTACTCGCAGCATCGGGACCTCCTCCGAAGGGTGGATATGCTGCGAGCTCTCCGCGCCGTCGTCTCCGCAGGTGTGCTGTCTCTGACGCTCGCGGCGTGCGCGCGCGGCGCGACGCTCGGTCCCGTCGCGGGCGCGAGCGCGGGGGAGGGCGGGAGCGGCGGCGCGGGCGGCGCGCCGGCGTGGGACGTGGGCGAGCCGGGCGACGTGTCCGAGGGGGAAGTGGGCGAGCCGGGCGGCCGGGATGGCGCAGGGGGCGGCCTCGGCAAGGGCGTGTGGAGCCCGCCGCCGGTCAGCAGCGGGCCCGGTCCGTGCTCCGAACTGACGGCGCATCACATCTACGTGGTCACGGGGGACGCCGAGCTCTTCTCGTTCCACCCGGCCTCGAGCGAGCTCCGGCCCATCGGCGAGCTCGACTGCCCCATCACCCACGAGGACGGCACGTTGGCGCGGAACGTGTGGCCCCTCTCGATGGCGGTCGACCGGAGCGGCTTCGCCTGGATCCTGGACGTCAACGGGTACGTCGTGCGCCTCGACATCGCGACAGGCCGCTGCGAACAGACGTCCTTCCGGAAGGAGCCCGTCGACATGTTCCGCGCTTTCGGCATGGCGTTCGCGTCCGACGGCGTCCCTGGCCGGGAGACGCTCTATGTGCGCGAGGCGCTGCTCAACGGGAAAACCGAGGAGGGGGCTGTCCGGACGCTCGGCGTCTTCGACACGCAGCGCCACACGGTCACCGTCCTCGGCGGCGGGGCGGGCGGCGACGCGGACCTGACCGGCACGGGGGATGGCCGGCTCTTCGGGTTCGAGCGGGGAGCGCCGGGGGATACGGCGTTCCTCAGCGAATACACGAAGGCGACCGGCGCCACGCGCTCGCAGACGCCGCTGCCCGGCCTGGCCATCCAGGAGGGCGCGAGCTGGGCGTTCGCGACCTGGGGAGGCGACTTCTGGCTCTTCCTCTCCAGCCCCGACGCGGTCGGCTCGGGCAGGTCGAGCGTCCACCGGTGGAGCCCGAGCTCCGGCGCCCCGCCCGTCCTCGTGAGGGACGACCTGCCGCCCCGGATCATCGGCGCGGGCGTGTCGACGTGCGCTCCGACCGAGGTGCCTCGGTAGGGAGCGCGCGGCGCTGGCGCAGCGCCGAGAGCGCCCTGCCGAGCGTCGCGTGGAGGGTCATGCCCTCGAGGTCGACGCCGAGCTGCGTGAAGCCCTGCGCGACCTGCGGCCGCATCCCCACCACGATGACCTCGGCGCCGAGCAGGACGGCGGCGCGGGCCGTCTTCATCAGCGACTCTGCGACCTGCACGTCGGCGAAGGGCACGCCGGTGATATCCATCAGCAGGACGTCGGCTTCCTGGCGGCTGATCTCCGTGAGCACCACCTCGAGCACCTGGCGCGCGCGCTCCGGGTCGATGACGCCGACGAGCGGCACGAGCAGCACCCCGCCGTCGAGGGGGATGACCGGGCACCCGAGCCGGCGCACGGCGTCGGCCAGGGCGCGCTCGCGCTCGTAGGCGGCCCGCGTCTGCCGCTCCTGCTCGACGAGCGACTCGATGAGCGACGCGCGCTCGAACGCCGCGGTGAGCATCGCCACCCACACGGCCATGTCCCGGTGATCGAGCCCGAGCGGGCTGCTCACCGGAGCGCAGACCGCCATCACGCCGCGATCCTTGTCGTCGCTGCGGAGCGGGATGAGCCGGATCACATGGTCGCCGTCGTACTGGACCGCGGCAGGCAGCCAGTCGCCGCGCGGGAACTCCGCTGCTGCGACGCGCGTGCCCGGCGCCGGCGAGGCGGCCTTGTCGCCGGGGCAGGAGCTCTCGACGACCCGCAGCACGGGGCCGGCGTCCGCCGGCGCCTCCCACACGGCGAGGCACCCCCAGCTCATCTTCACCGCGGAGAGCCAGCTCAGCTTGCTCCCGCCGCCGCCCGCGTGCTCCAGCAGCGTCTCCCGGATGACGAGGTTGATGTCGAGCAGGCCGTTCAGGTAGTCGGCGCGCGCCGTCTCGACCGCCACCCGGCTCCGCATCATGGCGCGCCGCGCCTCCCGGACGTACGCCGCGACGCGCTCCGCGGCGGCGGCGTCGCCCGCGCCGTCGAGCATCGTCTGGCCTGCTCGCTCCAGCCGGTCGACCATCGCGAGGAGCAGGTCGATGTCGGGCATCTGCTCGACGGCCTCTCGCCACGCCCGCTCCAGCGCCGCCGCAGCGGGGCCGGGCCGGCCCTGGACGGCGGCCTGGAGCCCGAGGACCACCTCCGTGACCGCGGGCCAGGCATCGGCTTCCGAGGGCGGCGCCGCGCTCCGGTCGAGCGTCGTCGAGAAGCTCGCGAGGGCGACCAGATCCCGGGCCAGCGCGTCGGCCTCGCCGGCGGCGCCTCCGGGCAGCGCCGGCTCGGCCTGCGCCAGCGCGGGCGAGCAGCCGCAGGAGCGGCGCACGACAAGGGTCGTCGGCCCGATGTGCCCCGCGCTCGGGACGTCCCGGCCGGCGAGCCGATCGATGAGGAGCTGGGCGGCGGTGCTGCCGAGCCAGTCGAACTGCTGGCGGACGGTGGTGAGCGGCGGGGAGGCGTACCTGGCCGCCTCGACGTCGTCGAAGCCGACGAGGGCCATGTCCTCGGGGACGCGGACGCCCGCCTCGGCGAGGGCGTCGAGGGCGCCGAGCGCCCCCTGGTCGGTGGCCATGAACAGCGCGGTGCAGGGCAATCCCGCCTCGAAGAGGCGCTGTATGGCGAACCGCCCGCTCGCCCGCTCGTTGCTCGGGAGCTCGATGACGAGGGCGGGGTCGAACGGTATCCCGCCCTCGTCCAGCGCGTCGCGGTAGGCCTGGAAGCGCTGCCGGATGTCGTCATGGGCCATGTGACCCGCGAAGAGGATCCGCCGGTGACCGTGCGCGATCAGGTGACGGACGGCCGCCAGGGCGCCGCCGTGGTTGTCGGGCAAGACGTGGGGGCAGCGCGCGTCTCTGGCGCAGGTGCTGAGGGTCACGACCGGCCGGCCGTCGTCGAGGAAGCGCTCGATATCCGTGGGATCGATCAGGGCGATCCACCCGTCGATCTGGTCCCGCGCGAGCTTCAGCTCGTGGACGTCGCGCGGGGACGACTTGATGGCGATCACCCGGTATCCGGAGCGCGCGGCGGCCGACTGGATACCGCCGAGCAGCTCGCAGAAATACGTGCCCCAGATGTCGGGGCACATGATGCCGATGGCTCTGTCGAGCGACATGGTGGCAGGACCCTCGGTGATCCTCGGCGTCGTGGTCACGCCGCGCCGTGGTTACAAACCCATAATTGTAGCATGGTATACGCGCGCGGTCACTTCACCCGGCCCGGCGGCGCGCGCGCATGGTCTCCTCGGGTCATCAGAGCAATGCATATCTCCGGACGGCGGCGGAGCCCACTCTTCTGCGCCCTTCGGCTTTGACGTCAGCCACTCCGGTGGTTCTGGCGTCCTGGTGCGCTCCGCAGCGCCTTGGCCAGGCGCGTTGCGCCGCGCGCGTCGCGCGGCGCAACGCCGACGCTCACGCGCCGTGAGGCGGGCGCTGCTCGGCGTCGCTCGCGAAGGGGAGCGCCTGCTGCTCGACGATCACCCGACCCCTGCGCTTCGGCCGGCGCGGCGGTGCCCCGGCCTCGGCCGGGTCGCTCCCGGGCCGCTCGCTCGCCCGCTCGGCGCAGCGCGGGCAGACGGCCGGCGGCGGCTCGTCCGGCTGCGGCGACGCGGCGGCGGGTGGGGGCGGTGCGTGGGGCTCCGGCGCCTCCTCGGGCTGCGGGGGATCGACCGGATCCGGCTCGGCCCTCTCCAGCTCGGCGCGGCCACGCGCGTGCTCGGCGGTCACCAGGGCGCGGAGGGCGCGGGCCGCGGCCCGGTGCTCGGCGGCGGCCCGGCGCAGGCGCGCGACAAGCTCGAGCGCCGCACGCGAGGGCGCCTGGAAGCGGGCGCGCTCGCGGTGCGCGCAGCCGTCGTGCCCGCCGCCGCCGCTGCTGCTGCCGCAGTCGATGCAGATCCGATCGAGCGAGAGCGGCCCTCCCGCGGCGGAGAACGCCTCGTCCGCCGCGATGTCGTCGGGCGGGATCGCGTCGACCGGGTCCTCGGACGGCGGCAGCTCTTCGACGACGACGGCGGCGGCGGCCTTGCGGGAGCGCATGCCTGTCGGCTAGCAGATGAATGAACGAATGTACAGTATGAGCCGGCGCACGCTCGCGCGGCGGCGTGGGGGGACGGCCGGCGGTGTGCGCGCGGGCGTGGGGGGACAGCCGGCGGCGTGCGCGCGGGCGTGGGGGGACGGCCGGCGGCGTGCGCGCGGGCGTGGGGGGACGGCCGGCGGCGTGCGCGCGGGCGTGGGGGGACGGCCGGCGGCGTGCGCGCGGGCGTGGGGGGACGGCCGGCGGCGTGCGCGCCAGGGGTCGGGGAGGAGCGCAGGGCCGATGTGATAGCCTGCCGCCATGATCGTTCCGCCCGCGCCCGGGAGCGCGCTGAGCCGGCCGGCGCGAGGCGCCCGGCGCGCGCGCGCGGCCTGCCTCGTGGGGGCGGCCGCGGCCTGCTTCGCGCTTGGCTGTCAGAGCATCCTCGGCATTCATGACGTCTCGCGCGACGGCGCCGGGGGCGCGGGCGGCGCCGGCGGCGAGGACGTCCGTGCGGCCGGCGGAGGAGGGGCCGGCGGCGGGCCTGCGCACGGCAGCGGCGGGGGGATGCCCCAGCCGGGCTTCTCCATCGCGCTCGACCGGCCGGCGGTGCGCGTTGCGCGCGGCAACTCGGCGGAGCTCACGGTCACCGTCGACCGCTCGGGCGGCTTCGCGGGCGACGTCGCGCTCTCGCTGGCGGATCTGCCGAGCGGGGTCACCGCCAGCCCGGTCGTGGTCCCGGGCGGCGAGACCACCGGCGTCATCACGGTGGCGGCCGACCCGCTCGCGACCGTCGGCGGCGCCGCGCCCTCGCTCCGGGCCAGCGCCGCTGGCCTGGAGGACCGCGCAGCGCCGGTCTCCCTCCTCGTCGCCGACCCGCCGGGGGCGCTCGATCAGTCGTTCGACGGCGACGGCATCGCCACGAGCGGGACGGCCCACGAGGCGCGCGCCGTCGTCGTGCAGCAGGACGACAAGATCCTCGTCGCCGGGGTCGACGGCGAGACGTGGGGGCTCGCGCGCTTCCTGCCGAGCGGCGCGCTCGATCCCGACTTCGGCACGGGGGGCCTCGTCGTCGGCCAAGAGGGCTCGGTCTCGTCGCTGGCCTTGCAGCCGGACGGGCGAATCCTCGCGGTGGGGACGCGAGGCGGCCAGCTTGCGATCGTCCGGTTCAACGTGAGCGGCGGAATCGATCAGGCCTTCGGCGCGAGCGGGGTCGCGAGGCTCGGTCCGGCATCGATCAGCAGCTCGGAGGGCTTCGACGTCTGCGTCCAGACCTCCGGGGCGATCATCGCTGTCGGCGTCGGCTCCGGCAACCGAGGTGTCGTCGCGAGGTTCTCTTCCGCCGGCGACCTCGATGAGGGGTTCGGCCGCTTCGGCATCATCTCGATGGATGAGCGCCCGTTACACGCCCTCGCTCTCGACGAGGGCGATCACATCATGGTCGGAGGGAGTGAGATGACCGCTGACCCGGCCTTCCTCGCGGCGCGGCTCGACCGCGACGGGAACTTCGATCCGGGCTTCGGGACCGGCGGCGTCGCCTACCTCGACGCCACGCCGTACGCCGATACCGATCTCGCCCTCGGCGGGGACGGCAAGCCCGTCCTCGCGGGCTACGCGCTCGACGGCGTCAACATGTACGCGTTCGCGCGCTTCAACGCCGATGGCTCCGCGGACGCCACGTTCGGCGAGGGCGGCATGGTGAGGGCCGGCGCGGGCGAGGCCCAGTACACGCGAGCCTTTGGCGTCGCCATCCAGGCAGACGGCAAGATCCTGGGCGCGGCCTGGGGGGGGACGCCGGCCTCGGGCCTGAGGGCCAAGATCCTCCGGCTCCTGCCGGATGGCACGATGGATCCCGGGTTTGGCACCTCGGGCGCGGTCGTGCTCGATGACCACCCCGAAGCCAACTACCTCCGCGCCGTCGCCGTCCAGCGCGACGGCCGCATCGTGGCCGTGGGCAAGCGGTCGGGCCTCGGCCTCATGGTGGTGCGCGTCTGGGACTAGAGCACCGATCACGTTGATCGACCCGAAATGAACCGCCAAGACGCCAAGGACGCCAAGAAGAGAACAAGATCTTGGCGTCTTGGCGGTTCGAATCTCTGCTCTTTCGAGCGGTTTCAACCCGTTTGTCGTTTCAGGCGCCCGGATCCAGAGGCGCTCGAAGCTCGCGCCAGGGACCCGGAGAGCGATTGAAAAGGCGCATGGCGCATGGCGCATGGGCGCAGAGGCGCAATCCATCGATCTGACTTGCGCCTTTGCGCCTTTGCGCCTTTGCGTTGAAATCTCTCTCCGGACACCGGCAGGCCCTGTGCCCCGCGACGCTCACCCGGTCCGGCCCGCGCGCCCCTCGCCTCCTTCGCGGCGCAGCAGCCCGTAGCGCGCGAGCTTGCGGTACAGCGTCGTCCTCGGGATCCCGAGGCTCCGCGACACCTCGCACACGTTCCAGCGGGCGAGATCGAGCGCGGCGCGGATCCGCTCCTCCTCGGCGTCCCGGTACTCGGCGCGCGACCGGCCCCGCGGCGCCGGGGCCGCCGACGGGAGCTGGATGTCGGCCGGGCCGATCTCCGGGCCCGGCGCGAGCACGCACGCGCGCGCGAGCACGTTCTCGAGCTGCCGCACGTTGCCCGGCCAGCCGTACGACGTGAGCCGCCGGAGCGCGCCCCGGGACAGCCGGAAGGCCGGGCGGCCGTGGCGCGCCGCGAGCTTCTCGACGATCGCCTGCGCGATCGCCGGGATGTCGTCCGGGCGATCGCGCAGCGGCGGCAGGCGGATCTCGATGACGCTGACCCGGTAATAGAGATCCTCGCGGAAGCGCCCCCGCGCGACCTCCTCCCGCAGGTCGCGGTTCGTCGCGCAGACGATCCGCACGTCGGGCACCGGGATGCTCCGGTCCGACCCCACCGGCCGGATCGAGCGCTCCTGGAGCGCGCGCAGCAGCTTCGCCTGCAGGGCGACAGGCATCTCGCCGAGCTCGTCGAGGAAGAGCGTCCCGCCCCGCGCGGCCAGGAACAGGCCGCCGTGGTCCCGGACGGCGCCGGTGAACGCGCCCTTCACGTGGCCGAAGAGCTCGGACTCGAGCAGCGCCTCGGGCAGCGCGGCGCAGTTGACCGCCACGAACGGCCCCTCCCGCCGGGGCCCGCCCGCGTGGAGGGCGCGCGCGACGAGCTCCTTGCCGGTGCCGCTCTCGCCCGTCACCGTGACCGTGACGTCGCTCTCCGCGACGCGCTCGCAGAGCGCGAGCACCGCGCGCATCGGGGCGCTCCTCCCCGCGATCTCCGGGAAATCGCGGCGGGCGTCGGCGCGGCTCCGCTCGAGCTCGTGCGAGAGCCGCTCGATCTCGTCCGCCTGCGAGCGCATGAGCTCCGCGACCCGGCGCTGCTCCTCCTCTAGGGCGCGCGTGCGGTCCCTGAGCTCGGCCATCAGCCGGCCGTTGTGCAGCGCGACGGCGATCTGGTCCGCGAAGGCGCCGAGCAGATCCGCGTCTCCTTCCGCGAACTTGCCGCGCTGGAACCGGTTGTCGAGGTAGACGGCGCCGAGCACCGCGCCGTGCGCGCGGATCGGCACGCACACGATCGACCGGAGCCGCAGGCTGTGCACGGACGCGTTCCCGTGGAACCGCTCGTCGGCCAGCGCGTCGACCGTGAGCACCGCCTCCCCGCGCTCGACCACCCGCTTCGCGATGCCGTGGCTGAACTTGAGCTGGCTCTTGCCCACGCGCTCGCGATCGAGGTTCCGCGCGACAGCGACCTCGAGCTTGACCTTCGCCCGCCCGTCCGGCGGCGAGGACGCCGGCGCCGGCGAGGCGAGGATCACGAAGCCCCGCTCGGCGCCGGTCAGCTCGATCGCCGCGTCCATGGCGAGGCGGAGCACCTCCTCCGCGTCGAGCGTCGAGCTCAGGCGCCGGTTGATCTCGAGGAGCCTCAGCACGAGCTCCATGCGGGCGCTGCCCGCGGTCGGCACCCGCGCGGGCCCGCCGCGGAGCGCGGCCCGCCGGGGGTGCCGCCAGAAGACCTCGGCGAGCTCCGCGGGGAGCGTGCTCCCGATGCGCTCCCAGCACTCGAGCGCGGCCGTGCGGTGCCGCTCGGCCAGCGCCGCCGCCGACCGGAGGCGGAGCACCTCGGCGGACACCTCCTCGTGCCGCGCGTGGAGCTCGAGCTGCGAGACCCGCGCCACGAGGCCCGCGCCCCGCTGGACCTCCGCGAGCGCCGCGTCCGCGTCGCCGAGGGCCAGCGCGAGCTCCGCGCCGGCGGTCGCGTGGCGCAGCGCGAGGTCCGCCGCGTCGGCCTCCCGGAGCAGCGCCGCGGCCTCGGCCAGCCGCGCGCCCGCCGCGGCGCCGTCCCGCGCGGCGAGGGCGATCTCCGCGGCGTGGAGCGCCGCCTCGCACGCCTCGCGCTTCGATCCGCGCGCCGCGTGGCCCGCGCGGGCCTGCTCGATCAGCCGCGCCGCCTCGCCGAGCGCGCCGCGCGCGGCGGCGATCTCCGCGGCGAGCCCGAGCGCCGCGGCGGCGATCTCCTCGGGGACGGGCGCGCGCAGGTCGGGGACGGGCGAGAGCAGGCGGGCGACGCCGAGCTCGGCCCGCTCGAGCAGGCCGATGTCGGCGTGGAGCTTGGCGAGGTTGAAGCGCAGGGTCGCCTCGGTCCGCTCCTTGGCGAAGGCGATGGCCGCCCGCAGCCCGCGCTCGTAGCAGCGCAGCGCCGCGCCCCAGTCGCCGAGCTGGTGCCGCGCCGTGCCCAGGTTGAGCGCGGCCGTGGCGAGCAGGTCGCCGAGGCCCTCCGCCTCGGCCAGGTCGAGCGCCTCCTGGAACCCGCGCGCCGCGAGGGCCGTGTCGCCGGCGCGGTAGGCGTGGAGCGCGTGGTAGCTCAGCGCGCGGGCGCGGGCGCGGGGCGAGCCCGACGCCGGCCGCAGCGCGACGGCGCGCGCCAGGCTGCGGAGCGCCCCGGCCTGGTCGCTCAGGTACCCGAGCGCGAGGCCCAGCGTCTCGGCGAGCTCCGCGGCGGCCTCGCCGGCCGGCGGCGCGGCCGCGGCCTCCGCGAGCGCGAGCGCGCCCTCGGCCTCGCGCCGCGCGTCGTCGTAGCGGCCGAGGCGCAGGAGGCAGCGCGCGGACAGGCTCGCGAGCCGCGCGTCGACGGCCCCGCGCTCCGGCAGCTCGAGCGCGCGCGCGCGCTCGAGCTGCCGGAGCGCCCGCCCGACCTTGCCGAGCTTCTCGTAGCAGCGCGCCGCCCGGTACGAGAGCTCCGCGCCGGCGTCGGGCGGCGGCCCGCTCCGCCTCGCCCGCGCGAGCAGCGACAGCGCGCGCCGCGGGTCGCCGGCGGCCTCGACCGCCGACGCGGCGGCCACGAGCGTCCGCGCCGCCGGCATGGCCGCGCAGGCGGCGTCCGCGGCGCGCACCCAGGAGCGCGGCGCCCACTCGAACATCGGCTCGGACGCGAGCAGCGCCCGCCGCGCCGCCTCGTGGTCGCCCGCCAGGGCGAGCGCCCGCGCCCGGTCCGCGGCGCGCTGGCTGCGGAGCGCCGGGGCGGCCGCCCCCTCGCCGGCGCCGCCGAGGTGCGCTGCCTGCGCCCGCGCGACCCCGCGCACCACCTCCGCGTCGAGGAGGGGCAAGAGCGCCCTCGCCTGCCCGGGCTGGCCCAGGCGGAAGCCGTCGCCGTCGAGGCGCGCGAGCCCCGCGGCCTCGAGCGCGTCGAGCGCCGCGCGCCCCACGCCGAGGGCCGCGGCGGCGTCGGGCCCGAGCCGGTCCGCGACGGCGAGCGCCGCGAGGGCGCGCGCCTCGTCGCGCGGGAGCGCGGCCACGCGGCGGCGCCAGAGCTCCGGCGTGCCCGTCGTGTGCACGAACCCGTCGAGCTCCGCCTCGCTCAGCCGGCGCTGCGCGAGCGCGGCGCAGAGCTCCTTGAGCGCCCGCGGGCGGCCGCCGCTCGCGCGCAGGAGGTCGGCCACGCGCGCCGCCGTGGCCAGCGGCGCCGTCCAGACCCGCACCGCGGCCTCGTCCAGCGGGCCCAGCGGGAGCTCGACCGCCGCGCCCGGGCGCACGTCGAGCCGGTCGAGCGGATCGGCGGAGGCGATGAGCCAGAGGAGGGCGTCGGTCGGCTCGGTGGCCCGCACGAGCGCCTCGAGCAGCGCCCTGTCGTGCGCGCCGAGCCGGTCGGCGTCGTCGATCGCGAGCACGCGCGGGCGGCGTGAGGGCGCCGGAGGGGGCGGCGCGCGCGGAGGGGGCGGCGCGTCGACCGACCCGGCCCGCGCGAGCTCGGCGCGGGCGCCGAGCAGCGCGTCGACGCCGGCCGGGAGCGAGGCGCGCCCGAGCGCGCGCAGCAGGAGCGCGCGCAGCGGGTCCTCGCCGCGCGGCGCGCCCTCGACCACCTCCGCGCAGAGCTGGGCGCGCCACTTGAGCTCGCGGAACAGCCGCGACTTGCCGGCGCCCTCCTCGCCCGTGACCACCACGGCGCGCGGCCCGCGCTCGCCCCGGAGCAGCGCCTCGAGCGCCGCGCCGAACGCCTCGACCTCGCGCTCCCGCCCCACGATCTCGCCCGGCTCGCTGACGACCGCGGGCGCGCGCCGCGGCAGCCCGCCGGCGGAGAGGGTCTCGAGGACCTCCTCGACGCCGGAGGGCCGGCTGGCCGGATCCGCCGCGGTGAGCCGCTCCGCGAGCCGGCGCGCGGCGGCGGGGGGCGCCCCGGAGAGGAGCGGGAACAGGTCCTCGAGCGTGCGCCCCACCGCGAAGAGGTCGGAGCGCGCGCTCGGCGGGGCGCCCTGGAGGAGCTCGGGCGCGAGGAACCGCGCCGTGCCCGCGAGGTCCCCCGCCGCCGCGCGCATCCGGCGCGCCGCGCTGAGGTCGATGAGCACGCCGGCGCCGTCGTCCCGCACGAGCACGTTGTCGGGCTTGAAGTCGCCGTGGACGATGCCCGCGCCGTGGAGCCAGCCGAGCGCGTCGAGCGCGTCGAGCAGGACGGGCAGGGCCGCGCGGAAGGCGCGCCCCCGGGCGTGCTCCGCGAGCGTCCGGCCCCGGATGAGCTCCGCCGTGGTGTACGTGAGCGGCGCGCCGCCGCACGTCGTCCGGGCGAAGTCGTACGCGCGCGGCAGGCGCGGGTGAGCGCACCCCGAGAGCAGCGAGAACTCGCGCCGGAACGCCTCGACCGCGCGCGCGACGTCGAAGCAGTCGAAGCGCAGCGCCTTCAGCGCGACGTCGCGCTCGAAGAGGCGATCGCGCGCCTCGAAGACGGAGCCGAGCCCGCCGCGCCCGAGCGCGCGCACGACGTCGTAGCGGCCGTCGATCACGGCCCCTGGCGCAATGCCGGGCTGTACCATCGGTGCAGAGTGGAACAGAACGGTACAAACAAATCGACCGGAGCCTCCGGAAATCCGCGCTGTCGCGCTGGCACGGCTGTTGAACAGCCTGGCGGCGTGATGCGCTGGCTCGCGGTTCTTCTGGTGGCGTGCGTGGCCGGGTGCGGGGTGAACCCGATCCCGGAGCCGCCCGCCGCGCCCGAGCTCGGCGACGTGATCGCCGACATCTGCAGGGTGTGCGACGCGTGGACCGTCGATCTCGCCGGCGGGCCCGGCAGCGCGAGCAACGCCGACGAGGTCTGGGCGGTGAGCCTCGACAAGGCCGCGCCGCCCGCGATCGCCGAGGTCGGCGCCGACGGGAGCTTCGCCCTCAGGCTGGAGGCATCCCTGGGCGACGAGGTGCGCGTCCAGGCGCGGCGCGGCGAGCAGCGCTCCGCGCCGGCGGATCTCGTCGTCGCGCAGGGCGTCCTCAAGCGCGCGCCGCGCCCGCTCTCCGACTGCTTCGACGTCGCGCCGGAGCTCGAGCTGCCCGACACGGCGGTCGGCGAGGTGTCGATCGGCGTCGTCCGCCTCGAGCACGACTGCGCGGAGCCGCTCGCGATCGACGCGATCGCGCTCCGCGCGCCGTCCGCCGATCTCGCCGTGCAGGGAGGGGCGGCGCCCGTGGTCCTCGCGCCCGGGGAGCCGCTCGACGTCAGCGTGGAGTTCCGGCCGAGCGCGTCCGGCCTGCGCGAGGAGGTGCTGCTCATCGAGGCCTCCTCTCCCGCGACCACCCGGCGCGCGATAACGCTCTTCGGGCGTGGGGTGCCCTGAGCCGACGAACAGCTTACAGGCCCCTTCCTGAAGGCCCCTTACGGGCCTCCAGCGGGAGGCGCGTTCCCACGAACCAGCCCTCTTGCGACAAGAACATGGAGATGAACATGCGATCACATACCTTGTGGTTCCTTTCGGTGTCCGCGATCCTCGGACCGCTCGGGTGCGACCCCCAGGTGAGCGGTGGGGACTGCCCGGATCCACGCGATCCGGAGGTCCGCTATGTCTCTCACGATCCGGAGGAGTGCGCCCTCATCGACTTCGACTGCTCCCCACCGCAGACGCTGTTCTCCGACGAGTGCGGCTGCGGCTGTATCGGCCCCGAGGCGCCGGCCTGCCCGGACCCGAGCGATCCGGACGTGCGCTATGTCTCCCACGACATCGAGGAGTGCCACCTCATCGATTTCATCTGCGCGGAGAGCCAGACGCAGTTCGTCAACGAGTGCGGCTGCGGCTGCATCGGCCCCGTGGGGCCGGCCTGCCCCGACCCGGCCGACCCGGAGGTCCATTACGTGTCGCACGATCCGCGGGAGTGCGAGCTCCTCGATTTCGCGTGCTCCCCGCCGCAGACGCTGTTCGGCGGCGAGTGCGGCTGCGGCTGCATCGGCCCCGAGGCGCCGGCCTGCCCGGACCCGAGCGATCCGGACGTGCGCTATGTCTCCCACGATATCGAGGAGTGCCACCTCATCGACTTCATCTGCGCGGAGAGCCAGACGCAGTTCGTCAACGAGTGCGGCTGCGGCTGCGTCGGCCCCGAGAAGCTGGCGTGTCCGGATCCGAGCGATCCGAGCGTGCATTACGTGTCCGACGATCCGGGCCGGTGCGCCGTCATGCTGTTCAGCTGCGACGAGGGGCAGACGGCCTTCACCAACGAGTGTGGCTGCGGCTGCCTCGATGCAGAGCTCCCCCCGGGGCACGCGCGTCAAGGCTCCTGACCGCGACGCGGACGGCCGCCCGAGGCGCGCGTCGGCCGCGCTCGCACGCCCGTACAGGGGGAATCACATGCGCGCACCCGAGGCGCGCCGCGCCGGAGCGCGCGATCGCCGAGAGAGCCCGCCCGCTCCCATCAAAGTTCTCTGCTCGCTCCGTCGAGGCCGGTGATAGGCTCGCCCGAGGGGGCGCGCGTGAGGACACGACCGGGATGAGGACGAGGCACGTCGAACAGCGCACCTCGCATGTGATCGGCGTCGCGTCGCTCTTCTGTGACAACTCCTTCAACGCCGCGGTGTTCGCCGGCATGCACCGCGCCGCGCGGGCGCGCGGGTATCAGCTGCTCGTGTACTACGGGCCGCCCCGGACCGCCGCCGAGCGCGGGGCAGGGCTCCACCTGGTCGCCGGCTGGATCGCGATGTACTCCACCGACGGCCTGGAGGCGCTGACCTCCGGCGGGACGCCGGCCGTGCTCTTCTGCGCGCCCGCGATCGACCCGCGCTGCCCCGTCGTGCGCGCGGAGAACCACGACTCGATCCGCCGGCTCGTGGATCACCTCGTCGGCCTCGGCCACCGCCGGATCGCGTACATCGGCAAGCTGACGTCGGGCGACTTCGTCGAGCGGGCCGCGGCGTTCGATGAGGCGATGAGCGCGCACGGGCTCGCGGCCGATCTCAACCTGCTCTCCAGCTTCCATGAATGCACGATCGTGTACGCCGAGCGGCGCCTCGGGGAGCTGCTCGATCGCGACGGCAAGTTCTGCGACGCGCTCGTGGCGGGCAACGACGAGATGGCGATCGGCGCCATCCGCGCGATCCAGGCGCGCGGCTACCGCGTGCCCGAGGACATCGCGGTCGTGGGGTTCGACGACATCAGCCTCGCGCAGCACTGCGATCCGCCGCTCACCACGGTGCGGCAGAGCCCCGAGCTGCTCGGGCGCATGGCCGTCGATGTCCTCGCCGATCTGCTCGACGGCCTCCCGCCTCCGCACCCCGTGATCCGCGTCCCCGCCGAGCTCGTGGTGCGGCGCTCGTGCGGCAGCGCCGCGTGGGACGCCGGGCTGCTCGCGCCGGAGGAGCTCGACGCGCCGGGCGGCGACTGGCAGCGCGACCTGTCCCGGCGGCTCGACGCCGTGCTCGGGGGGGCAGCGCTCTCGCCGGACGACGGGCCCCTCGTCTGGCCCGAGGCCGAGGTGATCGCGCGGGGGCTCGGCGCGGCGCTCGCCGGGGCGGAGCTGCCGGAGGTGACCGAGCTCGAGCGCGCCTTCGACAGCGCGGTCGAGCACAGCGACCGGATCGAGGTCCTCCTCGCCGTGGTGGGCCACATCGAGGAGTCCGCCGCCGAACGGCTCGCCGGCGCGCCGGCGCCGGACGCCGAGCGCCGGGTGGAGACGTTCCTCCACCGCGCGCGGCTCGCGCAGCAGCGGGCGCTCGCGGCGTCCGAGCGGCGCGGCGCGAGGAGCCTCGAGCGGCTGGTCCGCGCCAACATGGCCATGGCCGGGCTCCTCGCCTCGAAGGAGACGTGGACCGACGATCGCCTGGGCTGGCTGCGGCACACCGCGGTGCGCGTCGGTTGCCTGGCGCTCTGGGCGGACGGTCAGGGCCCGGGCGGGCCCGAGCTCATCATCGACAGCGTGCATACAAGCGATCCCGACGCGGCCGCGCTCGCGGGGCGCCGGTACCGGACCGGCCTCTTCCCGCCGCCCGAGCTGTTCGAGGCCGCCTCGCCGGAAGAGGCGGGCGGCCATATCGTGGTGATCCCGATCGCGAGCGCGCAGCGCGACTGGGGGACGCTGGCGCTGGGAGGGCTGTACACCGAGAGCTTCGCGGACAACCTCCAGCCGATGGCCATGTGGATTTCGCTCATGGCCGCGGCGTTCGAGCACCACGCCATGGAGGCCGTGCTGCACGCGGAGCGCGACATGCTGGCCGCCGCGTACGACCGCGAGCGCGCGCTGTCGAGCACGGTGCGGGAGCTCGGCTGTCCGGTGATACCGCTGCTCCCGGGGGTGCTGCTGATCTCGCTGATCGGCGCGATCGACGGGGCGAGGGCGCGGCAGATCATGGAAGCGGTGCTGTCGGGCGTGGCGCGGGAGGGCGCCCGGTGGGTGCTGCTCGACGTGACGGGCGTGCCGCTTGTCGACGCGGAGACGGCGGCGGCGCTGGTGCAGACGGCGCAGGCGACCCGGCTGCTCGGGGCGCGCGTGAGCCTGGTCGGCATGGGGCCCAGGATGGCGCAGAGCATGGTCGAGCTCGGGATCGAGCTGCGAGGGATATCCATCTTCCAGTCGCTCGCCGCCGCGATAAGCCACCTCACGAGGAGACGACCGGGATGACGGCGACGCCTGTCGACCAGCGCACGTCGAAGGTGATCGGGGTCGCCTCGGTGTTCCTCGACAACTCCTTCAATGCGATGGCGTTCGCCGGCATGCACCGCGCCGCGCGCGAGCGCGGCTACCAGCTCCTCCTGAGCTACGGGTCGCCTCGGTCCATCGTCGAGCGCGGGGCGGCGCTCCGCCGGGTCGCGGGCTGGATCGCGATGTACACCATCGACGGCCTGGAGGAGCTGATCTCCGACGGGACGCCGGCCGTGATCTTCTGCGCGCCCGCGATGGGCGCGCGCTGCCCGGTCGTGCGCGCGGAGAACCACGACTCGACCCTCCGCCTCATCGATCACCTCATCGGCCTCGGCCGCCGCCGGATCGCTTATATCGGCAAGGCGACGTCGGACGATTTCATCGAGCGGGGCGCGGCGTTCGACGAGGCGCTGAGCGCGCGCGGGCTCGAGGCCGATCTCAACCTGCTCTCCAGCTTCCACGAGTGCACGATCGTGTACACCGAGCGGCGCCTCAAGGAGCTGCTCGAGCGCTACGGCAAGCTCTGCGACGCGATCGTGGCCGGCAACGACGAGATGGCGATCGGCGCCATCCACGCGATCCGGGCGTGCGGCTACCGCGTGCCCGAGGACATCGCGGTGGTGGGGTTCGACGACATCAGCGCCGCCCAGCACTGCGATCCGCCGCTCACCACGATGCGGCAGGGCCCCGAGCTGCTCGGGCGCGTGGCCGTCGAGCGGATCATCGAGCTCATCGAGGGCCGCGCCCCGGAGCAGCTCGTGACCCGCGTCCCCGCCGAGCTGGTGGTGCGGCGGTCGTGCGGCAGCCCTGCGTGGGAGGCCCTGCTGCCCGCGCAGGGGGCCGGCGCGGACCCGGGCGAGTGGCAGCGCGACCTGCTCGGGCGGATGAACGCCGTGCTCGAGGGGCCGACGCACCTGCAGCCCGGCGAGCGGCCCCCCGTCTGGCCCGAGGCCGAGGTGATCGCGCGGGGACTCGGCGCGGCGCTCGCCGGGGCGGAGATGCCGGAGGTCATCGAGCTCGAGCGCGCCTTCGCCGCCGCCGTCGCGTACAGCGACCGGATCGAGGTCCTCCTCGCCGTGGTGGGCCAGGTCGAGGAGGCCGCCGCGCGGCAGCTCGCCGGCGCGCGGGCGCCGGACGTCGCGCGCCGGGTGAAGACGTTCCTCCACCGCGCGCGGCTCGCGCAGCAGCGGGCGCTCGCGGCGTCCGAGCGGCGCGGCGTGAGGAGCCTCGAGCGGCTGGTCCGCGCCAACATGGACATCAGCAGGCTCCTCTCACCCGGGCAGGCGTGGTTCGACGAGCGCCTCCTGTGGCTGCGGCACACCGCCGTGCGCGTCGGTTGCCTCGCGCTCTGGGCGAACGATCGGGATCCCCACGAGCCCGAGCTCATCATCGACAGCGTGCATACAAGCGATCCCGGCGTGGCCGCGCTCGTGGGGAGCCGGTACCGGGCTCGCCTCTTTCCGCCGCCCGAGCTGCTCGCGGCCGCCTCGCCGGACGAGCCGAGCGGCTATCTCGTGATGGTCCCGCTCATGAACGGGCGGCGCGACTGGGGGGCGCTGGTGCTCGGCGGGCTGCACGTCGAGAGCTTCGCGGACAACCTCCAGCCGGTGGCCATGTGGGTGTCGCTCCTTGTCGCGGCGTTCGAGCGCCACGACATGGAGGCCGCGCTGCACGCGGAGCGCGACATGCTGGCCGCCGCGTACGACCGCGAGCGCGCGCTGTCGAGCACGGTGCGGGAGCTCGGCTGTCCGGTGATACCGCTGCTCCCGGGGGTGCTGCTGATCTCGCTGATCGGCGCGATCGACGGGGCGAGGGCGCGGCAGATCATGGAAGCGGTGCTGTCGGGCGTGGCGCGGGAGGGCGCCCGGTGGGTGCTGCTCGACGTGACGGGCGTGCCGCTTGTCGACGCGGAGACGGCGGCGGCGCTGGTGCAGACGGCGCAGGCGACCCGGCTGCTCGGGGCGCGGGTGAGCCTTGTCGGGGTGGGGCCCAGGATGGCGCAGAGCATGGTCGAGCTCGGGATCGAGCTGCGAGGGATACCCATCTTCCAGTCGCTCGCCGCCGCGATACACCAGCTCACGCGGCGTGCGGGCTGACAGGCGAGCGAGGCAACATGGCGATTCTCACCCGCGGCGACAATGCGTTCACGGCCCAGTCCCTCACCGGCGCCTCGTTCGAGCCGATGTACGCGGGCGCCCTCTCGTTCCTGCGCCGGAAGTACTCGCGCGATCTGACGGGCGTCGACGTCGCGGTCACGGGGCTGCCGCTCGACACGGCGACGTGCCACCGCCCCGGCGCGCGCTTCGGCCCCCGCGCCGTGCGCGAGGCGTCTGCCCTGCTCGCGTGGGATCGCCCGTACGGCTGCGAGCTCGACCCGCTCGAGCGGCTGGCGGTCGTCGATTACGGCGACTGCGCGTGGGACTACGCCCGGCCCATGGACGTCCCCGCCGCGATCGAGGCGCACATCGCCGGGATCCTCCGCGGCGGGGCCGCGCCGCTGTCGATCGGCGGCGACCATTTCATCACGTTGCCCGTGCTGCGGGCGCTGCACAGGCAGCACGGCACGCTCTCGCTGATCCACTTCGACGCCCACTCGGACACGTGGGGCGCCGACGACGACGCGGGGAGGATCGATCACGGCACGATGTTCTTCCACGCCGCCCGGGAGGGCCTCGTCGATCCGGCCCGTTCGGTGCAGATCGGGATTCGCACGCACAACCCGGACACGCGCGGCTTCCAGATCCTCGACGCCCCCTGGATTCACCGGAACGGCGCCGCGGCCTTGATCCAGCGCGTCCGGGAGGTCGTCGCGGGGCGCAAGGTGTACGTGACGTTCGACGTGGACTGCCTCGATCCCAGCTTCGCGCCGGGCACGGGCACCCCCGTCTGCGGCGGGATCAGCACCGCGACGGCGATCGAGATCCTGCGCGGGCTCGGGGGCGTCGACGTGGTCGGCATGGATGTCGTCGAGGTCGCGCCGGCCTACGACCATGCGGGCATCACGGCGCTGGCCGCCGCGACCATCGCCTACGAGCACCTCATCCTGTACGCGCGCCGGCCGGGGGCATCGCCCTGCCTTCAGGGCGGCTGAGCTACCATGGTTGCAAGCGCCGATCTCATGAATGAAAGACGTCGGGCGTTTGCCTCAGGGAAAACCCAGGGAAAGCCTGAAGGATGACCCTGGCCCGCATCCTGCTAAGTCTGTAGACCAGAGCGCCCGTGACGGCTTCCCCCCCCGCCGTCGAATGGGCGCTCTTTTTTTGTCCTGTCACGGCCGCGGGCGGCCCCGCCCCGCGCGGACAGGACGCGCCCGCGGCTCCGTCGTCCGTCGCTCAGGGCGCGCTCAGGAACTCCCGGATCGCCGCGAGCGCCTCGTCGCGCGCGTCGGCGAGCACCGCGTGTCCGGCGCGGGGGAAGCTCCGTGCCTGGACGAGCTCCCGGGGCAACGCGGCCACGAGATCGCGCGCGTCTGCCGTCGTCGCGAACGGGTCGAGATCGCCGGACAGCACGAGGGTGGGGCACCGGACGCGCGCGAGGTCCGCGCGCAGGTCGTAGGTCTGCATCTCACCCGCGACGAAATAGGCGCCCACGTCGAGGTGGAGCACCGCGCGGGCGAACGAGCCTTCGTCCGGCGGCGACTGGCGGTAGAGCGGGAGGCAGACACGGATGTAGTCGCTGAAATTGGGTGTCGGATCCGCGTAGAACCGGCGCGCGACGTCGGCCGCCTCGGCGCCCCCGAGCCGCTCGAAGACGGCCAGCATGCGATCGAGGCGGAGCTTCGCCGTCGTGCTCGTCAGGATGAGCTTCCCCGGGTGATCCGGGTATCGCGCCGCGTACGCCTGCGCCACCATGCCTCCGAACGAGTTTCCGAGCACCACGGGCCGCTGGATCTCGAGCGCCTCGCAGAACGCCCGCACGTCGTCCGCCCACGTCTCGAGGTTCCACCGCTCGGGCCCGCTGCGATCGCTGCGCCCGCAGCCGCGGTGATCCAGATAGACCACCTGCGCCACGTCGGCGAGCGCGGCGCCGAACGGCACGAACTCGGTATGATCGCTGCCCGGCCCGCCGTGCAGCAGGATCAAGGTGGGTCGCTCCCGCATCGCGGGCCCCTCGGGGACGAGCTTCGCCCCTTCCACATCGAAGAACAGCCGCACGTCGCCTGTCTGTACTCTCATCGTGATCGAGTGAAATCACAGACCGCGGCGCCGCGCCAGACCTCCCATGGCCGGCAGAAAGCACCATGTGTGGCAGATCGCCGCGCGCCGCTCCGGCGGCGGTGGCGGCATCCACCGCTGTTGTCGGGCTCGCCTCGCCGCCATGTCACCTGGCGAGCGCCGGCAGGACGCGCTCGCCGAAGACCTCGATGAAGGCTCGCTGGTTCAGGGTCACGTTGTGAACGTGGATCGTGTCGAAGCCGAGCTCGGCGTCCTCGCGCAGCCAGGCCGCGTGCCGCTCGACGTCCGCCGAGACGCGCACCTGCGCGGCCACGTCCTCGGGCCGCACGAAGGACGCGGCCGCGTCGAAGTGCTCGGGCATCACCAGGCTCGCGAGGAGCCGCGGCGGCAGCACGTTCGTCCGCCATTGCGCGTGCGCATCACGGAGCGCGGCGCCCTCGTCGGCGTCGTAGGCGATCTTCGCCTGGAGCACCATCGGCTTGCCCTCGCCGCCGCCTTCCCTGAAGCGGCGCACCACCTCGCAGAGCTGCTCCCGGCCCTGCGACACCGTGATCAGCCCGTCGGCCCAGCGCCCGACCCGCTCCGCGGTGGCCGGCGAGATGGCCGCGCCGAGCAGGAGCGGCGGCTTTGCCGGGCGCGTGTAGAGCTTCGCGCCCTCCACCACGACGCGGCCCCGGTGCGTCACGGTCTCGCCGCGCCACAGCGCCCGGATCACCTCGGCGCACTCCTCCAGCCGCGCGGTCCGCTCGGCGTGATCGGGCCATTTCTCCCCCGTGATGTGCTCGTTCAGCGCTTCCCCGCTCCCGATCGAGAGCCAGAAGCGCCCCGGGTACATCTCGGCCAGCGTGGCGGCCGCCTGGGCGATCACCGCCGGGTGGTAGCGGTATCCGGGCGCGCAGACCGTTCCGAACGACAGCGACGTGGCCTGGAGCGCCGAGCCCAGCCACGACCAGGTGAAGCCGCTCTCGCCCTGCTGCTCGCTCCAGGGGTGGAAGTGGTCCGAGCACATCGCCGCCGTGAACCCGGCCTGTTCGGCGTGGCGCACGTGCCGGAGCAAGGCCGAGGGGGCGAGCTGTTCGTGAGACGCGTGGTAGCCGATCGAGAGCTTCCGCATGGGTCCGTCAGGCTCCTCGTGGCGCGCCGGGCTCCGGCCGACTACCTCGGCGTGTCAGCGTGCCAGCGCGTCAGCGCGCCCGCGCGACGGAGCAATCGCCGCGCCAGGGAGGGCCTTGCGGAGCGCAGCCGCCGCTCGTCTGCCGAGCGGCGGCCTCTCGTCACCTGGTCAGGATGCTGGCCGCGGCGAGCCCGACGGCCTGGGTCAGGCGGCGCATGTAGTCCCAGTTCAGGCGATCTACGGTGTCGCAGCGCGCGTGGTAGCAGGGGTTGCCGTCGCCGCCGAAGAAGTCCTGCGACACGGCGACTGCCGGCGCCCCGTAGCGCCAGAACGCCGCGTGATCGCTGCGGTTCGTGCAGGCCTCGACCCGCACGAGGTCGAGCTCCGCGCGTGTCGCCGCGGCCTCCACCGAGGCGCCGAGATCGGCCGAGGTGTTCTCGTCGCAGTGGATGATGTGATAGCGCCCGTCGTTGTTCGAGTCGTAGGCTGTCATCTCGAGGTCGAGGACGCCGACGACCCGCGCGAGCTCCCCGCTGCCGTCGAGCTTGCGGGCATAGGCGTTCGAGCCGAGGAGCCCGTCCTCTTCCTGGTCGAAGGCGACGATGCGGAGCCCGATGTTCAGGGGCGTGTCCTTGAGCGCGCGGGCGATGGCGAGCGACGACACGATGCCGGAGGCGTCGTCGTCGGCCCCGGCGTTGCTCACCGAGTCGTAGTGGGCCGAGAGGATGAGGATGCGTGACGGGTCGGCGCCGGCCCTGTCGGCGGTCACGTTGACGCCCTGGCTCCATCCGCTGCGATAGGTGTGTTCCTGGACGTTGAACCCCAGCGCCTGGTACTGCTGTCGCAGCCAGGTGCGGGTCAGCGAGCGCCCGTTCTCGGACCCGCGCTCGCGGATGACGACCGACCGCCCCCCGAGGTTGACGGGGGTGGCGCCCGAGAGCTCCTTGAGCCGCGCCTCGAGGAAGGCGGCGTCGATGGTGATGTCCGGCGTCTCTCCCTCGAACGCCGTGCGCTGCCCTTCCGGACCCGCGGCGCGCTTCGCTCGCAGCGCGCTCGAGACGACCGTCTCGTGCTCTGCGATCGGCTCCGCGTAAGGGAGGTCCGAACCGAGCCAGTCGTGCGGTTCTCGGCCTGTCGGCACGGCGACGACGGCGAACCCGCCGAGGCGCGCTCTCTCTCCCGGGAGCGCCGCGTCGGGCAGCGGTCCCTCGACGAGGTGCAGCGAGGCGTCGTGCTCTTCCTTCAGCGCGATGCTCTGCCGGGCGCCGTCGACGGCGGCGCGGGTCACGACCACCTGGCCTTGCGGCGTGGCGAGGCGGTTCAGGAACGTGGTGACGGTGCCCTTGCCCACCAGCGAGACATGAATCTCCTGAGCTGCCGGCGCCGTCGGATCTCCGTCGGCGCACGAGGCCGAGAGCAGCGCAAACATCGCAGTTCCCGCGGCCGTGGCCCAGGAGCGATTACCGCGTATCGCCATGTTGTATTCCCCTTTTGGCGCCACCCTACGGATCTCACCTCGAGGATCCAAGAACTATCTCGCGATGAGGCCGGCGCCTCTCACGCCATCGGATGGATGGAAGAACACAGAGTTGAATGTTGTCGCTGCCAGTCATGGCCCAGCTCGTCGGGCCGGAGATGGCCTGGGAAGAGACCGCTCGTCCTGTTCGCGTGGACGGCGCGATCAACTGGCCGTAGCGCCGAGTGGTTCGAGAGAACAGAGATATTGAACCACAGAGGGCACAGAGGGCACAGGGGGAGAAATATTTGAATCTCTCTCTCTATCTCTCCTCTGTGCCCTCTGTGTCTCTCTGCGGTTTATCTCTCTTCTCTTCAGCCGAACGAAGGTCTAGCTAGTGCCGCGGGGTAGAAGTCCTGCCAGGGATCTGCCTCGCGAGAGCAGAGATTTAACGCAAAGGCGCAAAGGCGCAAAGGGTATGTATTCTTCTTGTTTTTTTTTGTTTTGCGCCTTGGCGTCTTTGCGCCTTTGCGTTGAAATCTCCATCCGGATCCATGGCCCTCCTCCTGGAGGGCGGACCTAGTGAGCGCCCGAGGTGGGTGCTGCGGTCGCACTCGGCGCCGCCGATCCCGCCGGCACCACGGATCCCACCGGCACCGCCGACCCTGTGGCCGTAGCGGGCGCCGCAGGCGCCGCGATGGCGGCTCCGGGAGGCGCCCCGTCGCGGAGCGCGAGCTGCCCGCTGCGGCAGGTGTCGATCGCGGACGCGAGGATGCGCATCGCCTCCTGCGGGGCGTGGAAGCCGGACGAGTTCTCGGCCTCGGCGAAGTCCAGGAAGAACTGGCACTTCCGCTGCGCCGCCCGCGCGCCGGCGAGCGCCTCGTCCGACATGCCCGCCTCCTTCGCCCGCTTGATGTCCCCGATCAGCGCCGTCACCGCGTCGAGCGCCCGGTTGCGCGTCTCGAAATGGCGCTCCTGGATCGTCTCCACGCGCTGACGGAGCTCGTCCTCGGGCCACCTGTGGCACGTCTGGCACGCGCGGTTGATGTTGAGCAGCGGGCTCTGGATGTGGTGATCGCTCACCTTCGCCGCGCCCACCCGCTGGTACGGCATGTGGCAGTCCGCGCACGCGACCCCGGAGCGGGCGTGGACGCCCTGATTCCACATCTCGAACTCCGGGTGCTGCGCCTTCAGCGCCTTTGCCCCCGACTCCGCGTGGGTCCAGTCCGCGTGGCCGTTCTCCTCGTAGTAGGCGTAGATCTCGTCGACCTTGATCCCCTTCGCCCACGGGTACACGAGCCGCTTCTCCGGCCCCTTGAAGTAATACTCCACGTGGCACTGGCCGCAGACGTACGAGCGCATCTCCTGGCGCGTGGCCATCGTGTTGACGTCGTAGTTCTCCTGGCCCTGCGACGCCTTGAGCGCGCGGATCCCCTCGAGGAACCCGGGCCGCGTCACGCGGAGCTGCATCGACTGCGGATCGTGGCAGTCGATGCACGAGACCGGGTGCGTCACGAGCTTGCGCGCCTCCGGGAACGGCATCTGGTTCATCGCCTCCCAGCCGCGGATGAGGTCGCCGCCGCCGAGCTTCTTGTACGGCACGTACACGGAAGCGTGGCAGTGGATGCACGTCCCCGGCTGCTTCGTCGCGATCTGCCGCTCGGTGTACACCTGATCCTCGAGCATGTACGCGTGCCCGCGCTCCTCGCGGAAGTCGCGCGAGAACGCGTAGCCGGCCCACATCGTCTTCAGCCGCCCGTCCTCCTCGAGCTTCGACTGCGCCACCACGCTGCGCGGATCGGCGTCGGTGGGCGTGCGCGGCACGGCCTCGCTCCCGCCGAAGCGCGTGCGCTTCTGGTCCACCGTGCGCCGGTAGCTGTCGTACTGGATGGGGAAGTTCTTCCCCCAGACCGCCGGGTCCTCTATCGTGTCGTCGAGCTCGACGACGCGATAGAACGGGTTCTTCGCCTCCTGCTTGTGCTCGAAGATGTTGACGAGCAGCGCGGCGATCCCGCCGGTGGCCACCGCCGCGCCGATCGCGATCAGCGGCAGGTAGCGCCGGAGCGCCGGCCGCCGCGGGCTCTTGGTCGTGGATCCTTCGTCCATGGGCTCCGTCATCCTATTCATCCCTCGAGCGGCGGGCGCGCCTCAGTGCAGGTGCCCCACCGATTGATGGCAGCGCACGCACGAGAGCGCGCCGCGGTGCTCGCTGTCGCTCGCGTGCTCGCTGTCGATCGCGTGAACGATGTCCTCGTGACACCCGCGACAGGCCTCCTCCGTGACGCGGAGGTTGCTCGGCTTTATCCGGATCGGGTCCGGGAAGCGCCCCGACGTGAAGGCGAACGAGTGCCAGAAGCCGTTGGTCGCCTTCGTGACATATTTCCCCACGACCGTGTGTGGCGCATGACAGTCGTTGCATCCCGCCACAGCGCGGTGGCTGGAGCGCTGCCACCCGTCGAACTGCTCGTTCATGATATGGCAGTTGGCGCACGCCGACGGGTCGTTCTGCAGGTACGACGCGCCCTTCGCGTACACGAAGGTGTAGCCGCCCAGCCCCACGGCGGCGCCGATCGCGACGCACAGCACGAGGGGCAGAGTCCATGTCCACCGCCACCCGGCGCGCGCGCGCTCGGGGGCGGCGGGCTCGATCGGCTTGCTTCGCGGTACTTCCCCTTCTGCCTCGCGGTCCGGCTGACGGGTCATCGGTCGCCGCGCGCCCTGCAAGTCAGGTGCCACGACGCGCGGGGCAGGCGCGATGGGCGACGGCGCGGCGATGCGACGCGGGCGGGTCGACTCGGCTCGAGGCGCGCGCTCGAGGCGCGCGCAGCGCGTGCGCGGAGGCGCAGTTTCCGCGCATGCGCTGCGCGCGTCCGGGGGGCGGCTGTTCCCGCCGCGGCCCGGCTGCGCTAGTGAGCCTCCAGGAGACGCCCTCGTGAACGCCCCGCGCGATCTGCGCGCCAGCTCGACCTCGACGCTGCCCGTCATCGCGTCGACGAGCGCCCGTTCGGGCGGAGGGAACAGGAGACATGACGACAGCGGCCCCGGCCCCGAAGACGCCGTTCACGCCGTACCAGCGGCGGCTGTTCTGGTTCCTCAGCGTGGCCTCGTTCTTCGAGGGCTACGACTACCTGGCGCTCACGCAGATCCTGCCGAACTTCGGCGCGGAGATGGGCCTCGCCGCCCGCCACGAGGGGTTGCTCGTCGGCTTCATCAACGCGGGGACGATGATCGCCTACCTGCTCGTGCGCAAGGCGGACGAGTGGGGTCGCCGGCGGGTGCTCACGGTCACCATCGCGGGGTACACGCTCCTCTCGGTGCTCACGGGGTTCGCGCCGAACGTCTATGTCTTTGCGGTCTTGCAGTTCCTCGCGCGCATCTTCCTCCTCGGGGAGTGGGCGGTCAGCATGGTGGTCGCGGCCGAGGAGTACCCGAGCGACCGGCGCGGGATGGTGATTGGCGTCATCCAGGCGTTCTCGAGCCTGGGCTCGATCGTGTGCGCCGGGGTCGTGCCGCTGCTCCTGTCGACCTCGTACGGCTGGCGCAGCGTGTATTTCGTCGGCGGGATTCCGCTCTTGATCATGGCGGTGGCCCGTCGAGGCCTGCGTGAGACGGCGCGGTTCGAGCAGGCGGCGGCCGAGCGCCAGGGGGAGGGCGCGCAGTCGTTCACGCGCATCTGGCGTTCCCCGTACCGCGCGCGGATGCTGCAGCTCGCGCTGATCTGGGGGCTGACGTACGTTTGCACGCAGAACGCGGTGACGTTCTGGAAGACGTTCGCGCTGCGGGAGCGCGGCTTCACCGACGCCGAGGTGGGCGCGAGCATCACGTTCGCGGCGGTGGTCTCGATGCCGCTCATCTTCGTCTCGGGCAAGCTGCTCGACGTGGTGGGCCGCCGCAGGGGCGCGGTGATCATCTATGTGCTGGCGGCGGCCGGGGTGCTCGGCGCCTATTCGCTGGGCACGCGCGCCGGGCTCACGCTCGCGCTGGTCTTCGCCATCTTCGGCGCGAGCGGGGTGCTGCCCGTGCTGAACGCGTACATGACCGAGCTCTTCCCGACGAACCTCCGGGGCGACGCGATCGCCTGGTCCAACAACCTGCTCGGCCGGATCGGCTACATCCTCTCTCCGATCGCCGTCGGCCTCGCCGCGGAGGAGATCGGCTGGGGACCTGCGGTGTCCATGACATCGATCTTCCCGCTGCTCGCGCTGGCGCTCATCCTGTGGCTCCTGCCGGAGACGCGCGGCAAGGAGCTCGAGGAGACGGCGCGGGTGTAGGAGCGGTGGCCAGACGTCTGGCCGCGGATGGCCAGACGTCTGGCTGTGGATTGTCGGACGGCTCCGCGCGGCGTCGAGGCGTGGTAGAAGGCAGCGTATGAGCAGGCTCTCCGAGCGCGCGTTCTCCGAGATGGTCGAGGCGGGGTGTCCCTCGTGCGGGGGGCGAGAGCTGCACCTGCGCTCGTATGTCGACGCGCTCGTTCCGCTCATGGAGGGCGAGCCCGTCGGACCGGTCAAGTGGGTCTACAAGGGCGAGATGTTCGTCGACGGGCTGTACGAGATCGCGTGCGGCGCGTGCAAGCACCTCCTCTTCAAGGACGATCGCTGCCCGCGGTGCCACGACGAGGGCGGCCTCGCGCGCGGGCTCACGACGACCAACGCGTATCCCGTGCCGGAGCAATGCCCGCGGTGCGAGCACATCGAGGTGCGCTTCATCGCGTTCGTGCCGGCGCGCGTGAAGTACGAGGGAAAGCGCGCGGACAGGGCGCAAACGAGCGTCGAGCTGCACGACCCCGGGTTCCACGGCTACCGCGTCGACTGCAAGGACTGCGGCAAGATCGCCGAGCGCGCGGACGCGTGCCCGATCTGCGAGCGCCCGGCGCCCATCCGGGCGCGCTTCAGCCAATCCACGTGAGCCGAGGCACCGCTACTCGCCGAACGCGAAATACGTCGCCGAGATCCTCCACACGCCGCCCTCCGCGACCGTCGAGATCCTCCACGCCAGCGTGTGCTCCCCCGGCGCCCGCAGCGCCTCCGCGTCCCAGAGGAACGGCGGCGACTCGCTCCCAGGGCACCAGTTCGCCCTCGACGCCTCCACGCTCTCGATCGCGCCGCACGGGTTCTCCAGGCAGTAGTCGAACCCGCCATCCGCCGGCCCCTGGTGCATGCGCGTGCAGAGCGCCTCGCAGTCCGTCCGCCAGGGCGAGATCTTCTCGAGAGGACCCCCGTCCACCAGGATCGTGTGGTATCTGCGACAGAACTCCTCTGCCGGTCCGATGCACCCGGAGCCGGACTCGCCGCCCCCGTGGCCTGTCACGCGGTATTCGACGCGCGAGCTCACCGTCCCCTCGGGCACCTGCACGGCGAGCGGCCCCGGCCCGTCCGCGGTCGTCTGCGAGCCGTTGAACAGCGGGATCACCGCCAGCACCTTCCGCGGCGGAGGACCGGGCACCGCCTCGATCACGGCGCTCACGGTCCAACCGCCGTTCGAGCCGCTCACCTGACCTGTCGCGTCGGACCATGTCGGGATCACCGCCCTCAGCCGGTGCTTGCCGGCGGCGAGCCCGTTCGCCACGTCCGTGATGTCCACCTCCAGGTGGAGCGGCCCCCCGAACGGCGTGATCGCGCGCACGAGCTCGATCCCGGGCGGCCCGACCTCGGGATCCTCCGGGTCGTCCAGCGAGAACTCGAAGTTCCTGTCGAACGCGTCGCAGTCCGCGGGCCAGCTCTCGCCTTCCGGAGGCGGGTTGTCCTGCCAGCTCTCGAAGGGATAACACGTGGTCTCCAGGTCCACGACGAGCCTCACCTTCGCGAACGGCCCGTCCCGGAGGTCGAGCTCCGCGTTCGCCTGCTGGAAGTTCGGCTGGCTCGCGTCGCTCGTGATCCGGTCCTTCGCGAACGCCTCGATCACGTAAGGCGGCGCGGGCGGCGTCGACACCTCCCCGTCGTCAGGGGCGCCGGCGCCGCCCGATCCGCCGGCCCCGCCGGCCCCCGGCTGCGTTCCTCCGGGCGGCTGTGCCGCGTCCTTCCCGCAGCCCCCCGCGATCGCCGCGGCGAGGAGCGCGCCGGCGAGGGCGCGTCGCGCATCATGTGAACCCGACATGAGATCCTCCGGGTCATGCCTGGTGGAGAGTCTTCCACCGTGGCCCGCGTGGGGCCTGCCGCGGTAGCATACGCCTCGCCATGACATTCCACGTCGATCATGTCGTCCTCTGGGTCGAGGATCCCCACCGGGCGCTTGAATTTTACACCCAGGTGATCGGGCTCTCCAGCGTCCGCGCCGAGGAGTTCCGGGCGGGGAAGGCCTCGTTTCCGAGCGTCCGCCTGTCGGAGGTCTCGATCCTCGACCTCATGCCGATCACCTCCGCCGAGGCCATCCGGAAGTACACCGGCGAGGTGAAGCCTTCCGCCGCCGGGAGGCCCATCAACCACGTCTGCTTCGCGATGAAGCGCGACGATTTCCAGGCCCTGACCGCCAGGCTCACCGCCGCCGACGTGGCGATGCACACGACGAGCAGCCCGTCGTTTGGCGCGCGAGGCTCTACCCTGCGCTGGTTCTACTTCCAGGATCCGGACGGAAACACGCTCGAAGCGCGGTGCTACGAAGAACTGTAGACAGGGATCCGGACAGAGATTTCAACGCCAAGGCGCAAAGACGCCAAGGCGCAAAACTACAAATAATTCATGCATTTTGGCGCCTTTGCGCCTTGGCGCCTTTGCGTTGAAATCTCTCTTCGTTCTCGAGGCAGATCCCTGGCAGGATTTCTGCCTCGCGGAACTGGACGTCTCCCATTGCCGTCGTGTTTCCTCCGTTGCCGGTCGCGTGGCCGCGTCACTCCGCCGGAATGAACGCCTCGAGCGCCTCGAGCAGGCGCGGCACGACAGGCAGGCTCGGATCGCTGTACGCGGCGTTCTGCGATGCAGCCGAGAGCGTCGCGGCCTTGAGCGTGTGGCTCATCCCCTCGACGACGACGAGCTCCGCGTCCGGCCGCGCCCTGGCGAGCAGCTCGGCGTCCTCCACCTTGACCTGGATGTCGGTCGTCCCCTGGACGATGAGGACCGGCGCCGCCAGGGCCTGGATCTCCGCCGCAGGGTCGTACTTCATCCACGAGATGACATACGGCTGCACGCTGGGTCGAAACACGCTCATGAGCGACGCCGGCACGTCCTCCACGGGCTGCCCGAGCTCGAGCTGGTCGAGGATCCCGTTCGCCGCCTCGAGCAGCGCCTCGTCCTGCTGGAGGGCGCCCGCGAGCTGCTCGCGCAGGACATCGCCGATGGGGCGCCCCGCGCCGGCGATCGAGACATAGCCGTCGACGTCGGTCCGCGCGGCCACGAGCATGCCGAGCAGCGAGCCCTCGCTGTGCCCCACCACCGTGACGGTCGCGAACCGCCCGTCCGCGCGGAGCTCCTCCACCCACAGGGCGGCGTCGTCGGCGCCCATCTCGAAGCGCATCTCCTGCTCCGCGCGGGGCGCCGCGGAGACGCTCCCGCCGATACCCGCCTTGTCGTAGCGGACCGACGCGATGCCCCTGTCCCGGAGGCCCTCCGCCAGGAGCTTGTACGAGTCCGCGAGCAGCCCCGCGGCGGCCTGGTTGCCGTCCCGGTCCGTCGGTCCCGACCCGGGGATGATCACGACCGCAGGGAACGGCCCGCACCCGGCCGGCACCTCGAGCGTGCCCGCCAGCGCGCCGCGCGCGTTCTCCACCGTGACATCGACGCTGGCCGCCTCCGGACAGGCCGGCGCGTCCGGAGACCCTCCATCGTCCGGGGACGGCCCTGCGTCGCCCGGGAGCGGGCCGCCTCCGCCGGGAGGCGGCGCGCCCTCACCGGTCCCGCAGCCCGCGCCGAGGAGCGACCACGCGAGCGCGGCCGCGCAGGGAAGAGCAAAGCCGGCGCGGCGCGCCGGGCCCACGACAAGGGATCGCAATGACATGACGAGTCCTCCGAACGAGCAAGGGGGTTGTCCAGCGCGACGCGAGCGCACCGCTGCGCCCCCGCCGCCGGGGTTGTCCAGCGCGACGCGAGCGCACCGCTGCGCCCCGCCGCCAGGCGAGCACGGGTGAGCGCGCGCCGCGCGAGCCGCGCGGCGCGCCGGGGAGCCGGATCAGCCGAGGTGCGCGAGCGCGACCTTCGAGACGATCTCCGAGGCGATCACGAGGCCGATGAACCCCGCGATCAGCGCGGCGCCGCGCAGGCCGGAGGCGTTCTTGAAGGCCTGATAGAGCAGCGTCAAGAACCACACGAGGCACAGCGTCGCCGCCACGGCGAAGGCGGCCAGCTCGGGCGTGAGCCTGGGCGCCGCGCCGGCCGGCGCCTCGGGGGCGAGCAGGCCGAGCGCGAGCCCCGCGAGCGTGAGCGGCGCGCGCGCGAGCCCGGTCACGCCGATGAAATCGACGAGCCGCACGCGGCGCCGCAGGAGGCGCGCGTACGACCAGAAGAGCAGGGCGGGCACGAGCCACGCGACGACCTGCTCGAGGAGCGAGGTCCTGATCGAGACGACGCCGGGCGACGCGTGCAGATCGAGGAAGCCGTCGAATCGGACGCCGAGCCGCGTGATGGCGAGGCTCAGCGCGGCGACGGCGAGCCCCGCCGCGACGGCGACCCCGCCGCCGAAGCGCTCGAACGGGTTCAGCGCGAGACGCCACCCGCTCCGGGAGGGCCGCGGGGACATGGTGGCCAGCAGCCGCTCGCCTTCCGCAGGCTGGATGACGTTGTCGCGCACGAGCGCGCGCACTCTCTCGTCGGGCGTGGTCATCCTCATAGTCCCACCTTTCGCAGCGCCTCCTCCGCCTCCTTCGCGGAGAGCCGCCCATTCTCGAGCGCGTCCAGGATCTCGTGCCGGCGCTTCTGCACCCCCTGCTCCAGCGCATCGAGCCGGCCGATGACCTCATCGAGCCGGTTGCGCACGGTCGGGTAACTGACCTGAAGGAGCTGCGCCATCGCCTTCAAGCTCCCCGACGAGCGCACGAACGCTGTCACGAACGCGAGATCGTCCGGCGAGAGCTGGAGCAGCGCCGGGATCTCGAACTGACCATCCAGGTTGGTCCCGCAGGTCTGGCAGCCGAGCCGCGTCGCGCGCAGCTCGCCGTCGCAGCTCGGGCATCGAACGACAAATCTTGCCACGGGATACGTCTAGTATCGATCCGGGCTCAATTTTGTCAACGCGGTGCTAACAAAAATTGATTCGTGAATTCATTTTGTTGAACCGCGGGCTGGGCCCCTCCGGCCGCGAGGAGGCCGGCGTGAGCCGGGCGAAGCGCCAGGGCCCCACGCCGCGCGTGGGTGGCGCGGCGGCGCGGGGGTCGCCGCACCGCCGGATCGGCGCTTCCTGCGCGGCCGGCTCGGCGCCGCCCCCGCGCCCCGGCTCAGCGCTGCCTGCGCCGCCGCGCGAACGCGAGCGCGGCGACGAGGCCGGCGAGCGCCACGCCCCCGGGCGCCGCCGGCGACCCGGCCACGCGGAAGCTGCAGCCGCCCTCGTCGCCCTGGTCGTCCGTCTCGTCGGTCCCGCCCGAGCCGGTGGAGCCGGCGCCGGAAGCGGCGGACGTCGACGCGCCCGAGCCGCTCGTCGCGGCGTCGCCGCCGCCCGTGCCGGTGCCCGAGCCGGTGCCGGTGCCCGCGCCGCCGCTGCCGCTGGCGCTGCTGCTCGTCGCTGAGCCCGCGCCCCCGGTGTTCTCGCCGCCGCCCGCACCCCCGGCGCCCGCGCCCCCGGCGCCGCCCTCCCCGGAGGAGGGCAGCGCGGGACGCACGTCCTCGAGCGTGTCGCCTTCGACCGCGTCGTCGAGGACGATGATGGGGCTGTCCGTGAACTCGGCCGGGTTGCGCAGCAGGCCGATCTGCGTGAAATGCGCGTTGCCGTCGGCGAGGGTCTGCGCCTGGCCGGCGGTGACCACCTGCTCGCCGTCGAACCACACGTCCACGGAGCCCTGGCTCGGGTTCGTCGACCACCGGACGTGCAGCGCGATGCGGTGCCACACCCCGGGCGTCACCGCGCCGTTCGCCTGCCACTGCACCTTGTTCGCCGGCTTGCGGGTGGCAAAGCTGATGTTCTGCCCCGTGACCTCGAACGACATCATCTGATTGTAGGTCGCGTCGGACTCCCAGTACCCGATCTGCGTCGGCGGGTCGGCCGCGAGCGCCTCGGGCAGATAGAAGCTCCAGGCGAAGTACGTCTCCTTGCCCTCGGCCGTGCGCCCCGCGGCCGGCTTGTGGTTCAGCTCGACGCGCTTGATGCCGTTGGGCCACCTGGCGTCGTTGGTGAGCTGGATCTGCCCGGCGCGCGTGCCCTGCAGGACAGGCGACGTCACCACGGAGATGCGCTCGCCGTTCAGGCTCGTGCTCCACTGCGACAGGTCGCCGGTCTCGAAGTCCCCGGTCCACACCGGCGCCGCGGCAGCGCCGGTCGTGACGGTCATCGCCAGCGCGGCGGCGGGCAAGGCGGAGAAGGCGGAGAGGAAGCGCGGCCGCCGCCCGAGCAGCGCTCGGCAGCGGGCAAGCAGGGGTCGATGTGCGGTAAGATGTGCTGTAGAAGTCATCGGCGGATTCCACGCTTGTCCCGGCCGGGCGTCAACCGTGAACCGCGCGGCGCGCAGAGCGCCCCGGAGGCGCGCTGGGCCACGCTGGGCCGCTGCGTGGGCGTGTCCGCGGCGTGTCCGCGACGCCGCGGGCGCGCGCCACGACACCTCAGCTCGCGAGGCGCAGCTTCTCTCCGGCCACCGCGCGCACGTACGGGTGCTCGCTGTCGAGAGATCGCCGCCAGATCCCCTCGGCCTCGCCGGGCTCGAGCGCGCAGAGCGTCTCGATCGAGGCGGCGCGGACGCGGCCTGACGGGTGCTCGGCGGCGAGCCGCTCGAGGGTGGACCTTGTCGTGTCGTCGCCGAGGTAGCGCGGGAGCTCGAACAGGAAGGAGCGCGACGTGCCGGTCTGAACCGTGCCCCGGATGACGCCTTGCTCCGGGTCGAAGATGTATTGATCCAGGAGCGCGTTCTTCCGGCTCTCGATCATCAGGTTGAGCGAGATCGAGAACGCGGCCGGCGGGAGCTGCGCGTGGACGTCGCGGCAGGCGCGGTAGAACATCACCTTGCCGGGATCGAGCGTGGCTTTCCCGCGGGACACGAGCTCCACCCGCTCGCCGGGCATGCCGAGGACCGAGCTGCGGTCGTACTCGTAGAGATCCGTCGAGTACCCGGGGCCGTGATAGCCCACCGTGAGGAAGTCGAAGTTGTGATCGTGGGGCAGCCCGTAGACGAAGAGCTGCTCCTGCCACGCGCGGACCTGCGGTCTCTCATCGCAGGGGAGCCAGATGTTGGCGCGCACGTGGAAGCCGCGGCCCGTGCCGAGCAGCATCGTCTGCGCCGTGTAGCTGTTGAACGATTGGAAGCTGCTCAGCGACGCCAGGTCCTCGTTCAGCTTGCGAACGAAGAACGACCTGTTGTTGGCCAGCGCGCGGAGCGCCGGGGCAGATGCCATGACGCTGGCGCGATCGTCGAGATCGACGTTGCGCTCGATGTGCTCGATGTACTGCGCCAGCTCGAAGATATCGTCGTTGTCGGTTGCGAGGGTGATGCTCATGATTCCTCCGTGATCCTCCAGGCCCCGGCTGTCCCTCGCCGGGGCACATGCGCTCGGGCGCGTCAGGGCGAGCCGCGGCCGGGTTCAGGCCTCGATCCTCATGGATTCGAGCCTGGCGAGCGCGCGCTTCGCCCCGTTGCGCACGTGCGGGTGGTCGTCGTCCTGCGCCTCGGTGAGGCGGGCGACGCCCCTGTCGAAATCGAGCCGGAGCAGGCTCCGGAGGGCGCTCCACCGGACGAAGTGGGCGGGGTGCGCGCAGAGCCGGTCGAGCGCGGGGATCGCCTCCGTGGCGCCGAGCTCGCTGAGCGCGGCGGCGACGAACTCGAGGCGCGACTCGTCGCGGTTGCAGGCGTGCGCGCGCACGGCCTGGAGGGTGCTCGCGTCGTAGACCCACCGCAGGCGCTGGACCGCGCCGGACATGAAGAAGAGCGCGAGCGTCCCCTCGGGGGGACCGTCGAACTGCACGACGTGCTCACCCGAGATGAACCCGGCGACCTCCCCCGGACCGAGGGAGAGCGCGCCCTCCGCGCGGAGGCGCCGCGTCCGATCGAAGACCTCGTTGTCGTACCCGGGCGCCTCGCCGTAGATGTCGACCCCCAGCCGGCCGGGGCCGACGACGCCCGCGTAGACGTGCTCCGAGAGGCTCTGGAGCTCCTCCCCCGGCGTCGCAGGGCGCACGCGCTTGAGCAGCAGGCAGAAGTCGCGCACATCCACGATGCTCATGGCCTCGGAGGTGCTCGGCGGGGCGTAGAGCGGGTCCTCCGCGGCGCGCTCGATCTCGGCGCGGACGAGGTCCCTCACGGCGCCCGACCGGACGAGCTCCTCGAAGATCGGACCGCAGGCCAGGAACGCGCCAGGACCGCCGGAAGACAGCTCATTGGAGACATCGCGGAGGAAAGCGCCGAGCGCAGGGACGCGCTCGGCCCGCCAGAGGACCAGATCGACGATGGCTGATGACATGACACAATCGTCCTTTCAGGAGCAGGCAAGAGGTCGAGGGCGCAGGCCCTCGAGATCGTTCAGGCGAGGGAAGACCGCGCCGAGGAGCGGGCCGCGAGATCGCGCCCGCCCCCCGGCGCGGGTGTCCGCGACCTACTTTGCGACCGTGGCGAAGCGCCGGATCGTCAGCACCGGCGTGGCGAAGATCACGATCATGACGAGCACCGGAATGTTGAGCACGGGGGCGCCCATGTCGGCGGGGACGATGGTCTCTTCCAGGTCCTCGAGAAGAAAATCGCTGTTTTTCACGTTCGTATCTCCTTGATTGCGATGGTTCATTCGGCGGCTCCCAGGCCGCCACCGGCGCGCCCGGCTGACCGAGCCTCATCGCAACGGACGTGCCGCCCCTCCGTCCGAAGGGGCTCTTCGAGGAAAGCGGGCCACGCGCCGCGCGGAGCGGGCGTCCCGCAGGCGATCTCGCGCGCCGGGCCGGCGTGCGCGTGGCAAGCCTTGCCGTCATGGCAACGATTGCCAGCGATCATGCGGTAAGGATTGCCGTCGCGCGTCGAATGGCTGCGCCGGGGCGCTCCGAGGCGGCGTTACCGTGCTCTGTCGGGAAGAGGGCACTCGCGCCGCGCCGGAGCGCGACAGACGAGAGCTCCGCGGCGCGCTGCCCGCGGTGCCGCAGCGCGGGATCCTGGCGCGAGCCGGGCGATGACCGCCCTGGAGCGCTCCGGCGTCGACCTGGACCGCTCCGCGGCGGGTCTCAGGCGGAGTATTCGACCCAGAGCGACCGCGTCTGCCGCGAGGGCAGGTGGATGAGGCGCTCTCCGGTGTTGAGGGCGTCGCCGGGGCAGGTCCAGGGCTCGAGGCAGACGAAGTCCTTGCCTTGCAGGGTCCACACGACCCAGTGCGTGAACTCGGGCGAGCCGCGGACCGCGATGCGGAGCCCGGCCTCGCCCTCGATCGCGAGCGCGCTCTCGGTGGAGCCGTGATCGATCAGGTGGAGGTCGACCTCGGGCCGGGTGAGGTCGAAGCCGGAGAAGGGCACCTCCTGCTTCGTCGTGTTGTCGAACGCGCGCGTCGCCCGCGTCGCGATCGTGGCCCGGGCCTTGTCGGCCTGGGAGACGGCGAAGTAGGGGTGAAACCCGGCCCCGAACGGCATCGGCGGCGCGCCGTCGCCGGTCTCGTTGGTGATGCAGAGATCGATGCGGAGCGCCCTGCCGCGCAGCGTGTAGGTGAACTCGGCGCGGAAATCCCAGGGGTACTGCGCGCGCGTCGCCTCGCTCGAGCGGAGGACGAGGCGCGCGTAGGCGCCGCCCGACGCGAGCGTGCCGCTGTCGTCGAGCGACCACGGCAGGGTGCGGGCGAAGCCGTGCTGGCGCATCCGGCCCGCCGCGCCGGCGGTGGACCAGGCGTCGCCGGCGAGCTTGCCGGGCGAGGGGAAGAGCACCGGGTTGCCGCCGCGCACGTTGGCGGCGCGATCGTCGAACGTGGCGCGATCCAGGTAGAGCAGCTCGCGGCCGCCGACGGTCAGCCCGGTCAGGATACCGCCGCGGGCCGGGGCCAGCACCGCGCGGCTCGCGGCGTCGCTGTCGGCGAGCTCGACGGTGGGGATCGCGCCTTCGATTTGCTTCACGCTGAACATGACGCCTCCGGTCCTTTCATTTCCTCTGCAGCCACTCGAGCAACGCGACGAGCGCCGCGAGCGCCGCGATCGGCAGCGCGATCCACCCGAGCACGGTCGCCCAGCCCCGGCGCAGCGAGCGACCGCCGCGGTCCTCGCACGCGAGGCAGATCGCCCACACCCGCGCGCCGCCCTCGGTGAGCACGCAGCAGTCGCCGCACACGGGCGAACGGCAGCGCGCGCACGGCCCCGCCGCCTCGGCGCCGCAGCGCGCGCAGCGCGCGACGGGCCCGCCGCCGCCGTCGTGGAAGATCAGGCCGCCGGACACGGGGCTGCGCTCTCGGGCGGCGGCGGCGCCGCGGCGGGGGGGTGGACGGGCACGGGCGTCTGCTCCGCGCCGATTCTGCAGGCTCCTCGGGCCCGAGACAACCAGGAGCGCCGGGGGCCCGACAGGCCGGCGGTAGTATCGACGTCGACCCCGCCACCTGGTCCGAAGCAAATGCGTGGCCATGCCATGGCCCAGCCCTGGACCCGCGGGCGCTGAGCGCTCGGGCAGTACGTGCGAGGCGGCGCTGTGAGCTCGTCTCTGCCGGGAGTGCAACGATCGGGGCTTTCGCTATCCTTGAACCATGATCGTCGGTGAGGAGCTCGAGCAGCTCCGGCTGCTCCTCTGGAACAGGGAGGATCACGCAATCACGGAGGAGGAAGCCCTCGCGTTGTACGAGGCGAACCGACAGTGGGTCGACCGCGCCTCGATGAACGACCACGAGCGGCGGTTCTTCGATTATCTCGTCACCCGTTACGGCCGAGGCGTGTTTCATGGCTGAGCGACACGAGCATCGGCGGATCATCGACGTGCTCGCGTCCCTCGACGCAGGCCTTCTACGACAGGCCGAGTGCTGGTTTGCTGGTGGAACGGCGATATCGCTCCGCTGCGACGAGTTCCGGCTCTCGCGCGACGTGGACTTTCTCTGCGCCTCGCGTGAGGGATACAGGATGATGCGGCACCGCGTCTACGAGGCCGGTGTTCGCGGGCTCTTCACCTCCGATGTCACGGTTCGACGCGAGCTGCGCGCAGATCGCTACGGCATCCGCGTCGTGCTCGACGTGGCCGGCGCGCCGCTCAAGCTCGAGATCGTCAGCGAGGGCAGGATCGACCTCGCCGGAGTCGACGACCCAGCCTTGCCCGTCGCGCGGCTCACGGACGAGGATCTCGTCGCCGAGAAGCTCCTCGCCAACGAGGACCGTTTCCTCGACGACGCGGCGCTGGGACGTGACGTGATCGACCTCGTCTTGCTCGAGCACAGGCTCGGCGAGCTGCCGCAGGCGGCCTGGGACAAGGCGCGCGAGGCCTACGGGCCCTCGGTCGAGGACGCGTGGAACCGCGCGCTGCGGAGGTTACGCGACCGGCCCGAATGGCGCGCGCGAGCGCTCGAGGCGCTGAGCGTGACACCTGAGGCGAGGGCCGTGGTCGAGGCGAGGGTCGAGCGATGCAGTGACGAGCGATGAGCGGCCGAGATGACCCGCTCGGCTGGCATCCAGGACAGACAACGTCTACCTGAACCGAAGCCTGTCGGGCGCCTCGCCGCCTGGAGCGCCGATGGGCCGCGTCATCTCACGCGAGCCCCGCCTCGATCATGCCCAGCAGCATCTGCGCCTCGTGGCGCCGGGCCTCGGGCAGTCGGCCCTCGCGGTCGCACGCGGCGAGCAGCGCCTCGGCCGCCCGCCGCCCTTGCCGCGCCTGCGGCGCCAGCTCCTCGAGAGCGCCCGCCAGCTCCACGAGCAGCCGCAGCGAGGAGGCGTCGTCGCGCGCGCCGCGCAGGAACGGGACCCGCGGCTCCGGGCGCGCGCAGGTCTCGCGCACGAAGCGCTCGATCCAGCGCGACGTCGCCTCCATCTTCGCGAAATCGAGCTTCTCCGGCGTGTCCTCGGGCGTGTGGTAGACGCGCGATCTCCCGCACGTCAGGAACAGGAAAGGCACCTCGCGCTCCCAGAAGGCGAAGTAGTCGGAGAGCGGCGGGATCACCTCCGCGTCCGCCCGCCGCACGATCACGCCGGGCTCGGCGCGCGCGATCGCGTCGACGTGCGCCGCCGTCCCCGCGCTCCGCTCGGCCCCGAGCGCGATGAGCGACCGGCGCACCTCGTCGGGCGTGCCCTCCGGACCGAGCGCGTGGCCGACGAGGTCCATGCACACCATCATGTCGATGCGATCGAGCGGGACAGGCGAGCTCTTCGCGAAGTGCACCGAGCCCATCGTGCCCGCGAGGAAGTGAGGCGGCTCCTCGCCGTCGAACGCCGCGACGATCACGCCGCGGCCGGCCGGGCGCGCGGCCGCGAGCGCGCGGGCGACGTCGACGAGGATCGCGACCGCCGCGGCGTTGTCGTCCGCGCCCCAGAAGACCTGCTGTCCGAGGCTCCCGAGGTGATCGAAATGCGCGCCGACGAGGGTGTACCGGTCGGTATCCCCCTCCAGGGTGGCGAGGACGTTCGCGCCGGCGAGGCCCGGCACCGGCTGCTCGTACGGATCGAGCCCGGCGGCGCGCAGCGCCTCGACAACGACCGCCCGCGCGGCCGCGCCCTCCTTCGTCCCCGGGCGGCGCCCCGCGCACCGCGGCGAGCAGAGCTCCCCCACCACCGCTTGCATGTCCGGCATCGCGCCGAGCGTACCACGGCGATCCGCGCGACTGCGGCGATCGCGGGGATCGCGCGGCAGCGGCGCGCGCGCGGGATCGCGACCGAGGGGAGGTGAGGGAGCGCCCGCGCGCTCGCTCAGCGCAGGCCGGGGAGGCCCAGGCCGGGCAGCGAGTTCCCGATCGCCGCCATGAGCTGCTCGTGCGTGATCGTCCCCGCGAGGCGGAACGGCAGGTCCACGTTGAGCGTCTCGCCGCCGATCGCGACCGTGCCGTTCACCTGGTAGGGGACGCCGCGGCGCTGCGCCCCCAGCGCGGCGATGCTGGTGAGATCCTGCCACTTCACCGACAGCGGCACCTGGATCGGCGTCCACTGCTTCGCGGACAGCTTGAGCGGCGCGGGCACGGTCACCGTGCCGACGTCGTACTTGCCGTCGAGCACCACGTTCGCCTTCATCGAGCGCGTCGTGAGGTCGATGCCGTTCGGGTTGTACGCCTGGATCTGGACCCGGAGGTCGATGCCCTGGGCGGTGATGGCGGTCACCACGGCGGCCTCGGGCTTGAGCGTCGGCGGTTCGGGGCGCGAGCACGCGACAAGGGTGACGGCGGCGGCGAGGAGCAGCGATCGCACGGGACGACATGTGGCGCGGAATTCCATGGAGCTCAACGGAAATCGGGCGCAGCGCCGCGCGCGCGGCAGCCCGAGCAGCGCGCCCTTCCGCCGCCCGTCCCGCCGCCTTCCGCCCGCGCCTGGATCTCCTCGATCTGCTATGCCCGGCTCATGGGCATCCTCCCGCTCGCCGAGCGCCTCGCCAAGAGGGCGCTGAACAGATCCGGGGTGCAGAGCCGCTGGGTCGAGACGTCGGTCTGCAAGCTCCACCTCTACGATGCCGCGGGCACCGGCCCGCTCCCGACCGTGGTGCTGCTCCACGGCATCGGCTCCTCGGCGCTCCCGTACGCGCCGGTGCTGCAGCGCCTCCGGCGGCGCGCCCGCCGCGTCATCGCCGCCGAGGCGCCGGGGCACGGGTGGAGCGCGACGCCGGCGTCGGCGTTCACGCCGGAGTGCCTGAGCACCGCCATGAACGAGCTGCTCGACCGCGAGCTCGACGAGCCCGCCATCGTCGTCGGCAACTCGCTCGGCGGCGCGGTCGCCGTGAACTACGCGCTGAGCTCACCGGACCGCGTGCGCGCCCTGGCGCTCGCGTCGCCGGCCGGCGCCTGCATGGAGCAGGCCGAGCTCGCCGCGCTGCTCGGCACGTTCAAGCTGCGGTCGCGGGCCGACGCGCGCGCGTTCTTCGCGCGCCTCTACCACCGCGTCCCCTGGTTCACCCCCCTGGTGGCCGGCGACGTCATGCGGATGTTCGCGCGCGAGACCATCGTCTCCTTCACGAGCTCGACCCGGTGCGACCACGCCTTCACCCCCGAGCAGCTCGGCTCGCTCTCGATGCCGATCCTGCTCATCTGGGGCCGCTCGGACCGCCTGATGCCGAGCGCCAACCTCGAGTACTACCGGCGCCACCTCCCGCCGCACGCGGAGATCGAGGAGCCCGAGGGCGTCGGCCACTGCCCGCACGTCGACGACCCGCGCCGCTTCGCCGCGCGGATCGCCGCGTTCGCCGAGGGCGTGCTCGCGCGGGGGGCGGGCGCGGCGGCGCCGGCGGCCGCCGGCGCGCCGGCCGCGTCAGGCGTCGCCGGGGAGCGCGCCGTGCCGCTGGAGCAGGGCACGGGTCAGGCTGCGACGTAGCGGGATGATCCGCGATCAATCCCGCGTGATCGCGGCCGCCGACGGCGTCACCGCTGCCGGCATGCCCGCGGCCGGCGCCGCCTCGATCCCGCCCTCCGAGAAGTCGAGGTCGATCCCGACGATCCTCATCAGCCGCAGCGCGTTCGCGCTCGTGACCACGCCGGGCTTCAGCGTGTAGTCGAACGTCATCTTGTCATCGACCACGAGCTCCTCGAAGTGCATGTTGCGCACCCGGCCCGAGGTCTCCTGCTCCAGCACGGCGAGCCCCATGTCGTGGGACGACACAGCGCCGATCGCCCCCTGCTCCACGAGGTGGCGCACGACCGCCCTCGCCCCGATCTGGCGCTCCCGCGCGTTCGTGCCGTGGAGGATCTCGTCGAGCAGGAACAGCACCCGCTCGCCCGCGTTCACCCCGTCGACCACGCGCTTCAGGCGGGTCAGCTCGGCGTAGAAGTGCGAGACGCCGTGCTCGAGCGAGTCCTTGATCCGCATGCTCGTCCGGACGCGGACCGGCGACAGCGCCAGCGACGACGCGCAGACCGGCGCGCCCGCGAGGGCGAGCGCGGCGTTCACGCCGATCGCGCGGAGGAGCGTGCTCTTGCCCGACATGTTCGAGCCCGTCACGAGCAGCGCCGCGCCCGCGCCCTCCAGCGAGACGTCGTTCGTCACCCGGCGGTCGCGGGGCAGGAGCGGGTGCCCGAGGCGCGTCGCCGTGAAGCGGGGCTCGCCGTCCCGCACCTCGGGGTACGCGTAGTCGGGGTTCTCGTGCGCGAACGTCGCGAGGCTCGCGAGCGCCTCGACCTGCCCGAGCGTCCGCATCCACGCCTTCACGTGCCGGCCCGCGCGCAGCTTCCACCGCTCCAGGGCGAGCGCGCACCACACGTCCCAGAGCAGGAAGATGTCGGCGATCAGGTGGATGAGCCCGCTGTGGCGCAGGTCCGCGTAGCCCACCCGGGTCTCGAGCGCCGTCATCTCCCGCGAGGCGAGCACGCCCGAGGGCCCCGCGAGCGTCGCCTTGAGCTCGTTCAGCAGCGCCGACGAGAACGCCTGCTGCTCGACGCGCGCGAGCAGCGGCCGGTACCGCGCGAACGGCGCCTCGCGCGACGACGCCGCGGCGATGATCGGCGCGATCGCCGGCCGCAGCATCGTCAGCACGAGGAACTGGGCGCCGAGCGGCAGGAGCCAGGCGTGGCGCAGCAGGCCGAGCTCGGCCGCAGGGAGGAGCCGCGGCGCCGCGAGCAGCGCGAGCGTCAGCGGCACGAGCACCTTCGCCGCCGTCACGAGCGCGCCCACCGGGATGCCGCCGGCGCGGGCCCCGTCGCCGATCAGCCCCGAGGGCGCCTCGGCCCACGCGATGAGCGGGGCGGCCTCGCGCCCGCGCGCCCCCGCCTGCATGCCCACCACGGCGAGGTCCTCGCGGAACGCGCCGAGGCCGGCGAGCTCGCGCACCGCCTCCTGCCGCGCCGCCACCTCGGGCGCCGGGGCGGGCTCTGTGAGCCAGGCAGCGAGCGTGGCCTCCCCCTCGCCGGTCTGGGCCACGTCGAGGAGCTGGAACAGCGACGCCTGCCCGAACACGTCGAGATCGCCCGCGTAGTCGTGGTCCGGCGCGGCGAAGCGGTCGCCCCGCTCCGGGAAATCGGCGAAATCGCCGGCCACGCGCCGCTTGCCGCGCACATAGAGCCCGATGCGCTGCTCGACCTCCGTCATCCGGGTGACGAGGCGCGCGTGCGCCACGAGCAGCCCGAGGAACACCGCGGTCACCGCCCCGGCGACGTACGTGACCCACGGCGGCACGCCCCCGAAGAGCGCGTACCCCCCGGACACGGCCGCGGCCACGAACGAGACCCCGCGCAGGAGCGAGAACGTCCTCGACCGGCGCTCGAGCGCGCCGGCCTCGGCGCGCAGGACCGACAGGCGGTCGTCGTAGGCGGACAGGACGCGTTGCGCGACGGAGGTGGGGGGCGGCTCCACGGGGCGCTGTCCATAGGCCACCCCCGGCCGTGCTTCCAGCGGGAGGGGCGGCTCCTCACACGATGGTCACGAAAGCCTGGAGGCGTCCTGCCCGGCTGCTCGTACAATGGCGCCATGGACCAGAACCTGCTGGAGCGCCTCAAGGCGTACACCGTCGTCGTCGCGGACACCGGCGACATCAACTCGATCGAGAAGTTTCGCCCGCAAGACGCGACGACCAACCCGTCGCTCATCACCGCGGCGGCCCAGATGTCCGAGTACACCGACATCGTGGGCGGCGCGCTCGCGTGGGCCCAGAAAGAGGCGGCCCGCGGGGGCGAGCCGGGCGACGCGGTGAGCCTCGCCTTCGACCGGCTCGCCGTCGACTTCGGCCTGCGCATCCTCAAGATCATCCCCGGCCGCGTCTCGACCGAGGTCGACGCGCGCCTCTCCTACGACACCCAGGCGACCATCGAGAAGGGCCGCCGCATCATCCGCCTCTACGAGGAGGCCGGCGTCTCGCGCGAGCGCGTGCTCATCAAGATCGCCTCGACCTGGGAGGGCATCCGCGCGGCGGAGGTCCTCGAGAAGGAGGGCATCCACTGCAACCTGACGCTGCTCTTCGGGCTGCACCAGGCGATCGCGTGCGCCGAGGCGGGCGTGACGCTCATCTCGCCGTTCGTCGGGCGCATCCTCGACTGGTACCTCAAGGACACGGGCCGCACGAGCTACGCGCCGGCCGAGGACCCGGGCGTCGTCTCGGTCACGAAGATCTACAACTACTACAAGAAGCACGGCTACAAGACCGAGGTCATGGGCGCGAGCTTCCGCAACATCGACGAGATCAAGGAGCTCGCCGGCTGCGACCTCCTGACGATCTCGCCGAAGCTGCTCGCCGAGCTCTCCGCCGCGCGCGGCGAGCTGCCGAGGAAGCTCGACCCCGCGGCCGCGCGCGCCATGAACATCGAGAAGATCACGATGGATGAGGCGACGTTCCGCGCGATGCACACCGCCGACCGGATGGCGAACGACAAGCTCAGCGAGGGCATCGACGGCTTCGCCAAGGCGCTCGCCGCGCTCGAGGTCCTGCTCCGCGAGCGCCTCCAGAAGACGGCCGCGTCCTGAGGTCGGGCGAGGCGCGCGCGGGCGCGGGGCCCGCCCAGGCCCGGCGGAGACGGGCCCGACGCCCCGTCCCGCGCGCCGCGCCCGCGCCTCGCCGCAGACGCGCCGCGGTGGAGACGCGAGACGCTGGAGATGGAAGAAGGCGGAGGGCTCGCTTGCGTGCGGCCCTTGCCGTCTTCTAGGATTCCTGAACCTGGATTGCTCTCGGGGCCGCATCGGGCCGCGCGCGACGGCGAGCGCGGCCCGATGAGGTTCTCTATCCCGGTCGCCGGTGGAGCTGTCCCCGGCGCAGGTCATCGAGGAGGCGGCGCTTGAGGCTCACGTCACAGGAGTACTGGGAGAACCACTGGAAGGGCTACGTCGACGCCGACGACCTGGGCGGCGGCTGCGAGATCTACGACGACGTCGCGCCCTTCCTGCCGCGCGGCGAGGGTTTGTCGTTCCTCGAGATCGGGTGCGCGCCGGGCCGCATCCTCGCCGACTTCTGCGGGCGCCACGGGTACACGGCGTACGGCCTCGATTACGCCTGCGACCCGTCGATCGTCGAGCACGAGCTCACGAAGCGCGGCATCCGCGTCGGCAGGATCGAGAAGGGGGACTTCTTCTCCTGGAAACCCGCGGAAAAATTCGATATTGTTGCTTCCTTCGGGTTCATCGAGCACTTCGAGGACGCGGCATCGGTGATGGATCGGCACTTCGAGCTGGTGAAGCCGGGAGGCACCGTGGTCGTGGGGATGCCGAACTTCGCCGGCGGGCAGAAGGCGCTCCACTGGCTGTTCGACCGCAAGAACCTGAACGGTCACAACACCCGCATCATGAACCTGCCGTTCCTCGAGGCCGCCGCCCGCCGCCACGGCGCCGAGATCGTCCAGGCGCGCTACACGGGCGGCCACTTCGATTTCTGGCTGGACGACGAGGCGCCGCTCCTGGCGCGGCGTGTCGCCCGGAAGCTCGTCGCGGCCACCAAGGTGCTCGCGCGCCGCGTCGTCCCCGGCGAGACGAACCCCTGGTTTTCCCCCTTCCTCTTCGCCATCTACAGGGCACCGGCGCCGGCCGTGAGCGCGTCGGACGCCTGACCTCCCCGATGACCGAGCCCACCGAACCCGTCGTTTCCCCGCCGGCTGTCCTGGACGCGGAGGCCGACCGTCGCTTCCGCGAATGCGCGCAGCGCCACGGCTGGGATCCGGATGACGCGTGGGTGGGGGGGTACGTCGACTGGGAGTGGCGGCACAGCCGCCACGCGTTCGACGACCTCTTCACGTCGGTCCGCGGCAAGAAGGTGCTCGAGTTCGGCTGCCACCTGGGCGGGACGGCGGTCGTCCTCGCCGCCCTGGGCGCGGACGTGACCGCGATCGACGTCGACCCCCAGTACGTCGAGCTGACCCAGCTGAACGCCGAGCGCCACGGATGCGCGGACAAGGTGCGCGTCCTGCACGTCCCCGACACGACCGCGATGCCGTTCACGGACGGAGAGTTCGAGCTCGTCTCGTGCAACAGCGTGCTCGAGTACGTCCCGCCCGGGACCCTCGGCGCCGTCCAGCGCGAGATCGACCGGGTGCTCCAGCAGTGGGGGTTCATCGTCATCCTGGGCACGAGCAACCGCCTCTGGCCGGTCGAGCAGCACAGCGGCCGCGTGCTCATGAACTACGTGCCTCGCCCGCTGCGCCCGCTCTTCCCGGGCAGGTCGATCTACAGCGTGTTTCCCTGGCAGCTCCGGCGGGGGTTCGGCGATTATGCGGACATATCGCAGCAGGATCGGGGCCGGCTCATCGTGGACCTCAAGGCCAAGATGGGCATGTCCCGCCCGAAGCTGATGGCCTTCTCCGGGGCGAACCGGGTGCTCGGCCCGCTCGGGATGCACGTGGGCTACGTGGCGCCGACGATCACGATGGTTCTTCAGAAGCGCGGTGAGGGAGGTACAGGCGATGGCTGACGGGAGGACGCGGGTATACATTACCGTGGACGTGGAGTGCGCCGAAGAGCGCATCACGGGCGACAACGTCTCTCCCGCGATGGGCTACGACCTCCGCATCTGGGGCCGCTTCGTCAACCAGCGCGACCCCCTCGGCATCGAGCTCATCATGCGCGAGCTCGAGGCGTACGGGCAGCGCGGGACGTTCTTCGTCGAGGCGATCGGCTCGTACAGCTTCGGGATGGAAGGGCTCACGAACGTGTGCCAGGCGCTCCACGGCCGCGGCCACGACGTGCAGCTCCACGTCCACCCGGTGCAGCGGCGCGCGGACTGGCACTCCCGGGGCGAGCCCCGCGTCTCGGACGACATCGCCGACTACCCGGTCGAGGAGCAGACGCGGCTGCTCCTCGAGGGGCGCGACCTGCTCGTGCGCGCGGGCGTCCCGGCGGGCGAGCTGCTCGGCTACCGCGCCGGCAACTTCGGCGCGAACAACGACACCTGGCGCGCGATGAAGCTCGCGGGGCTCGTGCTGAGCAGCAACTACAACCCCTGCTACTTCACCAAGAACTGCAAGATGCAGTATCCCGGCGCGCGGCTCGGCCTGTTCGAGACGCCCGAGCGCGGGGTGTACGAGCTGCCGGTCACGAACTTCATCGAGCCGACGAAGCGCTTCAGGCACCTCCAGATCACGGCGGTGACGCTCGACGAGATCAAGCATTGTCTCCTGCGCTATCGCGCGCTCGGGGTGAAGGAGGTCACGCTGGTGACCCACTCCTTCGAGTTCTACTTCCTCGACTCGGCGGCGGAGCGCCGCGGCTACCCGAACCGGCTCAACGTGGAGCGGCTCCGCGGGCTTTGCCGCTTCCTCAAGGAGAACTCGCGGGATTTCGAGGTCGACACCGTGGGCGCGCTCGCGCGCCGGCTCGCCGACGCGGCGCCCGAGGCGGACGAGGGCGCGCCGCCCTCCCTGCAGTTCCCCCAGTCGAACGCCATCCACCACGCCCGCCGCGTCGTCGAGCAGGCGTACAAGCGCGTCGCCCAGCGGTTCAACTTCGGCTGACGCGGCCGCGCGGCGGCCGCGCGGCGGCGCGGTGGCCAGTCCGGCGCCGGTCCGGCGTTGGTGCGCCCTGGATCGCCCCGCCGGTGCTAAGTAGCGCGCATGCGGCTCATCGGACAGATCCACGTTTCGCTCAAGGGCAGCATCATCCAGCGCAACCCCACCGTCTGGGAGCGGCTGAAGCGCGGCTTCGGCGCCACGGTGGACCTCGACACCGATCGCATGCGCGTCGAGCTCGAGGCCACGGCCGTGGTCGACCAGGTGCGGCGGGCGCTCGGCCAGCTCCGGGTCGGCAACGCCCTCTCGCTGGTCATCGACGATACCGTCATCTTCCAGGACACCGACGGCAAGCCGGACGATCTCCCCGATCTCGTGCTCGCGCTCTCCGAGCACTCCGCCGTGTTCGGGCGCGGCTTTCAGGAGCTCCGGTTCGCCGCCGAGCACGAAGAGGCGGGGCTGCACCTCGTCATCGAGACGCGGGCGCGCACCGAGCACGCGGACGAGGAGCCGACGGGGATCATCTCCGTCGGCGGCCGCGTGAGGGACCTCGAGCCGCGAGCCGGCGAGTCGGCGGACGATTACCGCCGCCGCGTCGAGCCGCTCGCGAAGGATCCGGCGCTGTTCGAGACGGCGCGGATGCAGTTCGAGTCGTTCGTCGGGCGGCTCGAGGGCGCCCTCAAGGCGGCGATGCCGGAGGCGAGCGTGGTGCAGCACCACGCCGACGCGCGCGTCGTGCACGCGCCTCAGGGCGACGGCGCGGCCGCGCCGCAGCCTTCAAGTCCCACGCATCCGGCCTATGACCCGTTCCTTGTCTATTATCCACCGAGCCCGCTCGGGATGATGCTGGACGTGATGCTCATCTCGTCGTTCATGCACATGATGATGCCGCCTCACGTGGTCTTCGTGAGCCCCGCGGGCATGCCGCTCGGCACGGCGCAGGAGGCCGCGGCGGATCCTGGCCTCTTGAACGACAGCGATCGCGGCGGCGACGCCGATGACGCGGGCGGCGCGGACGACGGGGGAGACGACGGCGATCCGTGGGGCGATGACGGCGGCGGCGTCGATGACGGCGGCGGGTTCGACGGCGATCTCGGCGACTTCGGCGACTGAGCGGCGCGGCGCTCCGGGATCGAGGCGCCGCGGGCGCCGGCGAGCGTGCTCATCCTTGATGGACGACGAATGGCAATCATGGTACGGCCTATTACGGCCGTGGCCCGCGCTTGCGTGGAGTTCCTCTCGCTGGCGTGCTGAAGGTCGCGCGCGCCGAAACCGGAGCAGGAGAGCGCATGAACAAGAGCGAGGCGGCGCTGGGCAAGCAGCCGCAGGTGGCGGGCGGGGGAGATCCGGAGATCGCCCGTGAGGTCCGCGCCATCATTGCAGAGCGATGCGGAATGAGCGTCGATGCCGTGACTCCCGACCTGTCGCTCGAGAGCGGCCTCGGCGTGGATTCGCTGGCGCTCATCGAGGTCAACGTCGCGCTGGAGGAGCGATTCCAGATCGTGGCGCCCGATTTCGCGGCGCCCGATCAAGCGCATATCAGCACGGTGGGCGACGTGATCGCCTTCGTGGAGGCGCAGCTCGCGGCGCGGGGCGGCCGGGGAGGGGCGCCGTGATCGCCCCGCGCACGCGCGCCGAGCGCGAGGCCGCCGCCCGGACGCCCGAGGAGCAGCGGGAGCACGAGCGGCGGGAGGTGGCCGCCCATTACCAGAACGACCCGGAGATATTCTCCCTGGTCCTCGACAGCCGCCTGGCCTACGCGACGGGCATCTTCCTCGATCCCGGCGAGAGCCTCGAGGCGGCGCAGGCGCGCAAATACGACTGGGTCCGTCGCGAGCTCGACATCCAGCCCGGCGAGCGCGTCCTCGACGTGGGGTGCGGCTGGGGCTCGAACCTCATCTATCTCGCCGAGCACACCGGCGGCAGCTTCCGCGGCGTCACGCTGAGCGACAAGCAGCGGCAGGAGGCGCTCCGCCGCGCCGACAGGGCGGGCGTCGCCGGGCGGGTCCGCATCGATCTCGCGCACATCGAGGACGTCGACCTCGAGCCCGAGTCGCTCGACGCCGTGCTCTTCGTGGGCAGCATCGTCCACATGCACAACCGCGAGCGGATCCACCAGAAGATCGCCGCCGCGCTGCGCCCGGGCGGCCGCCTGCTCATCTCGGACTGCTACTTCCCGGCGCGCGCCCGCGGCGACCGGGAGAGCGCCGCCACGCAGTACATCTTCGTCCAGGCGCTCGGCTACTGCCGCCTCATCTCGCTCGCCGAGGAGCTCGGGCTCATCGAGCAGGCCGGCCTCGACGTCCGGCGGGTCGAGGATCTCACGAGCTCGTACGTGCACACCGTCGCCCGGTGGATCGACAACGTGCGCGCGAACCGCGCCCGGATCGACGCCCGCGCGCCCGGCTTCTCGCGGCTGCTCCAGACGTACATGACCGTGGGCCGGCTCTCCTTCGCGCGCCGCACCGCGCTCGAGTACATGATCGTGGCGACGAAGAGCGGCGGCCGCGAGCGCCTCGGCGTCGCGCCCTCGCCCGAGCCGGGGCGCGCGCCGTGAGCCGCGGGCCCTCTGCGCGGACGGTCGCGGGCCTGCTCCGGGCGCGCGCCGAGGCCGCGCCGGAACGGTTCGGGTTCTACCACAAGCAGCAGGGCGAGTTCGTCGGCTGGTCGTGGGCGGAGTACTGGCGGCGGGCGTGCGCGGCGGCGTCGGGCCTCATCGAGGCGGGGGTGCGCCCGGGCGACCGCGTGCTGCTGCTCGTGACGGACGTCGAGGTGGCGGTGCCGTGCCTCTTCGGCGTCTGGGTGCTCGGCGCGGTGCCGATCCAGGTCGGGGTGCCCTACCGGCTCATGGACGTCGCGGCGTTCCTCGGCGAGCTCCGGCGGACGGCCGCGCGGGTCGGCGCGCGCGCGCTCGTCGTCTCGTCCGCGCTCCTCGGCTTCGCGCAGGGCGAGGGCGGGGCGGACGACGTCCTGCAGCTCGCGGCCGAGCCGCTGCTCGACGCGCCCGTCGCGGGCTCGCTGCCGGATCCCGAGGGCGCGCCCGGCCCGGCGCTGATCCAGCTCACGAGCGGGAGCACCGGGCACCCGCGCGGCGTGGTCATCCCGCACGAGCGGCTGATGCTGCACCTCGACGCGATGAGCCAGCGGCTCCCGGTGCGCGGCGAGGGCGCGGGGGGCGTCTCGTGGCTGCCGCTCCACCACGACATGGGGCTGGTCGGCGGGCTGCTCTTCCCGCTCTTCAACGACTTTCCCGTGCACATGCTCTCGCCGCTCGAGTTCCGGACGCGGCCGTTCTCGTGGCTCGCGGAGATGTCGAGCATCCGGGGCGCCATCTCGCTGGGGCCGCCGAGCGCCTACTCCATCTGCATCGGGCTCGCCCGCCGCGCCGTCGAGGCGGGGCTCGACCTCGGCGCGTGGCGGTGCGCGATGATCGGCGCCGAGCCGATCTCCCCCGCCTTGCTCCGCCGCTTCGGCGAGGCGTTCGCGCCGTGCGGCTTCCGCGTCGAGGCGTTCTTCCCCGTCTACGGGCTGGCCGAGGCGACGGTCGCCGTGACCTTCCCCGACCTGCTCGCCCCGCCGCGCGTGCTCACGGTGGACCGCGGCCTGCTCGAGCGCGAGGGCCGCGTCGAGGAGGCCGCGCCGGGGCCCCTCTCGCTGGAACTCGTCGGCGTCGGCAGGCCGATCCCGCGCACGGAGCTCCGGATCGTGGACGCCGGGCGCGCCCCCGTGCCCGAGCGCACGGTGGGGGAGATCGAGGTGCGCTCGGAGACGGTGATGGAGGGGTATTTCAACGAGCCCGAGGCGACGGCCGAGGCGCTGTCCGACGGGTGGCTGCGCACGGGCGATCTCGGGTTCGTCGACCGCGGGACGCTGTTCGTCACCGGCCGGAAGAAGGAGGTGATCATCAAGGGCGGACACACGATGATCCCCGCGGTGATCGAGGAGATCGCGTCCCGGGTCGACGGCATCCGGGCCGGGTGCGTCGTCGCGGTCGGGGTGTACGTCGAGGAGCGCCAGACCGAGTCGGTCTACGTGGTCGCCGAGACGCGGGCCGAGGCCTCGGAGCTCGCCGGGCTCGCGGAGCGCGTGAGGGAGGCGCTGCGGGCGAGCGGGGTCACCGTGGACCAGGTCGTCCTGGTCCCGCCGGGAGAGCTGCCCAAGACGACGAGCGGGAAGCTGCGACGGCGCGAGGTGGCGGAGCGGGTGCGGGCGATGCGCTGAAGGACGCCTGCGCACCAGCCCTTGAGGGGTGGCGTGGCGGTCTGGCGCTTGTCCGTCCGGGAGCGGGCTTTTTCGTTCTCCTCAACGATGGACAGACTCGCCGTGATCCGGCCGATTTCGCGGGCGTCGCAGGGCTGCGCGCGATAAATCCCGGAATCGCTCTCCGGAGCACAACCGAACGGGAACGTCCATGTTGAGTCGCCCGAGAGACCACAGGTCCACCTGTCCCGCCCCGCTCTCGCCCGAGGCGCGCGCATGGGAGCTGGAGCAGATCCGGGCGCTCGGCCTCGAGGACGACGACTGGAGCTCGGACGACCAGTGCCCCTTCTGTGCGGGGCGGCCCCTGTCCGTGGAGAGCCAGCGAGAGCACGGGTGAGCGGCGCGGCGAGCGCGCGCTCGACAGGCGCCCTGCGCTTCGCGGCGGGAAGGGCGGGTCCCCGGGGCGAGCGCCCCGGGACCCGCGCGCGGATCACTCGGCGATCTTCGACTTCACCCACTTGCCCGAGTCGGTGAGGTCGTTGTCGGTCCAGTTGCCCGCGGGGTTCGACCTGGGCTTGAGGGCGGAGCACGCCTCGTTCTTGTCGCCCAGCGACCAGTTGGCCCAGCTGATGTCGTGCGAGTCCAGGAAGTTGAGCCAGGTCTGCGACTCGCCGAGATCGAGCGTGCCGTTGCCGTCGGCCGAGCAGGTGCCCCACTCGGTCACGAAGAGCGCCAGCCCCTTGTCGATGGCGCGCTGGGCCTTGTCGCGCAGGGAGCCCTTGTGCGTGCTGGCGTAGAAGTGCAGGGTGTACGCCACGTTCGGATCGCGGAGGGGGTTGTCCGCGGCGATGTCCACGTCCTGCGACCAGTTGGGCGATCCGACGATGATGAGGTTGTTGGCGCCCTGGCCGCGGATCTCGGCGATCACCGCCTCGGCGTACGTCTTCACGTTGGACCAGCTGTTCGTGTTGAGCGGCTCGTTGAAGACCTCGAAGATCACGTTGGGCACGTTCTTGTAGGTCTGCGCCACCTCGCGGAAGTAGCTCTTCGAGAGCTCCAGGTGATCCTGCGCGTTGTGATCGTGCCAGTCGAGGATCACGTAGAGGCCCTTCGCGATCGCCGCGTCGGCGACGGTCTTCGCCTTGGCCTTCTGGCCGCCCTGGTCCTCGAGGTACCCGCCCTCGTTCTCGATGCCCATCGCGGCGCGGATGACGGTGGCTTTCCAGTTGTCCGCGACCGAGTTGACGACATCGGCGTTGTAGTAGTTGCTCCACTGGCTCCAGAACAGGCTCATGCCCTTGAGCTGGACCGGCGAGCCGTGCTCACCGACGATGTTGCCGTTCATGACCCGGAGCTGCCCGTGCCGCTCCACCGGCGTCCCGTCCGTGGGCACCATCCCGGAGCTCGTGCTCGTCGTCGTCGTCATGTTCCCGGTCCCCGTCGTGGTGGTCGAGCTCGCCGAGGTCGCCGTGGTCGTCGTCGTCGTCGCCGTGGTCCCCGTGGTGGTCGAGCTCGCCGAGGTCCCCGTCGTCGCCGAGGTCCCCGTCGTCGCCCCGCCGCCGCCCGCGCCGCCCGCGCCGTCGTCCGTCGACGAGTCACCGCAGCCGATCATCATGGCTGCCTGCAACGCAACCACCGCCAGGCCGAGTGACCACGTCGACCTGCCAAGCACACCTCCAAGCGAAACGCTCTTCATCATGTCCTCCAAGGGAAGTTCCGGATGGCGCGGCATTAAAAGGGCAGTCCGGCGCCATGGCAAGCCCTCTGCGTCAGCATAGTCAAGAGACTGAATTTACTCTGAAAATGTAGTCCGGCACACCGTGCGATACGAGATGTCTCTCGACGATAGGCGGCCGTCGGCCACCGTCGCGGCGCGAGGCGGAGCCTTCGCGGGCGCCGATCTGGCCGAGCTGTGGTGTGCAAGCAATTGAAATTTTTCCGCAAGACGCGTGCCAGCCCTCGCGCGCTGCGAGCGGGCGCTTGCTGCGCTGCGTCTGTGCCCTGCGCGTGGCGTCTGGACCGCATGGATCCACGCAGACTACGGTGTTCCCCTTGGTGGTCGGGTGACCACCCTGGTCAACGGCGCATCCATCACCTCTTCTCCCGCGCGCCGTCGCGGGCGCGGTCATCTGGGCACAGGCACAGGCGGCGGCTCGTCGTCCGGCGTGATGCACGCCGACAGATCGAACAGCATGAAGAGCAGCGCCTTCTCCTGCGCCGTCAGCTCGTGGAGCTTCCCGTCGCGACCCTCGCACCCGATCGGGAACGGCGCCCCGGCCAGGTCGGTCGCCGCCACGTGGATGTCCGTGTACACGAACCGGCCGCACTGCTCTTCTTCCGGCGACCCGATCGGCGTGTTGAACGTGAAGTACTTGACCCCCGCGTCCGCCTTGAAAGCCTCATCGGCCTCGTTGAAGAGCCACCGCGTCGCGATCTCCTCGTTCACCGAGTTGACCCAGTGCTGCGGATCCTGGATGTCGATCTGCCCCGGGCTCTTCGACGCGTCCACGGTGACGAGCCAGTCCCGGAGCGCCTCGCCCTTCGGGAACGTCGTGTCCACCAGCACGTGGAGCCCGTCCTCGGGATCGCTCTTTTCCTCCCAGTCTGCCGTCTCAGGAAATCGTCCCGGCCCGCGCCGGAGCCAGGTGTTGTGCCAGTGCGACGCGAACACGCGCCCCCCGGCGGAGGCGTAGTCGAACATCGCTCGCAGCGCCGCCTCCGGCTTGTCGTCCTTGAACTCGGACCCCTCGCACGACAGGATCACCATGTCGTATTGCCTCAGGTTGTCGAGCGAGCCCCAGAACTGCCGCGCCGTCGAGAAATAGGCCCCGTCGTTCAGCGCGTCGCGGTACCGGCTCGTCGCGGTGTCGCCCTCGATGGAGCGCCCCCTGAACAGGTTCACCCGCCCGTCGCCCGTCTCCGGCGTGAACTCCGACGCGTCGATGCCCATCTTGTAGAGCAGGCACTCCAGCGCATCCGAGCCCCCCGTCGTCAGCGCGATCTTCGGGAGATGCCCCTCCGCCTTGCTCCGCGGCAGCCGGATGTCCCCGTCCTCGGTCGGGTTGTCGACGCACGCCTCCACCCGCGGAAGCGTGATCCGGCGCCGCCATTTGCCGAGCTGGACGACGAGCGGGATGTCCTCGCCGACCGGCACGTTCTCCAGCACGAACCGCCCGCTGGTGTCCGTCAGCGCGGTCGCGATCGGATCCCCGGAGAGCGTCACGCCGCACCTGTCGCAGCTCGCTCCGTCGGTGATCGGATCAAGCTCCGTGTTCGGGACATAGACGATCACGTTGAACAGCGGGAGTCGGCCCCCGGGCTCGTACACCGTGCCGCTCACGGTGGTCTTGCGACCGCCCTCGCAGGCGATCTGCTGGCATTCGAGCCCCTCGCACCCGGTCCCGACCCCTGATCCGCCGGTCTCCGGATAAAGAGGCATCCCCCCGAGTCCGCTCCCCGCGCCCTGCCCGGCCCCGCCAGCGCCGGGGCCGGCGCCGGCGCCGGCGCCGGACGTATTTCCGAGCGTCCCGCCGGAATCGCCGCAAGAGCATCCGGCGATGATGGCCGGCGCCATGGCAGCGGCCGCCAGGAGCCATCCTGCGCTGCTATGCAATCTCCCCATTCGAGCCTCCAGGCGCGGAGGGGCGAGTCTGCCCTGTTCCGCCCATTCCCAGGGTAATCGAGGCGAGGGGGAGCCGGGAAGGGATAACCCTGCAAGGCTGCGAGCAGGAACACGATTTGCCGTCTCACCTCCTGTGAACGCGGCTCTCCCCTTCAGCCTCACCGCCGCCCGGGCGAACCGCCGCGCCGCGCGTGTCGCGCGCTGCTCGGGTGTCGGCGGATCCCGCGCAGGCCGGGCCGTGCGCGGACAGGCGACAACCGCCCCCGCCGCGTCCGGCGACTCGGCCATGAAACGCGACCGCCGCGCCGCGCCGCGCCGCCGCCAGCGCGGGCGGCGCGGGCGGCGAACAGCGCGCGATGTGGGAATCGCTCTCACTCAGCCGCGTTCCGTCATGGCGAGACGCGCTCTGGCAGAGTAGGATGCGGCGCCTTGCAATCGGTCATTCCTGCTCCGTCTCTTCCTCGCCCCCGCCTGCTCGACATCACCTGGCCCATCTTCAGCGAGCACCTGCTGCACATGCTCGTCGGGGTGTTCGGCGTGTGGCTGGTCAGCCGCCTGTCGGACGAGGCCGCCGCCGCGTACGGGCTGTCCAACCAGATCATGTTGACCTTCATGATCACCTTCCGCTTCGTCAGCGTCGGCGCGAGCGTGGTGGTCACTCAGTACCTCGGCGCGCGCGATCGCGCCGGCGCCGAGCACGTCGCGCGGGCGTCGCTGGCCGCCAACGTCTGGCTGGGCATCGCGAGCTGCGCCGTCATCGCCATCGGCGCGCGGCCCCTGCTCGAGCTGATGCGCCTGCCGCCGTCCCTGTTCCCAATCGCGCAGCCCTACCTGATGGCCGTCGGCGTGATGCTGGCGTTCGACGCGGTGAACTTCTCGATGGGCTCGGTGCTGCGCGCGCACACCCATACCCGCGACACGCTGCGCCTCATCGTCATCATGTACGTCGTGCAGCTCGCGCTCAGCCTGCCGCTCATGTTCGGCTTCGCCGGGTGGCCGGGGCTCGGCATGAACGGGCTCGCGCTCGCCGCCATCATCGGGCGCATCCTCTCGTTCTGGATGCACCGGCAGATGTGGATCACGCGCCTCGGCATCCGCCCGACCCTCGACGATTTCTGGCGCATTCGCCCCGATCGCCTCCGCGAGATGCTGCACATCGGCCTCCCGGGGGCCGGCGAGAACGTGGTCTATCGGATCAGCTTCATGATGATCCTCGCCATGGTCGCCGACATGGGGAAGACGGCGCTCACCACCCATACGTACACGATGCAGATCGTGCACTTCCTGCTCCTCTTCGCCATGGCGGTCGGCTTCGGGACCGAGATCGTGGTCGGGCACCGCATCGGCGCGGGCGAGCTGCACGGCGCCGATCGGCAGGTGCGCGGCGGCCTCGCCATCGGGCTCTGCGTGTGCGTGACCGTGGTGCTCGCCACGGCGCTGGTCGGCCCCCGCCTGCTCGGCCTGTTCACGAGCGATCCGGAGGTGATCGCCACCGGCTCCACGCTGCTCTGGCTCAACCTCCTCGTCGAGCCGGGCCGCACGATCAACCTGGTCGTCATCAACGGCCTACGCGCCGCCGGCGACGCGCGCTTTCCGGTCGGATTCGGCGTCTTCTCGATGTTCGCCGTGGCCGTCGGCCTCTCCTGGCTGCTCGGCGTCCGCCTCGGCTGGGGCCTCGCCGGCGTCTGGGTGGCCTACGCCGCGGACGAGTGGGTGCGCGGCATCGCCATGTCCGTGCGCTGGCACCTCCGCGGCTGGGTGCCCCACGCGCGGCGCACCCTCCGCCGCGTGCGGATGCACAGCCGCCCCACGTGATCGCTTCCCGCCAACTCCACTCCTCACCTGTCTCAGCGTTCGAGGTGGCATGTCGCTTGCTGCAACCTCGCGCGAAGGAGACACGCCATGGCTCGAGACGAGCGCACGAAGGAAGCACGAGCGGCGGAAAGCCCGGCCGCCGGCCCGCCTGGCTACGGTGGAATTTCCGAGGGCACCGTGGGTGACCCGGGCGGAGCGGGGCAGAATGGATCACCGGCGGGCCAGAAGGCGCCGCCGCAGCGCGACGCCGGCGCCCCGGGAGGGCGCGATCAGGCGGCGCGCGGCGAGGACGTCGACGAGGGCGACGCGGATGCGGTCGACACGCCGCGCGGGGGCGGGTCGAGCAACGAGGCGATCCCCGGCGTGCTCGACGAGAGCAAGCCGCTGAACCTGGAGTCGAGCGCCGAGCACAAGAGCAGCTGGCCCGACGAGGGCGCGACCGGCGAGGCGGGCGCCGGCTGACGGGCGCAGGGCTGCCAGGAGAGCTCGCCAGGCGCCCGGAACACGCGAGATCTGGAGCGGCCTGGCAGAAGGCGTGAGGCCGACAAGGCAGGAGACAGGCACCTAGGCTGGCGGGGTGCTCACCTTCTCGGCCACGGCCATGCAGAGCGCGGCCACGCCGCGCCTCGGCACCGTGACGAGCTTGTCGCGGAACGCGGCGCGCTGGTCGGTGTAGAGCTTCGAGACCTTGTGCGAGAGGATCGTCGAGCTCCAGACCGCGACGACGTCGGCCCAGCGGAGATCGGCGTCGGCCTTGGTCGCGTTGCGGTGGCCCTCCCCGTCGACGATGCGGATGTCGACCTCGCCCGCGAGGAGCTGGCGCAGGTCCTCGGCCGTGCCCGGCCCCCCGCCGACAACGAGCAGCCGCCGGAGCCCGCGCGCGTGGAACGCCCCGATCATCGCGAGCGCCGCCCGCTTGTTCGCAGAGCTGCCGCACATGTCGCAAACTGCATCGGCGCCCGCCTCGACGAGGCGCACGCCGGGCTTCGGGGGGAGCTTCGCGCACGCGGCGCAGCGACGCTCGACCGGCTCCGGCTCGGGCGCCGGCGGCGGCGCCCGGCCGAGCGCCTGCTGCGCCCGCCCCGCGATGTCCGCGGGGAGGAAGTCCGCGGGGTGCTGGAGGTTCGCCGCGGGCGCGTTCTCCGCGAGCCAGACGAGCAGCTCCGTTTCCGAAACGTTCAGGGATCTTGCGAGGTTGCGCACACGGACGGGTCGCGCCATTGCGAGGCGACTGTGACATGTGCGGGGCGGTGGCGCCCTGTCCGATCGCCGCGGCCGCCTGGAACTCGCCGCGGTCCGGTGTGGCGCGGCGCTGCTCAGTCGAGGGCGGCGGCGCGGCGCAGCCCGTGCCGCTGGAGGAGGCGGTGGAGGTACATGCGGTCGAGCCCCGCCTTGCGGGCGGCGCGGCTCACGTTGCCGTTCGACCACTCGAGCAGGGCGGCGAGGTAGTCCCGCTCGAACCTGTCGATGATGGCGTCCTTCGCCTCCTTGAAGGGCATCTCGATGTTGGCGGCGGCCGGCGCGGCCGGCGCCGCCGGCGCCGCCGCCGCGGCGGGCGCTGCGCTGCGCTCGTCCTGCGCGGTCGCCCCCATGGCGGCGCCGTCGCCGAGCACCACGCGGCGCTCGACGTAGTTCCGGAGCTCCCGCACGTTGCCGGGCCAGTCGTGACGCTTCATCTCCTCGATCACCTCGGGGGGGAAGAGGGACATCTTGTCGATGGCGCCGAGCTCGTTGAGGAAGCACTGCACGAGCAGGAGGATGTCCTCCTTGCGCTCCCGGAGCGGCGGGACGCGCACGGTGAGCACCGAGAGGCGGTAATACAGGTCCTCGCGGAACCTGCCGCTGTTCACCTCGCGCTCGAGGCGCCGGTTGGTGGCGGCGATGACGCGGATATCGACCTTGCGCACGCGGCCCTCGCCGAGCCGGCGCACCTCGCGCGAGGCGAGGGCGCGGAGGAGCTTCGGCTGCATCTCCAGCGGCAGCTCGCCGATCTCGTCGAGGAAGACGGTGCCGCCGTCGGCCTCCTCGAAGGCGCCGGCGCGGTCGCGCGAGGCGCCGGTGAACGAGCCGCGCACGTGGCCGAACAGCTCGCTCTCGATGAGGCTCGGCGAGATGGCGCCGCAGTCGACGATGACGAGCGGCTTGTGGGCGCGCGCGCTGCGCTGGACGAGCTCGGTGGCGATGACCTCCTTCCCGGTGCCGTTCTCGCCCTCGATGAGCACGTCGGGCGCGCTCTTCGCGACGCGCTCGAGCATGGGGAAGAGGCGCCGCATCGGGACCGACAGCCCCTGGAGCGCCCCGAAGCTCGGCGCGCGCGCGAGCTCGGTCTCGGCGACGGCGTCGGCGTCGCGGATGCGCACCACCGACTCGCCGAGCTCGATGCGGCACTCCGGCAGGACGGCGTCGGCGTCCCGCACGCGGACGCCCGCGATGTAGGTCCCGTTGCGCGACCCGACGTCGGTGAGCCGGAAGGTCGATCGGACGCGCTCGAGGATGCAGTGGAAGCGCGACACGGCGCGGTCCGCGAGCACGAGATCGTTGCTCGGGTGGGAGCCGACGCGGATGAAGTCGCCGTCGAGGACCATCGACCGGCTCGCGGGCTTGCCCGCCTCGCGCTCGACGCAGAGCTCGAGGCGGGGGACCGCCACCACCTCGGCCTTCGTGCTGGGCTCCGTGACGGCGTTGACGCCGGGGAGGTCGGCGTCGTCGGGCGTGGCGGGGGGGCGCGGCATGCGCGCCATCTTACCTGACGTCGGAGACCGCTGTTGTGCCAAGTGGCCTGTGGTCGGCTCAGGACGGGGCGTCGCCGGCTGCTACCTTGAGCCACACCACGGTCGCCCCCCACCCGCCGCGCGAGGCCGGGGCGTCGCGGAAGCCGTCCACGGCCGGGTGGCGCGAGAGGACGCTCTGGACGATGCGGCGCTGCACGCCCTTGCCGCGGCCGTGGATGATCCGCACCTCGCGGAACCCGCGCTGCTGCGCCTCGTGGAGGTACTCCTCGACCACCGAGGCGACGTCGCGCGGGGCGAACGTGTGCAGGTCGATCGCGTCCTCGATCGGCATGACCACGATGTCGTCCCCGCCGGCCGCTCCGGGCGGCTCGGGCTCCGGCGGCTCCGCATCGTCGGCGGTGTCGGGGGACGCGGGCGCGCGCGGCGAGGGCGCGCCAGCGAGCCAGGCGAGGAGTCGGCGGAGCATCCGCGCGGTGTAGCCGAGCCCGCGCCGGCCGCCACCGGACGCCGACGCCGCCGCTCCGGCCGGCGCCTCCGCTCATAGAACACATTGCACATATGTCACAGGTGGCTTATGATGGATGTGTCATGTCACTCCGCGGCGCCATCCTGGGCTTCCTGTCGCTCGAGGCGACGAGCGGCTACACGCTGAAACAGCGCTTCGACGGCTCGGTGCGGTCGTTCTGGTCCGTGACCCAGAGCCAGATTTACCGGGAGCTGCACGCGCTGGAGCGCGAGGGGCTCGTCGAGGCGACGACGATGCCGGGGGACGGCAAGCCCGACCGGAAGGTGTACTCGCTCACGGAGCCCGGCCGCGCGGCGCTCAAGGCGTGGCTCGAGGAGCCGCTCGAGCCGCTCATGCTGCGGCATCCGCTCTTGCTCAAGCTGGTGTTCGCGGCGCAGGTGCCCCCGAAGAGGCTCGACGACATCCTGGCGAGGTACGCCCGGGAGATCGAGGCGACGAAGATCGATTACGAGGGGAGGCTGGGTGACGAGCGCATCTTCACGCTCGCGCGCTCTGCGCGAGAGCGCGACCTGTGGCGCCTGAGCATCGAGCACGGGCTCGCGTGGTGCGACGCGGAGCTCCGCTGGATCGAGCGCGCCCGCGGCGAGCTGTCGGGGGAAAGAGGAGGACAGAAGAAATGGAACCGAAAGGCAAAGTGATCGTCGTGACGGGCGCTTCATCCGGTATCGGGCTCGCGAGCGCGAGGGCGCTCGCCCGCGAGGGGGCGCGCGTGGTCCTCGCCGCGCGGTCGATGGCCGCGCTGTCGAGGGAGTCCGACCGCATCGTCCGTGAGGGAGGGAGCGCCGTGGCCGTCGAGATGGACGTCACGTCCGACGCCTCGGTCGGGGCGGCTGTGGCGTCGATCCTGGAGCGGCTCGGGCGCATCGATGTCGTCATCAACAACGCCGGCAACGGCGGCAGATTGTCTCTCTGGGAGTCGACGGACGGGGCGTTCACGCGCGCGATGTTCGACGTTCACGTGTTCGGGATGGAGCGCGTCACGCGGGCTGTCCTGCCGGCGATGCTGGCGCAGGGCTCTGGCACGGTCGTCAACATCGCCTCGACGGTGGCGTGGGTGCCCATGCCGTCCGCCGCGGCGTACTGCGCGGCCAAGGCTGCGGTCGTCGCCTTCTCCGAGTCGCTGCGCGGCGAGCTCGAGGGGCGCGGCGTCCGGGTCACCGTCTTTGCGCCCCCGCATACGAGCACCGCCGCCGGCGACGACTGGCCTCTCGAGGGGCCACAGGTCTTCGCGCCCGAGTGGGTGGCCGAGCAGCTCGTCGAGACGCTCCGCCGGGATCGGCGCAGCTTCCTCGCGGGCGCGTCCAACCGCAGCCTGCTCGTGCTCCAGCGGATCGCGCCCGGCCTCGCGTCGCGCATCATGAAGGACATCGGGCTGCGCGCCGGGGCGAAGAGCGCCGGCCGGATGCGCGGAGCCGACGAGGCGGCGATGCGCCCGTCGACCCGACCCTGACACGGGGCGACGGCGCCCTGGATCTCCCGCGCTGCGATCAGGCCTCGTCCAGCTCTGTCGGTCCGCTCGCGGGCAAGCTCAGCCTGAATGTCGCGCCGCCGCCGGGAGGAGAGTTCACGGTCAACGTGGCCCCGTGGGCGGCGGCGATCCTGCTGGCCAGGTAGAGCCCGAGGCCGACGCCCGACGCGCTCCCGCCGGTGACGAACCGGTCGAAGATCCTGGGCAGGAGCTCCGGCGGCACGCCGGCTCCGTGGTCGACGACGTCGATGTGGACGTACTCTTCCCCGGCGATCAGCTCGCTGGTGAGCTTGATGAGGACCCACTTCCCCGCGGGCGAGTGCTTGAGCGCGTTGCTGACGAGGTTCTCCAGCGCCTGCCGGAGGCGAGCCCTGTCGGCCACGATGTGGAGCTCCGCCGGGCCCTCGACGCGGACGTCGACGCTCGGCGTCCCGAGCGTCTGGGCGGTGTCCCTCGCCAGCGCCGCCAGATCGATGGATGCGGGCGCGATCTCGAAGAGCCCCTGCTCGAGGCGCCCGACGTCCAGCAGATCCGAGACGAGCTGGCCGAGCCGCTCGATCGAGTAGGTCGCCCGGTCGAGGTCGCGCAGATCGTCGGCCCGGCTGTCGAGCTCCGCGCGCCGGTGGAGCAGCTCGAGGCGGCTCATGAGCGGCGCCAGGTAGTTTCGCAGGTCGTGCGCCAGCACGGTGATCAGCTCCTCGGCGGCCTGGCGCCGGCCCTGGGCGAGCGCGGCCGAGGTGACCTGCTCGACCAGCTCCGCCCGGTGCGTCAGGGCGCCGATCCAGTGCGAGACCGCGCCGAGGAAGCGGCGATCGTCGTCGGAGAAGAACTCCGGCTTCGCGGACTGGGCGGAGACGACCCCGCGCCGCTCGCCGTCGACGACGAGGGCGACCGCGATGTGCGACCGGACGCCGAGCTCGTTCACCACGCCGGGCAGCTCGCCGGGCACCTGGTCCGCGTGCCCTGTGATGTGGGGATCGCCGGTCTTGAAGACGTCGGCGATCGAGCCGCCGTTGGCGACCGGGTGGACGTCGAGGCCGAGCGACCGCTGCAGCCGGCCGAGCGGCGTGTTGCTCGTGCCCAGGGCGCGCAGCGTCTTTCTGCCGGGGTCGAAGAGGAAGATGTCGATCTTGTCGGCGTCGAGCGCGCTGGCGAGAAGCTCACTTGCCTGGTTGAGCGACTGTCTCAGGTCGGCTGCCGGGAGCTCGAGCAGGCGCTCGAGGGTCGCCATCAACCTACCTTCCTTCGGGGAGGCTTCCATTCCGGACATGGTGCTTACTTTCTCGATGGCCGGCTCGATTGCGCGTCCATCGCCGACGAAGGTGTGAGTCGGGGCGAGCGATTCCCTTGTCATGACGAAGCTGTCGTTCGATGGCCAGACCTGGACGGCGCTGGTTCGTCGTCCCGGCGCGAAGCAGCCTACGCCCGAGGGGTATCGGCCACATGCGGCGCGTCGTCAAGCTCACTCCGGCCGCGCGCAGGGCGCCGCGCCGGTCCGGACGCCGCGCCGGGAGCATGAGGCGCCGGGGCCGCGCACATCCACCTCTGCGCGTACCGCTCGGCGGGCGACGCGGCGGCCCGGATGCGGGCAGCCTCAGCCGCGAGGGCGCGCGCCGTGCCTCCTCCGTAACGCGGCGTGAGACGTGCGGAAGCTCGCGGAAGAAGAGCTCGCGATCGCGAGCGCCGAGGAGGTCAGTTGGCCGGCCGGGCGACTCCAGCGGACTCGGCGCCTGGGCTGCAGCGGGCGCCGCGTCTGCTATCCTGACGTATGGGACTGCGCGAGTACTGGCGTAAACGCGACTTCTCCGTCACGCCCGAGCCGCGGGGAGAAGAGGTCGCCGCCGCGCCCGCCGACGCCGAGGAGCGGACCTACATCATCCAGAAGCACGCCGCCTCGCACCTGCATTACGACTTCCGTCTCGAGCTCGAGGGGGTGCTCAAGAGCTGGTCAGTGCCCAAGGGGCCGAGCCTCGACCCCGAGGTCAAGCGGCTGGCCATGCATACGGAGGATCACCCGCTCGACTACGGCGATTTCGAGGGGATCATCCCGAGAGGGCAGTACGGGGGCGGGACAGTGCTCCTGTGGGACCGGGGCACGTGGGTCCCGGTCGACAACCCCCACAAGGGGTATCACGCCGGAAAGCTGAAGTTCCTCCTGCGGGGCGAGAAGCTCCGCGGCGGCTTCACGCTCGTGAGGACGCGCGGGCGGTACGATGACGACGAGGGGCGGAGCTGGCTGCTCATCAAGGAGAACGACGCGGAGGCGCGCCCCGCGGAGGACTACAGCATCGTGGACGCCCGCCCCGAGAGCGTGGCCACCGGGAGGCAGCTCGACGAGATCGCCGCGGCGAAGGACCGGGTGTGGCAGTCGAATCGTACGGAGAAGAGCGCGGAGAAGGCGGCGAAGAAGAGCGCGGAGAAGGCTGCGGAGAAGCAGGCGTCGCCCGGGCGCCGCGCGCGGGGCGGGTCGGCGCGCGCCGCGGGGCGGGTGGAGGGCGCGCGCGAGGCGGCGATGCCGGAGAAGGTGCGGCCGCAGATGCCGAAGCGCCTGCCCGCGGGCAAGGCGAAGGGCAAGGCGAGCGGCGCGCCGGACGGCGAGGGGTGGCTGCACGAGATCCAGGTCGACGGCCTCCGGATCATGGCCCGGGTCGAGGACGGGCGCGTCCGGCTCGTGGACGAGAGAGGGAAGGACGTCGAGGGGCGGTTCGAGCACATCGCCGCGGCGATCGCGGGGCTCGGGTTGAAGAGCGCGCTGCTGGACGGCGAGGTCGCGGCACTCCGGCGCGACGGCACGACGGCCCCGCCGCCGTCGAGCGCCAGGGCGGCTTCCCGGGAGGGCGAGGTCGTCTACTTCGTCTTCGATCTCCTGTACCTCGAGGGCCGCGACCTCATGGCGTCGCCGCTCTCGGCGAGGAAGCAGGCCTTGAAGCGGCTGCTCGGCTCCTCGGGCGCGGCCGCGCTGCGCTACGCCGACCACGTCGAGGGATCGTGGGAGGAGGTCCTCCAGAAGGGGTGTCAGCTCGCGCTCAAGGGGATCGTGTCGAAGCGCGTCGACGCGCCCTATACGCCCGGCCGCGGCCCGGGGTGGGTCGTCGCGTCGTGCGGCGGCGCGGCGGGGCGGGCGCCGGGGAAGCCCGAGAAGCCCGAGAAGAAGGCGAAGACGAAGGCGGCGCGCGGCGCGGGCGCGCGCGCCGCGCCCGGGAAGGCGCCGAGGGCGCGCGCGGCCGCGGCGGAGGGCGCGGACGACGGAGAGGGCGACTCGGTGCTGGGCGTGCGCCTGTCGCACCCGGACAAGGTGCTGTATCCGGAGCAGGGGATCACCAAGCGGGAGCTCGCGCGCTATTACGCGTCGATCGCCGGGCGCATGGTGCCGCACGTGAAGGACCGGCCGCTCACGCTGGTGCGCTGTCCGGAGGGCGCGGAGCGCGAGTGCATCTACATGAAGCACGCGAAGGTGTGGGGGCCGTCGGCGCTCCGCCGCGTGACGATCCAGGAGAAGACGAAGGCGGGCGAGTACCTCGTGGCGGACTCGGCCGAGGCGCTGGTGTCGCTCGCGCAGATGGGTATCCTCGAGATCCACACGTGGAACTCGACGGTATCGAAGCTCGAGCTGCCGGATCGCGTGGTGTTCGATCTCGACCCGGATCCCTCGGTGTCGCTGGAGCGCGTGATCGCCGCGGCCCTCCTGCTCAGGCAGCGGCTCGACGAGCTCGGCCTCGAGAGCTTCGTGAAGACGACGGGCGGCAAGGGGTTCCACATCGTGGTGCCGCTCGCGCCGGTGAGCGGCTGGGACGAGTGCCTGGCGTTCACGAAGGCGCTGGCGGGCGACATCGCGCGGCGCGACCCGAAGGGGTACACGATCGCGGTCTCGAAGGCGCAGCGGAAGGGGAAGATATTCATCGACTACCTGCGCAACACGCGGGGCGCGACGTCGGTGGCCGCGTACTCGACGCGCGCGCGGCCGGGGGCGCCGGTGTCGGCGCCGCTCTCCTGGGACGAGCTCGGGCCGGAGGTGCGCCCGGATCAGTTCACGATCAGGAACCTGCCCGAGCGCCTGGGCTCGCTGAAGGCGGACCCCTGGGCGCGCTACGGGAAGGTGCGACAGAAGATCACGCCCGCGATGCTGCGGGCGCTCGGGATCCGGGCCTAGGCGGGCGAGCGGGCGGTCCGCGCCGCCGCGCCTTCCGCCTCGACGCGCGGCGCTGCGCGGTGTCACGCTTGCCGCCCGGGCTGCTCGACACCACAAGCCCGCCAACTGAATGGCTTCAGAACGCAAGACCCACCGAGGCCTGACCGTCGTCGGGCTGATCCTGTCCCTCGCCATGGCCGCCCTCGAGTCGACCGTGGTCGCCACCGCGATGCCCACCGTGATCGGCGATCTCGGCGGCATTCAGCAGTACGCCTGGGTCACGACCGCCTACCTGCTCACCTCGTCGGTGCTGGTCCCGATCTGCGGCAAGCTGTCCGACATCTACGGCCGCAAGCCGGTCATGCTGTTCGGCATCGCCGTCTTCCTGATCGGCTCGATCGCGAGCGGCGCCGCGCGCTCGATGCCGCAGCTCATCGCCTTCCGCGCGCTCCAGGGGGCCGGCGCCGGGGCCATGCAGCCGATGGCGATGACCATCTCGGGCGACATCTTCGACCTCAACGAGCGCGCGCGGATCCAGGGCGTCTTCGGGGCCGCGTGGGGGCTGTTCGGCATCATCGGCCCGATGGTGGGCGGGCTCATCGTGCACTACTTCTCGTGGCGCTGGGTCTTCTACATCAACATCCCGTTCGGCCTCGCGTCCGCGGCGCTCGTGGCGACCGCGTTCCACGAGCGCGTCGAGAGGCGGCGCCACGAGCTCGACTTCCTCGGCGCGGGGCTCCTGTCCGCCGGCGTCGTCGCGCTGCTCCTCGCCACGGGGCGGCTCGGCGCGGGGACGACGCTGATCGCCGCGGTCGCCTCGGCGGCGCTGTTCGCCGCGTTCTTCGCGGTCGAGCGCCGGGCGCCCGAGCCGATGATCCCGCTGCCGCTCTTCCGGCGCCCCGTGATGTTCATCTCCAACGTGGCCGGCGCGATCCTCGGCGGCGCGATGATGGGCACGATCACGTTCGTGCCGCTCTTCGTGCAGGGCGTGCTCCGCGGCTCGCCCACCGACGCCGGCAGCGCCATCGCCCCGATGCTGATCGGCTGGCCGGTGGCGAGCGCGATCGGCGGGCGGCTCATCCCCCGGGTCGGGTTCCGCCCGCTCATCTGGGCGGGCCTCAGCCTCACGGCGCTGGCGGGCCTCGCCCTCGCGATCGGCGGGGCGCACGACACGCCGCTGATGCTCCGCGCGACCACGCTGGTCTTCGGCGTGGGCATGGGGCTGTCCAACGTCGCGCTGCTCATCGCGGTGCAGAGCAGCGTCGCGTGGGAGCAGCGCGGGATCGCGACCGCGAGCACGATGTTCTCCCGCCTGCTCGGCGGCGTGGTGGCGGTGGGCATCATGGGCGGCGTCCTGACGGCGCAGCTCGCCAAGGACCCGTCGATCCCCGCGGACGCCGCGAGCCGGCTCCTGACCGCGGAGGGGGCGCGCGGGCTCGATCCGTCGATCGTGCAGCACCTCGGCGAGGCGCTCACGTCGGGGCTCACCACGGTGTTCTGGATCATCGCGGCCATGGGCGTGGTCGGGTTCATCGCCGCGCTGTGGTTTCCGCGTGTGCCCCTCCAGGCCGGGGACGACAAGGTCGTGGCGCCGCCGAGCGAGGCCGGCATCGGGTGAGATCGCGGGCCACCTCCGCGGCGTCCTGCAGTTGTCGACGGGGGTGAATCCGGGCCATGGTTCCGGGGCGTGAGCGGATATCGATGAGCTGGCGTTTCCACGGGAGCGCCGCGGCGTGGGGCCTCTGGCTCGCGCTCGGCGGCGCGGGGTGCGGGGATCAGCGCTTCGTCATCGGCATGTTCGCGCCCGGGCAGGGCGGGGGCGGGGCGGCCAGCGCGCCGGAGCGGCCGACGTTCGAGCCGCCGGCGGCGATGACCGAGCTCAACTCCGATTCCAGGGAGGAAGACCCGACCCTCACGGACGATCTGCTCGAGATCTATTTCATGTCCGATCGCGGGGGGAGCCGGGACATCTGGACGTCGCGGCGGGCAGGGGTGGGCTCGCCCTGGGACGCGCCGCGCGCCGTGGAGAGCATCAACCTGGCCGAGAGCATCGAGGACACCCCCTGCGTCTCCGGGGATGGGCTCCGGATCTGGTTCTACAGCGGGCGCGAGCCGGAGGGCATCTGGCTCGCCGAGCGCGCCAGCCGGGACGACCCGTGGGGAACGCCAGCGCACGTGGGCACCCTCGCCGTCGAGGGCGCCACGGTGATGGGCCCTCACGTCGATCCCCCAGGGCTCCTGGTCGTGGCCGGCGTCACGCCCGCGGACGCGGAGACGTACCTCGCGATCGCATCGCGTGAAGGCCCGGAGGACGACTGGACCGCGCTCGTCCCGCTCGCCGGGCTGGACGGCCCAGGCGACGAGGGCGCCCCGTTCCTGTTCGACGACGGCAAGCAGATCCTGTTCCGGTCGAGCCGCGCGGGAGGGGGAGACCTGTTCTGGGCACGGCGGGCAAGCGCCGAAGCGGCGTTCGAGGAGGCAGCGCCGCTCGAGGAGCCGGTGAGCCTCCCCGGGGAGCGCGACACCGATCCGCACCTCTCACCGGACGGCTCCGTCCTGTATTTCGCATCGACGCGGACCGGCGTCGCCGACCTCTACGAGGCCCGCCGCGCCGCGCCTTGATCGGACTCCCGATCTCGCGCGGCGCGGAGAGCGACGTAGATCCCGCGCGCGGCGCCGGACGAGGCGGCGGCAAGACACCTCCCGGAAGCTCACGACGCGTGGATCTGCGGCATCCTGTGTTGATGTAAAAGTCTTTCCGGGCGCGAACGCTCCGAACCTCGCGCGAAATTCGAGCGACCCATGATTGATCGCGGGCGCTCCGGTCCACGTGGGAAAGCGGGACCAAGAGATCTCCAGGAGGTTCGATGCATCCTCTGCTTTGCCGGTCGTGGCGACGGTGCGGGTCTGTGCGTACATGGGGCCTCCTGATCGGCGTCGTCGCGTCGCTCGCGGGTTGCGGCGAGGAGACGCCTGGAGCGGGCCCCGGCGCCGGCGGGCAGGGCGGCGGCACGACCGGTGCCACCAGCACGAGCGCGTCCTCCACCGCGGGCACCGGCGGCGCCGTGAGCAGCGCGGAGGCGACGACCGGCACGGGTGGCGCCGGCGGCGAGGGAGGGAGCGGCGGCGCCGGAGGGAGCGGCGCCGGGGGCAGCGGCGCTGGTGGCGAGGGAGCGAGCGGCGGCGCGGGCGGGGGCGGCGACCGGTGCGCGGAGGCGCTCCACGACCCATCGAGCCCGCCCGGGGCGCTGCGGTTGTCCGGCGACCTCGGGACCCACGACCCGTCGGTCATCCAGGCCGGCGACCGCTATTACCTCTTCCAGACGGGCGACCGGCTCCCGATGAAGACGTCCTCGGACCTCCTCGACTGGCAGTCTGCCGGTCGGGTGTTCAACGCGCGGCCCGCCTGGCTCGCGGAGCGGGTGCCGGGCGTGACCGACCTGTGGGCGCCCGATATCTCCCGCTTCGGGGACGCTTACCACCTCTACTATTCTGCCTCCACGTTCGGCAGCAATCGCTCGTGCATCGGGCACGCGACGAAGGCCTCGCTCGACTCGGCAGAGCCCTGGACGGACCGCGGCGCCGCCATCTGCTCGAACACCGGCGCGACGCGGGACGAATGGAACGCCATCGATCCGAACGTCGCGCTCGATGAGGAGGGCACGCCGTGGCTCGTGTTCGGGAGCTTCTGGACAGGTATCAAGATGGTGAAGCTCACCGCGTCGGGGGAGCGGGCCGACGGGGAGCTCCACGCCCTCGCCTCGCGCCCCGACGCCAGCGGCGCGCTCGAGGCGCCCTTCATCGTCCGGCGCTGCGGCTACTATTACCTGTTCGTCTCGTTCGACTCCTGCTGTCGCGGGGTCGACAGCACCTACAATGTCGTCGTCGGCCGCGCGACGAGCATCACCGGCCCGTACGTCGACAGGGAGGGCAAGGCGATGACGTCCGGCGGCGGAACCCTCCTCGTCGAGGGGAGCTCCCGGTGGCGAGGGCCCGGGCACAACGCGGTCCTGTTCGCCAAGGACCGGGCCTACAACATCTATCACGCGTACGACGCCGAAGCGAACGGCGCCCCCACGCTGCGCATCTCGGATCTCGCGTGGGACAGCGGCGGCTGGCCGATCTCCGGAGGGCCGTGACAGGCGATCCGGCGGGGCGTCTTGACCAGGACTTCTGCCCTCGTGCATCGTCGCTGACGTGCGAAAGCCCGCGACCGACCTCCCGCCGCCGGTGGAGGGAGCGCCTGCGAGGGCGGACGAGCTTCTCGGGCTCGCTCGGGCCGCGGCGGCGCGCGATCCTGCGGCCATCCGCACCCTCATCACCGAGCTCGGCGGGGCCATGCTCCGGACGGTGAGGAAGGTGCTCGGCCCGCATCACCCCGACGTCGAGGACGTCACGCAGGAGGCCGTCCTCGCGCTGCTCCAGGCGCTGCCGTCCTTCCGCGCGGAGTGCACCGTCGTCCATTTCGCGAACCGCGTCGCCCTCATGACCGCGCTCGGCGCGCGCCGGCGCCTCCGCGTGCGCGCGCGCTACGACGAGCCGGACGCGCCGGTCGAGGCGGCCGCGGACGAGAGCGGCCCGTCGCCGTTCGCCCACGTGGTCTCGACCCGGCGGCGCGAGATGGTGCTGGAGGTGCTCGACAGGATGCCGGAGGCGACCGCCGAGGCGCTCGCCCTTCATTTCGTGCTCGGCCACACGGTCGACGAGATCGCGGGGCTCGCCGGCGTCTCTCCGAACACCGTCTGGAGCCGGCTCCGCCTCGGCAAGGAGGCGCTGCGGCGCGCGCTCGCCAACAACGCGAAGCTGGCCGAGCTCTTCCGGGGGAGGGAACCATGAACGTGGACTGCCGGAGCGAGCTCCTCACGCGCGTGCGCCGCGGCGTCGCGACGGAGCCGGACCGGCGCGCCTTCGACGCCCACCTGGGCGCGTGCGCGTCGTGCCGGATGAGCTGGGTGCTCGCGCAGGACTTCGACGCCGTGGGCGCGGCGGAGCCCGGCGACGCGGAGCTCCTCGCGCGCATCGCGAGCGTCGCGATCGGCAGGGCCGGGGGCGGAGGCGCGCCGGACGACGTGCCGCGCACGGACAGGCCCGTGTGGCCCGTGGGCGACACGCCGGCGCTGCGGGAGGGCGCGCCGGTGTGGCCGGAGAGCGCGCTGGCGCTGCGGGAGGGCGCGCCGGCGCTGCGGGAGGGCGCGCCGGTGTGGCCGGAGAGCGCGCCCGTGCGACCCGACAACGACGTCCGGCGCGGCGATGACGTCGCCCCGCCCGGGAGCGGCATGGCCGGGCGGTACAAGGCGGGCTGGCGGCGGAGCGCCTGGCTCTACGCGGCGGCCGCGGTGCTCCTCTGCGGGGTGGCCGCCGCGGCCACCGCGCTGGTGGAGCGCCCGGCGCCGGGCCCGAGCGCCCGCCGGGTGGAGCCGTCGCTGCGCGCGGTGGTGTCCCGTGCGCGCCCGCCGGCGCCTTCCGCGGCCGCGCCGTCCGAGGCCGCGCCTCCCGCGCCGGACGGCGCGCCGGCGCCCGGCGGAGCGGCGCTGCCGGAGCTCGCGGCGCCCGCTCCGCGGCCGCCCGAGGCCGCGCGCGGGCCAGGCGCGGAGGCCGCGCGCGGGCCAGGCGCGGCCGCGTCCTCGACCGCCGCCTCGACCGCGGAGCAGCTCTTCCGGGAGGCCAACGACGCGCGGCGCGCCGGCAGCACCCAGCGCGCCATCGAGCTCTACCGCGCGCTCCAGAAGCGCTTCGCGGGGTCGCCCGAGGCCACCCTCTCCCTCGTATCGCTGGGCGGCCTCCTCCTCAACGGCGGCTCGGCCGCCGCGGCGCTCGCGCAGTTCGACAGGTACCTCGGCGTGGCCGGCGCGCGCCCGCTGGCGGTCGAGGCCCTCTACGGCCGCGGGCGCGCCTTGCGGGCGCTCGGGCGCTCCGGCGACGAGGCGCAGACCTGGCGGCGCCTGCTCCGCGAGCACCCGAGCTCGCCGTACGCCGAGCACGCGCGCCGCCGCCTCGCCGAGCTGGGCGGGTGATCGCGACGCGCGCGCCCCTCTGGGTCGGCCTCGCCGCCGCGGTCGCGCTCTCCGCGGCGCGCGCGCGGGCCGACGGCGCCCGCGCCGCCCCGGCGGCGGCCGCGCCGACCGGCGCCGTCGCCGCGGCGCCGTCGTCCGCGTCGCCCGGCGCTCCGGTCGTGGAGGTCGTGCTCACGGGCGCCGAGGGCGACCTCGGCGCGATCCGGACGGCGCTCGAATCCCAGGCGCTCTCGGCCTTCACCCTTCGCTTCCGGGCCGCGCCGCGCTTCGACGCCACGGCGCTCTTCGCGACGCGCGCCGTCTCCGGCGTGGCCCTCTCGTGCTGGATCGACCTGAGCGACCCGCGCCGGGCCGCCCTCTACTTCACCGATCCCGTGGCCGATCGCTTCCTCGTGCGCTCGATCGAGCTCTCGGGCCGCTTCGACGAGCTCGATCGCGAGTCCGTGGCGCAGGTCGTGGAGCTCTCGCTCCGGTCGCTGCGCGAGGACGCGCGCTCCTCGCTCGACCGGGCGCAGGCCCGCGCGCTCCTCCTTCGCCAGGCGCCGGCCCCCGAGCCGCCCCCCGACGCCGCGGCCCCCGCCGTCCCGGCCGCGACGCGCCGCGCGCTGGAGCTCGGCGCCTTCTACGGCGTCGCTGCGCACTCGGCCGAGGTCGGCCTCACGCACGGCCCCGGCGTGCGCGTCGCGCTCGGCCGGAGCTGGGGGCGGCACCGGCTCGCCCTCGACGCGCGCTTCCAGTACCAGTTCGAGCGCCGCTACGAGGAGCCGCGCATCGGCCTCGATCTCCGCACGATCACGCTGCGCGCCGACGCCTCGTGGCTCCACGCCCTCGCCCCGGGCGCGACGCCGCTCGAGCTCGGCGCGCGGCTCGGCGCGGGCGTCGACCGCGTGGACGCCACCCCCCGGCCGGGCAGCGACGGCGCTCCCGGCTTCGTCCCTGCCGCGGCGAGCGCCTCGAACGCGCTCGTGCTCGCGGCCGGCCTCGTGGCCAGGCTCCCGCTCGGCCGGGACCTCTGGATGTTCGCCGAGCTCTTCGCCGAGCTCGACCCCGCGCGCGTCCGCTACGACCTCTCGCTCGAGCAGGGGACCGAGACCGTCCTCTCGCGCTACCGGCTCCGGCCCGGCGTGCTCCTCGGCATCGAGCTCTGACGCCCGCGCGCCTCACCCCTCGAGGACAGGAATATGGAGAGGTTCACAGGGAGGCGGGGAGGCGGGGAGGCGAGAGCCGGGATCGGTTGTTCAAAACAGCAGTCTCAGCGACGGGCTGCTTCGGATCGGGTCGATGCGGAGCGAACGAGGGCCCCCATCTCTCGCATCTCACCCTTGTTCTCTCTCTCGCCTCCCCGCCTCCCCGCCTCCCTGTGTACTCTCTCTTTCTCTGTCTCCCGCCCAACAAGCCGCTGCTGCCGGCGGCGTCGCGTGCCGCGGCAGACCGGCAGCCCGTTGGGGGGCGAAGCGGCCTGTCGGTCGCACCGTGGCCCGTTCGTTCATGCGGTAGTTCTACACCCAGCGCTCTGGCGCTCTGCTGCGCGATCGCGCTCGCCAGAGCGTTTTTCCACCGGCTGACGTATCGCTCCGCCGCGCCTCGTGCGACGTCGGGGAGAGGAGAGACACGATGTTTCGCGCACCCTTCCTTCTGTCTGACAGATCTTCGATTCCGTTGCGCGCGCTGCTCTCGGCGGTCCTCGTGGCCGCATGCAGCGCCGACGACGGCGCTGCCGGGGCGGCGGGCCACGGCGCCGGCGCAGCGGAGGGCGCCAGCGTCACGGGCGCGGGCGGCGACACGGGCGCCAGCGTCACGGGCACCGGCGGCGACACGGGCGCCAGCGTCACGGGCACCGGCGGCGACACGGGCGCCAGCGTCACGGGCACCGGCGGCGCGGGCGAGGGCGGCGCCGGCGGCGGCGCGGCCGGAGGACCGACGGGCGCCGCTGGCGGCTCGGGCGGCGGCGGCAGCGCCGAGCTGCCCGACGTCGCGGTGTACATCGCCGGCGACTCGACGGTGCAGACGTACGTGAACAGCCCCATTCACCAGGCGGGCTGGGGTCAGTTTCTGGGAGAGTTCTTCGACGCGCGGGTGCGCATCGAGAACCGGGCCATCGGCGGCCGGACCGCGCGCCGCTTCATCGACGAGGACCGCCTGGCCGACATCCTCGACGACATCCAGAGCGGGGATTACCTGCTCGTCCAGTTCGGCACCAACGACAGCAACAGGAACGCGACGTACGAGCACGACGGCGCGGCGATTCCTTACTACCTGGACCCGGCGACGGACTTCAAATCGTACCTCACCGAGTACATCGAGGGCGCGCAGGCGCACGACGCGATCCCGGTGCTGGTCACCGCGCCCCCGCGGCGCTCCTGCACCGGGGACAGCCACGAGTTCGGCAACGGCCTGGCCGCGCATTCGCAGGCGATGCGGGAGCTCGGAGGCGAGCTGGACGTGCCCGTCATCGATCTCAACGAGATGACGCTCGCCCACCTGCGCTCGATCGGCTGCGTGGCGGCGGGCGAGGACTTCTTCCTCATCCGGGCGGACGGCTCGGTCGACGGCACCCATTTCCAGGAGACCGGCGCCCGCGTCATGGCGGGCTTCGTGGCCGACGGCACCGCGGACGCCGGCCTGCTGCTCGCGCAGTACCGGAAGTGAGGGCGCCCGGGGGGGATGCCCTCCTGCGCTGGCGGGCGGGCCGCGCCGCGGCCTCGCGCGGGGCGACCTGCCCGCCTTGCGCGGCCTGCGTCACCGCACGTGGATGTCCGGCCTCGGGGGCGCCGCCATCCCGCCGCCGATGTGGAAGCTCGGGTGGGGCGGCTGGTTGTATGCGGTCTGCTCCGAGGTGATCTGCATGCGGTACTGCGGATCGTGCATGAGCGTGTAGATCCGCCGCGTCGTCACGTTCGTCGTCGTGTAGATCCGCAGCGCCGAGCTGTCGGACTCGCGCCACACGATCTCCTCGCGCCAGTCGCCGAGCAGGTCGGCCGTGAGCGCCGGCGTCGACTTGGTCCCGTTGTTCGAGGCGCACTGGCTGCAGCTCAGCAGCGAGCTGCCGCCGTACTTCGTGATCGACGTCTTGTCCTGCAGCTCGCGCAGCTCGTCCGCGTCCCACCAGATCAGGAAGTTGGCCGACGCGGGCTGGGCCCCGACGCGCGCTCCGGTGGTGGTGGACAGCAGCCCTCCCGTGGAGTTGGTCCACATCTCGGCGCCCGGGCTGCTCGCGAGCACGTCGGCCGCCACGCCGCGCCCGGTGTCGGCCCCGGTGACCGGCCCCTGCCAGAGGACGGCGCAGGTGTTCGCGTCGTGGATATCGTAGGTCGGCTTGCTGCCGTCCTCGTGGGGCATGAACACCTCGAGCCCCGGGCGCGACAGGACGAAGTCGCTCACGTGCAGCGCGTCGCCGTGCCCGAAGTTGGTCGAGCACTTCCGGGTTCCGTTGCTGTCGATCGTGGAGGCCCCGTAGATCACCTCCTGGGCGCCGTCGCCGTCGACGTCCGCCACCGCCATGGAGTGGGCGCCCTGCCCCGTGTACGCGGTGTTCGCGTTGCTGTCGGCCTTCCATATCTGGGTGAGGCTGCCGTCGCGGAACCCCCAGGCGGTGATCGTGGCGCGCGTGTAGTAGCCGCGGGCCATCAGGATCGCCGGCCTGCCGCTCGCGTCCTGGCCTCTCCCGAGGTCGCTCACGAACCCTGCGCTCGCGAGGAACCGATCGACGCGGTTGCCGTAGTTGTCTCCCCACGAGGACACGGTCCCTCGCGCCACGTCGAAGGCGACGGTGGCGAGCTCCGCGCCGTTGCTCCCGCCGAACACGGTCAGGTACTCGGGCCCGCTGAGCACGTAGCCCGCGGCGTTCCGGTGGTCTGCCGCGTCGTCGTCGGAGGCCGCCGGGCCCTTGCTCAGGGCTGCGCCCGTCCCGTCCCGCGTGCCCGGAGCGGTCTTCACCGCGACCTCCGCGCTCCCGTTGCCGTCGAAGTCGTAGACGACGAACTGCGTGTAGTGCGCGCCGGCCCGGATGTTCCTCCCGAGGTCGATGCGCCAGAGCCTGCGCCCGTCGAGCTCGTAGGCGTCGAGGACCACGGGCCCGGTGCAGCCGGCCTGGGAGTTGTCCTTGGCGTTCGAGGGATCCCACTTGAGGACGATCTCGTACTGTCCGTCGCCGTCGAGGTCTCCGGCGCTGGCGTCATTGGCCTCGTACGAGTACCTCTCTCCCGCGTTGTCGCATTTCGCGGGTGTCGTCCCGCCTGCGGGCGCCGAGAGGGGGATGCGCAGGTAGTTCTGGCCCCAGGTGGCCGCGGCGGGCGAGGCCGCCTGGGCGACGCCGCCCACGACCGCCCTGATCGTGTAGGTCGACGAGGTCGTGCCGGAGGCGTCGAGGTAATTCGTGCTGTTGGTGACGTTCGCGATGCGGCTCCCGTTGCGGTACACGTCGTACGAGATCGCGCTCGGGTTCGCGGGGTCGTACTCGTAACCGAACATCCTCCAGCCAACGTAGACGCCGCCCGCCACCTTGACGGCGACCACCCCGCGATCGAGGTCCTCCATCTGGAAGTGCCCGCTCGGGGCGGCGCCGCCGCTGCCGCCCGCGCCGCCGCTGCCGCCAGCGCCGCCGGAGCCCCCCGCGCCGCTGCTGCTGCTGCTGCTGCTGGCGCCGCCGCTACCGCCCGCACCACTGCTGCTGGAGCTGCTGCTGGCGCTGGAGCTGCTGCTGGAGCTGCTGCTGCTGCTGGCGCTGCTGCTGGCGCTGGAGCTGCTGCTGCCCGAGCCGCCCGCTGTCACGCTGGCGAGCGCAGGGCGCTGCGAGGGGCCGCTCGCGTTGGCGCAGAACCCGAACTTCGTCGAGGCACCACGGGCCAGGGCCGCGTTGTGGGCGGCGGGGGTGGCGATGAGCTGCGATCCGCTCGTGGTCGTGCTGGCGTTCCAGGCGTTCGTCACGGAGGAGCCGTTCATGGTGAGGACCACGCGCCACGTCGCGGTGTCGGCCGGCCCCGTGTTCTCGATCGTCACATCGGCGCAGTACCCGTTCCCCCAGTCCGACGCATACGCCAGCGTCGCGGTCAGCCCGTCGCCCGTCAGCGGCTGATCCCAGTCTTCTTGTTGCTCGAGCTCTCCTTGAGGCTCGTGAGCGTCCTCCAGGACGCACGCGCCGAGGAGCACGAGGGCGGTGGCCGTTGCTGCCGACAAGCAAGCTCGCATGGAAAGATCCTTTCAAGGCACGCGGCGCACGAGGCGATCCGCGAGAAGAAAACCAGGTCCCCAAAGCCAGCGGCTCCTCGGCCGCCTGTTCCCGGCGACGGAGGATCCGTCAATGACCTTCAAGATGCCCGGGCAGCCCGGAACCAATCACCAGAATTCCAGAAGGCTGTGCGCTTCTCGGTAGATCGGAGTTTTTGCTGCGCACGAGAACGCGTGATCCTCGCGATGACCGCGGGTGTTCATGAGACCCACGCCACCACCGATGTCCCGACATCCCCTGGACGTCGAGCGGCCGTGCTCGCCCACCGGCATCCGTGGCGCTGCCTGGTCTGCTCCGGAGCCGTGGATTCCTCCCGGAGAGCCGGACCGGGCGGCGGGCAGCCCACGGTTGAGGTGACCTGGAGGCGCGAGCCACCCACAAGAAATCCACAGCATGTGGACAAATGTCCAGTGGGTGCCCCTGCGAGCGCCGCCGGCGCGCCTGGCTGCCGGCGTCCTGCGCGACGCCTGACGTCAGCGGGGGCTCGACCTGCTCCTGCACCCGCGATCCGCGCCGGGGGTCAGGTCGTCGGCGGGCGGATCTGCTTGCGGATCTTCTTGATGAAGGTTTGCGTGCACTTGCCGTGGCTGCCCTCGTGCTCGATGATCTCGCGCGTCAGCTTCGCCTTCGTCTCGTTGGAGACGGTCGCGCTGGCCTTCACCTCGTTCGCGAGCTGGCCACCTTCGAGGGTCGCGGGCCACGTCTGCTTCTCGACGACGGCGGCCACGTTCGTCGGGCGGTGGTGCGAGGCCTTCGTCTTGGTGACGTCGCGGAGGCCTCCCTCGTCGGACCGCCGCCCGGAGCCGTGACAGCTCGGGCACGTGGTCGTGTTTCCAAACGAGTTGGCGATGCGACCGTCGCCGCCGCAGATCCCGCACGTCTCTACCATCCGTGGGGTGTACTGTATTTCCCCCACGCGTGCAGGATTTCTCTCGCGCGCCTCGCGCCTCGCGCCTTCGGGTGCCAGGCGAAGCGTCGCGTCGGCACGGCGGACGCGGCGCACGGGGCCGGGCGCCCGCCGAGCGGGCGAGGAAGCCAGCCGCGGCTACAGGCGCTCGGCGTTGCATGACGGGGCGCGCCGACCCGGCGTGAGCTGGCCGTCCTCCTGGCAGAGGTCGAGGCACGAACTGCGGCAGCCGCTCGGATTGTTCGGCACGAACTTCACCGTCACCGACCTCGCGCCCATCATCGTGACGAAGCAGGCGTTGCCGAGGACGCTGTCGCAGCCGGTGAACGCGACGTCGTGGCCCGCCGACGAGGCCAGGAGGAACACCTCGCTGCGCGTCGGGAACGCGGCCGAGCAGAGCGAGGTGCAATCGATGTCGAGCGGGGTGCTCACCGCGCGGCCCGCGCCGCCGCCGGGAGCGCGGACCACGCTCGTCCGAGCACCGCGCTACAGGCCGCCCTTCTCACACGGGATCTCGTACTTGTCGGTCATCATCAGGGCCCACTCGCCAGGGCCGACGAACTCATTGCCGACGAACTCCTGGCGCAGCACCGACGGGTCCTGGGTGCACTTGCCGTCTTGTTTCTTGTAGATCACGGTGGCGTTCGCCACGCGGCCCGTCACGATCCCGCTGTTCTCGTTGCGCTCGATCCGCCACTCGTCGTCGGAGAAGATCACCTTGGCGGCCGTGATGGTCCCCTTGGACTTCATCTTGTCCACGAGCTGCTGCGCGAGCGCCTCGTCGTGAATCTTGCCGGGCGCGGGGATCGGGGGAGCTTCCTTCTTCTCCTTCTGCGCTTCCTGCGCTTCCCGCGCCTTGGCTTCGTCGGAAGCGGCCACGGCGGTGAGCAGCGAGAAGCACCCCGTCGAGGAGAGGGCGACGGACATGAGAACGATGGCAGAGCTTGCGTGCTGGAGTGCGCGTTCGGATTTCATCTGGAGATCTCCTGACGGAGTGGTGGGTTGCGTCGACGAGGGCCGCCTGCGCCTCCCGTGGAGCTCGGAGGAACGCGCTCGGTCAGGGGTAATGGTCCCGCTGTGCGCTGCTGTTGACGGCTCGCCCACAATGCGTGTCACGGTTTCAGCTACCTGAAAGATCGTCAAGAAAAATCGCGGCCGAGCGCACCCGCGGGACGCGCGGCGTGTGTGGTCTTCCTGCCGGTGCGCCTCAGCGGCGCCCGCGATCCATCTCCCGGAGGGCGAGCTTCGCGATCGCCCGCAGGGTGTCGAACACCCCGCGCCCGCGCGACGCGGCGGCCTCGAACTCGGGCGCTCCGGTCGGGTTGAGGAGCCCGCGGAGCTCCGCGACATCGGCGATCCCGTCGAGATCCCGCTTGTTGTACTGGATCACGAACGGCAGCCGCCCGGGCGAGCGGCCCTCCTCGGCGAGGTTGTCCCACAGGTCGGCCATCGACTCGACGTTCGCGTCGAGCCGGGCGCGCTGCGAGTCCGCCACGAACACGACCCCATCCATCCCCTTCAAGATCAGCTTCCGGCTCGCTCGATAGAAGATCTGCCCCGGCACGGTATAGAGCTGGAGGCGCGTCCGGAAGCCGGACAGCCCCCCGAGATCGAGCGGCAGGAAATCGAAGAACAGCGTGCGATCGCTCTCGGTCTTCAGCGAGATGAGCCGCCCCTTGGCGCTCGGCACCGTCCGATCGTAGACGTGTTGAAGGTTCGTCGTCTTCCCGCCGAGCCCGGGCCCGTAATAGACGATCTTGCAGTAGATCTCCCGGCTCGCATAGTTGATGAACGCCATCGGCGTGCTCCTCCAGAGTCGACGTTCGAGGGGAGGCGAGGCCGTCCCCACATTGGAAACGAAGGCGATCAGCCGCTGTCGCATCGAAGGCGAAGGCAGCGGCCGACGACCGCATGGGAAGGGAAGGCGACGGCCGGCCCTCGCGACGAAGGAATCCGGCGGTCGGCCCCCGCTCTGGGGGGGAGGGCGGCGGCCGCTCCCCCTCTCGAATGCCGCCTCGAGCGCGGCGCGCGCCGCCTTGCCCGGGCGCCCGGCTCGCCGGGGCGCCCGGGCGCCAGCGCTCCGCGTCACGTCACGTCACGTCACGCGCCGCAGGCCGCGAGCCGCGGTGTCGCCGCCGGCGCGGCGCCGACCGCCGCGCCGGCGGCGCTCAGCAGGACGCGTCGGCGATCGCGTGAAGGGCCGCCACGAACCCTTCGAGCGAGGCGTCGCGCGCGTCGCTGTGCTTCACCAGCCGCTCGTTCACCGCGATGAGCTCCGCGACGTCCGGGCTCGCGCCCTGGAAGCGCCGGAGCTCGTGGACGGCGCGGCTCACCCGCGAGGGCGGGTCGAGGCACGCGAGCGCCGAGAGCGCCGCCATCGCGCCCGCCTGGCGGCCCGCCGCGAGCGCTTCCCGCGCCATCCCGAGCAAGACCTGCGCGAAGGCGACCTGGATCGCCTCCAGGAAGCCGCGGGAGATCTCCTTGCCGCCCTGGCCGGCCTCGCTCCACGCGAGCGTCACGAGCTCGCCTATCTCGGAGAAGGCGCGCCTCGACATCAGCGTGGAGAGCGTCTCCAGCCCGTGCCTGTCCCAGGCAGCCCGCGTCGTGAGCTGGCGCGCGAGCCACGAGAGCACCCCATACGCGTCGCCCCCCGCCCGGATCGACCCGAGCGCGATATCCATCAACGCCGCCCTGGCCACGCCGTGCGCTTCGAGCCAGCCGAGCAGGTTGGCCCGCTCTCCTGCCCTCGGCGTCCGCCGCGTCTTCTCGAGGATCGCCTCCCGCAGCGCCGCGGGGAAGTGTCGGATATCGACGCTCCAGTCCTCGTCCGACCCGCGCGCGCGCTCCATCGCCAGGGCGGCCAGCGCGTCGTCGTCGAGCGACAGCGCCCCCGCCCGCCGCGCCGCGAGGATCTTCGCGATCGGCATGTCGCGCAGCGCCGGGCGCTCCGCGTCCAGCCCGTCGAGCTCGTCCCCGTCGAGCAGCGGCGCCGGCCCCCGGTAGGCCCCCGGCGAGAGCACGAACCCGGATTCCCATTGCACAGGCTCGCGCCGGCAGCGCGCGAGCACGCGCTCGTAGATCGCCTCAGGGACCTTCCCGCGCACGAGATCCGCGAGCTCTATCCACTCCTCCTCGTCGAGCTCGAGGCGCGGCACGCTCAGCACCTCGTGCTGGAAGTGCGCTGGATCCCGGATCGCGAGCCGCGCGAGCTGCTGGATCACCGGCCCGCTGAAGCCGCTCTCGCAGCGCGCCCTCCAGCGCAGGAGATCGGATGTCCCGAGCTCCTCGATGTGCTCGGACAAGAAGGCATGATCGTCCGGCTCGAGCGCCGGCTGGCGAAGCACATGAAAGAACGCGACGGGACGGGCGCGGCCCCGGTGCGCGCGCACCAGGGCGTCGATTTCCGCCTTTCGCATGGCGCGACCTCATCATCCCGAGCCGTGAGAGCTCAGGGAGCTCCTTGGGTCTATCGTCGCCTGGCGCGTGCGCGGCCCGTCATGACTCGGCGGTCGGTGGAATGACGGATCCTGTTCCTGACCGGTGCGACGAGGATAGCGCGAGCGGTCCTCCTGTCAAGCGGACAAGGCGGGAGGGGCCTTGAAGCGGGTCAACCCGCGATGAACCGCAACGGCAAGGCGACCGGGGGGCGCGCGGTGCAGGTCGAACCGCCGAGGGAGACGTCCCGGGTGGTCAGCCGGGGGACGGAGTGGGCTCGAACCACGGGGGCGTGCGAGAGCACCCCGGCGGCCATGCGGCGACCGCCCGGGTTTCGCGGCCCTCGGGCGAGGCGGCGCGCCGCGCTGACCGGTGAGAACGACCGGGTACTCGGTCATCTTGGACGAGCAAAGCCCGGGAGGCGGCCGACCTCTCGGGCTTCGATCGTTCGCGCTGTCAGCGTTCGGCGCTGGGTGGCGCGGTCCGCCTCACTTGACGAACACGAGCAGCTTCTTGATGCCGTTGACGTCGAAGACCTTCACGCCGACGACGTCGCTCACGTCGACGTCGTTGTTGCTGAGGACGTCGCCGATCTTGATCCCGTTGGCGACGTCGACGTCCTTCAGCACGTTCTGCAGGTTGAGGAGCTGAAGGTTCAGGATGAGGTTGTTCAGCGTGTTGTCCACGATATCGATATCGGCGTCGTTGAGGACGTCCTGGAGGTAGACGATCTTGATGTGCTCGGCGTTGATGACCTCATCGTTCAGGTCCAGGGTGTCCGTGAGCTGGGCGGCGACGGCCACGAGCCCGGAGGCCACCGTTGTGTAGTCCGGGGCGTCGGCCTTCACCGGAGCCTCCCACGACGCAAGTGCGGGGGCCGAGAGGCTGAGGGCAACGAGGGCAGCGCCAACACCGGAGAGAACGCGAGACTTGAGCGACTTCATTTTCGTTTTGTCCTCGAACTTGGGGGTTTCAGTCAGATTTGTTTGCTTCGAACACTGAACGCCGGTCAACAGCCTGCCACCAATCCATCCAACCGATCGTGTGCTCGGGCGGCTCGGGTCGTCCGATGCGCGCGTCCGTATCGATCGATCTCGACCTGGGGTCGCCATCCGACGCTCTCGCGCCGGCTTCGAACAGCACGGTTGTGCCGAGCGGGCCTCACTGAAGAAGCCCTCCCGCGCGGCGCGCGATGCGTAGCGGCATACGCGCCATCTCCGATGCTTATTTATATCTGGTGTTGCTCCGGCGCTCACGCGCTCTGTCGAAGACCGTTTCGTCTTCGCATCGGTGCTTATTCACGGATGGTGCCAAGCACAGAGTCGCGGCCGACGTCGGGAGTCTGTGAAGAAGTATAGCTCTATTGTCGATTTTGCCGTCGATGGGTGTGGCCGGGACGACAGGCGCGCCTCACTGCATGGGCACACTGAGACAATAGGCTACGCGAGGTGGATGAGCTCTCGGCGTAGTGCGATTGAAGATTGTCTGTCTTGATGGGCATGATAACATGAAAGGTTTTGCCGGCAAGGGCGTGTGCGTCGCGTCATACGATTCTGGTGAACGACGGTCGTTTAATGCCAATCCAGTGAACGGCGGTCGTTTCACGCCATGGCCACACCGGAGGGTAGGCGGCGGACTCATCGGTTGGTGATGTCTCCGTACGACCCTGAAGAGCAGGGCGCGCGTGACGATCGTCCGTCACGACGCGGCCCTCGCGCGCGAGGTGCGCGTGAGAGGCGGGGGCTCAGCCCTCAACCGGAGCGGCGGGGAGCGTAGGTGAGCTCAGGCGGGTAGCTGGAAGATCGGGGGTCTCCAGCGCGAAGAGCACGTCCTCGTAGCGGGGGCGGCCCGCATCGCGCCGGGATCGACCTGGCAGACCGGGGCCGCGCGCCGGAGCTCGGCGTCATGGGGCGCGGGGTCGCGCGGACGCGGGCGCCAGCTCCTCTTGAACGAGCAAAGCCCAGGAGGCGGCCGACCTCCCGGGCTTCGTTCTCTCTGCTGTCAGCGCTCGGCGCTGGGTGGCGCGGTCCGCCTCACTTGACGAACACGAGCAGCTTCTTGATGCCGTTGACGTCGAAGACCTTCACGCCGACGACGTCGCTCACGTCGACGTCGTTGTTGCTGAGGACGTCGCCGATCTTGATCCCGTTGGCGACGTCGACGTCCTTCAGCACGTTCTGCAGGTTGAGGAGCTGAAGGTTCAGGATGAGGTTGTTCAGCGTGTTGTCCACGATATCGATATCGGCGTCGTTGAGGACGTCCTGGAGGTAGACGATCTTGATGTGCTCGGCGTTGATGACCTCATCGTTCAGGTCCAGGGTGTCCGTGAGCTGGGCGGCGACGGCCACGAGCCCGGAGGCCACCGTTGTGTAGTCCGGGGCGTCGGCCTTCACCGGAGTCTCCCACGACGCAAGTGCGGGGGCCGAGAGGCTGAGGGCAACGAGGGCAGCGCCAACACCGGAGAGAACGCGAGACTTGAGCGACTTCATTTTCGTTTTGTCCTCGAACTTGGGGGTTTCAGTCAGATTTGTTTGCTTCGAACACTGAACGCCGGTCAACAGCCTGCCACCAATCCATCCAACCGATCGTGTGCTCGGGCGGCTCGGGTCGTCCGATGCGCGCGTCCGTATCGATCGATCTCGACCTGGGGTCGCCATCCGACGCTCTCGCGCCGGCTTCGAACAGCACGGTTGTGCCGAGCGAGCCTCACTGAAGAAGCCCTCCCGCGCGGCGCGCGATGCGTAGCGGCATGCGCGCCATCCCCGATGCTTATTTATGTCTGGTGTTGCTCCGGCGCTCACGCGCTCTGTCGAAGACCGTTTCGTCTTCGCATCGGTGCTTATTCACGGATGGTGCCAAGCACAGAGTCGCGGTCGACGTCAGGAATCTGTGAAGAAGTTTAGCTCTACTGTCGATTCTGCCGTCTAGCACTATGGCCGGGACGGCAGGCGCGCCTCACTGCATGGGCACACTGAGACAATAGGCTACGCGAGGTAGACAAGCTATCGGCGTAGTGCGATTGAAGATTGTCTGTCTCGATAGGCATGATAACATGAAAGGTTTTGCTGGCAAGGGGGCACGCGTCGCGTCATGCGATTCTGGTGAACGACGGTCGTTTAAGACACGTCAGTGAACGGCGGTCGTTTCACGTCATGGCCCGTCCCTCCCCCGGCGGGCTCATCGGTAAATGTCCATGCACGACGCGGGTTTCGCCGCGCAACGGACGCCGTCACGGCGCGCCAACGCCATCGCGATCGGCGGCCCTCGGCGGCGCTCGTCTCTCGATCTGCCAGGGACCTGTCCACGTCGCGGGGCAGCATGGGTCTCCGCGGGAGTCTGCCGCATGCTGGAGCATGCATTTGCATGCTCCGGCATGCAGGGGCGTCCCGAGGCACGCTGGTGCATGTTCCAGCATGCAGGAGCACCCTGAGGCACGGTGGTGCATGCTCCAGCATGCAGGGGTGTCCCGAGGCACGCTGGTGCATGCTCCAGCATGCAGGGGCGTCCCGAGGCACGCTGGTGCCTGCTCCGGCATGCGGACCTGGCAGCGGAGCACCGGCGGTCGCTGGTGCGGCTCGGTCCTCTCGCACCGCTGACCCGGGGAGCCGCGTGCTCGGCGCGGGTGGGGGCCCGCCCTCGCCAAGCGGCGAAAGGGTCTGAGGGTAGCGCGGCGCGCGGCGGCACCGCGAGAGCCACCTTCGTCGATATCGTGCTGTGGCAGCGAACCCGTAGCGCTGCTCTCCACTTGGTTCACGCAGGCACGCGGTCACGAGAGCTGTTTGGCAGGAGACAAAGTGGAACGGTGAACGAGCGCGGCAGACGAGGTGGCGGGCAGATCTCGTGGGGCGGCCCTCGAACCAGCTCGCGTGGAGGCCTCGTCTCGCGCTGGCCGTATGACGTCGTGGGGTGCACCGCGAGAGGTGCCGTCCGCGTCGATCCAGCGGCGCGGGCGCGCCGCCGGATGGCGCGGCAGCGCCAGCGGAGCGACGCCCGACTGAGAGCGTCCACCCCCGTGGAAGCGCGGTCGGAACCGTGCTGCGCATTCGTCCACGGCCGTCCGCGGTCGTCCAGGATGTCGAGACGAGCGCACATCCACTTGCGTCATCCCGCAATCGATTGCGCGCTGATTCCCGTCGTGCCAACTCAACTGGACGCGGCGCGCCCGGCCTCTCGGCTGAAAAGGCGGCGCGAAAGCAGGTGTTGTTGGCGACGCAGAACGTGGGAGGGGAAACGTGCAGCGCTGGCGTACATGTTGCCATTCATCGCGACGGACGCCCACGCTGAATAAGCCTCCGGCGCTGCCGGGGCGACGCCGTGGAATCCTTTGTTCTTGATGAAAGCAAGGTTGGAAGAGCCATGAACGAACAACGACGCGCGTTCGACCGCAGGCAGTTCTTGCAAGGAATGACCCAGTTCGCCATGGTGGCAGCCACGGCGCCGGCGCTCGGCAGCTCGGATGCCTGGAGAGGCGTCGACTGCACCACGCTCACCGCGGGGCGGCCCGAGGACGTGGGCATGAGCTCGGATCGGCTGGAGGACGTCTTCGCGCGGATCCAGCGCCGGGTGAGCGATGGACTCTTCCCCGGCGCCACGGCGCTGGTCGCGCGCCATGGAGTCGTCGTGGGTCATCGGGCGTTCGGCACCAAGGTCGCCGGCGCCGATGAGCCGGTGACGCTCGACACGATCTTCGACCTGCAGTCGATGACCAAGGTGCTGTCGACGGCGGCGGCGGCGCTCGCGCTCGTCCAGGAGGGCGTGATCGCGCTGAACGCTCCGGTCGCCAGGTACCTGCCGGAGTTCGCCGCCAACGGCAAGGGGGCCATCACCGTCCACGACATGCTCCGGTATTCGGCCGGTCTGCCGGTGGACAACCAGTTCCTGGACGTCGCGGACGAGGAGACGGTCTGGCACCTCATGGCCGAGACGCCGCTCGAGTATACGCCGGGGACGTCGGTGCTCTACAGCGACCTCACCTACCGCCTCCTCGGACGGATGATCGAGGCCGCCGCGGGGCAAGATCTCGATACCGTCGTGGGCACACGCATCTGGGGGCCCCTCGGCATGAACGACACGATGTACAACCCGCCCCCGGCGCTCCACGAGCGCGTCGCGGCCACGGCGTACTCCGACCTCCGGGGTCACATGTGCCGGGGCGAGGTGCAGGACGAGCAGGACTGGGCGCTGGGCGGCGTCACCGGCTGCGATGGCGTCTTCTCCACGGCGAGGGACATCGCCGTCTTCTGCCAGATGATCTTGAACGGCGGCGCTTACGGCGGCGCCGAGATCCTGCGGCCGGACCTGGTCCGCCGCATGAAGCGGAACAACACGCCCCAGGTGACGGAGGCGGCGACCGACACCTCGCCCATCGAGAACCTCCTCCTGACCCCGAAGGGCCTCGGCTGGGAGCTCTGGACGAGGCGGTTCTCCAACGGCGGCATGCGCCTGTCGCCGCGCTCGTACGGCAAGGCGGGCGGCGCGGGCACGTTCATGTGGGTCGATCCGGACCACGAGATCATCGGCGTCCTCCTGACGAACCACGGCCTGCCGCAGCCGTTCGACGGGCTCCACTGGAGCCGGATGCTCGACACCGTCGGCTGCGCCGAGTTCTTCGACGGCATCATCAACGCCGTGCACCACTGACCTCCTCGCCCGCGCCGCCCGGCGCGGCGTCGCCCGGTCGCTCGCGACAGCCCGGCCTGCCTGCGCCCCGGAGGGGACGGCGCGGGCGCGCCCCGCCCCTCAGCCAGGATCGAGCGCGTAGACCGCCGTGGTCGTCTTGCGCCCCGTGAGGTTGCGCTCGCCGAGCGCGCGCAGGGGGAAGGCGTCGCCGGCGAGGAGCCTCGTCGCCTCGGAGACGAGCACCTGGTTCGGCGCCGCGATGGCCTCGAGCCGCGAGGCGACGTTCACCACGTCGCCGATCACCGTGTACTCCATCCGCTTGTCGGAGCCGATGTTGCCGACGATCGCCTCTCCGGAGTTCACGCCGACGCCGAGGCGGATCTCGATATCGTATCGCTCGCGCCACTCCTCGTTCGCCGTCTCGAGGAAGCGCATCATGTCCTCGGCGGCGGCGAGCGCGCGGCGCGCGTGATCTTCTTGCGGGAGCGGGGCGCCCCACACCGCCATGACGCAGTCGCCGATGAACTTGTCGACCGTGCCCCCGTGCCGGAACACGATCTCGGTGAGCATCGAGAAGAGCTCGTTCAGGAGGGCGACCATGCGCTCGGCGTCGCGCGACTCGGCGAGCGGCGTGAAGCCGACGACATCGGCGAACAGCACCGAGACGGCCGCCCGCTTGCCGCCGAGGGCGAGCGGGTGCTCGCCGCGGACGATCGCGTCGACGACGGCCCTGTCCATGAACCGGCCGAGGTCGCCGCGGAGCTTCGCCTCGCGCGCGATGTCGGCCTCGCCCTGCTCGAGGTCCGCCGCCATGCGCCGGAGCGAGGTGGTGAGCTCGCCGATCTCGTCGCGCCGGGCGGGCTGCGCGTCGCCGAGCGCGATCTCGCGCCAGCGCCGGGCGCCGATGAGCCGCGCCTGCGCGACGAGGCGCAGGATCGGGCGCGTCACGTGCCGGGCGGCGAAGGCCGCGAGGGCGATCGCGAGCAGCAGCGCGCCCGCGGCGACGGCGGCGCCGCGGCGCCGCATCTCGTCGAGCGCCGCGAAGGCCACCGGCTCCGGGCGCCAGATCGCGACCGCCCAGCCGAGGTCGGGCAGCGTCTCGATGGCGCCGATCATCCGCTGGCCACCCTCGTCGTGCGGGGCGAGCACGCTGATCCTCTCGGTCCAGACGGCGCCCGGGGGGAGCTTGCCCCAGAGCGGCAAGGCGGAGACGTCGCTGCCCGGCGCCGCGCCCGGGACCCCGAACGCCGCGATCGCCCGGCGATCGTGCCCCGCGATGAGCAGGCGCACGTCGCGGCCGCCGAAGCGGCGCTGGGCGATCGCGGCCAGGTCGCGCTCGAGCGCGTCGAGCCCCACCGGCGCGACCACGTAGCCGGCCGGCCCGCGCGGGGAAGGCGGCGCCGCGCCGCCGGCCGCCGCGCCGCCGGCCGACGCGCCGCCGGTCGCGCCTGCCGCGTCGGCTGCGCCCGCCGCGCCCGCGGCCTCGCCCGGGGACCGCACGCGGGCCACCAGCAGGCCCTGGGCCGGACCGACCACGCCGAAGCCGACGCCGTGCTCGTCGGCGAGCCTGCGCAGCGCCGGCGGCGCCGCGGGCACGTCCGCGCCGGTCGACGCCTTGCGGATCACGGTGCTGATCCCCGCGTCGGGCACCTCGAGCCGCACCGCGTCGATCAGCGCGCGCGTCGCGACCAGGGCGCGCACCGACGCGACAGCGTCGTCGTCCCGGATCGCCCCGCCCGCCGCGTGGCCGAAGATGGCCGCCGCCGCGACCGCGTCGCTCTCCACATCCCGGACGAGCTGGATCGAGGCCGAGGCCACCTCGGAGAGGATCGCCGCCTGCAGGCTCTCCTCGGACGTGCGCACGGCGCGCTGGTTGACGTCGGCGAGCAGCGCCACGGCGGCGGCCACGGGGACGAGCGCGATCGCCGTGAAGAGCGCGATCGCCTTCGTCTTGAGCGAGAGCGCCCTCACGCCGGGGCCTCGGCGCGCGTCCGGCGCGTCACTCAAGGGGCCCGTCCTTCCAGCCGGCCGCGCCCTCGTCCGTGCGCTTGCGGATCTGGAACTCCACCCGGCGGTTACTGGCCCGGCCCTCGCGCGTGCGGTTGTCGGCGATCGGGCGGCGCGCGCCGAAGCCGCGCGCCTCGAGGCGGCGGGCGTCGATGCCGTGCGCGGTCAGCCACGCGACCACGGCGAGCGCGCGGCGCTGCGAGAGCCTCAGGTTCGCCTGATCCGCGCCCTGGTTGTCCGTGTGGCCGTCCACCGCGACCCGGGCGATCTCGGGGTGCTCCTCCAGGACCGCCGCGACCTCGGACAGCAGCTCGAAGCTCTCCGGCTCGATCTCGGCCCTGCCGGTCGGGAACTGGACCTGCTGCAGGATGACGATCTGCGAGCCCTCGATGCGCACCGCGAAGGGGCAGCCGTGCGTCGCGCGATCCTCGCTCGGCTTGCCGCGCTCGTAGGGGCAGGCGTCCGCCGCGTTAGGGATGCCGTCGCCGTCCGTGTCCGCGGGGCAGCCGTGTTTGGACGTGGGTCGGGACCCCGCGTTCGCGGGTCCCTCGGGCGTGGGTCGGGACCCCGCGTTCGCGGGTCCTTCGGACGTGGGTCGGGACGCCGCGTTCGCGGGTCCCTCCGGCGCGGCTCCCACCTCGTCCGCGGCCGCGCTGCTCACCCCCGGCACGTCCGGGCAGCGATCGTCGACGTCGTAGATGCCGTCGTCGTCCCGGTCCGGCGGGCAGCCGCGCCGGAAGGCCGGCCGCGCCCCCGGCGCCGCGGCCGGCGGGCGCGCCTCGCCGATGACCCGGGGGCACGCGTCCTCCGCGTCCGGGACCGAGTCCCCGTCGAGGTCGGCGACGAGCGCCGCCGCCCGCGCCGCGCCGCCGCGATCGCCGCCCGGCCCCGCCGGCGCGGCCGCGGTGGCCGCCGGCGCCGCAGCGGGCGCTGGCAGGACGTCCGCGGCGATGCCGAGCGCCGCGAAGAACCGCGCCTTGGGCGTGCCGGGCAGCCTGCCGAAGCCGGGGCCGGCGCCCGCGTCGACCGTGAGCGGGCCGAGCGACCACCGCGCCGTGAGCAGGAGCTCCGCGCCCGCGCGGCCGGGGACCTCGATCGCCACGCCCTCCGCGCCCGCGCGGCCGGGGACCTCGACCGCCCGCGCGTCGCCGGCGGCCGCCCAGACCGAGAGCTCCGACCCGAGCTGCAGCGGGCCTTTGCGGACGCCCACGCCCGCGGCCAGGAAGACCTCGCTGCCGGTCAGGCTGTCCCCCGAGGCCTGCTGGAACCGGCCCCCCGCCGAGGCCGCCCAGCGGAACCCCGGGTGCTCCGCCCCCACGATCACCCGCGGCGCGTAGCGCACGGCGCCCGCGCCGGAGAACGCCGCCTCGTCGCCTGTCGGCAGCCAGACCGAGAGCCCGAGCGCCGCCGCCGGCCGGAGCCCCTCCTGCGGCAGCAGCGCCACCCGTCCGCCCACCTGGAGATCGGCCACCGCGATGCCGCCGGCGGGCGCCCGGACGCGGATGTCGCCGATCGCGGGCGGCGCGCCGCCCTGATCCAGCACGAACGGCGCGTCGAGGTCGAGCTTGACCCGGCGCAGGAGCTCGACGCTCGCGAGCGCATGGAGGATGGCCTGCCGGTCCACCCACGTTGCCGCCCCGTCGCCAGGCTCTGTCCCGCGCACGCTGAGCGGTTGATGAGAATACGAGAGCAGAAGTCCGACCGCCGGCCGGAGCTCGCCCGACACACCGGCAGAAGGGACAGTGGAGAGCCCGTCGCCCGCGGGCGCGGGAGCGAGCCTGTCGAGCGCGGTGGCCTCCTGCGCCGCCGCCGGCCTGGAAAACGAGGCGGCGACGAGCAGCGGGGAGGCCAGGAGGGGCGCGATGACGCGCGCCGACCAATACGCCATCGGTCTGCTCGTATCCCATTGCCTGGTCCCTTGCAACGCCGATCTCGATCCGGTAGCGTGCCGCCGGCGTGGCATCGTCAAATGGCCTGTCCGTCGCTATCGCGGTGCTCCTCGGCTGCGCCAGCCACGTTGGTTACGTCGGCGCGGCGAGCGGCAGAGAGCCGACGCCCGGATATCCAGAGGCGGTCATCCAGTGGGGTGTGCAGCGCGGAGAGACCTGCGATGACATCGCGAAGGTCCTCTACGGCTCGTCCAGCCATGTTGGTTTGATCCAGCGATATAACCGCGTCGCGTGCGGCCCGGGCGCGACGCTCGCCGAGGGGCTCACGCTCGTCCTCCCCGCCGAGGTGACGTCGATCCCGGACGCGAAGATCCGCGCGATGCGCCCTGACGTGCGCGCGCGCCCGGCGGGCGGCGCCTGGTCGCCCGCGGCTCCGGGGATGCCCCTGCTCGCGAACTCGAGCGTCAACACGCTGGACGAGGGGCGCGCAGATATCGAGTTTGTGGATCGGACTCGGGTGCTGCTCGCGCCGAATACGCTCGTCGTCATCCACGGTACGGCGAGCCGGACGCGGGTATCGACGACGGCGCCTTCGGCCGTCGAGCTCTCGGACGGCGAGGTGAAGGCGGCGCTCGCCGCGCTGCGCGGCCAGACGGTCGATGTCGCGAGCGGGGGCGGCCGGGTGAGCGCGTCGTCGCGCGACACCGTGGTGCAGCGGCGCGGGGAGCGGACGACGGTCGCGGTGTTCGACGGCAAGGCGGACGTCACCTCGGGCGGCCTCTCGGTCGTGGTCCCGAAGGACCATGGCACCCGGTTCGTGGGCAGGGCGCCGCCCGCGCGCCCGCGCCCGCTGCCGCCGCGGCCGGAGTGGACGGAGCCGACGTCCGCGGATCTCGCGCCGATCGCGCTCGCCCCGGCCGGGCTCGGCGTCCTGTCGGCGTCCTGGAAGCCGGCGCCGCAGGCGGCCGGCTACCGGGTCGAGGTCGCGCGCGACCCGGAGTTCAACGACCTCGTCGTCCGCGAGGAGGTGAAGCCGGACGTCGTGTCGTTCCGCGCGGAGAAGATGCCGGCCGGCGCCTATTTCCTCCGGGTCCGGGTCATCGATCGCGAGGAGTACCTGGGCGTCGGGGCGGTGCGCCGGTTCCACCTCGTCGCCGCGCGCGCCGCCGGCGGCGTCGCCCTGTCGGCGGGGGAGATCACCGCGAACCCGTACGGGATCGTCGAGCTCACGCCGTCGCCTGCGCTCGAGCTGGCGATCGACGGGGGGGCGTTCGGACCGGTCCCCGAGCGCATCGACCTGCTCCAGCGCGCCCCGCGCGAACTCCGGCTGCGCGAGCGCGGCGGCGCCGCGTCCGGCCCGGTGACGTCGCTCCCGGTCCGGTACACGACGGTGGGCGCGGCGATCCAGGCCTCGCGCGCGGCGGACGGGGCCGCGCTCGATGCGCAGGTCGAGCTCGCGGGCCTCGAGGGGATCGACGTCGCGCAGCGCGTGGCGCCGCGGATCATCGCCCACCTGCCGGGCGGGGTGCGCTCGGCCGCGCTCACGGGCGGCGAGCGCGGGGGCGCGCTGACCGCGCGGATCCCGCTGCCCCCGGAGGCGACGCGCTCCGGCGAGCCGCTGCGCGTCCGGCTCGACGTCGCCGACGGCCGCGGCGGGGTGCTCGGCACGCGCGAGGTCGATGTGCCTGCCGCGAATGCCGCGTCGCCGGGGGCCACGGCGCCGGCGCCCCCGGCCCTGCCGGTGCTGGGCGCGTACGTCCCGATGCTGCCGGTGTCCGCGGTGGCGGACGTGCTCTGGCTCGGGCCGACGCCGCCCGCCGTCGTGGCCGCGGGCGCGGTCGCGTCGCGCGCCGGGGATGGCTGGGTCGCCGCGGGCCAGGTGCGCGCGAGCGGCGCGATCGGGCCGCTGGGGCTCGACGTCGCGCTCCGCTCGAGCCCGGCCGGCGACGGCGAGGCGGCGGGCAGCGCCGGCTGGCTCGGCGCGCGCTTCCGTGTCGTGCGCCTCGGCCGCTCGGCGTTCGAGCTCAGCCCCACGCTGCGCCTCGGCGTGCCGCTGGCCGACGCGGGCCCGCCCGTCCGGGTCGAGCCCGGGGTCGCGCTCGGCGGCGCGGCGGGCCGGCTCACGTGGGTGGTCGACGCCGGCGCCCGCATCCGCGTGGCCGACGGCGAGGGCAGCGCGGCCGGCGAGGGCAGCGCGGCGGGCGGCGAGGACAGCGCGGCGGGCGGCGCCGAGCTGGCCGCGCCGCCGGCGCAGGGCTTCCTGGTGGCGGGCGGCACGGCCGACGCGGCGCCGTGGCTCCGGCTGCACGGCGCGCTGGATCTGCACCTCGTGCACCGGGACGGCGGCGCGAACGACGTGCTCGGCGCGCTGTCGGCCGGCGCGGAGGCGGGCGGCGCGCTGTTCGGGGCGCTGTCGGTGCGGGTGAGCCCGTGGCGCGGGGCGGGCGAGGGGCCGGTGACCGCGCAGATCGCGGTCGGCCTCCGCGAGGCGCCGCCGTGAGCGAGGGCGACGGCGCGCGACGGCCGCCGGACGGGGGCGCGGGCGACGACCGCACCGCGCTGAAGGGCGCGCACACGCGCCTGCCGGGCACCGTGATGGTTCCGCCGCCAGGGGGGGCACCCGGGGGCGGCGCCGCGGCGGCGGAGACGCTCCCCTCGGACGAGCCCGGCGCGGGCTCGTCGTCGCGGGCGGGCGTCGGGCGGGTCCTTGGCGGCAAGTACAACCTCGTGCGGCTGCTCGGCGCGGGCGGCATGGGGGAGGTCTACGAGGCGGAGCACGTGCTCCTCGGCGTTCCGGTCGCGGTGAAGACGATGCACCCGTACATCGCGTCGCTGCCGGAGAGCCGGCGGAGGTTCCTCCGCGAGGCGCGCGCCGCGTCGCGGCTCGCGCACCGGAACGTGGTCAAGGTGCTCGACCTCGGGGGCGACGAGGACGACGACGACGGGGTGATCTACCTCGTGATGGAGCTGCTCAAGGGCCAGTCGCTCGCCGCGCGGCTCCGGGCGCCGCGCGAGCTCCCGGACCTCGCGGAGGTGGCGTCCATCTTCGCGGACATCCTCGACGGCGTGGGCGCCGCGCACGCGTGCGGCATCGTTCACCGCGACCTCAAGCCGGAGAACGTGCTGCTCGCGGAGCAGGACGGGCAGCGCGTCGCCAAGGTGGTCGATTTCGGCCTGGCGCACCTGGACGACCCGCTCGACGCGGGGCCGACGCTCACGTCGGAGGACATGATCGCGGGCACCCCGGAGTACATGAGCCCGGAGCAATGCCGCTCGCTCGCGGTGGGCCCGAGCTCCGACCTCTACGCGTGCGGCTGTATTCTTACGGTGTTGCTGCAAGGAAAGCCGCCGTTCTCCGGGCTGCCTGCGGTCGAGCTCATGGCGATGCACATGTTCTCGATCCCGCCGCCCCTGGTCCGGCCGCCCGGGGCGCCGCCGGTCCCGCCGCTCCTGGAGCGGCTCCGGCTGGATCTGCTGGCCAAGCTGCCGGAGCGTCGGCCGGAGAGCGCGGCGGCGGCGCGGTCGCGGCTCGACGAGGCGATGTCGCGGGACGCCGAGGCGCGGCGGCTCCCCGCGCGCAAGGGCGGCGTGCCTGTCGAGGGGCGGGGCGAGGGCGAGCCGGCGCGGACCGACGGCGAGGCGGCGCCGCACGAGCCCGCGCCGGAGCAAGCGGTCGCGCTGCTGCGGATCGCGCCGGCGGGGCAGGGGCTCAGCGAGGCGTGCGAGATCGGGCTCGACGCGCACCGGATCCACCTCGCCGAGGTGCCCGACGCCGCGGCGCTGGCCGAGCTGGGCCTCGGCGTCGTGGTGATCGACGCCGGCGCCGACGTGGACGCCGCGTGCGCGCTGCTCGAGGCGCTCGGCCGCGCGGCGCCCGGGGTGCGCGCTGTGGTGTGCGCGGCCGGGCTCTCCTCGGAGAGGATGAACGCGCTCGTCGCGGCGGGCGCGGCCGATGTGGCGCGCTATCCGGTCGCGCCGGACGTGCTGTCGCGCAAGATCGCGCGGGTGGTGCGCCGGGGACGGTAGCGCCAGTCGCACGGGTGCGTCCCTGGTTCATGAGAGAATTTGAACCACAGAGGCACAGAGGGCACAGAGGAAAGAAGAAGAAAGAAGAAGAGATTCATCTTCTCTCTCTCCCCTCTGTGCCCTCTGTGCCTCTGTGGTTCAAATCCTCTTCCATCACGGGGCCTGGGCCGGCCTCGGTGACACGGAAATGTCTGCGGCGTGGACGCTGGTCATGGGGTGAACCCCGGCCATCGACATCGATCCTCGCCGTCTCTCCCTCCTCGACATCGCTCGCTCGCTCTCCTCCTTGCTCCGGCGTGGGCCGTGGAGCGCAGTGCAGTTTGCTCCGGGCCGACCCATCGAGACCTGTTGGCCCCTCGCTTGTATCCACCTCCGCAGCCAGGCGTCGGGCCGATGCGGCCCGCGAGAGTCCCTGAGGGGGAGTCCATGAATCCAGCAGCGAGCGCGCCCCGGGGCGGGCGTCTCACGCTGCGGCCGCTCGCCGAGCGGCCGCGGTGCAGCATCGTCATTCCCTGTTACAACGAGGAGCGCTACATCGAGGACGTCCTCCGCGGCGCCCTCCGGCAACGTTATCCGGCGGATCTGCTCGAGATCTTCGTGGTCGACGGCGGCTCGCTCGACAGGACTCGGGAGATCGTCGCGCGCGTCGCGGCGGAGGACCCGCGGGTGACGCTCCTCCACAACCCCGCCCGGATCCAGGCCGCGGCGATGAACATCGGCATTCGCAGATCGCGAGGCGAGGTGATCGTCCGGATGGACGCGCACGCCGACTATGCAGACGACTACGTCGCTGCGTCGGTCGCGGCGCTCCGGAGGACGGGCGCGCTCAACGCGGGCGGCGCGGCGCGGCCGCGCCACCGGAACCGGTTTCAGCGGGCGCTCTGCGCGGCGCTCTCGAGCCCCCTCGGCGTGGGGGGCTCGGCCTACAGGGACCCGTCGCGCGAGGGGTTCGTCGAGTCCGTCTTCAACGGGGCGTTCCGTCGCGAGGCGTTCGAGATCGCCGGCCTCTACGACCCGGACGCGATCACCAACGAGGACGCCGAGCTGAACCAGCGCATCATCGAGGCCGGCGGCGCGGTCTACCTCTCCCGGGAGATCGTCGCCTACTACTACCCGCGGTCGTGCTTCGCGGCGCTCACGCGCCAGTACTTCGCCTACGGCGCGGGGCGCGCGCGCACGCTGCGCTGCCGACGGAGGCTCCTGTCGCTCCGGCCGATGCTGCCGTTCTTCATGGTGACGGCGTTCGCGCTGCTCGCGCTCGCCTCCGCGCTCCTGCCGCCCGTCCGCCCGGCCCTCGCGCTCGCCTCGCTCGCCTATGCGGCGCTCGTGATCGCCGAGTCGCTCCGGCTCGCGCTGCGCGGCTCGCCCCGCGATTTCCCGTTGCTCTGCGGCATCTTCCCCGCGCTGCACGCCGCGCACGGGCTCGGGTTCTGGGCCGGCCTGCTCCGCGGCGCGACGGACCGCGCTGGACGGCGCGAGGCCGAGCGCCTGCCGGCGCCGTGAGGGGCGCGGGCGGCGCGGACAGCGAGGCGCGCTCCGGACTCCGCGGCTCGAGCGGCCGGGCGGGCGCGTTGATCGGCCGCGGTGCGTTTGGTATCGTCGCGCGGTGAGCGCGCGCCGGACGTCGTTTGCCTCGTTCTCCTCGGTCGCGACCGAGCTCATCGAGCTGTCTCGCTGGTGCAGCGAGCGCGGCTGGACGCCGGCCACCAGCGGCAATTTCTCCGCCCGGCTCGGGGACGACACGCTCGCGATCACGGCGTCCGGGCGGCCCAAGGGCGCGCTCGGCCTGTCGGACATCGTCGTCGTCAACCTGGAAGGCCGCCTGACCGGGCCGTCCGCGGGGCGCCCGTCGGCCGAGACGGCGCTGCACTGCCAGCTCTACCGGCGCTCCCGCGCCATCGGCGCGGTCGCGCACACCCACTCGCGGGCGGCGACGGTGCTGTCGCGCCGGTGCGCGCACGAGGGATACGTGACCCTCGCGGGCTACGAGGTGGCGAAGGCGCTCTCCGGGATGACGACGCACGACGCCACGGTGCTCCTCCCCGTCTTCGTCAACACGCAGGACATCGGGAAGCTCGCCGAGGACGTCGAGGCGTTCATGTCGGCGCACCCGCCGGTGCACGGCTATCTCATCGCCGGCCACGGGCTCTACACGTGGGGAGCGGACACCACCGAGACGAGCCGCCATATCGAGGCGCTCGAGTTCATGCTCGACTGCGCGCTGCTGGAAGGGAGCATCTCATGAGCTTGCTGCGGGTCTACCGGGACAGCGATCCGACGAAGGCCGAGGAGTACACGACGCTCGCGGACATCGCCCGCGTCGCCGCCGCGTCGCAGATCCGCTTCGAGCGCTGGTCCGCCGAGCGCCCGCTGCCCGCGGGGACGCCGCCCGCGCAGGTGCTCGAGGCGTACGCCGGCCCGGTGAAGCAGCTCTCGGAGGCGTGCGGGTTCGTCACGGCGGACGTGATCTCGGTCTCGCCGGACACCCCGAACCACGCCGAGCTCCGGCGGAAGTTCCTGGACGAGCACATCCATACCGAGGACGAGGCGCGCTTCTTCGTCGAGGGGCGAGGGATGTTCTGCATCCACCAGGGGGAGCGCGTGCTCGCGTTCCTTGTCGAGAAGGGCGATCTCATCAGCGTTCCGGCCGGGACGCGGCACTGGTTCGACATGGGGCCGTCGCCGTCGTTCACCTGCATCCGGTGGTTCTCCGACCCGAAGGGGTGGGTCGCCGAGCACACGGGCTCCGATATCGCGTCGCGCTTCCCGCGGCTGGAGGCGTGAGGGAGGCGTGAGCGTGGCCGCGATCCCTGCGCGCGCGGTGCTGGTCGACATCGAGGGGACCACGACCGACGTGCGGTTCGTCCACGAGACGCTGTTCTCGGTGGCGCGGCGGGATCTGGCCGGGTACGTGTCCGCGCACGCCGGCTCCCCCGAGGTCGAGGCGGCGCGTGGGGCGGTCGCGCGCGAGCGGGGCGCGCGCGAGGAGGCCGTGAGCGACGGAGAGCTCGCGGCGGCGCTGCTGGCGTGGATCGACGAGGATCGCAAGGAGACGTCGCTGAAGGCGCTGCAGGGGAAGATCTGGCGCAGCGCTTACGAGTCGGGGGGGCTGCGGAGCCACGTTTACCCGGACGTGGAGCCGGCGCTGCGGCGGTGGCGAGGCCGCGGGGTGACGCTCGCGGTGTTCAGCTCCGGTTCGGTCGAGGCGCAGGAGCTCCTGTTCCGGCACACGACGGCGGGGGATCTGACCGGGCTGTTCACGCGGTTCTTCGACACGACGACCGGGCCCAAGCGCGAGGCGGGGGCCTACGAGAAGATCGCGGAGGCGCTCGGGGTGCATCCGGGCGAGGTGCTGTTCCTGTCGGACGTGGTGGCCGAGCTGGACGCGGCGGCGGCGGCAGGGATGCGCACGGCGCAGATCCTCCGGCCGGGGACGGCGCGGGACGCGGGGGGGCGCCACGCGGTCGCGGAGCGGTTCGACGAGATCGCGGTGGGGTAGGCCTCGCGGGCTGCAGCGGAGCCAGCGGGGGAGGGAGCGCGTCGCGGGGGGGGCGGCGGGGCGGTCCCACAAACTCGCGCCTTTTGGTGGCTATTGCCTCGTGAACGGGGGACGTGATCTGGGGGGGAGTCGCTGCGCTGCGGGCCGGCGCTCGGGTTTGTGGGGGCCTGCCCCGCCGCCCCCCCCGCGACGCGCTCCCTCCCCCGCTGGCTCTTTCTGGTGGGGAACGGGGGAGAAGGGGGGCGCGGGATGATGGCGTCGTGAAGGGGTATGAGTCCCGGTAGGCCGCTTTCGCGACGGCAGGCAGCGGAGAGGGCGGCGGGAATGACGTGGAGCGGGCATCGACTGATGGGGTCGACCTCGTGAATGGCATGACGCCGTGATGTGATGACCGTGCGCCAACGCACTGGCTGCTGGACGAGCGCCAGGAGATCAGCGATACATGGCTGCGTCGTGTATCCGCGTGATGGCACCATCGAGGTCAGGATGGGGGAGAGCTTCGACGAGCTTCCTCGCTGTCATGGGGAACCCGCCGTCGATCTGGGTGTCATGTCGACGCGTCTCAGGGGTACCAGGCGCGGGATGAGGACGCCCCTGCGCGACGTTATCGCCGCAACGTGGGACCGCGAGCGGTAGACCCGCGAGCCTGAGCGCGTATACGGACCGTCCGCGAACCGCTCGCGGACAGCTGAATAGAAGGGCGGAGCCGGCGTCCGTATCTCATCGAGCGAGCTGGAACCAACCGCTGGCACGTGGGCTGCATTGACACAGTCCCTGGCCGCGCCGGAAACCTGCTCAAAGGACTGAAGGAGCGCGTACCCGGAGGTCGTGCTCCGAGGCCGTCAGGCCCGAATCCTCATGAGATCGAGCGGTTGTTTCTTCCTCGTTGTTGAATGTTTCAATGATGCTGACGGGGGAGGCGGCTCAGGTACGCCGATGATGGCGGCCGGAGTCGATGGAAGCAGCGTTTCTCGGTCGAGCTGCGGCGCACTGTGCCGTGGCACAGCGTGACAGGAGGGTCGTGATCGTGAATTCGTCTCGAGACGTCGAAGGGAGGGTCGAACGAATCCGCACGATCGAATCGTCGAAAATTACACCTGATTCGTCTTCGGGAAAAGCATCTATGCCTGGGCGAGGACCGACCGATAGAGGGCGGGAGGACGGGCATCCCTCCGTGGCGGGGCCGGGATACCTGGAGAGAGATGCCCGCGAGTCCCTGGGGCGGCTGCCGGCCCTGATCCAGCCGCTGCTGACGTGGCTGACCGGGAAACCTCTGCGTCACCAGCAGCCGTTGTTTCGGATGACGCGGGCTGGCTTCCTCGCCTCGACGCTGCTCCAGCTCGCCTCGAGCATCGCCGTGAGCGCCCTGATCACCGGCGGCCCCTGGTGGTACTGGCCCGGCCTGCTGCTGTCGTGGATGCTGACGGCCGGCGCGGCCCGCAAGCTGCAGGTCACCGTGCTGCATCACTGCGTCCACGCCAATTTCTCCGGCTCCGGGCGGCTCGACCGCTGGATTGTAGAAGTCTTCTCCTCCGCCCTGCTGGTGATGAACTTCGAGTCGTACCGTCACGACCACGTGATCATTCATCACAGCAGGAAGCTCGCGACGCTGGACGACCCGGATCTCAAGTTCCTGCTGGCCCTCGGCTTCCTGCCGGGCGTGTCGCGCGAGGCGCTGTGGCGGCGGCTCGCGTGGACGCTCGTCTCACCGCGCTTTCACGCCATGTTCTTGATGGCGCGCCTCGAGTCCAACGTCACGCGCGCTGCGCCCTACCGCCGGCTCATGGCCCTGGGTCTGCACGCCGTCATCGTCGTGATCGTCGCCGCGAAGGGCGCGTGGCTCACCTGGCTGGTGGCCTGGGTATTTCCCCTGACGTTCCTTTACCATATCGCCGCGCTTCTACAGTTCATCTGCGAGCATCGCTGGCTGCGCGTCGCCGACCCCGGCCAGCCCGCCAAGATCGTGCTGGCTCGGCTGACCGCCGGACGCTTCATGGGCGAGCCGGCGCCGCCTCCGGGGCTGGCTGGCGTCCAGCGCGCCTGGGCCTGGGGCGGGTGGGCCGCCAGGATGCTCCTGGTCCATCTGCCATTCCGGCTCCTGGTCATGGTCGGCGACCTGCCGCAGCATGACTGGCATCATCGCCATATCCAGGCCCGCGACTGGCCCAACGCGGCCTATGCGCGCCAGCGAGATGTAGAGGCCGGCCACCCTGGCTGGCCGGAGCCGTACAGCGAAGTCTGGGGCCTGCTGCCGGCGGTCGACGCCGTCTTCGTCCTCTTGAGCTCCCTGCCTTCGCTCGCGCAGCCCTCGAAGCCGGCGCCCCCGGCCGACGCCGCCGACGTCGTCAGTGATGCGTAGCAGGAGATGCACTCATGGTGATGGGTTCGATCCTCGGTGTCTGACTCAACGATTCTGAATGAGCGTGCATGGGCGCCGTTTCATGGTATCAATCGTGACCTCGATGGAAAGGAATACAGGTGAATCGCTGTATGGACCGACAGAATTTTTACGCGAAGCTGCAGGGGTTTCTGCACGATCAGCATCGCCAGCGGCATCCGGACAAGGAGATCAAGCCGATCGCCGACACGGCCAACCTGTTCGACTCGGGCTACGTCGACTCGTTCGGGATGGTCAACCTCATCCTGTTCATCGAGGGCACGCTGGGCGTCGAGGTGCCGATCGAGAGCTACCAGCCGGAGATCTTCTTCAGCATGAAGACCATCTACGAGACCTTCTGCCCCGCGCCAGCATAGGAGATTGAGCGATGACGAGCGTCTTCCCCACGCTGGAGCGTGTCCGCGCAGTTCAGCAGAAGTTCCTGCAATTTGGCTGCGCGCAGCTCTACGATGCCGCGCCGGAGCACACCGTCGTCCTGGAGCTGCCGCTCATCGCCCGTACCCCGCGGAACCGCGTGGCGGGGCCGGTCTTCCCGGTGTCGACGGACAATGACATGCTGCCCTGCCTGCTCGGCCTCGCCGAGGCTCCGCCAGGGAGCGTGCTCTTCATCCACAACAGCGCCGAGAGGCCGCTGGCGGTGGCGGGCGACATCTACGTGATCTCGGCCCGCCAGCAAGGTCTCAACGGCCTGATCGTGGATGGGGCCGTGCGGGATGTCGATTTCCTTCAGGACCTCGACTTCCCGGTGTTCTCGCGGAGCGTCACCTATGTCGCGGCCAAGCAGACCGACCAGCGTCCGCCGGAGCTGCCCTGCGCCGTTCAGCTCGGGGACCTGCTCCTCGAGCCAGGCGACTGGATCTTCGGCGACAGCGATGGCCTGCTGCTGATCAAGAGGAAGAACCTCGGCGCCGTCTTCAACGGGGCGATCCTGGTCTCGCAGCGAGAGGAGAAGCTGAAGGCTGGCATCCTCGCCGGGTCGACGCTGGCCGAGCTGTCGGGGCTGCGCGAGTTCGTGTCGGGCACAGGGCAGCTGAGGTTCTCGAAGTGACGGAGTCCAGCCCTCGACAGGCGACCTGGCGCGAGATCGCGGCGTTCGAGCGGGGCGTCCTGACGCACAGCCGAGCGCAGCTGCTGGGCTGGCTGGGGATGCTGATCGCGGCGTCGATCGTGACGGTCGCGCCGCCGCTCCTGGTGGGCAAGCTCGTCGACGAGGCGCTGCCGGCCCACCACTTGCGCTTGGGCGTGGCGCTGGCCGCAGCCATCGCGCTGGCTGTGCTCGCGCGCGAGGGGGCCAAGGCCTCCGCGCTCTACTTCCTCGAGGCGCTGATCGTGGAGGGCATGTTCCAGCGGCGACGCGCGATCTTCGAGGCCATCCAGCGCAAGGAGATCAAGGCGCTGCGGACGCTCGGCGCCGACGACGTCTACCAGCGCATGACCGAGGGGACCACGAAGATCCTCGAGGCGATGCAGCTCTTCTTTGGCGAGTTTCTCTTCTACGTGATCGCCAGCGTCGTCGGCCTCTGGGTCGTCGTGCGCGTCGACCCCATCATCCTGGCCTTGTTGCTGGCCATCTACGTGCCGTACATCCTCGCTCGCAAGTACATCCTCTTCGCCAGGATGGGGCACCTCTTCGGCATCCACATCCCGAAGCAGGCGGGCATCATCCAGGCCGTGCGGGAGGCCCTGGAGGGGATCCGGCTGGTCAAGACGACCGACGCCGCGCACGTCGAGGTCGCGCGCCTCGAGGAGCGGCAAGGTGTCTACATGACGGCGCTGCGGGGGCATATCCGGGCCATGTCGGTGGGGGTCTTCCTCAACCAGATGATGTTCCTGCTGCCCGAGGGCATCGTCTATCTGTATGTCGGCAACAAGGTGCTCGACGGCGCCGCCACCATCGGCCAGCTGCTCGTCGTTATCGGCCTCTTCCCGCAGTTCCGGCAGCTCGTCTGGCATCTCTCGCGGATGTCGTTTCATCGCCAGGAGCATGGCCAGCACATCCAGCGCATCAACGAGGTCCTCGCGCTGCCGGACGAGGGGTACACCCTGGGGCGCTTCAACGCGCCGATCCGCGGCGAGCTCTCCTTCCAGGGTATCAGCTTCTCGTATGGGCCGAATGCGCCGATCCTGACCGACTTCTCGCTCACCATCCGGCCCGGCGAGAGCATCGGTGTCGTCGGCATCAGCGGCGCCGGCAAATCGACCCTGGCGAGCCTGATCGTCGGGCTCGAGGTGCCGGACTCCGGGCGTCTCTGTATCGACGACGTGCCGATCGAGGCGTGGGATATGGCCGGGCTGCGCAAGCAGATCGCCTATATCTCGCAGGATATCTACATGGTGAACGGGACCATCCGGCAGAACCTCGAGTATGGCCTCGGCGAGACCAGGGTCGAGGAGCTCGACGAGGCGCTGCGGGCGGCTGACCTGCAAGACCTGGTCGCCAGCCTTCCCGAGGGGCTGGACACGGTGATCGGCGAGCGCGGGCTGCAGCTCTCCGGGGGCCAGCGCCAGCGCCTCTCCATCGCCCGCGCCTACCTCCGGCAGCCGCGCGTCCTGCTCTTCGACGAGACGACCGCTTCGCTCGACCTGGAGTCGGAGGCGCGGGTCCAGGCAGCGCAGGCGAGGCTGCAGGGCGACCGTACCACCCTCGTGATCGCGCATCGGCTCGTCACGCTGCAAGGGATGGACCGGATCGTCGTGCTGCAAGACGGCCGCATCACCGAGGTGGGTAGCCACCGTGAGCTGATGCAGCGCGGGGGCCACTACGCGAGCCTGTATCAGGAGCAGTGGACGCCGGGCGAGCTGAAGGCGAGCGCCGCAACATGAAATGGACCCGGACGACGACGACGGTGCTTGTAGGGCTCCACGAGCTGGAGACCCTCGCCTATCCGTTCGTGGCGGGGCTCCTGGTCGAGCGCCTCGTCGAGCGCGACTGGCGCGGCTTCCTCGCCAGCACGCTCGTCCTGCTGACGCTGCCGATCCTGGAGAGCGCGCTCTACTGGGGGCGCGAGACGGGCTCCTTCCTGTGGAGCGAGTCGCGCGGCGCCCAGCTCCGGCGGCGGCTGCTGCAGCACCTCCTCCGCGTCCCGTACCTGCGCTTCCTGCAGTCCAGGACCGGCGACCTGCTCAACCGCTGCATCGAGGACGTCAGGCTGCTGACAGAGCAGGATCGGCTGAACCTCGAAGGGTTTCGCAGCGCGCTGGCGATCGCGGCCATGGCGGTCCTGCTCGCGACGCAGCACTGGCTGCTGGTGCTCACCGTCCTGGGCAACGGCGCGATCTACCTGCTCGAGTCCGCGGTGCTGACGCCCCATGTCCGGGCCCTCTTCGGCAGGAGCATTACCCAGCTCGACCGCTCCAACGAGTACCTGCGCGAGCGGCTCGAGATCTTGCCGCTCACCCGGTTCTCGGGCTCGATCGCCTGGGAGCTGCAGCAGTACGAGAAGATCCAGCGAGACGGCCTGGTCATCCAGCGGCGCCAGGCGCTGCTCAACCTGATCGTGCGCGCCGTCGCCGGCGCGACGCTCGCCCTGAACGCGCTGCTGGTCTACGCGGTCAGCGGCTTTCTGCTGGTGCGCGGCGAGATCTCGCTCGGCAGCCTCGTCATCTCGACCGCCTACATGTTGCGGATCGCGATGGCGAGCAGTCAGCTCTTCGAGTGGTACAGAAAGTCGGTCGCGGCGCGGCTGTGCCAGGAGCGGACCCAGGAGGTGCTCGACATGCCCGAGGAGGGCCAGCTCGACGCCGCCGGCGAGGTCGAGCGCCTGGAGACGCTCGAGCTGCAGTCGCTCGGCTTCGCGTACCCCGACCGCCCGCGCGTCCTGACCGACGTCTCCATGACGCTCGAGCGGGGTGAGATCGTGGCGCTGGTCGGCACCAGCGGGTCGGGCAAGAGCACCCTCGTCGACCTGATCCTGGGCCTGCACCCCGTCCAGGAGGGGCGGGTGATCATGAACGGCTCTGTCGCGCTGGAGGAATTGAACATCGGCGCCTGGCGTCGTCGTATCGCCTTTGCGTCCCAGTTCCCCTATTTCTTCTCCGACACCGTCGCCTACAACCTCTGCTATGGCCGCCCATCGCTGAGCCCCGCGGCGCTGGAGCAGATGGCGGAGCGCTTCGGGGTTCACGAGCTGATCCTGCGGCGCGCCGAGGGCTACCGCACGCGGATCGTGGCCCAGGCGGGCTTCTCCGGCGGGCAGCGCCAGCGGCTCGGCCTGGTGCGCACCTGCATGGTCGAAGATCCGCTGCTGATCATCCTCGACGAGCCGACGTCGGCCCTCGACAGCATGACGGAGCGGCGGGTGATGGAGATCATCGCCGAGCTGAAGGCCAGGGCGCCGGTATTGCTGATCGCGCACCGCCTGTCGACCGTCATGTACGCCGATCGCGTCGTGGTGTTGCACGAGGGGCGCGTCGTCGAGCAAGGCACTCACGTGGAGCTCATCCGCGCCAAGGGGCGCTATGCCGAGCTCTACGGCCGCGAGCTCGCCTATGCGCAGGGCCTCGCGGCGCGGGGCCTCGCGGCGCAGGAACGGAGCGCTCCTGTCGCCGAGGGGGCGCCCGGTGGCGCGGGGGTCGCAGCAGGTGGTCTGGCCAGGTAGCCAAGGAGCAGCAATGAGCATCGCCGCCATCGATCTGAACACCGAAGCATTCCAGACGAATCCATGGCCGGTCTACAGCGCCCTTCGCGCGCGGGATCCCATCCACTGGTCGGAGGAGAGCCGCACCTTCTACCTCTCGAAGTACAAGCACGTGCGCCAGGCCATGACCAGCCCCGACTTCACGGCCGAGTACCCCTTCCGCGCCAGCCGGATGGTCCTCGGCCGCACGGTGCTCGACCTCGAGGGGTCGCACCATCAACGCCTCCGCGGCCTGACGAGCGCCTGCTTCAAGCCGATCGCCGTCGATTCGTATGCGCGCGAGGTGATCGCGCCCGTCGTCGACGGGCTGCTGGAGCGGCTCGCGCGCCGGGAGCGGATCGAGCTGATGCAGGAGTTCGCCGTCCAGGTGCCCGTGCTCGTCATGTCGCGCATCCTGGGCATCCCCGACGAACATGCGGCGTGGATCCATGAGCAGCTCCGGCCGATCATCGGCTATCTCGAGGACCCGCGCACGAGCCTCGAGGGCGCTCGGGCGGCGCGACAGCAGCTGGAGGAAGCGCTCCAGCGCGTGATCGGGGACATCCAGAGGGACGGGGAGACGCGCAGCCTGATCGGCCGGCTCGCGCAGGCCCGCGCCGCCGATGCGCTGAGCCAGGCAGAGCTGCTCCAGTATCTGCTGCTCTTCCTCGCCGCTGGTACCGAGACGACGACCGCCGCGATCGGCAATCTGTTCGTCGCGATCCTGACCCACGAGGGAGGCTGGCAGCGGCTGCGCCGCGACCCGGGCGCCATCCCGGCCGTGGTCAAGGAGAGCCTGCGCTGGGAGCCGCCGCTTCACACGACGCTCCGCTTCACGACGAGGGAACTGCAGATCGACGGGGTCACGCTCCCGCGCGGCGCCCCGGTCCAGCTCTGCCTCGCGAGCGCGAACCGCGACGAGGACCAGTATGACGAGCCCGACCGCTGGCGGCCCGGGCGGCCGGAGCAGACGCTGCTGTCGTTCGGCGCCGGCAGCCACATCTGCATGGGGTTCAGCCTGGCGCAGAAGGAGCTCGAGATCGTCCTCGAGCTTGCCCTGCAGAAGGTCGACGACGTCACGCTGGACAGCGCCGATCCGCCGGCCATCGAGGGCCGTGTCTTCCGCGCGCCGCGGACCGTCCCGCTGCGGCTCCGTCCGCGCGCCGTCGCGCCCGGGGCGGCCGCGGCCGCGGCGCCCCGCCCGGCGATCCAGGGTGAATCACGCGATCATCGATGTCCGTTGAAGGGAGCTTGACGTGGAGCTGCATACGTTCACTTTGCGCACCAACCTGCGGCCGCGGGCGCTGGCTCTGTTCGAGACGCTGCTCGCCTACTGCGGCACGGGTCTCGAGGATCCCGAGCTGGTATCGGAGAATGAACGGCAGGCCGTGCGCTTTCGCGCCCGTCCGGGCGCCGACGTCGCGCAGATCAGGAGGCTGATGGAGAGCGCCGCCGAGCGCGCGAGGAGGGAGGTCGAGGCGCCGACGAAGCTCGTCTTCGAGGTGGCGGGCGCCCAGGACCTGCCGCCGGACCGTCACGCCGAGGTGGTCCGTCGAGAGTGCGTCGCCATCGACGAAGGGCTCTACATCTTCGGGCCCGCGTTCACGCGGCTGATGCGCGGCCTGGATCGGCTCTGCCTCGACCTGGCGCGGCGCCTCGGGGCGCAGGAGTACACCGTTCCCGCCTACACGACGTGGGAGGTGCTGGAGACGAGCAACTATGTCCGGCTCTTCCCCCAGCACCTCACGTTCGCCCATATCCTCGAGCACGACCTCGACACGGTCGAGCGCTTCGCCACCGCTCGATCCCGCGAGGAGCAGCAGTCGTTGACGCGGCCTTCGCCGCTGGTGATGCTGCCCGCGGCCTGCCTGCACTGCTACACCCTGAAGAGGTATCAGCGCATCGACGACCCGCTCCTGATGACGGTCGTCGGCCACTGCTCGCGGTACGAAGCCCGCAGGATGACCTATCCCGGCCGCCTGTGGAACTTCCACCTCCGCGAGATCGTGTACCTGGGCAGCCTCTCCGGCGCCGCCGAGTTCCGGCGGCAGATCGTCGAGGAGCTGTCCGCCCTGGCCCACCAGCTCGGGCTGCCTTGCCGGCTCGAGTCCGCGACGGATCCTTTCTTCACCAGCGCCCGCGCTGGTCTCGCCTTTTATCAGCACGCGTCTGACCTCAAGTACGAGCTCGTCGGCGTGCTGCCGGGCGGGGACAGGTCGCTCGCGGTGGCCTCGCTCAACTACCACCAGCAGCACTTCAGCCAGAGCTTCAACCTCCGCGACGCCGCGGGCGAGCTGCTTCACACGGCCTGCGTCGGCTTCGGCCTCGAGCGCTGGGCCTACTGGCTGCTCTCGCACCTCGGCGGCGAGGAGAGGGACTGGCCCGAAATCCTCCGCGTCGCGCAAGCCCGTGCTGTATAGTCGCGCCCGCTTGTTCGTACGAAGAAGGAGCCTCTCATGAAGGATATGGAGAACCTGAACCCGCCTGCGGTGCTCGACGAGATCGAGCGGGCCAGCGCCGAGATGGGCTTTACCATGGCGAGCGATCGACAGACAGGGTCGATCCTGCGCACGCTCGCCGCCGCCAAGTCCGGCGCCTTTCTCGAGCTCGGCACCGGCACGGGGATCTCGACGTGCTGGATCCTCGAAGGAATGGACGCCAGCTCCACGCTCGTCTCTGTCGAGAATGACGAGAAGGTCCAGGCCGTGGCGCGGCAGCACCTCGGAGGCGACCGCCGCCTGACGCTCAAGAACATGGATGGCGAGGCGTTCTTGCGCTCGGTCCGGGAGCAGCGGTTCGACTTCATCTTCGCGGATACGTGGCCGGGCAAGTTCTACGCGCTCGAGGAGGCGCTGAGCCTGCTCAGGCCCGGCGGGCTCTACATCATCGACGATCTGCTCCCTCAGCCCAACTGGCCGGAGGGCCACGCTCCCAAGGTGGCGGAGCTGATCGCCACCCTCGAGCGGCACGAGCGCCTCGTGCTGACCAAGCTCTGCTGGTCGTCAGGGCTGATCATCGCGACGCGCGTCGATCGCGCCTAGGCGTCGGCCACGCACGGAAGGAGCAGCGCCATGTATGCCGATAACGAGTACAAGTTCGTCGCCGTGCTCAACGAGAAGATCGAGCTGCCGAAGCTCCTGAACGCCCTCGGTCACATGACCGCAGGCCTGGTGGCGCAGCAGGAGGACCGCGAGAAGATGCGGTTCCTCCAGTACCACGACGGCGGCGGCGGCCTCCATCCGTCGATCAGCTTCTATCCGTTCATCGTCCTCAAGGCGCGCAACGGGAATCAGATCCGCGCGCTCCGCCAGCAGGCGATCGAGGCTGGGCTCGTCCATTGCGACTTCGTCGACACCATGCTCGGCGCCTCGGCGGAGGACCAGCTCGCGAAGACGCGTGCTACTCCTGAGCAAGACCTGAACTACTTCGGTATCTGCCTCTTCGGTGAGAAGGAGGTGCTCGGCGCCTTGACGAAGAAGTTCTCGTTGTTCAACTCGTGACAGGTCGTCTCCGCGCGCCGGGCCGGTCTGCTCCGATGCAGGTCGAGCCCGGCGCCGCGTTTCCAGCGAGAGGAGCGGTGCCCATGTCGGCGCGGTCGAAGGAGCTCAAGATCAAGCTGCAGCACGATGTCAATGTCTACTTGCATCATTCGCTGCCCCTGTGCGTCATCCTCGGGGAAGAGAGGCTCTTGCCCTGGTTCTACCAGCACTTCGTGCAGGTGATCTCGGACAGCGGAGAGTCTATCTTCCGCGGCAACTGGCCCTCGATCTGGGTGGACTTCCTGGAGGGCGACGATAGCTACCGGGAGGTCATCGACGATGTCTACCTCGACCGCGCCGTCCTCAAGGGCCAGTCCGACGTGCGCGGTATGTTCATCGAGTGCCTCGAGCGGGGCCACACCATGATCGTCAGCCTGGATGAGTACTACCTCCCGAAAAAGGCGTCGTACCAGACCAGGCACTACGTCCACCCGACGCTGATCTACGGTTACGACGACCATGCCCGAGAGTTCCTGGCGGTGGGGTTCGATGATCAGCGGCTCTTCTGCGCGCTCCGCTTCGGGTACGACGAGGTCCTCGCCGCGTACGCGAGCGCCTTCGAGTCGGACGAGAGGTCGATGGACTACCAGCAGCTCATCCGGCTCCTGAAGCCGCGCCCCTTCAGCCGGGCGTATCCGTTCAACGCGCGCAAGTTCCTGGCTCAGCTCCAGGGCTACGTCTCGTCGAGCGCCGATTTCTTCTCCGCTGGAGGTTATCGCGTCTCGCGCGATCTGCTCTCGATCGTGACGGAGGCCGAGCGCCTGCGGTTCGGCTCCTCCGTGTACGCGGACGTCGAGCGCTGCCTGGAGAAGCGGGTGCGCGGCGAGGCGGGAGGGATCACCTACCACTCCATCCACCTGCTCCACGAGCACAAGAAGGGGCTGGTCGATCGGCTGCGCTACGTGATGGAGCGCTACGGCCTCGCCGACGAGCTCGCGGGTCCTGTCGAGCGTCTCAAGCAGCTCAGCGGCTATTTCTATGCGGCACGACTGAAGTTCTTGAAGGCGGAGGCGGAGAGCTCCAGCGCGCTCCTGTCTCAGGTGCTCGCGCATGTCCGCGAGGCGAAGGCGCAGGAGGAGCCGCTCCTGCGGGGCGTGTGCCAGCAGCTCGAGGCTGCCTTCGCGGGGAAGGCGGCCGAGGCGGTTGCGCGCGACGCCTCGACGTGAGCGCCTCGCCGCGCTCGGTGTCCTGGCGGTGACGCTGCCGGGGGAGGGAGCTCATCTCGAGGAGCTCCCGGGAGCTCCGGCGACATCGATCACAGCAGTCCGGTGCCGACCCAGAGCCCGGGCTCGTACGCGACCAGCGCGTCCACGTCGTCCGACCCGAGCACGAGGAAGCTCGCGGGAGAGAGGCCGACGAACAGGTGCGAGCCGATCGGGAGCTGGATCCCCCAGGCGAGGCGGGCGCCGAAGGCGCCGACGCTCTCGAAGTAGGGTGATTCGAAGAAGATGCGGTGGTAGCCCGGCGTGATCCCGACCGACATCTCGACGTGCGGGCCGACCCCCATCGTGAATCGGAGCGGCACGCCGATCGCAAGCTGGTCGGCGTCGGGCGCAAAGAGGCCCCGGAGCTCGACGCCGATCTCGAGGCGGCGCGCATCGCTCACGGGGACGCGCGCCACGGCGCCGAGATCCAGAGACACCCCGTCCTCGACCGCGAACCGCGCCGGGACGAAGTAGCCGGACAGCCCGACCGAGAGCGCCATCCGGCGCGCGTTGGCCTCCGCCTGGGGGTTCGTCCCCGGCTTCGCGGCCGCGGGCTCCGGAGGCGAGTCCGGCGTGCGCCCGGACGGCGGTTCGGCGGCCGCGGGCGGTTGCTGTTCGCCGGCTGCGGGCGGGGGATGCGGCGGCGGGGGGTATGCGCCGGCCGGAGGCGGCGGGTATGGGTAGGGCGCGGGGTATGCGCCGGCCGGAGGCGGCGGGTAGGGTGCCGGGTATCCGCCGGCTGGCGGCGGCGGGTAGGGTGCCGGGTATCCGCCGGCTGGAGGCGGCGGGTAGGGGTAGGGTGCCGGATATCCGCCCGCTGGAGGCGGCGGGTAGGGATAGGGCGCCGGGTAGGGTGCCGGATATCCGCCCGCTGGAGGCGGCGGGTAGGGATAGGGCGCCGGGTAGGGTGCCGGATATCCGCCTGCTGGAGGCGGCGGGTAGGGGGTTGGCGCCGGGTACCCTGCGGGCGGCGGCGGGTATGCCGTTGGCGCCGGCGGCGGCGTCGCAGCAGGCGCTGCGCTCGCTCCCGCGGGCGGAGCCGCCGTCGGTGCTGCGCGGGGCGCCGGCTGGGCCGCGGCGTCGCCCGCGGCGAGGCCCAGGGAGGCGAGCGACAGCAGCGCGGCCGCCGTGGCTGGAGCGCGGCGCTCACGGCGAGCCCGCAGGGCGGCCGCCGCGAGCCCGATCAGGAGCGCCAGCGAGACGACCTGGGCGGTGCTGAGCCCGCCGTAAACGCCGCGCCCGGCGTCGCCGCGGAGCAGCTCGATCGCGAACCGCCCCGCGGCGTAGAGCGCCAGCCAGGTCCCGAACGCGCGGCCGTCACGGTGCCCCCGCGCGAGCCAGAGGGCGGCGATCCCGCTCGCCAGCGCCCCGAGCGCCGCCTCGTAGAGCTGCGTGGCGTGCACGGGCAGGCTCGGCGCGCCGAGGGGCACCCAGCCGGCCGCGGCGTGATCCTCCGCCGCGGGGCTGCCCGCGGGGAACCGGACGCCCAGCGCGCCCGCCGTGACGCGGCCGTAGTCGCACCCCGCGAGGAAGCACCCCGTGCGCACGCAGGCGTAGGTGATCCCGAGCCCCGGCACGAGCCGGTCGAGGAACGGGCGCACGGCCGCGCCGCGCCGGACCAGCACCAGGACCGCGACGACGACGCCCGCGATGAGCCCGCCGTAGGCGGCGCGGCCGGCGTGGAGCATCGGACCCCACGAGCCCCGCGCGAGCGCCTCGGGCGCGGCGCGCAGCGCCTCGAAGACGTGGCCGCCCAGCAGCGCCGCGACATACCCCGCGAGCAGCGCGCGGCCCTCGACGGCCTCGTCGCCCCGGTCCCGGCGCACGAGCCAGAAGAACGCCGCCGCGCCGAGGAGCCCCGCGACGGCGACCATCACCGCGTACGTCGGCGCGAGCCACGGCGGCAGCCCGTGGCGCCCGAGCCAGAGCATCACGGCGCCGCTCACGCGCGCCTCCGGATGCGCAGCAGCATGTAGCCCGCGGGCACCGCCCACCAGAACGCGGCGCCGAGCGGCAACGGCGCGCCCGCGCGGCCGCCTCCCGGATCGCCCCGGCCGGCGCTCACCTTGCAGCTCGCGCCCGATCCGGTGCCCGCCGAGGGATCGCCGTCCTTGCAGCTCTCGTCGCAATCGCGGCAGTTCTGGTTGCAGTCACGGCAGTTCTGGTTGCAATCGCTGCAGTTCTGGTTGCAGCCCGCGACGTCCTCGTTGCAGCCCTTGCAGCCGCCGCCGCAGCCGCTGCCGCCGCTGCAGCCGCTCGAGTCCGTCGTGCCGCTCGGCGCGCCGCTCGGGACGACCGTCGGCCCGGTCGGCCTGCCGTACTGGAGGCAGCGGTCGAGCACGGTCATGCAGCCGTCGTCCGCGGCGAACGCGAGCGCGCCCTCGCGGCCCGCGATCGGCAGCGCGGCGCACGCGCTGCCCGCGGAATGGACGCACTCCTTCACCCCCTCGATGCTCATCAGCGCGAGCACGCAGAGCGCCTCGGCGTTCAGCGCGTCGGCGTTCACCCACGCGCACTCCGCCTGGGCATCCGCGAAGGCCGGGTCCGTGCGGTCATGGTCGCAGGACCCGCCGACGGCGCAGGTGCACACGTCCCGCACGCCGGCGGCGCACTCGGCGATCGACCCGGGGAGGTGGTAGGGGTTGGCGTCCACGGATCTCGGCTCGATCCGGGGCCCTGTGACGATGGCGACGTCGCCGCCCGGGGAGGCGAGGCGCGCGGGCGTGTCCGGGGGCGAGAGGGCGCCCAGCGCGACAAGCCACGCGGCGTTGACGTACACCGTACGATCCAGGGCGACAACGCCCGCGGGCAGGCCTGTGACGCGGATGAGGTCGCGCGCGTCCGCGCGCCGCGCGAGATCCGCCAGGATGACGCCGGCGCGGCCGTCGAGCGCCGCCTCCTCGAGCCGCGCGGTCTCCGGCGACGCTGGCTCCCCCGCGAGGACAGGCCGATCGAGCGGCCCCTCGGGCCCGCGCTCCGCCGCGGTGGGCGCGACGGAGGAGGCGCGGAGCACGAACCCCTCTGCGGAGGGCTCGAGCGCGCCGAGGACGATCGCGTCCTCGCCCCGGTCCTCCCGCGCCGCGTCCGCGCTGCGGACGAGCGCCGGGACGCTGGCGATCTCCGCGTCGGCGATGGCCGTCTCTCCGCCCGCCGCGCGGTGCGCCTCCTCCAGCCGCACGGCGAGGTCGTGGAGGGCTTCCTCGGGCAAGGCCGCGAGGACCTCCGGCGCGGCGCTCAGCGCGTCGCGCAGCGGCAGGTCGTCGTAAGGCGGTGTCTCCGCGCCGCACGCGCCGAGCGCGGCGACGCCGAGCAGCACGGCAACACAGCGGATCGCCCTCTCGATCTCGACAACGACGCTTGTTCGCATGCCCCACCCTCGCTCCCCCGATCGCGCGGATCCCGGCGTACACGCCGCGCTTCGCCGCGCGAGCGTGCGTATCGCAGGCGAGGACACCGCCGCGAGGGGACAGGGATGAGCCTGCCAGAATCAGAGACGTTGGCACAAGGGGCTATCGCGGCGCGCGCCTCTCGCGCTCTCGATCGGAGCGCGAGAGACCTACACCGCGAGCGCCGTCCGACACGGCGGTCGCTCGCCAACCACCTTGTGGGACTCCGCGCCGGCCGCCGGCTCCCCGCCGCGCCGGCGCGGCGCGCCGCCTCCTGGATCGCCTTCCTGTCGTCGAGCGACGGCACACCCGCCGCGGGGCCGCCCGGCGCGATCTCCGCCGTCAGCTCGCTCGAAAGGGCTTCTTGTCCGTCGTGCGCACGCTCTCGCGGGACATGACCCGCTCGTGCCACGCGCGGAGGCGCGGGTGCGGCTCGAGGAGCGCCGCCTCGGGCGTGAGGAGCAGGTAGTGGACGAGCGGCGCGACCATGATGTCGGCCAGCGTGAACCGCTCGCTCGCGAGGAACGCGCGGTCGCCGAGGAGCCGGTCGAGCTGCGCGAGGCTCGTCCGCGCCACGGGGATGGCGGCCTGCACGGCCTTCTCGTCGGGCGGGCCGCCGCGCAAGGCGTCGGGGAACAGGCGGTTGAACAGGATGCCAGGAGCGACCGCCGGCCGGAAATACGCGTCGAAGATGCCGAGGATCTGGTTCATGCGCGCGGCCTCGCGCGGATCGCTCGGCTGGAGCGGCTCGCCCGGAAACACCTGATCGATATACCGGAGGATCGCCTGCGTCTCGTAGAGCGTGAAGCCGTCGTGCTCGATCACGGGGACCTTGGCGAAAGGGTGCCTGTCCAGGTGCGGCGACACCCGGTGGGCCCCGAAGGGGACGGCGGCGAGCTCGTAAGGGACCTTCTTCTCGACGAGCGCGATCTCCGTGCTCCAGGTGTACGACGATCCGGGCGTTCCGTGGACGACAAGGGCAGTCATGTCGAGCTCCTCAGACAAAGGGGAGCGGCCTCGACGTCACCGGCAAGGCGGCGCATGGACGTCGACGGGCCACTCCGATTGGTAAGTAAAAACTTACCATTGTTGTCCCGCTGGTCAAGCCATTTCTGCTTGCCGTGGTGGAGGCGTTTGCGCATGCTTACGGGGTGGACCCGGTAGGCCAGGTGCTCGCGGCGCTCGCCGATCCGACGCGCCGGCAGATCCTCGAGCGGGTGCGCGGGCGCCCGCTGTCGGTGGGGGACATCGCGAAGACGGTGAGCGTGAGCCGCCCTGCGGTCTCGCAGCACTTGCGGGTGCTGCAGGAGGCCGGGCTCCTGCGCTGCCACAAGAACGGGCGCCAGAACTTCTACGGCATCGATCTCGGGGGGCTCACCGCGCTGCGCTCGTACATCGAGGGCTTCTGGGATGACGTCCTCGGCGCGTTCCAGGCCGCGGCCGTCGAGGAGGCCGAGCGAAAGAGGAGGCACTGAATGGTAGACGTCACGGCAAGGCCGCCCGGCGCGCCGGCGCGAGGCGCCGCGGTCCACGAGGGAGGCGCGCGGTGAGCGTGCTCCCGCCCATCCGTCGCTCGGTGATCGTCCCGCTGGATCCGGCCTCCGCGTTCGACCTCTTCGCGCGGCGTATCTCGTCGTGGTGGCCTCTCGCGGCGCGCTCGGCCGGCGCGAGCCCCGCGGTCTCGTGCGCGATCGAGGAGCGCGTCGGCGGCCGCGTGGTCGAGCGCGGGAGCGACGGCAGCGAGACCCTCTGGGGGACGGTGCTCGCCTGGGAGCCTCCCGACCGGCTCGTGATCACCTGGCACCCCGGGCGAGCGGCGAGCGAGGCGCAGGAGGTCGAGGTCCTGTTCCTCGCGCTCGGCGCGCACACGCGCGTCGAGCTCGAGCACCGCGGCTGGGAGCGGGTGCCGAAGGACGCCGCCGCGCTGCGCGCCCGCTTCGAGGGCGGGTGGCCCTCGTTGCTCGCGCGCTTCGAGGCGCTGGCCTCGGGAGAGCCCATGCGCGAGGTGACCGGCCCCGGCTGCCAGGTGGGGCGGTGATCACGGCGAGCGCGTGAAGTAGAGCAGGGCTCACGAAGGGCTGACGTTGGTTCTGGACTTTGTGGTCCAGAATCGTCATGCTGTCTCCGTGGCCCGCCCCAAGGAGTTCGATCGCGACGAGGCGCTCCGGCGCGCCATCCCGGTCTTCTGGGAGAAGGGCTTCGCCGGCACCTCGACCGAGGATCTCGTCCGCGCGATGGGGATCGGCCGCCAGAGCCTCTACGACACCTTCGGCGACAAGCGACGGCTGTTCCTCGAGGCGCTCCGCGCCTACAACGCCGACAGCATCGCCGCGATCATGAAGAGGCTCCGGGCCGGACCGACGGCGCTCGCGGCGATCGAGCGTGTCCTCGTCGAGCTCGCCGAGGCGCGCGACGGGGCGCGATCGCTCGGCTGCATGGGCGTGAACGCCGTCTGCGAGCTCGCCCGCGACGACGACGAGGTGCGTGCGCTCACCGCGACCAGCGCCGCGCTGCTCGAGGCCGTGCTGAAGGACGCCATCGACGAGGGCAGATCGAAGGGCGACATCGGCCGCGGGATCGACAGCCGCGCGGCCGCTCGCTTCCTCGCGGCCACGCTCAGCGGAATGAAGGTGCAGGCCAAGGCCGGCGCGAGCGCCGAAGCGCTCCGCGACGTCGCGGCCTTCGCGGTGCAGAGCCTGCGCCCGCGCTGAACGCGCGGCGCCCGCTCGGCTCGCGCCATCGCCGCGCGCTATTTTGGACTGATTGTTCAAAAACGACAACGACAACTCACGATGCAAAGGAGCTGAACATGAACGACGACACGGGGCCGCTCGCAGGGAAGAAGACGATCGTCATCGGCGGGTCGCGGGGCATCGGCGCCGCGATCGTGAGGCGCCTCGCGCGCGACGGCGCGGCGGTCGCTTTCACCTACGTGAGCAGGCCGGATCGAGCGCGAGAGCTCGTCGCGACCGTCGCGTCCGAGGGCGGGCGCGCGATCGCGCTCCAGGCCGACAGCGCCGACGCGAGCGCGCTCGAGCGCGCGATCGCCGAGGGCGCGGCGGCGCTCGGCGGGCTCGACGTCCTGGTGAACAACGCCGGCGTCCTGATCTTCGGCAACGCCGACGAGTACCGTCTCGAGGATTTCGACAGGATGCTCTCCGTCAACGTGCGCGGCGTGTTCGTCGCCGCCAAAGCCGCTGCGCGCCACCTCCCGCGCGGCGGGAAGATCCTGGTCATCGGCAGCAACACGGCCGAGCGCGCGATGGGCGCCGGCTCGGCCGTCTACGGGATGACGAAGGCGGCGGTCGCGCGGCTCGTGCGCGGGCTGGCGTGGGATTTCGCGCCGCGCGGCATCTCGGTCATCAATGTCCAACCCGGCCCGACGACGACCGACATGAACCCGTCGGACGGTCCGCACGTCGACCGGGTGCGCGACGCGAGCCCCGAGAAGCGCATCGCCGATCCCGACGAGATCGCGCGTTTCGTCACCTATCTCGCCCGGCCCGAGTCGACCTACATCAACGGCGTGAGCCTGACCATCGACGGCGGCTTCTCGGCGTGAGCGGGCGGCGCGCGGTCATCCTCGTGACACCTGCATGCCGTCGATCTGCGTGAGGATTCCGAAGATGTTCGCCAGCCGCGGCGCGCCGCCTCCTTTCCGGGCTGCTCGTCGCCGACGCCTCGCTCGCCAGCACCTGAGCCGCTCGGGAGGATGCCACGGGGCATGAGATGCTTGTCGACGTGAGGCGTCAGGTGCTTGAGCGTCGTCGGCTCGAGGTCCGCGGCGTCAGGGGCACGTCGCCGAGTCGTCGTTGTCTATCAGGGTCGCTCGTGGAACGCCGGTCCGCTCGCGGAGCTCTTCCGCTTCACAGGTGGGGAGCTTCGGGTTCGTCGTGACCTCGAGACCGTGGTGGATCCGCTCGAGCGAAGAGAGCGCATCGATGCGGGTGAGCTCCGGGTTGTTCGAGATGATGAGATATTGCTCGATCGCCCGGAGCGCAGAGAGTCCATCGAGGGAAGCGAGCACGGGGTTGTTCACGATGTCGAGATCCTGGTAGATCGTCTCGAGCGCCGAGAGCCCCTCGAGGCTCTCGAGCTTCGCGTTGCCGGTGACGAGGAAGTTGGCGATCTGACTCAGGCCTCCGAGGCCTTGCAGGTTCTCGAGAGCCGCGTTGGACTTGAGCGTCACTGCGCCCGTGGCGGTCAGGCTGCGCAGCCCGGCGAGGCTCACCAGGGCGGGGTTGTCCTCGATCCGGATGCCGCCAGTGCGCACCGTCGTCAGGCTCTCGAGCCCGCCCAGGTCGGCGAGGCGGATGTTCGAATCGATGATCAACGCGCCCCCCACGGTCTTCAGGCCTTGAAGCCCTGTCATGCTCGCGAGCGCATCGTTGTTCTCGATCGTCAAGCCCGCCGCGATGGACTCGAGCCGCTCGAGCCCCTCGAGCGTGGTGAGGCTACGCGTGTACCGGATGGTGACCGTGCCCGTGACGTGGCGTAGACAGCCGAGGCGTTGCAGCCGGTTCACCCCTTCGCTGAGCATCAGGTCCCCCTGGACCTCCGAGATGGGCGGCAAGTCGTCGACATCGACCTGGTGCTTCAGATCGAGCGAGCTCGATCTGGGTCGGGCCGTGGCGCAGTCCAGCTCCGCGGGCGCCCCTCCGCTCCCGCCGGCTCCACCCGGAGCCCCGCCGCTCGTGCCGCCCGCGTCCATGCCGCCGGAGTTCGCTGCCGCGCCGCCGTCGCTCGACCCGGTCGAGTCGAGCAGGCCACCCGCGCCGGGGCCGTTGCCCATGGCTCCGCCCGCGCCGCGTCCTCCAGCGCCTCCTCCAGTCGCCCCGTCCCCGGCCGCCCCGGGACCGTCGACCTCGGAGGAGCTTCCCCCTCCACTGGCGCCCGCGACGCCTGGAGCGTCAGGGATCGTCCTGCCGCAAGCCAACGGGCCTCCTGCTGCGACGAGCCCTGCCGCCGCGATCGGCGCCCAATACCAAAACCGCCTGCTCCACACCGGCATCATCAACCCTCCGTTGCCCGGAACGAGACCGCTCAGGAGCCCGCCCTGAGCGCGGCGAACTCGCCTGGATCGTGGATGGTGGGGGGATTGATCCCGCCACCGATGAAGTCCTCCGTGCGGTCGTACATGCCGAAGTGGGTCACCGGCTCCGAACCGCCCGGCGCCGGGAAGCCGTCGCTGCCTGCCGTGACCCCGAGGGCGTTCATCAAGTTGCAGAAGTACTTGTTGATCGGCGCGTTGGCGAGCGACGGGTCGGTCCCCGTGGCCTGGGTGGTCCCGTCGACCTCGCTCGGAGCGCCGTCGGCACACACGATCTCGCTGTTGCCGGTCGTGAGATCGGGCGAGCCGTCCTCGACGTTCACGGCCCAGCCGGTCTTGAAGTAGCCGCCGGCGCTGCCGACCTGGACGATCGGCAGGTTGTTGAGGTTGCGGGCGCAGCCGTCCGACGCGTCCTGGAACCAGACGACCGCGCTGTTGTCGAGGAGCGTCCCGTCGCCCTCGTCGATGCGGTTGAGCTGCTCGACGAGGTGGGCGAGCTTCCTCGCATGGTAGTCGTCGATCGTGAGGAGCATGTCGATCACACCCGTGACGCAGGTGCCCTGCATGCCCGCATTGCCCAGGCGATACGAGAGACTGGCGCTCTCCATCGTCAGGCCGAGCCCTCGAAAAAGGAAGTTCGGGGGGTACTTCAGGAAGATGACGGGGGTCGCGTTGCACGCGGCCGCGAGCACGGCGAGGTTCGAATAGAGGTCCGCGCCGTCGAGACTGCCCGAGATTCGCCGAGTCAGCACGTCGTCGACGCTCGGGCGCGTGCTCGCCAGGTCGACGTTCTCCTGCGTCGCGCCGAGCGCCGTGGCGAGGGGCGTGTTGCACTGCGCAGAGGCGACGGGTCTCACGGTCTCGTGGAGAAGCGTCTTCCAGGCCTCCAGTTTGTTCCTGTCCGCCTGGCTCATGTCGAAGCGCGCGAGCGTGTCGAGATCGTCCCGCACGAGGTCGATGATGCTCTTGCCGCGGATGGCCTTGTACGTGTCCGGAGAGGGGAGGGGGTCCGAGAACAGGCCCGTGAGCTTGGCCAGGATCGCCGCCGGCGCGCCCAGACCCGAATACAGGGTCTCGGGCGCCGAGTACGAGATCGTCGAGGACGCACCGTCGCGGAAGTTTCCCACGTGCATGAGCAGCGGCTCGCCGTCCGGGCTGAGCTGTCGTGCGATGACGTGGTCCAGCGACGGACCGGTCGCTCTGGCGTTGAACTTCGTCGCCTGGTCGAAGCTGAACGGATCGTCGCTGTTGGGAGTGACCGGGTGGCACGTGAAGAACGACGCGTTCACCTGCAAGTGGCGATCGTTCCCCTGGCCCCGCTCCATCTTCGGCGTCCACTCGTTCATCGCGCGGATGCCTCGGGGCATGAGGAGCTTGTCGACGTACGGCGTCAGGTGCTTGAGCGTCGTCGACTCGAGGTCCGCGGCGGTGAGCGGGCCGTGCGACTTCCTCGGGAAGAACCGCGTCGTGATGCAGCCATAGTGCGTGTACATCACGATCAGCCGCCTCGGCGGCGTGGCCGGCTGCGCCTTCGCGGTGCGGTCGGTGATCGAGCTGAGGAACGGCGCTGCGACGCAAGCTCCGCCCAGCCCCCGGAGGAAGATTCTTCGGCTCACGCGCTTTGTCATGGTCGTATTTTCCCAGCCTCGATGAAAACGCCCGGCTGCCCCTCGGAACGCCTTCTGAATGCCCGCGTCGGCCGGTCTCGATCACTCTTCCGCCCGGGAGCAGCGAGGCGCCGCCGCCCGCGGCCATCTCCCGGGAGCCCGACCGAGGTTGCCGGGACCCTGACGGCGCGTCACCGGCGCGGGCGCCGGGCGCGACGCGACGAGCGTTGCATCGCCGGAACCGGAGATCCCGCGGAGCGGGCCCGCGATCCCGTGCTGGCCCGTCGCTGCCGCGGCCTGCGTCCAGCGCTGCGCTGAGCAGCGTTTGCCTCGCCAGGGCAACATCTGCGTTCTTCCCGGAGAGAGCTACGCAAGTTCTGCCGAGTCGCTCCGGCGCGCCCCGCGCTCCGCGGCATCTCTCGGCATCTCGGACTGGCCCGCGCATTGCTCTCCGCTCCTCGCGTCGCCGGGCGGAGCAGGCCTGAAGCCTGCTGGCCGCGCCGGCGTATCGCTGTGAGCTGCGGGAGCGCAGGCGCGCTCCTTGAACAGAGAGGGTATCTCATGCGCAAGATGATGAGTGCAGGGTTGTTGGCGATCTCCGGAGTCCTCGCGGCCTCGATGGGCTGCATCGCGCCGCCCGCAGACGAGCCGATCGCGGACGAGGGGGTGGCCGCCGAGGTCGGGGAGGCGGCGGCGGAGCCGACGGGGGAGGCCGCGGAGGAGCTGTCGGTGTGCGGCGGCGGGCTGGTGTGCCAGTGGGCCTTCGCGAGCGGCGCGCCCCAGTGTGAACAGTACCCTTCGGGCCCTCGGCTCTACTGCTGTCCGTCGGGGTACGGGCTCGTCAACAACACGTGCGTCCCGAAGTGCGGCTCGGGGCTCCAGTGCTCGGGCAGCAGCATCCCCGGCTCGCACTCCTGCACCTCGCGGGACACGGGATCGAGTGTCATCCATTGCTGCGAATCGGGCCAGCGCATCTCGGGCGGCCGCTGCGTCTGGTGAGGCTGTCGGTCTGACCGGCTCGCAGGCCGATGAGCCCGCGAGCTGGCTCGCCCTCGAGCGATGCGACCGCGGGCGGCCACCTCCACGTCATGGCGCGCCGTCGTCGAGCACGATTGACGTCCTCGCCCCCGCGGCCCCGCTGTAGCCACCCTTGCCGCCGCAGCCGCCGCCTGGGCGGCTCGACGCTCGCGCCGCCCGGCGCTGCGGTTGCCGCCGCCGCCCGCTCCGCCCCCTTGGCGGCGCGCTCCTGCGCGGCTTGCCGGCACCTCGTCTGCCGCTCGCTTGTGGTGGGAGAGCGCGCATGGTACGCGCCTCGACAGCTTGCTGGTGGCGGGATGCCGCCAGCCATGGTTCAGCGAGGGTGGGATGGCGAAGCGAGCGGCTCAAGGGCTTGTGGCGGTCGTGCTCGTGGGGCTGGCAGGGCATGCCGTGGTTCCCGGATGCGTCATCCGGGTGGGCCCGGGGGACGGGAACGGCGATGGGGCGTGGCCTGGCTCCGGTGACGGGGACAACGCCTCCGAGAACGGCGCGGGCGGCAGCGGTCCCGTCGACGACGGCACGGGCGGCAGCTGGCCCGTCGATGACGGTGCGGGCGGCAGCAGCCCCGTCGATGGCGGTACGGGCGTCAGCCCGGAGGAGCAGCATCTGGGCGAGGAAGCCTACGCGCAGCTCGATCCAGAGGAGTTAGCGTTCGCCTCTGCCCTGGCGGGGAACATGACGTGCGCCCTGGCCGGCGCGGTCGAGGCCGCGCAGATCGATCCGGCCGCGATCGACGACGAGACCCTCAGGGCGCTCCTGGAGCAGCACGCGCCGGGAGCGATGGACCAGGCGCGGGCGTGGCTTGCGGGCATCGACCCATCGACGCTCGCGTATACGGTGATGCCAAAGTACGAGTGCGAGGGAGACTACGGCTGCGAACGTTACCCACGGTGCCAGCAGGGCTACATACCTGCCCTGAGTCATCGTTGCATCATCAACGACTGCGGGAAGGCGAAGTGCCCCACGTGCCCGGACTTCGTGAACGAGCTCCTGCAGAACGTCGTGATACGAGCGTGGTGCTCCTATGTTTGCGTCAAGACCGGGACCTCGCCGCCGGAGGTTGTCGCCGTCGGTGCCGGCGCCATCTCGGCGCTCAGGAACAGCTACTTCGGACCCGTCTGTATGCCGTATCCGTGAGCAGCAGAGACGATACCGTGAAATCTATCCAACCGCGAGAGCCGCGCACCATCCGTCGAAGATCCGACCCTGACGATAAGGAGGGCGAAGCAATCAACAACGCCTTCGACCTGTTGCGTGAGATGACCTCGGCCCGCAGGCTGTCGACCCTCGTGCGACGACCGACTCGCTCGGAGGTCCTCCAGGCGGCCGACGACTACATCGCGTATTTCCCGCTCGAGCAGCCCCGCGAGCGCGCGCGCGAGCTCCGGGAGGCGGCGCTCACCTGGAGAGAAGCCGAGGAGGTCCCGGTAGCGGTCTACGAAGCGGCCCGGCATTTCTGTCTTTCGCTCGGCGTGCGGGAGCCCGCCGGCGGCTGGGATAACGACGACGGCTACCAGGTCCGAGCGATCGACCGCGACACGGACGACGCGGAGCCGCCGCCCGCGGCGGAGTCCGCGGCCGCGCCCCCGAGCTACAGCGATGCGTCGAGGAAGGCGGCCCGGCTGGCCCAGGCGGTCGCCGGCGCCGTGAATATCGCCGGCGCGCTCGCCTCGCCGAGCTCGTGGGCCAGGGCGACGTCGTGGCCGTCGCGGGAGCACCTGGTCGAGCACGTGGACCACCTCCTGTCCGCCTTCGGAGCGGAGCTCGACCAGCAGCGATTCGCCGCGCCTGCCCGGAGGCTGCGCGCGCTGCTGTCGGCCTGGGAGCCGGGGCCCGAGGTCCCCGCCGACGTCTCGGAGGCCGCCCGCGATCTCCTCGCGGCGTTGGGAATCGAAGAGCCTCCCGGCGGGTGGGACGCGCCCGAGGGGCCGCCGGAAGGGCCGAGCAACGACAACGGGTAGGGCCTGCTTGCCGGCTGCGCTCACGTGACCCGAGCACACGAGGCGCGGTGAGAACAAAACTCGAGAAGTTGCTCGGGATGAGCGGCGGCTACTTGCTGGACTTTTCGAACAGGACTCTTGAGGGGTTCGCTCTGCAGAGCGTTCGGAAGAACATCTACGACGAAGGCTACGACTACGCCTCTGGATCGAAGGCGAATCGCGTCCGTGCGTTCTGGGACAGCGAACCCAATGGCGTTGTCGGTAAGCTACGCAAGGTGTGCGCGGGAGAGTTGCGGAGGCGCTGTTGCGTACGACGCTGATCGCGCCTGGGTATGTCGCATTGATGTGCGCGGTACATCTTACGTAGATCAGCTTGCGACCGCTGACGGTGCGGTCGGCGGTGGGATGGCTCTCGTTGTACGATGACCGCTCGCGCGGAACAAGCTCAAGGCGAGCTCGCTAGTCCTGCCCTGCTCCCGCTCGGGTAGGGGAGCGGTTGCGGCAATCCCGCGCGCGAACCTACGGCGCGAAGCGCATCATCTCGGCGGCGAAGCCGTCGCTGCCGCGGTTCGCCTTGTCGCGCGTCTCGTCGAACACATCCGCGACGCCGCCCGGGCCCCCTGGGCCGATCTCGAACGTGACGCGATGCAGGGCGAACTGCTCGTCATCGGCATACGCGATGCCGATCGAGGGCCCGCCGGAGCCCCCGCCGCCGTAGCCGCCGGTGCCGCCCCAGCCGCCGTAGCCGCCTCGGCAGGCGCGTTCGCCGCCGAGGTCCGGCGCCTGCCCCGGCGGGCCCCCTTGGACGCCTTGCCCGCCCATCTGGCCTTCACCCCCTCTGCCTCCGGCGCCGCCCGGGCCCGTGATGACGCGCGTTTCCCGCAGGGTCAGCTTGCTGCCCGCATGGGCGAAGATCGCGATGCTCGCGCCGCCCGCGCCGCCGCCGCGGCCGCCCGTGCCGCCGCAGCCGCCGCCGCCGCCCGAGCCGCCCGACGCGCCGCCCAGCGCCGCGTTGCCGCAGGCGCTCCGGCCACCCGGCGCGCCGCCGCCCCCGCCACCCCCCTGGCCGGGCGCTCCCGTGCCGCCCTGGATGCCGGGCACGCCTTCCCACCCGGCCTCGGTAAGGCGTCCACCCTGGCCGGCTGCGCCGGGCGCGCCCGGCGCGCCCTCTCCCCCACGGCGGCCGTCCTGGCACGGGGCGCCGTCCTTCGCGCCCGCGCCGCCCAGGCCTGCGTCCCTGGAGTTCGAGGCCGGCAGCGGCTTGCCGTGCTCGGCATCGCCACCGCGGTCCGGGGTCCCGTCGCCCCCTTTGCCGCCCGTCGACACCATGTCGCCGCAAACGGTCGTCACGGCGGGCGCGCCGGCCACGGTCGCTGCCGAGCAGGCGTCCCTGCCGATCGCTCCGATCTCCCCGTACGCTGGCTGCGGATCAACGTAGACCGCATCCTGGCCGTCTTCACCTTTCTGGGCGCCATCCGCCTCGATCACGCTCCGGAGCACCTCCACGACCGCGCCCGGCCGGAGCCTCATCGCGATCGAATGGAAGTCCTGCAACCTCCACCGCTGCTGCACGTGCATGTCCACGATCGTCGATACACCGTCGGTGGCCCACTCGCCATCGTCCTGCGCTGCCTCCACGGTGATCGGGGGACCCCCGGCGTCTGGAGAAAGGAGCGTTACCACCCCGCTGGCCGACCCTTCCGTGTAGTGGGGCCATCCCGCCCAACAAACGAAGCCGCCCCAGAGATCGATGCCGGACCGCAACGTGAGGCCCTCGGCATAGGAGTCGGTGCAGGCGAACACCCGCCCGCGAGCACGCGGCGCGAGCGCGACCGCACGGGCGAGCGTCTTCACCGGTTTCTCCATCGTGCCGGGATTGCTGTCGTCTCCAAATGACCGGCTCGCGAATACCCCGCACCCGGCCTGCACGCGCAGCGCGGCGAGGCCCTCGAGACACTCCTCCTCCGAGGGCGCGACCGCGAGCTCTGGGTCGCAGGTGACCCCCTCCGCGCACGGTGGGGTGAACGGCTCCGCTCCGCACCCCAGGGCGGCCGGAGAGGACAGCAGCACGAACCATGCAGCGGCTGTGATCTTCATGATCTTTTCTCTGCCCGCCCCCGCGCGAAATCCCTCATTGGGGCGGCACAATCAGCTCCGGGAACTCCCATAGGACGGCGGTCTGGCCGTCCTCACCGATGGCTCTCTTGTCGCTCGGATCGCCTCCGACTCCCCCAGCACCAGGGGCTCCCCAGGCCCAGTTGGCGCTCTCCGTGAGGTGAACACTGCTGTTTACGAGCGCGACGGCGATGGAAACGCCCCCGAGCCCTCCGCCGCCGTGACCGCCGTTGCCTCCCGCGCCACCGCGACCCCCATCGCATGCAAAATAGGCCGCGGGTGCGATATATCCAGCGGGGCCGCGTGGCCCGCCGAAGCCACCCTGTTGCCCCCTCCCTCCGTTGCCGCCGCGCCCCGCATCGCCGACGATGATGTTGGTCTTGTCCACGATGACGTGCGCATGCAGCGCGATGATCCCGAAGCTACCGCCCCCGTAGCCGCCGCCTAGGCCGCCGCGCCCCCCGCAGCCGCCGCCCGAGCCCGAGCCGCCGGACGGTCCGCCCTGCGGATCCACTGGGCGGCACTTCCCGTTCGGTCCGACACCACCCCCGCCGCCGCCGCCCTGGCCAATCCCCCCGTTCCGGCCGTCCTGCCCCGAGAAGCCGTACCAGCCGCGCGCGCTGATGGTTCCGTACTTGAGCCGGTCCTCCAAACCCGTCCCGCCGCCGACCCCGTTCGCGCCCGGCTCCCCTGGGTGGCCGTCATCGCCGGGCGTACAGGTCATCGCCCCGCCGGTTCCCCCTTCACCGTCCTCCATCGACTCAGGCCCCGGTGCCACGCCAGCAGCCGGTGCGCCGGGCTCACCCTCGCCGCCCGAGGTGACGTCGCCATCGCCGCCCGCGCCCCCGATGGACCTCGTCCCATCCTCGCACACGGTCACCGCTGGCGGAGCGCCCTCGGTCCAGTCCGCCAGACACCCGCCCGCGCCCGGATGGCCATGCGCCCCATCCGGCGCCCTCCATCCTTGCGGAGCGCTCTCCCCGTCCGCCCCATCCGCGCCGTTCCCCGCCAGGATCTCGCTCGACACCACCTCCACCGCGGCGCCCTCCTGCACGATCATCCCGATGGCCGACCCGCTCGGCCGCACCGCATCCGCCGCCGCGAGCCGCACCCCGAACACCACCGACGTCATGCTCGTCTGGCGCGCCTCCACGGTGAGCGGCACCCGCCCCGGCTCGGGCGCGATCCCGGTGAAGCTCTCCGCGCCGCCCCAGGTCCAAGCCGCCGCGCCGCAGTCCCGGCCGCCCCAGATCGCGACCCCCGACGGCAGCACGACCGCCTCCTCGAAGTCCTCCGCGCACGCGTACACCCGCCGCGTCCCCCCGGGCTCCGCCGCCTTCTCCACCGCGCGCCGCAGCGTCCTGACGGGCGCTTCCCTCGTCCCGTCGCTCGCGTCGTCCCCGTGCCGCGTGACGAACACCCCGCACCCGTCCTTCGCCGGGCTGGTCGCGGGATCGCCGTCGCACGGCGACGCCGGTAGTGCCGGAGGCGCCTCGCCGGGGAGCGGCGCGCAACTGTACGTCGTCGCGCAGTCCTCGGCATAACACCCGGCGCCCCCCGCGGCGCTCCCGCAGCCGAGCGCGATCACCGCGACCGAACGCAGCGCTCCTCGACCTCGCCCCCCGCGCATCCCCATCGCCCCTCTTCGCCTCACCAGACGCCCTGAAGCACGAGCCCGGCCTGCGTCCCCGTCGCGCTCGGCGCCACCCGGACGCCTCCGCGGGCGGGCGCCTCGTCGAGGATCCACCCCTCCGCGAGGAACGACGCCGCCGTCGCCATCCCGAACACCGCCCCCGTCGCCAGCGCCACCTTGCCGAGCGTGGCGAACAGAGCCCGCTCCGCCACGTCGTCGCGGATCTCCGCGCACGCCTCGGGCGCGTTCGGCCACCAGCACGTCGACGACGTCCAGCCTCGTTGCCGGCGGAACACGACGTCGCGCTCGGCGAGGTTGTCGTGGACCACATCGGCCCGCAGCAGGAACACCGTGCCGGCCGCCAGCGCCGCGGTCGCCAGCGCCGCGCCCCCGATCCGCAGCTCCGTCAGGGGGAGCGCCGCCCGCGCCGTCGCCCGCGCCGCCGGACCCACCGGCTCCGCCGCCCGCACCGGCCCGACCCCCGCCGCCCCCGCCTCGCCGCGCTCCGGCGCGCGAGGCAGCTTCAGGGTCAGCGAGCTCTCCTTGCCGGCCTGCCCCTCGAACGTGCTCACCACCTCGGTGTGGCCGTCCAGCCGCGCCCGCACGGTGTGGTGTCCCGGCTCCAGGAACAGCTCGTAGGTCGGCGCCGGGCGCCCCAGCGCCTTGCCATCGACGGAGACCTCGGCGTCCGGTGGGCTCACCCCCAGGTAGAACGTCACCACCCGGCTCTCGGCCTTCTTCAACCCCTCTTCGGCCCGCCTCGCCAGCCCGCCGCCGAGCGCATCACGGTGCCTCAAGCTCTGCGCCAGGTGGTCGGCCGCGTCTCGATACATGGCCAGCGCGAGCTCGCACAGGCCGAGCTCCGCGGCGATCTCGGCGCGCTCTGCGTCAGTCGTCCACGCCGCGTCGGCCGCCTCCAGCGCAAGCTCGTATGCCGCCTCGGCCTCGACCCAGCGCCCGGCGTCGCGCGCCTGCCGAGCACGGCGCAGCAGATCCTCGGCGTTCGATACCGCCTGCGGCCCGGTGACCCCCTGGGGATCCCTTGCGTCCGCGACGCCCTCCAGCGCCGCCACGACGCCGAGAATGGCGCACGGCAAGAAGGCGAGGAGCGCAGGGCGCACGCTGCCCTGGATACTCCTTCGAGCAACACCATGTCAACGCGCCGCGCCCCGGGACCGCCGTGCCTTCTCGTGCATCCGTCGGGTGCACCCGGGTGCTCACGAAGGTCGGGAGTCGTCATCAAGCCACCAGGTGCATGAGAACTTCGGCCATGATGACGGAACGTGTGGCGCCGATCCGGGCCTCGGTCGATTCTTTGACCGTCTTGCCGCGCGCGGATCGTCTGCTGGATCGTGGATCGAGACCGAACAACGCCGACCTACCCTGTGTCCGCCCGCGTCAGGTCGCTGGTCAGCTATGTCGGGGTGCCCTCGCGGGACCTCGACGACGTCATGCAGGACGCGATGGTGCGGCTGTGGGAGAAGCGAGAGCAGGCCCGATCGGCCACGAACCCGAGCGCCTTTTGCGACAGCGTCGTCCTGAACACGGCCCGCGATCACCAGCGGGCGGCGCGCAGGCGCGAGGAGGCGCTCACGGGCCTCGACGAGGCGGCGCTCTGGGACGAGCGCCAGAGCCCCGAGGATCACGCCATCGCTCGCCAGGAGGCGGCGCTGGTGCGGCAGCTCATCGATCAGATCGGTGAGCGGTGCCGCGGCGTCTTCATCGCCTGCGAGCTCCTGGAGCGGCCGATCGCCGACGTCGCCCGGGAGCAGGAGATCCCGCTGGAGACCGCGCGAAGTCGCCTGCGTCGGGCCTGGGAGGAGTTCGAGGCGGCGGCGGCGCGCTGGGAAGCGCGGCAACGAGGTCGCGGCGCTCGCCGGCTGCGCGCCGTGCTGTTCCCGCCCTGGCTGCTGGAGCTGCTGGAGCGGCGCTCCTTTCGGCGTGGTGGTCCCGCGCGCTGGGTGGCACGAGGCTTCGCCATCGCCTGTGCGGCCGCGCTCGGCGCGCTGGCGGCGCTCGGCACGCTGGCCACGGGCCCGATACAGTCCGTCACGCCGCTCCGCACCGCCATGACCACCCTCGTCTCCAGGAGGACGACCGGGCCGGCGACCGCGCACGCAAGGCGCGATCCCGCCGAGACGGCGCGCGTCGGCCATGCGCCGGATGACGCGGTGACGATCTCTCCCACGCTGCACGGGACGTTGACGACGCCGACGACGCCGGATGGGGCGGTGACGACGCCGACGACGCCGGATGGGGCGGTGACGTCCCCGGCCGCTCCGGCCGCTCCGGCCGCGCCGCCACGCCGGCCAGCGGCGCAACGCCCGGCGATCAGCTCCCGCGAGCGAGGGCTGGTCGCGCGCGCGCGGACGGCCGTGGCGGCCGGTGATGTCGTGTCGCTCGTCGAGGCGCGGCGCCTGCTGGAGGAGCACGGGCGGAGGTTCCCGCGCGGCCGCCTGGCGGGGGAACGCGAAGCGCTGCTGGACCAGCTCAGGTGAGAGCCGCGCAGTAAGGCCATCGCTGAGCGCGAGGAGGCCTTCGAGACGATGGCGGGGCTGGACCACCGTGGTGCGTCGCCGCGCCCTGGGAGATCGAGCGCCTCCTGAGCGGGCGTCGCTCGGCGCGTGACGCCCGCTCAGGAGCGGTCGTGTCCGCGCGCGGCGCGTGGGATTCGCGCGGAGCATTCACGTTTCACCTGGAGGCGAGCCATGGAGCTCCTGGCGCCGCCCCCACGAGGGCGATCATGCATTCTACCGGAACACGCGTCATCGCCGTGGAGTCGGCCCCTGTGGCGCGACACGACACGGGGGCTCGTCCGAGCGCACCCGGCGCGGCGCGCGTCGCGGCGCGCGCGGCGGCTCGGCCCGGATCTCGGCAGCACGCGGCGAGGCCGGCGACGGGCCGCGAACGGGCGCACGCGTTCCACCAGCTATTTCAGGAGGAGACGGCTCGGCGCGTTTCCCGGTGGCTCGCGAAGCTCCGTGTGCCCCAGCGCGATCGGAGCGACCTGAGCCAGGACGTCCTTCTCTTGGCGCTCACGCGCTTTGGCAGCTATGACCCTTCGCGCGGCGAGGTCGCGCGCTGGCTCAACGGCATCGCCGTTAATCTGGCTTCGCGCTATCACGCCAAGGCTTCTCAGCGGCGCGAGGTCATCACGGATCCCGTGGCGCTTTGCGAGGCCGGCGACAGCGCGACGCCCCTTGAGCTCCTGCTCGCGGCGGAGCGGCGGCGCCTGCTGAGGTCTCTCGTCCTGGAGTTGCCGTTCGAACTGCGCTCGGTGCTTTTCCAGCACGACCTCCACGAGATCTCGATGCGCGACATCGCCGAGACGAGGGCGATACCCCTCAGCACAGTCTACAAATGGCGCACGAGGGCGCTCCATGGCGCACAGGAAACGCTCGCGAGGCGCCTCGCTGCGGAGGAGGAGCGAGGCGCGAGACGCCGTGGGGTCCCGGGCGCCTTCGCGCGGCCCGGTTCCGTGCCACAAAATGTTGCGTAGCTCACGTCAGGGCGCTCGTAGGAGAGGGGAAATATTGCGTAGCTCACGTCCTGGCATGCGCAGGAGGGTACCGGGGCCACGCAGGAGGGTACCGGGGCCATGCAGGAGGGTACCGGGGCCACGCAGGAGGTGCCGAGGCGGCGCAGCAGGGGTGATGGCGGTGCGCAGGCGTCAAATGCTGGTTGCGTAGCACACCAAAGGGGACGCGCAGGAAGGCGCCGTGGCTGCGCAGGACCCGCGCAATTGTGACATAGGACACGTGGTGGGCTGCGCAGGAGGGCGCCATGGCTGCGCAGGAGGGGCGCCGTGGCTGCGCAGGAGGGGCGCCGTGGCTGCGCAGGACGGGCCCCGGGTCTATGCAGCGTGGCGTCAGAGCCGCGTGTCAAGCGACAGTAACTTTACTGACGCTCTACAGATGCTCGAAGTGGCGCGGCGCCAGAACCCGCGGCACCACTGGAGGGAGCGCTCCGGTTTAACCGGAACCCGAAGAAGGTCGGCCCAAACCGGATCTCCCCCGGCTCAAGGCGTGGCGGCTGGAGGTGCTCGTACGATACATCGGCGCATGCGAGGACCACCGTGGGGGGGTCCAGGGCGACCAGGTGCCTGGCGATCTCCCAGACCTCCATGAGGTTATGATTGGGGCGCAGAAAACGCTCGTACGGGAGTGAAAACGCGTCCATCGCAACGCGAATCACGATCACGCTGCCTGGATGGCTGAGGCGCTCCACTGGGCTCGCAATCTCCCCCAGGATTTGCCCGCCTTCCTCGCGGCCGAGTTCGCAAGCCCAGGTGAGGCGGGCGCACGCCCACGCGAGGACGTCTTCGCCTAGATCCGACTCCGCGTCCAGGTCGAGGCATCGGGGCGTCTTGAGGAACGCCTGTAGCGGCCCCAATCGCGGCGCTGTGACACCGGCCAGGGCGTCGCGCGCGCGCGCGACTGACGGCAATTCACGCACCGCATGGGCCGGAGACAGGTCCCCGGCCCCAAGAGCGCGGGCGGCGGCTGTCCGGACAGCTCGCTTGTGGTCATTGTGAAGGCGATCGCGCAAGGGGTCGACGGATTCAGGATCGGCTCTAAGCGCGTCGATGATCTGGAAGCGCAGCGCCTCCTCCTCCTCCATGTGCAAGCGGTCCCGCAGGAGGCGCATGGCCTCGGGGCTGCGATCCCCAGACACGGCACGGATCGCCGCTCTGCGCACTTCCTTGTCTTCATTGTCCAGCAGTGCGCGAAACGCGGTCCGAAGCTCTGGAGTGTCCTCGAGCGCGTCGGCCGCCGCTCTCCGCAGAGTACCCAAATCTCGCCATCGGTAGATCTCGTATGTCATGTCTGTGTCAGACCCGCGCGGGAGGGAGGGATCAGCCGCGAGGGCAGCGACGATTTTGCTGCGTGCCGGCTCGTACGCTCCCAGAGCACGCATGGCCGCGCCTCGAACATTCACAGAGGAGTGGTCGAGCAACTCGAGGAGCCTCGGGCGCGCCGGAGGATACTCACGGAGCATCGGCGCCACGAACGCCAGGACATGCTCCTCATCGCTGGCGAGGTAGGTTGCCAGGATAGGATGTGCTTCTGGATCACCTTCGAGAACGCTGGGCAGGCTGCTTCGGTAAAACGGTGAGCGGCTCTCCAGCGCTTTTTCGTGTATCCACTCGACCCTTCGAGCTCGTTCGCGCAACTCCTGGCGCATGCGGCGATCGTGCCGCAGCAGTCGCAGGGCTTGCTCACGGACGTGCTCGGACTCGTCGTCGACAAGCGCACGAACCAGGTCTACCGAGCTCGGGTCCCTCATAAGCGGCCCGATCATCGTGGTCCGCCAGTCATCCGGGGTGTCCGTCGAGGAGAGCATCTCCTTCAATCTCTCGCGGTCCGCTACGTGATCGATGAGATAACGAAAGGCGGAGAACCGGAGTGCCCGGAGATCCGTGTTCAAGCATCGTAGGAGGTGATGTCTGACGAATGTGTGCTCCGACATCCGCTCACAGAACGCATCGTATTCCTCATACTCATGAGCTCTGGAATAAAATTGCTGCTGCAAGCGGCCCGTCATCGCCGGGTCGCCCGCTAGCGCCCTCACGGCAGCGGCTCTCACGTCAGAATGCGGGTCGTCGAGCGAGCTCTCGACCAGGCCACGGTATCGCGGATCACCAGTCAACGCGTCGAGGATCTTCGCGCGGATCACCCCGTGGTCAATATAATGACCAGGACGCCCCATCTCGCCCCAATCCCGCTCGATGTCAGGACTCGAACGTGTCTCATCGAAGTACTCTCGAAGTGCTGCGAACGCGATCGGATGCGCAGAGAGGACAGTGACGGCGGTCATCCGCACCTCGCCGTCGGGATGGCGCAGGAGGTTGTCTCGAATGCTCACGAGGGATGCCGCGTCGTGAATCGGAGCCTCGGCGGCAGCGATGCGCTCTTTGGGAGACCTTGTCAAAAAAGGTTTGATCAGTGCCTCGCTAGAAGGGTATCGCCCTAGGGCCGTGATAGCTGCAGCGCGCACCTGTTCATCCTCGTGCTCGATCAGGCGCACCAGCCGTGAGCGGTCGGCGCGCTCGCCGAGCGCCTCGATCGCCGCATGTACAATGTCGCCGCGGGGGCTGTCGAGCAGCTTGCTCAGGGGCTCCTCGGCCTCCGGAACTTCGGCAAGGACCTTGACCTCGTCCCTCCTCACATCCGGCGAGCTCAGTCTCTGAAGCAGCACCCTGCGCCACTGGGGCAGGCCGATGAGCCTCTGTAATGTGCTCTCCTTGTCATAAGGGAACTTCTCCGGAGTGCTAATGTACGTCCGGATCAGCTCCTCAGACTCGGGATCATCCGCCAGCGCCCGGATAGCTGCGCTCCGGAGCTTCAAAAAGCCACTGAACAGAGGATAACGGAGCGGCACAGCCAGGATGTCGCGGATCACCTTGCGAGAAGGAGGGTCGTCGGCCAGCAGGTCGACCACCGCCGCCCGCACCTCATCGCTAGGGTCGTGCGCCAGCATGTACCGCAAGCGGGGCAGGTAGATAGTCCGGTGCGCCAGGTTTCCGGCCAGCTCCGCCACACAACGTTCCCGCGTATACCGGTCCGCGTCGCCGAGGCGCTCACGCCAGTCAGGTTCTGCGCCTGCATCGCTGGCCAGGTCCTGGGTCAGATCTCGGCGCACCAGATCATCGTCATGATACAGTAGCGGTCGCAGGCGAGGGTGAAGCTCCCGATATTTGGCGAGATGGCCGGCCGCATGCCCCTGATATTGGGTGTCCGCCCCCTGCGTGAGCTCCAGTATCCCTTCGATGCCAGCGTTTGCTCGCACCAGCACGCGGGCTTGCCGCTCGACCGTGGGCCACCATGTCGATTCGCGCCGCTCCGGTACGCGAGCCCCGAGGATCCAGGTTGCCACGTGGGCTTCGGTCCCGACGCCGCCGGGTAGCCGCAGTAGCCGCGTAAATGCGCGGTCGACCTCCACGCTGTCGACCAGCCCGCGCATGGCCAGGAACGCCCGCTCTGTGGCGTCCATCAGCGCCAGTTCGGCGTCCCCGAACCGTCCGCTTGGCGCGTCGAGGCGCTCCGCGACCAGGCGGATCACCTCGCCTGCGTGGGTGGAGCAAAATTGCTGCACGCCCTGACCGCCATACCCTAGGGCGCGCAGCAGGAGCCGAAGCAATCTATGATCGGAGAGATCTCGCTCTCGCGCCTCGGCGAGCGCATCCTGGAGAACGGCCGTTCCCCGGATGGCGTGCGCCATCGGCACGATCTCTAGCGAGCTGCCTTCCGGCGCCTGCTCCGGGGTCGCAAGCAACTTTGTGCGTTCCAGCTGGAGGTCGATGTCGGCCTCGGCGGCAAGGTACTCTCCGAGCGTTAGGTGGGTGAAGCGGAACCGCGAGCCGCCCGTGAAGAGTCCAGTCAGCTTGTAGAGCTCCTCCCGACCATAGGGCACCTCGGCCGATTCGAAGATAACCCGCGGTGCGCCTCCCCTGGGGAGCAGGCGGTCGCGCGCGAAGGTCTGGAGCTCCTTTCGCAGCGCACCGCCCGAATATTTGAGAGGCAGGCGCTTTGAGCGCAGAAGATGATCGACGGCGCGGCGATACAGCTCGATTGTGGCGCGGGGAAGTGCCCTGTCCGAGCGGTACAGCGTTGCGGCCAGCCCGAGGAGCACCGGCGTCTCCAGCCACATCTGACCGTCAGGCAGGCCCCGCATCTCCTCGATCAACCCGTCCACCCAGGCTTCACCGGGGAAGTACCTCTTCAGGAGCTGCTGCGCGGCGATTCCAGGGATGCCGTGCAGCGTCACGGTGACGACGTCGCTCACGGGGGCAGCGCCAAGCAGGGGCCGGGAGGCGAGGACTACGCGGCCTTCCAGCCTCGCCATCCACTCTGCCGCATGTTCCTGCTCGACCATGCTGGACTCGTCCAGGCTGTCGATCAGCAAGAGCGCGCGGCCCGAGGTGATGGCCTCGCGGATGGCCTGGTGTGCTTCCGAGGGGCCCTCATCCAGCTTCACGCCCGCGACCGCTCGCTTCGCGAGCGCGCCAGCTAGGTCTTCCTCGAGATCCCCGTGCGGCGGGACGCTCCGGAGCCAAACCGGGATCCTTCCCTGAGCGTCTGACTCCCGGTGCCTGGCCGCTTCGCACGCTAGCCAGCGAAGGAGCGTCGACTTCCCCGTGCCGGCTGCTCCGACGATCAACGTTCGATGCGCGAAGTCCAGCAGGTCTTCTGCGGGGATGGTCTCGGTCAACCGCCTCCACGGGGCGCTCTTCCGTCGACGCAGCTCGGTGTGCAGCGCCTGCCGCTCGCCCGGCGGTTCACTCGTCTCGCGGTCGTCCTCCTCGGCGCGCTCTTGGCCGTCGACCGCGCCGCCACGAGTGACCTCCAGCTCCACGAATACATCTTGAAGCGGGCGGGCCTCGACGTCGCCGGCCAGCGTGACCTGCCCTGCTGTTTCGCGGATGCGCGCAAGATAAGTCGCCAGGGTCGGCCCAGGGGCCGCTCGCGGTGCCGGAGCTTCCTCCGCGGGCTCCGCGCCGGAGCCTGGGTCGCCAGATCCGGCGATCGGCGCTCGCCTGAAAGCATCGCCGTAGATCGGCCAGCGCGTCTGATCGAGGTCGGCAAGGTTCCTCAGCTTGCCAGCGCAGGTCTCCCACGCCTCGGGGAAACCTGGCTCCAGCGCGCCGCTCGGACCATGGCGGCAGATCACACGGTCGAAGTCCTGAGGCGCTCCGAGCTTGAAGCGTACCTCATAGCCCGCAAGCTTCTTCTTGAGCGTGAACTCGCCGGGGCGGTACTGAAGGTTGAGGCCAAAATGGAGGCGTGAGATCAAGAAGCGGCTCAGGATCGATGCTCCGAGGGAGAACGGGCTGGGATCCCTGCCGTTCAGGACCACCGTGACGTCCTTGCGGAGGAGTGTCTTGAGCTTGGCATCCACTGTCCTCGAGAGCACCTCGGCATGATCCTCCGCGAGCTTCGTATAAGCCTCGAGGAGGTGAACGCTCCCGCTGTCCTTTCTTCTTCTCTCCTGCGCCAGTGCCTCGTCCTCGATAGCAAGGAGTCGTTTCTTCACCGGGTCGAGCTCAGGGTCGCCCACGAGGTCCTCGATCATCCTGTCGTGCCGGAAATCGCGCACGCTGGCGCGCAAGGCGTCGATGAGGCCACCGTCGCCTGTCCCCGAGATCAGCGTGCGGCCGAGGCTGTTGAGCGGCGCCTGGTCCAGCGGGTCGTCCTGCCAGTAGGAGTGGAAGTCCACGCCCTCGACCTTCCGCTCCAACCCGAAACCGACGGCGAGGATGACCGCCGAGGCGCGCCTGTGGTGTGCACGCTCCGCGTGCCACGTCACGAGCCGATCGGAGCCCCTGCCGAGGTCGGTAATCTCCGCGCCGAAGTGGATGTCGATGCGCTCGCGCTCATCCTCGGGTAAAACATGGTAGGCATCGAGAATCTGCCGCACGACCTCGCCGGCCGGCGCGGCTTTCCACCGGAGGAGCGGGACAGTGGCTGCAGGCTCAGTGGAGCCGGCCGCAGGCCAGTCGTAGATGTGCGGGTGGATCCAGCGCTTCATGTTGTTGCGCTGGAGGTGGAGCAGCTCATGGGCGTGTTCGAGGAGGGTGACCTTGAACCCGAGCCGCGCGGCGCCTGCCGCCGCCGTCAGCCCCGCAACGCCGCCGCCGACGATGAGGATCGCATCGCCCGGAGACACGATGGCGAGCTCGCGCAGGGAGTAGACCAGGTTGAGGGCGCGGATCTGCTGCGAATGGAGCGTGACCCGTCGCTCCAGACACCCGAGGACGTATAGCCCATCCTCGACGCGCATGTGGGCGTGCAGGTCTTGCGGCTGGATCCCTCTTGTGACGCGGGGCTCGGTCATGGGCGGTGGGAGTATACACCGCTTTAGAACGGGGTCGGCCCCGAGGGATGCTCGCCGCTCGGGCGCTACCGGCAGCCGAGCAACCATCCGAGCGCCTCGTGAACAACCCGGGCCGCCTGCTCGTCCCCGAAGGCGACCGCGTGGCTCAAGGCGCCGGCGAGCGATGCCACCACAGCGGCTCGAGGCGACGGGTCAGCCGGCAAGAACGCTCTGAACCCGCGGCTCGCCAGTTGGGCCTGCGTTGGGTCCACACCTTCAAGGGGTAGCGATCCGTTGTCGCGCCACTACGAAATCCTGGCGGAACCCACGGAACGTGCCGTTTCGCCGCCGCAATTCGTCCTTGGGCGACGCGGTGCGAGGCCCGGCGGCCGGGCCTTTCGTTCAGCTCAGCTCATCTCCAGGAACAGCCGATCCGGATCCTCCAGATACCCGATGACCTCGTAAGCGAACGCCGCCCCCACGTGACCATCGATGATCCGGTGGTCGAACGACAGCGACAGCAGCATCACCTCGCCGATCACGATCTGCCCGTCGCGCACCACCGGCTTCTGCTTCATCTGGTGGATCCCGAGGATCGCCACCTCGGGGAAGTTCAGGATCGGCGTCGCGAACAGGCCACCTTGCTGGCCGAGCGACGTGATCGTGAACGTCGAGCCGCCGAGATCCTCCGGCTTCACCCGCCCCGACTTCGTGTCCTCGCCGAGCCGCGCGATCTCCTTCGCGATGTCCAGCACGCTCCGGCGATCCGCGTCGCGCACGACAGGCACGATGAGCCCGGCCTCGGTCGCGGACGCGATGCCGATATGGTAGCTCTTCTTGACGACGATCTCCTGCGAGGCCTCGTCGAAGGCGCTGTTCAGCGTCGGGTGCCTCTTGAGCGCGGCGACGACGGCCTTCACGAAGAAGGGCAGGAACGTCAGCTTGACGCCCGCCTTCTCGGCCAGCGGCCGCAGGCGCGCGCGGCGCTCCTTCAGCGCGGAGACGTCGCACTCCTCGACGAAGGTGAAGTGCGCCGCCGTGTGCTTCGACCGCGACATCGCCTCGAAGATCCGCTTGCGCACGCCCCGCAGCGGGACGCGCTCGTCGCCCGGCGCCCCGGGCAGCCCCCGCGCGCGCTCCCCCTCGGGCCGCGGCGCCCCGCGCCCGCGGTCCTCCTCCAGCAGCTCGGGCGCCGCAGCCGCCCCGCGCTCGACCGCAGCCCTCGCGCGCTCGACCGCAGCCCCGGCGTCCGCCGCGCGCGCCTCGGCGCTCGCCGCGCCGGCGCCGCCCTCGCCCCGCGCCCCCGCCGCGCCGGCGCCCCGCGCGCCCGCCGCACCGGCCCCCAGGGCCGCCCCCGCGCCCCCGGGCGCCGCCGCCCTTTGCGCCATCGCAGGGAGCAGCGGCGTCGTCTCGGCCTCGACCTCGGGCGCCTCGAGCGCCCGCACGTCGTCCTTCGTCACGCGGCCGCCCGGGCCGGTCGGCGGCACGCGCCGCAGGTCCACCCCGAGATCGCGCGCCAGCTTGCGCGTCGCCGGCGTCGCGAGCGGCTTCTCGTTGAAATAGGCCGCCGCGCCGGCGCCCATGCTGCCGTTCATCCACGCGGCCGGCGCCGGCGACGGCGCCATCAGGTTCATCCCCGGCAGGTCCTCCTTGATGTCGCCGACCGCCGTCGCCGCAGGCTCCGCGGGGCCCGTCTTCGCAGCGGACTGCCGCATCCCCGTCCCCGACGCGGGCGACGGCGCGGCGGGCCGGTCGTCGAGGTCGAACACCACGAGCACCGAGTGCACAGGGACGACCCCGCCCACCTTGCCCCGCGTCTCCACGATCCGGCCCGAGCGCGGCGACGTGATCGTCACCGTCGCCTTGTCGGTCATCACCTCGACCATCGGCTGGTCCTCGGCGACGACGTCGCCCGGCGAGACCAGCCAGGTCACGATCTCCCCCTCCGTGACGCCCTCGCCGATGTCCGGAAGCCTGAACTCGTACTTGCCCATGCGTCAGTACCTCGCCGTCTCGAGGATCGCCGGAAGGATACGATGCGAGAGCGGGAGGTACTCGTTCTCGAGCGTGTACGGGAAGGGGGTGTCGAAGCCCGTCACCCGCACCGGCGGCGCCTCCAGGTGCAGGAACGCCTTCTCGTTGACCAGCGCGACGAGCTCGGCCCCGAGGCCGCAGCTCTTCGGCGCCTCGTGCACCACGACGACCCGGCCCGTCCGCTTCACCGACTCGATGACGGTGTCGATGTCGAGCGGCCACAGCGTGCGCAGGTCGATCACCTCGCACTCGACGCCCTGCGCGGCCGCCTGGTTCGCGGCGTCGAGCGCCTCGTAGAGCATCGCGCCCCAGACCACGAGCGTCACGTGCCAGCCCGGCCGGACCACCTTCGCCTTGCCGAGCGGGACCGTGTAGTCACCCTCGGGGACGTCGCCCTTCGCCGCGCGGTAGATGCGCTTCGGCTCGAAGAACAGCACCGGGTCCGGATCCCGGATCGACGAGAGCAAGAGCCCCTTCGCGTCCGCAGGGTTCGAGGGGCACACGACCTTCAGGCCCGGCACGTGGATGAACTGCGCCTCCGGCGACTGCGAGTGGTAGTGCCCGCCGCGGATGCCGCCGCCCACCGGCGTGCGGATGACAAGCTTCGACGGGTACTCGCCCCCCGAGCGGTACCGGTACTTCGCCAGCTCGGACACGATCTGGTCGTACGCGGGGTAGATGAAATCCGCGAACTGGATCTCCGGGACCGGCACGAGGCCGTAGAGCGCCATGCCGATCGCCGCGCCCACGATGCCGCCCTCGGAGAGCGGCGTGTCGATCACCCGGTCGTCCCCGAACTCGTCGAACAGGCCCTGGGTCACGCGGAACACGCCGCCGACCTTGCCGACATCCTCGCCGAGCACGACGACCCGCGCGTCCCGCCGCATCTCGTGGCGTAGCGCGTCGTTGATCGCCTGGACCATGTTCATCTGAGGCATGCTCTTCGTCTCCGTCTCTCGGCCAGAAGGTGGGAGTGCTACCTCACGGGCGCCCCCGCTCCCCTGGGGACCCCGTCGATCGCGGGCGGCGGCGCCACCCCGGCCTCACCGGCGCCGGAAGGCGAGCCGCCCCGCCCACGACGCCGTCGTCCACGCCGCGCCCGCACGCGCCCTAGTGGCCGCCGTGGCCCTTGGGCCTCGGGCCCGCCTTGAGCTGCTCCCGCTGCTCGACGAGGTGCCACGGCGGCTCCGCGTAGACGTCCTCGAACATCGAGTCGAGCGACGGCGGCGCCACCTTCTCCGAGGCCGCGATGCAGGCCTTGACCTCGGCGTCGACCGCCGCCTCGATCTCGCGATCCTGCGCCTCGGTCCAGCCCTGGGTGCGCTCCAGGTGCCGCCGCAGCCGCGCGAGCGGGTCGAGCCGCCGCCACGGATCGAGCCACGCGTCGGGGCGGTACGCCTTCGGGTCGTCGCTCGTCGAGTGGCCCGACAGGCGGTACGTCATCGCCTCGATCAGCGTCGGGCCCTCGCCCCGCGCGGCGCGCGCGATCGCGTCGCGCGTCACCTTCACGACCGCGAACAGGTCGTTGCCGTCGACCCGCACGCCGGGGACGCCGTACGCGACGCCCTTGCTCGCGAACGTGTTGCTCGACGTCTGGCGCTCGGTGGGCACGCTGATCGCCCAGCCGTTGTTGCGGCAGAAGAACACGACCGGCACCTTGAACACGCCCGCGAAATTCAGCCCGCTGTGGAAGTCCGACGAGCTCGTCGCGCCGTCGCCGAAGTAGACGAGCGTGGCGAGCTCGTCGCGCTTCAGCTTCGCGGCCCACGCGAAGCCCACGGCCTGGGTGATCTGCGTGCCGATCGGCGAGCTCACCGAGCCGAAGTGCCCCTCGCGGTAGGTGTAGTGGTCCGGCATCTGCCGCCCCTTCACCGTGTCGTTCGCGTTGCCGAACATGTTGTCGATGTACCGCTGGAGCGGCAGCCCCCGCCAGAGCGCGGCGCCGAACTCGCGGTAGCACGGGAACACCCAGTCCTGCGGGCGCGTGGCGGACACGCTGCCGAGGACCGCCGCCTCCTCGCCGAGCGAGCCGATGTGGAACCCGATGCGTCCCTGCCGCTGCAGCGCGACGAGGCGCTCGTCGAGCTGGCGCACGCGCACCATGGTCTTGTAGAGGGTGACGACCTCCGACGGGTCGAGCTTCGGGTCGTGCGCGGGGTCGAGCGAGCCGTCGTCGCGCAGGACCTTGATCACGTCGTCGGCACACGTGTCGAGCGGGTGCCGGGCGACGGCGGCCTGCGGCTCCAGGCTTGCCCCTGAGACGTTCGGCGGGCGGTCGGTGGAGTACGTCGCGGTGCTCATCGGCTCGCGGGACACTAATCAAAGGCGCTGCCCGAGACCAGTGCCGAGACGCTGCGGTCGCTCATTCGCTGTGCGCGCGACGTTGACTCGTCGCAGCGATCGCGCCGTCCGTTTGACTCGCCGCGGCGAGCGCTCGCGCATCCTCCCGCGGCGCACGTCGCGCGGCGCACGTCGCGCCGCGGATGTCCTGGCTAGACGCCCACGTGCCCGGCCGCCTGCGTGATCGCCTCGTCGACCGCGGCCATGTCGAGCTTGAACCCGCGCGCGAGCTGCTCGAGCACGCCGCGCTCCGGCGCGCTCACGCCGCTCGATGCGTGCGCCATGTACGCCGCCACGCGGAGCACCTCGCGCTGGTGCTCGGTCCGCCCGATCGTGCGGGCGACCATGCTGACGCGCTTCTCCATCCCGTCCTCGGCGAGCATCTCGCACAGGTCGGCGATGAGCGCCTCGAGCTGCTTCTCGTGGACGAGGTTCTGGCAGGCGTCGACGACGATGGCCTGGAAGCGCGCGCGCTCCTCCTCGTCGAAGTGGCCGTCGGCGTTCGCGACGAGGAACGAGGCCTCGATGATCGTCTCGAAGAGCGCCACGGCGGCCGGATCGAAGCCGGTGGGCATCGTGATGTCTTCGATCGGCGGACGCGCGCTGTAGGCCCTCGCCGCCTGGGAGAGGATCGACGCCACGCGCGCGCGCGGCGCCTCCGAGCCGAGCCGCGGGGCGCCTGGAGCAACGCCGCCTGGGCGCCTGTCGATGGGAGCGGACATCGTGGTGTCGGACCCTCCTGCGTAGGTCACGCTCGGCCAACCGCCGGGGAGCGTCAAGGCGCTTGGTGCTGCGCCCCCCCGCCCGCAACCCCCAGCGCGGTGAATTTGTTCAGCCATCACCCGCCCCGCCCGCTGCGGATACGGGCCCACCTCGACGTCTTCGGTGCTCGGCGCACTGGAGTGCGCCTGTGCGCCGAAGACGCCGATCTGGGCCCGTCTCCTGTGCGGGCGGGCCCCGCTTTAGCGGCGGACGAGGGAGGCGGCGGGAACGAGGCGCGCGGAGCTGGCGGATGCGGCGGCCTGGGCGTCGAGAGGGCGGGGCTCGTCCGGATCGAGCTCCGCGGTGAGGCGGGCGGCCTCGCGCCGCGCCACGGCGAGGCGCTCCTCGAGGAGCGCCTCGACCTGCGCGGCGTCGGCGGCGCCGTCGGCGCCGACGGACGCGGCGCCGGCGGGCAGCGCGGCATCGTTGCGGTCGATGAGGCTGCGGACGAAGACCTCGGCGGCCTTGTAGCTCGACCGCACGAGCGGCGCGCTGGCCGCGTAGAGGAAGCCCATCTCGAGCGCCGCCCGCTCGTACGCGGCGAACGTCGCGGGCTCGACGAACCGCTGCACGGGCGCGTGCTTCGACGAGGGGCGCAGGTACTGGCCGAGGGTCACGATGTCCACCCCGACCGCGCGCAGGTCGCGGAGCGCCTCCAGGACCTCGTCGTCGGTCTCGCCGATGCCGACCATGATCGAGCTCTTGGTGAGCCGCCGCGGCGCCGGCGCGCCGCGCTCGGCGGCGTCCGCGGCGAGGCGCCGCTGGCGCTCCTTCGCGCGCCGCAGCACGGCGAGCGACTGGTCGTAGCTCGACCGGACGTCGCGGATGACGCGGGTGATGCGACGGACGACCTCGACGTTGTGGGCGAAGACGTCGGGGCCCGCGTCGACCACCGTGTCGACGCCGCTCATGTGCCCCTGGAAGTCGCCGACCAAGGTCTCGATGAGCAGGTCGGGGCGGAGCGCGTGCAGGCGGCTCACGGTGCGCGCGACGTGATCGGCGCCGCCGTCGAGCAGGTCGTCGCGGTTGACCATCGTCATCACGACGTACTGGAGCGAGAGCCGCGCGATCGCGCGGGCCACGTGCTCCGGCTCCCGCACGTCGACGGCGCCGCGCGGGTCGCCGGTCGTGACCGCGCAGAAGCGGCAGCCGCGCGTGCACACGTCGCCGAGGAGCATCACGGTCGCCGTCCCCTCGCGCCAGCACTCGCCGACGTTCGGGCAGCGCGCCTCCTCGCAGACCGTGTGGAGATCGAGCTTGCGGAACGTCTCCTTGAGGTGGTGGTAGGTGTCACCGCCGGGAGCGCGGACCTTGAGCCACTCGGGCTTGGGCGAAAACTGCGCCATCAGGGCTGTCCTTAGCCCATGCGCCGGGGGAGCGCGAGCTGGACGGTACCTGGTCCCACGCGCCAGGAGCCCGGCCAAGGGGCCGGAGAGATTTCAACGCCAAGGCGCCAAGGCGCAAAGACGCAAAAAGGCAATAATTTCATCCTTTTTTGCGTCTTGGCGCCTTGGCGCCTTGGCGTTGAAAATCCCTCTCCGCTCGCGATGCAGAACCCCGGCAGGATGTGTGACCCGAGGTGCTAGGCGGGCGGCGGCACGGAGCGGCTGATCTCGCGCGACGTGAGCTTGCCGCGCTCGGTGAAGATCGCGGTCACGAGCTCGGCGGGGGTGACGTCGAAGGCCGGGTGGCGGACGGGCACCCCGGGCGGGATGACGCGGCGACCGCCGACGACGGCGACCTCGTCGCGGCTCCGCTCCTCGATCGGGATCGACGCGCCGCTCTCGGTCGCGAGGTCGATCGTGCTCCACGGGGCGGCCACGTAGAACGGCACGCCGTGGTGGCGCGCGAGGCAGGCGAGGCCGTAGGTCCCGATCTTGTTCGCGACGTCGCCGTTCCGCGCGATGCGGTCGGCCCCGACGACGACCGCGCCGATCTCGCCCTTCTGCATGAACCACGCGGCCATCGAGTCGGAGATCACCTCGACGGGGATGCCGTCGCGCTGGAGCTCCCAGGCCGTGAGGCGGGCGCCCTGGAGGTACGGGCGGGTCTCGCACGCGAGCACGCGGATCGTCTTGCCCTCGGCGATCGCGGCGCGGATGACGCCGAGCGCCGTGCCGTAGCCGCCGGTCGCGAGCGCGCCGGCGTTGCAGTGCGTGAGGACCGTGCCCGACTCGGGCAGGCGCGCCGCGCCGGCGCGGCCCATCTGGTGGCAGGCGGCGACGTCCTCGCGGTGGATCTCGCGCGCGAGCGCGGCGAGCTCCCGCGCGCGCTCCTCGCCGCGGCGCCCGGCGTGCTCCAGGGCCGCGGCGACGGCGCGCCGCACCGCCCACCCGAGGTTCACGGCGGTGGGCCGGGCGGCGGCGAGGTGCTCTCCCGCGGCGCGCATGGCGGCGACGTACCCGGAGGCGACCTCGCCGCGGGCGGCGCGCGCGGCGAGCGCCATCCCGTACGCGGCGGCGATGCCGATCGCGGGGGCGCCGCGGATCACCATCGACCGGATGGCCTCGGCGACGCCGGCGACGTCGGTCGCGGTCACGTAGCGCTCGCGCTCGGGCAGCTCGCGCTGCTCGAGGAGGAACACGCGGTCGTCGCCCTGCGCGAGCTCGACGGCCGAGTAGTCGGCGCCGGAGATGGCCTCGGCCGGCGCCCAGGGCGGCGTCGTCCGCGCGCCGTCGGCCGCCTGGGACCTCTGCTCTGCTTCGAAGCTCATGCTCATTCAGCGCCTCCCGTTCGAGCGTGACGGCTCCCCCTGCGCTCCCGCGTCCGTCCCCGACCCCTCGGCGCTCGCGGCGAGCCGGCCGCGGATCTCCTCGGCGACGGTCGCGAAGTCCTCGGCCGCGTCGGCCTTGCGGTCCGCGAGGTAGGCGCGGAGCGCGTGGGCGGCGAGCAGCGCGATGCTGGCGTTGATCCCGCGCGAGGTGAGCGCGGAGATGACGTCGCCGTTCTTGAGCAAGGTCTCGAGGTCGTCGAAGACCGCGGCGAGCTCTGGCCCGGGATCGATGCCGCCGCCGGCACCGGGGCGCTTCTCCTCGTCGTCGTCGCGGCTCACGGATCGCGCCTCATTTCCTGGTGGTCGTCGCCTTGGGGATGGCCGAGAAGGGGAAGTGCGGCGGCTCGACGCCGGGCACGCACTGGTACCTGGAGAAGTCGGTGACGCCCTCGTCGCGGAGCAGCGCCTCGTCGATCCACGCCTTGCCGCGCCGGGCCGACGGCTCGCGCGAGAGCAGCGCCAGGGTCGCGTCGGCGATGATGTCCGCCTTGCGCCAGAGCTCCGGGCCGCCGAGGCCGAAGTTCATGGTCGCGTAGCTCTCGATCGCCGTGGCGGGCCAGAGCGCGTGGGCCGTGATGTTGTGCTCGGCGTACTCCTCGGCGATGGCGTGGGCGATCATCGTCATGCCGAATTTCGAGACCGCATAGGCCCCGTGGTGGGCGCACGACGCGGCGTCGACGGGGGGCGACATCATGAGGATATGGCCGTACCGCTGCGCGATCATCTGGGGGAGGACGGCCTGCGAGAGGGCGAACGACGCGCGCACGTTGACGCCCATGATGAGGTCGAACTTCTTCATGGGCGTGTCGACGACATCGGCCCACCAGAGCGCGCCCGCGTTGTTGACGAGCGCGTCGACGCGCCCGAGGCGCTCGACGGCGGCGGCGACGGCGGCCTTGCAGGCCTCGTCGTCGCGCACATCGAGCTTGAGGGGCAGGGCGCGGCGGCCGAGCGCCTCGACCTCGCGGGCGACATCGTGGATCGTGCCCGGGAGGCGCGGGTTCTCGGCGACCTCCGTCTTCGCGGCGACGACGATATCCGCACCTTCTCGCGCGCAGGCGAGGGCGACGGCCCGCCCGATGCCGCGGGAAGCTCCGGTGATGAAGACAACGCGGTCTTTGAGGCGCATGGGAGTGCGGTCATAGCACATGCGCCAGCGCGGGGGCGGCCCGGCGTTTTCGCCCCTCCGGGCAGCCGTCGCGAGCGGAGCGAGGCGCAGGGCCAGGCTCTGCCGTGGACGGCAGCGGCCGAGGGCGCTGATCGGGCGCGCCGCGCGGCCTCGCGACGACCGGGGCGCCAGGCTGGGATGTCAGGGAGCTCGCAGAAACCGAGGCGCCGCGCCGCGCGCTGGACCGCGCCGCGAGAGGGCGCGCCGAGCCGCGACGCCGGCCGCGCGGCGCGCGGCGAGGGCCGGACGCGACGCGCCTGACAGCGCGCTTCGCGGTCGCTCACGTGGCTTTGCTGACGCCGGGCGACCGCTCGGCCGCGGGTCTCCCCTCGGAGCACGCACACCCACCCTTCGGCTCAAGGGAGATGGGGTATCCCACTGGCACCCTGCTGCGCGCCGACCTCGGAGTGAAGAAATCCTCTCTCGTCGAGTCACGCGCAGATCGGTTTCACGGCTTTTGGAAAGATCCAGCGATGGAGCGGTAAATCATGCGTGCTTGATTGTTTCGTCTCTGGACATGGCCGGGTTCAGGTGACACCGTGTTGAGCGCGAGCTTGAGGGAGGCGTTGCGCTGCGCTGAGACGCGCAGGGCGCTGTTCGGCCCCCTGAACAACGCTGTACTGGGTGGCCTGTCGAGGCGACGGCGCCCTGGCGTGTCTGTCGGCGCGAGCCGCGACGCCGGTGCGAGCCGGGCCGGGACAGGCTCACAGAACAAGGAGCCTTCAAATGAGTGCTTTGCATCGGACGCTTGTCCTCGCCTTCATCGCTGGTGTTTCTGCCGTGGGCTGTCTGGGCTCGACCGGCGTCGACGAGGAGCTGTCTGATCAGAAGTCCGAGCCGGTGGAGGGGGCGGTCTGCGACACCGCTGCAGAGAACTCGGACGTCACGCTCTCCTGCCCGGCGGGGGAGGTGATCACGGCGATCGAATTCGCGAGCTATGGCCGACCTCGAGGGGTCTGCGGCGGCTTCCAGGCCACCTCGTGCAACGCCTCGACGTCGAAGGCCGTGGTGGAGCGCGCGTGCGTCGGGCAGTCGAGCTGCACCGTGCCGGCGAACAACGCGACCTTCGGCGATCCGTGCAGGAGGACCACGAAGCGGCTCTACGTCCAGGCGGCGTGCGCCCCCGCGCCGGGCGGCGGCGAGGGCGGTTCGACGAGCGGCGGGGGCGGCTCGACGAGCGGCGGCGGAGGTTCGACGGGCGAGGGGGGCTCGACGGGCGAGGGCGGCTCGACGGGCGCCGAGGTCTGCGGCAACGGCGTCTGCGGCGCGGGCGAGGACTGCTCGAGCTGCGCGAGCGACTGCGGCGCTTGCCAGACCTGCCAGGGCGCGGGGCCCAGCACCACGCCGCTCGACACCGAGGAGCAGGCCTTCCTTCGCCTCATCAACCAGTACCGCGCGGAGAAGGGCCTCGGCGCGCTCTCGGCCTGCACCTCGATGAACCGCGCCGCCCAGGGGCACAGCGAGGACATGCGCGACAACAACTACTTCTCTCACTCGAGCCAGGACGGCCGGACGCCCTGGACCCGCATGTGCAACGCCTGTTATGAGCTCGGCTGCGGGGGGACCGCCATGGCCGAGAACATCGCGGCCGGCAACTCGGGGGCGCAGGGGACGTTCGACCAGTGGAAGAACTCGGACGGCCACAACAAGAACATGCTGGGATCGAACTTCAAGGTGATCGGCATCGGGCGGGCGACCGGCGGCGGGACCTACGGGTCCTACTGGACCACGGTGTTCGGCGGCAGCTCCGAGGCGAGCTGCAACTGAGCCGCAGCGCGCCTGCTCGGAGCAGCCTGTCACGCGTGAGGCGTTCCGCTACAGCGGTGCGGCGCGGTCCGGGTGCCAGCCTACCCGATCCGCGCCGCGCGCCCCGGTGAGGGCGTCAGCCGCGTCGCGGCCCGGCGATTGCTACATGCCGGGCCGGCTTCGAAACAGACATGGCTGAACACATCATCTATCTCCTCGGCCCGTATCGGATCCCCGGCTTTCAGGGAGAGCGCAACGTCCGCGTCTACCTGCCCAGCGAGGGCGCGAACGCCGAGCCCTCCCCCGCGCTGTTCCTGTTCGACGGGCAGAACGTCTTTCACGACGATCCCTCCTTCAGCGGCGGCTGGCACCTCCACGAGGCGGTGCGCGAGCTCGCGGAGCGGGGCCTCGTGGCGCCGGTCCTCGTGGGGATCGATCACGGCGGGAGCGAGCGGCTGACCGAGCTGTCGCCTTTCCCGGGCGACGGCAGCGACGGGCGGCTCGACGATGTCCTCGGCTGGCTGACCTCGGAGATCGTGCCGGCGGTGCGGGATCGCTTCCCGGTGCGGCGCGACGCGGCCGGCACGGCGATCGGCGGCTCGTCGATGGGGGGCCTCGCGGCGCTCTACGCCCATTTCCGCCGCCCCGACGTGCTCGGGGCGGCGCTGTGCATGTCGCCCTCGCTCTGGTTCGCGGAGCGCAGGATCTTCGATTTCATCGCGGCGCAGCCGGTCCCGGCGAGCTCGCGGCTGTACGTCGACGCCGGCGCCCAGGAGGACGACGGGTCGGTGCTGCGCGACGCCGCGCGGCTCGTCGAGCACCTGCGCGGGCGGGGCTACGGCGAGTCCAACCTGCTCTTCTGCCCGGACGAGGCCGGGACCCACAGCGAGGACGCCTGGCGCCGGCGCGCCCCGGGAGCGCTGCAGTTCCTGTTCGCCGAGGCGGCCAGGGAGCAGCCGGGGGGCGCCGGGGCGCCGGAGGGGTCGCAGCAGGCTGCCTGAGCCGAGGGACGGCGCGCCTGCGGAGCCGAGGGAGGACCGAGCCTCACCGCCGTGATACCTTGCGCGCGGCAGGCTCATGCTCACCAGCGTCCTCATCCACAACTACAACTGCTTCGTGGACTTCACGATCGAGCTTCCACGAAGGCTCTTGATCGTCGGCAGCAACGGGTCAGGAAAGACGAGCCTGTGGGAGGCGCTTGCCGGTCTTCAGGACGTGATCGTCCGGAGCACCGAGGCAGCGAGCGCATTCCCCACGCGCTCGCTCACTCGCTGGCTACACGGCGACCCTGTGCAGCGGTTCGCGATCGACTTGAAGCTCAACGCCGAAACATATCACTACGAGATCGAGATCGTTCACGATGTCGCCCGCCAGCAGGCGTCAATCCGTCGCGAACAGTTGACCGTCGATGGAAAGGCGCTCTACGAGGCGCTCGATGGCGACGTGCACCTCTATGGTGACAGCCCGACCGGAGCTCCGCTTGCGAGCTTTCCGTTCGGCCGCAAGCGCTCCTTCCTGCCGGACATGGAGCCCCGCCACGACAACAAGCGCGCGATCGCCTTCCGCGAGGCGCTCGCGAAGGTCTGGCTCCTCGCGCCCTCTCCGCGGCGGATCGAGCCGACCACGGCAGGCGAAGCGCCCTGGCTCGATCGCGACGGCAGGAATTTCTCGTCGTGGTTCCGCGGCGTCCTCGTCGAGAGACCCGGGCTCGGCAACGCGCTGTTCGAGGCGCTTCGCCCGACGTTACCGGGTTTACGAAACGTCGCGTTCGAGCGCATCAGCAGCGAGGTGCGCGAGCTCATGTTGACCTTGTGGGCCGAAGGAGCGGACTACAAACTTTCCGCAGGAGAGCTCTCCGACGGTCAGCGTTCGCTGGTCCTGCTCTATGGCTTCCTCCTCGGCGCGCTCGACCACGCCACGCTGGCGTTCCTCGATGAGCCGGAGACTGGCCTCGCGCCTCACGAGATGCAGCCCTGGCTCGCCGCGATGTCGACCGCGCTTGAGAAGCACGACGGCCAGGCCCTGGTGAGCTCACATCATCCTGCGGTCATCGACTACATGGCTCCATCTCGGACCGTACGATTCTCGCGGCCGGGCGGAGGGCCGGGGCGCATCGACGAGGTCACGCTCGAGACGGCCGGCGGCGTTCGTGTATCCGAGTGGCTCTCGCGTCCATGGGCGTACGAGGACGAGCATGAGGAAGCGTCGTAGGCTCCACGTCCTCTGCGAGGACGCGTTGCAGCAACGGTTCGTCGAGCGCCTCGCCGACCGCTGGGGATCGGACCGAGGCAACGGAAAGTAGACGCCTCACCCAGGGCGCGTGGATCCGCAGCGCAGTATGTGCTCGAGCGCTACGTCGACGCGGTGAGGCAGTGGAGGGCAGAGAGCCACGACGCGAATGTCGGGCTCCTCGTCCTGGTCGACGGCGACGAGCACGGCGTTGCACGGCGCCGTCAGCAACTCGCGCAGAAGCTCAAGGAGTCGAAGCAGGAGCCGATCGCTCCATCCGATCCCGTTGCCGTCATCGTTCCCACCTGGCACATCGAGACGTGGATCGCCTGGCTGTGCGGGCATCGCCCGATCGACGAACAGACTCGCTACAAGGAGGACGACGAGGATGGGCGGGCCGTCGCCCGCAAGATCGAGCACGGCGAGTACTCACCGCAGCGCGCCATCGGCGCCTGGGCACCTCCCGCGACTGACGAAGAGGCTCATGTCCCTTCGCTGGCGGACGCTCGCGGCGAGGTTCGCCGGCTTGGCGTCTGAGCCGAGGACCGGAGCCCTCCCCGAGGACTCTCTGGAGTCGCCGCGCGCGGCCGCCCCCTCTACCGCCGCCCCTTGCTCCGCTTGCGCGTCCCCTGGACGATGCGCGCCGCGTCGCGCGGGGGCGGGGCGCTCGCGGAGAGCGCGGCGGTGAGCCGGCCGGTCTCCGCGTCCGAGAAGGACCCCTTCCGGAGCGCCGCGATCGCCTGCGCCACCACGTCGCGCGACTCGGGGCGCTCCGCCTGCGTCTTCTCCTCGAGCCAGCGCACGACCTCGGGGAAGCGGGCCGTGAACGTCGCGATCTGCGCGGGCATCCCCTGCCGGAGCAGGCGCAGCCCCTGCAACCGCTCGTCGGCGCGCGGCGAGCGATCCGAGATCGCGAACGCCTCCTCCAGCCGCGCCACCACCTCCGCGCCCGCCGACAGCCCGGTGAGCAGCGTGCGCTCCGCGAGCGCCTCGAGCGCGACGTACGCCTGCAGGTAACCGTCGGTCCAGGACGAGAGCTCGCCGATCGCCGCGTCACCCCGCGCCGCGATCACCGCGCGGAGCGCCGCCACGACGCCGTCGCGCACGAGGCGCCGCGGATCCTCGGCGATCTGCTCGAGCTCCGCCAGCGGATCGAGCCCGCCCCGGGCGCCGCGAGCCCCGCGACCGCGCTGCCGACCTCCCGCTCCGCCCGCCCCCGCCGCGCTCCCCGACCGCTCCGCCTGCGCCTCCCGCGTCGCGAGCGCCGCGAGCGCCTGCGCGGCCACGATGAGCGCGTACTCCTCGCCGCTCGCGCAGAGCGCCCGCAGGAGGCGCTCCGCCGTCGCGCCGCGGTCCGCGATCGACGCGCCGACCGCGCGGGCGAGATCCAGGTTCACGCGCGGCAGGGGCGCGTTCGGGCCGAGATCGGGGCCGGGCGCGCGCCCGCCGCCGCGCCGGGCGGGGAGCCCGGAGCTGCGATCGAGCAGCGCGAGCAGCTCGGCCGGATCGCCGAGCTGCGCGGCGCGCTCGATCGCCGCCTCGATCTTCGGGTTGCGCAGCGCGCCGGGCGGCGTCGCGCCCCGGCGCAGATCCGACGGATCGGCCATTCAGAACCCCAGGGAGAAGCCGACCTCGGGAGAGAGGACGGCGGTGACGGCAGGAAAGGTGAGGCCCGCGCGGAGCGCGAGGTTGAGCGATACGGCGTCGATCGGCGCATAGGCGACGCCCACGCCGGCCGACGCGAAGCCCTGGCCCGCCTGCCGGGTCGCGGCGAGCGTCTGCTGCCGGGGCTCGAGGCGACCGCTCCGGCCCGGCCTCGTGCACGGGCTCGTGATGTCGGCAGCCGCCCCGCACGCGGCCGCGTCCTCGAGGACGTGCACGTCGACCTCGGCGTCGACCTGCGCGACGCCGGCCGCGGCGAGCACGAACGGGCGGGCGCCGAGCTGCTCGAACGGTCGCGCCGCGAGGAAGTACTGCGCGCGCGCCTCGAGGTGGAGCGGCAGGAACGAGGCGCCGCCGCCCGTCGTGCCGCCCGCGGCGAAGCCGACGCGGCCGCCGACCGTGAGGTTGTCGAGCACCAGCCGATCGTAGGCGATCGCCACCCGCAGCGTCGCGAGCGCGAAGCCGAGGTTCACGTCGTTCGCGACCCCCGGCGTCGGCGTGCCGTCGTACCGGGTCCCGTCGCCGCGCAGGCAGACGTAATGGTCGCTCGCCTGCGACCCGACCGCGCACACGTCCCGGCCGGAGAACAGCGCGACGTCGGGGGAGAAGGTCAGCGCGACCCAGTTCCTGCGGACCTCCGGCGCGCCCTCCGCCGCGGCGTCCGACGCAGGTCGCGCGACGCACGCGCCGCCGACGCAGGCGAGCCCCCGGCTGCACTGCCGGTCGTCGAGGCACTGCGGCGGCCGCTCCTTCTCGGGCGCCGCGCACGTCGCGGGGGGCGCGTGGCCGGGCCAGCGCGGCGGCGCCGAGGTGAGGCTCGCCTTGATCTGCGTGGTCAGCGGGGCGTCGCGCGCGCCCGCGCTCGCGAGGATCGCGCCGTCCCCGTCGACGGCCGCGACGTGGTAGCGGAGCGGCCCCTCCCGCCCGAGCACCTCGCACGGCACGTTGATGCCGAACCCCTCGCCCCGCAGCTTCTTCATGACCAGCGGGCGGAACTCGTCCTCGCCGGGCGGCTGGTACCAGACGGTCACCTGCTCCACGCTGGGCAGCAGGTCGTCCGGGACCTCCACATAAAGAGGGACGGGCGTGCGGACGCGCTGCTCGGGCGGCGGATCCATCCGGAGCCGCGCGCTGGCCGCGTCGGGCGCGCCGGACGTCGGCGACGCCCCGACGCCGGTCGCGGCGCGCGCCTGCTCGAACGCGGACGAGACCTCCCGCGTCGCGAGGCGCGGGTCCAGCTTCGCCGACGGATCGACGCGGAGGGCGTCCGCGAAGGCGTCGCGCGCGTCCCCCAGCTCCTTCCTTGTCTGGGCGAGCACCGTCCCGAGCGCGACGTGCAGCCGGGCCTTGATCGCCGGCGAGCAGCCCGACGGGCCGCAGGCGTCGATCGCGGCCCGGAGCTTGCGCTCGGCCTGATCGAACCGGGTCTCGAGGTAGTCGGTCCCCATCGCCTCGTTCAGGGCCGCCTCCGCCTGCGCGTCCCGCGGCAGCGCCTGCGCGGCCGCCGCGCCCGCGGTCAGCCACCCGGACAGGCCGGCCGCAGCGATCGCGAGCAGCGCGCGCGGCGCGCGCGGCGCGCAGGAAGCGGGGCCGTTGCGTACGGGCATCGGCCCGCAACGTAGCCCACCGGTGTGTCCACGAGCTTCACAAAAGCTCCGGAACCCGGCCTCCCGCTCGCGCGAACGACGCCCGCCAAGGGCGCAGGACGGGCAAGTAATCCACAGGTTGTTCCCAGCTTGTGGAAAGCCCGCACGAATTTCCTGGCGCCTTCAAGGAAGCTGCCCGGTCACTCGTTTGCTCGTGCGGGCGACAGCTCCTCCAAGCCCCGGCGCCGGCAACAGCCGACCCGGGCATGGACGCGCCGTCCACACCGATGCCACCGATTTTCTGCGATCTCGGGCACTCCGCGGCCCGACGCGCCGCAGAATTTCCGGGGGCTAAACTCCCTCCTCCGGCACCGATCCGCAACCCAAAAATCACGCGTTTGAGCCGGGTTTGGCGGTCCACAGGGTTGTCCACAGGTTGGTCACCCGATGGCCCCAGGCGACGCGCAGGTTCCGTCCATGCCCGGCGGATCCTGACCCGGTTCGCGGGTTCTCGTTGACAGACACGCGACGACATGGAGGGGCATGGACGGTGAGCGACGGTCGCTGGACCGCGCGGCGCCGCGCGGGGCGTGCTAGCTGGTGCGCATGCGCGTTCCGGAAATCCCCGAGGAGATCGCGCCGGCCTTCCGCGCCGGCGACCCGCCGGCGCCGGCGCAGGTCGCCGCTCGCCCGCTGATCCGGAGGAGCGCGCGCGTCCCACGTTCGCGCGTACGGCTCGCCGACCACGACGCGGCCTCGCTCGCCGAGCTCCTCCGCAACGCCGGCGGCACGGCGTCGGCGGCGCGCGCCGTCTCAGGCAAGGTGGTGCGCCACGCGTTCGGGGCGGAGCCGGGGGCGCCCGCGCCGGCGTGGGACGCGCCCGCGCTCGCCGCTTTGGGCGTCGGGGCGTGGGCGCACGAGGCGCTGCTCGCGCTCGACCCCGGTCTGTCGCTCGAGATCGCCGAGCAGGCGCCCTCGACGGACGACACGCTCCGGCTCGTCCTGCGCGCGCGCGACGGCGCGCTCATCGAGTCGGTGCTCATCCCGGGGCCGGCCCGCACGACGCTCTGCGTCTCGAGCCAGGTCGGCTGCGCCCGCGCGTGCGCCTTCTGCGAGACGGGGCGGCTCGGGCTCGCGCGCCAGCTCGCCGCCGGCGAGATCGTCGATCAGGTCCGGATCGCGCGGGCGCTCGCGGCCGAGCGCGGCGGCGCGCCGCTCCGGAACCTCGTCTTCATGGGCATGGGGGAGCCGTTCGACAACCTCGGCGAGGTGCTCAAGGCCATCCGGCTGCTCACCGACCCGCGCGCGTTCCGGTTCGCGCCGTCGCACGTGACCGTGAGCACCGTCGGGGTGGCGGACAAGATCGAGCCGTTCTTCCGCGAGGCGCGCGCGGAGATCGCCGTCAGCCTCAACGCCCCGGACGACGCCCGGCGGCAGGCGATCATGCCGGTGAACGCGCGGTTCCCGATGGCGGCGCTCAAGGAGGCGCTCGCGCGATCGCTGCCGCAGGGCCGGCGCGTGCTGTTCGAGTACGTGCTCTTCGACGGCTACAACGACGCCCCGGAGGACGCCGACCTGCTCGCGGCGTACGTCGCCGGGCTCCGGTGCCGCGTGAACGTCATCCCGTGCAACCCCGGCCCCGATCCGGCGCTCCGCCCGCCGTCCGCGGCGCGGCTCGACGCGTTCGTCGCGCGGCTGTCCGGCCACGGCGTGACCACGCTGGTGCGTCGGCCGCGCGGGCGCGACGTGGGCGGCGCCTGCGGGCAGCTCGCCGGGATCGCCCGCCTCAGGCCGCCATCGCCAGCGTGAGGGCGGCGCTCCGGAGCCCCGCGGCGCCCGGCACGACCGCGCGGAGCGCCCCGTTGCCCGCCGAGAACGTGCGCGCGACCTTCCCGGCGTGCTGGTTCATGCGCGCGACCACCGCGCGCCGGTCCGCCTCGCGCTTCTGCGCGAGCAGGGAGAGCAGGTCGTCCCAGACCCTGTCGCGCCACATCTTGAGCATGAAGAGCACGGCGCTGGAGACCGTGCGCTGCACGTCCCGGGTAACGGTCGCGATCCGGGCGAGCGGGCAGCCGTAGCGCTCGCTCAGGATCGCGAAGATCTCCGGCATCGCCGCCGCGAGAATTTCATTCACAAGGTCGTGGTCGTGGCGGTAGCGGGCGAGGAGGCGGGCGTCCTGCTCCGCGCCGTGCTGGACGATGTTCTGGTAGAGGCCGAGGGCCAGGTCGTAGTTGATGTGCGCGTTGATGCCGAGGAGGGCGTGCACCGCCGCCGCCGTCCCGCGCGCGCTGTTGCACTGGAACGCCACGTCCCACGCCTCGACGCCCGTGGAGCGCCCGTCCAGCGAGGCCGCGAGCGCCTTCAGGTAGTACTCGCAGAAGATCCCGGCGAGCCGCGAGATCCACGCGGGCTCGAGGAACCTGTCGTCCGTGCCGTCGATCACCGCCTCCTTCACGCGGCGCGTGATCACGGCGTACACGTCCGGGAACACCGCGCGCGGGTCGTTCTTCTCGCGCAGCCGCGCGGCCACCGTCTGCAGGGCGACAAGCGCCTCGGCGACGTTCACGGGCTTCATCGTCACGCCCTCGAGGACGGCGTGACGCGCGGTGTCCATCGCGGGACGGCACGCGGCCGACGACCGCGTCTGCTTGCTCATCATCGCCAGGGGCCGCTCGGAAGTAAGGGTGTTCATGGCTGCGCTCTGAGCGAGCGAATTCAAGGATCGTGCCCGTATGTCCGGTTCGCAGTCGTACACTTCGCGTCACCACCTCGGAGCGCGCAGCGCGGAGCTCGAGCGCGCGCCGGCAGGCGCGGCCGCGTCGGTGCGCCCCGCGCGATCGAGGCGAATTTCCCGCAAATCCAGCAAAGATCGCTCGCCGGAACACCCGGGTGAGGGCGCTCGATCCACGGCGAGGGTCAGCGGCTATCCAGATCGCGCCCGATCAGGAGTCGCTACATGGACGGCATCTCCCGACAAGGTGAGAAAGCTGACCAGAGCGCCAAACTGCCCCATGGGGCAGATTGTTACGCGCAGACGGATTCCCTTCAGGAAAAATGCGGGAGCTCCTGACGCCGCGCGCCGTTTCAACGACTTGACGCGACGGTGTGCGGCGTTCGGGCTTGCATCTGGAATCTCGGCCCGCGGGGCGCTGCCGCGTATCCTGGACGGAGCGATCCGCGCGTCCGCGGCGCATCCCGTCCATCGACCGGCGCGCGGGAGCTCAACGGCTCCCCTGCGGCCGCCACCGCCGAGCACCATGAGCTTCCTCAAGATCGTCTGCTCCGAGCCGACCAACGACCTCGCTTCCTTCCTCCAGGCCCTGCCGTTCGAGCCCGCGGAGCCGGCCATCGCGCTCGTGCTGAGCACCGCGGATCTCGCGTATCCGCTCGTCGCGGCGCGCACGCTCCTCGCGTCGGCCAGGGAGAGCGGCGCGTCACACCTCCTCTGGGTGGCGCCGTACCTTCCTGCCTCGACCGGCGTGGGGCGGCAGATTCGCGACGCTGAGGCATTTCTCCGCGGCGCTGGTCAGCGGCTGACCGTCGTCTCTCACGGACCGTTGCTCAGCGCCCTCGACCTCTGGCGCGACGACATCCGGCTCCGTCGCACCTTGCCGCTGCCGCTCGGCGACGGCGCGCTGCCCTGGGTGGCGCCGGCCGACGTGGCCCGCATGGCGCAGCGCGCGCTCGAGCAGCCCGGCGCCGCGCCGCCCGTCGTCTGCGGCCCCGCCGCGTGCACGGGCGCGCAGGTGGCGGCCGCGCTGTCCCGCGCCGTCCGGCTCGGTCTCGCGAGCGAGCGCTTCGCCTGGCGGCGGTTCGAGGAGATCGATCGCGACCACAACCGCGCGCTGAGCGAGGACGAGATCCTGCCGTACCTCACCGGCCTCGGTGTCCCGGCCGACGAGGCGAGGGCGCTGCTCCACGCGGCGGACACGACAGGGGACGGGACGATCGATTTCGAGGAGTTCACCGCCGGGTTGCGGGGACGGCTCGACAACCTCGTCCAGCAGCTCCTCCGCGAGGACAGCTTCGAGATCCGGTACGCGGACACGCCGGCCGACGCGGCGGTGGCGGCGCTGGTCCGGACGGGGCTGCGGAAGGCGGCGGCCGAGGCGCTGATCGAGGGCTGGACGGGCCTGGTGAGGGAAGGGATCCCCGAGGGGGCCCGCGGGGCCGACGAGGCCTGGCTCGAGCTGCCGCCCGCGAGCGTCGACGCGTGGGCCGAGCGGCGCGCGCTCGATCACGTGAACGTCCACCTCCTGCCCGGGCAGGGGCTGCTCTCCCTGCGCGAGGGGCTCGTCGAGAGCAGCGCCGTGATGGGCGCGCTGGCCGGCAAGGCGGCGGCGATCTCGAAGGTGGTGGACGGTAGCGGCCGGATCCTGGCGCTCTCCCGCGCGCTCGACGGGAGCGGCGTCGCGGCGCGGTGGCTGGACGCGCCGCCCACGAGCCTGCGGTGGGTGGTGTGCGGCGACCGCGACAAGCGCCGCGCGCTGCTCGTCTCCGACGGACAGCTCGTGGGGGTGCACGTCGAGGGCGAGTGGCAGGGCCTTCCGTCCGCGATGCGGCTGCTGATGGCGCGCGCCTCGCTGCCCGGCTGGCAGCTCGCGACCTTCCGGGAGCTCGGCGAGCTGAAGCTCGATCAGCCCGCGGCGCTGTTCGAGCCGGAGGAGGTCGTGTGCAACTGCGCCGGGGTCAAGCGCGGGCAGATCTCGAGCCTCATCGAGGCCGGGTGCGAGAGCCGCGCCGCGCTGTCGGAGCGGACGCGGGCGGGCCAGATCTGCGGCGGGTGCGTCCCGGCGATCGAGGAGATGTTCGGCGGGTCGAGCCTCGTGCAGGCCGAGGTGAAGGGGGCGCAGGAGCTCTCTCCTGGGATCTTCCAGGTCAAGCTCGCGCCGGTCGGCGGCGCGCCGGCGGCGTCGGTGCCCGGGCAGCACGTGCTCGTGCAGGGCTACCTCGATCGGCGCTGGGTGGCGCGCGCGTACACGCTCTCGGCGCCGGCGGTCGCGGGCGGGGAGTACGAGATCACGGTGAAGCGCGAGGAGCTCGGGGTGTTCTCGCGGTGGCTGTGCGAGCGCGCCGCGGCCTCGCTGCTGCGCGCCTCGGCGCCGCGGGGCAGCTTCGTCCTGCCGGGGCCGCCGGTCGACCGGGTGGTGTTCCTCGCGGGCGGGATCGGCGTGACGCCGGCGATGGCGATGCTGCGGGCGCTCGACGGGCGGGCTGCCCGCGCCGATCTGCGGGGGTTCCTGCTGGACTGGTCGGCGTCGCACGCGGCGGACTTCCTCTATTTCGAGGAGGAGCTGCGCGCGATCGCCGGCCGCGCGCCCGGCGTCGCGTTCCGCCTGCGCGCGACGAAGGCGGAGGGGCGGCTGTCGCGGGGGGACGTGGCGGAGCTGTACCCCTACCGGCCGGGGTCGCGGGCGCTCGTGTGCGGGCCCGAGGGGTTCATGCGCGACGCGCACGAGCACCTGCGCGCGGCGGGCTGGCCGGAGGACGCGATCCAGCGGGAGCTGTTCACGTCGAACGTCGACACCGGGGGCGCGATCCGGCCGATGCCGCTCCGGCGGGCCGGCGCCGCCCGCGCGGCGGGCGGGGTCTGTCCCGTGGAACACGGCTCGTTCCACCTGACGCCCACCGCGCCGGCGGCGATCCTGACCGAGGCCGAGGCGTTCCTGCGCCAGTGTTATGCGGAGCTCGGGGTGCCCTCCGCCGCGGAGGAGCGCTGGCAGGAGGTGCGGGCGAGCCTGGAGAAGACCGGGACCTACGCGCACCTGCCCGACGAGCTGGCGTACGGGGCCCGGCTGGCGTGGCGCAACAGCTCGCGGTGCATCGGGCGCTTCTTCTGGTCGACGCTGCACGTGCGCGACCTGCGTCACCTGAAGACGGAGGAGGAGATCTTCGGGGCGCTGGTCGAGCACCTCGACATGGCGACGAACGGGGGCGACATCCGGGCGATGATGTCGGTGTTCAGGCCGGGGGAGCCGCGGATCCGCATCTGGAACGGGCAGCTCGTCCGGTATGCGGGCTACCGGCTGCCGGACGGGGGTGTCCTCGGCGATCCGGCGAACGTGGAGCTGACGGAGCAGGCGCTGGCGCTGGGCTGGCCGGGCGGGGAGCGGACGCGCTTCGACCTGCTGCCGCTGATCGTCCAGATCGGCGACGCCCGGCCGCGGTGGTTCGAGCTGCCGCGGGATCGGGTGCTCGAGGTGCCCATCGTGCACCCGCGCCACGCGTGGTTCGCCGAGCTCGGGCTGAAGTGGCACGCGCTGCCGGCGGTCTCCAGCATGGCGTTCGACGTCGGCGGGGTGCAGTACACGGCGGCGCCGTTCAACGGCTTCTACATGGGGACCGAGATCGGCGCGCGCAACTTCAGCGACGTGACGCGGTACAACCAGCTACCGCTCATCGCGGATCGGCTCGGGCTCGACCGGTCGCGCAGCGACACGCTGTGGCAGGACGCCGCGCTGGTCGAGCTGAACATCGCGGTGCTGCACTCGTTCCGGCAGGCGAAGGTGCGCATCCTCGATCACCACGCGCTGTCGGAGTACTTCAAGAAGTTCGAGCAGCAGGAGCGGGAGTGCGGGCGCCCGGTCTACGCGGACTGGACGTGGATCGTCCCGCCGATGTCGGCGTCGACCATGGCGGTGTTCCACACGAACATGGAGAACAAGATCCTGAAGCCGAACTATTTTTATCAGGACGACGCGTGGAAGCCGCAGAAGGGGTAGGTCTTGCCAAGACGCCCGACGTGCACCCCCTCCCGGGGCCTACCGCGAACGCAGAACCGCGAGGAACTCAGGCGCACGGTATCAGCACGGCCACCGGCAGAGACGGCCGTGATCGAGGGGTCGCGGAGGGGGCGCGCGACGGATCGGATCCGTTGCGAGGAGGTGGCGACGGGGGGGGGCGCGACGGATCGGATCCGTTGCGAGGGGGTGGCGGCAGGGGGGCGCGACGGATCGGATCCGTTGCGAGGGGGTGGCGGCAGGGGGGGCGCGACGGATCGAGTGGGCCGCGAGGGGGTGGCGACGGGGGGGGCGCGACGGATCGGATCCGTTGCGAGGGGGTGGCGGCAGGGGGGCGCGACGGATCGGATCCGTTGCGAGGGGGTGGCGGCAGGGGGGGCGCGACGGATCGAGTGGGCCGCGAAGGGGTGGCGACGGGGGGGGCGCGACGGATCGGATCCGTTGCGAGGGGGTGGCGGCAGGGGGGCGCGACGGATCGGATCCGTTGCGAGGGGGTGGCGGCAGGGGGGGCGCAACGGATCGGGTCCGTTGTGTGGGATGGCGGCAGGGGGGGCGCAACGGATCGGGTCCGTTGTGTGGGATGGCGGCAGGGGGGCGCAACGGATCGAGTGGACCGCGAGGGGGTGGCGGAGGGGGCGCGACGGATCGCATCTGCTGGGAGAGGCAGGTGCCAGGGAGGTCGGACGACCGCATGCCGAGCGCGACCGCCTCGATGGTGAAGGATCCGACGTCCGCCTGGCTCGTTCGCTTGAGCGGGCGACGTCCGGCGTTCGCTGTCGCCATCCTCTCGATGGCGGGGGACTTCGTTGACCCGTGAGGCGTCGCCGGCCCATAGTCCCAGTGTGACTCGCGACCCCCTCGGTTGGACGGACCTCAAGGTCGACCATCTGGAGGCGCTCGAATCCGACCAGTTCGAGCAGTTTTGCTTCGATCTGATCCAGTTCGAGGCCTATGAGCGGCACGACGGTCCGGAACTCGACGGTCCAGCGGGGCGGAGCGTTGCGGATGGGGGACGCGACATCCTGCTCACCGTGAAGCGGTCGCCCGTCACTCCCAAGATCGATTACCAGAAAGCGCATATCCTGACCCCGCTCACGGAGGACGGGCAGGTCCGCACGGCCTACAGCTGCAAGACCGGGGAGAACTGGCCCAAGCTCGCGCTGCGGGACGTGCATGATCGCAAGGGCCCTGGCAGGGTGATCGAGGTGCTCCTGGAAGGCGGCTATTTCAAGCTGCTCATCAACACCATCGGAAAGCGTGACTACGAGGTCGAGAGGAACGGCGTCAAGCGAACCCCCCACAAGCACCTCGCCGCAGCGCTCTGGGACCGCATGAAACAGGAGCGGCCGGACGCGGAGGACCCCAGCGCGCGCATCGAGATCCTCGACGCCCACGCGCTCACCGGCTTCTTGCGCGCGCGCCAGCCAGAGGGCGGGAGCATCGCCGCGTGGGCCGACCGCTTCGGCCTCGTCCCGCTGCTGCACGGCCTCGACGCGTGGCGCGTCCAGCACCGGGAGGACAGGAACAGGGACGAACCGGCATTCACGGACGACGCCGCGCGTGCGACGTTGCGCGACGCGCTCCTTGCGTTCGTCCGGCGCGCCCCGTCCGCGCCCCGCGAGGTCTCGGCGTGGCTCGTCGGCCCCCCTGGGGTCGGCAAGACGCGCTTGGTGCTGGAGGCGCTCGCGGGCGACCTGAGCATCGCGCAGCGCGTGCGGGTCGCTTGGAGCCCGGAGGAGGCGCTCGATGCGCTCGGCCCAGGACGGCTCTTGGCTCGCCACCCGACTGTCGTCTTGATCGTGGATGACTGTCCAACGATCCAGGTCGACTCCCTCGCCGCGCGCTTCGTCGCCGCCGCAGGGCCGCACGCTTCGGCGCGGCTCCTCGTCGTGACGCCGGCGCCAGAGCAGGTGTTGGCAATGGCGAGGCTCTCGCCGCGCTGGTACCTCACGCCGCTGGACTCGAACGCCACCCGGGCGCTCGCTGCCGATGTGCTCGGAGGACCCCCCGATGCCGAGAGAGTGCACGACATCGCCCGGCTGAGCGAGGGCTATCCCTGGTTCGTCGCCCTGCTCGCGCGCGAGTCGCTCGTCGAGGGGCGGCCGCCGCGCGACCTCCACGAGGCCGCGCAGTGGGCGCTCGCTGCCTCCTGGGAGGCGGATCGAGGTCCGGAGATCGAGGCGCTCCGCCTCCGCCGTGCGCGCTGCCTGCTCGCCGCGTCGATCACGCGACGGATCGACTGGGGCGAGCTCTCGCCGGCGCAGCGGGAGGAGGTGGCCCGCGCCGTCGGTCTTGAGCGCGGCCAGGACCTGTTCGACGTGGCGGTTCAGTGCGTGAGGCGCGGGATCCTCCGGCGCAATCAAGGCTGGAAGTACAAGTACGTGACACCCCTCGTGCTCGAGCGGGAGGTGATCGCGTGGCTCCTCGACCCGGACGGGGGACACGACCCGGGAGGCCGGACGCTGGTCCAATACGGCCAGCTCTACCTGGACGACTTCTTCGAGACCCTGTTGCGGCTCGGGCTCCCCCGCGAGCTCCTCATCGGCATGGCTCGGGTCGGCGTCGAGGATCTGGAGCGGGCGCCGGCGGACTGGGGGGAGCTCAGGTCCCTCGGCCTGCTCGGGCCGCGCCTCCGGTTCGTCGCCCGGCATGCGCCAGGCGCGACCGGGCGCGAGCTCCGCCGGCGGATCGAGGCGTCGAGCATCGACGAGTTGCGCGTGCGCGTCGAGGAGCGCCGCGGGATCGTGTTCGCCCTGGAGGAGCTCGCGACCCGCGCGGACGCCTTCGAGGACGCGGAGGCCGCGCTGCTCCGCCTCGCCCAGGCTGAGAACGAGTCGTACGCGAACAACGCCACGGCGACCTGGGCGGGCCTGTTCCTCGTCGAGCTCAACGCGACGCACCGATCGCTCGCCCAGCGCATGGCCCTCCTGGAACATCGCCTGAACGATCCCGATCCCGCCGTGCGCACGGTCGCCCTCGAGGGCATCCAGGCGGTCCTGGCGACGAGGGCGTTCCGCGTCGCGCACGAGGCGATCGACGGCGCCTGGACAGCACCCACGGGTGAGGAGGCCCGCCTGGCCCGAGCCCAGGCCTGGACGCTCCTCGGCGCGCGCTTCGGCGATCCCCATCCGTACGTGGCGGCCAAGGCGAAGCGAGCGGTCGCCGATGAGCTGCGCGGCGCAGTCCGGGCCGGGATGGGCGACCACGCCATGGCGACCCTCGCCGCGCACCTGGACGATTTCACGGAATCCGAGCGCGTCCAGCTCCGCGATGTCCTCGAGGCCGTGCGCGCCTACGACGCGGACTGGCTCGCGCCCGACAGCGCGTACCCCGGGCGGCTCGAGGCGCTGCTCGCGCCGTCATCGTTCAGGGAGCGCCTTCGCCAGCGCGTTGGGGCGTGGGGACCGGCCGCGCTTCGCGAGGACGACGACGCGCTCGACGATGCGCTCGCGCGCGAGGGGCTCGCGGGTGACGTGCCCATGTTGGACGAGCTGGACTGGCTTGTGTCCGACGAAGCCGTACGCGCGCATGTGTTCGCTTACGCGCTGGGCCGGTGCGACGAGCGCGGGATCCTGTTCGCGGGACTCCGCGAGCGGGCGAGGGCGTGCCACGGGGTGCGGGCGTGGAGGAAGCGAGCCGTCTTCGCGCGCTACCTGGGCGGCTGGGCGCAGGCGGGCCGAGGCGCCGCGGCGGAAGCGGTCCTGAGCGATCTGAAGCTGGACGCGGCCGAGGCGCCGCTGCTCGCGCTGGCCGTCATGGAGCTGGGCGCGACGGACGAGCGCCTCGCCTGGGTCCAGCGGGCGGTGCAGGGCGGCCTCCTCGATGAGGCCTGCGTGCTGGAGCTGGGCCGGCGTCGGCGCTGGCTGCTCCAGGTGAGCGAGGCGGCGTTCGCCGCCTTCGCGGGGGCGCTCGTCGAGGGGACGCCGATCGAGCATGCCGCGGCGGCGCTGGAGCTACTCGTCGAACGCATCCAGGACCGACCCGAGCGCGTGGCGCCTTTGCGAGCGCTCCTGCTCAGGGCGCTCGAACGCCTTTCGCCCCACCGCGTGCACGGCATAACCGACCACTTCTGGGAGCGGGGGGCGCGGCTCCTCGTCGAGCAGGGGGAGGCGGCGCCCGTCGCGGACCTCGCGCTCGTCGCGCTATCGCAGCCTCGTGGCGCCAAGGATCATGCGTGGAAGGCGCTGCACGCGGCCGCCGCGCGTGACGCCCGAGCGGCGTGGGAGGCGGTCGCGGCGGCCCTGGACCGGCGCGACCCCGCGGCGGGGCGCCTGCAGATGGCGTTCATGTTTCATCATCGCTCCTCGTTGGCCTGGCCCGCGGAGGACGTCCTCGCATGGGTCGGGCAGGACGCGCGCCGAGGTCGCACAGCCGCAGCGATCATGCGCCCCAGCGCGCCCGAGCTCGATCCCATCTGGCGGGCCCTTGTGCAGCGGTTCGGGCCGCGGAGCTCGGTCGCCGACGAGATCATCGCCCGTATCCACAGCACGGATGGATTGGTCGCGAGCCTGGCCGAGCACGACGTCGAGCAGCTCGAACGCGCGCGCGCGTGGCTCGCCGACCCCGATCCGCTCGTCCGCGCCTTTGCCGAGCGGCTCGTCGAATCCCTGACGCGCAGCCACGAGCGGCACGCGGCGGACGAGGAGGACGAGCGCCGCCGCTGGGGCACGTAGGGGGCCGGAGGAGCCGCGCGAGCCTCGGTGGAGCCGGCGCCCGCGTCCAGCGTGGAGCCCCGCTCTCCCGAGCCCTCGCGGCGAGCCTCTGGCCGCGCGGCCTTTCGTGATCGTTCCTGGTGAAGCGGGTGGTACCCTCCGCATCCTCAATGGACGACGAGGAGCTCGCGGCGCAGCGCGTCGGCACGCGGATCGGCACCTGGACGGTGGAGCGCGTGCTCGGGGGCGGCGGGATGGCGAGCGTCTTCCTCGGCCGGCGCGCCGACGGCCAGGTCGCGGCGGTGAAGGTCCTTCACCCGTCGCTCAGCCAGATCGACGAGCTGCGGAAGCGGTTCCTGCGCGAGGGGCCGATCGGCAGCGCTCTGGCCGCGGTCGGCCCGCTCTGCCAGGGGCTGCCGCTCGTGCTGGAGTCGGGCGTCGCGGGCGACGGCGCCGCGTACCTGGCGATGGAGGTGCTCGAGGGCGAGACGGTCTTCGATCGCATGGCCCGGGCGGGGACGCTCCCCGCGGGCGAGGTGCTGGCGCTGGCCGAGCGGGTCCTCGATGTGCTGGTCGTGGCGCACGCGCACGGCGTCATCCACCGGGACATCAAGCCCGAGAACCTGCACATCGGGTACGACGGGCGGGTGAAGGTGCTCGATTTCGGGATCGCGCGCGTGCTCGATCCGCTCCCGTTCGGCATGGGGGAGCTGCCGGACAAGACGGCGACGAAGACGGGGGTGGCGCTCGGCACGAGCGAGTACATGGCGCCCGAGCAGGCGACGGGGAACGTGCGCGAGATCGACGGCCGGACCGACGTCTTCGGGCTGGGCGCCACGATGTTCCGGCTGCTCTCCGGCCGCGCGATCCACGGCGAGGTCGCCGACGCGCGCCTGCTCATCGCCGCGGCGACGGAGCGGGCCCCGTCGCTCGCTGCGTGCGCGCCGGCCGTGCCCTCCGAGGTGTGCGACGTCGTGGATCGCGCCCTGTCGTTCCACAAGGCCGAGCGCTACCCCGACGCGGCGACGATGCGCGCCGACGTCCGCGCGGTGCGGGCCGGCCGGCTGCCGCCGTACGTGGTGGCCGTGGAGGAGGGGCGGATCCCGGCGGGGGCCCCGCTTCCGCGTCGCTGAGGGCGCCCTCCTCGCGGAGGGCGCCCTGTCCGGCTGCGACGCGCGTCAGCGGCGGCCGGCGCAGCGGAGCTGACCGTTGTCGTTCATGATGTCTCCGCGGCACCGCCGGAAGTCCACCATGCGCGTCCTGTGGAAGTTCCCCCTCCGGTCCGCGCACCTCGCGAACAGCGTGCCTCGCTCCGTCCGGACTTCCCTGCACGTCCTGAGATAGGAGCCCTCGGGTGGCCGGCGTTGCGCTTGCGCCACATCGCTGCTGGACATCACGGTGGACAACGAGAGCGCGCCGAGGACCAGCGCGACGAGCGAATTCTTCATGATTCCCCCCTTGGCGCAGCGCTTTGCGGGGCGATGCGTTGCTGAGCTCATGGGGCCGGGGCGCCGGGGGCGCAATCCTGCCAGGACGGCGAGGGGTGAGGGGTAAATGGGAAGAATTGAACCACAGAGGCACAGAGGGCACAGAGGGGAGAGAGGGAGATAAAGAGTCAGGCATATGGTTCTCCATCCTTTTTTTCTCTCCTCTGTGCCCTCTGTGCCTCTGTGGTTCAATCTCTGCTGTCTTCCACGATGTATCGAGTCGATCGAAGGGCCGCTGAGCTCATCGCGGACCGTCGTCGACATGGGCAGGTACTTCAGCGTCCGCTACGCCCCTATCGGCTCCCGTGCTCCTCGCCCGCGAGCAAGCTCGCCGCCTTCGCGAGATCCGCCTGGAAATGCGCCCGCGCCCCCGCGCGCGCCGCCTCGTCCGGCATGCGCAGGAGCGCCGCCGGGTGGTAGGTCGCCATCCACGACTCCGCCCACGGCGTCTTGAAGACCTGGCCGCGGCTCTGCGTGACGCTGAACCGACCGCCGAGGAACGAGCGCGCCGCCGTCGCGCCGAGACACACGATCACGCGCGGCCGCACCGCCTCGACCTCCGCCTGGAGCCAGGCGCGACAGGCCTGGATCTCCGGGCCGACGGGCTTCGCGTGCAGCCGGCGCTCGCCGCGCGGCTCCCACTTGAAGTGCTTCACCGCGTTCGTCACGTAGATGCCGCCGCGCGACAGGCCCGCTCCGGCGAGCGCCTCGTCGAGCACGCGCCCCGCTGGCCCGACGAACGGCCGGCCGCAGAGGTCCTCCTCGTCTCCAGGCTGCTCCCCCACGAGCATCAGCGCCGCGTCCGCCGGACCCTCGCCGAACACCACCTGCGTCGCCCGCTCGCACAGCGCGCACGCCTGGCACGACGCCGCCGCCTCGCGGAGCACCGGGAGCGCGCGCGAGCCGGGCACGTACGCCTCCGCCGCGCTCGCCGCCCCGCTGCGGCCCGCCTGCATCGCGTCGACGCGCGACGCCGCGTCCCGCACGAGCTCGCTCATCACCGAGAGCTCCGGGAGGGTGCTCCAGTGCTTCACGGGCATCTCCGCGCGCATCGCCCGGAGGTTCACCCGCGCGGGGTTGTAGATCGCGCGGTAGTAGGTGCGGAACAGCTCCTCCAACTCGTCCTCGCGCGGCGCCGCCTCGCGCGGCAGCCCGGGGCCATAGCGGAGCTCGGCGCCGTCCCAGTGCGCCGACTCGTCCGGGGTCAGGATCGACCACGCCATCGACGGGAAGCGCCGCTCGAAGAACGGCGCGCCCAGGCGCACGATCCGGTGGTCCGGGCGGTACCACGCGACGTAGCGCTCGCCGCCACCCTCGTCCTCGACCCGCCGGAAGCGCACGAACGCGTGCAGCTTGTGGACGTCGCGCCGCACCGCCTGCTCCAGGGCGCGCAGCCGCGCCACGTCGGGATCGGCGGCGAGCTCGAGCAGGTAGGGCTCGCCGTGGGTCAGGCGGAACAGCGCGCGGTAGAGCAGCGCGAACCTCGCCGCGTCGCGGTGGCAGGCGACCGCGGCCGCGAGGCGCATGTAGGCGGCGGGGACGCGCTGGCGCGGCGCGGCGTCGGACGCGCCGGGCGCCGCGCTGACGGGGGCGGCCGGCGCGCCGGGCGCCGCGCCGAAGAGGACGCCCTGGCCCTCGGCCGCCACGTCTTCCCAGAGGACGTCCTCGGGCGGCGCCTCGCGGGCGAGCAGCGCGCGGGCGGCGTCGCGGAAGGCCTCGAACGTCGGCGGGATGGGCGCGCGGATCACAGCTCCCCGGAGCGCGCCACCTCGCGCGCCTCGAACAGGCCGAGCTGCGCCGGCGGGCGGACCCGCTGCGCGAGCCCGGCGCGGTCGAGATCCCGCGCCGCGCTGCGGTGCTCGTCGGCCGTGACCAGGAACGGCGCCGCGCGGGCGACCGGGACGCGGAGCCGCGCGAGGTCGGCCATGCGGACCGCGCGGTGGCGGCGCATCGCGAGCACGCGCTGGACCGTCCGCACCCCGAGCCCCGGGACGCGGAGGAGCGCCTCCCGGGGCGCGGTGTTCACGTCGACAGGGAAGAACTCGCGGTGCGCGAGCGCCCACGCGAGCTTCGGATCCATCGTCAGATCCAGGTTGGGCGACGCCGCGCCGAGGAGCTCGCCCGCGGAGAAGCCGTAGAACCGGATCAGCCAGTCCGCCTCGTACAGCCGGTGCTCGCGCGCGAGCGGCGGCGACTCGGCCGGGAGCCGGGCGTCGGCGTGCGGGATCGGGCTGAACGCGGAGTAGTAGACGCGCCGCAGCCCGTGCGCGGTGTACAGCCGGGAGGCGGTGGCGAGGATCTCCCGGTCGCTCGTAGGCGTCGCGCCCACGATCATCTGCGTGCTGTGCCCCGCGGGCGCGAACGCGGGCCTGCGCGGGCTCGGGTCGTCGCGGGCCTCGACGATCCGCGCGTGGATCTCCGTCATGGCGGCCTCGATGGCCGGCATCGTCTTCTCGGGCGCGAGCGCCGCGAGATCCCGCTGCGTCGGCAGCTCGACGTTGACGCTGAGCCGATCGGCGTACCGCCCGGCCACGTCGAGGAGCTCGGGCGAGACGCCGGGCGCCGCCTTCAGGTGGATGTAGCCGCCGAACCGGTGCTCCTCGCGCAGCGACCGGGCGACCGCCACGAGCTGCTCCATCGTATAATCAGGGCTCTTGAGGACTCCCGAGCTCAGGAACAGCCCTTCGATGTAGTTCCGCCGGTAGAAGTCGAGCGTGAGCGCGACCACCTCCCCGGGCGAGAACCTCGCGCGCTCCACGTCGCTGGACAGGCGGTTCACGCAGTACTGGCAGTCGTAGATACAGACGTTCGTCAGCAGGATCTTCAGCAGGGAGACGCAGCGGCCGTCCGGCGTGTAGCTGTGGCAGATGCCCATGCCTTCCGTGCTGCCGATCCCCTGCGGCAGGGCGGGGCGGCGCGAGCCGCTGCTCGCGCACGAAGCGTCGTACTTTGCGGCGTCCGCGAGGATCGCGAGCTTTCGCTTGAGCTCCATGAACCGGACCAACCTTGGGGACTCCCCCCCTCTTGGCAAGGCCCGCGCGGCGCTCCGGGCGTCGAAAACGCACGTCAGGCAAGCGGATTTCGGCCGCGTGGCCCTCGTGATCGCCTCCCTGTCGATGCGCCTCGTGACGCGCTGCGCGCGACAGATGAGTCGACAGATGAGTCGGCTCGTTCATGCTCGCTCGCTGCGACCGTCGTGTGTTACTCCGGAGGAATGCGAACTTTCTTGAGGAACGCAATCGTCCTCATGTCGGCTGTCGTCGGCTCGAGCCACGTCGGCTGCGGCGACGATGGCGCTCCCGCGGTAGGAAGCCAGTCCGGGTCAGGCGGCCTCGGCGGCGCCGGCGGCAGCGGCGGTCTCAGCAGCAGCGAGGGCAACGGCGGTCTCGGCGGCGGAGCCGGCGAGGGTTCGTCTGCATCGAGATCGAGCAGCGCCGAGGTGTCGAGCTCGACCGGCGCCGGGGGCGGGGACGCGGCCCTCATCGACCGGTTCGGGATCGCGATGCTGCGGCCCACGCTGCCTTCCGGCAAGGCGTGGTTCTCGACCTGGGACAACGGCGTCGCGCGCACGTTCTCGGGGATCGACCCGGCCGACGCCTGGTTCGACGCCGACCATGGCGATGCCTCCTATGAGACCGACGGCCAGGGAATCCTCGCGATCAGCGGCGACGTCCCGCGGATGTACGTGCACGATCCCGCGCTCGCCGACCCGTGGACCGACGTCGAGGTGACCGTGTATTTCCTGCGCGCCGACGACGACGGGACACCTTATGGCGGCCTCGTCGCCATGGCGCGCACCAACCACGGCACGATCGGCGACGAGGACGTCAACAGGTGCGATACGCGAGGGATCGCCGCCCGCATGCGCTACGACGGCAAGATCGATTTCGAGAAGGAGACGAGCCACCCCGCCTCGACGGCCATCCTCGGAAAGACGCGCTGGGAAGGCGGCATGCCAGAGCAGGTATGGATCGGCTACAAGCAGCTCGTCTACGACCTGCCGAACGGCGATGTGAAGCAGGAGCTCTGGATCGATGAGACCGACGGCGCGAACGGCGGCGCCTGGGTGAAGATCCACGAGCACGTCGACCAGGGGACCGACTTCGGCGTGGGGGGCGAGCCCTGCCAGCCCGGGATCGATCCCGCCATGCGGCTCACCCGGGAACCGACCCGCCCGGGCTCGGAGACCGGCAAACCGAACCTCAGCGTCTACTTCCGGAGCGACGGGGTGGGCCCCGACGGTCTCCTGTACAAGAAGGGGAGCATCCGGGAGATCGTGCCCTGACCGGCGCGCGCGGGCTTGTCGGCGCCCGCGCGTCGAGGCCAGCGCGGCTTTCGCGCGACGCCGGGATCCCTCGAACGGGCGTCCCGGTGGGGCTTTACGCACGGCGCGACTTCGCCGATCCTTGTGCAATGCACCTACGTCTCGTTCCTGCTCTGGCTTTCGCTGTTGCGCTTCATGGCTCCGGGTGTTCGGACGCTGGCTCCGGGGATCCCGTCGGCCCCCCCGCCGGCTCCGGCGCCGGGGGCGCGGGGGGCGGTGGCGGGAACGATCTCGGTGAGATCGCCGGGGGGGTCGGTGGGGGGAGCGGGCTCTCGACCGACGTGAGCGTGATCATCACGGCCGACAACGCCTATGGCTTCGGCTACGGGACCGGCGACAAGCTCCTGAATTACTTCGGCGGCGTCGAGAACCTCCTCGCGGACGAGATATTCTCCTGTCCCGTCGGCCACGGGCCCGAGTCGTACACGGTGCCGGCCCGGTCCGCCGACGCCGGAAGCTATCTCTACATCGTCACCTACGCCGACATCCTCACGACGCAGGGCGTGCTCGGCCAGTTCTTCCGCGAGGGCGCGGATCCCGTCTTCACCGGCGACGGCGCGTGGGAGGTCTGCGCGACCGGCGAGGACTACGATCTCGGCTCGCGCGGGCCGACGCTGGAGACCGTCAACCAGCACATCGCGCGCTGCAACGGTGGAGATCTGGATCCGCAGACGACCAGCGGCGGCTGGGTGACGACGGAGGTGTCCGACCGCGGTCATGTCGTGTTCGGCGAGGCGAACGACACCCCCCGCGACGACCCGCAGCCCGGCAACGAGTTCCCGATCGTCTGCGGCATTGACGAGGGGGCCCGGTGGATGTGGTACGAGTGGGACCCGAGCCGCAGCACCGGCAGCCCGTTCCTGTGGCCCGGCGGCAGCAGCAACGTCATCAGGGATTTCTTGATCTTCCGGCTCGGCGCCGAGTTCATCCCCGAGCCGCCGCGCTGACCGACTGCCAGGCTCACGGGCCAGGGTGATCATGAGCCGTCAGGACGCCAGGAGCGCCAGGAGACGAGGCGTTCTCTCCTGGGTGCCCCCTGAGCATCGCGTCCATGTTCCGCTAGGCTCGGCGCCCGCACCCTCATGGTCCGCGCTCGGCTGATGATCCTCGCCGCCGCCGTCCTCTGGTCCACCGGAGGCGCGGCCATCAAGCTGGTCTCCCTCGACGGGTGGCAGGTCGCCTCGGGCCGCGCGCTGGTCGCGGCGCTCGCGCTGGGCCTGGCCATGCCCGGCGCGCGCCGCTGGCCCTCGCGGCGCGCGCTCGCGGCCGCGGCCGTCTACGCCGCCGTCATGGTGCTGTTCGTGCTGGCCACCAAGCTGACCACGGCCGCGAACGCGATCTTCCTCCAGTCCACCGCGCCCGTGTACGTCCTGCTGCTCAGCCCCTGGCTGCTCGGGGAGCGGCCCTCGCGCGGCGAGAAGCTCGCGGCGCCCGTCTTCATCGTGGGCCTCGCGCTCTTCTTCCTGGACCAGCTCTCTGCCGGACAGCTCCTCGGCAACGCCCTCGCGCTCCTCTCCGGGCTCGCGTTCGCGCTGTGCGTGATGGCGTTCCGCGCGACCCCGGACGACAACCCCGTGGTGCTCGTCTGGGGCAACCTCCTCGCGTGCCTCGGCGCGCTGCCGATGGCGCTCGGCGGCGCGGCCCGCCCGGGGCCGCTCGACCTCGCGCTCCTCGTGTTCCTGGGCGCGGTGCAGATCGGCCTGTCCTACGTCCTGTTCAGCCGCGGCATGCGCCACACGCCGGCCGTCGAGGCCTCCTTGCTGGCGCTGGTGGAGCCGGTGCTCAACCCCGTCTGGGCGCTCCTCTTCGTCGGAGAGCGCCCAGGGCTCTGGTCGACGGCGGGCGGCGCCGTCATCCTCGGCGCCACCGTCTGGCGGACCGTGCACGCCGCGCGCGCCGCGCCCCCGCAGGCGCCGCTGCCGAGCTCACGCGCGTGAGCGCGGTGGAGAGGGGGAGTGGGGAAGTGGCGGGAGTGGGGGAGAGAGGCGCGCCTCGCCGGGACGCGCGCCTCGGTGAATCAGGCTCGCCGGGCGGCGCAGCCGGTTCGCGGCGCCGCGCCGCGATGCGCGGCCGCGACGCCGGTCACTTCGCCTCGACCTTCACGCCGGCGCTCGCCTTGAAGTTCGCCTTCGCGCCGCCGCCGCCGTTGCCGTCGCCGTCCACCGCGGGCGCGGTCGCCTTCAGATCGAACGACGGCGGCGTGTTGGGATCGCACTCCGGCGGCGGCCCGAACCCGTCGGCGTTGAACTTCCACGAGACCGAGCCCGACGCCGAGGGATCCTTCCGGATCGCCTTGATCTCCACCTCGTGCTCCCCCGCGCGCGCCGGCGTGCAGTACGAGAACAGGTAGAAGCGCTTCATGTGCGCCTCGATCTTCGCCGCGATCTTGTCGAACGACTCCTTGACCTTGGCCTGGTCCGCCGCGAGCTCGGTGCCGTCGCGCCCGATCTCGTCGAGCCGCGCCTTCTCGATCTCGGCGCCGACGCCGACGACGAAGATCTGGTAGTTCTCGTACTCTTCCTTGTCGAGCTCCTTGAGCATGTCCTCCCGGCTCACGCGGTTCGCGCGATCGGTGCCGTCGGAGAACACGACGAGCGTGCCGAACTTGAGCGGCCGCCGGTCCCTGTCGAGCTGCTTCTTGAGCTCGCGGATGCCCTCGACCACGCCGCCGTGGAGGTTGGTCGACGTGTCCCGCGGCTTGTAGGTCCGGAGCCCCTCGAGCCCGCCCTGCACCGAGCCCTGCGCCTCGGTGAACGGGACGACGGAGTGGATTTTTACCTCGCCATCGAACGCGTAGACGCCGACCTTCTGGCTCTTGCCCACGCGGTCGCTGAACGACTGCGCGGCGTCGACGAGCGCGTCGGCCTGGCCCGACTCGGTGATGCTGCCGCTCATGTCGACGAGCAGCATCGTGTACATGACCGCCGCGACCTCGGGGTTCTGGATGGTCTGCTTGCTCTCGAACTTCGAGACGAGGTCGCCGTCCTCGTAGATCTCGAAGTCCTCGGCCGTCAGGCCGCCGACCGGCTCGTCCTCGCCGGCGTCGACGCTGAAGAACACCCAGACGTTGTTCGGCTTCTTCTGGGCGGAGTTGATCCGGGTCACCCGCAGTCCGCCGCCGCAAGCGACGCTCGAGAGCGCGAACAGGGCGGCGAGCAGGATCCGGAACGCTGGAGAACAAAGGAGAATTTTCACGGCCGGGATTAGCGCGCATCGGGCGCCGCCGTGTCAATTCACTGCGCGCAGGCAGGCTGCCTGGCGGCGGTCGCGCCGGGCGGGCACGGCCGGGCGGGAGCCGGGGGAGCCGCTTCCACGGCCGGCGGCGCCGCGCGCGGCGTCCCCCGCGGCCGCCTCCTGTCCGCGCCCGGGGGCCACCGCGCCGGTTTACACCGGGAAGGAGACCGCCGTACATAGGCCGGCGCACCTCCGAGGAGCGCGCCGGCCGCCCCCCGCCGTCAGCGAGTTGCTCCTACCCAGCGGATTTCCGTTACCCTGTCGCCGCATGGCACGCATCCTGATCGTCGAGGACTCGCCGGCAATGCGAGCGTACGTACGCTCGACGCTCGAGGACTGCGTCGTGGGGCTCGCGGGCGACGTCGACATCGTGGAAGCCATGAACGGCTTCGACGCGCTCCGGCTCCTGCCGCGCGGCGCGTTCGACCTCGTGATCACCGACATCAACATGCCCGACATCAACGGGCTCGAGCTCATCCGCTTCGTCCGGCAGAGCGACCGCTACCGGCGCGTCGGCATCCTCATCATCTCCACGCAGGCGGCCGAGCGCGACATCCAGCGCGGGCTCCGCCTCGGCGCGGACCTCTTCCTCCCGAAGCCGTTCACGCCCGAGGCCCTGCGCGACGCGGTGGTCGCCTGCCTCGACGGGCGCGCCCAGCGCGTGGCCGACGGCGACACCGACGCCGCCGAGCTCGCCGGCGACGCCCCGCTGACAGGCCTCGCCGGCGACGTCCGTTCCCCGCCGCCTGATCGCGCCCCGGAGCCGGTGACCCGCACCAAGCAGCCTGGCTCCGGCGAGGAAGGCGGCGGCTGATGGTGGACAGCGGCGATCGCGCGCGCGAGGAGTTCTTCTCGGAAGCGCAGGAGATCGTCGAGGGGCTCGGGCGCGACCTGCTCGCGCTCGACGAGGCGGTGCGGACCAACAAGATCGACCCGGACGTCATCAACGACGTCTTCCGCGCCGTCCACACCCTGAAGGGGCTCGCCGGGCTCTTCGGCGCGACCCGGATGGCCACCCTGTCGCACGAGCTCGAGGAGCTGCTCGACAACCTGCGCCTCGGCCGCATCGAGATCAGCGCGTCCGTCCTCGACCTGCTGTTCCGCAGCGTCGAGCTCTACGGGCGCATCCTCCAGAACGAGAAGGACGGGCGCGACGCGCCCATGCCCGAGGTCGACGACCTCCTCCGCCAGCTCCACCAGGACGCCGGCCCGAGCGCGGCCGGCCTCCCGGACGACAACTACGACCTCGATCCGGGGCTGCTCTCCGTGCTCACCGAGTACGAGGAGCACCGGCTGCGCACGAACATCGCGAGCGGGATGACCCTGTTCCGGCTCCGCGTGCAGTTCCACCTCGCCACGATCGACCAGGCGCTCGACGACCTGAAGATCACCGCGAAGCCGTACGGCGAGATCATCACCTACCTGCCGACGGGCGCCGGCGCGGACCAGGACTCGATCGAGCTCGACATCCTCATGGCGTCGCGCGCGCCGCTCGAGGAGCTCCAGCGCGCCCTGCACCAGGCCGGCGCCGCGGTCGAGGAGATCCCGCGGCGCAACAACAACGGGCACGGCCGCGTCGCGCCGCCGGGGATGCCGTCGATGTCGGCCGCGCTCCGCGGCGGCGCGCCCACGGGCGTGTCGCGCGCCGTCGACCTGACCGGCTCGATGGCGGCGAGCCCGCCGTCGAGCGCGCGCGGCAACCGCAAGGGAGAGCTGAGCTCCATCCGCTCCGTCGCGCAGACGGTGCGCGTCGACATCCACAAGCTCGACCGGCTGATGAACATCGTCGGCGAGCTCGCCCTCGTCCGATCGGCGCTCGGCCGCCTCGTCGAGCGGCTCCGCGCGGCGCCGACCGAGCGCGAGCTGAGCCTCGACCTCCACCGGCTCCAGCGCACGTTCGACCGGCACCTCGCCGCCATGCAGGCGGGCATCCTCGAGGTCCGGATGGTCCCGCTCGGGCAGGTCTTCGACAAGCTCGCCCGCGTCGTCCGCCAGATCAGCCGCGACGCCGACAAGCTCGTGAACCTCGTCATCACGGGCGCCGAGACCGAGGTCGACAAGCTCATCGTCGAGGAGCTCAGCGACCCGCTCATGCACATGATGCGCAACGCCATCGACCACGGCATCGAGTCGAAGAGCGTGCGCGAGGCGGTGGGCAAGCCCGCGGTCGGCACGATCGCGCTGAACGCCTTCCAGAAGGGCAACCACGTCGTCATCGAGATCGAGGACGACGGCAAGGGCATCGACGTCGACAAGCTCCTCGACGCCGCCCTGCGCCGCGGGGTCATGACCCCGGAGGACGCGCGCACCACGAGCTACCGCGAGGTCCTGAACCTCATCTTCCAGCCGGGCATCTCGACGAAGACCGACGTGAGCGAGATCTCGGGGCGCGGCGTCGGGATGGACGTCGTGAAGACGAACATCAGCAAGCTCGGCGGCGTCATCGACGTGCACAGCGAGCCCGGCATCGGCACCAAGATGACGGTGACGCTGCCGATCACGCTGGCGATCATCAGCGCGCTCATCGTCCGCGTCGCCGACAGGCTCTTCGCCATCCCGCTGACCAACGTGCAGGAGGCGGTCGCGCTCGACGAGGCCACGGTGCGCCAGATCGACGGCCGCGAGATGATCACGCTGCGCAACAGCACGCTCCAGCTCTGCTACCTCGCGCGGCTCTTCGGCCTGAACGAGGAGGAGGAGCTCAGCGCGCGCATCGCCGGCCTGCTCGGCGGCGCGCGCGGCGGCTCCGCGGCGCGGCCCGCCGTCGGCGGGCGGCGCGGGTCCGACGGCCGCGCGACGCTCGGGCTCCGGGAGGGGAGCAAGCGCAAGTACATCGTGGTGGCGTCGGTCGGCGCGCGCCGGCTGGGGCTCGTCGTGAGCACGCTCATCGGCCAGCAGGACGTCGTGATCAAGGCGCTCGGCCCGTCGCTCTCGTCGGTGCGCGGCTTCTCCGGCGCCACGGAGCTCGGCGACCAGCGCATCGCGCTCGTCCTCGACGCCCCGGCGCTCATCGAGGAGATCCTCCACGGCGGGGACCGGCAGCGCAACGATCCGCGGAGCACCCATGGCTAACCTCTCCCGAAGGCACGCCCGCGTCCCTGTGTCGAAGCGGAACTCGCGCGCGCAGGCGACCGGCCCGCGGACCGAGTACCTCGCGTTCACGCTCGCGGGCGACACCTACGCCGCGCCCGTGTCGCTCGTGCGCGAGATCCTGAAGCCGCCCCCGCTCACGCCGGTGCCGCGCGCGCCGGACTCGACGATGGGCATCGTCAGCGTCCGCGGGCAGCTCGTGACCGTCATCGATCTGCGGCGGCGGATGCGGCTGCACGAGGGCGCGCCGCAGCGCCGGGCGCGCATCCTGCTCGTCGACGCGGCGAACGGCGAGACGCTCGGCCTGTTCGTCGACGAGGTCCAGCAGGTCTACCGGCTCGCCGACGCCGAGATCGAGCACGCCGCGACGGCGCTCGGCGGCGACGTCGCGGGCCACATCGCCGGCATCGCCCGGCCCATGCACGGGGCGACCGCGTCGGACGGCGCCCAGGGCGAGGCGCAGCCGCGCGTGATCATCCTGCTCGACCTGCAGGCCATACTCGCGTCCTAGAGGACGATTCGTCCGCGCCCGGGCGGCTCGAAGAGCCCGGGCGCTCGGAGGCTCAGATGCCGTTAACTGGAGAGCGAAGCCGTCCCGACCCGCAGAAGAGCCTCGTCGGCTTTGTGGTCGGCGACGTGCATTACGCGATCGACATCACGCGGGTGCGCGAGATCGTGAACCCGCTGTCGGTGACCACGCTGCCGCACACGCCGCCCGAGGTCGCCGGCGTCGCGAACCACCGCGGCGAGGTGGTGCCCGTGATCGAGCTCCGCGTGCGCTTCGGGCTCCCCCCGGTCGAGCCGAGCCGCAGCACCAAGTGGATCCTGGTCGACGTCGGCACGCACACGGTCGGGCTCGTCGTCGACGCGGTGACGGAGGTCTTCGGGACGAGCGGCGACTACCGCCCGACGCCGCCGGTGGGCGGCAGCAGCGATCTGCGCGGCATCGTGGGCGTGACGACGCACGACGAGCGGATGATCTTCGTGCTCGACGTCGGGCGCTTCATCGAACTCGCCCTCGCGCTCGCCGCGTCCGGCGCGCTCCTGGAGGCCCCGTGAGCCGCGCCTTCGACGACCTGGGTCCGTACGGCGACCCGCGCGTGAGCGACGCGGGCGCCTGGCCGACCGAGCCCGAGTCCATCTCGCCCAGCGTGCGCAGCACCCCGATGCCGATCTCGGCCATCGCCGCGGCGCTCGCGGCGGACGACGCCGAGGAGCGCCGCCAGGCGGCCGCGCGGCTCGGCCGGGCGGACGTCGCGGAGGCGCTGCCGCTCCTGCTCCGCGCGCTCGGCGATCCCGACTGGCGCGTCCGCAAGGAGGCGACCTACGCCTGCCACCGGCTGATCCAGCAGACCTCGCCGTCCGCCGCGGCCGCCGAGGGCGAGCGCCCGGCCGCGGCCCAGGGCGGCGCCGAAGGCGACCGCCCGCCCGCGGCCCAGGGCGCCGAGGCCGAGCGACCGTCGGCCTCGCAGCTCCTCGTCGGGGCGCTGCTCGACGCGCTGCGGACCAGCGACGACGTCGGCCTCCGGAACGCGGCCATCGAGGTGCTCGGCTACTGCGGCCGCGACGCCACGCCGGCGCTCGTCGGCGCGCTCGGCGAGCTCGCGGGCGACGAGCGCAAGCTGGTCGTCGACGCGCTCGGACGCACGCGGGACCCGGCGGCGCTCGACGCGCTCTACGCGACGCTCGGGGAGAAGGACGACAACCTGCGCCAGAGCGCGATCGAGGCGATCTCCGGGATGGGGCTCATCGCGCGCGAGCGGGTGACGGACATCCTCTACGAGCGCCTCGCCGACCGCGATCGCTTCGTGCGGCTGACCTCGCTGAACGGCCTGAACGGCCTCGAGGCGCCGGTGCCGTGGCGGGTGCTCGCGCCGCTCATCGACGACCCGATCCTCCGCTCGTCGGCGCTGGTCGCCGCCGCGCTCGCGGAGAGCCCCGAGGCGCCGCGGGCGCTCTGCGCGGCGCTCGCGACGGCGCGCGGCGGCGCGTTCGCGCAGCTCGTGCGGGCGCTGGCGCGGCTCGCGGAGGGGCCGCTCGCGTCGCACGTCGTGACGTCGCTCCGGGCGGCCCCGCTCGAGGTGGGCGCCCGCCTCGTGCAGGCCGCCGCCGCGCAGGGCTCCGGCGGCGCGGAGCCCCCGTCGTGGCGCGGCCTCGGCGCCGATCCGGTGAGCGGGCGCGCGCAGGCGCTCGTGCTCGCGGCGATGGCGCGCGCGCCGGGCGCGGCCGACGCCGCGGTGCAGGCGATGATCGAGCCGGCGCTCGTCGAGACGGCGCAGCGCGCGCTCGGCCTGCTCGGCGAGGAGGCGCTGCCCGCGGTGCTCGCCTACCTCGAGCGCCACGTCGATCCCGACCCGGATCTCTGGGAGGGCCTCGACGACGCGACGGCCGCGCTCATCGACGGCGCTGTCGCGATCGCAGAGCAGCGCGGGCGCGGGGGCGATCCGGCGCGGCCTGCCCCGGACGCCGCGGCCGATCCGCCGCTCGACGAGCTGCTCGGCGCGGTGCGCCGGTCGGTCAAGAGCCCCTCGACGCTCGTGGCGACGAGCGCGCTCTACGGCCTCGCGAAGATCGGGACCGCGGACGATTTCGAGCTCGTCGTGTCGCAGACGCGCGCCATCTCGCTGCCGGTCGCGCGCGCGGCGGAGAGCGCGCTCGCGGGGCTCTCCGAGCGCTACCCCGAGGCGGCGCGCGCGCTCGCGCGGCAGCTCATGCAGGCCGAGCGGACGCACCTCGCCGCGGCGATCGTGATCGAGGCGCTCGGCTCGGCGGATCCGGAGGAGCTCGCGTTCCTGAGGAGCGCCGCGTCGGCGGGCGACGTGCGCGCGCGCCGCGCGGCCGTGACCGCGGTCGCCGCGGCGGCGGGCGTCGCGGCGCTCGACGTGCTGAGCTTCTCGCTGGCCGACGAGGAGCGGGAGGTCCGCCTGGCGGCGGCGCGCGCGCTGGGCCGCCTGTACGCGTCGCTGTCGGACGCCGGCCCTGCCGGCGGCGAGCGGGCCCGCGCCCGCGAGCTGCTCGGGCTGGTGCGCGCCTCGGGCGAGCCCGAGCTCGTCGCGGCCGCGGCGCAGGGCGGCGCCCCGTTCCGCTCGGATCCCCCGTGGGGCGAGGCGGGGGATCGGCTGAGCGCGCCCGTCTCGATCGAGGTCGGCGAGGGCGCCGTGTCCACTCCGGGGATGTCCGGCGGGCCGCCGTCGGGGAAGGTGCCGTGAACCGGCGGCGGGACGACGAGATCCGCCTCTTGCCCGACGAGTTCCAGCGGCTGCGGGACCTGTTCAACAAGCACTGCGGGCTCCAGTTCGGGCCCGAGGCGCGGACGTCCATGGAGCGCCGGCTCCGCGAGCGGATCGTGGTGCTCGGCCTCTCGTCGTTCGCGCAGTACCACGAGTACCTGCGCTTCCACAGCCGCGGGCGCACCGAGCTCGACGAGGCGATCGAGCTCATCACGGTCAACGAGACGTACTTCTTCCGCGAGGACTACCAGCTCCGCGCGCTGACGACCGAGATCGTGCCGATGATCGTGAAGGCGGGCGGCGCCAAGAGCCGGCTGTCGATCTGGAGCGCGGGCTGCTCGACGGGCGAGGAGGTCTACTCGATCGCGATCACCGCGCGGGAGTCGGGCGCCGCGGATCGCCGCGAGGTCCGCGTCTTCGGCAGCGACATCTCGCGCCGCTGCGTGGTGGCCGCGCGCAAGGGGGTGTACGGCGCCTCGTCCTTCCGCGTGACGCCCCCCGAGCTCAAGCGTCGCTACTTCACCGAGCGGCCGGACGGGTTCCACGTGGTGGACGAGCTGCGGTCGCTCTGCCAGTTCGGGCACCTGAACCTGCTCGACTCGTCGCGCGCGGCGGTGGTCGGGCGCGTGGACGTCATCTTCTGCCGCAACGTCCTCATTTACCTGGACGAGGAGTCGCGGCGCCGGGTGATCGACATCTTCTACGAGCGCCTCTCGCCCGGCGGGTTCCTCCTGCTCGGCCACTCCGAGTCGCTGCTGAACGTCACGACCGCGTTCGAGATCGTGCACCTCCGGGAGGATCTCGTGTACCGCAAGCCGGCGGCCACGCTGCGTCTCGGGCTCGCGGAGGGCTCGCCGGAGCGGGGGGGCCCCGAACGTGGGGGGGCCGGCGGGGGGGCAGGGGAGGAGGGCGGATGAGGCGCCGAGGAAGTCGAGGCTGTACAGGCGACGGGTGGTCCCATGGCGCCCCGGGTGGGTTAGAATGAACCTCCGGCGGAAGGTTTTGCGCTCATGACATTCGCTCCCCTGCGCGTGCTCGTCGTCGACGACTCCGCGTACAACCGGCGCAACATCGCCGAGATCTTGAGCGGAAGCGACGAGATCGAGGTCGTGGGCAAGGCCGGTGACGGCGACGACGCGCTCCGTCAGGCCGCGCAGCTCAGGCCGGACGCGATCACGCTGGACCTCGAGATGCCGCGCATGGACGGCTTCACGTTCCTGCGCATCCTGATGGCGCGGCAGCCCACGCCGGTGATCATCGTCTCCAGCTACAGCCACAAGGAGAACGTCTTCAAGGCGCTCGAGCTGGGCGCGGTCGACTTCGTGGCGAAGCCGGACCGGCAGTTCACGGCCGACGCGCAGATCCGCCGGGAGATCATCCAGAAGGTCCTGCTCGTGCGCTACCTCCGCCCCCGCTCGCCGATGCCGGCGGCCGCGGCGCCGGCCCGCGCGTCGCAGCCCACGGCGCAGCGCGCGGCGCAGGAGCCGTCGCGGCTCGGGGTCTCGCTGCGCCACCTCGTGGCGGTCGGCTCCTCGACCGGCGGGCCCACGGCGCTGCTGGAGATCTTCAACCGGATCCCGGATCGTTTCCCCGGCGCGATCCTCATCGCGCAGCACATGCCCGACAAGTTCACGCGCACGTTCGCGGAGCGGCTCGATCGCAAGGGCGGGCTCCGCGTCGTGGAGGCGCAGAACGGCGACCAGGTGGTGGCCCGCAAGGCGTACGTGTGCCCGGGCCGGATGTGCATGGAGATCGCGGTGACGCCGGGCAGCGGGGTCGGTCTGAGCGGCGACATCCGGATCCGGGTGGGCGCGCCGGCGCCTGGCGATCGGTACGTGCCGAGCGCGGACCGGCTGTTCCGGAGCGTGGCGCAGGTGGGCGGCAGCCGCGCGGTGGGCATCATCCTGACGGGGATGGGCGACGACGGGGTGAACGGCGCGCGGGCGATCCGCGCGGCCGGGGGCACGGTGGTGGCCGAGAGCGAGGACTCCGCGGTGGTCTACGGCATGCCGGGCGCCGCGGTGCGGGCGGGGGTCGTCAACGAGAGCCTGCCGTTCACGGCGATCGGCGACTTCATCGCGCTGCTCTCGTAGCGGACGCGGCGGTTCCTCGAGAACCCCGAGAAAATAAAACCACAGAGGGCACAGAGGGCACAGAGGGAGAGAATTTTCTGCCCCTCTCCGATCGGAGATCGCCCTGCGATTGGAGCGCTCCGAGCTCTTTTTCTCTCTGTCCTCTGTGCCCTCTGTGCCCTCTGTGGTTCAAATCTCTCCCTTCATCACACATACCTCTGCTCTGTGCTCCAGCCACCTGAACCGTTGGCACTGCAACGGTTCCCGGCTGACTGCCAAAGTTGACCCCTCGGGCGCATCGTGAGACAGGTCGGTCGCTGACATGCGGATCCGACGCGCCGCACGCAGGCTTGTTTGTCTTGTCTGGATGGCCGCCCTCTCGGGCGTCGCGTTCGACGGCCTCGCTGCGCCCGCGGAGGGCGCGGCCGAGCCGCCGAAGGCCGAGGCGAAGAAGGACGGGGCGGCCGACGGCAAGGCGGAGAAGCCTGCCCCGGCCAGGTCGGCGGCGTCGAGCGGCAAGGGCGGCGCGAAGCGCGTGGCCGCCAAGGCGCCGGCGAAGCCCGCGGCGCGGTCGAAGCCGGCGAAGAAGGGCGCGGGCAAGATCGCGCGCAAGCCGGGGGAGCCCGGCGCCCCGGACGAGGCGGCGCGGCGGGTCATCGCGGGCACCGCGACGCCGGCGGGGGCGAGCGTCGCCGAGTCGCCCGAGCTCCGCACGATGCGCGAGATCGACCAGGCGCTCTTCCCCGGCGCCGCGCCGACCGCCGGCCCGGCGTGGCCGGTCGACGGCACGCTCCTGCTCGGCGCGGGCGAGCCGCGCCTCGAGGCGTCCGGCCTGCCGCCCTCCGGCCTGACGGCCGCGCCGGTGCAGGCGGAGGAGACCCGCGACATCTCCTGGCTGCGGCAGCTCGAGCTGCCCGAGATCCCGGTCCGCTGGGACGGCCGGGTCGTGCGCTACCTCGAGTACTACAAGGACGACCCGCGCGGCCGCTCGGCCGTGGCCACCTGGATCAAGAAGAGCGGCCGCTACGGCGCCGCGATCCGCCGCGTCCTCCGCGAGCAGGGGCTCCCGGAGGATCTCCTCTGGCTGTCGCTCGTCGAGAGCGGCTTCGACCCGACCATCCACTCCCCGGCCGGCGCCGCGGGCCTCTGGCAGTTCATGCCCGAGGGCGCGCGCATCTACGGCCTCACGGTCGACCGGTGGATCGACGAGCGCCTCGACCCGGAGCGCTCGACGCTCGCGGCGGCGCGGTACCTCTCGGATCTGCGGCGGCGCTTCGGCGGCTGGGAGCTCGCGTTCGCGGCCTACAACATGGGGTACGGCGGGCTGCTCGCCTCGATCCGCAAGTACAACACGAACGACTTCTGGGAGCTGTCGCGGCTCGAGGCGGGGATGCCGCTCGAGACGGCGCTCTACGTGCCGAAGATCCTCGCGATCGCGATCGTGGCGCGGAACCTGAAGGTCTTCGGCTGCGACGAGCTCGAGCTCGACCCGGCGGTGACGTTCGACAAGATCTCGCTCGGCTCCGGGGTGTCGCTCCAGTCGGTGGCGTCCGCGACGGGGGCGGGGGCGCCGGAGATCGAGGCGCTGAACCCGCAGCTCGTGGCGAAGCGCACGCCGCCCTCGCCGGTGGACGCGAAGGAGCAGGCGCGCTGGGAGATCCGGGTGCCGGCGGGCGCCGGGGCGCGCGCGGCGAAGTCGATGCCGAAGCTCCTCGAGCGCGAGCCGAAGCTCGAGCGGTACCTGGTGCGCTGGGGCGAGTCGCTCGACGACATCGCGACGTTCCGCGGCACGACGCGGTGGACGCTGCAGTCGCTGAACGGCCTGCGGGCGGGCGAGCCGGTGCGCCCGGGGACGCTGCTGTTCGTGCCGGCGGCGGAGGGCGTCGGCGTCGCGGCGGCGGAGCACCTGCTCGCGAACGGCGCGCCGCTGTCGTCGGAGGCGAAGCCGGTCGTGGTGGTCCCGGCGCAGCGCTTCTCGTACGAGGGTCGCCGGCGCGTGTTCTACCGGGTGGTCGCGGGCGACGCGCTCCGGGATCTCGCGGCGGTGCTGTCGGTGACGCCGGACGAGATCTGCCGCTGGAACACGCTCGCGCCCGGGGCGTCGCTCCACGAGGGCATGACGCTCCAGCTCTTCGTGCCGCGATCGCAGCGCCACGAGGGGGTGTTCCTGCTCGACGAGGCCGACGCGCGGGTGATGGAGGTCGGCTCGGAGCAGTTCTTCGCCCACTTCGAGGGGCTGAAGGGCCGCAAGCGCATCGAGATCGCGGTGCGCGAGGGCGACTCGTTCAGCACGCTCGCGACCCGCTACGGCCTGAGCGTGGGCAGCCTCGAGCGGATCAACCAGCGCTCGCGGCGGAGCGTGCTGATGCCGGGCGACCGGCTGGTGGTGTACGTGCCGACGTCGCATCGGGACGATCCGCCGCCGGTGGAGCCGCGCGAGGACGACGTCCGCGTGGCGTCGGCCCAGGCCGCGGGCGCGGTGGACGACGGCGACAAGGCGGCGGCCGCCGTGCCGGTGAAGCCTGCGACGGCCGCCGAGCCGGTGAAGGCGGCGGCGGCCGAGCCGGTGAAGAAGGCGGCGGCCGAGCCGGTGAAGCCTGCGACGGCCGCCGAGCCGGTGAAGGCGGCGGCGGCCGAGCCGGTGAAGAAGACGGCGGGGGCCGAGCCGGTGAAGCCGGCGGTGCTGGCGACGTCCGGGACCGCAGCAGGCGCAGGCGAGACGAAGCCGGCGAAGGTCGAGGGGAAGGCTGCCGAGGGGGCCGCGGAGACGAAGTCGGCGAAGGCCGAGGCCGGCGCGGGCGAGACGAAGCCGGCGAAGACCGAAGGGAAGGCCGCCGAGGGCGCGGGGGAGACGAAGCCGGCGAAGGCCGAGGCCGGCGCGGGCGAGACGAAGCCGGCGAAGGCCGAAGGGAAGGCCGCCGAGGGGGCCGCGGAGACGAAGCCGGCCAAGGCGGAGGGGAAGACCGAGTCCGGCGCGGGCGCCACGAAGCCGGTGCGGGCCGAGGGCGCGAAGGCCGAGGCGGGCGCCGGGGAGAAGCCCGGCGGCGCGGGCGCGGCGGGCGCCGGCGATCGGGCCGGCGCGGCGGCGGAGGAGAAGAAGGCTCCCGAGGGCGAGAAGAAGCCCGCGCCGAGCGGCGCGGACGAGAAGCCCCCGGCGGGGCGCGCCAAGGGCGCGCAGGACAAGGAGAAGCCCGCGACGGGCGGCGGCACCGCACTGTGATGTCGCGTGGCACGGCAGCCGAGCTCAAAGCGAGCTCGGCTGTTGACGGGAGCTGTCGAGGGGAGCCGAAACCACCCCGCGTCGAGATCGGGTCTCGCCAGCGTGGTTTCTCAGGTCTCGTCCCGCCCGTGGACGCTGGCCGGAGGGCTGGTCGCCTCGACCGCGGTGAACGGTTCAGTGATTTTGTAGAAATGTGATGCCCCTTTAGGCACCGTCCACGAGTCGCCGGGCTCGAGGCGCACCATCTGCCCCTCGAGGTGCAGCTCGGCTCGCCCCTCGATCACGAACCCCACCGTCTCATAATCGCGTGCGGTCGGCTGTTTCTCCTCGCCGGGCGGCTCGCGCTCCCAGAGTCGCATCGAGACCTGGACTCCGGAGGCCAGGTACTTCTGTCCCATCTGCCCTCTCGGGGAGCGGCCGGAGGAGACCTTCATGATGGTTGTGTCGCCCATGTGCGCCTCGCTTTCGTCCTCGATCGACTCGTCCGGTCACTCGCCTGGTCTGTCCCGGAGCGCGGGCGCGATCGTGGGTGCGAGCCTCGCTGACGCGGATCGGGCTTCTCCCTCTTTCCTCGTCCGTCTTTGCTCGTCGGTCTTTCGTTGCAGAGAACGTATCCCGCCGGTCCGAACTCCTGTAGGATGGATCTCACTGGAGGCGCGTCCCGTGGACCTGGGATCTGGATCGTACGTCGCGCGGGAGCGCGCGCAGGATGGGTCGAACGGGGCGAGCGCGGGGCGGTGGGTGCAGGGGGAGCGCGGCCCTGTCACCGGAGCGACGCTGATGGACGTGGTCGTCCGGGCGCGCTCCGTGAGGGCCAGGCGCGCCGCGCTGCCGGGAAGTCGCTGATGTCGTCGCCGAAGAGTCCGACCTTGCTCTCAGCCGGCGTGCTGATCGACAGGAAGTACCGGCTCGTGCGCCAGATCGGCGAGGGCGCGATGGGCGTCGTCTGGTCGGCGGTGAACGTGGCGACCGCGCGCGAGGTGGCGCTGAAGCTGATCCACCGCCCCGAGGCCGAGTTCCGGCTGCGGCTGCAGCGCGAGGCGCGCAACTGCGGGGCGCTGCGGCACCGGAACGTCATCGACATCTACGACATGGGGGAGACGGAGGCCGGGGAGCCGTTCCTGGTGATGCAGCTCCTCACGGGCGAGACGGTGGCCGAGCTGCTCGCGCGGCGGCGCAAGCTCGAGCCGCCGGTGGCCGCGTCGATCGGGCGCGACGTCGCGAGGGGCCTCGCGGCCGCGCACGCGATGCACGTCATCCACCGCGACCTGAAGCCGGCGAACATCTTCCTGCACCGCGAGCCGGACATGGACGAGCCCGTGGTGAAGGTGCTCGATTTCGGGGTCGCCAAGAACCTCTCGGTCAACGACGGCCTGCACACGGTGCAGGGCGGCGCTGTCGGATCGCCGCTCTACATGAGCCCGGAGCAGGTGAGGGCGGAGCCGAACGTGGATCACCGGGCCGACATCTGGGCGCTCGGGGTGGTGCTGTTCGAGATGCTGACCGGCATGCGCCCGTTCCAGGGGGACGCGCAGTCGGTGTTCATGGGGATCCTGACGGGCGAGATCCCCACCGTGTCCCGGTACCTGAGGCGGGTGGACCAGGGCCTCGTCGATCTGATCGCCCGCTGCATGCGGCGCGAGCGATCGGAGCGGATCGGCTCGGCGGCGGAGGTCGCGGCGCTGCTCGACCGGTACGCGGCGCGGGGCGTGGGCGCCGACGCGGCGCTGCGGCAGACGGCGGACGCGCCGTGGCCGCAGCCGGGCACCGGCGGCGCGGCGGCGCAGCCGGGCGCTGGCGGCGCGGCGGCGCAGCCCGGCTCGGGGAGCTCGGGCGCGGGCCTCGCGGCGCCGGCGTCGATCGCGGATCCGATCTCGGTGAGCGTGGGCAGCGCGGGCAGCGCGGGCGCGCTCCCGCTGGCGCTGCTCGGCGGGGGGCCGCGTGCGCCGGTGCCGGTGCAGGAGCTGCCGGGCGCGGGCGGGGCGCAGGCGAGCGCGGGACAGGCGAGCGCGGGGCAGGCGGTGTCGCAGCGCCAGGGCAGCTCGGCGCAGCTCACGGCGCCGCCGTCTGCGGCGCGTGCCCCGTGGGACGACGACATGCCGACCTTGCCGATCACGCGCGGGAGCGCGGAGGCGGCCGGGGCGGCGCGGCAGCGCGCGGGGTCGGGGCAGTATCCCGCGGCGGGGCCTGCCGCGGCTGCGCTGGTGACGCCGCTGCCGTCGGCGGTGGGGTCTGCTGCGCCCGGGCTGGCGCATCCAGGGCTGGCGCAGGCGGGCGCGGCGCATCCCGCGCCGGGGGTGATCCCGGAGCGTGGGGCGTGGGGGAGCACGGTGCGCATGAGCTCGCCGTCGGTACCGGAGCGAAAGGTGGGGGCGAGCGCCGGCGGTCCTGCCGTGGGGGCGAGCGCCGGCGGTCCTGCCGTTGCGCCGGGCTCCGGGAGCTACGTCGCTCCGTCGAGCTCGGTCGCGGAGTCGACGGTGAAGCTCGGGGCGGAGGCGGGCGCTGGCGCCTCGGACTCGAGGCCGGGCGCGACCACGGCGACGGGCGCCGCCGCGGCGTCGAGCACGTCGGCGCAGGCGGGGAGCTCGTCGACGACGCCGCTCGTCTCGAACCATCCGTCGGTCCATCAGACCGGCGCGTACAGGGCGCAGGAGGCTCAGAACGCGGCCCCGCAGGAGGATCAGCGGCGCCGGCGGACGGCTGCGACGCTGGCGATCGCGGCCGCCGCCGTGTCGCTGATCCTGGTGGGGATGCTCATCGCGATGCGGTCCGGGGGGCCGTCGCACGCCGCGCCGGAGGAGCCCGGGAGCGTGGCGCCGCCGGTGAACAGCCCCGGCGGGGACACGGGCGCGTTGCCGGAGCGCGGGGGTTCGCCGCCGCCGAACGAGGCGCCCCCGGCGCGACCCGAGGAGGCGCCGCCGGCGTCCGCGTCGCCCGAGGTGCCGCCGGCGCCGAGCGCCGCTCCGGTGAACAGCGCTGGCGCGGCGCCGAGCGGCGGTACGGGTACAGCGCCGAGCGGCGGTACGGGCGCGGCGCCGAGCGGCGGCGCGGGGGCGGCGGCGGGGACAGCGAGCAGCGCGAAGCCGATCCGGACGCAGCCGTCTCCTGCGGTGACGTCGCAGCCGGCGAAGCCGCCGGCGACCTCGTGCGCTCATCTGAGGTTTCTTGAGCGGAAGCAGTGCGAGGCGAAGCTCAAGAAATAGCCGTTCTCTCGGCGGATCCATCCAACTACACCTGCCGGAGCCAGGGTCGTCGCGGCGTTGGCCTCGAGCGTCGCGGCGGCGACGAACACGTGTGCTGGACGCATGCCGTGCTCGAGGGCCGGGCGCCCCGCCCACGCCTTTGCTTGACGGTGCGCTGCCTCACCTGCGACAATTCTTCCCAAGCGCCCTCGATCTGCCGCTGCATCTGCCCTCACGCGAGCTCACTCCATGCAGTCTCCCTCGCCTCCTGCCGCGCCGCCGCCAGGTGCGCTCGTTTGCGGCAAATACCGCCTTCTGCGCCGGATCGGCGAGGGCGCGATGGGCGTCGTCTGGGCAGCGCACAACGAGGCCACCTCGCGCGAGGTGGCGCTCAAGCTGCTGGTGCGGCCCGATCCGGAGCTCCGCGCCCGGCTCCTGCGGGAGGCGCGCGCCTGCGGCGCGGTGAGCCACCGGAACATCGTCGATATCTACGATGCTGACGAGACCGACAGCGGCGATCCGTTCCTTGTCATGCCGCTGCTCTCCGGCGAGACGCTCTCGTCGTTTCTCAAGCGCAAGCGGAAGCTGGAGGTTCCAGAGGCCTCGCGCATCGCGCGGGACATCGCGCGCGGCCTCTCCGCCGCGCACGAGCGCGGCATCATCCACCGCGATCTGAAGCCGTCCAACATCTTTCTCCACACCGAGCCTGGCGACAGCAATTATGTCGTCAAGATACTCGACTTCGGCGTGAGCAAGTTCATCACCGGGCCTCAGCAGATGCGGACCGCGACAGGCATCCTCATCGGCTCGCCTGCGTACATGAGCCCGGAGCAGGTGCGGGCGCAGGGCGACATCGACCCGCGCGCGGATCTCTGGGCGCTCGGCGTGGTGATGTTCGAGATGCTCACGAGCCGCCGGCCGATCCAGGGCAGGGCGCATGAGCTCCTGAGGAACGTGCTCCAGGGCGACATCCCGTCGGTGTCGCAGTTCGTCTGGCAGATCGATCCCGGCCTCGACGCCCTGGTGACGCAGTGTCTCCAGCGCGATCGCGAGCGGAGGCCGCGCTCGGCGGCCGAGGTCGCGGCGGCGCTCGAGTCGTTCGTCACGCCGTCGGCGCCGCCGCGCGTCGCCTCGCCGCCGGGGTCGTCGCCGGAGCTGCGTCATGAGATACCGCAGCACCTGGGGAGAGGATCGTGGGGCGGGGCTTCGTCTGGATCGGCGCCGGCGACCACGACGCCGCTCCCGCTGTCCATGGCCCATCTGCAGGCCCCGCACGGGCACGGGGCGGCATCGCCGCGAGGCGCGGGCGCGCCGCCGGGGCCGCCGCCTCCGGCGGGCGGGGGCGCGGTGACGCCGGCGCAGCGGAGGTCGATGTCGAGCCATCCTCTGCTGGGCGAGCACGGCACGATCAAGCTCACCCCGGATCAAGCGGACGTCCATCGGGCGGCGCTGGCGTCGTCTCCGGCTGTTCCGAGCGCGAGCGCGCCCGCGCCGAGGCCGGCGACGCCGTTCGGTGGCACCGTGCCCCTCGAACCGCTCCCTCCACCGAGGCGATCGTCTCCTGAGCCCGCCCGGTCGCCTGTCGTGTGGGTCGCGATGGCGGTGCTCGCGGCGGCGCTGCTCGTGGGGATCGGCATGGCCGCGGGGTACCTCCTGTTGCGCGCCGGCGTGGAGAGCCCGGGGGAGCGCGGCGCAGGGCGTGCTACCTTCGATGGCGTCCTTTGGTTGGCTGTAGATAATGAGATCTCGCGCGCCGTCGTGCTGCGCCTCGAACAACCCTGCTGAGCTCGATGTCGAAGTCTTTCACGCAGATCGCTCCCGGCCTGGTGATCGCCGAGAAGTACAAGCTGGTGCGGCGGCTGGGAGAGGGGTCCATGGGTGTGGTGTGGGCGGCGCTCAACCTGTCCACGTCGCGCGAGGTGGCGCTGAAGCTGATTCACCGTCCGGATCCCGAGCTCCGGCGGCGGCTGCAGCGGGAGGGGCGGAACGGCGGGGCGCTGCGGCACCGCAACGTCATCGACATGTACGACATGGGGGAGACCGACTTCGGTGAGCCCTTCCTGGTGATGCAGCTCCTCACCGGGGAGACGCTCGCGGAGCTCCTCCAGCGCCGGCGCCGGCTCGACGCGGACATGGCGGCGTCGATCGGGCGCGACGTCGCGCGGGGCCTGTCCGCGGTGCACGCGCTGCACATCGTCCACCGCGATCTGAAGCCGGCGAACATCTTCCTGCACCGCGAGTCGGACGTGGACGAGCCGGTGGTGAAGGTGCTCGATTTCGGGGTCGCGAAGAACCTCGCCGTGAACGACGGCGTCCGCACGGCGACGGGCGGCGCTGTCGGATCGCCGCTCTACATGAGCCCGGAGCAGGTGAGGGCGGAGCCGAACGTGGATCACCGTGCCGACATCTGGGCGCTCGGGGTGGTGCTGTTCGAGATGCTGACCGGCATGCGCCCGTTCCAGGGGGACGCGAGGGCGGTCTTCACCGGGATCCTGACGGGGGAAATCCCGAAGGTTTCCCGGTACGTGCGACGGATCGACCCGGGGCTCGTGGAGCTCGTGGCGCGGTGCATGGCGCGCCATCCGGATGAGCGGATCGGGTCGGCGGCCGAGGTGGCGGATCTGCTCGACGGGTACGCGGGCGCGGGCGGGAGGGCAGGCGTGGGGGCGGGCGCCCCGGTGGGGGGCGGGGGGATCGGAGGGATCGGCGGGATCGCGGGCGGGCCGATGCCGCCGGCGGAGGTGCCGGGGTTGCCCGGGGCGGCGTCGGCGGGGGCGCCGCTGTCGCCGAGGGGCGGCGGGGGGATGCGGGCGGCGGGGACGCCGCTGCCGGGCGAGATGGCGCCGGGGGCGCCGCTGGCGCCGCTGGGCGGCGGGGGGATGCGGGCGGGGACGCCGCTGCCGGGCGAGATGCCGCCGGGGGCGCCGCTGGCGCCGCTGGCGCCGCTGGCGCCGCTGGGCGGCGGAGGGATGCGGGCGGGGACGCCGCTGCCGGGCGAGATGCCGCCGGGGGCGCCGCTGGCGCCGCTGGCGCCGCTGGGCGGCGGAGGGATGCGGGCGGGGACGCCGCTGCCGGGCGAGATGGCGTCGGGGGCGCCGCTGGCGCCGCTGGGGAGCGCGGGGTTCGGCGTGGCGCCGTTCTCGCCAATGCGCAACGGGGGGCCGGGAGGGGCGCCCCCGGTGCGGGTGGCCAGCGCCGCGCCGGCAGAGGCGCCGCTGTCGCCCAGGGGCAGCGCGGCGTCGGAGCCGGTGTGGAACGCCGAGCTCACCCAGAAGCTCGATTTCGACGCCATACCACCGGCTCCGGAGGCCGGGACGGGCGCGCCGCCGCTGCCAGCGTGGAGCCAGGACGAGCCGGGGAAATCGACGACCGCGCCGCTCACGCCCAGCCCGGAGGTGAGCCGGGCGGGGCAGCCGGGGCAGCCGTCGCCGTGGGCAGCGCGACCGACGCCGCTCCCTCAGCCGACGGCGCTGTCGACGGCGCCGCGGCGACAGGAGATCTGGAATCGCCTTCCCCCTCGTCCGGTCCTGGCGGCGCTGGCCGCCGGCGCGGCTGGCTTGCTCGGCGTGGTGCTCTTCTTTGCGCTGCGCTCGCCAGCGCCCGAGGAGAGCGCCGCCGCGCCCGAGGTGCTGCCGGAGGCGGGCATCGAGAACGACGTGAGCGCCGCCAGGCCGCCGGAGACGCCGCCCCCGCCGGCGGCCACTGCGCCTCAGGCTTCGGCTGCGCCGGAGCCGTCCGGGATCGACGAGCGTGCGGATGCGGGCGCGGCGGACACTGCGGCGGGCGCGGCGAGCGCGGAGCCCGCAGGCGCGGAGCCCGCGGTGGCGGAGCGGAATCAGCCGGCGGCGCCGGCAGTCTCGGTGAGCGCGGCGCCGCTGCGGACCCCGGCGCCGCAGCCGGCCCCGGCGCCGATGCGGTCCGTCGCTGCGGCGCAGCCCGGGGTGAAGCCTGCCGTGGAGCCGGCGGCGGCGCCGTCGCGATCGGCGCAGCAGCCCGCGGCCCGGCGGCCGGCTCCAGATCCCTGCGCGGGCAAGACGGGGTTCATCCGGACGAACTGCCTGCGGGAGCAGGCGAGGAAGAAGGACCCTTACGCCCCCTGAGCGGTGCCAGGCGGGCGGGCGAGTGGAACGGACGAGGCGACCGACGTCGAAGGGTCGCGTCTCACCGGCTCGACGCGGGAGCGACTGCGGTGGCCGGCAGCGCCGAGAACGCGGGGGCGAGGTGCGTACCGAGGCGACGACGTCGGCGAGGCGTCATGGCGCCGGAGCGCGCTGTGGAGACGAGAAGTCCAGCATCTCGCTGGCCTGACCCGCGTCGCCGTTCTGCCCGCTGCTGCCCGTGCCCGCGGGGCCCGGGTCGCCGAGCCGAAAGGTGGCGCCGTCGAGGGACGGGAGGGTGTCCGGAGTGCCCTGGAAGGCGATGCCGAGGGAATGGCCGCCCTGACCGCCGCCGCCGCGTCCGCCGGTGCCTCCCTGGCCCCCCATGCCGCCGGTGCAGCCATCCCGCATGCCGTCGATCAGAGCGCCGTTGACATCGCGCCCACGTAGTCCGCCTCTGCCGCCTCCGCCGCCCTGTCCGCCGGTCTGGCCTTCGGAACCATCGCCACCCTCGCCGCCGTTGCCGGCGATCAGGAGGACCTCACGGAAGGTGAGCTTTGCGTTGAGGCTCAGCAGGGCGATGCTCGACCCACCAGGAAAGCCGCCCTTTCCGCCAGCGCCGCCGCAGCCGCCAGCGCCGCCGTTGCCGCCACTGGCGCCACCGTTGTTGGAAAGAGGGCATGAATAATTCCCGCGGGCGCCTCCGCCACCCCCGCCGCCCTGGGCGGTTCGCCCGTTCTTGCCGTCCTGGCCGCGTACACCGGCGTAACCCATACTGGAGAGCTGGCCGATGCCGCGTCCCGCTGCGCCTGGCTCGCCGGGATCACCGTTTCTCCCCGGCCCGCCGTTGCTGCACGTCGTGCTTGCTGCGTCGTAGTTGCCAGCGTTGGGATAGAGCGCCTCGCCGGGAGAGCCGCTGAGGGCGCCTCCCCCGCGGTCCAGGAAGCCATTTCCGGCCCGTCCGCCGAGCGAGTCGTCGGAGGTATCCGGTGTGCCGCAGTCATTGGGCAGCGGCGCTACGGTTGACACCGTCTCTGCCGAGCATGCGTCATTACCGGGGGTGCCGTCGTTGCCTGGCTCGCGCTGCGCAGCAGGACCCGCTCCCGAGGCTCCGGGCGCCGCATCGCCCGCCTCGACGGTGCAACGAACCAGAGCGACCTTGCAGCGATCGGCGATCGCCGCAATGGCGGACTTTCCTGCGTCGGTCGGATCGATCTCCGGAGCGAAGATGTGGACATCCTCGAGGCGCACCGTGTCGCCCACAGCGCGCATCGTCAGAGGCACGACCCCGGGCGACGCCGTGAGGACCGTCCGTTTCTCACCATCCCATCGCCAGTTTGACTTGCAATCAAGCCCACCATGGATGGTCACGCCCGCGGTCACCGTGACCGCTTCCTCGAACGTCTCCGCGCACGCGTACACGCGCCGCGCGGCTTCATCCTCTTTCGTCACGGCGAGCTGGATGGCCTGCGCGAGCGTCTTCACCGGCGCGTCGGGCGTCCCCGCTCCGTCGTCGCTCCCCGTGCTCGACACGAACACTCCGCAGCTCTCGTCCGCGGTCCAGCTCTGCCCGTCGCTGGGCGCGCACCCCACCGGCGTCGGCTCTCCCCCTGCACCGCCTGTCCCGGTCGCGCCCCCGGTCCCTGTGGCGCCGCCTGTCCCCGAGCTGGTTGTCCCTACGGCGGTCATGCCGCCTGCTCCCCCTGTACCGCCCCCGTTCTCGCTACAGTACATGGGCTTGTGCTCGCAATCATCGTGGAGCGCGAACGGGAAGCAGCCGGCCAGATCGAGGCTGGCGGTCACGGTCCCGAGGACGAGCAGCGCGGCGGTACGAGCAGTCCGAGGCATCATCCATTCTCCGTCGTCTTGAGGTCACCGTCGTCAGAACGCCCCGCCAACCGAGAGCCCCACGTCGTGGATTCCCACCGTGGGCGTCACCCGCACGCGAGCCTCGGGCTCCGATGGCCCGCTCACGAGGCCATAGAGCAACGTCCCGAGGCCGACCGTCCCGGCTCCGACGAAGCTCCAGAACGCCACGTTGCTGTAACGCGCGCTCTCGTCCAGCGCCTCGCTCTGCTGCATGCACGCCGCCGGTCGGGGCGTGTTCGTGCACCCGTTCAGACCTCCGGTGGTCAGCTCACTCTTCAGCCGCTCGGCCTCGCCGGCCCTGTTGTTGGCCAGCACCGTGAAGAGCACGCCCGCCGCGGCGCCGACGCCGGTCGCGATCCCGCCCCCGACGAGCACCGCCGTCCGCCCGCCGTCCCGCGACACCCCGGGCGCCGGCGGGACGTCCGAGCCAGCGCCGGCGCGCTTCGCGTCGGGCGCCGGGGCGCGCTTCAGCTCGAGGACGACCGTCTCCGTGCCACCCGCGGTCGCCGCGACCGGCTGCGCCTGCGGCACGTACCCGTCGAGCTTCGCGCCGACCTCATGCCGGCCGGGATCGAGGAACAGTGGATCGGCGAGCGGCGCTCGCCCGACGCTCGCCCCGTCGACCGTCACCTCGGCCCCGTCCGGCGCGACCCGCACGGTGACGGCCGCGACCTGCGCCCGCGCCTCCTGGAGCGACGCCTCCGCGCGCTGCCGCTCCTGGACCTTCGTCGCGGGGACCTCGCGGAGGTAGAGCGTGAGGTACTCGGCCGCGTCGCGGGGCTTGCCCACCCGGAGGGAGGCCACACCCAGGTTGGAGGCGATCTGGTAGTGCGGCTTGATGGCCCACGCCGCGAGGAACGCCGCATGCGCGTCGTCCCACTTCCCGGCCTTGGCCGCCTTCACCCCGTCCTCGAAGAGCTGGCGCGCCTTGTCCGTCAGCGCGTCGCTCTCCTGCGTCTCGGCCCGAGGGGCCGCCTGCTGTGCACCGGCGACGGGCGCCAGCAAGGTGATGGCTACGCTCAAGGTCCACAGCAGCGGGCGCTTCGTCGTCATGATAAGTCCGGCGTTGCTCAGGGAGCTGCGGTTCAGGAGAAGGTTACCGCAGCACTTTACCCACCCTGGAGCTCGAACCGTACCCCTTCCGAGCGGTGACGGAAGCTTTTGTGGTCCCGTTCCATACGGGGTGCGATGGTGCAGCGGTGCCGTATGGGCCCGCTCTGTTGCGGCCACGGCATCGCAGCGGGCTCTGGCCCGCGGTGTCCCGCGCGAAAAGAGGAGCGCCCGGAGCGCCGGGGAGGGCGGGTGGCCGCCCTCAGACCGCGCTCAGATCCCCCATTTCGGCTTCGTCTCCTTCGTCTCCGCCGAGGGCTGCCGCGTGCTGGTCCTTGGCGGCTGGGGCTGCTGAGGCGCTGCTGTGTCGGCCGGCGGGCGGAACCGAGGCTGCGTGCCGGTGGCTGCTGCGGGGGGGCTGCGATCGACGGGGGGCGCGCTGGTGCGACCCAGAAGAGCCGTGCTGGTAGAACTGGCAGCCGGTGCGCTGGTGGCATCGGTCGACGGCGTGCTCGTGGCACCGGCAACCGGTACGCTGGGCGGAGCGGACCCCTGCATTGCTGATTCCGCGGGCAAGTCCGAGCCGGCGTCCATCAAGGGCGCGGATGGCACGATGAGAGGTGCAGCACTCGACGGCTCCGGGAGCTGATTGGCCGAGGTCGACGGGGTCGATGACGGAGCGTCGCCGGTCGCCCCGGGGTTGGAGGGAGCGAGCTCGGTGGTCGCCTGGGCACCTGCCGGGGAGGGATGCTCGGCATACCGGCCGTAGAGCGCTCCCATGGTCACGCCGATCCCGCTGAGCGCGACCGCTGCTCCCGCGACGAGGACCCATGTCGCCCGTGCGGAGGAACGGCGTCCACCCGAGGGCTTGGCGACATTGAGCGAGCCCGTCAGCGTGCCCGCCGAGACAGGACCTGCCAGCGGCGGCACCGGAGGGAGCGGCCCGGCCGGGGTCGTGCCACCCGGGCCAGGCGGCATTCCGGGAAGGGGCGTCGCGGTGCCCGCGACGAAGCCGGTGGGGGCGGCCACGTGCGTAGAGTCGCGATGCGATGACGAAGCGACGGAGCGGGGACGCAGGCGCCGAAGTCCCGAGCCTGACGACGGCGGTGCTGAAGCTGTCGGCGCCGCATGTCGCGTGGCAGGGCCGCGAGGACGCCCCCGCCCGCGCGAAGGGGCGCCCGCGTCGCGCGGCCTCGCAGCAGGAGCGCGCGGGAGTTGCCGAGGCCGCCGGCGTGCGGCGCCGCAAGACCGCCGCCCAGCCGTTCGCGGAGGAGGTGGGCGAACGGCCGCCGACCGGAGGCGCGGACAAGCCGCGCCGAAGCGAAGCGACCCGAAGGCGCCCCGCCAAGACGAACTCGACGGTGGCGGGGCGAAGCGACGACAGCACCGGCTCGACGAGCCGACGCACCTCGGCGCGGAGAGGACGCGCGCCCCACTCGGCCGCTCCGGACGCGACGAGCGCTGTGGGCGCGACGGAAGCGGGCAACGCCGCACGATCAGCGGTCGCGGAAGGCGAGCCGCGAGCCGGTGATCCGAGCCAGGTCCAGGTACTTGAGCCGCCCCTCGGCGATGAGGCGTTGTCGCGTCGCGACCCAGTTCTTGGGACTCAGGTCGAGGATGCGACGGAGCGGGTAGCTCGGAGCCACGGTCAGGATCTCCTGCAAGTACAGCTCGGGGTCGAGCCCGTGCATCTGGCAGGTCGCGATGAGCGACGTGATGGCACACGCCCGGACAGCATGCTCGTCGCTGCCGTGGAACAGCCAGTTGCGCCGTCCCTTGACGACGCGGCGCAGAGCCCTCTCGCTGGCATTGTTGTGGATGGGGATCTCCCCGTTGGAGAGGAACTCGCAGAGCGCCTCCCTCTGGTTGTGCAAATAGACCAGCCCCTCGCGCAACGGCGAATGCTCCGGGACGACCTGCCGCTGCGCCTCGGCCCAGGCGAAGAGCTTCTCGATCAGCGGTGCGGACTCGCGCTGCCGGATCGCGAGGCGCTCGTCCGGGCTGCACAGGGCGCATTCCTCCTCGACGCGGAAGAGCGCCTGGAGGGTCTGGAGCGCGAACGCCGCCTCCTTGCCCGCCCCGGCCTTGAACGCCTTGAAGAAGCGCCTCCGTGCATGGCTCCAGCAGCCGGCCTCGCGGGCCTTGCCCGGCCCGAACAGCACGTTGTGGTTGGCCGAAGCATCGGCGACGAGCGTCCCCTGGTAGCCGCCGAAGAGCTTCGCGACGGTGAGGCCGTCGTACGTCGGTGTATAGCGGAACAGCACGCCATCGCCTGGCGCGACCAGGACGAAGACATGCCCATAGCGGTGCTTCTCCTTGGCCCGGATGGCGGTGCCCGTCGCGTCCATGGCGAACCACGACCTCGAAAGCGCGTCGCTCCACATGGCATCGGCAATGCGCATCGCGATGCCGCCGCAATCGTACTGCCAGCGTGTCATGTTGCTGCGGCCGATGCGAAAGCCGTGGCGATCCGACTCCACCTCTTGCCGGTAGTAGGGCATGTGGTAGTCGAGCTTGTGGACGAACAGGTGGGCCAAGAGGCTCGGATCGGCAAGGCACCTGTCGATCGGGCGCTCCGGCAGCGAGGCGATCTTCACCGGTCCGCCGCTGTCCTCCTCAGCGTCCGATTCGGGCGTGTAGCGTACGAGGACGCCGTCGACGAAGGGGCTTTGCTTGAAGCCCGTGTCCGTGGGGATCCCCAGGAACTCGTGCTCCCGCAGGACGAGGGGCTCGTCGAGCTCGCGCGTGAAGGCCGACCCTACGGCTGGCAAAGAAGCAGGCTCCTGGCCCGCTGCGCGGCTCGCCGCCGGTACCTCCGCCTTGGCCACGTACTTGGGTCGACGCCAGACGATCTCCACGGGGCCGCCGCGCCGGTGGCCGATAACCGAGCTGTCTTCGACGCCCACACGCTCGAAGCGCTCGATGCCCTGGAGCAGCACCTCCGGCGGCAGCGTCTCGATGATCACCCTCGGGATGACACCGATGCGACGGCGCCCGTGCTCGTGGCGCTTAACTCGCTTGCCACCTCCGGGATCGGAGCCGGAGGAGGACTCTGCCGTCCCCCCACGCTCCGGCGGCCTCGCGGGGTCCGGCGGCGGGCTGCTGCCCTCGCTCGGGTCCGCTTCGGGCGAGGTGCCGAGGCTCTCGGCCTGCGACGCGGGAGCCGGACAGGCGCCTGGCTCACCGGCCAGCGAAAGCCGCAGCTGGTCAGGCGAGATCTGCTCGGAGACGTGGCGCCGGAACCCGATCTCCAACGTCCGAATCGTCTCCTGCAGCTGTCGATTGTACGCCTTGAGCGACTCGACGGAGCGAGCGAGCTCTTGGGCCTGCTGCTCCGCCGTCGAGAGCTCGGTCAGCCTCGCCTCGAGCTCCTGCACCCGCCGGAGCAGCGCGTCGACCGCCGACGCGGGGTCGGCGGGGCTCCCCTGTCCTTGTCCCCTGGCCTGGAGATAGCCGAGCACGAGCGCCGCGCCGTCAAGGCGCTCTGTCTCCGCCGACTGCGGCAGCTCGGTCCCACCGGGTCGTGTCGTCGAGGTCAAAGCGCGCCATGGATGCCCGCTCCGCTTGCTCCTGGCAAGTACCTTACGTAGACACTTTCCGCTGTTTTTTGATGAGAATATTTTGTCGAAAGTGGGAACGCGGAACAAGCGTGATGCGCCCTCGGCGCTGCGCTGTCGCGAGGTCTTCGGGATGATGCAACTCGCGCCCTGCTCCACCTCGGCATCGGGCTGAGCCGGCCGCCATCGGGCCGCGCTGGCGCCCGTAGCGCGGTGTCCGGCAGCGCGGTGGACGAGCGCCGGCGCAGACACCTCAGTGCACCACGCGGCGGCGGCTTGCCAGCTCTTCCACGGGTAGACCGGCGAGCAGCTGCGCGAAGTCCTGTGCTGACAGCTCTATACACTTGCCGTCGGCCTCGGTGAACGAGGGCAGAGCAAACGCACCCTTCGAGAGACGCTTGTACAGAATTGTGTATCCGTTGCGGTCCCACCAAAGTGCCTTCAGCCGGTTGCGCCTCTTGTTAAGGAACAAGAACAGCGCGCCGCTGGCCGGGTCCAGGCACAGCACCTGCCGGGTGATCGCGGCGAGCCGGTCGAACGCGCCACGCAAGTCCACTGGTCCGACCGCCAGATACACGGCTATCGTCGCGGGCGTCACTGCCCCCTCCGCAACGCTTCGATCGCTTCCACGAGGTCGCGCGCGCCTATCCCACGTACCTGCATCCGTGTCCCATCGGCAAATGCGACGTTGAGCCGCAAAGGCGGCGCCTCTCGGCGCTCCGGGCGCACCACGACGGGTAGGAACGAAACATGCTGAGCCGCCTTGATGGTCGCTGGCAACGCCCCCTCATCTGCGCGCTCACCGCCAGCCACCCATCGGTCGGCCGTCATCTTGTGGACACCGAGCTCCGTGGCGATCTCGGTCGGCGTCGCCCCCGCCCGGGAACGCTCCCTGGCGTACGCCTCGGCTCGCTCTCGCAGCTCGCCCGGGTACTTCCCACGGCTCTTCTGCTCTCGATACCTCGACAGCTCCGCACGCAGCTGCACCAGCTCCCTGCTTCCTGGCATCGCTCGCTCCTCTTCGCTCGACGAGGGCACGGCCCTCATCGGACGCCGCGTAGCGTGCAACCGAAGCTGGCCAGGGAAAAGACGCGGTCTGCGGAGCGGCTACGCCCGCGATGCGCGCGAACTCGGCGACCATCTCGCGGACGGTCTGGAACCGGTGGGTCCGGTCGCGCGCCAGCGCCCGGTGGAAGAAGGCGTCGATGGCCGGGGGCAGGTCGGGGGCGAGCTGGGTCGCGGAGGGGATCGGGTCGACGAGGATCCTGGTCATGACATGCGCGAGCACGTCGCCCGGGAAGGGGAGGTATCCCGTGACCATGCGAAACAGGATGACCCCGAGGGCCCAGAGGTCGCTGCGCGCGTCGAGGTCGCGCTCGGCGCGCAGCTGTTCCGGGCTCATGTAGTGGGGAGAGCCCATCACCTCGCCGGTCGTCGAGGCATCGGCCACGAGCTTGGAGGTCGTCTCCTTGGCGATGCCGAAGTCCAGGAGCTTCACCATATCCTCGTCCTCGCCGTCGACGCGCGCGAGGAAGAGGTTGGCGGGCTTCAGATCGCGGTGGACGAGGCCAGCGTCGTGCGCGCTGCGCAGGGCCTTGCCGGTCTGGGCGAGGATGCGATGCGCTTCGAGGAGCGGGAGGCGGCGGCGCCGCTGGAGGCGCGTGTTGAGGTCCTCGCCCTGAAGGAGCTCCATGACGAGGTAGGGGACGCTCTCGTGGATGCCGAAGTCGTGCACCTGCACGACGTGCGGCGTCTTGAGCTGCGCCGCCGCGCGCGCCTCGCGCTCGAAGCGGGTGCGGAACGCGGGGGAGCTGGCGTAGGCCGGGTCCATGAACTTGACGGCGACCGGCGTGCCGAGCTGCAGATGGTGCGCGACCCAGACCGAGCCCATGCCGCCGCGAGAGAGCGGGCGCTCGAGGCGATACTTGCCGATGAGGACGGAGCCGGCGCCGAGGTGCATAGGGAGGCGGGAGGAGAGGGCGGGAGCAGCCTAGCGGATCCGGGGGCGGGGGAGGAGGGGATGGGGATGGGCGGGGGGAATTTTGGTGTGAGGGAGGGCGGGGGGCCTGGCGCCGGCATTCGAGGAGGGCGGTCTATTGACCCTGTCGCGGCCGCTGCCGGAGCCGCCTCTGTCGGGGCTCCGGCAGCGATGGTCACGCCGTGCAGCGAGAGCTCGGTTCCGTGGAACGCCAATCCACTTCGGTTCCCGCTGAGTCCGTCGTCGTTTCCGCCATCGCTGCCTGTGCGCTCGGAACCGCCATAGCAGACGTCGGTAGAGGAGTTGGTCGAGTCGTCCGTCTGGGACGCTGCTACTCTATCCCCCTGTGTCACTTCGGCGGCTTGTGGAGGCCGCCGTTACCGGATCTGCCGCAGGCGCAGTTCTTGAGCGTGACGTCGTCGAAGCAGACCGGTTTTGGGGTTGATGAGAGCCGTCGCCGGGACCGTGATCTTCACGGCATGTGCACGGAACTCCGAAGCTGACGGAGCTTTCGCGATGTACGCTTCGGCATTGTCCAAATGCCGATGGCGCATCCTGCGATCGTTTCTCGTGTACGATGAGGTGGTACGCGCCACGGGCGTCGAACTGAGACGACCCGATCGGTTCTGCATCACTCATGCGTCATGAATACCGATCACGGCTGAGCTGTCATCGGGCAAGCCGTGCTCTCGGCAAAGTTCCAACATTGGGCGACAAGGCCGTCGGCACCACTTGCCCCGTTGTCCGGTGCGGTGCCTCCTCCCGGGGCGCCTGTACCTGCATTGCCGAGCGTGAATGAGCTGTTGCTGATTTTCCGCAACTCTCCCCCACGAAAGGCGATGCCGAGCGAGTGACCACCGTGGCCACCGCCACCCGGGCCGCCATTGCCGCCTGCGCCGCCGCGCCCGCCCGCGCAACCGATCTTGGCATCACCTGCAGGGGCCCCCGGTTCGCCGCCCGCGCTCCCCTCTCCGCCTGGCTGGCCTCCTCCTCCGGGACCGCCGTCCCCAGCGTTGCGAGCAACAAGGCTTACTCCTTCGAGGGAGACCGTAGCGTCGACGACAACCAACGCGATGCTGGAGCCCCCGGGATGTCCCCCGTGGCCCCCTTGACCCCCACAGCCCCCGCTGCCGCCCGAGCCGCCGCTGGCGCCAGGCAGCAGAACCTCGTTGCTGCCCCCGCACGTCGCTGCTCCGCCCCTGGCGCCACCTCCGCCGCCCCCGCCTTGACCGGGCTTGCCAGCGCCACCTCGCTCTGCGGGCGCTCCGGTGTAGCCATTCGCGTCGATGGTGCCCAGGCCTTCGGAAGGAACGGCTGGTTCACCGGGAGCACCTGGCGCTCCCGCGGCCCCACCGGTGCACGCCTGGCCAGCTTTTTCGCCGGTGCCGCCTGTTCCTTGGGCCGGCTGTGATGTGGCCGGCTTCCCAGACGAGCCGTTGCTGGCAGCGGAGAGTATGGGATTTTCGACAGTGCCCGTCGCCTGCCCGCCATCGCCCCCTTTCCCTCCTTCGGATTGCCCGCCAGCGCACCGTATGGCTGGACCTGCTGGACCCTCGTGCGTAACTCCTGGGCTGCATGCCGCCAGGCCTGCCTTGCCATCGATGCCGTCGAGCATCGGATCCTTCGCCATGGTCCCCGCCTGCGCTCCGCTTGTCGCATCACCCGCGATGACAGTTCCATTGACGATGGTGACATTCCCCCCATTCACCAATAGCGCGATCGACGACTTCCCTGGGGAATTGTCGTCTGTAGCGCTGGCGTTCTCTGCGGTGATATGGAGATTCTCGATCCGGCTCTCGCCGCCGTTTAGTGTCAGAGGAATTGTGTCGGGTGGTCCCTTGAGTTCCGCGTTCGTCCGTGATGACCAGCTCCAGGTGTTCTCGCAGTCCGTGAAGCCAGCGTAGATCTTAACTCCATCCCTGAAGACTACGCCAGCGTCCTCGGTGTATAGCTTCGCGCATGCATAGACTCGCTTCGGGCTTGCTGTGGCCGCCTCGGCGAAGCGCTGGAAAGGTTGCGCTTTTGTTCCTGTTCCGCCAAGGGCGGCATTGGGATTTACGAAGATGCCACATCTGTCGTCTGGAGATTCGCCGTTTTCGCTTGGCTCGCAATGCCAGGTGCAACTATCGCTCTCACAGGTGTCGCCTAGCTCATAGCGGTCGGGTATGCATCCGGCCCCGTTTGTGACCACTGATACCGTGGCTATAAAGAACACAGAAGCTAGATGGCGACGATGACGCATCGTGACTCCCCAGGATTGCGTGCTCGCAAGATCAAAATGTTCCACTCAGCGAGAGCCCGGTTGCGTTCTCTTGCCAAAGCGGTGCCACCTTTACGCCGGAGATTGTTGTCGGAGTTCCGGATGTTGCAATTCCATAGATCAGTGTGCTTGCGCCGATCGCGCCCGCCGCTACGAAGCTCCAAAATGCCGAATTTGTGAGTTCGACTTTGGTGAGCACAGTGCTCTTTAGCTCTGCGCATTTTGATGGATCTATATTGGGGCATATCGCAAAACCATCGCCTTGCGCGATGAGTTCATGCCTCAATTTCTCGGCGTCGCTCGCTCGTTCATTGGCTATAAGGGTGAGGACGACTCCTGTCGCAATCCCGAGCCCAGCAGCTGCGCCACCGCCGATAAGTACCGCAGTCCTAGGCAACGCGGCCTCGTGCGATATAGCTGCACCATGAGGTCCCCCACCGGACCGACCGTTCTTCTTGTCGTCGAGATGAAAATTCTGTCCAGCATCGGCATGCGGTGCCGCTACTAGTGGCAGCGCATCTACCTCCGCTTCGTTGATCTCAACTCGTTCTCGTGCCCCTTCCACTAAGAAAATTACTCTTGTTAGCGGGGTACGCCTGGGCACACGAACAACCAAGGTGTGTCGGCCTGGATCACGTTGCACGGGACCTGAAAGCGAGACTAGTTCCTCGTCAAGCGTTATGTCTAATGCCTGAAGCGCGGCCCCAGTTAACACGACCTCCACGGTCGGTATGCGCGGCTCCAAGGCAGCGAGCTCCTTCTTGGCATCCGTCTTGGCTTCTATGAACTCGGGGGGCACGCCGGTGGCAATCTTCTCATTCACGACGAGTTGATATGCGGCTCGGGCGTCGAGCAAGCGTCCCAGCTTGACGTGGCAGCGGGCCATCATGAGCAGGAACGCGGGCGCATGGGTTTTCGCCTCGGCCTCACGAAAGGCGCGGAGCGCCTCTGTGTAGCGGTGAGCCTCGTAATGTTCCCAGCCCCGCTCGGCGAGCGCGACGGCGACTGCCTTGTCCTGCTGCGACGAGGTCTGCGCCGTTTGCGCCGCCGCAGAGGATGCGCAAAGCATGCCGGCGAGGAGCAGGTAGAATCCTACCGAACCATGCCTCATCTCAACCTCGATTGTAGGAAGGGCTCATGCATGACGACCGGAGCACCGGGTGTCGTTATCGCATCGCGATGGCATGGCACGGCATCATTCTCGCAGCGCAGACTTGTCCCAATCTTCGAGCGGATCGCTGGCGCAGGATAACCCTGCTCTACAACGGGAGTCTGTCAGCCTTCTCCCCGTTCGCGCCGGCGTGAGCTTCCTCGATGGAACCGCCGAGGCCGGCCGCGCCCAGCTCGAACGTCACCCCCTGCAGAACGGGCGCCGCGCCCTGAAATGCGATCCCGATGGAGTGACCGCCGCGTCCTCCGCCACCAGGGCCGCCCTTGCCGCCCGTGCCGCCCGGACCCCCGTCGCATCCGTGCAGCAGGTTGCTCGTGCTGTCACGAGGGGCTTCCCCGCGCGGGCCACCCATTCCCCCCATTCCGCCGTCCTGTCCAGGGCCGCCGTCGCCGCCCTTGCCCCCGTTGCCCGTCTTGATCGTGACGTCATCGAAGGACAGCCCGGAGCGGATGCTGATGAGAGCAATGCTGGCGCCGCCCGGGCCGCCTCCTCTGCCGCCGGCCCCGCCACAGCCGCCCGCGCCGCCAGAACCGCCGCTGGCTCCACCGAGCGGCGGCGTGCCATCTGCGCACGAACGCGGCGGACTGGTTGGCGTCGTCGGAACGCCGCGCGCGCCGCCCCCGCCCCCGCCACCTTGCGCCGTGGTTCCGGGAGCACCGGGACCGCCGGATACACCGATGTAGCCCTCGGATGAGATGCTGCCGTCGTCTTTGGCACCGCTGCCCGGCTGGCCGTCGCTGCCGTTTTCTCCCGCGATACCGGGCGCACAGGAGGCCGCGCCTACTTGCCCGAGACCGCCGTTCATCGCTACTTCGGGATACCCTGATACTCCAGGATCACCACTGGCATGCCGACCCGCCCCCCCGGCGCCGCCGATGGAGTCATCGGTGTCCTCGGGGGTGCCACAATCATTGATCGCCGCGTCGCCGCCGACAACGGTGCTCCCTTCGCACGCATTCTTCCCTGGGTTACCGTTTGCACCCGCGCTGGCAAGCTTCTCGTAGGCCTCCCCATCGAAGCCAGGTGCCGCATCCCCGGCTTCAAGCGTGCAGTGCCTCAGCTCTACCCGGCTCACGGATTCTGCCACTGCGGCGATCGATGACATCCCTGGCTCCGCCGAGTCATCTTGCGGGATCGACCTTGCTATGACATCGACATTCTCCAGGTGAACGACTTTCTGGCTATTCCCTCCTGTGATCTTCAGCGGGATCGTCCCCGCTGGCGCCGTGATGGTCGTTCGTGTCTTGTCGTCCACCCATTGCCAGACGAGGCCATCCTCGCCTTTGTCGCAGGTGAGGCCACCGTACAGCGTTGTTCCGGCTGGGACCTCGACCGCCCCATCAAACTCCTCGCGGCATGCGTACACGGGCTTCGACCTGGCCTCTGCGAGGATGAGCGCTCTCGCAAGAGATTTCACCGGCATCTGAGACGTGCCGTCGTTGTCGTCGTCACCCTGCCCGTCCGATACGAACACGCCGCAGGTCTCTGCTGCGGTCCAGGTCGCGGGGTCGCTGGGGTCACACCCCTCAGGCGTTGGATTCTCGACAGGAGCCCCAGAGTACTTCTCGTTCGAGTCGCCCTGCGGGAACGGAAAGTCGATGCATCCAGCGTGACTGGCGCCCATGGCCATCGCTGTTAGAAAGACAATGGAAGCGAGGTGGGCACGGCGGCGCATGGTGCAGTCTTCTCCCTGTCGACTCTGGTGAGGTCAAAAAGATCCGCTGGCAGACACCCCGGCCGTGTGCGGCCCCCAGAGGGGCGTCACCTGTACGCTCCGGCTCGGCCCGGTAGATTCCATCGTCACGAGGCCATAGATGAGCGTGCCAATTCCGACCGCTCCGCCCGCCACAAAGCTCCAGAACGCCGAGTTGCTGTGGTCTATCCTGGCGTCCACCGCGTTGCTCAGATCTGCGCACTTCGTCTGATTCACCGTGGGGCACTTCTCCCCTCGTTCATCTTCGGCGACCAACTCGGCCCTCAGTCGCCTGGCGTCGCTGGCCCGCCCGTTGGCGAGCACCGTGAAGAGCACGCCTGCACCCACGCCGATGCCGGCCACGACGCCACCCCCGACGAGCACCACCGTCCGCACGTTGTCCTGCCGCTGGATTGGCGCCGTCGTCCCCACTGGGCCGGGACCCATCACCACCTGAGGTGCCGGCGTGCGCTCGAGCTGGAGCACCACCTTCTCGGTCCCGCCCGCTGCGGCGACAATAGGTCGTGTGACAGACACGTGCCCGTCGAGCCTCGCGCCGACCTCGTGCCTCCCCGGGTCGAGGAACAGAGGATCCGCGAGCGGCGCCTTCCCCACGGCCGTCCCGTCGACCGTCACCATGGCCCCTGCCGGCGCCGCCTGCACCGTGACGGACGCGACCTTCGCGAGCGCCTCCTTCAACGAGGCTTCCGCGCTCTGCCGCTCTTTCACCTTGGTGGCAGGCGCCTCGCGAAGATACCGCGTCAGGTACTCTGCCGCCTCGCGGTTCCGGCCCAGCTTCAGGCAGGTCACCCCCAGGTTCGACGCGATCTGGTAATGCGGCTTGATCGCCCACGCCGCGAGGAACGACGCGTGCGCATCGGCCCATTTCCCTGCCGCCGCCGCCTGTCTCCCCTCTTCATAGAGCTGCCGCGCCTTGTCCGTCAGCGCGTCAGTCTCCTCAGAGACGGCCGGCGTGGCCGCCTGCTGTGCGCCGGCCGCCGGCGCCGTCAACGCCACGGCCACGCCCAAGCCCCACAGCAGCGGACGCTTCTTCATCGTCAGAGTCATCAGAAGTCTGGCTTCCCTTCGGGGAGAGGCGGCTCGGCGGTGCTCGACGCGGGCACCTTACCCCCTCGGGGTTTTGGTTCAAAGCGCCCCGTCGCGGCCCCACCCGCCTTGGTATTCCTGGTCCGCCCCGATGACTGCGTCTTCGGCTGCGGCTCGTCCTGCTGCGGCTGCTCTTGCCCCGCCTGCGGCTTCGCTGTCTCTGCCGGCAGCGCCCACGGCGACGGCAGCGCCGTCGCGGAGGGCGCGCCGGTCGCCGCCGCGCCGGTCGCCGCCGCGCTGGCCTCGCCGCTCGGCTCCGGCGGTGCTGTGCTCCCCGAGGACGGCGGCGTCACGCCCGCTCCCGTCGCGTCGGGCACGGCAGACCCCACCCCGGGGACCCTCTGCGTCACCAGCACCGCCACCACGCCCGCCACCGCCGCGAAGCCGAGCCCCGCGACGGCCCACATCCACTTCCGCGACGCCGCCGGCTTCTCCACGATGACCGGGATCTCGTCGCGCTCCTCCCCCGCGCCGCCGGCCGGCAGCGGCGCCCCCGCCGCCGGCGCCCCCCACGCCCCCCACGCCCCGCTCGCCGCCAGCCCCGCTGCGCCGCCCGCCGGCTGCCCAGGAACGGCGTTCCCCAGGCCCGCCTGGCCCATCCGCACGGGCCCCGTGCTCCCTGCCTCCACCCCCGCCGACAGCGCCGCGCCCCCCAGGAGCTTCTCCGTGTCGATGACCAGCGTCCCCTTCGGCCCGACCTGCTGCGCCGCCGACACCGACGCCGGCCCGCCCGCCGCCCCCGTCACCCCAAGCCCCGCCGCGGCGCCGGCGCCCGCCTCCGCCAACCCGCCGCCCGCCCTGCCGGGCGCGTCATTCCACCGGAGCCCCACGGCCCGCTGCGACGGCGGCGCACCCCCCGCAGCCCGCCGATCCAGCTCCTGCAGCGCCCCCGCCGGTGCCGGTATCGTCGGGCCAGCGCTCGCAGCCCCGCCGTACCGCGCCGGCGCCCCCAGCGGGGCCGTCCCGCCCTGCTGCGCCGCGAACCGCTCGCGCCACCCGCCGAACTGCGGCTTCTCCTCCAGCTCGCCCTGCGGCCGCGCCCCGAACATCCCCCGCGCGATCTCCCCCTCGTCCTCCGCGACATCCTCGATCCGGAGCATCACCCCGTGCCGGTGGTCCTCCATCGTGACGTCGCGCT
>NZ_CP150310.1:9272500-11732089 GCF_051524405.1 Sorangium sp. So ce119 | reverse complement strand
CGCTGCTCTGAAGTCCGCTCCACGAAAATAGGTTTCGGGGGCGACCGCAAGAACCGTCGCCCCCAACTTATCCACAGGTCTCACAGCGAGGACTCGCCTCTAACCCCTGGAGATCTCTATGTTATTCTGAATGTAATCGAAGGGCGCGTCGACTTTTCAACAGTCCGCCCACGGCCGCTTCGCCCTCGGGAATTCGTCCGCGAGCCTCCAGGGAATGCGGGTGAGAAATACGGCCCCACTGGACTGGCGCTCGGCTCGGCTCCTGCCAAGCACGCCGATCGAGGTGGGGGTGCAACCGTCGCGTCGAGGTCCATTGCATTGGAAGACAGATCGGCACAGCCGTCCCCCATACCGCCTCACAGAGCTCGGTAGCCCGCAGCGCCCCTTGCGGGGCCACCCTTTGGAGGACTCGGTGCGGCGTCGGACCGCCCCGAGGACGAATCCGAGGTAGCACCGGGTGAGTCCGGGCGTCTATCCCCAACTGCGAAACCTGAACCAAGTATCGGTTTTCATTGGCATAAATTCAGTCCATTGCGCACTGCGAAACCGGCTTCGCGTCATCCGCGCTCAGACCCCCGGACACCAGGCACGAAAACTCCCGACGCCAATCGGTGATTTTCACGACGCGCCCTCGATTCCAGAGCAAAACCCGCTCATCTCGGCGTCAAGGGCTAAGTTGGCCTATTTTCCAGCTTTTTTTGAAACGCGAAGGTCGTCCAGTACACAGCGATCGGGTCGAGCCGATTTCATGATCCGAGAATTTGCCCCCAGGGTCGCGGTCTGCGGTATGGCGAGGCGATGCCGTCGAGGATCCGGTTGACAGAGGGGGCACTCCTGGCGCAGCAGCCGGAGCGGTCGCGCCGGGCGGCGACGACCTCCGCGCGCGCCAGGGTCCTGGCGGCGGCGGCCGCGCTCTCGCTGACCGCGTCCGCGGGGCCCGCGGCGGCCGAGCCGTCGTCGCTGCCGCCGCAGCTCGCCTACGCCTACGGCGAGAACGAGACGCCCCGCGCCGCGGCCTTCGGCGGCGCGCTGCGCGCCCTCGGGAACGGGACGTCGGCCGTCTTCCTGAACCCGTCCGCGATGGTGGAGACCCGCGTCTACCACCTCCAGGGGCTCTTCCAGGGGAGCCCGGAGGCGGGCCGGCACACGTACGGCGGCGTCGTCGTCGACTCGGTCACGGGCAAGCTCGCGGGGGCGATCTCCTTCGTCGGGGGCTTCGTCGACGCCGAGGGGATCGACCGGCAGTCCCTCGATGCCCGGGTCGGCCTCGCCTACCCCATCACCGAGCGCCTCTTCGTCGGGCTCACCGGCCGCTACGCCAAGATCACGCAGGACGGGACGCCCATCTCGGGAGGCCTCCACGACAGCAAGGGGGAAGACCCGGTCTCGGGCGGCCTGATCGAGAGGGAAGATGGGAACATCGTCGGCCGGCACTCCTTCGTCAACGAGTTCACGTTCGACGCCGCGGTCACCGTCAAGCCGACGGACAACCTGTACATCGCGGCCGTCGGGCAGAACCTCTCGTACCCGGACCACGGGCTGCTCCCCACGACGATCGGCGGCGGCGTCGGGTTCGGCACCCCGGACTTCTCGATCGAGGTCGACGGGCTCGTCGATCTCAACTCCTACCGCGACACCACGTACCGCCTCATGGCCGGCGGCGAGTACCTCGTCGCCGATCACTTCCCGCTCCGCGCCGGATACCGCTTCGACCAGGGCGCGGACCAGCACGCGCTGTCGCTCGGCGTCGCCTACGTGGGCACCCAGTTCTCGGTCGAGGGCGCCGTGCGCCGTGCGCTCGCCGGCGGCGGGCCCACCACGTTCGTGGTCGGGCTCTCGTACCACCTCGAGTCGAGCGGGCTGACCCGCGCGTCGTCCGACGGGCTCTAGCCTCATCTCCCCGGGGCGCCGCCCCGCTCCGCGGCCGCCCGGGTGCCACGGCGCGTCCGGCACGGAAGCGTCGAGGCCCGCCTCCCCCTTCTCGCCGCGGCGCGCCTGCTCTAGGTCGGCCCTGCGTGCTGTGCCTGACCCTACCGACCGATCCACGCTGGGCTGACGTGGCGCTCGCCGACCTGCCGGCGCTCCTGACCGACCACGCCCACTGCGAGATGAAGGCCGCGTCGAACGCGCTGTCGCTCGCCGCGCGCTGGCCGTCGATCCCGCGCCTCGCGAGGGCGCTCGTCGATCTCGCCGAGGAGGAGCTCCGGCACTTCCGCGCGCTCCTCGACGTGATCGAGCAGCGCGGCCTCGCGCTCGGCAAGCCGGAGACCGACGCCTACGCCAGCGAGCTGCGCAAGGCGGCGTCCAGCACCTGCGCGCGCAACGCGCGGGCCGCGCTCATCGATCGGCTGCTCGTCGGCGCGATCATCGAGGCCCGCTCCTGCGAGCGCTTCCGGCTGCTCGCCGACGGGCTCGCGGCGCGCGAGCACGAGCTCGCCCCGCTCTACGAGGAGCTCTTCGCGTCGGAGGCCCGGCACTACCGGACCCTCGTCGACCTCGCCGTCGAGGTCGCCGGCGACGAGGACGCGACGCGCGGGCGGCTCGCCGAGCTCGCGCGCGCCGAGGGCGAGATCGCACAGCGGCTCGGGACGGCCGCCGCGGTGCACGGGTAGGTGCGCATGGACGTCGATCTGATCCGCCTCGATCGGGAGGTTGCCCGCGCGGCGCGCGCGTGGCGCGCGGCGCTCGACGACCTCACCCGGCGCGGCCCGACCCCGTCCGCCGTGGACCAGGACAGCGCGACCGCGGCGGAGGCGAGGGCCCGGCTCGAGAACCCGCTCGATCCGTTCCGGCGCGTCAGCGCGCGGACGACCTACCTCGAGCTCACCGGCAAGACCCCGAGCCTCGGCGCGGAGCTCGGGTACGCGGGCGAGCCGGAGGCCCCCGCGCCGGACCCGACCGGCCTCGCGGCCCCGCTCGCCGACTGGGTGCACACGCTCACGCTGGAGCGGGTCGTCTGGGCCGACCGCGTCCGGCTCGCCACGGCGTGGCACGCCGCATCGATCCTGATCGACGTGCCCGAGCCGGCGCGGATGTCGCCCCACGAGGCGCGGCTCAGGCTGCTCGCCGACCCGACCGACGCCGGACGGCAGACCTTCGCCGAGGTGCTCGCCCGCGGCGCCGGAGCGGTCGCCGACGCCGCGCGCATCCTCGTCGAGCGGCGGCACGAGGCGGCGCGCCTGCTCGACGAGGCGCGCCTCGCCGCCGTCGAGATCCCCTGCGATCCTCCGGGCGCCGCGCTCGGCGCCGCCGAGGCGCTGCTGCACCGGACCGAGCCGATGCTGCGGCCGGAGGCGACCTGGCACGGCGCGCTCGGCCGGGCCGTGGGGCGGGACGCCGCGTCGGGGTGGCCGGCGCGGCTCGGCCCGCGGTGGATCGAGGAGCTGTTCCGCGCGACGAAGCTCACCGAGGGCCTCGCGATCGATCTGGGACCGCTGCCGCACCCGCTCGGCGCGGCCTCGTTCGCGCGCGCGCTCGCCCGCTTCGGCGCGGCGCTGTCGCGCGCCTCCGCGCGCGGGCCGTTCGCGCTCGCCCACGCGCCCGCCGATCTCCGGCGCGCGCGCCGCGCCGCGCTGTTCGGCGGCCTCGTCGCCGATCCCGTGTTCTGCGGCCGCGCGCTCGGGCTCGGCCGAGGCCGCGCGCTCGATCAGGCGCGCGCGACCGCGCAGAGCCTCCTGCTCTCGCTGCGCCTCGACGCCGCGACCGTGTCGCTCGTGGGTCATGCCGGCCAGGACGGAGGCGGGCACGTGCTGCTCCGGGCCGCGCGCGATCGCAGGGATCGGTTCGAGGAGGTGACGGCGCGCGCGCTCGGCGCGCCGATCCCGGGGACGCTCGCCGGGGTCGTCCCGGCGCTCGAGCCCGACATCGCCGTCCGGCTCGCCGGGGCGCTGCTCGCGGCGCGCGATCGGCGCGATCTGATCGAGCGCTTCGACGAGGACTGGTTCCGCAATCCGCGCGCGGCCGAGGCCCTGCGCGACGAGGACAGCGCGCCGCGCTCGCCCGCGTCGAGGCGCGCCAGCGCCGACGACCTCGAGGCAGGCCTCGGTGAGATGATGCGCTCGCTCGCGAGCTTGTAGCGCCCCCGCCACGGCGAGCGCGGCGCCCCCTGAACGAGCGCGGCGCGGCGCGGAGAGGCGAGCCCGACCGCCCTGCCGAGATCCCTTCCAGCTTCGACTGACACGTGCTAGTGCCCGCGCGACGAAAACGCCCTCCCCAGGGGGCGCGCGGCAGCGAGCGGCTCCCGCTGCTCCGCCCTCGTCGCCGAACAAGCACCCGTGAATCCGAACGCCATGCACCCCCTTCTCGCGTCCGGCGCCATCGCCGTCGACTTCGATCTGACGTTCCTGGCGCAGGTCGTCCTGTTCTCGACGTTCATCGTCGTGCTCAAGCCGCTGCTGTTCGATCCGCTGCTCCGCGTCTTCGAGGAGCGCGAGCGGCGCACCGACGGCGCCAAGCGGGAGGCGCGCGAGATGGACGAGCGCGCAGGCGAGCTGCTCACCCGCTACGAGGCCGAGATCGAGCAGGTCCGGCGCGAGGCGGGGATCGAGCGGGAGCGCCTCCGCGCCGAGACCATGAAGGTCGAGGCGCAGATCATGGCCGAGGCCCGGGCCGAGACCGCCCGCATCCTCGAGGACGGCAAGGCGAAGATCGCGGCCGAGGTCGCCCGCATGCGCGGCGAGCTCGCCGCCGCCCAGCCCGCGCTCGCGGCGGAGATCGCCGCCAGCATGCTCGGCCGCGAGGTGCGCCAGTGAAGAAGCCGCTCCGCCGCTCCTCGATCGCCCTCGGCCTGACCGCGGCGCTCGTCACCGGCACCGCGCTGGCGCAACAGCCTGCCGCGCAGCCCGCGCCTGCCGCGCAGCCCGCGATGCCGCCGGGGCACCCGCCTGTCGGCGCCGCCCAGCCCGGTCAGCCCGGCGCCGCCCAGCCGGGCGCGCAGATGCCCGCCCGCCGCGACGTGCAGCCCGGCCGGCCGCTCGGGCCGGGCGGCCGCCAGCTCCCGCCGGGCCACGGGCCCCGGCCGCAGGGCGGCCAGCTCGGCCGCGCGCGCCCCGCGCCGCCGCCGCCGGAGACCACCGAGCACGCGTCGCACGGGGAGGAGCACTGCCCCGGCCACGGCCCGACCGACCCGCCGCCGCACGTCAACTGGTGGCAGGGCCTGATCGGCGTGAACAACGAGGCGGCCGCGAAGGGCGGCATCAACTCGCTGCTCTGGCGCTACCACAACGACAAGAACCCCTGCGACCCGAAGAACCAGCCGCCGCCGTTCCTGGCCTCGGTCCTGAACTTCGGGCTCCTCGCCTTCATCATCGTCCGCTTCGGGAGGAAGCCGATCGCCGAGGCGCTGAAGAAGCGCAAGCAGACGATCACGCAGGAGCTCGACAACGCCTCGCGCCTCAAGCGGGAGGCCGAGCGGCGGCTCGACGAGTATGAGGACAAGCTCACGCGGCTCGAGGAGACGCTCGCGGAGCTCAAGGCCGAGCACGCGGCGCAGGCCGAGCTCGAGAAGGCCCACGTGCTCGCCGAGGCGGAGCAGCGCCGCGTCCGGATGCGGCGCGACGCCGAGTTCCGCATCGAGCAGGAGCTCAAGGCGGCGCGCGCCATGCTCCTCCAGGAGGCGGTGCAGAACGCCGTCACCGCCGCCGAGGAGCTGCTGCGGCAGCGCGTCGGCCGGGACGACCTCGACCGGGTCAACGAAGAGTACCTGAAGGCCATCCCCGCGGCCGTCTCCGCCGGCGCCGCCCGCGGAGCCCAGACCACCGGAGCAGCGACATGAGCTACGAGGCCGTCGCCCGACGCTACGGGCGCGCGATCTTCGAGATCGGCAAGGAGACCGGGACCCTGGCGAACCTCTCCAGGGAGATCGGGGACGCGAGCGCGATGTACTCGGCGAGCGAGGAGCTCCGCCTGGTGCTCGACAACCCGCTCATCCCCGAGGCCCAGCGCGATGAGATGCTCGGCGAGCTCGGCGCCCGCGCCGGCTTCTCGGAGGTGACGAGGAACACGCTGCTGCTGCTCGCGCGGCGCCGGCGGCTCGCGGCGTTGCCCGAGATCGCCCGGCAGCTCGCGCTCCTCGTCGATCAGGACCAGAACGTCGCGCGGGCCGTGGTCACGAGCGCGGGCCCGCTGAGCGACGGTTACCTCGACCGCCTCCGGGCCGAGCTCGAGAGGTCGACCGGCAGGAAGATCTCGATCATCCACAAGCAGGATCCCTCGCTCATCGCCGGTGTGGTCACGCAGATCGGCGATCAGGTGATCGACGGCAGCCTCCGGACGCGGCTGTCGGCCTTCCGCGAGAACCTGCTCCGAACCTGAGGGGACGCGACCCCGCCCCCCTGTTTCACGAGTGGTCGGGGCGCAGCGCGCGCTGCCCCCTCGACCTTGACGACGTAGATTTCGAAGCCCAAGCGTCTCCCGACAGAGGACTCCGCATGCAGCTCCGCGCCGAAGAGATCTCTCAGATCATCAAGAAGCAAATCCAGAACATCGACAAGGCCGCTCAGGTCACCGAGACGGGCACCGTGCTCACCGTGGGCGACGGCATCGCCCGCGTGCACGGCCTGAGCCGCGCCATGGCCGGCGAGCTCGTTGAGTTCACCGGCTCGGAGGGGTCGAGCCTGATGGGGCTCGTGCTGAACCTCGAGCAGGACAACGTGGGCGCCGCCATCTTCGGCGATACGAGCGTCATCAAGGAGGGTGACGCCGTGAAGCGCACCGGGCGCATCATGGAGGTGCCCGTCGGCGAGGCGACCCTCGGGCGCGTCGTCAACGCGCTCGGCATGCCGATCGACGGCAAGGGGCCGATCGAGTCGAAGGAGCGGCGCCGCGTCGAGGTGAAGGCGCCCGGCATCATCCAGCGCCAGCCGGTCACCGAGCCGATGCAGACCGGCATCAAGGCGATCGACGCGATGATCCCGGTCGGCCGCGGCCAGCGCGAGCTCATCATCGGCGACCGGCAGGTCGGCAAGACCGCCGTCGCCGTCGACGCGATCCTCAACCAGAAGGGCAAGGGCGTCATCTGCGTCTACGTCGCCATCGGCCAGAAGCTGTCGACGGTGCGCCAGGTCGTCGACCGGCTCGATGCGCACGGCGCGCTGGAGTACACGATCATCGTCGCCGCGACGGCGAGCGAGACCGCGCCGCTCCAGTTCATCGCGCCGTACACCGGCGTGACCATCGGCGAGTACTTCCGCGACAGCGGGCGCCACGCGCTGTGCATCTACGACGACCTGTCGAAGCAGGCGGTCGCGTACCGCCAGCTCTCGCTGCTGCTCCGCCGCCCGCCGGGCCGCGAGGCGTACCCGGGCGACGTCTTCTACCTCCACTCCCGGCTCCTCGAGCGCGCCGCGAAGATGGCCGACATCTTCTACGTCGTGGCGAAGGGGACGAAGATCGAGGGCGGCGACCCCGCGTACCGCGGCGTCGACGGCAAGGCGCACGTCGGGGCGCACGGGATGCACTCCGCGAAGGACTCGCTCTGGAAGACGGTCGATGCGGCCCTCTTCGAGAAGCTCGAGCAGGCGCGCAAGGAAGAGAAGAAGGACGAGATCAAGAAGCTCGAGCAGCAGCTCTCGGACAAGGGGAAGGCGAGCGACTACGAGATCGTCCGTGACCCGAAGTCGGGCGGCTCGCTCACGGCGCTGCCGGTCATCGAGACGCAGGCCGGCGACGTGTCGGCGTACATCCCGACGAACGTCATCAGCATCACGGACGGGCAGATCTTCCTCGAGGCCGACCTCTTCTACTCCGGCGTCCGCCCGGCCATCAACGTCGGCATCTCGGTCAGCCGCGTCGGCGGCAACGCGCAGATCAAGGCGATGAAGTCGATCGCCGGCACGCTCCGCCTCGACCTCGCGCAGTACCGCGCGATGGCGGCGTTCTCGCAGTTCGCCTCGGACCTCGACGCGAAGACCCGCGCGCAGCTCGAGCGCGGCGCGCGCCTCACCGAGATCCTGAAGCAGGGCCAGTACGTGCCGCTCGCCGTCGAGAAGCAGATCCTCATCATCTACGCCGGCACGCAGGGCCTGCTCGACGACCTGCCGGTGAGCTCGCTCGCGCGCTTCGAGGACGAGCTCTACAAGTTCATCGAGGGCAAGCACGCGCAGATCTTCGCGGACATCCGGGAGAAGAAGGCCCTCGACGACGACCTCAAGTCCCGCATGACCAAGGCGATCGAGGCGTACAAGAAGCGGTTCGTGGTGGAGCAGGGCGGCGCCTCGACCGCCAGCGCGGCGGCGACCGACGAGGACGCGGACGACGAGGAGCCGGCGCCCAAGGCGAAGTCGAAGAACGGCAAGAGCGCCTCGAAGGCCAAGGAAAAGTAGGCAGCCGTGCCCAGCCTCAAGTCCATTCGCAAGCGGATCTCGAGCGTCAAGTCGACGCAGAAGATCACCCGCGCCATGAAGATGGTCGCGGGCGCCAAGCTCAACAAGGCGCAGCAGCGCATCACCGAGCTCCGGCCCTACGCCGTCAAGGTGCAGGAGGTGCTCTGGGAGATCACGCGCGACGCGGCCGCGGCGCCTTCGGCCGACGCGCCCGCGGCGGAGAGGATCGGGGCGGAGGGCGAGGCGGCCGTGATGACCGGGGGCGAGACGCCGGCGCACCCGCTGCTCGTGACCCGCCCGGAGCGGCGCGTGCTGCTCCTCGTGCTCACGAGCGACCGCGGCCTCTGCGGCGCCTTCAACACGAACATCAACAAGCGCGCCGAGCGCGAGTGGAAGAGCCGGACCGAGGCCGGTCAGGAGGTCCACCTCGCGATCATCGGCCGCAAGGGGCGCGACTACTTCAACCGCCGCAACGCCCCGATCCGCGAGTACCTGTCCGGGGTCTGGGACAAGCTCGGCCTCGAGACGGCCCAGGCGGTCGGCGCGAAGATCCTCGCCCCGTTCAACAAGGACGAGATCGACGCGATCTACCTCGTCTACAACGAGTTCAAGAGCGCGATCACGCAGACCGTCGTCGTCGAGCGGCTCCTGCCCGCCGGCGCGCCGGCGCGGAGCGAGGCAGACGAGGGCGACCGCGCCGGACAGGCCGCGGAGTTCCTGTTCGAGCCGGACCGGGGAGCGCTCCTGGAGCGGCTCGTCCCGATGTACGTGGACATCTCGGTGCTCCGCGCGCTCCACGAGTCGATGGCGAGCGAGCTCGGCGCGAAGCTCACGGCGATGGATGCCGCGAACAAGAACGCCAAGGAGATGATCGACAGCCTGACGCTCGAGTACAACAAGGCGCGGCAGGCGGCGATCACCAAGGAGCTGATGGAGATCATCGGCGGCAGCGAGGCGCTCAAGGAGTAGCGCCGCGCGCCGGCAGCCCTGCCGGATCTCCGACCGCTGCCTCGAACCGGTCGCCCGTGGCGATCGGTTCGAGCGCGGGCTTTGCATCTTCCACCCCATCGACCGCTCGCCGGCTGCCCAGCGCTGGCCGCGCTTCGTGCGGCCAGCACTGGCGAAGCCGGACGGGCGACCCCATGGTCCCGTTCCCGTGCTCCAGCCCATCAACGCCGACCATCCGGAACCACGCAAGATCGCGCGAGCCGTCGACCTCATGCAGAAGGGCGAGGTCATCGGCTACCCGACCGATACCGTCTACGGGCTCGGGTGCGATCTGATGAACAAGCAGGCGATCGAGCGGATCTACCAGATCAAGGGGATGCGCCAGAACAAGAACCTCGCGTTCATCTGCCCTGATCTGAGCGACATCGCGCGCTACGCCATCGTCGAGAACCAGGCGTACCGCATCCTCAAGCGCTTCCTGCCGGGGCCGTACACGTTCATCCTCCCGGCCACGCGCGAGGTGCCGAAGTACGTGCACCTCAAGCAGAAGACGGTCGGCATCCGGGTGCCGAACCACCCGGTGGCTATCGCGCTGGTCCGCGCGCTCGGGCGGCCGCTCATCAGCACGACCGCCGCGCCGCCCGGGGAGGATCCGATCATCGATCCCGGGGAGATCGACGACCGGTTCCCGGGGCTCGCGCTCGTCCTCGACGCGGGGACCGGCGGGGGCGTGCCGACGACCGTGATCGACCTGAGCCAGGGCGACATCCAGGTCGTCCGCCAGGGCGCAGGGCCGACGGACGAGCTCGTCTGAGATGACGTCGCGCTCCGCTGCGCCTGCCAGCGGTGGACGCAGCGGAGCGCCGGCGGCTCACGCCTCCTCGGCGCGCGCGGGATCGGCTTCCCGCCCGCCGGGCACCTCGATCACGCTGTAGGCGATCGCCTCCCGGTCGAGCCGCTCCCGGAACGTGGCGAACGCGAGTTGGCTGCGATCGCCGCCGACGAAGCGGCGGCCGAGCCGCGCCGCGGCGACGAGCGTGGTGCCGCTGCCGCACATGAGATCCGCGACGGTGGCGCCGGGCGCGGACGAGGCGCGGACGATCCGCTCGAGCAGCTTCTCCGGCTTCTGCGTCGGATAGCCGGTGGCCTCGCGGCGCAGCGGGGTGTTGGCGACCATCCCCGGGATGTCGGTCCACACGCTCCCGAGCCGGCGGCCCTCGTCGGCGTAGTACCGGTACGCCTTGCCGCCGAGGATCCGCTCGCGGTAGAGGCGGCCGTCCTCGTCGCGGTGCTTGAAGTGCATGGCGAGGCTGGTCTCGGCGTAGGGCTCACGGAGCGCCGGGTCCGAGGCGTTGTAGACGACCCGGCCGCGCTCGCTCGCCGCGCGCGCGTAGAGGAGGATCGTCTGGTGCGTGACCGAGAAGCCGCGCGCGCCCCGGCCGCCATTGCCAGGCGCCCAGATGATCTCGCCGAGGAACGCGCCGCGGCCGAAGAGGCGATCGCACGCGACCTTCGCGTCGTGGACCGCGCGGTGATCGAGGTGCAGGTAGAGCGTCGCGCCCTCGGCCATGCGATCGCGGATCGCCGCGAGGCGCGGCGCGAGCGTCGCGACGAGCGCGTCGGCGCTCGCGCGATCGTCGTACGCGTCGGGGCCGCTCTCCGGCCTGCGCCGGCCGCGCGCCTCGCCGCGCGCCGACCGCGCGGTCATCGTCGTCCCGACGCCGAACGGCGGGTCGAGGTAGACGAGATCGAAGCGCACCTCGGAGGGGAGCGCCGCGCAGACGTCGGCCGAGTCGCCCAGCGCGACGAGGTGGCTCACAGCGCGCTGTCGGGCGCCGCGACGCGGGGGCCCGCAGCGGCGCCGCCGGGCAGGAGGTCGTCGAGGATCGCGGCGGCGAGGTCGCTGTCCGCCGGCGCGACGAGCTGCGGCACCGCCGGGAGCCACGGCCAGTAGGGGCCGCCGCCGAGGCAGCCGGAGAGGAACGCGTCCGGCGTGCACGCGACGCGGAGGTGGAGGTGATCGGCGTGCGCCGTGCTGTCGCCCGGCTGGAGCAGCACGCTCTCGGCGTACCAGATGAGCTCCGGGTCCTCGTCGCGCGCGCGGGCATACTCGATGACCAGCGCCTCGAGCCAGCGGGCGAAGAAGAGCCACTGGACGTGCGCGTCGGGCGAGCGGACGAGCGATTTCACGAGGAGCCACGTCCGCTCGACGTCGAGGCGGACGTACTCCTGCGCGCCGGGGAGCGACGCCCCGCGCTCCGCGTCGCCGCCGTCGTCGATGCGCGCGAGCCCGTCCGGCCCGAACTCGATGAAGCCCGGCGAGCGCACCGGGCGGCCGTCCGGGGTCAGCGCGTAGAGCAGGAGATCCGCGTCGCGCCCCGTGCGGTGCGACCGGTGCCCGCGCGTCGCCCCGCCGAAGCGCGCGGAGAGATCGCCGACGAGGAGCGGCTCGCCGCCCGGGCGCGCGCGCGCGACCTCCGCCGCGGCGCGCTGGACGGCCGCGACGAGCCCCGCCGTCCCCCATCGGACGCCGTTGCTGCGGAGCAGGCGGTAGCCCTCGCCCTGCCTCGGGAGCTCGACCGCGTCGGTGATGACGCCGTGGTGCGGGACGCCGATCGAGCCGCGGAGCGCAGGGGCGAGCGGCGTGGGAGAAGAGCCGACGCAGGCCGCGCAGCACAGCGCGACGAGCCCCAGCAGGATCGTGGTGAGGAGGGTGCGGCTCGGCATGACAGGATCGGACGCGACGCCGCTCCCCCGCCGCGCCGGCCCGCTGGATGCCCGCGGCGACGGCCCGGCGTCGCTCCTGCCGCCGATAACCTCGCTGGCGCCGGAGGGAAAGTTCTCGTGGATGCCGTCGAGCTCGCCGTGGGCCGGCGCCCGCGTCAGCAGCGGGAGCGATGCGGTCGAGCCCGCCGCGCCCTGGCGCTCCCGCGCCGGCGACGGGAGATCGGCTGGACCAGCGCGCGCGGTCGCCACCCCCTGCCCTCACGGCGCGATCAGCGCTAACACCCCCCGCCCATGGAGCCCAACCACCGCGCCCCCCAGGGGAACTCGAGCGCGGATCGACGCTCACCGACGGCGGATCAACGCCCCCCGACGGCGGATCGACGCCCGCCGACCGAGGACGAGCCCGAGGGCGTCGCCTGGAAAGGGGCCCTCGCGGTCGCGCTCGTCGTGGGAGGCCTCGTGGTGTGGCGCGCCTGCTTCACCGCGCCCGAGGACGCCGAGAGCAGCGCCCCCGCGCCGTCCAGCGCGACGTCCGCGGCGCCCGCGCCGGGCGATCCGAGCGATCCAGCCGCGCCGGGACAGACGCCGCCGCGCTGCGCGCCCGCGGGCCCCGCGCCGTTCGTGATCGGCGACGCGCCGCCGGCGCCGGTCGCGAAGGACGCCGGGCCCGAGCAGGGCGCGGGGGGCGGCGCCGCTGACAGCGTCGAGGACCTCGCGCCGTTCGCGGTCGAGGTCGGCCGCGGGACGGCGTTCGCCGGCGGGTTCGCGGTGGGCGCGCAGCGGGAAGCGGAGGGCGGGACCATCGCGATGGTGGCCACGCTCTCGGCCGACGGCGCCCAGGGGAAGCTCGTGCGGCTCGCGCGATCGCGGGGCGACATGGATCCGCCGGTCGTCGCGGGCGCGGGCGGCGCGATCCTCGCCGCGATGCTCGAGCCGAACGCCGGCGGGCGCGCGATCAAGATCGCGAGGATCGAGGGAGAGCACGTCACCTGGGGCGCCGAGCTCGCCGAGGGGCGCGACGAGTCGCTCGCGCTCGACATCGCCGCGTCGGGCGAGCGCGCGGTCATCGTCTGGGACGACGTGACCCGCGACGGCAAGCGCTCGCGGATCATGCTCGCCTCCGCCGACGCGGGCTCGCTGCGCTCCGTCACCTCGGCCCGCCCCGTCTCCCAGCCGAGCACCGACGCCGAGCTGCCGCGCGTGATCGCCCGGCCCGGGGGCTACTGGCTCGCGTACATCGCGCGCGCCGAGGAGCCGGCGCGGCGGGCCGCGGCGGAGAAGGGCGACGACGCCGACGAGGACACCGCCGCGGCCGGCGAGACGATCGCCCACCAGTGGATCGAGGTGGTCCCCCTCGACGAGGCGGGCGCGCTCACCGCCACGCCGCGCGCGGTCACGCCGAAGGACGGGCACGTGCTCGCGTACGACCTGACGCTCGGCGAGGACGACGGCGTCATCCTCGCCTTCCGGGACGACGATACCCCGAGCGGCTCGATCGGAGGGCGCATCAGCGCCGTGCTGGTGCGGCTCGGCGGCGTCGGAGAGCCGCGCGTGCTCGTCGGCGATCGGGAGCAGGACGCCCCGCCCGAGGCGGCCCTCGGCGTGGGCGCCGGGGTGCCGGCGCTCCTCCGGGGCGCGGGCGCGCCGGGGCCGGGCGCGCACGACCCCGCCAGCGGCCGCGCGGGCGCCGTGTGGCTCGCGATCGCGAACGCCTCGGGCCCGACGCAGCTCGCGGCGCTCACCGCGCGGGGCGAGCTCCAGGGGGGGCTGCACGCGGAGCCGGCGCTCGGGCGTGGCGAGCCGATCGCGGCCTCCGCGGAGGCGCTGCTGGTGGCGCACCCGGCCGGCAAGGCGATGAAGCTCGACGTGCTGCGCTGCGCGCCGGCCACGCCCGGCAAGTAGGCCGGCCCCCGGTTCGAGGAGGTGCGCCGAGCACCGCATGAGGCGCGGCGCGGCGGGATGCATCGCGTGGCGCGAAAAAAGCCGTGAGCCTGCTCGCGCGCGGCTCGAGATGCGCGCGGCGTCGGTCGAGCAGGCACATGGACGTGGATTGAACGCGCGCGGGTGTGTAGCATCCGCGCCGGTGCACGGGGACGATCCGCAAGAAGGAGCGTCGCGCCGGCCTGGCTTGCCCAGCTTGTCCGGATCGCCGGACGAAGCTGGCTGGGAAGCCAACGCCGACAACGCTCAAATCGCGCGCGTGAGCGCGCAACCTCAGCCCGGCGCGAAGACGCTGCTCGTCGGCAGCGCAGGCGCGTCGAGGCTCGGCACGCCGAGCGCGAACGCGCCACCTGGCGACGAGGCGCCGCCGGCCGCGAACGCGCCGCCAGAGGGCGAAGCGCCGCCGGCCGCAAACGCGCCGGCGGCGACGACCCCGCTGCCGACGCCGCACGCGCCGCTGGCCGCGACCCCGCCGCCGCCGCCGACCGCGCCGGCGGCGACGACCCCGCTGCCGACGCCGCACGCGCCGCTGGCCGCGACCCCGCCGCCGCCGCCGACCTCGCTGCCGCCGCCCAACACGCCGCTCGGCGCGGGCCCGCTGCCGCCGTTGACCCCGCTGCCGCCGCCGAGCGTGCCGCCGCCGGGACCGAACCGGACCCCGACGCCGAGCGTGCCGCCCCCCGGCGGGGGTCCGAGCAGGCCGCCGCCGCTCATCCGCCGCAAGGACGGCAGCGTCGCGAGCGGGCCGCTGCCGCCGCCGCTGGCCCCGCCGTCGAGGCCTCCGCCGCCGCTGCCGCCGGGCGCGAAGGCGCCCGCGTCGACGCCGGGCCAGATCAGCGCGCCCGGCTCTGGCCAGGCCGCCGCGACCGCGCCCCGGGAAGAGCAGCCGCCGGTCCGCTCGCCGCGAGGCGCTCCCGCGCGCCCGCCGACCCCGAACCGCGCCGTGCCGCCTGCTCCGGGCTCCGGCGCGGGCGCAGGGAAGCCGGCGCCGAGCTCCCAGCCGGGCGTGCCCACGCTGGCCTCGCCGGCGGTCGCCGCCTTCAGCGCGACCGCGACGCCGATGCCCATCTCGGTCGACCCGACGGCGACGCCGATGCCCATCTCGGCCGAGCCGATCTCGTCGCCCACGCCCATCTCGGTCGAGTCGATCGAGCCGCTCGTGACGCCCGCGCCCGCCTCGGCCCCCCAGCCGTCGCCGCTGACGCCGCGCTCGGCCACGAGCGAGCCGAGAGTCCCCGCGCAGAGCCTGAAGGCCCCCGCGCAGAGCCCGCAGGCCCCGCAAGCCGTCGCGCCGAGCCCGCAGGCCGCGCAAGCCGTCGCGCAGAGCCCGCAGGCCGCGCAAGCCGTCGCGCAGAGCCCGCAGGCCCCCGCGCACAGCCAGCAAGCTCCCGCGCAGAGCCCGCCGATCGCGGCGCCCGACCTCGCCACGGAGCTCCAGCAGCGCGCCGAGCGGCTCAAGGCCAGCGACCCGGTCGGCGCGGCGCGCGCGCTCGTCGAGCTCGGCATCCACGAGGAGCGGGTGCTCAGGGACCCGACCGCCGCCCGCCGCTCCTACGAGCGCGCGCGGCAGCTCTCCCGCACGCTCGAGCCGGCGCTCTCGCGCGTCCATCGCCTGATCGACGCGCGCACCGAGCTCGCCCTCGCGTTCGAGGTCGTCGAGGACAAGCTCCGCGTCGCCGAGAGCGACGCCCTCCGGGCCGACCTGCTCGCCGAGCGGGCGCGCCTGCTCCAGGCGCTCGGGCGCACGCCGGAGAGCTGCGACGCCTTCACCGAGGCGCTGCGGCTCGTCCCGCTCCACGCCGCGTCGCTGCGCGGGCTCGAGATCGCCCTCCGCCGCGAGAGCGCGCGCAGCACCGAGCAGGCCGGGCGGGACCTCGCGGCGCACCTCGATCGGCTCGCCGACGCGTACGCCCCGGGGCGCGGTCGCCCGGACGGCGACGGCCAGCTCACCGCCTGGATCCACGTCGAGCGCGCCGCCGTGCTCGATCGCAAGCTCCACAAGCCCGAGCTCGCCCTCGCGTCGCTCGAGGGCGCGATCGCGTTCGACCCGGGGCCGGGCCCCGTGCGGGAGGCGCTCCGCCGCCACCTCGTGCACCACGACGGCATCGTCGGCCTCGTCGGCGCGCTCTCGCTGGAGGCCGAGCACGAGCGCGACGACGAGCGCGCGTCGCGGCTGCTCTACACGGCGGCGCGGCTGCTCATCGACAAGATCCGCTCCCCCGGGGACGCGGTGCCCCTGCTGACGCGCGCGTCGACGCGCGCCCCGGCCGGGTCGCCGACCGCGCGGCGCATCGTCGGCGAGCTGATCCGCCTCCTGGAGGCGAGCGGCGCGCTCGAGCAGGCCGCCAGCGTGCGCCAGAAGGAGCTCGCCCTCCTCACCGACCGGGAGGCGATCGTCTACGAGCACGTCCGCCTCGCGGAGATCCACGACACGCTCGGGAACTCGGAGCAGGCCTCCTTCCACGCGACGCGCGCGCTGGAGATCGAGCCCGAGGACAGCTCGACGCGGGAGCGGCTCGACCGCGCCCTCCAGCGCCTCGGCCACCACGAGGAGCGCGTGGAGGTGTGGACCGCCGTCGCCAACGCGAACCGGCCCACGCAGGTGCGCGTCGCGGCGCTGCTGCGCGCCGCGGACATCTCGGAGCACCACCTCAAGCAGCGGGACGAGGCGCTCGCCATCCTGCGCGCCGCGTGGGCGATCGACCCGGGCAACACCACCGTGTTCGACGCGCTCTCGGCCCTGCTCGCGCCGGCGCCGCAGTCGGTCGACGAGGAGGATCCGCGCGGCGTGCGCGAGCGGATCGACCTCTACACGCAGGCGGCCAGCGCGACGGAGGACCCGGCGCGCAAGGTCGGGCTGCTCGAGAAGCTCGTCTCCATCTGGGAGGACGAGCTCGCCCAGCCCGCCCGCGCCATCGAGGAGATCGAGAAGATCCTCGAGATCGACCCGGAGCGGCGCGCCGCGATCCTCGCGCTCCAGCGCAACGCCGCGCGCGCGAGCGACGCGCAGCGGCTCGCGCGCGCGCTCTGCGCCGAGGCCGAGCTCACGAGCAACCCGGCCCAGCAGCGCAGGCTGCTGCTGCGCGCCGCCGACATCACCGAGATCAGGCTCGGCGATCGCGACCGGGCCTCGGCGCTGGTCGATCGCGCGCTCGCGATCGATCCGGCCGATCCGGACGCGCTGCGCGCGCGCTTCCGCCTCGACGAGCGGTCCGGCCGCTACGAGGAGGCGCGCCGCGCGCTGCTCAAGCTCATCCAGCGCGACCCCGCGTCCGACGCGGCGTTCAGCCTCTGGATCGAGGTCGCGGCGCTCGACGAGCGGCGGCTCAAGCGGCCGCACAGCGCCGTCGAGTCGTACCGCGAGGCGGCCCGGCGGAGGCCCTCCCACCCCCAGCCGCGGATCGAGATCGCGCGGCTCCTCCGCGAGACCGGCAACTACGAGAAGCTCGTCGAGGTGCTGAGCTCGCTCGCCGACGAGACGCAGCGGCCCGAGGACCACGCGCGGCTGCTCTTCCAGGCGGCCGAGGTGCAGGAGCTCGCGCTCGGCCGCGATCAGGACGCGCTGCGCCTCCTCGCCCGCGCCGACGCCGCGCTCGCCTCGAGCCAGCCGGACCCGGCCGTCCTCGACGCGATGGAGCGCATCTACGTCCGCGCCGGCGGCGCCGGCTTCGGCGTGGGCCTCGGCGCGCCCGCCGCGCAGCGGCCGGCGACCGGCACGCGCCCCGCGTCCAGCCTGCCGGGGATGTCCCACTCGATGATCGCGAGCGAGCTCGCGGGGCTCTACGCGCGCTGGCTCGAGCGCAAGCCGCCGGCGCTCGTCGATCACGCGCTCCGGATCTCCCTCGCGCTCGTCCTCGCGGAGAGCAGCCCGCGCCACGCCGTCGAGATCCTGGAGGGGCTCGTCGCCGTGGTGCCGAACCACGTCCCCGCGCTCCGCATGCTCGAGCAGCTCTACCGGCTGCTCGAGGCCCCGACGTCGCTCGCGACGGTGCTGCGCGCCGAGGCCGACGTGTTCACCTCGGCCGTCGCGCGCGGCGGCGCCCTCTGGGAGATCGCGTCGCTCGAGGAGCAGCTCGGGCCGAGCGCCGCGCTCGAGGCGCTCGCGCGCATCGTCAAGGAGTCGCCGCGCGACGCGGCCGCGCACCTGGCGATCCTGCGCCTCGCCGGCAAGGTGGCCCCCTCCGATCCGGCCGCACCGCGGGGGCAGGCCCTCTTCACGAGCGCCGTCCGCGACAGCCGCGAGCTGACGAGCGACCCGATCGCGCGCGCCCTCTACAGCATCGAGGAGGCGCTGCTCGCCGAGGCGCAGGCCGACGCCGACCCCGCCGCCGCCCGCGCGGCCCTCGCCGGCTTCCGCGACGCCCTCGCGCTGTGGCCGGAGAGCCTGCTCGCGGCGCGCGGGCTCGATCGGCTCGCCCAGCGCGTCGGCGACAAGGCGAGCATGGTCACGGCCCAGCTCGCGCTCGCCAAGCTCGTCCTCGGGGAGCCCGCGCGCGCGACGCACCTCGTCCGCGCGGCGGAGCTCACGGCCGAGGACACCTCGCCCGAGGGCAACGCGCGCGCGCTCGAGCTGTACGAGAGCGCGCTCCGCGCCGATCCGAGCAGCGTCGCCGCGGCGCGCGCGCTCGCCCAGAAGCTCGCGGGCGACCCGCACCGGCTCGCCGACCGCCTCGGCGAGGCGCTCAACCGGGCGGCGAGCCGCGAGGCGATCACGCTGCTCGGCACGGAGATCGCCCGGTCGGTGCTGCAGCACCAGGGGCGCCCCGGCGCCATCGACCCCGGCGTGGGCATCGCGGCGATCCGGCGCGTCATCGACGCGACCCCGAACGACGCGGCGGCGCTGCTCCTCCTCGCCCGGCTGCTCACCGCGCAGCGCGTCTGGCTGGAGGCCCGCGACGCCCTGAAGCGCGCGGTCGCCGCGGCGACGGACGCCGAGACCAAGATCGCGGCGCAGTTCCTGATCGCCGACCTGTACGAGGGGCCGCTCGCGAACCCGGCGCTCGCGCAGGACGCGCTCCAGGCGGTCCTGTCGATCGACGCGCAGAACCGGCCCGCGCTGGAGCGGCTGCACAAGCTCGGCGTCGCGCGCGGCGATCACGCGCTCGCGCTGCGCGCGCTCGGGCGCCTCGTCGAGCTGTCGCCCGACCCGAACACCCGCGTCGACGCCGGCTTGCGCCTCGCCGACGCCTACCGCGACGCCGGCGACAGCGCGGGCATGGTGCGCACGCTCTGCGACGTGATCGTGAGCTCGCCGAGCGGCGACACGCGCGGCTGGACGGCGCTCGCCCGCCTCTACCGCGTCGACACGAGCGAGGGCGCGGCGGCCTACGCCAAGGCGCTCACGCAGCTCCTCGAGATCGCCGGCACCCGCCGCGTCGCGCTCGACCCGCGCTGGCTGACGACGCTCGGCCTGCTCGAGTCGACGCTGCTCATCCGGCCGCGCGACGGGCTCGCGCGCCTCCAGCAGGCCGTCGCGCTCCCGAACGCCCCGCCGGAGTCGCGCACCGCGCTCGGCCGCGGCCTCGAGGCCGCGGGGCGCAACTCGGAGGCGGTCCAGGTGCTGCGGGACGTGCTCACGTCCGACGCGGAGGTCCTCACGCGGCTCCCGGATCTCGGCCCCGCGCTCGCCGCGCTCGAGGCGGCGCTCGCCAAGGACGGGCGCGCCGAGGAGCGGGTCACCGTCGAGGAGGTCCGCGCCTGCCTCGGCGAGGTGTCGTCCGACCGCATGGCCCGGCTCAGGAGCCGGCGCGTGCCCTCCGAGGCGCCCTACGTCGGGGCGTTCGCCGGCCCCGAGATCGGCCGGCTGCTCGTCCCCGAGGCCCGGAGCTCCTGGATCGACGTGGCGCTCGCGATCGCGCCGATCGCCGCCAAGGCGGTCCGCTTCGAGCTGAGCAACCTGGGGGTCAGCTCGCGCGAGCGGCTCGGCCCGCGCGACAACCACCCGACGCGGCAGCTCGCTGAGCGCGTCGGCCGCTCGCTCGGCATCGAGGCGTTCGAGCTCTACCTCGTCCCCTCGTGGCAGGGCGCCGCGCGCGTCTTCCCGGGCGATCCGCCCGCGATCGTCGCGCCGACCTCGTTCACCGAGCTGCCGGAGCTCGAGCAGACGTTCGCGCTGGCCCGCCTCTTCGCGCGCGTCGCGGTCGGCTTCACCTTCCTCGACGAGATCCCGGCCGAGGCCACCGACGGCCTGCTGCTCGCGGCGATCCGCACGCTCGATCCCGGCTTCGGGTCGGGCGCGATCTCGCCCGCGCGCGAGCACGCCGCCCAGCAGATGCTCCCCGGCATCCAGCGGGCGATCGGGCGTCGCCAGCGCAAGCTGCTCGAGGAGATCGCGCCGAACGTCGCGGTGGCGTACGACGCGCGCGCGTTCGTCATCGGCCTGCGCCGGAGCGAGTACCGCATCGGCTACCTGCTGTCCGGCGACGCGCTCGCCGCGATCGACTACCTGCGCCGGTACGATCGCGACATCGCCCGCTCGACCGAGGAGCCGCGCCTGCTCCTGCAGCACCCGGTGTCCAACGAGCTCCTGCGCTACGCGCTCTCGGCCGAGGCCTTCGCCGAGCGCCGCCGCGCGGGCTCGATCTGGCCAGCAGTCTGAGCTGCGCTCACCCGCTTCGGATACGGGCCCACCTCGACGTTTTCGGTGCTCGGCGTACGTGAGTACGCCTGCGCGCCGAAAACGCCGATCTGGGCCCGTCTCCTGTGCGGGTGAACGCAGCTCGGCGCAGCTTGTGCGAGAACGATGTTTTCGCGTCGCGGCAACGACAGCGACGTACGGATGTCCCCGACACTGCTGCGACGCTCACATAATTGTTTGACCTGAGCGGTGTAGTAGCGCGCTAGACGCGCGGGGCGCCGGCTCGGCGGGCGGCGCGTGGTATCCTGTCTCCGCGTGACCAACACTCTGGTCCCGGGCGCCCTGGTGGCGAGTCGCTACCGGGTCGATCGCCAGCTGGCCGAAGGAGGCATGGGGGTCATCTGGGCCGCCACCCACCTCTCGAGCGGCGAGCGTGTGGCGCTGAAGCTGCTTCGTCCCGGCGCGACGGAGGACGCCTCCACCCGCCGGCGCCTCCTCCGGGAGGCGCGCGTGGCCGCCGCGGTCGATCACCCGAACGTGCCGGGCATCCACGACGTCCTGGAGCTCGACAACGGGACCCCGTTCCTCGTCATGGATCTGCTCGAGGGGGAGTCGCTCCGCGACAAGCTCCTGCGGGAGGCGCAGATACCGCTCCCCGAGCTGGCGCGCATCCTCCTGCCCGTCATCTCGGCGGTGGGCACCGCGCACGCCCTGGGCATCGTCCACCGCGACCTCAAGCCCGACAACATCTTCCTGCTCACGCCCGATGCGGCGGCGCCGCTGGCCGCGTCGACGGCGCCCGCGTCCGGCCCCCGCGCCGTCGACGCAGGCAGCGGCGCCGCGCCCGCGTCCTCCCCCGACGGGGCGCCTGCGGCGCCGTCGCCCGTCCGGGCGCCGCTGCACGACGAGGCCGCCCGGGTGCGGGTGCTCGACTTCGGCATCGCCAAGCTCACCGCGGCGCACGGCGAGACCGCGTGGACCTCGGGGCGCACCGGGACCGGCGAGATGCTCGGGACCCCCTACTACATGTCGCCCGAGCAGATCCTCGGCGAGCACGACGTGGATCACCGCGCCGACATCTGGTCGCTCGGCGTCATCCTCTACGAGTGTCTCACCTCGGTCCGGCCCAACGAGGCCGCGAGCATGGGCAAGGTGCTGAAGCGCATCCTGACGGGCGCGATGCGGCCGATCGGGGAGGTCGCGCCCGCGCTGCCCGCCGACGTCGCCGCGATGGTCGATCGCATGCTCAGCCCGGATCGCGCGCAGCGCCCGGCAGATCTCCGCGAGGTCGGCGCGCTGCTCGAGCGCTACGCGGACGTCGCGCTCCGCCCGTTCGGCCCGCCCGCGGCGCCGAGGGAGCCGGAGAGCGACGCGCTCTCCTTCGAGGCCCGCGCCGGCGACGCGCTCTCGGCCGGCGCCGCCGACCTGGACGGCGAGGCGTCGGTCGCGACGCTGCGCGCGGGCAGCCTCCTGCCGGCGCCCCCGTCGAGCGTCCCGCTGCCCGCGCGCCGCGCCCCGGCGTCCCCGCTGGAGGCGCCCGGCGCCGCGGCGGCGGACGCCGACGGCGCCGCCGCGGAGGGCGGCGAGGGAGCCGCCGCCCCGGCGGCGGGGGCGCGCGGCGCGAAGAGCGCAGGCGTCAAGCTCGCCGCCGCGCTGATCGTCGCCGCCGGAGCTGCCCTGTCGCTGCTCCGCTGCTCGACCTCCTCGGCGCAGGAGCCGCCGCACATCCTCCTCGTCGCCCCGGGCGCCAATGCGCCGGGCGACGCCGACGCTCCGCTCGATATCGAGGTGCAGAAGTCAACTCCGGACAGGCCGGAGATGCCTTGAGGGAACTGCCTGAAATACAGGCGTGAGGCCCCTCCTGACGCCTGTCGTGACGCGACGAGACGGTGTTCGGGTAACGTCGGATTCCTGTTGCGCCGCGCTCTTGAACAGGGTGAGTCTCTCTCACCCTAGGAGAGAGGCATGCCTACAGAAGTCATCGTCCGCATCCGTTCCCCTCGCGGGATCGTCGACCTGCCCGGCACGGTGGATACCGTCGGGCCGGCCGCGTCCGCTGCGTTCGAAGGGCGCAAGTCCACACCGGGAATTCGCCTGCTCGCGGTGGCGGTGAACGACAACGACTATGCCATCTCGCTCCAGGCGCCGGTGCCCGCGGAGCACCTCGCGGCGCTCCGGGAGCGCGAGGGCAAGGCGGTGCTCATCGTGTTTCCGGGGCGCACGCCGGTGCGCCGGCGGCTCAAGGCCGTCGCCGCCTCCACCTTCGAGGTCGAGCCGGATCAGGGCGTCGCGTCGCAGGCGGCGCCGATCGACCTGACCGCCGGGCGCCAGGGGGCCGCGCCGCTCTGGCTCTTGCCCGTCGGGGCGTTCAGCGCGAGCCCGGCCCTCGCCGCCGACGGGATCGCGGCCAGCGACGCCCTCGTCACCGCGGCCCGGTGGATCTCCTCGCGCCGGACGAGCACCTTCACGCAGCTCTTTCCGCCGAGCGCGTTCCACCCGGAGGAGCCGCTGCGCAAGGAGCGGCTCTCGGCGGGCCGGGGCATGGCGCTGCTGGAGCAGGCGCGCGCGGCGCTCGAGGCCGCGGCCGTCGGCGGCGACGAGGCGCGGCGCGATCCGACGGCGGCCGCGACGCTCCGCTCGTCGGCGCTGACCATCCTGTCGCACCTCATCGCGACGTCGCTCGACGACCGCAGCTTCGCGCCGGTCGCCGACCGCGCCGCCCAGGAGATCTTCGCGCTCATCGACAAGGAGGCGGGCGACGAGACGGCCCGGCCCGCGCTGCGCGCCCACGCGATCCAGCTCCTCCAGCTCCGCGCGCCGGGCCTCACGGCGGACCAGCAGGAGCGCGCGCGGGGGCTCGTGCGCGGCCTGCTCCGCGAGGCGCCGCCGTACGACGAGCTCACGGGGCCGTGGAATTTCGCCGTGTGCAGCGCCTCGGAGTTCCACGAGGGCGAGTGCCGCATCCTCGTGTCGGCCTACGAGTTCAAGGAGATAACGCCCCCGCCGGACACGCCCCCATCGCCGAGCGGCTGGAGCCCTTACCGCGTCTTCGAGGCGCCCTTCAAGACGCCCTCCGGCGAGCCCATCCGCATCTTTGCCCGCACGGCCACCCCGCGGGACGAGAACCTCGAGATGGGGGTGAAGTTCTTCATCGGGCTGCTCATCAACCGGCACGCCCAGCTCGGCTCGTTCGACCTCCGCGCGGCCGCGGTGAAGGTGCGGCAGGACGGCTACAAGCTGATGATGAACTCGCAGTGCGCCGGGCTCACCACGCGCTTCGCGATCTCTCAGATGTTCCCCGACGCGGACATCTATTCATCCTGGGACTCGACCTATTTCCGGGTCGGCCAGGGCGGCGCTGTCACCGCCTCCGAGGGGATCGATTGCTTCGTCGCCGCATTGCGCGGGATGAGCGAGCGCGCGTCGCACGCCGAGCTCGACGCGCGCATCCGGAAGGCGCAGTGGCACCACCCGCAGGCGCAGGTCCCCGGGTTCTCGCAGTTCGTCGGGCCCTCGCACCCGCTCGTCGTCGCCCGCTACTCCGACGTGAACCGGGACGGGCGCGCCGATTATTACGACGGCTTCCTCGACTTCCAGCTCACGGAGATCGCCGAGGACATCCAGGGCTCGATGACGCCGCGCGACCCGGGGGTGAGCGCGTCGCAGATCAGCGGCGACGCCGCGGCGGGGCTCAACTGGGCGGCGGGCAGCCTCAACCGCGTCGCGCAGTACTCGGAGATCTGGGCGGGGCTCGCGGGCCAGAGCGAGCTCTATTATGTCTTCCAGTCGGGGGGCTTCTTCAGCCACCGCGAGCCGCCGCACGACGTGCCCACCGGCAACGCCGTGCGGCAGGATCTCGGGCGGCTCCCGGCCGTCACCCGGTTTCACGAGAGCAAGGACGCGCCCGGCGGCCTGTCGGTCGACGTCATGTTCCACAGCCACCTGAGCCACGCGGCCCAGGAGCTGAAGCGCCTGCTCTGCGCGGCCGACGCCATGCGCCGCGCCTTCGATCTCGGCTATCTCGAGGGCGAGGACGCGCTGTCGACGCCGAGGGGCCAGCGCTGCGCCATGCTCCTCACGATGGCCGGTCTCCTGGAGTTCCCCGCGGATCAGAACTTCATCGACGGCCTGTGGTCGATGGCGCTCAAGGCGCTGCGGCTGCCGCAGATCTCCCGCAGCGCGGTGCGCGCCTGCATCACCGAAGAGGACCACGAGCTGTCGAACTACTACGGTTCGCGGCGCGGCCTGGGCCAGCTCCTGGCAGCGCTCCAGAAGAGCGATCCCGTGACGTTCGAGCAGCTCGGCACCGAGGATCCGCTGGTCGGCCGGCTCGCCGAGCTCGACCTCGGCGCCGCCTGACGCCGCCCCCATCGCGCGAGGGCTCCGCGGCGGCCTCTCTCCACATCACGGAACAGGGCTACTCCCGATCGCGGGAGCTCGGGAGTCGCGCCGTCAGCCCGCACCGGTTTCAACCAGGGACGGTCTGCGCAACGGACGACCGGACGATTGCGCCAGCATTGAAGGGAGCGCGGCGCGCGCCGCGAATCGCGAAGCGCCGCCGAGCGCGTCGGCCACAGCGCTGGCCGAGCCGCCGGGCGTTGCTCAGCGCGGTCGCCCGAGCATTGGCCGAGCGGCGCCGGGCGTTGCTCTGGGCGGTCGGTCCAATGCTTGAGGCCCCCTGTTCGTCGGCGTACACTCGACAGGGATGAAGTTGTTGCAGGCCGTCGCTCGGATCGGGCTGAGGTCGGGGGACGATCCGCGGCTGCGCCAGCACAAGAGGATTCTCACGCTCACGGCCGCGCTCAAGGCGTGCGCGTGCCCCGCCTGGGTGATCGCCTATGCGGCGAGCGGGGATGTCCGCTCGGCGGCGATCCCGCTCGGCTACACGGCGTGCACGGCCCTGAGCCTCGTCCACTTCGCCCGGACGAAGGAGTTCGCCGGGTTCCGCTTCCGCCAGGCGCTGCTCATCTTCGCGCTGCCGTTCCTCATGCACGCGAGCCGGGGCGGGTTCGTCGCGTCGAGCGGCGTCGTCCTGTGGGCGCTGCTCGCGCCGCTGACCTTCTTGCTGTTCCACGGGTCGCGGGCGTCCATCCCGTGGTTCGCCGCCTACGCGCTCCTCGTGGTGATCGCGGGCGCCATCGACCCCCTGCTCTCGGCGCGGGCGCCGGAGACGCCCGAGGCCCTCATCGCCTGCTTCTTCGCGATGAACATCCTCACGGTGTCGGCCATCGCCTACGCCGCGGTGCAGTATTTCGCGCGCCAGCTCGCGGAGGAGCAGGAGAAGCTCGCGGAGCTCGTCGCCTCCTCGGCGCAGGCGCTCGACGACGTGGCGCGGTGGTCGTCCGCCGCGGCGACGCAGATCACCGAGGCCATCGGGGCGCGCGAGATCGCCGTGTGGAAGGCCGAGGCGGAGCGGATGGTCAGCCTCACCGCGACAACCACCGAGGCGCCCTCGGCCGAGGCGCTGCGCGGCGCCGCGCTGGCGAAGCGGCCGCTCCCGAGGTCGTCGGACGTCGTGATCCCCGTCGTCGGCATGTCGGGCGACGTCCACGGCGCCCTGGTCATCGTCGGCAGCAGCGTCGTGTGGACCGACACGACGAGGCGGCTCGTCGACTCGTTCGCTCACCACCTCGGCAGCGCGCTCGAGCTGTCGCGCATGCGCAAGGAGCTCGCCGGCGCGGCCGAGCGCCGGAAGGCGACCCTCGAGGACATGGTGAGCCGCGGAATCGACGTCCTGCAGATCTGCCCGAGCTGCCATCGTTGTTACGATCAGAACGCACCGCTGTGCAGCGACGACGGAGCCGCGCTGAGCATGCCGCGGCCGTTCCCTTACCGCGTCGCCGGGCGATATCGGCTGACCCAGGTCGTCGCGGAGGGCGGCATGGGCCGCGTGTTCCGGGCCCAGGACGAGCGGCTCGGGCGCGACGTCGCGATCAAGGCCATCAGGGCAGAGCATTTCAACAACGACGATGTGCGCGTGCGGTTCGCGCGGGAGGCGCGCCTCGTCGCGCGCATTCAGCACCCGTCGGTCGTCGAGGTGTACGACTCGGGCGAGCTCGAGGACGGGTCGCTCTACATCGTCATGGAGTGGCTGGAGGGCTGCAACCTGGCTCATGCCATGAGGCACAACGGGCCCGGGACGCCTCCGCAGGTGGCGTTGCTCCTGCGCGAGGGCGCCTCGGCGCTCGCGGCCGCGCACGCGGCGGGGCTCGTGCACCGCGACGTGAAGCCGGAGAACATCTACCTGGTTCCGTCCACGTCTCCGGGCGGCTTCCGCGTCAAGATCCTCGATTTCGGCATCGCCAAGGAGATCTCGGCGGACGTCAGCGCGACGTCGACGGGCATCTTCCTGGGGACTCCGCTGTACATGGCCCCCGAGCAGGCCAGCGGCAGGCCGGTGGACGCGCGCAGCGATATCTACTCCTTCGCGGCCGTCGCGTACCAGGCGCTCACCGGGCGGCGCGTCGCGGCCGGAGACGACCTCTCCACCGTCCTGTCGAGCCTCTCGCGCGTGGCCCCTCCGCCCGTCTCATCGCTGCTCCCGGGGACGCCGCCGGCGATCGACGACGCCTTTGCCCGGGCGCTCGCCCTGTCGCCCGACGAGCGACCGGACGAGATCGAGGCATGGGTGAGCTCCTTCGTCGACCACCTCGACGCGCTGCCCCGGCGGTGCCGTGGCTGGCGCGCCGCGGGCGTCACGCACGACCTGGACGACTTCAGCCGCGTCGAGACGGTCCGGATCAACGAGCCCGGGGCGAAGCTCCCGTCGGTGGCGCCGCGCGCGTCGTGACCGCGCCCGCGTCGTGACCGCGCCTGCGTCGTCGCTGCGCGAGCGCCCCGGGCCGCGGGGAGGTGGGGCCTTGCAAAGAGGGCGGTGGAGGGGGTATGCCCGGAACGGGACCTCCATGCTGTGCCCTCGTTGCCACCGGCGGTACGCGGATGACCACCGCTTCTGCCCGCACGACGGGGAGAAGCTGGTCAAGAGCCTCGACATCCGGCGGATCCGGTCGCAGCCGACCGAGCACGTGGGCGCCGTCATCGCCGAGCGGTACCGGGTGCGAGGCCTGATCGGCAGCGGCGCCATGGCGCAGGTGTTCCTGGCGGAGGACACGCAGGGGGGCGCGCCCGTCGCGCTGAAGCTGCTGGAGCCGAGGTTCCGCCGCGAGCCCAAGGTGAAGGCGCGGTTCCTCATCGAGGCCAAGGCCGCGGCCACGGTCGTGCACCCGAACCTCGTCGAGGTCCTCGACATCGGCCTTCACGACGGGTCGCCGTACCTCGTGATGGAGCTCCTCTTCGGAGAGTCGCTGAGCTCGCTGCTCCTGCGCGACAAGCGGCTGTCTCCGGAGGCCGGCGTGCCCATCCTCCTCCAGGCCGCGGCGGGGCTCGGCGCGGCGCACCGCGCGGGGATCGTCCACCGGGACATCAAGCCGGCCAACGTGTTCCTCGTGGGCGAGAAGGGCGACGCCTGGGCGGCCAAGGTCGTCGATTTCGGGTTCGCCAAGCTGTACGAGCACTCGGGGCTCACCCAGGCCGGGGTGACCGTCGGCACGCTCGAATACATGGCTCCGGAACAGACCATCAGCGACCCGCCCGACGCGCGCACGGACGTCTACGGCTTCGGCATGCTCATGTACCGCGCGTTCTCCGGCAAGCTCCCCTTCAGCGTCGCGCGGGGCTCTGGCCACGCGCTGACACCCGCCATGGAAGAGGCGATGGTGCTGGGCCATCAGCTCATGACGCCGCCCCCGCCGCCCGGCCTGGGCGCGAGCCCGGCGTCGAGGTCGCTCGAGGCGGTGATCATGAAGTGCCTGCGCAAGCGGCCGGAGAACCGGTATCCGTCGATGGAGGCGCTCAGCGACGATCTCGGTCGGATCGGGCGGCCTGGCGCGCTCGCGGCGGACGCGCCGATCGCCTCGCCCGACGTGTATGTCGCGAGGACGCCGTATGGAGAGCACGCGGCGCGGTTCCTGTACAAGCAGCTCGGCAAGGTGTACGGCGCGGCGCCGTAGCCGCGACATGCCCGGCATGCGGCGCCCCGCACGGTTCGCACGACGCCGCGCCCCGGCGCTGGCCGCCTGCGCCGCCGCCCTCGGCTGGCCGCTCGCCGCGGGCGCGGCGCCGGGAGCGCCGCGCGAGGCCGTCGCGGGCGGAGCGCCGCGCGAGGCCGACGCGGGCGGAGCGCCGCGCGAGGCCGCCGTGAGCGGCTCCGCCACGGAGCCCGGAATCCGCCTCACGCTGCCGTGGCTGCTCGTCCAGCTCGTGCCGAGCCCGGAGCTGTGGATCGGGGCGAGCGGGGCGCGCTTCGGGGTCCGCTGGCAGGTGACGCCGCTGCTCTACTCGTTCGGGATCAACCGCAAGCTCTCGCCGTGGCGCGCCTTCGTCGTCGAGCCGCTCACGCGCCACGCGGGCTCCATCGAGCTGTTCGGCTCGCCCGAGTACGTCGCTGGCCCGGGCGCGGCGGCCGGGGGCTGGATGGTGCGCGGCGGCGTACGGTCCTATTTCCCGCTCCTCGACCGGGGAGAGGCCCTGTCCTGCTCGCTCGGCGCGTCCGTGGTCCACGCCCGCGATCAGGTGGCCGCCTCGTACGAGGCGGGGATCTACACGCTGTTCGGCGGCCTCGGCGCTCAGGTGACCGTCACGCCGACAGCCGCCTTGCGGTCGACCACGATCACGCTCAGCATTCGCTACTTCTGACGCCGCGCATGGCCAAGCGCATCTCCTCGTCTCCCGCACGATCGCCCGCGCTGTCAGCCACGCTGTCACGCGCGCTGTCGGCGGCGGGGTCGCTCGCGCGCCCGCTCGCCGCGGCGCTCCTCGCGATCGCCGGCCTGTCGAGCTGCGTGCCCGCGCGCATCCTCGGGGACAACGTCGCCATCCTGTTCGACCGGCCGCTGCCGGTGCCGGACAAGGTGCGCGAGCCTCGTCGACCGGAGGCGCGGCTCGCCGTCCTCTGGGTCGGGCACGCGACCGTGCTCGTGCAGATCGACGACAAGTTCATCCTGACGGACCCTGTCTTCACGTCGAATGTGGGGATCATCGTCAAGCGGCTCGTCGAGCCGGGGCTCGACCCCGAGGACCTGCCGCCCATCGACGCCGTCCTCGTCTCGCACATGCATTTCGACCACCTCTCGCTGGGGTCGCTGTCGCTCATCGAGCCGAAGGTACGGACGCTGCTCGTACCGCAAGGCGGGCTCGTCTACGTGCCGAATCACGCGTTCGAGTCGATCGAGGTCCCTACCTGGACGACATGGCAGCAGGGCGATCTGAAGATCACGGCGGTCCCGGTGAGGCACGCCGGATACCGGTACGGCCTCGACCGGGACTGGATGACGACGAGCTACACCGGATATGTGATCGAGTATCACGGGATCACGGTGTATTTCGGCGGCGATACCGCGTACCAGCGCGATTATTTCGAGGAGACGCGCGCGCGGTTCCCCGGGATCGATCTGGCCCTCTTGCCGATCGCGCCGGTGGGGCCGCGCGAGTTCATGGCGCCGAAGCACGTGGACCCGGCGGCGGCGGTCCAGGCCTTCCTCGACCTCGGGGCGCGCCGGATGATGGCCATGCATTTCGATACCTTCATCAACAGCACCGACACGTTCGGCCAGGCGCCCCGCGAGCTCCGGCGCGTCATGGCGGCGCGCGGGCTGGGGCCCGACCGGGTGATCGTCCCGAGGCACGGAGAGCAGCGGATCCTGATCGCGAGATGGGCGCCGTGAGGCCGGTTCAAGGCCGGCCGGCGGGGGCGCCGGCGCCGCAGGAGAGATGGCCCGATCAGGGGACCCGGGAGCGTCTGGCAGGAGGCGCGAGCGTCACGACCCGCGCCTCCCCTTGAGGCGCTCGATCTCGGCCAGCGCCTCGGCGAGGCGGCGCTCGATCTCCTCACGCTGGCGCGCCTCCTCCTTGCGAAGGCGCGCCTCCTCCTTGCGAAGGCGCGCCTCCTCCTTGCGAAGGCGCGCCTCCTCCTTGCGCTTGCGCGCCTCCTCGGTTGCCCGCTCCTCGGCCGCTCGAGCGCGCACCTCCAGGGCGTCGAGCATGGACTCGAGTGAGCCGATCATCTCGTCCGCCTCGAGCAGCGCCGAGGTGCCGTGGAAGAAGCGAAGGCGCTCGTCCTCGATGGCCAGGTCGAGCCCGAGCACATGCGAGACGTACCGGCCGCCCTGCGGGATGATCGGCTCGTACCGGCGCGGCCCGGCGCCGGACCGCCCGCCCGCCAGGGGCAAGCGGAAGCCCGAGAGCTTGAGCCGTGCCCGGTCGAACACGTAGTACTCGGGGATGCCGAGGCGCGCGTACCGCTCGACGTTATCGGCCAGATCCTTGCGGCGGCGGCCGGAGACGATCACCTCGAGCGCGAAGTCGAGCCCGCGCCCCTCCACGCTGACGACCCACTTCTCGCGCCGGTGCACGGGCACGTCGAGCACGGCCATGACGTCGGCCGCGAACATCCGCTCGCCCGGGTAGTACACGGGCAGCTCGCACGCGAGGTACACGCGGCGCCCGATCCGGGCGAAGTAACTGCCGAGCGCGGAGCGGGCACCGACCTTCGCGCCGAAGTGCTCGTCGCCCTCCGGCGGCGACGCCTCGGAGACGGGGAACTCGGAGGGGAGACTCGCGACCACGCGGGCGCGGCCAGCCGGGCTGAGCCGAGTCCAGACCTCCTCGGAGGGCGCGCGCGGGTCGTCGGGATCGACGCGGTACAGGGCAGCCGGCTGGCGCATCACCGCAAGAATACCCGGTGCGGCCGGTCCGTCCCAGGCCTCGGTTTCACGGGCGGCCGGCCGAGCCTCCCGGCGCGAGGTCCTCCGCGGCGTCGAGCTCACGCAGGGCCGCCGCGTAGTCCTCGGGCGTGTTGAGGTTGCGCAGCGACCGCAGCGCCAGATCCGCCTCGCGGAGCCGCGGCTCCGCGAGCAGGAGCTCCGGCTCGGCGACCAGCGTGCGCGTCCGCTCGAACAGGGAGGACAGCCGCAGCGTGCCCTCCGCGAGCAGCGCCGCCGCGTCGGCGCGCACCGAGCAGGCGTACACCGCGCCGAGCGGGTGATGGTGCCCGTCCGCCCACGGGACGGCGACGGCGTGGCCGCGCGCCTGCAGGTCCGCGAGGCGCCGCACGAAGGCGGGGTGCAGGAACGGCGCGTCGGTCGCCGAGACGTAGGCCCGCTCGGCGAGGGGCGCGACCGCCTCGAGCCCCACCGCGATGCCCTGCAGCGGGCCGCGGCCCTCCTCCGGGTCGCGCACGACAAGCACCCCCTCCGGCAGCGGCGGCAGCTCCTGCCCGGGCGCCGCGACCACCGCGATCGGCCACGCCGCCTCGCCGAGGCGCCGCACCACCCGCTGGAGCAGCGCCTCGCCCCCGAACGGCAGCCACGCCTTGGGGCGCCCCATCCGGCTGCTCCGACCGCCGCACAGCACCACGCCCGCCAGACCGGCGGCGCGACCGGTCGCGCCGCGCTCGCCGTCCAGCGCGCCGGGCATGCCGGGTGCGCCGGGTGCGCCGGGTGCGGTCGAGATCTTCCCCTGATTCATGAGGATCGCGCCGCGTCCGAGCATGGGCGCGCGCCCGGGCGCCGGCCACCGGGATCGCGCCCCTCGCCCGGATTGTTGGGCGCCGGCGCGCCCCCGTGGATAATGCGGCCCGAGAAGCCGCCTGCGATGCGCCACGCCCCTGTCCTCCTCGCGATGTGCGCTGCGGCCGCGCAGATCGGCTGCGAGCGGCCCGCCAACGTGGGCGCCGGGCTCGCTCCACCGCCCGCCGTCGCCGCGGCCGCCCCTGGCGCGCCCGCGGCCGCCCCCATCGCGCCCGCGGCCGCCCCCATCGCGCCCGCGGCCGCCCCTGGCGCGCCCGCGGCCGCCCCTGGCGCGCCCGCGGCCGCCCCCATCGCGCCCGCGGCCGCCCCTGGCGCGCCCGCGGCCGCCCCTGGCGCGCCGGCCGACGCGATCACGCTCCTCGCCGGCGGCGACGTGTGCCTCGGCAAGGCGCTCGGCCAGGAGCTGCTCCGCAACCCGGCGCACGACCCGTTCGCCCCGGTCGCGGCGCTGCTCGCCTCCGCCGACGTGCGCTTCGTCAACCTCGAGAACCAGCTCAGCGACCAGGGCGGCGAGACCCAGCACAGCCGCCAGCCGCTCGTGTTCACGGGCCCGCCGGCCGGCGCGGACGCGCTCGCGCGCGCCGGCATCAGCGTGGTGTCGCTCGCGAACAACCACATGTGGGACTACGGCAAGGGCGCGTTCCTCGAGACGCTCGGCCACCTGGAGCGCGTCGGCGTCGCCTACGTGGGCGCCGGCCGCACGCGGCGCCAGGCGTACGCGCCGGCCGTCATCGAGCGCCGCGGCTTCCGCGTGGCGGTGCTGGCCGTGACCGGCATCTGGAACCAGGGCTCGCTGTGGGAGCACCCGGCGCGCGAGTTCGTCGCGGCCGCGGAGCGGTACGGGCTCGCCGCCGCCGTGCGCGCCGCGCGCAAGCAGCCCGGCGTGGACGCCGTCGTCGTGAGCTACCACGGCGGCACCGAGTACCTCGACACCCCGCTGCCCCAGGCGCGCGCGGTCGCCGCCGCCGCCATCGACGCCGGCGCCGACGCCTTCCTCGGCCACCACCCGCACGTGCTCCAGGGCATCGAGCTCCGCCGCGGCCGGCCCATCTTCTACAGCCTCGGCAACTTCATCATGAAGGTGAAGAGGACCGGCCCCGCGGTCGAGCTCGCGATGCTGGCCCGCCTGCGCCTGCGGCGCGGCGCGCCGCCCGTCGCGGAGATCTGCCCCGTGCGCAGCGAGGGCCTCGGGACCGTCCCGCTCGCGGCCGACCCGCGGCGCGCCGAGACCGAGGCGGCGTTCACCGCGCGGATGCGCCACGTCGCGGCGTTCGTCGACGGCGAGCCGGCGATCGGCCCGTTCGCCGCCGACGGCTGCGCGCCGCTCGAGGAGGCCGCGAAGGCGGCCCCCGCCTCGCCGCCGAAGGTCGCCGGGCCGATCCGCTGAGCGACACGCTGGCCATCCGTCGCGCGTGCATTACCGCTCGGGGCGAGCGCTGCGCACGCGCGCGAGCCCCTCACCCGAAGAGCTTCAGCACCACGTTGCCCGTCTTCTGTCCGGACGCAACGTAGGCATAGGCCTCCTGGATCTCATCCAGGGTCACGGTGCGGTCGATGACGGGCCGAAAACGGCGCTCGGTGAGGAGCCGGCCCATCACCTCGAGAAACGCCTTTCGGTCGATGGGTACAGGGAACACGACCCGCTTTCCGCCGAGAGCGGGCGTGAGGAGCGCCAGGAATGGATTCTGCCATCCGGGCCCGGGCTCCGAGGAGACGTACACACCCCTGGGCGTCAACAGGCGCTTGCAGGCGCCAAACGTGCTCTTTCCCACGGCGTCGAACACGTAGTCATAGGCCTGGTCGTCCCGGGTGAAGTCCGCTTCCTCGTAGTTGATGACCCGATCGGCCCCCAGCGACTTGAGCAGCTCCAGGTTCCTGGTGTTCCCCACCGCGGTCACGGTGGCGCCCCGGTATACGCACAGCTGCAGCAGCGCGGATCCGATCGCGCCGGTAGCCCCGTTGATCAGCACGCGACGACCGCTCTCGAAGGCCGCTCGCTCGAGGATGCTGTGAGCATACCAGGCGCCCTCCAGGGAGGCAGCAGCCTCTTCGAAGCTCAGGCCGGCGGGCATGCGCGCGACCGAGTCATCTCCGGAAATGACGAGATACTCCGCATGAGACCCCGTCCCGAGATCGTTGATCCCCCAGACGTCGTCGCCGACCGCAAAGCTGCCGACGCGCGCGCCGACCGCCTCCACCCGCCCCGCGAAGTCGGTCCCGAGCGACTGGGTCCTGGGTCTGCGGAGACCGGTCATGAACCGCATGATGAACGGCTGGGCCGAGAGCAACGCGCAGTCGGTGCGGCTCACCGTGGCTGCGTGGACCCGAACCAGTATCTCGTCATCGGCCGGCGTGGGCACCGCCACGTCTTCGATCCGGATGACTGCCGGTGTTCCATACCGTTCCCGTCGGGCGGCTCTCATGGCTACGTGATACCGGAGAGAGCTGAGCGCGTCCATGTCGCTCACCGGATCGTGTGTCGCCGTATCAACCCAGGCAACATCACCTCAATACTCCATGTCCGCTGCGTGTGCTTCCCAATCGATGGCCAGGAGCTGCGTGACCACGGCCGGGTCGACCGGGAACGCGAAGTCATCCTGGAACCAGATCACCACCAGGCCGGAGAAGTGGCTGCTCCGGTCGCGAGCCGGATCGAGCGAATCGAACCGGCCGATGCAGGTCACCCGCGGCAGGGCCGAGGGGGTGCCGAACGGGTACGGGTCATCCTCGGGGAGCTCGATCGGCGCCTCTGTCGGCCGGATCAGGTACGGTCCGCCGGGGTACGGCTTGTCCCGGTGCTCCGAGACCAGCTCCTCGATCTGCTCCTTGTTCCGCTCGACGGTGGGCAGCCCCTCCAGCATGCCCTCGTAGGTCAGGTACTGTCGAAGCTCGCGAAGGTACAGCCGTCGCCCCGAGGGCATGTCGAATTCGCCGACGCTGGTCATCCGTGTGCCTACGCCTCCACCGCGGAGATGGGTGCCACCCGTCTTTTGCTGGAGGCACGTCCACCGGGAGATGGGTGCCACCCATCTTTTTGCTGGAGGCACGGCCACCAGGAGACGGGTGCCACCCGTCTTTTTGCTGGAGGCACGGCCACCAGGAGACGGGTGCCACCCATCGTTTGCTGGAGGCACGGCCACCGGGAGACGGGTGCCACCTCTCGCGGACGCGTCGCGGCCCTCCGTGCTTCCTCCGAGCCAGCCCCCCGGCGCCGCGCGCCTCACGCCCGCCCGCGCCGCGCGCCCCCCACCTCGTCGACCGCCTCGAGCGCGCTCTCGATCTCGCGAACCAGCTCGTCCGCCGCCTGCTGCTCCCTGTCGGCGCGCGCCTCCTCGACCGACGCGTCGAGGCGCACCTCCACCCGCCGCAGCAGCTCCGCGACCCGCTTCCCCTCGGTCGAGGCGGCGTCCACGCGCCGCTGCTTCAGGGCGCCCAGCGCGGCCTCCACGGCGGGCAGCAGCGGCGCGGCCACGACGGGGTCGGCGGCCCTCAGCTTGGCCCGGGTGCGCTTCGCCAGGCCGAGCAGCCGGCCGAGCGGCGAGCGGGCGCGCCGGCGCTGCACCACCCACCCGATCGACGCGATCACACCCGCGCCGAGCAGCACGGCCGCGCCCTGCACGTAAGGCACAACCGCGGGCGCGACGGGCGGGAGCACGGCGTCCGGCACCTCGACCGTGATGCCGCCGTTCAGGCAGCTCGTCAGCTCCTGCGCCGTCTGGAGCCGCGCGCGCGCGAGCGGGAGGAGCCGGAGCGGAAGGCAGGGCGCCTCCACACCAGCGAGCGCGCAGGCGGGCGCCGGATCCCCGGTCGCGATGGCGTGCACCTCGTGGGCCACGGGGTCGCGGCTCGTCACGTGGAAGCCGCCCTGCGCGAAGTCGACGAGCCCGCCGCTGTCGACCGAGGCGCCGCCCGGCGCGCCGGCCGGCCAGGTCGTCGTCGCCGCGTCGATGACCGAACCGTCGGTCGAGCAGACGAGCTTGCCGCGGAGGACGATCTCGCCGCCCGGCGCCACGTCGACGTGCTGCGCCACCCGATCGCGCCGGAGAGGGAAGGTCTGGGTCATGGGCTCGCCTCGAACGTGCCGGTAGGTCGCCGCGCCCGCGGCGTCGTCGCCATGCGCACGGCCCTCAGTGGAGGTGCGCCCGCGAGGCGGTCTCGAGCAGCATCGCGAGCACGAGCGGATCGCCCAGGCCGTCCGGGGCGCCCGTGTGGCTGCGGAGGCGCGCGAGGCGGTCCGCGTCCTTCAGGAAGAGCGGCTCCTTCAGCGCGTCGGCGGCGGCGCGCAGGATGCCCTCCCGCTCCGCGAGCAGCGCGGCGGCCCGACCGCGGTCGCCGAGCGCGATGTGCCGGGAGGCCTCCGACAGCGTCTCGCCCGCGGCGAAGCCCTGGATCGTGCGGGCCACCGACGGGTCGACGCTCGCCGCGCTGTCGGCGTCGCCGGCCGCGTACACGACCTTGAGCGGCGCCTCGTCGACGACGTTCTTCCTGGCGACGCGGTCCTTGTACTTGAGCTCGACCGACGCGATCGTCCGCGCGTCCACGCCGGCCGGCAGGCCGAGCTTGAGCAGCAGCGCGTGGCTGTCGTCGCGCGAGAACGCCGGGATGAAGAACCGCATCCCGCCCTCGGCGTCGTCCTTCCGGTCCTGCTCGATGCGATCGCGCTTCTGCGCCTGCGCGTCCGCCGCGACCTCGATCTTCCGCACGCGCGCCGCCTCCGCGTCGCTCAGCCGGCGAGAGCCGTAGACCTGGAGCAGCTTCACGTCCGGCTTCAGCCGCACCCGGAGCTCGACCGCCGTCGCGACCGGGTCGAGCCGCTTGTCGAGCTCCGTCGCGAGCGCCGGGGCGATCTGGTCGGGGTCGCGCAGGTAGTAGTAGCCGCCGGCCCCGTCGCTCGCGATGCCGCTCATCAGCGCGCCGTCGTAGTCGGCGCCGAGCCCGAAGGTGCTCGTCTGGATGCCGCCCTGGAAGGCGTCGAGCGCGAGCCGCGAGAGCCGCTCCGAGCTCGTGATCCCGGCGTTCGCGCGCCCGTCGGAGAGCAGCAGCACGACCTTCACGGCGCCCTCGGGGATGCCCGGCTGGGCGGCCTGCGCGTAGCCGAGCTGGAGGCCGCGGCCGATGTTGGTGCCGCCATTCGCCTCGATGGCGTCGATCGCCGTCTTGATCATCGCGCGCCGCGGGCCGACGGGCCCGTCGGAGATCCAGACCTGGGCGTCGCTCGAGAACGTGACCAGCGAGAAGTCGTCCTTCGCGTCGAGCCGGTCGACGAGCGCCCGCGCCGCGTCGCGCGCCCGCGCCATCGGCTCGCCCTGCATGGATCCGCTCACGTCGAGCACGAGGTGCACCGACAGGTGCGGCCGCGCCGCGGGCGCCTGCGCCGTGGAGCGCAGCGCGACGCGCACGTGCACCGGGCCGCCGCCGGGCGGGACCTTCGCGCGCTCGAGGTCCGTGCGCAGGGCGAGCGTCGCGCCCTTCGGGACGTCGATCGCGGGCGCGTAGCGGGCGCCGACGTCGCTCACGAGCTCGCGCTCGGCCGGCGGGACGATGCCGCGCGCGACGGCCGACTCGAACGCCGCGAGGTGGCCGCCGCCGGGGCGGTAGGTGGTCGCGAAGCGGCCGTTCGGGTCGATGGCCGCGGCCTCGGGGGCCGCGGCGCGGCCCGCCCCCTCGCTCGCCCCCCGGGCGACGGAGGGCGCGGCGGGCGCCAGCTGGCCGCTGGCGCCCACGGCCCCCTTCCGGGCCCCCATGGCGCCCCCGAGAGCGCCGGGCGGCAGCGCGGGCTCCGCCTTGGCGTTCTCCAGGGCCGGGGCCCCGCGCATCGGCTCGGCAGCCCTGGCCTGCGATGCCGCGGGCGCCCCCGCGGGCGCCGATGATTCCGAGGCCTCCTTGACGCCGCACGCGAGCCCTCCCGCCGAGAGCCCCAGCACGAGCGCGCCCCCGAGGAACGCTCGCTTTGCCCACATCATCCCGAGTTCGCTCATGCCTTCTCCCTCCCCGCCGTCCGCGCGGGTGCTCGATAGGACGGGCCAGCGCCGGATCCGTTCTGTCGCCGCGCGCCCGGGACGACGCGCCGTCGCCGCGACGCCCTCGAGGATATCCGCACAGACAGCGACGGTAGAGCGTTGTTCGGCAGGAGATCGCGACAGCCTCGCGGCGCGAGCCCGGAGGCGCCGCCGGGCCCGCGCCGCGCCCGTCTCCGGGGCGAGGGCGCAGGGCCGCGCGCTAATCCATGAACTTCGGGGGCATGAGCGGATCGTGCGCGCCCGCGGCCGCGCTCGCCTCGGGCGGGGCCGCGCTCGCCGCGGGCGGGGCCGCGCCCGCCGGCGCCGCGGGCGGGCGCTTCCTCGCCGGAGCGGGCCGCCAGGGCGCCGGCAGCTCCAGCTTCGGGGGGAGCGAGCCCGCCTCGGTGATGGAGACCTTCTCCTCAATCGCGCGGCTGCCCTTGACGACGCGCACCTCGCGCACGCTCCCGAGCGTGCCCGTGAGCTCGACCTTGCCGTTCTTCATGCGCGCAGGCGCCCCGTCGACCTCCACCGCGGCGTCCGCGGGGACGATCGCCAGCTCGACCCGGTGCTCGACGGGCACCTCGGGCGCCGGCGGGGGGGCCGCGCTCGGGACGGGGGGCGTCCTCGGGAGCTCCCGGGAAACGATGTGCATGCCGGTCACCGCAGCGGTCGGCGGCGCGCTCGGCTGGAGCATCGCGAGCGAGCCGAGGCCCGCGGCCACCAGCGCGGCGACCGCCACCTGCAACCGGCGCGAGGGGGGGCGCGGCGCCGGCGCCTCCTGGCTCGCCCGCGGCGCCTCGGCCGTCTCGAGCGCGGGCGCCGTCGCGCCGTCGGTCGACTGGTCCCGCCAGCGCTCGGCGGCGCTCCCCGGCGCGACGAGCACGGGGCCGCTCCGCCGGGGCGCGCGCGGGGCCGCCGGGAGCTCGAGCCGCGGCGCGACGGTCTGGCGCTCCGACGGCGAGAGCGGGACGAGCATGCCCTCGTCGAGCGAGAGCGGGTCGTGGCCCGGATCGTCACGAAGCAGCGGCAGGATCGCGTCGAGCATCACCGACGCGCCCGGGTAGCGGGCGACGGGCTGGTACTGGAGCGCGCCGTCGACGACCGCGGCGACCTCGGGCGCGACCCACGGCGCGAACTCCTGGACGGGCGTGGGCAGCTCCGCGACCAGCGTGGCGATGAGATCGCCGAAGGCCTCGACGTCCTGGGTCGGCGTGCGCCCCGCGAGCGCGTGGTAGAGCACGATCCCGAGCGCCCAGATGTCGGTCCGGTGATCGATGTCCTTGATGCCCCGCGCCTGCTCCGGGGACATGTAGCGCGGCGTCCCGAGCATGCTCCCGGACCGGGTGAGCCCCGTCGTGTCCCGGCGCGGCTCGTGGGCCGGCTTGATCTTGGCGATGCCGAAGTCGAGCACCTTCACGATGAGCCCAGGCCCCTGCTCGCGCCGCGCGAGGAACAGGTTGCCGGGCTTGATGTCCCGGTGCACGACGCCGGCCTCGTGCGCCTTCTGCAGGCCGACGCAGGCCTGGGCCACGATCCGGAGCGCGAGCCGCGGCGGCAGCGGGCCGAGGCGCTCGAGGAGCTGCGCGAGATCCTCGCCCTGGAGGAGCTCCATCACGAGGAACGGCGAGCGCGTCTCCTCGTCGACGCCCGCGTCGAGCACGCGGACGATGTGCTCGGTCTGGATGGCGCTCGCGGCCCTCGCCTCGCGCTCGAACCGCCCCACCGCAGACCGGCTGTGGAGGATGTCCGCGTTCATGATCTTCACGGCGACGCGGCGCTGCAGCTCCGTGTCGTCGGCCTCATGGACGACCCCCATCCCTCCTCGGCCGAGGAGCCGGCCCAGGATGTACCTGCCGCTCAAGGTCTTGCCGTCCACAAGCAAGGTTTACCCCAGTGGTGCTGTAGGCGGGGCTTCAATCCTGATGCTAGCTCGACCCGAAACCAGCGACATCCGTGCTCCGCAGCTGGATTCTTGCGCTCGCGCGCGACGGGTCCTGCCGGCGGCATCGCCCGTCGCGCGCGCCTCAGAACGCGTAGCGCGCCCCGATCCCGGGCGCGATCGCGACCATCACCTCGCCGACGAGCGACTCCTGCTCGAAGCGGGCGAAGAACCCGCTCTCGGCGTCGACCCTGCCGTAGACACCTTCCGGGGGGTTCGCCCACACCGGCTCCTTCAGCCGGACCAGGACCACCGCCGCGAGGCCGGCCGTCAGCTCGAGGTGGTCGCCGAGCCGCAGGCCCGCGCGCACCTCCGACGTCAGCGCGAGGAAGCTGGCGGAGTCCCGCGCGACCGTCCGGTCGAGGTCGAACTCGAGGCCGCTGCTCGAGGTGAAGGTGCCCCTGCGCTCGTCGCTCACCGCGCCGAGCAGGGCGCCGGCGCCGAGCCGCATCGAGAGCCGGTGGCGATCGCCGAGCGACAGGCCGGCCCAGCCGCCCGCCAGGACGCCGCTGAGCGCCAGCGCGTCGTCGGCGGTGCCGGAGGCCTCCGGCGGGCGGTCCTGGATCTCCACGGACATGCGCCGCTCGGTCACGGCCTGGCGCACCTGGAGGTAGCCGGTCGTGAGGCCGAAGCCGAGGCCGGACCAGAGCTCGTAGCCCGCGTGGACCACGCCGACGCCGCCCGCGCCGATGCCCTGCGAGCACGCCCCGCTGCACCGGACCGCGGCGCTGCCGCCGAGGCTCGACACGAACGCCGGGGACGCGACGAGCTCGACGAGGAACCGCCCCGGCGGGGTCCCGAGCTGGACGCGCTCGAGCGCGATCGGGACGACGACGCGCGTGTCGCGGGCGAGGCGCACGTCGCGCCGGCCGGTGACGAACCCGCCGGCCGCTACCTCGACGCGATGCCAGCCGGGGCTCAGGCGCCCCTCCCAGATCCCGCTGCCGAGCGCCACGCCGTCGATGGTGATGCTCGCGCACACCGGCGTGGGCTCGATCCGGAGCGTCGAGGTCAGCTCTGCGGCGTGAAGGTCGACGGTCGTCATCTGCTTCCGCTGGATGACCACGGAGGCCGGCATGGTGCCGAGGGCCCCCGGGCCGTGCAGCTCGACGGTGTGCTGGCCGGGCGGGAGCGGCCCTTCCCAGGGCGTCCTGCCGACGGTGTAGCCGTCGACGAGCACGTCGAGCGCCATGCCCTTCTGCTCGGTGACGCGCAGGCGCCCCGACTCGACGAGCTTCTGAAGGCGGGACAGGATGCGGACGACCTGCCCTCCGGCGACGTCGACCCGGGCCTCGAACGGCTCGAAGCCCTCCTTGTAGACGCGGACCACGTGGCTGCCCGCGCCGACGCGCAGCAGGGCGGGCAGCGGGTAGTCGCCGCGGCGCTGGCCGTCGATCATGACCGAGGCGCCGATCTCGGCGCCCACGACGTCGAGGGTGCCGACGAGCCCGCGCAGCCGCACGACGGTCTCCTGCGCGGCGTTCCTGGTGTCCGGCGGCAGCTTCTGCGAGAAGTCGTGGAGCAGCGTCTCGAAGAGGGCGAGCGCCTCGTCGTAGCGGCGGAGCCGCTGGAAGCAGAGCGCCGCGCTCGAGGTGGCGCTCCACGTCGGATAGGCCTGCCGCGAGGCGAGGAACTCGGCGAGCGCCGCCTCCCAGGCGCCCAGGTGGTACAGATCGAGGCCGCGCTCGAAGCGGGCGCGCGCCTCCACGACGGGGTCCGCGGGCGGCGGGGGATCGACGGCCGGCAGGGCGGCGTCGAGCGGCGGCGTGGTGGGGGATGCCACGGGCGGCGTGGGCGATGATGCTGCGGGCGGCGTGGGCGATGCCGAGGGCGGCGGCGCGGCAGCGGGAGCCGCGGGAGGCGGCGCGGCAGGGGGAGCCGCCGGCTGGGCGAGCGCGGTCGGCGCCACGGCGAGCGCGGCGAGCGCGGCGAGCGCCGTGGCCGCCGAGCGGCGCCGCCTGCGGGCGACGGCGAGCGCGAGGAGCGCCGCGCCGGCAGCGAGCGCCGCCGAGGACGCGGGGCGCGCCGGCGCGGCGCTGCACCCGCCGGCGCCCGCCGGCTCGGGCGGCCGGACGCAGTGGCCTCGCAGGTTGCAGACGAAGCCCTCCGCGCAGTCGTCGAGCGAGGCGCAGCTCTGCCTGCAGGCGCCGCGCTGCGGATCGCACCGATAGGCGATGCAGGCCACCTCGACCTGCGCTGGACAGGCGGAGGACGCCAGCGTGCACCGCGCCGGCTCGGCGCTGTGATCGTCGTCGACGCACCTGGACGGCGCGCAGATCGAGCCGGCCTTCGCCGGGCTGCCTGCCTCGCGGCAATACCCTTCGGCCCCCTGGGCGCTGCAGGTGCCGCAGGGACAGGGCGCGTCGCAGCAGAACCCGTCGACGCAGAAGTCGGTGGAGAAGCAAGCAGAAGCAGCGGTGCACGCCTCGCCCCGGGCCAGGGCGAACCGCTCGGCCTCCGCGAGCGCGGCGTCAGCGTTCCCTCCCCCTGCCACCAGCACCTCGCCGCTCGACAGGAGCGTGGCGGTGTGGCCCATGCGCGCGTGGCGCATGGGGTTCGTGAGGGCCCAGGTGTTGACCGCCGGGTCGTACCGCTCGGCGCTGCTCTGGAACGTGCTCTCGCCGCCGTATCCGCCCGCCACGAGGACCAGGCCGTCGGGTAGCAGCGTCGCTGTGTGGCCCTGCCGCTCGCGGTTCATCGGGCGCGTGGGCGTCCAGCCGCCGGTCTCCGGATCGTACAGCTCCGCGCTCGCGAGCGGGGTGAGAGCGCTATCGTGGCCGCCCGCCACCAGCACCTCGCCGTTCGGCAGCAACGTCATCGTGGGATCGTCGCGCGCGTCAAGCATCGGGGTCGTGACCTCCCAACTGTCGGTGTCGGGGTCGTACAGCTCCGCGCTGGCGTGCACGCTGGCAACGCTGTGGCCGCCTGCCACGAGGACCTTGCCGCTCGAGAGCAGCGTCGCCGCGTGCCTGTCGCGCCGGAAGTTCATCGGCGCCATGACGTCCCAGCGATCGGCCTCGGGGTCGTACAGCTCGGCGTGCTTGGGAGCGATGTCCCCCGCGTCGCCGCCCGCCACGAGGACCTTGCCGCTCGAGAGCACCGTCGCCGTGTGCTCGACGCGGGCTTCGTGCATCGGCGTCGCGTCGGTCCATGTGCCGGTCTCCGGGTGATACAGCTCCGCGGTCTCGAAAATCGGGCCTACATCCTGGACGAGGGCCTGCTGGCCACCCGCCACGAGGATCTCGCCGGTCGAGAGCAGCGTCGCCGTGTGCCCGCCGCGCGCGTGCTTCATGCTCCCCGTGAAGCTCCAGGAGTCGGCCGCCGGGTCGTACAGCTCCGCGCTGTCGAGCGTGAGGGTCACCTCGGCTGCGGGGCGCACGTCCCAGCCGCCCGCCACGAGGACGAGGCCGTTCGGCAACAGCGTCTCGGTGTGATCGCGCCGCGCGACGTTCATCGCTCCGGCGGTCAGCACCCACACCGGGTCGACGAGGACCGCCTCGCCGCCGGCGTCCACCGAGAGCTCGATGCGCGATCCCCGCGCCCTCAGCGCCATGGCGACAGGCCGCCCCGAGCGCGCATGGGCCCGCGGCGCCGACACGCGCAGCACGGCCGCCCCCCTCCCCGGCTCGACGAGCTCCACCGCCTCGCCGCGCGCGCGAAGCGTCGCGCCCTCCACCTGCCACGTCGCCACCACCTCGCCGCCGCGCGCGACGCCTTCGTCGAGCAGCAGCCACTCCTCCACGCCGTGATCGGTCGCGGACCAGAACGACGTCCCCCCGCTCCGCCGGTAGGCCACGGCCTGCTCCACCGGAGTGCCCTCCCCCACGACGCCTTGCTCTCGCACCCGCACCTCGACCCCTGCCGGCGTGCGGAACCGGATCGGCTCGCTGCCCTCCCGGGGGAGCACCACGCGAGGCCGCGAGGGTCTCCCGCCCACCTCTGCCGAGCCCAGATGAAACCCCTCCGCGTCGCCGACGAACGCCTCGCGCGCCTCGAGGACGGCGGCAGAGTGATCCGGGAACCGGCGGCGCAGGGTGTCGGCTGACGCAGGCGGCTCCGGCTCGGCGCTGCAGCCGGAGAGGCACGCGGGGCCCGAGAGCAGAAGGGCGAAGCGCGGCAGGACGCGCCGGAGGAAGCCGCGCGGGGACATCAGGAGTCGCCCCGCGGTCGTGTGGCTTTCCTCCGGAAGGCCGAGGATCTCCGCTGCGCGACGGCGAGGAGCGCGAGGGCCACGGCGCCGAGGCCGCGCCTCGAGGCGCCCGCCGCCGCGACGGCTGGCCCGACGCGACAACCCGAGATCACTTCGGACGGAGGGAGCACGCAATGGCCGGAGAAGTCGCAACCATGGCCCAGCGCGCAGTCCCGCAGCGAGCCGCACCTGTCCTTGCAAGCGCCGCTGGCCTGATCGCACTGGTAGGGCGCGCAATCCACGACCTCCCTGGCCTCGCTGCTCGGGCCCGCGCAGCTCGCCCCATCGGCGGGGCAGTGGACAGGCGTCATGCTGTGCGTCTCATCGCTGCACTCCGCCGGGACGCACACGCCGCCCCTGGGCACGGCGGAGCAGGCGCCGACCCCGTCGCACGCTCCATCACAGCCCTCGCGGGCACATTCACCGCGAGCATCCCAGCCTTTCGGCTGGCGGACACAGCGGCCGAGGGACGAGGGCATGGCGCACGTGTGGCAGGGCTCGGAGCAGCGCGATTCGCAGCAGACACCGTCGACGCAGGCGACGAGCCCGCAATCGTCGTCCGACGCGCACGCGGCGCCGACGATCGTGTACCGCTCCGGATAGACCGTAGAGCCGACCAGCAGCACCTCGCCGTTCAGCAACCGTGTCGCGGAGTGCTCGTCCCTGTAGACGACATTCGTGGGCGCCGTGGGGGTCCATGTGTCCGCCTCCGGATCGTAGAGCTCCGCGTTCCTGCTGGACCCGGGCTCCGCAGCGTAGACCTGCCCTGCGACCAGGACCTTGCCGTTATACAAGGTCGTCGCGCTCAGCGCGTCGCGGTCCCCGATCATCCGGCTCGTGGGGGACCAGGTGCCAGCCGTCGGATCGTACCGCTCCGCTCCCGACCCGCCCACCGCCAGGAGCTCGCCGTTGCGCAGCTCCGCCAGCGCCAGGGGGTACCCATCACCTCCGGTCATCGAACCCGTGAGCGTCCAGGTGTCCGCGTCCGGGTCGTACAGCTCCGCGCTGGGCGTGGCCCCTCCCGCCACGAGGACCTTGCCGCTCGTCTGCACGAGCGCCGCGACGTGGCGTTCACGAGCGACGAGCATCGGTGCCGCGGACACCCAGGTGTTGGTCGCGGGGTCGTACAGCTCCGCGCTGGAGAGGCGGCCGATCGCGTTGCTTCCGCCCGCCACCAGGACCTTGCCGTTCGGCAGCAGCGTCGCCGTGTGAGCGCGCCGCGACTCGGCCATGGGGGCTCTGCCCGTCCAGGTGTTGGTCGCGGGGTCGTAGAGCTCCACGGCGTCGACGGGCGTCATGGCGCTGCTCTGGAGCCGCCCCCCGACCACGAGGACGTGGCCGTCCTTCAACCGCGTCGCTGTGTGAAAGACGCGCCCTGCGCCCATGGGCGCCACGAGGCTCCAGGTGTCGTCCGTCGGGTCGTACAGCTCCGCGCTGGCGAAGTCGAAGAAGCCGCTGAAGCCGCCCGCCACCAGGACCTTGCCGCTCGGCAACAGCAGCGTCGCGCTGTGGCCACTCCTGTTTTCAACGTTCATGCGGCCGGCAGGCTCCCATGCGGGATCCACGAGCGCCGCCTCGCCGCCCGCGTCCACCGACAGCTCGATGCGCGCGCCGCGCACCCGGAGCGCCGGGGCGACAGGCCGCCCCGAGGCCGCGTGCGCGCGGGGCGCCGTCACGCGCAGCACAGGCGCCCCGCTCTCCTCGTCGAGGAGCTCCACCGCCGCGCCCCGCGGCCGCAGCGCCGCGCCCTCCACCTCCCACGCCGCCACAACGTCGCCGCCGCGCGCGACGCCTTCGTCGAGCAGCAGCCACTCCTCCACGCCGTGATCGGTCGCCGTCCAGAACGACGTCCCGCCGGCGCGCCGGTAGCTCACCGCGCGCTCCGCGAGCAGGCCCTCGCCCGCGGCGCCGAGCTCCCGCACCCGGATCTCGCGGCCGTCCGCGAGGCGGAACCGGATCGCGCCGCCCCCGTCGTGGGGCAGCACCACCGCCGGCCGCGCGGCCTGCGCCCAGGCCCCGCCCGGCGCTGTCGCGGCCAGCCGGAAGCCGTCCACCGCCGGGGCGAACGCCTCCTGCGCCGACAGCACGGCGTCCGCGTGGCCCGGGAAGCGCAGGCGCAGCGCCGCGGCCGCGGTCTCCTCCGGCTCTGCGCCGCAGCCGCCGAGGAGCAGCGCGGCGGCGAGCGGGGGGGACAGCGCGGCGGGCGATCGTCTCGAGCGAAAGGAAGGTGCGGCCATCGGGCGTCTCGCGCGCCGAGTAGAGCAGCCTTGCTCCGGCCCGCCTAGCCTCCCGCCCGGTTCGCGCGACCTCAGCGCCAGACCTCACCGCTGGCCAGCGCCGGGCCCGCCCTCCGCGGCGCGCTCCGCCTTCTGCGCGCGCGCCGCGGGCACATCGAGCCCCGCCGCGCGGGCCAGCCCCATCACCCCCTCCACGGCCGCCGCGATGTAGCCGAACGGGTTGGCGCCGTCGACGGCGGTGACGTGCACCTCGCCCATCCGCTGCTGGAACGCGGCGGCGAGCGCGGGCATCTGCTGCGCGACCGTGAGCCGGATGATCTCGGGCGACACGGCGTTCTCGATCTCGCGCAGCGCCCGCGCGCGGTCGAGCTCGAGCTCCTGCGCGGGCCGCGCCTTGCGCGCCTCGAGCTCGGCGACGGCGAGCTCCGCCTCGGCCACGAGCCGGCGCGCGCTCGCGATCGCCGCGCGCTGCTGGAGCAGGTCGATCTCGTGGGCGCCCGCGGCCATCCTCGCCGCGTGGCGCGCGGCCGCCGCCTCGGCCTCGAGCGCGGTCTTCTCGATCTCGGCCCGCGCCGAGAGCGCCGCGCGCTGCTGCTCGTGGGCGAGCCGCGTCTCCTCGAGCCGCGCCTCGGAGGCGAGCTCCTCGAGCCGCGCCTTCTCGCTGGTCTCCTGGCGGCGGGTGCGCAGCTCGACCTCGGCGGCGAGCTTCGTCAGCTCGATCGCGCGCTGCGCCTCCGCCTCGCCCTGCCGGACGGCGCGCTCGGTGAGCAGCGACGCCTCCCGGGCCTTGCGCTCCTGCTCCTGGCGGTAGTGCGCCTGCAGGTTGCCGAACACCGCCGGCGAGAGGATGCGCACGTCCTGGATCTCGATCGTGTCGATGAGGACGCCCCACCCCTTGTCGGTGGCGTCGTCGGCGCTGCCGCGCCCGGAGACGACGGGGGCGATCTCGCGCATCAGCTCGCCGGCGAGCCCTTCCTTTCGCCGCGTCAGGCACTCCTCGACGGACAGGCTCGCGACCAGCCGGCGGACGGCGCCGGCGAACATGTCCACGAGCAGCTCCTCGAGCTTCTCCTGCGCGCGCTCCGGGAACGAGAAGTTCAGCATGCGGAACGCGATGAGCGGCTCGACGATGCGGTAGACGGCGAGCCCCGTGACCTCGACGCCGACCTTCTCGAGGGTGACCTGGTCGGCCGTGAACTGGAGCTTCTGGACGGTGGTCGGCACGACCGCGACGCTGTCGCCCGGGAGCTTGAAGCACGAGGCGCCCTGACCGGAGGTGGGCCTGAGCTGGCCGCGCCGCATGTGAATGAGGTACTCGCTCGGCTTCGCGCTGATGCGGCCCCATCTCTTGAGCTTCTCCGGATCTTCGGCCGGCTTGCCGGCGCGCCAGCCTTGATCGTACCGCCCTCGGCCGGCCGCCCCGCCCGCGCGATCGCCGGCGTGGACGATCGCCGCGGCGCCGCCGGGCGCGCCGCCTTCGCCGCTCAAGATGACCCTGCGTTGCTCGATGTGCGTCATGGCCTCTCCACCTCGCGAGGACGGACCTCGCAGGAACCGGGCCAGGCGGGAGAGGCGGTGAATGAAGGCGTTCGAGGCCGCGCCGCCGGGAGGAGATCCAGGATGGAGCGCGGCGGAGCTCCAGGATGGAGCGCGCGGAGATCCGGAATGGAGCGCCGCCGCGGGGCCGCGGAGGTGGCCGCCGCGGGCGTCAGCGGACGTTGACCCGGAGCCTCACCGGGCGGCCGTCGCGCTCGACCACGAAGGACAGGCTCTTGTCGGAGCGCATGCGCGAATAGGCCATCATGGCCTTTTGCGGGTCGGTCAGATCGATGCTGTTGACCGACTTCACGAGATCGCCGCTCTGGATGCCGAGCGACTCGAGCACCGAGCCTGGCTTGACCGCCATCTTCAGCCCGACCACCTGGTCGCCTCGCATCTCCGGGACCGCCGACGAGGTGTTCGTCACCAGCTCGGGATTATCGAAGATCTTCTCCGCGGCCGAGCGGTCGATGTCGATCTCCAGGTCGCTGACCCGCTTGATGCTCGCCGCGATCTCCGGCGGGACGCTGCTCTTGCCGGACCGGCGGGGCGGGGTCGCCCGGGGCGGCTCGGAGGCATCCGACGTCGGCTTCGAATCGGCCTTGTCCTCCTCGCTGCTCTTCTTGCCGAGCTCCATCTGGCAGCGCGCGCCCCCCGAGGTGAGCCACACCCGGTCCCAGGCGATGTCCTCCACCTTCCGTCCGGCGACCTCCCCGCCGCGCCGCCCGAGCGCTGTGCGCCCGCCTTCGGCCTTGATGGCCGCGAACGACCACTCCGGGTCCTCCGACATGGCGATCAGCACGACGCGTCCCTTGTCGCACGGGGGCGCGAGGTACGGGTCGAGGTGGGAGAGGTCCGCCTGTCCCGCCGGCGCCGGGCCCGGCGGGGGTCTGAGGGGGCCTGTGACCGAGTCGAACGGATTGCGCTCCAGGATCGGCGCCGCGCTCGGCGGGGGATCGCCGGAGGGCGGCGGCCCCGCGGGCGCCGTCGCCCGAGGGGCGGCAGGGACGCTGTCCCGCGCGATCTGGTAGGCGATGAGATGAGACAGGCCGGAGGCCTGAAAATACGCGGAGACCGCGACCATCCCTCCCAGGATATATGGGAATCCGCGCTTGACGAACGCGTCGGGGTTCATGAATACCGCTCCTCAGGGCAGGAGCGCGCCGGGCCTCGCCGCGCGAGTGTCCCTTGCCGCCGCGGAGGTCGCGGCAGTGCACGCCCTCGCCACCGGCAAGACCGCGCTTCGGGGCGAGCACCGAGCGTGCCCGCTCAGGGGCGATCGGGGCGGGAGAAGAGGGAGTCCGGCCGGGACAGGGGGGAGAGCGGCGCGCCGAGGTCATCTCGGCGGGCAGGCAGCGCGCATCGCTCAAGTGCAGCGCGAGACGCACGACCCCGAAGGAGATCCGCATCTCCAGAGGGCACCACGGCGCAACGCGGGCCGTGGGCGTCGCGCGCAATGGCAGCGCTCAGTCATGCGGGAATGTTTCACGCGCCCCCGCCCCGGCGACGGCTTTGCACTACTTCAAACAACCCTGCAGGCGCCCTCTTCTCCGGAGAAAACATCGTTCCTGGTCGCTCACGACCACGGTTTCAGACGGGAGCTCTGTCCTCGAGAGCTTGACCCACCATGGTTTGCCTGTAGCCTGCCGGGGGTTCGATCGCGCGAAGAGGAGCGTCATCATGAATCGATCGTGGCCCGCGGTGTTCAGATCGTTGATCCCCGTCCTCTCGGTGGCGCACGTCGCATGCGGCGACGCCGGCGCGGATCCGGGCGGAGCAGGGGGCACGAGCCGAGACTCGCCCGACACATCGAGCACGTCGCCGTCGACATCCGCCTCATCGACGTCCGCCTCATCGACGTCCGCCTCATCGACGTCCGCCTCATCGACGTCCGCCGGAGGGGCCCCTGGCGTCTGGATCCCGGCGCTCGATACGTCGTGGCACTGGATGATCGACCACCCGCTGGATCTGAACGATCCCAAGGACATGGGCCTGGTCGACCCCACCGGGGCGCCCATCGACACGCCGCCTCCCACGGTCTACGACATCGACTGGGAGTTCACGACGGCCGAGACGGTGGCCGCGCTGCACGCGAGGGGCGCCAAGGTCATCTGCTACGTCGACGTCGGCGCGTTCGAGGACTATCGGCCGGACGCCGGCGATTTCCCGGACTCGGTCAAAGGCAAACCGGATTATCACTGGGAGGGCTCGTTCTGGCTCGATATCCGGCAGATCGACGTCCTCGGGCCGATCATGGAGGCCCGGTTCCAGGTCTGCAAGGACAAGGGCTTCGACGCCATCGAGCCCGACGAGGTCGACGGCTATGCCAATGACTCGGGATTCCCCCTCACCTACGAAGACCAGATCGCCTACAACCGCTTCATCGCGGATCTCGCCCACGGGATGGGCATGTCCGTCGGGCTCAAGGGCGACATCGAGCAGGCGGAGGACCTGTGGCCGCACTTCGACTGGACGCTGAACGAGCAGTGCTTCGAGTATGACGAGTGTGAGATCCTCGTCGACACCTTCCTGGCGAACGGCAAGGCCGTGTTCGAGGTGGAGTACGACGATCCCTTCTCGGGTCACATGACCGATCGGTCGCTCTTCTGCGAGCAGGCGAACGCCTGGGGCTTCAACAGCATGGAGATGCCGCTCGACCTCGACGGCGGCCGGTGGCCCTGCCGTTGACCTCGCCGTCACGTCCGCTCGAAGACGCTTCGCACACAGGTCGACCCCGCGGACGCGTCCGGTTGCACGCCCGGCGCAAGGCGTGCGCCGCAGGCCTGGCCCGGGTCCGCGCCTCGCCCGGAGCTCCCCATGGCCATGTTCTTGCTCTCCCGCGGACGAGGCCAATCCGGTGGCCGCGCGATTCCGACGGGGGAGACGCCCTGTGAGCCAGATACGACCGACGCTTCTCGACATCGTGACCAAGACGATCGTGACCCATTCTGTCACGTATATCGTCATGGGGCTGCTGGCGTCGTCGCTCCTCGATTACACGCGTCTCTTTGCAGAGTCCAGCCTCAGCCTGATGATGCGGCCGACGAGCGATCGCTGGGTGATGGCGGGACCGCTGTTTCAGCCCGTCAGGGGGCTCATGTTCGGCGTCGTCTTCCACGCGCTGCGCGAGCCGTTCTTCGGGAAGAAGAGCGGCTGGCTGGCGATGTGGCTCGTCCTGGTGGTGGTAGGCATCATCGGCACGTTCGGGCCAGCGCCGGGGTCCGTGGAGGGGATGGTCTACACGGTGTTGCCGCTGTCGGTTCACCTCCGCGGTCTTCCAGAGGTTCTCCTGCAGTCCCTGTTCCTGTCATTGATCCTGGTTCACTGGGTGAACAACCCGCAGCAAAGGTGGATCCGTTGGGTGATGTGGATCGCCTTCGCGATCCTCATGTCCTTGCCCATCCTCGGCCTGCTGGTAGGGCAGCCTCCAGGCGGAGATCCTTGACGATGCCGTCCGCACCTCGGAGACACGGCTCACGGTGAAGCCCTCGGCATCACGACCCTCGTCTCCCGGACGCGCCGTTGCCGCGCCTCCGTCGCCTCACGCGTCGTAGAGCAGGACCTCGACCACGGCGCCCTCTCCCACCGCCTCTTCGTCGCCCGGCACGATGACCACGCCGTCCGCTCGCGTCGTCGACGACAGGATCGACGCGCCGGTCGTCGCGATCGGAAACACCCGATCACCGTCGACGCGCACCCTCACGTAATCGACGCGCCCCGCCTGGGAGGCGATCTTGCTCGCCACCACGCACCGCCTCCGCCGGTGGGGCCACGCGCGCGGCAGGCCGCCGAGGGCGCGGATCGAGGGGCCGGCGAAGAACTCGTAGGCGCAGAGGCACGACACCGGGTTCCCCGGCAGCAGGAACACCGGGCGTGCGCCGTCCAGGAAGCCGAACCCCGCGGGGCCGGCCGGGCGCATCGCCACGCCGTGGATCGCCAGCTCGCCGAGCTCCGCCAGCACCAGCGGCGCGTGGTCCTCCGGGCCGACCGACGAGCCGCCGGAGACCAGCACCACGTCCGCGCCGGACGCGCCGGACGATGACAGCGCGCCGCGCACCGCCTCGCGCCGGTCCGGGACGTACTCGACCGCGACGTCGCCGGCGCCGTCGCGCCGCGCGAGCGCCGACAGCACCAGGCTGTTCGAGTCGACGATGCACGCCCCACCCGGCAGGCTCCCGGGCGGAAGGAGCTCGTCGCCGGTGATCAGGATCCGCACCGACGGCCGGCGCACCACGCGCACCTCGGCGACGCCGGTCGAGGCGAGCACGCCGACGTCCTGCGGCCGCAGCCGGCGCCCGGCCGACACGACCGCCTCGCCCGCCATGACGTCCTCGCCGATCGCCGCGACGTGCTTGCCAGGCGGCACCGGCTGGCGCACCCGCACCACCTCCGCCCCGCCGCTGCCCGCGGCCTCCTCGGCGTGCTCGACCATGACCACCGCGTCGGCCCCCTCGGGCACCGGCGCGCCGGTCGTGATCCGCACGGCCTCGCCCGGGCGGATCGCGCCCGCGTGAGGGCGCCCGGGGAACGACGCCCCCACGAGCGCGAGATCGACCGGCGCGGAGGGCGCCGCGCCGGCGATCGCCTCGCTGGCCAGCGCGTAGCCGTCCATGGCCGCGCGGGCGAAGTGCGGCACGCTCACCCGGGCGAGCACGAACTCGGCCGCGACCCGCCCGGCCGACGCCGCGATCGGGACCGGCTCGTCGCCGATCCGCTGGATGCGCTGCTCCAGGACCTCGAGCGCCCGCTCGACGGTCGCGCGCTCGCGAAAACCTCGCATTCTGACGTCGCGCAAGGGGAGCTCGGTGCGGCGGGCCGCTCAGCCCGCGGCGGAGGTCTCGAGCGCGCCGCGGTAGATCTCGTCGACGGCCAGCACGCCGTCGATCGACGCGAGCCGCGCGCGCTCGCCCGGCCCGGCCTCGTACAGCGTCCACGAGTCGTCCTCGTTGCGCCGGAAGACCTCGATCCTCCGGTGCGCCTGCGAGACGAGGACGTACTCCTTCAGCGAGGGGATGCGGCGGTAATGGGCGAATTTCTCCCCGCGATCGTACCCCTCCGTGGAGTCCGACAGCACCTCGACCAGCACCACCGGGTTGATCACGGCGTCCTTGTCCTCGGGGCCGTGCATCAGCCGGCCGCACACGACGGCGACGTCGGGGTAGGTGGCGAGGCCCGTCTCGAGCACGCGCACGCGGAGGTCGGACGAGAACACCTCGCAGGGGCGCTGGCCGAGCTGCACACCGAGCGCCACCGTCACCCGGGCCGCGAGCCGCGCGTGCTCCGGCGTGCCGCCCGCCATGTCGAAGATCTCGCCGTGGAGAAACTCGTGCTTGGTCGGGCTCGCCCGCTCCTGCTCGAGGTACTCGGCGTAGGTGAAGGAGAGCTTGCGGGCGGGGGCGTTCACGTCGTGACCTCTCCCGGAGTATGGCACGGGAACAGCCCCTCCGGGGCCGGCTCGCCCTCGATCGCTACCGCCGCTCGCCCCGCCGCGGCCGGCTCGCGCGCCGGAGCGGCGCGATCAGCGCGAAGGCGCCGAGCGCCATGACCGACAGCTTCGGCCCCCGCTTCTTCCGGGCGCTCGCGCGCCGCTCGCCCGCCACCGAGCAGTCCTCCGACTCGGCGGAGTCGTCGGAGCCCCCGCTGCAGCCGTCGTCCTCCGCGTAGTACTCGTCCCCGGAGTCCGGCTCGCTCGTATCCCCGCTGCAGCCGTCGTCCTCCGCGTAATACTCGTCCTCGGACTCCGGCTCGCTCGTATCCCCGCTGCAGCCGTCGTCCTCCGCGTAATACTCGTCCTCGGGCGCCGGCTCGCTCGTGTCCCCGCTGCAGCCGTCGTCCTCCGCGTAGTACTCGTCCTCGGGCGCCGGCTCGCTCGTGTCCCCGCTGCAGCCGTCGTCCTCGTACTCGTCTTCGTAATAGACGTCCTCGCCCTGCTCGTCGGTGTCGTCGACGACGACCGTGTCGGCGGTGCCAGAGCAGCCGCAGCCCACGTCGGCGACCGGCTCGTCGTCGTAATAATACGGGTCGTCGTCCACGCCCGACGGCCCGCCGGTCGCGCTCGATCCGCCGGCGCTCGGCCCGCCGCCCAGGCCCCCGGGCCCGCTCCCCGACGAGCCGCCGGGGCCAGCGCCCGCGCCGCCGCCGCCGGCGTCGCCGGAGCACTCGTCCAGGCGGATGCGGCCGGCCCGCACGACCGGCGAGACCGACGCGCCGTCCCCGAAGATCAGCGGCCAGTCGGCGCCGGACTGGCCGGGCGCGAGCCGCATCGAGACGCGGGTGAGCCACACCGACGACGGCGCGAGACCGGAGAGCCCGACCGCGAGATCGTCGGCGATCGGACCGCAGCGCAGGAGCTCCGGATCCGTCTCGTCCCTCCGCGGCGACTCCGCGCAGTCGGCCGCGCCGTCGACCACGCCGTGCTCGGCGCGCGGGCAGCTCGCGGCGACCGCGAGGCTCGACGCCAGCGCGGCCGCGGCCACCGCGGCGCACGACCTCGGCCCGTCGGGGAGGTCGCCGTACGCGTCCGCGCGCGCGAAGTACGCCGCGACAACGCTGTCGACGCTGTCGCTGCCGATCGCGATGCTGCGGCTCAGCGCGTCGTGGCCCGCGCGCTCGACGAGCGCCCCGTCGCGCGCCTGCCCGAGGACCTCGGCGCGGATCTCCGCGTAATCGCTGCGCTGCGCGCTCGCGTCCCAGGTCAGCGAGGCCGGCGGGAGCGTCACCGGCGCCGCGCCGGACAGCGCGCCCCGGCCGTCGCCGAGGAGCCACGCGGTCACGAGCACGTCGCCCTCGTCCGCCCTGGTCAGCGACAGCGGCAGGAGCGGCGCGCCGCCGCCCATCGCGACGCGCAGCGTCCTCGTGACCGCCGGCCCGCCGGGCGCGTCGAACCGGGCCGCCGCGAACCGCACCCCCTGCAACGCGCCGAGCTGCGCGGCCGTCTCGGGGGAGAGCGCGAGCCCGGCCGACGCCGCCCACTGCGCGACAGCGTCCACGTCGGCGAGCACCGTCACCTCGACCGGCTTCAGCGTCGCCTCATGGGCGAGCCGCCCGGTCATGTCGAACGGCGCCGGCGCGCCCTCCTCCCCGGGGCAGTACGGGACGACGCCCTCGGGCGGGAGCACGCGCGGCGCGGTCGCCGCCTCGAGCGCCTCGAGCCACGCGTCCGAGCTCACGTCGAGCGCCGCGAGCGGCGGCACCGGCACGACGAGCGCCACGGGCCCGCTCGCGCCCTGGAACCGCAGGCTCGTCCAGATCGTCGTGCGCTCCGGCCCCGCCGCGACGGCGACGCGCTGCTCGACCGACGTCTGTCCAGCGCCGGGCAGCAACGCCCCCGCCGCGAGGGCGTCACCGGCGCCGGAGAACGAGAGGAGGACCGCAGGAAGCGCAAGCGCAAGCGACCGTCTGTGCATGCGAGGTCGATTGGCAAGCAGCATGCCCTCCATCGTACGCGGGTTTCGAGGCCGACCTCCACGCTGTCGAGGCCGGCTGAGAACCGCGGTTCACGACGCTCCATCGCCACAGCGACCCTGCCGCGAGGACCGCCCCGTGGACGACGCGGCGGTTCACGCCTCGTGGACGATGACGATGTCGTCGGGGTGGAGGTGGCAGAACACCCTGTCGCCGGCGTGGAGCGCCGCCTGGCCGGAGCTCTCGTTGGCCACCACGGCGGTGAGCGTGAGCCCGGAGTCGGTCCGGAGCCGGAGCTGGTCGGTCGCGCCCTTGAACAGCTCGTCCTCGACGTGCGCCTCGAAGCAGTTCTCGAAGGCGGCTTGCCGCTCCTTGCGGAGCGCGACCTTCTCCGGCCGGATCGAGATGAGCGCGCTGTCCGCCCCGGGCGCGAGGTGCTCGGCGTTGACGAGGAGCTCGATCCCCCCCTCGAGCCGGACCCGCGCGCGCTCGCCGCTCCGCGACAGGACGGCCGCCCGGAGGATGTTGGCCTGGCCGATGAAGTTGGCGACGAACGTCGTCTTGGGGCGGTGGTAGATCTGCGACGCGTCGCCGAGCTGCTCGATCCGGCCCTTGTTGATGACGGCGATGCGGTCGCTCATCGTGAGCGCCTCTTCCTGGTCGTGGGTCACGAACACGAACGTGATCCCGAGCTTCTTCTGCAGCTCCTTGAGCTCCACCTGCATCGCGTGCCGGAGCTTCGCGTCGAGCGCGGACAGCGGCTCGTCGAGGAGCAGCACCTTCGGGCGGCACACGATGGCCCGCGCGAGCGCGACCCGCTGCCGCTGGCCGCCGGAGAGCTGCGCCGGCTTGCGCTGCTCCATGCCCCCGAGCGACACCATCGCGACCGCGGCGCGGACCCGCTCGTCCATCTCCGCCCTCGGCACCTTCTTCATCCGCAGGCCGAAGCTGATGTTGTCCTGCACGGTCATGTGCGGGAACAGCGCGTAGCTCTGGAACACCTGGTTCACGTCGCGCCGGTAGGGCGGCTCGTGCGTCACGTCCTTCCCCTCCAGCAAGACGGCCCCGGTCGTCGGCGTCTCGAAGCCCGAGATCATGCGGAGCAGCGTCGTCTTGCCGCACCCCGAGGGGCCGAGCAGCGTGATGAACTCGCCTGCCCTGATCTGGAGATCCACCTCGTCCACCGCGAGGAAGCTGCCGAATCGCTTGGTGACCGCGCGGAGCTCGACCATCACACCCATCGATTTACCTCGGAGCACCTCGGAGACCGGGAGCTCATCCGCGCTCCGGCTCCTTGCGCAGGCCGAGCAGGAAGAACACGGAGAACAGGAGGAGGAGCGTCATGCCGAGCGCGGCGCCGAACGGCCAGTCGCGCGCCTGCCCGAACTGGTTCTGGATCACGTTGCCGATCATCGGCACGCGCGCCCCGCCCATGAGGTCGGTGATCGCGAACATCCCGAGCGCCGGGATGAACACGAGGAGGACCCCCGCCAGGATCCCCGGGCGGGTGAGCGGGACGATGACGTGGGAGAAGGCGGACACCGGCCTCGCGCCGAGGTCGAACGCCGCCTCGATGAGCGCGTTGTCCAGCTTCTCGACGCTCCCGTAGATGGGCAGGATCATGAACGGCAAGTACGAGTAGACGAGCCCGATGACCACCGCCGCCGGCGTGTACATGATGTCGAGCGGCGCCGAGATGATCCGCAAATAGAGGAGGATCCCGTTGAGGAGCCCCTCCGATTTGAGGATGGACATCCAGGCATACGTCCGGATGAGGAAGCTGGTCCAGAAGGGCACCATGACCAGCATGAGCAGCTTGTTCCGGATCCCCTCGCGCGCCCGGCCGATGAAGTACGCCACCGGATAGCCTGCCACGAGGCAGATCGCCGTGGTGATCGCGGCGTAGCGGATCGAGTTGAGCAGGATCTTCAGGTAGGTCGCGTCGAGCACGCGCGCGTAGCTCGAGAGCGAGAGGCGGAAGACCACCTGCCCGAGCTCGTCCCGCTCGCAGAAGCTGTAGACGAGCATGATCGCGGTGGGCGCCACGACGAAGGCGAGCAGCCACAGGAGGAGCGGGGCGAGCAGCAGCCACCCGCGGACGCCCGGCCTCCGCCGGGCGCCCTGGAACTCGACGACCTGCCCCGTGGCCGTGTTCATGACGCCCCGCCGATCACTGCGACGCCTTGAGGTCCGTCACCAGCTTGTCCACGTCCGCCGCCGCCTTGCCGATGTCGTGGAAGGTCTCCATGCCGGCGAGGGGCGGGTAGCTCGCCGGGTTCGCGAGCTGCTCCGGCGTGAGCAGCTTGCGCGCCTCGGTGTTCGGGTTCGTGTAGGGGAACTTGTCCGAGATGAGCTTGCTGACCTCGGGACGGAGGATGTAGTTCATGAACATCTCCGCGCCGATCTTGTTCTCGGCGTTGGTCGGGACCGCCAGGCTGTCGATCGCCTTGTGCGTCCCCTCGGCCGGCAGGACGAACTGGAACTTGTTCTTGTCCTCCTGGTAGAGCAGGGCCGCCTCCCCGCTCCAGACGACGCCGATGTCGACGTCGCCGTTGAGCAGCGCCGTCTTCGGGCTGTCGGAGTCGAACACCTTCACGAGCTTGATCCACTCCGCGAGCGTCGGCTTGATCTTCGCGAGGTTCTCCGGCGTCACGTCGTTGGCGTCGAGGCCCATCGTGACCATCACCCAGGCGACGATCTCGCGCGCGTCGTTCAAGGCCACGATGCGCCCCTTGTACTTCGGCTGGAACACGTCCTTGAAGCCCTTGATGGGCTCCTTCACCTTCTCGGTGTTGACGACGATGCCGACCGTCGTGCCCATGTAGGGGACGGTGTACTTGAGCTCCGGGTCGTGCGCCTGGTTCCTGAACGTCGGCGCGATGTTCTTCAGGTTCGGGATGCGCGCGTGATCGAGCGGCTGGAGCTTGTTCTGCTTGATCAGCGCCTCGACCGCGTACTCCGACGGCTGGATGAGGTCGTACCGGGTGCTCCCCGCGAGGAGCTTCGACATCATCTCCTCGTTCGAGGCGTAGGTCTCGTAATTGACCTTGATCCTCGTCTCCTTGGTGAAGCCGTCCAGGACCTCCTGCGGGATGTACTCGGACCACCCGAAGAGGTTGAGCTCGCCCCCCGCCTTCGGCTCGGCCGCCGGCCCGCTGCCCGAGGCGGCCGCCTGCGGCGCCGGGCTCTCCTTCTTGCCACAGCCGAGGAGGGCCATGAGGGGGACGACCATCAGTATCAAGAGCGCTGAGATGCGTTTCATTGGCCTTGCTCCTTGTCTTGCCGGCGCAGGCGTGCCCGCGCCGCGCTCGCCTTCAGCCCTCGTCCGGGAGCCGCCTCGCGGTGCCCTTCAGCGACTCGGCGACCACCACCAGCATCGCGGTCGCGACGATGAACACGGTCGAGATCGTGTTCAGCATCGGGTTCAGACCGACCTTCGCCATGCCGAACACCTTGATCGGCAGGGTCTCGGACTTGGGCCCGCGCGTGAAATAGGTGACGATGAGCTCGTCCATCGACAGCGTGAACGACATCAGCGCCCCGGAGATGATCGCGGGCAGAAGATAAGGCACCATGACCAGGAAGAACGCCTTGAGCGGCGTCGCCCCGAGATCCAGGGCGGCCTCCTCGAGCGACGGGTCGAGCCCCGCGAGCCGCGCCTGGACGGCGATCAGCACGAACGGGAAGCAGAAGGTGATGTGCGAGATGATCACCGTCGTGAAGCCGAGCTCGACCTCCACCGTCTTGAAGAAGATGAGCAGGCTGATCCCCATGATGATCTCCGGGATGATCATGGGAATGAAGATCAGCGTCGTGATCGACCGGAGCGCGGGGAACCTGTACCGGTAGAGCAGGAAGGCGCCCGCCGTGCCGAGCGCGACCGAGAACGCCGTGGTGACGCCGGCGATGATGACGCTGTTGCTCAGCGACTCGATGAGCGGCGACCGGCGCTCGTCGCCGAGGTGCGCGACGAGCTCGCCGAAGAGCTGCCGATACCACTTGAAGGTGAACCCCTCCCACACGACGCTCATCCGCGAGTCGTTGAACGAGTAAGCGACCAGGAGCACGATCGGGAGATACAGATAGAGGAGGACCAGGCCGCTCCAGCCGCCAAGGAGCAGATTCGACAGCTTGATGCCCGACAACCTCCGGAGTCGCATGCGGCGGCCTCGCAATCTACCACGGTCGCGGCGCGAGCTTATCGCCGGCGGAACGGCGTTTGCAACCACTGCAACCAGCCGACGTGGCCGGCGCGCCCCGCGCGCCCCGCCGACGAGCGCGCGCCGGCGCCGCGCAACGAGGGTGGCGTCCGGAGAGGCCCTTGACACCGCCCCCTCCTCCGCTTACCGGCCGTGCATGACCGGGTCGTCGCGCCGCCCTTCAGGTGAGCTCCCGTGAGCGCTCCTCGCATCTGGACGATCGAAGAGGCGAACGCCCTCGTCCCGCAGCTCTCGTCGCAGATCGGCCGGCAGCTCGCCCTGGCGGGCGAGATCGAGCGCTGCTGGCGCGAGCTCGTGGACGCCGTGCCGAGCCCGGTGACGACGCCCGAGCAGCTCGTCGAGCTGGCGCGCAGCGGCAGCGAGCAGGCGCGGGCCCAGGAGCGCGAGCTGTCCGAGAAGATCGCCGCCTACGAGGCCGGGTGGCGCGACGTCGAGGAGCTCGGGGTGGTCGTGAAGGACCAGCGGATCGGGCTCTGCGATTTCTACGGGCGCCTCGACGGCGCCCTCGTCTGGCTCTGCTGGCGCTACGGCGAGCCGGCGGTCGAGCACTACCACGCGCTCGAGTCCGGCTACGCCGGGCGCAAGCCGATCACCGCGGCCAAGCGCCGGCAGCTCCTCAACTGACGAGGCCCCCGTGATCGATCGGCAGAGAGCGGCCCGGGCCATCGAGGAGTTCCTTCGCGCGCTCGGGCGCGACGTCGAGGGGGAGCTCGCCGGCACGGGCGAGCGGGTCGCGGACGCGTGGGCGGACGACCTGATCGAGGGCGAGGCGATCGACGCGGCCGCGGTGCTGCGCGAGGGCGCCATGGAGACGGGCCCCTTCGAGCGCGGGCTCGTCGTCGCCCGCGACCTCGCCGTCACCACGATGTGCCCGCACCACCTGCTGCCCGGCCACGGCACCGGGATCGTCGCCTACCTGCCCGGCCCGCGGGTCGCCGGCATCGGCACGATCGCGCACGTGCTCGACGCGCTCGCCCGCCGGCTGACCCTGCAGGAGCGCATCGGCGGGCAGCTCGTGGATCTGCTCGTCCACGAGCTCGGCGCGCGCGGCGCGCTGTGCAAGCTCGCGCTGACCCACACCTGCCTCATCGCGCGCGGCGAGCGCAAGGCGGGCGCCCTCATCGAGACGGTCGCGGTCGCGGGGGTGTTCGCCGAGCCGGGGCCGGAGCGCGACCTCGCGTTCGCCGCCGCGCTCTCGGCGTTCTCCGGGGGGGGCCGCGCGTGACCGGCGTCGCGGTCGTCACGGGGCCGAGCCGCGGGATCGGCCGGGCGACGGCGCTCGCTCTCGCGCGCCGCGGCCTCGCCGTCGCGCTGCTCGGCCGCCCGAGCCCGCGGCTCGACGCGGTGACCGACGAGGTCCGCCGCCTCGACGTCGCCGCGCTGCCGATCCCGTGCGACGTCGCCTCCGAGGAGCAGGTGGCGCGCGCCGCCGCCGAGGTCGTGGCGTGGCTCGGCGCGCCGCGCGTCGTCGTGAACAACGCGGGCATCGTGCGCCGCGGCGCGCAGGTCCACGAGACCGCGCCGGCGGCCTGGGACGAGGTGATCGCGGTCAACCTCCGCGGCCCCTACCTCGTCTCGCGCGCCTTTCTCCCGTCGATGCTGGCGCAGGGCCGCGGGCGGCTCGTCCACGTCGGCAGCATCTCCTCGACCATCGCGTCGCCCGGCAACGCGTCGTACGCCGCGTCCAAGTGGGGGCTCGTCGGCTTCTCGAAGAGCCTGGCCGAGGAGCTGCGCGGCAAGGGGCTCCAGTCCATCGCCGTGCTCCCCGGCTCGGTCGACACCGACATGCTCGTCGGCAGCGGCTTCCCCCCGCAGATGAGCGCCGACGACGTGGCGCAGCTCATCGTGTACGCCGCGCTCGACGCGCCCGACGCCGTCACCGGCTCGGCCCTCGAGATGTTCGGCTGACCGCGCCGGCCTCCTTGCCGAGCTCGGTGTACGTGCGGCCGCCACACCCGGCGCACCTGCGTGCTAGCCTGGGGCCGTGGAAACGACGCCTCCGCGACCTGGCGATCTCGCCGCGGCATTGCCCGAGCTCCCGCTGTTCCCGCTGCCGCAGACGGTGCTCTTCCCCGGCGCGCTCTTGCCGCTGCACATCTTCGAGCCGCGCTACCGCGCCCTCGTGCGCGACGCCCTCGAGACGCACCGCATCCTCTCGGTCGTCCTCATCACGGACAGCCGCGCGGTCGACGCGCACGGCCACCCGGCGATCGCGGGCGTGGCCGGCGCCGGCGAGATCATCGACCACGCCGAGCTGCCGGGGGGCCGCTACAACATCGTCCTGCGCGGCCGCGCCCGCGTCCGCCTGGCGGAGCGCCCCTTCGTGCCGCCCTACCGCACGGCGGCCGCGACCGTCCTCGAGGACGAGCCCGCCGAGGTCTCGGCCCAGGACCACGCCGCGCTCATCTCGACCGCGGCCTCGTTCTCCTCGCTCGTCCGCGAGCGCGACAGCGGCTTCGAGTTCCGCCTGCCGCGCGACGCGGCCACCTCGCTCGTCGTGGACCTCTGCGCCCACCACCTGATCCTCGACGCCCGGGAGCGGCAGGCCGTGCTGGAGACCCTGAACGTCGCCGCGCGGGTGCGCCGCGTGACGGAAGCGCTCGCTCTCCAGCAACTCGCCCTCGCCACCGCGACGCGCGACGTCAACTGAGTCAGCCCGGCTGGGCTCGATCGCGCGATGTTTGCGCGCTGTACCTGAACGCGAGTCCAGAAGCGATGTCGAGCGGGGTGCGGGCGCCCCAAGATCGGGTAGGCTGCGCCGCCTATGGCGACCTCTCGTTCAACGGAACCTTCTGCCCCGATCATCGTCAAGCACCCGGGGTGTCCCCAGTGGGGACTCGGATACCTCGTCGAGGAGCGCGACGAAAAGCGCTTCTACGACTTCGAGGACGGCCACAATCACTCGATCGCCAAGGCTTTCTGGTCGAAGCTCGAGCCGGTGCAGCTCGGCGACGACGAGGCGAACGCCCTCGAGGCGCGGATCCGCGGGCTCCGTGATCGGCCGTCCGCCGCCGCCAAGAAGCAGCGCGCCCGCGTTGTCGCGCCCCCGGTCACGAGCTTCGACGAGCAGGTCGCGAGCTTCGAGTCGCAGTTCGAGGGCGGGTTCGGCGGCCCGCATTTCATCGCCGAGGAGCGCGGCGCCGCGGGCGGCGAGCCGGCGAACGGCGGGGCGAAGAAGAAGAGCAAGGCCTACAAGCAGAGCGCCATCGAGACGGCGCGCGCGCTGCTCGGCAAGGGCGAGCTCGAGGCGCTGCTCGCGGCGGGCAACCTCGCCGACTTCATGGAGCGCATCCACAAGGTCCACAAGGCCGCGACCGGCCTCCTGCACCCGCTCGGCGACCTCATCCCCTTCAACAAGATGCCGGCCGAGCACCACCGCGCCTACGCCGAGGCGGTCGTCGATCTCCTCCACGGCGCCGGCGACTACGCCGCGCGCTTCGACCGGCTGGCCGGCGTGCTCGCGGCGGCCAAGGTCGCCACGTGGCCGCTCGCGACGATCCTGAGCGCGCTCGTCAACCCGGAGGAGCACGTGTTCGTGAAGCCGTCCTTCTTCGAGAAGCAGGCCGTCGTGCTCGGCTTCAACCTCGCCTACGACCGCGTGCCGAGCGCCGAGGGCTATGCCCGGATGCAATCGCTCGCGCGCGACCTCGAGCGACGCCTGCGCGAGCGCAGCCTCGCCCCGCGCGATCTGATGGACGTCTACGCGTTCCTCTGGCGCACGATCTCTCCGCCCAAGCCGTCCGCCAAGTCCTGACCGCCAGCGTCGAGCCGCCCTGCGCCTCGCCGCGCGGGGCGGCGGTCGACGGCCCTCGACGCGCGGCCGCGGCCCGCTTATGCGACGCCTCAAGGAGGTGTCGCGTGAAGGCAGCCGTGCTCGAAGCCGTCAAGAAGATCGCCGTCCGCAACGACGTCGTCCCGCCGCAGATCGGCCCGCGCGACGTCCTCGTCCGCGCGAAGGCCTGCGGCATCTGCGGGACGGACGTGCACATCTGGGAGGGCGATTTCTTCCCCACGTTCCCGCTCATCCCCGGGCACGAGGTCGCCGGCGAGGTGGCCGCGGTGGGCGCCGAGGTCACGGACCTGAAGCCGGGCGACCGGGTCATGGTCGACCCGACCGTGACCTGCGAAGAGTGCCATTTCTGCATGATCAACCGGCAGAACCACTGTCTTAAGTGGAATGCCGTCGGCGTCACCCGCGACGGCGGCTTCGCCGAGCTCGTCCGGGTGCCCGCGAAGAACTGTTATCGCTTCGAGCGCGTCTCGTTCAGCGAGGCGGCGTTCTGCGAGCCGCTCGCGTGCGTCGTGTTCGGCCAGGATCGCGCGCGCATCGAGATCGGCTCGGAGGTGCTGGTGATCGGCGCCGGCCCGATCGGCCAGCTCCACCTCCAGGCGAGCCGCGCCAACGGCGCCGCGGCGGTCACGGTGGTCGACGTCGTCGAGTCGAAGCTCGACCTCGCCCGCCAGCACGGCGCGACCGAGGTGGTCGTCGCCGACAACGCGGTCCAGGCGAAGCTCCGGAAGATCGCGCCCTACGGCTTCGACGTCGTGATCGACGCGACGGGCATCGCCCGGGTGCTCGGCGACTCGCTGCAGTACGTCAAGAACGGCGGCCGGTACCTCGTCTTCGGCGTGTGCGGCCCGCACGACAAGATCGAGATCTCGCCGTTCGAGATCTACCGACGCGACCTCGAGATCATCGGCAGCTTCGCGATCCGCAGGACGTACGACCGCGCCTTCAAGCTGATGGAGCGCGGGGCGGTCGACGTAAGGAAGCTCCTCTCCGAGGCGATGCCGGTCGAGGAGCTCCCGCGCGGGCTGGAGATGATGAAGAAGGGCACCGCGCCGATGAAGCTCCAGGTCGTGTTCTAATCGCTCACCCTTTCTTTACGAAAAAGGACGCTCTCCATGGCCATCGTGATCGGAATCGACGTTGGGACCAGCGGCCTCAAGGCCATCGCAGTTGAGACGGAGCGCGGCGCGGCGGTCGCGTCGGCGCACCGCGAGTACCCGCTCTCCACCCCGCACGCCGGGTGGGCCGAGCAGGATCCCGAGGACTTCGCCGCGGCGGCGCTGAGCGCCCTCGGCGAGCTCGCCCGCGCGCTCGGCCCGCGCCGGGACGAGGTGCGCGCGATCGGGCTCACCGGGCAGATGCACTCGGCGGTCTTGCTGGACGAGGCGCAGGCCGTGATCCGGCCGGCGATCCTGTGGTGCGACACGCGCACCACGGCCGAGTGCGAGGCGATCCGCGCGAACCCGAAGGTCGGCGACGCGGGCCTCGCGCGCCTCGTCGGCAACCGCGCGCTCGAGGGGTTCACGCTGCCGAAGCTGCTCTGGCTGCGGGAGCACGAGCCCGAGGCGTTCGCCCGCGTGCGCGCGGTGCTGATGCCGAAGGATTTCGTGGGCTTGCGGCTGACGGGCGAGCTCGGGACGGACGACAGCGACGCGAGCGGCACGCTGGCGTTCTCGCCGGGCGATCGCGCCTTCAACGCCGAGCTGCTCTCGGCGGTCGGCGTCCCGCGCGGGATCTTCCCGCGGTCGGCGCCGTCGAACGCGCCGCTCGGCCAGCTCACGTCCGAGGTCGCGTCGGCGACGGGCCTGCCCGCGGGCACGCTGGTCGTGCGCGGCGCGGCGGACAACGCGGCGGGCGCGGTGGGGCTCGGCATCGTGCGCCCCGGCCGCGCGATGGCGTCGGTCGGCACGAGCGGCGTCATCCTCGCCCACACCGACTCGTGGATCGTGGAGCCCGAGATGCGGCTGCACAGCTTCTGCCACGCGGTCCCGGGCCGCTTCTACCTGATGGGCGTGATGCTCGCCGCCGGCGGCGCGCTCCGCTGGTACCGCGACGTCCTCTGTGACGGCGAGCGCATGGGGGCGGAGCTCCGCAAGGTCGATCCGTACGAGATCATCTCCGACACGGCGTCGACGGCGCGCCCGGGCGCCGGCGGGGTCGTCTTCCTGCCGTACCTGATGGGCGAGCGCACGCCGCACAACGACGCGGCGGCGCGCGGCGCGTTCGTCGGGCTGAGCGCCCGCACGACGAAGGCCGACGTGTCGCGGGCGGTGCTCGAGGGCATCACGTTCGGGCTGGCGGACTCGCTGGGCCTGATGCGCGGCGTGGGTCAGACGAACGGCGCCGCGCCGGTGACGATCGACGAGATCCGGCTGACCGGCGGCGGGGCGCGCAGCCCGTTCTGGCGCCAGCTCATGGCCGACGTCTTCGAGGCGCCGGTGGCGATCACGACGTCGACCGAGGGGCCGGCGTACGGCGCGGCGCTGCTCGGCGCGGCGGGCGCGGGGCTGTTCTCGTCGGTCGAGGAGGCGGCGGACGCGTTCGTCCATGTCGTCTCGCGCGTCACGCCGGACCAGGCGCGCTCGGCGCGGTACCGCGAGATCCACGCGGTGTACCAGGGGCTCTACAGCGACCTGCGCGAGCGGTTCCGGCAGCTCGGCAAGCTGGCGTGAGATAGAGAGAATCGAACCACAGAGGCACAGAGGGCACAGAGGAGAGAGAAGAAGAAAGAGTCATTGCCTCTCTTTCTTTTCTCCCCTCTGTGCCCTCTGTGCCTCTGTGGTTCGTACTCTTCTTCTCGTGTAACTCGCCTACGCCGCCCGCACCCACCCCCGCGGCGTCTCCTCGAAATGCTCCGGCGCCGCGATCCCGAAGGCGCTGCCCTCCGGCTGCCAGTAGTTGCGCTCGATATGGATCTTGTTCCCGTCGATGCGTATCACGTTGAACGCGTTCTGCTCCCCGCGGCCGCGCGTCGACGTCGCCGTGCCGGCCTGGATGATCAGGGATGAGTGGCCGCCGGCCTCGAAGCGCTCCGCGGAGCGGCCGGTGTGGCTGAGGTGCAGGTGGCCTGACATGATGATGTCCACGCCGCAGCCGGCGATGGCGGCCATCGCCTGCTTCGCGCGACCGACGATGTCGTGGGGCGAGTTCTCGGGCAGATCGAACGGGTGGTGCGTGACCACCACCTTCGTGACCTCGGGCCCGAGGCCGCACATCCTCTCCTTGATCCCCTCGATCTGGCGCGCGTTGATGCGCCCGTCCTTGATCGTCAGCGAGCGCGCGGTGTTGATGCCGAGGATCGCGATCTCCGTGTCCACGTGGAACGGCGAGAGATCGTCCGTGATGTGGCTCCGGTATCTGTCGAGCGGGCGAAAGAACCGGTCGAACAGGTTGTAGAGCGGGACATCGTGGTTCCCGGGCACCACGATCTGCGGCGTCGGCAGGTCGTCGAGGAAGGCGCGGGCCTCGGCGAACTCCGCGCTGCGCGCCCGCTGCGTCAGGTCGCCCGAGACCACGACCACGTGGGGCGCGATCCCCCATATCCTGTCGATCAGCGGGCGCAAGATGGTCTTGTCCACGCGTCCGAAGTGCAGATCCGACAGGTGCACGAGGGTGCGCATGACGATCATCCCCCCAGCGCGGCGAGATGCCCCGGTTGGTCCTCCTGCCGTCGCGATCCCGCGCTGATGTCCGACGACGGGGGAACGATGACGCGCAGCGCTGACGGCCTCGTGCGGTAAACGAGCGGCGGCGTCATCCGGAGGATCTCGCCGTCCGCGGCCACGTGGAGCTTCCGGCAAGGCGCCTCCACGCGCAGCTCCGTCGTGCGCATGACGCTGAAATCATTCGCTTTCTGGATGCGCCCGGCGAAGGCGCTTGCGATCAGCTTGACCATGGCCAGGCGGCTCTCCGCGCGCGCCACGCACACGCCGAGCTCGCCCGGGTGCGGCGGGCGCTGGCGGGCGAGGTCGAGATCACCCAGCTTGAAATCGCTGTTGGCGACGAACACGAATGGCGTGTCGAGCTCGAGCTCCTGCCCATCCAGGAGGAGCCGGAGTCGAGCCCCCTTGTGGCGCCGGATCCCGGAGACGGTCGCCAGCGCGAAGGCGAGCCACTTGTTGATCCCCCTCCGCTTCCGGAGCGCCTCGCGGTCGCGCACGATGCTCGGATAGATGCCCAGGGTCGAGTTGTTCACGAAGACCCGGCCGTTGACCTCGCCCAGATCGACCTGGACGCGCCGGCCCTCCACCAGGGTGCGCACCGCGCCCTCCAGGTCGAGCGGCACACCCAGGTACTTGGCGAAATGGTTCACCGTGCCGAGCGGCAGGACGCCCATCGTCTTGTCGGTCTCGGCGATCGCCGCGGCGACCGTGCTCATCGTGCCATCACCCCCGCCCGCCACGACGAGATCATAGGGCCCCCGCGCCGCGCGCCGGGCGAGCTCCCCCATGTGCCTTCCCTTCTCGGCGCACAGCAGATCCGCGGCGAGGCCGCTCGCGTTCAGGAGCTCCCCGAGCCGCGCGCGCTGCTCCGCCGCGCGGTTCGACCGAGAAGAGCAGTTCAGGAGGACAGCCACGGATCGTTGTGTCACCGTCGAGTTTCCAGCAGAGAGCGAGGCTCGTGTTCACCGGACGGCGACGAGGCAGCTCACGCGCCCCGCGCCGTCCCGACGAGCAAAGCAAGCCGCGCGCCCGGCCTCTCCGCTGCTTCCGGCGCCCCCGGCGAGGCGCGCTTTCACCGACCGTCTCCGCGGGAAACCACCCCTCCGCCGAGCGCCTCGCGCTCCCCGGCGGAGCCGACAGCCCCGCCGGCGGAGCGGCCGCCCGGCCGGCGGCGCCGCTCCAGGCTGCCTCACGCAGCCCGGGGCGTGGCGGATTGCCACGCTACCGTGCGAAGCGCGCCTTCGCCGCGCCTCAGCGAACGCTGCCCGTGGCGTCCGACTCGTGGCGAGGCCAGGTGAAGAAGAACGTGGCGCCTGCGCCCTTCTCGGACTCGACCCACGCGTGTCCGCCCTTGCTGAGCACGATCTTCTGGACGATCGAGAGCCCGATGCCCGTCCCCTCGACGTTGTCGCGCGGGTTCAGGGTCTGGAAGATCTCCCATACCTTCTGGTGGTACTGCGGGGCGATCCCGGGCCCGTTGTCCTTCACCGAGAACTCCCAGAGATCGCCCAGGTCCCGCCCCCGCACCTCGACGCGCGCGTCGGGGCGGTCGGCGTACTTCAGCGCATTGCCGATCAGGTTCAGAAAGACCTGCTCGAGCGGCACCCGCTCGGTGAAGAGCGTCGGCATGCCCGCCGCGACCTCGATCGAGGCGCCCTCGGGGATCGTGAGCAGCGCGAGGACCTCGTCGAGCAGCCTCCGGACCTCCACCGTCTCCGGCTTGTCGCGGGCGCGCCCCGCGCGCGAGTAGCGCAGGATACCTTCGATGAGCGCCTCCAGCCGGACCACGCGCGAGCGCAGCAGCGTGATGTGCTGGCGCGTCTCCGGCGGCACCTTGTCCACGAGGTCGTCCTCGATCCACTGCGAGAGGTTCGCGATGGCGCGCAGCGGCGCCTTCAGATCGTGGCTCGCCACGTAGGCGAAGCGATCGAGCTCCTGGTTGCTCCGCTCGAGCGCCTGGATGAGGTGCTGCGCCTTGCGGAACAGGTGCGCGTTATCCATGGCGATGGCGGCCTGGGCGGCGAGGCCGACCACCAGCTTCTCCGCCCGCTCGGTGAAGACGCCGGGCGCGGGGTGCCCGAAGAACAGCCCGCCGATGACGCTCCCGGAGCGCGAGATCACCGGCACCGCGAGGTAGCTGACGACCGGCAGGTGGCCTCTCGGCATGCCGTGGTGAGGCGCGTTGTTCCCGTAGCGCGGATCCCGCGTCACGTCGTCGAGTCGCACGACGCTCTCCCCGTTGAAGGTCGGCGCGAACACGTCGGTGTTGCGCGGCATCGGGAACCCGGAGAAGTGGTCGCGGGACACGCCCGAGATGGTGTAGAGCGTGTAACTCTTCCCCTCCGCGTTCGTGACGTTGTAGAAGAACGCGCCGAACTGGGCGCCGCTCAGCCGGGTGGCCGCGTCGGTCACCGCCTGCACGAGCTTCTCCAGGTCGAGCTCCGCGGCGAGCAGCTTGCCCGCTTGATTGAGCAGCTCGAGCGTCTCGCCCTCTTCCTGGAGCCTCGTCTCCGTCTGCTTGCGCTCGGTGATGTCGAGCACGATCGCCCCCACGGCGACGATCTGCCCGTCGTTCGAGCGCACGGGGGCGTAGTTGACGATCCACGCGCGCGGCCGGTCCGACGCCCGCGTCCTCCCCGTCACCTCGGCGGAGAGCGCCTCGCCGGTCTCCAGGACGCGCCGGAGCGGGGCCACGATCGCATCCCCCATCTCCGGGAGCAGCTCGGGGATGGTCTTGCCGAGGTGCGCCTCCAGGGGGATCCCGTTGATGTCCGCCAGCGCCTGGTTGAGCCGCACCACGCGTAGGTCGCGGTCGATCACCCCGAGCCCCGCGGTCGTGGCCTGGAAGAAGGCGTCGAGCAGCGCGCAGTCCTCGTGGGAGCCGCGCAGCCCGTGGGGGCCGTGCTCGCCCAGCGCACCGCGCTCGCCACGCGCGCCCCCCGCCCCCTCGCCGGGCCGCGGCGCGTCCCCCGCGTGCGCCGCGGGCGAGGCCGCGTCCAGCGGCTCGGCCCTTCCCTGATGCGAATCCGTGTTCTCCATCGACCTCGTGGCCACTGGATGCTCCCGCTCGAGCGTGGCGCTCGAGTGCAAAGGCGACTCGGCTGCGTGTCGCCGGACGGTCTCTCCAGTTCAGCACGGAGCGAGGGACCAGGCGAGATGAGGCGAGAAGATCCTCGGGCAACGGCAGAGCTCGGCAACTCAGAGGGAGGGGGCCGACCGCCGCTCGCGGAGCGGGATGTGCAGCTCGCGCTGGGGCACCGGGACGACGATCCCCTCGGCGTCGAGCCGCTCCTTGAAGTGGCGTGTCAGCTCGAGCCGCGTCGCGAAGAAGTCCGCGGGCAGGGTCCAGGCGCGGACGAGCAGGTGGACCTTCGCGTCCGCGAGCTCGATCACGTCGACCGCCGGCGCCGGCTCCGTCAGCACGCGCGGCTCGCTCGAGAGGACCTCCCGCAGCGAGGTGATCGCGCGGGCGAGGTCGGCGCCGGAGCTGACGCCGATCGTGAGGTCCATGCGCCGGCGCTGCGCCCGGGTGAAGTTCTGGATCTTCGCGGACCGGACCTTCGAGTTGGGCAGCATGATCGGCACGCCGTCGAAGCTCGTCAGCTTGGTCTGGAACACGTCGATGGCGTCGACGACCCCGGAGGTCCCGTCGACCTCGACGGCGTCGCCGACGTCGAACGGGCGGAGCACGAGGAGGACGAGCCCGGCGGCCACGTCCGACAGCGTGTCCTTGAGGGCGAGGCCGATGGTCAGGCCGGCGGCGCCGATCACCGCGAACAGGCTCTTGGTGTCGACGCCGAAGCGCTCGAGCACCGCCATCACGGTGATGGTCAGCACGGCCAGCCGGCTCACGCTGGCCAGCACCGGGACGAGGGTGACGTCGACGTGCGTCCACCGCTTGCCGAACGACCGCACGCTCCGCGCCGTCCAGGCCGCGGCCGTCCACCCGACGATCCCGATCAAGAGCGCGCTCGCGACGCCGGCCCCGTGGCTCCTGAGGAGCTCGATCGGCGTGCCCAGCGTCGGAATCTCCTGCTCCACGGTGCATCCTCCTCGCCGGCCGCGCGCCGGCTCGCCCTGGGCCGGGCTCTCTCCGCGCGCGGCCGGCGGGAGTCAACCTGCGAGCGCGGTGAGGCGGCGGAGCTGCTGCGCCGCGCTCTCGAAGCCGTTGACGAGGCCCTGGAGGAGGTGGGCCACGGCGCTGTCCTTCGCCGCCCTCGTGGCGCGCGCCGGGCGGGCCGCGAACCACGCGAGCTCGCCGGCGGCCGCCTCGACGAGGGGCCGGCGCTCCGAGAGCCAGCGCGCGCACCACGCCGCGAGGAGCGTGTCGCCCTCGGCCGCGGCGACGTACTGGATCAGCGCGACGAGGTCGATGCCATGGCGCATCCCGAGGAGGGTGCCGCGGTAGGACTTCTCGGCGCTCAGCAGGTGATCGGCGATGTGATCGCGCAGCGCCGAGAAGGCCTCGCCCACCGCGCTCCCGCCCGCGCTGACCGGCAGCCCGCGCTCGCCCACGAGCGCGGGGAGCTCCGACAGCACGGCCTCCGCGTGGGACGACACCGCCCGCAGGGCGCGCGCCGGCGGCGTATCGCCTAGCCGCTCCGCCTCCACGAGCGGATGGGTCCTCGCCGAGTGCTCCGTCTGGAACAGCTCGCGCACGAGGTTCGCCAGGAAAGCTCGCCCCTTCTGGCTCTCCTGCTGCGGTCCGGATTCGTCCTTCTCCGGGCCGCCCCCGCCGTTCGGCGCCCCGTTGCTCTGAAGTTCCTGCATGGTCGCTCCCTCTCCCCCTCCGCGTGGCAAGGTCAGGACCCGCTCGCGGCGCCCTTCCGCGCTCCCTTCCTCGCCCCCGAGGTCGTCTTGCGCGAGGCCCCCGCCCCGCCGCGGCGCGCCGTGCCCTGCGCGGCGCGGGGGCGGCTGCTCGTCGCCTTGCGCGCGGTCGCCTTGCGCGCGGTCGCCTTGCGCGCGGTCGCCTTGCGCGCGGTCGTCTTGCGCGCGGTCGTCTTGCGGCCGCGGGCGCCGGTCGCGGAGCTCTTCGCCGCGCTCTTCGTCGCCGTCTTCTTCGCGGCCGGGCGCTGCTCCGCGCTCGACGCGGCGCTCCGCCCGGCGGCGTTCCGCTTGCGGGTCGCCGCCGCCTTCTTCGCCGCCGCGCTCCTCGCCGCGGCCGGCCGCGCCTTGGACGCGGCGCCCCCCTTGCGGCCCCCCTTCTTCGCCGGCTCCTTGTTCACCGGCTTGCCGACCCCCGAGCCCGACTTCTTCCCTCCGCCGGTCATCTTGTTGACGGTCGCCCAGGCCCGCTTCTCGGCTTCTCCCTCGGGGACCCCTCGCTTCTCGTATCCTTCCTCGATGTGCTCGGCCTGCCGCTTCTGCTTGTCCGTGTAGCTCGATTTGTCGCCTCTCGGCATGGTGCCCTCCTTGCGAGCCTCCTCCGCCGTGCGGGTCTACCTCTCACGCTGGAAGCTCCGGCCCGACCTGCGGTGCGAGCCCTGAGGACCATGTGAACCATGAGAAGAGAAACAGGACCGTGCCTGTGGCTCGGGTCCATCGATGGGCGGAGTCTGACGTCGGTTGTTCCAGGAAGGAGCAAGCGCGATGCCGAGTTGCGAGGGCGGCGCCGTCCCCTGACGTGAGTCCGGATTTCCCGTCTCTTGCGGCTCTACCGCCGCGCGGGCCGCGGGATCACGGGGGCGCGAGCGTGGCAATCGGCCCCGGGTGATGAGGAACGCCCCGGTTGCTTCAGGCGAGGGGCGGGGCGGGGCGAGGGCTCAGAGCGACTCAAGATAGGCGACGAGATCGTCGATCTGCGCCTCGGTCAGTCCGGAGACGTCGCCGTGCTTGTCGCCTCCGCACCGCGGATCGAAGCGATCGCGGAGCGTCGCCGCGCAGCCGTCGTGCATGAACGGCGCGCGCCCGGCGATGCCGATCAGCGAGGGCACCTGCAGGACCTCGTCTTTGCCGACGTCCTCGTTCCGGTCGTTCGTGAGCATCGGGCCGCTGTGGCAGTCCGCGCAGGCCACCTTCTTGTCGTGGAAGAGCGCCGCGCCGCGCGCCACGGCGGCCTCGTCCTCGGGCGGCGACGCCGGGAAGGCGGGCAGGCTGTCGATGTAACGGGCCATCAGGTCGAGCCGCCGGGCGCCGGGCTGCGGCCCGCCCATGCGGGAGACGAACACCTCGCTCATCAGGCCGTCGAGGTCCATCAGGTCGCCGCTCCAGTGGAGGGGCGCCGTCTGCAGGATGCCGCCGCCCATGGCCTGCGTCCGCCGCTGGCCCACGGGGTCGAAGTTCCACGTCCGTCCGTCCTCGTGCCCTTCCGGGTGGCACGACGCGCACGCGGCGGCGCTCACGCCGTTCGGCGGGCGATGGAACATCTCGTGTCCGGTGTCTCGCACGGTCGCGCCCGGGAGCGCGATGGTGCGCCGGTCGAACACCTCCACGTCCTCCGGCGCGCGGATCACCTCCAGGGCCGCCGGCTCGCGGAGCTGCACGACGATGTCGCCCCGGCCGTCGATCGCCACGGCGATCGGCTGCCCGCTCAACGGCTGCGGTACGGCCGCGGGAGCGCAGTTGCCCTCTCCGTCCGCCATGTCGTCGAGGGTCGTGCTCACGACCATGTCGTTGCCGGCTGCCACCACGGCCACGCGCTTGCCGTCTGGCGCGATCGCGACGTCGACCGGGAGCGAGACGCTCGGGAGCGCGGCCGCGGGCGCGGCCGGTCCGCCGACGGCGCCCGCCGGGTCGATCGTGCTGATCGTGCCGTGCACGATGTTCCCATCGCAGTTGGTCGCCTGGTAATAGCCGCCCGGGCTGAGGGTGACCTGCGACGACATCGCGCGCTGGTGCAGCATCACCGCGCCGCCGCCCGGGCGCGGCGCCATGCGCCAGGCCACGGACGGCGTGTAGCTCGAGGCGGAGCCCCCGAACCCTGTCGTGTTGAATTCGGGGAGCGCGCGGCGCGCGAGGACCTCGCCGTCGGCGCCGATGACCAGCGTCTCCGCGGACTTGAAGCGGCTGACCAGGAGCCGGTCGCCTTCGACCACGACGTCGCGCAGGTCGGCGGCGGGGCGGAGCTTCCGGACGGCGGGGCCACCGGCGGCCGGGAGCGTCACGAGCTCGCCGCCGGCGCAGGCGACGTGGATGGCGTCGCGCGCGGCGTCGTAGGCGACCCCGCGGGGGGCGCGGCAGACCTCCCGGCGCTCGAGGACCGACCGCGACTCGATATCGAGGGTCACCACGGCCCCGGCGCGCCGGAGCGCCACGTGCACCCGGCCGCCCGCGTCCTCGACGAGGCGCCCTGGCTCGTCGCCGTGCTCCAGCCGGATCTCCCCCGGCGCGCCGCCGTCGAGATCCACGATCCAGACGCGATCGCGGTCGGGGTCTGCCGCGACCGCCGTGTGTCCGTCGCTGGCGATCATCAGCGTTCCACCGCTGATGGCGGGCGGCGGCACCTCGGTCACCGTGATCCGCGGATCAGGGCCGCCGACGCCGAGATCGGCCTCCCAGGGTGGCTCCCCCGGTCCGCAGGCCGTGAGAAAGGACGAGAAAACGCTCGTGGCCAAGCTCCCTACGAGGACAAGAGAACGACAAAGTCGCTGACGCATGAGTTCCTCCGTTCGCCGCGCGCGCGAGCTCAGCAAGAAGGATTCCAGGGAGACGTCGAGTTTTGGACGGCGGCCATGCCGGCGAGCGGCGCGCGACGCCCGGCGCCGCGGGCCGGAGCCCGACGCCGCAGGGCGGAGCGGGAAGGCGTGTTCTCAGGCGTGGTGCGAAGAAAGCGGCGCGCCGCGCGCGCCGGGAGCGGGCGTCGGGCCCCCGTGTCGCGGCGGCGCTGGACAGCGCGGCGGAGGCCGGAGCGCGGGCGCGGCGTCCGTCAGCGGTAGGCTCCGCCGTACCCGATCTCGTGCTCGATCTTGACCAGCTTGTTGTACAGGCCGATCACGAGCAGCGATGGCACCCACTGGCCAACGAAGTTCGCGATCTGCTTCTTGCCGGCCAGCATGAAGCCGGCCGACAGCACCATGGATCCGATCGCCAGCCCGAGATAAGCGCCGGACGGGACCTGGGCGGTCCTCTCCTCGATCTTCGTGGTGACCTTGCCCTCTTCCTTCTGCATCATTGGTTCGGTCGTCGTCATCGTGGATCTCCTTCGGCGGCGCCTCGCCGGCGCTGCGCTTGCCGTCGCGAGCCGGTGCGACGACCGGGCCAGAACCGAGGGCGTCCGGACGGGAACAAACAGCGCAGCGACGGCCGGGCGCTCAGATCCGCGCGGTCACCGCGCGGAGGAGCTGCCGCTGCGCCGCCGCGAACACCGCGAGCACCGGCAGGCTCAGGATCACGTTCCCGGCCATGACGAGGTGCCAGCGGACCCCTGTCCCCTGCTCCCGCAGGAGGGCAATCGCGAGCGGGAGGGTGCGCACGTCATCGTCGGTGGTCATGACGAGCGGCCAGAAGTAATCGTTGTAGTGAAACACGAAGCTGAACAGGAACAGCGCCGAGAGCGTCGGCCGCAGCATCGGGCCGAGGATCAGGTAGATGATCCTGAGCTCGCCCGCCCCATCCATCCTCGCCGCCTCGATGATCTCGTCGGGGACAGAGAGCAGCGCCTGGCGCACAAGGAACGTCCCGAGCGCGCTGACCCCGAAGGGCAGGATCAGCGCCGCGAACGTGTTCACGAGGCCGACCGAGCCGAGCATCGTGAACACCGGGACGAACGTCACCTGCGCCGGGATGAGCAGGCACGAGAGCACGAGGACGAACGCGGCGCTCCGCCCGGCGAACCTGAGCTTCGCGAGGGCATAGCCGGCCGGGAGCGCCAGGGCGATCTGCAGGAGCGCGATCGCCGTCGCCATGAACACGGTGTTGGCGAAATACCGCATCACCGGCACCGCCTGGAGCACCTCGCGGTAGGCGTCGAGCTGGAACGCCTGCGGCAGCGGGTACGCCGGGGCGCGGGTGATCTCGGGCAGCGTCTTCAGCGAGGTGATCGTCATCCACGCGTACGGCCCCAGCCACACGACGGCCACCAGGACGAGCACGGCGTCCGAGACGATGCGCCGGGCGGCCGAGCGCCCCGCGCCGCCGCTCTGCCCCGCGGTCACGACGGCCGCCTCCCCTCGCGCGGGGCGCCCGCGCGGAGCGCCCGGAGCTGCAGGACGGTCAGAAGCAGCAAAAACACGAAGAAGATCACGATCATGGCGCTCGCCCGGCCGACCCGCAGGTTCACGAAGACGTGCTCGTAGATGGCGTAGACGAACAGGGTCGTCGCCTTCACGGGCCCCCCCTGTGTCATCACGCGGACCACGTCGAACGCCTGGAAGGACAGGATGAGGCTCGTCGTCGCCACGAACGCGGCGCTCGGGCGGAGCAGCGGCCAGGTCACGTGGCGGAACCGCCGCCACGGGCCGGCCCCGTCGAGCGCCGCCGCCTCGTGCAGCGCGCGGGGGATGTCCTGCAGGCCGGCCAGGAAGATGACCATCGCATACCCGGTGATCTTCCAGACGCTCACCGCCGCCAGCGCGAGCAGCGCCGACCGCGGGTCGCCGAGCCAGCTCATCGCCGGCAGGCCGAGCCCGCGGAGCGCCGCCGAGAGCACCCCGTCGGCGTCGAGGATCCACATCCACAGCAGCGCCACCGCGACCCACGACACGACGTAGGCGCTGAACACCGCGCCCCGCACGAAGGCGTAGACAGGCCCTGGCCGATCGAGCGCCACCGCGAGCGCGAGCCCCAGCGAGCCCGAGAGCGTCACCACGACGGCGCTGTAGCCGAGCGTGCGGAGGAGCGTCCCGGTGAGCTCCCCGCTCCCGGCGAGGATCTCGTAGTTCCGCAGCCCGACGTACCGCGGCGGCGTGAGCAGGTCCCACGCATAGAGGCTGTTCTTCGCCGCGAGCAGCAGCGGGACCAGGAAGAACACGGCCAGGAAGGCCGCGGTCGGCAGCAGGAGCAGGTAGGGCGAGAGGGGGTGCTTGGGCTTCATCGCTCGCGCGCCGCGCGGACGGCCTCGGAGAGGGTCTCGGCGGCGTCGCGCGGGGCGAGCACCGCCTCTTCGAGCCGGGGCTGCACCGCCTCGCGCTGGACGCGGAACAGGTCCGGGGACCACGGCCACGGCGCGGCGTGCGCGAGCTGGTCGACGGCGACGCGGTCGTTCGGGTGCGCGGCGTAGTAGCCGCCCTGCGAGAGCGCCTCGAGGCCGCGCCGCGAGACGGGCATGTAGCCCGTGCGCGTCGCCCACGCGTTCGCCTGCGCCGGCTGCATCATCCAGCGCAGGAACGCGAACGCCGCCTCCTGCGCCGCCGGCGCCGCGCCCCGCGGCATCACGAACATCGTGCCGCCCGTGGGCACCGAGGCGCGCACGTCGCGCGGCAGCGGCGCCGCGCCGACCTCGAAGCTCCCCGCGCCCGCCTGGCCCGCGTTGTCCTCCAGGTAGCGAAGGAACGCGGTCGAGGTCCAGATCATCGCCACCCGGCCCGCCAGGAAGTCGGTGTTCGTCACCTGCCACGCGTTGTAGTCGCGCCCCGGCGGCGGCTTCATCGTGCGGTCCTCGTGCACGAGCGCCTGCCAGAACCGGAGCGCGCGCACGCCCGCCTCGCCGCCGAGCGTCGGCGCGCCGTCCGGCCCGAGGAGGTCGCCGCCGGCCTGCCCCACGAGCGCCGCCCAGAACCACCAGTCGATCGGGCACTCGAAGCCCCACCGCCGCGTGCTGCTGCCGTCGCGCACGACGAGCCGCGCCGCCGCGCTGCGCAGCTCGTCCCACGTCGACGGCGGCGACAGCCCGAGCTCGCGGAACACGCCGCGGTTGTAGTAGGCGATCGGCGTCGATCGGTTGAACGGCAGGCACACGAGCGGGCGCTCGCCGCCGCCCACGAACGTCCCCGCCTGCCCGAGCGCCTCGACCACGTCGAGGTCGCCGCCGGGGACGCCGGCGACGAACCGATCGAGCGGCTCGAGCGCGCCCGCCTCGGCCAGGTAGGGCACCACCTCGCCGACCACGTGGGTGAGCGCCGGCGCCGCGCGCGCCGCGAGCGCGGTCCGCAGCTTGGCGAGCGCCTCGAAGTAGTCGCCCTGGTACACCGCCTCGATGCGGTAGCGGCCCTGCTCGCGGTGGAACTGGTCGATGAGCGACAGGAGCACCTCGCGGTTCTTGCCCCCGTACGCGAACCACAGCGAGGCCTCGACGCGCCCGTCCGGCGACCGCCGCGCGCACCCCGGCGGCCCCGCCGCGGCCGCGGCGATCGACGCGGCGAGCGCCCGGAGCGCGTCGCGCCGCGACAGGGACGGCGCCCGGCTCATGGCGCGGCCCCCCGGCTCATGACGCGATCCGCGCGCCGGAGCCGGCGTCGAACCAGAGCACGGCGCGCGGGTCGAGCCGCGCGCGCACCGACTCCCCCGGCGCGGGTGTCGCGAAGCCGTGCGCCCGCGCCCGCAGCCGCGTCCCCGCGGCGTCGAGGTACAGGAACGTCTCGGCCCCGAGCGGCTCCGCGACCACGACGCGCGCCGCGATCTCCACCTCGTCCACCGCGCCGCGCGCCCCCGCGTCCCCCTCCGCCGCCGCCCCCAGCGCCACGCGCAGGTGCTCCGGCCGCACGCCCGCGACGACCCGGTCGGGCAGCGCCGCCCCCGGCGGGGCGGGCAGCGCGAGCGCCGCGCCCTCGTACCGCGCGCCGGAGCGCTCGAGCTCGATCAGGTTGATCGCCGGCGTGCCCAGGAAGCCGGCGACGAACACGTTCGCCGGCGCCTCGTAGATGGCGCGCGGCGGGCCGACCTGCTGGAGCTCGCCGGCGCGGAGCACCGCGATGCGGTCGCCCATGGTCATCGCCTCGACCTGGTCGTGGGTAACGTAGACCGACGTCGTGCCGAGGCGGCGCACGAGCGCCGCGAGCTCGACCCGGAGCTCGGCGCGCAGCGCGGCGTCGAGGTTCGAGAGCGGCTCGTCGAACAGGAACGCCGCCGGGGCGCGCACGATCGCGCGGCCCATGGCCACGCGCTGGCGCTCGCCGCCCGAGAGCTCGCCGGGGCGCCGGTCGAGCAGGTGGCCGATGCTGAGCAGCGCCGCCGCCTCCTCGACGCGCCGCGCCCGCGCTGCCCTGTCGACCCCGCGCATCCTGAGCGGGAAGCCCATGATGTCGCGCGCTGTCATGTGCGGGTACAGCGCGTAGCCCTGGAAGACCATGGCCACGTCGCGGTCCTCCGGCGCGACCCGGCTGACGTCGCGCCCGCCGATCGACACCGTGCCGCCGTCGGGGCTGTCGAGGCCCGCGATCAGCCGGAGCGCCGTCGATTTGCCGCAGCCGGAGGGGCCGACGAGCACGAGCAGCTCGCCGTCCTCGACCTCGAGGGAAAGGCCGGCGAGCGCGGCGCGCTCGGCGTTCGGGAAGCGGCGGGTCAGGCCGCGGAGCGAGAGGGTGGCCATGGCGGCAGCAACGCTAACAGTCGAGCAGGAGGAGCCCCGGGATCGAGCCCGCGACAGCGAGCAGCTTCGGGCTCGGGGAGACCGCGACGGGCACCCGGGCGATCCTCAGCAGGGCGGCGTCGTACGCGCTGTCACCGAAGGCCGCAAGCACGGCGAGCTCGGGGAAGATGCGCTCGAGCGCCTGCGTCTTCCCCTCGCCGTACGTCGCCGGCGCGCCGAGCTCGGGGGCGATCCGGCCCTCGCGGACGGCCGGGGTCATGGCGGCGACCCGCTCGGGCGCGACGCCGAGCCGCGCGACAGCGCGCTCGATCACGAACCGCGGCGACGCCGACACAACGAACACCGGCGCGCCGCGCGACCGCGCCCACTCGAGGATCGGCAGCAGCGCCGGCCGGATCCGCCCCGCGTGGCCCCTGTCCTCGAGCACGCGGTCGACGAGGGCGGCGAGCTCGTCCTCGCGCCACCCCGCGAAGGCCCACGCCATCATCGCGAAGGCCCGGTCCTCCGGGTATTTCTCGGCGGCGAACGCCGCGTAGAGCGCGCTCGCGATCTCGTGCGCGCCGCCCTCCGCGGCGACGCCGAACGCCTCGGCCTCGCGGCGCAGCGCCGCCTCCGCCTCGGGCCGCGCGCAGCGCCCGGCGAGGAACGCCTCGAACAGGTCGATGCCCACGTCCCCGTCCCAGAGGGTGCCGTCCGCGTCGAACGCGAGCGCCGCGCTCGCGCCGACCGCGCCGCGCTCGGCCTCGAGGCGCCGCAGGATGTCGCTCGTGCTCACGCGCGGGATGGGCAACAACGGCGCCCCGCTTCCATCGCCCTGTGCTGCTGTCATGGTCCTCCCCGGGCCGGACGTCCGCTCCGGCCGAGGACCACGCCTACTGCGGCGCGCGCGTCGCGTCACGCCTGTCAACGTCCTGTCACGCCCCGTTCCCGGGGCGGCGGCCGGGCGCCGTGAGCCATCGCGGCGGCGCGGCGCCGGCCCGCCGCCCCGCGGCTCGCCCGCTCGGAGGGCGTCAGCTCGCCTTCTCGAACAGCGATCGGTGCAGCACGGCGACCGCGGGCGCGACGTTCGCGTCGTCGATCACCATGCACAGGTTGATGCTGCCCATCGCGTAGCTCAGCATCTCGACGTTGACGCCGGCCTGGGACATCGCCTCGAGCACCTGCGCGGCGACGCCCTTCTGCCGGGGCAGGCCCTGGCCGACGATCACGAGCGTCGTCCGGTTGGGCAGGACCTCGCAGGCGCCGAAGCGCTCCAGCTCGGGGAGCGCGCGGCCGAGCTTCCCGAGGTCGTCGGTGGTCATCGAGACCGACACCTCCGACGTGGTGATCACGTCGATCACGACCTCGTGCCGCGCCAGCACCGCGAGGACCTGCGCGAGGAAGCCGACCTCGCCGAACATCCGGGTCGAGCTGATCTTGAGCACCACCTGCCGCTCGCGGTACGCGATGCTGGTCACGGCCGGGGACGCGGCGTCGGTGTTGAAGTCGATCACCGTGCCGGGGTGATCCGGCCGGTTCGTGTTGAGCACCCGCACCGGGATGCCCTTCTCCATGGCGGGCAGCAGCGTGGAGGGGTGCAGCACGCGGGAGCCGAAGAACGCGAGCTCCGCCGCCTCGTCGAAGTGCATCGTCGGGATGTTCCGGGCCGTCTTCACGACGCTCGGGTCGGCGGTCATCACGCCGTCGGTGTCGCTCCAGATCTGCGCCTCCTCGGCGCCGAGCCCCGCGGCGAGCAGCGTCGCCGTCAGGTCGCTCCCGTTGCGGCCGACGGTCGTGATCTCGCCGGCCTCGTTGCGGCCGACGAACCCGGTGACGATCGGGACGACGCCCTCGGGGACCCGCTCGGCGAACATCGCCTTGGCGCGGGCGTCGAAGCCGGGCAGCGGGCGCGCGCGGCCGAAGTTCGCGTCGGTGATGAAGCCGAGGTCCCAGACGTCGTAGGCGCGCGCCTTCACGCCGCTCCGGGCGAAGAAGTCCGCGATGCAGCGCACGGCCATGCGCTCGCCGAAGCTCGCGATGTAGTCGAGGCTCCGCGGGCTGAGCTCCTTGACGAGGCTGATGCCGCGCAAGAGATCCTCGATCTCCTGGTAGAACGGCGCGAGCAGGTCGGGCGCGCAGCCGAGCGACTCGGCGACGGCGCGCTGCTTGCCGAGCGGGATCGAGGGGTCGAACCGCCCGGTGGCGGCGAGCTTGGCGGCGTTGATCAGCGCGTCGGTCATGCCCTTGTGAGCGGAGCTCACGACGACGGGGCGGCGGGCCACGCGGGCTCTGACGATGCTGAGGACCTTCTCGATCTGCGCGCGGCTCTCGACCGAGCTGCCGCCGAACTTCATGACGATCATTGCGCGTGCCTCCATGGGCCTGCCGGCCCGGTGGGCGCGGAATGATAGTCAGGGCCGGCCGCCAGGCGAGGAGGGAAGCGCTGTGTTCGCGGCGTGTTGCCCCGGGCCACGCCGCGGCGCCGATCACCGCACATTGAACGACGCTAGGCCTCGGTCGCCAGCAGGGCCCGGAAGCTGTCGCGCTTCGTGAGCAGGAGCCAGCGCAGGTTCTTCATGAGCTTGCCTTGCTCCGACAGCGCCGCGTGGCTCAGGAGGACGAGCTCGGCGACGCTGATGCCTTCCCGCACGTCCTCCAGCGAGACCTTGACCCTGCCGTCCGCCGCCGCGCGGCAGCGGGCGAAGCGGGAGATCACGACCGTGGCCAGCGAGAGGTCGAGCACGGCCGCGAGGAGGTGCCGGGGCGCCGAGAAGATGTGCCGGCGCTGGAGCACGAGGCGCAGGTAGTCCCTCACGATCGTCCCCTCGTCGGCGCCGAGGAACCGGTCGACCGTCCTCACCCGCTGCAGCTTGAACGGCTCCGGGATGAACAGCATGTCGACGGTGCCTCGCCCGAGCATCCAGGCGACCTTGTTGCCGGCGCTGCGCAGCGCCTGGAGCTGCGTCCACGAGGCCTTTCCGACCCGGTGCGCCTCCCGGACCCGCGACGGGTAGCAGAGGTTGCCGAGGAGGTGGGCGAACAGGACCCGCGCGTAGAACGAGGGCCTCTTGCGCGGCTCGAGCGGCGCGAGCTCCCCGGCGTCGGCCTGCCCGAGGGCGGCCTCGATCGACGCGTCCGTCGCGCGCTCGGCGCCCGGCGGGAGGGCGCGCTCGAAGGCGGCCGTCCAGTCATAGAGCCGCGCCAGGGTCGCGGCGGGCGACGCGCCGGTCGCGAGCTCGTCTTCCCAGCGCTTCACCGCGCGCAGGTACTGGGGCTGGGCCAGGATGACGCCGCCCAGGGTGGCGAGCGCCTTCGACATCCGCTCGGTGTCGCCCCGCTGCTCGAGCTTCGCCTTGAGCTGGAGGTCCACCGGCTTGCCGTAGTTCTCGCGGATCGACGGGCAGAGCTGGGAGAGCTGCGCGACGACGACCTCCTTCTCGTCGCGGACGAACCCGAACGGGAACGCCTGGCACGACTTGGGGATGTACTCGTGGCCGAACCGCTTCTGCATGCTGCAGAGCAGGTCGTCGTCGAGGAAGACGCACTGGAGCCGGCGGTCCTGCTCCCGCATCGGCAGCACGCCGCGCGCGATGACGAGCGCCCCCTCCTCCCCGGCGCGCTCCCGGACCCACGGCTCCTCGAGGTACCGCCTGGCCTCGTCGCTGCTGAAGCGGATGTTCCAGGGCAGCCGGCAGCAGCGAGCTGGGCAGTCGCGACACTCGAACTTCTGATCGGGGGGAGAGGAGAGCTTCGCCGCCGGAAGCTTCGTCGCCGGAGAGCGCTTCGTCTTCGTCGCCATGGGGCGGCGGACGATACAACGCGCCGGCGGGCTGCGCTTGGCCGCGCCGCCGCCATCTCCGCCACGCTCGCGCCGCCCGCCCGCTGGGTTCGCTGTGTCAAACAGCCCCACCCCGTCCGGGAGAAGCGGGCCGCGGGGCTCAGCCGTGGCAGAAGGCGACAGGCGAGCGGACGCGGGCAGAACGCGGACAAAAAGACAGCGCCGCCGGGGCCTCAGGGGGGCGAAGGCCACGCCGGCGGCGCTGACGTCCTATGAAGCACTCAGCGTGCCATCGGGCGCGCCCTGAGAATGACGCAAGAATGGCGACATTGCGTCGGGAACGTCCCTTCGAGGTTTCGATTCTGAAACGCCAGGGTCGCAGCATTGAACGATCGTAAAATCTCTTTGCTTACCACCACGTTTCGTCATGGACGCAACCAGTACAGCCAGAACCGTCTTTTTCTCGTGTTGTGGCACGCCCTGGCGTGCTCCGTGCTACGAGCGCTGTACCTCTTCTAAGGAGAAACAAGATGCGACTTGGTCTTCCCCTGTCAGCAATTACAGCGATGTGTCTGGCGCTCGCTGCGTGCGGTGACGATGATCCGGCGCCGCAAGGGACGTCGTCCGGCACCGGCGGCGAGGGCGGCGACGGCGGCCAGGGCGGCGACGGCGGCCAGGGCGCTGACGACGGCGAGGGCGGCCAGGGCGCTGAAGGCGGCCAGGGTGGCCAGGGCGGCGAGGCGGAGGCGAGGGCGGACGGCGAGCCCTGCACGACGAACGACGAGTGCCTCGGCGGGCTCTGCTTGACGGAGGAGACGTTCGGCTGGGCGGCCGGCTACTGCTCCGGGCTCTGCGACCCCGACCTCCTGCCGTGCGAGCGTGGGTCCGAGTGTCTGAACCAGGGCAGCTACTCGCTCTGCCTCAAGACCTGTGGAGAGGCCGACGACTGCGGGGGAGCGGGGCAGGCCTGCGTCGACGTGACCGGGGAAGGCGCGCTGATGTGCATCGGCGGCTGCGACGCCGACGATCAGTGTCAGGGCGCCTGCAACGATGATCTCGGGTACTGCGTCGCGTCCGGCGAGGTCTGCGACAACGGCGCGGACGACGACGCGGACGGGCTGCAGGACTGCGAGGAGCGCGACTGCGCCGCGCAGGGAGCGTGCGCCACGAGCATCGCCGCGGCCTGCACGGGCGCGACCGAAGTGTCCGAGGGAGGGACGTTCTCCGGCACGACGGAGGGCGGCACCAACCTGTTCGGCGCGCTGTGCGAGACGCTCGGCGGCACGTACGCCGCCGGCGTGGGCAGGAACGAGCGGGTCTTCCAGTTCGTCGCCCCCGCCAAGGGCATCGTCGAGATCGCCGCCCGGGCGACCGAGGGCGACTTCGACTGGTACGTTCGGACCGGCTGCGACGACGCGGCGACGCTGCTCGGCTGTCTGCCCGCCTACGCCGCGGACGACGCGCCCGTGGAGCTCCCCGTCGAGGAGGGCGACACCTACTTCCTCTACATCGAGGGCACGGAAGACGCGGAAGCGGCGTATGCGCTCGACGTGTCCTTCGCGGCGCAGGTCTGCGGCGACGGGAGGCGCGTCGGCACGGAGGAGTGCGACGACGGCAACACCGCGGACGACGACGTGTGCTCGAACGCGTGCGTGGTGAACACGGAGGCCGCGTGCGCGGCCGCGTTGCCGATCACCGCGGAGACCACGGAGGGGGACGCGTCCGAGGGCACGCAAGGCTTCACGGGGTCGTGCGGCGGCGCCGGCGGTGAGGTCGTGTATCGGTACACCCCTGCTGCGAGCGGCGAGGTGACGATCACCGCCACGCCGGTCGGCGCGGCCGACGTCGTCCTCCACGCGCGGACCGACTGCGCGGACCGGGACAGCGAGCTCGCGTGCGCGGATGACCCGCTCGACGCCGCGGTCGCCGAGTCGATCACGCTGACGGTGACCCAGGCAGCGCCGATCGACATCTTCGTCGACAGCTACGACAGCGGCTCCTCGGGGGCGTTCACGCTGACGATCACCCCGGCGGAGTGACCTGCTGCCGGGCGAGGGCGCCCCGCAGGGGGCGTCCTCGCGACGCCTCGACTCCACCACATCGCACATCGCCGGCGCGGCGCTCCTGGTCGCCACAAAAGCGGACCGGCCGTCCGGGAGGCGCCGCCTCCGGGACAGCCGGGGATCGCCGCCGGCGGCGCGTTCACTGCGGCGGCGGCGGCGGCGAGCCCCCCCCGGCGGGCGGCGCGTCGGGCACGCGCACGTCCATCGTGGCGACCTCGCCCGGCTTCACCTGCACGCCGACGTTGGCGATGGTGGACTCGACGCTGATCACGTAGAGCCCGGGCGAGATCGCGGACACGCGGTACGAGCCGTCCTCCGCGGTGACCAGGGAGTACAGGCCGATCGAGTTGTCGTCGGCGAACGGCGTGGCCAGCGTGAGGCGAACCCCGGGGAGCGGCTGCCCGCCCGCCGTGACGCGGCCGCGGATCTCGCCCGTGCCCCCGGGCGGCAGGGCGACGTTCTGCTCCGTCTCCTTTCCCTCCTCGACCTCGAGGTCGACGAGCCTCATCCGCTCTCCGTGCTGCGCCATCATGCGGATCGGGCCAGACGGGATCTGGTCGAAGCGATAGCGCCCCTCCGCGTCGCTCGTCGTGTTCACGAAGCCGATCCGCCGCTGCAGCAGCGTGAGCCGGACGCCGGCGAGCGGCGCCCCGTCGGATCCTCGCGCCACGCCGGAGATGCTGCCGCCGGGCGACATCACGAGCTTCACCGGCGGGAGGTTGTCGCAGCCCGCGACATCGACGTTGACCGTGCTCACGGCGTTCGCGCCGTCGTAGCCGCGCACGGCGATCGTGCCCTTCGGCACGTTGGGCAGGACGAACGAGCCGTCGTCCTCGCTCTGCGCCTGGGCGGCGGCCTCCAGGGCGACATTGCTCATCTGGCCGGCGGCGAGCAGCGACTCCGCGTCGACGAACACCCCGGGCAGCGGAGCGCCGGACGGGTCCACGGCGCGCCCGGTCAGGGTGCACCCCTCGGGGACGGTCAGATCCACCTTCTCGACGTCCCCGGGCCGCACCCTGACGAACGGCGAGAACGCCGGCGCGTGATCCGCCGTCGTCGCCCTCACGATGACGGGCCACGACGGGAGCTGGGCGACGCGGTAGGAGCCGTCCGGGCTCTCGAACACGCGGGAGAACAGGGGCGGCGGCGCGGGGTCGTCCTCCGTCACGGGCGAGAGCACGTCGATGGAGAACCGCCGCACGGGCTCGCCGCGCTCGTCGAGCACGCGCCCCTCGATGGCGCCGCTCTTCGGGAGCACCAGGCTCACCGTCTGGCCGCTGTGCGCCGTCGTCGACGTGGTCCCGTATCCCTCGACGTTCGCGCTGAGCTGGTAGGTCCCGTCGGGGAGCGTGAGCTCGAACCGCCCGGCCTCGTCGCTCTTCGCGGTGCCCGCGGTCGTCAGCACGTTGCCGGCGACCTCGAAGGCGGACGCGACGACCGTCGCGCCCGCGAGGGTGCTGCCGTCGGTCGCGTACACGCGGCCGCTGATCGTGGGGCGCGCCTCGGGCGGCGCCTCGTGCGCGCCGCGGAGGAGCGCCCGGTTGCGGTAGCGGGCGCGCTTCTCCGCGCCGGCGGCGGCCGGGGGCCTCGCGCCGGGGGCGACCTCCTCGCGGCCCGGGCGCAGGAGGAGAAAGAGGATGACGCCGGCGAGGGCCGCCGTGAGCAGCCCGAGGGCGACCCACAAGGGCCGGCGCGAGGGTCTCCGTGTCGAGGAATCGCGTTGCATGGTTGCTCCTGCAGATGAGTTGACCTGGCCAAAGCGCTTCGGCCGGACGCTGGACGCAGAAAGAAAGAGGGGTCGCCGGCCGTCGCCAGCGACCCCTCCTCCTCCTGCGCGGCGCGCTCCGAGAGATCCGCCCCCTGTCCTGCCCGGGGCCTGCGTTGTGGGCTTCTGGACAGGGAGTCTCTCGACGATGATCCGCGCGCCGAGCGCCGCCCTACCGCCGGTACGAAACCGGACCTGTGTGCGTCACGGCCCTTGGACCGGGGTCATCTTGATCTGCCTGGCGGAGCTCAGGGGGCTGTACTTCATCAAGGCCACCATGACGCCGTTGTAGGCATCCGAGGTCCCATGAAAGCTGGAGATCGGCTGGATCTGGCCGTGCGCGGTGATCCCGTAGTTGTTCTCCTGCGGATCGATCTGGATGTACCCCTGGGTGAACTGGTAGCTGGCAGCGTAGCAGTCCCCCCACTCGAACGTCGGGCTGTACAGCATCCTGCTCTGAGCCACCCCGATCGGGCCGCCCCCCTCGGAGAACCAGTTGACGTGGTTCGAGCACACGGGATCCCACGGGCTGGACAGCAGGTGCTCCTCGAGCTGACCAATCATTCGCCCGAGGGCGACCTGCCGGATTCCGGTGCTGGTGGTCACCTTGTACATCATATCATTACGCATAGCCATCGCGCTGCCGGAGACCGACGTCACGACAGCGAAAGCGAGCGCCAAACGAGCAATCTTCTTCATGAGAAATACCTCCGAGGAATCGAATCTGTGGTGAAGTTTTGTTGCAGATACCTATCCAGATCGTCACCCAAGGGATTCATGCCCCGGGGCTTGCGCCAGGGGAGCGATGCCCCGACGGGCGCGGCGCGCGTTGTCGCCGGCCCGTCATGGTCACGCTCCCGGAGGAACCCGCCCCGAGGTCATGACGCGAACAACAGGAGACTATTCTCCCCGCGGGTTCACGCAAGCACTTTTGATTGGCAATTCTGCGGTCGGAAACACGACTGACATAGAACCAGGGAGAATAACGGCACTCCTCGACTATGCGCTCGAATCCTCTGCCTGGAACGCACCCCATGGGCTCCCACATCCAGCCGAAGTATCACGCACCAGCGCGCCAGAGGCGCTGTGCGGGGCGCCGCGAAGAGCGGTCCAGGCCCGGAGTGGCCAGCGGGGCGCAGCGCGGGCGCACGCGGGGCGCGCGAGGCAGGAACGCAGGGATTTCGCGCGCGTCTTCGCGCCCTGTGGGCCGATGACGCCTGTGGGTCCTGACCCGCCATGAGACGCCGATGAGCACCGAGTGGCCACCTCCTCGCCGAGGCGCGATGGTGCGCGGCAGTCTCGCGATGATGGGAACTCCAGATATCGAATCATCGCGCGGCGCCGGGTCCGTCCGGGCCTCTCCCGGCGACGCCCGGAGCGGGCGCGCGCCCGCTCGGCTGGACGTGGCGCGGCGGCCCCGGCGGCGCCGCGCGGGTCAGCGGAGCGTGACGGCCAGCCGGTAGTCGAAGACGGCCGCGGAGCCCGCCGCGCCGGACGAGGCGCGGACCCGCAGGAAGTACGTTCCCGCCGGGAGCGCGCGCGCGCCGGGGTGGCGCGGGGCGCTCCCGGTGCCGTCGAGGAGCGAGCAGTCCCCCCGGCCGCCGTCGTCGTCGTCCGCGAGGATCAGGCCCTCTCCGTCGAGCAGCGACAGCCGGCTGTCCATCTCGAGCGACTCGCACGTCTCCGCGCCGCCCTCGACGATCTCCGCGCGGATCGAGCGGCCCTCCGGGAGGTCCACGGCGTAGAGGTCGAAGTCGTCGATCGTGCGCGCGCCGGCGATGACCACGTCGGAGCCGACAGGCCCGTTCGCCTCGGCGAGGGTGCCATTCGGCTCCTCCTCGGCCCCCGCCGGGGCGAGGACCTTCGCCTGGAGGAGGTAGATCGGGATCGCCGCGCCGCCGTCGCGCGCCGCGACCTCGACGAGGTGATCGCCGGCCGGCAGCCCGAGGACGAGCGCCGAGCACCCGCCGATCCCGCCCGCGTACTCGGCGTCGGAGAGCCCCTCGTCCGTCGCGACAAGCGCGCCCGCGGCGTCGCGCACGCGGAGCGTCGTCGCGATGCCCCCCTCGCAGCCCGCGGCGGTGCCGTCGAGGACCTCGAGGCGCACGACCGCCGCGGCCGGCAGGCTCACGCGGAACACGTCCCTGTCGCCGCCCGCGTCGATGCGCGCCGCGATGAGCGCGTCGCCCGCGATCACGACCTCGCCCGCCCCGGCCTCCGCGGGGGTGTCGTTCGGCTCGATCTCCGCGGTCGCCGCCTCGATCTGGCAGTCGGCGCTGCACCCGTCGCCGCCCGCGGCGCCGCCGTCGTCGCACCCCTCCGGCACGTCGACGAGGCCGTCGCCGCAGACCGGGAGGCGCTCGCAGCCCGGCGTGCAGCCCGCGCCGCCGTCGCACTCCTCCGCGCCCTCCGTCACGCCGTCGCCGCACGAGGCGTCGAGCGAGGCGCGCAGCGTGTAGCGGGCGTCCAGCACCCCGGGGAAGCCGTGGACGAGCACGTAGTAGGTCCCCGGGGCCAGGCGGCGCGCCGAGGCGCCGCCGGGGCTCGTCGGGTCGATGAGCGAGCAGGCGCCGGCGCCGCCGTCGTCGTCGGAAGCGAGCACGGTCGCCCCGTCCGGCGCCAGCAGGACGAGCGCTGTGTCGACGCCGTCGGCGCACCGATCGGGGCCGCTCGCGTCGAAGGTCTCGAGACGGAGGTCCGAGACGGTCGTGAGGCGCAGGGCGAAGACGTCGACGTCGGTGTCCGGGTCGAGGACGCCGGACACGAGCGCTCCCGGCGCCACGGCGCCGTTCGCGTCCGCCTCGGCCGGGGTCGCGTTGGGCTCGATCTCGGCCGTCGCCCCCTCGAGCCGACAGGCAGCGTCACAGCCGTCGTCGTCTTCCGTGTTGCCGTCGTCGCAGACCTCGGGATCGTCGATGAAGCCGTCGCCGCACGCCGGAAACCGCTGGCACGTCGCCTCGCACGCGGGGCCGCCATCGCACTCCTCGTGACCCTCGACGACGCCGTCGCCGCACAGGGCGGCTATCCGCGCGCGCAGGGTATATCCGGCGGTGGAGGCTCCACCATAGGCCTCGACGCGCACAGGGTAGATCCCCGGCGCGGCGATGACAGCCTGGATGCGCGAGCAATCCTTCTCGCCGCCGTCGTCGTCCTCGCCGATCAGCGCGCCGTCGGGCCCGAGGAGCTGCACCACGGTATCGACGTCGCGGCAGGAGGTCGGGCCGCTCGCGTCGAAGGTCTCGATGACGAGGTCGGCGATTCCGGGGACGTCGATGGCGAAGTGGTCGACGTCGCCCGCCGGGGAGATCCACGCCGAGAACAGCGCGCCCGACGCGGTCGCCTGCCCCGCGGTGGCCTGCTCCGGCGCGTCGTTCGGCTCGGCTTCCGGGAGCGTCCCCTCGAGCTCGCACGCGGCGCTGCAGCCGTCTCCGCCCTCGGTGTTGCCGTCGTCGCACGCCTCGGGGCCGTCGATGGCGCCGTCACCGCACACCGCGATCCGCGCGCAGTCCTCCGAGCACCCGTCGCCGCCGTCGCACGCCTCGGCCCCCTCGACCACGCCGTCGCCGCAGAGCGCGGTGAACACGACGAGGAGGTCGTACCCGGGGATGGTGGCGTCGCGCGTGAACTCCTCGACGGTCACGTAATACGTGCCTGGCCGGAGCTGCGTCGCCCAGGGGGCAACGGTGGAGTCGATGAGCGAGCAGGCCTCGGGGCCGCTGTCGTCGTCGCTCGCCAGCACCGTCGCGCCGTCCGCGTCGAGGAGCTGGAGGAAGGTGTCGACGCCCTGGGAACACGCGCTCAGGCTGCCCGGGTCGAACGTGGCGAGCTGGATCTCCGCGAGGCGCGGCACCACGAAGGCGAAGACGTCGACGTCGCCGAGCGGCTCGATCGCCCCCGTGACAAGCTCGTTCGGCCGGAGGGCGCCGCGCTCATCGGCCTCGGCCGCGGTGTCGTTCGGCTCGACCTCGCGCACCGGAGCGTCCAGCTCGCACGCGGCGCTGCAGCCGTCGCCGCCGGTGGTGTTCCCGTCGTCGCAGAGCTCCGGGGGCTCCAGCGCGCCGTCGCCGCACACCGCGGTGTCGAGGGTGAGCGAGAGCGTGTAATCGAGCGTGTGTTCGAGCGTCGCGGGCTCCACCTCCGGGGAGATCTGCACGCTGATGAAGTAGTCCCCCGCGCCGAGCCTGTTCAGCGTCAGGAAAGAACACGTGTTGTCGTCGGCGATATCATCGTTGCTGTCGAGGGCCACCATGCTGCCGTCGAAGATCGTCACATACGTATCCACGCCGAGCGAGCTGCACGCCGTGCCCAGCGGTCCATCGAGCGTCTCTGCCTTGAGCCGCCCGACCGCCCCGTCGGGGACGCTCACCGAGAACACGTCCACGTCGCCCGCGGGGTCGAGGAAGGCGCGGATTCGACCGTCGGGGGCGATGCAGAAGGCGTCGTTGGCCGACGCGAAATCGTCGTTCGGCTCGACCTCGCCCCCGGGCTCCACCTGACATGCGCGCGAGCAGCAATCGCCGTCCTCGTTGCCACCGCTTCCGGCCTCTCCACTGCTACCGGCCTCTCCACTGCTACCGGCCTCTCCACTGCTGCCGGCCTCTCCACTGCTGCCGGCCTCTCCGCCACTGCCGGATACAGCGGGCTCATCGATCCTGGTGCGGTCCACGGTGGCGAGGAGCTCGCACCCGACCAGGGCTGGAACCGCCAGTCCTAGGAACAACGGGAGTGCGGTCCTGGAAGGAAAAAACATGGATACTGCGGCCTCTGCTCGGCGCCGTGACGGCAGAAGAGCCGAAGTCTCCCCGGCGCCGCGGCGGCAGCAGACTCAAAGCCCACCGTCGCGTCAAGGGACAGGGCGCGAGCGCCGCGCCTCAGTACGCCACGGCGACGGCCTTGCGAACGAAGTCGTCGCTGTCGAGCTGCGCGATCATGAAATGCGCGGTGTCCTCGCGCGAGATCGTGGGACCACCGATGAAATAGCCATCCATCGGCAAGTGGTCGACGCTGGCGCGGTACTCCTTGCTGAGCCGCCCGTCCGTGAGCTTGGGCGGCCGCACGAGGGTCCAGGCCACATCGCTCTTACGGACGGCCTCTTCCATGCGCACCATGTCGGAATACCGGTTGCGGAGCAGCGGCTTCACCAGCAGGCGGAACCAGAGCGCGCTCTGCTGATCGTCGACGCCCGCCGAGGTGATGGCGATGAGGCGGCGGACGCCGTGCTCCTTCATCGCGCGGAGGACGTTGACGATGCCCTCGGAGTAGACGCGCGTCGGCCCCAGGCCGCGCGACCCGAGGGCCGAGAGGACCGCGTCGTGGCCGGCGACGGCGCGCGACACCTGCTCGGCATCCATGATGTCGCCGCGGAGCGCGCGCAGCCGCTCATGGTGCGGAACGGGGATGGTGGCGGGATTGCGCGCGAACGCCGAGACCTCGTGGCCGGCCTCCAGGGCCTGACGCACCAGCGCGGCGCCCGTGCCCCCCGTCGCCCCCAAGATCAGCAGTCTGCTCATGCGCCCCGAGCCTACCCGGTCTGCGGCAGCGGGTTCAACACGCGCGTGTCACGCCGGGCTCATCCGCCGAGATCTGCTCTGGAGCCGGGCGAGAGGCGCTCCGCCCGTCAGGCGCCGAGCCGCAGCCACGCGACCACGCCGTGGTGATCCGAGCCGGAGAACGGCGCCCGCTCGCAGCGCGTGATCGTCCACCCCTCCCCGGGCTGGACGAAGACATAATCGATGCGGCGCAGCGGCAGGCCCGCCGGCCAGGTGCCGCCGGGCTTGCCGGGGTGCGTCTGCTTCCACGCGTCGAGCCAGCTGGCCTCTCCGGCGCTCGCCTGGAGGTAACAGACCGCCTCCTCGCTCGGGAGCGCGTTGAAGTCGCCCATCAGCACGGCGCCGAGGCTCCTCGACTTCTCCCGCTCGCGCGCGGCGAAGCTCACGAGCTCCCGCACGGTGCGCGCCCGCGCGCGCTTCGACAGCGAGAGGTGCGTGACGAGCACGTCGATCACCGCGCCCGCGTGCCGGATCGCGGCGCGCAGGACGACGCGCTGGCTGTCGCGCTCGAACGGGTCGTCGCGATCGAGCGTGAGCGCCTCGACGGAGTGGTCGAGCACCTCGATGTCCTCCCTGCAGAGCAGCGCGACGCCCTCGCACTCGCCGCTCGCCGCGACCCTGCCGGGCGCGAACCAGGCCCGGTATCCGCCGACGAGCCGCGAGAGCTCGCCTGCCTGCCCGAGGTCGCCGCTCGCGGCCGGCGCGTGCACCTCCTGGAGCCCGATGATGCAGGGCCGCAGATCGCCGAGGAGGCGGGCCAGCATCGTCCGGCGCCGCTCCCAGAGGGCGACGCCACCCCAGATGTTCTGGGTCAAGATGACAAGTTCGCGTTCGTGGCTCAAATGCCTCCTCCTAGGGCGTCAGTCCGGGGATGTCTTGACCAGCGCGTCGAGGACGCTCAAGGCCCCGTGAGCGAGCCAGTCAATCGCCTTGTCCGGGAGCGACCGCGCCGCGAGCGTGCCCCGGGTCACCGGCCGCGAGTCCGCCCTGTCCCGCGAGAACAGGTCGGCCACCCGGGCCACGAACTCCGGATCGAACACGAAGAGATTCACCTCGTTGACGGCGCTCAGGCTGCTCGGGTTCGCGTTGAAGGTGCCAATCGTGCACCAGTCATCGTCGACCAGCGCGAACTTCGAGTGCATGACGTCCCGCTGGTACTCGAAGAGCCCGAAGCCGCGATCGAGCCACGCGGCGTGCTCGGCGCGCGCTGCCCGCTGGATGATCGGCAGATCGGTCTGGCCGGGGAGGATGATCTGGACGTCGACCCCGCGCCTGGCCGCGTCGACGAGGTCCTGGAGCATCCCGGACGGCGGGAAGAAATAGGCGTTCTCGATCCAGACGCGCTCCCTCGAGCGCCGGATCGCCTCGCGGTAGCGGGCGTAGACGCGCGCGTTGTCGTCCGGCGTGTCCGCGACGAGCTCGAGGTCCGGGTACTTGCGCCCGGTCGCGTAGTCGCGCAGGCCGCCGCCCTCGCCGTCGGCCTCGCGCCAGCGCTGCTCGAAGAGGTACGCGAAATCGCCGACGCAGGGGCCCTCGATGCGCATACAGACGTCGTGCCACCCCTCGCCGCCGCGCCGCTCCGGGAGCCACTCGTCCCCCCACGCCGCGCCGCCGGTGTAGGCGAAATCGTCGATCACGATCACGCGCGAGTGATCCCGCGGCAGGAGCCCGCCGCGGCCGAGCGCGATCGCCATGGGGCGGTAGGCGCGGACCTCGACGCCGCGGCGCCGGAGCTCCTCGAAGAACGGGGTGTCGGTCTCGTTCGAGCCGAGCGGATCGTAGAGCAGCCGCGCCCGCACCCCGCGCGCGGCGGCCCGCCCCATGACCTCCGCGAACGAGCGCCCGAGCAGGTCGTCGCGGTAGATGTACGTCTCGATGTCGACGCGCCGCTCCGCGCGGTCGACGTCGCGGAAGATCGAGCCCAGCACCGACTCCATGCCGGGCAGCAGGGTGAGCGCGTGCTCGGCCGTCAGGATGGGGCCCACGGCCTTCGGCGCGTCGGCGCCGGCGCCCGAGGACGCGGCGGCGCGAGCGACCGGCGGGACGCCCGGCGCAGGCACGCTGCGGCCATCGTCGATGGGGCTGTGCAACCGGCGCTCGCGGAAGATCATCGCCGCAGTGTGGAGGATGCGCGGGGGGAGGCGAGCGCTCTACCGGGCCCGCCTTTTGTCTTCTTCTTCGCGGCGCGCGCGGCGCGAAGAAGAAGACAGGCGGCAGGGGCGCGCTCAGTTGAGAGAGAGCGGGCCCTCGCCGGCCTTGGCGTCGCCCTTCATCTCGTGCGAGTTGGGATCGTACTTCGAGCTGCACTTCGCCATCACGAGGCTCGCCTCGAAGTTGCCGTCCTGCGTGAGCGCGCCCTCGACGGTCACCTGGACGCCGCCGCTCGGGACGTCGCGGAAGGTGTCGGGGATGACGCACTGGGCGTAGCGGACCGGCAGCTCGGCCTGCGTGCCGTGGATCTGGAAGCGGTACTCGCAGGGCTGGTCGCGCTTGACGAGCGTGCCCGGGACGAGCTCGCCCTCGACGCGGACCTTGCGGCCGGCGAGCTTGTCCTTCGAGGCGAGGAGCTGATCGACGGGCGTCGCGTAGACGGCGGCTTCCTTGAAGCCGACGAGGAACAGGGCAACGAGCGCGCCCACCATGACGAGCAGCGTCGCCAGCAGGCCGACGCTGCGCGACGGGCGCGGCTTCGGCTGCGCGCTCGACGCGGCCGGCTTCACGACCGCCGGGGTCTCCTGCTGCTCTGCGAGAGACAGCGCCTGGGCCAACTCTTCATCCAGCTTCTTGCTCATCGTGGAACCCTTCAGGCCCAGGCTAGCCCGCGCTCCACGGCCGGTCGAGCGCCACCTGCTCCGGCCCGCGCCCGATCGGCGGCAACCCGGGCGGCATCCCGCAAGATCTGGACAGCCTTACCGGACTTGTCCCTCGCGAGCGGACCGCTCGAACTGGCGCGCCTGGTCGCGGAGGATCGAGACCTCCTCGGGATCCGGGGACGTGAAGCGGACGCGCAGCCCGTCCGCCGCCTCGACGACCCTGCCGCGCGCGCCGGTGCGGGCCATGTCGAACAGGCGGCAGCGCGTCCCGACGTCGCCGGGCGGCTGCTGTCCCGCCTGCCCGATCGCGCCGAGGTGCGCGTCGAGCTGGCGGGCGAGCGTGTCGAGCGAGGTCGCGCTGGCGCCGGGGCTCGGCGTCATCACGAGCTGCACGCCGCCCGGGATGTCCTCCGCGCTGATGCTCGTCGCCGCCGCGATCTGCTCGCAGAGCGCGTGCTCGTCGACGCCGCGCTCCGCGCGCTCGCCCGTCCGCCCCTCGTCGGCGGGGCCCCTGTCGAACTCGCCGCCCGGCCCCGGCGGCGCGCGCCTCGGCGCGGCGCCCGGCGGCTGTTCGTCCGCGTCGTAGGGCATCTCGTCCTGGGGCACCTCGGATTCGAACGTCGGCGTCCCGGTGACCGGCTGGGCCGGCCGCCGCTCCCCGCCGCACCCGGAGGCGAGCGCGAGGAGCGCGAGGGATGCCAGAGTTACGTGCATGCGGTGAATCGTGCGGCGAGTCGACGCGTTCATGGAGGCCTCCTGGAGTTTCTCCGCCCTGCCCGACAGCAGCCGCCGTGCCCGCGGGCGCGCGCCCCGCGACGATCGCGGCCCGTACAGAGCGACACCGCGGTGCACGCTCCGGCGTGCGCGCCGACGATCGTCGCCGCATCTGTGCCAGGCTCGGCCGCCGCCCCCTCCCGGCCGCGCTGCGAGGGAGGCCAGGCACGCGAAGCATGCGACGCCCCCGATCGCTCGTCTCCCTCGTCGTCCCTCCTCGCTGCGCTGCTCGTGCCGCTCGCTTGCTGCGCGGGCGCGTGCTCCGTGCTCGCCCGAGGCAGCGTGCCTGAGCCCTCACGGGCCGTTCAAAGCCGCCTCGATGGCCGGGAGAAACATGGCGTGAGGGAACGCCGCGCGGAACCGCTCGGCTCGCGCGCCGGCGTCGGCGCGCCGCCCGGCCTGGACGAGCGCCTGGATGACCAGCGCCTCGCGCTGCTGGGCTCTCGGGCTGCGCGGATAGCTCCGCTCGTGCAGGGCCAGCACGTCGAGCGCCTCGGTCGCCTTCCCTTCGCTGAGCGCGATGCCGGCGCTGCTGAGCAGGGCGCTCTCCTCGGCCGTGTCGTGCTCGCCGGGCGGAACTGCCTTGCGGGATGGGGCGCGTGATGGCGCCGCAGCCGCCACGTCCACGGCCGCCGGGGCCCCGGCGCTCACGACCGCGTCGGCCACGGCGAATCCGCCTGCGGCGCGCCCGCCGCGCGCGGCCCCGGCGCGCTCGGCTGGCTCGGGAGCGGCGCCTTCGACCTCGGCGCGGACGAACACCACCGGCGCCGCAGCAGGCGGCGGGAGCGCGGCATGGAGCACGCCCGCGCCCACCCCGGCCCCCCCGACGAACAGCGCCGCGCCTGCCTTGATGAGCCTGGATCGCGCGATCGTGACGAGCGGCGACGTGCGCTTCTCCCCGGTGGCGCCGCCGGCCTCCACCGCGCTCCCGGGGCGGCGACGATGGGGCGAGGAGGCACCTGCATGGGGCCGCGCTGTAGGGCCGCCGGAGACGCTGTCCGTGCCGTCGCCCAGCCCGCCGGTCGAGGCGAGCGACCGCTCGAGCCGCGCCCACAGCGGTCCGGCGAGCTCCTGCGCCCGTCCGATCCCGCCCCTGCCCGCATCGAGCAGCATGGGCCTGTCGTCCAGAGCGAACGGCGCCAGGGCGAAGCGCAGGCCACGAAGGCCGAGCGCGTCCGGGTCCCGCGCGGAGAGCCGTTTCACCGCGGCCGTGAACTCCTTGCGGGCGCGTCTCAGCCGGTCCCATGCGGTGTTCACGGGGATCTGGAGGGCCTGCGCGATGTCGCGCATGTCGCTTCCCTCGAGGTCGTAGAGCACGAACACCGCTCGTCGCTCCCACGCGATATGCTGGATGAGCTCGCGGACGATACGCTGCGTCTCGGCCTGCGCGACCCGGCGCTCGGCATCGAGCCCGGGGTCCGCGATCTCGATGGGCTCGGCGTCGTCGAGCGCGAGCAGCTCCCGCTGGTTCCGGGCGAGCTGCCGGTGGCGAAGGGCGACATGCGCGCTGATGCCCGCGACCCACGGCTTGAGCGACAGGCGAGGATCGTGGTCGTCGAGGCGCCGGTGAACGACGAGAAACACCTCGTGCGCGACGTCGTGGAGATCGCGAGACGCAACGCCGAGCCGCCAGAGCACCGCGAGGACGTAGGGGAGCAAGGTCTGGTAGGCCTCCTCGAACGAGGGCCGCGGCGACGCCCCGATGGCCGGCGCAGGATCCCGATCGGCTGCGGCAGCGGGCTCTGGGTCGAGCGCGGGCGTCCTCTCCGAGGCGGGTGCAGGCGCCGCCTCCAGGGCGGGTGCGAGCGCAGGCGCCGGGTCGGGCGCAGGCGTCGCTTCCGAGGCGGTTGCAGGCGCCGGCGCCGGGTCGGACCCAGGAGGGGGCGCTTGGCGTGTTGGGGGCACTTTCATGGACAGGTAATCCGGCGAGGCCGCCCGGATCGTTGCGAAATCGTACACCGGCTCGACGCGACCGGCCGAGCGGGTACCGAGCGGAGGCCTCACCCCGGCGGCAGCGTCACCGGACGGCGCCCTCACCGAACGGCGGCCTCGGTGAGGCGAGCCTTTCGGCGAGCGCCTTCCTGGCGCAACGCAGCCGGCTGGCGGCGGAGTTGGGGTTCATGCCGCGCGCTCGTGCCCAGGCGGCGAGGCTCAGGGGCCCGGCCGCTGCGAGGAGGACCTCGCGATGGCCCACGGGGAGCGCGGCAACGCCGCGGAGCGCGGCGCGGGCGAGGAGCTCGCCCTCGATCTCGACATGCGCCCTGCCGGCGGGCGCGCGGGGCGCGCCGCGCAGGATCGCGCGGCGGACGTAGGCACTCTCGCGGTGATGGGACACCTGGCGCCAGACGATGCCGTGCAGCCATGCGCGCAGCGCGTGGCGCGTGTGCCGCCGCGGGTCCGGGCGGTACCTGCGCGCTCGGATGGCTTCCCAGGCGCCGAGGAGCGCCGTCTGGAGGAGATCCTCTCGGTCGCGGGCGGGAACGTGGAGGGCGCGGAGCAGGAGGGCGACGAACGGTCGCTCGGTCCAGAGGGCCTCCATCGAGGGCGAGGCTACCGGGTGGAGCGCCTCGTTCGGCCTGATGCGGGCGCGGCGGCGCGCCCGGGAGCCCGGCGCATCGGAGGACAGGCGGCGTCCCTCCCGCCGGGGAGCGACGGGCATCGGGGTCTTCATCGGAGCGGCTTCCGGGACTGCCCCGCTTCTCGCTGCACAATCGACGGGCCCGCGTACCGGTGGGGCGCCAGAGCGCTCGTTCCGGCGGCAGGCCCGGAACGGGCGCGACGCGGGCGCGCACGTGAACGCGCTGCGGGCTGACCTCGACCCTCGCCGTCGTGTCGAGCGGTCGGTGTTAGGCCCGGAGCGCGGCCTCGTCGAGGGCTGTCGGCGTCGAGGTGAGCATGGGCGAACTCGCAATCGCGCCGGCGTCGAGGTCCACCCGGACGAGCGCGGCGCGGCCTGGCCGCTGTCCACAAAGGCGAACGTTGCGCGGCCCGCGTCGAAGCCCTGGGCAGCACGGCGCTCTTCCTGAGCTCGTCGACGTGCGCATCCCGATGCTCGACTACGCCGCGAACTCAATCGCTGAGACCGACCGCTCGCATCACAGTCAACTGCGTGTAGAGGAAACGATGCCGTGCATGGAGCTATGCCATGGGACCAAAAGGATTTCTGCCGACACGCTGGCATTTTGCGCTCGGATTTCTGGGCGCCATGGGAACAACGACAAAATTGATGGCCGAACCAGCGGATCACGCCACCCATCATGTTGACGCGCTCAGCGACAACAATTACAAATTTTTTGCGGACACAGCGATCGCGGAAGAACCGTATTCACCAGACGAGAACGACGCAAGCAACGAACCGATATCACCGAATGGACGAAGGCACAGTGCTACAAGGCATGGAAGCACAACATGAAATTATGTAACACATCGCCACCAAACCTGCGACCGGCGTGCTGGGCGGCCGGCTCAGCACTGCTTGCCGCTTGCCTCAAGACGGCGAAGTAGTTCAGGAAGTACGCGACATGACGCTCGACGACGAGATCACGGCGGTTGAAGATCTAGTCCAGGTTGCACAAACGGCAGTAACCGAGCATCTCGAACGCGCAACAAATGATCTGCATCTCGAACGCAAGACACTGAACCGCTACCAGGATTTCCTGAATTCCACAATTACCAGCGCAGAATCCACAATAAGACACTGTAGAGAGACGGCGTCGGCTCTGACCGCGTCGCCTGGTGCGTCCACAAACATCGGGCAATACATCCTCGCAGTAGCACGCGAGTCCATCAGATTGATGTACGCCGCAATGGCCGTCATCGAGGAACTTGCCGGAACCGGAGGCCACCTCAACGCACGGCGAGGTGGGATTGCACACGTATTGGAAACCGCGGTTCCCAGGTCGTGCTCGTTCTGCGGAAAGACCGACACAGATTCGAAGCTTGTGGCTGGGCCAGAAGCTAACATCTGCGCCTCCTGTACTCGCCTGGCCTGTGGAGTGCTAGGAGTAGAGTTGTCCGCGAGCGAGACCGAGTAGCGTCCGCTGGGAGCGGAACGCCCCCTCGCTTTGGGTGTTCCGTTCCGCGGTCGACCAAGCCGCGGGACCGCTCGCGGGCCTCGCTGGCCACGCGGCCGAACTCGACAACGACCCGCAGCTCGCGGCGCTGAGCACCGCCGCCCGGAGAACGGTCCCACGACCGAAACGGAGGCGATCGGCACGGCCAAGATCATCCGCTGCAAGAGACATGAGCACGGCGCCGACTGCATGACGCGGTGCACCGACGCAGGAATCTCTTGACCGGCCGGACGAAAACACCCGTACCAAGGCAATCTCGCTCGGGATCCCAGCCCCGGGCGCTCTGAACTCGCCGCCGCCTGCGCCGACCGACCCGACGCGGCCATTCGCATCTTGGTCCCACCCGATCCGGACGCGTCCGCGCGGGCGGGAACGTCGAGGGCGCGGAGCAGGTGGGCGATGAACGGCCGCTCGGCACCGAGGGCCTCGATCGAAACGAGACCACCGGGTGGAGCGCCTCTCTCGGCGCGACGCGCGCGGCGGCGCGTCCCGGGGTTCCGGTACATCGGAGGACACGCGGGAGACGGGCGCATGACGACGAGCGATCGGCAACGGGGTCTTCATCGGAGCGGTTTCCGGGACTGCGCCGCTTCTCGTTGCACAATCGACGGGCCCGCCTACGCATAGGGCGCCAGAGCGCTCGTTCTGGCGGCAGGCGGGAGACGGGCGCAGGACGGGGACAGCTCGGGCCCTCATGAACGGCGTCGCGGGCGGTCGCCTGTCGAAAGATGAGAAAAGCATCTAGGTCTTCGCAATACGATCCAACGGGGGTGGGCTACCCCGGGGTTGGTCTGGCGGCGCCCTGGGGTCCCCTGGTAACGTGGCCGCACTTACGGCGGCGCGCCGTCAATGGCGCCGCAGATCATGAGGAGCGGCGATGGCGACGCGGACGCGACGTTGGCAGCGTGGGATCGTGGCGATGTGCTGTGCGAGCACCCTCGGGCTCGGGATTGGGGTCGCTTCCGGCGGATGCGGGACGCCGACGTCGTACTTCTGCCCATGGGATGAGGACGAAGGACCCAAGGGAACGCCTTGTGAGGTGAACGAGCCCCCGGACGCCGGTGGAGCTGGCGGGTGCGGCGGCGGCGATGGCGGCGATGACTGCGCGGCAGAGGACGACATGGACGTCGCCGTCGCGCCCGATTTCGGCGGCCCGATCCCGACAGCAGAGGTCTGCACAGGCCAGTGCGTGCCGAAGGAGCCGCTCGGGTGGTCCGAGCCCGCGCTGCTCTGGATCGGCTCCCCCGACGGTGTACCGAGCTGCCCTGCGACCGCGCCGATCGTCGGCTACGAGGGCTACGCGGATTTCGCGGCTCCGACCCCGCACCAGTGCCCCGCCTGCGCGTGCGACCCGCCAGAGGCTACGTGCGAGGTGCCGACGGAATGGAGGGCCTACGCCAGCTTCCCGTGTGGCGGCCCCGAGGCTCCCGCGACCTCGTTCGCTGCCCCGGATGGATGGGACGGGACCTGCACCTCGGCGAATGCCGTCGAGGCCGGACGGACCTGCGATGGCGCCCCGTGCGTGCAGTCGCTCGCGATCCAGGCGCCTCGCGTCGTCTCCGCGGGTTGCGCGCCGAGGGTCGCGGACGCGCCGGAGAACTCCGACGAGCCCGCGACGGCGGGGATCTTCGCGATCATCGCCCGGGCGTGTACCGGAAACGCGTCCCCCCGTGCGCGGATCCGGGCATGACCTGCACGCCGGCACCGCCGATCGGCGACGCCGCGCCGCCGGAGGGGTTTCTCACCTGCATCCACCACGAGGGAGAACAGGACTGCCCGGCCACGTACCCGGACCGGCATGTCTTCTACGCCGGCGTGGAGGACACACGCCGCTGCGCGCCTTGCGGCTGCACCGAGCCCACCGGAGCGACGTGCAGCGTCCTGGCCTCCGCGTTCAGCGACGAAGGGTGCTCGCAGTTCGTCGCGGGCCAGGTGATCACCTCCGACGCGTCCGACTGCGGGACCGTCGCTTCCGGGACAGCGCTCGGAAGCAAGTCGGTGAGCGTCGTCAGCCTCGATCCCGGACAATGCGAACCGTTCGGCGGCGAGCTGCTCGGCAGCATCGCACCGACCGCGGCGGCGACGTTTTGCTGTCACCGTAGTGCTGTCCCGGCCTGAGTCGGCGGCTCATCCCGCATCGGGCGCAACAGCGGCCTCGCCAAAGGGTGGCGAGGCGCGAGGGACGCCCCCGCGGCGCCCACGCGCTGCACGCGCTCGCAGCCGCCTCATGGGAATAGCTCCCTCGGGCGCGTCCGATGCTTCGCGAAACCGCATGCAGGTTCAGAAAAGAGCGTTCAGGCGGAGCGCCACTGCCTGCGAGATGGGCGCCGTCTTCCACCCTGATCCATGGGGCGATCGATGGACCGGTCGAACCGTGTTGATCGAGAGATCGCCGGTGAGCTGCCCAGCCAGGCGCACCGAAAGCGGCACCTCCAGCCCCGCACGGAGCCCGAGCGCTGCGTAGGGCAGCGCGAACTCCCTGCCGGTGCTCGCCCTGATCTGCCAAAGCCCGCCTGCCGTGGCGAGGGCACAGCCGAAGAACCAATCCATATGGCCGCAGGAAACCAGCGAGCCGCTCAACCCCGACACCTCGACGATCCGACCGCGGTAGGGCTCGGCGTCGATCGGAAGATCCCCGCGGGCCTCCAGCGAGAGCGAGAACCTCTCCCAGCGGGCGCCGGCGAAACCCGAGAACCCGACCGCCACCGACGGCGCCACGCCGGCGCCGAGCAGCACCCCGGCGCCAAGCTGAAGGCGCGGGCGATCCGGCGGCGGCCTCGGGCGCGGAACAGGTCGGGCTGGCGCAGCGACCGGGTGGGGCGGCTTCACGGCCGGCGCCCTGGGCGGCGCGTCCGGCGGGACGGGTGTGGCGGCATGCTCTGGGGTCGACAGGGCCGGCGGCCCTGAGGGCGGCGAGGCTGGCGCGCTCCCCGGTGCGAGCGGTGGTGGCAGCAACGGGCGCATGACGGCGCTCAGGGAGAGGCCGATGTCCCCCACGAGCACGCCGCAGATCGGGCTCGAGAGCTCCTGGCGGCCGAGCTCCCGGCCATCGCGGTCGTGAAGCGCGATCTCTCCCCGGAACGCCGGCCCCCTGCGCTGGACGACCACCTCGACGTGCCACGCGCCGTCGCGCACGAACGGGTCGACCCCGCCGAGCTGGCTCGCGACGATCTCCCGGAGGCTCGGCTCCTCGGGGCACCCCTCGGTGCCAGGGCCCCGCGTGTAGGACAGGCGCGCGCCGCGCGGCGCGACCTGCGCGAGCGCCACGGGCGCTGCCAGGAAGAGCGAGGCGGCGAGCGGCAGCGCGGCGCGTTTCGTCCTCCAGATCCGGTCGCGGGCGAGGAGCGGGCCGGGCATGAGCGGAACTCCCGTCTCCGTCATCCGTACTATTCCGGGAAGGTCCACCGGATTGTTGCAAAATCGTGCGCCCGAGCCGAAAAAGAATGCACGAGGTGTACAGGCAAGGTTTCCCTCGAACCTGAGCGAGATGTCACCTGGGATCGGGACTGGAGCGGTGTCGCGAGGTGATCGGCGAACGGCGTCGTCCTCGCGCGGTGGGTGGGATGGCCGGTCGCCTGCCGGCGGGCATGCGGGGAGCGGCGCTATCCGATCGGCTCAGGCTCGCCCTGGGTCTTCTTCCTGGCGCTGGCGGCGCGGGCCCGCTGTTCGGCGCGCCGCGCTTCTTCCGCCGCGTCCTCGTACGGCGAGAGCAGCCGGTCACGGAGGAGCGCGTGCGTCTCGTCCTTGTCGTCGTCGTACTCGGCATGGACCTGGACCAGGAGCGTGCCATAGGCCTCGTGCCACGCCTCGACCGCCTTGACGGCCGGATCCGCGCCCTTCGCCTCGGTGACACCGAGCTTCTTGCCGTACAGCTCCGTCCAGCGCTGCAGTCGGCCTGCCTCGGCCGAGAGGCCGAGTCGCTCGACCGCCGCCTTCACGTCCTTGCCGCCGAGCGCCTTGACCATCGCGCTCATGCGCACCCACTGCTGGGAGTAGACGAGGCGGATGAAGTCGGTGCCCGACGACAGCACCTCCGAGCGCACCAGCAGCGCATCGCGACGGCGCGCCGCCTCGTCATCCGTCAGCGGCAGGATGTCGTCGTGATCGAACGCGCGCTCGACGGCGGCGAGCAGGCTGCTGAACGCTCCGATGCACCTGTCGGTGCCGCGATCGATCTCCACCATCGTGGCGTCGAGGCTCCCGAGCGCATTGAGTGCCTCGGTGGACGCGATGACGGACTGAACCGCTGCGTCGACCTTGGCAGCGAGCTTGATCTTCTTCGATTTCAGCGCCTCCCGGTGAGCGGCGAGCTTCGTACCTGCAACAATGCACCCGCTCGGCGTGAGCCGGCGGGCGAGTAATGCGGCTTTTCCCATCAGACCCGGCTATCGGGCGCACGATGACCCGGCAAGGCGGCAGCACGCCTTCGACGCACCGCGACATGCCGGCCGGCGTCCCCCCACGCGCCGCTGCACGCCGGCCGGCGTCCCCCCACGCGCCGCCGCACGCCGGCGGGCGTCCCCCCACGCGCCGCTGCACGCCGGCCGGCGTCCCCCCACGCGCCGCCGGGTGGGTGCCCGGCAGCGCTGGTCTCCGGGACACACGAGGCGCGGCCCCGTACCTCACCCGTGGTGGCGCCGCGTCGAGCTCCACCGAGGCTGAGCGCGCGCGCCGCGCTCCAGGGCACCGGGACCGACAGTCCAACTCACGCGTTCGTCAGGCTGATCTCTGGGAACCCGAGCCACTCCCCATCGAGCCACGAGAGCACGCGCCGGTGCGCACCATGCCGCGGCGAGGGAGGCGCTGTTACGCTACGTCCTGCGGCCCCCGATCGCAGAAGAGCGCGTCGCGATGCAACAGGACAGCTTGGCGCGGCTGTCGCTCAAGCGCGCCTTTGCCGACGGGACGCTCGCGGTCGACATGGATCCGCTCTCGCTCTTGTGCCGGCTCGTGACCAGCGTCCCAACGCCGCGCTTTCACACCGTCAAGTACGCGGGGGTGCTCGCATCGACAAGCCCATGGCGCAAGCTGATCGGACCGCGCCCTGCGAAGCCGCAAGAGCCCGCGAAGGCGGACGACGAGCCCGCTCCCAAACGCAAGCCGGGCGGCTATCGGCCGTGGGCCGAACTGCTGCGCCGCACGTTTGCGATCGATGTGCTCGAGTGCCCGACCTGCAAGGGCAGGATGAAGCTCGTCGCCATGCTCACCCAGCCCAGGAGCATCGCCCGCTTCCTCAGCGCGCTCGGTGAGCCCACCGACGTTCCAGCGCGCTCACACAACCGGGGGCCGCCGTACTGGAAGAGCACCGTCCTGCGCCGCAAGGCGCTCGGCGACGCCGCGTAGCCTACCGCAAGAACACCCCGGGCCAGTAGAAAAGCCTGGAGGGCGACTTGTGCCCGCGGCACGCCGATGCGCCGCTTTGCGCGCGCCGCACCGCGTCCGAACCACTCTCTTTCGCCCCATGAACGAGCCGCCGCGACGTTCGCGCTCCCGCCGCTTCGGTTCGCCGCGCCACACTTCATCGCGCAGCGAACCGGCTTCTTTTACCTACACGCTTCAAGGACGCATCCTGCTTCGGCGCCCTCGTCGACCGCTTCGCCCAGCACTGTCACACCAGACACGGCCTCGCCGCCTCACCCCGAGGCGGCGAGGCGGTCGGGTAGGCAGGATCGAACCGATCCAGGCTCTCGTAAGCCGCGAGCAGGACGTCCTGGGACAGATCGTCGAAGGTCGGGCTCGGCGACCCCAGGAGCCGGAGCGCGCGGGGGAGGACCTCCGTCGCGGCGTGGGGTCGCGTCGGCAGCTATGAGGGTTACGTCGGGCCCGTGTAGACCGTCGTGCACTTGAGGATGTCCTTGGCGACCGAATGGCAGGAACTGAGCCCTGGCAACACCGCGCCTGGGACCGCCATCCGCACGCACACCGATGGAGTTTCACTGGACACGTACACGTTACCGAGCTGCGTGCCCCCCGACAGCGTGCACGCCGACGGGCTTCCAGCGGGCGTGTAGACCGTCGTGCACTTGAGGATGTCCTTGGCGACCGAATGGCAGGAATCGAGCCCAGCCACCAGCGCGCCACTGACCTGTTTCCGCACGCACACCTGCGGATCCTCTGGAGTGACATCCACATTTCCGAGCTGTGTCCCCCCCGCCATCGTACATCCCTTCGGAATTGCCGTGGCGGGGTCGCTCGTCAACATCGCCGAGGCCAGCAGCGCAAACCCGAAAGCGCCTGCCAGAGCGGCGCCACCCTTGCGAACGGACGTCATACGCACCCTCCCGGGCTCAGCCAGCGTGCGGCGCATGGACGCCGCGTGCAGGGGCTCGACCGAGTCGCTTGTGTCCCCGCCTACGATCACACATAGGTTCGTTGGCTATCCAGCGCAAGCGACCGCACTGGAAACATCCGAGGCACCTTGACGCGGCCCCGCGTGGCCCCTTGGCGCAGGAGACGCGCTCGGCGCAGTCCACAACGTGCTGCCTTTTCCGGAGCCAACAAATATGAGGGAAACTGCACGATCGGAGCCCGGACGAGCCTCTGAATCCGAAGGACCAGCGGCACTACCGTGAGATCCGAGCGTCGCGTCGAAGCTCCGCCGACCCGGCGGCGGCCGAGCAGGGTCGACGGGACCGACCGCGCTCGCCGCAGGCGTCACGACGCGAGGGGCAGAAATCTGCAGATCGGGGTGGCAATCAACATCCCCCACGCGCCGCTGCACGCCGGCGGGCGTCCCCCCACGCGCCGCCGCACGCCGGCGGGCGTCCCCCCACGCGCCGCTGCACGCCGGCGGGCGTCCCCCCACGCGCCGCTGCACGCCGGCGGGCGTCCCCCCACGCGCCGCCGCACGCCGGCGGGCGTCCCCCCACCCGCCGCCGCACGCCGGCGGGCGTCCCCCACCGCCCGCCAGGAGGCCGGCCAGGGATCCTGGCGAGAGATTTCAACGCAAAGGCGCAAAGGCGCAAAAAGACAATTTTTGTGCATTTTCGCGCCGTTGCGCGCTTCGCGTGCTGGCGTTGACCCACGCTCCGCGCGCAGGGCAGATCCCCGGACGCGAGAACAACCAAAATTCCTTGTATTTTTGCGTCTTTGCGCCTTTGCGCCTTTGCGCCTTTGCGTTGAAATCTCTCTGCGCCCGCGAGGCAGATCGCTGACAGGATTTCTGCCCCGCGGTACTAGGCTCGGCCGCCGCCCCCGCCCGGCCGCGCCGCAAGGGGGCGACGCGTGCGAAGAATGCGACGTCCCCGAACCCCCCTCCCCGTGATCTCCGCGCTGCTCGTGCCGCTCGCCTGCGGCGCGGGCGCGTGCTCCGGCCGCCCGATGACGGCATCCCCCGCGCCCGCCAGCACGGCGGCGCGCGCCGCAGGCCGCGGGCCTGCCGCGGCCGCGACGGCTGCACCCCCGGTCGACGCGCTCACGGCGACGTCCGGCGGCGCGGCGCAGCCCGGGCGCACGCCGCTCGGCGCGCCGCTGGTGGAGCCGCTCCCGTTCGACATCGAGCCGTCGCTCGACGGCCGCTCGGTGATGTTCGTCGCCGGGACGTCGTCGGATCGGGTCGGCTGGGTGCGGCGCCTCGACGCCGCGACGGGCGAGCTCGGGCCGCCGCTCCAGCTCGTCGACGAGCACCTGGCCGGCGCGCTCTCGTCGGCCGGCGGGGGCACCACGCTGATCACCGCGCAGGGCGACGAGCTCTGCGCGACGGCGTTCCTGCCCGGCGAGACCTCGGCCGCGTCGCGCGCGTGCGCGAAGGTCCGCGCGCACGCGATGGCGGCCGTGGGCGAGCGCGTCGCGCTGCTCGAGCTCGAGGCCGTCGGCGGCACCGCGAAGCGCGACAAGGCCGCCGCGGCGAAGCCCGCCCGCAAGACGCCGGCGGCGAAGCGGGACGGGAAGGCCGCGGGGGCGCGCGACAAGGCGGCCGAGAAGAAGCGCGGCAAGGCGCTCGAGAAGAAGCGCGACAAGCGCGGCGCCGACCGCAAGCGCGACGGCCGGCCCCGGAAGAACGCTCGCCCGGCGCCGCGGCCGAAGCGGCCGGATCCGCTGCCCGAGGTCGAGGTGCGGGTCCGGTGGATCTCGCCGGGCGAAGGGATCGCGGCGACGTCGGCGCCCACCGGGCTGCGCTTCCGGCCGCCGCTCGACGGCATGGGGCTGATCGACGCCGGCGGGAGGCCGGGCGCGATCGACCTGCTCCACTACGCGGCGAGCTCGAAGAAGACGAGCACGTCGTGGCTCGGGAGCGCGCAGATCGCCTTCGCCTCCCTCGGGGAGGACGGCAAGCTCGATCCGGGCCGGCGCGCCGTCGTGGTCGAGGGAGATCTCGAGTACGGCGCGCTGCGCGGCCACCTGGATCCGCGCCTCGCGACCGCGAGCGCGGGCTCGGTGGTCGTCGACGTGACCGGCCGCAACGGGGCGTGCCAGGCGACGCGCGTGGCGCCGTCGCTCCAGCGGCTCGGCGCCGGCGGCGGTCCCAGGGCGGTCTGCGCCGTGGATCCGGCGCGCCTCGCGGACGCGACCCCGCTCGCGCCGGCCGAGATCGCCGCGCTCGAGCGCATCGCCGCGAGCGGCGCCCGGCGCGCGCCGGGGCAGCCGGCGTACGATCCGGGCCTCGCCGCGTGGGCGGGAGATCGCGCGTACTTCCAGGCGAGCGCCGGCGCGCTGTTCTCGGCCTCGCGCGCCGACGGGCAGCCGCGCCGCGAGCCGGACCCGTTCCCGGCGCGGCGCGCGCGCATCGCGTGGGGCGCGCTCACGACCGACGGCGAGGGGCTCGCGTTCGCCGCGGGGCAGCTCCACCGGATCGACGCGCGCGGGCAGCTCGCCGCGGCGCCGGCCGGCGCGCCGGAGGGCCTCGGCGCCGCGACGCCGGGAGCCCCCGGCGTCGCAACGTCGGGAGCCCCCGGCGTCGCAACGTCGGGAGCCCCCGGCGCCGCGACGCCGGGAGCCCTCGGCGCCGCGACGTCACGAGGCGCGCCGGGAACGCCGATCGACGCGCCGGACCGCGCCGCGGACAGGCGGCGCGCCGCGCGCATCGGCGCGTCCTGGTGGCTCGCGAGGACCGACGTGGTGCGGCTCCTGCCAGAGCCCCTCGCGGTGCCCGCGCTGCGGGGGCGCGCCCACGAAGGCGGCACGGCGCTCGTCGGCGGCCGCGAGCGGGGGCTCTTCCTCGAGGTGCTCGGCGACCGGCTCCAGATCACCGGGATCGACGCCTCGGGCGCGCTCATCGCGCCGGGCGCGCCGCGCCCGCTCGTCGCGCCGGGCGCGCTCGCGCAGGTCGCGCCCGGCGCCAGCGCCCCGGGCCGCGCGCCGCCCGCCGTCGCGATCGCATCGCCCGTGCGCGCGGGGTTCGACGCGTGCGAGCGCCGGGGCGGCGGGGCCATCGTGGCGGGCGTGAGCGCCGCGGATCCGACCCGGGTCGTGGCGCTGTCGATCGACGCGCTCGGCCGGCCCGGCGCGGCGCGCGCGACCTCGCTGCCGCTCGCCGAGGGCGACGTCGCGGTGCGGCTCGTCGCCCTGCCCGAGGGGGGCGCGCTGCTCAGCGACGCGGCCCGGCGCCACGTGGTGTGGCTCGACGACGACGGCGCGGAGCTCGCGTCGCAGCCGTGGCCGGCGGACGACACCGGCGCGCTCTGCGTCGACGGGCAGCCCGCGCGGCGCGCGGTCCCGGCCCCCTCGCCCGGGGCGTTCGTGACCGTCCCGGAGCTGGCGGCCCCCGGCGCCTGCGTGGTGGGCGACGCCGTCTGGACCGCCGACGGCAGCCTGCGGTGGTTCGGGAGCGCGGTGAGCGGCCTCGACGCGCAGGCCGAGGCGGGCGTCGCGCGCCCCGCGCTGACGGCGACCGCGGGCGGCGCGGGCGCGGCGGTGCGCCCGGCCGCGGCGGAGCCCGGCGAGGCGCCCGCCCCCGCGCCGCCGGGCGCGCCCGCGTGCCCCGCGGACATGGTCGCCGTCGACGGCGGCCGCTTCTGCGTCGATCGCTTCGAGGCGATGCTCGTCGACGGCGCCACCGGACAGGCGCTCTCGCCCGACTACCCGTCGACCCCGAACCTCCTCGAGCTCACGCTCGCCGAGTGGTCGACCGGCCGGCGGAGGCTCGGCGACGTCCACGCGCGCGCCTTCCCGCTGCCGCTGCTCCCCGGATGGCAGCGCGGCCGCGCGACCGCCGCCGTGGCCCGCTCCCGGCCCGGGGCGCGGCCGAGCGGCTACGTGACCGGCCTCGTGGCCGAGAGCGCCTGCGCCGCCGCCGGCAAGCGGCTGTGCTCGGTCGAGGAGTTCGTCACGGCGTGCCGCGGCGAGGACGACACGCTGTACCCGTACGGCGACACGTTCGAGGAGGGCGCGTGCAATGTCTTCCGGGCGGGGCACCCCGCGTCCGCGCTCCACGGCAACGCGTCGATCGGCCACCTGGATCCGCGGCTGAACCGCGTGCGCGTCGGCCGGGAGCCGCTCCTCCGGGAGACGGGCGAGAGCCCCCGGTGCAGGAGCCGCTGGGGCAGCGACGCTGTCTACGACCTCGTGGGCAACCTCGACGAGTGGGTGAACGAGCCGGGCGGCGCGTTCGCCGGCGGCTTCTACTCGCGCTCGACCCGCGCGGGCTGCGAGGCGCTCGTCACGTCCCACCCGCGGAGCTACCTCGACTACTCGACCGGCGTCCGCTGCTGTCAGGACGGGCCCTCGACGGCGGCGACAGGCATGGAGTCGCCGCCGGGCGCTCCCGCGGCGCCCGGCGGCTCAACCCCGCGGCCGCCCGGGGACCTGCCGGAGCATCCCGGCCAGGGCGAACACGGCGGAGATCACCAGGAGCACGTGGATCCAGGTGCTCCCGGGCAGGACACCGAACACGGAGAGCAGCCACATCAGCAGCGACACTAGGGCCACGCTCCAGAGCACCACATCGGTCCAGTGTTTCATTCGGCCCCTCTCGACAGGGTTCGTCCAGGGATGAAGCGAATCGCGTGCCACGCCGTCGCGGGCGCGCGCTTTCACGTGCTAGGTTGGGCGGTGATGAGCGCGTCATCCTCCGCCATGGAAAGCGATCTAGAAAACCCGACGGAAGAGCACCGGATGCTGCGGCAGATGGTGCGCGATTTCGCCCGCGAGGTCGTCGAGCCGCAGGCCGACGAGCACGACCGCACCGCCAGCCTCAACGTCCCCTTGATGCAGCGGCTGGGCGAGCTCGGCCTGCTCGGCGTGACCGTACCCGCGGAATACGGGGGCGCGGGCATGGACGCGCTCGCCGCCGTGATCGTCCACCACGAGCTCGCGAAGAGCGACCCCGGGTTCACGCTCGCGTACCTCGCGCACGCGATGCTGTTCGTGAACAACTTCTTCCACGCCGGCAACGACGAGCAGCGCGCGCGCTACCTGCCCAAGGTGCTCTCCGGCGAGTGGATCGGCGCGATGGGCATGACCGAGCCCTCGAGCGGGACAGACGTGCTCGGCATGAAGACGTTCGCCCGGCGCGACGGGGACCGGTACATCCTGAAAGGGCGCAAGGCGCTCATCACCAATGCCCCGGAGGCCAAGATCTTCCTCGTCTACGCGACGATCGAGGGCAGGATCACCACCTTCGTGGTGGAGCGGGAGTTCCCCGGGTTCTCGACCGACGAGAAGACCCCGAAGATGGGAATGCGGGCGAGCACGATGAGCGAGCTCATCTTCGACGATTGCGTCGTGCCCGCCCGGAACGTCCTTGGCCCGGAGGGCGGCGGGATCCGCAACATGATGAGGAACCTCGAGCTGGAGCGCCTCACCCTGGCCGCCATGAGCCTCGGGATCGCGGATCGCTGTCTGGACATCATGATCCAGTACGCCGGAGAGCGAAGGAGCTTCGGCAAGCCGATCGCGGAGCACGGGCAGATCCAGCGCTACATCGCGGAGAGCTACGCGAAGACCGAGGCGGCGCGCGCGCTCATCTACTCGGTGGCGCGCAACGTCAGCCCCGATCGGCGGAACCGGCTCGGGACGGACGCGGCGAAGCTCTTCGCGGCGCCGGTCGGCAAGGAGGTGGCCGACAACGCCATGCAGGTGCTCGGCGGCTGGGGATACTGCACCGAATACAAGGTGGAGCGGTTCTTCCGGGACGCCAAGCTGCTCGAGATCGGCGGCGGTACGCTCGAGTCCCATCAGAAGAACATCACCCGGGAGCTGATCGGCCGCATGAGCTGACGCTGTCACGCCTCGGTCGCGAAAAGGCAGCGCTGGGTTTGCGGTCCGGCCATCGAGACGCCACGCGTCTCCGTCAGCATCGCCATCCATGGATTGGGGAGATCTGGCGACGGTCGCGCCGACGGCGCTGTCATCCATCATCTATGCGACGCTTCAGGCCTCCTTCCAGTGGAGGCTCACGCGGCATCGCTTCAAGGCGCGCCGCGGCGCGCCGAGGCCGCTCGGCGCGACCCCGCTCGTCAGCATCCTCAAGCCGGTGGCCGGCATGGACGATGAGCTCGCCAGCAATATCGAGTCCTTCGCCCACCTCGATTATCCATGTTACGAGCTCGTCTTCGGCGTCGCCTCGCGCGAGGACCCGGCGGTGCCGGTGATCCAGGCCTTCATCGCGGCGCACCCCGAGGTGCGGGCGCGGCTCTGCCTGACGGACCCGAGCGAGGCGTTGAACCCGAAGGTGGCGCAGCTCCTCGAGCTCGAGCGCAGGGCGGAGGGCAGCGTCCTCGTCATCTCGGACGCCAACGTGCGTGTCCGCCCGGACTACCTCCAGTCGCTGCTGTCGATCTTGATGCGGCCCGGCGTGGGGCTCGTCTCGAGCGTGGTCGTGGGCACGGGGGAGCGCACGCTCGGCGCGGTGGTCGAGAACGCGCAGCTCGGGTCGTTCATCGCGCCCGGGGTCGTCGCGGCGGCCGAGCTCGCGGGGCGGGCGATCAGCGTGGGCAAATCGATGGCGATGCGGCGGGTCGATCTCGATCGGGTGGGAGGGTTCGAGGGCGTGGCCAGCGTGCTGGCGGAGGACGACGTGCTCGGGCAGCGCTTCAGCGCGTGCGGGTTCGTCGTCGAGCTCTGCCTGGATCCGATCGAGAACCGCAACACGAGCTGCTCGCTCATGCGCACGCTGGATCGGCACACCCGCTGGGCGAAGATGCGGCGCGCGCTCGCTCCGCGCTGCTTCGTGATGGAGCCGCTCAACTCGCCGCTGCTGATCGCCTGGCTGACCGTGCTGCTCAGCCCGACGCGCCTCGCGCTGGAGATCTGGCTGTTCGCCTGGATGTTGCAGAGCCTGGGGACGTTCCTGGCGCTGAGATCGCTGCGGCCGACGGGCTCCAACCTGGCGCTGGTGGCCGCGGAGCCGCTGCGGACGCTGTGCTGGTTCTTCTGCTGGCTGAACGCTTACTCGAACCGGCGGGTCGCCTGGCGGGGGAACGCGTTCACCATCGGGGCGGGGTCGGAGCTGGTGGCGGCGGAAGAGCCGGCTTCCTTGCGATCGCCGGCCAGGTAACGGGCTCAGAGGTGGACCGAGGCGATGCCGAGGGCGGCGCCGGCCACGATCAGCCAGAGCGAGCTCACGCGGCAACGGACCAGGAGGAGCGCCGCGAGGAGGGCAAGGGCGGCGGTGAGCCAGTCGACCACCGCGGCCCGGGCGAGGCGGTAGGAGACGACCGCCATCAACGCGAGCGACGCGGCGTTCACGCCGTCGAGGAAGGCCGAGGCCACGGCAGAACGACGCAGGCGGGGGATCAGCGGGCCGCTCAGCGCGACGAAGAAGAACGCCGGAAGGAAGATGCCCGCCGTGGCGACGACAGCGCCCGGAACCCCGCCGAGGAGATAGCCGATGAACGTCGCCGTGGTGAAGACGGGACCGGGCGTCACCTGGCCGACCGCGACCGCGTCGAGGAGCTGCGCCTCCGTCATCCACCGGTACCGCTCGACGAGATCGGCGCGGAGAAACGCGAGGAGCACGTAGCCGCTCCCGAAGAGGACCGAGCCGACCTTGAGAAAGAACAGGAACAGCGGCAGGAGCCCGAACGGCGCGCTCGCCACCGCGGCCGTCGCGGCGACCCCGCCGGCGAGCGGGACGGCGGCGCCGCCGGCGAGCGGGACGGCGGCCGCCGCGCCGGCAGAGGGGCCGGCGGAGCGCCCGGCGGCGAGCCGGTGCGCCACCGCGAGGGCGCCGGCGCCGGCCAGGACCGCGAGCTCGTGGACCCCGAGCAGGATGGCGCCAGCGCAGAGCGCCGCGAGGACGAGCGAGGGCGTCGAGCGCAAGCCGGCGCGGCCGAGACCCCAGAGCGCCTGGACCACCACGGCGATGATCACCGGCTTCACCCCGTAGAGGAGCGCTGACATCTCCGGCACCGCGCCGAACCGGACATAGCCCCACGCAAAGCCGAGCGTGATCAGCGCCGCCGGGATGATGAAGCAGCTCCCGGCCACGAGCAGCCCCGCCCATCCGGCCTGGCGGTGTCCGATGTGGATCGCGAGCTCGGTCGAGCTGGGCCCCGGGATCAGGTTCGTCGCGCCATAGAGATCGAGGAAGTCCTCGCGCGTCATCCAGCCGCGCCGGCGGACCACCTCGTCCTCCATCATCGCGACATGGGCGGCAGGGCCCCCGAAGGCCGTGGTCCCCAGCCGGAGAAAGAGCCACGCGAGCTCCCGGAGCGCCGCGCCGCGCGCCTGCCCGGACGCCCGGGCTCCGTCGCTGGCCAGGCCTTCACCCATGGGCCGTCTTTACCCGAAAACGGGCGCCGCCGCGCCTCCAGCGAGCCGCCGAGGGCGCGCCCTGGCGGCCTCCGGGCGCGGCCAGCGGCCGCCGCAGGCGCGTCAGTTGACCGGCGGCGGCGGGATCTCCGGCGGGACGAGGAAGAACACCTTGCGGGTGCTGAGCGTGGTCACGCCGTCGCCGGTGACGACGATGTTCGCCGTGAACATCTGCGGCTCCTCCGTGGGAGGCACCGAGACGTTGATCTTCGGGAGCACGTCGAAGCAGACCGTCGGCCCCGGGAAGACGTTGGTGAAGGTGTCCGCGACGGCGTCGAGGTTCTTGTCGATGACCCTGAGCCCGGAGGTGCAGGGCTCCGGGGCCAGGTTGTTGGCGATGATCCTGTCGACGAAGGCGCTCACGGCGTCGATCGTGTCGCTCTCGTCGTCCTCCGCCGCCGCCGAGATGTCGAGCGTGACGTAGGTCGTGAGCACCTTGATCGCCTGCACGACAGCCAGGTTCAGGCCGGTGCCGCTGCTGGAGACCACGAACACGAGCGGGCACTTGCCGTTCGTCGCCGCGACGCCCTTGCCGTTCTCGCCGGTGCAGCACTGGCCGACCGCGCACTGCGGCGGGCGCATGCCCTCCGGCCCCCACGCCGTCGGCGGAACCACCGAGCCGGTCGCGAGCGCGCCGGCCGTGAGGTCGGCCTTGGCCTGGCCCCCGTCGGAGGTGTTCGTCACCATGCCGATGACGCGGCCGCCCAGGCTGGTGATCGAGCTGAGCGCCTGCGTGTAGTTCGGCGATGAGAGCCTGGAGTAATTGTTGCCCGGTATCGTGCCGTTGTGGCTCGGCACGTCGGTGATCATCACCACGATGGGCAGCGAGCCGGTGCGGAAGCCGACGCCGCCGAGGGTCCCCACCGTCTCGCCCGCCGGGACCGTGCCAGGCGGCGCTGTCATCGGGTTGAACGCAGGCACCTCGGCGTCCCCCTCGGTCGTGCCCGTCCCGTGCGCGATCTGATAAAGGGCCTCCCAGCCGCTCTCCGGCAGATCATTGCCGCCGCTCGCCCTGAGCGAGTCCACCGCGTCCTGCACCGATGCCCGCCCCGCCGGCGTGAGCACGCTCATCACCCGGTGCTCCAGGAAGAACGGCTGATCGGAGGTATCCCCGTACGGAGAGATCGGGAAGTCCTTGTAATGGGTCACGCCGATGCCGATGCTCGGGATCTCCTCGGCGAGCTGATCGATCATCTCCTGGAGCGCGTGCTGCAGGTTCGAGATCGAGCCGCTCATCGAGCCGGTGGTGTCCATCGCGAACACCACGTCCGCCTGCGAGATGTTGGTCGAGAAGTCGAGCGTGTCCTGCGCCGGGGTCGGATCGTCGCGATACGGCACGACGAACACGAAATCCCCGTTGGCGTGGGGGTTGTCCAGATCGTCGTTCGGGTTCGTGCCGGCCGCGAGCTCGATGAGGTCGCCCACCCCGTCCTCATCCGTGTCCTCGCTCGCGGTGCTGGACTCTCCCGGGTCGAGCACGCCATCGCAATTGGTGTCCTCGAGCTGGTCGAGCAGGCCGTCGTTGTCGCTGTCCAGATCGAAGAAATCGCCCCCGCCGTCGAGGTCACTGTCGACCGGCGGCATGTCGGGATCACCGTCGCCCCGCTCGACCTCGTCGGGCCGGCAATCGTCGTCCGAGTCGAGGTCGCGGAACGCCGGGATCCCGTCGTTGTCGGCGTCGAGCTCTCGCTCGAAGCGATCCAGGAGGCCGTCGTTGTCGGAGTCGGTGTCGCGGAAGTCAGGCCGCCTGTCGTCGTCGGTGTTGATCGGATCGGACAGGTCCGCGCCGATCTCCAGCTTGTCAGAGAGGCCGTCGCCGTCGTCGTCGAGGTCCGCGTAATCGGGCAGACCATCGTCGTCGAGGTCGTCGTCGCCCTCCTCCCCGTCGGGGATCCCGTTCTCGTCGGAGTCCTCGTCCCGGAAATCGGGCACCCCGTCGTCGTCGCTGTCCGGCAGCGTCATTTGCCCTGGCCGGACAGCGCCCTCGACCTTGTCGGATATCCCGTCGTTGTCCGAGTCGGTGTCCTCGAAGTCCAGCTCGCCATCACCATCCGTGTCGATCGCGTCGATGCGCCCTTCGTCCTCGTCGGTGATGCCGTCCTCGTCCGTGTCCTCGACCTTCGGCGACGGCTCGCCGGTCGTCGTGGCCGGCGACGGCGGCTTGGTGTCCGACGCGGCGTTGCAGCCGAGCGGCACCGTGAGCAAGAGGCTGTAGAGAAGAGGGCGAAGACTGCGACGCATAGGAACTCCTGCGCGAATGTGGGTGCAAAATCCTAGACCCTTCGCTCAATCCGGATCAACCCACATTCCATGGCGAGCGTGCCCTCTCTGCCTTCGACAGCCCGGCGGATCGCCGCGGAGAGGTCACCGCGGACCGGCGGAACGCGCTTCTCCAGCAGCGGTCGAGATGGCGCCTGATGCGCTGGCAACGGAACGCAGGGCGCCTCCGCCGCAAGCGCTCGACCGCGACCTTACCGCCGCCTTTGCTTCAGAGAAGTTTCACGCGAGGCACCATGACGGTCACCGTCTCCCCCGCCGGCGCCGGCGCCTCTTCCCGGTAAGGGCAATGGCGGCACTTCGAGTTGCAACAGGTTCCGCGCTTCAGGTGATACGCCGCCTTGAAAACCACCCGGCCTCCCTCGAGGTAATAGTCCTCGCCCTCGATCGCCTTGGGAGGTTTCGGCCCGCGCATCTACCCTCGATCAAGCTACTCTGAAATGCGCACGCGCGCCATCGCGCGGACGGGCGCCATCGGGTCCTCCCGCCGTCCCCGTCCTCATCGTCAACCACCTCCTCGCGCGCGCTCGCGCCGGCGCCGCGACGTCCGCGCGCCTCCCGTGCTACGCCTGCGCCGCCCGCCGTACCTCGCCTTCAACGGCTGGTCCGCCTGCGATGCCCGATCGATCCTGCTCGAAGCTCCTCCGCGCCCTGCTCCCGCTCCTCGCCGCGACCGGCTGCGACGGCTGCCCGAGCTCCAGGCCGTACACGCCCTACACGCTCGGTTCGGCGACGCCCGCCGGCTCGCCGCCCCCGCTGAGCGGCGTGGCCCCCGGCGCGGCCGACGCCGGCCCCGAGGCCGACGCCGGCGACCAGGACGCCGCCGCCCCGCCCCGCTTCGCGGTCGTGCCCAGCGTCCCTGCGCCCGCGGGCGGCAAGCAGTGGCCGCTCGAGGGCGGCGCCGTGGTGGCCGCCCCGACCGGGCGCACCTTCGAGGCCGGGCTCCTCCTCGACGCCGACGGGGACGGCGCGCGCGACCTCGTCGCCTGGGCGCGGTCGCCCGACGGCCTGCGCGGCGAGCTCCTGTTCGCGCCCGCCGCGCGGCCGCAGGCGCTGCGCACGCTCGCCGCGCTCCCGGGCGACCTCGCCGCGCAGGGGTGCGCCCCGCGCGTCGGCCTGAGCCAGATCGGCCCGTCCGCGCTCACCTTCGATTTCGCCCCGCAGTGCGGCGATCAGCAGCGCGCCGCCAGCGCGGGCGCCACGCGCTGGATCGCGGTGCTCCGCCTCCCCGGCGCGGGCGCGCCGCCGGAGCTCGCCCTGGAGCTCCGCCTCCGGACCCCGCCGCCCGAGGAGGCGCTCTCCGCCTCCCTCGAGGTCGTCGACCGCGACGCGGACGGCCGCGACGACCTCGTGGTGTCGGTCGGCCTCGCGGGCGCGCTCCGCCCTTTCTCCGCCCCCCACCCCGCCTCCAAGGGCGCCGCCGCCGAGCTCCGCGTCCCGCTGGTCTTCCTCGATCGCCCCGCCGGCCTGTCGCGCGACGCGGCGCAGCCCGGCGAGGCGCTGCGCGGCCTCGCCGCCGCCCTGCTCCGCGACGCGCGCGGCAAGTCCACCGCGCCATCCGTGGCCGCCGCCGCACAGCGGCTGCGACGGCTCCACGCCGTCCTCTGCGCCGACGCCGCGGGCGGGGGCGGCGCGAGCGCCGGCCGCGACGCCGCGCGCGCGGGCGAGGCCCTCGTCTGGACGGGCGTCGGCCCCGTGCGCTGCGGGGAGCCAGGCCTCGCGGAGGCGATCGACCACGCCGAGGCGGTCGCCGCGTCCACGCGGGGCGCCCCGCTCGCGGCGATCGCGGCGCTCGACCGCGGCGGCGCCGAGCCACGCGCCAAGGAGGACGCCAGGCTCCTCGCGAAGCTCGCGCCGCCGGCGACGGCCGCCGCCGTGTACCGCACCGCCGCCGCGCCGCAGCCGGCCGGCCGCGGCGCCTTCGGCCCGCTCGCGTTCGAGGCGAGCGGCGCGCTGCTCGTCCGGACCGCGCAGGGCGTCGTGCGCGTCGATCCCGCGGCGTCCACCGAGTCGGCGACCGACGTCCCGCCCTGGCCCGCGGCGGTCCACGCCGGCCCGGCGCAGCTCGTCGCCGTCGAGCGGCGCTGCGACGCGCCCACGCTGCTCGCGCTGTTCCGCAGCGCCCCCGACGCCGTCGGCGAGATGGAGGTCCCGCTCCCGCTGCTCCGCGCCCAGGGCCCTCGCGCCCGCGCGGGCGCGGCCTCGCCCGAGCGCTGCGCCGGGACCGAGAAGCTGCCCTTCTCCCCGCTCGCCGCGTCCGAGCGCGGCTTCGACATCGCCCTCGGCGCCGCGCTCGTCTCGATCGACCTGCGCGCCGCCGCGCCGACGTCGGCCGCGCTGTCGTTCCCGCTCACCACGCCCGCCCCGCAGGGCGCGCCGCGGTCGCCCGACGGCGCCACGCTCGCGGTCCCCGCCGCCGGCGGGCTCCTCGTCGCGACGGCGGGCGGCGCCGCGCGCCTCTGGTCGGGCGGCGATCTCGCGCAGGCGACGGCGTGCGCGCCGGCCAACGGGGGTGCCCGCGTCGCGTGCGTCGTCGGCGCGGCTGCGGTGATCTTCGAGGCGAAGTGACCCCCGACGGCACGTCGCCCCCGGGGTCAGCCGAGGATCAGCCCTTGTTGACGCGCTCCAGGTACTTGCCGTCGGCCGTGTCGATCTTGATCCACTCGCCCTCCTTCACGAAGAGCGGGACGTTGACCGTCGCGCCGGTCGACACCGTGGCGGGCTTGGTGGCGCCGCTCGCCGTGTCGCCCTTCACGCCCGGCTCGCTGCTCACGATCTGGAGCACCACGTGAGGGGGCATGCTGACGCCGATCGGCTGCCCGTTGAACAGGGTCACGTCGATCGACATCCCGTCGCTCAGCCACTGGGAGTCCTCGCCGATCTTCTCGCCGGGGACGGTGAGCTGCTCGCCGGTGGCCGGGTCCATGAACACGAAGTCCGTGCCCTCGGGATAGATGTACTGGAGGCTGCGCTCTTCCACGTCCGCCGGCTCCAGCTTCTCACCCGATTTGTACGTCCGCTCCAGCACGGCGCCGGTCGCCATGTTCCGGATCTTGACGCGGGTGAACGCCTGCCCCTTTCCCGGCTTGACGAACTGGAAGTCGATGACCGAGTAGGGCTGGCCGTCGACCATCATCTTGAGGCCTTTTCGGATGTCGCTTGTGTCCATGGGCAGAGCTTCCTGGTAGCGTAAGGGCGGCCTGTCGGCGAGGCCGGGGACCGCGGGCGCGGCCCCCTGGCGCGGCTCGGGCGTCCGCGTTCGCGGCGTTCCGGGCGCGGTCGGGGTCCGCGTGCGCGGCCCCCTTAGCACGAGCGCGGCCCCCTGCACAGGGCGCGGTTTCAGGACCTGAAAATGCACGACTTCGACGACGAGCTCCGGGAGATCAAGCGTGAGATCGTGGAGTCCCGTGGGCTCATCATCAAGACGAACAACCTCACGAACGCCCTCGCCGCCGATCTGAAGAGCATCTCCAAGCGCCAGATGGCGTACGAGCGGCGCGCCTTCTGGAACAGCGCGAGCGCGAACCTGCTCTTCGTGATCGTGGTGATCGGCGTGGTCAAGCTCGCCTGGGACGCGCGCGTCGACGCCGTCCAGGCCGAGACCAAGGGCGCGCGTGACCGCATCGCGAAGCACGAGGCCGATCTCAAGGAAATGCAGCAGCGGAGCGACGCGCGCGCCAAGGCCGAGAGCGACGCCGCGGCGTTTTACGAGCTCATCCGCGCCGAGCGGCGGCAGGAGGTGATCGAGGGCTTCGAGGCGCTGCGGAAGGCGCCGCTCACCCGGGCCGAGCTCGCGTTCTTCACGGACGCTGTCGACAAGGCGCGGTCGGAGCTCTCGATCAAGTCGTACCAGACGGGCCTCGATCACATGCGGACGGGCCGCTGGCACGAGGCCGCGGTCGCCTTCGAGGACGCGATCCGCCAGAAGGAGACGGCGTCGCACACCCCCTCGGCCCGGCTCAACCTGGCGCGCGCCTACCGCAGGCTGAACCGGCAGCGCGACGCGATCCCGCTGCTCATGACGCTCTCCGAGGCGTCGCCCGACCGCGAGGTCATGGACGACGCGACCTTCCTCCTCGCCGAGTGCCTCCTCGACATCCAGGCCTGGAACGACGCGAAGACGACGCTGCGCTCGTTCATTCGCCGCTTCCCGGACAGCGCGTTCATCAACGACGCGCGCCTCGCGCTGGCCGACGTCTCGCTCCGGCACTGACGCGCGCCGCGCAGCGCGCATCGGGCGTTGGCCGGCGCCGGCCGGCGCCGCCCGGGCGCGCGGCGTGCGACGCGGGCGCCGGCTTCAGGACCGGGAGCGCACGTCGATCCGGCGCGGCTCGTCCTGCTTCTCGAACCAGCTCGACCGGAGCTGGCGGCGGAGGCCCGACGCGAACAGGCAATCGCGGAACGCGTTCTGCTCGAAGGTCACCGCGCTGTGCGCGATGGGGGCGTGGATGAAGATCGCGCGGCCGCTGAGGAGCTGCTTGCGCGTGAGCTCGCCCGGGCGGCGCTCGTGCAGGCACGAGACCCCCTGCGCCTCGAGCGCGCGCGCGAGCTCCAGGTTCAGCCGCCGCACGTCGCCCGCCACGAAGTGGCTGATCAGCTTGTGCCTGTCGCGCCCCGACCGGTCCTTCCGCTCGAGCACCCAGTCGCGGTACGCGTCGACCTCGCCGTACAGCGCGTCGAACAGGTACACCTCGTTCACCTCGCAGCCGCCGTGGCGGAGGCACGCGGCCGCGACGCGGTATCCGCCCGAGTGCGCCGACAGGCAGAGCATGCCGAGCCTCGCCTGCCGCGGGACGGCAGAGTCGCCGAGCGCCCGTCGCGCCGCGGGGCTCGAGAGCACCGCCGCGAGCTCGCCGCACAGCCGCCGGAGGCCGCCCTGCTGCCCCAGCTTGCCCGGGGGCGACTCGGCCGCGTTCACCGCGCCCTGCGGCACGACGAGCACCGCGTTCTGCTTGCTCTCGTGGAGCTGCTCGCGGAGCTTGTGCGCCGCGATGGCCCGCTCCGCGGTGGTGACGTGGCCGTGGAAGTGCATCACGAGATCGAGCTCACCGCTCTCCGGCGCGCGGTAGTGGGCCGGCACGAAGACCATCACCGTCTCGTCCCGGTACGGCGCCCCGTCGCAGGGGAACGGCGCTTGCGACAGCTCGAGCTTCAGCGTCACGCCGATCGCGGAGGTCTCTACCCCCTTCACCCTCGACGCCGCGGCGAGCGCCGGCGCCGGGTCCCAGAGCCCCGGCGCCGCCGCGGCGCCGCCCGCCACCCCGAGCGCCCGGAGGAACGCCCGGCGGCCGAGCGCGGGCGCTGCGAAGCGGGACAACCTGCCGTCCTCGTCCGATGCCACCCCGGCGCGCGTACTATGAGGCCCGGATCAGGGCCAAGAAACCGCCCGTGCGGGGCTACTGGCCGCCGACCGCCGCCGTGCTCACCTGCGCGAGCAGGTCCTGGATGCGCCGGACGAGCTTCGCCGGCTCCTGCACCACGCCCTCGACGAGGAGCGCCTGGTCGAGGAGCAGCTCGGACCACTGCTTCACCCGCTCCGAGTCGGGCTCGCGCCCCGCCAGGATGTTGAGGTTCTTCACGACCGGGTGCCCCGGGTTGAGCTCCAGGATCCGCTTCGACTCCTCGGTGTTCTGGTCGATGAGCTTCATGATCCGCTCGAGGTTCGCCCCTGGGTCGCCCTCGGCGGCGACGAGGCAGCTCGCGCTGTCGGTCAGGCGCCGCGAGACGCGCACGTCCTTCACGCGGTCGCCCAGCGCCGCCTTGACCGCCGCCACGGCCGCGTCCACCGACGCCTCGGGCTCGTCCTTCTTCTCCGGCTCGCCGCCGAGGTCGACGTCGCCGTGCGTCACGCTCTTGAGCCGGCGCTTGTCGAACTCGTTCAGCGCCTTCACGAACCACTCGTCGACCGGATCGACGAGGAACAGCACGTCGTAGCCGCGCTTCCGGAACGCCTCGAGGTGCGGGCTCTGCTCGACAGCGCGGCGGCCGAGCCCCGTCACGTAATAGATCTCCTTCTGCTCGTCCGGCATCTTCTCCACGTAGTCGCGCAGCGAGATCGCCTTGCCGGCCTCGGTGTTCATCGACTCGAACCGGCAGAGCTCGGCGATCGCGTCCTTGTTCTTCCAGTCGCTGGTCGCGCCTTCCTTGATGACCCGGCCGAACTCCTTCCAGAAGGTCGCGTACCGCTCGGGGTCCGACTCGGAGAGATCCTTCAGCGCCTTGAGCACCTGCTTGACGATCTGCTGCTCGATCTGCGAGAGCGTGCGGTTCTCCTGGAGCATCTCGCGCGAGACGTTCAGCGACAGATCCTCGGAGTCGACGACGCCGCGCAGGAAGCGCAGGTACATCGGCGTGAGCTTGTCGCAGTCCTCGACGATGAGGACGCGCTTCGCGTAGAGGCGGATCGCCCTGCGGTCCTTGTGGAACATGTCCGCCGGCGCCCTCTCGGGCACGTACAGCAGCGCGTGGAACTGCACCGGCGCGTCGATCGACAGGTGCACGGTCAGCAGCGGCTTTTCCCCCTCGTAGCCGCCGGTCACGTGCCGGAAGAACTCGGCGTGCTGCTCCTCGGTGATCTGCGACTTGGGCAGCGTCCAGAGGGCGGCCGAGCGGTTCGCGACCTCGTCGTTCACCTTGATGGGGAAGTGGACGAAGTCGGAGTACTTGCGGATGATCTCCTTGACGCGCCAGGCCTTCGTGTACTCGCGCGCGTCCTCCTTGAGGTGGAGGACGATCTTCGTGCCGGGGTGCTCGCGATCGCCGGAGGCCACGGTGAAGGAGCCCGCGCCGGACGACCGCCACAGGACGGGCTCGGCGCCCGGCAGCATCGAGCGGGTCTGCACGTCGACGCGCGAGGCGACCATGAACGCGGCGTAGAAGCCGACGCCGAACTGGCCGATGAGCTGCAGCTTGCCGCCGTCCTTCTTCTGCTTCGCGGCCTCGGCGTTGGCCTTCAGGAACTCCAGCGAGCCCGAGCGCGCGATGGTGCCGAGGTTCTCCACCACCTCGTCCCGGGTCATGCCGATGCCGTTGTCCTCGATGGTGAGGGTCCGGGCGGCGTCGTCGAGCGTGATGAGGATCGCGGGCTCGCCCGCCTGCTCGGCGACGCCCTCGCGCGTGAGGGCCAGGAAGCGCGCCTTGTCCAGGGCGTCCGACGCGTTCGAGATGAGCTCGCGCAGGAAGACCTCCTGGTTGGCGTAGAGCGAGTTGATGACCAGCGCGAGGACCTGCTGCACCTCGGCCTGGAAGGGGAGCTCGACGGCCCCGGCCGCCCTGGCCTCATCCGACGCGGGCGACGCGGGCGACGCGGGAGGGGGGGCGCCCGGCTCCGCGCCCGAAGGCTGGGCAGAGGGCGTGGGTCCGCTGGTTTCGGGGTTCTGGCTTTCCGTGTTCATCTCGGCGACCAAATGGATCCGATTTTCGAAAGGGCAATCCCCTGACGCGCCGTCGAGCGACGCCTCTACCGCGCCCCCGGGCCCCGCCCATCTCCGGGCTCGCCTGCCGCTTCGCTCCCCGGGCCCGGGTCGGGGCTCACCGGGTCACCCAGGTCGCGATCTGCGCCGAGGTCGGACGCTGCGCGCCTGGCCTCTCACGTCGAGGTCGCTGTCCCCGATCCCCGCATGTACGCTCGGCTTTTCTGGAGAGTTAGGGTTTCTTCGGGGGGGCAGGGGCGCTAGATTCACGGAGGTTGCACCCACGCCGTCGGGGAAATCTGTTGTGGTAGCACTTCTCCGTGCAGTATTCCGTCTTGTCCCGACAATCGGGATCTTGGCGCTCGCGGGGTGCGGCGACCGGGGCAAGGCGACGGCCGGTGCGGACGCGAAGCGCCCTCCCGCCTTGCTTCAGTTCGAGGGCCATCTCTACGTCCCCACGGAGACGAGCGACTTCAAGATCCTCGAGCGCGTGCGGGCGCAGACGCGCTCCCTGTTCACGGGGCTGCGGCGCTCCCGGGTGATGGTGAGCCGGCGCGAGGTCCAGGGCGCGACCACGGACCTCTTCGTCAAGGAAGCCGTCACCGTCGTGGACACGGCCACGGGGCAGCGCGACGTCGCGCTCCGCGTGCGGTACCGCTATGTAGCCCGGCCGGAGATCGCGAACGGCATCGACGATCGCACGGAGCTCGCGCTCGCGCTGCTGCACCGGGAGGACGACGCGGTCGCGGAGCGGGTGCTCCAGGAGTGCACGGCGAAGCCCGAGCTGACCAGGGGGGGTCACAGCGCCGTCGGCCTCGATTTCGATCCGTCCCTCCCGAGATGCAAGGCCGCGATCGACGCGGAGCAGGCGGCGATCGACGCCGCGCGCGCGAAGGTCCCCGAGCTCGCCGGCGCGCCGCCGGGGTCCGCCACGGACACCGTCACGGTCGAGGAGGTCCGGCGTGTGTACCTCCCGACCCGGGTGACGGTCGAGCTCCGCGACCGGAGGCCGGGCGAGGTCGCGCCGCGCTACATCCCGGTGGATCGCCCGGAGGAGATCGCGCGGGGCCCGGTGGTGGACCCTTCCGGCGCCGAGCTTCCCGAGGAGCTCGAGCCGGCGGCGGTGATCATCGACCCGGATGTCGCGACGCGCACGCCGGAGGAGAGGGCGATCGCCGAGGGCACGCTGCTGCCGAAGATGCCCGGGTCGGGCGGCACGACCGCCGAGATCGGCGGGAAGCGGCTACCCCAGGTCATGAGCCCCGCGGTCGCGGAGGCGCAGCAGCGCAAGGCGGCGGAGGCCCAGAACGATCGGTTCGAGATCCCGTTCGAGACGCTGGCCGACCCCAAGTTCCTGGTGGTGTGGCTGAGCCTCCTGATGGCTTACCCCATCCTCCGGGGCGACCCGCGGAAGCGGGGCTGACGTCGCCGCGCTCTCGATCCGGGGGGCGGCGACGTCGAGCTCGGCGCGGAGCATCGAGCGGATGCGCTCCGAGAGCGACGCGCCCGCGGGGAGCGCGCATTAAGGTTCTCGCCATGATGCTGCGTTTCATGGGGATATTCAGTCTCGCGTTCATGGAGACGGCCGTCGAGCGCGCCCGCCGGGGGCCCGCTCGCCCGAGCTGGGGCTTCGGCTTCGAGTGGGTTGTCCGGGCGCTCCGCCGCGACTTCATCGACATGCTCGGCTGGCCATATCCGAGGATGCGCGCCGACATGGACGCGCGCTTCTATCCCGAGAAGACCGTCCGGCGCGTCAAGCGAACGAGCGACACGTTGCGGGGCATCCCTGCGGTGTGGTTCGAGCCACCGGGCGCGATGGATCGAGGGGTCATCCTCTATTTTCATGGAGGCTCGTACCTGTTCGGCTCCACGAAGACCCACGCGGACATGATGGCGCGGCTCGCGCTGGCGAGCGGCGCGCGCGTGGTGGGGATCGATTACCGGCTCGGGCCGGAGCATCGCTATCCCGCCCAGCTCGACGACGCGCTCGCCGCCTTCGACGCGCTGGTCGAGCGGGGCCACGCGCCCGGGGAGATCGCGCTCGCGGGCGACTCCGCCGGGGGCAACCTCGCGCTCGTGGCCCAGCTCGCGCTGCGCGACCGGGGCGAGCAGGCGCGCTGCGCCGCGCTGATCTCTCCCTGGCTCGACCTCACCTCGAGCAGCGCCTCGACGCGCGCGAACGAGCCGACCGATTACGGGACCACGGAGGGCCTGTTGCGCCAGGCGCGCGACTTCGCGGGCGCGATCCCGCTCGACGACCCCCGGCTGTCTCCGCTGCACGCGCGGCTCGACGGCCTGGCGTCGCTGTTCATCCAGGTCGGCGACGCCGAGCGCCTCCATGACGAGGGCCTGGAGCTCGCGCGACGGGCCCGCGAGGCGCGTGTCGACGTCACGCTCGACGTGCTGCGCGACATGCCGCACAACGGACCGGTCCTTGCCGAGTACCACCCTGAAGGCGCCCGGGCGGCCGAGACGCTGGGATCGTACCTGCGAGCGTGCCTGTCGGGGGGCGCGCAGGCGCCGCATCCACGGGAGTCGTCGCTGCGCCCGTGTGATGGGGAGTCTGCGCGCCGGGCCTGAGCGCCGCGCCGGTTGCGGTGCGCGCGCGCCGCGCGTACTGGATCGCGCCCACGGGTTCGCCTCGTGGGGACCTCGAGGAGGACGGAGACGATGATCCCTTCCCAGGAACTTGTCGATCTGGCCCAGCGGCTGGCGGACGCGAGCGGCGCCGTGATCCGGCGCTATTTCCGCAAGGGCATCGAGGCCGACGACAAGGAGGACGCGAGCCCGGTGACGGTCGCGGACCGCGAGGCGGAGGCGGCCTTGCGGGAAATCCTCGCCGCGCGCGCGCCGGGCCACGGGATCGTGGGAGAGGAGCTCGGCCGCGAGAACGAGGGGGCGGAGCTCGTGTGGGTGCTCGATCCCATCGACGGGACGAAGGCGTTCATCACGGGCAAGCCGCTCTTCGGCACGCTCATCGCCCTGCTGCACCGGGGGCGGCCCGTGCTCGGCGTCATCGATCAGCCCGTGCTGGGGGAGCGCTGGCTCGGCGTGGTGGGCCGGGAGACGCTGTGGAACGGCGAGCCGGCGCGCGTCCGCGCCTGCGCGGGGCTCTCGGAGGTGCGCCTCTCCACGACCGGGCCGCAGTACTTCTCGCCGGCGGCGGCGCGCGCCTTCGGGGCGGTCGCGGCCCGGGCGAAGCTCGTGAGCTACGGGGGCGACTGTTACCAGTACGGCCTCGTGGCGAGCGGCTGCGTCGATGTCGTCGTCGAGCACGGCCTCAAGCTCCACGACTTCGCGGCGCTCGTCCCCGTGATCACCGGCGCCGGAGGGATCATGACCGACTGGGAAGGGCGCCCCCTCGACGCCGCGAGCGCCGGGGACGTGGTGGCCGCCGGCGACCCGCGCGCTCACGCCGAGGTGCTCGCCGCGCTCCGCGCCGGCCGTCCGGAGCGAGGCGATGGCTGAGGCGGGCTGAGGGCTGCGCGCCGGGGCCTTGCCAGCCGGACCGTCGCGCGCCCGGCCCATGGCTCATGCGCGGAGCCCTCGGTGCTGGAGCGCGAGGGCGTTCTTCAGCACCGGATCCAGCGCGGCGGTGAGCGTCACGAAGCCGCTGAGCCAGGAGAGGAGCGCCGCGAAGTACAGGGCAAAGATGTTGTGCGCTGCCGCGAGCGGGTCGATGTCGCTCCCGACCTCGCCGCGCACCTGGGCGTCGCGCACGAGGGCCGCGATGCGGTGCAGGAACGCGAACGTGAGGGCGTTCATCCGCTCTCCGTTCGGGCCTGACGCGCCCGGAAAGGCCTTCACGAACGCCTGCGACACGAGCGGCTGCTCGCCGTACATCGCGAACAGCCTCTGGAACACGTGGAGGAGCTGCGGGAGCAGGGGCTCCTTCCGCGGCAGCGCCTCGAACGCCGCGTCGACCGTGGCCGCGATCCGGTCGTGCATCACCATCATGAGCAGGTCGGCCTTGTCGCGCGCGTGCACGAACACCGTCCCCGTCGCGACCTCCGCGCGCTCCGCGACCGCCTTGGTCGTCGTGCCGTCGTAACCGAGCTCGGTGAAGAGCGCCCACGCGGCGTCCCGGATCCGCCGGCGGGTGTCGAGCTTCTGCTGGGCGCGCCCGCCGCGCCCGGGCGCCGGCGTGGACGGCGCATCCGGCGTGGCCGGCGTGGCAGCTCCCTTCCGGCGCTTCGCCGAGCCTTTACTGACCTTGCTCATCGTCCGGGGAATCTGTTTCCACGCACTCGATCGAGTCAACCCCCCTCCACGCTTGACAGGACGAGCGTTCATGGTGACCATGGTCAGTGACTGAAGTCATTGAATGAGGTGGTGCCATGGCTCTGGTCCATTACGACGAAGGCCTCACGATGCGGCAGGCGCGGGCGATCTACTTCGACGTGAACCGCTTCGGCGCGGACGGCGGGTACGGCGACGCGTGGGTCGACTTCAAGCTCGGCCCGCTCCCGGTCCCGTTTCCGAACACGCACGCGCGGGTGCGCGCGGTCCGCTACCACGACCTGCACCACGTGCTCACGGGCTACGACACGAACACGATCGGCGAGTTCGAGATCTCGGCCTGGGAGATCGGCGCCGGCTGCAAGGACTTCGTCGCCGCGTGGCAGCTCAACCTGGGCGGCCTCTTCGCCGGGTTGCTCTCGGCGCCCCGCCGCACGGTCCGCGCGTTCTTCCGCGGCCGCCGCAGCGAGACCCTGTATGGCCGCCCGTTCGAGGCGCTGCTCGACCGCACGGTGGGCGAGCTGCGCCGGGAGATGCGCGTGGATGCGCCCTCGTCCGGCCCGGCGGCGAGCGACGTGCTCTGGCTCGCGCTCGCGAGCCTCGCGGGCCTCGCGGTGGGCGTCCTCGGCTTCGCGTTCGTGCTCGTCGTGGCGCCGATCGGGATCGTGAACCTGGCGCTGCGCCGCCGGCGACAAGCAGCCGGCTGAGCCCGCGCGCGGCGTGTCCTCCCCCACCCCTCGGCCGCCGCGTCCTCTCTCCCCGCGCTGCGCGCGCCCCGCGCCCTCCCCCGCCCCAGCTTGACCTGGCGCCCGCCCCGCACGAGGATCCGCCCCGTGCCCCAGCGAAAGCGCTACCTCTTCGTCTGCGTCAACCGCCGCCCCGATGGCGTTCCGAAGGGCTCCTGCGCCCAGCGCGGCGCCGAGGGGATCCACGCGCAGCTCAAGGCCGCCCTCGCCGAGCGCGGCCTCGCCAGGGTCGAGGCGCGCGCCTGCACCTCGAGCTGCCTCGACGTCTGCTGGGCCGGCCCCGTCATCGCGGTGGAGCCGGACGGCTACTTCTACGGCCGCGTGACGGCCGCGGACGTCCCCGAGATCGTCGACGCCCTCGCCGCGGGCCGCCGCGTCGAGCGGCTCGTGCTCCCGCCCGAGGACTTCACGGAGGCGACGGCCGGCCCGCCGCTGCCGGCGCCGCCCCGCGGCGCCACGCCGGGGGCGTGATGCGCGGCTTCGAGTTCTGCGAGACCATGGCCGGGAGCTTCCACCTGGTCGACGCCCCCGCCGACGAGCGGCCCATGTCGTTCACGATCCGCGCGCGCTCGCGCGGCCTCCTCCACTTCCTGCGCAAGCCCGAGGTCGAGATCGAGGGCGAGATCGACGCCGAGGGGTTCGCCGACCACCGCTACCTGTCCGGGCGGCTCGGGCTCGACCTCGCGCGCACCGGCACCCTGCCCTACTCCTTCGAGTTCACCGCCAACGACGGCCGCCGCTGCGCGTTCGCCGGCCGCAAGACCGTCCGCCCCGGCGACCTCCTCGAGTCGATGACCGTCCTGCCCGGCGTCCTCGTCGGCGAGGGCGGCGCCGTGATCGGCGAGGCGCTCCTCCGCTTCGACCTGCGGAGCGACCTGCTCCGGTTCCTGAAGAGCTTCCGCGCCACGAGGTAGCCGCCATGCGAAGACTCGATCCCGCCGCGAGCGCGGTCATCATCATCGACGTCCAGGAGAAGCTCGCCGCCGCGATGCCGGCGCCCCAGATGGACGCGCTGACCCGCGCGGCGACGGTGCTCATCGAGGCGGCGCGGCGCCTCGGCGCGCCCGTCCTCGCGACCGAGCAGTACCCAGCGGGGCTCGGGCGGACCATCGCGCCCATCGCCGAGAAGCTCGCCCAGGCGGGCGCGCCGGTCCTCTCCAAGATGGAGTTCTCCGCCTGTGACGCCGTCGAGTTCGACCGCGCGCTCACCCAGCGCGCACCGCGCACCGCCGTCGTCGTCGGCCTGGAGGCGCACGTCTGCGTCTTCCAGACCGTGCGCGACCTCGCCGGCCGCGGCGTCGAGGTCCACGTGCCCCTCGACGGCGTCGCCTCGCGCCGCGACGACCACCGGCTCGCCGGCCTCGACCTCTGCCGCGCGGCCGGCGCCACGATCACGACCGCGGAGACCCTCGTCTTCGACTGGCTCCGGGTCGCCGGGACGGACGACTTCAAGCACCTCTCGAAGCTCATCCGCTGACCCCGGCGACGCCGGCCCGCGCCCCGTCGCGCCCCGGATCGCGCGCTTTCCCGGGCAGCGCATCCTGACAACGTCGGCGTGCCACTTTGTCAGACCGGCCGATCGGACTTTGTCAGACCCGTGCTCGGCTGGACACCGCGCTCGCACCTATGACATAGTGGCGCATGGCTGACGATCTGGCACAAGTCGGAGCACCGCCGAGCGCGCCTCCGCCCGCTGGCGCCGCGCCGCCGCCCGGCGCCCCCACGGTCCTCGTGGTCGACGACGAGCCGTCGAACGTCGCCTCCATCGAGAAGATCTTCCAGCGCGACGGCATGCGCGTCATCACGGCGGACAGCGCCAAGGCGGCGCTCGAGATCGTGCGCAGCCGCCGCGTCGAGGTCGTCCTCACCGACCTGATGATGCCGGGGGTCAGCGGCCTCGAGCTGCTCCGCGCGCTGAAGCAGATCGCGCCCGACACCGAGGTCGTGATGATGACCGCGTACGGGACCGTCGAGACCGCGGTCCAGGCCATGCGCGAGGGCGCCTACGACTTCGTCGAGAAGCCGCTCAAGCGGATGACGATCATCAAGAGCGTGCGCAAGGCGGCCGAGCGCCAGTCGCTCGTCGCCGAGAACCGCTCGCTTCGGCAGGAGATCAAGCTGCTCACGAAGCGCGAGATCGTCGGCTCGAGCCCGACGCTCCGCCGCGTGCTCGACATCGCCACCCAGGCGGCGCCCTCGAGCGCCACGGTGCTCGTGCTCGGCGAGAGCGGCACCGGCAAGGAGCTGCTCTCGCGCTTCATCCACGAGCGCAGCGCCCGATCGCGCGGGCCGTTCGTCGCGGTCAACTGCGCCGCCATCCCGGAGACCATCCTCGAGGCGGAGCTCTTCGGCCACGAGCGCGGGGCGTTCACCGGCGCCCTCGCCAAGCGCGAGGGCCGCTTCGCCAAGGCCGCCGGCGGCACGCTGTTCCTCGACGAGATCGGCGAGCTCTCGCCGGCCGTGCAGGTGAAGCTCCTCCGCGTGCTCCAGGAGGGCGAGTACGAGCCCGTCGGCGGCGACACCGTGCGCGCCGACGTGCGCCTCGTCGCGGCCACCAACAAGGACCTCCGCGCCGAGGTCGCCGCCGGCCGCTTCCGCGAGGACCTGTTCTATCGGCTCAACGTGATCGCGATCACGGCGCCCCCGCTCAGGACCCGGCGCGAGGACATCCCGCTCCTCGTCGACCACTTCCTCGGCGTCTACTGCACGAAGAACAACCGCCCCCGCCTGGAGGCGCCGCGCGACGTGCTCGCGCGCCTCACCGACTACACGTGGCCGGGCAACGTCCGCGAGCTCGAGAACGTGATCGAGCGCGCCGTGGTGCTCTGCCGCGGCGACCAGCTCTCGGTCGACGACCTGCCCGACTTCATCCGCGAGGCTGCCCCGGCCGAGCCGAGCTCGCTGACCTTCTCGGTCGGCACCCCCCTCGACGAGGTCGAGCGCAGGCTCATCCGCGAGACGCTCCGCCACGCCCGGGGCGACAAGTCGGTGGCCGCGCAGCTCCTCGGCATCTCCACGCGCACCATCTATCGAAAGCTCGGCGAGCTGGAGTGACGCGGCGCGCGCCCCCCGGCGGAGAGCGACCGCCCCGGCTTGCCGGCACCCCCATGAAAATCCATTTGTCACTTTGGCAAGGCGAGGCCGTCCGACGCGCTTCGGGTGCGTCACCTTGGCGGGGCAGCTTCCGTGATTCCGTGAAAATGGCGGCGAGCTGCCGAAGATTGACCACTGGCATGGAACTCGCCTAGAGGAGCATGGGCGCATGGGCATCGACGCGATCCTGAAGCGGTATTTTCCCTGGGTGCTGGGCGTGTTGATCGCGCTCGCCGCCTATTTCCAGGCGTCGGGCATGGGTCAGCTCGTGGCCTCCAGCGTCGCGGTCGACGCGCCGCCGCCGCCGCCGCCGAGCCCCCCGGCGCGCCCGGGGGCGTTCGGGTCAACTGCGAACAGCACCGACCACGCGACGAACGCCGGGCCGATCCTGTCGCGGAACCCGTTCGACTCGGTGACGGGGCCGCTCGACGGCAAGCCGGTCGAGCTCCCGAACGTCCAGCAGGAGATGGCCAACAAGGACCCGTACGCGGATCCGTCGTGCGACGGCACCCGCGTCCTGCTCATCACGCAGGCCGAGGATCCGGAGTGGTCGTTCGCGGCCATGGCCGGCTCGGACGGCAAGGCGATCTTGCGCCGGCAAGGGGATGAGATCGCCGGGCAGACCGTTTACTACGTGGGGTGGGATCGGGTCTGGCTGACCTCCGGCAGCGCGCGCTGCCAGGCCATCGTGGGCGGCACCAACGCCGGCGCGCGGGCCAGCTCCTCGCCGGCGCCCACGACGGCGCCGCCGCCCACGGCGTCGACGTCGAAGGCGGCCGCCCGCGGCGGCAAGAAGGTCCCGCCGGAGATCGCCTCGAAGATCCAGCGGGTGAGCGAGACGGAGTTCAACGTGGAGCGCAGCGCGGTCGACGCCATCCTGGAGAACCAGGGCGAGCTGATGCGCTCTGCGCGCATCGTCCCCGAGAAGGAGGGCGACAAGGTGGTCGGCATCCGTATGTTCGGAATTCGACCGGACTCGCTGCTCGGGACGCTCGGCCTGGAGAACGGAGATCGGCTGTCCAGCATCAACGGGTTTGAGATGAGCGATCCGCAAAAGGCCCTCGAGGCCTATGCGCGGCTCCGGACGGCGGACAGGCTCACGGTGACGATCAACCGCAAGGGAAAGCCGATGAACATCGACTTCAACATCAAGTGAGCGCTCCGGACTGAACCTCGGGGACCGAAGCAGGCGACACCGGACGAGACCAGACGAAACCAGGGTAGCGGCATGGCGCGATGGATAGGGAGATTGAACGAGGGGAGCCTGCTCCGACGGACGCTGTTGTATGTCGGCACGTTCGTCCTCGGCTCTCTCACGTTCGTCGGGATCATGAGCCTCCTCCTCGTGTCGGTCGCCAGGGCCGTCCTGCCGCCCCGCAACGCCGATGGATCCGCGGCGGAAGCGACGGAGGAGGCCGAGAGCGAGGCCACCTCCGCGACGAGCAAGACCGCCCTGGGCAAGACATCCCGCTCGAAGCGGCCGCGGCCCCCCTCGCCGGCCGAGCGCGAGAGCGCGCCGAGCGCGCCGAGCGCCGACTGAGCGGCGCCGCCTCCCCCCTTATCAACCCACGCAGAGAATATCGAGCCGACTGATGGTGATGACGACCCTCGAGCGACCCCGCTGCCTCCGGAGGAGGCTCCTCGCCGCGCCGGTGGCGGCGCTCGTGCTCGCCGCGGCGGCGCCGCCCGCCGCAGCGCAGCCCGCGAACCGCAACGCCCCCGTGCTGCGGACCCCTGGCCAGAGCGCGCCGGCCCCGGGCCGCCCCGGGATCCCCTCGGGCGCGGCCGCGGCGGGCGCCGCGGGCGCGGGCGCTGCAGCCACGGGCGCGCCGGGCGCGCCGGGCGCCGCCGGTGCGCCGGGCGCGGCAGGCGCCGCGGGCGCGCCGGGCGACGCCGGAGACGATCCGCTCGCCGGGGTGAAGCAAGGCGTCCAGGAGATCGAGTTCAAGCCGAAGCCCGGCGGCTACAAGGTCAGCTTCAACCTCGACGAGGCCGATCTCCCCGAGCTGGTGAAGGCGATCAGCAACATCACCGGACGCCGCTTCATCTACGGCGGCAAGCTCCGGCAGATCAAGGCCACGGTGTACGCGCCGGAGAAGGTGACCGTCGCCGAGGCGTACAGCGCGTTCCTGTCGATCCTCGCCTCGAACGACCTCACCGTCATCCCCCACGGGCGCTTCCTCAAGATCGTCGAGACGCCCGGCGCCGTGTCGGAGACGACCCCCGTGTTCGGCGCCGCCGCGCCCGTGCCCGCGGAGGACCGGTTCGTCACCCGCCTCTACCGGCTGTCCCATATCGACGCCAACGACGCGGGCGGCGTCCTGACCAAGTTCAAGTCGAAGGACGGCGACGTCACCGTCTACCCGCCCGGCAACCTGCTCATCATCACGGACACCGGATCGAACATCCAGCGCATGCTCCGCATCGTCGAGGAGATCGACGTCGGCGGCGCCGGCGATCAGCTCTGGGTGCAGCCGGTGCATTACGGCTCCGCGGCCGAGGTCGCGACGAAGCTGAACGAGATCGTGGACCCGAGGGCGGCGGGCGGCGCCGGCGGCAGGCCCGGCCGGGGCGGCGCCGGCGGCACCGGCGCCCGCATCATCGCGGACGACAGGACCAACTCGCTCGTCATCACCGCCTCCGAGCCGGACTACCTGCGCGTCCTCGGCATCCTGAAGCGCCTCGACGTGCCGCAGTCGGGCGAGGGGCAGGTCCACGTGCTCTCGCTCCAGCACGCCGGCTGCAAGGAGCTGTCGGCGACCCTGAACCAGGTGCTCGGCGGCGGCAGCGGCGGCGGCGGCGCGGCCGTGGGCGGCCGGGGGGCCGCGCGCAACGCCCCCGCGGTGCCCGGCTCGACCGACGACATCTTCGAGGGCCAGGTGAAGGTCACCTGCGACGAGGCGAGCAACAAGCTCCTCATCACCTCGTCCCCCCACGATTACGCCCAGCTCCGCGCCGTGATCGACCAGCTCGACGAGCCGCGCCGGCAGGTGTTCATCGAGGCCGTGATCATGGACGTGAACGTCAACCGCTCGCTCGATTTCGGCATCGGCTACCACGCTGGCGCGCCGTTCGACACCGAGCAGGGCCAGGGCCTCGTGTACGGCGGCAACAACGTCGTCCCCTCGGTCGGCGGCTTGCCGTCGCAGCTCGGCGCGCTCGCGCTCGGCGTCCGGGGCGCCGAGATCCCGGGCTCGAACAACATCTTCGGGACGGGCCTGTCGATCCCCGCGTTCGGCGTCGTCCTCCACGCGCTGGCCCAGGACGGCGACTCCAACGTCCTCGCGACGCCGCACATCCTCGCGACCGACAACGTGCCGGCCGAGATCTCGATCGGCCAGAACATCCCGCTCCAGACCAACGTGGGCGGCGGCGGGCTCAACCAGCTCGCGAGCCTGGCGGGCGGCGCGGGGGCCGCGGGCGGGCTCGGCGGGCTCGGCGGCCTGCTCGGCGGCCTCGGCGGCCTCGGCGGCGCCGCCGCGCGCCAGGACGTCGGCACGAAGATCAAGGTCATCCCCCACGTCAACGACTCGGACCAGGTGCGGCTGGAGCTCACCGAGGAGATCTCCGACGCCGGCGCCCCGCTCGAGGGCGCGCTCGGCGCGATCCCCATCAACAAGCGCACCGCGAGCACCACCCTCGTCGTCCGGGACCAGCAGACCGTGGTGATCGGCGGCCTCGTGCGCGACGGCACGACGACCTCGGAGACGAAGATCCCGGTGCTCGGCGACATCCCGGTGCTCGGGTTCCTGTTCCGGCAGCGGGTCAGGACCAAGACGAAGACGAACCTGCTCCTCGTGCTGACGCCCTACGTCATCCGCGACCAGGAGGACCTCCGCGCCATCTTCGAGCGCAAGATGCAGGAGCGGCAGGAGTTCATCGACCGCTACTTCGTCTTCAGCGACAGCGCCGCGTGGGAGCCGCCGCGCGACTTCGGCCGGTCGAACGGGCTCGTCGAGGACATCCGGCAGTCGATCCTGACCGAGGAGGAGCGCGCGCGGCTCGAGGAGGAGGCCCGGCCGAAGGTGCCGCGGGAGCACACGCCGGTGGAGCCGGTGGGGCTGCCGGTCTTCGGCGGCAAGAGCGCCGGCGGCGGGCCGATGCCCCCTGGTATGGTGGAGATGGACGGCGACGCGCCCCCGCCCCCGCCGCCGAACGGGGCCGCGCCGCCCCCGCGAACGCCGCGGCGACCGATCGGCGGGCGGCAGATGGAGCGGGTCGAATGAGCATGCAGCAGTATCTTGGCGAGATCCTGGTCCGCCGGGGCGTCGTCCCCGCGGAGCGGCTCGTGCCGCTCTACGACACCGTCCGCGAGCGCGGTCAGCCGCTCGCGGACCTCATCGTCTCCTCCAACATCGCCGACGAGGCGAGCATCGCGAAGGCGCTCGCGGAGGAGTGCGAGGTCGGCTTCCTCCAGCGCATCGACATCGACGCGGTGCCGCTCGAGCTCGCGAGCCGGGTGCCGATCACCTACGCCAAGCAGCACAAGATCCTGCCGCTCGCCGAGCACGATGGGGTCGTCTACTGCGCGACCGCCGACCCCCTCGACACGACCGCGATCGACGACGTGCGGGCGCTGTTCGGCAAGCCGGTCGAGATCGCCGTCGCGACGAGCGACACCGTGCTGAACGCGATCAACCGCATCTGGGAGAAGAAGGAGGACGGCGGGACGAAGCTCGAGGGCGAGGCGGCGCTCGAGGAGGACAACCTCGTCGACATCATCGACTCGGACGACGACGCCCCGATCATCGCCTGGGTCAACGGCCTCTTCGCGCAGGCCGTCCGCGAGCGCGCGAGCGACATCCACATCGAGCCCGAGGAGCGCGACGTCGTCGTCCGCTACCGGATCGACGGCGAGCTCTACGTCGCGAAGCGCGCCTCGAAGCAGTTCATGGCGCCGATCATCGCGCGCGTGAAGATCATGGCGTCGCTCAACATCGCCGAGAAGCGGCTCCCGCAGGACGGCCGCATCACGCTGAAGATCGCGGGCAAGAGCGTCGACATCCGCGTCTCCACGGTGCCGACGAGCCGCGGCTTCGAGCGGATCGTGATGCGTATCCTGCACAAGGCCTCGGTCCTGCTCGGGCTCGACGACCTCGGCTTCGCGCCGCGCGAGTACGCCCTGATGGACGGGCTCATCCAGCGGCCGGACGGCATCATCCTCGTCACCGGCCCGACCGGCAGCGGCAAGACGACCACGCTCTACGCCTGCCTCAACCGGATCAACGAGCCGAGCCGGAACATCCTCACGGCCGAGGACCCGGTCGAGTACGAGATCGGCGGCATTCACCAGATCCACGTCCACCCCGGGATCGGGCTCACCTTCGCCTCGGCGCTGCGCGCCTTCCTCCGGCAGGACCCGGACGTGATCATGGTCGGCGAGATCCGCGACAAGGAGACGGCCGAGATCGCGATCCACGCGTCGCTCACCGGCCACCTCGTGCTCTCGACCATCCACACGAACGACGCGGCCGGCGCCGTGACGCGCCTCGTCGAGATGGAGATCGAGCCGTTCCTCGTGCGGAGCAGCGTGATCGGCATCCTCGCCCAGCGCCTCGTGCGCCTGCTCTGCCCGACCTGCAAGGTCGCCTACCGCCCCTCCGACTACGAGCTCCAGCAGCTCGGCCTCGACCAGGACCGGCTCGCCTGGAAGGCCCGGCGGAAGCTGTCGAACCGGTACGGCGTGCACGGACAGAAATACGACTACATCGGGCAGGACATCGACCGGGCCGTGTTCTACAAACCCGGGGGCTGCGACGCCTGCAACCAGAAGGGCTTCATCGGCCGGCGGGGCATCTACGAGCTGATGATCATCGACGACGCGGTGGGCCCGCTCATCCTGAAGAGCGCGGACGCGCAGACCATCAAGCGGGTCGCCATTTCCCAGGGGATGGATACGCTCCGTGACGACGGGGCGCGCAAGGTGCTCCAGGGCACCACCACCGTCGAGGAGGTGCTCGCGGCGACCCAGGAAGACGTCATCGTCGACGAGTAGGGAAGGCCGTGGCGGTATTCGAATACAAAGGCATCCTCGTCGGCACCGGCAAGCCGGTCAAAGGGGTCCGCGACGCGGAGAACGCGAAGGCCCTGCGCGCCGCCCTGCGCAAGGACGGCATCATGCTCACCGGCGCGACCGAGGAGCAGGCCGCCAAGGCGAAGGCGAAGCGCGACATCAAGATCCTCGCCTTCGCGGGCCGCCCCTCGACGTCCGAGGTCGCCGTGATGACCCGCCAGCTCGCGACGCTCATCGGCGCCGGCATCCCGCTCTTCGAGTCGCTCAACGCGCTCATCGAGCAGGTCGAGAAGGAGTCGCTGAAGAAGGTCCTCACGCAGGTGCGCGAGCAGGTGCGCGAGGGCACGAGCTTCGCGAAGGCCCTGGAGGCGCACCCCTCCGTCTTCCCGCCCCTCTACGTGAGCATGGTGCGCGCCGGCGAGGCCTCCGGCACGCTCGAGGGCGTGCTGACCCGCCTGACCACCTTCATGGAGAACCAGGCGAAGCTCGTGGGCAAGGTGACCGCGGCGCTCGCCTACCCGGCGCTGATGGCGCTCATCGGCATCGGGCTCATCTCGGTGCTCATGATCGCGGTCGTGCCGAACGTGACGGGCATCTTCGCCTCGATGGACCAGGCGCTGCCCTGGTACACCGCGGCGCTCATCGGCACCTCGGCGTTCGCCGCGAGCTACTGGTGGCTCGTGCTGCTCGCGCTCGCCGGCGCGATCTACGGGTTCCGCCGCTGGGTGCGGACGCCGAAGGGGCGCCTCCGGTGGGACACGTTCGTGCTGCGGGCGCCGATCTTCGGCAAGCTCATCCAGATGCTCTCCATCGCGCGCTTCGCCCGGACGCTCGCGACGCTGCTCTCGTCGGGCGTCGCGCTCCTCAGCGCGATGGACATCGTGCGGAGCGTGCTCGGCAACGCCGCCCTGGAGAAGGTCGTCGTCGACGCCATCGCCTCGATCCGCGAGGGCCAGAGCATCGCCGAGCCGCTGAAGCGCAGCGGCCGGTTCCCGCCGATCGTCACCCACATGATCGCCATCGGTGAGAAGAGCGGGCAGCTCGAGTCGATGCTGGAGAACGTCGCCAACGCCTACGACTCCGCCGTGGAGACCCGCGTCCAGGTGCTCACCAGCCTGCTCGAGCCGCTCATGATCGTCATCATGGGCGGCGCGGTCGCGTTCATCGCGATCTCGATCCTCATGCCGCTCATCCAGATGTCGAGCTTCGTCGGGTAGGTGGCTCATGGGGCGCCGCAGGCAGCGAGAGAGCACGATCTTCTTCCCCTGGGAGCGCGGCGGCGGGCTCTTCCGGCGGAGCGGCGTGGCGCGCGCGAAGCCCTTCGCCGCCGGCATCGCGATGGCGGTCCTGCTGCTGCTGCTCGGCGCGCGCGAGCGGCGGCTGGTGGGAATTCGGTCGACCCGCGCCACGTTGTCCGTCGTCCACGGGGCGATCACGCTCTACCGCGCCGATCACGAGCGGCGGTGCCCGGGCTCCCTGGAAGAGCTGAAGCGCGAGGGATACCTCGCGATCGACCCGGTCGACGCGTGGGGCAGGCCGCTCCGGCTCACCTGCCCTGGCAGGAAGGATCCGGAGGGATACGATCTGATGAGCGACGGGCCGGACGGCGAAATCGGCGGACTTGACAGGGTGGAGTGAGAGATGGAGACGAACAGAGCAAGCAGCGCAAGAAGGATTCGACGGCTGGGCCGGAGGCTCTCGCGGGGCGTGACCCTGGTCGAGGTGCTGATCGTGGTGACGATCATGGCGATCATCGCCGGCGGCGCCACGCTCGTGGTGTGGCCGAAGCTCAAGCAGTCGCGCGTCAAGAGCGCCTATACCGGGGCGACGATCATCAAGAGCGCCGCGGAGCAGTACCAGCAGCTCGGCGCGGGCAGCGACGGGTGTCCGACCATCCAGACGCTGGTGAGCGCGAAGCAGATCGACGGCAACAAGACGGACGATCCCTGGGGCCAGCCGTACAAGATCAAGTGCGATGAGGCCACCAACGAGGTTCATGTCGTCTCGTCCGGCAACGACCGGAAAGAGAACACCCCGGACGACATCCGGGACGACATGAAGCAGTCGGAGCTCAACAAGATCGCGGAGATGTAACGCCGCGCTGGACGTAGGAGCGCCCATGACACGTCGTCGCACGAGGGGACTCACGCTGGTCGAGGTGCTGATCACCGTCACGGTGATCGCGCTCATCAGCGGCTCCGTCATGCTCGGCATGGGCGCGGTCACGAGCGCGCGGCTGAAGCGGAGCGCCGCGCTGCTCGCGGGCGCCGTCCGGGTCGCCTACGCGCACGCGAACGCGAAGTCGAAGCCGGTGCGGCTGGTCTTCGACTTCGAGGAGCGGATGATCGTGCTCGAGGAGTCCACGGGCGAGCTCCTCGTCGAGAAGAACGACAGGACCGGCGGCGCCGCCGCGGCCACCGAGGCCGAGCGGGCGGCGGTGGCGGAGGCCGAGGCGATCCTGAAGGGGCCGCGCGCGCCGCGGCCCTCGTTCGCGCCGGCGAAGGCGTACGGCTTCAACCCCGAGAAGGACAGCCCCGGCAAGGAGCTCTCGAGCGGCGTCCGCTTCCTCCAGGTGGAGACGGGGCACCAGGACGAGCCCGTGACGGAGGGGCGGGCCTACCTGTATTTCTGGCCCGGCGGTCAGACCGAGCGCGCCGCGATCCAGCTCAGCCTGGGCGGCGCGGAGACCGAGGACTCGGTGATGACGGTGCTCGTCTCGCCGCTGACCGGCAAGACGGAGCTCAAGAAGGGCAAGGCGAGCATGCCGAGGCCGCGCGACGACGCCGAGGAGTCGGAGCGCGAGGACACGGGGTTCTGATGCGCGCCCGCGGCTTCACCCTGCTCGAGGTCATGGTGGCGGTCGCCATCCTCGGCCTCGGGCTCACGGCGATCCTGTCGGCGCAGGCCGGCGCCTTCTCGGCCGCGGCGCACGCGAGGAGCATCAGCTTCGCGAACGGGCTCGCGCGCTGCAAGATGACCGAGATCGAGGAGCGGCTCGCCAGGGACGGCCTGCCGGCGCTCGACGAGATCGACAGCGGGCCGTGCTGCGAGGGCGACGAGTCGCCCAACGTGAAGTGCGACTGGCGCATCGAGAAGCCCGAGATGCCCGAGCCCAACTACGGCGACCTGGACCTCGACACCGGCCTGGAGGGGCTCGGGTTCAAGCCGGGCGAGTCGAGCGGCACCGCCCCGCCGAGCGGCGAGCTCGGCGATCTCGCGCAATCGTTTGCAGGCGGCGGCGCGGGGGGCGGCAGCTCGGCGGGCGGGGTCGCCGGGATCCTGCAGCCGTTCATCGACATGCTCGCGCCGACGCTCCAGCCCATCTTCGAGGCGAGCGCGCGGCGGGTGACGGTCCGGCTGACCTGGCAGCAAGGGGCGCGGGAGCACGCGCTCGAGCTCGTGCAGTGGGTCACGATCCCCCAGATGGGCCAGCCCGAGCAGGGCGCCGAGGGCAGCGGAGAGGGGGGAGGAACATGACGGCGCGACGCGCGAGCGCCCTCGCGGGGCGCCGGCGCCGCCGGCGCGCAGGCGGCATCACGCTCCTCGAGGTCCTCGTCTCGGTGGGCATCCTCGCCCTCATCGGGACGCTCATCTACGGCGCGTTCGACGGCATGAGCCGGGCGCGCTCGGGCATCTCCCGGATGAGCGACCGCTACCACCAGGGTCGCGGCGCGATTGCGCGCATCTCGCGCGAGCTCCAGACGGCCTTTCTGTCCCGGCACCAGCCGACCGACAAGAACATCGCGGTGCGGCTCACCGCCTTCACGGGCGAGGACTCGTCGCCCGCCGATCGCATCGATTTCACCGCGTTCGCGCACCGGAGGCTCCTCAGGAACACACACGAGTCGGACCAGTGCGAGATTGGCTATTTCGGATCGCGCGACCCCGAGCGTGACAAGCTCGATCTCGTCCGGCGCGAGGCGAAGACCATCGATGTCGAGCCCACGAGGGGCGGGATCGTCAACGTGCTCGCCGAGGACATCGAGAGCTTCAACATCCAGTACCTCGATCCCGTCACCGGGGAGTGGACCGACTCGTGGGACTCGACGCAGCCGGCGGCGCAGCTCGACCGGCTCCCCTCGCAGGTGTGGGTGACGCTGGTCCTGAACGGCGGGCCGGGCGGGGAGCCCATCAAGTTCGAGACGAAGGTGCCTATCCCGATGCAGGTGCCCATCGCCTTCGGGAACACGACGCCATGAGCCGCCCCGGGCGCCATCACGACGAGAAGCGCGCCCCCGCCGCGGCGGGTGGGCGCGCGCGCCGCCGCCTGCGAACGCGGGGTGACCAGCGGGGCGTGGCGCTGGTCATGGTGCTCGGCGCGATCACGGTGCTCACCGTGTTCCTGACCGAGCTCCAGGAGGAGACCTCCACCGAGCTCTCGGCGGCGCTCGCCGATCGCGACGCGCTCCGGGCCGAGTACTACGCGAAGAGCGCCGTGAACCTGTCGCGGATGCTGATCGCCGCCGAGCCGAGCGTGAGCACGGCGCTCGGTCCGATGCTCGGGATGATCGGCATGAAGAACGCCCAGGTGCCGGTCTGGAAGTTCACCGACATGTTCCTCGGCCCCTTCAACGCGCAGCTCGTCGAGCCCGGCGTGGAGCCGCCGCCGGCGCCCGCGGGCGAGGGCAGCGCGGCGGGCAAGAACCTGGGGCTCACCGGCGGCGGCCGCTTCGAGCTCAAGATCGTCGACGAGGACTCGAAGATCAACATCAACCGCGCCGCGGACGATGTGGCCATCTCGGACCAGCTCATCGTCGGAGGCCAGCTCGCCGGCCTCATGGCCCTCGAGCAGTACAATCCGCTCTTCGAGGAGCGCGACGGTGACGGCCAGTTCTCCGACCGCATGACCATCTGCAGCGCGCTCATCGACTGGGCCGATCCAGGCGACCAGACATTCAACTGCGACTTCAAGGGAGCGCCGGGCTCCACCGGGGCCGAGGACAGCTTCTACCAGACGGTCGGCCTCCCGTATCTGCGCAAGAACGCCCCGTACGACTCGGTCGAAGAGCTACGGCTCGTCCGGGGCATGAGCGACGACTTCTGGGCGACGTTCGTCGATCCGGATCCGAGCAACCCCGACAAGAGGGTCCTTACCGTCTGGGGGAGCCGTAAGCAAAAGACGAACGTGATCTCCGCGAGCGCGCAGACGCTCTGGGCGCTGACGTGCAGCGACAACGTGGTGGATCGTGCGGCCACGCCGCTCTGCACCGATCCGAACCAGATGGCGTCGTTCCTGACCGTGACGTCGCTCGTGCAGAGCCTGACCGGGGGGCTCCTCTTTCCCACCGTGAAAGAATTCGAGATCGCGATGACCCAGAAAGAGGACAAATCCTCGGTGCTCGGAACGATGATCGGGCAGCAGCTCAAGGCGATGGGCGTCGAGCCCGTCAAATTCAAGGCGAAGCCCTCGAGTTTTCTCGGCAACAGGAGCAGCTTCTTGAGCATCTACGCCGATGGCATCGTCCCGGGGAACAAGCGCGAGACGCGCGTGCGCATTCACGCCGTGGTCGATCTCACGGGGGCAGGGAAGCTCGAGGAGGTCACGCCGAACCCGAACGAGCCCAACAGTCCCAGCTCCGACGACAAGACCGGCTCCCCCGCGACGCCGGATGCGTACGAACAAAAGGTCCGATCGAACCCCGCCGGGACGATCGTCTACTATCGCATCGACTAGGACACCCCTCCGGGAAGAAGCGCGGATATGCACAGGCTGCTCGGGATAGATGCTGGGAAATCCGTGGTGCGGGCGGCGCTCATCCGCACCGCCTACAGGAGGGTCTTCGTCGAGGCGCTCGGCGAGGTGGCCGTGACGGACGCGGTCTCCGAGGCCGAGGCGATCCGCGCCGCCGTGGGGCTCCACCGCCCCGACGGCGCGGCGATCGCGCTCTCCGGCGAGCGATCGTTCTACCGCCGCCTCGATCTGCCCGCGGCCGCGCAGAAGGAGGTCGAGAACATCCTCGGCTTCGAGCTCGAGGCCACGGTGCCGTTCGAGATGGAGGACGCGGTCTTCGACTACCGCATGCTGAAGCGGCCGCCCGGCGTCGAGACGCTGCCCGTCTTCGCCGCGGTCGCGCGCGCGGACGACGTGCGCGAGCGCATCGCCGTCGTGAAGGAGGCGCTCGGCTTCGAGCCGGAGCGCGTCGCCCTCGGCGCGGTGGCGCTCGCCAACCTCGAGGCCGTCATGCCGGAGCTCACCGCGCCGACCAGCGCGGGCGCGAGCGCGCCCATCGCGATCCTCGACCTCGATCACCTCACCTCCGAGATCGTGATCCTCTCCGGCGGAGAGCCCGTCTTCGCCCGCACGCTGTCGCGGGGGACGGCCGGCCTCCCCGGGACGGCGCCGGCGCTCGCGCGCGAGCTCCGGCAGACCCTCGCGGCGTGGCGCAACCTCGGCGGCGAGCCGCTCGCGGGGATGTACCTCGTCGGCGGCGGCGCGACGGCGCAGGGCGCCGAGCTGTTCCTGTCGACCCAGCTCGGCCTCACCATCCTGCCGCTGCCGACGCCTCGCCTCGAAGGGCTCACGCCCGAGCAGGCCGCGGCGCTGCCCCGCTTCGCCAAGGCGCTCGGCCTCGCGCTCGGGCTCACGCCGAAGACCAAGGGGTTCAACCTCAGGAAGGGCGCGCTCGAGGCCGAGCGCAGCTACCCGTTCCTGCGCGAGAAGATCCCGATCCTCGCCGGCCTGGGCACCGTCATCGCGCTGAGCTTCGGGTTCTCCGTCGTGGCGGAGATGCGCACCCTCGACGCGGAGCGGGAGCTCCTGCTCGCCTCGCTCGCGAACGCGTCCCGCGACGTGCTCGGCGAGGAGACGAGCGACCCCGTGAAGGCCCGCGAGCTGCTCGACCAGGGGCCCGGCGCGGCCGACGAGGACCCCATGCCCCGCGTCGACGCCTTCGACGTCATGGTGCAGCTCTCGAAGGCGGTGCCGAAGGAGATCGTTCACGACGTCCTCGAGCTCGACGTGAACCGCGGCCACACGACCATCCAGGGCGTGGTCCCGTCGGTGTCCGACGCGCAGATCATCGCGGATCACATGAAGGAACACCGCTGCTTCCGCGACGTGAAGGTCGCGCGGACGAGCCAGTTCACCGAGGGCAGGCACAAGTACGTCCTCGAGCTGGATCTCAAGTGCGAGGACAAGAAGAAGAAGAAGCCCGGCGCCGCTGACGCGGCGGACAGCGCCGCCGCGGGCGCGGCGGACAAACCGGAGGGATCGCGATGACGCTCCGCGAGCGACTCGACAAGCTGGAGCCGCGCGAGCGCCGGCTCCTCACCATCCTCCTCGGCTTCCTGGCCGTGGGCGTGCTCCTGCTCGTGCCGATCGGGCTCGCGAGCGTCGCCTCCAGCAAGCGCACCGAGAACCAGGAGATGCGCGATCTGCTGCAGTCGATCTACGAGGCCTCCGGGAAGGTCAACGAGCGAAAGGCGCAGCGGGACGCGCTGCTCGCGCGCTACGCGCGGCCCGCGCCGCCCCTCGCCGGCTTCATCGAGGACGCGGCGAAGCAGCAGGGGCTCGCCGCGGCCGAGTCGCAGGATCGGCCCGACGTCCCGCACGGGAAGAAGTACACCGAGCGCGTCACGGTGGTGAAGATGCACCGGATCGGGATGCTCGGGCTCGCCAAGATGCTCGAGCGCGTCGAGAGCTCGGGCCACCCGGTCGCGGTGACGCGGCTGAACATCAAGCCGCGCGCCGGAGAGCCGGACTCCTACGAGGTGGAGCTCGGCATCTCCGCGTTCGACCGGAAGGGCGATCCCCAGCCGGCGAGCCCCGCGCCGGCCGCGGCCCCCGCCGGCGACGTCGAGGAGGAAGAGCTGTGAAAGAGCGCCTCCTCAAGATCGCGAAATGGGCCGTCTATCCGCTCTTCTACCTCTTCTGTCTGGGGCTCTTCGGCTACCTCACGTTCCCCTATGACCGGCTCAAGGACCGGCTGATCGCCGAGTTCGACCGCGCGCAGCAGAAGCGGGGCTCCGGCCCGGCGCAGCGCCTCGAGATCGACGAGCTCGACGCCTACTGGTTCACGGGGGTCGAGATGCGGGGCGTGCGCCTCATCATGCCCCCGAACGAGGTCGGATCGAGCAGCAGGGCGAGCGCCGCCGCGTTCACCTCGGGCGACGCCGCGAAGGACGGCGCGCCGAAGCCGAGCGTCATCGAGATCGACGAGGCGCACGCCCGGTTGAAGATCCTCCCCCTCCTGATCGGGCGGATGCGGGTCTCGTTCTGGGCGAGCGTGTTCGGCGGCGAGGTCGAAGGCGTGGTCCCGATGGGCAAATCGGGCGGCGACATGCACGTCGAGGTCTCGGACGTGGAGCTCGCCAAGGTGGGTCCGCTCGGGGACGTCCTCGGCCTGCCCATCGCCGGCACGCTGAGCGCGACCCTCGAGCTCGACGCGCCGGAGGGCAAGTTCAACAAGGCGAACGGCACGCTCGAGGTCTCGGCCAAGGAGGTCTCGGTCGGCGACGGCAAGACGAAGATCCAGGGGCTCATCGCGCTCCCGGAGGCCAAGCTGGGCGAGCTCGTCCTGTCGGCGGAGGCGAAGGAAGGCGTCCTCAAGATCACGAAGCTGACCGCGAACGGCTCGGACCTCGAGCTCGACGGCGACGGCAAGGTCAACATGCGCGAGCCGTGGAACAACTCCACGGCGGATCTCTACGTCCGCTTCAAGTTCACCGACGCGTACCGGTCGAAGAACGATCTCACGAAGTCGCTGCTCGGCGCCCCGGGCTCGAACATGGCCGGGCTGATCGAGATGCAGCAGCCCAAGATGAAGCGGTCGAAGCGCGCCGACGGCTTCTACGGCTGGCACATCCACGGCGCGCTGAAGCGGCCGCGGTTCGATCCGCACGCCGCGGACTCGCCCGCGGCGCGCGGCCGCAGCAAGCCGGGCGACGCGCCGGGGTCGAGCCCGATCACGACCGCGCGGAAGCCCGCCGGTCTGAACCAGCCGCCCGGCTCCGCGGAGCCCGCCGCGAGGGACAGCGACGACCAGGGGAGCCCTCCCCCGCCGCCGCCGGCCCAGCCCCCGCCGTCGACCGAGGACGAGTCGCCCGAGCCGCGACCGCGGCCGATGCCGTCTCCGCCCGCCGAGGGCGAGGGCGCGCCGCCGGTCGAGTAGCGCCTCACCTCACGATCCGAGGACTCGTCATGCGGGACCCCAGCCGGCAGCAGAACCGGCGCATTCTGCTGATCGACGACAACGCGGCAATCCACGAGGATTTCCGCAGGATACTCCGCTGCGACGCGGAGACATCGGCCTTCGATCGCCTCGAGTCGGCGCTGCTCCGCGAGCCGCCCGGCCGGGCGCCGGTGCGGTTCGAGCTCACGTCCGCGACCCAGGGGGCGGAGGGGCTGGAGAAGGTCCGGGAGGCGCTTCAGCGCGGCGCCCCGTACGCCCTCGTCTTCGTGGACGCGCGCATGCCGCCGGGGTGGGACGGCCTCGAGACGCTCTCCCGCATCTGGAAGGAAGACTGCGCCATCCAGGCCGTCATCTGCTCGGCGTACTCGGACTACTCGTGGGAGGAGATCTCCGCGCGGTTCGGCCACACGGACAACCTGCTCATCCTCGCGAAGCCGTTCGACCCGAGCGAGGTGCGGCAGATGGCCTTCGCGCTCACCGAGAAGTGGAACCAGCGCCGCGCCCTCGCCGAGGCCAACTACAAGGTGTCGGCGCAGTACACGGTGACCAGGATCCTCGTCGAGGCGACCACGCTGTCCGAGGGCGTCCTCGCCCTCCTCGGCGCGCTCGGGGAGACGCTCGGCTTCCGGTTCGGCGCCCTGTGGCTCGGCGACGACGAGAGCGACGGGCTGCGCTGCGAGCACACGTGGAGCGCCGCGCCCGACGACGCGGCCGCGCTCGAGGCGGCGACGCGGGGCGCCCGGTTCGCCCGCGACGCGGGGCTGCCCGGCCGCGCGCACGCGCAGGGTGAGCCGAGCTGGTTCGTCGACCTCGACGCCGTCGAGGACGACCCGCGCGCGCAGGCGGCGCGGGGCGCCGGCCTCCGCTTCGCCGTCGAGCTCCCCATCGCGGTCCGCGCCGACGGGCAGGTCGCGGCCGTGCTGGAGCTCATGGACGCGGAGCCGCGCGAGCCCGACCCGGGGCTGCTCGACGTGCTGCTCGCCGTCGCCGCCAAGGCCGGTCACTTCATCGGCAGCAAGCGCGTCGAGGCCGCCCTGCGCCGGAGCGAGGCGAACAACCGCGCGCTCCTCGACGCCATCCCGGACACGATCCTCCGGATCAGCAGCGACGGCATCTGCCTGGACTTCAAGGCGTCCAGGGAGTCGCGGCCGACGCTCCGCGCCGAGGACTTCGTGCACCGGCATGTCTCCGACGTGTTCCCTGCCCGCGTGGCCGAGCAGATCAGCGAGCGCGTGGCGCGCGCGCTCACCGACGAGGCGACGCACGTCTTCGAGTACCAGGAGCAGCAGCGCGACGGCACGCGCGAGTACGAGGTCCGGATCGCCGGCAGGGACCAGGCCGAGGCGGTCGTGATCGTGCGCGACATCACCGAGCGCAAGCGCGCCGAGGCGGAGGCCGAGGCGCGGCGCGCCCGGGAGGAGGCCCTCCGGGCGCAGAACGAGATCCTCGCGGCGCTGTCGACCCCGCTCATCCCCATCAGCGACGACATCGTCGTGATGCCGCTCGTCGGCGCGCTCGACGCGCAGCGGGTGCGCCGGGTGCAGGAGACGCTGGTCCGCGGCGTCGCGTCCCGCCGCGCGCACGCCGCGATCCTCGACATCACCGGGGTGCCGCAGATCGACGGCCAGTGCGCCGACGAGCTCCTGCGCGCCGCCGTCGCGGTGCGCCTGCTCGGCTCGGAGGTGATCATCACGGGCCTGCGCCCCGACGTCGCCAGGACGCTCGTCGAGCTCGGCGTCGACATGAGCGGGATCGTCACGCACAACACCCTGCAAAACGGCATCGCCTCCGCGATGACCTCCGCGGCCGCCCGCGGGAAGCGCAGGCGGCGCCGCGCGAGGCGCAGGTAGCGGCGGCCGGCGCGGGGGCGATCGAGCGATCGCGCGCGCGAGCGCTCAGCGACCCTTGACGGCTTGCGCGGCGTGCGCGGCGTGCGCGGCGTGCCGATCGAGGGCGGCGAGGACGCGGTCGTAGTCGGGCGGCAGCTCGACCGGCGGGTTGGCGTGCCGGCTCGTCACGTCCGCGAGCGCGCGCTCGTGGTATTTCACCTTGAATTCCGTGAACTTGAGGCCGTTCGCCGTCGAGACCACGACGACCCGCTGGCGCTTCTCCACGAGGCCCTTCTTCACGAGCTTCTCCAGCGCGGCGAGGGCGACCGCCGTGTGCGGGCAGGTGTACATCCCGGTGCGGTCGGCGCGCGCCGCCGCGTCGCAGAGCTCGTCCTCGGTCACCTCCTCCGCGACGCCGTTCATCGCCTGGAGCGCCATCATCGCCCGCGGCGCGCTCACCGGGTTGCCGATCTGGATCGCGCTCGCCAGCGTCTCTCCCGCCTTCATCGGCACGACCTCGCTCCGCCCCTCGGACCACGCCCGGTAGAGCGGGTTGGCCTGCGCCGCCTGCGCCACGCACAGGCGCGGGAAGCGCGTCGTCAGGCCGAGGTCCTTCAGCATCTTGAAGCCCGCGTAGAGGGCGTAGGCGTTGCCGAGGTTGCCGCTCGGCAGGACGACCCAGTCGGGCAGCGTCCAGTCGAACTGCTGCACGATCTCGATGGCCACGGTCTTCTGGCCCTCGAGGCGCAGCGCGTTCATCGAGTTCGCCAGGTAGACCACGCCGTCGGCCGAGAGGCGCTGCACGATGGCCATGCAGCCGTCGAAGTCGGTGTCGAGCGACAGGACCAGCGCCCCCGACGCGATCGGCTGGACGAGCTGCGCCATCGACACCTTGCCCCGCGGCAGCAGCACGACGACGGGCAGCCCGGCCGCGGCGCCGTACGCCGCGAGCGACGCCGAGGTGTCCCCGGTCGACGCGCACGCGATCGCCCGCACCTCGAGGCCCTCGCGGATCGCCTTGTTCACCACCGAGACGAGCACCGTCATCCCGAGGTCCTTGAACGACCCCGTATGGCTGTTGCCGCAGAGCTTGACCCAGACCTCATCCAGCCCGAGCGAGCGGCCGTAGCGGTCCGCCCAGAACAGGTTGGTGCCGCCCTCGTCCATCGACACGATCGCCTCGTCCGGCACCTCGGGCGCGACCCACTCCCGCTTGCCCCACACCCCGGAGCCGTAGGGCCACACCGTGCGCTTGTAGCGCTCGTCGAAGAGCTTCATCCACGTGGCGGGGCTCCGGTCCCGGAGCGCGTCGATGTCGTGGGCGACGTCGAGCAGGCCGCCGCAGGTGGGGCATCGATAGAGGGGCTGCGTCAGCGGGTAGCTCCCGGGACAGCCGGTCAGACATCGGAATGCAGCAGTGTAGGCCATGGCAATACGGATCTCCTGGGTGGCGGGAAGCGCCCGCGGGAGGTGGTGTTGATCAGTCGAAGCGTGGGGCTTCCATGCCGAGCCGCCTATAGAAGTAGATCGCCGCGTTCCTGGCAAACGATCCCTGCGGAACATAGACGTCATCCGGCTCCGGGAGCGGCTCTTCCGCCGAGAGCGGCCCGTCGCGGTCGCCGGCCAGCCGCTCGAGGTCCTCGAGGAACGCCTCCATCGAGGGATAGCGGTTCTCGGGGTGCTTCCGGATCGCCTTCAGGATCACGGCCTCGAGCGGCGGGTCGATGCCGCGGCGCTTCTCCGAGGGGCGGGGCGGCGGGGTCACGAGCTGCCGGGCGAGGAGCTCCGCCTGCTCCGAGCGCGGGAACGGGAGCTCGCCGGTGAAGGTCCGGAACATGACCACGCCGAGCCCGTAGACGTCGGTGCGGGCGTCGGGCCGATCGCTCACGACCTGCTCGGGGGCCATGTACTCGAGGGTGCCCACCGCGGTGCCTGTCGCGGTGATGTGGTCCGCGGCCTGCATCTTCGCCAGGCCGAAGTCGAGCACCTTGACCGCGTACGGGTCGCCCTGCGCGCCCACGAGGTAGATGTTGTCCGGCTTCACGTCGCGGTGGATGATCCCGGCGCGGTGCGCGGCGGCGAGCCCGGACGCGGCCTGCGACAGCACCGGGATGGCGAGGTCGGCGTCCATGCGGCGCTCGCGCCGGAGCCAGTCGCCGAGCGACTCGCCGAAGAGGTACTCCATGACGAGGTAGGGGGCGCCGTCGACGTCGCGCGTGCCGGCGTCGAGCACCCGGACGATGTTCGGGTGCCCGATGATGGCGGCGCTCTGCGCCTCGCGCACGAACCGCTCGCGCGTCCGCTCCGCCCGGGCGGCGAACGCCTCCAGGACCTTGATCGCGACGGGCTGCCCGGTCTCGAGCTCCACGGCGAGGTAGACGCGCGCCATCGCCCCCTTGCCGAGGTAGCCGCGCACCTCGTAGCGCTCCCCGAGGACGGTGCCCCGCAGCCGGGTCGGCTTGAACCGGAACAGCTCGATGCGCCGCGCCTCGGCGAGCTCCGCGCCGTCGTAGGGGCAGAACCGATGGCCCGCGTCGTACTCCCGGTGGCAGCGCGCGCAGAACATGGCCTCGCATCGAATAGCGCCCCGCGCGCTGGCCACGCAAGCCCGCTCGCTCGGCGCGGGCTGCCGCGCCGCGCCGCCGCGCGCCCCGCGCTCACCCCACCCGGCGCGGCGAGCGCCCCGTCAGCTTCGTGTACGCGTGATAGCCGAGCCAGCGGATCGGCTCGGGCGGGACGCCCCCGAGGCGGGCCATGTAGAAGGGCAGCTCCCGCCACCGGGCGTGGTCGCCCGCGTAGAGGTCGCAGAGCACGCGGCCCGCGAGGTTGGCCAGGGTCACGCCGTGGCCGCTGTACCCGAGGGCGTAGTAGACGTTCCGGTGCTCGCCGCGCACCCCCATGCTGCAGAGGCGGCTCATGGTGATGCCGAGCGTCCCCGTCCAGCGGTGCGCGATCCGCAGCCGCTCGGCGGCCGGGAAATAGCCGATCATCCGGCGCCGGATCGCCTCGAACGCCGGCCCCGCCGAGCCGGGTGAGCCCGGGTAGGAGGTCCGATTCCCGTAGAGATAGGCGTACGCCGCGTTGCTGCCCCCGCCGAACACGATCTCGCCGGCGGGGGTCATGCTGGCGTACGCGATCCGGTCGTGATCGTCGCTGAAGCCGGCGACCTGCCCCCAGCCGAGCGCGGCGCGCGCCTCGGCGTCGAGCGGCTCGGTCGCGATCACGTGGGAGTGCAGCGGGAAGACGCCGGTCTTGAAGTAGCCGAGCCGCGGCGTGTAGCCGTTCGTCGCGAGCACGATGGCCGCGGCCCGGACGACCCCGCCCGGCGTGGTCAGCTCGATCGTGCGCCCCTCGCGGATCCGGAGCACCGGCGTGTCCTCGTGGAGGGCGACCCCCCTGGCCAGGAGCAGCGGCCGCAGGCTGCGCAGCAGGTCGACCCCGTTGAGCTGCCCCTCGGTCGCGTCCAGCACGGCCCCGGCCGCCCCGCGGATGCCGAGCCGCTGCGCCAGCGCCGCGCTGTCCAGGTACTGTAGCGGAATGCCCCAGCCGGCGAGCTGCTCCACCCGCGCGTGGGCCAGCTCGGCCCGCCGCGCGTCGGTGAGCACCTCCATGCAGCCGTCGCGGCGGTAGCGCACCGGGAGGCCGTGCTCCTGGATCAGCCCGACGATCCCGTCGATCCCCTCGCGCGTCGTCTCGTGGACGCGGCGCGTGAGCTCTGGATCGCGGTAACTCACCCCGTTGATCCAGTTCAGCATCATCCCCCCGTTGCGGCCGCTCGCACCATTGGCGAGGTGACGCGCCTCGAGGATCATGACGCGGAGGCTCGGAAATCTACGGATTAGATGGTATGCCGTGGAGACTCCGGTGAACCCGCCCCCGATGATGGCCACATCCGCCACGGCGTCCTCGCGCAGCGGCGGGACGGGCTCATAGGCCGGGGCCGCGTCGCTCCACACCGAGCGAGCGGAATCGATGTCCGTACGCGTGTCGACGAGCGCTTCGCGAGCCACGATGATTACCTATCAGATGAACGCTCCGTCTGACATCACGGACCCCGGGAGCCATCCTTGAAGAAGCGCGTCCGGCTCTGCATGAAGGATCTCTTCCACCAGGACGTGGTGGAGATGATCGAGCGCGAAACCCGCAAATACCAGATCTGGTCCATCGAGGACCCTTCCGACCCGGACTTCGACGCGGCGTATCAGATCCTCTGGGACAGCTTCGGTCCTCATGGCGAGATGGAGCGCAAGGAGGCCATCGAGGCCTTCCTGCGCGACGACCCGTACACGCCCGAGCCGTCGGGCACATACATGCGCTACTTCCTGCTCGTCGCGCGGGACTCGGACGGGAGGGTGCGCGGCGTCCGCGACGGCACCGTGCTCGTCAATCCGGCGTACGCCCCGGATCTCTGCGTCATCTACCTCGCCCATATCTTCATGATCCCGGAGGCGCGCGGTACGGTGCTGTCGTACTGGCTGCGCATCGCGCCGGTCGAGCTCGCCATGCAGTACCTGGCCGACCTCCACGCGATGGGGAAGATCACGCTCCCCGCGCCGGCGGCGCCGGGCAAGTACTTCGGGATGAACATGGATCTGGCGGCCGAGGTCGAGTTCTTCACGCCGGAAGAGCGCCTGTCGTGGCAGCGCATCCTGTTCTACGGCCGCGGCGGCTTCGACGCGATCAACCCGCGCCACTTCCCTTACCGCCAGCCGGACTTCCGCGACCCGGAGGAGATCCGCGCGACGGGCAACCAGCCCTCGCCGTTCATGGTCCTCGTCCGGCGCATGGGCCGCGAGCGGCAGGCGCAGCTCCCGATCGACGAGGCGAGGGCGCTCATGCGGCTGCTCTACGACGATTTCGCGGATCACTGCGCGCCGCACCTGCTGGAGAACAGCCTCCAGCTCGTCCTCGACCGGCTGGAGGAGCGGGCGAAGCGGAAGAGCTTCGTCGAGCTCCTGCCCCTGCCGAGCGGCCCGAGGGACCTGCACCGGCTGAAGCCGCTCTTCCGGTACAACGTGTACACGAAGTACTACCCGGATAGCCCCGACATCCGCGGCTACCTGAACAGCGGCATCCGCGAGCGGCTCGCGAACCCGCGCTACCTCGACGAGGAGCTCGCCCGCATCGCGCGGGAGCTGGAGACCCGGCCGCCGTTCGTCTACGGGAGCCGGGACAAGAGCGCGACCTGGGAGGGCACGCCGGTGACGCCCGGGTCGGAGCCGCCGCCGCCAGAGGGGACGGACGCGGGCGAGATCACCCGCGAGCTGCCCGCGACGCCGTCGGCCGCGACGGCCGCGACGCCGCCGTCGGCCGGGACCACCGCGACGCCGCCGTCAGCCGCGACGCCGTCGGCCGCGACGCCGTCGGCCACGACACCGCCGTCGGCCGCGATGCCGCCGTCGGCCGCGATGCCGCCGTCGACCGTGACCACCGCGACGCCGCCGTCAGCCGCGACACCGCCGTCGGCCGCGACGCCGCCGTCGACCGCGACGTCGCGGTGATCACGACGCTCCGGGCGGCGCGGCGGTGGCTCACGGCGCCGGGGCGCCGCTGGAGCCGCTCGTCGCGGCCCGTACGCGCAGGGCGCTCGCGCGGATCTCGCCCACCGCCGCGGAGGCGGCCTCGTGCGCGTCGAGCGCGCCGCGCAGCACGAGCGCCCTCCCCCGATCGGCGGCGACTTCATCGAGCGTCCCCTCGAGCACGCCCTCCGCCAGGCGAACGAGCGGGGCGACCTCGGCCAGGCCTCGCGCGAGCACCCGGGCCGCCGCGACGAGCCCGGACGCCGCGGGGGTGGAGCTCGCGACGGCCGCGGCCTCCTCGCACAGCTCCTCCGCGACGGAGCCCACGTCGCGCCAGCACCCGACCGCCGCGCGCAGGCCGGCGAGCGTCACCAGCGTCGAGGGGGTCGCGTGCATCGCCTCGACCGGCGGCGCGTGCGCCCGGACAGCCGCCGCGCTCCGCGCCGCGGCGATGACCGGCGCGAGGGCCAGGAGCGCGCGCTCCAGCACGCGCGTGGCCTGCTCGACGCGGACGAGGCGCTCCTGCACGTCGGCGCTGCCGAGCGGCGCGTCGCGCTCGACGAGCGCGGAGAGCCGGTCGGCGACCTCGATGGCGAGCTGCTCGAGGCCGGCGACGACGGGCGGATCGAAGCGGCGGGGCACGACGTCGAGCACGCAGAGCGAGCCGATCGCGTGCCGGCCCACCCGCACCGGCACCCCCGCGTACGCGCGGATGCCGTAGCTCTCGACGAGCTCCTTCGAGACGCGCTCGTCGCGCAGCGCGTCCTCGACGAGCAGCGGCGCCTCGTCGCGCACGACGAGCTGGCAGAAGGAGTTGCTTCGCGAGGTCGCACAGCTCACCGCGAGCTCCAGCGGCAGGCCGTGGTGCGCGCGCAGGAGCTGGATGTGGCGCACGACCAGGCTCACGAAGGCGATCGGCGCCCGCGCGAGCCTGGCGGCCCGCGCCACGCAGTCGTCCAGGAGGGCGTCCGCCTCGGTGCGCAGCATGGCGCCGCGCAGCTCGGCCAGGCGGGCGGGGTCGTTCAGGTCGGCCATGGCGGGGAGGTTACCAGCAAAGGCCGGCACGAAGACGCCGCGCCGGCGGAGCGCGCGGCGCGGCGTCCGCAGCGTACACCCGTGTGCGACGCGCATTCCCCTGCGCCGCGCGAATGTGCCGAGATCACCCGGCGCCCCCCGTCCCGGCGCGCGCCCTCGTTGTCGCGACCTCTCCCGCCGGGCAGAATCCCCGGGATGGCTGACCCCGCGCGAAGGCTCGATCCGGCCACGATGGCCGACCTCGAGGCGCTCCCGCCGCACATCAAGGGCGAGATCATCGAGGGCGTGCTGTACACCCACCCGCGCCCGCGCTCGCGGCACCAGCGCGTCCTCTCGCTCGTCGGCCACGAGCTCTTCGATCCCTATGACCGCAGCCGGAGCGGCCCAGGTGGATGGTGGATCCTCCCCGAACCCGGGATCGAGCTGCCGGGCTCACCGGAGTTCTCCCCCGACATCGCGGGCTGGAAGCGCGAGCGCCTGCCCGAGCTGCCCGACGACGATCCCATTCGCATCGCCCCCGACTGGGTGTGCGAGATCTTCTCTCCGCGGATGCGCTCGTACACGCAGGGCGTCAAGCGCCCCTTCTACGCGCGCGTCGGCGTCGGCTGGCTCTGGTACGTGGATCTCGACGCGCAGACGTTCACCTGGAGCCGACTTCACGAGGGGAAGTGGCTGGAGCTCGGCGTGGTGGTCGGCGAGGCGCGGGTGCGCGCGGAGCCGTTCGACGCGGTGGAGCTCGACGTCGCGGCGTGGTGGACGAGCGGGCGCGCGAGCGGGGCCGAGTGAGCCGACGTGGACGCGCGAGGCGCTGCTGCACAGCGCCCGCGCCTCCGCGGCTCTCGGAGGTCTGCGACCGAGGTCACCCCCGGCGCGCCGCCGCCTCCCGCGCCCGCACGGCCGCGACGAGCGTGCCGAGGTGCACCTCGACCACCCGGCTCACGTCGGGCGTGTAGCCGCCCGCGAGCACCCACGCGATCGGGATGCGCCGCTCGAGCGCGGCCCGGAACACGATCTCGTCGCGCGCGCGCAGGTCGTCGTGCGTCAGGTCGAGCGGCGAGTACGGGTCCTCGCGGTACGGGTCCGCGCCGGCCTGGTAGAGGATCAGGTCGGGCGCCGCGCGGTCGATCGCGGGGCCGAGGTGCCGCTCCAGGAGCTCGAGGTACGCGGCGCCGCCGCTGCCGTTCGGCACCGGGACGGACCAGCTATTGTCCGTGTCCGGCGCGCGCTCGCCCTCCACGTCCCGGTACGCCCGGTTCTGCTTGTACCAGTTGCCGTAGATCGAGAGCTGAAACGCCCACGGCCGCGACGCGAGCAGCGACGCGGTGCCGTTGCCGTAGTGGAGGTCCATGTCGACCACCAGCCCGCGGCGGATGCGCCCCTCGGCGCGCGCGCGCTCCAGGGCGACGACCAGGCCGTTGAAGGTGCAGAAGCCCTCGCCATGATCGGCGTGCGCGTGGTGAAAGCCGCTCGCGAGGTTGCCCGCGATGCCGTCCTCGAGCGCCGCGAAGGTGGCGGCGATGCAGCCGCCGTTCGTGAAGCGGACCGCCCCGGCGAGCGCCGGCGACCACGGGAACTTCTGGGACTCGGCCAGCGCCCGGGGCTCGCCGGTCGCGATCGCCTCGAGGTACCCGGGCGTGTGGACGCGCAGGAGATCCTCGTCGCTGACCGGACCGGGCTCTTCAACCCGCGCGGGGAGGCCGCTCCGCTCGATCGCCTCGCGCACGAGGGCGAACTTGCGCATCGGCATGACGTGCTCGCCGATGTCCGCGAAGTAGCGCGGCGAGTGGAACACCCGGATCGGGGGCGGGGCGGCCGCGCCGGCGGTCACTTGCAGACCGACTCGAGGACGTCGAGCGCCTCGGCCGCGTGGCGCGGCGCGAAGACGAGCGCCGGCCGGAAGCGGAGCGTGCGCTCGCCCGAACCGCCCACCTCGAGGCCGCGGTTCCGCAGCGCGGTGAGCGCCGCGTCGCGCCGGGCGGCGTGGGGGAAGTCGACCGCGGCGAAGGTGCCGATGCCGCGGGCGCCCGAGAGCACCCCGGGGTAGCGGCGGCAGAGGTCCTCGAGGCCGGCGACCAGGCGCTCGCCTGTCGCCCGCGTGTTCTCGAGCAGCCGGTCGCGCTCGATGACCTCGAGGATCACCTCGAGCTGCGCGCCGCGGAGCGGGTCGCCGAGCCAGGTGCTGAAGACGCGCAGCGCCTCGATCGGCGCGAGCTCCTCGCGGCAATAAAAGCCGCCGAGCTGCATCTTCTTCGAGAACGTCACCATGTCCGGCGGCTCGGGCAGGTCCCACGCCTCGTGCGCCCAGAGCACGCCCGTCCCGCCGCCGCAGGTCTGCACCTCGTCGACGATGAACGCGACGCCGCGCTCCGCGGTGAGGCGGCGGAGCGCCTGGAAGAACGCCGGGCTCGCGTGGCGGTCGCCGCCCTCGCCCTGGATCGGCTCGACGATGAGCGCGGCGACCTCGTCCGGGTGCGCGTCGATCGCCGCCTTGACCGCCTCGAGCGAGCGCGCCTCGGCGGCGCGGTTCTGCTCGGCGTGCTCCGCCTCGGGGAACTGGTTCGCGGGGAACGGCACGACCGGCCAGTCGAACGCCGGGATGTCGAGCTTGTGGATCGGCTTGCTGCGCGTCGCCGAGAGGGCGCCCATGCTGCGACCGTGGAAGCCGCCCTCGAAGGAGATCACCTTGAAGGCGTTCACGCCGGGCTGCCGGTTGAGCATGCAGGCGGCGAGGTCGCCGTCGCTCGGCTGCGCGCCGCCGCGCCGGCGCCGGGCGAGGTGGATGAAGGCGGACTTCAGCGCGTTCTCCACCGCCTCGGCGCCGGTCGTGAAGGTGAAGACGCGCGTGTGCCCCTTCGGCGCGACGCGCATCAGCGTCTTCTCGACGATGTCGACCCACTCGGGCGCGGGCGCGACGCCGAGCGCGGAGCGGTAGCCGGCGCACCAGTCGAAGCGGCCGTTGCGCCAGGCGGCGAGCAGATCCGGGTGGTTATAGCCGATGGGCACGGCGGCGATGTGCCCGTAGACGTCGAGCAGGACGTTGCCGTCCACGTCGACCATGTAGTTGCCCAGGCTCTTCCGCGCGTCCTGGTAGAAGTGGATCGGGCGCGCGTCCTGGTGGCGGTGGTGCCGGGCGCGGAGCGCCTCGGACGCGGGCCCCGGGATCTCGGTGCGCATGGCGGCGCGCTCGGGCTCACCGGGGATGGGCGGGGAGATGCTGGGCTGGGCGTTCATGGTCTGACTCCATTGCAACGGGGGCGGCGGAGCGTCACGCGGATCCGCCGCGCGCGTCGGAAGGCCGGACGCGCACGACGATCGACTTCGACGCGGGGGTGTGGCTCTTCTCGGCCATGCTGCCGAGCGGCACGAGCACGTTGGCCTCCGGGAAATACGCCGCCACGTTGCCGCGAGGGATCTCGTAGAGCACGACGCGGAACGCCCGCGCGACGCGCTCCCCGTCGGAGAAGCGGCTCGTGACGTCGACGAGGTCCCCCTGCGCGAGCCCGCGCTCGGCCGCGTCCTCGGCGTTCATGAACACGACGCGGCGCCCGCCGCGCACGCCGCGGTAGCGGTCGTCGAGCCCGTAGATGGTCGTGTTGTACTGGTCGTGGCTGCGGATGGTCATCATCAGGAGCTCGCCGGGCTCGAGCTCATGCCGCGGCAGCGGGTGCGCGATGAAGTTCGCCTTGCCCGTCGCGGTGCGGAACTCGCGCCGGGCCGCGGCGTTCGGCAGGGCGAAGCCGCGCGGGTCCTTCACCCGGGCGTTGAAGTCGTCGAACCCGTCGATCGTGCGCTCGATGAGATCGCGGATCCGGTCGTAGTCCGCGGTGAGCTCCTCCCACGGCACGCGCGACCGCGCGCCCAGCGTCGCGCGGGCGAGCCCCGCCACGATGGCCACCTCGCTCCGCAGCATCTCCGAGGCCGGCGAGAGGTTGCCGCGCGAGCTCGACACGACGCCCATCGAGTTCTCGACCGTCACGAACTGCGGCCCTCTCGCCTGCACGTCGCGCTCGGTGCGCCCGAGGCACGGCAGGATGAGCGCGCGCCTGCCGGTCACGAGGTGCGCCCGGTTCAGCTTGGTCGACACGTGCGCCGTGAGGTCGCACCGGGCGAGGGCGCGCGCGGTGAACGCGGTGTCCGGCGTCGCGGAGAGGAAATTGCCGCCCAGCGCGAAGAAGACGCGGGCGCGCCCGTCGGCCATCGCGGCGATCGCGGCGACCGTGTCGAGCCCGTGGCGGCGCGGCGGCGAGAAGCCGAAGTTCCTCTCGATGCGGTCGAGGAGCTCGGCGGGCGGGCGCTCCCAGATGCCCATCGTCCGGTCGCCCTGCACGTTGCTGTGCCCGCGCACCGGGCACGCGCCCGCGCCGGGCCGGCCGATGTTGCCGCGCAGGAGCAGGAAATTCATGACCTGCTGCACGTTGGCCACGCCGTTCTGGTGCTGCGTGAGGCCCATGGCCCAGCACGCGATCGTGCGCTCGGACCGCACCGCGATCTCGGCCGCGGCGCGGATCTTCTCACGCGGGACCCCGCTCTGCGCGACGATGTCGTCCCACGGCGTCGCGCGCACCGCGGCCGCGAACGCCTCGAAGCCGTCCGTGTGGCGCGCGATGAACGCGCGATCGAGCACGGCCCCCGGCCGCCGCTCCTCCTCCTCGAGCATCTGCTTGATGAGCCCCGTGAAGAGCGCGACGTCGCCGTTGATGCGCACCTGGAGGAACAGCGTCGAGATCGGCGCCCCCGGGCCGACGAGATCGAGCGGGTGCTGCGGGTGCTGGAAGCGCTCGCTGCCGACCTCGGGGAGCGGGTTCACCGTCACGATCTCGCAGCCGCGCTGCCGCGCCTCGCGCAGCGCCGAGAGCATGCGCGGGTGGTTCGTCCCCGGGTTCTGGCCGACGACGAAGATCGCGTCCGCGATCTCGAAATCCTGAAGAGATACGGTGCCTTTACCGACACCGATCGCCTCGCGCAGGCCGACGCCGCTCGACTCGTGGCACATGTTCGAGCAGTCGGGCAGGTTGTTCGTGCCGAGCTCGCGCACGAAGAGCTGGTAGAGGAACGCCGCCTCGTTGCTCGTGCGCCCGGACGTGTAGAACACCGCCTCGTCCGGCGAGCCCAGCGCGCGCAGCGACGAGGCGACGATGTCGAGCGCCTCGTCCCACGACGCCGGGCGGTAGTGGGTCGCCCCCTCCTCGAGCAGCATCGGGTGGACGAGCCGCCCCTGCTTGCCGAGCCAGTGGTCCGACTGCTTCGAGAGCTCCTCGACGCTGTGCTTGCGGAAGAACTCCGGCGTGGCGCGCCGGAGCGTCGCCTCCTCGGCGACAGCCTTCGCGCCGTTCTCACAGAACTCGGCGACGGAGCGCTTCTCCTCGGGCTCGGGCCACGCGCAGCCGGGGCAGTCGAAGCCCTCGCCCTGGTTCACGCGCAGGAGCGTGCGCACCGCGCGCGAGACGCCCATCTCGCCGACCGCGTGCTGCAGCGTCGCGCCGATCGCCGCGAGCCCGCCGGCGGCCGCGCTCCGCTCGCCGATCCGGGGCGCCTCGGGCTCGGGCGGCGGCTCGGCCTGGACGTCGCGCAGCGCGTCGCGCGCGCTCACGACGCCGCCTCCGCCGGGACCGCGACGCGCTCGCGGCCCGCGTACACGTTGAACCGGCCGTCGCGCGCGAAGCCGACGAGCGTCATCCCGTGCGCCGACGCGAGCTCGGCGGCCAGGCTCGAGGGCGCGCCCACCGCCACCATCACCGGGATCGACGCCCGGAGCGCCTTCTGCACGAGCTCGAACCCCGCGCGCCCGCTGACCATGAGCACCGCGCCCGGATCGGGCAGCTTCCCGGCGAGCAGCGCCGCGCCGACCAGCTTGTCGACGGCGTTGTGGCGGCCGACGTCCTCGCGGAGGTCGGCGAGCGCGCCGCTCGCGTCGAAGAGGGCCGCCGCGTGCAGCCCGCCGGTCCGCCCGAACACCGGCTGCGCCCCGCGGAGCCGCGCGGCGAGGCCGTGCACGACGCGCGGCGCGAGCCGCGGGGCGCCCCGCGCGAGCGGCGCGGGCGGCGCGAACGACGCCACGTCGATCGACGCCTTGCCGCACACGCCGCAGCTCGCGCTGGCGACCGCGAGCGCGCGCTCGGTGCGCCCGAGGTCGACGGTCACCTCGTCGCGGAGCGCGACGCGCACGAGCCCGCCCGAGGGGCCCTCGCCCTGCTCGACCGCGACGACGTCGGCCGCGCCGGCGATGATGCCCTCGGCGAACAGCAGCCCGATCGCGAGCTCGCGATCGTGGCCGGGCGTGCGCATCGTGATCCCGAGCCGGCGCTCGGCGCGGTCCTGCTGCGCGCCGCGGGCGCGCGCGACGACGACGATCTCGAGCGGCTCCTCCACGGCGAGCAGATCCTCCGCGTCCGAGGCGCTGTCGTCCGTGATCCTGCGGATCGAAACGGGGGTCGTGGTGGACGTCATGGCTGCGTGTCCCGCTCTCCCCATCCTAGTTCTCCAGGTCCGAGGCCGCCCCAGGATCCGGAGAGAGATTTCAACGCAAAGGCGCAAAGGCGCAAAGGCGCAAGACGGAGAAATTATATGTAATTTTGAGCAGTTATGACCCTGATGGCGCGGGTTGGCTGAAGCGGGGGAGCTCGGCTGGCCGCCGCTGGAGATCACGCGCCGTCCTGCGCCGCCTCCGGGGCGCCCGGGGCGGCGCTCGCTCACCCCGCGGACCACGCCGCGACGAGCCGCGCGAGCTCCCGCTCCGGCGCGTCGAGCGGCGCCTTGCCGCGCCACGCCGGCGGGAACAGCGGCATCACCGCGCTCCGGAGCAGCGGCGCGAAGCCGGCGACCTCGGCGGGCCCGCGCGGGATGCGGAGGAGCGGCACGCGCTCGCCCTCGAACGTTGCGAGGCCCGCGAGCGCGCGCTCGCGGATGGGGGCGAGGTCGCCCGGGGGGACCTCACGGGCGTGGACCGCCTGGTAATGGCGCAGGAACGACGCCGCGCCGGCGCGCGAGATGTCGGCGCGGTCCTCCTCGCCGACCTGGCGCACCACGGCGACGAGCGGCACCGGCACGGGCGTCACCCCGAGCGCCGCGGTGTCGCGGAAGTCGGGCTGCGCGTACGGCAGCACCGCCGGCGGGATGGCCCAGAACCCCGCGCGGCCGTAGGCGAAGAGCCGCACCGCTGTGTCGCGGTCGTCCGGATCGACAGGCTCCATCTCGGCGGCGAGGAGGATCTCCGCCTGCCCCGCCGCGATCCCCGCCGCCTCGAGCGCGCGGCGCGCGAGCGCGACCGGCGCCGCCCGCAGCAGCGCGGCCAGGCCGGAGCGGCGGAAGTCCGGCAGGACGAGGGCGTGCGAGAGCAGCACAACGCAGCGCCGCGCCGCGCGGTCCAGCGTGACGAAGCAGTCGCGCGCGCCGGCGAGGCGCCCGTCCGCGTCCCGCGCGAGGATCATGTGGTACGTCGCCGCGATCGGCGCCGCCCCGTCCGCGTGCTTCCCGGCCAGCCACGCCCAGAGCACCTCGCGGCGCTCGATCTCGCCCTTCGGCCCGAAGAACGCGTCGAGCGCCCGGTACCCCTCGTCGAACGCCGCGTCGTCCTGCGCCTCCTCCAGCGAGAACTGGGCGAGCGCCCGCGCGACCTTCTCCGGCCCCTCCCCCGGGCAGACGTCGCGCGGGTCGACGATCATCCGGCCATCTCCCGCAGCACCGCGTCGAAGACGCCTACCGCCTCGTCCACCTCCGCGACCGTCGTGATGAGGTGCGGGCGGAGGCGCACCGAGCGCGTCCCCGTGTAGCTCGCGAACACCCCGCGGCGCAGCGCGCGCCCGAGGAAGTCGTCGCGCGCGGCCGTCGTCGGCAGGTCGAAGGCGAGAAGGAAGCCGCGGCCGCGCGGCTCGCTCGCGAGCGCGGGGTAGCGCTCGCAGAGCTCCTCGATCCGGGCCAGGAAGTGGCGGCCCGTCGCGCGCACGTTGCCGAGCAGGTCCTCCGACTCGATCGTGCGGAGCGTCGCCAGCGCGACCGCGGCGCGCGCGCGGTCGCCGTTGCGCGTCTGGTACATGCGCCCGAACTGCGCGACGTCGTACGCCGACGTCGCGAAGAAGCCGCCCATCTGCATCTTCTTGCCGAAGCAAACGAGGTCGGGCGGGCGCGGCAGCTCGAGCTGCTCGTGCGCCCAGAGCGTGCCGCTGATCCCGAGGCCCGTCTGCACCTCGTCGAGGATGAACGCCGCGCCCGCCTTGCCGGCGAGCTCCTGCGCGCGGCGGAAGAAGACGGGGCTCGCGTGCCGGTCGCCGCCCTCGGACTGCACCGGCTCGACGATCAAGGCGGCCACCCTGCCCTGGTGCGCGTCGAGGATCCGCTCGAGGGCGGCGAGCGCCTCCGCCTCGGCGCGGTCGTTCTCGGCGGCGTGACGCGCGAGCGGGAAGCGGCTCGCCGGGAACGGCGCCGTGGGCCAGGGGAACGCGGGCAGGTCGGCCTTGTGGATCACCTTGGAGTGCGTCGCGGACATCGGCCCGAGGCCGCGGCCGTGGAACGCGCCGGCGAACGACACGACCACCGCGTCGGTCCCCGCGTTGTCGAGGATGCTCTTCTGCTGCTCCTCCGGGAGCTCCAGCGGGTTCTTCGGCAGCCCCGCCGCCTCGCGCCGGCGCTCGCCGTGCCGGATGAACGCGGCCTTGAGCGCCGACTCGACGCCCTCGCCGCCCGCGTCCACGCAGAAGACGCGCGCCATGCCGCGCGGGGCGTACCGCTGCTCGAGCGCCTCGACGAACTCGAACCAGCCCGGCGTCGTCACGAACGGCGTCGACGTCGGGTTCGCGACGGCGCGGATGAACGCCTCGCCGTGCGCCGCCTCGACCAGCGCGGGGTGGTTGTAGCCGAGCGCCCCGAGCGCGAAGTTCGCGAACAGGTCGAGGAACACGTTGCCGTCCACGTCGACCAGCGAGCACCCCCGGCTGGCCGTGTCGTCCATCACGACCGCGCGGTAGCGCGACTGCATGTCGAAGCCGCCGCGCGCCATCCACGCGCGCGCCTTCGGCCCGGGCAGCTCGGTGACGACTCTTCGCGGAGGGACGGACGGGAGCGTGGGACGATCGGAGAAGTCCATGGGTGGATGAGTATCCCGCACAGCAGGGCCGGTGTCATCGCCGCTTGCCGAGCCCGGGCGCGCGGGTTTACGACAAGGCATGTCCGAGACGCGCGAGACCGTGAAGAAGCTCTGGATCGACAACGCCGAGAGGGAGGCGCTCTCCGGCGAGACGTTCGAGACCGCGAACCCCGCGACCGGCGGGGCGCTCGCGCGGCTCGCCCGCGGCCGCCGTGAGGACGTGGACGCCGCGGTGGCGTCCGCGCGCGCGGCGTTCCCGGGCTGGGCCGCGATGGATCCGAACGAGCGCGCGCGCATCCTGTGGAAGGCGGGGGAGCTGATCCTCGCGCGGTGCGAGGAGCTCGCGCGCCTGGAGGCCGTCGACACCGGCAAGCCGATCACGGCGGCGCGGACGATCGACGTGCCGCGCACGGCGGACACGTTCTTCTACTTCTCCGGGTGGGCGACGAAGCTCGGCGGCGAGACGATCCCGGTGCGGGGCCCGTTCCTGAACTACACCGTGCGCGAGCCGCTCGGCGTCATCGGCGCGATCATCCCCTGGAACTTCCCGCTGCTGCTCGCGGCGCGGAAGGTCGCGCCGGCGCTCGCGGTGGGCAACACGGTCGTGGTGAAGCCACCGGAGGAGGCGAGCCTCACGACGCTGGAGCTCGCGCGCATCCTGGCGGAGGCGGGGGTGCCGCCCGGGGTCGTCAACGTGGTGACGGGGCACGGCGAGGAGGCGGGCGCGGCGCTCGTGGAGCACCCGGGGGTCGCGAAGATCTCGTTCACGGGCGGCACGGACACCGGCCGGGCGATCATGCGCGCGGCGGCGGGCACGCTGAAGAAGCTGTCGCTGGAGCTCGGCGGCAAGAGCCCCAACATCGTCTTCGCGGACGCGGACGTGGAGAGCGCGGCGAAGGCGGCGGTGACGGCCATCTTCTACAACCAGGGCGAGCTGTGCACGGCGGGGAGCCGCCTCCTCGTGGAGCGGGCGGTGCACGACCGCGTGCTGGAGACGGTGACGCGCGGCGCGCGCAAGCTCTTGCCGGGCGATCCGCTCGACCCGTCGACGCAGATGGGCCCCCTGGTGTCGGAGGCGCACTTCACGAAGGTGCTCGGCTACATCGACCGCGGCGCGGCCGAGGGGGCGCGCCGCGAGGCGGGCGGGCGGCGCGAGGGCCCGGGGTTCTTCGTCGAGCCGACGGTGTTCTCGGCGGTCTCGGAGTCGATGAGCATCGCCCGCGAGGAGATCTTCGGCCCCGTGCTGGCGGTCATCCCCTTCGAGGGCGTCGAGGAGGCCGCGCGCCTCGCGAACGCGACCGAGTACGGCCTCGCGGCCGGCATCTGGACGCGCGACATCGGCAAGGCGCACGCGCTGGCCTCGCGCCTCGCGGCGGGCACGGTCTGGATCAACACCTACAACCGGTTCGACGCGGCGAGCCCTTATGGTGGGTACAAGCAATCCGGCTACGGGCGGGAGAACGGCCGCGCGGTGCTGGACGAGCTCACGCAGCTCAAGTCGGTCTGGGTCGCGCTCGGCTGAGCCGAGCGCCGCGCAGCGGGGGAATCGCCGGGATGCAGAGAGACACGCGCTCTCCGCATCCCGGCATCCACTCCCGCGGTCGACTACTTCGTCGTCCCGGCGCCCTTCGTGCCAGCGCCGGCCCCGGCGGCCGGGGTCGCTGCCGGCGGCTGAACGCCGCCCTGGCCGCCCGGGCTCCCCGCCGTCACGCCGGTCTGCCCGGCCTGGTTCCCCGACTGCGCGCCGGCGGCGCGCTGCCCGCCGGTCGTGCCCTGGTTCCCGGCGCCGGTCGCGCCGGTCGTCGCGCCGCCCTGCGCCCCGGCGCCGGCCGCGCCGGTCGCGCCCTGCGTCCCCGTCGCGCTCGTCGTGCCCGTGCCGCCGGCCGCGCCGGTCGCCGGGCCGAGCTTCTGCGCGAGCGCCTCCGCGTCCTTGAGGTGCTTCTCGATCGTCGGGCGGAGGTCCTTCTCGATCATCGCCTTCAGATCGGCGTTCTTCGCGTCCTGCAGGATCCGCTTGTCGAGCAGGTCGAGCGTCTTCTGGTGGTCCTGGATCATGAGGGCCACGAACTGCTGATCGAAATCGGGGCCCTGCAGGGCCTTGAGCTGGTCGACCGCCTGCTGCGTGTCGGTGGTGAGCTGCTTGCTCTTGTCCGACTCCGCCGCGGTGATGCCGAGCTTCTTCACCAGCTGGGCCTGCTTCGTCTTCGCCTGGGTGTGGTGCTGGGTGATGACCCTGGCGTAGGCCTTCACGTCCTTGTGCTTGGCCTTCGTCTGCGCGAGCGTGGCCTCGTCAATCTCCTTCTTGTTCGCGGCGTCGAGCACGGCGACGATCTGCTCGTCGGTGAGCGGGGCCTCGGGCGGCGCGCTCGGCGTCGTGGTGGTGGTTGCCCCCGTCTGCGCGTCCGCGCTGGGCTGCGTCGCCGGCGGCGGCGCGGTGTCGACCGGCGGCGGCGGCGGCGTCATGGCGGGCTGGGTCGGCGGCGGCGTTGCTCCGCTCGCCGAGCTCGGATCGCTCGCCGGGGGCTGGTTCGAGCAGCCAACGCCGAGGGCGAGACCGAGCGAGACGACGAGAACGTTGCGCGATGCGACCATAGATCGAGACCTCCTCACGTAGGTTTGGGTGCCCGGCCGTGTGCAAGATCGGTGCACAAGGCGGGAGCATGGTTTTCCCGCACTTCGTGCAGCTAGTAGGGTTCCCTACTGTCGCAAATCGCTACAGCGGGTGCGAAGTTGCCTCAGCCGACGCCTCCTGGATGCGGATCTCGCTATTCAAGAAACCGGAGGGTCTCGACGGCGTTGCCGTCCTCTGCTCGGATCTCGTTGCCAGCCCAGTCCCAGCTCACGCCGCCCTCGCCCGGCAGCCCCAGTTCGAAGGTGACGCCCTCCAGCGTGAGCTGGTCCTCGTCGAGGTAGGCGATGCCGATCGAGTCGCCGCCGCGCCCGGGGCCGCCGTAGCCGCCGTCGCCCCCTCGGCCGCCGCTGCCTCCAGCGCAGGACCACGTGCCGTCCCCCACGGCGCCGCCCGGTGCGCCTCGGCCACCGTTGCCGCCTCGCTCGGGCGGCCCGCCGTCGCCGCCGGGACCTCCGTCGCGGGCGATGATGACACTGTCCCGCACCGTCAGCTTGGCGTGGAGCGCCACGATGCCGATGCTCGGGTACCCGTTTTCGGCCCCCCGCCCGCCTCGGCCACCGCATCCGCCGGCGCCGCCGGAGCCGCCGCCGGCGCCGCCCTTCGAGGTCACGCCGCACAAGGAGAACCCGCCGCGCTGCCCGCCGCCGCCGCCCCCGCCCTGGCCCGGCATGCCCCTGGTGCCGTCGCGTGCCCAATCGGGCACCCATCCAGTCTCGCTGAGGCGTCCGATGCCCTGGCCCGCCGCTCCGACGGTCCCTGGCGCGCCGTCGGCCCCCGAGAGCCCGTGACCGCACTTGGTGAAGTCCACCTGCCTGACTCCCCCGCGACCATCCAGCGGGTCGGACGTCGCGATCGGCTGCCCGGTCTCCCCATCGTCGCCGCCATCGGAGAGGCCGTCGCCTCCTTTGCCGCCGGTGCTCGGGGTTCCCCCCTCGCACACGTTCACCACCGCCGGACCGCCGGAGACGGTGGCCGCCGAGCATGCGTCGCCCCCGTACAGCCCATCAGGCCCCGTCTCCGCCCGATTCATCCCGGGCCATTCCTCGCCATCGTGACCCGCCCATCCGTAAGACGCGAGAATCTCGGTTCGGATGAACTCCACGGCTGTGCCCGAGCGAACGACGAGACCGATCGCGTCGCCCGACACGAGCCTCACGTCGGCAATCGTCGATACGCCGTCCGCGGCGCCCGTGTCTCCATCGCGCGCGGGGACGACGGTCAGAATCGGATCGTAGACATGGCTCTGAAGCGTGCTGAAGCCATTCTGGCGCTCCCAGCTCAAGCAGTTGAATCCCCCGATGAGGTCGACGCCTGACGGCAGCGTGACGGGATCGAAGAAGCCGTCGGCACACGCGAACACGCGCCCTCGTCCGGTTCGTGCGATTTCCACGGCGCGCTGGAGCGTGCGCACGGGCTTGTCCTTCGTGCCCGGGTTCGCGTCGTCCCCGCTGCCGAAGATCCCGCCCACGAACACGCCGCAGCCGTCCTCGAGTACATCGGCCGCGAGGCGCGCGAGACACGCCGACTCCGGCGGCGCCTCGCCTGGGCACGACGAAGCGCCGTCGCACGCCGCTCCGCCGGCGTCGTCGGAGCCCGGCGCGGTGCCGCAGCCCGTCACGACGAGCAACAGCGCAGGGACCAGAGCCATCGATGTCGCGATTCGCATCGTTCTCCCTCGTGATTGCGTAGCGCGCGTCGAGCCGCTCAGCGGGGCGGGACGGGGGCGGGGCCCTCGAATTGTCGGTAAGGCATGGCATCACCTGGCCTTCCCTTACCCTCTTCCTCATCCAGTGCTGCGTTGCCCGCGGGCCCCCCTTCGCCGCCGCGTCCGTACTCGATGTTCGTACCGAGGGCGATGGTGACGGTGGCGCCCAGCGATGCAACGCCGAGCGAGGGTCCCCCGAGGCCGCCGCCGGCATCGCCGCCGTCACCTCCGTCGCCGCCCTTGCCCCCAGGGCACGCGCCCCACATAGGCGATCCAGGATCACCGAGCCCGCCGTGTCCGCCCGGTAGCCCAAGGCCGCCCGGTTGGCCCGTGCCGCCGACCCCGCCGTCACCGCCGTCGCCCGTGATCACGGTCGTTGCCTCGAGCGTCAACGCGCTCCCCTGCAAGGCCACGATACCGATGCTCGCCCCGCCATAGCCGCCGCCTTTGCCTCCCCGGCCACCGCAACCGCCGCTGCCGCCTGAGCCGCCCGCCGCGCCGGCCTGCGGGCGATTCGCTGGACACGCGGTCATCGGGCCACGCGATTTGCTGCCACCGCCGCCGCCCCCGCCTTGGCCCACGCCGCCCTTCTTCCCGTCCTCGCCGCGGACGCCGACCCAACCGTCTTCCGTGAGGTAGCCCGCGCCCACCGCGCCGGCGGCGCGACCACGGTGGGCCCCGTTCGCGCCATCGCTTCCCTCGCTGCATCTCGTCACGCCGGCGCCGGCGCCCGCACGGCCCCAACCGTCGTCGTTCTCCGCCGGCTCCGGCTGCCCCGGCGCGCCGTCGCCCCCCGCCTCGAGCCCGCCGTAGCCCCCGTGTCCGCCCGTGGACTCGATGCCGTCGTCGCATACGGTGATGACCGGCAGGGCGCCCGTCGCGAAGTCCGCGGTGCAGGCGTTCGCGCCGTTGTTCCCGAACTCACCCCACGTCGCCCGTTCGCTGGGCATGTCCTCGCCCGGCGCCCCCTCCTCGCCGTCGCCCGCGATAACCACGCTGGCCCGCACGATCGCCCTGGCGCCCTGGCTCAAGATCATCGCGATCGACGACTTGCCATCGCGCGCCGAGGCGTCGGCCGCCACGGCGCGCACGCCGAAGATCACCGACGTCGCGGCGTCGTCCCCGACGACCCGCAGCGGGATCCCCGCCGGCGGCGCGATGACCGTCGGCTCGTTCGGCCCGTCGAACGCCCACGCGTACGACCAGCCGCCATCATCGCAGCGACGAGCGCCCCAGAGGTGGATCCCCGACGTCAGGGTGACCTCTTCCTGGAACGTCTCGCCGCACGCGTAGACGTGGCGCAGGCCCCGCGCTCGCGCCTCCACGATCGCGTCTTGCAGCGACGTGAACGGCTCCGCCCGCGTGCCAGCGCGCGGGACGTCCTCGGGCGCGCTCGCCCTGACGAACACCCCGCACTCGTCCATCACGGGACCCGCGCCGGGCTCGATCACCTCGCACCGCGACTTCGGCGGTGCGAGGCACATCCGCTCGTCGGCGCAGTCCTCCGCGTACATGCACCCGGAGAGCCCGCCCGCGCCGCCCGTCGAGAGGGCCAGCAAGGCGCACAGCCGGACGCCGCGTCGCCACGGGAGAAAACGCACCTGCTTGCTCCTCATCACCACACCCCGTGCGCCACGAGGCCGATCTGTCCCGGAGCGGCCATCGGCGACAGCGCGACGTTGTCTCTCCTGGGCTCTGCTTGGCCGAGGCCGAGATCGGTGAAGAACGAGGCGACGGTCACGGCCCCGAGGACGCCGCTTGCGACCACCAGCCCCGTGCCGAGCGCGGCGAACCGATCTCGCTGCCGCCGGAGGCGCGACAGCTCGGAGCACGTCGCAGGGGGCGATGGTTCCCGGCAGGCCCACGACGTCAACCCCAGCTCGTCGAGCTTGCCGTTGAGCTCCGCGAGATCGCCGTCGGCTGCCCTCGCGTGAACCATGAACAGGGCGCCGAAGGAGGCTGACGCCGTGGTCAGGCCGATGCCGGCGATGCGCAGCGTTCCCGGCCACGAGGAGAGCGGGCCGGGAGCCTCGGCGCGCGCAGCGGGCGCGGCGCTCACGGGCTTCGGCTTCGCCGGCGCGGTCTCCTTGGCGCTGATCGCCGCCGCGCGCGGCAGCACGGTCGCGATCTCGTGCCGCGCGCCCGCCACGGCCTGTATCACGTGCAGCGCTTCTTCCCGGCCCGTCGCTCGGGCCCGCACCACGTGCCGGCCCGGATTCAGGAACAGCCGGTGGGTTCGCGCGGTCCGGCCGCGGGGCGTGCCATCGACGATCACCTCGGCGTTCGGTGGATCCACCGCCACGACGAGCGTCCCGACGAACGGCTCTGCCTTGCGCAGCCCCTCCGAGAATCGCTCGTACTGCGCAGAAGACAGCGCATCGTGATGCTCGAGGCCCTGCTCAAGGCTCCACGCCAGGTGCTCCGCCGCGTCACGGTAGTTGCGCAGCGCGAGCTCACAGAGCCCGAGCTCCCCGGCGATCTCGGCGCGTGCCCTCGCTGTGGCAGACGCCGCGTCGGCCGCCTCGAAAGCAGCCCTGTAGGCGCCAGCGGCCTCGGCCCACCGTCCCTGTGCGCGAGCGCGCTTGGCACGGCGAAGATGCTCTTTGAAGGCCGAACCGTCGCTTCGTCCGGGCGCCGGAGCGCGGTCCTCCGCGCGGATCGGAGGCGCGAGGCCGATCGCGACGCCGAGCATCAAGCATACCCACAACGATTGCGCGACGAGACGCATGGCACGAACGGTACGTACGCCCGCCGTAGAGCGTCAACGGCTGGAAATCGCCACGAATCAACGCTTTGGATGACAAGAGACGGCCCGATGGCGGAACACGTGGTCCGTCCCCGGCGGTGGCGACCGTGCGCGCGCGTCGAGGTGCCTCATCGACAGCGCTTTTTCCGGTTGACACAGCACGGTTACGGAGCGCCCCTCCCGTGATGCCGGAAGGCGATCCGTCGCCCATCCGCTGCCCGCGCGATTCCCGCTACGTCCTGCACCACCCGCGGCGAAGCCCCGCGCGATTCCCGCTACGTCCTGCACCACCCGCGGCGAAGCCCCGCGCGATTCCCGCTACGTCCTGCACCACCCGCGGCGAAGCCCCGCGCGATTCCCGCTACGTCCTGCACCACCTCCGGACAAGCCCCGCGCGATTCCCGCTACGTCCCGCGCCACCCGCGGCGAAGCCCCGCGCGCTTCCCGCTACGTCCCGCACCACCCGCGGCGAAGCCCCGCGCGCTTCCCGCTACGTCCTGCACCACCTGCGGCGAAGCACCGCGCGCTTCGCGCTACGTCGCAGCGTCCTCCGCCGTCGCTCAACCGAGGCACCGGCCGGAGCGCCGTCTGCTCCTCTCGCCTGGGTGCTCAGCGCGATGTCCCGCTCCCCGATCACGGCGTTCGTTCCCCATGCTCCCTGCGACATCCTCGCTGCCGACATGCAACCGCACGATCATGTTCCTGGATCGCGCCCATTTCGTGCTCGCCTGCGACACTCGCCCCAGCGCGACTTAGTCCTTGCGTTCATGCCCAAACCCAAAAGCCCGAAGAAATCAGGGACCCCCTCCGTCGAGCCCACCCAGCTCCATATTGCCGAGGCGGCCTTCCAGCGCGTGAAGCCCGACCTCGACGCGATGCCGCTCGCCGGGCTGGAGACGCCGCGGCTCGATCTCCAGGCAGCGGCCGTGCAGGCTATCGGCGTGGCCAAGACGCTCTCCGCGCCCGAGCTGCGCCAGCGCATCGCGGCCATCGCCGCGGCGGGCGCGCTCGACGCCGCGCTGCTCGATGGACTCGAGAGCGTCGCGTGGGCGACATGGTTCGCCCGGCACAAGCTCCTCCTCACCTCGGCCACGCATTCCGGCGCGGCGCTCCCGCCCTCCCTCGTCGAGCGCGCCTACGAGACGCGCGCACGCATGCTGAAGACGCTCGAGTACCACCTCGACAGCGACGCAGAGGCGACAGCGCAGCTCGCGCACCTGCGCGCGGGCAGCGGCCACCTCGACCTCGCCAACGACCTGTCCGCCGCCGCCGGCATGTACCGGAAGCACCGCGAGGCGATACAGGACGACAAGCGGAACTTTCGCAGCGAGGACGAGAAGGAAGCAAGCGCCCTGGCGGAGCAGATCCTCCGCCTGCTCGGCGCCACGACGACACCCGAGCAGACGCTCTGGAAAGGCTACCAGGCGCGCGCCGCCAAGCTGCTCTTCCGCCATTACGACGAGGCCGTCCGCGTCGGTCGGTTCCTCTTCTATTACGATGATCCCGAGGGCCGCTTCCCCAACCTGTACACGGCGACGCGCTCCGCGCCGGCGTCTCCCCGGCCCGAGAAGGGCGACACGAAGCCGGATGCCGGCGCCGTGAAGCCCGAAGCCGTTCCCGTCGTGCCGCCCGTCATCGGCATCGCCTGATCCGGACGCGCGCGCTCCCCTGCGGCGCTCCTCCGTCCCCCTCCATCGCGCCGCTCGTGCCCTCCGGTCCGTTGCGCTACGGCATCGGCATGCGCCTCTACACGTTCCTCCACTCGCCCAACGCGCTCAAGGTGCGGCTCGCGCTCGCCGAGCTCGGGCTCGCCTACGAGCCGGTCGAGGTCGACCTGTTTCGCGGCGCGCAGCGCGCCGAGGTGTTCGCCCGGCTGAACCCGCACCGGAAGGTGCCCGTCCTCGAGGACGGTCCGTTCGTGCTCCGGGAGTCGAACGCCATCATCGCCTACCTTGGCCGCACCCACGGCACGACGCGCTGGCCCGACGTGCCGACGTCCGAGGCCAGGGCGCTCCAGTGGCTGTTCTTCGACAGCGCGCACCTGACCCCGCACTGCGGCATCATCTGGTGGACCAACGTCGTCGCGCCGAAGACGGGCTTCCCCGCCCCCGCCGAGGCGGTCCTCCAGCAGGCCGTCGACGAGGTCACGCGCTCGCTCGATCTGCTCGAGGCAGAGCTCGATGAGAAGCAGTACCTGCTCAAGAGCTCCATGTCGCTCACGGACTGCGCCCTGGGCGCCGCCCTCGCGATGCTCCGCGGCTCGCACCTCGACGACGCCGAGCGCTGGCCGAACGTGATCGCCTACCGCGAACGGCTGCGCGGCCGCGAAAGCTGGGCCGAGGCGCGCGGCGACGCGCTCGGCGAGCTCGGTTGACCCACGCGGCAAGCCAGAGCGCCCGCGCGGCGGCGCGCCTGCGGGTGGCACGCCTGCGGCTATCTCCTCGCCCTGCGGGCGAGCCCGCGCGCGTCGCGGCCCATCGGCTCGCCCAGCTCGAACGCCGGATCGCCGGTCCTCGCCGGCGGCTCCTGCGGGTCGCCCGGCTCGAGAGGGCCGTGCACTCGCTCGGCCTCGGCGATGGATGGGTAGTGCTCCACGTCGCCGTCCACCCGGAAGCCGCCCGCCCGCGCCGGGCGCACCACGCGACCGAGGACGAGCCCCTCCTCCCAGGTGCCCCCGTGCTCGACCGCGATCGCCGCGCCCACGGCCACCTCGGAGAGCCGCGCGAGTGCGCCCTCCGGCCGGTTCGGCGTGGGTCGCCAGCGCAGGATCATGTCCTCGTGCAGCACCACCAAGGCGAGATCGCCGGGTAGCTCGGAGACCCCGCGGGCAAAGCGGACGCGGCGCCCCGGCGCTCCGGATCCCGCCCCGCGCCCGCCACCGGCAGCGCCCTCCTCTGCCACGCCGATCGCCACGCCCTCGGCCAGCTCGATTGCCGCGCTCTCCGCCAGCTCGATCGCAGCGCCCTCGGCCAGCTCGATCGCGGCGCCCTCCTCGGCCACCCCGATCGCGGCGCCCTCCTCGGCCACTCCGATCGCAGCGCCCTCCTCCGCCAGCTCGATCGCAACGCCCTCCTCCGCCACCTCGATCGGGGTGAGCTGCTCCGGACGCAGATCCTCGAGCGGCGCCATGCGAAGTCCTCCCCGGCAGGTTTCGGCCGCGGGCGCAGCGCCGTCAAGCCCGCGGCCTCGTGCCCCGCGCTTGACGCCCGGCCGACTCCGCTGGTGCCATCCGCCGATGGCATCGTTCGACCCGTTCCCCGTCCTCACGACGCCTCGCCTCCGGCTCCGCGCGCTCGGGCCCGCCGACGTCGAGCGCCTCTTCCGTATCCGATCGGATCCGGAGATGACGCGCTACACCGGCCGGGCGCCCGACAGCTCGATCGCCGACTCGGAGCAGAACCTCGCGGTCGTCAGCGCCGGTATCCGCGAGAACACCTCTATCTACTGGGGCATCACCCTCAAGGAGGGCGGAGAGCTCATCGGGAACGGCGGCTTCTGGCGCTGGAACAAGCCCCATCGCTGGGCAGAGATCGGCTACGGGCTCCTGCCCGCGTTCTGGGGCCAGGGCATCATGACCGAGGCGCTGCGCGCCATGCTCCCCTTCGGCTTCGCGTCGATGGATCTCCACCGCGTCGAGGCCCAGCTCGACCCCGAGAACCGCGCCAGCGCGCGCGTGCTCGAGCGGCTCGGCTTCACGCGCGAAGGGCAGCACCGGCAGAACTGGTATTACGACGGGCGGTTCACCGACACCGCGGTCTACGGGCTCCTGCGCGGCGAGTTCCAGGCCACCGCGACGTGACCCGCGCGCTCGCGCCTACTTCGGCGCCGGCGCCACGCCGCTGCGCGACGGCGCCGGCGTCCCGGGCGCGGGCTCGCCTGTCCCCTCCAGGTTGAGCTGGATGCGCGCGGGGGACTCCGACGTGATCTCGACCTTCTGCGAGACGCCGTCGCTCGATCGCGCCTCCACCGAGAGCGACACCCCCGGCTTCGGCCGGGCGATGACCTGGCTGCCCACGCCGAGCACCACGTCGTTCAGCCGCACCACCGCGGCGCTCGGCTGGACCTGCACCGCGATCGGATCCACGAGCGGCCGGTGCTCCCGCGGCCGGCTCAGCGCGACGAACATGAGCGACGCGACCGCCACCCCCGTCGACACCGACGCCACGAGCCACGGCAGCGCGACCGGTCGCAGCGCGTCGCTGCCGGCGCGCATCAGCCCGCCGATCCCCCGCCGCGGATCCGTGCGCGCGCCCCGCGACCGGCCCTCGGAGACCGACCCCGCGCTCAGCGTCGCGCCGGGCCTCGGCCGCCACCCCGGGCGCTGCTGCGGCGCGGTCGCGCCCGCAATCTTCTGCCGCTCCTCCTCCATCGCGTCGCCGCAGCGCGCGATCAGGAGCTCGGCCACCTGGGCGCTCGTCATCACGCCCGACCGGCGCATGAGGAAGTCCTCCAGCGCGCTCGCCATCTCGCCCGCCGTCTGGAAGCGCTGGCGCGGGTCGCGCGCGAGCGCCTTCAGGATGATCTCCTCCAGCTCGCGCGGGCAATGCGGCGCGATGAGCGTGGGGCGCGGCGGCTCCGGAACCCCGGTCTGCGGCAGCACCAGGTCGTGCAGCACCTGGAACGGGAGCGCGCCCGTGACCGCCTCGAAGAGCACCACGCCGAGCGAGAAGATGTCGGAGCGGCGATCGACCGGGTACCCCTGCGCCTGCTCGGGCGACATGTACTCGCCCTTGCCCTTGATCTCGCCGGTCTGCGTCGTGTCGCCCAGCCGCTCGAACGCCTTCACGATCCCGAAATCGGCCACCTTCACCGTGCCGTCTCGGTCGATGAGGATGTTCTGCGGGCAGACGTCCCGGTGCACGATGCCGAGCGGCACCCCGCGCTCGTCGTGGAGCTCGTGCGCGGCGTGCAGCCCGTGCGCCGCGTCGGCCACGATGCGCGCGGCGATCGCCGGGGAGATCGGCATCGGGCGCAGCCCCGGCCGGAGCAGCCGCTGCATCGTCTGCCCGTCGATCCACTCCATCACGAGGAAGAGCACGCCGTCGGTGTCGCCGAGATCGAGGATCTCGACGACGTTGCGGTGGTGGATCTTCGAGGCGAGGTTCGCCTCGTCGAGGAACATGCGCTGAAACTGCGGGTCGTTCGCGAGCGCCGGGATCAGCGTCTTCAGCGCGACGACCTTGTGGAAGCCGCGGGAGCCCTCCATGCGCGCGGCCCACACCTGGGCCATCCCGCCCTCGCCGATGAGGCGCAAAAGCTCATATCGCCCGAGACGCTGCCCCGGAGCGGGGTCCTCGGAGATCCGCATGGCTCACCAGATGCTGGTGCTCGGGGAGCCGCGCCCGCGGTCTCCAGGAGCAGCCCGGGCCGCGGATCGCGGCCCCCTCTCTCCAGGCGCTCACCATAGCCAAGCGCGACCGCGCCGCAAAGGATCGTGTGGACCCAGGGACGCACGCGCGCCGCCGACCGCCGGCGCCCCCAACGCACGGCGCCGCGACGCCGTGACGCGCAACGCAAGACGACGGCCCGTGACGCGCAACCCGGACCACGACCGTGACGCGCAACCCGGACCACGACCGTGACGCGCAACCCGGACCACGACCGTGACGCGCAACCCCGGACCACGACCTCACGACCCGTGACCCCGGGTCACGACCCGGCGCCCCGGACCGCGCCCGGCGCCCCGCGCCCCGCGTGCCGCCCAGGCGGGCCTTGATCCGCGTCGCCCCCTCGCCCTGCCCCTGCTATGGCCGGAGCACGATGACGAACGCGACCAGCGCCCCTCCGCCCGCCCGCGGGGGCCGAGCCCCGGCCTCCAGAGCCCTGTTCGACCGCGCCGCCGCCGTCCTGCCCGGCGGCGTGAACAGCCCGGTGCGGGCCTTCCGCGCCGTCGGCGGCGACCCCCTCTTCATCGCCCGCGCGCAGGGAGCGCGGCTGTTCGACGCCGACGGCGCCGAGTACATCGATTACGTCGGCTCCTGGGGGCCGGCCATCCTCGGCCACGCGAACCCCGCCGTGGTCGAGGCCGTCCGCGACGCCGCCCTCCGCGGCCTCTCGTTCGGCGCGCCGACCGAGCTCGAGGTGCGCTTCGCCGAGACGATCCGCGAGCTCTACCCGAGCATCGACATGCTGCGCTGCGTCTCGAGCGGCACCGAGGCGACCATGAGCGCCATCCGCGTGGCGCGCGGCTTCACCCGCCGCGACGCGATCATCAAGTTCGAGGGCTGCTACCACGGCCACGCCGATCACCTGCTGGTCAAGGCCGGCAGCGGGCTCGCCACCTTCGGCGCGCCCGACTCCGCCGGCGTCCCCGAGAGCGTCGCCCGCGCCACGCTGTCGCTGCCCTACAACGACCCCGCCGCCCTCGAGGCCGCCTTCGCCGCCCGCGGCGGCGACATCGCCGCCGTCATCCTCGAGCCCGTCGTCGGCAACATGGGCTGCGTCCCGCCGGAGCCCGGCTTCCTCGCCCTCGTCATCGACCTCTGCCGCAAGCACGGCGCGCTCTCGATCTTCGACGAGGTGATGACCGGCTGCCGGCTCGCCCGCGGCGGCGCGCAGGAGCGCTTCGGCCTCCGGCCCGACCTGACCACGCTCGGCAAGGTCGTCGGCGGCGGCATGCCCCTCGCGGCCTACGGCGGCCGCGCCGACGTGATGCGCGTCGTCTCGCCGCTCGGCCCCGTGTACCAGGCCGGCACGCTCAGCGGCAACCCGCTCGCCGTCTCGGCGGGGCTCGCGACCCTCGAGCGCCTCACGCCCGACCTCTACGAGCGGCTCGAGAAGCTCGGCGCGGCGCTCGAGGACGGCCTCCGGGCCGCCGCCAAGGGCGCCGGCGTGGACGCGTGCGTCCAGCGGGTCGGCTCCATGATCACGCTCTTCTTCACGAAGGGCCCGGTCCGCTCCTGGGCCGACGCCTCCACCTCGGACACGAAGCGCTTCAGCGCCTTCCACGCGGGGATGCTCGCGCGCGGCGTCTACTGGCCCCCGTCGCAGTACGAGGCGGCGTTCCTGAGCGGCGCGCACACGGAAGAGGACATCGAGCGGACCGTCGCCGCCTGCCGCGAGGCGCTCGCGGCCTGAGGGCCGCGGCGCTCCGCGCGCAGGGAGCCGCGGAGCGAGGCCAGAACGGCGAAGGGCCGACCGCCTCGGCGATCGGCCCTTCGTGCGCGGGCAGGAGGACGCGCCCGCCCGCGCGGGCGGCCCCCCCGGCGCGCGCGTCAGTCCGCGCCGCGGACCCAGCCGTTCCGGTAGTAGTTGCCGCGGGCGGTCGGCCAGAGCAGGCAGTTATCCGACGACTGCGGCACCGTGTACACATAGGTGCACGGCTCCGGGTACTGCCCGTCGATCCACCCGATCTCGCGGAGCGACACGACGATCTCGATCGTCCCGTCCCCGTTCACGTCGGCGAGCGTCGGCACGGGCATGGCGCCGAGCCGCGGCAGCGGGATCTTGTGGAGGATCTTGCCGCCCGCGTTGAGGACGAAGAGGTGGCTCTTGTCCTCATCGGTCGAGTAGGTGTTGAACACGACCTCGGGGATGCCGTCGCCCGACAGGTCCCCGACCACGACGCCGCCCGTGAGCACCTGCGTGTCGCTCGTGTACTCGACGTCCCAGAACTCCGTCTTGTCGGCGTAGACCGCGTGGATCCGCCCGTCGAGGCCCGCGAAGATCATCTCGGGGCCGGGGCGCGTCGCGTCGAGATCGGCGACGGTCACCTGCTGGGTCGCGGCCACGATGTTGCCGCCGAGATCCTCGCCGCCGGACAGGTAGTCCGGCGCGTAGAACGGGCTCTCCCAGCCGTCGATGCGGCTCGCGTCGTTGCGGACCACCCAGAGGCCGACGCCCTGGGACTGGTCCGACATGTCGACGTCCTCGGCCGCGGCGAGCATGATGACCTCCGGCTTGCCGTCGCCGTCGACGTCCGCGATCGCAGGGGCCGAGTTCTTGAAATAGGCCTGCAGGTCGCGGCTGTCGCCGAAGCCCTGCTGCGCGAGCTCGAGATCGTGCATGTACCGCACGCCCGGCGTCTTCGGGCGGTTCCGGAACATGGGATTCGCGTCGAAGGCCTCTCCCGTGCCGTGATAGAAGCCGGCATAGGAGTTATCCATCGGCGAGACGATGTCCTGAGAGCCGTCTCCGTCGAGATCGCCGATGGCCAGGTTCTGGTCGTAGGCGCCCACGATCCAGCACTGGGCGTCGTCGCTGCGGCGCGCGTCGCACCCGATCGTCTCGCTCTCGATCGGCGGGAAGCCCGCGACAGGCGCCCCGCTCGCGTGGAAGGCCATCAGGATGTCGGGGGACCGGTCGGTGCTCGCGGCCACGACGTCGAGCTGGCCGTCGCCGTCGACGTCGCCCGCGGCGAGGGCGCGGATCTCGTCGTTCCAGGTGACGGGCCAGCCGCTGACCACCTGGCCGTTCGCGTCGAGCATGTAGATCCTGGTGCGCGCGGCGATGACGGTCTCGAGCTGCTCGTCGCCGCGGAAATCCCCGACGATCGGGCTCGCCCAGATGCGGCCGTGCTGCCGCGACTCGTCGAACCGCCACCGCTGCTCGCCGTCGGGGCCCCAGGCGACGACGTTGCCGTTGTGCGTGACGAGGATCTCGTTCGCGCCGTCGCCGTCCAGATCGGCGACCGCCGGCGAGCCGAGCCAGGCGCTCTCGTCGTCGTCGGAGAGCTGGAGCAGGAGCTGGGGCTCGGCGACGTCGGTGGAGCCGCCGCTCGCCGCGGGAGCGCACGAGGCGGCGGCGGGCAGCGGCTTGGAGCCCCCGGGGACGGGGCGCGGGCCGCCGCCGGAGGAGCTGCTTCCACCGCCGCGCGGAGGAGAGCCGTCAAGGTCGCCGAGCTGCCCCTCGCACGCAGCAAGGGCGAGCACACTGGCGAAGAGAGCAGTTCTGCCGGGAATTACTGAACCTCGGTTGCAGACAAAGAACTTCAGCATGGCGGGAGCTTAACAGCGGCTCCGCGCACCTCGAGCGACGGAAGTAGAAAATCACGCCGTCGAGCACACACCGGACGGTGCGTTACGCTCCTCCTTCAGGAGGCGAGGTGGGCGCATGTCCCTGACACGCCGCGACGGACGCGCGGAGCGCATGCCGGGGGCGCATGGCGGGGGTATGGGTGCGGGTAGGTGCTGTGCTAGGCTCCGCCGCCATGAACGTATCGCGACGGCTCTGGATCGCCGCCGCCGCCGGAGCCCTTCTGCTAGGCCCGATGGCGCTCGGCTGCAGCTCGAACCCCGCTCCCAAGACGGCCAAGGTGCAGGCCGGGGACATGCCCGAAGGCGCCGACTGGACGGGGGTCTATTACAGCGAGCTCTACGGTTACCTGCACCTCGTGCAGGACAACGACGCCATCTCGGGCAAGTGGATCCGGCCCGTCAAGGATCGCTGGGGCGAGCTGCACGGCTCGGTGACGGGCGACCTCATCAAGTTCTCCTGGACCGAGCATGTCATCGGCGCGATCGGGCCGAACTCGACCAAGGAAGGCCGGGGATACTTCAAGTACAAGCGGCCCGAGGGCGAGAACGTCGACGACAAGGTGGTGGGCGAGATCGGCCGCAACAAGGACGAGGTCGGCGAGCCCTGGGAGGCGGTCAAGCAGCGCAACATGATGCCGGACCTCCAGTCGATCGGCGGCACCGGCAGCTCCGACATCGGCGGCGGCGACTGGGACAGCGAGAACCAGGAGTCCGGCACGCCCGAGGCGCCTGCCTCACCCTCCGACGAAGGCGCCGCCGAGCCCCCCAGCCTCTGACCGACGAAGCGCCGGCCGGCCTCCACGGCCCTGACCGACGAAGCACCCGCGGGTCCACCGTGGCCCCTGACGACGAAGCACCTGCCGGGCTCCCCGGCCTCTGACATAACAGCACCCGATGACGCAACCGCAGCCGCGAGGCATTCAGTTCCGCGAACCCCCCATCTTCGAGCGCGGCACGCCGGGCAGGACCGGCGCGTCGCTCCCCCCGCTCGACGTGCCCGACGTCGACCCCGGCGCCCACTACGGCGCGCTCGCGCGCAAGGAGCCGGCCGGCCTGCCGGAGGTGAGCGAGCCGGAGGCCTTCCGGCACTTCGTCCGGCTCTCGCAGTGGAACTTCTGCATCGACGGGCAGATGTACCCGCTCGGGTCGTGCACGATGAAGTACAACCCGAAGATCAACGAGTGGGCCGCGCGCATCCCGGGCTTCGCGAAGCTGCACCCGATGACGCCCGATGAGCTCAGCCAGGGCTCGCTCGAGGTGATGTGGCGCCTCCAGGAGGCGCTCTGCGAGGTCAGCGGGATGGACGGCTGCTCGCTGCAGCCGTCGGCGGGCGCGCAGGGCGAGCTCGCGGGGCTGATGATGATGCGCGCGTTCCACGAGTCGAAGGGGCGCTCGCCGAGGAAGGTCTTCATCCCGGAGAGCGCCCACGGGACGAACCCGGCGAGCTGCGCGCTCAACGGGCTCGTGGCCGTCCGGATCGAGAAGAACGCCGACGGGATCACCCACCCCGAGCAGGTCCTCGCCGCGATCGAGCGCGAGGGGTCGGACGGCGACGTCTGCGGCCTGATGATCACGAACCCGAACACCCTCGGGGCGTACGAGACGCACCTGCCGGCGATCATCAAGCTCATCCACGACAGGGGCGGGCTCGTCTACGGCGACGGCGCGAACACGAACGCCATCATGGGGCACGCGCGGCCGGGCGACGTGGGCATGGACGTCATCCACATCAACCTGCACAAGACGTTCACGACCCCGCACGGCGGCGGGGGCCCCGGCTCCGGGCCGGTCTGCTTCAAGAAGCACCTGGAGCCGTTCCAGCCCTCGCCCGTGCTCGTGCGGCGCGGCGACGCGCTCGCGTGGGACCACGACCGGCCCCAGAGCATCGGGCGGCTGCGGGCCTTCACCGGCAACTTCGGGATGTTCATCCGGGCGTACGCGTACATCCGGGAGATGGGCGGCGAGGGGCTCACGACGGCGAGCAGCCTCGCGGTGCTGAACGCGCGCTACCTCTGGGCCAAGCTGAAGGACCACTACCTCGCGCCGGTGCCGCAGCCGTGCATGCACGAGGTCGTGCTCTCCGACAGCCAGATCGAGAAGGAGACCGGGGTCAAGACGCTCGACATCGCCAAGCGGCTGCTCGACTACGGCTTCCACGCGCCCACGGTCTACTTCCCCCTGGTCGTGCCGGGCGCCCTGATGATCGAGCCGACCGAGACGGAGACCCGCGAGACCCTCGACGAGTTCGCGGCCGCGATGCTGAGCATCCTCAAGGAGGCGCAGGAGACGCCAGAGGTCGTGAAGCAGGCGCCGCACGGCACGGTGGTCGGGCGCCTCGACGAGGCCCGGGCGGCGCGGCAGCCGCGCCTGCGATGGTCGAAGACCTGAGCTCCGCGGGAGGAGGACCGCGCGCGGGCGGCCTCCTCCGGCAGGCGGCGCCGGCCGGCGGCGCGCGCCAAATTCGCGAATCTACGCCGGACGCGTCTACAATGAGCGACGAGGGACCGCGGTGAGGTGCCTCACGGGACGAGCGACGCGTGGCCGATACCGTTGAGAACGAAGGCGACATCGAGACGATCTGCCAGACCACCCCGGTCTCGGTCGGAGACACCGTGCGCCTCGTGTTCCGCGCGTACGACGAGGCGACGCCGCCGTTCAACATCAAGATCCGCTCCCCCTCGGGCAAGATCATCATCGAGCGCGTGCTGCGCGACCTGCCCACCGGCAAGCCGCAGAGCGCCTCGCCGGTCGAGTTCAGCGCGTCGGCCCCCGGCGAGTACAAGATCGAGATCAAGCAGCTCTACGGCAAGCAGAAGGGCACCGCCGTCCTGCGCGTGAAGCCCTGAGGGGCGGCGCGGCGACGCTAGGCTGAGAAGCCCGGCAGGAGCATGTTCGTCATGCGATCGGGGCTCACGATGCCCTGGTCGTGCATCCAGGCGTTCGCCGCGTCGACGGCGGTGCGGCCCTCGTCGCCCTGGAGCAGCTCGCCGTGGCGGCGGCGCGCGGCGGCGGCGTGGAGCGCCATGCCGGCGGACTCGAAGCCGCGCACGGCGTCGGTGAGCGACTGGAGGGCCGCCTCGGCCTCGCCGCGCGCGGCGGAGACGGCGGCGCGCACGGACGCGGCGAGCGGGTCGGCCCAGGGCATGTGCTCGGCGTCGAGCTTGCGGGCAGCGCGGATCGCCTCGTCGTGGAGCGGCTCGGCGTCGGACGGCGCGGCGACGGCGGCGGCGACCGCGGCGCAGGCCCGGAGGTGCGTGATGATGATGCGCACCGCCTGGATGCGCAGCGCGAGCGAGCTCTCGATGCCCGAGCGCTGCTCGGCGAAGAGGCGGTGCGTCGCCTCGCCCTCGCCCCGGTACAGGCCGATGTGCGCGCGGGCGACGAGGTCGAAGTAGCTCTGGAGCTGGAAGCCCGCCTTGGACCAGCTCCGGATCGCGTCCTGCGCCTGGCGCTGCGCGGCGTCGGGATCGTCGCCGACCAGCCAGTAGGCGTTGCTCTGCGAGGAGCGCAGGCTCGTGGCCAGGTAACGGTCGCCGCGCTCGTCGGCCGCCTGCAGGTACATGGGGACACGGCGCATGAACTCGCGCGTCTCGCCGCCATACCAGAGCGCCCAGACCGAGAACGTGTGCGCCCAGCTCCGCTCCCACGTGACGCCGGTACAGCGCTCGCGGAAAATCACGTCTGCACGGTCGAGATCGGCCACGCCCTGCTGCCAGCGGCCGAAGAGCGTGGCCGTGACGCCGCCCACGAAGCCGACGAGGCCGAGCGCGTGCGGCCGGCCGATGCGCGCGGCGATCGCGCTCGCCGTCGAGAGCAGGTCGGAGACGCGGGAGGCGGACGGGCCGCCGTCGATGGCGAGGTAGGTCGCCTCGAAGGCGAGGGCGCGGGTCACGCGGTACGGCTCGCCTGCCTTGAGGGAGAGCAGCAGGTTGCGCGCCTGGAAGTCGGCGCCGCGCGTGGGGTCGACGATCGCGAGGCCCATCGCCGCCGACCAGCAGACGTCGATGCGCATGAGATCCTCGGGCGAGACCTCGTCGGCGGGGCGCTCGACGAAGTTCAGCCCGCGCAGGCGCACCTGCGCCCGCCGCAGCATCAGCGATGCGACCGCGAGCTCGGGCGTCTTCGGCACCTGCATGCCGACCGCGCCGAGCACCGAGCGCAGGCCCGCCATGCCGGCGTCGACGTAGCCGGCGCGGAGCAGGTTCTCCGCGGCGCGGCGCCCGAGATCGACCGCCTCCGCCTCCGGGGCGCCGTCGCTCGCGGCCATGTAGGCCTCGGCGGCCTTGGCGCCGCGGCCGGCGCTGCTCAGCGCGTCGCCGAGCTTGGCGAGCACGACCCGCCGCTCCGCCCCGCCGGGGAGGTGGAGATCGATCGCCATGCGGTAGAGGCGCGCCGCGTGGTCGAACGCGAACGCGGCCTCGGCCTGCTCGCCGGCGCGCACCGCGTAGCCGGCGGCGCGCTCGGCGTCGCCGGCGGCGCGCCAGTGCTCGGCCAGCGCCTCGAGCTCCGCCCGCCCGGAGGCCTCCAGCGCCAGGGCGAGCCGGCCGTGCCAGCTCCGCGATGTCTGCTCGTCGAGCCGGGTCGTCACCGTCTCGCGGATGCGGTTGTGGAACGGCTCCGCGAACTCGTCCTGGCCCGAGCCGCCGGTCCGCACGAGGTTCGCCGCGCGCAGGGCCGAGAGCACCCGCGTGAGCTCCGAGAAGTCCGCGGCCATGGCGTGCGCGGCGACCGACGTCAGCACCGGCGAGCCGGCGCACACGACGAGCTCGAGGAGCTGGCGCGCCCGCGGGTCCAGCCGGCTGATGCGCGCCCAGAGGACGTCGTCGAGGCGCACCGGCCCGCCGTCGGTGTCCTGCGCCATGCGGTGGCGCAGGAGGGCGTCGATGAAGAGCGGGTGGCCGCCGGCCTCCTGCGCGATCGCCTCGATGCTGAGCGGGCGGCCGGCCGGCGCGCCCCGGAGCAGCAGCGCGCAGAGCTCCTGCGCCTCGGCGAGCGACAGGCGGTGAAGGATGATGTGCCCGAGCGTCTCGGCCGGCACCCCGATCTGCCGCGACAGCGGCGGCGCCGTCTCCGAGGCGGTCCGCACCGCCGCCACGAGCATCATCGCCCGCGGGCGCGAGGCGTCGGCCGGCGCGCCCGCGGCGGCGCCGTCGAGCCCCGGGAACGAGCCCGGCCTGCTCGCGGCGACGAGGTCGGCCTCGGTCCACGGGCGCATCACCTCCGAGAGGAGCGCGACGCTGTCGGCGTCGGCCCACTGGAGATCGTCGATCGCGAGCACGAGCGGCCGCTCGGCCGCGAGCCGGCCGAGCAGCTCCCGGAGCGCGGCGAAGACGAGCGCGCGGATCTCGGGCGGGTCGATCGCCTTGCGCCGCGCGCGCGCCTCGGTGATCGCGGGGACGGTCCGGAGCACCGGGAACACCGTGCCGAGCAGGCCCGCGTTGGGCGGCAAGAGCGCCTTGATCTCCTCGGGAGGGCGGCGCGCGAGGTGCCGGCTCAGCGCGTCGATGAGCTCGTCCACCGCCTTGTAGGGGACCGCCTCGCGCTCGTAGCAGCGCCCCGCGAGGACGAGCGCCTCCTTGTCGATGCGCTCCAGGAACCGGCGGAGGAGCGCGCTCTTGCCGACGCCCGACTCGCCCTCGATGAACCGCGTGACAGCGCGCCCCATCCTGGCCTCCGCGAACGCGCCCTCGAGCGCGGCGAGCTCGCTGCGCCGGCCGACGAAGCCGATGCGCTGCGAGAGGACCGGCGGCTCCTCGATGAGCTCCTGCACGCGGAGCCGCCGCAGCACGTCGCGCGCGGTGGGCCGGGCGGCGGGGTCGATGCGGAGCATGTCGACGCAGAGCTCGTCGATGTCCGGCGGCATGTCCTCGACGAGCCGGCTCGGCGGCGGGGGCTCGGCCCGCCGCATCATGTCGAGCGTCGCCTTGGGCGCCATCTGGAACGGATAGACCCCGGTCAGCGCGAGGTAGAGCATGACCCCCACGCTGTAGATATCGGCCTCGGGCCCGGCCGCCTTCGCCTCGGCCTGCTCGGGCGCCATGTAGTGGAGGGTCCCCACGACGGCGCGCTCGCGGCCTGTGCCGCTCGCGTCGGCGACGAACCCGAAGTCGAGGACGACCACCCGCCCTTCCGCGGTGACGAGCACGTTCGAAGGCTTGATGTCGCGGTGAACCTTGTAGGCCGCGTGCACGGCCGCGAGCCCCTGGGCGAGCTGCGCCAGCGCCGAGCGGAGGCGGGCCTCGTGGAAGGGGCGCTTGATGCGCGGCTGCTCTTCGGAGGGGGGGGGCTGGGCGGACCACAGCGGGCTCGACGGCAGGGTGGAGCGCCGCCCGCCGCCGGCGGGCTCGCCCTGCGGCCCGGCGTCGCCCTCCTCGTGGAGCCGCACGTGCACGACGAAATCGACACCGCGGATGAGCTCCATGGTGAAGAAGAGCTGCCCCTCTTCCTCGTGGAGCTCGCCGAGGCTGACCAGGTTGGGGTGCTGGATGTCCTGGAGCGCACGGAACTCGTTCTTGAAGCGGAGGCGCGCGTCGGCGCTCAGATTCCGGAGGATCTTGAGCGCGACGCGCCCCTTCCGCTCGCGATCGAAGGCCTCGTAGACAACCCCCATCCCGCCGACGCCCACGACGCGAACGACCTGGAAGCGACGCGTGCCTCCGAACTCGGGTCTCGCGCTCCTCAGGCCCATGCGTGGACCAAGAAATCACCGGCGCCGAGCGGTGGCAAGCAGTGCGTGGAAGCGCGTGGAAGCGCGTGGAAGCGCGTGGAAGCGCGTCGAAGCGCGTCGAAGCGCCTGGAGGCACGTAGAAGCGCCCAGGGAGCGCGAAGGAGCGCACGCAGGCCCGCAGGGCGCGTTGGAGACCGCTGGGCCCGGCGCGGGGCGCGTGGAGCGCGCGAGGCAGCGGAGAGCGCGTTGCGAGCGGCGGACCATGGGGTGCGCGGGCGCGCTCGGGGCCTCGACGGGGGCGCGCGTGAGGCCGCGAGCAGGATCGGCAGAAAGGTGGCACCCCCAGGGGAATGCGGTAGCGTACCGGGCCTGCGAGCGAAAAGAGCCCGGCCGGTGCGCGCCGCTCAGCCGGTCAGCCCGGCGCGCACCCAGTTGACAACGGGAGGGCATCATGGTCTGCGTAGTACGCTCCGAGGCTTCGGAAGCGGTTCCGAGAGCGCCACGCGCGAAGGGTTTGCTGGGGTGATCCAGAGGTTGAGAGACTTCTTCTCGTCGTCGGCGCGACGCAGCACGGCGCCCCCGACCGAGAGCGCGGCCGAGCACACCCCGGGATGCAGCCTCGTTGTAGAGAGTGTCAGCAAGAGCTTCGGTAAGACACAGATACTGAACGACGTGTCGTTCAAGGCGGAGGCCGGCGAGTTCGTGACGCTCCTCGGGCCTTCCGGCTGCGGAAAGACGACGCTGCTCCGCATCATCGCGGGGCTCGATCGATCCGACCGGGGGCGCATCCTCCTCGCCGGCAGGGCGGTTGATCACCTGCCGGCGAACCGCAGGCCGGTGAACACGGTGTTCCAGAACTATGCGCTGTTCCCGCATCTCACCGTGTTCGAGAACGTGGCCTTCGGGCTGAGGTCGCGCAAATTCCCGGACCCCGAGGTGCGCGAGCGCGTGCGCTCGAGCCTCTCGATGCTCAAGCTCGATGATCTCGCGGAGAGATACCCGCACCAGATCTCGGGCGGTCAGAAGCAGAGAGTCGCGCTCGCGCGGGCGGTCGTCAACGAGCCTGAGGTGCTGCTGCTCGACGAGCCGATGTCCGCCCTCGACGCGAAGCTGCGCGCCGAGGTGCAGCTCGATCTGCGCCGCCTCCAGCGCGCGCTCGGGAAGACGTTCGTGCTCGTCACTCACGATCAGGACGAGGCGATGACCGTCTCGGACCGGATCGTGCTCATGAACAAGGGCCGCATCGAGCAGCAGGGCGCGACGGCCGAGGTGTACGAGCGGCCGCAGAGCCGCTTCGCCGCCGAGTTCTTCGGCGCGGCCAACATCATCTCGGCCCAGCGGGTCGGCGCCACGCTCGTCTTCACGACGGTGGGCGCGCTGAGGGTCCAGACCACCCCTCAGTGGGAGTTCGGCACGCTCGCGATCCACCCCGAGTGGATCGAGCTCTGCGAGACCGAGCCGCCGGAGAACGGGGTGCGCGGCGTCGTGCGGGAGAGCTTCTATCGCGGCGACCACGTCGAGCTCATCATCGAGCCCGGGCCGCTGCGCGTGCAGCTCAGCCCCCGCTCGCGGCTCACGCCCGGCTCGTCGGTCTGGCTCGCCCTGCCCGCGGAGCGGCTCGAGGTGCTCAGTGACTGAACCCACGGTCTGGTTCGGCCAGCTGACGACGCGGCGCAGGCTCCTCGCGCGCGGGTTCCTGTTCATCACGGCCGGCGTCTCCTGGCTCTCGCTGTTCCTCCTCTTGCCGAGCCTCGCGCTCCTCGTCGTGTCGTTCGTGAAGCGCGACGCGGACGGCGCCCTGATCTGGGAGCTGACGCTCGAGTCGTTCGCGCGCATCTTCGGATCGGCGTCGGGCGAGAACGCGCGTATCCTCATCAGGAGCGTCGTCCTCGCGATGGTCGCGACGTCCGCCTCGGTGATGCTCGCGTACCCGATGAGCTTCTTCATCGCCCGCGGCTCGCAGCGCCGGCGGTTCTTCTGGCTCGCGACCATCTTCGTCCCGCTCTGCACGAACCTCGTGATCCGCACGTTCAGCTGGAAGCTCCTCCTGTCGGCGCAGCTCCTGCCCGCCAAGGTGGCCGCCTGGCTCGGCTGGATCGACCCCGGCCGCGACATCTATCCGAGCTGGACCGCGGTCACGCTGGGCCTCGTCGCGGCCTCGCTGCCGTTCGCGGTGATCCCCCTCTACACGAGCATCGACCGCCTCGACTGGTCGCTCGTGGAGGCGGCGCAGGACCTCTACGCCTCGCGGCTCCGCGTGTTCTTCGCGGCGATCTTGCCCCAGACCCTGCCCGGGCTCAGCGTCGCCGTGATCCTGACGTTCGTCCCCGCGATGAGCGTCTTCGTGGTGAGCGACATGCTCGGCGGCGCGAAGCACTGGCTCATAGGCAACCTGATCCAGCACCAGTTCGGCCCGGGCCGGAACATCCCTTATGGGGCGGCGCTGAGCCTGCTGCTCATCATCCTGACGCTGGGCGGGGTCTCCCTCTACCGCCGGAATGGGCGCTCCGTGGAGATCCTGTGAGCGGCGGCCGCGGTCCCTGGCGCGCGCTGACGACCCTGGCCGCCTTCTTCGGCTTCGGGCTCCTCTACCTGCCGCTCCTCGCGGTGGCCATCTACTCGTTCAACGCCGCGGAGCGGGGCCTGGTCTGGACGGGCTTCTCGGTGCGCTGGTACCTCGAGCTCTTCGCCGATCCCGAGACCAGCCGGCGCGCCAGGGAGATCCGCGAGGTGGCGGTGAACACGCTGCTGCTCGGCGGCGCCTCCACGCTCATCTCGACGATCCTCGGGACGCTGCTCGCGCTCGGGATGCGGTTTCCGTGGCCGGGCTCCGTGAGTCGCATGCTCGAGTCGATCGTCGACATCCCGGCGGTCGCCCCGGACATCACGTTCGCCGCGGTGCTGGTGATGGCGTTCAACCTGCTCCGCCGGGTGGTGGACTGGTTCGACCTCGGCATGACGACGATGATCATCGGCCACGTGACGTTCGAGATCGCGTTCGTCACGCTCATCGTCCGCAGCCGCCTCATCTCCATCGGACCGACGCTGAGCGAGGCCGCGATGGACCTCTACGCGTCCCCCTGGACCCACTTCCGGCGGGTCACGCTCCCCCTTTTGTGGCCGGCCATCGTGGGGGGCGCCATGCTGGCATTCACGATGTCGCTCAACGACTTCGTGATCAGCTTCTTCACGTCCGGCCCGCGCTCGGTCACGCTCCCGCTCTTCGTCTACCACTCTCAGGTGCGAGGCATGCGGACCGACCTGTTCGCCATCTCAACGATCCTCGTGTTCGGCGTCATCGTGTTCATCATGATGCTCGAGCGGCTGACCCGCTGGAGACACGATTGAGCCGTCGCCGGCGCGTCGCGACCGGACGCGGGGCGCGGCGCGCGTCCGGCGAGGGGCGTGCCGCGCCCACCGCGAGAGCGCGCGCGAGAGAGCCAGGCGCCGGCGCGTTCGCGCGGCGCCGCGTCACGGCCGCTCGAGGGCGCGGCGGCGACGTCATCCAGCCCTCAGCGACCGCGGCGGGAGCGGGCCTCCGGCGCGGCGCGAGCGGGCAAGCCCGAGCTCGCGCGCCTGGCTCCCTGCGCGCGTAGACGCGAACGGTTCCGGGGAGATCCACGCGCGCGGCGGCCTCGGCGCCGCTCACTGTGTATGCGCTCCGCGCAGGGCGCCTACACAGCGAGGTCCACGTGGACCTCGGGGCATCGGGGGCTTGTGCGAACAGGTTGGATCGGCTCACGGCTTACGGTAAGCTGACCTGGCAATGCGGCTGTTCGTCCCAAGCTCGCCGTGTCTCGGCGTGACTGCTGGACCCGGCGGCGGCGCATTCCGCTCCACTTCGACCGTTGGGAATCGAGATCGAAAGATGAGCTTTCGTCGCTCCGCACTCCTACTCATACTCGTTTCACTCCTCACATTCTCCGGTCGGCCTGCCTGGGCGGACGATCTGGCCGATGAGGCCGATCTACACTTCAGGATCGCCACCGACCGGTACTCACAGCGCGATTACCGGGGCGCCCTGGAGCACTTCCTGGTGTCGAACCGGCTCGTGCCGAACCGCAACGTCATCTTCAACATCGCACGAACGTACGAGGCGCTCGGGGAGTACCCGGACGCGTTCCGCTACTACGTTCAGGCGCTCGAGCAGGAGCCGAACGCGGCGCGCAGGCCCGCCATCGAGGAGGCGCTCGCGCGCATCCGTCCCAACGTCGCCGTCATCAACGTGCAGACGGACCCGCCCGGAGCGACGGTGTACATCAACCGCCGCGATCTCGGCGGTCGCGGCAACACGCCCCGCCTCCTCGGCTTCCAGCCCGGCAAGCACAAGATCATCGTGGACCTCGAGGGCTACGAGCCGGCGGAGGTCGAGAACGTCGAGGCGAAGACCGGCGAGCAGACGAACGTCGCGATCAAGCTCAAGCGCATCGTCGGCACGGTGCGTGTCGTCGGCGAGACGGCGGGCACGCAGGTCAGGGTCAACGACGCGAGCGGGCCGGTGGCGTGCACCGCGCCGTGCGATCTCACGCTGCCTCCCGGCCGTCACCGCCTCTATCTGTCGCAGGAGGGTTATCAGCCGTCGGAGCAGGACGTGAACGTCGCGGCCGGCGCGACGGTGCCCGCGCGGTACCGGCTGAACCCGCTGACCGGCAGCCTCGTGGTCAACGCGGACGAGCGCGACGCGCTCGTCGAGGTCGACGGCAAGCCGATGGGCTTCACGCCGGCGGTGCTCAACGTGCAGAGCGGCCAGCGCCGGGTGCGCGTCTCGCTCCGCGGCTTCCGCCCGGTGGAGCAGGCCGTCAACGTCGTGGCCAGCCAGCAGACCCGGATCGACCTCTCGCTGCGCCAGCTCGAGGAGGTCGAGGCCGCGTCTCGTTCGACGGAGGCCGTCGAGGACGCCCCCGGCTCGGTCACCATCATCCCCGGGCAGGAGCTCCGCGCGATGGGGTATCCCACGGTCGCGGAGGCCTTGAGGGGCGTGCGCGGCCTCTTCACGACGTACGACGGCGTGTACACCTTCGCCGGCGTCCGCGGGATCAACCTGCCTGGCGACTTCGGCAACCGGATGCTCACGCTGCTCAACGGGCATTCGATGAACGACAGCTGGGTCAACCTGTCGTACTTCGATTACCTGGCCCGGACGGACCTGGAGGACGTGGAGCGGATCGAGATCGTGAGAGGTCCCGGCTCGGTGCTCTACGGTACGGGCGCGTTCTCCGGCGTCGTCAACATCGTGACCAAGGGCCGCCCGACGGCGACCAGCGTGGGCCTCGGCGTGGGCACGGCGGACAACTCGCTCATCCGTGGGCGCGCGTCGTTCCAGCTCCCGCTCGGGCGCGACTCCGGCGTCTGGATGTCGGTCGGCGCCGCGCGCAGCCTGGGACGTGACTACTACTTCGGCGATTACAGGGATCATCCCACTTCCAGTGATCCCCGGCCTCAGCCTGAGAACGAGGGCGATCCGATGCCGCCGGACGACCCGCTTCGTTACAGGTTCGACGGGCACTCGCGGGATAATGACAAGTTCACCGTGGGGACGCTCCAGGGGCGCCTCTGGCTGAAGTCGTTCTCGGCGCAGTGGTACCTGAACTCGCGCTCGAAGACGGTCCCCAACGGCGTCGCGACGACGCAGCTCGGCGTCGACAAGACGTTCTACCAGGACACCCGCGGGTTCCTCGAGCTCTCGCTCGCGCCGCGCTTCGGGGACAAGCTCGCGACGCTGACCCGCGCGAGCATCAACATGTACCAGTTCGAGGACAGGCTCTGGTACTACCCTCCTTTCGCCGCGCCGGGCATGGGCGAGGTGTATGACAAGGAGACCTTCGACGACATCTGGTTGCTCGCCGAGCAGCGGGTCGAGTTCAGCCCGATCCCGCAACTCAAGATCACGGCGGGCGCCGAGGCGCAGCTCCACTTCACGGCCGAGCAGACCGGCGTGGACACGGCCTGCGACAGCACCGGGTGCTACCCGTTCTCTTATCTTCCTCTCCCGGGGCAGTCCGGCGGCGACGGTATCGACGAGCACCCCTACAACATCCTGGCGGCGTACGCGCTCGTCGACATCACACCGTCGGAGCGGCTCCGCATCTCGGCGGGCTCGCGCTTCGACTACTACTCGACGCTGGAGGACGCGACGCCGGTCCCGAGCCCCAGGATCGCGCTCATCGTCAAGCCGTACGAGGGGGGCAACCTGAAGGTCACCGGCGGCCGCGCGTTCCGCGCGCCCTCGATTCAGGAGCTGTTCTATGGGTATGCCGTTTTCGCGAACAACGCGCAGGGTTACAACGTGACCTACAGGCCCTCGCCCGACCTGGAGCCCGAGAACGTCTGGTCGGGAGAGATCGAGTTCACGCACCGCCTCTCCTCCACGGTCTCGGCGCTCGGCGCCGCGTACGTGAACCACCTGAGCAACCTGATCTTCCAGCAGGGCTCCCAGACGACCGGGGATCCGACGCGCTACGAGAACACCGAGGATCCGATCCTGGTGATCGGCGGTGAGGCGGAGCTGCGCCGCGAGTGGCGCCAGGGGTGGATGGCGTCGGTCTCGTACTCCTATGCGAAGGCGCAGTACCTGGAGGAGGCCGGCGTGAATCAGCTTCGCCGGGTCCCGAACTCGCCGGAGCACATGGGGTCGGTCCGCGGCGCGGTGCCGCTCTTCGGGAAGGCGCTCGGTCTGGCGTCGCGCTTGACGGTCGAGGCGCCTCGCTACGACCGCAATGTCCGGGCGACGAGCGACATCCCGCAGACCAAGACCGAGCCGGCCGTGATCTGGGACATCGTCCTCTCCGGGCAGGTGGATGTCGGCGGGCTCCGCTACAACGTCGGCGTCTACAACGTGGGCGACTGGCGCTGGACGGCCCCCACGGCCGCGCAGTACACCATCGCCAAGTTCCCGCAGAACGGCCGTACGTTCCTCGCCTCGCTCAACATGAGCCTCTGAGCGACGCGGGCGCTGGTCCCGCCAGCGAGCCCGACGCACGACAGCGCCCCTCCCGTCCAGCGGAGGGGCGCTGCCTTTTTGTCTCCCCCCCATCGTTGCCAGACCGTGATCCCCCGGCCCTGAGCGGCGCGTCCGGGAGGTTGGCTCGCGCTCGACGCGACGCCGGTTGCCGGCAGGCCTCGTGCAGCGGCCTGCCGACCAGGTGCCGCCGGCACGACCAGCAGATGCCGCCGGCGCGACCAGCACCCTTCATCCAACGAGCGTAGGCCCCCGGAGGGGGAGGTCGTCGCGCGGGGTGGGGGATGGGCTGTTGTCTGAGCCCAAATGACGAAGAGGCTCCGGCATGCTCTGCACGCCGGAGCCTCTTCATCCAAGGCGAGTTCAGCCCATCCCCTGCCCCGCGCGACGACCTCCCCCTCCAGGGGCCGTGCCGCCAGGGTGAGCCGGAACGCCCCCGCTACTTGTTGTAGGGCCGCTGCGCCGGCCTGGGGCTGAACATCGTACACAGGATCGTGTCGTAGAACTTCCCCTGGAAGAAGTAGTTCTCCCGGAGGTACCCCTCCCGCTGGAAGCCGACCCGCTCGGCGACCCTGAGCGAGGGCCCGTGCTCGGGGTCGATGCCCGCCTCGATCGTGTGCAGGTCGAGCTGCTCGAACCCGAACCGCACGATCGCGCGCAGCGCCTCGGTCATGTACCCCTTGCCGCTCGCGGTGCGCGCCTGCTCGTAGGTGATCTCGGCGCGGTAGTGATACGGCATGAAGCGGAAGAACCCCGCGGCGCCGATCAGATGATGCTCCGCCCCGCGCACGCAGATGCCCCAGCGGAGCTGCGAGCCCTCCTGGTGCGCGCGCTTGAGCATGCCGATCATCTTTCGCGTGTCGGCGACCGTCCTGTGGACGGGGGCACCCCAGAGCCGCAGCCACTCATCGTCCGAACAGACGGAGAACAATGCTTCAGCGTCGGGCTCCGTGATCTCACGCAAGATCAGACGCTCAGTCTCGATGCGGGGATGCACGGCAAACGGCAGATCGAGAGGGCTACTCATCAGGGGATTCTCCCAGGTATGACGCCCAGCCTATCATCGTTCCGCGAGGCGATGCCGCAAACTGGCGTCCGTGCGTCCGAATTGTGCCCGTTACGCACGACGTCGAGCCGCGCGTCAGCCACGCGCGGGGCCCTCCGCATCACACCAGGTGCGGCAGAGCCCGCGCGCCGCTCGTCGCGGCCGGTCAGACAGGCAACTTCACAGAGGTTGTGTGTCAGTACACGTGGGCGCACGTACCGCCTTGGGCCCCCTGTCGCGCGTCGCGCTCCCATGGGTCGTCGGCGTCGGCGTCACTGGGACTTCACTTCGGTCCACACCTCGTCAAACACCTTGGCTGCCTCGCCGAGATCGCGGTGGTGCTCCAGGCGATCCGCGACCGCCTTCGTCGGATAGATGAGCGTGTTCGTGCGATCCGCGTCCGGCAGCTTCCCCTGCGCCGCGGCGTTCGGCGACGCATACTTCGTGTACATCGAGAGCTGCGCGCCGCCCTCCGGCGTGAGCACGTGATTGATGAACTTGTGGGCCAGCTCGGGGTGAGGCGCCTTCGCCGCGATCGTCATCACGTCGACCCAGATGACCGAGCCTTCCTTGGGGATCACGAAGGCGAGGCGCTCCTTGTCCTGCTCGATCGCCTTCTGCGCGTCGCCGTTCCAGACGACCGCCATGTCCACGGAGCCCGCCCTCACGTCCTCCATGGCGCCCACGCCGCCCTTGAAGCCGAGGCACTTCGGGTGCTTCTTCACGTCCTTGAGGACGCGTCCCGCCTCGCGGATCTCGTTCGCGTTCGTGGTGTTGCTCGAGTACCCCTTGTACTTGAGCACCGACCCGAGCATGTCCCGCTGCTCGTCGAGCAACACGAACGTCCCCGCCAGCTTCTGCGGATCGAGCAGCGACGACCACGAGGGGTCGAGGCTGGGCAGCTTCTTCTTGTTGTAGACGATGCCGACGGTGCCCCACTGGTACGGCACGCCGTGCTTGTTGCCGTCGTCGAACCCGGGCCCGGAGAACCGCGGCTCCAGGTTCTTGAGGTTCGGGATCTGGGCGTGCTCCAGCGGCTTGATGAGGTTGCGCCGCACCATCCTGGGCAGGATCTGGCTCGCCATGATGACGACGTCGTACTGGCTGTCGGCGCCCGCGTACGCCAGCTTGCTCTCCATCTCCTCGGTGGAGTCATACCGGGTCAGCCGCACCTGGGCCTTGGTCTGGGCCTCGAAGTCCTTGATGATCTTCTCATCGATGTAGTCTGGGAAGATCAGCAAGTTCAACTCGCCTACTTCCGCGGGCGCCGCTGGTTTGGCGCCGGAGCCCGACTCCTGCCCCGTCGGCGCGGGCTCCTTCTTGGAGCAAGCGATAAGCGAAAGGGCCCCCAGCAGCATCGAAACAAGCACCAGGGGTCTACGTCTAGTTTGCATCGGTCAGTCCTTTCTCCGTCTTGTTCAAGGCATCTCGCGGGAACGCGGCGTGCTCGGACGTTCGTCGCTCTAGTTGAACAATGATTTGACAGGACCTGTCGAGTGGACGATTCTGCGCGCAAGCAACGTAACCACGAAGTGATGGAACGCGGCCGCCAGCTCCGGGGCCTCGGCGGTGAGCCGCTGTAGCGCCTCCTCCGAGAGCCGGTAGAGCGTGGCCTGGCGGCTCGCCGTCACGGTCGCCGAACGTTTCTCGCCCATGTACAGCCCGGACTCCCCGACGACGGAGCCCGGTCCCATGGTGCGGAGCCGTTTTATCTTCTTCCCGTCAATTTCTAGCCACGCTGTCAGCTCACCGCTCTCGATAAGGTATAGATCCTTGGAGACGTCCCCTTGCCGGAACAGGTCGAACCCCGCCGGGGCCTCGACCCGCTCCAGGTAGCCAAGGAAGCGGAGCATCTCCGGCCTGCCGTTGAAGACGTCCTGGAGGTCGTAGAAGAGCATGGGCGGCGGCAGCATGCTCGGCGGCGCCTCCTGGATGATCTCGTTCTCACACGCCTCGAGGCCGCGGTCCAGATCCGGGTAGATTCGGCACACGTCGTCGTTCTCGATCACGACCTCGCCGCGCTCGAGGTGGTTCCTGATGTCCGCCGGCACCTCGGTGAGGATGAGCCTCACCCCGTGCGCCTTCGCGAGCCGGCGGAGCCGGAGGAAGCTGGCGATGGCCGAGGAGTCGAGCCCGTTGACGTGCCGGAAGTCGAGGAGCAGATACCGGATGTCCGCGTCCGTGTTCTGGATGCGCTGCTGCGCGCTCGTGAGCAGGTTGTACGCCGTTCCGAAGAAGACGTAGCCCTGGAGCTGGAGGATGTAGAGCTGCTTGGCGCGCTCCATCAACGTCATCTCCTCGCCGTCGCTGCGGGCCACGTTGCTGCGGAGGTGCAGGCCGGAGATGGCGTTGCGGATGACCTCGATGCGGCTGTAGCTGAGCGCGAACAGGATGAGCGACACGCCGAGCCCCACCGCGACCCCGGTGAGGAAGTCCGAGACGGCCACGACGAGGAGGATGACCACCACGACGAGGTACTCGGTCCGTCGCAGCCGGAAGTAGCCCTCGTACAGCGTGTTGATCAGGAAGTGAAAGCCGAGATAAGCGATGAGCCCCCCGAGCACGGGGCGCGGGTAATAGCTGATCGCGTCGGCGCCGATGACCAGCACGATCGCGCTGACCGACGCCGCGAAGATGCCCGCGAGGCGGGTGTTCGCGCCGGTCTTGAAGTTCATCGACGACTCGGGCATCGACATGTACCCGACGACGCACCCGAACAGGCTCCCGACGATGTTCGCGACCCCCGTCGCGCGCAGCTCCCGATCGAGATCGATCTCCTGCTCGGTGGCGAGCTCCACGCCCGACGCGCTCAGGAGCACGGTGATGGCCGCCATGACCGTGACGGCGACCATGTTGCCACCGCCCTCCTTGACCAGGACCGACCAGTTCACCTGCTGGAGGTCGGAGGCCTGGATGGGCGGCCAGAGCGCGTCTCGCGGGAACGGCCCGAGGAGCCACCCGTCCGAGAACGCCTGCGCCACGCTGGAATTGGAGATGTAGAGGATGAGATAGAAGACGCCGGTCGACCCGAGGAGCAGGATCGGCAGGAGCAGGAGGTTCGAGTAGCGCCGGAGCAGCGCCACGAGGAGGAGGCCGAACAGGAGGCCGGTGAGACACTGGTCCAGCGAGCTCGAGAACAGGCCCGGCAGCGTCCTCAGCGTGGCTGGCTTGCCCGACATGACGGACAGCGACCCGAGGACGAGCAGCCAGCCGGCGCCGGCGAGGAAGCCGCCGGCCACGGGATAAGGGATGAAGCGGACGAGGACGCCGAGGCGGAGCAGGCCGAGCAGCAGGAAGAAGCCGCCGGCGACGACCGAGGTGAGCGCGATCGCGACGATCACCGTCGGGAACGCGTCCGCGTTCGGGTCGATCCTGTGGACGCCCGCCGCGATCGCCGCGGCCATCGAGGCGAAAATGACGGCGGCGTCCTCCTGAGGCGCGGCGATGACGGGCCGGAACGAGCTGAGGAGGGCGACGATCACCCCGATGATGACGGAGCTGATCAGGAAGATGCCGATGCCCTTCGACAGGCGGTCCGCGAAGTCGTGCGTGAACACGAGCGCGGCCAGGGAGATGTCGAAGGTGACGACCAGCGTCCCCGAGACGGCAGCGGCCAGGAGCGCCTGGACCAGCTTGAGCCGCCTGCCCTTCCCGGGCTGCTCTACCTGCACCGGCTCCGCAACGTCCCCTGCTTCCTGCTGTGTCATGCTCTTGAGAGACCTCTCGGACGATGTGGCGAAATCCCGCGCGCTGCCCTGGGCCCGAGGCGCGCTAGCGCCGCCCCCCGGACGCGCCGAGCATAGCGAGTTCGCCGCCGGGCAGGTATGCGGCAGCGACGATCGCGACGACGATGATGCTCAGGGGGCCGGCGGGGGGCGCCCCGGCCCCCCGCGCCGGCTCAGGAGGCGCCCAGCTCACGCTCGATCGCGGCGGCCTGCTCCTGCAGAGCCTCCGCCTCGCCGAGGTGGCCGCTCAGCCGGTGCAGCTTCGCGAAATCGGCGAGGAGCCTCGCCTCCTCGCGGCGGTTCCCGATCTGCCGCTCGATCGCGATCGCGCGGGTGTACAGCGTCCGCGCGGTATCATACCGACCCTGGACGGCGTAGGCCATCCCGAGGCTCGCGAGCGTGAGCCCCTCGGTCGGCAGGTTGCCCGACTCGCGGGCGGCGCGCAGCCCCTCTTCCCAGTACGTGCGCGCGTCGTCGGGCTGCTGCATCGCCCAGTGCGTGCGGCCGAGGCCGAGGAACCCGAGCGCCTCGGACGCGCGATCGCCGAGCTTCTGCGCGTCGGTCAGCACGCGGATGTGCTCCTGCCGCGCCTCCTGGAACCGGCTCCTCGCCTCGAGGACGTCGCGCGCGAACTCGTAGCGCACGATGACGCTCTCGGGCGTCGGCTCCGGCGACAGCTTGAAGTAGACGCGGTAGAGCCGCGTCGCCTCCTCGTGCGCGTAGCGCGCCGCCGCCTTCCGCGCGCCCGCGAGGAAGTAGCGGCGCGCGTGATCGACCTTGCCCGCGCGCCGCCAGTGCCGGCCGAGCGCCACGAGCTGGTCCTCGAGGTCGTCGCCGTAGAGGCTCTCGATCGCCTCGGCGGCGAGCCGGTGGAGCTCCTGCAGCCGCGCGCGGGACTGCATCTCGTAGGCCGCGTTCCGGAGCAGCGCGTTGCTGAACTGGAAGCGCCGCTCCGTCATCTGCGACCAGATGCACTGCGCCTCGCCGATGCGCACGTGCTCCTCGAGCACCGACGCGTCGGGGAGCATCAGCGCGAGCACGCGCAGGTCGAACTCGCGCCCGAGGACGGCCGCGGCGACGATCGTCTGCTTCACCTTCGCGTCGAGCCGGTCAAGCCGCGAGATGAGCAGGCTGTTCACGTTCTTGGGCGGCATGAACGTGTTCGAGATCGAGATGGAGCTCGAGCTCGAACCGTAGCGCCCGTCCTCGAGCCAGTAGGCGAGGATCTCCTGCGCGAAGAACGGGTTGCCGCCCGCGGTCTCGCAGAGGAGCGTCGCGAGCATGTCCGGCATCGGGCCGCCGAAGAACGGGACCGCGAGCGCGAGGAGCTGCTCGCGCGGCAGCGGCTTCAGCTCGATCACCTTCTCGGAGATCCCGGGGTCGAGCGGGATGCGCACCGGGGTGCCGTCGTCCTTGCGCCGCGTCGTGCAGATGATCGCGATGGGCAGCCCCCTGCACGCGCGCGCGATGACGCGCACCGCCTCGAGCGAGTCCTCGTCGGCCCAGTGCGCGTCCTCGAGGTGGAGGATCACCGGCTGGAGCGACGCCTCGGCCAGGAACACGAAGCTGAGCGCCGACAGCGTGCTCGTGTACCGGAGCTTCGGGTGCAGGCGCTCGTACGGCGAGTCCTCCCACCGGATGCCGATCAGCGCCGCGAACACCGAGCGCGCGCGCTCGAGCTCGCGCTTCAGCGCGCCCTGGCTCTCGGGCAGGCGCTCGAGGAGGTACTCGAACGCGTCGTCGAAGTTCGTGAGCTTCTCTTCCTTGCCGAGCGCGGAGGACTCCCAGAAGTACTCCTTCAACGCGAACTCGAACGCGTTCAGGGAGCTCTGGAGCGTCTGGTCGCAGCGCGCGTCGATCCACAGGAAGGGCCGGTCGGTCTGGTGCTCCTCGCACCGGTGGCGGAAGCGCTGTACGAGGTAGCTCTTGCCGAGCCCCGGCTCGCCGTCGATGTAGATGATCCCGGCGGGCCTGCCCTCGAAGATCGGCCCGACGTAGCGCGCGAGCTGCTCGATCTCCGCCTCGCGGCCGATGAGGCCGAGGTCGTAGAACTCCTTCTGGACCGAGATGCGGCGGCGCTCGAGCGAGTAGACGAGGATGGGCAGGTCGAAGCCCTTGAACCGGAAGATGTTCTCCGTCGTCCACTGGTAGCTCGTCTCGCCGGCGCGGAAGACCTGCTCGTCGGCCCAGATCGCCGACCAGGGGGCCTTCGCGACGAGGCGCGCGGCGAGGTTCGTCGCGCGGCCGATGCACGCGAACTCGTTCCGCTCGGTGCCGCCGTTGAAGCCGGCGTAGCGGACGTCGCGCGTGATCCCCGCGCGGAGGCGCATCTGCCGGAGGCCGCGCTTCTTCAGCTCCAGCGCGAAGTCGAGCGCGCGATCGTTGTCGTTCTCGTGCGTGATCGGCGCGCCGAAGTGGATGAGCGCGGCGATGCCGAGATCGCCCGCGTCGATGCCCGTGAAGGTGCCGCCGTACAGCTCCGAGAGCTCGTGCAGGAGCCGCGTGAGCTCCGCGAAGCTCGGGATCTGCTCGAACGAGAGGAACACGCTCGTGACGTTGCGGAACTCGCCCTCCGGGGGCATGTCGGCGACGCCCCTCGCCACGAAGGCGGTGCCCTCGCCGCGCGGCGGGTTCCTCGGGACCTGCGGCATCCTGGGCGCCGGCACGTCGCCGAGCTTGTAGACGCCCTCGCCGTGGTACTTCGCGCTCGCGGGCGGGATGCGATCGCAGAGCGCGCGGTCGAGCAGGATGTCCCCCTTCTGCGCTTGCCGCTCGATCGCGACGCACGCGGCGAGCGCCTGCCCGTGGAAGTGGTAGTACGCGCGCTCGGGGGAGATGCGGACGATGCCCCACTCGACCGAGCCCCACGCGAGCCCCATCCGGAACGAGAACGGGAAGCTGCCGAAGGGCGTGTCGCGCTCGGGGTGCTCCGCGAACAGGTCGCGCATCGACAGCGCCGCGCCGAGCACGTACTCCGCGACCTTGCGGTCCGGCGTGTCCTGGAACAGCGCCGTGAACGCGTCGCCCGCGAAGTTCGTGATGAAGCCTCCGGCGTGGTGGACCGCGGCGATGAGCGGGTCGAAGTAGTACCGGAGCGTGCCCGCGAGCGTCTCCGCGCCCGCGCGGCCGTGCTGCATCAGCTTCTCCGTGAGCTCGGTGAAGCCGGGGATGTCGATCATCAGCACCGCCCCCGTGAAGCTGCCCTCGGTGTTGCCGAGAGCGTCTTGCTGGATGATGAAGTCGGGGACGAGCGGGTTCATTTCCTTGCTCCTCAGCAACGGATCCCGCTTGGAATCGGCCTGGGAAGCGCGTCTGCGGGACGCAGAGCCTGGAGTCTACTGCCGGCGGGAACAGATGAATACGGGGATCTTCGATCGGCGGCCCCATCGGTCGCACCGGCTCCATGGGCGCGCGCGGCGCTGCTCCGGCGCTGCGCGGGCTGGTCCCGACGCTGCGTGGGCTGGCCGGCGTGCGCGTGTTCCGCAGAGCGCGGCACACCGGCGCCTCGCGAGGGGTGCCCCTCGGCGGAGAGCCTGGAATAACACTCCGTCCCGTCAGCGCGGACATCCGCCCAGAGCGGCCGCGCAGAGAGGACAGACGGGGACACGACGAGGAGACGTGTGGGGCGCTGGAGGGTCATCGTTCGATCTGGATATCCAGCGGCCGAGGCGGGGGAGGTGACGGCGGCGGCGAGTCGGGGGCCGGCGAGGGCCTCGGGGCAGGCCGCCCGTAGGACCTGGGCGCGGGGGTCGCCGGGGGCGGCGTGGGCGCGGCCGGCGTGCTCGTCGGCGCGGCCGCGCGCTTCGTGAGCGTGGCGACCAGACGGACCGACTGATCCGAGGGGCCCTGGACGATCGAGTACGGCTCGTACCCCTCTTGCCGCACGGTGAGCCGGCGGGGACTGGCGCGCACCGAGCTGTTCGGGATCGAGAGCTGGAGCGGCGTGTTGCCGAGGGGCTTGCCGTCCTCCAGCACCTCGGCGCCGGAGGGCATCGACTCGACCATCAACACGAACGAGCTGACGTCCGGGGGCGGCGGGGCGACCTGCGGCGGCTTCTCTTGCGGCGCGGCGACCGGCGCCGGCTCGCTCGGGCGCATCTGCGACATCGCGACCCCGATGCCCGCGACGGCGAGGACCCCCACCGCGACGAGCACGATGCCCTTGCGGCCCTGCGGCGCCGCGTCGGCCGGGCGCGAGGCGGCGCCGAGCGACGCGTCGTCCACCGGCGAGGCCGCGCCCGCCGCGGACGACGACGGGGGCGCGGGGATCGCCGTCATCACGCGCACGGGCGGCATCGGCGTGGGCATCCTGCCGGTCCCGCCGGAGTCCATGGTCACGAGGCCCGTCGAGCCGAACGCCGGCGACAGGCCCATCGCCTGGGCGCACTCGCCGAGGCCGCGGATGAACGCCTCCATGTTGGCGGGGCGGCCGTCCGGCTCCTTCGACAGGCAGCGCATCACGAACGCCTCGAGCACCTCGGGGACGTCGGCCTCGGGGTTGCGCTCGCGCATCCGCGGGACGGGCTGCTGGAGGTGGGCGATCAGGATCTGGACCGAGTTCTGCGCCTCGAACGGGACCTTCCCGCAGAGCATCTGATAGACGATCACGCCCAGCGAGTAGACGTCCGTCCGGAGATCGACCTTGCCGTGGGAGATCTGCTCCGGCGACATGAAGCGCGGGGAGCCGAGGAACGAGCCCTGCTGCGTGAGCTCCTCCGAGTCGTCGGCGAGCACCTTCACGAGGCCGAAGTCGAGGATCTTGACGAGCTCGCCGGTGTCCTCGCCGGGGACGAGCATGACGTTCGACGGCTTCAGATCGCGGTGCACCACGCCGTGCTTGTGCGCCTCGCGGAGCCCGCGCGCGATCTGCCGGGCGACGCCCATCGCGTCCGGCGCCGACAGGCGGCCGGCCTTGCGCAGCCGCCGGAAGAGCGTCTCGCCCTCGAGGAACTCCATCGCCATGAAGTACCGCTCGGGCTCCATGTTCTCGACTCGGCCGTAATCGAAGACCGTGACGATGTTCGGGTGCTGGAGCCTGGCGAGGATGCTCGCCTCGAGGAAGAAGCGCTTATGAAAGTTGGGATCGATCTGATTCGATGAGTTGGTGGGCGTGAGGACCTTGATCGCGACCTGGCGCTCGAGCGCGATCTGCTCTCCGCGGTAGATGACCCCCATGCCGCCCGTCGCGAGGAGGGAGTGGATCTTGAACTTCTGATTCAAGACCTTTCCCAGCAGCGGATCGGACTCACCGCTGGCCGACGAGGCACCGTCCGAAAGCTTCTCCGCCGTGCTCATGGCCTCTGTCTCTTTCCCCTTCCCATCCCGCTGGCCCCCACTGCTGGCAGTCGGGGAAAGCCTACCCCGATCCCGTCGCGCGCTGCCTTCGTTCGCCTTGCGTTCGACTTACGTCTGTCTCACGTCCGGGCTTACGCCCTATCTCACGCTTTGCCTCACGTTTCGCTTACATCCGATGCAGATCCCGGGACCCGGCTCGCCGCGGCGCCGCCCGCGCTCGTCGGGTTGGTCTCCGGACTCGCTGCGGCACGTTGAGCTCAGCCTACCGTAAGCCGCGAGCCGATCCAACCCGGCTGCTGAAGTTGACATCCGTTGGCTACCCGACCGCACGCTGTGGGCACGCGCCCCCGGCCGGGACGCTTGCTCCCTGAACGAGCTTGCTGCATGGGCGGATGTACCCGTACTCTGACCGGGTCCCCGATGCCGCCGCAGCACTTTATCCGATGCCAGGCGTGCGGGTTGCCGCACCCGTCGGACACCGAAAGGTGCCCGGTGCACGGCACGGCGCTCACGCCGAGCGTCGCCCCGCCCTCCTCGACGCGGGTGCCGCCGACGAGCAGGGGCGAGTCGGTGTGGCCGGTGGACGGCCCGCTCGGGCACGATATCGATCCCGACCAGCCCCGGCCGACGAAGGAAGCTCCGCTCGTCGGCCGGCTCCTGCACGATCGCTACCGCATCCTCGGCGTCATCGCGAAGGGCGGGATGGGGATGGTCTATGACGCCATCCACATCGGCCTGCGGCGCCGCGTCGCGATCAAGACGCTCCGCGGCCAGTACGCGCAGAGCAAGACGGCGATCGCCCGCTTCCACAACGAGGCCGCCGTCGCGGGCCGCTTCGGTCACCCGAACATCGTCGAGGTCTACGATCTCGGCGTGCTCGAGGACGGCACGCCCTACCTCGTGATGGAGCGGCTCGAGGGCGAGACGATCACCGAGCGGCTCGCGCGAGAGCGCCCGATGCCCATCCCCGTCGTGCTGGACGTGGCCGTCCAGGTGCTCAGCGCGCTCGTCGTCACGCACACCGAGGGCATCCTCCACCGCGATCTCAAGCCGGACAACATCTGCCTCGTCGGCGGCGGCCGCGGCCCGCTCACCGTGAAGGTGCTCGACTTCGGCGTCGCCGAGGCGTTCAACACGGGGTCGGGGCCGTCGATCCTCGTCTCCACGGGCGCCGCGGGGAGCCACGCGGTGGCCGGCACCCCGGCCTTCATGGCGCCGGAGCAGGCCCAGGGCGTCCGCGATCTCGACGCGCGCGCGGACCTCTACTCGGTGGGCATGCTGCTCTACGTGATGCTCACCGGGCAGCTCCCGTTCAAGGCGCCGACCCCGGCGGCCCTGCTCGCGGAGATCCAGCGCGTCAAGCCGATCCGGCCGCGCATGCTGCGCCCGGAGGTCCCCCACTCGCTCGACGTCGCGACGATGCGCGCGCTCGCGCTCGACCGCGAGGAGCGCTTCCCGAGCGCGGCCTCGATGCTCGACGCGCTCGAGCAGGTGCAGATCGAGGCGGCGATCGGCGGCGCCCCGCCGGCCGAGCCGACCGAGCCGGCCGATCCGGACTCCGAGAAGGTCGAGTACTTCTACCGGAAGAGCGTCCTCCCGCCGCCCATGGAAGAGTGAGCGGCGCGCTCGGGGGGCGCGGGAGGTCGAGACCATGCGAGCCGTCGTCATCCGCGAGCCGGGCGGGCCGGACGTCCTGGAAGTGCGCGAGGTGGAGCCGCCCGAGGTGCCCGAGGGGCACGTGCGCGTGGCCGTCCGCTTCGCCGGGGTGAACCGCGCCGATCTGCTCCAGCGGCTCGGCGTGTACCCGGCGCCGCCCGGCGCGCCGCCGGACGTGCCGGGGCTCGAGTACGCGGGCGCGATCGAGGCCGTCGGCAAGGGCGCGCGCCGCTTCGCGCCGGGCGATCGCGTCTTCGGCCTCGTGCCGGGCGGCGCCTACGCCGAGCGGATCGTCGCCCACGAGCGCGAGGTCGCGCCGGTGCCGGACGGGCTCACCGACGAGGAGGCGGCGGCCGTCCCCGAGGCGTTCGTGACCGCCTACGACGCGCTCGTGACGCGCGCCCGGCTCGCGCCCGGCGAGCGCGTGCTCGTCCACGCGGTCGGCAGCGGCGTGGGGACGGCCGGCCTCCAGATCGCGCGCGCGCTCGGGTGCTTCGTCGCCGGCACGTCGCGCACGCAGGACAAGCTGGACCGCTGCCGCGCGCTCGGGCTGCACGCCGGGATCGCGGCGTCGGGCGGGAAGTTCGCGGACGAGGTGCTGAAGGCGACGGGCGGCGCGGGCGTCGACGCGGTGCTCGAGCTCGTCGGCGGCGCGTACGTCAACGAGGACCTCAAGGCGTGCGCGATGCGGGCCCGCATCGCGCTGGTCGGGCTGACGGCCGGCGCGTCCGCGGAGCTCGACCTGCGCGAGCTCCTGCGCAAGCGCGTCGAGCTGATCGGCACCGTGCTCCGCTCGCGCCCCCTCGAGGAGAAGATCGCCGCGGCGCAGGTGCTCGAGCGCAACATCTCCCCGTGGCTCGCGAGCCGCGCCGTGCGGCCGATCATCGACCGGGTCTTCTCGCTCGACGATGCAGCAGCAGCGCACGTTTACATGGCGAGCAACGCGTCGTTCGGGAAGGTGCTGCTCCGGCTCGACGCGTGATTGACGCGTGATCGACGCGTGATCACGTCAGCTTGCGCGGGCGCCTCGTCACGCGCCGCGGCCGAGGAGCCGCGCGAGCGCGCCGGCCTCGGCGTCGTGCGCCTCGGCCTCGTCGGCAGGCGTCCACGACATGTCGACCTCGAGCCGGTACGAGCCCTCGAACGCGTGCGGCGGCGAGCCGCCCCACTCGTCGGGCGAGAGCATCGAGAGGTAGCGGGCGCCGTCGGCGCGCCGGTAGAGGTGATAGACGTGGCCGGGCCGCTTCTTGAAGCTGCACGCCGCGCGGTGGAGATCGCTGTCGCGCTGCGCGGCCTCGAGCACCTGGCGCGCCTGCTCCTGCAGCGCCCGGATCTGCCGGGCGATCTGCGCGAGCTTGCCGCCGGTGACCGCGCCGAGCAGCGCGTCGGCCTGCTGGATCTCCCGCGCCACGTCGACCAGCTCGTGCGGGGCGGAGAGCCGGCTCAGGGGGTAGGGCGAGGTGCTGGCGGGGCCCTCGTGGCGGCCGCCGCCGTGCCTGGTGAAGCCGTCGTCGCTCATGCGGAGACCCGGAGCTTAGTGCAGCGCGCGCCCGCGCTGTAGCGGCCGCGGCGCGAGATCGCCGTTCCGTGACGTCGCCGGCGTCCGCCGCGGCGGGCTCGTCCGGACGCGCGGCCCCCGCCTCGGGGCGCCGTCCCGGCGGTCGTCACGGGTCCGGGCACCCGTCCTCGTCCGCGACGCCGTCCTCGTCTTCCTGCTGCGCGGGGCAGCGGTCCTCGTCGTCGAACACGCCGTCCTCGTCGTTGTCGCCTTCGGGGCACCCGTCGTCGTCCTGGAAGCCGTCGCGGTCCTCCGCGAGCTCGCGGCACTGGTCGGCGTCGTCGTCCACGCCGTCGTCGTCGGCGTCGTGGACGCGCGGGGTCCACGCGACCGAGAGCACGCCGCGCAGCGGCGAGGTGCCGATGCCGCCGACGAGCGCGGTCTGCACGCCGCCGAGGAGCGAGAAGTCGCCGAGCGCGTAGCGCGCCGCGAGGCCGAGCTCGAGGGCGGCCATCTCCTGGCGCTCGAACGGCCCGACGGGCGAGAGCGGCAGGTGCCCGTTCGCCTCCAGGAAGAACGTGGCGCGCCCCTCCGGGTCGATGCCCAGGATCTGCGGCCGGAACGAGAGGCCCAGGCCGAAGGGGAGCTCGTGGCCGAACACCGTGGGGCACGGATCGGCGCCCGAGGCGTCGATCGGGGTCGCCTGGCACGCGAAGCGGGCCCGCTCGGCGCGGAGCTTGAGCCCGGCGGCGAGGTGCGCGCCAAACGCGATGAGGCGGTACTCGGCGAGGAGCCTGAGCTCGTTCGTGACGCTCCCCTCGCCCACGTACGACGCCTCGTCGCCCGTGGGGAGCGTGAAGCGGTCGTGCAGCGCGAGCGCGAGCCCGCCGAGATCGCCGCCGGTGGGCTGCACGAGCGTCAGCTTGCCGACGAGGCCGAGATCGCCGAGCGCCTGCGCGGGGACCCACGTCGGGCCGAGCACGCGCGTGGCGTCGGACGTCGGCGCGTCGCCGGTCTGGTGGAGGACCACCGGCAGCGTGAGCCCCACGAGCAGGCGCCGCGCGATGCCCACGCCGGCCGCGAAATCGGCGCTGACCTGGTGGCGGATGACGTCGAAGCGGACCTCGTCCGACGCCGGGTCGCGGAGCACGATGGGGCGGAAGGCGTACGAGGCCCAGAGGCTCGCGCTCCACTCGCCGGTGTCCGGGGTCGCGGCGGGCTCCAGGTAGACGCCGGCCCCGGGATCGATCGAGGCGCGGAACCCGCGGAGATCCGCCGAGGGCTGGGCGGCGGCGAGCGAGGCCACGGAGGCGGCGAGCAGCGAGGTCAGGGCGAAGGCGCTCGGTCGCATGGCCCGGGAAGACTAATCCAGCGCAGGGGAAATGGGGCGCCCCGTCGTCCGCCCCGCACGGGGCGCTGGACGCTGGCGGCGGGCGGGACGACCGGCGGAGGCGACGACCGGCGGGCGGGGCGCGCAGGACGCCCGAAACATCGCGTTCCGCTGCGGGTTGTGCGATAGCGGGGGCATGGACTCCATCCGGATCCGGGGCGGCAAGCCGCTCTCCGGCAAGATCCGCATCAGCGGCGCGAAGAACGCGGCGCTGCCGATCCTCTGCGCGACGCTGCTCTCCGACGGCGAGAGCCTGCTCCGCAACGTGCCCGCGCTGCGCGACATCGAGACGACCTCGGCGCTGCTCCGGTTCCTCGGCCGCAACGTCGAGGTAGCAGCCCCGATCGTGAAGGTCGGCGCCGGCGACAACGTGCGCCCCGAGGCCCCCTACGAGCTCGTCAAGCAGATGCGGGCGAGCGTGATGGTCCTCGGCCCGCTGCTCGCACGCTTCGGCCGCGCCAAGGTGTCGCTCCCCGGCGGCTGCCAGATCGGGACGCGCCCGGTCGATCAGCACCTGAAGGGGCTCGAGGCGCTCGGCGCGACGATCCGGCTGTCGCGCGGCTACATCGTCGCCGAGTGCAAGCGGCTCCGCGGCGCCGAGGTCGTGTTCGACCTGCCGACCGTGACCGGCACCGAGAACCTGATGATGGCCGCCGCGCTCGCGAAGGGGCGGACGACGCTCGTGAACTCCGCGCGCGAGCCCGAGGTCGAGGAGCTCGGCCGGGTGCTCAACAAGATGGGCGCGCGCGTGAGCGGGGCCGGCACGGACGTCATCCACATCGAGGGCGCGGACGAGCTGGAGCCGTTCGATCACGCGATCATCTCCGACCGGATCGAGGCCGGCACGTACATGGTCGCGGCGGCCGCGGCCGGCGGCGACGTGCTGATCGAGAACGCGCCGCTCGAGGACCTCGAGGCGGTCGCGGCCAAGCTGCGCCAGGCGGGCGTCGAGGTGGGCCGCGAGGGCGACTGCGTGCGCGTGCGCCGCGACCCCGGGCGGCCGCTGCGCGCCGTCGACGTCACGACCGCGCCGCACCCGGGCTTCCCGACCGACATGCAGGCGCAGTTCATGGTCCTGATGTGCCTCGCGCAGGGCACGTCGCGCATCGTCGAGACGATCTTCGAGAACCGCTTCATGCACGTCCCCGAGCTCGGCCGCATGGGGGCGCACATCGACGTGGACGGCCACACCGCGCACGTCCACGGCGGCGCGCCGCTGTCGGGCGCGACCGTGATGGCGACGGATCTGCGCGCGAGCGCCTCGCTCGTCATCGCCGGGCTCGTGACGACCGAGGGCGAGACCGAGGTGCTGCGCGTCTACCACCTGGATCGCGGCTACGAGTTCATGGAGCGCAAGCTCGCGCAGATCGGCGCCGACGCGGTCCGCGTCGAGGGGCGGGCCGGATGAAGAAGCCGCTCACGATCGCCGTGCCCAAGGGGCGGATCCTGAAGGATCTGATCCCGCTCGTGCAGCGCGCCGGGCTCGACAGCACGCCGCTCCAGGAGAACGATCGCCGCCTGGTCCGGCCGACCGCGGACGGCGCCTTCCGGTACGTGTTCCTGAAGCCGGACGACGTGCCGACCTACGTCGAGTACGGCGCCGCCGATCTCGGGGTCTCGGGCCGGGACACGCTCCTCGAGCGCCGCCACGATCTCTACACGCCGCTCGATCTCGGGATCGGCCGCTGCCGCCTCGTCGTGGCGGGGCCGGAGGACACGCCGATCCCCGATCTGCCCCGCGTGGCCACCAAGTACCCGCGGATCGCCGGGGACCACTTCGCGAGCAAGGGCGTGGTGGCGGAGATCATCCCCGTGCACGGCTCGGTGGAGCTCGCGCCGCTCGTGGGGCTCTCTCACCTGATCGTCGATATCGTCGAGACGGGCGCCACGCTGCGCGAGAATCGCCTCGAGGTGCTCGAGACGGTCACCGAGGTGAGCACGCTCCTCATCGCGAACCGCGCGTCGTACAAGCTGCGGAGCGACGACGTGCGCCCGCTGGTCGAGCGCCTGCGGGCCGCGACGGCCGGCGCGCAGCGGTGACGGCGCGGTCCCGCGGCGGCGGTCATCGCCGCTCGCAGGATCGCTGACCGGCTCGCGGATCGACGACTGCCACCATCGGAGACACGGAGAGAGGAGGTCCCGCTGCTACCGCTGTTCGCCGCGCTTCCAGCCGATATCGACACGTGGGTGGGAGGGGGGACCAGCGTGGTCGTGGGCGTGCACCGCGACCCTCCGGGGACCCGCCGCTTCGACGCCCTGGCGCAGGCCGAGGTCGGCCTCCGGGCCGCGAGCGACTCCCTCTATTTCCGGCTCGATCTCGACGTCCAGGCCACCTCGGCGCCGCTCGGCCTGCCGGGGTTCGGCCTGCCGGGGTTCGTCTATCCCGAGTGGTCCCTGCCCGCGCCGGAGATCAAGATCGGTCCTCCGGAATGGGCGATGCTCCAGATTGGCCGGGAGGATCACCACCTCCGGCTCGGCGTCATCTCGCATGCGATTGGCATCGAGGACTGGGACAACTGGATCAACTACTTCCCGACCTTCTCGACGATGATCAGCACCGTGCCGGGCCGGATGCTCGGCGTCGAGCCCGGGCTCGTCCTCGGGGAGGGGTACGAGGTCAACGTCTTCGGCGGCTTCGATCTCGACGTCGACGCGCCGACGTTCGGCGCCGGCCTGACCACGATGCAGGCGCTCTGGTCGACCTGGTCCGGCGTCGCGTTCTATCCGACGATCGATTTCTACTCGGCGGTCGTCGCCCTGGAGGTTTACCCGGCCGAGACGCTGTCGGTGTCCATCGACGGCAGCGTGGGGCTGGTCGGCATGGCGGACGACGTCGGGGCGGTGAAGCTGAAGCCGTGGGTCGGCGGCGAGATCATCGCCAATATCCTTCCGAAGGTGGCAATCCATCCGCTCTTCCGAGTCCAGGCTCTCCACGAGCCCGGAGGTGCCCTCTCCGCCTTCCTGTTCGCGCCGCAGCCGAGCGTCTCGGCGAGCGCCGGGCTCACCTATGCGCCGTTCGACGAGCTCAAGATCAGCCTCGAAGGCAAGGCATCCCGGGTCGAGGACGACATCCTGCCCGGCCTGTTCGCCCTGGTGGCGCTCCGCCGGCCCGAGCCGCCGCCGTATGCCGCCAAGTGAGGAGACGGCGCGGCGCCGCACTTTTCCATGAAACACAGGAAACAATCAGGGTAGGGTCGGCTCGACGGCCGGCGAAGCGCGCGCCCGAGCGTTACCGATCGTTACCGATCGTCACCTGAGCGGCCGCGCGATCGCGCCCGCGGTGCATGTCGCCCTTCTTTCGCGTCTCGCGCGGGCCCCCCTTGTGATAGGGTGGCGGCCCCTCTCATGAAAATCCACGAGTATCAAGGCAAGCAGGTCTTCGCCCGCTACGGCGTGCCGGTACCGAAAGGGGAGCCCGCTTTCCAGGCGAGCGAGGTGGCGCCGATCGCCGATCGGCTGATCTCGCAGACCGGGAACCCTGTCGTCGTCGTGAAGGCGCAGATCCACGCGGGCGGCCGCGGCAAAGGCGGCGGCGTCAAGGTCGCGAAGGGCGGCAGCGCGGAGGCGACGGCGCTCGCCGAGAAGATCCTCGGCATGCAGCTCGTCACCAAGCAGACGGGCCCCGAGGGGCAGAAGGTCCGGCGGCTCTACATCGAGCAGGGCCTCGACATCGCGCGCGAGCTCTACTTCGCGATGCTCGTCGATCGCGAGCGCCGCCGCATCGCGGTGATCGCGTCGACCGAGGGCGGCATGGACATCGAGGAGGTCGCCCACAGCACGCCGGAGAAGATCTACAAGCTCTTCATCGATCCGGTGCTCGGCCTCGCCCCGTACCAGGGGCGGCAGCTCGCGATCGCGCTCGGGCTCACCGCGAAGGAGACGCAGCGCCAGTTCCTCAAGCTGGTGGCCTCGCTCTACACGTGCTTCACCGCGGAGGACTGCTCGCTGCTCGAGATCAACCCGCTCGTCGTGACCGGCGCCGGAGACGTCTTTGCGCTCGACGCGAAGGTGAGCTTCGACGACAACGCCGAGTTCCGGCACCCCGAGTGGAACGCGATGCGCGACGTCGACGAGGAGGATGCGGTCGAGCTCCAGGCGAAGCGGGCCGGGCTCTCCTACGTCTCGCTCGACGGCGACATCGGCTGCCTCGTGAACGGCGCCGGGCTCGCGATGGCGACGATGGATATCATCCTGCACTACGGCGGCAAGCCGGCGAACTTCCTCGACGTCGGCGGCGGCGCCTCGCAGGAGCAGGTCAAGACCGCGTTCCAGATCATCCTGCGGAGCGAGCGGGTGCGGGGCATCTTCGTCAACATCTTCGGCGGCATCATGCGCTGCGACGTGGTGGCGGCCGGGGTCATCGCCGCGGCGAAGGAGCTCGGGCTCAAGGTGCCTCTCGTGGTGCGCCTCGAGGGGACCAACGTCGAGGCCGGCCGCAAGCTGCTCGACGAGAGCGGTCTGACCATCCAGTCGGCGAGCTCCATGGCCGACGGCGCGCAGAAGATCGTCGCCGCCACGCGCGGCGGCAAGGCCCAACCTGGCGCCTAGGGCGCCCGCGAGCACCGAGCCCCGAACCCAGTTGAGCAGCGAGCGACGGCGATTGCCGGGCTCCTGTCCACGTTGAAGGTAGAGTAATCAAGCGATGAGCATCCTCGTCAACAAGGACACGCGGGTCGTCTTCCAGGGCATCACGGGCGCCTACGGCTCGCAGCACGCCCGCGCCTGCATCGAGTACGGGACGAAGGTCGTCGCCGGCGTGACGCCCGGCCGCGGCGGCCAGCGCTTCGAAGACAAGGTGCCGATCTTCGACACGGTCGAGCAGGCCGTGCGCAACGAGGGCGCCGACGTCTCGTGCATCTTCGTGCCGCCGGTCGGCGCCGCGGACGCGATCACCGAGGCGGTCGACGCGGGTTGCCGGCTCGTCATCTGCATCACCGACGGCGTGCCGGTGCTCGACATGGTGCGGGTGCGTCGCTTCCTCGAGGGGAAGCCGGCGCGCCTCATCGGGCCGAACTGTCCCGGCGTGATCACGCCCGGCGAGTGCAAGATCGGGATCATGCCGGGCCACATCCACAAGAAGGGGCACATCGGCGTCCTGTCCCGCTCGGGAACGCTGACCTACGAGGCGGTCGGCCAGCTCAGCGCGCTCGGGATCGGCCAGTCGAGCTGCGTGGGCATCGGCGGCGATCCGGTCGGCGGGATGGACTTCATCGACGTGCTCGAGCTGTTCAACCAGGATCCCGACACCCACGGGGTCGTGCTGATCGGCGAGATCGGCGGGACGGCCGAGCAGCGCGCGGCGGCCTGGATCAAGCAGAACATGAAGAAGCCGGTGGCGGCGTTCATCGCGGGCCGCGCGGCGCCTCCGGGCAAGCGCATGGGCCACGCCGGCGCGATCATCGCGGGCGGCGAGGGCACGGCGGCCGAGAAGATCGCGGCGCTCGAGGCGGCGGGGGCCAAGGTGGCCGCCACGCCGGCCGAGATGGGCGTCGCGATGCAGGCGGCGCTCGCGGCGGCGCGCTGAGCTGCCCGGCCCCCTCGCCGGGGGCCTACCCTGTTATTCTTGATTGGATGATCCGGCCGCGCCGCTCACTCGAGCGGTATCGTCCGCCGCTCGGCCGAGCTCCGCAGGGCGGCCTCGATGATGCGGATCACGTCGCGCGACTCCTCGGCGCGCACGGGCGGCGGGGCGCCGTCGAGGATCGCCGCCGCGATGCCCTCGTAATAGGCCTCGTAGGAGCCGGGCAGGCTCTCGATCGTGCGGCGCTCGCCGTCCGCCGTCACCAGCGTGCCGAACCAGCGCGGGTCCTCGCGCCCCCACTCCGGCATGCCGGGGCGCTTGCCCGCCTTGAGGGCCTCCTCCTGGCCGTCGAGGCCGTACTTGAGGAAGCTGCCGCCGTCGCCGTGGACCGCGAAGCGCGGGCCCGGCTCGCGCACCAGCGTGGAGGAGCGCACGATGACCCGGCGCCTGCCGTAGTCGAGCGTGAGGTGGAAATAGTCGACCGTGCGCGCCTCGGGTCGCTGCGCCAGGACGTCGGCGGTGATCGCGCGCGGCGGGCCGAAGAGCACGAGGGCCTGGTCGATCAGGTGGGCGCCGAGGTCGTACAGGATCCCTGAGCCGGGCGACTCCTGCTCTCGCCAGCCCGGCTTGATCGCGGGGCGAAAGCGGTCGAAGTGCGCCTCGTACGAGGCCACCTCGCCGAGCAGGCCCTGCGCGATGCAGTGGCGCACGGTGAGGAAGTCGGCGTCCCAGCGGCGGTTCTGGAACACCGACAGGAGCCGGCCCCTGCGCGCGGCCAGCGCGATGAGCTCGTCCGCCTCGCCGCTCGTGTTCGTGAACGGCTTGTCGACGACCACGTGCTTGCCCGCCTCGAGCGCCGCGCGCGCGAGCGGAAAGTGGGTCTCGTTGGGCGAGGCGATGACCACGAGATCGATCCCGGGCTCGGCGATCAGCACCTCGGGCGTCGGATGCACGGCGACGCCCGAGTGGTCGGTCATGACCTGGCCCTCCCGTCGGGTCGCGATGGCCGCGAGGCGCAGCCGTGGGACGGACCGGATCAGCGGGGCGTGGAAGACGGCGCCGGCGAGGCCGTAGCCGATGAGGCCGACATAGACGCGCTGGGACATGGCAGGGCGGGCTCGCGGCGGACGCTAGCCCGAAGGGGCGCCGGGGGGAAGCCCGGCGGGGCGGCGAGGCCGCGCAGGGCCTCTGCGAGGCGCTTGGCGGCACGCGAGCCGCCAGGCGCGTCCGCATCGCTCGCCATCGCGCCTGGCGGGCTCCACCAGGCGCGCCGTCATCGCTGTTCTTCGCAGGGTGCGCTCTGCCGAACAACAGGGCGACACACACGGCCTCACCACGGACCGCTGCGCCAGCGATGATCACGGGAGACGTGGTCTCCATGCGGCCAATGTCGTCGCACATAACCCCCTCTTCGCGGGGCGAGACGGTTCGTGCAGACGCGACGTGGCGCTTGCGATAACCTCCTCGGTTCGGAGGCTTGTGATGCACGCCAGGAGCGTCCTTTCCGTACTCGCACTGACCACCTTGTTCGCCAGCAGCCCCTTCGCGGCGGGATGCAAGACAACCGCGGAGGCCAGCGTGACCGAGGAGTCGGTCGAGGCGGCCCCGGTGGCGCTCGAAGAGCCGCTGACCGAGGAGCACGACGGCGGCTCGGTCGGGTGGGAGTTCGCGGCCGACGGCGCGGTGAGGGCCGCAGTCAAGACGCCTGATGGCAAGCCCATCGACAAGGACGTGAGCGGAACGCTCACCTGGAAAGGGCCGAACGGCGACGCGCAGGTCCCGCTCACGCTCGACCCGAAGACAGGGCTCCTGATCGCGGCCGGGCCCAGGCTCGAGGCCGATCTCACCGAGGTGAAGTACAACGTCGTCGTCTCCGGGAAGCCGTGGAACGGCACGCTCCACGTGCCCGCAGGGGGCACGAAGGTCATCGTCGAGGGCGCGAGGAAGGCCGAGAAGCGGCCCGTCCCGCCGGGCAAGACAGGCCCCAACGGCGGCGTCATCCAGGTGGTCGGCGACGACACCATCGAGGTGGTCGCGGACAAGACCTCCGGCCAGGTCAGGGTGTATGTCCTCGACGCGAACTTCAAGCCGATCCCCGTCGGCGACCGCAAGATCAAGCTCGGGTTCGTGGGGTCGGGCTCCGAGCTCATCCTGTTGAAACCCGCCCCCGGCGGCCTCTACTGCACCGGTACGATCGCGGCGAAGGTGAACCCCGTGAAGCTCACGGTCGTCGTGGCGCACCCGACCCACGCCGACGTGGTGCTCGTCGGGTATCGCCCCGGCGTGCACGTCGTCGTCGGCCCGAGCGCGCCGTCCCTGAACGTTGTCGTGGCGACGACGTGGAACGTGGGCGTGAAGGTCCAGACGAATCCAGGCGTGGTGGTGATCCACGATGACGACGACGACGACGACGACGGGCGAAGGGTCCACATCCACGTGCACGGCAAGCACAAGGGCAAGCACAAGCACAAGCACGGCCGCGGGCACTGGCACTGATCTCGCCCGCCGCTGGGCGGCCTACCTGTCCGCCGAGGTCGACGCCGCCTCGCTCGCTGTCTTTCGCGTCGGCTATGGCGCCCTGATCGCGTGGGAGGTCGTCCGCTACGCCCTCCACGATCGGATCGCCCGCTATTACATCGAGCCGGGCTTCTTCTTCAGCTTCGTCCCCTTCATCCGCCCCTGGGGCGGGACGGGGATGTACTGGCACTTCGCCGCCCTCTTCGTCCTCGCGCTCCTCTGCGCCGCCGGGCTCTTCTACCGGGTGAGCGCCGCGCTGCTCTGCGCCGCCCTCACGTACGTCTTCCTCCTCGACAAGGCGCAGTACCTCAACCACCTCTATCTCCTCTGCCTCCTCGGCCTGCTGCTCGCCGTCGCCCCCGCGCACCGCGCCCTCTCGCTGGACCTCCTCCGCAGGCGGCGCGCCGCGCCGTCCAGCGCGCCGGCCGAGACCGCGCCGCGCTATTACCTCTTTGCCCTGAAGGCCCAGATCGCGATCGTCTACTTCTACGGCGGCCTCGCGAAGCTGAACGGCGACTGGCTCCGGGGGCAGCCGCTCACGATGTGGCTCGCCGATCGCGCCGACGCGCCCCTCGTCGGGCCGCTCCTCGCCACGCCGGCAGCGGGGCTCGCGCTCTCCTATGCAGGGCTCCTCATCGACCTCTCGATGGGCTTCCTGCTCTTCTCTCGACGTACCTTCCCGCTCGGCGCGGCGATCGCCGTGGCGTTCAACCTCAGCAACGCTTTCCTGTTCAAGATCGGGATCTTCCCCTACGCGATGATCGCCTCGCTCGCGCTGTTCGGAGACCCCTCGTGGCCGAGGCGGCGGCTGCCCTTCCTGTTCAGGGCAGCGGACCGCGCGGCCGGCGACGTCCCTGCCCCGCCGCCCGCGGCGCCGCGGCGGAAGGCCCTGCCGCTCGCGCTGCTGCACGGATACCTCCTCTTCCACCTCGTGGTGCCGCTCCGCCACTGGGCTTATCCGGGCGACGTGGCCTGGAACGAGGCCGGACACCGCTTCTCGTGGCGCATGAAGCTCCGCGACAAGAACGTGAGCGAGCTCGACATTCACGTGCTGGATCCGAGGACCGGCGTGCGCGAGTCGCTCGACCTCGGGGAGTGGCTCACCGATCGTCAGCTCGGGGAGATGTGCACCCGGCCCGACATGATCGTCGACTTCTCGCGCCACGTGGCCGACCGCTGGCAGGAGGACTTCGGGGCGCGGCCGATCGTCACGGCCAGGGTCGTCGCGTCGCTGAACGGAGGGCCCTTCCGCGACCTCGTCGACCCGACGCTGGATCTGGCGTCGCTGCCGAGGGGGCTCCTCGCGGTCGTGCGGACGCCCTGACGCCGCACGTCAGAACCCCTGTCGCATCGAGGGGGATCACGGACGTGAGGACGAACACCGCATGAACAAGGGCAGCAGCGCGCTGACGGTCGCGGCGCTCAGCGCCAGCGCGGCGCCGATACCGAGGCCGAGGCGCGGCGCGGCGTCGATCGGCGTGAGCGTGAAGAGCAAGGTCATGACGACAGCGCCCGCCGTCTGGCCGGTCAGCCGCGCGGTGCCCTGCATGCCGCCCGCGGCGGCGCTCCGCGCGCGCGGCGCCGCGAGGAACATGTTGCGGTTGTTCGGCACCTGGAACAGGCCGAAGCCCGCGCCGCACAGCGCCACGAACGGCACCAGCGAAAGCGCGCTGCCGTGCGCCGGCACCAGCGCGAGCGCGGCGAGCCCCAGCGCGAGGCACGCCGCGCCCGTCGCGCACAGCCAGGCCGTCGAGACGCGGTCGGCGAGGCGGCCCGCGACGGGCGCCACGATGGCCACGCTCAGCGGCCAGGGCGTGATCATCAGCCCCGTGGTCAGAGCCTCCTGGCCGAAGCTGTGCCGCAAATAGAAGGGCAGCGCGACCAGCGCCGAGGCCTGTCCCGCGAAGCACGCGACCGACGCGATCACGGAGACGCGAAACGAACCGCTGCGCAGCAGGTCGAGCGGCACCAGGGGCGCCTCCTTCGGCAGCTCGCGGCGGAGCAACAGCGCCGCGCTCAGGACGGACGCGGCGAGCACGCCGGCCCCGAGCGCCGGCGCCGCGGGCAGCAGCTCCGCGCCTGCGATCAGCGCGCCGAAGGCCCCGGCGTTCAGCGCCATGCTGGTCGCGTCCAGCGCTCGCGCCGCGCCGGGGACGCCGGGGAGACCGCGCGTGGCGAGCAGCACCGCCGCGCCGAGCGGGAGATTGACGGCGAACAGCCAGGGCCAGCGCGCGCTCGAGAGCAGCGCGGCGCCGACCGCGGGCGCTGCGGCCGAGGACAGCGCCACAGCGAGCGCGTTCCAGCCGATGGCGGCTGCCAGCTGCGCCTGCGGAACCACGAAGCGCAGCAGCGCCACGCCGAGCGCCATCACGGCGGCGCCCCCGAGCCCCTGCAAGAAGCGCGCAGCGACCAGCCAGTGGAGCGATGGCGCCAGCGCACACAGCGCCGACGCGCCCGTGAACAGCCCGACGCCCGCCGTGAACACGGCGCGATGGCCCAGGCTCTCGCCCAGCGCGGCGCACGGCAACAGGGCGATCACCAGCCCGAGCTGGTAGGCGCTGACGACGCGCACCGACACGGCGGGCGTCACCTGGAACGCGTGCGCCAGCGCAGGCAGCGCCACGTTGGCGATGCCTGCGGAGAGCACCACCAGCACCATGGCCGCGAGCACGCACGCGATCGCCTCCGCGCGCGCCGGGCGGAGCGCACCGGAAGCCGCCTGATCGGACGCCTCGCCCGGCAGGCGCGCGTCCGCGACCGAGGTGCGCAGCGCCATCATGGTCCCACCGTCCAGACGCCGTCGCGCTCGACATAGCGGGTCACGCGCCGCGCGACCCGATCTTCCCGCTGGAGATCACGCTCGGTGAAGCGGAACAGCAGCGCCGGGCCGGCGACACAGCGCGTGTCGTGAATGTCTCCCGGCAAGAACAGCTGCGCCTGCCCGGCGCGCAACAGCGTCTCGTCACGCTTGACCAGCTGGACGCCGGCTCCGGTCTCGACGCGAGCGTAGGTCGACATCGCGATCTCTCCGCGCTGCAGCGCGTAGATCACCCAGCCGCGACCGTGATCGTGCGGCGGGCGGTAGAGCCCGGCCTGCTCGGTGTGGGCCAGCAGCACGAAGCCGTGCTCCGCATCCCGGTAGAGCTCCGTGGACGCGGGCGCCTCCTCGTGCAGCGCCGCGAGCCAGGGCTCGGCGGCGTGCGCCTTCGCCAGCCCTTCCAGGTGAAGGCGGCAGCTGGCGACCAGGTCGCTGCCGAGCGGTCCCCAGCTGGCGCGGGTGCGATGGATGAACAGTGCAAGGGCGTTGTCGGTCATGGGTGGCCTCCGGCTCGGCGCGAATCGACGTGATCCGCGCTTCGACGTCCAAGCTAGGGCGCCGACCCGGATTGCGGAACGCGCAACGATCGCAACAAGTCTTTGCGTTTGACGCCATGTCTCGCCCCGACCGCGGTTAGCCTGGTGGCATGGCGCTGCCCGATCTGAACTTGCTCGTGACGCTCGACGTGCTGCTCACGGAAGGCAGCGTCACCGGCGCGGCCCGACGCCTGCGCCTGAGCCCCTCGGCGATGAGTCGGGCGCTCGCGCGCTTGCGGGAGACCCTGGGCGACCCCCTCCTGGTGCGCGCTGGACGCGGCCTGGTGCCGACCCCTCGCGCGCTCGAGCTGCGCGAGCGCGTGAGCCACCTGGTGCAGGGCGCCGAGGCCGTCCTGCGCCCGGCCGAGGAGCTCGACCTGAAACGCCTGGCGCGCACCTTCACGCTGCGCACCAGCGAGGGCTTCGTCGAGAGCTTCGGTCCAGCCCTGATCGCGCGCACCGGCGCCCAGGCGCCGGGCGTCCGGCTGCGCTTCGTGTCGAAGCCCGACAAGGACAGCGCGCCGCTGCGCACTGGCGCCGTCGACCTCGAGACGGGCGTCGTCGACGGAGACACCAGCCCCGAGCTGCGCACCCAGGCGCTGTTCCGCGATCGCTTCATCGGCGTCGCGCGCAGCGGTCACCCGCTCTGCCGCGCGAAGATCACGCCCGCGAGCTACGCCGCCGGACGCCACGTCGTGTTCTCACGGCGCGGCCTGGCCAAGGGGCGCATCGACGAGAACCTGGCCGCGCTCGGCCTGGCGCGCGAGGTGGTGACCATCGTCGGCGGGTTCGCCACGGCGATCGCCCTGGCGCGCGCGACCGACCTGATCGCCACCGTTCCGGAGCACCACACCCGGAGCCTGCGCGACGGCCTGTTCAGCTTCGCGCTGCCCTTCGCTGCGCCGGAGATCACCGTCTCGTTGCTGTGGCACCCGAGGCTGGACGCAGACCCCGCTCACCGCTGGCTGCGCGACAGCTTGCGGGAGGTCGTGGCAGGCGGGGAAGTGACGGCGGCGAGGAACGGGCGCGCCGGGCAGCGCCGCGCGCCACGGAGGAGACGAAGGGGCTAGCTCGGCCTCACCCGCTTCAGCCGAGCCGCGCTCTCTTGAACCGCATCCGCTACTTCGACGCCTGCCTGTCCTCGCAGCGCCCCAGCACGAAGATCCCGCAGACGCGCTCGTTCACGAGGCACTGCTGCCCTTCCGGGCACTGCGACGGGTCGAGCACGGCCGGGTCGCACGGCCTCGCGCAGAACGGAGGCGGGCCGCGCGGGGCGTCGTAGACGCCGTTCCCATCGCGATCGAGGTAGATGGGGTTCGTCACCGCGTACGGCGCCACCGGGTACCAGTCGGGGACCGGCGGCGACGCCGTGAAGAACCGCGAGAGCGCCTCGACCTGCGTGAACGCGAGGCTCGCGACCCGGGGCAGCTGGAGCTCGCCGAACGACACCGGCAGCGCGACCGGCGTGAGGAGGTTCTCGTCGCGCAGGCCCATCGCCACCACCACGACCCAGCCGTCGGTCCCCGGCGCCGGCGCCGGCAGCGCGAGGCGCTCGTCGACGTCCACGATCGCCGACGGCCCCGCCGAGGGCTCGAGCACCCGGACCAGGCGGCCGCTCACGTAGACCTCGACGCGATCCACGCCGAACCAGCTCGCCGTCTCGATCCGCAGGTCGAGCGGCGCCGTGTCGCCCTCGACGCGCGCCACGCCGCCGAACGTCGCGCCGCCCACGCTCGCCCGGACGAACGGGCCATACGTCGCGAACGCGCTGCCCGCGCGCAGCGACGCCGTCGCCTCGGCGAGATCGAGCGCCGCCGGCTGGTCGGTCCGCGCGCGGAAGTACGTGCGCGGGAAGCCCGGCTCCAGCGAGGCGCCGTGGCCATCGCTGCTCCCTACCTGCGTCGGCGAGAAGCCGTGGTCGAGGTAGCGGAACAGGTCATCGACCTGGCCCGCGTGGAAGGTGCACGGCCGATCCGCGTCCCCGGGCGGGACCGCGCCGCCCTCGCCCCCCAGGCAGAGCGCCTCCCCGTCGGCCGCGCTCCTGTCGAAGCCCCAGACGGCGTCCTGCTCCTCGGGCGTCCTCGTCAGGATCCGCTTGGTCACGCTCCAGGCGAGCGCCGAGCGGGCGCGCTGCTGGCACACCGCGTACCGCTCGCCGGGCTTGCACGCCGGCAGCGCGAGGTCGCCGCACGCCGCGCGGAGCGCCGCCTCGTCCTCCGCGGCGTCGATGCGCGACAGGCACCGGTTGAAATCGACGACCTCCTGCACGGTGGGGGTCCGGAGCAGATCGAACCGCTTCGCGTTGAAGACCTCCATCGCGTCGAAGTCGCAGCTCCCCGCCTGGAACAGCGGGTTGCTCGCCTCGAGCGTCGGGATCGACCGGCGCAGCGTGAACGGGTCGACGCCGAGCTGGTCGATGTACCCGATGAACCCGTCGCGCGGATGAGCGACGATCACGAGCGCGTCCTCGCCCTCCGCCGCCGCGCCGCGGACCCCGTCGATCACGTCCCCGCCCGCGCGGCACACCCAGTCGAAGATGCCGTGATCCGGCACGTCGAGCTCGTCGTAGCGGAGCGGGAAGCCGATGAAGTGCCCGAGCTCCAGCGTCGAGACCTCCGCGCCGACCGCCGTCTTCAGGCGCGTCTCGAGCCCGAGCTGCCGCACCGCGGGCTCGAGATCCGTGTGCACGTCGTGGTCGGTGGCCACCGCGACGTCGAGCCCCTCGACGACCGCCGACGTCACCCGCTCCTCGAGCGGCATGCCGCTGTCGAAGCTGGGGCGCTGGTGCAGGTGCATGTCGATCGACATCCAGCCCGTCGAGTCGATCTCGCGCGGCACGACCGCCTCGATGCGGCGCGCCTCCCCGGCGCGCACCTCGAGGTCGGGCACCTCGAAGCGGCCGAACTCGGGTCCGCGCGTGACGAGGACGCGGTAACGGCCAGGTTCGATCTCGACCGAGCCGTCGCCCGTCGCCGAGCGCTCGATCTGCCGGACGCCGCTGCCGAGGCGGCCGTGGCCGAGGTAGACCCGCCGCAGGCCGTCGCCCTCGCGCGGCTGCCCCGCGGCGTCGAGCGCGACGAACGTCAGCTTGGCCGGCGCGAGGCGCCCCGCCTCGTCGACGACCCGGTACGCGATGCGCGCGGGGCTCGGCAGCTCCGCCGCGACGGTCGCCGTGGCCCCGGCGGCGAGCGCCACGCGGATCGGCGCGGACACCGCCGCGCCGTCGGGGCTCTCCGCGACGAGCAGGTAGCCGCCGGGCGCGAGCCGCGCGCGGAAGTCGCCGTCCTCGACCGGATCGAGCCCGCGATCGGCGTCGATGGAGCTGAGCAGCCCGACGTCGCCCGAGCGCGCGAGGTTCGCCTCGACCAGCTCGTCGACGCTCGCGAAGGCGACGCCCGGGTCGGGGTCGCGGAAGACGTGGACGCGCGCGTTCGGCACGGGCGCGCCTGTCGATCGCCACCGCACCGCGCCCTCGAGCGCGCCGGTCGGCGTGCCGCGGGCGTCGTGCACCACCTCGGCGACGCTCGCGATGTCGCCCTCCCCCACCGCGAAGTACCGCTCGTAGGTGAACGACCGCTTGCGGTCGCACGCCTCGTCGTCCGAGTCCTCGGCGAGGCAGCTCCGGCCGGCGCTCAGGAACGCCGTGGCCGCGCTCGTGAACACGGGGACGTTCACCGTGGTGGGCGGGCCGCCCGGCCCCGCCTTGGTGAAGTAGCCGTAGCTGACGTCGCCGCCGGCCGCGGCCACGAAATCGAAGCTGAGCGGCCGCTGGAACGTGTCCCGGCCGGCGAAGAGCGCGTCGAACACCGCCCGCTCCTCGTCGAACCCGATGCCCGGGCCGAAGATGTCGTTCTGGTTGCCGAAGAAGACGAAATCGCCGGCGACGATCCCGCCCTTGCGCTCGGGGTCGTCGTTGCGGTCGTCGCCGAGGATGCCCCGGAAGATGTCCGAGGGGCCCGTGTAGTTGTCGAGCGAGAGCGGCTCGCCGCACGCGCACGCGGGGCAGCCGTCGTCGCCCGCCGCGAGGCCGTCCTCGCACTCGAGCGCGCACGAGGCGACGCTCGGGCAGCCGATCGCCCTGTCGGGCAGGAGGAGCGTCGTGCGGATCGTGACGAACCGATCGCCCGGGCGAAGGATGTAGTCGGTGCGGAAGCGCAGCTCCGGCTTGAGGCCGTCGAACAGCAGGCCGAGCAGGTCCTCCTGCGTCTTCAGCACGCCGAGCGCGTGGAAGAGGAAGCCGCCGTCGCCCTCGACGCGGACGATCGCCTCCTGGCCGTCGGAGCCGTCCCTGGCCACGGAGACCTCGGTGGCGCCCGGGTCGGGCACGAGCAGGTTGGCGACCGGGAACGACTCGGCGAAGCGGTCGCGGCCCGACGCGCTCGCGAAGCGCGGATCGGGGCGGCGCAGGTCGGCGTCGACCAGCGAGCCGCCGTAGACCCCCGGCCCGGGCGAGTGGCGGGGGCCGAGGATCGCGACGCGGATCTCGTCGTTTTCGAGAAGGAAATCGCCTACATCCGCCATCGCTACAGGGCCGCCGACCAGCTCGAACCGGTTCTCGATCGGCTTGGCGCGCAGGAGGCTCGGCGACTCGCAACCTACGAGGCCGGCCGAGCCGGCGACGGCGAGCAGCGCGAGCAGGGCGGGAGCGGAGCGGCGGGTTCGCATGGCGGCCGCTACAGGTTGAGCTGGAGCTGCAGCGCCACGGCGTCGTTCTCGAGCGCGACGCCGTGGGCCTCTTGCCTGTGGGTGAAGTCGGCCTGCGCCTTGAGCACGTTGTCGATGAAGTGGTAGCTCGCGCCGGCGGTGAGGGCCCAGCCGTCGGTCTCGTCCGAGAGGTCGAGGTTGGGATCGAGCCACTCGAACCGCGCGCTCACGCCGAGCTTGATGCGCCGCACGAAGTAGCCGACCTCGCCGACGAGGCCGAGCGAGGTGACCGGGGCGAGCTGGCCCGTCGCCTGCGTGGGCGCGCGCTCGGGATCGCTCTGGTTCCAGAGGAGCTCGACGAGCGCGTGCGCGCCCGCGGCGTGCAGCAGGACGTCGGCGCCGACGCCGTGGATGTCGCGCGTGCCGCCGTCGCTGAAGAAGTAGCTCGCGCCCGCGCCGAGGCGGGGCCGCGAGACGGCGAGGTCCTGGAGGGAGCGCGGCAGGGGGCCGAGCGGCTCGGTGGCGAGGCGCGCGACGTAGGCTATGTGGTCGAAGCGGTTGCCGAGGCTCGCGGCGTTCTCGACATAGCCGGCGAAGAACTGATCCGAGCGCTGGAAGCCGTTGAACATGCCGGCGAAGTAGCTGAACGCCCGGTCGCGGAAGTGCCCCTCGACGTGCAGGCCGACCTGGCGGAACGGCGCCATGGCGCGCACGGCGAGCGGCCGCTCGATGAGCGCGCCCTCGCCGGCGCCCGTCATCGCGGATCGGCTGAACGGCACGTCGTGCGCGCCGAAGTAGAGCTGCGCGAACGGGAAGTGGGCGTAGCCGATCCACGCCTCGGAGAGCCGCGCCGACGCGTCGGCGCCCGCGGCGAGCTCGCCCGAGACGGCGAACGGCACGTACCCGGCGAGCGTGCCCGCGAAGCCGACGCGCGCGCGCCGCATGCGGAACCCCTGCCCCTCGGCGACGTCGCCGGCCTGCAGGAAGGCGTCGTCGCCCGCGTACGGCACGGCCTGCGCCTGCACGAGGACGAGCGGCGCGAGCAGGAGCCGCCCGACGCTGAGCTGGAACGGCGGCCCGGACGAGCCGTCGGCCCCCGGCGCGGCGTCGGAGCCGGCGGGCGCCGGCGCGGCCGCGGGCGGCGCGGCGCCGCCGGGCGGCAGCGCGGGGGCGGCTTGGGGCAGCGCGGGGGCGGCGGGCGGCAGCGCGGCGCCGGGGGGCGGGAGGGCGGCGCCGGGGGGCGTGGGCGCGGCGGGCGGCGCGGCGGCAGGCGGCGACGGCGTCGCGCCGGACGGCGGCGCGGGGGCGGCAGGCGCCGACGCGCCCGGCGCGGCGCCGGAAGGCGGCAGCGCCGCGTCGCCCGGGGTCGCCGGGGCAGCAGGCGGGAGCTGCGGGAGCGGGTCGGCGGCGGGAGGCTGGACCGGCAGCGGCTGGACGGGTTGTGCGCCGGCCGGCGCACACCAGAGCGCCGCCGCCAGGAGCGCAGCCGCGGCCGCGCCGCCCCCTGCCGCGCCCCCCGCGCGGCAGAGCGCCCTGGCACACCGAGCATTCGCGCCGCGACGACTCAACGAGCAAGGTGTCATCGGCATCCCTGTCGACCGGCGGCGATGGTGGGAGTCGCTGCGAGAGCAGCAGCGGCGCCGCTGGCAGGCGCAGCCCGTGTATCCAGGGTTCGACGGGGAGTCAACGCGCCGCCTCGCGCCGGGCGTGTCGCCCGTTCCGGCCTCTTGCGATCCGCGTACGCTCGTCGTCGCCGATCCCCGCGGCGATCGACGTCGATCGCCGCCCGTTCCCGATGGCGGGGCTCGCCCCGCGGCAGCGCCGGAGGCCGGCGTCGGCGTTCTGTGCGGTAGACCTCTCGCTGGATGTTCATCCGCCGCGCCGAGGCGCGCAAAGGAGGTGGCGCCGCGGTCGTCGGACGTCCTCGCGGTTCCGGAGTCGCCGGTGATGGCCGAGGGCCCAGCCGAGGACGACCTGGAGGCGGTCCCGACGCTCGTGCTGGGCCCGTTCCGCGTCCGTTCGCGTCGGTGGTGCTGCCGGAGCCTCCGGCGAGCGCGCGCAAGCGCGGGCGAGCGGGGTGATCGGGCAATCCTGTCCGGGGCCGTGGCGCGGCTGCCGTGGCCCATTCCCTGTTCAGGGGCCGCATCGAAGAGGATCCAGCCTGGAGGCTCTCGATGGCTCCCTTGTACTTGCCAACCTTCTACAACGATCTGAAGAAAGGCATCGAGAAGCTGGAGCGCTGCACGCATACGGACACTGACAACGACTCGAGCGACGCAGCGCCATTCAACCACGCTGAGATGACCGACGCAGCCCAGCACAGGGTTTTAGCGTTGGACCTGACCACCATGTCTGCGCGCTGCTACTGTGTCCACTCTCAAGACAGCAGTACCATTATTTTTCTTATTGGGACGAAAGACATGAGCCCAGGAGAGAGGTGGGCAAAGTATTTCACGTCGACATCGAAAAAGAAGAGATCGTCACTATCCTTACGCCTCGGCGCCGCGCCCCGCGGGAGCCGACGAGGACGCCCCGGGCCTTCGGACCGGCCGGGGCGCCCGCGCGCACACGACACCGAGTCCGAGCCTGGAGAACGCCGATGTTCAAGGAGACCCATTCACGCATCTCGCAGCTCGCCGCGCTCGGCGCGCTGGCCCTGCCGGCGATCGCCTGTGACGTGCCGGTCGAGGCCCCCCTCGTCGAAGGCGAGGCGCCGGCCGAGGCCACCGCCGAGGTCGAGCTCGGAGCGACGACGATGGCCAGGGGCCCCGTGGCCGACTATTTCATCGCGACCCGCCAGGACACCCGAAGGTGCATTGCGCCGCTGTGCGGCGGCCATTTCGTCGCGCGCGTCAACACCAGCGTGACCCGCTGCGCCGACGGGACGTGGCAAGAGGAGTGCCATATGTTCGAGCTCGATCTGTCGAAGCTCGGGCTCGAGCCGTCGGTCGAGGCCAAGGCGAGCGCGGCGTTCGGCGCGGGGGACGCGCTGGTCCGCGGCGAGCTGGTGCAGGTCGAGCTCGACGCGCTGACGGCGTATCCAGCCGACGTGCTCGTCGCCAGCGAGATCTGGATCGGCGCGACGGGCAACACGCCCGAGGGCCATTTCTCTCGCGTCGAGAACACCGGGATCCTCTGCGTGACGTATCCGTGTCCCTCCTTCTCGGAGCGGAGCCTGAACACGAACCTGAGCGGTACGCTCGACAGCATCGACCTGGCCGCGTCCGGGGGCGCCACGTCGGAGCAGGTCGAGCACGGTATGCGCGAGCTCTCCGCGGGCGCTCTGCTGGTCGCCGGTCGCCACGCGGTGATCACCGGTCCGGCCGGCTCGATGAACCACCTCGACGCGACGGAGTTCTACGTGCGCTTGAGGTGAGACGGCCGGCGCGCCGCGCGTGCCGCCGCCGTGATCGACGCGGCCCGCGCCGAGCTACGGCGCGCTGCTCGCGCCGCGGCTCAGCACGTCGAGGTAGCTGTGCAGCCCGCGGATGTGGTTCCCGCCGTCGACGAGGATCGACTCCCCGGTGATCCAGCGGGCGTCCTCGCTGCAGAGGAACGAGACCACGGGCGCCACGTCGTCGGTCTCGCCGATGCGCCCGAGCGGCGTGCGCTGGGTGAACTCCTCGGCAGACGGCCCCCTCGTGAGCCCGACGGCATCGGCGAGCGGCGTGCGGATGAGCCCCGGCGCGACCACGTTGACCCGGATGCCGTGGCGCCCGAGCTCGGAGGCGGTGACCTTGGTGAGCTGAGCGAGGCCCGCCTTGGCGGCGCAGTAGTGCGCCAGCCCGTCGGTCGCCGCCTGCTGGTTCAGCGAGGAGATGTTGACGAAGGCGCCCGGCCTGCCCGCGGCGATGAGCTCGCGCGCGACCGCCTTCATGAAGAGAAAAGGGCCCTTCAGGTCGACGGCGAGGACATGATCGAAGTCCTCCTCCGGCAGGTCCACGACGGGTGAGAGCGTCGCGGTGCCGGCGTTGTTGACGAGGATGCCGGGCAGCCCGAACGCGGCCTTCGCCGCCTCCACGCCGCGCGCCACGTCCTCGGCGCGGGACACGTCACCCGCGAACGCGCGCGCCCGCGCCCGCCCCTCGGCGGCTCGGTTCAAGGTCTCCGCCGCCTGCAGCGTACAGGATCGGCGCGCGGGGAGGCTGCGCTGCCGTCCGCGCAGCAGCGCGCCCGCGTTCGGCCGGCGGAGCCATGTTCGCCGGACACGGCAGGCCCCAGGGGGCCTGGTCCGCCGCGCGGCGACCCCCTCTCCGGGGCCGGGCAGCCCAGCCCTACCCCTTCTTCGCCCCGGCCGTCCCCTCCGCCGAGGGCCCGATCATCCTCTCCGGCCGCACGATCGCGTCGAACGCCTCGCCGTCGAGGAGCCCCAGCGCGAGCGCCGCCTCGCGGAGCGTGGTGCCCTCGGCGTGCGCCTTCTTCGCGATCTTCGCCGCATTGTCGTAGCCAACGTGCGGGTTCAGCGCGGTCACCAGCATCAGGCTCTCGCGGAGGTTCCGGGCGATCCGCTCGCGGTTCGGCTCGATGCCCCGCGCGCAGTGCTCGTCGAACGACGCGCAGCCGTCGGCGAGCAGCCGGATCGACTGGAGCACGTTGTGGATGACGAGCGGCTTGTACACGTTGAGCTCGAAGTTGCCGCTCGCCCCGCCGACGCCGACCGCGACGTCGTTGCCGAGCACCTGCGCGCACAGCATCGTCATCGCCTCGGCCTGCGTGGGGTTCACCTTGCCCGGCATGATCGAGCTGCCCGGCTCGTTCTCGGGGATCGTGATCTCGCCGATCCCGCAGCGCGGCCCGCTCGCGAGCCAGCGGACGTCGTTCGCGATCTTGAACAGGCCGCAGGCGAGCGTCTTCAGCGCGCCGTGCGCCGCGACGAGCGCGTCGTGCGACGCGAGCGCCTGGAACTTGTTCGGCGCGGTGACGAAGGGCGCCCCCGTGAGCTCGGCGATCTTCGCCGCGACCTTCGCCGGAAAATCCGGGTGGGCGTTGAGCCCCGTGCCGACCGCCGTACCCCCGAGCGCGAGCTCGCGGAGCGGCGGGAGCGCCCGCTCGATCGCGGCGACGCCGGCGTCGAGCTGCGCCACGTAGCCGGAGAACTCCTGCCCGAGCGTGAGCGGCGTCGCGTCCTGCAGGTGCGTGCGGCCGATCTTGACGATGTCCGCGAACGCCGCGCTCTTCTGCGCCAGCGTGTCGCGGAGCCGCCGGACCTCCGGGAGCAGGCGGCGCTCGATCTGGAGCGCGGCGACGACGTGCATCGCGGTCGGGAAGACGTCGTTCGAGCTCTGCGACCGGTTCACGTCGTCGTTCGGGTGGACCGGCGACTTCGAGCCCATCACGCCGCCGCTCATCTCGATCGCGCGGTTCCCGATGACCTCGTTGACGTTCATGTTGGTCTGGGTGCCGCTCCCGGTCTGCCAGACGACCAGCGGGAAGTGGTCGTCGAGCTTGCCCTCGATCACCTCGTCGGCCGCCGCGACGATGAGAGCGCATTTCTCCGCCGGTACGAGCCCGAGATCGCGGTTGACCAGCGCGGCCGCCTTCTTGACGGTGGCGAGCGCGGCGATCATCTCCCGCGGGAAGCGCTCGCCGCCGATCCGGAAATTCTCGAGCGAGCGCTGCGTCTGCGCCCCCCAGTAGCGATCGCTCGGGACCTCGATCGGCCCGAAGCTGTCCTTTTCGATGCGAGTCCCCATCGCCGCGTCTTAGCGGCGGCGAACCCGCCCCTCAAGCGGGGCCAGGCCTGGATCTCCGGGCCCTGCGCACCCGTGCGTAGGAGCGTTCGCGCCCCGGGGTTAACAGCGGACATGCTCTTGTTTTCTCGCCCCTTTTTTGCGAAGTTCCCTGCCGCACACGGGCGAGAATCACGGAGTTCAGCATGGCCGGAATGGACACGGTACCGCGGGAGTTGCTGCAGGCTGCCTACAGGCGCAATCCGATTCACCTGCTCAAGATACCGCTTCATTTCGGCATCTGGGCCGCGGCGACGTGGGTGCTGTACGCGACGCAGCACCACCCGCTCGCGATCCCGATCGGGATCGCCTGCTCGTACCTGATCGCCAACCTCGTCCGCGGGCTGGGCGCCGTCGCGCACGACGCCGTGCACGGGAGCTGCTCGCGCTCGAAGCTCGTCTCGTACCTCATCGCCCTGGTCTGCTGGGCGCCGACGGGCATGAGCGTGACGCTGTACACGAACTACCACCTTCACCATCACAAGATCGCGAACACGTATCCTGACGTCGACAACTTCGTCGTCACGGACTACACGCGGAACCCGGTGCTGGCGAAGCTCCTCTTGCTCGCCGTCTACACGTTCGCCTATCCCCTGTACTTCCTCGGCTGCATGGCGCGGTACGTGAAGCGCCTCTCGCCGATCCAGCGCGTCAAGATGAACCTGGAGCTCCTCGGCTTCTACGGGCTCATGGCGCTCTTCTTCTGGATCATGCCGCTTCAGGTGTTCTTCTTCTTCTATGTCCTGCCGTTCGTCTTCGGCGCCATCCTCGCCAGCGTGACCTCGATGATCGAGCACTACGAGATGCTCCCGGGGGAGGACGCCTACAGCTCTCGCACGTACGGGACGAAGGCGCACCTCACCAACTTCCTCTGGAACAACGTCACGTACCACAACGAGCATCACAAGTTCCCCGGCATCCCGTTCTACAACCTGCGCAGCTTCCACGTGGCGGCGTATCCCTATTACGATGAGCGGGTGAAGTCGGCCTGCCACCCGTCGATCGTCGGCATCGCGCTGGAGCTGTACGGCCGTATCCTGAGGCTCGATATCGAGAAGCTCGACGAGCGCTACCGCGGGCTCAACAAGGAAGCCGAGCGGCAGAAGATGATGGCGCTGAACGGGATCCAGCCCGGCGTCACCGCCTGAGTCAGCCCGAGCGAGGTCGGGACCCCGGGCGACGCCCACGTCATCGACGCAGAGACGATCTACCGCGCGGTACCCGGCCGAACGGGGCGCCTGGCGCAGCCGCGTGAGGCGAGCGCGAATTGCTCGGTTGATCGGCAGATGCTACGCGCAGCGAATGAAAGTCGCCATCGTCGGACCAGGCGGGATCGGGAGCACGTTCGCGTTTCAGCTCGCGCGAGCGGGGCACGAGGTGACGGTGGTCGCCCGTGGAAAGCGGCTCGAGCAGCTCCAGCGGGACCAGGCCATCGTGAAGGCCGCCGGAGAGCGCGCTGCGGTGCGCGTGAGCGCCGCGCTCGACGCGACGGAGGCGTGGGACCTGGTGCTCGTGACGGTGCTCGCCTCCCAGGTGGACGCGGTGCTGCCCGCGCTGACCGCCAGCGCGGCGAAGAGCGTGATGTTCATGTTCAACACCTTCGAGCCGCTGCGCCGACTCCGAGATGCGGTGGGCCCGGCGCGCTTCGCCTTTGGCTTCCCCGCGATCCTCGCGACCCTCGATGACGGAAAGCTGACGTCGAAGATCGTCACCCGAGGGATGGTCACCACGGTGACGGACGAGGCCTGGGCGAAGGTCTTCACGGACGCTGGCATTCCCGCCGTCGTGCACGCCGACATGGAGAGCTGGCTCCGCACGCACGCGGCGCTCGTCGCGCCGGTGATGGTCGCCATCGTCACGGCGCACACGCGCCAGGCGGGCCTCTCGTGGATCGAAGCGATGAACCTGGCGCGCGCCATGGAGGAAGGGCTTCGCCTGGTGCGTCAGCTCGGAAACACCATCACGCCGGAGCCGGTCGCGAGGCTGAGCCGCTTGCCCACGCCGGTGATGGCGACGTTCCTGTGGACGCTCAGCAGGATCGAAGCCTTGCGCAAGCTGGGCGCCGCGGGGCCCGGCGAGCCGCGCACGCTGATCGACGCGATGGCCGCCGCCGCCCCGGGCCAGACGCCGGCGCTGCTGGCCATCAGGCCCTGAAAGGCCGCCGTGAGCTGCCCCGGCGAGACCGGCTCCGGTCCTCAGGCCAAGCTCAGCTGCCCCGGCGAGACCGGCTCCGGTCCTCAGGCCAAGCTCAGCTGCCCCGGCGAGACCGGATCCGGTCCTCGGGCCAAGCTCAACCTCGCCGGCGAGACCGGCTCCGGTCCCCAAGGCCAAGCTCAGCTGCCCCGGCGAGACCGGATCCGGTCTTCAGGCCAAGCTCAGCTGCCCCGGCGAGACCGGATCCGGTCCTCAGGCCAAGCTCAGCTGCCCCGACGAGACCGGATCCGGTCCTCAGGCCAAGCTCAGCTGCCCCGACGAGACCGGATCCGGTCGCGGAAGGCAGCTCAGCTACCCCCAGTCACCGGATCCAGTCGCCACGAAGCCATCAGCTACCCCGCCGGCGAGCGTCGATCTCCGTGGCGGGGGAGGACCAAGGCGCGAACATCACGCAGAAAAGGGGGCGCCGAGGGGCCTCGGAGGCCGCCCGGCGCAGGACCCGGCGCTCGCTACTGCCCGCCGGGCAGGCAGACGGAGCCCATGCAGGAGAAGCCCGCCTTGCAGTCATTGGCCCCGACGCAGGGGAAAGCACACTTGCCCGCGGACGTGTTGCAGCGGTGCGTGCCGCACGGCACGTCGTCCGTGCACGGGAGCGCGAGCGGGCCGGGTGTCGCCGTGGCCGTGGTCGCCGCGCCGACCTGGCCCGGCTGCTGCCCAGGCTGCTGGTAGCCGGGCTGCTGGTACTGCCCAGGCTGCTGGTACCCGGGCTGCTGGTACTGCCCAGGCTGCTGGTAGCCGGGCTGCTGATATCCAGGCTGCTGGTACTGCCCAGGTTGCTGGTAGCCGGGCTGCTGGTTGTAGGCGTTGTACTGCTGGTTCGACGGGTCTTCGGCCTCGCTGCCACGGCACGCGGAGGCCAGGAGTCCGAGCCCCCCGAGGGCAAGGACGACCGCCGCGGCGGCGCGCGCGCTGGTAAACCACATGGATCGCTTCATCAACGTCTCCCGCAGGTGCGGGGATCTTCCCCGCGTGAGGAGCGGGCCGGTGCCGACCCGCCGCTGAGATCTGAGCCCTCGCCCCCGGAGGAGCAAACCGCAGGCCCTTCGCCGGCGAACGCCGCGTCGCGGCGCCCGCTGCACGCGAGGGTACTCCCGGTCGACGGCAACGCGCGCCCCAAAAGAAACCGACGAGCGCGCGACGGTCGTGGAACGTGGAAGCGGAGGGCTCGCCTGCCGCCTGCAGCGCGGCGTCACTGCCCGCCGGGCACGCAGATCGCTGTCCGCGTACCGGCGCCCATGCAGGAGAAGCCCGCGGCGCAATCGGTGTTCGCGGCGCAGGGGAAGGCGCACTTGCCCACGGCCGTGTTGCACCGGTGCATGCCGCAGACCAGGTCGTTCGTGCACGGCAGCGCGAGCGGGCTCGGTTGCACCGTGGCCGTCGGGGCGGGCTGGCCCGGCTGCTGGTACTGCCCCGGCTGCTGATACCCGGGCTGCTGGTACTGCCCCGGCTGCTGATACCCGGGCTGCTGGTACTGCCCCGGCTGCTGGTACCCGGGCGAGTACTGCCCCGGCTGCTGGTACCCGGGCGAGTACTGCCCCGGCTGCTGGTACCCGGGCGAGTACTGCCCCGGCTGCTGGTACCCGGGCTGGTTGTAGTATTGCTGATCCGACGCATCCTCGGCGTCGCGACCCCGGCTGCACGCGGAAGACAGGAGCCCGAGGCCCCCGAGGGCAAGGCCGACCGCCGCGACGGAGCGCCCGCTGGTGCACGACATGACTCGCTTCATCCAGGTCTCCCGCAGGTGCGGGGCCCTCCCCCGCGTGAGGAGCGGGCCGGCGTCGACCCGCCGCTGAGATCTGATCCCTGGCCCCCGGAGGAGCAACCACGACCCCTTCGCCGCTGAGCGCCGCGCCGCAGCGCGCTCACCGCGGCGCCGCGTCCTTGCAGCAGCGGAACCCCTGCTCGTACCCGTAGTCCTCTTCCTTGTGGAACCCGACGGTCGGGCGGCAGCGGCCGCGCATCGGGCCCCACCAGCCGCCCTTCAGCCCGCTCCGGTCCGGAGACTTGCGGCCCGGCCGGACGACCCACTCGTTGATGTTGCCGTTGAGATCGTGGACGCCGAACGGCGACACGCACGCGGGCATCGACCCCGCGGGCACGCGCTGGTCGAGCCGCTCGAGCTCCGCCTTGCACTTCGGGTGCTTCATGCACCGCTCGTAGCGGTAAAGCGTCAGCTCGCGCTGGCGGAAGGGCCGGTCGATGTTGCACTTCGTCGGATCGCGCTCGTGGCCGTACGTGTACGGGAGCATCTCCTCGCCCTCGCAGGCGAAGTTGAACTCGTCCTCGGTGCAGAGGCGCTTGCCGACGCCCTCGCACTTCTTGACGGCCTCGCGCCACGAGACGAGCAGCGCGGGGAGCTCGCCCTTCGTGTTGGGCCACTCGTAGCGGTCGACGCAGTACCGCATCGGCGTGCGCTTCTTCGAGAGGCACACCGTGGGCTGCCTGTACTCGAGGCAGCGCTCGCTGACGCTTGTCGTGCCCTCCACCTCGCCGTAGGGGGTCGAGCGCCTCGCCTGGTCCTTCTCGAACTCCTTGTGGTGCTTCAGGCAGACCTGATCGACCAGGGGGCAGTAGTCGCCGTCGACGAGGACCATGTCGTCAGGGCACCCCTCGGAGCTGCCGGGCAGCCCGCCGTCGAGCGAGGCGGCGCCGGACGAGCCGCCGTCGAGCGAGCCGGCGTCGGAGGAGCCAGCGTCGGACGAACCGGGCGACGGCTCCGGCGTCGCGCCGTCCGGCGCCGCGGGATCCCACGGCGCCGCGGCGTCCGTCTGCGCCGCGGCCGCGTCGTCAGCTGGCGCAGGCTCCGCGTCCGCCGTCGCGCTGGCGTCCGCAGGTCCGGAGGGGGTCGCGGCGTGCTCGCGGCGATCGCAGGCGAGGGCCGCGGCCGCGAGGCCGCCGCACAGGAACACGAGGCCAGCCGCGCAGGGCCGGCGAAGGGCCCTGCGCCGTCGCGCCGGCGCGGCCGACAGCGCGGCGCGACGAGGGCACCACCTCATCGGCCGGGGGCGGGGATGACCTTGAGCGGCACCCGGGTACCGCCGCGATCGACCTCGATCACGACCTCGCGGCCGGGCTCGAGATCGCCGAGCGCGAACATGAAGTCATGGATGTTGGTGATCGCGTGCGCGCCGATGCGCACGATCACGTCCCCCGCCTGCATCCCGGCGCGCGAGGCGGGCGCGTCGGGCCGCACGCCCGTGAGCTTCACGCCGGGCCCCTGGTACGCGTAGTCCGGCATCGTGCCGAGCGACGCGCGGAAGCCGCCGCGCATGCTGCGGTGCGGGTCGGCCGGGGCGTCGGTGAAGGGCAGCCGCGCGTCGCGCTGCGCCAGGGCGAGCGCCATCCGCGCGGCGAGCACGGAGCAGCGCGAGACGCCGGCCGCGTCGATCTTGTCCGCTGTGTCGCTCGGCCGGTGGTAGTCCTCGTGGACGCCCGTGAACAGGAAGGCGACCGGCACGCGCGAGGCCGTGAACGAGGTGTGGTCGCTCGCGCCGAAGCCCTCGGCGCCGTACTGGAGCGCGAGGCCGAGCCCCTGGGCGGCGCCGTCCACGATCGGCCTCCAGTCGGGCGACGTGCCCAGGCCGTCGACGAGGAGCTTGTCCTCGCGCATCCGGCCGACCATGTCCGCGTTGATCATGGCCACGATCGGCTTCATCCCCGCGAGCGGCGCCGGCGGGTGGTCGACGAAATGGCGCGAGCCGAGGGTGCCGAGCTCCTCGGCGCCGAACGCGATGAACAGCAGGCTCCGGTCCGGCCGCGTGGGGAGCGCGGCGAACCGACGCGCCACCTCGAGCAGCATCGCGGTCCCCGACGCGTTGTCGTCGGCGCCCGGGTGCACCGCGTGCACGCCGGGCGCGCGCGAGTACGAGTTGCCCCCGTGGCCGAGGTGATCGTAGTGCGCCCCGACGACGACGTACTCGCCGGCGCGAGGGGAGCCCGCCCGCGCCGGGAGCAGCCCGATCACGTTGGACGCCGGCGCCGTCCGCGGGGTGACCTTGGTCGTGATCTCGACGGTGGTGCCGTCGAGCGGCTTCGGCGCGGGCGCCTTCGCTGCGGCCTGCTTCGCGGCCGCGGGCTTCGCCGCCGCCTGCTTCGCGGCGTCGGGCTTCACCGGCGGCGCGAGCCCGGCGGTCGGGAAGAGCGCCCGGGCCGCGGAGCGCGTGATCACGACGGCCGGGATGCCCATGCTCGACGCGTCGTCGGGCACGCGCGGGAGCTCATCGCCCGCCGCGACCAGGATGACGCCGACGGCCTTGTGCTCGCGGGCGGTGCGGAGCTTGTAGCGGACGCTGCCGAAATCGCGGAGCGCGTCCGGCCGCGGAGAGGGCGCGTGATGCGGATCGTCGTGCGCGGCAGCGGCAGGCGGACCAGCGTGCGCAGCACCGGCAGGCGGACCAGCGTGCGCCGCATGCGCCGCACCGGGCGCACCAGCGTGCGCCGCACCGGGCGCACCAGCGTGCGCCGCACCGGCGGGACCGCCGTGCGCACCATGCGCCGCGCCGGCGGCTCCGCCGTGCGCCGCACCAGCGGGGCCGCCGTGCGCACCATGCGCCGCGCCGGCGGCTCCGCCGTGCGCCGCGCCGGCGTGCGCCGTCGCCTCCGGGCCGCTGCCCAGCGTGGGCGCGCCGTCGAGCACGACGGCGATCTTCCCCTCGATGTCACGGCCGCCGTAGTCGTCCCAGGAGAGCGCCGGAGCGGTCACGCCGTGGCCCACGAGCACCGCGGGCCCCGAGATCGCGCCGCTCGCGCTCCCGTCGGCCGTGACCAGCTTGCCGGCCTCGACGCTCTGCTTCCGGCCCGCGCGCTGCACGACGAGCGACGCCGGCGCCACGTCGGCGCCCACCCGCGCGTCGAACGCCTGCATGTAGGCCCTGGCGCCCCCGTCGCGGCCGCCGCCGAGCGGCTGCAGCCCGAGCTCGGCGAACTGGCGCGCGATGAACTCGGCCGCGCGGTCGGCCCCGGGCTCGCCGGTGGCGCGCCCCGCGAGCTCGGGCGACGCGAGGTAGGTGACGTCCCCCTTGATCCGCGCCTCCGCGGCGGGGTCGAGGTCGATCGAGACCGGCGCGGCGGGCGCCGCGGCAGCAGCCGGCTTCGAGGCCGGCGGCGCGGACGCCTCGCGAGGCGGCGCGGCCGGCGGAGCGCACGCGGCGAGCGCGGCGAGCACGCCCGCGACCAGGCCGCGGCGGAGGCCCGCCGCGCGCGCCGGGCGGGCCGCGGCGGGGCCCGCGCTCGCGCTCGCGTTCACCATGGCGCGGCCTTCTGCGCCGCGCGGACCAGCTCGAGCGCGCGGCGGCCGATGTACTCCTCCACGTCGGCGGGCGCGATGTGGCGGTCCTTCGCGAAGTCGAACTCGCGCGGCTTGCCGTCGCCGAAGGTCACCCGGACGATCGCCGAGTCGCGCAGCAGCTCCAGCGCGAGGCTGAACTCGCCGAACGCGAGCCGATGCTTGTCCTGCTCCTGGGAGAGCACGATGGGCTGCCCCTTCTCCTGCAGCCTCTCGTGCGCGAACTTCAGCGACTCGGCCCCCAGCGACACGGCCGACTCCGCGGCCGCGAGCGCCTCGGCGACCCGCTTCTTGTGTCGCGCGAGCTCCTCCGACTCGCGCTCCGCCTTCGATTTCACGGCCTCGATGAGCTCATCACGCCAGGTAGCCACAGTGCACCTCGGCGCGAACACTCTTCCGAAACGTGCGTTTTGTCCAGCCCGACGCGCGCCCGAGGCAGGCCCGGCCGCGCCGCTGAACAAAAACAGAAAGCCCGGGATCTCCGGGGAGGACGGCCTCCCGCGAGAGCTCCCGGGCCTCTGCCACCGCCGCGGCGGCCGGGGCGGCCCGTGCCGACGCGGCGCGCGGCGCGCGTCGCGCTACTGCACGTCGGAGCTCCCGCCCTTGGCCGGGGCGAGCGCGCTCAGGTCCTCGGCCACGGTGGCCTTCGGGTTCATGAGCTCGTGGAACGCGCGCTTCGCGAGCGCGCCGGTCTCGCCCGGCTCGTGCCGCAGGGCCATGAGCGCGCCCTTCTCCTTCATGAACTTGAGCGTCTCGATCGCGCCCTTCTTCTGCTCGCCGTCGCCGCTCTTGGCCGCCTGGTAGAGCCGGTAGCGCAGCACGACGCGCGTCTCCGAGTGCGGGCCGTTGTCGTACTTCAGGTTGTCGAACTGGGCCTGGAGCCGCTGCCTCGCCCACTCCTGCGGCGCGTCCGCGACCTTCACGCGCGTGATCGCCTCGGCGTTCGCCACGTACCGGTACAGGTTGCCGCGCTTGAAGTCCTCGTCCGACCAGTAGCCGAAGGCGCGGTAGTAGTGGTCCTTCAGGTCGTCGAGCGCGCCCTTGTCGAAGTCGGCGTACATCGCGACCGTCCGCGCCGCGGTGTCGCTCGTGCCGCCGAGGATGAGCGCGAGCGCCGCGGCGTTGCGGACCTCGACGTCCTTGAGCTTCTCGAAGAGCTGCCCCTGCACCCCCTCGTCGAAGCCGCCGATGCCGATGGCGCGCGCGATGGCCATGCGCACCCCGGGGTCGATGTCGGCCGTGAGCAGCGGGACGAGCTCGCCGGCCGCGCTCGGCACCGGCCGGAGCGCGAGCGACGACGCGTAACATGCGCCGATGAGCTGCTTGCGCGGCTCCTTCTTGCTCGCGAAGTCCTTCGCCTTCTTCGCCACCTCGAGCATCGTCTTGTCGTCGGCGCACCACGCGAGCGCCTCGCACGCGGCCTGGCGGGCCTCCTCGTGCCACGTCTCGTCCTCGATGAGCTTCGTCAGCGGCTCCACCGCGCGCGCGTCGCCCCACTCGGCGAGCCCCTGCGACGCGCCGTAGGCGACCGCGCGCAGCGCCATGCCCATCATCGCGAGCCCGGCGCCCTGGAGCCCGTCCTGCGTGATGTCCATCTTCGGGTCCTTCTTCCGCTTGAACTGCTCGAGCAGCCGCGGGTAGGAGGGCTCGTCCTTCATCCGCCCGATGTAGCGGAGCGCGCTCTGCGCGGTCTCGAACGCGGCCGGGAACGGCGGCTGCTGCCCCTCCTTGGGGAGCGGGTCCGTCGGGAAGGCCCAGTCGCGCATGTCCTTCAGGATCTTCTCGGAGCGGATCGTGGCGAGGAAGCGCAGGCCGTTCGCGTGCGGCTGCGGGCGGTCCTTGAGCCACAGGATGACCGGGGCCTCGGCCGCGGCCTTGAGCTCGGCGCTCTTGTCGGTGTGGACCGTGGCGAGGTCGGCGAGCATGCGGGCGCCGACGACGCGCGGCAGGTCGGTGCGCGACAGGTGCCCGCCCTCGTCCGCCTCCCAGAACTTCTCGAGCTTGTAGAGCTTGAGCGGGTCGGCCAGCATCCGCTCGCCGATGTACTTCGCGCCGCGGAGGTCGCCGACCTCGGCGAGCCGCGTCCCCGCCTCGCCCTGCCAGTGCAGCGGCGGCTTCCTGGCCTCGATCCACTTCACGAGCGGGTCGGCCGACCGCGGATCGGCGAGCTCGCGCAGCATCTCCATGATCTGCTTCGTCTGGAACCAGGTCGTCTCCTCGGGGTCCTGCTTCACGCTGTCGAGGGCGAGGACGAGCCCCTCGCCGCCGATGCCGTCGCGCAGCGCCTCGAGGAAGCGCTGGCGGCTGTCCTTGTCGGCGTTCGACAGCGCCTCGAGGAGCGGGGCGCGCGCCGTCTCGTCGCCGATGCGCCCGAGGCCGTTCGCGGCCTCGCGCGCGACCTCGACGTCCTTGTCCTTCACGAGGGTGATCAGCGCGCTCGTCCACTTCGACTCGGCGTTGCGCGACAGCACCGTCGCGACGAGCTGCCGCACCGACGCGCTCTCGTCGGTCGCGAGCTTCGCGAGCTCGTCGAGCGACACGAGGCCGGCGAGCTTCTCGGGGTCGAACGCGATGCCGCCGCCGAGCCGCTCGACCTTCGAGAGGAACCCCTTGCGGTACTGGTCCATCGCGTCCTTGAACGCGGCCGGCTCCTTGAGCTCGACGAGCGCCCAGACGATCTGGGGGCGGTCGCTCTCGTCCGCGACCTTGAGCGCCTCGAGCAGCGCGGGCTTGGCGCCGTCGGCCTTGGGCGAGCCGTAGTAGGAGAGCACCTGCGCGGCGACGCCCTTCACGCGGTGGTCGGGGAGCTTGAGCGCGTTCGTCGCGTGCGTGACGCCCTCGGGGTCGCCGGCCCACGCGAGCTGCATGAGCGCCTCTTGCTGGAGCGACGGCTCGGCGTTCGAGGCGGCCCACTTGCGCCAGAGCGGGAGCTGGTCCTTCTTCGGGAGGACGAAGATGTTCTTCTTCTCCTTGGAGATGGCGTCGACCGTCAGCTTCTGGCCCTCCTGCTTCACGCCGAACCAGATGGCGCCCGCGGCGCCGAGCGCGAGGAGGAGGCCGACCACGATCGAGACGGGGCTGAAGCGGCCGCGCTTGAAGTTGCCGTCGTCCGCGAAGCCGCCGCCCCCGGGCGCCGGCGGGGCGCCGGGCACATCATCGCTGTCATCGGGGGGCCACTTGGCCGCCCACTTGGCCGGAAGGGGCCCGGGCGGTGGGCGCCGTCCGCGCGGCCCCGTGGGATTTTCTCGTGAAAGATTCGGACGATCCAGCATGGTTCCTCCAGCGCGCGGGCGACGACGTTCCCGAACGGCGGTGGCGTCGCGCGGCGAGCCGCGCTGCGCCCCCGATCCCCACCGGCGGCGGCGGCGTCGCGCGGAGAGCCGCGCTGCGCCCCCGACCCCGGGCCAGGCGGCGAAGCGCCCGGCCGGTCGAGGCGCCGGACCGTACCAGAGCCGCTCGGACGTAGGCCCAAAGATTTGCTATGAAGACCGGGCCGCCGTATGGCCGAACCCGAGTTCAATTCCGGTAAGATTCTCTACCCCGCCCTCGCGGCGCTGATCGCCCTGAGCGCGCTCATCGGGCTGGCCGTCCTGCCCCGCCTGTCGCCCGGGGTCGGGGGGATGGTCGGCGCGGTGGCCCCCGACGTGACGCTCCCCGTCGCGGCGAACGGCGAGCCCGGCGCGCGCATGCAGCTCGCCGAGCTGAAGGGCCAGCCGGTGATCCTGGACTTCTGGGCCACGTGGTGTGGTCCCTGCGCGGTCCAGGCGCCGATCCTCGAGCGGATCGCGCGCCGGTACGAGAAGAAGGGGCTCGTGGTGCTCGGCGTCAACGTCGACGATCCGCCGCACGTGGCGAGTCAGTACGCCCTCAAGAAGGGCCTCTCGTATCCCATCCTCATCGACGACGCGAAGGACGCGTCGATGCGCTACGGGGTGGACAAGCTGCCGAGCCTGGTGGTGATCGACCGGCAGGGGAAGGTCGCGGCGTACCTGACCGGCGTCGTCGACGAGGCGAGCCTCTCCGAGATCATCGCGGCCACCCTCTGACCTCGCTCCCGGTGTCGAAGCCCTCCCGTCCCCTGCGCGCCGCGCTCGCGGCGCTCGCCGCTGCCGCGCTGTCCTGCTCCCGCGGCGAACCTGATCGCGGCCGCGACGCCGGCGCCGCGCCGCCGGCGGCCAGCCCTCCTGCGCCCTCGGCGGGGCCCGCGGCCTCGGCCCCGGCGACTCCAGCGGCGACCGGCGATGCCGGCGCGGCTCCGGAGGCCGGCGACGCTGCCGGCGCGGCTCTGGCGACCGGCGACGCTGCCGGCGCGCCGATGGCGGCCGGTGATCCGATGGCGACGCACCACGAGGCGCGCGAGGACCTGGTGCGGCTCTTCTCGCTGAAGGAGCTCACGGAGCGCGAGCGCAGGTTCAAGAACCCCGAGCTCTTCCTGGAGAAGAACTTCGGCGGCGGCACGCCGGCCCGCATCAACCAGGGCAACAAGGAGCTCGCGCGGCACACGCGCTCGAAGGAGCAGTGCCTCGAGGGCCTCAGCGGCGTCGTCCTCCAGACGGAGGAGCAGCGCGCCCGCTGCGGCGGCCGCGAGAACATGGTGCCCGTCTCCAAGACCGTCCGCGGGAAGCCGAAGCCGGCCGAGTTCTGCATCGACATCTTCGAGTTCCCCAACAGGCCGTGCGAGCTGCCGATGGTGTGGGCGAGCCCGACGCAGGCGGCGTCCGTGTGCAGCCTCCAGGGCAAGCGCCTGTGCACCGAGGACGAGTGGAGCCTCGCGTGCCGCGGCGACCCGGAGGGCGGCGAGCCGAGGACGTACGCCTACGGCGACGAGCTCGATCTCACCGTCTGCCACACGCAGACGCGACACCGCGAGATCGACGGCGAGCCGTGCGACGGCGACACCGCGCGCTCTGCCTACCAGACCTGCGCGACCGACACCGAGCCTGCGGGGTCCTACCCCGCGTGCCGCTCCCGGTTCGGGGTCTTCGATCAGCACGGCAACGTGGCCGAGATCATGACCCGCCGCGACCGCGACGACGGCAAGCTGTACAGCCAGCTCAAGGGGAGCGCCTGGTTCTACGTCGAGGTCGCCCGCGAGCACGACGCCCCCCGGCCGAAGAACGGCCGGGAGACCTACCCCGATCACTGCACGTTCAGCCCGCGGTGGCACGTGGAGCCGATGGAGAACGCGTGGCACGCGAACTACCACCTCGGCTTCAGGTGCTGCGCGACGATCCGCTGAGCCGCGCGCGCCGGCGCGACCGACGCCGGGCCGGCGCGACAGGGGGGCCGAGGGTCGGCCCGCGTGGGCGCGGATGCGCGGACAACGCACCTCCGCGGCGGCCGAAACGAGAGAGTTTCTCGGGGCTTCTGAAAACGGCTCATCAAAATGAGCCCTGGAGCACCACGAGCATCGATATTTTTCCGCGCCTCCACACTGGTTTTCTCTCGCATCCACGAGAGTGCGTTTGCTATCCATATCCGCATGATCAAGAAAGCCAGTCTCCTCGGATTGCTGGGTGTGGTCTCCGTCACTTCACTGTTCCTCGGGTGCAAGGACGAGCCGGTCGGCGGCAGCTCACAGGCCCTGGTGGCGGAGTGTGTCGACCCGGGCGCCGCGATCCCGGAGGGTGAGTGGGTGTGCGGCGAGGAGCGAACCGTCGAGTGCACGACGCCCTCGGGCGCGTACGTCGAGACCATCTATGCGCAGCTCTCGACGGGCACCTGCGCCGAGGCGACAGTGTCAGTCTCCGCGGAGGGGCCGTTCGCGCTCGGCGCGCATGAGATCGTGGTGACCGCAGAGGTGGCGGGCGAGGAAGCGGCGCTCGCGTCGCTCTGCACCTCGGAGCTCGTCGTCGTCGATACCGTCGCGCCGGTGCTCACGGACAGGCAGCCCGAGCTCTGGCCGCCGAACCACAAGTTCCACACCATCACGGTGGATGACTGCGTGGACGTGGAGGACGCCTGTGACGACGACGTGCAGGTGAGCTTCACCTATGCGGCGAGCGACGAGCCGCGCAACGACACGGGCGACGGCAACACCGAGGTGGACATCGCGAACCTCGGCTGCGATTCGGTGGACCTCCTCGCGGAGCGGAAGGGCAACGGCGACGCGCGCGTCTACACGCTCGGCGTCCGGGCGGTCGACGCGGCAGGCAACGTGACCGAGGGGGAATGCCACGTGATCGTTCCCCACGATCAGGGCGGCAAGGTGCCGGTCGACAGCGGAATCGCGTACCAGGAAGAGGCGCCTGCCTGCGACTGATGCGACTGATGCGACTGATGCGACGGATGCGACGGATGCGACGGATGCGACGGACGCGACGGATGCGCTGACGACGGCTTGAGTCGGCCTGCGTCGAGGAGTACCTTTTCCCCTCGATGCACGCGCTGGCCCCTGGTGCACGGATAGTCCGCGGCAGGTCCGGTGAGAGCCGGTGGGAGCTCGCGACCCGGCCCCCGGCGCCGCGCCTCCGCCCGTACCTCCGCGACTTCAGCGGCTACACCGAGGAGACGCCTGGACCGCTGCGGCGGCGCGAGTTCCCCATGCCGCAGGTCGTCGTCATCATCGAGTTCGGGCCGCCGGTTCGCGTGTTCGACGCCGGGAGCGATCGCCTCCATTCCCGGTACCCGGGCGGCTTCGTCGCGGGTCTCGACGACACCTTCACGATCACGGAGCACGACGGGCTCCAGCGCGGGCTCCAGGTGAACCTCACCCCCATCGGCGCGCGGCTCTTCTTCGGCGTGCCGATGGCGGAGCTCACCGGGCGCGTGGTGTCCGTCCGCGATCTCCTCCCCCGGAAGCACGCCCGGCTGGCGGAGCGCCTCGAGGAGCTCCCCACCTGGGACGCGCGCTTCGACCTGATCGAGCGCGCGCTCGGCGAGCGCCTCGACGAGGCGCGGGTCGACACGGGCGTGGTCTCGTGGGCATTCCGGCGGATCGAGGAGCGCGCGGGCGCGGTCGACATGCGGGCGCTCGCGCGCGAGCTCGGCTACAGCCAGAAGCACGTCATCGACCTGTTCCGCGACAACGTCGGCGTCCCGCCGAAGCTCCTCGCGCGCCTCGTGCGCTTCGACCGGCTGGTGCAGCACCTCAAGGCGGGCGCCTCGGGCACGTGGGCCGAGCTCGCGCAGCGGTTCGGCTACTACGACCAGGCGCACCTCGCGCGAGACGTGAAGCAGTTCACGGGGACGACCCCGACGAGGGCGCGGGCGGAGCTCATCGAGCTGGCCGGCCTGAGCCCCTAGAACAACGATCAGTTGATCAAGCGAGAAATGAACCGCCAAGACACCAAGGACGCCAAGATTGGATTCTCTTCTTGGCGTCCTTGGCGGCTTGGCGGTTCGAAGTTCTGCGCTTTTCAGGCAGCTTCAACCCGTTTGTCGCTCTAGCCGAGCGCCGACCGAAGTCTGTCGTAGGTGGGCTCGAGCGCCCGGAGCGCGGCGGCTTCCGTCGCGCGGTCACCCGTGAACGTGGCGAACTCTATCACCGGTGAGGACAAGGGAGAGTTCTGGCGCGGGCGACGCTCGCGCCGAAAAGCTGCGCGCGCCCGTCGCGCAGGAAAGGAAATCTCTCGTCGAACGTAGACCCGTCTGTCCAGCGCGGTTGCCGAGACGCCCTCACGCCCAGCGCTTCCAGGCGCGGTGGCGTCGCCTCGAGGGCCGCGCGGGCATGCTCGGTTGAACGTTCTCGTACAAGGAGATCTCGACATGACACGGATGAAGCTCTTCGGTTTTCTGATGGCTGGCCTCGCGCTGGTGGCGTGCGGCGATGACGACGTGGGCAACGGGGGCGAGACCGGGAGCGAGCTCGACGGCAAGCAGCTCGGCGCCCTGACGGCCGAGGAGTCCGTGGAGGTGTGCCATGACGTCGGCGCGCAGGCCGAGGCGCTCTCGAAGGAGGACAGATGCGAGATCGAGGGGGCGCTCGCCTCCGCGTTCGGGATGGAGTGCGAGACCGCCAAGCAGGAGTGCATCAGCGCTCCGGAAGAGCCCGAGGAGTCCGCGGAGTCCGAATGTGAGGGGCTCGGGTTCGCCGGCTGCACCGCGACGGTCGCGGAGTTCAAGGCCTGCACGACCGCCATGGTCGATACCTTGGCGGCGATCACGTGTGAATCGGCGTTCGCCGACATCTTGCAGAAGCCCGCGGAGTGCGTCGCGCTCGAGAAGAAGTGCCCGGGGTTCTTCGAGGAGGAGGAGGAGACCGAGAGCGAAGGCACCTGAGGTCGCGGCGTTCGACCCGCCGCGCTGCTCGATGTCCCGGCAGGAGCTCGCGGCGGGGTAAAATCTTTACAAGACTGCCGGCGTCGCGCTCCTCAAGGTGAGGCCCGAAGGAGCGAACACCATGTCGAACGGGTCTCCCACGAGCGTCCCCCCTGCGTTCCGTTTGAACCAGATGATCATGAGCCTCTGGGTGCCGCAGGTCATCCACGCGGCCGCGGAGCTCGGCGTCGCCGACGTCCTCGCCGAGGCGCCGCTCTCGAGCGGCGACGTCGCGGCGCGGCTCGGCACGCACCCCGACGCGACGGACCGCCTGCTCCGGGCGCTCGTCACGCTCGAGCTGCTCGTCGCGCGCGGGGATCGCTTCGAGCTCACCGAGATGGGGCGGTTCCTCGAGACGAGCTCCCCGCTCTCGAAGCGCGCCTGGTCGCGCCTCATGGGCGGGCAGGACGTCTGGCAGGCCTGGGGCCGCCTGACCGACTGCGTCCGCACCGGCCGGATGGCGTGGGGCTCCGGCGACGGCTCCGCGTCGTCCGGGACCGAGCACTTCGATGCCCTGGGGCGCGATCCTGGCGCTGCCGCGATCTTCCACCAGGCCATGGTCGAGCTCACCCGCGGGGTCGCGCCGGGCATCGTCGGGGCCATCGACCTCGGCGGCGTCCGCCGCGTGGTCGACGTGGGCGGCGGCCACGGCGCCCTGCTCTGCGCGATCCTGGAGGCCCACCCCGCCGTGGAGGGGGCCGTCTTCGATCTCGAGCACGCGCGCGACGGCGCGCTCGCGCTGTTCGCGTCGCGCGGCGTCGCCGCCCGCGCGTCGTTCGTCGCGGGGAGCTGCTTCGACGCGGCGCCGCCGCCCGCCGACGCCTACGTGATGAAGAGCGTGATCCACGACTGGGACGACGCGCGCAGCCTGCAGATCCTGGGCAAGTGCCGCGAGGCGATGGCCAGTGGGGCGCGCCTCCTCGTCGTGGAGCCGCCCGCGCCCACCGCGCGCGGGAACGCGACCCTTGACTGGATCCTCACGTTCAGCGACATCAACATGCTCGTGAACACGGGTGGACGCGAGCGCACGGAGGCCGAGTACCGCGCGTTGCTCGAGGCAGCGGGGCTGTGCGTGACGTGCGTGCGCGAGACGCCGAGCTTCTTCCGGGTGTTCGAGGCGGTCCGGGCCTGATGAGCCCCGTCACGACAGCGCTACATCCCGCTTGCCGAGGCGTACTGCCATGATCTCCTCCGACGATTTCCAGAGACTCGCGCTGTCGCTGCCCGAAGCCGAGGAGCAAGACCACTTTGGCAAGCCGTCGTTCCGCGTGCGAGGGAAGATCTTCGCGACCCACTGGGTGCAGGAGGAGGGCGCGGTCCTGAAGCTGTCCCTCGACGAGCAGGACAGCCTGGTGCAGGCGCAGCCCGACGTCTTCTCGGTGACGCCGTGGGGACACCAGGGCTGGACCCGGGTGGAGCTGCGTCGCGTCGACCGGACGCTCCTGGAAGAGCTGCTCACAGGAGCCTGGCGTCGCGTCGCGCCGAAGCGCGTGGTCGCGCAATGGGACGCCGGCCGCAGCGGGGAGCAGGCGGCGCCGCCGGGGTCTCCCGCACGCCCGCGGAGGCGCCGGCGCGCGACGTGACGGGGGCGGAGGCGCCGGGCCGGTGCCTCGGTCGCGCGCGGCGATGCTCGCGCCGGAGGCGGCAGAGGTTTTTGTTTCCAACAGGAAGCAAGATTCAACCGTGACCGTAGTATGTTCGCTCCCGCGCGCCTGCCCGGTGGACGATACAGCCCGCTCGCTTCCTTCGACGGAGCCGTCCTCGAGCGCCGCGCGGGTACGCTCAGGTGAGCAATCTCGATCAAGGAGAGCTTGAATGACACGGATGAAGCTTGTGGGGGTTCTGATGACCGGTCTCGCGCTCGCGGCTTGCGGCGGCGACGACGACGGGGGCGACGAGGGCAACAGCGGAGGTGACCTCGACGGCAAGCAGCTCGGCAGCCTGACCGCCGAGGAATCCCAGGCGGTGTGCGAGGACGTCGCCGCGTCGGCCACCGTCACGAAGGAAGACGTATGCGAGCTCGCCGGCGCGTTCGCCAGCGCCTTCGGGGGTGCTGACTGCGAGACCGCCAAGGCAGAGTGCATGAGCCAGCCGGAGCAGCCCACGGAGGGCGGCGAGTGCGCCACCGCGGGCTTCGCGGACTGCACCGCCACGGTGGCGGAGTACAAGGCCTGCATGACGGCTCAGATCGAGGCCCTGAAGTCGATCACGTGTGAAACGCCGCTCGACACCTCCGGGGAGCCCCCCGCGGCGTGCGCGGGGCTCGACCAGAAGTGTCCGGAGATCCTCGGCGGCCCGGCCGGGGGCGCCTGAGGTCGCCCCCCACCCCGCTACCTGTCGATCTCGGGCGCGACGACATCGAAGCTCGCGATGAGCGCCACGAGGTCGGCCAGGAATAGCCCGGGGCTCTTCGCCTCGATCATCCCCATCGCGGTGAAGCTCCCCGTCCGGAACCGCGCCCGGTACGCCTCCTCCGCGCCCCGCCCGATCACGTAACATCCCATGTCGCCACGGGCGCTCTCGATGCGCGCGTAGGCCTCGCCGTCGGGCCTCATCTTCTTGGGCAGCTTGCCCAGGATGTCGTCCTCGGGGTGCTCGTCGATCTTCTCGAGCGCCTGGCGGAGGATCTTCGCCGACTCGCGGCACTCCTCGACCCGGACGTAGAACCGGTCCCAGCAGTCGCCCACGGTCCCGTACCGCCCGTGGCCCACGGGGACGTCGAACTCGAGCTCCGGATAGACCGAGTAGGCGTCCTCCTTCCGGAGATCCCATTTCACGCCGGAGGCGCGCAGGTTGGGGCCGACGAGCCCCCAGTCCTTCGCCTCCTCGGCCGTGACCACGGCGACGTTCGCCAGCCGCTTGATGAAGATGTCGTTCAGGCTGATGAGCCGGTCGAACTCGACCATGATCGGCTCGAAGCCGTCGAGCCACCGCTTCACCTTGTCGGCCCACCCCTTCGGCATGTCGAACGAGACGCCGCCGATGCGGTGGTAATTGAAGGTGAGCCGCGCGCCGCACAGCTCCTCGATGAAGTCGTTGATGTGCTCGCGCTCGCGCAGCGCCCACGGGAAGGGGGTGACGGCGCCGACGTCCATCGCCATCGCGCCGAGCGCGATCATGTGGCTCCCGATCCGGTTGAGCTCGCAGGAGATGACGCGCAGGTACTGCGCCCGCTTCGGCACCTCGATGCCCATCAGCTTCTCGCAGGCGCTCGCCCAGGCCTCGTTCGCGAACATCGCCGCGATGTAGTCGACGCGATCGGTGTACGGCATGAAGCCGCTGTAGGTGCAGCGCTCGCCGATCTTCTCGATGCTCCGGTGCAGGTAGCCGACGTCCGGCACCGCCTTCCGGATGATCTCGCCGTCCGTGGAGATGACGAAGCGGAGCACTCCATGGGTCGACGGGTGATGAGGCCCCATGTTGAGGGTCATCTCGTCGTCCATCTCCTGCCCCGCGTCCCCGCGGTCGACGCTGAGGATGACCTGGCTCATGACGCGTCCGCTTCCTTCTTCGGGAGCTTGATCTTGAAGAGCTCGATCGGGTTCGGCCGCTGCGTCGGGATGCCGCGGTACTCCGCCTTCTCCTGCCAGTCCTTGCGCAGCGGGTGGCCCTCCCAGTCGTCGGGCAGGAGCAGGCGCCGGAGGTCCGGGTGCCCCTCGAAGCGCACCCCGAGCAGGTCGTAGCACTCTCGCTCTTGCCAGTTCGCGGCCGACCACACGTCGACCAGCGTCGGCACCGACGGGCTCTCGCGGTCGAGGAACGCCTTGAGGACGACGCGGTGCTTCTTCGCGTACGAAGTGATGTGATAGACGACGACGATCTTCTTGAGATCGGGGTAGTCGACCCCCGTGATGCACTCCAGGTAATCGAAGGCGAGCTCCGGCGCCTCGCGCAGGTGCTGGCACACGGCAGCGATCTTCTCGGGCGCGACCTGGAACCAGGCGTCTCGGTCCTTCGCGGACACGGGGTGAAAGTCGAAGACCGCCTCTTCGCCGAGGCTCGCCTGGAGCGCCTGAAAGGTCTCTTCGGGTGTCATGAGGTGCCGGGGTGGCCAGGGTGGATGAATCAGCCGCCCGTCGCGCCGCGGCGGTCGAGGGCCCGCTCGCTCTTGATCTTCTCCTGGATCTTCAGGAGCCCTTCGAGGAGCGCCTCGGGGCGCGGGGGGCAGCCGGGCACGTAGACGTCGACCGGGATGATCTGATCCACGCCCTTGCAGACCGAGTACGCGTACTGGAAGAGGCCGCCGCAGTTCGAGCAGCTCCCCATCGAGATGACGAAGCGGGGCTCCGACATCTGGTCGTAGAGGCGCTTCACCCGGGTCGCCATCTTGTACGTCAGCGTCCCCGCGATGATGAACAGATCGCTCGACCGGGGGCTCGGCCGCGGGGCCGCGCCGAAGCGCTCGAGATCGCCGCGCGGGCCGCCGGTCTGCATCAGCTCGATGGCGCAGCAGGCCAGGCCGAAGAGCATGTACCAGACGCTGTTCGATCGCCCCCAGTTGAGCAGCCAGTTGACGGTCTGATCGACGCTCGTCGTGATGACGCCGCCGCCGTCGCTCTCGTACTTCGCCTCCCACCCGCGGGGCGGGGCCATCAGGTTCAGGTTCGATGTCATGACTCCGCACCTCCCTCGGCGACGGCCGCCCGCCCCGCGAGGCCTGCGGGCGCGGCGCCGCCCGCGCTCGCGCTCGTCAGAGACGCGCGCGGCTGAGCCCGGCTGGTCACGTTCTGCGCCCCGCGCGGATCCCCCTTGATGGCGCGGATCCAGTCGAGATCACCCTTCACGAGGACGTAGACGAAGCCGAGCATCAGGATGGCCACGAAGAGGAAGATCTCGATCAGCGCGAACAGCCCGCTGCCCTGGTCCACCCAGCGCTTGAACACCGCCGCGACCGGGTAGATGAAGGCGATCTCGACGTCGAAGACGATGTAGATGAGCGCGACGATGTAAAAACGCGGGTTGAAGTTGAACCACGCGGGCCCGACGGGCGCCTCCCCGCACTCGTACGTCTCGACCTTCTCGGCGTACGGGTTGCTCGGGCGCAGCAGCTTGCCGAACAGCAGAGAGCCGAGGACGAAGCCGATCGCCACCAGGAAGAACGCGGCAACGCTGGCGTATGCCATCAACATCGAACGGAACCTCGCTCGGCTCGCCCTCCCCCGCCACGGGCGAGAGAGCGCCAGATCCAGGGGGTTATGTAGGTGAAAAGATGAACCGCGGCAAGCCGGCAAACCCTGAAGGGGCGGCGCTCTCAGCCGGCGCCTGCGCGCAGTTCCACGCTGTTTCCATGGTGTTCCGTGCGTTCCACGCTGTCCCTCGGTCCCTCGTGTTCCAGCGCCGCGCCGCGCTGCGGCGCGGCAACATGGTGAGGCGACGCTCGAAGCCGCTGCTCGGGATCGACAGGACGCGCCGGGCTGGAGTATCGGTCGAGCGTGGGTCTCGTGGACGTCGCGGTGCTCGCGGCCGTCGAGGGGGCGGCGCACGCGCTGCCCATCTCGGCGACCGGCCACGGCGCCGCGGCGCGCCTCTGGCTCCGCGCGGCCGACGGCGACGCGTGGCTCGCGGCCGCGGAGGCGCTCGCGGCGGCCGCGGCGCTCGCGCTCGCCGTGCGGCGGCGGCTCCGGGGCGCGCTCGCCGAGGGGGCACGGGCGCTCGCGCGGCCGTCGCTCTTCAGGACGTCGCCGCCGGCGCGCGACGCGGCGCTGCTCGCGCTGGGCGCCGCGGCGAGCCTGATCGTGGCAGCGGCGCTCCGGCCGTACGTCGCGCGCTGGGCGAGCGCGCCGCTCGCGGTGGGGCTCGGCCTGCTCGCCACCGGCGCCGCGCTCGCGAGCACGGCGATCGCGCCGCGGCGCGGCGGTCGCGCGGGGACCGACGCGCCGTCGCTCGCCGGGATGATCGCGGCCGGCGCGGCGCACGGGCTCGCGGCGCTGCCGGGCGGTTCGCGCGTCGGCGCGGCGCTCGTGCTGCTGCTCTGGCTCGGCGTCCGGCCGGCGCGCGCCGTCGAGATCGCGCTCGCGCTGAGCATCCCCGCGCTCCTCGTCTCGGGGCTCGCCGACGCGCGCGCGCTCGACGGCCCTCCGCCGGGGCCGGGCGCCGTGGCGCTGAGCCTCCTCGCCGCCTTCGTGGGCGCCGCGGCCGCAGCCGCCGCGCTCCGCGCGCTCGCCGAGCGGCGGCGCACCGCCGCGCTCGCGCTGTGGGTCATCCCGCTCGGCCTCGCGATGGTCGCCTACGCGCGGGCGCTGCCCGGCCCCTCCTGAGGAGGCCCTCTGCCATCGCGCCGCAACCGTGCCGTCACGCTCGACATTGTACCCCTCAACGAACGCCCATGAGCTCGACCGAGACCCCCATCCATGTCCTGATCCTCGCCGGCGGCGCGGGCACGCGCTTCTGGCCGGCGTCGCGCGCCGCGCGCCCGAAGCAGCTCCTGCCCCTGCTCGGCGGCGAGCCGCTCATCACCGCCACGGCGCGCCGGGTGCTGCCGCTGTGCGCGCGCGGGGGGAGCGCCGGCTGGGAGCGCCTCTGGATCGCGACCGGCGAGCACCTCGTGGCGCCCACGCGCGCCGCGCTGCCGGACGTCTCCGAGCGGCGCCTGCTCGTCGAGCCGGCGCCGCGCAACACCGCGCCGTGCATCGGCTGGGCGGCGGCGACCATCGCGCGCGACGATCCCGACGCCATCGTGGTCGTGCTCCCGAGCGACCACCACATCGCCGACGTGCCGCGGTTCCTCGAGGTGCTGGAGGCCGCCGTCGCCTCGGCCCAGAGCGGCGCGATCACGACGGTCGGCATCCGCCCGACGCACCCGGAGACGGGCTTCGGCTACATCGAGGCGGAGGAGGCGGCGGGCGCAGCGAGCGCGGCGCCCCGCAAGGTGCTGCGCTTCGTCGAGAAGCCGAGCCGGGAGCGCGCCGCGGAGTTCGTGGCGAGCGGCCGCTTCCTCTGGAACGCGGGGATGTTCATCTTCCGCGCGGGCGACATGCGGGCGGCGATCCGCGCCCACCTGCCCGCGCTCGCCGAGGGGCTCGACGAGATCGACCGCGCGGCCGCGCTGGGCGCGGCGGCCGAGGCGGAGGCCGTGCGGCGCGTGTTCCCGCGGCTGCCGGCCGTCAGCGTCGACCACGGCGTGATGGAGCACGTCGCCGGGCTCGCGGTGGTGCCGGGCGATTTCGGCTGGAGCGACCTCGGGAGCTGGCAGAGCGCCTGGGAGCTCGCCGAGAAGGACGAGCGAGGGAACAGCGCGCCCGCGGGGTCGGTCCTGGTCGACGCGCAGGGCAACTATCTGGTCGACCTGCGCGGGCGCGACGGCGGCGCGCGCGCGGAGGATCTGCGCGGGCGCGACGGCGGCGCGCGCGCGGAGATCGACCGCCGGGTGATCGCGCTCGTCGGCGTGGAGGGCCTCGTGGTGGTCGAGACCGACGACGCGCTGCTCATCGTGCCGCGCGACCGCGCGCAGGACGTGAAGCACGTGGTCGACGCCCTGAAGGCGCGAGGGCAGGGCCGGCACACGTGACCGCGTGATCTACTCGCGCGACGCGCCCCGCCGCGCCACCGCGCGCGCGTAGAGCTCCCTTCGGGGAAGGCCGAGCTCGACCGACAGCTCCTCGGCGATGTGCTTCGCCCGGCGCCCCTGCGCGAGCTCGCGATCGATCCGCGCGTCGATCTCCGCGTCGTCCAGCCCGGCGCCCGCGGCGGAGGGCTCCGCCGGCGCGAGCACGAGCGTGATCTCGCCGAGCCACTCCCGCTCGAGCGCCGCGAGCTCCTCCACGGTGCCGCCCAGGATCTCCTCGTGCACCTTCGTCAGCTCGCGCGCGACGACCGCGCGACGACCGCGCATCCGCTCGGCGAGATCCGCGAGCGTCTCGCGGAAGCGCCGCGGCGACTCGAACAGCACCACCGCCTCCGGCGTCGAGGTGACCAGCGCCAGCACCTCGCGCCGCTCGCGCCCCCCGCGGGGCAGGAACCCCACGAAGCGGAAGCCCCCCGTCACGAGCCCCGACGCGCTCACCGCCGCCATCACCGCGCTCGGCCCGGGGATCGCCACGACGCGCGCCCCGGCCTGCGTCGCCGCGCGCACGAGCGCCGTCCCCGGATCGCTCACGACCGGCGTGCCGGCGTCGGTCATGAACGCGATCGACTCGCCCGCCGCGAGCCGCGCGGCCGCCCGCGCCGCGTCCGCCTCCGACGCGTGCGCGTCGAACCGGTCGACCGGCTTGCCCGAGACGCCGAGGTGGCCGAGGAGCAAGCGGGCGCGCCGCGTGTCCTCCGCGAGGATCCGGTCCGCCGCCCGCAGCGTCTCGACCGCGCGCAGCGTGATGTCGCCGAGGTTGCCGATCGGCGTCGCGACCACGTAGAGGCACCCGCGGCCCGTCGCCCCACCTTGCTCGTCGCCGCTCGACAAGGCCTAGTCCGCCTCGACGGCGTCCCCGAGCTCCTCCTGCAGGTACGTCCGCAGCTTCGACTGGAGCCGCGCCTCGAGCTGGCGCACGCGCTCGCGCGAGATGCCGAACTCGTTGCCGAGCTCCTGGAGCGTGAGCGGATCCTCCGCCGCCATCCGCTTGTCGAAGATGATCACGTCCTTGCCCTTCAGCGTCTCGCGGAACTTCGAGAGCCGATCGTGGACGAGCATGCCCATCTCGCGCGCCTCGAAGGCGCTGTCCGGGCTCGCCCCCGACGAGACGAGCATCTCCACGCGCGGGATCGAGCGGCCCTCGAGATCGCCGACGGGGGCGTCGAGCGACGCCTCGCCGCTCGAGAGGCGGCGGTCCATGTCGACCACCTCCTTCTCCTCGACCGACAGGCGCTTCGCGATCTCCGCCGCCGTGGGCTCGATGCCCATCGCCGAGAGCTTCGCCTTCTCCTTGTTGAGGTTGAAGAAGAGCTTCCGCTGCGCCTGCGTCGTGCCGAGCTTCACCAGGCGCCAGTTGTTGAGGATGAAGCGGAGGATGTACGCGCGGATCCACCAGGCCGCGTAGGAGGAGAGCTTGACGCCGCGGTACGGGTCGTAGCGCTTCACGGCCTGCATCAGGCCGATGTTCCCCTCCTGGATGAGGTCCATGATGTTCTTGTAGGCGCGCCGGTACTCGTACGCGAGCTTGACCACGAGCCGCAGGTTCGCCGTCACGAGCCGCGCGGCGGTCGCGACGTCCTGCGTCTTCGTGTACTTGACCGTCAGCTCCTTCTCCTCTTCGGGCGTGAGCAGCCGGTGCCGCTGCACCTCGCGCAGGTAGGCCTGCAGCGGGTCGGTGCGCGACAGCGCCGCGTCGCTGCTGCCGCGGCCCTCGCTGGCGCCGAGCCGCGCGGAGCGCGGGATCTCGATGTCGTTCAGGTCGACGCCCGCGTCGTCGATGACCTCGCCGACGACCTCCACGACGTCGCCCTCGTCGACGTCGCCCTTCTCGGCGCCGCTCTCGGGCGCGGCGTCCGCGTCGTCGTCGTCCTCGCGCGCGCCGTCGTCGTCGCCGGCCGCGGGCTGCGGCTCGCCGCCGCGCGCGCGCCCCGCGGCCTTCGCGGAGGGGCGCTCGCGGCGCTTCAAGGCCGGCCGGGGGGCCGCGCCGTCCGCCTCACCCGTGTCGGGCGGGAGGTCCGCCGCCGCGTCCTCCGACCCGGATCGAGGGCCCGCCTTCGCCGTGCCCTCGGGCTGCGGCGCACCGGCCCCCTTCGTTCGCTTCGCTCGCGGCTCGCTCTTGCTCTTCGCCACCCGGACCTCGTCTCGAAGTTCTAGTACAGCCCCGCCGCGTCGCGCCACCTGCGCCGGCGCGCAGTCGACACGGCCCCGCGACCCGAGGCTACCCGCCCCGCAATCTACGGGAAGGCCGCGGGGAAAGGCGGGTCAGGAAGAGAGCGCGCGGGATCGGAGAACGTGCTACACGGCAGCCGTCACGTGGACTCGCACCGACCTCCGCGCCCGCGCTCGCTGCGCCCCTGGTACCTGGTGGCCACCATGCTGCTCACCTGGATCATCGGCGTCCGCGGTTTCATGGCCGGGTGCGGGACGGCCACGTACCTGCGCGGCGGCATGGCCCCGGACGTCATGGTCGTGGCCGAGCAGGCGCGCGACCAGGGGGATCCGTTCCAGTTCACGTTCCTCGTGCTCGAGGCCGCCCAGGCGAGCGCCATGAGCCTGCACCAGGACGTCTCCTTCCCGCTCAGCGTCGGGAAGGTGATCCTCGGCGGGCTGCTGGTCATCGCGAGCGGGCTGGCGCTCGGCGGGCGGCCCGGCACGCGCGGCTTCGTGCTCCAGGTCCTGGCCGCCAACCTGGCCTTCGCCACGGTCGAGTACGCGCTCACCCGCGACATCCGCGGCGCCTGGATCGACATGGTGGCGCAGGCGGGGGCGCTGCTGCCGCCGGACGTCCCCGAGCGCTCGAGCCTCACGAACCCGAGCCTCTGGTGGACCGCCGAGCGGGTGCGCTTCGCCCTCTTCGAGCTCGCCATCCTCGGGGCCGCGGCGCTTGCGATGACGCGGGAGCGCACCAAGCTCTACTTCCAGGCGGTCGCCCGGACGGTCGACCCCGGCGACGAGCCATGAGCACCGCGGAGAGGATCGCCGGCGCGGATCCTCGATCGCAGCCCGCCCAGCCCGACGAGCGGAGGGTCGCCGTCCTCCCGGACGACCTCGCCAACCAGATCGCGGCGGGCGAGGTGGTCGAGCGGCCGGCGAGCGTGGTGAAGGAGCTCGTCGAGAACGCGCTCGACGCGGGCGCGCGCCGCGTCCGGGTCGACATCGAGGGCGGCGGCGTCGGCCTGGTGCGCATCGCGGACGACGGGCGCGGCATGAGCCGCGAGGACGCGTCGCTCGCGGTGCTGCGCCACGCGACGAGCAAGATCGCCCGGCTCGACGATCTCCGCTGCATCCAGAGCTTCGGCTTCCGCGGCGAGGCGCTCCCGAGCATCGCCTCGGTCAGCCGCTTCTCGCTGCGGACGCGGCGCGACGGCGAGGCCGAGGGGACGGAGATCCGCGTCGAGGGCGGCGGCCCGGCGCAGGCGATGCCTTGCGGGTGCGCCGCGGGCACCGTGGTGGAGGTGCGCGACCTCTTCTACAACGTCCCCGCCCGGCGGAAGTTCCTGCGCGCGGTCGGGACCGAGTCGGCGCACGTGACCGAGATCGCGCAGGCGATCGCGCTCGGCGAGCCGGGCGTGACGCTGGTCCTGTCGCGCGACGGCCGCGTCGCGCGGGAGTGGCTGCGCACGACGAGCCGCGCGGAGCGGGTGCGCACGATGCTCGCGGGCGAGGAGCTCGCGACGTGCGCGGGGCAGCGGGGGCCGCTCACGGTCGAGGCGTTCGTGTCGCGGCCGGAGCGCGCGCGCTCGGGCGCCGGCTGGCTGTGGATGTTCGTCAACGGCCGGCACGTGCGCGACCGCTCGCTGGCGCGCTCGATCGCGCTCGCCTACGGCAGCGTCCTCGAGCCGGGCCGGTACCCGATCGGCGCGGTGTTCATCGATCTGCCCGCCGAGCTCGTGGACGTGAACGTCCATCCGCAGAAGGCCGAGGTCCGCTTCGCGGACGGCCGCGCGGTCGCCGACGCGATCTACAAGATCGTCGCCGCGCAGGTGGCCGCGGCGTTCGGCCTGCCCGCGCCGTCCCCCGGCGGCTTCCAGGGCCGCAAGGGCAAGCTCTTCGAGGACGCGGCGCCGCCGCCCGGCGACGCCTGGGTCTGGTCGAGCGGCCCCGCCGCCGAGCCGACCGCGGCGGGCGCCTCGAGCGAGCGGCAGGGGCCTCCGGGCGAGCGGCAGGAGACGCCGGCCGATCCGTGGGGCCTCGGCGGCGATCTCGTCGGGATCCCGCCCGCGCGCCCGGAAGCCGCGCGACCTCCGGCCGCGCCGGCGCCCGGTCCGGAAGCGCCGTTGTTCGCGGGCGCCTGGGGCGACGTCGCGCCGCCGGCGTCGCCCGGCGAGCCGGCGGCCGCGCCAGGGGCGCCGCCCCTCCCCTACCCGACCGGCAGCGGGCCCGTGCTCGCCGCGGCCGAGCGGACGCTCGCCTGGCGGTCGCTGCGCTTCCTCGCCCAGGTGCGCAACACCTACTTCGTGTGCGAGGGGCCGGACGGGATCTACTTCCTCGACCAGCACGCGGCGGCGGAGCGCGTGACGTTCCACCGGCTGCGCGCGTCGTACGACGGCCGCGATGTCGCCACGCAGAAGCTCCTCTTCCCGGTGATCATCCCGGCGGCGCCCGCGGAGGTGTCGCTCGTCGAGGAGGCGCAGGAGGCGATCGCGCGGCTCGGGCTCGACGTCCGCGCGGCGGGCGCGGCGCAGCTCGCGGTGCACGCGGTGCCGACGCTGCTCCGCCGCGCGGCGCCCGAGCGCCTCGTGCGCGACCTCGTGGACGAGCTGAGCCACGCAGGCGAGCGCGCCTTCTCCGGCGCGGTGGACCTCGCGCTGGCGACCATGGCCTGCCACGGCTCGCTGCGCGCGGGCGATCCGGTGGCGCCGGAGGAGGCGCGCGCGCTGCTCACGGCGCTCGACGAGGTCGACTTCGCCGGCCACTGCCCGCACGGACGGCCCATCGTGATGCGCGTCGGCTGGCCGGAGCTGGAGCACCGCGTGGGGAGGCGGTGACCGAGGCGGCGCGCGAGGCCGCTCCGGAGGCGAGCGCGGCCGCCGCGCCGCCGTCGTGGGAGACGATCGCGCCGCCCGCGCCGGGCGAGCTGCTCGTCGTTGTCGGCCCGACGGCGAGCGGCAAGACGGAGCTCGCCATCCGGCTCGCGGAGCGCCTCGGCGGCGAGGTGGTGAGCGCCGACAGCGTGCAGATCTACCGCGAGTTCGACCTCGGCTCGGGGAAGCCGACGCCCGCCGAGCGCGCGCGCGCGCCGCACCACCTGGTCGACGTGGCCGATCCGCTGGAGGCGATCGACGCCCAGCGCTTCGCGGAGCTCGCGGAGGCGGCGATCGCCGACATCCGCGGCCGCGGCCGGATCCCGATCGTCTGCGGCGGCACGTTCCTCTGGGTGAAGGCGCTGCTCTTCGGTCTGTCGCCCGCGCCGCCCGCCGACGCCGAGGTGCGCGCGCGCCACCGCGCGATCGCCGACGCAGCGGGGCGCGCCGCGCTCCACGCGCGCCTCGCCGAGGTGGATCCGGAGAGCGCGGCCCGGCTCGCGCCGAACGATCTCGTGCGCGTGAGCCGGGCGCTCGAGATCTACGAGCGCTCGGGCCGGACGCAGAGCGCGTGGCACGCGGAGCACGGCTTCCGGGAGCGCCGGCACGCCGCGCGCCTGCTCGCGGTGCACCGCGACCGCGCCGAGCTCGACCGCCGCATCGAGGCGCGCGTCGCCGCGTGGCTGGAGCAGGGCTGGATGGACGAGGTCCGCGCGCTGCTGGCCCGCGGCTACGGCGACGCGCGGGCGATGGGCTCCGTCGGCTACAAGCAGGTGCGGGAGCACCTGGAGGGGCGCCTGCCGGCCGAGGAGCTCGCCCCCGCCATCGTGCGCGCGACGCGCATCTTCGTGCGGCGGCAGCGAACCTGGTTGAGGGACCAGGCGGTCGCGCACGTCGCGCTCACGTGACCGGGCGGCGGCGCGGGTCAGTAGGCGAAGGCCTGGTACACCTCGGTCTCGTCCGGCACGTCGAGCGACTCGACGACCGGGTTGAAGCGGAGCATCCGCTTCGCGCGCTCCGAGAGCTGGGCGAGGCCCTCGCGGGGCACCCGGATCGAGACCTCCGGCCGGAAGAGCCAGCGGCGGCTGTACCCGATCACCACCATCGGCCGGGGCTCGCGCGTGCGGTTCGGGGTACCGCGGTGCAGGCCGCGGACGTCGCGGACCATGACGTCGCCGAGCTCCATGGTCACAGGCTCCAGCGCGACCTCCCCCATCTCCAGGCGCCGCATGGCTTCCGCCTTGGAGAGCATGTGCGTGCCGCGGGCGATCTCGATCGGGCCGTTCTCGGCGGTGACGTCGACCAGGGGGAAATTGACGGCGAGCTGGAACGCAGGCGTCTCTCTCCCGGTCTCGGGGAAGAGCGGCGGCGTGTCGCGGTGGACATCCTGGTAATCGGACCCGAGGAGCGGAGTATCGGTCGCGAGCTGGACCATGGTCATGTCGGCCCCGACCAGGCGCTCGACCACGCCGAGGATGGTCTCCTCCTCGTAGATGCGCGGCTCCGCGAAGGGGGCCTTGAACGGGAGCGTCACGTAATAGCGACCGGGCCCGCGGTTCTTGAGGTGCCCCTCGCGCTCGATGTGCGCGTCGAGGAGCGGAGTGAAGGCCTCACGCCACGAGCGCAGAAGGCTCTTCGGGATGAGGTTCTTTATCAGACAGAACCCATCGCGCTGCGCTGCGTGGGCAAGCTCATCCATCTGGGCGCTCGTGTGGCGGGCGTGGCTCATAGCTCGGCGCCAAGCTTGGTCGGCCTCCACCGGAGTCGTCAAGCTCAGCGCTTGCGCTCCGTCGATTCATGATGACGCCACCTTGTCCGGAATCGTTGCTTCCGTCAGAGAAAGCACCCCTGCAGGTGTCTGGCCCACGCGGCGGCAGGTGAACAAGCGGGCTCAGGCGATTCTTCTCTGCCCCCGCGGTGCTGGGCTCCTCGACGTCAGCGCGCTCTCGACCTGACCTCGCCGTCGCAGCGCGGGCACCCGGCGCTGCGCGGCCGCGCCTCCTGCGTGAACGCGACGCGGCCGCAGCCGGTGCACACGGTCATGTGCCTCCGGTAGAGATCCGCGTCGGAGAGGATCTCGGCGGCGAAGAGGCTGAGCACGATGTCGCTGAGGAGGTCGCTCTCGCGCGGCGCCGGCAGCCAGCCCGAGCGACCGCCCACCACGGTCCATCGCACGCGCGCGCTGTACAGCGCCGCGCGGAGGAACCCGCCGTCGGGGTTCGGCGCCACGAAGTCGAGCAGCGCGAGCGCCACGCGTTCGCGCGCCCGCGCGGTGAGCGCCGCGACCTCCCGGTGCCGCTCGTCGAGCCCGCAGAGCTCCAGGGTCTCCGCGCCCGGCTCGCGCAGCGCGCGCGGGGCCCGCATCCAGCCGGGGGCGACCACGTGCTCGAGCAGCCACGCCGCGAGCTCGTGGGGCTCCCACGGGCGCGTCGTGACCTGCATGAACTGGAGCGCCCCGGCCAGGCTGGGGCTCGCGAGCATGCGCGCGCGCAACGCGACGAACGAGCTGGCCCGTCCCGCATCGGCTCGAGAGCCCCGATCGAGCATGTCGCTCCGGACGGAGCGGCTCGCCGGCCGAAGGCTGTCCATCGCGATCTTCAGGGAATTGCTCATAAATTCCATGGGGGGTTCCGTCCCGCCGTCCGCCGCGGGGAGCGGCCGGTCGCCGGCGATGTGCGGAGCGGTAAGCGCCCCGCGTGCCAGCCAGGAAATGAGGCAGAATCCCGCCACGTGGTGCGGACGCGCGCTGGACCCGCGCAGCCGTCGCGACACAGCGAAACTCGCTGAGGTCTCGAGGCCGCTGCCGAGCGCGCGCGGCTGCTGCGTCCAGGCATCGGGTCGCCGGAGCGCCCTCAGCCCCGGCGCTCGCCGAGCGCCCCGTGCTCACGGCCGGGTCCGTGAGGGGGTCGTTCTTGCGCACTCACCCGCCGCGAGCGGACGCGCGTACGCCCGCGGCGAACACGATGTCAGCGCGCGCCGAGCACGACATGGGCCATCGCGCCGGCGGCGGGGCGCGGTGGCCGCGGGGCATCGGCGGCGCTGGCGGACCGCTGGGACGTCGGCGCGGAGCTCTGGAGGTGAGGTTGGAGAGAGCGAATCCGATCAGCTCGCCGCCAGGCCCGGGAGCGGCGACTTGGACGGCAGGTTCGGATCACCGAAGCCGGCGAAGTCGGTGACGCCCATCGCGTCGCACAGGCTGAGCAGCACGCGCTCGTGCCGGTCGGAGCTGCGCACGTACCGGCCGCCGGGACTCGTCTTCAGGTAGCCGCCATCGCCGCTCGCCAGGACGAACTTCATCTCGTTCATGTTGTGGTTCGGCGAGTCGCCCATGTCGCGGCACCACGCGATGAGCGTGTTGTCGAACAGCGTCCCCGAGCCGTCGGCCTCGGGGATCGCCTTCAGCTTCGTGATGAGGTCGACGAACCGCTGCGCCAGCCACTTCTCCAGCTTGATCAGGTCGAGGTGCGCAGGGGCGCCGGTGTGGATCATGGAGCCGTGCTCCTCGCCCCGGAGCCCGATATCCGGGAGCTCGACGTTCATGGCCTGATCCGAGCCCCACTGGATCGCGGCGACCCGCGTGATGTCGCACGCGAACGCGCCGACGATGAGATCCATGTGCGCGAGGTTGGCCTGCAGCGGGTTGGTCGGATCGGTGGCGGCCTTCGTGGGCGGCGCGCAGCCGCCACCTTCGCCGGACGACGCGTTCGACAGCCGCGTCTCGATCTGCCGGATCGACTCGAGGTGCAGATCGAGCTTGTACCTCTGCTCGGAGCCGAGACCTCCCTCCAGCGTCTTGATCTCGTTCTTGAGGTGATCGAGGACGCTCTTGCGGCGGCGCAGCAGGTCGTCCGACGAGGTGTTCGCCGGGACCGCCGAGCCGAACAGGGTGGAGTACGCGGACGTGGGGGACGCGATGGTCGGCAGGTTGTCCGCGCGATAGTACGGCGACCTCCCGCCGCTCACCGTGCTCTCCGCGCCGAGCAGGAGCGAGGCGATCGGCGTCTTCACCCCGGCGGCGACCAGCTTGTCCGCGATGAACTGATCGACGGAGATCAGCCCGGCGGGGCCCCCGCCGAAGCCGAGCCCGGTGAGGCCGTCCGGGGCGCCGTGGTTGTTGCCGGGGTTCCCGCTGGGGAGTCCGTCCACGAGCACGACGTGCTGCTTCACGTCGGCGAGCGGCGACGTGGACTCGCTGAACGTGGGCGTCTCGCCGGAGACGCTCGTCGGCTTCCATATCTGGGTCGCGGTCCCCATCGTGCAGAACAGGAGGAGCCGCTTGGGCTTCCGCCCGGGCGCCGCTTCGGCGATCGAGTCGAGGAAGGGCGCGAGCAGGAAGCCGGCACCGACGCTGGCCGTCAGGCCCTTGAGAAACTCTCTACGACGATGGCTGCGCATGACTGACCCTTTCCGTCGCTCACCGATCTTCTGCAGACCGCGCCCGTGGAGCTCGCGGTCCCCGATCTCCATGCGCGCGACGCGTCGCGGCGTCGGCGCGGATCACGCGCTCTCGACGGCGAACTCTGTCGCTTCGGCCGGCTTCAGGACGCGTCGTGCTTGAACTTCGTGCGGCCCGCGTCGACGGGCCAGAGCGCTCGTCGATCCGCCGACGGACCACGGGCGTCGACGGTAGCGCGCGCCGGCGGAGCTCACCGCGACAGGCGCGTGGGGGCGCGCCTGTCGCGGCGAGAGCCTCGCTGGCTCAGGTCGCGGCGAGGCCCGGGAGCGGCGACTTGGCGCCGAGGCCCGGATCGCCGAAGCCGGCGTAGTCCGTGACGCCCATCGCGTCGCACAGGCTGAGCAGCACGCGCTCGTGCCGCTCCTTGCTCGTGATGAACCGGCCGCCCGGGGCCGTCTTCAGGTAGCCGCCCGTGCCGCTCGCCAGGACGAACTTCATCTCGTTCTGGGTGTGGGCCGGCGCGTCGCCCATGTCGCGGCACCAGGCGACCAGCGTGTTGTCGAGGAGCGTGCCGGAGCCGTCCGCCTCGGGGATCGACTTCAGCTTCTTGATGACGCCGACGAACTGCTCGTGCAGCCACTTCTCGAGCTTGATCAGCTTCACGTGCCCGGGGTCGTAGCCGTGGATCAGGCCGTTGTGCTCCTCGTCGGCGAGGCCGATGTCCGGCAGGTTCACGTTCATCGCCTGATCGGAGCCCCACTGGATCGACGCCACCCGGGTGATGTCGCACGCGAAGGCGCCGACGATGATGTCCAGGTGGAGCTGGTTGGCCTTCATGGCGTTGGACATGTCGCCGGAGGGCGACGTCGGGGCGGTGCAGGCGCCGCCGGAGCCGCCCCCGTTCATCGAGCCCGAGAGCCGCTGCTCGATCTGGCGGATCGACTCGAGGTGCAGATCCAGCTTGACCTTCTGCTCCGCGCCCAGGTCCCCCTTGAGCGTCGTGATCTCGCGCGTGAGGTGGTCGAGCACGCTCTTGCGGCGGCGGAGCTGGTCCTCGGCGGAGGTGTTGGAGGTCGGGTTGGTCGGCGCCGCCCCCGTGAACACGGTGGTGTAAGCCGACATGGGGGAGGCGATGGGCGCCAGATTGCTCCCCTTGTAGAACCCCGTCTTGCCGCCGCCGGTGTCCGCGCCGAGCAGGAGCGAGGGAATGGGCGTCGACAGCGCGCCCGAGCCCTTCAGCTTCTCCACGATGAACTGATCGACCGAGATCAGCCCGTAGGGGCCGCTGGCCGAGTAGCCCATCCCGGTGAGGCCGTCCGCCGATCCGTGGTTGTTGCCGGGGCTCGCGCTGGGGAGGCCGTCCAGCATCACGATGTGCTCCTTCACGTCCGCGAGCGGCGAGGTCGCCTCGCTGAACGTGGGGGTCTCACCGGAGACGCTCGTGGGCTTCCAGATCTCGGGCGCCGTGCCCATGGTGAAGAACACCAGGAGCCGCTTCGGCTTCTTCCCGGGAGCAGCGTTGGCGATCGAATCATAGAAGGGGGAGAACAGCAGGCTCGCCCCCAGGCTGGCACCGACACCCTTGAGAAAATTCCTACGACTGTGGCTGCGCATGACCGATCCTTTCACTCGCTACCGCTCTTCTGGTGGGTTGCAGCCGTGGGGGTCACGGGCCTTGAACTCTACGGGTGAAGTGCGGCGCGCGCGTCAGCGCGAGCCACACGCTCTTGATGCGGAAGTCGTCAGCCGCCGCTTCCTGCTGGACCTTCTCGTACGTGCAGCCGTCCTGGTCCCAGGTGTCGCCGAACGCGTAGTACGACCAGTGACGGACCATGCACTCCTTGACGTCCTCGTTCGCAGCGAGGTAGTCGGCCAGCTCGGTCACGCCGTTGAAGCTGAAGTTCTCCCCCTCGGGCGGCGCGAAGACCGTGCCGGTCGCGTCGATGGGGAGCCCGGACTCATCGTTACGCCACCGACCGAATGTGTCGTAGTTCTCGAAGCCGAAGCCGATCGGGTCCATGAACTGGTGGCAGCCGCCGCAGGCCTCGTCCGAGACGTGCTGCTGGAGCATCATGCGCGTGGTCGCCGGGCCCTCCAGGGGTTTGATGTTCGGATCGACGCCGGGCGGCGGGGGCAGGAGCGGCTGGCAGAGGAGACGGGTGCGGACCATCTTGCCGCGCTGGGTGGGCGAGGACAGCTTCGCGCCGCCGTGCCCGGTCAGGAAGCTGCCGTGGGACAGGAGGCCGCGATCGCGCTGCCCGGGGGTGATCGTCACCCTCGTCAGCTCGGTGCCGCCGGCGCCGCCCATGCCGTAGTGCGTGGCCAGGCTGCTGTTGATGAACGTGTAGTCCGCCTGCAGGAGGTTGGCGAACGTGCCGTTCTGGGTGAACGCGGTGTCCACGATGAGCGCCTGCGTCTCGGCCATCATGTCCCTGCGCAGCTCGTCGCTGAGATTGAAGACCGTGTTGTCCTTCACCGTGGAGACCAGACGGTTGAGCTGGAGCCAGCCGCGCATGAACCGCATCATCTCCGCCTCGGCGAGCGGGCGGGTCGCCGGGTCCTCCAGGATGCGCAGCGCGTGCTGGGCGATCTGGTCGCTGGTCAGCGAGATGCCCTGGGCGACGGCCTCGTCGGCGGCCTGCAGCAGCGCCTCGTCCGGCATGGTCCCCGTCAGCAGGTACGACAGGTTGCTCGCGACCTCGTGCGGGGTGAGCTCGTAGATGCCGCCGCCGATGTCTCGGCCGATCTCGTGGCGGTACAGGAAGTACGGCGACTGCAGCATGGCGCTCACGACCACCTTGGCGCCGTCCTCGAACGAGCCCTCCGCGTCGAACAGGGCGTCGTAGGACGCGAAGCGGTCGTCCGGGAGCGTCTCGCGGAACGCGCGGCGGCCGAAGTCGCGGATGAACTGGCCGCGGCATGCCGCGTCCTTCGTCCGACAGGTGGCCGAGGTGAGGGTGTCGAGCTTGTTCGTCACCGCCCAGTCCGCGGTCTGCTCGGCCCAGTCCATGATCTGCTGGGCGGTCAGGTCGCGGATCACGAGCGCGTTCGCGTCGGCCGTGAACCCGAGCACCTGCGGATCGTTGAAGATGCTCGGGAGGGTGACGCTCGAATCCCGGAAGAGATCGCGGACGGTCGCCTCGAACTGGTCCACCGTCAGGCGCCGCACCACGCGCGGGCCGGGGGTGCTCAGGTCCGCGGCCTCGCATTGCGACACCTCGGGGATGGCGTGGGGCTGCTCCGGCTGCTCGCCGGGCGGCGTGCCATCCGGGTTGCTGGGGTCGCCGCTGCTGCTGCCCTCGTCGGAGGGCGTGCCGTCCGCGTTGCCCAGGTTGCCCAGGCAACCGAGCGGGCCGGCGAGGAGAAGTGCCACTGCGGAGTAGCGGCGACACGCCTTCGCCGAAACTAAGCTATTAAGCGTGCTCATCATTGCTTGAGAAAAGCTGATGTCTCTCATGTTGTCAAGCCCCGATCAAGCTGTGTCGCCTCTAGATATCGACTCTGCCCACGCTGACTGCTCTGCTTACCCTACCGAATCCATCCGCTCACCCGACTGCGACTCATCAACTTTTCGCCTGCGGCGCTCAGCGTCTTTCAGCGCATCTCAGCGCCGCTGTCCGCGTCCGGGCCCTCGCCCGCATCGTCATGGGTCATCATCGGTCAAGCTCGGACGCACCGCGTCGAGCTGACGCACGATGCAGTGCGCCATGCAGGCGAGCTCGGCTCGCCCTGGATGCCGTAGCAAGGTCGGACCCTCGGCTCGTACAGCGCGCTTCCACCTCGAGGCGCGAGGCGAGCTGCTGAGCGAGCGCCTCCGTCTCCGTGAGCGTCGAAGCGCGGTCCATGCCAGGGACTAAGCAAGCGGTATGCCGCGTGTTTCCCCGGGATTGCCCGGGTGCTCAGTGCCGTTTTCTTGATTTTTTCGGCCACCGACGAGTGGTGGACGCGAAACAGTCCAGGAAGCGCGATCCACCTGATCCGCGATCCATCGAGGCTTTTGTGGGCAGCCCCCCCAGCGGCCGCCCTCAGCCCTTGGACCAGGCGCTGATCGACCGGTAGCTCGCGACGGACTCCTCGATGACCTCCAGCGCGCGGTTCCGGTCGTACATCGTATCCACCTCGGCGAGCTTGTTCTCCAGCGTCTTGTAGTCGATGAAGAACCGCATGAGCTCCTTGGTCACGTGCGGGGGCAGCTCTTCGTGCGTGAGGTAGTGGGCCACCGAGGGGTCGTCGACGGCGACGGCGATGATCTTGTCGTCGACGCCCTTGTCGTCGCGCATGAAGAAGCCGCCGATCGCGCGCGCCCTCACGATCGTGAGCGGCACCACGGGCTCCTGCATCAGGACGAGCACGTCGAGGGGGTCGCCGTCGCCTGCGTGCGTCTGGGGGATGAAGCCGTAGTTGGCCGGGTAATGCACGGACGAGTAGAGCACGCGATCGAGCATCAGGAGCCCGGTCTTCTTGTCGAGCTCATACTTGCACTTCGATCCCTTCGGGATCTCGATGACGACGGGGAAGAAGTCGTGTCGGCTGTCGGGGAGGAGGATGTCGTGCAGCGGATGGGTCATTGAGGCGTCCTGGGGCTGTCGCCCCGCCCGGGACGGGGCGAGGGGGCGCGCAGGATAGCAGAATTGCAGGCAAACTGGCGCGCGGCGTATCGCCTGCCACGCCCGCGCGGCCGCGCTGGCGCGTCGCCCCCGCGCGGCCGCGCCGGCACGGCTGTACCGGCGCGGCCGCGGGGGTGGGCGATGCGCGCGATGCGCCGCAGCGGCTCACTCCCGCCAGCAGAAACCGAAGCTCGCAGACTGGTTCTTCTCGATCTGCGCGTTCCACTCCACCCCGGTGAACTTCACGCCCGCGTTGCCCGCCTCGGCCACGGCGTTCCACACGTCGGAGGGCGTGCCGTCGACCTGGAGGGTGACCTCCCACGCCGCCTTGCTATCGCCCAGGTTGGTGACCGTGACCGACTTGCAGCCGCCGCCGTCCCACACCGAGTCCACCTTCTCCTCGACATCGAAGTCCGCGTTCGTGGGCAGCGGGGGGTTGTCGGTGCCCGAAGACCCCGAGTCGCCGCCGGGCTCCTCCGAGGAGCCCGGGTCCGTCACCGCCTCGGCGAGGCGCCTCGTGAAGCGCGGCGACTGCGCGATCGCCTTGATGACACCCGCGACGGTGAGGTTCTCGGGCCCGAGCTGGCCGGTGATCTGCTCCGCCATGCAGGAGAGCTCGGACTGGTCCATGGCGCCGAAGCCGAAGCGGAGCCACTGGAGCGTGAAGCACGCCTGCGCGTCGGGGCTCTGCGCGAGCATCTGGGCGAGCTCTCCGGTGCCGTCGAACGTGCCGCTCGTGCTCGGCGCCCCCACGATGTTGCCGCTCGCGTCGACCGGGTGCCCGTCGTCGTTGTCGCGGTAGCGGCCGACGCCGTCGAAGTGCTCGAAGCCGAAGCCGATCCCGTCGATGAGCGAGTGGCAGCTGCCGCACGCCTCGTTGTTGGAGTGCTCGGCGAAGCGCTCGCGCGTCGACTTCGTGGGATCGGGCTGGGGCGGCTTGACGTCGAGGCCCGCGGGCGGCGGCGGCAGCGGCTGGCAGAGGAGCTGCTCGCGCACGAACTTGCCGCGGTGCACCGGCGACGACTCGGCGGCGTGCGCGTGGGTGCTGAGGACGCTGCCGAGCGTGAGGATGCCCATGCGGTTCGAGCCGGTGAGGTCGACCTGCGTCATGCCGTCCTGGTCCGCGTCCCCGCCCGGCGCCTGGAGGCCATAGAACGACGCGAGCTCCTGGTTCACGTAGGAGTAGTTCGCGGTGTACATCTCGCTCAGCGAGCCCGAGCCCTCGCGGATGAGGTGGCGCACGAAGGCCGCCGTCTCCTTCTCGATCGCCTGCCGGACCGCCTCCGTGTACTCCGGGTACGCGGTCATGTCCTTCGACGGCTTGCCGTTCAGCTGCAGCCAGGTCCTGAAGAACCTGAGGACGCCGGCGTCGGCCCGCGGGTCCTGCATCATCCTGTCGACCTCGGCCGAGATGACCGCCGGCGTCGCGAGCTCGCCCGACTCCGCCTTGCTGAGCAGCTCGTCGTCCGGCATCGAGCTCCAGATCATGTAGGAGAGCTGGGAGGCGATCTCGTGCGGCAGGAGCTGGTATGTGCCGTCCGCCGCGACGGCGCCGATCTCCGGGCGATAGAGGAAGTAGGGAGACTGGAGCGCGGCGGCGATCATCGCCTGGACGCCCCCCGCGAAGCCCTCGTCGGCCTTCACGCTGCTGTAGAGCTCCAGGTACCGCGCGCGGTCGTCCTGGGTGAGCGGCCGGCGGAAGGCGCGGCGCCCGAAGCTCTCGAAGAACTCGGTCGCGCACGCGTCGTCGCCGGTCGCGACCTCGCAGGGGACGAGCGACCCCGGCGCCTCGATCACCCTGGCGGCGATGTCCTCGGCGGCGTCGCGCATGAGCTGGACGTCGGTCCCGGCGTAGAGGAGCGCCTCGGCGTTGTTGTCGAAGCCCTCGACGTTCGCGTCGGTCGGGAGGATGTAGCCCGTCGTGTCGAGGCCGAGGAGATCGGCCACGGTCCTGTCGAACTCGACGCGCGACATGCGGCGCAGGACGCGGCGCCCGGACACCATGTTGGGCTCGCAGGCCGTCGGCTGCTCCTCGCAGCCCACGCCCAGGTTGACGCGGTTGACGAACTTCTCGAACACCACGTAATCATCGCTCTGGAACGGGATGAGCGCGCCGCCGGCGTGGCCGTCGGGGTGCCGGCCGGAGGGGCGCAGCAGCAGCGTGGACTCGCCGTTCACCTCGAGCGCGGCCATGCTGCGCACGGCCTCGAAATTGGCCTGGAGCGCCTCGTCGGTGCCCGAGGTGTCGAACACCATGCGGGTGCCCTTCGCGAGCCCGCTGTCGGTGTGGCAGACGGTGCACTTCGAGGACATGATCGGGTCCCAGAGGTTCGCCTTGAAGAACTCGATGTTGTCGGCACATCCCGAGTCCAGGGAGCCCGTGTCGTCTCCGCCGTTCGTCTCGCTGTCGTCGTCGCCGGCCCCGCCGAACAGGTTGGTGCAGCCGGCGCCCGCGGCGCCCAGCGCGACGCACGAGAGCATGAGCGCGTAGCTGAGGCGCCGCGCCAGCGTGCGCCGCGGGGCGTCGCCCGGCGGCAGAGGCCGGGAGGCAGACGCATCCGCCCTGTCGAGGGGTCCCGTCGTTTGCGTGTTCATAAGCTTGTTCCTCGTAATCCCAAGTAAGGTGGGTGGACGGACACGCGGATCTCCGCGCGTCACGCGAGCCCGTCCAGCGGGCCAGTGCCCTTCGAGGCGTCGCCGAAGGTGCTGTTGCTGAGGCCCATGGCCTGGCAGACCGAGACCAGGAGCTGCTGGTGGGGAGCGCCGCCGAAATTGACGTAGCGGCCGGGCGTGAACGCTCCCCCGCCGGCGAGGACGAACGGGACCGACTCGCACCGGTGCAGCGGCGCGTCGCCGAGCTCCTTGGCCCACACGACCAGCGTCTCGTCGAGCAGGGTGCCGCCGCCGGAGCCGGCGGTCGACTTCAGCTTCTTGAGGAGGTAGGCGAACTGCTCGGCGAACCATCGCTCCGCGATGCGGAACTTGTCGACGTCCTCGCCCGTGCTCGCGTGCGAGAGCGAGTGATGGTCCGTGCCGGCCAGGCCGAGCCACCGGAGGTGCAGCGGCGAGACGGTGTGAGAGAACTGGACGGTCGCGACCCGGGTCCGCCCGCACGCGAGCGCCGCGGCGACGAGGTCCATCTGCGCGAGGGCGATGTCGGGGACGGCGTCCTCGTCGGTGGGGTTGAACGCGGGCGGGGGCGCGGGCGGCGTGTTGCAGCTCGCGGCGATGGGGCCCGCGCCCGTGCTGGCGCCGGGCGCGATCTGCTTGAGCCCGTCGATGTGCGCGTCGAGCTTGGCCTGCTCGCGCTCGGGCACGCCGGCGCGCAGCGCCTGCATCTCGCTGTTCGTGACGCGCAGGATGCTCTGCCGGCGCTTCTTCTTCGGATCGACCTCCTCGGCCCCATTCCCGGTCGGCTCAGCGCTCCCGGTGAAGCCGTCGAAGATCTGGTTGTAGGCCGTCCGCGGCTCGTCGATCACGGGCGCGAACTGCCCCGCCGCGCTGTACGACATGCGGGTCTGCGAGTTCGTCCCCCACGGGCTCGTGTAGATACCGAGGTTGGCCGGCCGGACGCCGAGCTCCTGGGCGACGTACCAGTCTAGGCTCTGGCCGCGGCTCGCGCTGCCGGCGTTGCCGCCGCCCGTGAGCATGTTGACCATGCCGGGCTCGTGGTTGTCGACCCCCTTGAAGTCGATGCCGTCGCAGATAATGAGATCGGATTTGTGCGCCGCGAGCGGCTCGAGGATCGAGCCGGCAGGGAAAGAGAAGCTGGATCCAGAGCCCTGCGGGCGCCAGAGATGGTGGTGAGTTCCGTTGGGAGAGAAGAAGATGACCAGATTTCGGGCAGTCCCACCGTCGGCGCGAAGGTGGCCGATCCTCCCGAGGAACGGAGCGGCGAGGAGACCGGCGCCCAGGCCGGCGGCGAAGCGACGTCTGGATATGCGATTCATAACGACGGGCTTTAGCAGAGGTCATGCCCGCGAAACAAACAGCGTCTAGCACTCGAATTCACCCGACAAATGATGTGCTACATGTCGCCTGAACCGAGAGCTGTTCTGGGCACGAGATCCAGGAGATTCCGGGGGCGATCCTGGACCCGAACGAGTTCGGCGCGCGTTCACCACAAGGCATGAGCGAGCTCGGCAGAGAGCGGACTTCAATATTCCAGCGAGAGCCCTCGAATCCGCGGCGAGACATCCAAAGAATGTGCCAGAGACATCCGGAAATGCCTTAGGGATCCATCGCGATCCTCGGCTGTCACCGGTACAGCGAAGCGATCAAGCGACGAACGAGATGCCATGAAGACCGGATGAGTCAGGATTTTTATATTCCCGGTGTCCCCGGGTCGTTGGCAGCTCAACCCATCCTCGTCCGATCATCTCCTGCTATTCTCGTCAGAGCATCTCTTTGCATGATGCTCTACCGAGAATCCCAGTTCGCATTGGCGCTCTTCCGGGAAACGCATTTCGCATGTTCCTCGTCCAGGAAGCGCATTTCGCATGCTCCTCGTCCGAGAAACGCATTTCGCATCTCGATGAGGGGGTTGAAGGCCGCTGGACTGCCCCGCCGCGCGACCACCAGCCCCGGCGCGACGGCCGCGGCGAGCCGCCGGCGCGGAGCGCATCGCGAGGATGGGCAGCAGCCGCCGCTCGTGCGATGAGCTAGGGCCCCGCCGCCGGGGCAGACCTCGCCCGTGGCCCTCCAGATGGCTGTAGCGCTCCCCACGAGACCATGCCCCACGCACGCCCCGCCCCGGCCACCGGAGCGCGCGCCCGGACCCCCGGGCACGCCCGCGCCGCGGCGCAGGGCGCCGGGCGCGCTCGCGTTGCTCGCGCTGGCGGCGGCCCTCGGCGGCCCTCACGCGGCGGCAGCGCGCGCGCCGGATGGGCCGCCGCCCGGTCCGCCGGGGCCGGCCGCCAGCGCGCAGGCGGGCGCGCCGGCCGACGACGCCGCCGCGCCGGCCGACGGTCGCTCCGTGGTCTCGCCGGTGCAGCGGCCCGAAGAGCGCGACGTACCGCAGCGCGCGTGCTCCTTCACGCTGCCCGTCTGCGTGCACGCGCCCGCGGACGTCCCGGGGGCCGCCGTCCTGGACGGCCTCGCTCACCTGGAGGCCGCGATGCGCGCCTACGACGCGCTCGGCCTGCCGCGGCCGCTCCCCGACGGGCAGCGGGGCGGAGGCCCGTCGTACGACCTCTACCTGGAGCGCGGCCCGCGCCGCGGGCCCCTCCGCGTCGGGCACGACATGCGGGCGCTCGGGGATCGGTTCGACGCCGCGAGCGCGTTCGCCGTCGCCGCGGCGCCGGCGGCGCCCGGGCGAGGCGGGTGCGCGAGCGCCTCGGACGCGGCCTACGCGCTCGGGCACGCCGTCGCCGCGCGCCTCGACGCCGGGGCGGAGGAGGGCGCGCTCGCGATGACGGCGAGCTACCTCGCCGCCGTCGCGGCGCCCTGCCCGGCCGAGGAGCTCGCCGCCGTCGACGCCTTCCAGCGCGCGCCCGAGCGGGCGCTCACCGGCGCCGCGCTCGGCGCGCTCGACGGCGCCCTGCTCTTTCCGTGGTACCTCGACGACGCCTACGGCACCGGCACGCCGGCGCAGGTCGCGGTGTCGCTGCTCGCGATCGCGGCGCAGTCCACGCCCGCGGGCGCCGCGCGCTTCCGCGGCGAGCCCGACGTCTTCGACGCGCTCCGGGCGTCGCTCCGGTCCCGCGGCAAGGAGCTCGACGACCTGCTCCTCGAGTTCGCGGTCGCGCGGGCGTTCCTCGGCAGCCGCAGCGACGGCGCCCACCTCTCGGACGCCGCGCGCTTCGGCGACTTCGGCCGGGTGCGCTTCGAGTGGTCGCTGCCCTACGCGACGCTCCCGCGGCGGGTCGCGCCCCTGCGGCCGATCGAGCCGACAGGCGCCACCTACCTCTGGCTCGATCTGTCGGCGGAGAGCGCGGCCGGGGGGCCCGATCTCGAGACGGCCGAGATCACGTTCGTGGCCGACTGGGAGCTGCCGGCGCTGTTCCGCTGGGCGATCGTGAAGGTCGACAGGCAGGGCGCCGAGGCCGGCCGCGTCGAGGTGGCCGGCATCTTCGGGAGCAGCCGCGCGCAGCGCACCGTGGTGGGGCTCGAGGGCCTGTCGGGGCTGCTCATCGTGGGCGTCAACGCGGGGAGCATGATCCGGAGCCACCCGTTCGATCCGGACGACGCGCCGTTCATGCCGCACGCGTACGCGGTCTGGCTCTCCAGGTAGCGCGGCGCGCTCGCCTGCGCGGCGCTCGCCTGCGCGTCACACCCGCGCCTCGCTCCCCCTCGGCGACAGGTGATGCGCGAACCACTCGCCGGCGAGCCGGGCGACCGCCGCGAGCGCGCCCGGCTCCTCGAACAGGTGCGTCGCCGAGGGCACGACGGCGAGGCGGCGCGGGCCGGCCAGGCGGTCGAGGGCCTCGTGGTTCAGCTCGAGCACCGCCGTGTCCGCGCTGCCCACGATGAGCAGCGTCGGCGCCCGCACCCGGGAGAGCGCGCTGCCCGCGAGGTCGGGCCTGCCGCCGCGCGACACGACGGCGCCGACGACGCGGGGCCTCGCCGCGGCGGCCACGAGCGCGGCCGCCGCGCCGGTGCTGGCGCCGAAGTAGCCGACGCCCAGGTGACGGAGCTCGGGGCGCGCGAGCGCCCAGTCCGTCGCCCCGACCAGCCGCCGGGCGAGGAGGTCGACGTCGAAGCGGAGGCGAGCGCTCGGGCGATCCTCCGCCTCCTCGCCCTCGGTGAGCAGGTCGAACAGCAGCGTGGCCAGCCCCCACCGCCAGAGCGCCTCCGCGACGGAGCGGTTGCGAGGGCTCCTGCGGCTGCTGCCGCTGCCGTGGGCGAAGATCACGAGGCCGACCGCCCTCTCCGGGATCGCGAGGTCGCCGGGCAGCGCCGCCGTGCCCGCCTGGACGCAGAGGGGGCGCTCCGCCCCTTCCGGTGGACGCGGCAGCTCGCGCCGCGCCTCGGCGAGCAGCAGGGCGACCTCGTCGTCGGACGTCTGCGAGAAGTCCTCGTAGTAGGCGCCGATCGCCTGGAGGCTCGCGTCCTCCTCGATGCAGGCGACGCCGTCGACCTCGCGACAGAGCGACGACAGGCTCGACGGCGCGGCCACGGGCGTCGCGAGGACGAGCCGCCTCGGCGAGCGCTTGCGCAGGTCGCGCAGCGCGGCCCGCACCGTGCCGCCCGTCGCGATGCCGTCGTCCACGACGATCACCGTCCGCCCCTCGACGGGGGGCATCGGCCTGTCGCCCCGGAACCGGCGCACCCGGCGCTCCACCTCGACAGCCTCCTGCGCCGCGATCTCGGCGAGCTCCGCCTCGGTGATCCCGAGCAGCGCGACGAGGTGCCGGTCGATGTACACCTCGCCGCCCTCGGCGATCGCGCCGACGCCGAGCTCCGGCTGCCCGGGCGCGCCGAGCTTGCGCACGATCCACACATCGAGCGGCGCGCCGAGCGCACGCGCCACCTCGTAGGCCACCTCGACCCCGCCTCGCGGCAGGCCGAGCACGATCGGCGCCTCGCTCCGATACCCCGAAAGGAGCTGCGCGAGCCTGCGCCCGGCGTCCCTGCGATCCTGGAACAGTTTGGCTCGACCCATTCGCCGCCTCCCCTCACCTCCGCCCTCTCCGGCCCTTCAAGAGCGGTGCCGCGCGCGCAGCGAGAGCGCGCGGCCGGCGGCGGTGCGCGGCGGACGCGGCAGCGGGGGGCGCGAGGGCGGCCGGCGCGGGCTCAGCCGCGCGGCGCGGCGCGGCGGCGCGTCAGCCGAACAGGCTCCACTCGTCCTCGATGAGCGAGAGGGCGTTGATCAGCTCGACCGCGAGCTCGCGCTCCAGCCACTCGTCGATGCGCTGGCCGGCCGCGATGGCGCTGTAGCTCGCGCGCGGGATGCGCTTCGCGAGGTGCATCAGGCACGCGCCGGTGCGCTCGAGGCGCGCGACCCAGTCGGTGTCGCGGTAGGCGTACCTGGCCTGGTGGATCAGCGAGTCGCTGAGCGCGGAGATCCTGTCGCGGATGACGTCGGCGGGCTCGGCGCGGGAGCCGATCGCCTCGCGCACCTCGCCGATGGCGCGCAGCACGAGGCCGACCGGCGCGCCGGGGTGGAACGAGGCGCGCTTCGGCGAGAACGTCAGGTCGTCGAGCGCGAGGAAGTACCAGGCCTGCGGGGAGGACACGCGGTAGAGGTACGCCGCGCCGCACGCGTCGGCCGCCGCCATCGCGATCTGCCAGGCGCCCGCCTCGTCGATGCTGTCCTGCTCCGCCGGCATCCCGTCGACGCGCTCGATCCCCGCGCCGCTGACGAGCGGATCGGCCCACGCCATGACCAGCACCGAGGTGGCGCGCGACCAGCTGCACAGGAGGCGCGCGCTCGCCTCGGCGGACACGCGGCCGCCCGGCGCGAGCCACACGAAGCGCCCCTCCTTGAGGTCGGCGCGGTACTCGTGCAGCGAGGCGCCGTGGTCGGCGAGCTGCTGGAAGAGCTCCTCGCCCCGCGCCGCCCAGCGCTGGGCGCGGGCCTCCTCGGCGCTGCCGGACGGCGTGTCGTCCCAGTCGAGCTCCGGCGGCCGGGGCGGCCCGAGCTCCGCGTCGTCCGCCTCGCTCTTCGCCTTGGCGCGCCGCGTTCGCCGCTTCGGCGTCGCCGCGCGGGCCTGCTCGTCGGCGCGCGCCCTGGCCGCGCGGATCCTCGGCGCGGCCGGCCGTTCCGTCGCGGCGCGTTTGCCGGGCGGCGCCGGCCGTTCCGTCGCGCCGCGCTTGTTCGGCGCGGCCGGCCGTTCCGTCGCGGCGCGCTTCCCCTGCGCCGCCGGCCGTTCCGTCGCGCCGCGCTTGTTCGGCGCGGCCGGCCGTTCCGTCGCGGCGCGCTTCCCCTGCGCCGCCGGGCGCGCCGTCACAGCGCGCTCGTTCGGCGCGGCCGCTCGCGCCGCTACGGCGCGCTTGCCCGGCGCCGGGGTTCGCTTCGTCGCGGCGCGCTCCGCCAGCGCGGCCGCTGCCTTCGCCCTCCTGGGCCGAGCCCCCGAGCTGGCGGGCGGCCGCTCCTTCCGGTCGCGCAGCGCCGCCGGCGCGCCCACGTCCGCGGCGCCGCGCTCGCCCGCCTTGACGTGAGACGGCGCGCGCGCGCGCCCGCTCGATGCCTTGACGGTGCGCCTGGGTTCGGCCGATGTCCCCCGACCGCGCGGTTTGGGCATTGGGACAGGGTATCACGAGGTCGACGGACAACACCGGTGGAGACGCGCGGGGGAACACGGCTGGCGCGCCTGACCCGAGCGCCCGGCATTTCCCCCGGTCTCGCGCGGCTCACTTCGCTTCGGCGAGGGCGCGGCGCACGACCTTCTTGAATTTGGCGAGCGGCTGAGCTCCGCTGACCAGGTAACCGTTGATCACGAAGCCCGGAGTCCCGGTGATACCGGCGCTCTTCGCGACCTGCATGTCGGCCTCGACGGCGGCGCGGTGCGTGCGCTCGTCGAGCGCTCTGGCGAAGCGCGCCGCGTTGAGCCCGAGGCTCGCGGCGTGCTGCTCCAGGGCCGCCCGGTCGAGGTTCGAGGCGGCGTTGTCCTTGAAGAGCCGGTCGTGCATCTTCCAGAAGCCGGCCGGCCCTTGCTGCGCCATCGCCTCCATGGCCGCCTCGGCGGCGAGCTGCGCCTCGGGGTGGAAGGGCAGCGGCAGGTGGCGAAAGACCACACGGACCTTGCCCGGGAAGGCCTTGAGGAGCTCGTCCATCGTGGCCCCGCCGCGCGCGCAATAGGGACACTGGAAGTCGGAGAACATCTGGATGACCACCTTGCCGGCGGCCGCGCCCTTGCCGGGGTTCTCCTTGGACGGCGGCGGCACGGACACCCGGGGCGGGGGCTCCGGCGGGACCGCCTGCTTCTGGATGGACTCGTAGACGCCCGCGCGCGGCGTCCCCGCCACGACCATCGCCTCTGCCTTCGCGATCTCCTCGTCGATGATCGCCTGGAACTTCTCGATCGGCTGCGCGCCGATGAGCCTGCGTCCATTGATGAAGAAGTGAGGTGTCCCGCTCGCGCCGAGATCGTCCGCGAGCTCCACGTCGGCCTCGATCTTGGCCGTGTGCTTGCGCGAGGCGATGGCGCGCTTCGCCGCCGCCACGTTCAGCTGGAGTTCCGCGGCGACGGCCTCGAGAGAGGCGTCGTCGAGGGCGGCCTCGCCGGCGAGGAGACGGTCGTTGGCCCGCCAGAAGGCGGCGTCCCCCTTCTGGGCCCGGGCCTCGCGCGCGAGCTCTGCGGCGGGCTCGGCCCGCGGGTGGAACGGGAGCGGGTTGTCCTTCCAGACGACGCGCAGCTTGTCGCCGTACTGCGCCGCGAGCTTCTCGATCGTCGGCGTGACCCGCCTGCAGAACGGACACTGGTAGTCGCTGAACATCACCATCGTGACCAGCGCCGTGTCCTTGCCGCGCACGGGCGAGTCGCCGACCGGCACGAGGTGCACGACCGCGCTGACGTCCTCCTCCTCGGCGTCCTCGGGCTCCTCGGCGGGGGCGGCGAAGTTCTTCGTCGCGAGCGCCGCGTACACCTGCTCCGGCGGCGTCCCCGCGGCGCGGAGCTCCCGCGCCGCCGCGAGCTGCGCGTCGATGATCTCGGTGAATTGCTCGGCCGGCTGCGCGCCGACGACGAGGACGCCGTTGATGAACGACGCGGGCGTGCCGTTCACGCCGAGCCGCGCGGCGAGCGCCATGTCCGCCTCGACCTTCCGCGCCGCGCCGCTCTGCTGCACGAGCTGCTGGATCTGCCCGGGGGTCACCCCGGCGCGCCGGAGCGCCGCGGCCTCGATCTCCGGCGAGAGCCGCTCGTCGGCCGCGAAGATCGCGTCGTGAAACGCCCAGAAGCCGCCGGGACCGGCGTGGGCGAACACCGCCATCCCCGCTTCCGCGGTCGGCCGAGCCTGCCTGTGGAAGGCGAGCGGCATGTTCTTCCACACGATCCGGAGCTGCTCCGGGCCATACCGCTGCTCGAGCTGCCTCAGCGTGCCGCCCAGGTGCTTGCAGAAGGGACACTCGAAGTCGGAGAACACGACGATCGTCACGGGCGCAAGCCGGCTGCCGCGCGCGGGATCGGCGCGGGTCACCGGCACGGGACCAGGGTCGCCCTCCGCGACCATGAGCTCGTCGCCGCGCGCTCCCGGCCTCGGCGGCGCGCCGCCGGCCTCCGCCGGCTGCGGCGTGCCAGGAGGGGACGGCGGCAGGGAGGAGCTGCACGAGAGGGTGAGCAGCAGCGAGAGCCAGGCGACGGCGGCGATGGCGCGGCGGAGCATCGCGCGAGTGTACTCTCGTTCGGCGATGGCGCCGTCGCCGCGCCCGCCTCGCTGCGCGCGCCTTCACGTCCCGAGCAGCGCGGGAGACGCGCGCGCCGGGCGCGATTGACGCCCTCGTCGCCTTCGGCCATGACGGGCCCCGGCGCGCCCGCTCGGCCGCGCCAGGAGAGCGCACCGGGAAACCATGGAGAAGGTCTACAGCGCCGCCCGCATCCAGCCGGAGGAGCACAGGGACGTCCTCGCGCAGCTCTGGAGAGAGAACCTCGCCCACGGCGAGGTATCACCGGAGTTCGTCGAGCGCCGGATGCGCTGGTTCCAGGAGCAGAACCCGGCCGGCCCCCCTCGGACCTGGATGGGTTTTCACGGCCCCGAGCGCGAGATCATCGGCAGCGGCTCGTTCTACCCGCGCGACCTCTATGTCAGCGGGCGCAAGCTGAAGGCCGGCATCCTCGGCGACTTCGGCGTGACCCGGGCGCACCGCATCGCCGGCGCCGCGATGACCATCCAGCGCGAGCTCGCGAAGGGCTGCCGCGACGCCGGGGTCGACTTCCTCTACGGCTTCCCCAACAAGGCCTCATTCCCGATCTTCCAGCGCGCCGGTTACAAGAAGATCGCCGACTCCATCATCTGGGTCCGGCCGCTCATGGCCGCGTACAAGCTGCATGAGCTCGCGGCCTCGTCGGCCGGCGAGCAGCGCAGCACGGTGGGCGCCGTGGTGCAGCGGGTCGCCGAGCGGGCCGCCTCGGCGGTCCCTCACCCTCGCTGGCGCGCGCTCTGGGAGGCGTCGGAGCCGGCCGCCCCGCCCGCCCCGCTCGCGCAGGCCCTGTCGACGGCCGCCGAGCGGTTCGTCCAGCGGGCGACGGTGAAGCCGGACAACGCCCTGGTCCGGGCCGCGGGGCGCGCGATCGACGCCTCGATGGCGGTCAGGGACACCGCGGTGCTGCTCGCGAAGGGGCGCCGGGTGCGCACCGAGCTCGTGGACGCCGCCGATCACCGCTTCGACGAGCTGTGGTCGCGCGCGAGGCCCTCGCCGATCGTCGGCGAGCGGAGCGCCCAGTTCCTGAACTGGCGTTACGCGCAGCTCGGCGCCGCCCGCTACCGCTTCTTCTGCATGCTCGACAGGCACGACGGGCGGCTGCTCGGCTACACCGTCTACTCGGTGCGGAACAACAAGGTCGAGCTGACCGACATGTTCTGCGAGGACGACGGCCCCCTGCTCGACGCCCTGCTCCTCGAGTTCTGCCAGGCGATGCGGCGCGAGGGGCACGTCTCCGTGGGCATGCTCCTGGTGACCCCTCCCGCCTTCAACGCGCGCCTCCGGGCGCTCGGCTTCTTCTCCCGCCCGCACCCCCCGAGCGTCGGCTCGCGGTGGCTTGTCGTACACCTCGACCCGAGCTTCCCGGAGGAGCTGCGGCGCGTGCTGCTCGACCCGAACAGCTGGTTCATGACCGACGGCGAGCTCGACGTCTGATCGCCGGGGCGCCCGGCACCACGGCGGATCCCACCGATCCGCTGGACCCCCTCCTTCCGCCGATTACCCTTGCCTCCATGGATAACGAGGCGCCCGCCCTGTCCATCGCGCGGCTGCGCTCCATCTGGGATGCGGAGGTGGGCCCCTCCGCGCGGCGCGCGCTCACCGCGGCGGCCTTCGCGGGGCTGTTCGGCGCGGCGCACGTCGCGCGCGTCGGCACTCCGCTCGCGCGCGCGCTCGCCGGGGCCGGCCTCGCGCTGCTGCTCGCGGCGATCGTCGCGCGGGCGATCGTCGCGCGGCGGCGCCGCGGCGACGCCCGGCGCACGGTGCGCGAGATCATCGGCCGCACGGACGAGGCGCTCGGCGCCGCCACCCTGAGGGCGCTCGCGCTCGTGGATCGCGCCGCGGCCGACGATCGCGTCGGGTCGCCGGAGCTCGCGGGCCTGCACCTCAGGCGGCTGCTCGGCCGCGCCTCGCACCCGCGCATCGCCGCGCGCGCGCGGCGGGCGGCGGCGCGGTGGGCGAGCGCGGGCCTCGCGCTCGGCGTGGCGGCGCTCGCGGCCGCCGCGATCGAGCCGCCGCGCGTCGTCGAGGGGCTCGACGTCCTGGCGGCCCGCGGCGGCGAGGCGCCGCTCGATCTGCCGTGGCTCGAGGACATCGAGGTGACGGCCACGCCGCCCGAATACCTGCACGAGGACCCCGAGGTGCTCCTGCCGTTCGCGACGACGATGCAGCCCCGCGGCACCGTGATCACCCTGCGCGGGCGCCCGATCCGCGGGGGCCGCGCGCTCGTGCTGACCGACGGCGCCGCCGACGTCCCGTTCGTCGACGACGGCAAGGGCGGCGTGATCGCCCGCTGGACGCTCGGCGACTCGACGACCCTGCAGGCCGCCGCGCGCTTCGGGCAGGTGCGCGTCCGGCAGGCGGACGCGCAGCGCGTCGTGTCGATCCCGGACGACGCGCCGCGCGTCACGCTCGAGGGGGCCCCGCGCACGGTGAAGCTCCTCGACGAGCCCAGCATCCCGCTCCGCTACGAGGTCACCGACGATCACGGCCTGCGCGAGGTCGATCTCGTCCTGCGCGCCGGCGCCAGGGAGGAGCGGCGGGTGCTCTCGCGGCCGGCGGGGGACGCGAAGGTCGACCGCGGGGGCTACGAGCTCAGGGCGCGCGACCCCTTCTTCCGCAGGACGTACGTGCCCATCGAGGTGCGGATCGAGGCGCGGGACAACGACCCGATCGAGGGCCCGAAGTGGGGCAGGAGCGAGGCGATCCTGGTCGTGCCGCCGCAGGTGGGCGAGCCCGAGGCGCTGCGCTACGTCGCGCTCGTGAAGGCGCGCGACGCCCTGACCGACCTGCTCGCCGACCGCATCGGCCAGAAGGCGCCGGACGCGGGCGGCGCCGCGGCGCACGCGGCGCACGAGGCCGAGGCGCAGGCGACCGCGAAGGCGGCGGTCGAGCGGGCGCTCGACGCCGATTACGGCGGCATCCGGGTGCGGGGGCGCATCGCGTCGCTCGCCCGAGGTCAGCTCGCCAGGCTCGACGAGGCGCTCGCCGCCGAGCGGCGGTCGACCACGCGCGCGGCGCACCAGAAGCTGCTCGACGAGACCGAGGGCGTGCTGCTCGCGTTCGACGCGGGCCTGCGCGGCCTCGGGTACCGCGACGCCCAGGCCGTCGCGCGGCGGCTCGCCGACGTCGCGGACGAGGCCGCGGCGGCCGCGGAGCTGCTCGGCGACGGCGATCGCGGCAACGGCGAGGTGCGCCTGGAGGCGGCGGTCACGGTGCTGGGCGGCGGGGGGGTCGAGCTGCGCAAGCTCGGCGAGCTCGGCCTCGACCTCGGCGAGATCGTCGCGAACGACCTGCGCAGGATCGCGCGCGCCCGCGGCGCGGGCGACTGGATGCACGCCGAGCTCGCGGCGCGCGACCTCGCGGCGCGGCTCAGGCGGCCGGAGCCCTCGTTCGGCGGCGGCGGCCGCGGCGGCGTCGAGTCCGGGGCGCCGCGCGGCGGGCCGGAGCCCGCGGACGCCTCGAGCGCCGACGAGAGCGTCGCGCAGAGCGAGCGCGATCTCGAGGAGCTCGCGCGCGATCACGCCGCCGAGATGAACGCGGTCGCCGAGGAGCTCGAGCGCGCGTCGCGGCCCGAGGACGTGGAGGCGCTCCGCGAGGAGGCGAAGCGGCACGCCGAGGCGATCCGCGAGGCGGTGCGGGATCTGCCGCAGCCCGGCGCGGCGCCGGGGTCGGCCGAGTCGGCCGCGGCGGCGGGCAGGGAGCAGGCCGAGGCGATGGCCGGCGCGCTGGAGCAGGGCCGCCCCGAGGACGCGGTCCAGAGCGGCCAGGGCGCGATGCGCTCGCTCGGCGAGGCGAAGCGGCTCGGGTCGCAGAGCGGCGGCTTCTTCCCCGAGGAGCGGGCCGGTCGCGAGGCCGCCGAGGCGCAGCAGGCGCTCGCCGAGGAGCTGGCGTGGGCCGAGGAGGCGCTGCGCAAGCTGCGGCAGGCCGCGTCGGAGCGGGCGCGGGAGGGCCTCGGGAAGTCCAGCCAGCGCGAGGGCTCGCTCGCCGATCGCGCGCGCGATCTCCGCAAGCGGGGCGAGCGCGGCGACAGCCGCATGCCGGAGGAGGTGCTCGAGCGCCTCGACGAGGCCGAGCAGGCGATGCGCGACGCGCAGCGCGCCCTGTCCGAGGGCGACGGCGAGCAAGGCGGCGAGCGGCAGCGCGACGCGCAGCGGCTGCTCGAGATGTCGCGCAGCGAAGATCAGGGCCAGGAGGGCGACGGCGATCCGGACGGGGACAGGGACATGGCGAGGAAGGCCGACATCCCGGACAAGGACAAGCACAAGGGCCCCGAGGAGTTCCGCCGGCGCGTGCTCGAGGGGCTCGGGGGCGCGTCGGAGCCGCGGTTGAGAGAGGCGGTCAAGCGTTACGCGGAGGGGCTGTTGAAATGAGGCGCATCGGTGGTGCAGCGGGTCCGGCCAGGGCGCCGCGGATGGCGGCGGCGGTCGCGAGGCGCGGGCTCAGGGCGGTGATCCTGGCCGCGCTCGCGACGGCGGCGACGCCGGCGTCCGGCCGCCTGTCGATCGGCGATCTCGATCGCGCGACGCGGGCGCGGGCGGCGATCCTGGAGATCGACGTCCCCGCGGCGCGGGACATCCTGAAGGACGCGGATCCGGCGGACCCCTCGCTCGCGCTCGAGCGCGGCCGGCTCGCCATCTACGAGGGCGACTGCGACGCCGCCTCGGCGATCCTCGCGCGCCCCGACCTCGCGGCGACGGCGGAGGGCGCGGCGCTCGGCGACGTCGCGCGCGGCTGCGCCCGCGCCACCGCCGCCACGGTCGTCGTGAACGACGAGGCGCGCGGCGTCTGGGTGCGGCTCCAGGACGACGACGATCGCGCGCTCGTGCCGCTCCTCGTCGAGGTCGCAGCGAAGACGCGCGACGTGCTCGCGAAGGACCTCGGCGTCGAGCTGCTGCGGCCGCTGCGCATCGACCTCGTCCGGGATCAGTTCACGCTCTCCGCGATGACGGGCCTGCCCGAGGACGCGGCGCGGACGACGGGGACCGTCGCCATCGCCAAGTGGGGGCGGGTGACGATGCTCTCCCCGCGCGCGACGCCGAACGGCTATCCGTGGCTGGACACGCTCGCGCACGAGATCACGCACCTCGCGCTCTCGCGCGGCACGCGCGACAACGCCCCGCTGTGGCTGCAGGAGGGCGTGGCCAAGCGCGAGGAGGTCCGCTGGCGCGAGCCCGACCCGCTGGACGACGTGCCGTCCCCGGACGCCGTCGCCTGGCTGGGCATCCAGAAGGGCCTCGGGCGCCCGCTCGACAAGATCGGCCCCTCGATCGCGATGCTCCCGAGCGCGGAGGAGGCGGCGATCGTGTTCGCCGAGGTGGCGAGCTTCATCCGCTACTGGACGAGGGAGGCGGGCGACGCGGCGCTGCCGCAGCTCCTGGTCCGGCTCAAGGCGGCGAGCAGCGACGCGGACCTCGAGCGGGCGATCGCGGAGATCTCCGGGGCGGATCTCGCGGCCTGGGACAAGCGATGGCGCGCCTACCTCGCCACCGTGCCGGCCGACGTGCCGCCCGATCTCGCGCCGGGCGGGGACATGCCGCACCGGCAGGAGGTCGGCAAGCGGGTGCGGCTCGGGCAGCTCCTCCACGATCGCGGCCACTACGCCGCGGCCGCGGTCCAGCACGCGCGCGCGCAGGCGCTCGCCCCGCATGAGCCGGCGGTGCGCTGCTTCCTCGCCGCCTCCTTGCTGGCCTCGGGCGAGCGCGCCAGCGCCGCGCCGCTCGTCGAGCGGGTCGAGGACGTGAACAGCCGCCACGGCCGGTGGTGGTCGCTGCACGGCTCGCTCCACGGCGGCCCCGACGCGGACCGCGCCTTCTCGGCCGGCACCGCGCTCGACCCCCTGAGCCCCGAGGTAGCCTGCGAGGAGAAGCTACCGCCCGAGCTCCCCGGCGATCCCGTCCGCTCGGCGCTCTGTGAGGCCGCCCGCCGCAGGGCGCCCTAGACGCAAAAAAAGACTGCGACCTGAGGAAAGTCGCGCCCCTGAGCGCAATGCCACGCCAGCGCCGGTTTTTGCGCGAACGCGCCCGCTCCGGCTTCGTGGCGCTGGACCGCGCCTCTACGGTACGCGCGATGCCGAACGCCGCTCGCATCGCCTTGATGGTCGCGCTGGGCCTCGCCCTGCCGGCTCGGGCGTCCGCCGACGACCCGCAGAGCGCCATGTGGCCGGAGGTGTACGGCGAGTTCAGCGCCTCCTCCCTGCTGGCGTTCGGCTTGATGCCCGTGGCGGGCCTCGGGCTCTCGTCCGCGATCGCGCTCCGCTGGTTCGGCGGCTCCTTCTCGCTCGAGTCGCGCGCGCTCAAGACGCTGAGCAGCAACGATCCGCACCTCGGGGAGAGGAGCACCGCCGGGCTCGGGGCCGCCTCGATCTGCCGGCACGAGCAGACGATCTTCCTGTGCCAGGTCCTCCAGATCGGCGCGCTCGGCACGCCCGTCCCGCCGGACGTGAAGCTGTCCGGACCCCATTCCCCCTGGATCGTCACCTTCGGCGGGCGCGGCGGCACCGACTGGCGCATCACTCGGCACCTCCACCTCCGCGGCTTCGTCGAGCTGCACATCATCCCGATGCGCCCTGTCGTGAAGCTCGGCAACTTCTCCCAGGATCAGGCCGCCTATCTCGCGGCGCTCGCCGGGCTCGGCCTGACGGTGCCCGTGGACACGGAGTGAACCGGAGCGCCGCGAGGCGCCCCGCGCGCCGCCCGCGCGCCGCCGCTGCGGACCTCCGCGCGCGACCGCCCCCCGGAGACCCGCCGCGTCAGCCCTTCGCCCGGAGCGCGCGCGCGAGGGTGTTCCTGCCGACGCCGAGCCGCTTCGCCGCTTCCGTCTTGTTCCCCTCGCAGGCCCGGACCATCGCCTCCACGTAGCGCCGCGTCACCTCGTCGAGGGTGAGGCCGAGCGGCAGCGCGACGCGCTCGTCGCCCTCGAGCGTCGCGGCGGCGGGCGGCGGCGCCCCCTCGCGCCGCCGCGACGGCAGGTGCCCCACGGTGATGCGGCCGTCCGGCGCGAGGGCGATGGCGCTCTCGACCCAGTGCTCGAGCTCACGCACGTTGCCCGGCCACGTGTGCGCGCGGATGTGGCGGAGCGCCTCCGGATCGAACCGCGGCGCGGGCCTGCCGTACCTCGTCGCGTAGACGTCCGCGAAGTGGCGCGCGAGCGTCTCGACGTCCTCGGGGCCGCGCTCGCGCAGCGCCGGCAGGTCGATCTCGACGACGCGCGCGCGGTAGTAGAGGTCCTCCCGGAAGCGGCCCTCGGCGACCGCGCGCTCGAGGTCGCAGTGCGTGGCGCACACGACGCGCACGTCGGCGCGGAGCGTCTGGCGGCCGCCGACGCGCTCGAAGGACCGATCCTGCAGGAAGCGGAGCAGCTTGCCCTGGATGTCGAGCGGCAGGTCCCCGAGCTCGTCCAGGAAGAGCGTGCCGCCCTCCGCGAGCTCGACCTTGCCCGGCACGCGGCGATCGGCGCCGGTGAACGCCCCGCGCTCGTGGCCGAACAGCTCGCTCTCGACGAGCTGCGCCGGCAGGGTCGTGCAGTCGACCGTGACGAAGGGCCTCGTCTGGCGCCGCGAGTTCACGTGGATCGCCCGCGCGAACAGGCTCTTGCCGGTGCCGGTCTCGCCGCGGAGCAGCACGGTCGCGTCGGTCTGGGCCGCGAGCTGGACCTTCTCGTACACGGCGCCGAGCCGCTCGCTGCGGCCGACGATCCGGTTGAAGGGCCCCTGCAGCACGACCCCCGGCCCGCCGCCCTCGGCGGCGCGGAGCGTCGTCAGCGCGAGCGCGCGGGCGAGCTGCGTCGCGAGCGCGACGAGGTAGCGCTCGTCCTCCTCGTCGAAGGGCGCCCCCGCGCGGTTCAGCAGCTGCACGACGCCGCGGACGGGCGCGGCGCCGTCCTCGCGGATGGGCGCGACGAGCGTCGAGCGCGTCGTGTAGCCCGTCGCTCGGTCGGCGGACGGATCGAAGCGCGGATCGCGCGCGGCGTCATCGACGCGCACGACCTCCCCGGTCCTGGCGACGTGCCCCGCGATGCCGCGCTCGAGCGGCTGCCGGAGCGTGGGGAGCTCGGGCAGGAGGGCGACGCGCGTCACGAGATCGCCGCGCTCGGCGTCCACGAGCCAGATCGTCGCGCGGTCGGCGCGGAGCGCCTTCGCGAGCCGCTCGCACGCCGTGCCGAGGAGGGCGTCGAAGTCGACCTCCCGGGCGAGGAGGGAGGCGAGATCGACGAGCAGCGAGAGGCGCGACATGGATAGCGGAGCAGTATCCAGCATAGAGGGCGCCGCGCTTGTCGTCACCCGCGTCATCACGCGGCCCGCGCGATGGCCTCGACGTCGATGCAGAGCCCCTCGCGCGCGGCGACCGACGCAGGGAAGAGCTCGCGCGAGAGGCGCTCGATCTCCGCGACCCCCGCGTCCGTCCGCTGCGGGTCGTGGTGGAAGAGGACGAGCTTGTGCGCGCCGCACGCCCTCGCGATCTCGGCCCCCGCGACGTACGTCGAGTGCCCCCAGCCGACACGCGAGCGGCCGCCGTCGCCGCGGTACTCCTCCGGCGTGTACTGCGCGTCGTAGATGAGCACGTCGGCGCCGTCCGCGAGTGCGCGCAGCGCCGGATCGACGCAGGCGTAGTGCTCGGTGTCGGTCGCGTAGACGACGCTGCGCCCCCCGTGCTCGACGCGGTAGGCGAGCACGCCGCCCGGGTGGTTCAGCTTGGCGATCCGCACGTGGACCTCGCCCACGTCGAACGCCTCGCCGGGCCGCGCCTCGCGCAGGGCGATCTGCCCGCCCAGCTCGTCCAGCCGGACCGGGAAGCTCGGCGCCGCCATCTGCGTCGAGAGCGCGTCGCGGAGGCTCCCGATCCCGTGCGCGCTGCCCACGATCGACAGCCGCGAGCTCGGCAGGTACGCCGGCACGAAGAACGGCAGCCCCTGGATGTGATCCCAGTGCAGGTGCGAGAGCAGCACCGTCGCCTCGACAGGCCCCTCCCGCAGCAGCGCGTCTCCGAGCTTGCGCGCGCCTGTCCCCGCGTCGAGGATGATCCGCGACGATCCGCAGCGGACCTCCACGCAGCTCGTGTTTCCGCCCACCGACGCCGTCTCCGGCCCGGGCGATGCGATGCTTCCGCGGACTCCCCAGAACCTGATCTCCATCGCTGTGTCCTGCCTCCTGAGGGACTCTTCAGCGAGCGGCGTGCCAGGACGTATACGCTTGAAACTGCTCCGTTTTTCTGCTGCCCCCGCCGGGATCGATCGAAGTTGCAGCGCGCGGTCCGGAGCGGCGCTTCAGAATGGAGCGCGCGGCCGGGGCGGCCTGCTCGCGCGCGCCCTCGCATTTGCGCGGAGCGGCGCTTCGCGGTTGACGCGCTCGCACCGACGTGGAGAAACGTCGATCGCGGGGGACGGGCCTGGCGATGCGCGACGGGGATCGCGCTGTGCGTCGCGCGTCGCGTCAAGGCTGAGCTCCTCCGCTGGCCTCCGCCGGATGAGGATCGCGCCGCGCGGAGGTTCGGTTGACCCGAGCGTTGACCCGGGTCCTTCCCGAGGCCTAGCATTCCTGCACCGCTCTCTTTCCCGCATTGATAACGCCGCTCCGCACAATGACCGTTGCCACCTACGCCGCCGCACAGCTGTTGCGGGTGCTTCCGCGAGAGCGCATTACCCGGGCCGTTGGCCGCCTCTGCGACGCCAGAGCACCCGCCGCCGTCTTGAACGCGGTGGTCAAGCTCTACGCGCGCGCGTACCGCGTCGACATGGACGCGGCCGAGGTCCTGACGAGCCCTTACGAGAGCTTCGACGCGTTCTTCACGCGCAAGCTCCGCGAGGGGATGCGCCCTGTCTGCTCCGATCCCGGAGCCATCACCAGCCCTGCCGACGGCCGGATCGCCGCGATCGGCCCCGTGACCGAAGGTGGGCGCCTGCTCATCAAGGGACAGCCCTACCGGGTGGAGGACCTCGTGGGCGACCCCGAGGAGGCCACCCGGTACGACGGCGGGCAGTTCGCGGTCGTCTACCTGTCGCCCCGCGACTACCACCGGGTCCACTCGCCGATCGCCGGCCAGATCAGCGCCATCCGCTCGATGCCGGGGGAGCTCTTCCCGGTGAACTCGATCGGCGAGCGCCACGTGCCGGGCCTCTTCTCGCGCAACCGGCGCGTCGCCATCGTGATCGACACCGAGCGCCAGGGGCGCGTGACGGTCGTGATGGTGGGCGCGATGATCGTCGGACGGATCACGGTGAGCGCCATCGACGCGCGCGACGTGCCGCTCGGCGTTCACCCGCTCACGCCAGCCCTCCCGGTCCGGTGTGGCGAGGAGATCGGGAAGTTCCACCTCGGCTCCACGGCGGTCATGTTCGTGGAGCGCGGGGCGGCGCCCCCGTGGAGCAGGGCTCCCGGGCCGATCCTCTATGGTGAGCCGCTCGACGGGGGGGGCAAGCAATGACGAGCGAGCGGCCGCGCAACCCCCTGGCTGCGTCCGCCCAGGAAGGCGGCGTCTCCGGAGAGCCCGGCGGCGCGCCTCTGCCGGGCGAGGCAGGGAGCGCGGCCGCACCAGCGCCGCACGGAGAGAAGGGCGCGTTCCCGGGGCGCTCGTCGTCCCCTCCGCGGCCCGAGCGCACGGCCAGCGCGCGCCCGCAGAGCGCGACGGCGACGCCGCTGCCGCGCCTCGATGTCGTCGCGAGCATGGCCGACGGCAGCTCCGGCGGGCAGCCCTCGGAGATCCCGGATCTCGACCTCGATCCGCGCATCGCCGGGCCCCCCACGGAGCGCTCGCGGCACGGCACCCCCCTGCCGGCGAGCCCCGGCGCGAGGCGGGCCTGGCAATCGCTGGCTGCGGAGGTGGAGCGGACCGGCGAGGTCGAGCGCGGCGACAGCGCGAAGGTCGCGCGACGCCGCTCGCGCCGGCTCGTGAACCTGTCCGGAGACGCGCCGCAGCACGGCGACGATCCGGCCGCCCCGCACGGGGACACGGCGACCGCGCGCCCGCGCGCCCTCCAGGATGCGCAGGACGACGACGGGTGGATGGACGTCGCGGCGAGGCCCCCCAGCGAGCCGGCGATCGAGGAGCCCAGGCCCGCCGGCAAGCCGACGCCGATGCCGCCGCCGAACCTGGCGGCGGAGCTGGTCGCGCCCCGGGCGGTCCCGCGCCCGGCGCCGAAGTCGTCGAGCAGCGTGCCGCCGATGCCGACGCCCGGCGGGTTCATCATCGATCCGGACTCGGTCGCGGTGATCCGGCCGCTCCAGATCCTCAGCATCGAGTCGAACCTGCCGCCGGTCAGCTCGACGCCCGAGCCCTCTGGCCCGCCGCCGGTGGACGAGCCGGCCAAGCCGCCGCTGGAGGAGTCCGCCAGGCCGCCGCTGCTGACCGAGCCGAACGAGCACGAGTGGCCGCCGCTCCAGTTCAGGGTCCGCTCCGCGCTCCCCACCGTGCTCGGGCTGGAGGCGTTCGCGGATGGCGCGTCCGAGGGCCCGCCGACGTCGCGCGACGCGACCGACGACCCCGTCGAGCCTCCGAGGCCGAGGGCCGTCTCGGCGCCGGAGATCGAGGCGCGCGCCCTGGACTGGCCGCTGGGGCCGAGCGGGGACGAGCTCGCGGAGGTCGAGCCGGAGCCCGAGCTGGTCGACGAGGCGAAGCCCGAGCTGCCGAGCGCCTCGCCCGCGGGCGCCGAGCGCGCGCAGGAAGGGGCCGGCGCGACGCGCGGCACCTTGCCGCCGAAGAGCAGCGAGGTCGAGCTGGAGGAGGTCGAGCCCGAGCGCGACGCCGAGACCGCCGAACAGAGCCTCGCCGCCCGCGGCGACGCGCAGGCGCAGCAACCCAAGAAGCCGCCGCCGCCGCCGCCGCCGCCCCTGCCGCCGCGGCGCCCGCGCGCGATGGCCTCGCCCGACCTCGCGACGTTCACGAGCTCGGTGCCGCCCCCGCCCGTCTCCGTACCGCCCCCGCCGCCGGCCGCCGAGCCGCCGGTCGCCGCGCGGCCAGCCGCCGCGGCCGCGCCGCCCGCGGCGAAGCAGGTCGAGGTCGACCCGAGCTCCGGCCCGTTGACCGAGCCCGCCGCGCGCCGGAAGCGCCCGTGGTGGGAAGAGCTCTTCGGCGACGACTTCGTGCGCACGCTCGACAAGATCGACGCGAAGGTGGTTCGCCGCGAGGTCGACTTCATCGAGGAGCGGCTCGGCGTCGAGAAGGGCGCGGTGATCCTCGATCTCGCGTGCGGCGCGGGCAGCCACGCGATCGAGATCGCGAGCCGCGGCTACAGCGTGGTCGGCTACGACCTGTCGCTGGCCATGCTCGCCCGCGCCGCCGACGACGCGCAGGACCGCGGCCAGAAGCTGAACTTCCTCCAGGGCGACATGCGCGAGATGACGTTCGAGGAGACCTTCGACGGCATCTACTGCTGGTCGACGAGCTTCGGCTACTTCGACGACGAGAAGAACGCCGACGTGCTCGCCCGCATCCGCCGCGCCCTCCGCGCGGGCGGCATGCTCCTGCTCGACATCGTGAACCGCGACTACGTCGCCTCCCGCCAGCCGAGCCTGGTCTGGTTCGAGGGCGACGGCTGCGTCTGCATGGATGAGATGCAGGTCGATTTCTTCACGAGCCGCCTCAGGGTGAAGCGCACCGTGATGTTCGAGGACGGCCGCTCGCGCGAGATCGACTACTCGATCCGCCTCTACGGGCTGCACGAGCTCGGCAAGATGCTGCACGAGGCGGGCTTCAAGGTCACCGAGGTGACCGGCCACCCCGCGCACCCGGGCGTCTTCTTCGGCTCCGAGTCGCCGCGGCTCATCATCCTTGCCGAGCGGAGCTGAGGCGCTAGGGCCTCCTGACGCATGAGCTTCGAGGCCGCGATCTCGCGCGCGCTGCCAGGCATCCCGCGCAGCACCTCCCCCGTCGACCAGATCGCCTACGCCCGCGATCTCTGGCCGCGGCACCACCTCGCCGTGACCGAGGGCCGCATCGCCGAGCACCGGCCCGGCATGATCGTGTGGCCGGCGTCCACGGAGGAGGTCGCCCAGGTGGTGCGCTTCTGCGCGGACGAGGGGCTCCCACTCGTGCCATACGGCGCGGGCTCGGGCGTGTGCGGCGGCGTCTTGCCGGACGACCGCACGGTCGTGCTCGACCTCAAGCGGCTCTCCCGCCGCCGCGCGATCGACCGGCAGGGCCCCTCGGTCGAGATCGAGGCCGGCGCGCTCGGCATCCGGTTCGAGGAGGAGCTCAACGCCGAGGGCTTCACGCTGGGCCACTTCCCTTCGTCGATCCTCTGCTCGACGGTGGGCGGCTGGGTCGCGGCGCGCAGCGCCGGCCAGTGCTCGGGGCGCTACGGCAAGATCGAGGACATGGTCGCCTCGCTCGAGTGCGTCGTCGGCCGCGGCGAGATCGTCCGCTTCGATCGGCGCACGCTCGGCCCGGATCTGACGCCGCTCCTCATCGGCAGCGAGGGCGTGCTCGGGGTGGTCACCGCCGCGACGCTCCGGCTGCACCCTGCCCCGCCGGCGCGCGCGTTCGCCGCCTTCTCATTTCCCACCCTGGAGGCCGGGTGGGACGCGATGCGGGAGATGTTCCAGGCCGGCCTACGCCCGGCGGTCTCGCGGCTCTACGATCCGTTCGACTCGTTCATGGCGCGGCTGGGCGCGGTGCGCCGGCAGCGCGCGCACGCCGGCGCCGGCGACGAGCCCACCGAGGGGGCGGCCGCGCGTGCGCACGGCGCGCGCGGCCCCGGGGCAGGCGCCGCCGTGCTGCGCGGCCTGCTGCGCGCGCCGGGGCTCCTCAACCAGGTCGTCGACGCCGTCGGGTCGCGCGTGCTCCGCGGCGCGACGCTCATCCTCATCTTCGAGGGCACCGCGCGCGCGAGCGCGGAGGATCTCGCCCGCGCCGCGGCGATCGCCGAGCGCGCCGGGGCGAGGTCGCTCGGCGAGGAGCCGGCGCGCCACTGGCTCGCGCACCGCTACAGCGTGAGCTACCGCCAGGCGCCCGTCTTCATGGCCGGCGCGTTCAGCGACACCATGGAGGTCGCCGCGCCGTGGTCGCGCCTCGGCGCGCTCTACCGCGCGGTGCGCGGGGCGCTCGGGCGGCACGTGTTCGTGATGGCCCACCTGTCCCACGCCTATCCGGACGGCTGCAGCATCTACTTCACCTTCGCCGGCAGCGCGCCGAGCGTCGCGGCGGCCGAGGCGAAGTACGACGCGGCCTGGCGGGCGGCGCTCGACGCCGCGATCGACGCCGGCGGCACGCTCTCGCACCACCACGGCGTCGGCCGCAGCAAGGCGCCTCGCCTCGGCGCTGAGCTCGGCCTCGGCGCCGACGTCGTTCACGCGCTCCGCGGCGTCTTCGACCCTGCCGGCATCATGAACCCCGGCAACCTGCTCCCGCGCGAGGCCGCCTCCGCGGCGCGCCGGCCGGTGCCGCCGCCGCCCGCGTCGCCCGCGCTCGACCGCGACTCCCTCCTCGTGCACGCCGCCGGCGCCGCGCGCCTCGGCGACGTCGAGCGCGCGCTCGAGCCGCTCGGCCTCACGCTGGGGCTCGACGCCGACGCGGCCCCGCTCGAGCTCACGATCGACGCCTGGATCGCGGCCGGCGCCCCGGGCGCCCCGGATCCGTGGAGCGATCCGGTCGATCACCTGGTCGCCGGGTTCACCGCGCGGCTCGCGTCGGGCGCCGAGCTCGCGGTGCGGCCGGCCCCGCGTCGCGCGGTGGGTCCGGACCTCTTCGCCCTGTTCCTCGGCGTGAAGGGGCGCGTCGGCGAGATCACGTCCGTGCACCTGCGCGCCCACGGCGCGTCGCGGTCCCGCGCGCTCCCGACCTCGCTGCCGCGCCAGCCGCCGCTCGGCGACGCTGAAGCGGCGTGGCTCGACGCGGTGGTGAACGCCGCCCGCGCCGTGCGCTGACCGCGCCGGCGCTGAGCGCGCTCGGCCGGGAGCGCGCTCGGCCGGGAGCGCGCTCAGCCAGATGTGCTCAGCCGGGAGGCCAGGCCATCGACCGCCCGCCCAGCACGTGGACGTGCAGGTGGAAGACCGTCTGGCCGGCGTGCGCGCCGCTGTTCACCACGGTCCTGAAGCCGCTCTCCGCGATGCCGGTCAGCTCGGCCACCCGCCGCGCGGCGAGCAGCAGCCGGCCGAGCACGGCCTCGTCCTCGGGCCCGGCCTGGCCGATCCCCGCGATGTGGCGCTTCGGGATGACGAGCACATGCGTGGGCGCCTGCGGGTTCACGTCGTGGAAGGCGAGCACATGCTCGTCCTCGAGCACGACCTTCGACGGGATCTCCTTGTTCGCGATCTTGCAGAAGAGGCACATGGTCGACTCCTACGGTGCTTGCGTCTCGCGCTGCTCCCGGTCACGCGGCAGCGCCCTGGTCGCGGGGTCCGGACCTCCCGGCTCCTCCTGCCCCTCACCAGGACCTCCCGGCCTACCGACCAGCCCTTCCTCGGGCAGCAGGCGGGCGAGCGCTCGCTCGATGCGCGAGGTATCCGCCGGCTCGGGGAGCAGGTCGCGGGGCAGCGCGGCGCCCGCGGCCGGGACCGGCGGCGCGGCCTCTCCCTCCTGCTGCGCGTCCCCCACCGCCTGCTGCCCGGGCGGTGGGACCTTCCCGCGCGCGACCGCGATGCGGAGCACCGCGAGCTCGAGGGCGTCGAGGGCGGCGGTGCGCTTCAGCCCCAGCGACGGCACGTCGTAGGTGAGCAGCGCGCCCCCGCTCGCGGCGGGCGCGAGCCCGGCGCGGTCCGCGCCCGCGACGAGCTGGCGCACGATGCTCCTGAGCAGCGCCGCCCGCCGCCGCACCCGGCGCGTCTCCGGGTCGGTGTAGAGCGCGTAGAACCGGTTGCGCGAGAAGGTGGACGGCGCGAGCACCAGCGCGACGAACAGCGCCTCCAGATCGATGGGCGGCGACCCCTTCACGTCGCGTGCTCCTGCGCGCCCGCGGGCCCCGAGATCCCGCCGCGACGCAGCAGCTCCGCCTGACGGTGCGTGCGCAGCGCGCCGATGAGCTCCTCGAGATCCCCCTCGATGATCTTGTCGAGCTTGTGCAGCGTGAGGCCGATCCGGTGATCGGTCACGCGGTTCTGCGGGAAGTTGTAGGTCCGCACCTTCTGCGCGCGCTCCCCCGTGCCGACCATGGTCCTTCGTTCGGCGCTCTGCGCTTCCTCCTGCCGTCGCTGCTCGAGCTCGAGCAGCCGGCTCCGGAGCACCTTCATCGCCTTCGCCTTGTTCTTGAGCTGGGAGCGCTCGTCCTGGCACTTCACGATCATGCCCGTCGGCAGGTGCTTGATCTGCACGGCGCTGTTCGTCGTGTTCACGCCCTGGCCGCCGGGGCCGCCCGACGCTGCGATCGAGATCTCCAGGTCCTTGTCGTCGATGTGCACGTCGACCTCGTCGGCCTCGGGCAGGACGGCGACGGTCGCGGTCGAGGTGTGGATCCGCCCCTGCGTCTCCGTCGTGGGGACCCGCTGCACGCGGTGCACGCCGCCCTCGAAACGGAGGTGGGAGTAGACGTCCTGCCCCGAGATCAGCGCCGCGACCTCCTTGTAGCCGCCGGCGGAGGCCTCGCTCAGGTTGAGCACCTCGACCTTCCACCGCTTCGTCTCCGCGTAGCGACAGAGCATGCGGAAGAGGTCGGCCGCGAAGAGCGCCGCCTCCTCGCCGCCCTCGCCGCTCCGGATCTCGATGACGGTGTTCCGTCCGTCGTTCGGGTCCCTCGGCAAGAGGAGGACCTCGAGCTCGCTGGCGAGCCGGTCCCGCTCGAGCTCGAGCTCGGGCAGCTCCGCCTGGGCGAGCTCGGACAGGTCGGGGTCGCTGAGCGCCTCGCGATCCTCGGCGATGCGCCGCTCGACGTCGCGCAGCCTGGCGAACGCGGCGACCACGGGCTCGATCTCGGTCCGCTCGCGGTTGAGCCGCTGGAGCTCGGCCGGGGCGGCGAGCACCGCGGGGCTGCACATGAGGTGCTCGAGTTCCTGAAAGCGGCGCTGGACCGCCTCGAGTTTCGCGATAGGTAGCATCTGCAATCCGAAGACGGGCGGGTTTGGACGGCGGCGGAATGACGCGCGCGGCGGCGACGCCGGCGCTCGCTAGCCGTGGGCGCCAGCGTAGCCGGGGTCGGCCAGCAGCTTGGAGTAGTCCGCGAACACCCGGTCCGGCTGGGCCGGCGCGGCGACCGACTCCTCGCGCCAGAGCGTCGCGCGGAGCGAGGCGAGCGCGACCTCGAGCTGCGCGTCGTCCGGCTCCGCCGTCGTGATCTTCTGGACCAGGAACCCCGGCCAGAGCAGCACGCGGAGCGGGCCGGTCGTGCAATACCGCGCGAAGATCCGCTGGATCTCGAAGGTGACCGCGGCGATCAGCGGGAGGAACGGCAGCTTCATCAGGAAGAAGCCGACGCTCTCCACGAGCCGGCCGCCGGGCAGCTTGGGCAGGAGCGCGCCGAGGGACGCGCCGGCGACCGAGAACACAACGATCGACACGAGCGCCACCATCACCAGGAACGTCGTCCCGCAGCGGGGGTGCATGGCCGTCTTCCGGCGCGCGTTCTCGACCTCGAGCGCCTCGTGCGCCTCGTAGGTGGAGATCGCCTTGTGCTCCGCCCCGTGGAACTGGAAGACGCGCCGCACCTCCGGGATCTGGCGGATCAGGAGGAGGTAGGTGACGACGATGGCGAGCTTCGCCACGCCGGTGATCGCCTGGAACCCCGGCGAGGTGACCTCCAGCCCGAGGCCCAGGAGCTTGTTGACCAGCTCGGCGCCGGCCTGGGGCGCCGCCACGAAGAGCAGGACCGCGAAGGCGATCGGGAGCAGGCCCATGCCCCCTCCCCGCTTCTTCGCGCCGCCGTCGCCGCCCGACGCGGGGCCGCCTGTGACCTGCGCGGGCTCCACGTCCTGCGCCGCGATCGCCGCCATGCTGAGCGCCAGCGAGGTGAGGCTGGCGCCGCTCCGTCCGGCGCTCGACTGCGGCGACGGCTTGGACGCCGGGCCCTTGGCCGAGCCGGCCTCCTCGGCCGCGAGGTCCTGCTCATAGAGGTCCGCAGACCAGCGGAGCGCCTGGGATCCGAGGCGCAGCGACTCGACGAGGGTCGCGACCCCCCGCACGAACGGCCAGGTGCGCGGCCCCCTGGAGACCGCGCTCATCGGCTGCTCGCGCACCACCAGCTCCCCGGAGCGGCGTCGGCAGACGATCGCGACCGAGCTCGGCGATCGCATCATGACCCCTTCAATCACCGCTTGGCCGCCGATATACGGACGTGCAGGCTGCTCGCTCATACGCGTTCCAATCTAGCGCATAACGCGGCTGGCGCATGGGCCCGACCGACCAGCGCTGCGAAGGAGGTGGATGACGTCGCGCGGCGCGACGCCTCGACCGCTCGCTCCGTGGCGAGCGGGCTCGGGACGTATCGGAGCCTCCGCCACGCCCCGGGCGGGGAGCGGCGTGAAGGGCGTGTCTGTGAAAGGAGGGGGCGTCGGGGCGGGGGGACGATCAGCCCGCCGACTTGCCAGCGGTCGCGTACTTCCTGCGGAAGCGATCGACGCGGCCGGCGACGTCCATGATCTTGTGCTTGCCCGTGTAGAACGGGTGGCACGCGGAGCACACGTCGGTGGTAAAGCTGCCGCGGGTGGAGCGGGTCTCGACGACGGCGCCGCACGCGCAGGTGATCGTGGAGTCCTTGTACTCGGGGTGGATGCCGGGCTTCATGGTGAGTCCTTCGGGTGTTGCGAGGGAGGGCGCCTATAGCTCAGCGAGTTCTGGACCGCAAGAAGCCCCTCCGGCGCGCGTCTCTTCCGGGCTTCTCTTCCGCGCTTCGGGTCCAGGCTCGGCCCGCGCAGACCGGCGCGGCAGAGAGCCCTGACGCGACCTGCTGAGCTTGCCGCGCCGCGACCGCTCCGTCACCCGCTGCCACCCGCTGCGGGTCGCGGCCGCTCGTTACCGCTCGTTGCGCGGCGCTGTTGCGCCGGTGCGGGCGCTGGCCAGCGCGCAGCGCGGACCGCTTACCTGCGGCCCGGGGGCGCCTCGGTCAAGGGCCGGAGCCCCGCCGGAGGGCGCGCACGGCAATTGCTAGGGGCGGCGTTGACGCTCGGACGCACATGGTTAGTTTCGCGGTCGCGAGCCAGCGAGCTCGCGAAAATCGGCGAAAGTATCCGAATTCCCAGCGGTTTTTGACGGCTCTGGAGCAGGGGCTCGCTGTAGCTGTCAGCCGAGCCCTGCTGGCCGGGACTTCTCGCCCCCCCGCGGTACCAAGCCGTCGCGCACACATTTTTCGGAGGGTTCAACGTCATGGGCAAGATCATCGGCATCGATCTCGGCACGACCAACAGCGTCGTCGCGGTGATGGAGGGGAAGGAGCCCAAGGTCATCGTGAATGAGGAGGGCTCGCGCCTCACGCCGTCTGTGGTGGCCTGGGACGACAAGGGCGAGGTGCTCGTCGGACAGATCGCCAAGCGCCAGGCGGTCACGAACCCCACCAACACCATCTACTCGGCCAAGCGCTTCATGGGGCGCCGCTTCGAGGAGGTGCAGGACGAGTCGAAGCGCGTCCCGTACAAGGTCAGCAAGGGCAAGAACGGCGACGCCGGGATCGAGGTTCGCGGCAAGCAGATGTCGCCCCCCGAGGTCTCCGCGAAGGTCCTCCAGAAGCTGAAGAAGGCCGCGGAGGACTACCTCGGCGAGAAGGTGACCGATGCCGTCATCACCGTGCCGGCGTACTTCAACGACTCGCAGCGCCAGGCCACCAAGGACGCGGGCCGCATCGCCGGGCTCGAGGTGAAGCGCATCGTCAACGAGCCCACGGCGGCCGCGCTCGCCTACGGCCTCGACAAGAAGAACGAGCAGGTCATCGCGGTCTACGACTTCGGCGGTGGCACGTTCGACATCTCGATCCTCGAGGTCGGCGACAACGTCGTGCAGGTCATCTCGACCAACGGCGACACCCACCTCGGCGGCGACGACGTCGACCACCTCGTGATGGACTGGCTCGCGGCCGAGTTCAAGAAGGACACGGGCATCGACGTCGCGAACGACAAGATGGTCGTGCAGCGGCTCAAGGACGCCGCGGAGCAGGCGAAGATCGAGCTGTCGAACGTGCAGGAGACGACGATCAACCTGCCGTTCTTGACCGCGGACGCCTCGGGGCCGAAGCACCTCCAGAAGCAGCTCACCCGGGCGAAGCTCGAGCAGATGATCCGGCAGCTCATCGAGCGCACGCTCGAGCCGACCCGCAAGGCGCTGGCCGACGCGAAGAAGACGCCGCAGCAGATCGACGAGATCGTCCTCGTCGGCGGCTCGACGCGCATCCCGCTCGTCCAGGAGACGGTCAAGAAGTTCTTCGGCAAGGAGCCGCACAAGGGCGTGAACCCGGACGAGGTCGTGGCGGTCGGCGCCGCGGTCCAGGCGGGCGTGCTCTCGGGCGACGTGAAGGACCTCGTTCTGCTCGACGTCACCCCGCTCTCGCTCGGCGTCGAGACGCTCGGCGGCGTGATGACCGTGATGATCTCGAGGAACACCACGATCCCGACGCAGAAGAAGGAGATCTTCTCGACCGCGACCGACAGCCAGCCGAGCGTCGAGGTCCACGTGCTCCAGGGCGAGCGCACCGAGGCCCGCTACAACCGGACCCTGGGCCGCTTCCACCTGGAAGGCATCATGCCGGCGCCCCGCGGCGTGCCGAAGATCGAGGTGACGTTCGACATCGACGCGAACGGCATCCTGTCGGTGCACGCGAAGGACACGGCCACCGGCAAGGATCAGCGCATCACGATCACGGCCTCCGGCGGCCTGAAGGAGGACGAGATCAACCGGATGGTCAACGAGGCCGCGACGCACGAGGCCGAGGACAAGCGGCGGCGTGAGGAGATCGAGCGGCGCAACAAGCTCGATAACCTCTGCTACACGCTGGAAAAGACGATCAGCGAGAACAAGGACAAGCTGCCGGAGAGCGACGTCTCGGCGCTGAACGGGATCATCGCCGAGGGCCGCTCGGCCATCGAGAAGCAGGACGACGCGGCCGTGACCGCGACGCTGGAGCGGCTCGAGAAGGAGGCGCACCGCATCGCCAGCGTCATGTACGAGAAGGCGGGCCCGCCGCAGGACGGCGGGGGCGCGGGCCCCGGCGGCGCTGCGGGAGGCCAGCCGCCGCCCCCCGCCGGCGGCAAGGGGAAGGACTCGGTCATCGACGCGGAGTTCGAGGAGTCGAACTGACCACCGCGAGGTGAGCGTTCCTCCAGCAAGCGCGACGAGCGCGGCTTCGGCCGCGCTCGTTCTGCATTTATCCCCTCAATTCGTCGCTTGCCTTCACAGCGCCAGCCGCGGCGCCGTCGGTCGCCGCGGTCCGCCGTCTCGTCCGCGGCGCTCGCCTTGGACGTCGACTCGGATGTCCGGGAGCCGTATAACCGGCGCTCATGCGAACCCTCCTGCCGCTCGCCACCCTGGTCCTGATGGCCGGTCCCATCGCCTGCGGGCCGTCCCCCACGCCTGCCGCGCCGACAGGAGGACAGGGTGCGGTCAAGGCCGGGCCTCCACAGCCCGCCGCCCCTGAGTTCGATCTGTCCCCCGTCGCCGAGCCCGCCGATGTCGTGGGCGTCCTGCGCTGGAGCAACCCGGCGGCCACGCTGTCGAGCGTCGCCGCGTGCGCCGGGATGTCGCCGGCGCTCGCCGAGGCGGGCGCGCAGGGCCTCTCCGCGGGCCTCCTGGGCGAGCTCGTGAGCCCCTCCATCGATACGAACCAGCTCGCCTCGGTGATCGCGCTCGACGCGCCGGTGCACGCGATCGTCGCGCTGGACGACAGCTCGAAGCGGGGCAACCCGATCGCGGCCGTATCGCTCGGGCTCACGTCGCTGGAGCGGGCGAGGGGCACGCTCCAGGCCGGCGCCACCCTGACCGAGGTGAAGCCCGGCCTGTGGAAGATCGGCGGCAAGGAGCCCTCGTCGTCGAGCTGCTTCCTCGCCGCGTCCGCAGGCTCGACGCCGGCGCGGCTCCTCTGCGGCGACCGGGATCGGGACGTGACGACCCTCGGGCCCTACCTCGCGCGCACGCTGCCGACCGTCGCGCCCGAGGCGCGCGACCTCCACGGCGAGGTCCGCTTCGTCCCGCTCAGCGCGAAGTACGGCGGCATGGCGAAGCAGCAGCTCGGGGGGCTCCCGATCCTCGCGCAGAGCCAGCTCTCGATCGGGCACCCCCAGTTCGACCGGGCGCTCACGGACGCGAGCACCGCCGTCCAGGAGGAGCTCGCGGCGCTGATCGACGACGCGAGCAGGGCGGTCGTCGATCTCCGGGTGGACAACCAGTCCTGCGTGAACCTCACGGCGGCCCTGGAGCTCCGGGGCCAGTCGTCGTGGCTCGCGAAGACCATCGCCGACGGCGCGAACCGCGCCGGACCGGCGCCGGCGCTCTACTGGCGCGCGCCGAAGGACAGCCACGGCGCCTTCTTCGACCACGGCTACGACCCCGCGCACTACAGCGGCATCCTCAAGACGCTGCGCGCGATGCTCGAAGGGTGGCTGGAGAAGGAGAAGATCGGCACGCCCGCCGATCGCAAGGCGCTCGGCGATGTCCTCTCGCTGCCGATCAACAAGGCGCCGAGCGTGTCCGCGCACGGGTACGTCGACGCGCCGCCTGCCGCCGCGAAGACCGCGAAGCCGACGCCGCACGAGATGTTCGGCAGCATGATGGGCGGCTTCGTCGGCTGGAACCTGTTCGGGCTCGAAGAGGCGCCCGACACGTACGTGAAGTACCTGAAGAACGTCGTCACCGCCTACAACACGCCGGGGCTCCGCAAGCGGCTCCCGGAGCTCGACATCGATCCGAAGCAACTGCCGACGGTCAAGACGGTGGCGGCGCCGAAGGAGCTCGGGAAGACGTCCCTCGCGGTCGAGATCCAGATCGTCAACGAGATGCCGCCGCTCGACGGCGACGCGGCGCCGGGCACCAAGGCCAAGCCCAAGCAGAAGCTCACCGTGACGCTGCACCTGCTCGTCATGGGCGAGGAGAAGACGACCTGGATCGCGTTCGGCCACGACAAGCGCGAGCTGCTGCGGCGGCTCGCGATGGTGAAGGCGGGCGCGCCGGACACGGAGACGCTCGCGTCGCGTCCGGGGCTCGAGAAGCTGAAGACCGGGAAGTTCGTCTCGGCCGGATTCACGACGCTCGCCCCGATCACCCGGACCCTCCAGAACGTGCTCACGACGCTGTCCGGATCCGACGCGGCAGGAGGCATGGCGCTGCCCCCGGAAGCCCGGCAGTTCGGCGATGCGCTGGCAAAGCTCCCCCACAAAGGGGAAGGGCTGATGTTCGTGACGACCCAGGAGCAGGGCGGCGCAGCGCCGCGCGCCGAGATCTCGATCAACCTGTCCAAGCCGGTGCTCGAGGACATCGGCGCCCTCCTCGCGGCAGGGCTCCAGATGGCCGGCATCGCGAAGCCATAGGCCCCCGGATGCGCTATCACACCCAGGAGCCTGGGGCCGCTGCTCCTGCTCGGTCGTGTCCTTGGGTCGCCTGACCTCGCGCGTGCGTCGTCCGCCCACGCCCAGGACCGGTACGCGAATTGCCCACCTGCCCGAAACGATGAGAGGAACCCGATGAACAACCGTGAAGGTGAGAGTCGCGACGGAACGAGCCCGGCGCGGCCGGAGACGTCCGGGAACGCCACGCTGGCAGCCCCCATCCCGAGGCCGCCCGTGCGCCGCGCGGCCCCCGATGCGGACGACTCCGATCTGCCCGAGCTGACGCCGGAGCAGCTCAGCGAGCTCAGGCAGGCGCTCGAGGAGCGCCGGGCGAGCCTCGTCGCCAACATCGATGAGCGGCAGCACGCCGAGCGCGACGTCTCGCGCGAGGTGGGGGACGAGATGGACGAGGCCAACGCCGAGGGCGCGACCTCGCTCACGTCGAAGCTCCTGGAGCGCGATGTCCGGGTCCTGGCGGAGATCGACCGGGCGCTCGCCAAGATGAAGGAAGGGACCTACGGGATGTGCGAGGGCACCGGGGAGCCGATCGGCTACCGCCGCCTCAAGCTGCGTCCCTGGGCGCGCTACAGCGTCGCCTACCAGGAGCAGATCGAGCGCGAAGAGCGGACCGGCGGCGGCGCCTGATCTCCCCCTGCCTGCAGGTGCAGCACGTCCAGCGCCGCTTCAGCGCTGGACGCGCTGCCGGCGTCAAGCGTTGCCTGCCCAGCTCGCGAGCGACCGTTCGTCCGACAAGACGCTAGCGGAAGCGCGCGTCCAGCGGAGCGCTCGCGGTCGTGCGGAGCGCCTTGGTCCACGCGATCACCGGCGCACGCCAGTCGAGGCCCGTCCAGCTCGGGGACGGGTCCTGGGCCTGGAAGCGGAAGCCGTCCCCGCCGAAATAGAGAAAATCGATCGTCGCGACGGTGTAGCGGCGGCCCTCGTCCAGCGGGCTCCCGTCCTGGAGGACGGGACGACCGCTGGCTGAGGGCGATACGCCGAAGAACACCGCGTCGGGGTGGCGGAGCGCCTCGAGGATGTCGCTGCCACGGAGCGAGCAGATGACGAGCTTGTTGTCGAACGGGAGGACCGAGAACACCGTTGCTCTCGTGATCGGGCCCCTGGGTACCGATTGGCGGATACCATCCTTGTTCAGGATCGCGATGTCGACCCCGAGCTGGTCGCGCCACGCCCCTGCGATCCAGCGCTGGATCTCGGGGGAGTGGCGCTCCATCCCGTCGCTCGAATACCCGATCTGCTCCCCGAGCGCCTCGTCCAGCGCTCGTTGCCAGCCTGCGCTGGCCCTGGCGAGCGCTTCATCGGGCGGGACGGCGGGCGCGCCCTCCGGGCGGGACACGTCGACGAGCTCCGTGGAGGTCGACACGACGCGCTGGCGCAGCGGACGCCGGGGGTCGATCTCGAGCGACACGCGGGCGTAGCTGCGCAGCCGCCAGCCAGGATTGATGAGCGGGACGCCGCCGACACGCAGGTCGGCCTTCCTGTGGCAATGACCGGCGCCAACGAAGGACAGGCGCCACTCGGGGTGACGGGCGAGGAGCGGTTCGAGCACGTCCTGGCACTCGTGCGCGAGGAGCACCAGCGCGTCCGGCTCGGCGCGCCACGCCTCGGGAATGGCGCGCGAGAGCGCCGCCTCCTCGTCCTGGAACTCGATGCCCTCGAAGCGGCTCGCCGTCGCGGCCTCACGCGTGCGCGCGGTCGCCAGCCCGACGACCCCGACGCGCAGCCCGCGCCGCTCGAGCACGGTGAACGAGGGCAGCGCGAACGCGGAGAGCGACGGATCCGTCACGCGCACGTTCGCCGCGAGGTAGGTGATTCGCGACCGTGTCCTGTTCCGGAGAAACGCGTCCCTGCCGAAATCGAACTCATGGTTGCCGAACGCCGACGCGGCATAGCCCATGCGCGCCATCGCGTCGGCCATCGGTGCCCCCATGAAATACGAAGAGATCGCGGGGCCGGTCCAGTTGTCACCGCCGGACAGCGCGAGCGTCGACGCGTCCTGACAGGCCGGCGACGGGAGGAGATGCGGCGGAGCCCCGGGCGCCGGGCCAGCGCAATGGCGCTCCCTCGAGACCCACTGCGCCAGCACCTCGGCAGCGCCGCCGAGCACCCTCCCCTCCTCGGCGGTGGGCAGGAGCCACCCGTGCTCGTCGGTCGTGTACAGGAGCGTGATCGCGGCCGGAGCGCGCTCAGCCCGGGCCGGCGCCCTCGCCGCCGGCGCCGCCTCCCTGGCGTCGCACGCTGCGAGGCACAGGAGCGCATGAGCGCCGAACGCGACGATCGCGCGCCTGGCGCGAGCCCCGGGCGCCTCCCGTGCCGCGATCACGGACATCGTCCGGGCTCCGCGCGGCGGGGCACCTCAGCCGCCCATCCGCTGGATGAACGGGACGATGCGATCGATGAAGGGCTGTTTGTGGTGGCGATCGAACTCCGCCCACGTGCAGAGCGTCCGCGGATCCTTCACGCGATCGACGAAGAGCACGCCGTCCACGTGGTCCTTCTCGTGCTGGAACGTGCCCGCCGAGAGGCCGCGCACCACGCGGTCGATCGGCCTCCCCTCGCGATCGAGGCCGGTCAGCCGGATCTCGGTGTAGCGATCGACGACTCCCCTCAGGTTCGGGACGCTCAGGCAACCTTCGTAGTTCTCGAACGTCTCCTGCGTGAGCGGCTCGATCACCGGGTTGACCACGATCGTGAGCGGGATGTTCGGTTTGTACGGATAACGAGGGTTGTTCTGCACCTCGACCGCGAAGATTCGCAGCGGCGCATGGACCTGAGTGGCGGCGATGCCCGCGCCGTTCGCGTCGCGCATCGTCTCCACCAGGTCGTCGATGAACGTCTGCACGGCGCGGGACGAGAGCTCTTCCGGCGTGACCTCGCGCGCCCGCTGCCTGAGGATGGGGTTGCCGATGTGGGCGATTTTGAGGAGCGTCACGCGGCGATCCTACCATGGAGGCCCGCCGCCGACCCGGCCGGCCACGCCGGCACACGCGCGGCAGACCATGCAGGGCGCGGCAGCGTCAGCTATGGAGAGGACGCATGCACACCCTCCCCGACGAGCCGCGCGTCCCCGAGCAGCAGCAGGCGACCGCCGTCATGAACCTCCGCTTCGAAGACGTCAGCCAGACCGGGCGGGTGATGCTGGACGCGCTGCCGCACGGCCTCGGGCCCGCGATCTGGGGGAAGCTCATCTCGGGGAGCCCCATCGAAGCGCTCATGAGCGCGCAGGGGGTCATCCCGATCCTCACCCGCCTCATCATCGAGGGTGGTGAGGGGCCGATCGCAGCGCGGGAGCCGCTGCGGCTGCGCGGGCTTTACCAGCTCGCGCACACGGAGGACGCGGCCGCCGAGGTGAACCGGCTGATCCTGGCCATGTGGCTCTCGGCCAGCGCGCGCCGCAGCCGGACCTACGGCCCGCCGCCGCCCGGCGCCGGCGAGCAGATCCAGGTCGGTCGCGTGTTCGCGGAGCACGTCTTCACGCGGCCCTTCGCGGAGGCCGGGGCGCGCAAGGTGCTGCGCTTCGAGTCGCCGGATCTGCCGGCGGTGCCGCCGGACCGCTATGCGTGGCGCTCGCCCGAGGCGCTGATGGGCCTGCCAGAGGGCGCGGAGCCGCTCGACGTGGAGCCGACCCTGGATCCAATCCCCGTCGCGTTCGGCCTGGATCACACCGACGGGAACCAGCACGTGAACTCGCTCGTGTACCCGCGGCTCTTCGCGGAGGCCGCGCTCCGGCGCCTCTCCGCGCAGGGGCACGGCACCGCGGTGCTCGCCCGCAGGGTGGAGATCGCCTACCGCAAGCCGTGCTTCGCGGGCATGCGGGCGAGGATCGTGCTGCGCACCTTCGCGATGGGTAGCGCGCTCGGCGCGCTCGGCGCGTTCGTGCCGGATGCGCCGGAAAACGCGGCCAGCGCGGCCCCCGACGCGCGCGCCTATTGCTACATCCGCACGCTGTTCGAGCCCTGAGCCGCGCGACGCTACGCGCTCGCCGGGCGGGGGAGGCCGGCGCGGTCGGCGATCTCGTCGTGGAAGGCGCGGAACGTCGACTCCTGCGGCCACGAGGGCGCGTTGGCGAGGAGCCGTTCGACCCGCGCGAGCTCCCCCTCGTCGATGGCCACGACGGCCGCGGCGTAGCGCATCGCCCAGAAGACGAGCGGGCTGGCCTCGCTCGCGCGCTCCAGCAGCGCGCGGTCGCCCGGCACGCTCTGGTGGGCGAAGGCGCGGGCGAGCGCGCCGGCGGCCGCCCGCAGCGTGACCACCCGGTCGCGGAAGGGAGAGCTGACGTTCGGCAGAGGGAGGCGCTCCAGGCGCCCCGCCCGCTCGAGGGCCGCGTCGCGATCGCCCTCGAAGGCGTAGAGGAGCGTGTCCAGGAAGAGCCGGTGCTCGAGGGCCGCGTCCCACGCAGGCCCGCGCTCGGCAGCGGCCATGGCCGCGCGCGCCTTGTCGACCCAGCCATACGCGGCGAACGCCGTCGCCGTCATGAGCGGCGCCATCGTCGCCGGGTGCGGGATGCGGTGCAGCGTCGGCGACCAGCGCTGGAGCACCGACCGCACATCCCCCGAGCGGAGCAGCCTGCGCAGCTTGCGGCGAGCGAGCCAGCGGGCGGCGGCGAACGCGAGGACCACGCCGAGCACCGCGGCCATGACCACCGGCTGCTGCCAGGCGAACCGGAGCGCGGCCGCTGCCAGCGCTGCGGAGCCGATGAAGATGAGCACCGGAATCAGCCGGCTGCTCCGCCCCTCGTCCTCGGCATCGAACGGATTCACGACTCCCTCAAGCGTACGGTCCTTCCCGTACGAGGCAAGTCCCGGGCGATGCCCGCTCCAGGTCGCTCGCCCGGGGGGATGGCGCCCAGAAGGGGACGAGGGGGGAGGCGCTCGCCGGGAACCGCCGGGAGCCGCGAGAGGCAGCCGACATGCGTGACCACAAAGCGCGCGGCGAGCGTCATGGACACTCGACACGGACCCGAGGTTCGGTTACGAAGTCTCTGCGTCAGGCGACAGCGCCTGAACCTCATGGGTCCGCCGACAGCGCGCCGTGAACCCCGCCAGGCCCGGAAGGGAGCAACGGTAGCGGAAAGCGAGTGTGGCGGGCCCACTTGCTTTTTGTGGGTCGCGCGTCAGGCGGGCGTCTCGCGCCGCGACAGCGGGGCGAGCTCGAGCCCGAGCTCCGTGGCGAGCCGGAAGATGCGCTCGTCGCGGTAGAACTCGCCGAAGACGACGCGCGAGATGCCCGCGTTCGCGATCATCTTGAAGCACCCCCAGCACGGCGAGGCCGTGACGTAGACCGTCGCGCCGTCGATCCGCACCCCGTTCCGCGCGGCCTGGATGATGGCGTTCGCCTCCGCGTGGATCGTGCGCACGCAGTGGCCGTCCTCGATGAGGTGCCCCTCCTCGTCGCAATGAGGCAGCCCGCGGATCGATCCGTTGTACCCCGTCGCCAGGATGCTCTTGTCGCGCACGATCACCGCGCCGACGTGCTTCCGGTCGCAGGTCGCCCGCGACGCGACGACCTCGGCGATGCGCATGAAGTATTCATCCCACGAAGCCCGGTGAGTCATCGCTCGTCTCCACGACGGGGAGCCGCGCTCGCTGTCCCCTCGACGTCCGGGGATCCGCGCCCGCTGTCCCCTCCAGAATGTTCAGGGATCCGCCGCCCGGTCCTCTCGCGAGGCGGCCCGGCGACGCGCGCCCGCGGCCCACGCTGAGCCGCGCCGCGCGCCCCGCGGGCGCTTCTATCACGACGCCGGGCGCCGCGGGGCCTTCCCGGACCGGGCGACCGCGCGAGGCGCCTCGACAGCGAGGCCCGCCGCGTGGTAGCGCGCGGGGGTGAGCTCCACCGCGAACAGCCGCCGGTCAGATCGCCGCATCCTCGTGCTCGGCTCGGGGGGGCGCGAGCACGCCCTCGCGCGCGCGTTCGCCCGATCGCCCTCGGTCGCCGAGGTCGTCGTGGCGCCCGGGAACGCCGGGACCCACGCGCAGGGCGGCGCGGGCCGCGCCCCGATCCGCCGCGCCGATCTCGCCTCCATGGCGCCCGACGAGGTGACCCGGCTCGCCGTTCGCGAGCACGTCGATCTGGTCGTCGTCGGCCCGGAGGCGCCGCTCTGCGCGGGCGTCGCCGACGCGCTCGCCGCCGCGGGCGTCGCCGTCTTCGGGCCGAGCCGCGAGGCGGCGCGCCTCGAGGGGTCGAAGGCGTTCCTGAAGGAGTTCGCCGCGCGCCACGGCATCCCGACCGCGCCGTTCCAGATCGCGCGCTCCTTCGACGAGGCGTCGCGCATCATCCGCGAGCGCGGCGCGCCCATCGTCGTGAAGGCCGACGGGCTCTGCGCCGGCAAGGGCGTCGTCGTCGCGACGACCGTCGACGAGGCGCTCGCGGCCGCGAAGGACATGCTCGTGGACCGACGCTTCGGCGACGCCGGCGCGACCGTGATCCTCGAGGACGCGATCCAGGGCGAGGAGGCCAGCCTGCACGCCCTCAGCGACGGCCAGGCGATCTTCGTCCTGCCGGCCGCGCGCGATCACAAGCGGGTCGGCGAGGGCGACACCGGGCCGAACACCGGCGGCATGGGCGCGTTCGCGCCGAGCGCCCGCGTCACCCCCGCCCTCACCGCGCGCGTCGAGCGCGAGATCCTCCGGCCCACCATCGACGGCATGCGCGCGGAGGGGAGGCCCTTCCGCGGGGTCCTGTTCGCGGGGCTGATGATCACGCCGGCGGGAGATCCCGTGCTGCTCGAGCACAACGTCCGCTTCGGCGATCCCGAGTGCGAGGGGTTGATGGAGCTCCTCGAGGGCGACGTCGCCGAGCTCTGCGCGTCGGCCGCGGCGGGCGCGCTGGACGCCGGGGCGGCGCGCGTCGCCCCCGGCCGCCACGCGCTCACCGTCGTCCTCGCGGCGCGCGGCTACCCGACGGCGCCCGTGACCGGCGACGTCATCCGCGGCCTCGACGCCGCGGCCGCGGTGGAGGGCGCGTTCGTGAACCACGCGGGCACGGCGGAGCGGGACGGCGCGATCGTCACCGCGGGCGGCCGCGTGCTCGCCGTCACCGCCGCGGGCGACTCGCTCGCGGAGGCGCGGGAGCGCGCGTTCCGCGCGGCGAGCGCGATCGACTTCGACGGCAAGGTGCTCCGCCGGGACATCGGGGTGGACGGAGCGCGCGCGGCCGGGTGAAGCAACGCCATGGAGCCCATCATCGATCTCGCCCCAGGCGCTGAGGAGAACCCGCTCGCCGCCCAGTTCGGCGGCCTGATCCGCGAGCACCTCGCGGGCGACGCGCGGCGCGCGTCCGACTTCCGGGCGCTGCGCGGCTCCGTGCTCGTCGTCGCGCAGGACAGCGGCACGTCGATGACGATGCGCTTCGATCACGGGCGCCTCACCATCCACGACGGCGCGATCGGCATCCCGTCCGTCACGTTCTGCGGGGACGAGGCGGCGCTCCGAAGGCTCCCCGACATCGCGTTCCACCGCTGGGTGAGCCTCCCCAAGCTGGGCGTGCTGCACCGCCGGCAGAGCGAGCCGCTGCGCGAGCTCGCGCGCCTCGTGGCCAGCGGGGAGCTCAAGATCTACGGCCTCGTCGCGCACCCGCGGCTCATCCTCGCGCTGCTCCGGGTCCTCTCCCGCCACCCCTGAGCCTCCGCCCTGGCCGGCCGCGCGCCGTCTGTCGCGGTGTGACACTGTAAGATGGCAGCGGACGTCTCCGCCCGCGCTCCACGACCGTTCTTGTGGGCTTGCAAACCAATACCACGCGGCCCGGAAGCTGACTTTTGACGGCCTGTTGGGCTGTTGGTATGGCTCGATCATGGGCATCCGATTGCGCTACCTCGCCCACGATCTCGAGGTGCCGCTCGGCGAGTTCTTCATCGGACGGAGCGCCGACTGCCAGCTATCGCTCGACGACCCGCTGGTGTCGCGCAAGCACGCGCTGCTGACCGTCGGTGAAGGCGGCGTGGCGATCGAAGATCTCGGCAGCCGCAACGGCGTGCTCATCAACGGGAACCGGATCACGGGGCGCCAGCTCCTGTCCGACGGCGACAAGATCGCGATCGGGGGGCAGGAGATGTTCCTGCTCGGGGCGATCGAGCCGAGCTCGACGCACTCGCCGCGCAGCGCGCCGCTGTGGACGCGGCAGCAGAACGCGCGCACGGTCGACATGAGCGAGATGTCCTCGGGCGAGGACGACGGCGCGACGGCCATCGCCTCGCGGCGGTCGCTCCCCGGGCTCATCCCGCAGCACCCCGACAAGCGGGTGCACGCGCTCAGCCTGATCGGCAGCGTCGCCGACAAGGCGCTCGCCCTGGGGCGCGTCGACGAGGCGGAGCGCATCCTCCAGCGTTCGCTCAACGACATCCTGACCAAGGCGCGGGAGGGGGGCGTCGGCGCCGTGCAGCCCGAGCTGGTCGAGAAGGCCAGCGCGTACGCGGCCCGACTGGCCGGGGCCACCGGCCGGGGGTCCTGGATCAACTACATTTTCGAGCTGAATACGCGGCTCGAGCTCCTCCTTCCCGCCTACCTCGTCGATGAGCTGTATAGTGTCCTCCGCAAGGTGAAGGCCGTCGACATGTCCATTCTCCGTGGCTATGCGAAGCGGCTCCGCGAGCGTGCAGGAGAACGTACCCCGGCGGAGCGGTTCATCCTCCAGCGTATCGAAGGGCTCGAGCGCCTCGGCGCACTGAAATAGACCATGCCTTTCCGCCTCCGGTACTTGGCGCACGATTTCGAGCTCCCCGAAGGGCCCTTCGTGATTGGCCGGAGCGGCGACTGCCAGCTCTCGCTCGACGACCCGCTGGTGTCGCGTCGCCACGCGACGCTGCAGGTGCGGAGCGACGGCGTCGCGGCGATCGACCTCGAGAGCAGGAACGGCGTGTACGTCAACGGCACGCGCATCTCCGGCCAGCGCGAGCTGGTCGACGGCGACCGCATCATCATCGGCAGCCAGGAGATGCTGCTCTACGGCGGCGAGGAGTCGCGGCCGCACGACGCCTACGGGGTCGAGTTCCGGCGCGCGACGGCGACGCTCGGCGCGATGGCGCTGACCGAGATGCGCAAGATGTCGGACGACCCGACGGAGCTCACGAGCCCGACGGGCGACGGCGGCTCGAAGGGCTTCCAGTCGCTGCGCCTGCTCGCGAGCCTCGCCGACAAGGCGCTCGCGATGGGCCGGAGCGAGGAGGCCGAGCGCATCCTGCAGACGGTGCTGATCGACATCCTCAGCCGCGCGCGGACGAACGTGCCGCTGGAGATGCCGGCCGCGGAGCTCGCCGCGCGCTACGCGGCCCGCCTCGCCGGCGCGACGACCAAGGGGAGCTGGGTGAACTACGCGTTCGAGCTCTTCACGATCGCGCGCCGCCCGCTGCCCGGGCCCGTGGTCGATGAGCTCTACACCGTGGTCCGGCGGGTCAAGTCGCTCGACATCCAGCCGCTCAGGATCTACCTCGACGACCTTCGCCGGATGGCGCCTTCGTTCGGTCCGACCGAGCGGTTCTTGATGCAGCGGATTGAGGGTCTCGAGCGGCTCGTCGCGGCGAAGTAGCGGGCGCCGCCTCGTCGTCGGCCGGCGCCGCGCGAGCAGGCGCGGCGGGCCGAGTGGGCGCGCGCGGCGGCGGCGCCGGCGCCGCGCGCGAGGTGGCGCGCGAGGCCGGCGTACCCGAGGGGACCTGCGGCGGCGCCGCGCGAGACGCCGCGCGCGAGGCGGGCGTACCCGAGGGAACCGGCGGCGGCGTCGCGCGAGACGGCTGCGGCGGGGCCGCCGGGGGGACCGGCGGCGGCGCGTTGCGAGGGCGCGCGCGCGCCTCCGCCTCTTGCCAGCCGAGGTTCCTCGCGGCCGCCTTCGCGATCGCGTCGCGCAGCTCGGGATCGGGGACCTTGCCGAGCTCGCGCCGCACCTCGACCGGGAGCGGCGCCTCCTTCGGCGCCGGGCGGACCTCCTCGCGCCAGGGTGGACGCGCGACCGGATCCACCTTGCCCACGCGGAAACGGAGCGACTGCACCGGGAGGCCGCGCGCACGGAGCTGCGTCGTGATCGCGTCGCCGAGCATCGAGAGCTCCTGCGCCCAGGTCGAGCTCGCCGCGCGCACGTGCAGCACCCCGCGCTCCAGCTTGAGCGGGCGGGCGCGCGCCGCGATCCGCGACCCCACGGCCGCCTCCCAGTCGCGGAACGGCATCGGCGCGGTGTCGACCTCCGCCGGCGCGGCCAGCGAGGACCCCCGCTGGATCAACGCGCCCAGCCGCTCCATGCCTCCGGTCCGACGCGCCATGCGAGCCGAGCGTAGCAGCCCGACGGCGCCTTGTTCTGACGGAGCGCGCCGTCCACGCTCGCCCAGCGTCACGGACGGCCGCGCCCCGCCGCGCCGTCCTGCGACCAGGACGTCTGCCCGCCAGCGCGCGCGCCGTCACGCGGCACGGAAATCCGGGATCTACAAGCGCTTTCGGCGATAGCGACGACCGGGAGAACAGAGGTCGAAGCGGGCGCTCGGGCGCCTCATCCAGGGATCCGTATCAGTACCGAAGGTGGGACTCGAACCCACAAGCCCTTGCGGACAGCGGATTTTGAATCCGCCGCGTCTGCCATTCCGCCACTTCGGCTCAGCGTTGCGATGTCAGGGAGCTGCTGGAACCGTAGATCACCGGGCACGACCCTGGCAACGGTCTGAGCGCGGCGCGAAGAGGGAGCCGGGCGCCGCGAGGCCGCGCGGCGGGCGGCGCGCTCCTCGCGCGCGCCGCCGATCACACCACGAAATCCAGCATCTGGAGGCGCGTCAGGTAGTCCTGGAGCGCGGCGGCGTACTCGTCGATCAAGAGGTCGAGCTTCACCAGCGCGCCGTGGTCGTCGACCGCGTCGATCGTCCCGCTCACCGGGATCTCGCGCGCGGGCAGGACGAGAACGCCGCTCCAGTGCGCGCCCTTCGCCGCGTCGCGCAGACCGGCGAGGCGCATCCAGCCGTCGGAGAGCTCGACGACCGGGACGAGGGCGCCGCTGTCCAGGCGGACGGAGCTCTTCAGCGTGTGGGCCGGCTCGACCATGTAGTGGGAGCGCCGGTTCTTCTCGATGAGATCCTCGAGCGTCGCGCAGATGACCTTGCTCAGCGGCGTCTCCTCGCTGTCGAGCACGAGCTCGAGCAGCCGCTTCATCGCCTTCTGCGTGCGGATGAGGTTCGCGCGCACCTCCTCGATCCGCCGCGCGTCGCGCCGGATCTTGCCGGCCACGACGTTGAGCAGGTTGTTGTAGAAGGGGTAGGCGACGTCGCCGTGCTCCTCGAAGAAGTCCTGGAGCTCGGCGACGCCGATGCGCCAGATCTCCGAGGGCTGCGTCGTCACCGCGGTCGTCGTCCGCCGGAGGCCGGTCAGCGCGCCGAGCTCGCCGATGGGCGAGATGGGGGTCAGCCGGAAGCGCGTCTCGCCCGCGTCGAGCAGCGCGACCTCGCCCTGGACCAGGAGAAGCATGTGCGCCGGCGCGCTCCCGGCCTCGAAGAGCACGTGGCCCGACGGGACCTCCTGGCGCTGGAACGCCATCATCAGCTCGTCGAGGTGGTCCTCCGTGATTCTCTCGAACAGGGGGATCGCGTGCAGGTCGGAAGGACGGACCGCCATGGGGTGACACTCCTCTTCAACAGGGTCGGGCTCCGCGGCCGCAACGTTGCGAGACACGGATCCTCGCGGCGCACGAGCTCGGCGTGACCGCGGGGGCGCATCCTACTCCAGGTCCCGACGCGAGGAAGAGGGATGGCCGCCCCGCTGCGAGACGCTCGCGGGGTCCGCGAGCCTGCGCACCTTCTCGCATCCTCGAGGCGACCGCCGCATCGGCGGATCGCCGCGTCCCCGCGCCCCGCCTCGCCGGATCGGCGCGTGGCCGGAGCGCCGGTCAGGCTTGCCCCGCTAGCCGGATCGAGGGGGTGCCGGTAACGTCGCCCAGGTGATGCAGTCCGTTCGCCAAGGGCTCTCCGCCGCGATGCGCCGGGCGCCGCTCGGGCTCCTCGTCATCGCCCTCGCCCTCCTCGTCGTCTCGTGCGGCTCCGCGTCGTCGGGGACGCCGGTCGACGCGGAGATGCCGCCGCCGCCGAAGCCGCGCAACGCGGCGGCGATCGCGCAGTCGATCGCCGGGGGGAAGGTCTCGGTGCTCGTCTACGCCGACAGGACCCGGGGCCACCCCATCATGGCGCGGCTCGCGGCGCTCGACCTGTGGGGGCCCGTGCTCGGCGGCACGGGGCTCGATCCGGAGCGGGACCTCGAGCGCGCGTTCGTCACCGCGCCGCGCGCGGACGCGGCCAGCGAGGCGGTGATCGTCCTGGAGCACAACGTGCCGCCCGAACGGCTGGCGTCGGGGCTCGACGCGCTGCTGTCGCGCAGCCAGCCGCCGGGCTCCCGGGAGGAGGGGCTCGGCGTCCCCGCGGTGCGCGTGACCATCAAGGGGCACACCCGCGTGGTGGCGACCGTGGAGCCGAACTTCCTCGTGGTGCTGCCGGTCTCGAGGGCGCGCGAGGCGCGGCGCTTCGTCGGGACCGGGGGCTTCCCCGACCCGACCGGCGACGAGGCCGCGATCGCCGCGGCTGTCGACCCGGCGCGGACCCTGAAAGGGCCGCGAGAGGCGCCCCGCGTGCCGCCGACGCTGAGGTCGCTCGAGGCCACCGTGACGCTGGCCAAGGACGGCGGCGCCCACCTGGCGCTCGACGGGCCGAGCGAGAGCCCCGAGCAGGCCGCCCGCGACGCGGAGTTCCTCAACGACGAGGTCGAGCGCACGACCTCGTTCCGCATCGCCATCGTCACCGTCCGCGTGGTCGACCCGATCGGGTTCTTCGCCGAGGGGGACCGGGTGAAGGCGAAGCGGCGCGTGACGCCGGGGGAGCTCGACAAGCTCTTCGGCCTGCTCAGCGCCGTGCTGCCGCGCTAGGCTGCTGCGCGATGCGACTCGTCAAGATCGGAATCGCCAACGTCAACGCGACCGTCGGCGCCGTCCGCTCGAACACCGACCGGTGCCTCTCGCTCGCCCACGCCATGGCGCGCGACGACGTCACGCTGGCGGTCTTCCCGGAGCAGGTGATCGGCGGATACGCCTCCGAGGATCTCGTGCAGTGGCCGGCGTTCGTCGCGAGCCAGCAGCGCGAGCTCCGCCGGTTCGCCGAGGAGACGGCGGCGCTCCGCACCGCGTTCGTCATCGGCGTGACCGTCGGCGTGGGGGGCGACCTCTTCAACGCCGGCGCGATCGTCCACGCCGGCCGGGTGCTCGCCTTCTCCCCCAAGGAGAAGCTGCCGACGTACAACATCTTCTACGAGGCGCGGACGTTCTCGCGCGGCATGCCGTTCATGGAGCTCGACGCCGACGGCGTGATCTGCGGCGACCGCATCCTCGCCTTCGACTTCGGGACGATCGCGGTCGAGGTGTGCGAGGACATCTGGTCGCCCGACGGCCCGATGCGGCGGCGCTGCTACGCGGGCGCGGAGATCATCTGCAACATCTCGGCGTCGCCGTTCCGCGCGGGGGTGACGGGCACCCGGCGCGAGATGATCGCGACCCGCGCGGCGGACAACCAGTGCACGATCGCGTACGCGAACCTCGTCGGCGGCAACGACGGGCTCGTCTTCGACGGCGGCGGGTTCATCAACCAGAATGGCCGGCCGATGCTGGAGGCGCCGCGCTTCCGCGAGGGGTTCTCCGCGGCCGTCGTCGACCTCGACCGGACGACGCGCTGCCGACGCGAGGCGAGCACCTGGCGCAGCGACCTCGAGGAGTTCCGGCGCGCCTCGCCGCACATGGTGGAGGTCCTCCGCGTCGACGGGGAGACCGCGGACCGCTCGCGCCTCGCCTACCCCGCCCCGCCGCCCGGCACGACGCCGTTCCTGCCGTCGGCCGCGCTGCCGGCGATCTCCCCGCGCGACGAGCTGCTCGACGACTTCTACGAGGTGCTCGCGCTCGGCGTCGCCGATTACTACCGCAAGATCGGCGCGTTCAAGAGCATCGGCCTCGCGCTCTCGGGCGGCCGCGACTCGCTCCTCACGCTGCTCGTGGCCTGGCGCGCGGTGCGGCTGCTCTACCCGGATCTCGAGGGCCAGGCGCTGCGCGACCGGATGAAGACCTCGCTCCACGCGTTCTTCATGCCGTCGCGCTACTCCAGCGACGCGACGCACCGGGCGGCGGCCCAGATCGCCGACGATCTCGGGGTGTCGTTCGCGGTGATCCCGATCGAGGACGCGTTCCCGCGGGAGATGGAGGCCGCCCAGGCGATGGTGGGCGGGGACCGGCAGCTCACCGAGCTCACGAAGCAGAACGTGCAGGCGCGCATCCGCGGCGGGCGCATGTGGAACTGGTCGAACACGAGCGGCGCGCTGTTCCTGCAGACCGGGAACATGAGCGAGAAGGCGCTCGGCTACACCACCGTGGGCGGCGACCTCGAGGGGGCGTTCAGCGTGATCGCCAACCTGCCGAAGACGGTGGTCATCGCCCTGATCGAGCGCCTCTCGCAGCGCTTCGGGTTCAAGGGGATCCAGCAGACGCTCGCCACCACCGCGGGGCCGGAGCTCGCCGAGAACCAGTCGGGCGAGGCCGAGCTCATGCCGTTCGAGGTCCTCGACGCGTGCCTCTACCTCTACGGCGCGGAGAAGCTCGCCGCCGACGAGCTGGCCGCGGCGCTGCCCAGCCTGTTCCCCGACAAGGATCCCGCCGCGCTGCGGTCCTGGGCCGAGAAGTTCGCGACGCTGTTCACGCGATCGATCTTCAAGTGGGTGCAGTCGCCGATCGCCATCCACCTCGGGTCGCTCGATCTGGACCGGGAGCGCGCGCTGCAGCTCCCCGTGGTGCAGCGGACCGAGTGGAAGGGCGGCTGAGCGCCGCCTGGTCTCCGACCAGCGCGTCAGCGCGTCAGCGCGTCAGTTGGCGGCCTCCTCGACCGACGCCGGGGTCCTGCCGTCCTTCCCGTCCCTCGGGGCGAGCTCGAGGACCTCGTGGCCAGGGGCCGCGGGGGGCGGGGCGGGGCGGATCGTGCCGTCGGCGGAGAAGCGCTCGAGCTCCTCGGTCACGCGGCGGAGGTACGCCTGCTTGATGTGGAACGGCAGGAAGGCGCTCTTGAAGCCGGCCACGATGGTCGACTTGATCTCCTTCAGGCCGAATCCCATCTTCGTGTGGCAGTGCCAGAGCTCGTGCGACACCGTCGTGTCGGTGACGAGCCGGTTGTCGGTGTTGACCGTCACCCGCAGGCCGAGGCTCTGGTAGAGCTTGAGCGGGTGCGACGCGAGATCGCGCACGGCGCCGGTCTGCACGTTCGATGACGGGCAGCACTCGAGCGGGATGCGGTGATCGTTGATGTAGTGGAGCAGGCCGCCGTCCTCGCGCAGGCGACAGCCGTGGCCGATCCGGTGCGCGCCGCACACGTGGAGCGCCTGGGCGATCGACTCGGGGCCGTACGCCTCGCCGGCGTGGATGGTGCAGTTGATGTTGTTCTGCCGCACGAGCTGGAAGGCAGCCTTGTGGTGCTTCGCCGGGTGGTCGTACTCGGCGCCGGCGAGGTCGAACCCGACGACGCCGCGGCTCTTGTAGGCCACCGCGAGCTCCGCCATCTCCAGCGACGACTCGGGCGAGATGTTGCGGATGCCGCAGACGATGACGTTGCTCTCGATGCCCAGCGCGTCGCGCGCCGCCCTGAGCCCCGAGAGCACCGCCTCGACGACGCTCGTGAGGCGCAGCCCGAGGCGGGTGTGCAGCATCGGCGAGTAGCGGACCTCCATGTACCGGACGTTCTCGCGCGCGGCGTCCTCCGCGAGCTCGTAGGCGACGCGGTAGAGCGCCTCCTCCGTCTGCAGGACGCGCAGCGTGATGTCGAACGCCTTGAGGTACTCGACGAGCGAGCCGCAGTTCTGCCCCAGGTTCATCACCTTGCGCAGCTCGCTCGGCTCGTAGGTCGGGAGCTCGACGCGGTGGCTGCGGGCGAGCTCGATGATCGTCTCGAGGCGCAGCGAGCCGTCGAGGTGGACGTGCAGGTCGGTCTTGGGAAGCTGGCGGAAGAACTCCAGGGGGAGCTTGCCAGCTAGCTCGGGATGATCAGTCATGAGCTATTCTGTCATCCGCTGACCAGCCGCGAAAGGCAGCGGCGGGCGCGATGTGGCTCACGGCCGCCCCTACGAGGACGGCGCGGACGACGAGGGCGGCGAGGCGGATGACGGAGACGCGCCGCCGCCGTCGTCCACGGCGCCGCCGCGCGAGCGATCCCGGCCGCCCACGAGCACGGCGGCCGCGGCCACGCCGAAGAGGGCGACGAACAGCCACGGGAGCGGCAAGCTCAAGGGATCGCCGGCGACCTCGCGCCGCAGCCCATCGCGGATGCGCTCGGGGTTGTACCCGACCACGAGCCGCCGCCCGACGTAGGTCAACGGGAGCCCGCGCGCCTCCATCCGCCCATAGAGCGCGACGTCGGCGTCGATGGCGGCCTGCGTCGACGGCGCGGCGAGGCACGCCTCGAGCTCCGTGGCCGAGAGCCCGAGCGGCGCGAGGACCGACGCGACGCGCCCTCCGGTGAGCCTGCCGGGGTGCGCGCTGTAGAGCAGCGCCGCGGCCTGCTCGCGCCTGTCCTCGGGGGTGCAGACATAGGCCTTCGCCGCGGGGAGCGCGCCGGGGTGGCTCGGGAGCGGCATCATCTTGCGCACGTGGCGCACGCGGTCGCCGTGGGCCTCCTCGATCTTGCTCAGCTCGGGGTGCAGCTTGCGGCAGAACGGGCACTCGAAGTCGGTGAAGGCGACGATGGTGACCTTGCCCGGCTCCTGCATCGCCGCGATCTCCGGCGGGAGCGGCGGGATCACCGGGTGGCTGCCCCAGAGGAACGGCAGGCCGATCGCGGCCACCGACGCCGCGCCCCACACCGTCGTGGTCGGCAGGCCCCCCTGGGCGGCGCGCTCGAAGGCCGCGCGCGGCATGCGCCACGCCTGCCACGCGACGAGGGCCGCCGTGACCGCCGCGGTGAGCGCCGCGAGGTCGACCGCGATGCACCACGCGCAGAACGCGCCGATCGCGAACGCCTGCAGCCCGAGGAGCACCGTGGCGCCGAGGCCGCCGAGCGCCGAGGCGGCCGCGATGGCGACGTGGTGCCAGCGCTCGCGCGCGAGCAGCGACGCGGCGATGAGCGTCGTGTAGGCGGCGAGGCCGAGGTTCGGCAGCGGGACGCCGAAGAGCCGGCTGTACGGCGACACCCGGACGGCGAAGCAGCCCGAGCCGACGCCGCAGAACGCCGGGTCGCCCGCGTTCTGGTACTCGACCACGAGCGCCGCGCTCGCGGTGATCGCGACGAAGAGCGCGAGCCGGAAGAGCGTGACGAAGAACCGGGCGCGCCCGGCCCGCCTGTCTCCGGCCGAAGGCGCAGCCGCCTCGGGGCCCGCCCGAGGAGCGTCCGATGCTCCTCGCCCAGCCTGTCTGTCGCTGGACGGACGCACCGCGAAGAGGTTGCCCCTCGCGGCGAGGGCGACGAGGAAGATCAGCGCGAGGAGCAGGGCGATCGAGTTCAGCAGCATCGGTCGTGGCGGCTCGAGTGGCGTGGGCTCGAGGCATACCGGACCCGGGCGGAGACAGCCAGCGAGAGGAGACTCGTGCTAGTCGAGTTTCATGCGTTCTTCATCTCGCGGAGATTCTCCGACGACCAGCCTCGGCGCGCGCCGCCGGGAGGCCGTGGTCGGCCTGCTGTCCTCCTTCAAGCGCGCCCTGCACGCGAACGAGATCGCGGAGCGCCTCGGCCTCGAGCCGAGCCGCTACGCGAAGCTGCAGCGGCTGCTCGAGGAGCTGTCGACGGAGGGCAGCATCGTCGCGCTCCCCGGCCAGCGGTTCCGCATGAGCGCCCAGCAGGTCGAGGCGCGCGGCGCCGAGCGCGAGGGGACGCTCACGGTGCACCCGCGCGGCTTCGGCTTCGTGTCGCTCGGCGGGGCGGCCGAGGACGTCTACATCTCGCCCGAGGCGATGGGCGGCGCGCTCCACGGCGACACCGTCGCGGTGCGCATCGCGGCGCGCTCGCGGCGCGGCGTGGAGGGGGAGGTCGTCCGCGTCATCAAGCGGCGCCACGCGCGCGTGGCCGGCGTGCTGCGGCGCCGCGGCAAGAGCGCGTGGCTCGAGCCGGACGACGGGCGCGTCCGGGGGCCCATCGTGATCGTGCCGCGCGAGAAGGGCGGGCCGCTCGCGCCGGCCGACGCCGAGGACGGCGCCGCGGCGGTCGTGTCGATCTCCCGCTTCCCGGACTTGCCGGAGGAGAACCCGGAGGGCGTGCTCGAGGCCGTGCTCGGCACGCCCGGCGATCCGAACGTGGAGGTCGCCAAGATCCTGATGCGCGAGGGGATCGAGGAGGAGCACGCGCCGGAGGCGATCGCCGAGGCCGAGGCGTTCGGGGGCGAGGTGCCGGCCGAGGCGCTCGAGGGGCGCACCGACCTCACCCACCTGCCCATGCCCACGATCGATCCGGAGGACGCGCGCGACCACGACGACGCGGTCTGGGTGATCCGCGAGGACGACGGCTCGTACCGCGCCTGGATCGCGATCGCCGACGTGTCGCACTACGTGCGGCCGGGCAGCGCGCTCGACCAGGCGGCGCTCGCGCGCGGCAACTCGATCTACCTGCCCGACAGGGCGATCCCGATGCTGCCGCGGGCGCTGTCGTCGAACCTCTGCTCGCTCCTGCCGGGGGTGATCCGGCTCTGCCTGTGCGTGGAGGTCGAGCTCGACGCGGCGGCGACGGTGCGGCGCGCCCGCGTCATCGAGGGGTACATCCGCTCGGCGGCGAAGCTCACCTACCCCGGCGTGGCGCGCGCGCTCGGCTTCACCGCCGAGCCGCCGCGCAGCCCCGAGGCCGAGGCGTACAGGAACGACCTCCAGGTGATGTGGGATCTCGCGCGGCTGCTCCGCGGCAAGCGGATGCGGCGGGGCGCGCTCGACCTGGACCTGCCCGAGGCGAAGGTGGTGCTCGATCCGGAGACGGGCGCGCCCGTCGACGTGCAGAAGCGCAGCCACGACCCGGGCGTGGCGAAGGCCTACCAGCTCATCGAGGAGCTGATGCTCCTCGCGAACGAGACCTGCGCGCAGTTCGTCGTCGACCAGAGCATCCCGACCGTGTTCCGGTACCACGCGCCGCCGGACCAGGCGAAGCTCGAGCGCTTCGCGACGATGTGCGGAGAGCTCGGGCTCGCGTTCGATCCCGAGGACGCGGCCGACCCGAAGAAGCTGTCGGTGTTCCTGAAGAAGCTCGACGCGCACCCGCAGAAGCAGGTGCTGCACATGCTCCTGCTCCGCGCGATGAAGCAGGCGGTGTACGACGTCGCCAACGTGGGCCACTTCGGCCTCGCCTCGAGCGCGTACCTGCACTTCACCTCGCCCATCCGGCGGTACCCGGACATCACCGCGCACCGGGCGATCCGCGCGGTGCTGCGCGGCGAGCGCGTCGACCGCAGCGAGGCGGCCATCGAGCGGCTGCGCGAGGCGGCGATCACGGCGTCCGAGCGCGAGCGCAAGGCGATGGAGGTGGAGCGCGAGGTGGTCGATCTGCACCGCGCGCTCCTCATGCGCTCGCGGCTCGGGGACATCTTCGAGGGGACCGTGACGGGCCTCGTGGGCACGGGCGTCTACGTCAACGTCGAGGATCCGTTCGTCGACGTGCTCGTCCGCATGGAGTCGCTCGGCCCGGATCAGTACGAGATCGACGACGAGGGGCTGCGCGTCATCGGCCGCCGGTCGGGGGACCGCATCGCGATCGGCGACACGACGCTCGTGCAGATCGAGGACGTGGCCATCCTGCGGCGCACCATCTATGGCCGGCGGCTCGCGGGCTCAGACGCGTCGGATGAGCCCAAGCCGCGCCGGCAGCGGCGCGACGCGGCGGACGCACGGGGCAAACGTCGTGTCAAGAGCAGCAAGAGCACCGTGACGGCCAAGGGCGCCAAGGGCGCCAAGGCGAGCAAGGGCGGCAAGGCCAGCAAGGGCGGCAAGAGCACCAAGGTGCGAAAGAAGCAGCGGTAACCGCCGTCGCCGCGACGACGGCGCGCCCCGGCGCGCGATCCGCTTGCCCGCAGTTGCCGCTCGGACACCCGAGCGCGCGCCCTCCCGGGCCACACTCCCTCTCGCCAGACGCGCGAAACATCTCGGAATCATCGAGGAATCACCCTCGAATGACCGAGGACATAACCTCGAAACGATCGACGCGAGTCGCGCCGATTGGCGCTCGACCTCGGCGCGGCCTGCGCGCGGCGCGCGTCGGCGCGAGATCCGCAATCGCACCTTCTCCGCAACGGACTCCAGATCAAAAAAAGGAGCGCACCTGCATTTTTGTTGCGCTCAGAAAATCGCTATGGTCTCAACTGATTCATTCTAGGAGAGAGGTAGCCAATGCCGAAGCCGACGTATCCCGCCTACAACGCTGGTGACTTCCTGGTCGATTACGAGGAGAAGGTCTTCGAAGACGTCAAGGCGAAGCCAGGAGAGAAGGCGCTGGTCACCTTTCACACGGTGGCCTTCGAGGGTTCGATCGGCCTCGTCAACGTGCTGACGGCGATCCGCCTCCAGCGTAAGGGGTTTGAGACATCGATCCTGCTCTACGGGCCGGGCGTCACGCTCGGGCTGCAGCGCGGCTTTCCGAAGCTCGGCAGCGAGGCGTTCTCCGGGCACCTCGCGGTCAACCAGCAGATCGGCCGGTTCATGGAGGAGGGCGGCAAGGTGTACGCGTGCCGGTTCGCGCTGCAGGCGCTCTACGGCCACGGCGAGCACGCGCTGATCCCCGGTATCAAGCCCATCAGCCCGCTCGACGTGCTCGATATCCAGCTCATCCACCGCCGGGACAACGCGTTCGTGGTCCACTCCTGGACGCTCTGAACCGGGCACCGGCGATGGACACGACGCGCAGAGTCAGGGCGGCCGCGGTGCAGGCCAGTCCCGTCCTCGGCAGCAGGGACGGGACGACCGAGCGCGTCGTCGCCGCGATCGCCAGGGCCGCGAAGGAGGGCGCCGAGCTCTGCGTCTTCCCCGAGGCGTTCGTCCCGTATTACCCGTACTTCTCCTTCGTGCTCCCGCCGCCCGCCATGGGCAAGGAGCACATGCGCCTTTACGACGAGGCGGTCACCGTCCCCGGCCCGGTGACGCAGGCCGTGGCGGCCGCCGCGCGCGCGCACGGGGTGGTCGTGGTGCTCGGCGTGAACGAGCGCGATCACGGGACGCTGTACAATGCGCAGCTCGTCTTCGACAAGGACGGCACCCTCGCGCTCCATCGGCGCAAGCTCACGCCGACCTACCACGAGCGGATGATCTGGGGGCAGGGCGACGGCTCGGGGCTCAGGACCGTGGACACCGCGGTCGGGAGGATCGGGGCGCTCGCCTGCTGGGAGCACTACAACCCGCTCGCGCGGTTCGCGCTCATCGCGCAGCACGAGCAGATCCATTGCAGCCAGTTCCCCGGCTCGCTGGTCGGGTCGATCTTCGCCGAGCAGATGGAGGTGACGATCCGGCACCACGCGCTGGAGTCGGGCTGCTTCGTGGTGAACGCCACGGCCTTCCTGACGCCGGAGCAGGTGCGGGAGGTCGCGCCGAGCGAGCAGATGCAGGGCGTGCTGCGCGGCGGGTGCATGACGGCCATCGTGACGCCGGAGGGCATGCACGCGTGCCCGCCGGTGACCGACGGCGAGGGGATGGCCGTCGCGGATCTCGACTTCGCCCTGATCACGAAGCGAAAGCGGATGATGGACGCCGCCGGGCACTACGCCCGGCCCGACGTGCTGCGGCTCTGGATGGACACGGCGCCGCGCGCCATCACGCTCGGCGCGCTCGGCGCGAGCAGCCCCAAGGCCTCTTCCCTCGATCCTGCGGCGGTGGACCATGGATACCCAGACGCTGATCACCGAGCTCCAGTCGTTCGGCCTGAGGCTGGCTGAAGCCCCCGAGGGCGCCCCGGACGCGGGCGCCGCGCCGGACGCGGAGGCCGGCGAGGGCCGCCGCGCGGCGTGGACCTCGCGCCGCGGCGGGGCGGGGCCGACACAGCACGTGGCGGCGACGCTCGGCGGCGCCACGGTGATGATCCCGATCCACACCGACAAGGCCGCGGCGTCGCCGTTCGTGGCGCGGATCGGGCGCGACGGGGCCGGCACCGTGGCGCGGGACGGCGAGGAGCTCGCGCCGATCGCCCTCGTGAAGGCGCCGCGGTTCTACGCCCTCTCGACGCGGGACGGGATCCCCTACCCCAAGATCGCGCTCCTGCACGGCGCGGACGTCCTCGCGTCGACGGTGCTCCAGACGTGCGTCCGGTACGCGGAGCGCGAGAAGGCCTGCGCCTTCTGCGCGATCGGGCAGTCGCTCGCGGCGGGGCGCACCACCGCGAAGAAGACGCCGGAGCAGCTCGGCGAGGTCGCCGAGGCGGCGGCGCGGCTCGACGGGGTGCGGCACGTGACGCTGACCACCGGCACGCCGCGATCGGCCGATCGCGGGGCGGCGCACCTCGCCGACTGCGCGCGCGGCATCAAGGCGCGCGTCGACCTGCCGGTGCAGGCGCAGTGCGAGCCGCCCGACGATCTCGCCTGGTTCGAGCGGATGCGCGCGGCCGGCGTCGACAGCCTGGGCATGCACCTCGAGGCGGTCGAGGACGAGGTGCGCGCCGCCGCGATGCCGGGCAAGGCCGAGGTGAGCGTGGCCCGGTACTTCGAGGCGTTCGAGGCGGCCGTGCGCGTGTTCGGGCGCGGCCAGGTGTCGACCTACCTCATCGCGGGGCTCGGCGACTCGCTGGCATCGCTAGTCGACGCGAGCGAGCGGCTCATCGCGATGGGGGTCTATCCGTTCGTCGTCCCGCTCGTGCCGATCCCGGGGACGCCCTCGGCCGACCGCGCGCCGCCGTCGGGGGACTTCATGCGAGCGATCTACACGCGCATCGGCCCGCTGCTCGCGCGGGCGGGGATGCGCTCGACCGACGTGAAGGCGGGCTGCGCCCGCTGCGGCGCCTGCTCGGGGCTCTCGGGCTTCGAGGCGGCAGGAGAGGCCGCGGCGCCGCCGGGACCCGGCGCGGCATGGACATCCACCTCGGGGAGCTTCGATGACGCCACCGTACAGCTTCGAGCTCGTGCAGAGCAGGGAGACCTATCTCGCGTACCTCCGCTTGCGCCAGGCCATCTTCTGCGACGAGCAAGGGCTGTTCAAGGCCACGGACGAGGATGAGTGGGACGCCGCCGCGCTCCCCATCGTCGCCGTGCAGCCCGGGGCGCGCGAGGGCGAGGAGGTCGTCGGCACGGTGCGCATCTACGAGGCGGAGCCCGGCCTGTGGTACGGCGGCCGGCTCGGCGTCGCGCGCGGCCACCGCAAGCAGGGCCTGGTCGGCCGCGGGCTCGTCCACAAGGCGGTCACCACGGCGCACGGCTGGGGGTGCCAGCGGTTCCTCGCGCTCGTCCAGGTGGCCAACGTCCCGTTCTTCGAGGGCATCCACTGGCGCTCCCTCGAGGAGCGGTCCTACCGCGATCACCCGCACCACCTGATGCAGGCCGACCTCGAGAGCTACCCGCCGGGCGACGAGCCTCGCCCGCCGCCCGGGCAGAGGTTCCGCTGATGCTCGCCGGCCTCGCGGCCCAGCTCCGCGGCGCGCTCGGCATCCTCGCGAAGCGGGACGTGCAGATCCCGGCGCGGTTCCTGGCCGGCGCGGGCGTCGCGGCCGGCGCGGACGCCGCGGCCGACCGGCGCGTGGCGCTCGGCGACGACTGCGCGGCCATCCCGGACGGGGACGGCTACCTGCTCCTCGCCGCCGAGGGGATCTGGCCGGCGTTCCTCGAAGGGGACCCGCGGTTCGCGGGCTACAGCGCCGTCATGGTCAACATCAGCGACATCCACGCGATGGGCGGCCGGCCCATCGCGGTCGTCGATGTCGTCTGGGGGACCTCGGCCGGCGCGCTGGAGCCCGTCTGGGAGGGCATGATCGCGGCGTCGCGCGCGTACGGCGTGCCGATCGTTGGAGGGCATACGAGCGCGCGCAGCCCCTACAACGCCCTCGCCGTCGCGATCGCCGGGCGGGCGCGGCGGCTCATCACGAGCTTCGCGGCGCGCCCGGGCGACGTGCTCGTCGCGGCGATCGACCTGCGCGGCCAGATGCACGCGGAGCACCCGTTCTGGGACGCGTCGACCGGCGTGGATCCGGCGCGGCTCCGCGGCGACCTCGAGGTCCTGCCCGCCCTCGCCGAGGCGGGCCTGTGCGACGCGGGCAAGGACATCAGCATGGGCGGCGTCGTCGGGACGCTGCTCATGCTCCTGGAGACGTCCGGCGCCGGCGCGGTGCTCGACGTCGAGGCCGTCCCGAGGCCGAGCGGGGTGCGCGATCTGTCGATCGCGCGCTGGCTGCTCGCGTTCCCGAGCTACGGCTTCCTGCTCAGCGTGCGGCCCGAGGCCGCCGGCGAGGTGCTGTCGGCGTTCGCGCGGCGGGGGATCGCGAGCGCGGCGGTCGGCTCGGTCGACGGCTCGCGGCGGCTCACGCTGGAGGCCGCCGGCGAGCGGGAGACGCTCTGGGACCTCGCCGCGGAGCCGCTCACCGGGTTCGCGACGGAGGGGGCCCGATGAGCCGCGCCGCCTTCCCAGGCGCCACGGGCGCCCCCGGCAGCGCGACGAGCGCCGGCGCGCGTACGCCCGATGACGCGCCGCTCTCTGTCGCGCTCCTCACCTACTCGACCAAGCCGCGCGGCGGCGTCGTGCACACGGTGGAGCTCGCGGAGGCGCTCCACGACCTCGGCGTGGAGGTCTGCATCTACGCGCTCAACAAGGACCAGGGCGGCTTCTACCGCGCGCCGCGCTGCCCCCACGTCCTCGTGCCCGCCGCCCCCGCGCCGGCGGGGATCGACGCGGTCGTGGAGCAGCGCATCGCGGAGCTCACGATCGGGCTGCGCCGCCTCGGGGCGCGGCACGACATCTGGCACGCCCAGGACTGCATCAGCGCGAACGCGCTCGCGGCGCTGCGCGCCGAGGGGCGCATCCCCCACTTCCTCCGGACGGTCCACCACCTCGACGACTACGACAGCCCGTACCTGCGCGCCTGCCAGGAGCGCTCCGTGCGCGAGGCGGACGCGTGCCTCGCCGTCAGCGAGGCGTGGCGGAGGGTGCTCCGGGCCGATCTCGGCGTCGACGCGGCGATCGTCCCGAACGGGGTGAGCCTGCGGCGCTACGGGCCGGCGCCGGACGGCCACGAGGCGGCGCTGCGGGCGCGGCTCGGCGCCACGGGGTCGCCGCTCTACGTGACCGTGGGCGGCGTCGAGCCGCGCAAGAACTCGATCGGCCTGCTCAGGGCGTTCCTCGAGGTGCGGCGGCGGCTGCCCGGAGCCCAGCTCGTGATCGCGGGCGGAGAGACGCTGTTCGACTACGCGCCCTACCAGCGCGAGTTCGAGGCGATCGCCCGGGAGAACGGCGTGTGGCCCGCGGGCGCGTCGACGTCGCCATCGCCGGAGCGCGCGCCGCCGCCGCCGGAGCGCGCGCCGCCGCCGCCGCTCGTGCTGGCGGGCGTGCTCCCGGACGCGCTGATCCCGGCGCTCTACCGCCTCGCCGACGCGTTCGTGTTCCCGTCGGTCCGCGAGGGGTTCGGGCTCGTCCTGCTCGAGGCGATGGCGTCGGGCGCGCCGGTGGTCAGCTCTGCGCAACCTCCGTTCACCGAGTTCCTCGAGGACGGCAAGAGCGCGCTGCTCGTCGACCCCTCGAGGACAGACGATCTCGCCCGGGCGATGGAGGCTATCCTGGACGGAGGCGTGAGGCGGCGCCTGCGCGCCGCGGCCCTGGAGACCGCGGCGAGGTACACGTGGGAGCGCTCGGCCCGCATCGCGGCCGGCGTCTACCGAGAGTTCCTGGGAAACCGCCGGAGCTAGAGACACCCATGCCGGAGATGCGCTTCGTGGTCGAGTGGCCGAGCGGCGAGCAGCAGGTCTGTTACTCCCCGTCGCTCGTCGTGAAGGACCACATCGAGGTCGGCGAGAGCTACGACATCGACGACTTCGTGTCGCGCTGCCGGAAGGCGCTCGACATCGCGAGCGAGCGGGTCCTCAAGAAATACGGGTTTCCCTGCAGCCTGGCGCGGGCGGAGGCGGCGCGCATCGCGAGCGCGGCGGCGCGGTTCCGCGGCCAGAGCGGGGTCAAGGTCCGGGTCGTCAGGTTCGTCGAGTGATGGCGAGTGATGGAAGGAGCAGCACATGGTGACGAAATCGAAGATGGAGCGCCTCCTGAGCGAGCGCCGGTTCCTCGTGTCCGCCGAGCTGACGCCCCCGCGTCATCACGATCTCGAAAAACTGCTGAAACACGCCAGAAACATGGCGGACCACGTCGACGTGGTGCAGATCAACGATCACCTGCTCTCCCAGGCGCGCTGCGCCAACATGGCAGTCGGCCACCTCGTGAAGCAGGAGGGGCTCGAGCCGGTGCTCCAGTTCTCGCTCCGCCACAAGAACAAGATCGCCCTCCAGGGCGACCTGCTCGGGATGGCGGCGCTCGGGCTGTCGAACATCATCGTGCTGGGGGGCTATCCGTGCGCTATCGGCTCGGACCCCGACGCGAAGGAGGTGAGCGACGTCGACAGCATGAGGGCGATCGAGCTGACCCGCCGGATGACGCGCGAGGGGAAGCTGTTCAACGGAGACGTGATGTCGCCGGCGCCCTACTTCCACGTCGGGACCATCGATTTCCCGTGCGGCGAGCAGGCGATCGCCGGGGCCATGGACCGGCTCATCGCGAAGATCGACGCGGGCGCGAGCTTCATCCAGGTGCAGGCGGTGTTCGAGCTCGCGTCGATGCGCCGCTGGATGGCGGCCGTGGTCGAGCGCGGGCTCCACGAGCGCGCGCACTTCATCGCGGCGATCTTCCCGTTCGCCGGCGTGGATCGGCTGAGCTTCCTGCAGAAGGTGCCGGGGCTCGTGGTGCCCGATCACCTGATCGAGCGGGTCCGCCAGAGCGGCGACGCCGAGGGGGAGAGCTACCGGATCACGCTGGAGCTCATCCGGGGGCTCCGCGACATCCCGGGGCTGGCGGGCATCCACATGCGCTCCATCGGCGCGGAGGACTGGGTGCCCCGGCTGGTCGAGGAGGCGGGGCTGCGGCAGGCGGCGTGAGCGCGGCGCGGGCGCGGCGTGAGCGGCCGTGAGCCGCCGCCCGGCACGGGCCGTGAGCCGCCGCCCGGCACGGGCTCACGGCCTGTGGGCGACCCAGAGCAGCGCGAGGCCGTTCATCCGGCGCTCGCGGCGGTCGACCTGGAAGCCCGCGCCGCCCATATCGGCGGTGAGCCGGTCCTCGGTGTGGCGGTAGGTGACCTCCGCCGCGTCGGCCCAGGCGAGCATCGCGTGGGCCGTGGGCGGGTTGTACCGGTGGCCGCGCAGGTAGGCGGCCATGGCGATGCGGTTCATCACGGGCGCCGGCTCGAGGATCGCCAGGCGGCCGCCCGGACGGAGCACGCGCGCCGCCTCGGCCAGCACCGCGCCCGGCTCGGGCACGTGCAGCAGCAGGTTCGACGAGGTCACCACGTCGAACGAGGCGTCCGGGAACGGGAGCCGCGTCGCGAGCGCCTCCCGGAACGTCACGTTGTCCAAGCCGAGCGCCTTCGCCCGCTGCGCGGCGCGCTCCACCATCGCCGCCGCCGCGTCGATCCCGACCGCCTCGTGGCACCGGCGCCCCATCTCGCGCGTCAGCCGGCCCGTGCCGCAGCCGAGATCGAGGCAGCGGTCCTCCACGCCCGGATCGACGAGGGTGACGAGCTCGTCGATGAGCGTCGCATAAGGGCCCTCCGCCTGCATGCGATCGAAGAAATCGACCAGCTCGTGAAACGGGGTCGCCTGCTCCTTCGCGGCATAGCGGTCGCGCCAGCGCCAGGCGTCGTCGAGCGCCTGGTACGTACCCCGGTAATACAGGAGCGGCGCGCCCGCCTCGCCCCGGCCCGACGCGAGCACGCGGCCGACATAGACGATGTGATCGCCGCCGTCGTACGCGTGCTCGACCTTGCAATCGATGAAGGCCAGCACGTCCTTGAGGATCGGGCTGCCGGACTCGGCCACATGCGCCTCGGTGAGGATCGCCTGCCGATCGAGGTCCGTCCCCTTGCCGGCGAACAGGTCCGAGATGTCCCGCTGCTGATCCCGCAGGACGTTCACCGCGAAGACGCCCGACGCCTCGATCGCCGCGCTCGTGCGCGACCGCCTGTCCGCGCAGAACAGCACGAGCGGCGGATCGAGCGAGACGGCGCTGAACGAGTTCACCGTCATCGCCAGCGGCGCGCCGTCCTGCACCGTGGTCACGAGCGTGACCCCGGTCGCGAACTGGCCCAGCACCTTCCGGAACTCCGCGGGATCGAAGAGCATGGGACATAGTACGCGCTCGGCGCGCGCCGCGGATCCACGATCTGCGCCGCGCTCGCGCGCGCACCGCGCCGCGCCGCGCGAACTCCGGGTGAGCCGCGCGCTGCATCGGCGCGCGCTGCGCCGCCGCTCGCTCGCGCCGCGCCCCCGCGCTCGCTCGCGCCCGCGCGGCGCGCAGCTCACCCGGCGTCGCGCCGCGCGAGATCCGGCGCGAACGCCGGTATGCAGAGGGCGAAGTACTCGCTCTCCTCGTCGAACGGATTGCTGTAGCGGACGCGCTGCTCGGGCTCCGTCCAGATGGCCTGACCGGCAGAGAGGTCGACCGTCTCGCCCGCGATCTCGACCCGCATGCGGCCGCGGATCATCAGCGTCAGCTCGCCGAACGAGGGCGTCTGCGCGGGCTCGCTCCACCCGGGCGGGGCCACCATGTGCGCGAGGCTGAACCCGTCCGTGCCGGTGTTCACGCGGCCGAAGAGCTCCTCGATCAGCTTGCCGCCCGGGACAGGGATCCGGGTCGCGGACGTGACGAGACGGTAAGGACGATCCATGGGGGGACCTCGAGTCAGAACGCGCGGGTCCGGTCGTCGGACACGCGGTAGAGCTGCATGAGCAGGTGGCGGCCGCCGTACGGCTGCACGTAGCGGAGCGCGCTGGACTTGCTCGCCACGAAGCGGTGATAGCGCTTCGCCGGCACGACAACGAGATCGCCCGCGCCGACCCAGATGCGCAGCCACTCTTCGTTCAGGCAGCGGATGTCATAGAGCCCCTGCCCCTCGAGGAAGAACCGCACCTCGTCGCCGAGGTGGCAGTGCTCATCGGCGTCTCTCGCGCTATCGGCCTCGTCTCGAGGCCTGCTGAGGTCGCGACGCACATCCTCGTGCTCCGCCCATCCGCGCTCCGCCTGGAGGCGCTGCACCGCCGGCGCCGCTGCGCCCGGGTCGAACGTCTCGCACCGGATCCCTTCCGCCTGAAGCTCCGCCTCGGTGTACTCGATCTCGTCTTCAGCTCTCATTCGGATCGCACGCATGCGCACCCTCCGGGCCTGCGCTCTTCGAACTCTGCGCGCGCGCGACGTCAAGACGCTAACCGCGTCCAAGCAGCCACATCAGACCTGCAATGCTGAGAGCCAGCACACCGAGCGCGAGCAAGGCAATGAGCGCCTCCGTGAAGCCCCACCCGCCGCCCTGCGGCGCGACCTGACGCGACGACACCGGAGGTCGCGACAGCGGCGACAACGTGCTCGTGGAAGCGGGCGAAGGCGTCGGTGTGGAAGGCGCCGGCGGAGGCTCGGGCGAAGGAGGCTCGAACACCGCGTCTGGACGGAGCGGCTCGCACGGACTGCGCTCGATCTCCGCGAGCGCCTCCGCGGTCGGGTGCTCGCACATCAGGCGATCACCGGAGAGCGCGAGCACCTGTCCAGGACGCCAGATGGTATCGAACTGAGGCACCGGGGCGCCGTCCAGCAAAGCCCCAGTGCGGGATCCGAGGTCCTGAACTGAGAATTGATCGCCCCTGCGCGTAATGGCCAGATGGCGACGCGAGATGTCCGGGTCGTCGAGGACAAGGTCGGTGTCCTTGGCGCGACCGAGGATGTAAGGACGCCCCGACTCCTCGATGCGCAGCGCGCGGCCGCGGTCCGGGCCGTCGACGACGACGACGCGCGGCGCGGGGTCCTCGCCCTGCGCGGCCAGGCCGCGCGCGACGAGCTCGAGGGCGAGCTCCTTGGCGGCGGCGGCGGGGGCGGCCCTGGCGACCGCCGGCTCGATGCGGAGCGCGAGCCAGACGCGGCCGACGCGGATGCGGTCGCCGCTGCGCAGCGGCATCGCCGTGCGCGGGGCGATGCGCGTCTTGCCGAGGTAGGTGCCGTTGTCGCTGCCCTCGTCGAGGAGCAGGTAGGTCGCGCCGCGCTGCCGGATCGACGCGTGCCGGTGGCTCACGCTGGTGTCGGGGAGGCGGACCTCGCAGCCGTCCGCGCGGCCGATGATGATGCGGGGGGCGTCCAGCGTCAGGGAGAGCTCGCCGCCGTCCTCCTTGCCCGCTTCGGCCGGCGCGAGCACCACGATCGTCAGCGCCATCGTTGCTGCCTCTGCGCGGAAGGGCGGCGTTCGGTCAAATGGCCGCCGTGCGACGCATCCGCTCGGCGGCGCTGACGAGCTGCCGCACCGCCTGGTCCTGCTGGCGCGCCGCCTCCTCGATGCGCTTGCCCGCCTCGACGAGCTGCTCGCCGCCGCGCGTCTGGCTGCGGTGCGAGGCGTTGAGGCTGTGCACCATGTTCGAGATCTGCTCGATCGCGCTCGTGATCTGGCGCCCGCCGCGCGCCTGCTCCTGGCTCGACCGCTCCACGTGCTGCGTGATCGTCCGCATCTTCTCCGCGCTCTTCATGATGAGCTCCGAGCCCCGCGCCTGCTCGGCCGTGGCGGCGGCGATCTGCTGCACCGTCTCGGCGATGCGACCGATCGCGTCCGTGACCTGCTTCGACCCCTTGGCCTGCTCGACCGTGGCGCGGGCGATGGCGCGCACCATGTTCGTCGACTTCTGCGAGCTCTCCAGGATCTTCTTCAGGGCGCGCTCGGCCTCGTTCGACACCTCGACGCCGCGGTCGACGTTGTGGGCGCCGCGCTCGACGGCGGCGATCGCGTTCTTCGACTCGGACTGGATCGTCTTGATGAGCTCCGCGATCTCCTTCGTGCTGCCGCCGGCGCGCTCGGCGAGGTCCTTGATCTCGTCGGCGACGACGGCGAAGCCCTTGCCGTGCTCGCCCGCCTGGGCGGCGATGATCGCGGCGTTCAGCGCGAGCAGGTTCGTCTGCTCGGCGACGTCGTCGATGACGGCCAGGATCTGCCCGATCGCCTCGATGCGGAAGCCGAGGTTCGAGATGACCGCCACGGCCTCCTGGCTCGACTCCTTGATGCGGTAGATCTCGCCGATCGTCTTCAGGATGGCCTCGGCGCCCTTCTCGGCGTCGGTCGCCACCTCCTCGGAGAGCCGCGCCGTCTCGTTCGCGTTCGACTGGACCTGGTCGATCGAGACGTCCATCTGGTTCATCGAGGAGCTCGTCTCCTCGGCCGTCAGCGCCAGGGCGTCGACGTTCTTCGCGACCTCGCGGATGGAGTAGGCCATCTCCTCGATCGACGAGACCGTCTCGCGCACGCTCGACCCGAGCTCGCCGACGTTCTCGGCGACCTCCTCGTTCGTGGCCGTCATCTCGAGGATGCTCGAGCTCGACTCCTCGGCGCTCGACGCGAGCGACTCGACCGACTGCGCGATGTTCGCGAGCGCGGTGATCATGTCGCGGATGTAGACGATCGCCTGCTCGCTCGCGTGCATGACGCTGCTCACGCCGTCGCTCAGCTTGGGCAGGAGCTCGTCGAGGAGCATGGTGGCCTGGGCGAGCTCCGTCCGGCGCTGCTTGTCGCGCAGCTCGGCCTGGGAGATCCGCTCCGCGATGCCGGTGAGCTCGGTGTAGAGCCGCGAGAGCTCCGCCGGGGCGCCGGGCGGGACGCGCACCCGCTCGCCGGTCATGGCGCGGAGCACGGCGTCGACGAGCGCGTCGACGTCGATGTCGGGGCCGCGCTGCGCGAGGTCGTTCACCTTGCGGGTGAGCGCCGCGCAGTCCCGCTCGAGCGTGTCGCGCTCCTTCAGGAGCCCGTCGCGCTCGCGGCTCAGGTTGTCCCGCTCCTTCTCCAGGGCGTCGCGCTGCCGCTCGACGCCGTCGCGGTCACGGCTCAGGCCGTCCCGCTCGCGGGCGAGCTTGTCGCGCTCCTCGGCGAGCGCGTGGCGCTCCTCCGCGAGCTCGGCCTGGCGGCCGGCGATCTCGGCGATCTGCTCGTAGGTCTCGGCGAGGTCGGCGGGGGCGCCCTCGGGGAGCTTGGGCCGCTTGCCGCGCGCGGCCGCGCGGAGCGCGTCGCGCAGGCCCCCGAGGGGGACGCCGCCCTTGGCCGAGAAGCTCGCGTACAGCACCGCCCCCATCGCGGAGACGCCGAACAACATGAAGAGCTGGCCCGTGTACTCCGCCAGCCACTTCGACGCGAAACTCAACCCGAGGCCGACGAACAGGAGGATTCCAGCGATGGAGAGCTGCTTGGAGTTCATTTCGTGCGTTCCAGCGCGGCCCCGCGACGCGCGCGTTGGCCAGCGCGCGCCCGGCGACCTCGAAGGACGACCGAGCGTAAGAGGCGAGTGCCCCCCGGTGCAAGGAGAGCGCGAGGCAGAAACGCCGCGGGCAGCCGGCAGCGACGGCGCGCTCCTGGGCAGAGGCGCAGGGGCGGCTGGGGAGAGCGCGACGAACTTGGACGAGCTAGGCCCGATCGCGTATTCACGGAGGATGAGGCGGAGAAGGTCCGCGCCCCGGGGGGCTCGGCACAGGCGAAGTTTCCTCTAGTATCGTCACGCACCGCCGCCTCGGACCGCGGCGGCCGCCCGGCCGTCCTGGCGGCCGGGCGGCCAGGCGGCGGTACGGCCGCGCGGCCAAGACGGACCCCCCATGCCCCTCGCCGCTCGCCTCCTGCTCGCCTTCGGGCTCGTCGCCATCATCGCGACGGCGTTCGTCGGGGTGACCCTCCGCGAGGCGTCGCGGGAGGTCATCGAGAGCGGCTTCGCCGACCGGATCGACGCGGCGCACGCGGGCGTGCGGCAGCAGCTCGCGTGGGAGGCCGACGCCCTGCGCGATCTGCTGCCGCCGCTCTGCCGGCACGACACGTTCGTGGACAAGGCCCACGTCGAGCTCGAGCGGGCCAAGGGCGACCCGGACGCCATGGATCCGGGGAGCCGCATCGCGATCGGCCGGCAGGTCCCGAGCCAGGCCAAGGCGCTGCGGCTCGACGAGCTCTCGCTCGTGGCGGGGAACGGGGCCGTCCTCGGGGCCGAGGACGGCGCGCGCATCGGCGCCCGCGACCGGCGGCTCGCGGAGCTGATCAAGGCGCCCGGGGGCGCGCCGCGGCTCCGGCCGGCCAGGGCGGGCGGCGAGCCGTCGCTGGAGGTGCACTGCGCGCTGACGGACCACGGGGTGACGCTCGGCCTCGTGGGCGCGCGGCGGATCGGCCCGGTGCTCGCGCGCATCGGCGAGGCGTACGACGTGCGGCTCACGGCGGCGCGCGAGGGGCAGCCGGCGCCCCGGAGCGGCGAGGCCGAGGTGGTGCGCGTCCTGCACTTCCCGGAGATCCCGGGGCTCGACGTTGTCGCGTCGGTGTCGCGCGATCCGCTGCGGCAGGCGCTCGGGCGGCTCGACCGGTCGATCGCCCTGACCGGCGCGACGGTGCTGGCGATCGCCCTCGCGATCGCCGTGGTGCTGGCGCGCAGCCTGTCGCGGCCGCTCGTGGCGCTGGCCCGCGAGACGCGCGAGGTGATGAGCGGCGCGCCGCGGCGGGTGGAGGGGCGCGGGGGGCGGGAGATCGCGGATCTCGCGGCGGCGTTCAACGCGACCATCGACGAGCTCGCGGCGATGCGCAAGCGCCTGGCGGCGACCGAGCGCATCGCGGCGCGGCGCGAGGTGGCGCGCCAGATCGCCCACGAGATCAAGAACCCGCTCGCGCCGATCCGGGCGGCGGTGGAGACCCTGCGCCGGCTGCGGCAGCGGGACGACCCGGCGTTCGACGACTACTTCGAGGAGGCGACGTCGACGGTGCTGGACGAGGTGCACCGGATCGCGAACATCGTGACCGAGTTCACCCGGTTCGCGCGCCTGCCGCCGCCGAGCCTGGAGCCCGTCGATCTGATCGCGATCGCGCGCGGGGTGGTCACGCTGCACGCCGCGCCGGCGTCGGCCGAGCCGACCGCCGGCGGGACCGGCGGGGCGGCGGCGCCGCGCGTGGAGCTCGTGGCCGATCCGATCCCGAGGGTGTCCGCCGACCGGGACCAGATCATCCAGGTGCTCACGAACCTGGTCCAGAACGGGCTCGACGCGGCGGCCGCCGTCCGGCGCGACCCGCGCGTCTCGGTGACGATCGGCCCGCTGCCGAGCGACCGCGTGCGCATCGTGGTGCGCGACAACGGGCCCGGCGTGGCGGAGGAGATGGTGCCGCGGCTGTTCGAGCCGTACGCGACCAGCAAGGAGACGGGGACGGGGCTCGGGCTCGCGATCGCGCAGCGGATCGTGTTCGAGCACGGCGGGGAGATCAGCTACCGCAAGGCCCAGAAGGGGGGCGCGGTCTTCGAGATCTGGCTGCCGGTCGCGGGGCCTCCCCTCCTGGAGAAGCCGCTCGGGGACACCACGGTGCGGCCGAGGGGGCCGGAGGCGCCGTGAGCCGGGGCGCGCGCCGGGCGACGCGCGCCTCCGTTCAACCGCTCGCCTGACGGCGGCCGGGGTTCGGGGCGGAGCCCCGAGGGGACTAGAGCGGCTGGTTGTCGTACTCGCAGGCCGAGCTGCAGCCGTCGCCGCTCGCGTTGTTCCCGTCGTCGCACTCCTCGTAGACGCTCTGCCGCTCGCCGTCGCCGCAGTACGGCCCGTACACGCAGCCGGGCGCGCACTTGCCGTAGCCGCCGGTGTTGTTGCCGTCGTCGCACTGCTCGCGGCCGTTGACGACGCCGTCGCCGCAGCGCGGCCCGTAGAGGCACCTCGGTCCGCACTCGCCGTAGCCGCCGTCGTTCACGCCGTCGTCGCACTGCTCGCCGAGGTTCGCCTGCACCACCGCGTCGCCGCACTGGGCGCCGAGGCGGCAGTTGTCGCTACAGCCGGTCGCCGCGTTCGGGGGGTCGCACTGCTCGCCCCACGCCTCGTCGACGCGGCTGTCGCCGCACCGGGCGGCCGGCGTGCAGTCCGGGAAGCAGCTCCCGTAGAAGCCGTCGTTCACGCCGTCGTCGCAGGTCTCGGCGCCGTTCCTGAGGCCGTCGCCGCAGTACGGCCCGTACGAGCAGCGCTCATCGCAGCCGTTGTACGCGCCGGTGTTGCTGCCCTCGCCGAGATCGCACGCCTCCTCGTCGGGCTGCACCACGCCGTCGCCGCAGCGCGGCCCGTACAGGCACAGCGGGGCGCACTCGCCGTAGCCGCCGTCGTTGCGGCCGTCGTCGCACTCCTCGCCGTAGCTCGCCTGCACCACCGAGTCGCCGCAGTGGGCCCCGACTTGGCAGCCGACGCAGCCCGGGTCGGCCGGGTCGTCGCACGCCTCGCCCCACTCCGCGTCGACGCGGCCGTCGCCGCACCGCGGGGCGCGCGTGCAGTTCGGGTTGCACGTGCCGTACAGGCCGTCGTTGCGGCCGTCGTCGCACTGCTCGGGGCCGTTCACCACGCCGTCGCCGCACGACGGCCCGATCTCGCACGACGTCGTGCAGCCGCCGTAGCCGGCCGCCGTGTTGCCGGCGCCGAGATCGCACGCCTCGTACGGGGCGTTGACCGCGCCGTCGCCGCAGCGGGGCGGGGCCACGCACCCCGGCGCGCAGGCGCCGGACGCGTTCGCGTACGTGCTGTTGTTGACGCCGTTGTCGCACGCCTCGGGGCCGTTCCGGACGCCGTCGCCGCAGTAGGGACCGAGCTGGCAGTTGTTGCACTCGCCGTAGCCCGTCCCGTTCTCCCGGCCGTCGTCGCACTCCTCGCCCGGCGTCACGACCGGCGGGTCGACCCCGCACTGCGGCGCGCAGACCGACCTGCCGGCGGTGAAGCCCGCCAGCGTGAGCTGGTAGTTCGACCCGGTGACGTGGCGCTCGGCCTGGAACACCACGATCTCGTAGACCCGGCCCGCCTCGAGGTTGAGGTCGACGGTCCTCGCGGCGTGGCGCGTGCAGGCCGCGTTGTCGCAGGCGTTCACGCGGGCGTCGCCGTTGTCCAGGATGGTGACGCTCTCCTCGGCCTGCCCGTGGATGCCGCCGATGTCCGCGGTCAGCGTGTTCTTGATGAACACCCAGACGTCGTCGTCACCGTAGAAGGTGAGCACCGGGTTGTTGGAAGCGACGGAGTCCGGGGTGAACTGGAACCAGTACCGGACCTCGCTCGTGAAGTAGAAGTTGTGCCCGTCGTCCTGCGCCCTCTCCAGCCCGGCGGTGACGAGGTTGTCGAGCGCGGGGTCGGCGCCGGGCGGGTCGCGGTCCACCGGCCAGAACGGGTTCCGCTCGTAAACGAACGTGCCGGCGCCCTCCTCGACCATGTTGATGGTCGTGACGAGCGTCCTGTTGAAGTCCGGGTTGTCCCGGTACCACCACTGGAAGTTCTGCTGCCCCGAGGTCCAGCCGTTGTCGGCGGTCGGCGTGAAGAAGCCGGCGCCGTGCGCGTTCACGGGCTTGCCGTCCGCGTCGAGCGTCGCCAGGACGGTGCCGTCGATCTGCCCGCCGGACGTGGGCGTGATCTCGAAATCGAAGTGGCCGATGAGGCGGTCGGACAGGTTGGCGTCGCACGCGGAGTTGCTCGAGCCGCGGCTGTACGTCGTCGGGCACCAGCCGATGAAGTCGCGGATGACCATCGGCAGCCGCATCGCGCTGGGCGCCACGGAGCATGCGTAGCCCGGCTCGACCCTGCACGTGGCGGAGCAGCCGTCGCCGCTCACGTTGTTGCCGTCGTCGCACGCCTCCGTCGCGTCGCCGGGCAGGAGGATGCCGTCGCCGCACGCCGAGGAGCACGCGCCGCCGACGCACGACGGCTCGCGCTTGCAGTCCGGCGTGCAGCCGTCGTTCCAGCTCGCGTTGCCGTCGTCGCAGACCTCGGTCCCCTCGCGCCTGCCGTCGCCGCAGACCGAGGTGCCCCGGCAGTCCTGAGGCGCGCTGTTGTTGCAGACCCGGCCCGGCTCGATCTTGCAGGTCGCGTCGCAGCCGTCGCCCCCGGTCGTGTCGCCGTCGTCGCACTGCTCGGCGCCGAGCCGGATCCCGTCGCCGCAGACCGTCTTGCAGCGGAACCCGACGCGCGAGCAGTCCCACCCCGGCTCGATGGTCCGGCAGTCGGCGCTGCAGCCGTCGCCGCTCGCCGGCGGGCGCACGCCGTCGTCGCACACCTCGTCGCCGCCGATCACCCCGTCGCCGCAGACGGGCGGCGCGGGCGGCGTGCAGGCGCCGCCGGCCCGCGGGCACGTCCAGCCGAGCTCGATCCGGCACTGCGCGGTGCAGCCGTCGCCGCCCTCGGGCGACGTCCCGCCGCCGTCGTCGCACTGCTCGCCGGCCTGCACGGCGCCGTCGCCGCAGAACGTCCGCCGCGTGCAGGCCTGGCCGGGCCTGCACACCCAGCCCTCCTCGAGCCGGCAGTCCGCGGTGCAGCCGTCGCCGGACGCCGGCGGATCATCGCCGTCGTCGCACTGCTCGGCGCCGTTCACGCGGCCGTCGCCGCACCTGTACAGCAGGATGCACGGCTCGCCCGGCTCGGGGCACACGTACGCCGGGTCGCGCACCCGGCAGTCGGCGCTGCAGCCGTCGCCGTCCGCGCTGTTGCCGTCGTCGCAGAGCTCCCCCGGCTGCACCTCGCCGTCGCCGCACTCGATCAGCCGCACGCACGGCGAACCGGGGGTCGGGCAGGCGTAGTAGGGCTCTTGCCGGCACAGACTCGAGCAGCCGTCGCCGCTCGTCGTGTTGCCGTCGTCGCACCCCTCGCCGGCCTCCTTGAGGCCGTTGCCGCAGACCGGCAGCCGGGCGCACGGCTGGCCGGGCCGGCTGCACTGATACCCCGGCTCGCGCTTGCACTCGGCGTCGCAGCCGTCGCCGGACGCGGGCGGGTCGTCGCCGTCGTCGCACTCCTCCGAGCCGTTCACGCGGCCGTCGCCGCAGTCGTAGAGCAGGACGCACGGCTCGCCCGGCCTCGGGCACACGTACGACGGGTCGACGTAGTAGCAATCGGCGCTGCAGCCGTCGCCATCTTCGTTGTTGCCGTCGTCGCAGAACTCGCCGGGATGGAGGATGCCGTCGCCGCACGCGATGGTGAGCGCGCAGGGCTGGCCGGGCGTCGTGCACTCCCAGTACGGCTCGACCTGGCAGAGGCCGGAGCAGCCGTCGCCTGGGAGCGTGTTGCCGTCGTCGCAGGCCTCGCTCTCCTGGTTGCGCGCGCCGTCGCCGCACGCGGGATCCGGAGGCAGGTAACACTCGGGGGGCGGCTCATCGACGTCGCACGGGTCCGGCTCGCCGGCGCCGCTGCCGCCGAGCCCGGGGCCGCTGCCGACCGTGAACTCCGGCTCACCGCCGGCCCCTCCGGAGCCGGGTCCGCCCGCGCCGCTGCCGGAGCTCGCCCCGCCCCCGCCGCCGGTCCCGCCGCTCGGCGTCTCGACGCCCCCGCCGCAGGCGACGGCCGCCTGGAGCAATCCCACCATCAAGGCCAGATAAGAGGTTCTCAAAGCCACGGCCCACCTCGATGACGCGCGTTGCGCTGTTCGCAGGCAAACGGCGTCACTGTGCACTGTATCGTGAAGAAACGTCGCGCCTCCAGACGGAATTTGCTTTCCTGGGCACAATCCCCGGCGCCCGGCGCGGGCGAAGCCGCGCTCGCGCCACAGCGCTGCGGGCCGCCGGGAGGGCCCGAGACAAAACGCCCCGGCGGCGAGGTGGGAGGCGCGGTGATCCCCTGTCGTCTCGTGGAGAGAAGAGGCGGAGAGCGGCGACCGTGGAGCGACGTGGAGCGAGGGGGCGAACAACGCCGCTCCGGGGGGCGCCGGCCGGCTCATCCGTGCTGTGGGACGAGGCCGGACGCGGCGCCCGGGGCACGGGACATGAATGGCGCGCCGGCATGCACGTACGCTGGGCTCTCCCTCTCGCCGTGATCGTCGCGCTTCCGCTCGGTTGCCTGGACCGGAGGGAGCATGGCTCCCGGGGCGAGCAGATCGCCGAGGCCGCTCCGCCGCCCGCGCCGGGGCCGCTCGACGTGCCGCCCTCCGCCCGGGAGGCGTTGTCGCTCCAGGCGGGCTTCGCGCCGATCGTGTCGCGCGTGAGCGCCGCGGTCGTGAACGTCTCCTCGGTGCGGTTCGTGCGGCCGCCGACGCCGGAGCGCGTCCCGTTCTTCTCGGACCCGCTCTTCCGCGAGTTCTTCGGGCCGCGGCAGGACGACGGGAGCGACGGGAGCGACGGGCAGCCGCTGCCGGGCCCGCGCGTCCAGCGCGAGCAGAGCGTCGGCTCGGGCGTGATCGTGTCGCGCGAGGGCCACGTGATCACGAACGCGCACGTGGTGCAGGACGCCAGTCAGGTCCGCGTCGCGCTGCCGGGCAGGCCCGAGATGAAGGCGCAGGTCGTGGGCGTGGACGCGCGGACCGACGTCGCGGTGCTCAAGCTCGAGGGGGGCGAGTTCGCGTTCACCCCGTTCGGCGACTCGGGCGCGGCGCGCGTGGGCGACTTCGCGCTCGCGATCGGCAACCCGTTCGGCATCGGCCAGACCGTCACCCAGGGGATCATCAGCGCGGTCGGCCGCGGCAACATGGGGATCGTCGACTACGAGGACTTCCTCCAGACCGACGCGGCCATCAACCCCGGCAACTCCGGCGGCGCGCTGGTCAACATGGCGGGGGAGCTCATCGGGATCAACACGGCCATCCTCGCGCGCGGCGCGCAGGGCAACCAGGGGATCGGGTTCGCCGTGCCGTCGAAGCTCGCCCGCGCGGTGATGGAGCAGATCCTGGAGCACGGCCGCGTGATCCGCGGCGCGCTCGGCGTCGCGATCCAGGACGTCACGCCCGCGCTCGCCGAGGCGCTCGGGCTCCCTCCGGACACGCGCGGCGCGGTCGTCAGCGACGTGTCCGCGGGGAGCGCCGCCGAGAAGGCGGGGCTCCGGCGCGGCGACGTTGTCGTCGCCCTGCGCGGCGAGCACCTGACCGACGGCCGCGACCTGCGGATGCGGATCGCCGAGGCGAAGCCGGGCGCCAAGATCGAGCTGCGCGTGCTCCGCGACGGGCGGAGCGTGGAGCTCACCGCGACGCTCGACGAGCTGCCGGAGCCGAAGCCGGAGGAGCCGGTGCAGGCGCCGGCGTCGACCGGCGCGCTGGGGGTCGAGGTCGCCGCGCTCTCGGACGACCTGCGGCGGCGGTTCGGGATCCCGGACGACGTGAAGGGCGCGCTCGTGGTGGGGCTCGGCCCCGGCAGCCCGGCGGCGAGGGCGGGGCTCGGCCCGGGGGACGTCCTCCTCGAGGCGAACCGCAAGCCGGTGGCGAGCCCGGAGCAGCTCAAGCAGGAGGTCGACGCGACCGGCGCCCGGCCGGTGCTGCTGCTGGCGTGGCGGGGCGGGCAGACTCGGTTCGTGCTCGTGGAGCGGTGAGGCCCGCGGCGCGGTGGGCCGCGGCCGCGCGCGTTGCGGCCGCGCGCGCCGTTCAGGCCGGGATCGGCTGGTTGGCCCTGCCGGGCCTGCGCCGCGCGACCTCGATCCCCGAGATGCAGACGGCCAGCCACATGCTCCCGGCCGCGAACCCCGCGAGCACGTCGCTCAGGTAGTGCACGCCGAGGTACATGCGGCTGAAGCCCATCGCCACGGTCCAGCTCATCGCGAGCGCGAGGACGGCGAGGCGGACGCGGAGCGTCCGGACGAAGAGGAGCCCGAGGTACGAGAGCATCCCGAAGGTCACGAACGTGCCCATCGAGTGCCCGCTCGGGAAGCTCCACCCGGCGGCGAGCGCGAGCGGCTCGTCGAACGTCGGCCGCGGCCGCGCGAACAGGGCCTTGAGCGCGTAGTTGAGGAGCCCGCCCCCGGCGAGCGCGATCAGCCACCCCACCGCGAGGACGCGCTCGCGCCGCCACAGGAGCGCCGCGGCCACGACGATCGCGACGACGGTGAGCGCCCAGCCGCTGCCGAGGTGGGTGAAGGCGCGGAGCGCCGCCACGCCGGCGCTGCTCGTCGCGCCGTGGAGCGCGCGCGCGAGCGCGCGGTCGACCTGCACGATCGACGCGCCCCCGCTCACCGCGTCCGCGAGCGCGACGAACACGAGCGCGGCCATGCTGAGCGCGAGGCCGAGGGCGAGGTGGATGACGAGGTACTCGGCCGCGGAGAGCTCGCGGAGCACCCGCGCGACCGAGGGGAACGTGGTCGACAGCCGCCGCGTGATCGGGTGCTCGGCCGCCGCGCGGTAGGCCCGGACGGCCCGCCCCCACAGCGCGCGCGCGTGGCGATCGGAGAGGCGGGCGACCACGACCAGCCCGAGGAGCACCCCGACCGTCCCGGCGAGGAGCAGCGCGAGCAGCAGGAACGGCCGCGCGCCGACCGCCGCGGCGAGCTCTTCGGCGCTCATGTCCAGCGCGTGCATCGCGCAGCTCTAGCACGCGGCCCTGCCGGTCCGACGCGCCCGCGCCGCCGAGCTCGCTCACGGGGCGAGCGGCACGCTCACGGGGCGAGCGGCACGACGGCCAGGGGCGACGCGAGGTCGCCGACATGGGCGACGCGGATCTCGCCCGCCGACACGGAGTAGACGTAGTCCTCCAGGAAGACGCTGCGCTTCACGTACGAGTTCGACTGGGTCCACCAGCTCGAGCAGCCGGAATAGTACGGGTCGGAGCTCGCGTCGGGCAGCGGGTGGGGGAGGCCGCCGACCGAGGTGAAGCCCTCGGCGACATCGACCTTGTAGACGAGCAGCCCGCTGAACGTCATCGTGTCGCCGAAATTGCCGCCGCTCCCGCCCTCGCAGAGGACCATGGGGAGCCCGAGCAGCCCCCGCTGGGCGAAGTAGTTGAACGCGAGGTGGTTCGTCGCGGCGTCGCTCGTGGAGCCGCGCGTCCCGATCACCTCCTTGTGCGTGAGCTTCGGCTCATCGAGATCCGTCACGTCGAAGATCTGGAGCATGATGCCCTGGAAGAACGCGAAGTCCCCCTGGTCGTCGGCGTCGTAGCCGATGCTCAGCACGTGCCCCTCGTCGATCATGTGCATGTAGGTCGAGAACCCGGGGATCTTGAGCTCGCCGCGCACCTTCGGCGCCTCGGGCTCCGAGAAATCGAGCGTGAAGAGCGGGTCCGTCTTCTTGAAGGTCACCATGAACCCCACGTCGCCATGGAAGCGCACGGACCGGATGTCCTCGCCCGGAGCGAGGTTGTCCACGATCCCCTTGACCACGAGCTCGCCGCCCTCGAGCTTCATCGAGGCGACGGTGTTGTGCGTGGCCGGATCGGGCAGGTGGCCGGTGGTGGTCGCGACGCGGAGATAGCCGTCGTGCTCGCTCAGGGCGAACTGGTTGAGCACGCGCCCCTTCACGGCGCCGCTCCCCATGTAGGCGCTCGGCAGCGCGCGATCGTTGAGGGCGAACTTGTGGACCGTCGTGGCGTCCGGCGTCGCCGCCCCGTCCTCGTAGAACCAGCCGTACGTGGCCCCGTACGCGTGCCGGCTCGCCACGTAGAGCGCCTCGGAGGTCGCGTAGACGGCGCCGGGCTTGCCGACGACCGTTGTCTGGCCGAGGGCGTCGCTGCCAAGCTCGGTCGAGACGATCGAGAGGAAGCTCTGGCCGTCGCCGGTGTTCGACAGGTAGTAATTCTCGCAGGCCGCGAATGGGTCGTCGCTCCGCGGATGCGCCACGCCGTCCCGGTAGATCGTGTCCTCCACGGTGGGCAGAGCGAGGTCGAGCGGGGCCGCGTCGATGACCTCGAGGTTCTCCTGCAGGAGCGCGTCGAACGCGTCGTTCACGGCGTCCACGGCCCCCGGGGTGAGCCCCGCCTCGGCCAGGGCGCAGACGTCGACGTCCTGCGGCCAGAACGAGAGTCCTTCCACCGTGGGCTCCGGGGAGGACACGACCGTGTGCACCGCGCTGCCGATGCGCCGGGCGTTGATGAACGAGCCGGAGAACTTCATCGTGCGCACGACGGTCGGGGCGGAGATGTCGCTGAGGTCGAGCTCGGTGATCACGAGGGGCGTGCCGTCTCCCGTGAACTCGCAGTCGTATCCGTACGTGCACTCGTCGTAGTACTGGGAGAAATCGCCGACGACCTCCGGGGTCAGCGACGAGTACACGAGGGCGCGCTTGTCGTGGACGAAGAGCTTCTGCGGCTCCCCCTCGATGGGGACCGACGCGACGCGGTGCGTGTCGGCGGCGGGCCACGCGTCGAAGATCTGGAGTTTCCCGTGGGCGAGGAGGTAGACGTGCCCTCCGTCGTTCTTGATGAAGTCCGCCTCGTCGACGTCCGCTTCCTGCGTGTTCGTCGTCGAGTAGTCCTCGGCGGCCCCGCCGTCGTCCACAGCGCCCGAGCCCGGCGAGGTGGGGTAGCCTCCAGCGCCCGTGCTCGCGCCCGAGCTGCCGACGGCGACTGAATCGTAGTCCGGATAGCACCCCTGCTCGAGCTGCCCCAGGGCGATCTCTCGATTCGCGTCGAGCTGCTTGGTCATGTTCTGCTTCAGCCGCTCGCGGACCAGCGCCTCGACCTCATCGCAGCTCGCCGCGGGCGTGAGGGCGCTCCGCGCGACGGCCGTATCCACGGGCTCCTCCGGCTCATCGGGGGTGCCTGGTCCGCCCGGGATGACCGAGCCGCCCGGGGCGACCGAGCCGCCCGGGGCGACCGAGCAGGCCGCGAAGCTGACGCCGAGCGCCAGCAGAGAAACAAGCGTACATGTCCTGGGGATCGAGCGCATGGCAAGCCTCCGTGACGGGTCCGTCGTCCAATCGATGGCCGGCCGACAAGCACGCGACGTGCCTCAAGATTCATCAATCATTTCATGGGTTTGACAGCGAGCGCGATGGCACATGGCGGCACACGCATGCGCCCTGTGGCTCACCGGACCGGATGAGTGCGCGCCGATGGGCTCGGTGGAGCACAGCGTCAGAGAAGGAACGGTGCACCAGGGGCGGTGCGGCGAGGGGGCCCGGCGCTCGACGCCGGACCCTGCAGATCGATGACCATCAGTCCAGGGTCGGCGTATCCATCACCACATGCTATCGATCCCCGGCATGCCACGGCTGCGCCCGTCGAGGCAGTCGATCAGATAACACGCTAGCCCCGCGTCCCCCGTCCACAGGCTGTAGCGCCACTGACCAACCCGGTTGAACTCGGCCTCGGACTGCACGAGAGCCCACATCGCGAACTCGCGAGCACGCTCGAGCCAGAAGGCGTCTCCGGTGCGCCGGTGCACCTCGAGCAGGGCGGCCCCGTTGCCGTCGGTGCCGTGGCACAGGGCCACCCCCTTCTCCAGCGGACCGGCGGCCACGATCAACCGCGCGCCCCGGATCAACAGCGGCAGCGCCTCGGGCAGCGCCGCGTGGCGCAACGACGTGATGATCCCCGGCGCGCCGTGGCACCACTGCACCAGCGGCTCGGGCGGCCCTTCGAGCAGCGGAGGCCAGTTGGCCAGCTCGCCGTCGATCTCCGCCAGGCGGCTGAGCCCTTGCAGCGTCCGCGCGCGCAGCTCGGCCCGCTGCGCCGGGCTCAACAGGGCCTGTCCGCGCCAGAGCGAAGCGAGATTGCCGGCCCAGCCGTGGCCGGCGCCGACATGGCGACTCCGGCGGCCATACAGGTCCTGTTCCCACAACCAGACGTCCCGGGCCTCGTCGTGATCCCAGCTCTCCCACAGCGCCGCCGCGCTGTCGCGGATCAGCTCGGCCCAGCGCTCGTCCCCTGTCGCCTCGTGAAGGAACAGCGCCGCGAGCATCGTCCCGGGCGCTCCCCACAGCGCCTCGCGGGTCGGGTTCGCGCGGTTGGCGCGGATCATCTCGGCCAGGCGATCGGCCTTGCGCGCGTCGGGCCGGGCGAGGCAGCAGAGCGCGAGCGGCGCGCTCTCGCCGAGGAACCACGAGGGCACGCGCTCGCCGGTGTCGGGCCAGCGCGCATAGTCGTCCAGCACCTGCTCGAAGATGTCGGGCAGGCCCATCGGCAGCGCACAGAAGCCCGCCGCCGCGACGCGGGCGAGGGCGAGCCAGACGCCGCACGCGCCGAAGTACAGGCTCTGGAGCGGACCGGGCGGCTCCGGCCCGTCCTCGGCGTCGCGCGGGTGCATCGGCCAGGGCTGCTGGGCCGCCCGGATCGCCAGCGCCTCCGCGGACCAACGCCCCAACCACGCTTGCACCCGCGCGGGGTCCCACGCCTCGCGCGGCAGCGCGACGTGCCGTGTCGGGATGTAAAGGGTCATTCCAGGGGAGCCTCGAATCCGGGGACCTTCGCGAGATCCTGCCGCAACTGGCGATCCCGCTCCACGAGCCGGCCGTCGAGCTCCTCGTCGGACGCGTGCCACAGCCGTCGATGGCGCTCCGCGATGCGGCTGTCGATCGCCCGCACCACGCGCATCGCGAGCAGCGCGGCAGCGAGCGACGCCACGTCGGACACGATGAAGACGGCCCTGGACCGGGTGAACTCCGCGACGGTCTGATCGCGCATGCCCGAGGCGATCCAGCCGAGGACGCGGCTCGCGACGTAGAGCGCCCACCACACGCCGATCGCCGCGTGGTGCACCGCGCCCGCCGGCGGGGCGTGCACCACCTCGACGCGCCGGTAGCCGGCCGCGCCGTCCAGCACCGGGCGCGGCGCCGGCTCGGGCGCGCCGTCCGGGGCGAGGCCGTCGTGCAGATCGCGCACCACCTTGTAGGGCTGCACCAGGTTCACGACGGGGATGAGAAAGGCCGTCACAGCCTCGGACGGCGTCCAGGGAAAGCCGCGCACGAGCTCGAGCGCGTCGGCCACGGTGACGGCCTTGGCGATCCAGCGCAGGAACAGCACGCCCGCCACGAGCCCCAGCACGAGCTCGCTCATTCCGCCGGCTTCACGGAGCGAGTTGGCGAGCTCCCAGGCCCGGTCCGGGACGTCCACGCGGCGGAGCAGCGCGATGTGCAGCGCCCCGACCAGCCCCGTGAACGCCCCCACCGTCGCCATCGCGCCCAGCCCGACGATCGCCGCGCGGGCGCGCCCTCGCGCCGCGTGGACGTCTCGGTCCCACGCCGCCCGAGCCTCGACCCAGCCGCTCATCGCCAGGAGGCTAACAGCGCGGCGCCGCGCGTGGCAATCCGCGCGGCCGGCGCGCCACAGCTCATGACGTTCGCGCCGGCGGCGGAGCGGCTCGGCGAGAGCGCCACTTCGACCGCTCAGCTCGCCATCGCCGTCTCCCCTCGCCGCGACCCCTCCCCCGCCCCGGCGAGCGCCGCCCGGAAGCTCTGGATCGTCGCGTAGAGCCCCTGCCGGAGCGCGACGCGCGGCTCGAAGCCCAGCGTCCGGCGGGCCAGATCGATCATCGGCCGCCGCTGCCGCGGGTCGTCCTCCGGCAGCGGCCTGAACACGATCCGGCTCGCGCTCCCGGTGAGCCGCACGATCTCGTGCGCCAGCTCGAGCACCGTCACCTCCACCGGATTGCCCAGGTTCACCGGCCCCACCTCCACCGGATGCTCCATGAGCCGCAAACACCCCTCCACCAGGTCGTCGACGTAACAGAAGCTCCGCGTCTGCGATCCGCTCCCGTAGACCGTCAGGTCTTCCCCCCGCAGCGCCTGGACGATGAAGTTGCTCACCGCGCGGCCGTCGTCGACCGCCATCCGCGGCCCGTACGTGTTGAAGATCCGCGCGACGCGCCCCGACGCGCGCCCCTGACGGTGGAAGTCCATCACCAGCGACTCCGCGCAGCGCTTGCCCTCGTCGTAACAGGCGCGCACGCCGACCGGGTTCACCCGCCCGAGGTAGCCCTCCGGCTGCGGGTGCACCTCGGGGTCGCCGTACACCTCGCTGGTCGACGCCTGCAGCATCCGCGCGCCGTGGCGCTCGGCGCACGAGAGCGCGTGCAGCGCGCCGAGCACGTTCGTCATCGTGGTGCGCACCGGATCGCCCTGGTAGCGCGCGGGGCTCGCCGGAGACGCCATGTTGTAGATCCGGTCGACCTCGTGATCGAAGGGCGCCGTCACGTCGTGCTCGACCAGCCAGAAGCGGCTGCTCCGCATCAGGTGCGCCACGTTGGCCGGCGAGCCCGTCGAGAAGTCGTCGAGCGCGATCACCTCGTGGCCCTCCGCGAGGAGCCGCTCGCACAGGTGCGAGCCGATGAAGCCGGCGCCCCCCGTCACCAGGATGCGCATGCTCCTCCCCAACGTCCTCCCGTTCGCGTCACCCATCGGAACACCTCCGTTGTCGCAATACCGCCCCTCGCTGACCGCCGAGGCCACCCCCGCCCCGGCGGCGGCTCCCCGCGTCGAGCACCTCGCGCGTGAGGCGCTCGAGCGCCTCGGCGCGGTGCGCAGCCGTGTGCTCGGCGAGGACGCGCCGGCGCGCGCGGCGGCCGACCGCGGCGCGCGCCCGCTCGGGCATGTCGCAGAGCAGCCGGAGCACGTCCTCGGTCGACCGCGCGATCAGGATCTCCTCGCCCGGATGGAAGAACGCGTCGATGCCCGGCCAGCCGTCGCTCACGACCGTCGCGCCGCACGCCGCCGCCTCGAGCAGCCGGGCGCTCGGCGAGTAGCCGACGTCCGCCGCGTCCCGCGGCGTCACGTCGAGCGTGAACCGCTGCGCGCCGTGGAAGCCCCGGTGCGCGCCCGCCGGGAGCCGCTCGATCCGCGACACGTTCCCCGGGACATCGAGGCCCGCCGGGTACCGCGCCCCGGCGACAGCGAAGCTCGACCGCGGCAGCAGGCGCGCCGGCCGGAGGAGCAGGCGCTCCAGCGGGTCGTGGCAGTCCTCCCGGTAGTCCCCGAGGTGGCCGAGGTCCCAGACGCACGCCGTCGGCTCGGGGAAGTATATCTCCGGGTCCACGCCGCAGTGGAGCGGGCGGGCCCTCACCGCGCCGTGCCGGCGCTCCAGCAGCTCGATCGCCGGGCCGCCGGTCGACGACAGGTAGAGATCGTAACGGGGGACCAGCGCCGGCGTGATGTGCTCGTGCTGCCCTGTCGCGAGCTCTCGGACCGTGGCCGGCGTGTCGAGGTCGTGGAACGCGGCGCGGCCGCCCGCCTCGGCCGTCACCCACGCCCCGATCGCCGCCCCCTCCGGGACGCGCGAGCCGACGATCACGAGATCCGCCCGCCGCACCGCCCCGGAGAACCGGTCCTTCAGCTCCTCGAGGCTCGCGTAGCGCGCCACCTCGCCGCGCCGGCTCGACACGGGATCGCCGTCCGCAGGGGGCTCGTCGCGCTCCAGGAACAGCGCGGTGTGCCCGCGCTCGACGAGCGCCCGGAGCAGGCCGCGGTAGGTCGTCGCGCGCTCGTCGCCCCGCGGCGAGGTGATGGACGGCCCGAGGAAGACATAGCTGTAGCCGGAGGCGGTCATGCGAGCGGGCTCCGGTGGTGCGCGGGGCGGCAGCGGCGGACGCCGGACGGCGGGCCGCTCCGCTCCAGGTCGTCCTCCTCGCCCTCGGTGAACCAGAGCGACGGCGACAGGAGGAGCTCGTCGACGAGGTCGAGCAGCGTGTCCACGCGGTGCGCGCACGTGTGGCGCGCGAGCACCGTCCGGCGCCCGTGCTCGGCGACGCCGCGCGCGAAGCCCGGGTCCGCGAGGAGCGCGCGCAGGTGCTCCGTCATCTCCGCGCCGGTGCGCGCGGCGAGGTAGTCGCGGCCGGGCGAGAGCAGGCGCTCGGCGTCGGCCCACGGCGCGCTCACGAGCGGGATCCCGCACGCGAGCGCCTCGAAGGGCCGCGTCCCGGGGGCGCCGGGCAGCAGCGCGGACCCCGGCCGCCGCGGGATGTGCACCGTGACGCGGGCGCGCGCGAGGGCGTCGGGGACGAGGTGGCCCGGCAGCGAGCCGGCGACCTCGACGCCGGCGTCCGCGAGCGCCGCGCGCGCGCGCTCGGGGTAGCGGGCCCCGTGCACGCGCGCGCGCAGCCCGAGCGCCCGCGCCGGCTCGATCAGGAACTCGCGCAGCTCCGCGGCCCGCTCGCCGTCCTCCCAGTCGCCGATCCACACGAGATCGCGCTCCTTCTCGACCTCGGGCAGCGGCCGGAAGAGGCGCGCGTCGGCGGCCTCGTGCCACACCACGGCGCGCCGCGCGACGCCGCGGCTCAGGTACAGCTCGCAGAGGCCCTTTCCAGCGCCGAGCACGCAGTCGTACCCGGAGAGATCGCGCCGCACGATCGCGGCCGGATCGGCGAGCAGGCGGCGGTGCGCGCCGTGGAAGAAGAGGTGGTACCCCTCCGCGCGCGCGCGGTGCTCGCCGAGGCGCCGGACGAGCTCGGGGTCGCTCCGCGCGTCGACGAGCGCGACGTCGACCCCCTCGAGCGCGGCGTCGAGGTCCAGCGCGGAGAGCGCGTAGCGGCGCGGCGAGAGGCGCGGGTAGACGGCGGCCGCGTCGAGCAGCGCGGCGGGGCCGCAGGCGGCGGGGCGGTGGGCGCCCGAGGCGCCGCACGGGTCGAGCGGGTCGAACGGCTCGAAGGCGAGGACGTCGTGGCCGCGCGCGTCGAGCTCCGCCGCGACGCCGCGGAGGAAGCGCGCGCTCCCGTGGTCCCGGTCGGAGAGCAGCGAGCGACAGAAGAGCGCTATTCGCATGGTGTCCCGCAGGGCGTGGAAGGAGGGCTGTCCCGCCGGGGCGCCGGCGGCCGGGCCGCGAGCGCGACGGCGTAGAGGTCGAGGTAACGGCGGGCCATGACGCGCGGGCTGAAGCGCACCGCGCGCCGGCGGGCGAGCGCGCCGAGCGCGTCGCGGCGCGCGGCGTCCCGGATGAGCTGGTCGAGCGCGCCCCCGAGCGCGGCCGGGTCGTCCGCCGGGACGTAGACCGCGGCGTCGCCCCAGACCTCGCGCAGGCTGGGCAGGTCGCCGAGCACGAGCGCGCAGCCGGAGAGGCCGGCCTCGAGGACCGACATGCCGAACGGCTCGTACCGCGCGGGGAAGGCGTAGATCGCGGCGCGCCCCATCCACCACGCGAGCTCGCCCTCGCTCATCCACCCGAGCGAGCAGAGGCTCTCCCCGGTGCGGCGGCCGACGCCGCCCGGCGCGACGTCGCTCCCGGCCACGAGCACCGGCCACGGGAGGCGGGGCGCGACCTTCTCGAGGGCGGCGAGGTTCTTGGCCTCGTCCCAGAGCCGGCCGGCCGCGAAGACGAACCCTTCCTTCGCCGCCGGCGCGAACCGCCGCCGGTCGCGCGCGTGCGGGATGACGTGGCCGCGGCCGACGCCGAGCGCGCCGTACTCGCCGGCGAGCGCGCTCAGCATCGCCGCGCTCGGCGCGATCACCGCCTCGGCGGCGCGGAGCCCCGCCGCGACCCGCGCGCGGTACCGATCGTGGCGCACCGGCGGCGGGAGGCGGTGGACGGCGCGCCACCACGACAGCACGCACGCGTGCGCCACGACGACGCGCGGCGCCCGGAACGGCAGGGCCGCGTGGCAGTAGCCGTTCAGGTGGATGAGGTCCGGCCGCGTCCGCTGCTCGAGGTCGAGCAGCCAGTCGCCCGCGGCCGCGACGTCGTCCCAGGGGTCGTCCATCCACTCGAGCCGGTAGGCGCCCTCGACGAGCTCGAGGCCCGGGATCGCGGCGGCCGCCGCGCGCGCCCCGTCCGACAGCGGCCCGCCCATCGTCGCGAGCACCGTGGCCACGCCGGCGCGCGAGAGCGCCCCGGCGAGCTCGATCGCGTAGGTCCACACGCCGCCGTGCGGGTCGGCGGTCATCAGCACGCGCCCGGGCCGCGGCCGCGGCGCCGCCGCGCTCGGGGGGCCGCCGTCAGCGCGCGCCATGCTCGAGCTCCGCGAGCGGCAGCGGCCGGCTGTCCTGGAGGTCGCTGAACTTCCGGTGCTCGGCGATGTAATGGGCGTGCGCCCGCTCCCAGGCGCCGTCGTCCGGCGCCCCCCACCGCGCGGCGTACGCGGGCGAGCCGGGGTACGGGAACATCGGGACCGGCTCGTTGGCCCACACGCCGAGCCCGAGGAGCCGCTGCCGCCACGCCTCGACGGCGTCCGCGTCGTCGGCGCTCGAGGGGAGCAGGTTGGCCTGCACGAACGGCACGCTCCTGCGCGCGTGGACGAGCAGCGCGGTGAGCTCCTCGGCCGACGCGCTGCGCCGCATGGCGGGCGCGTCGCCCTCCTCCCGCGACGGGCTCTCGACGCCGGCCTCGATCGAGACGCAGCCCGCGCGGCCGAGCAGATCGAGCATCTCGCGCGACCAGCGGTCGATCCGGAGCTGGACGCCGAACGCGACGTCGCGCGCGCGGAGCGCCTCGAGGAGGTCCCGGTCGGGCAGGAAGCGCTCGTCGACGAAGTAGACGTACCGGACGCCCTGGGCGAGGAGGCCGTCGAGCTCGTCGAGCACCGCCTCGAGCGGGCGCCGCCGGATCCAGTCGTGGAGGGGCTCCTTCCCGCGCGGGGCGCCGCGGAAGGGGCCGCCGCGCGAGGCCTCGAGCTCGGCGCCCGGCCCCTCGGGCACGGCGTCGAAGCGGTGGTGGTGGTGCAGGTGCCGCGCGATCGCGGCGCCGTCCCACCGCAGGGCCGGCAGCGCCCTCAGGTTGGCGGCGTGGGGGCCGCCCTGCACGTGGTCGATGCCCTTCCTGCGGTAGGCGATCGACGGGATCTGCCAGAAGCGCGACTCCGGCGCGCCCGCGAGCAGGACGAGGATCTCCTCGCACTCGCCGAGGATCACGACGTCGACGCCGAGCTTGCGGAGGGCCGCGCGCGGCGTCGACGAGCCGTGGGGCCCGACGGCGACGAGGAGGCCCCCGTGGCCGCGCAGCGCGGCGGCGGTCGCCATGGGCACGCGCAGCTCCGGCGGCGGGCAGCGCCAGAACAGGTAGCTCGGGGCCGTGGCGATCGCCGTCATGTCCGGGCGGAACGCCGCGATCTCGGCGCGCAGCGCGACGAGGTCGATCCCGCGCGCGTGGGCGTCGAGGAGGGCGGCCTCGTGCCCCGCGCGCTCGAGCAGCGCCCTCGCGTACCCGAGCTCGAGCGGCAGGTGCGGCTCGCGGCAGCCGAGGTAGATGCTGCCCTGGAAGCTCCAGGGCGGGTTGACCAGCGCGACCTTCATGAGGCCATCCCGAGCCGGGCGTGCCCGCCGAGCCGGGCGGACAGGGGGGCGTCCGGGTAGGCGGCCTCGAGGCGCTCCTCCACGCCGAGGCGCCATTGGTAGAGCGCGCGCAGCCCCTCGCGGAGGTCGACGCGCGGCGCCCAGCCGGTGAGCGCCTGGAAGGCGCGGCAGTCGGAGACGTAATACCGCGGATCGCCGGGCCGCCACCCGGCGAGCGAGACGGCCGGGCGGCGCCCGTCGAGCTCGGCGACGAGGTCGAGCAGCTCGACGAGGCTCACCGCCCTCGCCGGCCCGCCGCCGACGTTGAAGGCGCGCCCCGACGCGGGCTTGATGTCGCGCCGCGCGAGCAGGAGGGCGTCGACGAGGTCCTCGACGAACAGCGCGTCGCGGACCTGGAGCCCGTCGCCGTGGACGGTGATCGGGTCGCGGCGGATGGCGCGCGCGACGACGTGGGCGATCCACCCCTGGTCCTCGCTCCCGAACTGCCGGGGGCCGTAGGTGCAGCTCACCCGCAGCACCGCGGCGTCGAGGCCGAAGGTGCGCGCGTAATCGATGACGTACTGGTCCGCGGCGCCCTTGGAGCACCCGTGAGGGGTCCGGAGATCGATCGGCCGCTCTTCCGAGATGCCGTGTTCGCGCGTGCGCTCGCAGCGGGGCTGATACCGCTCGTCGCCCCGATCGAGCGGGAGGTCGGCGAGCGCGCCGTAGACCTTGCTGGTGGAGGCGAAGAGCAGCGGCGGGGGCCGGCTCATCTTCCGGAGCGCCTCGAGCACGTTGAGCGTGCCGCGCGCGTTCACCTCGAAGTCGAGCGCCGGGTCCGAGACGCTCCGCGCGACGGCGGCCTGCGCGGCGAGGTGGAAGACGAACGAGGCGCGCCGCACGGCGTCGCTCACGGCCTGCTCGTCCCGGATATCGCACTCCATGATCGTCACGCCGCCGCCGTGGCGCTCCTTCAGGAGCGCGACGTTCCGCTCGACGAACGCGCGCGCGAGGTTGTCGAAGACGAGCACCGGCTCTCCCTGGCGGAGGAGCCGGTCAGCGAGGTGAGAGCCGATGAAGCCGGCTCCCCCCGTGATCAGGACATGGTCAGGCATCACTTGCTCCGTTCCGGTCTGGACGAGCAGCCGTGGGCGAGAGATCGCACCTCGGGAGCGGGCGGCGCAGGGCGGCGCGTCAGGCAGAGCGTCTGCCCGTCGCGCGGTGTCCCCCCCGACCCGCGCCGCGCTGCGCGGGGGTCTCTGAGGAGACACCGATTAACATGCGACCTGGAGACCCGCAATCGGATCAGAGGCGCTTTGTCTCATGCGCTGTGTCGAGCCGGGAGCGCTCCCTGGACCGCGTACGGCGCCGCCGGATGGCGTCGTGGACTCGATGTGTCGCAAAGCGATCTCGACGCGAGATCCGGTGTTCGGAGGCGCGATGAGAGCGGCCGAGGACAGGGGCCTGAAGGAGGGGGCGCGCTCGGCGCGGGGCGGAAGCGGCGGGGCGAGGCGGAGGGCGGCGGGGACGCGCGGCCTCGAGGGGGCTCAGCTCCCGATCGGCTGGCCGGTCAGGCGCAGGTAGATGTACGCGTACCCGAGGGCGGTGATCGGCGCGGCCACGATCGTGCCGAGGCAGCAGGCGAGCAGGCCGCCGAGCATGAGCGCGAGGGCGAGCAGGGCGTAGACGAAGAGGCCGCCCTTGTGTCCAGTCGTGATTCGCCAGCTTTCCTTCATCGCGTCGATCGTGCCCAGGTTTTTATCGACGATGCACATCGTCGTCATGCTCAGGCCGAGCCCGAGGATGACGCCGGGGACGATCAGGAAGATCGCGCCGACGAAGACGGCGATCGAGGTGAGGAGCTGGGCGCCCAGGATGGGGAGGAACCACTGGCCGCCGGCGAGGATGTCGTTGAACGCGTACGGCTGGCCGCGCGCCACCTTCAGCAGGAGCAGGGAGAGGCCTCCGGCGAAGTAGCTGCTGATCACGAGGCCGACGAGCTGCATGAGGCCCTGGACGGCCGACCCCACGCCGGGCGCGTCCGCCGCGAGCGCCGCCTGGATGCCCCCGCCGATGATGTTGGGGAAGCCCGCCGCGAGCCCGACGACGAACATCGCGCCGATGATGACCGCCGGGTCGCGCTTCAAGCGCTCCCAGCCGAAGGACGCCGCGTCGCCCGCTCCCCACGAGGTCGAGCCGCCCATGCCCGGGGGCTGACCGTAGGCGCCGCCGCCCGGCGGTTGACCGTAGCCACCGCCGCCCGGCGGTTGACCGTAGCCACCGCCGCCCGGAGGCGGACCGTAGCCACCGCCGCCCGGGGGCTGTCCCCAGCCACCGCCGCCGCCGGGGGGCGGGCCCCAGCCGCCGCCGCCGCCCGGGGGCGCGCCGTAGCCACTGCCGCCCGGCGGTTGACCGTAGCCGCCGCCCGGAGGCGGGCCGTAGCCACTGCCGCCCGGCGGTTGCCCTGGCGGCTGACCATGGCCCCCGCCCGGCGGCAGTCCAGGCGGCTGACCGTACGCGCCGCCCGGCGGTTGCCCCGGCGGCTGACCATAGCCCCCGCCCGGCGGTTGCCCCGGCGGCTGACCATAGCCCCCGCCCGGCGGCTGACCGTACGCACCGCCCGGCGGCTGACCGTACGCACCGCCCGGCGGCTGACCATAGCCCCCGCCCGGCGGCTGCCCCGGCGGCTGACCATAGCCCCCGCCCGGCGGCTGACCGTACGCGCCCCCCGGCGGCTGCCCCGGCGGCTGCCCCTGACCGGCGCCCCCCGGAGGCTGGCCATGGCCGCCGCCCGGAGGCGGACCATAGCCGCCGCCGCCCGGAGGCTGGCCATAACCACCACCGCCCTGACCGCCCCCTGATCCCCCGCCCCAGCCACCTTGGCTCATCTTGTCTCCACCGGTGCAAGCACCAATTACCCCCCACCCAACCAACGCCACTATACGTGGAGCGGGTCGACGCGAAACAACGAACGCGCCGCTCGCGCGAGCCGAGAGCCCCTGTCCAGGACCGGCTCGCTCCACCTGCCCGCCGCGCGCGCCAGAGCGGCACGAAATTCACGGGCACGAAACCGGAGAGCACGAAACCGAGGACGATCATCACGGCGGCGAGCCGCCCAGGCAGAGCCCAGCGATGCTGCTCGTGAACGACGCTCCATCCCCGCCGCGGACCACGGCGGAGTTGCCCGTGAGCGGCGATGAGAACACCTCCTCCACGACGCCGGACCCCGCCTTCGCCGTCACGAAGCGGCCGACCAGCGCGCCCGGCGACACGGCCTCGATCGGAGCGCCCGGCGCGAGCGCCTGCTCCTCGGGCAGCTCCGCGCGCCGGAACCCGCCGAACCGCACCACCGCGCCACCGTCCGGTCCACGCGCAATTTTACCGACACACTGTCCAGCCGCCGTGCTGACGGCCGCGTAGCTCACGGCGGCGTCGACCGGCAGCCGCATCGATTCGCCGACGAGGACGGCGGCGACGGCGAGGACGAAGACGGTCACCGGCGCCACCAGCGCGGTCGCAACGACCGCCGCGGCGGCGCCGGAGGTCGCCCGGCCGAACGAGGCGAGATCGGCGCTCACGGCCTGCTCGAACGACCGCAGGATGACGACCTGGCGCGCGCGCACGCGCTCGAGGACGGCGGGCGCGACCAGGTTGTCGGCGGCGCAGAAGCCGCAGCGGGCGATCCCGTCGTCGCCGCCCCCGTCGAGCGGCGCGCCGCACACGTGGCACGCCGCCGGCTCGCCGGGGGCCGCGGGCGGGCGCGCGGCGCACGCCTCCTCGAGCCGGCGCTGCCGGCGGCGCACGAGCGCGAGCACGGCCGCGCCCGCGCCGACGGTGCCGAGCCACGCCGCCACCACCATGCCGCCGGTGACGAGCCGCCCGTCGTCGTCGGGGGTGATCCAGATCCCCAGCAGGACGAGCGCGGCGAACCCGGTGATCGGCACCGACGCGAGCGCGAACACAACGAGGAGCCGCGCGTGCCGCCGCGACGCCGTGACCAGCGTCCGCCGGAGCGCGTCCGAGAGCTGGCGGCGGCGCACGTCGGCCTGGAACACGACGTGCGCCGCGGCGCGCAGGCCCTGGGCCGCCTCGCCGGGCGGCGGTCCGCGGTGGTGGCACGCCGGGCACGCCATGAGGTCCGGGCTGGCGAGGGACACCGGCGCAGGTCGCCCGCAGCGCGGGCAGTGCACGGCGAGCATCGGCCGATTCTACGGCAGGCGCGTCTCCGCACGTCAAGGCGCGTCGCGCGCGCGCCGGCCCGCCGGCGCGAGCTCGCGGAGCGCCGCCGACAGCGAGGCGAACGTGGCCAGCTCGCCGAGATCGACGCCGACGAGGCTCACCGCGATCTCGGGGCGCACGCCGACCAGATAGACCCGCGCCCCGAGCAGCGCCGCCGCGCGGCTGATCCTGCCCAGCGTGCTGGCGACCTGGGCGTCCACGAACGGGACGCCCGTGAGGTCGAGCAGCACGCGAGACGCCCTGTGCCGGCTCACGCCCTCGGACACCTCCTCGAGCACCTGCTGCGCGCGGCCGCCGTCGATCATCCCGATCAGCGGCACGAGCAGCACGCCGCGCAGGAGCGGGATGATCGGACAGCCCAGCTCGCGCACCGTCTCCGACAGCGCGCGCTCGATCTCGAACGCCTTTTGCAGATCGGCGTGCTGCGACGACAGCGACTCCAGCAGCGCGTCGCGCTCGAGCGCCGCGCCGAGCAGCGTCCCCCAGATCGCGACCGTCCCCTCGTCCCCGGCCATCTCGACCTGGGTCGGGCCGATGAGCACCAGGATCCCCCAGTCGCGCCGGACAGAGCGTATCGGCAGCAGCAGCACCATGAAGGTGCCGTCGATGGCCGACGCCGGCAGCATCTCCGCCGGCGGAAACGCCTCCCGCGCGCAGCGGCTGCCGATCGGGGGGGTCGGGCTGCCGTCGCGGCTGTAGGCGCCGGCGACGACGAGGCGCTCGCGCGTTGCCGGGTCCTCCCACAGCGCGAGGCAGCCCCAGGCCACCGGGGTCGCCTCGAGCCACGCCAGCGACCGGGGTTCCTGGCAGGTGCCGCCGAGCAGCGCGAAGCTGACGTCGTGGTTGATCCTCGCCAGCACCCCGAGCTGGTGGACGACCTGTGTCTCGGCCTCGAGCCGCGCCCGCGCGATCGCGAGGCGCGACCGCTCCAGGAACGCCTCTACCCGCCGCCTGGCCGCGGCGTCGAGGGGCGCGCCGCGCCGCTCGGGGAGCTGGCCCAGCAGGCGGAGCGCCGCCATCAAGGTGCCCAGATCGGGCGTGATGTCGACGGCCTGCCGACAGGCCCGCTCGAGCTCGACCGCCGGGACCGGCGCGGCGCCGCGCACCGCCGCGAAATAACCGTCGACCACCTGCGCGACCGCCGGCCACACCTCCGCCGGCGGGGTATCGGGCGGGAGCGGCCGGGGAAGGAGCAAGAGCTCGACCATCTGCCGGGCCACGGCGCCGCCGGCGTCCTCCTCGCCGGGGGCCGCGCTCTCCCTGTCGAGGAAGTCCTCGATCGTGTCGCACCCGCACGAGCTCCGCACGACGAGCACGTTGTCCGTGTGCACGCCCCCGGGCGGGAAGGCCTCGCCGGCGATCATCGACGCGAGGAGATCGCCCGCCGCGCTCCCCATCATCTCGAACCGCTGGCGCACGGTGGTCAGCGGCGGATCGACGCCCTGCGCCTCCACGACGTCATCGAACCCGACGATGGCGAGATCCTCGGGGATGCGGACGCCCGCCGCCTTCAGCGGGGGCATCATCCCGAGCGCGTTCTTGTCCGTGCCGAAGACCGCCGCCGTGCACGCGGGCAGCTTCGCGAGGAGCGCCGGCGCGGCGGCCTGGCCTCCGCTGTACCAGTTGTTGTCGCTCTCGACGACAAGGTCGGGGTCGAAGGGGATCCCCGCCTCGGCGAGCGTGTCCTTGTAGGCCGCGAAGCGCTCGCGCACGTCGTACGCGGCGAAGTAGCCGACGAACGCGATGCGCCGGTGCCCGTGCTCGATCAGGTGGCGCACAGCGCTCCGCATGCCGCCGTGGTTGTCCGGGATCACGGCCGGGCAAACGACCTCGGAGGCGCGGGTGCCGACGGTGATGAACGGGACCCGCGCGCGCGCGAGCGCCTCGATGCCGTGCAGCTCGATCACGACGATCCACCCGTCCACCTGCTCGCTGGCGAGCGCGGGCGCGTGGACCTCGGCGGGCGTGCCGCGCAGCACCAGCGTGCGGATCCCGTGCTCCTGCGCCGACGCATGGATGCCCCTCAGGACAGGGTTCCAGAACGTGCCGTCGAGAAAGGGGGTGATGACGCCCAGGGTGCGAGGGCGGGCTCCCGCGCCCTCGAGCCGCGGCGGGACGGCCGACCGGCGCGCGGGGGGGAACGTGGTGCGGCGCGCGGGAGGGACCGTCGAGCTGGACCTCCCTCCCGAGGGCAGCTCGCCCCACTGCTCCGGCACCGCGACGCCGCTGCCCTGCCCCCCGTCACCCATCGCTGTGCTCCTGTCGGCCTGCGTGGCCACGTCCAGCCGAGCCGCCTCGTGCAGGGGCCCGCTTCACCCAGTGTCCGATCTCGGGTGGGCGGTGCACAAGGCGAACTGGCTCAGCGCGCGCCCCGCCTCGCCTGGGGCCCGCGCCCCCCTGCCGGCGCGAGCTCGCGGAGCGCCGCCGACAGCGACGCGAACGTGGCCAGCTCGCCGACGTCGACGTCGACGTCGACGAGCCTCGTCGCGATGTCGGGGCGCACGCCGACCAGATAGACCCGCGCCCCGAGCAGCGCCGCCGCGCGGCGGGTCATGCCCAGGAAATGGGCGACCTGCGCGTCCAGGAACGGGACGCCCGTGAGGTCGAGCAGCACGCACAGGGCCTCGTGCCGGCTCACCCCTTCTGCCACCTTCTCGAGCACCTGCTGCGCGCGGCCGCCGTCGATCATCCCGATCAGCGGCACGAGCAGCACCCCGGGCAGCAGCGGGATGATCGGGCAGCCCAGCTCGCGCACCGTCTCCCACAGCGCGCGCTCGATCGCGACCGCCTTTTGCAGGTCGGCGTGCTGCGACGACAGCGACTCCAGCAGCGCGTCGCGCTCGAGCGCCGCGCCGAGCAGCGTCCCCCAGATCGCGACCGTCCCCTCGTCCCCGGTCATCGCGACGAGGGTCGGGCCGACGAGCGCCAGGATCCCCCAGTCGCGCTGGGCGGAGCGTATCGGCAGCAGCAGCACCATGAACGTGCCGTCGGTGGCCGACGCCGGCAGCATCTCCGCCGGCGGAAACGCCTCCCGCGCGCAGCGGCTGCCGTCCGGGGGCACCGGGCTGCCGTCGCGGCTGTAGGCGCCGGCGACGACGAGGCGCTCGCGCGTCGCCGGGTCCTCCCACAGCGCCAGGCAGCCCCAGACCGCCGTGGTCGTCTCGAGCCACGCCAGCGACCTGTATTCCTGCCGGGTGCCGCCGAGCAGCGCGAAGCTGACGTCGTGGTTCGTCCTCGCGAGCACCCCGAGCTGGTGGACATGCTGCGTCTCGGCCTCGAGCCGCGCCCGCGCGATCGCGAGGCGAAGGAGCTCCAGGAAGTCCTCCACCCGCCGCCTGGCCGCGGCGTCGAGGGGCGCGCCGCGTCGCTCGGGGAGCTGGGCCAGCAGCCGGGCCGTCGCCAGGAGGGTCCCCAGATCGGGCGTGATGTCGACGGCCTGCCGATAGGCGCGCTCGAGCTCGGCGGCCGGGGCCGGCGCGGCGCCCCGGAGCGCCGCGAAATACATCTCGACCACCCGCGTGACCCCCGGCCACACCGCCGCCGGCGGGGTATCGGGCGGGAGCGGCTGGGGAAGGAGCAAGAGCTCGACCATCTGCCGGGCCGCGGCGCCGCCGGCGTCCTCGTCGGACGCCGCGCCCTCCGTGTCGAGGAAGTTCTGGATCACGTTGCATCCGCACGAGCTGCGCACGACGAGCAGGTTCGCCGTGCGCACGCCCTCGGGCGGGAAGGCCTCGCCGGCGATCATCGACGCGAGGAGATCGCCCGCCGCGCTCCCCATCATCTCGAACCGCTGGCGCACGGTGGTCAGCGGCGGGTCGGCGCTCTGCGCCTCCACGACGTCGTCGAAGCCGATGATCGCGAAATCCTCGGGGATGCGGACGCCCGCCGCCTTCATCGCGGACATCATCCCGAGCGCGTTCTTGTCCGTGCCGAAGACCGCCGCCGTGCACGCGGGCAGCTTCGCGAGGAGCGCCGGCGCGGCGGCCCGGCCGCCGCTGTACATGTTGTTGTCGCACGGGATGATCAGCTCGGGGTCGGCGGGGATACCCGCCTCGGCGAGCGTGTCCTCGTAGGCGTCGCGGCGCTCGCGCACGTCGTACGCGGCGAAGTTGCCGACGAACGCGATGCGCCGGTGCCCGTGCTCGATCAGGTGGCGCACCGCGCTCCGGATGCCGCCGTGGTTGTCCGGGAGCACCGCCGGGCAGTCGATCTCCGCGGGCCGGGCGCCGAGCGTGATGAGCGGGATCCCCGCGCGCGCGAGCTCCTCGAGGCCCTCGAACTCGATGATCACGATCCACCCGTCCACCTGCTCCCTGGCGAGCGAGGGCGCCTGGACCTCGGGCGGCGTGCCGCGCAGCACCAGCGTGCGAAGCCCGCGCTGCCGCGCCGACTCATGGATGCCGATCAGGACAGGACCCCAGAAGGCGCCGGACAGAAAGGGGGCGATGACGCCCACGGTGCGAGGGCGCGCCGCCCCGCCCGGGACCTCGGCCGGGCGCGCGTCAGGGCCCGAGACGCCGGTCTTGCCCCTGGCCTGCCGCCCCGCGGTGCCGGGCAGCTCGCCCCACTGCTCCGGAAGCGGTACCCCACTGCCCTGGCGACCCTGACCCATGTTCGACGGCCTCCTGCTCGTGTCCTGACCGCCCTCCCCACGCTCTGCGCAGACGGTCTACAGCGTACACGCTGCGCCGGCAGCCCGGGCGAGAAGACTGTTGATCTGCCGCGGATCCTCGGCAATTCGTCAGTCTGCGGACAGGGCTCCCCCACCGCGTGTCGCCCGCGAGCCCGGGCGCCGTCGCCTGGCGACGCGGGCGCGAGGCGATCCGGCCGCGCGCGCGTCGGGCGAGCCTCGCGGTGGTAACGTTGTGCGATGCGGTACCGCGACGAACGGGACGCGCTGCGCGGGCGCGTGGACAGCCTCGAGGAGCAGCTCGCGACGGCCAGGAAGCAGCTCGACGACCACCGCGACGACGATCGGGCGGCGCGCGTCGAGCAGCTCGAGCGCCAGATGGCGGACGCCCGCCGCGTGCTCGACCAGCTCGGCCGCGAGCTCGACGCGGTGCGCGGCCGGCCGAGGCGGTCGCTGTTCGCGCCGGTCCTGGCGATGATCGCGGGCCTCGGGATCTGCGGCGCGGTGCTGGGTCATGTGCTGCTGCGGCCCGCGTCCGAGGCGCCTGTCGACGGGGCTCCGCCGCCGGTTCCGGTCCCTGCCCCGCTGCCGGAGCCGACGTCCATGGCCCCCGAGCCCGCGCCGGCGCCGCCCGCGCCGGCCCCCGAGAGGCCCTTGCGGACGGCGACCGCGACCTGGGAGGCGGGCGTCGCGCGCGCCACGGGGCTCCCCCTCGCGGCCGGCGCGCGGTGCACCGTCGAGGCGGAGCTCGCGAGCTCGGGCGACGACATCCGTGTGCCGTCGCTCCAGGTCGTTTGCGGCGGGAAGCCGATCTATCGATCGAGCGATGCGCTCAACGGCATGTCGATGTTCAGCAGCGGCGTGGAGGAGGACTCCGGCGCGGAGCCTGGCACGCAGGTCTATGCCATCGCGTACCAGGACAAGGGCTCGCGCGCCGGGGAGCGGGCCGAGGTCTCGCTCGACAGCACGCGCAGGGCGGGCGCCGTCTGGAGCGACTCGGCGCCCGCGTACCGCGTCGAGCTCACGCTGGCTTACCAGAGCCCGCCCGTCGCGGGGGAGCCGCTCCTCGACGCCACGAAGATGACGCTGCGCCGGTCCGCGGCCGTCACCGAGTCCACGGGACCGAGCCCGGTGAAGGCGGGCGCGAGGTGCGCGCTGCGCGTCTCGCCGCTCCCGCGAGGCGGCAAGTGCCTCACGCGCCTCGCCTGCGGCGGCCGCATGCTCTACGGGGCGGGCACGACAGGCGTCTCCGAGTGCACGGTGGAGCGCGATCGCGTCGTCCGCGTCCACGACGGGAACACGACCCGGGACGGGGGCGATCCGGCGCTCGATCTCGACCTCGCGACGGGGCGGGTGACCGTGCGCGATGAGGCGGAGCGCGGCGCGTGGAGCGTCGGCGTGCAGCTCGATCCGGCCGCGGGAGAGGGCCAATGACGCCCGGGGCTCGACGTCGATCGACGTGAATCGACGCATGCCATGACCCTCGTGAGAATTTCAAACAAGTAAACGCAAGTATCGGCAGGGCGGGACACTGCTGCACTTCGCGCGCTCGACCGTGCCTCGCGGTGGTATGTCTGCGTCGCCCGTGGCCGCATGAAGTGACCTGTCGCACCGGAGGCAGCCCGCGCCGAGCTCGGACGCGCGCCTGGCGGTCGGGTGGCGGGGTCGGTCGATTTTTTTTCAGGGCACCGATGATTTCGATCATGTGCGGGGGTCTATGCCTTCGAACCCCGACAGAGAGGCTCCCATGACCGCGATCTCCCCCGACATTCGCCACGCCGCGCCGATCCGAGACGAGAACGAGGCGCCCCGGACCGGCGCCGCCGTGACCGGCGCGCCGAGCGAGGTCCAGCGCTCGGTCCGGAGCTCCAGGAAGGCGCTGTGGGCTGGTCGTATCCTGAGCGGCTTCGCCGTCCTGTTCCTGGGCTTCGACGCCACGGGCAAGCTGCTCCAGCCGCCCGAGTTCGTGGAGGGCACGACCAGCCTCGGGTACTCGGCGAGCGTGATCTTCCCCCTCGGGGTGCTGCAGGTCGTGTGCCTGCTCTTCTACGTCATCCCGCGCACGGCCGTGCTGGGGGCCGTGCTCTGGACGGGCTATCTGGGAGGCGCGATCGCGACGCACGTGCGCGTCGGCAGCCCGCTCTTCAGCCACACGCTGTTCCCGATCTACGTGGCGGCGCTGATCTGGGGCGGGCTCTGGCTGCGCGATCGGCGGCTCCGCGCCGTCCTGCCGCTCCGGGCGGCGGAGTGAGGGGCAACGGAATCCGCGAGGACCGATGAGCTGGAGCTCCTCGCGACATCAGGACATCGAGCGCAGCGCTGAGACAACGATTTTGGCGGCGCGGGCCGCACGGAGGAAGACATGTCGATCAAGAGCCTGAATCCTTATCTGATGTTCAACGGGACGGCCGACAAGGCCATCAAGTTCTACGAGAGCGCGCTGGGCGCGAAGAGCGAGGGCCCGCCGATGCGCTTCGGCGACGTCCCGGGGGACAACGTGGCTCCCGAGAACAAGGACCGGATCATGCACGCCACGCTGCGCATCGGCGGGGGCGTCCTCATGATCAGCGACATCATGACCGGCATGCCGGTCCCGAACGAAGAAGGGCACGCCGAGACCTGCTTGCACTTCGACGACACCGCGGAGATGGCGAGGGTGTTCGACGCCCTCGCCGCGGGCGGCAAGGTCACGATGCCCCTGCAGGACACGTTCTGGGGCGCGAAGTACGGCACGCTCACCGACGCGTTCGGCATCCGCTGGATGTTCAACTGTCAGCGCGAGAACTGCCAGGACCAGAAGGCCTGAGGCCGCGCGGCGACCGGCGCCGCGGCCGACGCGCGGCGCCGGGCTGGGCGGCGCGATGACGAGAGCCCGCGCCGCGCCGCGCCGAAGCGCGGTGAGCGCGACCGGGGCGGGCGCGCGGCGCTACCGCCGCAGCGACCTGTAGAACACGTAACCGAACCCGAGCGTCAGCGCGACGAGGACGGCCCCGCCGAGCGTCACGTACGGTAGGATCTTCTCCCGTGCTTGCCGCTCCATCTCGCCGATGCGGCTCACGAGGTCCTCGCGGACCGCGTCGGCCCGCTGCTCGAGGCGCTCGCGCTCTGGCGAGTTCTTCGCCTCGCTGTCCCTGACGGCGGGGTGCGCGCCGCCGGGGCTCACGGAGATCCGATCGAGCTCTTCCAGGTTCGCGCGGACGTGGGATCGGAGCAGCGCGGCGCGTTGCTCCAGGTCGTCGATGCCATTTGCGTTGGTGCTCATGCGATCTCTTCCTTCAGCAGGTTGGCCTGGGCCTGGGCGTGCTCCTTGGTGGCGTCGAGCGGCGGCTCTCGCGGGACGGCCCGGTAGCCGACCAGCCCGGCGATCGCTGCCGTGACGAGCAGGGCGCCTGCGATGACGAGCGCCGGCACCGCCCCGCCCAGCGCGAGGGCCGCCGCGACGAGGAGCATCGCGAGCATCAGGATCGCGGCGGCGAAGGCGACGCCGAACGCGATCGCCGCGTTCCTGAGCTTGTTGATGTCCTGCTTGGTCTCGTTCTTCGCGAGCGCGATCTCGATCTTGATCAGCTCCTGAGTGTCCTGGATGGCGTCTCTGACGAGATCGACGAGCCCGCTCTCCTTGGGCTGCTGGTTGTTCGCCATGGCTTCCTCGCGTGGGATGGGTGGTCTGGACCCCTCATCCGGCGTCTCGCCGGCGGGTTCGTCCGTCGTGCGCACTGGCCAGCTCCGTCCACCGCCAGTTCGTGGGACCTCCAAATGCATCGATCGGACCACGCAGCGTTCACGCCCGCGATCTCCGCGCCGCGGACCAGCGCCGAGGGCCCAGCCAGGAAGACGATCGACCGCCATCACGCCACATGTGGCGTGCCTGCGCGTGGCGCCTCTCCGCCCCTGTCTCCGCGCTCACGTCGCTTATTTCCGCGGCCACGTGCTCTGTCAGAAGAGCTCGTCACGCATCGCGGCAACAGCCTGTTGTCCTGAGGCCCCGGGCAGGGAGCTCGTCACGCATCGCGGCAACAGCCTGTTGTCCTGAGGCCCCGGGCAGGGAGCTCGTCGCGCCCCCCGCCCCCCGCCCCCCAGCGCCCCGGAATTACCCGCCGAGGACCTCGGCGTAGAGGTCCTCGTACGCCCGGATCATCCGGTCCATCCCGAACCGCTCGATCATCCGCGCTCGCCCCCGCATCCCCATCTCGGCGCGGTCTTCCCGCACGGCCACCGCCTCCAGCGCCGCCGCCAGCGTCTCCGGCGCGCCCGGCGACACGAGCAGCCCCGTCTCGCCCTCCTGCACGATCTCCGGGTTGCCGCCCACGCGCGTGGCCACGATCGGCAGCCCCGCCGAGGCCGCCTCGATGAGCGTGAGCGAGATCCCCTCCGTCAGCGACGCGAGCGCGAACACGTCGAACGCCGGGAGCAGCTCCGCCACGTCGCCGCGCGTCCCGGTGAAGGTCACCGCGCCGGCCAGCCCGAGCCGCGCCGCCTGCTGCTCCAGCGCCGGGCGGACCGGACCGTCGCCGACCAGCGTCAGGTGCGCGTCCGCCCGCACCTCCCGGAGCCGCGCGAACGCCGCCAGCAGCGTCGCGTGGTCCTTCTCCGGCGAGAGCCGCGCCACGCACCCCACGTGGTAGCCCGCGGCGGGCACGCCGAGCCGCGCCCGCGCCGCGCCCGCGTCGCCCGGCCGGAACACGTCCGTGTCCACGCCGTTCAGGATCGTCACCACCTTGGCCGGGTCGACCCGCTCCACCTCGATCGCGACAGCGCGCGCGTCGTCGCTCACCGCCACCACCCGGTCCGTGAGCGCCGCCGCCAGCCGGTTGACCAGCACTTTCCGCTTCTGTTTCGGGTAGTTGCGCCCGTGCTTCGTGTGGATGACGCGCGGCCCGCCGCCGCCGCCACCGCCAGCCAAGCCCGCGGCCCGCGCGAGGCCGGCCGCGAGCGCGCCGTAGAGGTGCGGCCCCGGGTTGTGCGTGTGGACCAGCGCGATCCCCTCGCGCCGCATCCACGCCGACAGCCGCACCGGGAGCCCGGGGTCGAGGCCCGGCCTGCGCGGGATCACGACCAGCGGCACGTCGAGCCGCGCGAGCTCCTCGGCGAGCGCGCCGGGCTCCTGCAGCGCGCACACGACCGGCGCGAACCGGTCGCGCGCCGTCCGCTCCAGGAGCCGGAGCACCACCCGCTCGAGCCCGCCGACGTTGAGCGACAGCACGACGTGCGCGACCTTCGCCGGCCGGCCCGGCGCCGCGCGCGGCCCTGCTCCCGGCGTCGGCAGAGACTCGGGGGCTCCGATCACGCCGCGACCTCGCGGCCGAACTCGATGGGCACCTCGGACACCGTGAACCGGAACTTGCCGCCCGACGTGACCGGGATCTCGTCGACGAGCTGCACCCGGATGTCCGCCCGCTCCCCGAGGAACCGGCGGAGATCGCGCTCGATCGCCTCCGACGTCTCCGGCTTGTAGCCCTCGCCGGGGATGATCCTGATCGTGATCGCCCGCGTCTTGTCCTGGTGGACCTGGTAGCGCTCCACCGTCGGGTTGTCCTTGAAGAAGTACGGGAAGAACACGGACGAGAGGAGCTGACCGTCCGGCCCGACGATCATGTCGAGCACCCGCCCCTCGACCGAGGCGAGCAGCGGCAGCCCGCGCCCGCACGAGCACGACTTGTCCGCGGCGACCACCACGTCCTCGTTCTTGTAGCGGATCAGCGGCATCGACCGGCAGATGAGGTCGGTCAGGATCACCTCACCCGGCTCGCCGGGCTTCGCGTGCCGGCCGCCGCACTGCACCTCGACGAAGATGTTCTCGACGTTGAGGTGCTTGCCCTCGCGGCGCTCGCACTCCGCGCCGATCAGCATCATCTCCCGACAGCCATAGCGATCGTAGACCGGCGCCTGGAACGCCTTCTCGATCGTCTCGCGCTGGTGCGGGAAGAGCCGCTCCGCCGTCGCGATGATCCCCTTCGGCGTCGGCAGCCTGTGCCCCGTCTCGAGCGCGTAGCGCGCCGTGTAGTAGAGCGGGCTCGTGTATCCGACGACGAGGTTGGGCGCGTACCGGCGGATCTCGTCGACCACCCCCGCGAGCCGCTCCTCCGACAGGTTCCACGCGCTGACCGTCTTCTTCCGGATGGCGGCCTCGTGGAGCGTGCGCTTCACCTTCTTCCAGCGCGGCTCCTTGGTCGGGATGCCCCAGATGTAGAGCTCCTTCTCGCCGATCCGCCCGCCCGCCCACGCGTCGGCCCGCAGGGCCGCCGCGCTCCTACACTCGTACGTCGTGTGATCGTAAAAGAACCGCGCCGGCTCGCCGGTCGAGCCTCCGGTGCCGCTCCGGAAGAGCTTGCCGCTCCACCCGTCGGCGATCAGCTCGCTGCCGTGCGCGCGGAGATCCGCCTTCGTGAGGACGGGAAAGCGCACGAGATCCTCGGGCGCACGCGCGTCCTTCGCCCGCACCCCGTACTCGGCGAAGCGGCGCCGGTAGAAGGGCACGTGCTGCTCCGCGAACTGGAGGGCCGCCTGCATCTTTCGCCAGTTGAGCTCGCGGAGCTCGCGCTCCGGCCGCCACTGGGACCGCTCCATCTCCTCGAGGTACGCCAATGTCGCCCTTCTTCGGAGTTTCGTCTCATAAAACGGATAGAGGACATTCCGAAAGAGTGCTGAGTACATAATAGGAACTGATTCTTCCGAACCTTCGACAGGCCGTCAAGCGGCCCGCAGCCTGGCGTCGCGCCGCGCGCGCCCACGCTCCGGTAAGCGATCTGTGGAGGTGCCGTGACTGAACTCTACATCACACCTGCTTCTGCGTCCCGCGTCGCAGGCGCACCGGCGCGCGCAGCGCCGCGCCCGCAAGGCGCCTCGTCCTGGGCGAGATCCGTCCGGGCGCGCCGCCATCGGGTGATCGGTTTGAAGCACGAGAGGGCAAGCGGGGGAGATGGCCGGGGGAGAGAACAAGGAACTTCCTGGTTTCCAGCCGCCGCGGGAGCTCCGCCGGCGAGCGCGACCATGAACCCGCCGCGCGCGCGCGGCGGCCGACCGCGGCGCGGCGCCTCTCAGCCCGCGGTGGGCTCCGTCTCCTGCTGCCAGAGCGCCGCCAGCGCGAACGTCTTGGCGTTCTCGGGCACGGCCTGGCAGAAGCTCTGTCGCCGCGCCGGGTCGTGGATCCACTGGGCCCGCGTCACGAGCCGCTGCATCGCGACCGCGATCGCCTCGCGCGCCGCGTCGTGGTGCCCGGCGGCCCGGAGCGCCTCGGCGTACACGAGCCGGATCTGCGCCTCGCCCTCCTCGGTCCCCCCGACCGACACGAGCAGCCCGAGCCCGCGCCGCGCGGCCTCGAGCGCCTCGTGCGCGCGCCCCTGCTCGTGCAGCACCCGCGCCCGCACCGCGAGCGCGAGCGCCTGGAGCGTCGGCACGTGCGCCAGCATCGCCACGGCCGCGCCCGCCTCGTTGTCCGCCGCGCCGAGGCTGCCGAGCCGGATCAGGATCGCGGCGAGGTACGCGCGCGACCGCGCCTCCTGCCGCCGGTTCGCCTGCGCCGAGAACGCCTCGACGGCCTCGGCCGTGACCGTGCGTGCCGCGGCCAGGTCGCCCTGCTGCGTCCAGAGCAGCCCCAGGTTCTGCTTCGCGAACGTCGCGACGTTGTGCAGCCCCATCCGCTCCGCCTCCGCGAGCGCGTCGCGCAGCTCCGCCTCGGCGCGGTGGTACATCCCGAGCTGCACCAGGCAGTGCGCCGCGTTCACCCGGCTCAGGCACGCGTTCCGGAGATCGCCCGTCTGGAGGTACGCCGGGATGCTCTGCTCGGTGCACTCCAGCGACGCCGCCGGGTCGCCGTAGCAGAGCGCCCGCGACGCGCGCAGCGCGTGGATGCGCGCCGCCACCGCCGCGTCGCGCTCCGCGAGCGGCATCGCGACGCGCGCGAGCTCCTGCACGATCTCCTCCGCCGCGGCGTACTGGCCGCCGTGCAGGAGCGACCCGGCGATGCGCGCCAGCGCGCTCACCGAGGCGCCGGTCGCCTCCTCGACGTAGCTCGGGGGGCCGCCGCCGTGGCTCGGGGGGCCGCCGCCGTGGATCGAGGGGCCGCCGCCGTGGCTCGGGGGGCCGCCGCCGTGGCTCGGGGAGCCGCCGCGGAGCTCCTCGACGAGGTCCGCCAGCCGGTCGCCCATGCCGAGGCGCACGCGCATCGACGCCGCCTCCGCGGCCGCCGCGTACCAGAGCGCGCTCTTCCGCGGGAAGCCGCGCATCGCCATGACGGCGCACCGCTCGGCCTCGGCCGCCTCGCCGAGCCACTTGTGCGCCTCGGCCTGCACGAGGCGCAGCGCGGCGAAGAACTCCCCGTCCGCGTCGGCGCTCGCCACGCCCTGCTCGGCCCGCTGGATCGCGGCGCGGAAATCGTTCGCCCCGAGCGCCTGCTCCGCCGCGCGCCGGAACCAGACGACCGCGCGCTCGGCGTCGCCGCCGCGCTCGAAGTGCTCGGCCAGCAGCGCCGCGTCGCGCTCGCCCGCCGCGTCCAGCCACTCGCCGGCGAGCAGGTGGCCGAGCGCGCGGTCCGCGTCGGTCAGCGTCTCGTACGCCGCCTCGCGCACGAGCGCGTGCCGGAAGGCGTACTCGTCCTCACCCCGGAACTTCCCCTCCCCCCGCCGCGCGATCAGCTCGCGGTCGACCAGCACCGCGAGCCACCCGTCCACCTGCGGGGCCCGCCGCTCGCCCCCGAGCAGCGCCATCAGCCCGCCGCGCCAGAACTTCTGGCCGAAGACGCTCGCCGCCCTGAGCACCCGCCGCGCCTCGGCGTCGAGCGACTCCAGCCGCGCCTGCACCATCGACAGCACCGTCTCGGGCAGCGCCTCCGTCCGCCCCGCGGCGGCCGCGCGGATGAGCTCCTCCAGGTAGAACGCGTTGCCCCCGGCGCGCTCGCACAGCCGCGCGCACACGTCGGGCGTCACCGCGTCGCCGAGCACCTCGCGCACGAGCCGCTCGCTGCCGCGCCGCCCGATCTCGCGCAGCCGGATCTCCTGCACGCCGCGCGAGACCCACACCTTCGGGAACACCGTCTCGACCTCGGGCCGGGCCAGCGCGAGCACCATGAGCGGCTGGTCCCGGTGCGCGAGCGCCGCGTCGATGAGCTTCACCGTGGGCACGTCGCCCCACTGCAGGTCCTCGAGCACGAGGAGCACCGGCTCGCCGCGGCACTCGGCGAGCACGAAGTCCTCCCAGGCGCGCCGGATCTGGTCGCCCATGAGCATCGGGTCGCTCCGCGCGGCGCGCAGCTCCACGCGGCCCTCGTCGGCGAAGCGGATGCGCGCCACCTCGCCGAGGAACTCCGTGACCCGCGCGAGGTCGCCGCCGCTCAGGTAGCGGCCTACCCGCGCGCGGAGGCGCTGCTCCCGCACCTCCTGCGGCTCGCCGCCGGAGAGCCCGGCCTCGCGGCGCAGCATCTGGCGCAGCATCCCGAAGGGCGAGCCGGCGCTCATCGGGTCGGCGTGGCCGAGCCATACCTGCACCCGCTCGTTGCGCTCCTCGACCCGGCGCAGGAACTCGTAGCGCAGCCGGCTCTTGCCGAGCCCGGCGGGCGCGGTGATCACGACCGCGCGCGCGGTCGGCTCGGAGAGGCACTCGTCGAGCACGGCGTCGAGGATGGCGAGCTCGTGGTCGCGCCCCACGAACGGCGTCGCCCGCCCGAGCAGCGTCCGCGCCGCCTCGACGAGGTCGCGCTCGGCCCGGAGCACGAGGCCCTCGGCGTCGCCGCCGACGTCGAAGCGCGCGTCGAGCAGGCCGGCCATCACCTCGTCGAGGCGGATGAGCCCGCCCTCGGCGACGTCGAGCAGCCTCACGGCGCGGTCGATGGTCGGCCCCATCGGGAGCCGGTCGTCCGCGGCGGCGCGGCCGGCGACGAGCGCCATCTGGACGCCGGGCAAGAGGTCCCGCACCTCGATCGCGCAGCGCGCCGCGCGCGCCGCCTGGTCGGTGATGAGGCCGCGCCCCTCGAGCGTGATGAGCAGGAGCCCGTCCGCCAGCGTCTGCAGCGCGCCGCCGAAGCGCGCGGCCACGCGCTTCACCTCCTCCTCCGGGACCACGCGCGCGAGCGGCATGGTCATCGGGAGGGTCATCGGCATGGTCGGCCCTTGCCAGGAGGCCTCCTGCGAGCCCATCCGCGCGAGCATCAGGCAGAGCGTCCGCCGCTCGCCGGTCGTGAGCGCGCTCGGGCGCCGGCTCACGGGCGCCGGGGGGGTGCTCTTGATCTCGCCCACCCGGAGCAGCTCGAGCGCCACGGCGGCGCCGTTCGCGGGGCGGCTCGCCGGGTCCTTCGCGAGCATGCGCGCCACGGCGGCGTCGACGGTCTCGGGGATGTCGGCGCGCAGGTCGCGCAGGCGCGGCGCCTCGTCGAGCACGACGCGCAGGAGCGCGGTGTGGATGTCGTCGCCGACGAACGGCGGCCGCCCGGTGAGGCAGTGGAACAGCACGCAGCCGAGCGCGAACACGTCGGCCTGGGGCCCCACGTCGCGCTCGCCGCGGGCCTGCTCGGGCGCCATGTAGAACGGCGTGCCCATGACGACGCCGGTCATGGTGAGGGGCGCGAGCGACGTGAGCCGCGCGATGCCGAAGTCGAGGAGCTTGACCTGCTCGACCGCCTTGTCGACGAGGTACAGGTTGCTCGGCTTGAGGTCGCGGTGGACGACGTTGTTGCGGTGCGCCTCGGCGAGCGCCTCGGCGACGCGCAGGCCGAGCAGGACGCTCTCGCCGACGGTGAGCCCGCGCCGGCGCAGCCGGTCGGCGAGGCTCTCGCCCTCGAGCCACTCCAGCGCGAGCCACGGTTCGCCGCTCTCGGTCGCCCCCTGCGCGATGTACCGGACGATGCCCGGGTGCCGCAGCTCCGCGAGCACCTGCGCCTCGCGCGCAAAGCGCTCGCCGTGCTCGAGGCCGCGGCCCGACATGACCTTGAGCGCCGCCGTCTCGCCTGTGTGCCGGTCGAGCGCGCGGTAGACGGAGCCCATCCCCCCCGACCCGGCGAGGCGCTCGATCAAAAATCGGTCGGCGACGATGTCCCCGGGTTTCATCGGGACGGCGAGTATCACATGGAGCGCGGACGGAGAGACCAGATCCCGGCGAACGGCCCGGGGCGAGGTCGCATGTGTCCCGGTGTAGGCAGGGCAACGGGCCAGGTGATAGGATGCGCCCCCATGTCTGCGCTTGTTCTGCCCACCGTCGAGAACCTCGTCCCGTACGAGGGGGGGAAGCCGCTCGAGGAGCTCGCGCGCGAGCTCGGCGTGACCGACGCCGTGAAGCTCGCGTCGAACGAGAACCCGATCGGGCCGAGCCCGCGCGCCGTCGAGGCGGCGCGCCGGGCGCTCGAGAGCATGAACCTCTACCCGGACGGGGCGGCGTACCGGCTGCGCGAGCGGCTCGCGGCGGTCCACGGCGTCTCGATGGACGAGATCGTCCAGGGCAACGGCTCGAACGAGCTGCTCGACCTGATGGTGCACGCCTTCGCGACGCCCGGGTCGCACATGGTGTTCGCGGATCCGGCCTTCATCGTCTACAAGATCTCCGCGCTGGCGTACGGCGTCCCGTACACCGCCGTGCCGCTGCGCGACCTGCGGCACGACCTCGAGGCGATGGCCGCGGCGGTCACGCCGAAGACGCGCCTCCTGTTCGTCGCGAACCCGAACAACCCGACCGGCACGCACGTGGGCCGCGCCGCGGTCGAGCGCCTGCTCCGGGAGGTGCCGCCCGAGGTCATCGTCGTCATGGACGAGGCGTACATCGAGTACACGGACGCGGCGGACTACCCGGACTCCATGCGCCTCCGCGGGCTGCGGGAGCGGCTGCTCGTGGTGCGCACCTTCTCGAAGATCTACGGCCTGGCGGGCCTGCGCGTCGGCTACGCGGTCGGCCCGGCCCAGCTCATCGACTACATGAACCGGGTGCGCGCGCCGTTCAACGTGAGCGCGATCGGCCAGGCGGCCGCCCTCGCGGCGCTGGACGACGCCGAGCACGTCGAGAAGAGCCGCGCGCTGAACCGCCGCGAGCGCGAGCGGCTCACGCGCGAGCTGACCGCGCTCGGGCTGTCGGTGGCCCCGAGCCAGGCGAACTTCGTGCTCGTGGACGTGAAGCGGCCGGCGCGCGACGTGTACGACGCGCTGCTGCGCAAGGGCGTCATCGTGCGGCCGTTCGGCAACCTGCCGACCAGCCTGCGCGTCACCGTCGGCACCGAGCGCGAGAACCAGCGCTTCCTCGAGAGCCTGTCGGCCGTGCTGGCGTGAGCGGCGGCGGGCCGGCTACGCGCGCCGCGCCTCCGGCCCCGCGGCGCGCGCCGCCGCGCGCATCATGCCGCCGAGGCTCAGCGGCACGAGCGCGATGAGCCCGTGCGCCTCCGCGGGCCCGGGGTGCGCCGCGACGAAGCACCGGACCGCGGGGTTCTCGTAGAGGTGCAGGAAATCGCAGCTCCCCGCGGGCGCGCTCCCCCGCCGCGCGACCTCGAAGGCGAGCAGGCCGCCGTGCTCGCTCGGCTCGCGGGCGAACGAGGCGGCGAGCGCGGACATGCGCTCGTCCGCGCCCGCGGGCCTGCCCTCGGCCGGGCTCGTGTGGGTCACGTCGACGAAGCGCGAGAGCAGGGCGTAGCTCGACGGATGGGCGAGCGAGCACAGGCAGTACACGGGTCGACCGGGGCGGGCGAGCATGTAGCGGATGAGGCGATCCAGGGCGAGGCGGAGGACGACATCGCTGCTCGCCGGGTGCTCGCCGAGCGCCCCGGACTCGCCGCGGACGACGGCGACCCTCACGCTGGCGAGCTCCCGCTCGACGATCTGCATCGCGAAGTAGCCGACGATCCGGCCGCCTGCGCTCCGCTGGAGGACGAGGGCGCCGTGCTCCGCGTCGGCGTGGAGCACGTGGGCGGCGAAGCTTTTCTCCCGCTGCGATCCCTCGAAGATCAGGCGGCGGACGGCATGGAGCTCGCCGTCGAGGAGCTGTCTCTCCTCCGGGGTCATCTCGCGTGGAACACGGACCTCGACCGAGGTCTGCTCGTTCATGGACTCCTCCATGCGCGCCGCTGCTGCCGTCATCTCGGCTGCGGGACGGCCGTTCGCCGGGCGTCGCTGACGTCGCTGGCGTCGCTGGCGTCGCTGGCGTCGCCAGCGACGCAGCGTGGTCAGCAATGGAGGTGCCAGCGGTGTGCGAGATGCGACGACCCCGCGGCGGGCGCCGCCAGCGCCCCCGGCGCGCCGGCGCGGGGCCGCAGGGGCGGGCGGGGTGAGGCCCGCGGCCATCAGACCGACAGCCCTCAGCAGAGCCCGGCGAGCCGCGGCGAGCCGCGGCGTGCCGCGACGTGCCGCGCGCCGGAGCGCCGGCCGCCCTGATCCGTCCGCGCCCCGGGCATCACCCCCCGAAGCGCTGCCCCGGCGCGAAGCGGATCGGCAGGCGGGTCGGTCCGTGCACGTGGATCGCCCGGCGCGGCTCCCACGGCGCGTCGCTCGCGAGCGAGAGGTCCGTGAGCCGCGCGAGCAGGTCCGGCAGCGCGACCCTGGCCTCGAGGCGCGAGAGCGGTGCCCCGATGCAGAAGTGGATGCCGTGCCCGAACGCGACGTGCGGGTTCGGGTCGCGCGCGATGTCGAAGCGGCCAGGATCGCGAAACTGCCTGGGATCTCGGTTGGCAGAGCCGATCATCGCCAGCACCGGCTTGCCGGCCGGGATCACCTGGCCGTGCATCGGGACGTCGCGCCGGGTCACCCGGAACATCGCCTGGACCGGCGAGCGGTAGCGCAGGACCTCCTCGATCGCCGAGGGCAGGAGGTGGGGCTCGGCCCGGAGGCGGGCGAGCTCGGTCGGGTGCTCGAGGAAGCACAGGATCGCGTTGCTGATCAGGTTCGTCGTCGTCTCGTGGCCGGCGACGAGCAGGAGCTGGAAGAAGCCGAGGATCTCGTCCTCGTTCAGCCGCTCGCCGTCCACCTCGGCCTCGACGAGCCGGGTCAGGAGATCGTCCTGCGGCGCCGCCCGCCGCTGCGCGATCAGGCCTCGCAGGTAGCCCTGCATCTCGACGCTCACCGCGGAGAACTCGGCGATCGCCCGGGCCGCCTCCTCGCTGCCCGAGACGGTGGTGCCGAGGTCCAGGATCACGTCGCTCCAGCGCCTGAACCGCGGCTGGTCTTCGGTCGGGGCGCCGAGCATCTCGGCGATCACGAGCAGCGGGAGCGGGAGGGTGTAGTCCTCGACGAGGTCCATCTCACCGCGCTCGATCGTCCGGTCGAGCAGCCCGCTCGACAGCGCGCGGATGCGCGGCTCGAGCTCCGTGACGGCGCGGGGGGTGAAGGCCCGCGTGATGATCGCGCGCAGCTTCGTGTGGCGCGGCGGGTCCGAGAAGATGAGCCACTCGGACGTCCTGTTGCCCGGCGGCGACACGACGGAGCTGAACGCCTCGTGATCCTGGAGCGCCCGCTTCACGCCGTCGTGATCGAAGATCATCCACGAATCGGACGGCGGATAGTGGAGCACGGGAGTCCCGCTCCGCAGCTCGTCGTACAGGGGATAAGGATTGCGGCGCATCTCGTCCGAGAACAGGTTCATCGCTCACGACCTCCTTCGCGCGCCAGGGTAGGATTCCGTTCCGTGGGCGGCTTGAACGCATCCAGGATCGGCGCCGTGATCGGGGAGGCGTTCGCGGTGCGCGCCTCGACCGCGATGACATCGACGCTCCACGCCGAGCACGGCGCGGCGATCCTGGTCGGGCTGGACAGCGAGGTCACCGTGACCTTGCCCGGGCCGGGCGGCGCGGCGGTGCGCGGGCGCATGGTCGTCGTGCCCCCCGACGTGTGGCACGCCGCCTCCTGCCCCGGTCCCACCCTCGGGCTGCTGTACGACCCCGAGCTGATGCCGCACGTCGCTGGCCACGCGCGCCTGCGCGGCGGGCCCTGCCCGCTCGACGGCGACCTCCTCTCGCGCTTCGACGGGGCGGCGGCGGCGCACGTCGCGTCCCTGTCGCGCCCCGAGGTCCTCGACGGCCTCGCGCGCGAGCTCGCGGGCTGGCTCGCCGAGGCGTCGCCGCGCCGCGCCCCGGACCGGCGCGTGGCCCGCGTCCTGGAGGCGCTGCGCGATCCGGCCGCGGACCGGCGCCTCGCGATCGCGCGCGCGGGGCTCTCCGAGGCGCACCTGCAGGCGCTGTTCGTGCGCGACGTGGGGCTGCCGATCCGCACCTTCCAGCTCTGGCGCCGGCTCCTCGTCGCGGTGGCGGCGCTCTCGCGCCTCGACGCGACGGGCGCCGCCCACGCCGCTGGGTTCGCCGACCTGGCGCACTTCTCGCGGACCTGCCGCCGCATGCTCGGCTACTCCCCGACCGAGCTGCGCAGCGGGCTGCTCTTGACGTAGAGTCTGCCGGCGCTGCTGCTGTCCTGCGGCGGATCGATCTCGCGAGGAAGAGGGCTTCATGACGATGGATATCGCCGCGCTGCGCCGCGACACCCCGGCCTGCGCCCGGGTCGTGCACTTCAACAACGCGGGGGCCGCGTTGCCCCCGGCCGTGGTGGTCGACACGGTGGTCGATCACCTGCGCCGCGAGGCGGCCATCGGCGGCTACGAGGCCGAGGCGGAGGCGGGCGAGCGGCTCGAGGCGGTCTACGGTTCGGTCGCGCGGCTCATCGGCGCGGCGCCGGACGAGATCGCCCTGGTCGAGAGCGCCACGCGCGCCTGGGACATGGCGTTCTACTCCCTCCGCTTCGGCCCGGGCGATCGCATCCTGACCGCGCGGGCCGAGTACGCCTCGAACTACATCGCGTTCTTGCAGATGGCGCGGCGCACCGGCGCCGAGATCGTCCCCATCCCGAGCGACGAGAGCGGCGCCGTCTCGCTGCCCGAGCTCGACCGCCTGCTCGACGAGCGGGTCAAGCTGATCGCGGTCACCCATATCCCCACGAGCGGCGGGCTGATCAACCCGGCGGAGGAGATCGGCCGCCGCGCCAGGTCGGCGGGCGTGCCGTTCCTGCTCGACGCGTGCCAGTCGGTGGGGCAATTGCCGATCGACGTCGAGGCGATCGGCTGCGACATGCTGTCGGCGACGGGGCGCAAGTACCTGCGCGGGCCGCGCGGCACTGGCTTTCTCTATGTGCGGCGCGCGTTGCTCGAGCGGCTCGAGCCGCCGTTCCTCGATCTGCACGCTGCCTGCTGGACCGCGCCGGACCGCTACGAGCTGCGGCCCGATGCGCGGCGCTTCGAGAGCTGGGAGAGCCATGTCGCCGGCCGGCTCGGCCTCGGCGCGGCCGTGGACTACGCGCTCCGCCTCGGTCTGCCGGCGATCCGCGACCGCGTCTGCGCGCTGGCCGAGCGCCTCCGCGCCCGGCTGGCCGAGCTCCCCGGCGTCGCCGTGCGCGACCTCGGCCAGCGGCGCTGCGGCATCGTGACCTTCACCAGGGAGGGCGAGGACGCCGCGGCCGTCAAGGCGCGGCTCGGCGCGCAGGCGATCCACGTCAGCGTGTCGACCGCGTCCGGGACCCTGCTCGACTTCGAGGCTCGCGGGATTCCCGATCTCATACGCGCGTCGGTGCACTACTACAATGACGAATCCGAGATCGACCGCTTCGTCGCCGCGCTCGCCGCGGCCTGAAGAGCGAAGTTTGGCGCTGCGTCTGCTTCTTGCTCGCCGTCCTGGGCGATCGTGGATCGAGCTAGAATCGTGCGATGCAAAGATTCTTGAACGTGCTTGGTAAAACGCTGTTCCTCGGCGCGATGGGCCTGCTCGCCGCGTGTGGTCCTGTCGATGGGGACAACGGGGGTGGCGGCTCGGGCGGCGCTGGTGGCGGCGGTCCACGCGGCCCTGGCTCGGGGGGCGCTGGCGGCGACGGCGGCTCGGGCGGTGCCGGCGGCTCGGACGACACGGGCAGCTCGGGCGCCTTGCAGGCGTGCCTGGATTACTGCGACGAGGTGAGCAACTGCGCCGATCCCGACGCAAGTTGCGCCGACGGCTTCTGCGAAGAGCAGATCCAGCGCGCTGGCGCCGGGTGTGAGGACGAGCTTGGCGCGGCCTTCGCGTGCTTCCTGCCCTTCGCGACGGTCCAGTGTGGCTTCGAGCCGCCCGACGCGTGCAGGGACGAGATCGACGCGCTGGAAGCGTGCACCGAGCTCCACGGGTGCGGCGGGCAGCTGTGCAACGGCGGTGGCGGCGCGGAAGGCGAGACGTGCGGGTGCGCGTCGACGTGCCAGGGCAAGCAATACGAGACGCAGTGCGATACGCCCGCCGGCGGCGACACGACCTGCGCGTGCCTCGTGGACGGCGTCGAGGTCGGGACGTGTGAAGGAGAGAGCGCCACCGCGTGCGGCGTGAAAGAGAGCTGTTGCCAGGCAGAGTATTTCAACATCCCCTGATCCGGCCGGCGAAGGCGACGAGATCATCGGTCTGAGCTTGCCGCCTTCAGGCGCTCTCCTCCGGAGATCACCGGGAGCTGCTCACAGGCATGTCTCGACCCGCAGGGGTGGCGACAGGACGTCGTTCAGCCGCGCGAGATCGCGCAGCATCTCGAGCCGGCGCGGCTCGCGGCCCGGGTCCGGCGCTGCGTCTGCTTCCTGCTCGCCATCATCGGCGAGCGTGGACCGGGCTAGCCTCGGGCGATGCGAACATCCCTGGATGTGATCGACCAATTACTCTTCGTGGTCGCGATTGGCTTGCTCGCCGCGTGCGGCGCTGTCGATGTGGAAGGCGGGTCTGGCGGCGCGGGCGGCGCGGGCGGCGCGGGTGGGGGCGGCGGCCCGCGCGGCGTCGGCTCGGGCGGCGCTGGCGGCGCGGGTGACGCTGGTGGCGCGGGCGGTGCTGGCGAGGATCCGGCCGGCGAGCAGGCTTGCCTGGACTTCTGCCATCAGGTCGAGGTGAACGACTGCGGGTTTCCGCACGATGACTGCGCCAGCTTCTGCAGCGAGCAATTCGAGCGCGTCGGCGAGGCGTGCCAAGACGCGCTGGGGGCCCTCTACGCGTGCGCCCTGCCGTTCGCGCCCTCGTGCCAGGACGGAGCGCCCGACGCGTGCGACGAGGAGGCGGAGGCGGTGACCGCGTGCACAGCGCTCCACGGGTGCGGCGGGGGGCTGTGCGAGGGCGGAGGCGGCGCGGAAGGTGAGACGTGCGGGTGCGCGTCGACGTGCCAGGGCAAGCGGTACGAGACGCGATGCGATACGCCCGCCGGCGGCGACACGACCTGCTTGTGCCTCGTGGACGGCGTCGAGGTCGGGACGTGTGAAGGAGAGAGCGCCACCGCGTGCGGCATGAAAGAGAGCTGTTGCCAGGCAGAGTATTTCAACATCCCCTGATCACGCCGCGGAAGGCGACGAGATCATCGGCCTGCCCTTCCCGTCTTCAGGCGCTCTCCTCCCGAGATCTCCGGGAGCTGGTCACACGGCCGTCTCGACCCGCAGGGGTGCCGGCAGGACGTCGTTCAGCCGCGCGAGATCGCGCAGCATCTCGAGCCGGCGCGGCGCGCGGTCCTCGTGCGACGGGAACGGGACCGCGGCGAACGCCGCGAGCGCCGCCTCGGCCACGCGGGCCGCGCCGTCCGGGCCGAGCAGGCCGACCTCGAGCGCCTCGCGCGCCGCGCCGATGTACGTGTCGAACAGGCGCACCCCGCCGACCGCGAGCTCCAGCCGCGCTGTCTCGGGTGTCGCGACAACGTCGTGGATGAGGACCGCTTTGACGACCTCCGGCGCGATCTCGAGCATGCGCTGGCCAAAGTGGATGTCGCCCTGCCCGCTGTCGCCGACGAAGACGAAGCCGTACTCGGGGTACAGCCGCCGGTACTCGAGGAAATTCTCGAGCTTCTTCTCCGCGATGGCGCGGTTGCCGAGGAGGCGCAGGAACGAGCCCGCGAGGACGGTCGCGGTGAGCTGGCCGCGCTCGGCGAGCGCCTCGAGGGTCGCGCCCTCGACGAGGCCGAGGCGGTCGCCGGGGCGGGCGGTGACGAAGGTCAGGTCGCCGGGCCGGCCGGGCTCGAGGTCCGGCCCGCGGTCGAGCTCCGCGTAGAACTGCAGGACGCCGGGATAGACGGTCTTCTTCGGGTACCGGGCGTCCTTCCAGTTCGCATAGAAGGTATCGTCGATGTCGGAGAGGATCTTCACCTCACGCGTCGAGACCGCGGCCGCCTCACGCGCGATGTGCTCGAGGAGCTCCTCGCGCAGCGCGTCGTCGTCGATGTCGTGATAGAAGAGCTGGTGAAGGTCGTGGTAGCCGCCCCGGCCGTCGAGCGCGTTCTTGAGCCGCGTGACGTCGGCGCCGCGCGTGCCGAGCCAGATGCGGCGCAACGCCTGCTCATCGAGGCCCCCCGTGCGGCCGCGCTGCAGCGCCGAGGCGAGCGCCGCGCGGGCCGGGATGCCGAGGTCGCCGAGGCGATCCGCGGTCAGCAGATCGAGCAGCGCCGTGCGGTTGTCGGGGCCGATGAGGCGATCGTCGATGTCGCCGAGCAGCGCGCGGAGATCGATCTGGAGGAGGAGCTGATCGAGCTCGACGGCGCTCGCTCCCGCGAGGATCTCGAGGATCCGCCGCTCGTCTCGCCGGTCGGTGTGGGAGGCCATGCGCTGCCGGATCTCGTCGAGCTTTGGCAGCACCGACGGGATGGGCGCGTCACGGGTGGTGTCGATCGCCATGGCGTCCCCGCAGCATAATGGATCTGCGGAGCGGGCGGCGAGGACGGCGCCGCCGGAACTCACGTGGAGCCCCACGCCCTGCCGCCGAGCACCTCCACCAGCGCCGCGAGGATGCCGTCGAGCCGCGGCGCCTCGGCGCGGAGCGCGCGCAGGAAGCTCACCAGATCGGGCGCGAGAAGGTGCACTGGAGAGGTGTAGTCGCCGGCGGTCATGTAGATCTCCGCGGTTCCCAGGCGAACCGCGAGATACAAGGCGACGGAGCACTCGACCTCGACGCCGCGATCGGACTCCATCGTCACGATGTGCCCCGGCAGCTGGGCAATCGTGAGGAGCTGCATCTCCCCCATCCTGCTCGACGAGCTCGATTTGCGGACGACGAGCCCCCTCTCGAGCGGCGACAGGACGACGACCGCCGCCGGCGGGAGCGCCGCGGGCCACGGCACCCGGGAGGGCGCAGCGCCCGCGTCGAGCAGGGCCAGCCCGTCGATGGAGGCATAGAGCGCCTCGATCTGCGGGTGAAGCGCCCCGTGGCGCGCCTCGACCTCGGCCACCTCGCGCCGGCGATCCGCCGAGGGGGTCTTCACCGCGACGGACCAGCCGGCGCGCGGCGCCGAGGAGGCGAAGCTGCCCCGCACGAGCGCGCTGCGAAGCGCGTCGTCGAGCCGGTCGTGCCGGTCGTGCCGGTCGTCGACACGCGCCGCGCCGCGCTCGCCCGCGCCGGGCGCGGCGCGGCGCGGGTCGAGGCAAGCGTCGATGAGCTGCGCGAGCGCCTCGTCGACGGCCGGGTCGGCGCGGAGGGGGTCGCGGTCGAGGAACGGCGCGTAGCGGAGGTCCGCGGCGATGCGGGCGACCTCCTGGCGACCGCGCGCGCCGTGGCGTCGCTCGAAGTGCGCGCGCCAGGCCTGCGCCGCCTCCGCGAGCGCCGGGAGCGCCGCGCGCACGAGCGCGTCGACGTGCTCGCCGGCGAGGGACATCCCGAACACCATCCCGCCGCCTCGCTCCACCGCGATCAGGCCCTTCAGCACCGAGATGAAGCGCGCCTGCGCCTCCGTGAACGAGACCGCGTCGTCGGGCTGGTGACGCGCGAGGGTCTCGTGGAACCACGCGAGCAGGCGTTCCGCACCGTCCATCCTGCCTGGCATTCTACTCCTGGCATGAAGCCGTCCTAGCCTGTACGAGCCCTGTACGAACTCTGCTGTGGCGGGACGCTCGAGCCGCCTCCCCACCTTTCACGCCGCCACGTGCGCTCTGGGTGCTCGTCGCACCTTCCGTCAGCGAGGGCGCCGGCGTACGCTCCCAGGCGATGGTCTCTCCTACCGCAATTGTGTTCGACCTCGACGGCACGCTGATCGACAGCCGAGGCGACATCGTGGCGGCGGTGAACCACGCGCTGGAGGTCACGGGGCGCGCACCGCTGCCCGGCCAGGTGATCGTCCGGTACGTGGGCGACGGCGCGCGCGCGCTCGTCGCGCGCGCGGCCAGGCTCCCCGAGTCGTCCGAGGACGTCGACGTGCTCCTCCGGCACTTCCTCGCGTACTACGAGCGGCACCCGCTCGACTTCACCCGCTGGATGCCGGACGCGCAGGAGATGATCGAGAGGCTCTCGGACCTCGGCGATCTCTCGCTCTGCGTCTGCACGAACAAGCCGCGCTCGACCACCGACGCGGTGCTCGCCGCGCTCGGGGTCCGCGGTCTCTTCCACGCCGTGGTGGCGGGCGGCGACATCGCCGAGAAGAAGCCGTCGCCGGCGCCGCTGCTCCACCTCGCCGAGCACCTCGGCGTCCCGCCGCGCAGGATGGTCATGGTCGGCGACGGCCCCCAGGACGTCGAGTGCGCGCGCCGCGCGGGCGTGCGGTCGATCGCCGTCCTCGGCGGCTTCGGCTCGCACCAGGAGCTCGTCGACGCGCGGCCCGACGTGCTCCTCCACACCCTGGGCGAGCTCTGGGACGTCCTCCGCCGCTGGCGCGACGCGACCGTCAGGATCTCCGCCGTCCGCTAGCCTCGCCCTCCCGCGTCGCCCTCAGGCCGCGACGCCCTCCGCGATCTCCCGCCCGAACGCGGTGGCGTTGAGGATCGCCCGGAGGCGCACGCGCGCGCGGTGGAGCCGCGAGCGCACCGCGCTCTCGCTCACGGCGAGCTTCTGCGCGATCTCCTGCAGGCCGAGGTCCTCGTGGTAGTGCGCCAGCACCACGTCGCGGTAGTCGTCCGGCAGCTCGCACAGCGCCTCGCGGACGTACGCCTCGCGCTCCGCCGCCGACGCGGCGTCGTCCTCGCCGATCGTGCTGCGCATCGTCGGCAAGAGGCCGAGCTCCTCGAAGTCGAGCCCCTCGACGATGCGCGCGCGCTGCCGGCGCTGCGACCGCATCAGCATGAGCGCCTCGTTCGCCGTCACCCGGAACAGCCACGTCGTGAAGCTCGAGTCGCCCCGGAACGAGCGGATCGTCCGTACCACCTGAAGCAACGTCGACTGCACGAGGTCGAGCCGGTCCTCGTCGGACACCGGGTAGCGCGCGAGCTGCCGCTCGACGTGCGGGCGGATGAGGCGCGTGAGCTCGTCGAGCGACTCCCTGTCGCCCTCCTTCGCCCTGCCGATCACCTCGGCCAGCGGGCCCGCGCTCGCGGCGCCACGGCGAACTGACGGCGGGCGCGACCCGACCGCGCCGGGCGGGGTGAGACCGCACGGCGCCAGAGGAGTCTCGGGCCTCGTGCTGGCGCTCGGAACATCGGTCGGAACGGCGGTCAGAGCCATGAGCCATCTCTCCGTCGAGGGCGCCGCGTGCGCTTCCGGCCCACGGGCCCGGTGGTGCGCTCCGATCAGCAAACGCCTTGCCACGGCAAGCTCAACGGACGTGCGCGCCGCGTGCGCACCGCGTGCTCAGCCGGTATAAGCGGGGCCATCATGTCCAGCGACGCTCCGCGATGGGAAGCCCCCCGAGGGGGAGACCGCCATGTTCCGATGCCCGAGGTGGACCGCGCAGCGCCGCCCGCTTCGGCGCCGCCGCGCGCGCTGGCGCACCCGCTGCCCGCCGGCATGCGCGACCTCCTCCCCGAGGAGGCGCGGCGCCGCCGCGCGCTCAACAAGCGCGTGCTCGACCACTTCGTCCTGTACGGCTACCAGCCGGTCGCGCTGCCGGCCTTCGAGTTCGCCGAGGTGCTCGAGCGCGGGCTCGGCACCCTCGACGCCGCCGACGTGCTGCGCTTCATCGAGCCCGAGTCGGGCGAGGTGGCCGCGCTCCGCCCCGACATGACCCCGCAGATCGCGCGGCTCGTGGCCACGCGGCTCGCCGACGCGCCGCGCCCGATCCGCCTCTGCTACGAGGGCACCGTCCTCCGCCGCCGCCAGGGCCGGGCGCGCCGCCACCGGCAGATCCCGCAGGCCGGCGTCGAGCTGTACGGCGTCGGCACGCTCGGCGGCGACCTCGAGATCCTCCGCCTCGCCGCCTCCTCGGTGCGCGAGGCCGGCCTCGATCGGTTCGTGGTGGACCTCGGCCACGCGATGATCGCGCGCGCGCTGCTCGACTCGGTCCCGGCCGGGCTCGCGGCCGAGCTCTCGGAGGTGCTCGAGCTGAAGGACGCGTCGCGCCTCGCCGCCGTGCTCGCGAGCCCGCGCGCCGCCGACGTCCCGCGCCGCATCGTCGCGGCCATCGCCGCGCTCCCGGACCTCGCGGGCGGCGGCGAGGCCGACCCGGACGGGTCCGTGGTCTTCGACCGGGCCGCGAGCCTGCTCTCCGGCACGCCCGCCGAGGCGCCGCTCGCCGAGCTCCGCGCGCTCTGGGACGCGGCCAGGGCGAGCCCCGAGCTCGGCCCGGCGCTCCGGGTCGACCTCGGCGAGCTCCGCGGCCTCGCCTACTACACGGGTGCAATTTTCCACGTGTTCGCCGAGGGCCCCGGGGAGGCGATCGCGGCGGGCGGGCGCTACGACATGCTGCTCTCGCGCTTCGGCCTGCCCATGCCGGCCGTCGGCTTCGCCCTGAACCTCGACGCGGTGGCCTGGGCGCGCGACGCGGCCGGCGCCGCGGACGAGCCGGCCCCGCGGGTGCTCCTGGCGGTGCGGCCGGAGCGGGCCGAGCCGCTCGCGGCGGCGCTGCGGGGGCTCGGCGTCCCGGCGGTGGCGCACCCGCCGGACCAGGATCCCGAGGGGTACGCGCTGTCCTGGCGGTTCTCCCACCTGGTGCGCGAGCGGGACGGGGCCATCGTCCTCGAGGCGCCGCCCGGCTGCGGGGAGCCCGGGGCGGCGACCGTCCCGGCGACCCTCGACGACGCCGCGGTCGCCCAGGCGATCGTGCTGAAGACGAGGGCGACCCCGCCGGGCGAAAAGTAGACGCTCGCTCGGCGCGCGAGCCTGGGGTAAAGGCGAACCTGAACCCGGACGGAGCCGCTCGGAATGACGAGCGGGCAGAGGACGGGCCACGTGATTCGGGAGGAGCTTCGGAATGACCGCGATCGTGATCGTCGGCGCGCAGTGGGGCGACGAGGGCAAGGGTAAGGTCGTCGACCTGTACACGGAGAGCGCCGACCTCGTGGTGCGCTACGCCGGCGGACCCAACGCTGGACACACGCTGGTGGTGGGCGGGGAGAAGCTCATCGTACGGCTCATCCCGAGCGGCATCCTCCGCTCGAACGCCCGCTGCGTGATGGCGCAGGGCATGGTGGTCGACCCGGGGGTGCTCGTCTCCGAGATCGACGCCGTCGAGGCGCGGGGCTGCTCGACCGACGGGCGGCTGTTCGTCTCGGATCGCGCGCACCTGATCCTCCCGTTCCACCCGCTGGTCGACTCGCTCCGCGAGGCGAGCGCGGCGGACGGGGTGCGGCTCGGGACGACCAAGCGCGGCATCGGCCCCTGCTACGAGGACAAGGCGTCGCGGCGCGGGGCGCGGCTCGGCGACCTGCGCGACATGAAGCGGCTCGCGCAGCTCGTCGCGCGCGCTATTGAAGCGTGGACGCCGACCTTGCGCGCGCTCGGCGGCGAGCCGCCGTCGCTCGACGCGATCCTCGACGAGCTCGCGCCGCTGGCGAAGCGGATCACGCCGCTGCTCGCCGACACGTCGCAGCTCATCGACGGGGCGCTCCGCCGGGGTGAGCGCGTGCTCCTGGAGGGCGCGCAGGGGACGCTGCTCGACATCGACCACGGCACGTTCCCGTTCGTCACGTCGTCGTCGGCGATCGCGGGCGGCGCGTGCGTGGGGGCCGGGGTCGGCCCGACGCGCATCCGCCGGGTGCTCGGCCTCGCGAAGGCGTACTGCACGCGCGTGGGCGAGGGCCCGTTCCCGACGGAGCTCGCCGGCGCGCTCGGCGAGCGGCTGCGGTCGGTCGGCGGGGAGTACGGCTCGGTGACCGGCCGGCCGCGGCGGACCGGCTGGCTCGACCTGCCGGCGCTGCGCTACGCGGCGCGGGTGAACGGCCTCGACGGCATCGCGCTCACGAAGCTCGACGTGCTGACGGGCATGCCGGAGCTCAAGGTGTGCGTCGCCTACGAGACGCCCTCGGGGCTCACGCGGGAGTTCCCGATCGACGATCTCGGGACGGCGAAGCCGGTGCTCGAGCAGGTGACCGCGTGGAGCGAGCCGATCGACGCCGCCCGCTCGATGACCGAGCTGCCGGCGGCGGCGCGCCACTACGTGGAGCTGGTCGAGAAGGAGACGGGCGTGCCGGTGGACGTCGTCTCGGTCGGCGCGGATCGCGAGGCGACCATCGTCCGGCGCAACGCGTTCGCGTGAGGGGACGGGCGCTCGGGTGAGGGGCGCGCGGGCCGGAGGCCGTCGGCGCCCGGCGCCTCGCGCCTGAGGGTGCCTGACGGCTCGTGTCCGTGGCGCTCCCCGTCCTCGCAGCCTCGGAGCCGAGCGGCGCTCGCTCGGCTCCGGGGCTGATTGGCTCCTGATCAGCGCGTGAGCGCGACGTCTGCTGTCCGGCGGACCAGCTCGGCCAGAGAAGCCTCTGTGGCCAGCTCGTGACGCCCATCGACGTCGGCGAGGAAGCTGCGCAGCAAGCTGGCGAGCTCGGCTTTGTCTGGCCGGTCTTCGAGGAGCACCAGCCTCACGACGTCAATCCACCGGGCCAGCAATCCGAACATGCAGGGACGGCGCTCGAAGCCGACCTGGATTCCGGGCTTCCGCCCCGCGCTGTCGAGCACCACGAGGTACTCCCCGTTCCGGACGTCAGTGGGCTCCATGTACGCCGCCGCCGCCGTCTGGAAGACGAGCACTTGACGCGAAGCTCATGGTTGTAAGTCCAGTGCACCGTGCCGGAGCCGCTCCCGAAGGCAGGGCCTGTCCACGTCCGGGTGGTCAGGAGCGCGCCATCGTAGCTGAGGCCCAGCGCGAGGCCGGACGGCCCCGCCGTCCGCATGCCGAGCACCACGAAAGATGACGTGATCACGGAGGCCGTCGCGGTGCTCGCCGGTGATCTTCGGCAGCATGGCCCGCCCCAGCGCGGTGAGCGGGCGCGGGGGGTGCGGGATGGCGGCGGCGGCAAACGCGGTCATGGCGCGCCTCGAACCAGTCACGCTCGAGGCGGCCATGAACCGCGAGGCCGATCCGTTCAGGTGCTTGGAGGAAATGGATCCAGGTCGCCGATGCTCGTAATGACGCCATCGAGGACGCCCCTCAGGACATCTGAGTGCCGAAACAAACCGTGAACGGTCCGTGCGTAGAGCAGCAGATCCACGGGAGCCTTCTCGAAAGTCCGCCGATACTCCGAATCAGTCGCGAGAAATGAGAGCGCCTTCGCGACGGCAATCTCCGTCAGCAAGCGTTCTTTCGCGTCGGCGATCGATTTTACGTATTCCCAAGCCTCGGCCTGTCTCAGAAAGGCATCCATACATCATTCCCCTTATTATTCAGAAGAGCTGCCGAAGCCCCGACCAGGCGGCAACTCCGAGCTGGCCCTCGACGACACCGAACTGCACCGCTCCCTCGACGTGCGCACCAGTGAATACCCTGCCAGCAGCATCGATGATGAGCGTGTGCGTTTCGCCTACCCACGCTCGGCCTCCACCGGCGGCTGCCATCTCTGTAGCACGCCATGCACCGCCGACGGCGCGTGCCTCGATTTGGCCGAGGAAATCTCGCGCAAGCTCAGCTCGCTGCGCAGCAGGTACGCCCTTCAGGATGTTGAGAGCTTCTCCCAGCATCTTCCATCCGGGCCCGGGCGTCAACAGCGGAGCTGCAGAAGGCGCAGCCCCTGCAGCGGCGCTTCCGCAAGCGGCGGCGGCGGCCCTGATGCTGAGCGCTGCCAGTCTGCCCGTTACGGCGATGCCGAGCCCCATCGAGAGGATGTCAGCGGGGGCATCTGCCGTATCCGACGGGGTCACGGCCCCCATATGAAGGATGAAGGCGGCCGCGATGGCCGCCACGACGAGTGGGTGGCGCCCGTCCGTGTCGATGTAGTTGACGGGGTCGCTGCCGCAGTAGCCATACACATTGGTATCGCCCCCGCCGAACCCGAGCGGATCCTTCGCCGTCCACCGTCCAGTCTCCGGATCGTAGTCGCGCACCCCGAAGCGCACGAGCCCCGTGTCGCGATCGTAGAGCCCTCCCGCGAAACCGAACGGCGTGAAGCCCGGGTTCGTGTCGAGGAGCACACGGCCGAACTCGTCAAAGTCCATCCGTTGCGCCACCGTGCCGGTCGCGATGTCCACCACGAGCCGCGGGCTGCCGAGGTGGTCCGTGAGGATGCGGTAGGTCGCGCCGCCCTTGATCATCAGATCCGGCAGGTTCCGCCCTCGCCCGTAGACGAAGCGCGCCACCACGTTGACAGCGCCGTCGAGCTCCGCCGCAGATTGCAGGTCACTCCGGTACAGGAAGCCCTGGACTCTGACCCCATTCCGTTCCTTCCAGATGCGATGCCCCTCGCCGTCAACCAAGTAGTCGATCGACGTGCCGCCCGGCAGCTCGGCGTGCCGCAGGTTGCCGCCGGCGTCGTACGTGAACGTCGCCGTGCCTCCCGTTGACGCGTCGGTCACGCTCGTCCGGTCGCCCGCCGGGCTCATCCCGTACGTCTTGGTTCCGTAGGTCAGGAGCCGGTCCTGGTCGTCGTAGGTGCCGCCCTCTGTCCCTCCCGGCGACGTGCGCGCGAGGCGGTTGCCGTTCGCGTCGTAGTCGTAGTGCGCGGCGAGCACGCCGTCTCGGAACACGTCGGTGAGCCGCCCGGCGAGATCGTAGTCGTAATCGTACGAGTGGGTCTCTCCCAGGATTGTCTCCGTCCTCTGGTCGATACGGCCCAAGGCATCCAGCGTATAGCTCACATGGTAGAGCGCGGAGCCAGCCGCCTGCGCCACGTAGCTCTGCATGCCGCCAGCCGCGTCGGGTGTCACGGTGTCGCTGACGACGCCGGCGCTGCTCCCGGTGTACAGCCCGTTCTGTGGATGCCGGGACAGTGTCATACCTCCTGCCTGGCTGAGGAAACCATCGACGTCGTAGCCGAAGCTCGTCACCGCGCCGCCGTTGACGGTCTCGCTGTCGACGCGGAAGTCGTTGTCATAGGTCCAGCTCACCACGCGCGAACCGGTCCCGAACCCGGCGCCTGACCACGTCCGACTGGTCATCAGCGCGCCGTCGTAGCCGAAGTCGAGCGAGATGGCGGACGGTCCCGTGACGCCGCTGAGATTGCCAGTCGTCGGATGATACGCGAGATTGATATCCCCCATGCCGAGCGGCATCGTCACCTGCGAGAGCCGGCCGGTCGCAGGCTCCCGCGTGTAGACGGTGCCCGGCTCGCCGGGACGGGCCGAGCCCGTGGGCAGATGATCCAGATCATAGGACCAGGAGGTCGTCGCGGGGATGGATCCGGCGTCAGGAGCAACGTACTCGTCCAGCAGATCTGCCGGGGTGTAGTTGAAGGTGTGCGCCGGCTGGCCCGGCGGCGTGACCGTATGGACGAGGCCGCCAGCGTAGTAGCTCGCCTCGACGATCTCCTCGTCGGCCCTCGTCGCCTGCGTCGCCCGGCCAGCGGCATCACGGATGAACTGCACGGTGCGAAGCAGCGGATCCGTCGCGCTCGCCAGCCATCCGTCCTCATACGCATAAGTCCAGGTCTTCGACCCCTGGGATACGGTATGCAGCCGGCCATCCGGAAAGTACGCGAAATCGATCGGGGAAATGCCCGTGACTGCGACGCTTCCAACTCGCCCCTGCGGAGTCAGCGTGGTCGTCACGCTCCGCCCTGACGGCAGCGTAGATACGACGGTGTTCGTGGATTTGTTGAACAGCTGCGTGAACGGACGCCCGTTGATCGTGACTGTATCGGTGAGCGACGAGATGCTCAGTGAGTTACCGGGAATCGACAGCGACACCGAGCGCGCCCCGGTAACCTGCCGCGTCCTCCCGAGAGGCGTCGTGGTCGTCTCGCTGCGGAGGATGGGCGCCTGCATGCCGAAGCGCGGGTCTCCCGTGACCTCGCTGGAGGTGACGGTGCCGTCCGGCGCCGTGATCGTCCGGACGCCGTTCGTCGCAATCTGCATCACCGTGGAGAGGCCGTCTGAGCCGGTGAACGTGCGCCGTTCGCTGCCGTCCGAGATTTCCTCGACCGCGTGCACCTGCGTCCGCTCCTCTGCTGTAGTGATGGTGACCTGGTAGTCCTTATCCGTGCCCGTCCGGCTGAGCGCCTTGTAACCGCTCGCCGGATCGGTATCCCTGGTGAGACGTCCATCCGCATCGTACTGGAACTCGTGGAGTCGGTTCCCCGGATCGCGCAGGGATCGGAGGAGGCCGCTGTTCGGGTAGTACTCCAGCGTCGTCGTCTCGTTCGCAGGGTTCGTCACGGTCCAGAGGAAGCCCTCCGCGTCCAGCGACAGCGATGTGGTCTGCCCCGTGGGCGCGACGATGGCCGTCGGGGCGCCGCTCGCATCGCGCAAGATCTGCGTCATTTGATTGTCGACGTCGGTGATCGTCGTCAACCTCCCTCCGGCATCATAGCCGAACTGAAAGCGTGTCACGCCGAGGAGCGCGTCGAGCGTGGAGAAGTGACGCCCCGTCTCGTCGAACACGTAGAGCTCGGACCCGTCCTTGCTAGCCACGGCGACGTTGCTCGTCGAAAGCCCCGGGAGCGCCCCCCCGACGCGAGCGATGAGCCCGCTGTCGTCGCTGTTGAAATCAGCGAGCAGGAAACCTAGCGGTGTTGCCACGAGCGCGCTGGGCCAGAGGAGCTCGGCAGCGGCCACCGGAACGCCAACATTGCAATGCTTGACGTTGCAAGGATATGCGCGATACGCAGGGTTGCCGACGACCGTGTAGATGAAGCCGGTCGGTGCGATGCGACGGACGACCGGGTTGCTGTCTATCTGGACGAGAGGATCTTTCGAAATGTAATAGATACTTCCATCAGGGCCGAGCGCGAGATCTCCCGGGATGCCGATCCGAGCCTCCGTCGCCAGTACCGCATCAGTGGTCGGTCCGTACTCGTTCCCGCCCGCGATCGTGGTGACGATGCCGTTCGCGTCGATGCGCCGGATGCGGTTCCAGCAGCCAGGGCAGGCGACGTTGAGGGTCGTCGGGGCATCGGCGACGTAGAAGCTGCCGTCCGACCCGAGCGCGATACTCTTGAGGTCGGTGAACTTGGCCTGGACCGCCGGGCCGCCGTCGCCGGAGTAGCCCCGCTCCCCAGTGCCTGCCACCGTGGTGATGATCCCCTGGAGGTCGACCTTGCGGACGAGCGAGGCCACCGCGATGTAGAGACTGCCATCTTGAGCGAGCGCGATGTCCTGAATGGCGCCCCCACCGACGCCGACCGAGGTCGCAGGGACGTTCTGCTCTGTGGTGAGGGCATAGCTGCCGTTTCCGGCGACAGTGGTGATGGTCCCGTCGAGAGCCACCCGCCGGACGCGGCCGGCGTCGCTGATGTACAGTCTGCCGTCCCGCGCGATCGCGAGGGCTCCTGGAGTGACCAGTCTCGCCTCCGTGGCGGGTCGATTGTCGCCGTTGTACCCGCTTACGCCGTTGACGCCGGCGACCGTGGTTACCACCCCGTCAGGAGATATCTTCCGGACGCGAGAGCTCACCTGGTCGGAGTAATAAATGGTTCCGTCCGGCCCGAGCGCGAGCCCCGACGGCCTGCCGATGTACGCCGTGCCGCTGCTGAGGCCATCGGCAGCCGCGGCTGGGGTCGCGCTTCGAGGGATCTCGCCGGCAACGCGCTCGAAGACCGAGCCGATGTTCCGAACGTCGCGCCGCGTTCCGTCGCCGAGCGTGAGAATGGATCCGACGGGGTCGAAGGCATGGTGGACGTCGAGGCTCATACCTCCGAGCGCTGCAGAGCCGTTCGTCGAGCTCGATCCGATGAGGCCTTCCCAGCGGCGCGCCATGGCGATCTCCATCCGCGTTACGCTCCCGACGATGCTCACGTCCGATGGCACGGAGAAGGACATCCGCGGCCCCCCCGAGCCGCCCCCGCCCGAGCTGCCTCCGCCCGAGCTCGTCGTCACGTTCGCTGCGGGCATGGTGTAGACGCCATCATAGGCATGCTGGAGCTCCACCACGACCGGCTGCTTTCCCACGAGCAGACGCCCGAATGCGTCCCGGCCATCCCATTCGAAGGTGTATTTCTGGTCCGGCTGGCAGGGGCAGGTGATGCTCGGTGAGAAGATCCTCCCGGCGACGTTGATCTGGAGCTCGATCCGCTTGAGGAGCGGGTGCACTGTCGCCTTGGTCACGGGGATCTCGAGGCGGTAATGCTCCTTGCGCCCGGTCGTCCGATCGCTCTGGTAATGCAGGCTGAAAGGCGTGCCACTGACGGGCAGACGCTCCCCCAGGATCTGGTTTTCGCACTCGATGATCGAGCCGGATTGCTTGCACGGTTCATCGAGGGGCGTCTTTGAGTCGCCGCCGCCTGGATCCGGCGGCGGTTCCGGAGTCGGATCGCGCGGCGGGCCGAAGGGCCAGTTGGCGTCCCATGGGGTGAAATGCGTGACCTGGACCCGCCAGAGGGTGGTCCCCGCCGCATACAGCGTGGCCAGCTCCTGCTGCTCCGCCGCGCTGAGCCCGAGCGCGGCGAGCGCGCTCGCGTCGTCGGCCGCGCCGTCGCCGTCGATGTCCACCGAGGCGACCCCGCCGCTCACGCCGAGGATCTCGATGATGCGCCCGTCTTCCGCAGGGATCCACGCCGCTTTTCGCGCGTCGTAATAACCGAGCGGCACGGCCATCCCGACCGGGAAGTCCAGGAAGTTCTCGACATAGAACGGGATAGGCCTGTCGAACTCGACCCTGATCGCCCCCGCGGCGACCGCCTCGTCGAGCCCGAGCTCCACGGCATACGTGTATCCGCTGGTCGGCGGCAAGGTGCCCGGCATCGCCTCGGGTCCGTTCGGACCGACCGTGTACTCGGTCGCGCGCACGTGCACCTCGGCCGGCAGCGCGACGGTCATCGTTGCCCCCGGCGGGCCGCTCGGGTCCGGTACGGTCATCGTTCCCGTCGTGCCCGGGGGGAAGAGCAATGTGGCCTGACGTGCACCGCTCTCGTCCGACTGAACGCTCCCGCGGGCCACCTGCACCTCCGTCGTGCTGCCAAGCGCGACGGGCGTCACCACGGGATCGCTCTCGATCATCACCACGTCAGGCGCCTTGGACCACTGCTGCCACTGGCTCCGGACATCGCGCTGCACGGGCAGGTAGCCGGACTTCTCGTACTTCACCGTGAGCGGCTGGCCTCCCCGCACGACCAGTTCGAACGCCCCGTCCGCGCGCGTGAGGACCTGTCCGTAGCTCGCCGCGTCCCCCACGCCATGGTGCAGTACGCTCACCTGGACTCCCGAGAGCGGGACGCCGGCGCGCGTCGCGACCTTTCCCTTGACGACCGCGACCGTCACGACGTCGATCGCCCCCGAGCTCATGCCCGTCTGCGGCGCGTTCGGACCCTGGTAGATGCAGCCCACAGCGTCGATGAGCCGCGTGGCCACGGTCGGATCCAGCGCCGGACAGGACACGTGCGTCACCGCGCCTGTCGCCGGGTCGCACGTGTCGATCGTGCTCGGGTCGCCGTCGTCGGTCGAGATGGGCGTATGCAGAATACCCAGCACCGGGTCGCACGTATCGGTCGTGCACGCATCGCCATCGTCGAGCGTACCGGTGCAGGTCGTCGCGGTCGTGTAACAGACCTCGAGGCTCGGCCGCCTGCCGACCTGCGGCTCCTCGCTGCTCGGGAAGCTGGTGGCGAGGACCGGCGCCTCCTCCAGCAGCACGCCGTGGTTCGGGACGGCGCCCGCGAGCCACGCCGCAGTGAGCGAGGTCAGGTCGGCCGAGCGGATCCCGACGCCGGGCAGCGACTGGAACGACGCGGCGATCGCCGGATCGAAGTCGCTCCCGTTCCCCAGGCTCTGCCAGGTCACCGTCGACTCGGTCCACGGCGAGAGGATCCGGTGGATGTTGATGGTGCTCGAGCTCGTGGTATCCCGGAAGATCTGCTCGAGCCGCAGCGTCGCGGAGGCGACATTCGCCCCGGCGGGTACCGGCGAGAGATCGAAGCGGAGGACGGCGTGTCGTACGCCGAACTCGGCCAGGGTGCCCGTGCGGAGGAGCACGGTCGAATCGTTCCAGGTCGGGAAGACCTCCCAGATGGTCGCGTCCTCCACCGCGCCGGCCGTCCCGCGCTGGATCGTCACGCAGGTCGCGTCCTCGGTGCCCGCCGCGAGCTTCGCGGTGCCGTGGAGCTCCTCGTCCGGCGAGCCAGGGCTGCAGCCGGCGCCGAACGCGATGGCGCTCAACAGGACGCCGTTCGCGAGGAGGTACCTTCGCCGGTACTTGCTTGGCGGCTCGAAGATCTCGAGCGCTTGAAGGGATGCTCGCCGATGTCGTCTCGAGAGCAATCTAGCTGCTATTTCAAATGTCATTGCACCTCCGCGGTCCGGTGCGCATGCGTCACTGGAATGTGACATGCGCGCCGGCCTCGCCTCGCGCCCGCAGTCACCTCGGTCAATCACGCCCAGCCGGACGGATACGCGAGGCGCACACGAGCGCCCTAAGAACGTCCGGCGCGCGACCAAGCGACCCACGTACCAGCCGGCGTCCCTTCCCTCGCTCGGCATCGGCAGCGCACGATCATCATTCGTCCCGGGCACGCGCTCCGCGAATGACCGTCAGCACGGCAAAAGTTCACGTGCGTGCGTGCGTGCGTGCGTGCGTGCGTGCGTGCGTGCGTGCGTGCGTGCGTGCGTGCGTGCGTGCGTGCGTGCGCGCTCGAGCAGGTGACCGCCTGGAGCGAGCCGATCGACAGCGCCCGCTCGATGACCGAGCTGCCGGCCGCGGCGCGCCACTACGTGGAGCTGGTCGAGAAGGAGACGGGCGTGCCGGTGGACGTCGTCTCGGTCGGCGCGGATCGCGAGGCGACCATCGTCCGGCGCAACGCGTTCGCCCGAGGGCGGGCGCTCGCGCTCATAGCAGCGCGTGCGATGACCCGCCTGCTCGTCCGACGGAACGGCCGCTGGGACGTGCATGCATGGTTGCCACGTCTGGGGTTTCGACACCCCAGAGGTGGCATTTCGTCACCAGACGCCGAACACCACTTCGTGCCAGACGGCGATCGTGACGCCGATCGCTACAGGAGCGCCTCGGAAGCTCGCCCTTCGTGCCATGCGGATGAGCTGCTCGATGGAAGCGCCGTCGCGACCGCGGCAGAGCATCCGCAAGCACCATGCTTCGACGCGCAGCATGCAGAGCACGGAGAACACCATCCACAGGAGGGTCGCGCTCGCTGCGATACTACCCGTCCACCTCCACGGGTTTTCCTGAGGAAACATGATTCCAGTAACCGCGAGCAACACGCGGCTAACTGGCAAGGGCGCGGCCCAACCGCCCACGGCACCAACGACCAGAAGCACGCCTGGAATAACGACGGTAGCTACGCTGAGCGAGGCTGCTTTGTCGACCGCGAGATTCCGCAGCAACATGGCCGCATCGCCGCGCGATCGCCGCCACAGCCCGACCGCTTCGACTGTGGATGTCAGCGCCGTGGCCACGATGAACCCCGTGATGTTGAAGAAGAAGGGCAACATACCGGTCACACTCCCACCACGGGCAGTAGTAGCGGCACTTCCAGAGCGCATCTTCCGCCCGCTCCTGGCAATGGGCCGATTCCCGGCCGATGACTCCGTAGTAGGGGCGCTCGGGGAGACAGCAAGTACGACCACGCCTCGTCGCCGACCTCAATCTCGTCGATCGAGACATGTTTCTGTCTCGTGGGCTTCCGCCGCTCCAAGCCGGGCACGATCGAGCCAGGCGAGCAGCTCCTTTGCCCTCCTGTTGTCGCCAAACCTCCCAAGGAACCATGTATAGGCGCGCTCGAGGACCTTAACCGCGTCGGGGTGACGTCCCATCTCGATGAGGCAACGACCCTTGCCAAACAGCAGCGTGAACTCGGCCAGCTCGTCTCCTCTGCCGCTCATGATGCCGGATGCGCGCTCGTACGTCGCGAGGGTCTCCTCCAACCGCCCGGCATCCAGCAGCATATCAGCGAGCCCGCCCAGCGCATGAGCGAGCAGGACGCCATCTACGTGGGCTAGCTCCATGAGCCGAACAACATCCATCATGTGGGTGCACGCCAGCTCGACCTCTCCAGACGAGCTCAAGCGCAGTGCCAGCATTTCCTTGATCTGCACCGCGCGACGCGACTCCTCGCCGTGATGCTCGACGGTGAGACGTAACGCGCGCTCGAGCGCCGCCCTCTCGCGATGCGGCAGCGTGGTCCACGGGTGCTGCTGGCCCACAGCCCTAGCGTACAGGTGAAGGGGGACGATCAGCTCCGGCGCGCGGTCGCCGGATCGCGATTCGATGTCGTGGATGAGCCCGGAGAGCAGCTCCTCGGCGTCGGCGTACGCTCCACGCCTCAAGAACTCCCTGGCGCGGCCAACGGCCTCGGCAAGATGTGGATCGATCATGTTTTGCATCTCCGTGCGGGCGCTCTGGGCAATAATGCAGGGCCCGTGGCGCAAAACAACACTCCCCTGATCCTGAATCAAGCAAAATCATCGATCAAGTGGAGCGCCAGGACGTCGAGGACGCGAGGAAGAGAGGATTCCCTCTGCTTCTCTGGCGCCTTGGTTCCGGTAGGAATGGCCCGCGACTGGCCTACATTCGGTCCGTCTGGGTCGCCCCCCCGGGACACAGCGAGCATGAGGCGTGTGTGCGCGCGCCGAACTCCTCGACCCTGGAGGAGGCGACAAGACACCGAGCGAGATGGCGCTGGATCCCTCATTGGCGAACCGTCGCTTGAAGAAGCCCATAATCGAACTGGAGCACGCGCAGCGCCCATGACCCATCATGGACCTGGATAAGCGCCTCATAATCCTTCATTGGGTACCACTCATCGACGATGCGCAAGCTCGACCAATTCGCCATCTGTTCCTCTGCCAGGCGCCATGGCTCGATGGTGGAGATGGCCGGAGGCGTCCCTGCCGACGGGAAGCTGGCGAAGGTCACACCGCCCACTTGTCCAACCTCTGAGCCGTGCACCACGAGGACGAACTCGGGCCACAGCGGCAATGCGAAGGTCCACCTTCGCCGACGATATGGGTCCGCGTCATCCATGCGCTCCTGAGCCAATGGCTTTCCCAGAAGGTCGACGTAGACACCCATCGGGTGTCCGGGCTCGCTCAAGCCTCGCTTTTCCGCCTCGGCTCGGTATTTCTCGAGCGAGGTCGAGTCGAGCCCTAGCCTTCGGCACGCCGCGTCCACAAGATCGGACGCGCGCATCTGCGCCAGCAAGTACGCCTCTACAAGCAGGGTACCGTTCATTGGACTCATCGAATATTCCTGACGATGAATGCACGACCTTCGAACACCAATCCTGCAGTTGCTTGAGCAACCGAACCACTCGGGCCGACCACCAGGACCGGTTTACTCGTGCCCAGCATAACCGACGAAACGACCTGGTTCTCCCCAACGCTCACCACTGCAGTCCGCAGCCCCAGCGCCTCAACGGCCGACTTCGTCGCCGCTGTCGCTTCGGATTGCGGCAGACCCAACTTCGAGACATGTTCAACGAGCGCTGACATCCTGCCGGTTGCCTGACCTCGGACGCTTTGTCCAATACCCGTTCCGCGCTGACGAGCCGCATCCATTCCTACCCCCCCTCGCGGCACGTCCGCAAGCGGCGGCGGCACCCCTGATGCCGAGCGCTGCCAGTCTGCCCGTTACGGCGATGCCGAGCCCTATCGAGAGGATGTCAGCGGGGGCATCTGCCGTATCCGACGGGGTCACGGCCCCCTCTTGTGCCCTCGTTATTCTTCGAGCAGCCCAGCGCGGCGCCGCGGAGCGCGCCGGCGACCACGGCGGCCCGAAACCACGGCTCGGTCGACGACGTCGACCACGGCACGTTCCGCGGCGCGGCCGGCCCGCAGCGCCGCCGCGCTCCCGCCGGGGGAACGCCGGCGCGGCTACGCTCCGGGCGGGGGGACGCTGGGGGCGCGCCCCAGGGCGACCTTCGCCAGGTTGCCGACGTAGAGCTGGAGCAGCTCGAACCGCGCCTGCACCTTCTCGACGGGGCTGTAGCGACCGAGGTCGTGGACCGACGTCGCCGTCCGGAGGACCTCGTGCAGGCCCACCCGCAACACCCCTCGCCCTCGCACGGCCCCCCGAGGATCGGCCCCCTCGTGGATCTGGAACTCGAGCGTTGTGTTCTCGTCCCAGAGCTCGAGCCCGGGGCGCGGGGTGAACACCTTGGCGCCGTGGAGCGTGTAGGGCCGGCCGTCGCCGCCCTGGAAGGGGAGCGTGTACCGGATCTGCCGCGACCGGCCGTCGCCATGGGGGACGAACAGGTTCCACACGCCGTTCGTGATGTCGGCGGCCCCCTTGGTGAGGCCACCGATCACGAGGGTCCCGGTCACGGCGCCGACGTGCGCCGGATCCGCGACGAACTCGGCGATGTCCGGGATCCTGATCTCCAGGTCGCACGCCGCGTCCGAGCGGTGCCCTGTCGTGGCCTCCCAGGAGCCGCTCAGGCGCTCGCGCAGCCCGAGGCCCAGCGCGGGCTTCACCGGGGGCGCCATGCCCTCCGGCGGGACGGAGACCTGCGACAGCGCGTCCACGAACGGCCGGACGTCCCTGCGCTCGGGCGGCGACCAGCCGGGCTGCCCGGTCACGCGGCGGACGATGCGCTCGATGTTCCGCTCCGCCACCGCGGCGATGGTGTGCGACGGGTTCACCCCCGTCGCGCTCGGCAGGACGGCCCCGTCCATCACGAACAGACCGGCGTGGTTGAAGACCTCGCCGAGCTCGCTGGTGACCCCTTCGGGCTCGCTGTCCGCCATGCGGCAGCCCCCGAGGTTGTGCACCGTCACCGGGAGCCGCGCATAGCGCCAGAACGGGCTCGGCCCGTAGGTGCCGCCGAGCTGGCCGACGAAATCGTGAATGAAGCGCTCTTCGAGGCTGTAGAGCTGGAGGTTATTGCACACGCTCCATTTCACGCACAGCGTCTGATCCGAGCGCAGCTCGAGCTGTCCGTTCGCCATGTCGCGCCCCATGGCGAGGAACACGGCCGACCGGGCCATGCGAGCCGGCACGGTGGGCGTCACGGGTCTGCTGGAGGCTCCGTCCGACGCGATCGGCAACGATCTCACCGCCTCGCGCCGGTAGGTGTCCTGGATGTCCGGCGTCAGCGGGGGCTCGGCCGGCGCCGCTGCCGCCGCGGCTTCGGCCGTTTCGTTCGTGACGCGCGCGGGCGCCGCGGTGGCCGCGCCGTGGTTCCACCCGTTCGTGGAGGGCGAGGTGCCCGGGAGCGCCGCCGTCAGCCACACCTGCTTCGGCGTGGCCAGCTTGACCAGGGACCAGAGATGCTGTGAATAGCCGCCTTCCTCGAGCAGGAACCAGCCGCGATCGTCGTCCTTCCGGCCGTCGTAGAGGACGGCGGAGGTGATGGTGGGTCCCCTGTCGGGCGCCCACTCGTCCGCCACGTCGAACGCGAAGGCGAGGAGATCGCCGTTGCCCGAGTAACCCATCCCGAGCTGGGCGCTGACGCGCGGGAGCCCCCCGGCCGCGCGCGATCGGAGGAGGAGCTCCGTGGAGTTGACCGCCCCCGCGCAGACGAACACGTACTCCGCCTTGATGGATCGACGCGCGCCGCGGGCCCAGTCCATGTAGTCGACCCGGTATCCCTCGCCGGGGCCGAGCGACCAGATCAGCTGGACCTCGCACTCGGTCAGCATCGCGGCGCCGTGGCGCTCGGCGACGGCGAGGTAGTTGCGATCGAGCGAGTTCTTCGCCCGCGCATCGCAGCCGATCACGCACTCGCCGCAGTAGGTGCACCCTGCCTGAGGCACGCCGAACTTGTTGGGCTGAAGGCCGGGCGTGTCGCTGAAATTCACGGCGATCGCGGGGTAGAAGAACTGGTCCTTGCGGCCCAGCCCTTCGGCCGCGTCGCGCATGCGGCGCGCCTTCAGGGGCACGCCCTGAGGCGACGACGTGATCGGCTTGATGTCGAGCATGTAGGCGACGAGGTCGTAGTACGGATCGAGCGCCTCGCGGCTGTACCCCTCCGGCCAGCCCTCCGCGAACACCTCCTCCGGCGCGCGGAGGTGCACATTGGCGTAGATCAGCGATCCGCCGCCGTAGCCGGCCGCCTGCACGATCTGGATCTCGGAGATGAGCCGGACATCGAAGAGCCCGCGCGACGGGTCCCACAGCCATGGATCCAGGACCGTGCGCGGCAAGCCCGAGGGAGCGCCGTCGTAGCGCCGCCCGCGCTCGAGCACGGTGACGTCGAGGCCCGCCTGCGAAAGCCGGCAAGCGGCGACCGCGCCCCCGAACCCGGTCCCGATGACGATTGCACGCTTCTGCGCCATGGTTCACCTCAGAAGGGGCCGTACGCGAGGACGTCGCGCCCGTACACGTCCCAGAGCTTGCCCAGGAACAGCCTGCCGAAGCGCAGGAGCGCCTCCCGGCGATCGGCCGCTGTCTCTCCGTGGGCGCGGAAGGTCGTGAGTTGCCGCATGAAGTCGAGCAGGTGAATGCGGAGGATCCCGGACGCCACGACCTCCGCCGCAGGCTCGAGCGCGGCGGAGATGTGCCCGCGGTAGATGCGGGTGGTGAGCGTCGACGTGTCGTCCCATAGATCGAGGCCGGGCTCGTCGCGGACCTCCTTGCGCCCGCTCAGCGTGAGCGCGCGGCCCCTGCCGTCGCGGAAGAAGAGGCGATACAGCATGTGCTTGCCGGTGGGGTCCAGCGCGCCGCCCGTCCGCTGATCGAGGAGCAGGTTGAACGTCCCGCGCTCGATCCGGAGCGCGCCGCCGAGCGCGTCGCAGACGATGTTCCCCTCGACCTCCGCCTCGTGCTCGGGCGACGTCACGAAGCGGCCCACGGCGTCCACCGTGATCGTGAGGTGCGCCTCGAGGGGCGTGCCCTCGCGCTTGCCCCTCGCGAACGCCTCGTCGTGAGGGTGGTCGCCGCGCGCGATGTAGCCCTTCATGACCTCGCTGAACGAGAGCCCATGAGGCGCCTTCGGCGCGCGCTCGTCGGGCGCGAGATCGCGCCCGGGCTTCCGCGGGATGCCGTTCGCGTCGCACCACGCGCGCGCCTCGCGCACGCCGAGGTTCACCGCCTCGGCGAGGCGGTCGGCGCTGAGCGCGAGCACGTAATGAACAGGGACCTCGGCCCGGAGGATGTGCAGGCGGATGACGCGGTTGAACTCGCCGGGCTCCCCTCGCGCGATCGCCGCGTTGCTGTCCTCGATGCGGCGCACGACGCGGCGGAAGTTGCTGTTGGCGGCCATCTCGATGATCTGGAAGTAATGGGCGATGAAGCCGTCCTTCCAGTCGCCGCGCTCGCTCACCGTCCAGATCACCCAGATCTCGTCGGCGCCGCGCCGGATCGCCTCCTCCAGGTTGGCGTCGGTGCTGTAGACCGAGTCGACGTAGGTGTCGCCGCCGATGACGACCGGCGGGAACCACATGGGCAGCGAGATCGCGGCCATCAGGTGATCTTCGGTCATCACGGACGGCGGCAGCGCCTCGAGCGCGTGCTTCGTGAAGTTGTACACGTTGAACGTCGCGTCGAGCGGGCTCTCGCGGATCGCGCCGAAATCCAGCCGCCACGCCTCCCGGATCGCCATGCGGAAGCGATCCAGCGTCGCTATCGACTCGGCGTGGAGGGGCTTGATGTACTCCTCGAGGTTCAGGTCGAGGCCGAGGCGCGGGTCGAACCTCCGCCAGCTGTCCGCGATCTGCGAGCCGCTGAGCCCCTGGCAGAGCATCGCGAGGTTGAGGGTGCCGCCGCTGGCGCCGTCGACGTGATCGAAGGAGAGCCCGGCCTCGTCGAGCCACACCTCGAGGACGCCGGCCTGGAAAGCCACCTTCATCCCGCCGCCGGCGAGGATCAGCGACCGTTTCGTCGAGCGCTCGCTCCGCAGGGCGCTCACGGGACGGCTCCTTCCGCGCCGAGGATCGACGAGGGCGCGTCCGCCTCGGGGCGAGGCGAAGGCGCGCTGTCCGCGGCCGCGGCGCGATCGGCCTCGGCGTCGGGGATCCGCGCGGAGAACGCCGGCAGGACGACCCGGGTGAGCGGCGCCCGGCGGTCCCGGCCCGACTCGGAGGCGAACGCGAAGCTGCGCACCGACCGCCACACCTGCAGGAAGCGCTCGCGGTCGAAGCCCGAGCTGGACAGGAAGATGTCGTACCGCTTGTGGGCAGGGTTCACGACGTCCTCGTCCGGCGCGCCGGGCCCGCCGTGATGTCCGAGGATGTCCGCGTGATCCGCGTCGACGAAGACGCTGTCGTCCGGCGTGGGCCACACCATGGACACACAGTTGACGATCCCGTCGTTGTGCGCGCGGCCGAGCGCCACGCTCCCCGCAGCGTCGAGCCTGCGAACCGAGCAGTCCGGTCCGAGCTCCTGTCCAGGCTCGCGCGCGGTCCACCGGTGGAAGATCTTGAACAGGTCGTGATCCGGCGCGCCCGGGAGCGGCTCCGCCCTGGTCACGATCGAGCGCAGGCGCACGTGCGCGTAGGTCGTCCTGAAGAGCTCCTCCGCGCGAGCGGCGTCCGCTGCATAACGGGCGGGATCGAGGTCTGCGACGACGCCGAAATCGTCCGAGGCGTCGTTCAGCCATTTCAGCGTGTCGAAATAGACGCCCCTCGCCCGCGCGCGGGCGAGGCCGTCCTGCTCGTCGCAGGCGCTGAACAGGCTCATCGTGTCGAGGATCGCGTGGACCCAGCCGGCCGACCACCCGAGCCGCTTGAGCGAGCTGGCCAGGAGGCGCCCGCCCGGCTGACGCAAGGTGCGGCTGGTCTCGTAGAGCACCGTCACGAGCGCCTGGAGCTTGCTGGACCAGCCGCCGACGACGTGGGCCAGGTTCGAGCCGCGGTGAGGCGTGGAGAGGAACTGGACCGAGCAGATGCTCTTGATGATCGCCTCCGCGGGGAACTTCTCGATCGGCTCGTTCTTGACCGCGTGCTCGTGGAGGCACTTCATCATCCACCGGATATCCATCCCACCGGTGGAATGCCCGACGAAGTGGATGGCATCGCCGCGGTCCAGGCGGAGGAGCCCCCGCTTGTACCGCTGCAGGAGCCAGTCCAGGAGGAGCTTCGCGCGCGTCTCGATGCGCGCCGTGGGCAGGTTCGGGAAGTAGTGAAGCGTGAGCGGGGCCTCGTACATGGCGCCCTTCCATCCGCGCAGCGCCTCGGTCACGCCGTGGTAGTAGTGCAATGAGCCCAGGGCATCGAAGCCCGCGAACCCCGGCACGAGGATGAAATGAGTCCTCGGCTCGTCTGTGCGAGTCATCACGTTCATGGAAGCGTCTCCTCCGCTCTGCGATCGCCCTACGCGCGCTCCGGCGTGTGGGCGTGGACCGTTGTGGAAGTAGCCATCATCGGCGAGCCGCGCGGTCGTTCATCGCGGGGCCCCCGTGATGACGCTCGCAGCGCCGTTCATCGAGCGCGCCGGGGGCCGAGGACCGGCGTCCCGAGCGCGGCTTTTGACGAGCTCGTACATCCAGCGGATGTTGCTCTCGGCGCTCGTCCAGACGAGCCGCCCGCGATGCGACACGGGCAGCTTCTTGAAGCTCCACGGCGAGAGGTCGATGAGCAGCACCGCGTCGTCGGCGCTGGCGCCGCGCCTGACGACCGCCTCCACGGAGGCCTCGAGCGACTCGAGGTAATCGGCGTAACGCACGAGATCTCCGGCCCGGGCGACCGGGCCGTGGCCGGGCACGAAGGTCGCGGTGGGGTGAGCGGCCGCGAGGCGGCGGATCACCGCCGCGAGCCCGTCGACATCGGCGCCTGCCGGGGAGAGGTCGAAGAACGGATAGTGGGCGTGAAACACGAGGTCGCCCGTGGCGACGACGTCCGCGTCGGGGACATGGACCCACAGGTCCCCGTGCGTGTGCGCGGCTCCCGGGTGCCCGACGCGGACCTTCCGCCCGCCCACGTCGAGCTCCGCGCCCTCGTCGCCGATGAGGACGACGGGCACGCCGTCGCGGTGCGATGACCAGAACTTGCCGTCCTCGGCGTGCATCGAGGCGGGGACGGTGCGGTACGCGACGATCGCGGCGCGAGGATAGAGATCGTTCCCCTGCGTGTGGTCGTAATGGTAGTGGGTATTGACCACCGTCTTCACCGGCGCGGAGACGTGCTTCTGGATCCAGCGCCGCAGCATGTGCGAGCCGGGGAAGAACTTGGTGTCGACGAGGAGCGACTCCCCGCGCCCCTCGACGATCAGCGAGTTGCCGCCGCCGCCGAGCACGACGCGGACGCCCGGCCCGAGCTCGACGACCGACTGGCGCACGTGAGAGCGGTAGAACGAGAGGGCAGCCGCCACGGGCGACGCGGCCTCGCGGAGCGATGGATGCGAGCTCGGAAGGAGCTCCGGGGCGAGCCGCCCGTGCTGCTTGTACACCGCCTCGAGCAGCCGCGCCCCCTCCAGCGACCTGTCCTTGACGAACGTGAAATGGGCGAGCCAGAAGTCGCGCATCGCCCGGAAGGTGGGTCCCGTGGCCTGCTCCCAGGAGCCGAAGCGAGAGCGGCCGTTGCCGGCGTCCTCCACGAGGTAGCTGTGCCGCGCGTGGAAGCCCGGCAGGGCCGTGACTTCCCAGGTGACCTTCCTTCCCGGCTCGACCTCGACGATGTCCGCGACGGCCGGCATCACGTAGGGGTAGAAGGGGTGAATCGGACGGAAGCACCAGGTCAGCCGCTGACCGAGGGCGAGGCGTTCGTTGTGCACCCAGAGGAAGCAGGGGTTCCAGCGCGGCCAGTCGCGCGCGCGTGTGAAGAAGCCCCAGAGAACGTCGACGGGGATGTCGACCTCGATCGCGCCGGCCACGGGGATCATGTCGTGCGACGGCTGAAGGGCCGCGGTGTCGTGAGTGCTCATGCGATGATCTCCTGCGCTCGGCGCTCAGCGCCGAGCGCGCACACGTCGGGCTGTACGGGCGGAGTGCACCTCGCCCCTGACGCGTCACCCTCGAGTGAAGCCGCGCGTGGAGAGGATGGTGCTGCGAGACACCACCCTGAGCTTCCTTCCGACAGGCTCGGGCAGGACAGCTCGCCGGATGGCGAGCGCTGTCGCCATCGTCGTCGTCATCGCAGGCATCTCCCGCGCCATCCGGGATCAGCGCGCGATGCGGGGTGGATAGACGGCCGGAGCGCGCTGAAAGCAGCGGTCGTGGTCAGAGCGCTCACGTCAGGGTTTGGCTGCCCGTTGCGCAAGCACGCAGAAGCTTGCGTAGCGCCCGGTCCTGCGAGGGGAGATGAGGTGAGGAGGGCTTGAACGCATGGTCCCGGGGGTGTTTGTCCGGGGTGGACCTGGCGCTCTCACGTCCCGCGCTCGGACGGCGGGGGAGTCTTGCCTTTCAGTCCCTGTCAGCGACGGCTCACCGACCGGAGCCGCCACCTGGTGTGCGGGCCCCGCCGCCCGGCGTGCCGGTCCCGCCGCCCGGCGTGCCGGTGCCCTGCGTACCGGTCCCGCCGCTCGGCGGCGTGAGGGAACCACCACCTGGCGTGCCCGACGTGCCGCTGCCCGGTGTACCGCCCGGCGTGCCGCCTGGCGTGCCGCCCGTCGTACCGCCGCCTGTCGTACCGCTGCCCGGCGTGCCGCCCGGCGTGCCGCCTGGCGTGCCGCCTGGCGTGCCGCCGGTCGTGCCGCCGCCCGGCGTGCGGCTGCCCGGCGTGCCGCTTCCCCACTCCTGCGTGCCGCCCTGGGTGCCTGTCCCGCCCTGGGCGCCTCCTTCAGGCGAGCCCATATCGCCGCCTGGCATCGTGCCTGTGCCGGGACTTCCGCTCTCCGGTGTTCCCGTTCCCTCGGTGCCGCCGGGTGCCTCTCCGCCCGTCTGCCCGGCCCCGGGCGAGGTCGTCTGTTCGCCGCTCCTGCTTCCCCCGCAGGCCATGAGCGGCAGCGCCGCCACGACTACCAGAAACATGCTTCGCATCTTGTGTCTCCCAGGTCGTCTGCGTTCGCGGCTCGTGCCGAGCCGCCGGCGATGCGGACGCATCCGCGCGCACGAGCCGCCCAGGGCCCGGCGTAGCGTCCCACGCTCGACATGCTGGAGCCGGACCCGTACCTCGGGATCGAGACGAGGCCGGAACGGCACGTCGGGCCACGCCCGATCGCGCAGCGCTGCGCTCTCGCACGCAAACAGGCCTGCTGAGCATCGTCCGCAGGCGCGCTCGACGAGGAGCAGCCGGCCGGACACGGAGCGAGCGCGTCGATCCGTCACGTCACGCGCCAGCCACCTTGCGGCGGACGGCTCCAGCTTCGATCCGGCTTGCCCGGCGCTTGCATGAGGTCACGACCACCTGTGACCGCGGAGCACGCCGCGCGCCGCGCGCGGCCGCTCGCCGCAGGGTGCAGGAGAGGGGGTGAGGCATGCGCGAAAACATCAGGAACACGGTCGTCGTCATCACGGGCGCTTCGAGCGGCATCGGCCGCGCAACAGCGCTGGAGTTCGCCAGGCGCGGAGCCGCCGTGACGCTGACAGCCAGGCGCGAGCAGCCGCTGCGCGAGCTCGCCTCCCAGTGCGAGCAGGCCGGGGGCAAGGCCCTCGTCGTGCTCGCCGACGTGACGAACGAAGCCGCCGTCCTGGAGGTCGCGCGGCGCACCACCGAGGCGTTCGGCCGGATCGATGTGTGGGTCAACAACGCGGCGGTGACGCTCTTCGGGCTGTTCGAGCAGACGCCCTCCGAGCCCTACCGGCGCGTCATCGAGACCAGCGTCGACAGGCTGCACCTGCAGCACGACCGGACGGCGTACGCGACGAACGGCAACCTGTTCACGCCGCTGCCGGAAGGGACCACCGCGAGCGGCGGGTGGAAGCGCGCGGGAAGAAGCGGCTCCTGCGCACCGCGGTCGTCGGACTGGCCGCCCTCGCGCCGGCCGTGCTGGGGCTGCTGTGGCTCCGCCCGAGGCTCCTTGCGTCGCGGTGACGGCGCGCTCTCCGTTTCAGGATCCCCCCAGCGTCATCGAGCCGTGGTCCGCCTGTCGCAAGAAGACACACTGGCCGCGTCGACAGCGGGCCGCGCCGGCGGCTGGGCTCGCGGACTCCACGAAATCTGCTCTGGCCTCGGTTGCGGCGCGGGGCGCCGGCTCTAGGTGGGTCAGAGGAGACATGCCCGAAGGAGACGCCGGGCTGTACGAACAGGACCCTTCTGGCGCGCCGATCTCCAGGGATCTCACACGGCACGTCACCCTGCGCGCAGGGCCGGCGGACGAGGGCGCCGCGGCGGCCGCAACGACACGCATCGACCAACCGTTGAGGGCAGCATGAGGGAACGAAAGAAGCTCGCAGGAAAGCGAATCGCAGCGCTCGTGGCGGACGGGTTCGAGCAGATCGAGCTGACGGTGCCGGTGAAGGCGCTCCGCGCCGCCGGCGCGGAGGTGGACGTCATCTCGCTACGCCACGGCAAGATCCGCGGGATGAACCTCCACGAGCCAGGCGCGAGGGTGCGCGTGGACCGGACCGTCGGCGAGGCGGACCCGGCCGACTACGACGGGCTGCTCTTGCCGGGAGGGTTCATCAGCCCGGATCTGCTCCGGCAGAGCGAGGAGGCGCGCCAGTTCGTTCGCGCCTTCGACGCGCTCCGCAAGCCGATCGCGACCATCTGCCACGGCCCCTGGGTGCTCGCGTCGGCAGAGCTCGTGAGCGGGCGACAGCTCGCGTCGTGGCCCGGGATCCGCGACGACGTCGTGCACGCCGGCGGTGTCTGGCGGGACGAGGAGGTGGTCCGTGACGGCAACTGGCTCTCGAGCCGCGGGCCGCAGGATCTGCCGGCGTTCGTGCGCGAGATGCTCGATCTGTTCACCGAGACCGCGCCCATCCAGGCGGCCGTGGCGTCGCCGCTCGCCGTCCAGTCGGCGCCAGCGCGCACGTCGCCCCCGCTGGCGGCGCTCGGCGCGACGGCGTTCCTGCCGGCGCCTTCCACGGGGCGGCGGCTCCTCAGCGGGGTGGCCACGCTGGCGGTGGGCGGGCTCGCGGTGATGGCGTTGCGGAGGGCGATCGCGTAAGGGGCGGGCGCTTCGGGTCCCCAGGAAGACCCGGGGGCGCGCCAACCACCCCGATGCCGCGCCGCGTCCCTCGCGGATCCACGTCCGGACATATCCGCGAGAGAGCGCTGCTGTTCAGCCTGGATCGAACGGCTCCGGCTGTGTGTCACTCAACAGATCGACGCGTTCACGGGAAGCCCGACGGCAGAAGTTCGCTTCTTCGCCCATGGAATTCGACTATTATGTCCATCCCTATGGCCGAGAGTAGCTACGTGTTTGCTGGTTCGGAGCGCGCGCGAGAGCTCGAGCGCCTGCGGCGGATCGAGGGCTTCTTCGACCCCGGGAGCCGGCGGCTGCTCAAGGCCGCGGGGATGGGTCCCGGCTGGAGCTGCCTCGAAATAGGCGCCGGCGCCGGGTCGATCGCCGCCTGGATGGCCGAGCGCGTCGGCCACGAGGGCGAGGTGCTCGCGGTCGACCGCGATGTGGGATTCCTGGACGCCTCTCGGCTGCCCGGCGTCCGGATCATCGAGGGTGATATCCGTCAGCTCGACTTCCACGCAGCCCGGTTCGACCTGGTCCACGCCCGCTACGTGCTCATCCACAACGCGGATTTCCAGGTGATCCTCGACGCCATGCTCGCGGCGCTGAAGCCCGGCGGACGCCTGGTCCTCGAAGAGCCCGACTTCACCGCGGCCAGGGGCGCCTCCGGCGCGGATATCGACGCCTTCAACCGGGTCAATCAGTCGATCCTCGCGATGTACGAGGCCGGCGGTCAGGACCCGGGCCTGGGCCTGCGCCTGCCCGCGATCCTGATGTCGCGGGGGCTCGCCATCGAGGCCGTCGAGAACGAGGTGCCGCTGTGCCCGGGGGGCCACCCGCTCTCCGGGATCATGAGCCTGTCGGCCGCTCAGCTCCAGGACCGGTACCTCGCGACGGGACAGATCAGCGAGGAAGATCTCGCCGGCTACGCCCGGTTCGCGTCCGATCCCTCGGCGTGGGGCATCTACTACGGCACCGTCGGCGTCGTGGCCCGCAAGCCGGCCAGAGCCGCGGACTGACGCGCCGCGCGCGCTCCGGTCGCCGGGCGCCCGATACCAGCCTTGGACCCGTCCTCCAGCAAAGCGACGATATCCATGCTGCCGCCTCCGTCGCGCCCGCCCACGCCAGCGCACCGCCCGTCCGGACGCGCCGCCCCCTGGGCCATGCCAGCCCTGCCCTGAGGGCGCCGGCGCCGCCGCCCGGGCGCGCGCGCGTCCGTTCATCGACGTGAGGATGTGGCACCTGCGCGCCGGTCCGTCGCGCGGCGCGGAGGATTCAACCGATCCGGTGCGATGGTGAGCATTGGCTATTTCGATGAGATCGCGCTTGCGTCTCCCGGCGCCGGTTCAAGATACATGGCGGGGCGGGCCAGGCATCACCGCCAAGCGCTTCAGCGCCGGACCCGCTTCCGTCAATGACATGGGGGGATCATGAGCATTCGAATCAATTCTCTTCGTTTTGCATGGATGACAGCCCTGGCGCTCGCGGGAGCCAGCGCCTGCTCCGTCGCGGCGGAAGACGGTGATCTGGCGGCGGCGGACGAGGACACGTCGGAAGAGGAGGTCCAGGCCACCTCGCAGGCCTTCACGCTCTCGATGCCTGAGCTCGCGGCGGTGCTCGGCGCCTTCGACGCGAACGAGGTCGTCATCGCGCAGCTCGCGCTGAACCACGCGACGGACCCGCACGTGCGCGAGTTCGCTCAGGAGCTGCTCGATTATCATTCCCTCTCGAACCAGCGGCTCCGGGCCGCGCTCACGCAGATCGGCATGAGGCCGCTGGACAACCAGATCAGCCTGGCGCTGGCCGAGCAGGGCGCGTCGGATCAGCAGACGCTCGAAGGTCTCACGGGGTCTCACTTCGACTGGACGTTCGTCGACATCCAGATCTACCGGCACCGGGAGTTCCTCGCCCATCTCCAGGAGCAGATCTCCGTCGTCGGGCCCGAGCTGCAGCCGGGGATCTCCCACCTCGTTCCAGAGATCCGGAACGCCACGTCGCGGCACCTCGCGTTCGCCACGTCGCTCCCCGCGCTGATCGGCAGCCCGTACGTCCGGGATTACGGCGCCCTGCCTGGCGGATCGTACTACGGTTACAACACGCCTTATTACGGCCCCGTCTACTCCGGCGCGAACGGGCTCTACTCTCCCGCTCGACCCTCGTACCCCTGGTATAACGGGCGCAGCGGGTCGTTCGGCTCGGGCGCTCAGGACCCGTACGCGCCTTTCGGGGGCCGTCGCCCCTGAGCCTGCCCAGGTAGAGATCGGGCGCCGCGCCCGCCCGCGCCGCGGCGCCTGCGCTCGACGAAGCGTGGGCGCCGCGGCGCTCCCACCTCGTGCGCGGGAGCGGCCGTCGCGCCCACAGGGACGGCCGACCGGGACGGCGCGGCGCGCTACAGCCGGCGCCGCGCGCGGCCGCGATCCGGGATGACGCCGTGGATCTCCGCCTCGCTGAAGCCAGCCGCCTTGTAGAGGCGCTTCAGGTGCACGAGCTCGATGTGCGCGCTCTTCGCCACCGCGCCGCGAATGCGATCGAGCACGCTGAGCCGCTCGAGCGGGAGCCGGGTCGCCTCGACCGTCGAGCGCAGCGCCGCGGCGGCGGATTTGACCTCGGCGGCCGCCGCCTGCGCCTTGTCAAGGCTGAGCTTCGGGTGGATCCCCGAGCCGAGGAGCTGCGCGAGCACCTCCAGCCGATCCGGCTGCCCGGTGATGTCGCCGTCCTCGTGGTCGGCGAAATAGGCCATGCCGCCGGGGAACAGGATCGACAGCGCCGGATCGGCGGTGGGGCGTCCGACCGCGTTCCAGACGTCGTCGGCCACCTTGCCGAGCGCGTCGTCGGCGCGCGCGGACTCGGCCTCGACCTTGGCGAGCAGGGGCTCCGCCTCGGACCGCGCGGCGTTGCGCTGGGCCTCCACCCCGTCGAAGAGCGTCAGCACGGGCACGAGCCGCTGCTCGGCGAGCTCCCGGAGGGACCCGCCCTTCGCAGAAGCGCTGTGGAGCGTCGCGCGCACGTCACCGATGATGTCGTCCGCTGGCGCATCCTTGCGAATCACCTCGCCCATGATGTCGATCCTCCTCTGGCCTCACGAGGCTCCAAGGCTGCGGAGTCCGGCGAAACACGACCCGCGAACGCCCCCCGTGGCGCTGTCACCTCGGGCACCATAACGGAGCATCGACCGCGCGATCAACCGGAACGCAGCCCCGGCCGGGCGTGAGCCTCCGGAGCGCGGCGCTGGTACACTCGCCGCCGTGCACCTCGGCTCGCTGCTGCTCCCGGCCCTGCTCGCTCTCCCGCTCGCCGCGCACGGCGGACAGAGCAGCGGCGATCTCGTCGCCGCCGCCGCGGCGGCAGGGAGGCCGCCCGAGTGCTCGGCGCGGACCAGCCGCGCCATCGCGCGGGGGCCCACCGTCTGGGAGCGCGCGCGCGCGCCGGATCTCCCGCGCTACTGCGACCTGCTCGCGCGCGGCCAGGCGCAGCTCGGCGGCAACCCCGAGGCGGCGCGCGAGTCGGCGCGCCTCGCCGACCAGATCCTCCCGGGACACGCGGCGCCGCAGGTCCTGCTCGCGCGCGCCGCCCTCGCGCTCGGCTCGCCCGGGGACGCCGCGCGCGCGTTCGACCGCGCGCGGCACATCGACCCCCGCAGCGTCGAGGACCCGCCCACATTGCACGACCTCGCCCGATCGCTCGCCCGCACCGGCAAGCGTGACGAGGCGCTCGCGATGTACCGCGCGCTCGTCCCGCGGATCGACCTGCTCGGCACCGCGGACCAGCGCGCGCTCGTGCTGCTCGAGGCAGCGCACCTGTCGATGGCCACGGCGGGCGCCGCCGCGGGCGCCGCCGCGGCGACCACCGCCGCGGGCGCGAAGCCGCAGGGCGGCGCACGCGGAGAGGGCGCCCGCGCCGATCTCGACGAGGCGATCGCCTACCTGCGCGAGGCGCGCCAGCGCTCGCAGTCGCAGCTCGCCCGCGACGTCACGCTGTCGCTCGCGCTCGCGCTGGACCGCGCCGGCGACCGCGCCCAGGCCGACGCCGCGCTCGAGGGCGAGGTGGCCGGCGCCGCTCCGGAGGCGACGCGCGCGCGGGCGGCCGACCCGCACGCCGGAGCCGCCGCGCGGGCGCGCGCCGCCGGCCAGCAGGCCGGATCCGCCGCGCGGGCGGCCGACCCGCACGCCGGAGCCGCCGCGCGCGAGCACGCCGCGGACGACCTCGCCAGCGCGGCGGCGCGCCTGCGGTCGGTCGACTACCTCGCGGTCCCGGAGGACAGGCTCGCCCTGGAGGCGCTCGCGCTCGAGCGGACCTCGGCGGCGGCGGCGATCGCGCGCTGGGAAGCCTATCTGTCGGGCGCCGGTGGAGAGGGGCCGTGGGCCGCGGCGGCGCGCGCGCGCCTCGAGGCGCTCCGGAAGGGCGCAGGCGGCGGGGGCCCCCGGCCAGCGCGCGCCCCGCGGGAGCGCGTCGCGGCGCCCACGCGGCCGGGAGGGGCGCCGTGAGCCGGCGGTCGCCCCTGCGCGGCGCTGCGGCGCTCCTCGCGCTCGCCCTCGCGGCGACGCGCGCGCCCGGCCCCGCCGCCGCGGCGCCGACCGTGTGGTCCCGCGCGCTGGATCCGGCGGCCGACGAGCGCGCGGCGCTCATCGCCCAGGCGGACGGGCTCCTCGTCCGTTACGACCGGCTCCGGCGCAGCCCGCTCCTGGAGCGGGTCGAGGAGATCGGCCCGCTCTGGCTGCGCGAGGCGCGCACCCTGTACGAGCGCGCCGGCGCGGCGACCTCGCGCGACCCCTCGGTGCGGCTCCGCTACGCCGACATCCTGGAGCACCTCGGCGACGTGCAGGGCGCCGTCGCGACGCTCGAGGGGCTCCTGCGCATCAACCCGCCGGCGCCTTCGCGGGCCGACGCGTGGCACGCGCTCGCGGTCTGCTATGCGCGGCTCGGCAGGTACACGGACGAGATCGAGGCGTACGACGAGGCGCTCGCGCTCGAGCCCCACGCGGCCTCGCGGGCCCTGCTGCTGGCCAACCAGGCCGAGGCCTACATGGCGCTCGGCGACATCACCTCCGCGGTCGAGGGGTACCGGGCGGCGCTGGCGACGCTCGGGTCGCTCGACATGTTCCGGTACGGCGTGACAACGCTCTGGGGGCTCGCGGTGGCGCTCGACCGGTCGGGCGACCTGGAGGGCGGCATCGAGCACATCCGGCTCGCGAGGACCTACGATCGGAGCGACCAGCAGATCAACGGCGCGGGCTGGTTCTACGTGCCCGCTCACGACGACGACTGGTACGCCGCGCTCGGCCACTGGGCCGCGGCGCGGAGCGCCGAGCTCGGCGCCGCGCGCGCGGAGGCGTACCTCCAGGCCGTGGCTGCGTGGGAGTCGTACATCGCGCGCGCTCCGGGGAACGACCACTGGGTGCCGCTGGCGAAGGCGCGGCGCGCGCAGTGCGAGAAGGAGCGTGAGCAGACGATGAAGCGCCTGCGCAAGCCCGCGCCCGCGGCGCCGCAGCGGCGCTGAGCGCATCCGGCGCGCCGGGCCAGGACGCCCCTTTACGACCCAGCCCGGCGGGGTCACCTTATCCCGTCGTCGCTCTCGCGCGCGGGGGCGGCGCCGGCCAGCTCACCCCGAACGGAGATCCGTCGAGATGCGCGACTCGGTGTTCAATGAGACCGTGCTCTGGTCCGGACGTCCCAAGGTCGTCGCGACGCCGCTCCTCTACATCGTGGGCGCGGCCGTCTGCGGCGTGACCTCCGCGATCAGCACGGCGTCGGCCATCGTCGTGAGCAAGGCGCTCGGCGCGTCGCCGAACCAGCTCCTCGCGTTCGCGGCCTGGATGGGGAGCCTCGCTGTCGCGTTCAGCTACCTGCCGCGCTGGTGGCGCTCGGAGCTCGAGTACACGCTCACCGACGGGCACATCGTGGTGCAGCGCGGGAAGCTCCGCCGCTCCATCGAGCGGCGGTCGATCAGCTACGCGCGCATCCACTGGCACCCGAAGCACCCGGGCGTCGGCGACCTCGAGCTCGTGAGGGCGGTGCCGACCGGGGCGCTCCGGCGGCGGCTGTCGATCGTGCTGAACGGCGTCGTCGCGCCGGACCGCGTCTGGGCGATCCTGCGGGGCGTCGTGCCGTCGGCGCCCGCGGGGGACGGTCACCGGCTGCTCTCGCAGCGCCTCGACGAGGGCGAGCGGGTGCTCTGGTCGGCGCACCCGGCCGACGGCTGGCACAAGTGGCTCCCGAGCGGCCTGCGCGGCCTCGGCTCGGTGCTGATCGGCGTGCTCCTCGGCGGCTTCGCGGTGGTCTCGGCGGTGCACGCGGTGCGGAGCCTCCGCATCGTGACCGCGGCGGGCATGGCCCCGGAGAGCGTGTCGTTCGTGGCGCTCGTCGCCTCGCTGTCGCTCACGATCGTGCTGCTCGTCGCCGCGGGAGCGGCGATGCTCTACGTGTCGGTGGTGCGCCCCGCGCGGCTCGCGGCGCGCACGCGGTACCTCATCACCGATCGGCGCGTGCTCATCCAGCGCGGCGACGAGGAGCTGCACCTCGATCGCTCGCGCATCGTCGACGTGATCGACGCGCCGGGCGCCGGAGGCCTCCGCGACGTGTTCCTCGTGCTCGACGGCCCCCGCGCCCGCGCCGTCGCCGCGAGCGGCGCCTTCGGCGAGGCCGCGGGCGCCGGGCTGCAGCCGGTGCTCCACCGGGTCGCGGACGTCGACTCGGTGCGCCAGATCCTGCGGCCGGCCTAGCTCCGCCCGCCGCTCACCGGCGCGTCACGCGGGACTCGAGGTCGCGCACGCGCGCCTCCAGCTCGCGCACGCGCGCCTCGGCGGCGACGCGAGCGCGCTGCTCCGCGGCGCGGGCGCGCTGCTCCTGGGCGCGCGCCTCGCCCTCGGCGCGGAGGGCCTCCTCCTCGGCGGGCACGAGATCCGTCGCGCGGGAGGTCCGCGCGACGCGCAACGTCGGGTGCGGGCCGTCCTTCAGCACGACGAGGTGCGCGTCGAGCGCCTCGATCCAGAGAGGATCGGCGCCGGCGTGGACGCGCAGGTACGTGCCGTCGGGGTCGCGCCGGTAGAGCTGGAGCGGCACGCGCTCGTCCGCGAGCGGCGCGCGCGCGGCGGCGGCCTCCGGATCGAAGAGCAGGAGCTCGGGGCAGCCGAGCTGCCAGTACTTGGCCGGCGTGTCCTCGTAGATCCGGCGCCAGTCGCCCGCGACGATCTCGAGCGCGAACCGCGGCGGGCGATGGCCCGGCAGCCACGTCTGCCACTGCCGCGGCAGCGGCGGCAACGGGCGGTGATCGAGGACGTAGAGGTCGGGCAGGACGCGCACGAGCGGCTCGCTCCGCACCCACGCGAAGGCGTGGTCGGCGCCGGCGTACCAGTCGACCCAGCCGCGCTCGCGCGCGAGCTGCGCGACCACCGAGAGCAGCAGGCGCACGATCCCGGAGCGCTCGGCCTTGCCATGGCGCTCGGCGTCGTCGGGCAGGTACCAGCCGGACCAGTCGATGGCTGCGCTGGCCTCCTCCGGCGACAGATCGCGGAGCACGAGCGCGCGGGGCGGCCGCCGGGGGTTGAGCGGGAGCCCGAAGCGAGTCGGCGGTGCCACGCGATCAAACTAGCACCCCGATCGACCCCGCGGGGACGCTGCGGCGCGCTGCTGGCCGCGGCGCGCTGATGGAAGACGGCCCCACCGCCGAGCCCCGCGCGGGATGCCGAGCCGGCGCATTCCGCCCCCCCTCGGGATCGATGACCTTCCACGTCATCTCGTATTGGCGGAAGTAGCCAGTCACACCACCCTCATGGCACACCTGTGCCAGAGGGCCCTGACGAGTACAGGGATGTCGTGCCTCCGCGGCGCCGCCGGGTCCGGCGTGCGGGGAATCGCGCCGCAACGGGCGAGCGGACGGCTGGCGCGGGCCTTGCCGCAGTGCCGGGCACCATGCGAACACACCGTGCCCTTTCCTCACTCTGGCTTCTCCTTGCAACAGGCCTCCTCGCCGCCGGATGCGACCCGGAGTCACCGCGTGACGGCTCGCAGAGCGGGTCTCAGAGCGCGGCGCTCCAACGGGCCCAGTCCTGCGAGGACCTCGAGGCGCTGCTGAAGCAGGACGCGCTCACCAAGATGAACGCCCAGATCGACGCCATGATCGCGAGCTACTCCGTGTACGGCGGCGTCCGCGGGGGCGGCGGCATCGCCGTCGACGACGATCTCGGGGGCGGCGTCGGCGCACCGCCCGGCCAGAACGCGGACCCGACCGCGCCTTCCCCGGTGCCGGCCAGCGGCGACGGCGCGGCCGCCCCGGAGGACGGCAGCGGCCCCCCGACCCACTCGGACACGAACACCCAGGTCGCCGGCGTCGACGAGGCGGATATCGTCAAGACCGACGGCAACAACCTTTACGTGCTTCACGGTCAGACCTTCTACACGCTGTCCGCGTGGCCGGCCTCGTCGCTCGCGGTGGGCAGCTCGCTCGCGATCGAGGGGCAGCCGCACGAGATGTTCGTGACGGGCGACAAGGTCGTCGTCTACTCGGCGGTCAACGCGCCGTCGATCTACGAACGAGCGGGCGTCGAGCCGCGGCCGGGCTACTACGACTACGTGATCGCCGGCGGCGTGGCCAGCGGCGGCATCGCCCAGCCTGCTCCCGCAGGCGGCGCCGCGCCGGACGTGGACGGTGGGCCGCGCGACACGCCCATGCAGCCGTCCGGGAACGACGAGCCCACGCCGCCGTCCGACGGCGACCCCGATGCGCCGGCGAGCGACGGCGACCCGGGCGGCGCCGACGAACCGGCGAGCGACGGCGCGCCGGACGCCCCCGATGCGCCGGCGGGCGGCGACCCGCCGGCGGGCGACCCGGCCCCCAACGGCGAGCCTCCTCCCCTGGATCCCGGCGCGCCCGAGGTCTACGCCCCGCTGACGAAGCTCACCGTCCTGAGCCTCGCGGGCGGCGCGCCCAGCGTGGTCAAGGAGCTCTACTTCGAGGGAGGCTACGCCTCGGCGCGCCGCGCCGGCGAGGACGTCCGCACGGTGCTGACCGGCGGCGCCCACGGCCCGGCGCTCGGCTACTGGCCCGAGAGCCTGACCGAGTACCCCGAGACCGCCGACGCGTGGACCGCGGCGTTCGAGCAGCTCCGCGCCGAGAACACGGCGATCATCGAGGCCGCGCCGCTGTCGACGTGGCTGCCGTATCGCTTCGAGAAGCAGGGGGACACGGTCACGGAGCTCGGGGCGAGCTGCTCGGACTTCTATGTTCCGGGGGCGGGCACGACGTCCTACGGCCTGACGCAGGTCGAGTCGATCGACCTCGGCGATCTCGACGCGACGCCGGCGTCGACCTCGATCATCGGCGCGACCGACACGGTGTACTCGAGCCACGACGCCCTCTATGTCGCCGCGCGGGGCTGGCAGGAGCCGGCGTCGCCGGGAGCGCCCGGCGAGGCGCTCGTGAGCAGCGACGTCACGCACCTGCACAAGTTCGATCTGACCGCCGACCCGAGCCAGCCCAGGTACGTCGCGTCGGGCTCGGTGCCCGGTCATATCCTCAATCAATTCTCGCTCGATGAGCACAACGGCAAGCTCCGCGTCGCCACGACCGCGATGGTGCCGGCGGAGCCGAGGTGGACGACCAGCAACAGCGTGTTCGTGCTCGAGGCGCAAGGCTCCGAGCTCGCGCGCGTCGGCGCCGTCACCGACCTGGCGCCCGGCGAGCAGATCCGCTCGGCCCGGTTCTTCGGGGATCGCGGCTATGTCGTGACGTTCCTCCAGGTCGACCCGCTGTTCGTGCTCGACCTCTCCGACCCGGCGGCGCCGTCCGTCGCGGGAGAGCTCAAGATCCCCGGCTTCAGCGAGTACCTGCACCCGCTCGACGACGGACACCTGCTGGCGATCGGCAGGGACGCGGACGAGGACGGCAGGGTGACCGGCCTGGCGCTGCAGATCTTCGACGTCACGGACCCGTCGGCGCCCGCGCAGCTGCACAAGGAGACGATCGAAGGGCCGTATGCGTCCTCGGCGGCCGAGTACGACCACAAGGCGTTCACGTACTACGGTGAGCACGACGTGCTCGCCTTCCCGCTCGTGAGCTACGACGTGGAGACCGGCGCGATCGCGAGCACGCTGGAGCTCTTCAACGTCGATATCGCCGACGGGTTCAGCCGGCTCGGCGCGGTCGACCACAGCGGCTTCTTCACCCCGACGCCGGATTGCTACTACTACGGCGGCGCCAACGTGTGGCGCGGCCTGTTCATCGAGGATCACGTCTACTCGATCTCCGACGGCGGCGTGCTCGTGAACGCGCTCGACGACCTCGCGACCCCCGTCGCGTCGGTGGCCCTGCCCGCCTCGACCTCGTGGTACGCGTGCGGCGGCGACGTCGCCGAGCCCGCGCCCACGCCCACGCCCGCGCCCGACGGCAAGGAGTAGCGCCGCGCGGCAGCGATCCTGGCGCGGCGCCCCGCCCTCCGAGGTGGGGCGCCGCGCCGCTCAGGCCCCCGGCCGCGCCGCCGGGGGCGCCTCCCACGGGTGCTCCGGATAGAACTCCCGCATCCCCCGCGCGGCGTACGCGACGAGGTTCGCGAAGCCCTCGGCCCTGCGCCGCAGCGGCGCCTCGAAGAACGGCGTGAGGATGCCGGCCACCATCGCGAACGCCGTCGCGTCGACCCCGGCAGGGCGCGCGCCGAAGAGGTACGGCTCGTCCCCGAGCAGCGCGGAGAGCGCCTCCAGCGAGCGCACGCCGAGCTCGACGACCTCGTCGTCCGAGTGCCGCCCGACGCCGATCGCCCGGAAGCTCTCGCGGACCCGCGCGAGGAGCTCCTCGCGCAGCTTCGGGCGCAGCTCCTCCGGCGCGCCGTCGACGAAGTGCGCCGGGCCCTTCGCGAAGTTCTCCGGGATGAGCCAGCGCGCGTGGCGCGTGGCCGCGGAGAAATGGTTCTCGAGCATGCGCTCGATGGCCCACGCCTCGGCGCGCTGGCGCGCGTCGAGCCCTGCGTCGAGATCCTTGCCGTGCTTCCGCTCGAGGTGCTCGCGGATGAAATGCGAGTCGGCGATGCGCGCGCCGTCGTCGTCGATGAACGGGACCTGCCCCTTCGGGGACTGCTCGGGCCGCCCGCGCTCCTTCCGGTACGGGAGGCCCAGCAGCTTGAGCTGGACCTCGGTCTTGGTCACGAAAGGGCTGGCTTCCGGCAAGCCGAACATGGGGCCGAGGCCGTAGAGCGTGATCATGAGCAACCTCCGAGGGTCTGGGTCCGTCGTGGACCGCGCTGGATGTAGCCCCGGCCTGCTGACACCCTGATGTCAGCATCCTCGTGCGACGCGCCGATCGCCTGTTCGAGATCCTTCAGATCCTGCGGCGCCAGCGGGCGCCGATCACCGCGGCGGCGCTCGCCGAGGAGCTCGGGACCTCGACGCGCACGGTGCGCTGAGCGCGCCCGCCGGCCTGCGCCCCGCGGCGCGAGCCTCGCGAGGGATGCTTGACAAGCGGCGGGCCGATCGCGCCTGCTGGGGTCAGCCCTCGCCGTGCTCGGTCGGGTGGGGCGAGGATCGAACGCGCATGAGCACCGGTCTGGACCTCGTCGCAGCGCTGCACCGCATCGTACAGGAAGCCACGGACAGCGTGCCTGGGGCGCAGCGCGGCAGCCTCCTGGTAGAGGACGGAGATCGCCTGATCTACAGGGCTGCCGTGGGCCTCGACGGCCTCCTGGGCGGCCCGCTGCGCGTCCCCTCGGACGCGGGGCCGGCCGGCGCGGGGCCGCTGCTCGACCCGGCCGGGGGCGCGCAGGTCGTCGCCGTCGCGGCGGCCGCGTGGTACGGGGCGCGCCTGCCGGGCGCGGCGGCGCTCGATCGGCTGCCCCAGGGCGCGGTCGTCCTCCTCGCGCCGGTGCGCATGCACGGGCGGTCGATCGGCGTGCTCGCCGTCGAGCAGCCGACCGCGGATCCGCTCCCGAACGAGCGCTGGGGCCTGCTCCTGGCGCTCGCCGCCAGCGCCAGCGCGGCGCTGGAGCGGCGCGAGCTCTACGACGACAAGGCGCGATCGGCCCACGAGAACCGCGTGCTCGAGGAGGTGCTGAACGCGGTGGCCGCGCAGGCCAGCCCGCACCAGCTCGTGGAGATCATCTCGATCGGGATCAAGAGCATCCAGCTACGGCCGCAATGGAGCGCCGTGGAGCTCGTCCTGCTGGAGGACGCTGCCCGCGGGGACGCGCCGGCGAGCGACCCGGGAGGGGCCCGCGACGTCCGCATGTACAGGGTCCCGCGGCGCGCGCCGACGAGCTACTGGAACAACGTCCGCGACGGCGCGCTCGTGGCGGGGCGCAACCTCGGCATCGACCTGACGTTCTGCTTCGGCGCCGCGGGCGGCGAGGGCAGCCAGAGCGCGCTCCTCGACGAGGGCATCCGTCGAGGCGTGCACGGCATCGCGGTGGCGCCGATCGACCCGGCGGGCCTCGAGCCGACGATCCGGCGCGCCAGGGAGGCGGGGATTCCGGTGGTCACGTTCGATTCGCCGCCGGTGGAGGGCAGCGGCGCGCTGGCCTATGTCGGCACGGACAACGTGGCGGCTGGCCGGCTCGCCGGCGAGATGATGGCGCGGCTCCTGCCGAGCGGGGGCGCGGTCGGCACGCAGATCGCCTCGCACCGCGCTCCCAACGGGAACGAGCGCGTCGCGGGGTTCGGCGCGGCGGTCGCCGGGACGGCCATCGCGGTGCAGCCTCCCTCCGAGAACGTGTACGACACGTCGCTCGCGCTGCAGCTCACCCTGGAGGCCCTGCGGACAGGCGATCTCGCGGGCGCCTTCGGCGCCTGCGCCGAGAACGGCCCGGCCTGGGGCGCGGCCGCGAGGGCCATGGGCCGGGAGGGTGACCTCAAGATCGTCGCGTTCGATCTCGTCCCGGAGACCATCGCGATGCTCAGGGAGGGGACGATCCACGCGACCGTGGTCCAGCGCGAGTACGACATGGGCTATCGGGCGGTCGAGGTGCTCCACGATCTGCTCTCGAGGGGCGTCGACGAGGCGCTGGCCGAGCTCCCTGCGCCGAGGCGGGGCGAGGATCCGCGCGCGACGCGCTTCATCGACACGGCCGCCGACGTGGTGACCCTCGAGCGCACGCCGTGGTCGCGCCCGCTGTCGGAGCACCTGGCCCTGGAGACCGCGCGCAAGACCGCGAACCGACGGCGCGGGCGCGCCAGGGCGGCCCGCCCGATCGAGATCCTCGCCGTCGGCGTGGACGCGAAGGAAGAGGGCTTCGTCGAGGAGAGCGCCCGCCTCGCCCCGGACTCCCTGGTCGGGCGGGTGCTGAGCGCCGGCCGCTCGCTGATCGTCGACGCCGTCGACGGAGGGGAGGGCGAGCTCCACCGCTTGCCCGATGTGGTCGAGGCGCGCCGGAAGGGGACGCTCACGCTGGTGGGCGTCCCGCTGCTCGCCCGGGGGGTCGCGCTCGGCGTCCTCGTCCTCTGCAGCGAGCGCCGCGCGGCGTGCTCGGCCGAGGATCTCACGCAGATCGAGCGCATCACCGACACGCTGGCCGTGGCGCTCGAGAACGCGCAGCTCCTGCGGCGCATCACCGAGCGGACCCAGGAGCTCGAGCACGCGAACGACCGGCAGGCGGCGCTGCTCGGCACGATCCAGGAGCTCTCCAGCCCGGTCGTGCCCATCGCGCGCGACATCGTGGTGATGCCGATCATCGGGGCGATGGATGCGCAGCGGACAGGCCGCTTCCTCGAGTCGATGCTGCGGGAGATCGCCGAGCGCCGGGCGAGCGTGGTGTTGATCGACGTCACCGGGATGGCGGTGGTCGATGCGGTCGCGGCCGATCACCTCATGGCGGCGGCGCGGGCGGCGAGGCTGCTCGGGGCCGAGGTCGTGCTGGTCGGCATCACCCCGGCGGCCGCGCAGCTCATGGTGCAGCAGGGGCTGGATCTCGGGTGCGTGGTCACGCGCTCGACGCTCGAGCTCGGGTTCGCGTACGCCCTGTCGCGGACGGGCGGCCGCGTCGTGTACAGCCGGTCGTCGGGCGCCCGGCGATCCTGAGCCGCGCGGCGCAGGCGGCGCTCGGGATCCGCGCGCGCCGGCGACGAGCCCGCGCCTTCAGCCGGCGTCGAGCTCGAAGGCGCCCTCGTAGATGGCGTCGACCGGAAGGCTGGCGCCGTTCGCCAGGGCGATCGCGCCGCCCGCCTCGATCACGCGATAGCGCCACGAATCATCCGCCTCGCGCCGGTAGTGCTCGACGCGCACCGCCCCCTGCGAGACGAGCAGGTAGTCTGTCAGCGAGGGAATGCGCTGATAGGCTTCCCATTTCTCGCCGCGGTCGTACGCCTCGGTGCTGGGCGACAGGACCTCGACGACGACGCTCGGATTCGCGAGGACGTCGCCTGTGCCCGTCTCCAGCCGCACCCCGCCGCACGCGACGACGGCATCCGCGTAGACATAGCGTTCCCCCGGCTTCGCGGAGATCCGCTGGCCGGGCGACAGCACATGACACGGCTTCCCGCGCACCGCCGCGCGGAGCTCCGCCCCCACCGCGCCCGAGAGGAGGTTGTGCCGCGGGCTGCCACCGGCCATCGCGAAGATCTCGCCGAGGTGGACCTCGTGCTTCTCGACCTGCGCGCGCTCCCACTCGAGATACTCCGCAGCGCTCATGCGCTGCGTCGTGGCGGCGTTGCCCATGGGCACGAAGCTAACGTGGCCGCGGGGCCAGGGCCAGCCCTGGCGGCCCGGAGCGCGGCGGAGAGCGCTCCCTCGCGCGTCAGGAGCCGAAGCGGCGCGCGTTGCGCAGGCGGGCCCTGGCCGCTTCGACTTCCTTGTTCTTGGGCGGCGCCGTGGTCTCCAGCGACTCGACGAGCCGGCGCGTGATCTCGGCGATGTCGTCGACGGCTCGCTCGAAACAGGCGACGTTCTTGCCGCTCGGGCTGCGGGTTCCGCTCACCTTGCGCACGTATTGCAAGGCCGCCGCCCGGATCTCTTCCTCCGTCGCCGGCGGCTCGAAGTTGAACAGAGGACGGATGTTTCGGCACATGGCGCCAGCGTACCGCCGAACGCTGCGCGAAGCCAAAGCGAGCGGGCGTCCGTCGCGCGGCGCGCCGCGCTCCGTGCATCAGGCATCACCCCTGCGCGAGCTGCTCCAGCTCGCGCACGCGCGCCTCGAGCTCGCGCACGCGCGCCTCGGCCGCTTCCCTGGCGCGCGCCTCGGTCGCCGCGACCTCCTCCTGGGTGGGGACGAGCTCGCCCTTGCCGCCGGAGCGCGCGAGGCGGAGCCGGGCCTCGGCCCCGCTGCCCACGACGCACAGCCAGCTATCGAGGGCGGGACTCCACACGGGGCCGGCGCCCGCGTGAACGCGCACGTACGCGCCATCGGGGTCGCGCCGGTAGGCCTGGAGCGCGACCCTGCCGGCCGGCGGCCGCTGCGCGGCGGCCTGCGGGTCGAAGATCGCGAGCTCGGGACAGCCGAGCTGACAGTACTTGAGCGGGATGTCCTCGTAGGCCTTCTGCCAGTCGCTCGCGATGATCTCGAGCGCGAACCGCGGCGGCCGGTGGCCGGACAGCCACGTTTGCCATTGCTTGGGCAGCGGCGGCGTGGGCCGGTGGTCGAGGAAGTAGACGTCCGGCGAGACGCGCACGAGCGGCTCCTCGCGCACCCACGCGAAGAACCGATCCGCGCCGGCGTGGTGGTCGGTCCAGCCGCGCTCGCGCGCGAGCTGCGCGATCGAGGACAGGAGCAGGCGGGCTATCTCGTCGTGCTCGCCCCACGCGCCGATGCCGTCGGTATCGTCGAGGTACCAGTCCGACCAGTCGATGGTCGCCCGGAGCTCCTCGGGCTCCGGATCGCGGACGACGAGCGCGCGCGGCAGGCGCGTCGCGGTGGGACTGGCTCCGGTGCGGACAGGGGGCACGTGGCTCCAAGGTAGCACCGCCGGCGCGGCGGCGGGAGCCGCAGGCGGGCGCGGTCGGGCGCCGCGCGATGCCCGCGGGCAGGCGCGGCGGCGCAGGTCGCGGGCAGCCGCGGCGGCGCAGGTCGCGGGCAGCCGCGGCGGCGCAGGTCGCGGGCAGCCTCGACGGCGCACCGCATCGACGCATCGCCCGCGCGCGCCCGGGGCTCCCGGTGCGACACGCCGGCGCCATGTCGGCGGCATGCGTTTCGAAGGGGTCCTCTTCGACATCGACGGGGTGGTGGTCGACTCGCCGCACGAGCGCGCCTGGCGCGAGGCGCTGGATGCGCTGATGGCCACGGAGTGGCGCGCGATCGCGCCGCAGACGCGCTACGCGCCCGAGCGGTTCACGACGGCCGTCTACCAGGGCGAGATCGCCGGCAAGCCGCGCGAGAGCGGCGCGCGCGCGGCGCTCGACCACTTCGGCGTGCCCGACGCCGCGGCGCGCGCCAGCACGTACGCCGAGCGGAAGCAGGAGATGCTGCTCCGGAAGATCGACGCGGGGGAGTTCGTTGTCTTCCCGGACGCGATGCGGCTGGTCCTGGGGCTCAAGGCGCGCGGCGTGCTCCTCGCGGCGGCGTCGTCGTCCAGGAACGCCAGCCAGCTCCTCCGCCGGATCCGCGCCGACACCTTCGCCGACCAGCAGGGCATCCGCCGCCCGCCCATCGCGCCGGGCACGACGCTGCTCGACCTGTTCGACGCCGACCTCTGCGGCGCCGAGGTGGCGCGCGGCAAGCCAGCGCCGGACCTGTTCCTGGCCGCCGCGGACGCGCTCGGTGTCCGGCCGACGGGCAGCCTCGTCGTCGAGGACGCTCCTGCCGGGGTGCTCGCCGCGAAGGCGGGCAGGATGACCGCGCTCGGGGTGGCGCGGCACGCCGACCGCGCGCTGCTGGTCGCCGCCGGGGCGGATCGCGTCGTGACGACGCTCGACGAGGTCGATGCGGACGCCCTGGTCGAGGGGCGGCTCGCGGCGCGCGCGGCGTGAGCCGGGCGCGCGGCGCTGACCTGGCTCACGTCACGTCTTCAGGTACGTCTCCGCCCCGTCTGGCGCGTCCATCGCCAGCCCAGCGGAGCTCGTGGAGCCCAGGCGCAGAGCGCGGCGCGCCTCAGCCGCCCTGCTTGCGCACGATGGAGAGGCTCCAGATCTCCCCGGCGCTCGTGCCCACCCACAGGCTAGGCGACCCTTTGCCCGCGACCGCGAGCACGGTGGGCTCGCCGCGGGCGCCGAGCGCGACGCTGGCCGTCGGCGCGGGCGGCGCGGCGGAGGCGGCCTCGATGGCGGCGCCGTCGAACAGCGCGACCCGGCCGTCCGCGAACGCCGCGAACAGGCTGGACTCGAGGACGGCCACATCCGCGACGGGCGCGCCGAACTCGAGCAGCTTGGCCGTCAGCTTGCCAGACGACCGGACGACCGCGCAGACCGCGCTCGCGCCGCGCTTGTACACCGCCGTGAGCTTCGCCCCGGCGCGCACGCGGTTCAGGTTCTGGGCCGCGCGCGGCAGCGAGGCGCGCAGCGTGGGGCCGGGCTCCGGCGTCGCGCCGGGGTGGACGCGCAGCTCGCCCCCCTCCCCTGCGCCGTCCATGACCACGTGCGTCTCGGCCTCGGTCAGGTCGAACGCCCGCGCCGCGCCGCGCACGGCGAACGTGCGGCCGTTCACCTCGTTCTTGTCCAGCTTCAGCTCCGTCGCGCTGCCGTCCCAGCCGAGCGCCAGCGCCGTCTCCCCCGTCGGGCGCATCGCCAGCAGCCGCGCGTCCCGGCCGACCTGGTCGAGCTTCGGGCCGTGCGTGATCCCGAGCAGCGCCCACACCGCGTCCTCGCTCCGCACGACCGCCACGTCCTTCGAGAGGAGCGCCACGTCCTCGGCGGAGGACAGCGACAGGTTCGTCGTCTTCGCGCCGGAGCCCCCGACGGGACAGACGCCGAGCCGCACCGGATCGGTCGAGATCATGGCGACGAGACCGGGGCTCGCGAGGAACGCGGCCCCGCGGATCTCCGCGTCGACGCTGTGCACCTTGCGGGGAGAGCTGAGGTTGCTGAAGGGCATGGCCCACGAAGATAGCGCTTCTTCCGGACGAGTGGCCCGCGTTCTCGCGAGGCGGCCGGCGAGCTCCCCGCCGCGACGTCCGTCCCTGCGGCGCCTACCCTCGCGGCGTCACGCCTTGATCAGCGAGCGGACGTCGATATCGAGGTTCTCGGACTCCGCGACCGCGTCCATCGCCTTGCGGAGCTGGGCGAGCGTGACCCCGGTGGGGACGTCGACGCGGGCCTCCATCCGGAAGAGCTGCGACCCGGTGACGGGCGCCTCGTATGCCGAGGTCTCGAGCGAGACGATGTTCACGCCGGCGCCGTGGAGCGCGCGCGACACGGCGCGGACGATCCCCTCGTGGTCGAGCGCGTCGACCGAGATGACGCACGGGATGGTCGCCGCGCGCCGGTGCGACTCGGGGCTCTTGGTCCTGCGGCTCTGCACCGTGAGCCCCGTCGCCTGGGTGAGCGACGCGGCGTCGCGCTCCACCGCCTCGATCGCGCCGGGCGGGCCCGACGCGAGCAGGAGGATGCCGAACTCGCCGCCGAGCACCGCCATCCGGCTGTCCTCGACGTTGGCGCCGCGCTCGGTCAGGTAGTGCGTCACCTCCGCGACGAGGCCCGTCCGGTCAGGGCCGAGGCAGGAGAGGACCAGGAAGGTTTCGGGCTCGGGCGTCGTCGTCATGCGGCGCATCTTAGTCCGATCGGCGCAGCCGGCGCGACCAGCGCCCGCCGCCGCGCGCGCCCCCTCGAGGGCCGGATCGCCGGGCGCGCCGCCGCAGCCGGGCGCGGCCATCTCCGCGCGGGGCGGAGCTTCCCCTGAAGGGAGCGGGGCCGGATCGGGCGGCCGCGCCGGACGAGGCGCTTGTCTCCGGCGAGCCAGTGGGCGAGAGGACGGCCATCCCCATGCCGTACGAACGCGACAACATCCATCGCCTCACGCCCTACACGCCCGGCGAGCAGCCGCAGCGGGCCGACGTGGTCAAGCTGAACACGAACGAGAACCCCTATCCGCCGCCGGGCGCCGTGCTGGAGGCGATCCGCGGCGTCTCGGCCGATCAGCTCCGCCGGTACCCGCCGCCCCGGGCGCAGGAGTTCCGCGAGACCGCCGCGAGGCTCCACGGGCTGTCGCCCGAGCAGGTGATCGCCACGAACGGCGGCGACGAGCTGCTGCGCATGGCGGTGACGGTCTTCTGCGAGCCCGGCGGCAGCGGCCTCGGCGAGACGTACCCGACCTATTCGCTCTATGACGTCCTCGCGGAGATCCACGGCACGACGATCACCCAGGTCCCCCTCGAGGAGGACTGGTCGGTCCCGGAGGATTTCGCGAGCCGCCTGAACGAGAGCGGCTGCCGCCTCGCGCTCCTCGTCAACCCGCACGCGCCGTCGGGGCGGCACGAGCCGCTGGACAAGCTCGAGCGCGTGGCGCGGGCGTTCCGCGGCGTGCTCCTGATCGACGAGGCGTACGTCGACTTCGCGGAGACCGACGCGACGCCGCTGCTCGACCCGGCGCGGGGGCTCGACAACGTGCTGCTGCTGCGGACGCTGAGCAAAGGGTACTCGCTCGCGGGGCTCCGGTTCGGGTACGGGCTGGGGCACCCGCGGCTCATCGAGACGCTCGACAAGGCGCGCGACAGCTACAACACCGACATCCTCTCGCAGGCCGCGGCGACCGCGGCGCTGTCGGCGCGGGACGAGGCGAGGAAGAGCTGGGAGAAGGTGATCGCGGAGCGAGCCCGGCTGGCGCGCGCGCTCCAGCAGAAGGGGTTCACGGTGGCGCCGAGCCAGAGCAACTTCGTCCTGGCGGCGCCGCCGGCCGGGGGGCTGTCGGCGCAGGCGATGTACCGGGCGCTCCACGATCGGGCGATCTTCGTGCGCTACTGGGATGCGCCGCGGCTCCACGACAAGCTGCGGATCACGGTGGGCACACCGGAGCAGAACGACGCGTTGCTCGGGGCGATCGACGAGATCTCTCGCGCTGCCGCGAAGGCCTAGAGAGCAGCTCGGCCGCGACGACCAGCCCGGCCCGCCCCCGCGGACGCCTCATCCGACGCCGTCCCGCTGAACGACCTCACCTGCTGTCCGCTTCGTGCGCAAGTGGTCGATCCTTGCGCAGCTCCTGACGTCTGCGCCCCGCGCTCACGCGGGCTGCTCCGGTGGCCTCGACCGTGCATCGAGGCTGCGCCGAACGTGGGCTCGACAGCGAGACCGCGAGATCGTGCAGTCCAGCTTCAATTCTTCATCGCCAGCAGGAGATCGCTTATGCGTCACCACAGCACCCGGTCATCGTTCCACGCCCTGTCGCGCCTTCTTCGCGGCGGCGCCTTTCCCTGCCTGTCCCTTGCGCTCCTGACCGCGTGCGGCGCGGGCGCCGGCGACGGCAGCCCGGTCGACGCGCTGACCTCCAGCGCGACAAGCGCGGGCTTCCGGCTGACGTGCTCGCAGTTGACCATCGAGCGGGGCAGCCTCGGCGACGGACAGACCGCCGCCGCGCTCTCGGCGCGCGAGCTCACCGGGGAGCAGGACGACTGGAGCAAGTACGTCGAGTTCGCTCCGGGCTCGTCCGCCACGTGCGACTATGCGCTCCCGGCGGGGGTGTCTGGAGCCGACCTGTCGTCGCTGTCCCTCGACGTGAGCTACCGCGGCCCGCGGAAGTCCGACATGCGCTGGACGCTGGAGGCGTGGGACGCCGACGCGAACGCGTGGGTGACGATCGGCGACAACGCGTTCGCCGCCGCGTGGTCCTGGTCGAGCGCGACGCTCGCGCTCCCGGCGCCGTACGGCCGCTTCGCCCCCGGCGGGCAGATCAAGATCCGGTACGCGACGCGAAGCCGCGCCGACGCCTCGCTGCTGGACGAGCTGGTCCTCACCGGGACCGCCAGCAGCAGCGGCAACGGCAGCGGCGGCGGCGATGCCGGCAGCGGCGGCACCGGCAGCACCGGCAGCACCGGCGGCAGCGGCGTCAGCAGCGGCAGCGGCAGCGGCGGCGCCGGTGACCCGCCCGGCGCCTGCGGGCTCGGCGGCGCCACCGTGGCGCGCTCCTACTCGCCCAGGCTGTTCGCCGCGGGCGCGGATCCCTCCGGCGACGCCGAGTGCCGGGGCGTGCTCAACCCCGAGCGCGGCGTCTTTCGTTTCAAGGACCTCCGGAGCCTCGACGCGCTCTCGAACCTCCGGGCCGATGGCTACACGCTGATCTACGGCAAGGTGCTCCTCGACGACTACCGCACGCGGGACATCGACCAGGGGCTCCTCGACCAGCTCGGCGCGAGCTTCGCCGCCGTGCGCTCGGCGGGGCTCAAGGTGCTCCCCCGCTTCTACTACGCGGACACGGGCACCGCGCCGGACGCGCCGCTCAGCCGCGTGCTGTCCCACATCGCTCAGCTCGAGCCCGTGCTCCAGCAAAACGCCGATGTCATCGCCGTGCTGCATCCAGGCTTCGTCGGCGCCTGGGGCGAGTGGCACTCCTCGACGAACGACCTCACGAGCCCTGACAGCCGCGAACAGATCTTCGACGCGCTGCTCGAGGCGATCCCCGAGAACCGGATGATCCTCGCGCGCCGCCCCTCTCACAAGCTCGCGGCGTACGGCGGCCCGCTCACCGAGGAGACGGCGTTCTCCGGAGCGCCGCTCTCGCGCGTCGGCCACCTGAACGACTGCTTCCTCGCGAGCGACGATGATGTCGGCACCTACCAGCTCCCCGGCGAGAAGGCGTATGCCGCCGCGGACTCCGCGTTCGTGCCCGTCGGCGGCGAGACGTGCGGCCGCAACCCGCCGCGCAGCCAGTGCGCCTCGGCGCTCGCCGAGCTCTCCACGCACCACTGGAGCTTCATCAACACCGATTACCACCCTGACGTGATCGCCGACTGGAGATCCGAGGGCTGCTTCGAGACCGTCGCCTGCCGGCTCGGCTACCGCTTCGCCGTGATGGGGCACGAGTCCCCCGAGCAGGTCGCGCGCGGGCAGTCTCTCTCTCTCCGGCTGCGCGTGTTCAACGACGGCTATGCTCGGGCCTACAACCCGCGCCCGGTGTATCTCGTGCTCCAGCAGGGCGCGACGCGGCGCTTCGTCCAGGTCGACGCCGATCCGCGCCGGTGGGCGCCGGGCGAGGAGAGCGATCTCTGCCTCGCGGCGCAGCTCCCGGCCGATCTTCCCCCGGGCGACTACCAGCTCGGCGTGTGGCTGCCGGACGAGGCTGAACGCCTGCGCGACGATCCCCGCTACGCGATCCGGCTCTCGAGCGGCGCGACGTGGGACAGCGCCACGGGCGTGAACCTGCTCGACGCCACGGTCCGGGTGGTCGAGTGACTGGCACGCAAAAGAACCGGTAGAGCGGGGTACCGTGGCGAGCGCCTCTGCGCCCGGCGCAGGCGGCGCTCAGGCCGCATCGCCGGCGAGCAACGCCTCCAGCCGGTTGCCGGCCGCGCGGCGCGCGAGCACCTGCAGGACCCTCTCGACGAGCACCCCGCCCGCCTCCGCGGCGGGCAACCCGCCGGCGTGGATGCTGGAGATCACCGTGTACTCGAAGCCGATCGCTGGATTGCCGCTGAAGGCGGCGGCAGCCTCCTGGTCCACGCCGGGCGCGAGGCGGTAGGCGAGGTAGGCCGAGAGGCTGCGCGAGGCGAGCTCGCCGCTGCCCGGGCGCTCGCCGAGGAGCATCACGACGAGCCGCGCCCCGAGCCGCTCGGCGACGGCCTCGGCGAGCTTCACCCGGCCGTACCGCGCGAGCAGCGGCCGCCCGACGGTCACGCCGCGCGCCGCGAGGCCGTCCAGCAGGACCGGGAGCAGGTCGGGGACGTTGTGGTGGACGGCCTCGGCGCTCAGGCCGTCGGACACAACGATCTGCACCTGCGCGTCCTCCGGCGCGAGCCAGGCGGCGCTCTCCGGGGAGAGGCGCGCGCCCGCGTCGGCGGAGCCGAGGTGCTCGTCCTTGCTGGCCGCCGTCGTGGTGATGACCCGGAACGCGGCGACGCCGGCCAGCGCCTCCTCGCGCAGCTCGCTCTCGAGGGCCCCTCGCGCGATGGCCTCGTCAAGGCGGCTCCTTCGGCTCACCGCGTTGGCCGGGCGCGGACCGGCCGTGGCAAAGCCGTGAGCCGCGGGCGTCGCCGCGAGCAGCTCCGCCAGCTCGGCCTCGTCCGGGCAGAACTGCCGCACGTCGCCGAAGCGCGGACCGCGGGTGATCGCCCCCGGCGTCCACCCCCGCTTCCCGTCCCCCTCCCCCGCGCGCGCCAGGATACCCCGCTCGATGGCCCACTCCAGGAACTCGCCGCCGGGCGCGCGGCCGTGGATCTCCCGCAAGGTCTGCACGTCGTGCCCGCTCGTATCGAAATAGGCGAGCATGCGATCCGTGTTGAGACAGACGTCCATGTAATAGTTGGCGCCCGCGGCGGTGAGGAGCTGCGTCGCCATCTGCTGGCCCTCCAGCGTGACGTGGGCGTGCAGCGTGTAACAGGGGGCCATGCCCATGGGCACGCCGAGGAGCTTGCCCATGAAGTGGTCCTGGAGGTTCGCGAGGATCATCTCGCGATCGTCGAGGTGCGTCTCCGGACCGATGAAGCCGGTGACGTTGTTGACCATGAACGGGTCCCAGCGGCGCGCGAGCCCGTAACAGAGCGCCTCGGCCGTGGCCATGTCGATGCCGTTGTGCTTGCCGTAGGTGAGCTCGCTGCCCTGGCCGGTCTCGAAATACATGAACTGCTCGGCCTGGCCCGCGAGCGGGCCGCGCGCGGCCATGCGGCGATAGCCGTCGTCGAGGAGATCCACGGTGATGTCGAACTCGGTGACGTTGCAGGACTCGGTGCCGGCCAGGCTCTGAAAGAGGATCTCCACCGGCGCGCCCTGCTCGAGCGCGGCGAGCTGCACCTTGAGGTGCGACAGACAGCAGATCTGCGTGGGGACGCCGGTCGCGCGGCGAATGCGGTCGAGGTGGCGGAGGATCGCGGCGGTGGTCTCCACCGTGCCGGCCGCGGGGTTGACGCCGAGCAGCGCGTCGCCGGCGCCGAGGGAGAGACCCCAGTAGAGCAGCAGGGTGATGCCGCGCAGATCGTCGGTGGGGTGGTTCGGCTGAAGGCGCGAGGCGAGCGTGCCGGGGGCGCCGAGGAGCGTGCGCGCGCGGGTGGGGCGGCTGATCTTGCGGGCGAGGTAGACCAGCTCATGCACGTCGCAGAGCTTGGCGAGCGCCGCGGCCATGACCCCGGTCAAGGCGCCGCCGACGCGCGCCACCTCCGCGCCGGGGGCGCGGAGCAGCTGGTCCTTGAGCTCGCCGAGGCGCAGGGAGGCGATCGGGGCGAATGCGTCGCGGTCGATGTCGTAATTGACGCGCATCACCGCGTCGACCTCGCCCCGCTCGTCGGTGAGCGGGTGATCGTGGAGATGTTCGAGCGTCAGCTCGCCGAGCAGCTCGCGCGCGGCCTCCCGCGCCGCGTCTCCGCGCGCCGCGAGGCCGGCCTGGCGGTCGCCGGCCTTGCTGCAGTCGGCGGCGCCGAGGAGCCGCTTGAGGCCGCGGAACGAGGCGTCGTGGCCGGGCAGGCGGGCCGCGTACGCGACGTCGGGGCGGGGGCGGGGGACCTCGATCCGATCGAGCGGGGTCAACTCTTTCACGGCGCGCTCCTCCCTCCACAGGATATCGCCCGACGTCACCGCGTCATCACGGCGTCATCCCATAGAATGAGACCGGCAGGACCTGATCGCACAGGCGTCCGATCTGGACGAACCGGGCACCGCGCGCCTCCACCTCGTCGATGACGAGGAGGTCGAGGGGCAGCGCGCCCCAGCCGGTCACGTAGCCGCCGAGCGTCTTGCCCGCGTTCTGCGCGGTGAGGAGCACGAGCGGGTGATCCGGGATCGGCCCGGCCCGGCGCAGCGCGCCGGCGAGGCGCCCGCCGAGGAGCCGGAGGGCGGGCGCCGAGACATCGTCGAGGGCGATCTCCAGGCAGCAGCCGCCGGGGCTCCGACGGAAGAGGTCCACGGCGTGATCGATCTCGCCGTCGGCGGAGGCCGGCGAGAGCCGCGCCAGGATGGGCAGGTCGCGCAGGGGCAAGCGCTCGGGGCGCGGGAGGAACAGCGTCGCCCCGGAGAGCTGGGTGGCGTGGCGCAGGAGGCCGTACGCCGTCGCCCGGCCCATGCCGGCGGGCGTCGCGACCCGCGCCATCAGCCGCCGCGAGGCGAGGATCGCCCGGGCGAGGTCCACGCCGAGATCGCCGTGGTGGGCGGGCTCCGGCAGGGGGCGACCGGCCAGCCCGGCGTAGATCAGCTCGCCCACGCCGCCGGAGAAGGTGAGCGTGGGCGCCGCGAGCCCTTCCGGCAGCGCGAACGGCACCTGCACGTGGCGCGCGGCCGCGGGCGCGGCGAAGGCTTCGGCGCGCCCCGCGAGCGCCGCCTCGAGCAGCTCGACGTGGAACGCGGCCACCGCCTCGGCCTCGGCCTGGGAGAGCGCGTCGCCCGGGCCGCGGTGAAGGCCGAGGTGGTCGAGGGCGGACCGGGCCTCGGGCGTGAGCGACCGGATACGGCGCGAGCGCGGGTCGAGCGCGACGTGGCGCGCGCCGACGAGGAGACAGCCGGTGCGCTGGACCTCGCCGGCAAGGCCGAGCGCGAGGTTGGTGGTGCCGCCGCCGATGTCCAGGTTGATGAAGGGCTCTCCGGGGCGCGCGCGCGACAGGGGCGCGGCGCTGCCCATGAAGGCCACCCAGGACTCGAGGCAAGGGTCCTCGGCGACCGCGAGCAGCGCCTCGCCGACGCGCCCGCGGATCAGCCGTGCGAGCGCGTCGGCGTTGGGTCGGCGCGCGGCGAGGCCGGTGATGATCGCCCCGCCGCCGAAGATGGCCCCGGGCTCCACGCCGCCCTCGGCGAGCCAGCGGTCGAGCAGCGCCGCCGCGGCGTCGAGATCGAGGGCGTCACCGGCGAGGGGCGTGAGCGCCATCTCCGATCGGTAGCGCTCCTCCAGCGCGCCAAGCTCCACCCGACCGGTGCCCGCGGCGCGCGTGAGCGCCGCCGCGGCGACCACGGCGCAGCTCGTCGTGGAGCCGAAATCCAGGCCGAGCAGCGTGACCCGCGCGCCCATCCCGGGACCTCACAGCGCCCGCTCGAACGCGCCTTGCAGCGCGGCCTGCCCGCCGCGCTCGATGACGTCGCCGTGCGCCACCACGATGCGCTCCGGCGCCCACGCGAGCATCTGCCTCACCGCCGCCCCCACCGCCGCGCGATCGCGCATCATCGAGCGCGCGACGCGCGTCGGGCCGAACCGGCCATAGGCCCCGTTGAGGCGCATGAGGAGGCGCGTCGGGAAGTGCTCGCTCCGCGTGATGTGAAAGCAGAGATCCCAGAGGAAGAGGGTCCTCGTGGGCCGGTGGAAGAAGGCCACCTCGTCGAGCCTCGGCATCCCGCCGACCGCCACCTGGTCGATCTCCGCGGACCAGAGCGGGTCCGGCGCGTCGTCGAGCACGCCGGTGAACGTCACGCCAGGGCACTTCTCGTGGAGCCCGCGGCGGCCGACCACCCGCGCGCCCGGGAACAGCCTGGCCGCCGGCGCGAGGCCGAGGTGGTGCATCAGGTTCGGCGCCACGATCGCCCGCACCTCGCCGAGCGCGCGGATCTCCCCCGCCACGTGCTCCACGCTCGGGAGCGGCGAGAAGAGGATCAGCCCGCCGTCCCCCAGGCGCACGACCGGAGATCGCAGCGGGAAACGCATTCCTGGCAGCTTCAACGTGTCTTCCGCAGCCCAGATGGCTTGATCGAGCTGTCTCAGCATGCTCCAATTGGTAAACCTGCTTGACCATTTAGTCAAGCAAGTTGACCATTATGACCAAGCACGACCTCGATCCCAGCGACGTCGCCGAGCTCGAGCGGCGCAAGCGCGCGAGCCTCGGCCAGCTCCTCCTTCGCTCGGCGCGGCTGCTCGACGAGCGGGCGGTGGCGCGCGTCGCCCGCGGCGCGCGCGGCGTGAGCCAGGTGCGCCGGGCGCACACCGCGCTGATGCCGTACATCGATCTCGAGGGCACGCGGCTGACGGACCTGGCGGAGCGCGCCAGGGTGACGAAGCAGGCGGTGGGTCAGCTCGTCGAGGAGCTGGAGGCGATGGGCGTCGTGGAGCGGACGCCCGACCCGGAGGACCGGCGGGCGAAGCGGGTGCGGTTCACGCCGTCCGGGATCAAGGCGCTCCTTCACGGGCTCGGGGTGCTGCAGGAGCTGGAGGAGGAGCTCACGCGGTCGCTGGGCCAGAAGCAGATGGCCTCGCTGAAGAAGGGGCTCACCGCGCTGCTCGCGGCGCTGGAGTCATCGGAAGCGTCGGAGCCGCAGGAGGAGCCGCCGGAGCGCCGGTGACGGCGGGCGCTCCGGCGCGCCGGGGACCACCGGCGTCGTGGCGCTCGAGGCCCAGCGCGACCGGCAGGAGCCGCGCGATGTTGCGGGCGTCGTCGATGGCCCGGTGCTGCGTCCCCTGGAACGAGAGGCCGACCCGGCGCAGGGCCTGCCCCACGCCGAGCTCGCGCTCCTCGCCGAGGCGGCGGGCGAAGGCCCCGCGACAGATGGCTGTGCAAGGTGAGTCAGGCACTCGAGGCATCTTTTCGAGCGAAGTGAATTAGCGAAGCGAATCACGGCTCATCCACGTAATCATTCGCCTCGGCTCGAGCGTGGCAGTTCGATGCGCTCGCGAATCCCCGCAGGGCATTGCGCAGCTCGGCGGGCAGATGGGGATCTGCAGATACCCAGCGCCGAGCGATGCCCCGTCCACGGCTCGTCCCCCGAGCAGCCTGGCGCTGGCGGCGCCGCCGCCCGCCTCGACGAGGGCTTCCCGCGGGGCCGCCGCCGCGATACGACGGCGCCGTGACACGCACGATCGCACGGTGGGCACCTCTCCTCGCAGCGCTGGCCTCCGGGTGCGCCCCGCCGCCGGCCCCTGCCGCGCCGTCGGCCCACGAGACCGCCGCCCGGCGAGCGGCGAGCGTCGCGCTCACCGCCCTGTCGCACCGCAAGTTCGACGTCAGCGGCTGCGACGCCGCCGGGGCGCGCGTCGTCCAGGAGGCAGAGGCGCGCGCCGGCTCGCCTCAGGGCGAGCGCTGCGCCATCCTCGTCGCGCGCCAGGGCGATCAGACATGGCTCGTCGTCGTCCGCTCGTCGCTCTCGTCCGGCTCCGTCGGCGCGCAGGCGCTCGTGACCGTCCTGCCCGAAGCCGAGGGCGTCAGCGCCATCGAGTACGCGCGCTGATCCAGGCGATCACCTATCTCGCCCTCGCGACGAGGAACAACCTCCGGAACGGAAACGGCGTCTTCCCATCCGACGCCTTCGGATACGCCGCGGCCACCCGCCGCCCATACTCCTCCAGGAAATCGGCCCGCTCGCCGTCGTCGAGCGCCGCGAGCAGCGGCCGCAGCGCCGTCCCCATGGTCCACTCGACCACCGGACTCTCGCCCTCGAGGACATGCAGGTACTCCGTCTCCCAGATCTCGATCTGCGCGGCGTGCGGCGCCAGCACCTCGTAGTACCCCCGAGGCTCCGCGACCGGGCTCTCCCTCACCACCGCCGCCAGCTTATCGCGGAATCTCGGCATCCGGCTCGCCTCCACCATCGCCGTGTGCGACGGCGCCCCGTGGTTCCTCGGCATCTGTACCGCCAGCACGCCGCCCTTCGCCAGCCGCCCGAGGAGCGCCGGGAACAGCGATGGATGATCGTCGAGCCAGTGGAGCGCGGCATTGCTGAAGATCAGCGCCGGCGGCGCGGCCGGCGCGAAGCGCGCCATGTCTGCCTCGACGAACCGCGCCCCCGGCAGCGCAGCGCGCGCCCGGGCCAGCATCTCCGGAGAGCTGTCGACCCCCACGATCGCCCGCTCCGGGAAGCGCTGCGCCACGAGACGGGTGATGTTGCCGGCCCCGCAGCCGAGATCGACGATCTCGCCCGGCACGGCGAGGGCGACCCGGCCGAGCAGGTCGACCGCCGGTCGCGCCCGCTGGTCCTCGAACATCAGATATTGCGCAGGATCCCAGCTCGCCATCGCGCCCTCCGGCGGGCCAGCATAACAGAACGTGAGCTCCTCCCCGACGACCCGCGGGGCCGCGTGGCGATTTGCCTCACGCCACGCCAACCCGCCACGACGCGGTCGACCGCGTGGCGCGGGCGCGCGCAGTCCAGGCGCCGCCATGCCCGGCATGTACGTTGCTCGGGCCGCGCCCCGAAGGCCGCAGCGCGCTTCCACGCGCCGTTCGGCCGGCCGGCCGCTGGCGCGCCGTCGCACCCAGGCACGCATTTGAGGGAGATCTCTTGAACGCCCAAGCCACCAACCGTCCACCGCCGCGATCTCGACCGCGCCCCACCCTCCTCGTGGCGCTCGCCGCGCTCGCGGTTGCGCCAGGCTGCTTCAGCGCCCGCTCGTCCTCGGGCGGCGGCGAGACGACGAAGCCGCCGCCCCCGACCAGGACGATTCGCACGTCGGACATCGCGCTGCCCGCTGGATACGTCATCGAGGTCGTCGCCACGGGGCTCACCTTCCCGACCGGCGTCACGTTCGACGACGCCGGACAGGTCTATGTCACGGAGTCCGGCTACTCCTACGGTGAGGTCTTCACCACGCCGAGGCTCCTCCGGATCGCGCCGGGCGGCGGCACGACCGTCGTCGCGACGGGCAAGAACCCGCCGTGGACCGGGGTCGCCTGGGCCGACGGCGCCTTCATCGTCTCGGAGGGCGGCGTGACCGAGGGCGGCCGCATCCTCCGCATCGCGCCCGACGGCCAGACCCAGACCCTCGTCGCGGGGCTCCCGAGCTTCGGCGACCACCACACGAACGGGCCTGTCGTCGGCCCCGACGGCTTCATCTACTTCGGCCAGGGCACGGCCACGAACAGCGGTATCGTCGGCGACGACAACCACAAGTTCGGGTGGCTGAAGCGACACCCCGAGTTCCACGACGTGCCCTGCAAGGACGTGACGCTCACGGGCGCCGCGCTCACCACGTCGAACCCGCTCACGCCGCGCGACGAGGACGACAAGGTCACGACCGGCGCGTTCGTCCCGTTCGGCACGCAGACGCAGAAGGGGCAGGTCATCCCGGGCCAGGTGCCTTGCAGCGGCGCGGTCATGCGCGTGCCGGTGCGCGGGGGCACGCTCAACCTCGTCGCCTGGGGGTTCCGCAACCCGTTCGGGCTCGCGTTCTCGCCGGACGGCAAGCTGTTCGTCACCGACAACGGCTATGACGACCGGGGAAGCCGCCCCGTCTGGGGCAACGCCGACGCCCTCTGGGCCGTGACGCCGGGCACCTGGTACGGATGGCCCGACTTCGCCGACGGCCGCCCGGTCTCGCAGGATCGCTATGCGCCGCCGGGCGGGCCGACGCCCCCCGCCCTCCTCGCGGCGCCGCCGAACCCGCCGCCGCGGCCGGTCGCGTTCTTCGCGGTGCACAGCTCGTCGAACGGCATCGACATCGCGCGCGACCCGTCGTTCGGCTTCGCCGGCGAGGCGTTCGTCGCCCAGTTCGGCGATCAGGCGCCCGACGTCGGCAAGGTCCTGCACCCCGTCGGCTTCAAGGTCGTCCGGGTGGACCTGAAGACCGGCGTCATCCGCGACTTCGCGGTCAACCGCGGCAAGGACAACGGCCCCGCGTCGCGGCTCAAGTCCGGCGGCCTCGAGCGGCCCATCTCCGTGCGCTTCGACCGCACGGGCAGGTCGCTCTACGTCGTCGATTTCGGCGTCATGCTCATGGATGAGCGCGGCGCCAAACCGCAGCAGGGCACGGGCGCGCTCTTCCGCATCACCCGCGCGGCCACCGCACGCTGAAGGAGGAGACACCATGATCCTGCGCGCTGTCCTCTGCGGTCTCGTCGCCTCGTCCCTCTGGCTCGCGATCGGGTGCGGCTCGTCCCGAAGGAGCGAGCCGATCCTCGGGCCCCCGCCGCTCGACGAGCCGCCCGAGCGGCGAGGCGAGGTCGTCTTCATGAAGCAATGCCACCAGTGCCACCCGGGCGGCGCAGGAGGCCTCGGGCCGGGGCTCAACAACAAGCCCGCGCCCGCGGCGGCCATCAAGCTCCAGATCCGGAGCGGGCTCGGCGCGATGCCCGCCTTCTCGGACAAGGAGATCTCCGACGCCGACGTGGACGCGATCATCGCTTACATGATGTCCATCAGGACCCACGAGAAGGGCGATTGAGCGCGCGGCCGGGGGCGCGGCGCCGCGCCCGGCGCGGACTCCCGCCAGCAGACAGGCCGCCTCGGAGAGGCTGAACCGCACGCCAGGCAAATCGGCAACAACAGGAGAGGATCCAGGTCATGGCACCCATTCGCGGCGTAATTTTCGATGTCGACGGCACGTTGATCGACAGCAACGACGCGCACGCGCGCGCCTGGGTCGATGCGCTGGAGGAGTTCGGGCACAAGGTCCAGTTCGAGGAGGTGCGGCGGCGCATCGGCATGGGCGGCGACAAGCTGCTGCCCGAGGTGACGGGGATCTCCAAGGACAGCCCGGAAGGGGAGAAGATCAGCGCGCGCTGCTCGGACATCTTCATGGAGCAGCTCCTGCCCGGGCTCCGCGCCTTCCCCGGCACGAAGGAGCTCCTGGAAGAGCTCCACCGCCGCGGCCTCAAGATCGTCATCGCGAGCTCCGCCCAGAAGGAGAAGCTGCGCGAGCTCCTCAAGCTCACGGGCGCGAGCGGCGTCATCGAGAGCGCCACGTCGTCGAGCGACGCCGAGAAGTCCAAGCCGGATCCGGACATCGTCGAGGCGGCGCTCCAGAACCTCGGGCTGCCGCCCGGCGAGGTGGTGATGATCGGCGACACGCCGTATGACATCGAGGCCGCGGCGCGGGCTGGCCTGCGCACGATCGGCTTCCGCTCGGGCGGCTGGACCGACAGCGGGCTCGCGGGCGCCATCGCCGTTTACGACGGCCCCGCCGATCTCCTGGCGCAGCTCGATGGCTCGCCGCTCGCCGAGGGGGCCGGGGGCGCGAGCACCGCTCCCCAGGCCGAGAAGACCCCGCAGCAGCGGTACGTCTAGCTCCGTCCGACAGCAGCCACGAGATCGCCCGCAGACCGGGCGAGCACGCGAGCGATCGCCGCCGCGGTCGACGGCGCGGCCGGCCCCACGGGAGGCCGAGGCTTGCCCCGTGGGGAGCGCCGCTCAAGGTCCGCGCGCATGACTCCATCGAGCGACATCCGCGAGCCACGAGAACCGGAGTTCCTCCAGAACGACGACTCGAATGAAACGCTGCTGACGAGATCGCTGGAGCGGTGCGCCCGGCTCCTCGAGACGGACGAGGAGCTCCGGCGGGCGCTGCCGTCACCGGAGGTGCTGGCGCAGATCCGGGGCTGTCGGACCACGATCGAGTCCGTGGCGACGGCGTTCGCGCTCTACGCGGATCGCCCCTGCCTCGGCCGCCGCGCGCTCGACACCGCGGCGCCGGAGCCTGGCGGCGACGGCTCGCCGCGCCCTCTGCCGGAGTTCCGCGCCGCCCGCTACGCCGACGTGTGGTCTCGCGTCGAGGCGTTCGCCAGCGGCCTCCGGCACGATCGGCTCGCGGACACCGGCGATCTCGTGGGCATCATGGGATTCGGCAGCACGGACTGGGTGGTCGCAGACCTCGCCTGTCTCTATCTCTCCGCCGTCTCGGTGCCGATGCAGACCAGCATGATCCCCGCGGACCTGCGGCACATCGTCGCCGAGACCGAGCTCGCGTGCGTCGTGTGCAGCGTGGACCAGCTCGCGCGGATCGAGGCCGTGCTGCCGCGGTGCCCCTCGGTGCGCGGCATCGTCGTCATCGACGTCGTGGACGGGGATCGACGCGCCCAGGACGAGCTCGATCGGGCACAACGAGCCCTGCGCGCGCTGGAGACAGGAGGCCGCCGGCTCGCGGTGCGGACCCAGCAGGAGGTGGAGCGCCTCGGCCGGCAGCAGGGCATCGTGCCGAAGGTCCTGCCCGAGGAGCGGGGCGAGCGCGACCCGCTGATGACGCTCATGTACACGTCCGGGAGCACCGGCTCGCCGAAGGGCGCGATGGTCCCGGAGAGCCTCTGGTGCCGGTACTGGCAGCGAGCGTTCACGAGGAGCCACGACCCACGCCTCGACGTCCTGCCGCACGTGGGCCTCAACTACAGCCCGATGAACCACTTCATCGGGCGCACCCAGGTCGGCCGCTCCCTCATGCGCGGCGGGGTCACGCACTTCGTGCTGAGGAGCGATATGTCCACCCTCTTCGAGGACATCCGCCTGGCCAGGCCCACCGCGCTGTTCCTGGTGCCGCGCATCGCGGAGATGATCCACCAGCAGTTCCAGGCCGAGCTCCTGAAGCGCTCTCGCGATCTCGACATCGCGCGAGAGCGGCTCGAGCACGAGATCATGGCGGACATGCGCGCGTCGCTGCTCGGCGATCGCCTGCTCCTCGCGACCATCGGTTCGGCGCCGACGCCGCGCGAGGTCCTCTCGTTCCTGAAGCGCTGCTTCGAGGTGCCCGTCATCGATGGCTACGGCTCCACGGAGGCCGCCTCCCTCACGTTCGACGGCCGGCTGGATCGCGAGGTCGTGGCCGAGTTCAAGCTGGTCGACGTGCCGGAGCTCGGCTACCGCACCACCGACGAGCCGTACCCGCGCGGCGAGCTGCATCTCCGCTCGCTCCTCATGGTGCCCGGCTATTACAAGAACGAGCAGGCCACGCGGGAGCTCTTCGACGCGGAGGGGCTCATGAACACCGGCGACATCGTCGAGCAGCGCGGGCCAGACACCCTCGTCTGGATCGACCGCGCGCGGAACGTCCTCAAGCTGTCGCAAGGAGAGTTCGTCGCCACCTCGCGGATCGAGGTCCTGTACAGCGCGGGCAGCCCCTTCATCCACCAGGCCTTCCTGTACGGCAACGGCGCCCGCTCGTACCTCCTGGCCGTCGTCGTCCCCGATCTTCACGCCGTCTCCGCGCACCTGCGGCGGCGCGGGGCGGAGCCCGACGACGCGGCCGTCAAGCAGCTCCTGCGCGAGGAGATCGACCGCATCGCCCGGGAAAACCAGCTCCGCGCGTACGAGATCCCGCGCGATTTCCTGGTCGAGGGCGATCCGTTCACCAGCGAGGGCGGCCTGCTCACGGAGACGCAGAAGCCGGCGCGCGCGCGGCTCAGGGCCAGGTACGGCGCGCGCCTCGAGGAGATGTACGCGACGATCGAGCGCGCCCAGCTCGAGCAGCTCCGCGAGCTCCACGAGGAGATCGGCGCGACGGCGCCGCCCGCCGCCGTGGTCGTGAAGAGGGCCCTGGAGGCCACGCTCGGGCTCGCCGACGTCGAGCCGCGGGGCGCGCAGAGCTTCGCCCAGCTCGGCGGCGACTCGCTCACCGCCGCCCGCTTCAGCCGCGTCGTCGAGGACATCTCCGGCGTGGCCGTGCCCGTGGGCCTCGTGCTCGACCCGACCAGCGGCGTCCGCGCGATCGTCGATCACCTGGAGCGCGCCCTGGCGAGCGGCTCCGCCCGGCGCCCCGCGACCTTCGACGGGGTGCACGGCGCCGGCGCGGACGTCGTGCGGGCCGCGGACCTGCGCCTCGACAGGTTCCTCGGCCCCGACGAGCTCGCGGCCGCGGCGCGCTCGACGCCGGCCGCGGCGCTGCCGGCGCGCGCCCGGGTGGCGCTGCTGACCGGCGCCAACGGCTTCCTCGGCCGGTTCCTCGCGCTGGAGCTCCTCGAGCGGCTGCCCGAGGAGGGCCGGCTCTACTGCGTCGTGCGCTCGCGGGACGACGCCCTCGCCTTCGATCGGCTCCGCGCGGCCTACGCGTCCGACCCCGCCCTCGTGAGCAGGTTCGACGCGCTGTCGGGGCACGGCCGGCTGGTCGTGCTCGCCGGCGACCTCATGAAGCCGAGGTTCGGCCTCCCGGACGACGTGTACGCGCACCTCGGCTCGGAGGTCGACTGCGTCGTGCACAACGGCGCCCTGGTGAACCACGCCCTGAGCTACCCGCAGCTCTTCGAGCCCAACGTCCTCGGCACGGTGGAGGCGATCCGCTTCGCCGTCGCCCGCCGCGTCAAGGCGATGAACTACGTGTCGACCCTCGGCGCGGTGAGCGGCCTCGACCGCCGCGGGCCCATCCGCGAGGACGAGGACCTGCGGGCGCTCTGGCCGGAGCGCCCGCTCGACGGCGGTTACGCCGCCGGGTATGCGGCGAGCAAGTGGGCGAGCGAGGTGCTGCTCCGGGACGCGCGCGACACGCTCGGCCTGCCCGTCAACGTCTATCGCCCGAGCGGCATCATGGCGCATCCCCTGTATCGGGGGCAGATCAACGTCCCCGATTTCTTCACGAGGCTCCTGTGCGGCCTCGTGTACACGGCCCTCGCCCCGAGATCGTTTTACCAGAATGCCCGCCCGGACCGCGCCGGCCACTATGACGGCCTCCCGGTGGACGTCGTGGCGCGGAGCATCGCCGCCGTGGCCGTCGATCACCTGCAGCCGCCGGCCGGTACGGGGGAGAGGGCGAGCCACGCCACGTACCATGTCGTGAATCCCCACCGGGATGACGGCATATCGCTCGACGTCATCGTCGCGTGGGTGAGATCGGCGGGTTACCCGGTCGAGCGCGTCGACCCGTATGCGGCGTGGTATGCGGCGTTCCGGGACCGGCTGATGCAGCTCGGCGAGCGTCAGCGGCACCTCTCGCCGCTCGCCATCCTCCATGCGTGGGAGCGCCCGGGGCGCGCCGACGGGGAGGTGTTCGACGCCGAGCGCCTCCTCGCCCGGCTCCAGCAGCTCGCGGCGCGGGAGGGGTCGGGCGATCTCGCGGCCCTGCCGCACGTGAGCGAGCAGCTCATTCACAAGTACCTGGACGACATGGTGGCCCTGGGGGTCATCGGGCCTGCCGCCGTGCGCGCGGCGGCGTCCTGACCCCGCGTCGTCACGGCGCGCGCGATCGAGGAAGGCGCGCCCGAGGGATCCGCCCCGCAGCGGCCCGTCTCCCGCCGCTGGCCGATGATCCCTCGACCCGCCGCGCGGGCGCGGGGTAGCATCCCGCGCAACATCCGTGATCATCACCCCATAACAAGGAGCGCTGCGGGCCCCGCCGCCCGCGGCACGCAGACCTCATGAAGCTCGCTGTCATCTCAGGCAGTCACCGCAATGGATCCGAGTCGGGGAAGGTCTCCCGCTACGTGCAGCAGCAGCTGACGGCCTCGCCGGACGTCACCTCGACCTACGCGCTCGATCTCGCCGACAACCCGCTTCCGCTCTGGGACCCGGAGGCCGGGCAGCCGTCGGAGAAATGGGAGCGCGTCTGGTCTCCGATCTCCGCAGAGCTCACCGCGTCCGACGCCTTCGTGATCGTGACGCCGGAGTGGCACGGCATGGTCCCCGCCGGATTGAAGAACTTCTTCCTCCTCTGCACGCGCCGCGAGCTCGCGCACAAGCCCGCGCTCATCGTCGCGGTCTCCTCGGGCACGGGCGGCGCCTATCCGATCGCCGAGCTGCGCATGAGCAGCTACAAGAACACCTACCTCTGCTACATCCCGGACCAGGTGATCGTCCGCAGCGTCGCCGGCCTCCTCAACGACCCGGCGACGCCGCAGTCTCAGGACGACGAGCGCATCCGCGCGCGGCTCCGCTACGCGCTCGGCGTGCTCCTCCAGTACGGCAAGGCCCTGCAGCAGGTCCGCGCCAGCGGCGCCCTCGACCTCGCCAAGTACCCCTTCGGCATGTAGCCCCGCGCTCCGCCGCCGGGGCGGCCAGCCCCACCCACATCGCCGCACATCAAACCACGTCGGCGCCCTGCCTGGCGCGCCGCGTCACCTGGCGAACGTCACATTCATCCGCTATGGTGGACGCCGCGTCTGTTAAACTGGCGCTCAGCACCCATGACAATGCCATTGCTCACGCTTCCGAACCCGGGCGCGATGTCTTTATCGATTCGCGCCAAGGCTGTGGTCTTCGAGGACGAGCGATCGAGGGCGTTGCTCGACCGCATCCGGCGGCTCGCGCCGAGCGACGCCACGCTCCTGGTCACCGGCGAGACCGGGACGGGCAAGGAGATCGTGGCGCGTCACATCCACGCGCTCAGCCACCGGGCGCGGCGGCCGTTCGTGGCGGTGAACTGCGGCGCCTGGTCGGAGTCGCTGGTGGAGAGCGAGCTGTTCGGCCACGAGAAGGGGGCCTTCACCGGGGCGACCACGGCGAAGGCGGGCTGGTTCGAGGCGGCGGACGGCGGCACGCTGTTCCTCGACGAGGTCGGCGACCTGCCGCTGCAGCTCCAGGTGAAGCTGCTGCGCGTGCTCCAGGAGCGCGAGGTGGTGCGGCTCGGCTCGCGCCAGCCGATCCCGATCGACGTGCGGCTCATCGCCGCGACGAACGTCGACCTGGAGGCGGCGGTGGCCGCGCGACACTTCCGCGAGGACCTCTACTACCGGCTCAACGTCGCGACCGTCTCGCTCCTGCCGCTGCGCGAGCGGCCTGGCGACATCCTCCCGCTCGCGCGCTATTTCCTCGCCGTGCACGCGGGCCGGGTCGGCGCCGTGCCGGCCGAGCTCACCCCGGAGGCGGCGCAGCGGCTGCTCGACCACCCGTGGCCCGGGAACATCCGGGAGCTCGAGAACGCGATTCACCACGCGCTCCTCGTGTGCAAGGGCCACCGGATCACCCCCGCCGACCTGCGGCTGACCGCGCTCCAGCCCAGGGCGTCCACGCTGCCGCCGGCGCCGGCGTCCGTGCCGGCGCCGTCGCTGCGGGCGCTGCCGGGCGGCAGGGCGGCCCCCGAGGCGCCCCTTGCGACCCCCGAGGCGCCGCTGGCCGCGCTGGAGAGCGCCCTGCTGGCGCTGTTCGAGCAGAACCGCCCGGGCCTGCACGAGCACATCGAGGAGGTCCTCATGCGCACGGCCTACCGCTATTGCCACCGGAACCAGCTCCAGACCGCGCGGCTGCTCGGCATCAGCAGGAACATCGTGCGCGCCCGGCTCGTCCAGTTCGGCGAGCTCGCCCGCTCGCCGCGATCGCGCGGCGGCAACGAGCCGCCCGAGTCCGGGCCGATCTCGAGCGGTCCATGCTCGCTCGACGAGGCCGCGTGCGGCGGCGAGGAGCGGGGCGCCTCGATCGAGACGGTGCGGATCGGGTGCCAGAAGTTCGGGCTGCTGATGCGGCTCGTGAAGCTGAAGGGGTCGCTCGAGCGCGCGCTCGCGGAGCGCGGCGTGAAGGTCGCGTGGGTCGAGTTCCCCGGCGGCCCGCAGCTCGCCGAGGCGCTCCGGGAGACGCAGGTCGACCTCGGCCTCGTGGGAGAGGGGCCGCCCATCTTCGCGCTCTCGGCGCGCGCGCCCATCGTGTACCTCGCGGCCGAGCCGCCCGCGCCCGAGGGCGAGGCGATCATCGTCCACCGGGACTCGCCGATCCGGACGGTGGCGGATCTCAAGGGCAAGACGGTGGCGCTGAACAAGGGCTCCAACGTCGACTACCTGCTCATCCGGGCGCTCGAGGAGGCGAACGTCCGGTACGAGGACGTGCACGTCACGTTCATGCCGCCGTCGGGCGCCCGGGCGGCGTTCGAGCGCCGCGAGGTCGACGCGTGGGCGATCTGGAACCCGATGCTCTCGTCGGTCAGGGACGCCACGGGGGCGCGGGTGCTGCGCGACGGGCGGGGGCTGGCGACCAACAGGGCCTATTACATCGGCGCGCGGGGCTTCGCCGACGCCCACCCCGACCTCGTGCAGCTCTTCCTCTCGGAGGTGAAGGCCGTGGGGGAGTGGGCCAACGCGAACACCGAGGCCGCGGCGGCGCTCCTCGCGCCGCAGCTCGGCTTGCCCCAGGCGGCGCTCGTCGCGGCGCTCCAGCGGCGGCGGTTCGGCCTGCGCGCGCTCGACGCCGAGCTCGTGGCGTCCCAGCAGGAGGTCGCGGACGCGTTCCTGAAGCTGCGGCTCATCCCGCACCCGATCCGCGTCGCCGAGGCGCAGTGGGCCCCGCCGTCGCGGTGGGCCCCGGCGGCGCGCTGCGAGGCGGCGGGGGCCGTCGCGTGCGCGGGGCGATGACCGCGCCTTCGTGGAGCTACGTCAAGCGAGCGGCGCGGAGATGGGGTGATGTCGAGCCGCGCGTCGAGCCGGGACCGCGGCGTGCCCCTGCCTCGCGCCGAGCGCCGCCGCGTCAGCGGGCGATCTGCGACAGCGCGAACGCGTACGCGTCCGCGAGCTCCTCGACCGTCGACTGGACCCTGTCGCCGCCCCCGTGCCCGGCCTTCTCCTGGATGCGGAGCAGCACGGGCCCGCCCGTCGAGGCGGCCTGGAGCGCGGCCGTGAACTTGCGCGCGTGCATCGGGTCGACGCGATCGTCGCTGTCGACCGACATGACGAGCAGGCCAGGGTAGGCCGTCCCGCTGCGCACCCGATGGTACGGGGAGTAGCCGAGGAGCGCGCGGAAGTCGTCCGGATCGTCGGCAGAGCCGTACTCCTCGATCCACGTCTTGCCCGACCCGAACAGGTGATAACGGGCCATGTCCATCAACGGCACCTGGCACAGCGCCACCCTGAAGAGGTCGGGGCGCTGCGTGATGGCCGCTCCCACGAGCAGCCCGCCGTTCGAGCGGCCCTCGATCACCAGCCGATCGGGCCGCGTGTAGCCCTGGCGCACCAGGTGCTCCGCGGCTGCGATGACGTCGTCGAAGACGTTCTGCTTGTTGTGCCTCATCCCCGCGCGGTGCCAGGTCTCGCCGTACTCGCCGCCGCCCCTCAGGTTCGCGATGGCGAACAGGCCTCCTCGCTCGAGCCACGGATAGGCCTTCGACCAGAAGCTCGGCGTGATCGCCGTCGAGAAGCCGCCATAACCGTAGAGCACGGCGGGCGCAGCGCCGTCGCGCCGAGCGTCCTTCCTCCGGAGCACGAACATCGGCACCCGCGCGCCGTCCTTCGAGGTCACGAAGACCTGCTCCGTCGTGTAGGCGGCGGTGTCGACGGGCACCTGGGTCCGGTACACGAGGTCCGTACGCCCCGTCGGCACGGAGAGCTCGTGGACCTCGAGCGGGAGGGTGAACGACTCGAACGTGAAGTACGCCTCGTCCTCCTCCGGACCGCCGTGGAGCGTCGGGACGCTCCCGATGCCGGGCAGCTTCACCTCGTAGGCAGGGCTGCCGTCGAGCTCCCGGATCTCGAGGCGCGCGGCGACGTCCTTGAGGTAGACAAGGCCGAGCCGATTGCCCACGATCTCGAGGCGATCGAGCTTCTCGTCGCGCCGCTCCGGGACGACCTCGACCCAGCGATCTCGCGCGGGATCCCGGGGATCCGCGCGGAAGACACGGTAGTTGGGCGCGCCGTCGTCGGTCAGGATGTAGAGATGGTCGCGGTGCGGCTCGACCAGATACATGTGCGGCTGAGCCCTGATGAGCGGCTTCCACTCCGCCTTCTTCCCCGCGCGGAGCTCCTGGATGTACACGTCCGTCGACACCCAGCCGTGCTGCACGGTGGCGATCAGCCAGCGGCCGTCGCGCGAGGCCGCGACCTGGTGAAACGTCCTCGGGTCGCGCGTGGCCTCGCGGACCAGGCGATCCCCCGCGGGGTCGGCGCCGAGCGCGTGATACCGGATCTCGGCCAGACCGGGGCGGTCCGCCGCCGGGCTCCGGCGGCTGAGCGGCGGCACCTTGACGTAGTAGATCCCGGCGCTCTTTCCGTCCCACGCCAGCGCCGTCCTGTCCGCGTACTTGGCCCCCTCGAGCACCTCGGGCAGCTTCTTGCCTGTCGCGACGTCGATGATCTCGAGCGTCGCCTCGTCGGAGTTGTTCTTCTTGACCTGGTAGGCGACGTACCGGCCGTCCCAGCTCGGGAGCCAGCTCCCGAGCGACACGCTGCCGTCCGACGACCACGCGTTCGGGTCGAGCAGCACCTTCGGCTCACCCGCCTTGCCCTGGCGCCACTGGACGGCTTCCTTCTCCTGACCGACCGCCCTCTTCGTCCAGAAGTAGCGGCCGCCGCGCTGGAGCGGCGCGCCCACGCGCTCGATGTCATAGAGCTCCCGGAACCGCTTGAGGAGCGCGTCGCGCTCGGGGAGCTTCGCGAGCTCGGCGCGCGCGAAGGCGTCCTGCGCCGCCGTCCACGCCTGGACCTCGTCGGACTCGCCGTCCTCGAGCCAGCGGTACGGGTCCGGCACCGGGACCCCGTGCAGGACGTGGACCACATCGACGATCCTCGACGGCGGATAGGCGCGGACCGGGGCGCTGGAGGGCGCGCTGGCGCTCGGCGCGGTCGCCTTCGGCGGCGGCGGCGGCGCAGGGCGCGCGGTGGTCGGGTCGGCTCCGCGGCACGCAGTGAGGAGCATCAGCGCGGCCATCGTGTGTCTCGCGGCGAGCATGGCGCTCACGCTAGCGTCGTCCACGCGAGCCTTCCAGGCGAGAAGAGCCCGCCGGAGGCGCCGCGAACCAGCCGCCGCGCGGCGGGCTCATCGTCCTCGAAGAGGGCCCCGGGAGCGCTCCTCGCAGGGCCGCGTGGCGACGGCCACCGCGCCGCCGGGCCGGTGCCCCGGACCGACGAGCTGCGATAGAGTGACCGCCGGGACGCCAGGACGATCGATGAGGACGACGATGAAGCTGACATACTTCCCGGTGCGCGGGCGCATGGAGCCAGCGCGGCTGATGCTGGAGCTGGTCGGCGCGCGCTACGAGCTCGAGACCATCCCCTTCGAGCTCTGGTCGGGACCGGAGGGCAAGGCGCGCATGCTGCGACAGACGCCGTTCGGTCAGCTCCCCGTGCTCCAGGACGGGGACTTCGTCCTTTCCCAGTCCCAGGCGATCAACCGCTATGTGGCGCGCAAGCTGAACCTGTATGGCGCCACGCTCGCGGAGAGCGCGCGCGTCGACGAGGTGACCGAGACCGCCAACGACCTCCTGCACGACATCGGGCTTGTGTGCTGGAGCCCGCGATTCCACGAGATCCGCGCCGAGCACCGGACCGCGACGAGCGAGAAGCTCGACCTGCTGGAGCGGCACTTCAGCCGCACGAGCGCCGACGCGGAGCACTGGGTCCTCGCGGGACGCTACACGCTGGCCGACGCCACGATGGCATTCGCCCTGGAGTCGATATGGCCTCTCCAGCCCGGGCTCCTCGACGACTTCCCGAAGCTCCGGCACGCGATGACGGCGTTCTTCGCGGCCGACGGCGTCCGCAGCTACGTGCGCAGCGCTCGGCGGTTCCGCACCTGGACCACCCCGAGCGCCGCGTTCGGCGGGAAGCCCGAGGAGACCCATCACTGGGCGGCGGACTGAACGGGCCGCGCCGCGATCGGGCCGGTGGGCCCTCGCCCGGACGGCGCGCGAGCGGCAGACCGCGCCGCTGCGCCAGCAACACCCGAGCAGCACCCGCTGCTGCCCTGGCAGCAGCGCAGCGCGGGCTCCAGGGGAGCGCGCACGGGAACGCGGCGGCGGCGCTGGCATGACGTGTGCTCACCGGGCGCCCCCATGACGGGTTCATCGTCGACATCGCGCGTGCAGGCAGCCCTCGATCAGCTCCGTTCCGGGGGCATGGTCATCCTCCTCGACGACGAGGCGCGCGAGGACGAGGGGGATCTCGTCGTGATGGCGGAGCACGCGACGCCGGCGGCCATCAACTTCATGGCCACCCACGGCCGGGGGCTCGTCTGTCTCGCGCTCACGGAGGAGCAGGTGGACCGGCTCGGGCTGCCGCTCATGGCCACCCGGCCGGGCGCTCGCCGGTCGACGGCGTTCACGGTGAGCATCGAGGCGCGCGAGGGCGTCACGACCGGCATCAGCGCGCACGACCGGGCGCGCACGGTCGCCGCCGCGATCGCCCGCGGGGCGTCGCCGCGCGATCTCGTGTCGCCGGGGCACGTGTTCCCGCTCAGGGCGCGCCGCAACGGGGTGTTCGACCGCGAGGGGCACACCGAGGGCGCGGTCGACCTCGCGCGCCTCGCCGGGGGCCTGCCGGCCGCCGTCATCTGCGAAATCATGAACGAAGACGGGACGATGGCGCGCCGTCGGGACCTGTCGCGCTTCGCGGCGCGCCACGGGCTGCCGATCCTCACCCTCGGCGACGTGGTCCGCCACCGGGTGCAGAGCGAGCACGTCGCCGCGCGCGTCCGGACCGCCCCGTTCCGGCCCGCGGGGCTGAGCGGCGAGTGGAAGGCGCACACGTACAGGATCCGGGGCGACCGCCAGCTGCTGCTGCTGACGCTCGGCGCGCCGGCGACCGCCGGCGACCGCGCGGCGCCTGTGTACACCCACCGGGCGGCGCTGGTCTCGGATCTCCTCGGCGACGCCGAGCTGTTCGAGGCGCTGCGAGACATCGAGTCTGCCGGCGTCGGCGCGGTGATCTACGTGTCCCCGCCGGCGCGCCAGGGCGCGCCGGCCGACGACGACGACGCGAGCGTCGGCCTCGAGCTCGCCGTCGCCGCGCGCGAGCTCGGCGTGCTCGGGTATCGCCGGGTCACGCTGCTCGACTCGAGGGCTCCGTGGCCCGCCGGGCCGAAGAAGGAGCTCGATCTGGAGACGGGCGACGCGCCGGGCGCGCCGGAGCTGCACGGGGCGGCGCGCGGACGCGCGGCCCCGGGCCCGGCGCGGGCGCCGCGCGGCGGCGTCGGCAGGGTGGCCGAACCGGAGGACCGCGCGATCGGGTGACCCGCGGCGCCGGGTGAGCCGCGAGGCCGGCGCCGCGCCGGCGTGGCTCACCCGGGCTGTCGTCGCGCGCCCGTCTCCCGGGCCTCTCCTGCCGCAGCCGCTGGCGCCCCCTCCGAGGAGCCCAGCGCGCCGGCCTCGTCGAGGCTCACGCGCCTGTCCCCGTCTCGATCGAGCGCCTTCAGCATCTCGCCGACCACCACCTCGGACGGCGTCTCGGAGGTCGCCCTCGAGACAGCGGCCCTCAGCTCGTCGGCCGAGACGGCGCCGTCCCGGTCGGCGTCGATCGACTCGAACGGCCCGAGCTGGCGCCAGAGCTCCACGGCGAACGACTCGACGAGCACGAGCTTCGGCTCGCGCCCGCTGTCCGCGGGCGGCACCTTCTCCGGATGCTCCTGCGCGAAGCGGACCAGCGGAGCGACGTCATCCATGCCGCCGAGCAGCCCCCGGACGATCGCGATCCGGTACGCGCGATCGTCGACCAGCGGCCGACCGTCGATCACGGCCAGCGCGCCTCGCGCATCCGTGGCCATGCGGTCGTCGATCTGGAGATAACCGCCGTGCTGGGCCGGGGCGCGCGACCGCGACGCGGCGACGGCCTCGCGGACGACGCGGCCGGGCAGGACGACGACAACGACCTCGTTGCTGAACGGGACCTCCGCCTTGAGATCTCCGTAGGTGAAGCGCTCCCGGTACTCGCGGCCGCCGCGGATGCCGCCGCCGTTGAAGAGGCATCCATCCGCCTGGAGCACGTCCCGGATCCGCGAGCAGATCAGCTCTCCGAGCGAGGTCTGCCGCGACCGCGTCCCGACCGACGACAGCGTCTTCCCCGGCGGGAGCCGGAGGAGGGTGGCCGCGTCGAGGTCGCGGACGATTTGCATGTGGCGGTCCACGCGCGCGCGCATCGCCGCGTCCTCGGGGTAGGCGGCGACGTCCTCGAGCCGGACGGTGACCGAGGGCAGGTCGTGCGCGCCGGCGGCGGGCGCCTCGGCCGGCCACGCGAGATCGACGATGGCCGCGCTCGCCGCGTCCGTGCCGGCCTTGACGACCCAGCAGCCGTCCACGTCGTCGATCAGCACCTCGTGCTCGTGGCCGCCGAGGATCACGGGGAAGCGCGGCGCGCGCTGCATCCGCGCGAGCGCGAGGTCATCGTCGCGGATCTGGTGCGTTATCGGGATGACGCAGGCGCAGCCCTCCTCGCGGACGAGCCGGTCGGCCCAGCGGACGGCCGTCTCGTTCGCCGGCTCGATGGCGTACCCCCCGAACGCGCCCCGCCGGTACAGGCCCTGCACGTGGACGAGCAGCCCGAGCAGGCCGACACGGACCGTCCGCCCGCCGGGGCTCGCGACGTCGAGGATCTCGTGCGTGGGCAGCGCCGGCGCGAACGAAGGCATGTTGGTGTTGAGCCACGTTCCCCGGAACTCCTGCACCCGCGCCCTGAGCTCCAGGAGATCGATATCGGCCTCGTGGTTGCCGAAGATGGCGTGCGTGATCGGCAGCGCGTTCATGCAGTCGATCATGCCTCTTCCGTGATCGAGGCTCGACAGCAGGCTCGGCGCGAGGAAGTCGCCGGCCATCACCACCAGGAAGCGATCCGCCGGCCCGGCGGCGTGGTGCCGCACGAGGCTCGCGAGGCGCGGGAGGTTCTCGAGCGAGTACACGTCGTTCACGCAGACGATCCGCAGAGAAGGGCCTCTGGGCGTGCCTTGGGCGCGGTCGGTCATGTCCATCGAAGATAACCCGGCGCGCGCGCCGGTGCTCCTGCGCCGGGAGGTCGAGGGGCGGTTGCCAGGCGGCGGAGATAGGGACGGAGCTCGCGCGTCACCGCATGGAAGGACCGAGGTGTCCGGCGCCTCGCGGCGCGGACGCGCTTCGCGGCATCAGCGCTCGGTGAGGCAATCGTCGAGCGTGGGCGAGGAGAGGACGGGCTGGGCCAGGTCGGCGATGTTCAAGAACTACCGCCACACGCGCGACAGCGCAGCCCCACCGCCGGGCGCGGCGCCCACCGCGCACCGCGCGGCGGCGAGGCTCCATCTCTGAGTTCCGGGGATGTCGGCGCCGTGATCTGAAATTGCGCCGGAGAGCGCCTGTCACACTCTCGCCCGCTCGCCCGATGGTCCCGGCATGAGAGCCGCCGCCCCGACCGCCGTCGCCCTCGTCCTGCTCGCCTGCACCCCCGGCGCCCGCGACGCGGCCCCCACGCCGCCCACGCCGCCCACGCCGCCCGCCGCCGCCATCGCCGCGCCGCCGTCCCCTCCCCCCTGCGCCCGCCGCGGCGCCGGCTCAGCGCCCGCGCCCCTCGACCCGACCCACGCCGGCTCCGGCATCGCCCTCGCGGGCCTCGGCGGCCGCACGCTCGCCTTCGTCGCCGACGAGGACGACGCCGCCCTGCACACCGTCGACCTCGACACGCGCTCCGCGATCGCGCGCACGCCGCTCGCGGGCCGACCCGCCCAGGTGATCGTGCTCGGCGACGGGCGCGTCGTGGCCTCGCTGCGCGACCGCGGCCTGCTCGAGGTGCTCGAGCCGGTCGACGCCGGCGCCGCGCTCGCGCGCCGCTGCCTCGTGCCCGTGGCGAGCGAGCCGGTGGGGCTCGCGATGACGCCCGACCGCGCGACGCTGCTCGTCGCGAGCCGGTGGGGCCACGCGCTCACCAGCTTCGCCACCGACGACCTCCGGCGGCTCGGCGAGCTCCCGCTCGCGCGCGATCCCAGCACGGTCGTCGCATCGGCCGACGGCCAGCGCGCGTTCGTCTCCCACGCGGTCGGCGGCCGCATCAGCGTGGTCGCGCTCGGCGAGGGCGGCGCGCCGACCGGGGCGCGGGAGCTCTCGACCGACGGGGTGGAGTGGCGACCTCGGCCGATCATGTCGAAGAAGTTCATGTCCATCGCGCTCCCCCCGGAGCCGTCCAGGCCGCCCGCGTCCAGCGCGCCCACGCCAGGCGCGTCCGCGCGGCGCGCGGCCTTCGATCCGTTCGGCGGCGCGCCCGTCGTGGAGCACCGCCCGGCGTCGCGCGTCGCGCGCCGCGGCTCGCAGGGCTTCGCGCTCGCGCGCGCGCCGGGCGGCGCCGTCTTCGCGCCCATCGCGCTGGTGGATCCGGGGCCGGAGACGCGTGGCAGCGGCGGCTACGGCGGCGCTCGCGCCCAGACGGTGATCGAGCACATCGCGGTCGTCGACGCGGCGGGCGAGCGCGCGGACGTCCCGCCCGTCTCGAGCAGCCTCGGGACGCTCGGCTGCCAGCTCCCGCGCGCGGCCGCGATCGAGCCCGGCGAGGAGGTCCTGCTCGTCACCTGCCTCGGCCGCGACGAGGTGATCGCCTACGACGCCCGCGCGCAGATCCCCGGCCAGCCGCCGCGGGTCGGGTCGGTGCGGGACCGGGAGCTCTTCCGCGCCCGCGTGGGCGCCGGGCCCACGGCCATCGCCGTGGACAGCGCGCGCCGGCGCGCCGTGGTCTTCTCCCGGTTCGATGGCGAGCTGACGATCCTCCCCGCCGCCCGCGACCCGGGGCCGACCGAGCACCGCGCGCCCGGCAAGGAGCTCGCGGGCGAGCTGCCGGTCGTCGTCCTGCCCCGGGCGTCGCACCTCGACGAGCTGCGCGCGGAGGGCCAGCGGCTCTTCCACGCGGCCGGCGACCGGCGCACCGCGTTCGACGGCCGCGCCTGCGCGAGCTGCCACCCCGACGGCCGCGACGACGCGCTCACCTGGTCGACGCCGGAGGGCCCGCGCCAGACGCCGATGCTGATGGGGCGGCTCGACGGCACCGCGCCGTACGGATGGGAAGGCGACAAGAAGGACCTGGAGGGCCACTTCGCCCGGACGATGTCGCGGCTCGGCGGCAGCGGTCTGCGCCCGGGCGAGCGCGACGCGCTCTTCGCCTACCTCCGCGGCATGCAGCCGCCCGGCGAGGCGGCGGCTCTCGCGGCCGAGGAGCACGCCGTGACCGCGGCGCCGCCGCCCGCCGCCCGCGGCGCCGCCAGCGACGCCGCCGCGCGCGCCGACCTCATCGCGCGCGGCGACGCGCTCTTCCACAGCAGCAAGGCGGGCTGCTCGAGCTGCCACCTCGGCGACGAGCTGACCACCGACGGCGCCCGCCACGACGTGCGGAGCGCGACCCGCTTCGACGCCGCGCGCGCCTTCGAGACGCCCTCGCTGCGCTTCGTCGGCCGGTCCGCGCCGTACTACCACGACGGCCGCTACCCGACACTGCTGGCGCTGGTCGAGGGGGTCGGCGACACCATGGGCCGCACCGCGCACCTGTCGGCCGACGACCGGCGCGCGCTGGTCACCTACCTGGAGTCGCTGTGATCGCCGCGACGGCCGCGCGCCCGCGCGTGGTGTGGGCCGCGCGGGTCAGCCCTCGACGAGCCTCAGGCCGATGATCCCGACCAGGATCACCGCGAGGAACAGGAGCCGGAGCAGCGACGCGCTCTCGCCGAGCGCGACGATCCCTGCGAGCGCCACCCCGAGCGCGCCCACGCCGACCCAGATCGCATAGGCGGTCCCCACGGGCAGGGTCTTCAGCGCGATCGACAGCAGGTAGAAGCTCAGCGCGGCGCCAGCCACGCCGACCACGCTGGGCCAGAGCCGCGTGAAGCCCTCCGTGTGCTTCAGCGCGATGGCCCACACGATCTCCAGGAGACCGGCCCCGACGAGGAGCGCCCACGCCATGGCGACCTCAGGCCGCGAACCCGCCGTCGACCGCGATCGTCGCGCCCGTGATGAAGCGCCCGCCCTCCCCGGCGAGGTGCGCGATCGTGGCGGCGATGTCGTCGGCGCTGCCGTAATGCGGGACCGCGAGCAGGCTCCGCTGCTGGTCCGCCCCAGGGCCGTGGGCCGGGTTCATGTCCGTGTCGATGGGGCCAGGCTGGACGAGGTTGGCGGTGATGCCGCGCGGCCCGAGGTCGCGGGCGAGGCCCTTCGTGAGCCCCACCAGCGCGGCCTTGCTCATCGAGTAGAGGGTGGTGCCCGGCCCCGGCGCCCGGTCGGCAAGGCAGCTCCCGATGCTGATGATGCGCCCGCCAGCGCCCATGCGCCGCGCCGCGGCCTGCGAGGCGAGGAAGACGGCCTTCACGTGGATCGCCAGCGTCCGGTCCACGTCCTCGAGCGTCACGGCCTCGAGCGGCCCCATCAGCGCGATGCCGGCGTTGTTGACGAGGATGTCGATCCGGCCAAGCTCGGCCGCCGTCCGCTCGACCGCACCGACGACCGCCGCCGGATCGGCGCTGTCCGCCGCGATCGCCAGCCCCCGCCGGCCCGCCGCCTCGACCTCGGCGACCACCGCGCGCCCCTTCTCCGCGGCGCTCACGTACGTCAGCGCCACGTCCGCCCCGCCCCGCGCCAGCCTCCTGACGATCGCCGCGCCAATCCCGCGGCTGCCCCCGGTCACCAGCGCCACCTTGCCTGCAAGCTCCAGCATGATTACCTCTTTTCTGTGCCGATCGATACACAATGTATACTCCGCCGCATGAACGGAGGTCAACCGATTTATTTAGTGATCGGCACAGAAAGGTTCGGGTGATGGCAGGACGGGGGCGCCCGCGCAGCTTCGACCGGGCCGCGGCCTTGCGGCGGGCGATGGAGGTGTTCTGGGAGCGGGGCTACGAGGGCACGTCGCTCAGCGACCTCACGGCCGCGATGGGCATCAACTCGCCGAGCCTGTATGCCGCGTTCGGCTGCAAGGAGGCGTTGTTTCGCGAGGCGGTGGCGCTCTACACCGAGGTCGAGGGCGCGGCGGCGAGCCGCGCGATGTGCGAGGAGCCGACGGCGCGCGGGGCGGTCGAGGCGATGCTGCGCGGCAACGCGGAGGCGTACGTGAGCCCGGGCAAGCCGAGCGGCTGCATGATCGTGCTCGCGGCGACGCTCGGCACGCCGGAGAGCGAGGCCGTGCGCTGCCACCTCGCCGAGGTCCGGCGGAGCGCGCAGGACGAGCTCCAGCGCCGGCTGGAGCGCGGCGTCGCCGAGGGCGACCTGCCGGCGGGCACCGACACGGCCGCGCTCGCCGCCTTCTACACGACCGTCCTCAGCGGCCTCTCGATCCAGGCCCGCGACGGCGCCCCGCGCGAGGCGCTCCAGGCGATCGTCGACTGCGCCATGGCCGCCTGGGACGTGCTGGCCAGGCCGCGCGCCGCGGTCTGAGCGGTATCTGAGCGGGGCGAGCGCGCCGGCGCGGCGCTTGTGTCGAGTTGCGTCGAGGCCGGCGGCGGCGATACGTTGAGGTCGTTCGACGCTGTTGTGAGGCCCGCACGAGGTGCGTTGTCATGGGAAATGAGTTCGTCGAGCACCCCTCGCATTCGGCCGAGTACTTCGGCGATACGCGCGATAGCTGGTGGAACCACGATTACGTCGAGCTGCTCGCGCGGCGATGGGGCCTGAGCCGCGTGCGCGAGGTGCTCGACGTCGGGTGCGGCGTCGGGCACTGGGGGCGCGTGCTCGGCGGCGTGCTGCCGAGGGCGGCGCGCGTCACCGGCGTCGATCGCGACCCCGTGTGGGTCGAGAAGGCCGCCGAGCGCGCGGCGGCGCGCGGGGAGGCGGAGCGGTTTCGCTACCAGGTCGGGGTCGCCGAGGCGCTGCCGTTCGACGGCGACACGTTCGATCTCGTGACGTGCCAGACGGTGCTGATCCACGCGGAGGATCCGGGCGCGATGCTCGCCGAGATGGTCCGCGTCACGAGGCCGGGCGGGCTCGTCGCGGTGGCCGAGCCGAACAACCTGGCGGGCGCCCTGCTGAGCGCGGCCGTGCTGCAGGCGCCGGTGGACGAGACCCTCGCCCTCGTGCGCTTCCAGCTCCTGTGCGAGCGCGGCAAGGCGGCCCTGGGCGAGGGGCACAACTCCCTGGGGGAGCTCATCCCCGAGCTCTTCGCCAGGCACGGTCTCACCGATATCCAGGTGTATCTCAACGACAAGGCGAACGTGGTGCTGCCTCCCTACAGGTCGGCGGAGCAGCGGGCGACGGTGGAGGAGATCGCCGACTTCGCGCGGCGCGAGTTCTGGATCTGGAGCCGGGGCGATACGCATCGGTATTTCCTCGCCGGCGGAGGCGAGGAGCAGGAGTTCGAGGGGTGCTGGGCGGCGGCGATGGGGGCGGCCAGGAGGACCGCGGAGGCCATCGCCCGGGGGACGTACGCGAGCGCCGGCGGGAGCGCCGGATACGTGGTGTCGGGGACGAAGCCGTCGCCCCCGTCGAGCAGGCACCTGCAAGGGCGCGTGTACCGGAATCCGTGATCGCCGAGGCGCCCGGCGAACACCCCTCTTCGCGGGCCTGCGGTGGATTGCAGCGCTAGGTCGCCTCGTTCATCGGGCGCAGGACGATCTGCACGATGCGCGAGCGGTCCCGGGGGAGGGCGGCGAGGACGACGGCCTCGGCCACGTCCTCGGCGGTGGAGAAGCCCTGCATGCGCTCGGAGCCCGCGGTGCGGCCGTCGCCGAGCGCGAAGTGGGTCTCGACGCCGCCCGGACAGACGGCGCTCACCTTGATGTTCTCCTGCCAGAACTCGCGGTCGAGCGCCTGCGTCAGGCCGACCTGCGCGAACTTGGAGGCGCAGTAGATGGCCTCGTTCGGATAGCCCTGGAGGCCGGCGACGCTGGCGACGTTGATGATGTGGCCGCCCCCCTGCCGGCGCATGTGGGGGATGACCTCGCGGCAGAACAGCCAGGTCCCCTTCATGTTCGTCGCCATGATGCGGTCGTAGTCGTCCTCCGACCACTCGAGGAAGGGCCGATAGCCGCCGACGCCCGCGTTGTTGACGAGGATGTCGATCCGCCCGAGCTCGCGGATCGCCCGCTCCACGCACGCGGCCACGGAGGCGGCGCGGGTGACGTCGGCCTCGATCATCAGCCCGCGGCCGCCCGCCGCGCGGAGCTCCCGCTCGAGCGCGCCCAGGTCCGCCGCGGTGCGCGCGACGCCGACCACGACGGCCCCCTCGCGGCCCAGCGCGAGCGCGCTGGCCCTCCCGATTCCCCTGCTCGCCCCGGTGATGAGCGCGATCTTGTCCTTCAGGCGCACGGTCTCCCCCTCTCCGCCGCGCGCAGCGTGGAACGAAGCGCCGCTCCCCCGCGCCGGCCGCGGGCACGGTATCACGAGCGCGGCTTGCCGGCGCGCAGCCGGTAGGCGAGTTCGGGCGGAGCGCCGCCCCCGAGACAGGTCCGCGCACGGTCGCCCTCGCTCCCCGGGGGTGACCCTGACGAGCGTCCGGAGTTCACGGACACGCCGCGAAACGCCGGCCAACAGGGCGCATGCCGCGTCGCCCGCGGAGAGCATCGCCCGGTCTGCCGCCTCCGCCGCCTCGATCGGACCGGTGTGCTACCCGGATGCATATGCATCACGTTTGCAATTGACTTTCAGTTGAGCCGATCGCATACGGTGCGCCGCTGGCGGCGATGGCCCCGGCGGCACTGTCATGCTTACGGCAAAGAAGCTTTCGAAGTCCTACGGGGGCGTCCCCGCGCTCGACGCGCTCGATCTCGAGGTCCCGGCCGGCGAGGTGTTCTGCCTCCTCGGCCCGAACGGCGCGGGCAAGACGACCACGCTGAACCTGTTCCTCGGGTTCGCGAGGCCCTCCTCCGGCGCGGCGTACGTGGCCTCCGTCCACGTGGAGCCCGACCCGATCGCGGCGCGGCGGCAGATCGCCTATGTCCCGGAGCAGGTGCGGCTGTATCCGCACCTCACCGGCCGCGAGAACCTCGCGTATTTCCTCGGCCTGTCGCAGGCGCACGTGCCCCCCGCCGCGGAGCTCTCGCGGCTGCTCACCGCGGCCGGGCTGCCCGAGGGCGCCGTGCACCGCCCGGCGAGCGGGTACTCCAAGGGCATGCGGCAGAAGGTGGTCCTCGCCCTGTCGCAGGCGAAGAACGCCGGCGCGCTGCTCCTCGACGAGCCGACCTCGGGCCTCGATCCGGGCGCCGTCCGCGATCTCTGCGCGGCGATCCGGCGCGAGGGCGATCGCGGCGCCGCGGTGCTGATGGTGACGCACGACCTCGGCGCCGTCGCGAGCATCGCGCACCGGATCGGCGTCATGAAGGCCGGCCGGCTGGTCGAGGTCGCGAGCGCCGCCGGCCTGTCCGAGGCCGACATCCTCTCGCTGTACCGCCGCCACTTCGACCCCCCCGGCGGCGCGACTCCCCAGCTCCCGTCGCGCCACGGCGCGTCCGCCGCGCCCACGCCAGAGGCCCTGTCATGACCCCACGCGCGCACACCTCCCGGCTCGCGACCGCGCTCGCCGCGCTCCTCTCGGCCCGCGCCGCCGCGGCGGCGGACCCCACCGCCGCCGCGGCGCCCGCGCCGGCGGGCACCCCCGAGACCGCGGCGCCGGAGGCCTCTCCCGCGCTCGGCGAGGAGGTCGTCGTCATCGGCCAGCGGATCGGACCGCTCGACAGCGCCGACGTCGTGACCTCGGTCGACATCCTCGGCGGCGAGGAGATCCAGAATCAGAGCACCGCCGAGCCGCTCGAGCTGCTCCGGCGCGTGCCGGCGGTCTACGTCGAGTCCTTCAACCAGGGCATCATCAACGCCGACGTGGGGCTCCGCGGCTTCAACACGCAGGGCGACGTCGCCCACACGAAGCTCCTCATCGACGGCATCCCCAGCAATCATCACGTCGGCCTCCCCGACATGAAGGCCGTGTTTCCGCTCGAGATCGAGCGGATCGAGGTCGTCAAGGGTACGAACGACCCGCGCTACGGGCTCAACAACGTCGCCGGCAACATCCACGTCGTCACCCGCAAGACCGGGAGCGAGCGCATCGCCCGGCTCCTCGCCGGGAGCTTCTGGACCGTGGAGCCCCAGGTGCTCGTCGCCGACGAGCGCGGCGCGCTGAGCCAGACCTACTTCGCGGGCTACCGCGGGTCGGACAGCTACCGCGATCACGCGCGCAGCGACAAGGTCGCCGGCTCGGCCAAGTGGTTCTACGAGCCCTCGAGGCAGCTCCGGGTCGGGCTCATCGTGCGCGGCATGCTCCTCGACGCGGACGCCCCGGGCTACCTGTCCGCGGAAGACGCGCGCGCGCGCCCCACGGCGTCGCCCGCCCATTCAGCGACCGACGGCGGCCGGCAGGCGACCCTCCACGCGAGCGTCCATGTGGATCGCGAGCTCACCGAGGGCCTCTCCTGGCAGCTCAAGGGCTACGGGCAGGCGTTCCTGCGGGACCGGTGGGTGAAGTTCGACCCCGATCTCGCCCAGCAGCTCCGGATCGAGGACGACCGGCAATACGGCGCGATCTCGGTGCTCACCTACCGGGCGCGAGAGCCGCGGGCGCTCGACCTCACCCTCGAGTGGGGCGTCGACTACCAGCTCCAGGACAGCAGATACCAGCGCATCCCCACGGTCGACCGCGCGCGGCAAGGCGCCGCGTTCCGCGATGAGGACTTCGACCTCCACGCCATCGGCTCTTACCTGCAGGCGAGCGCGCGCCCGCTCGAGCCGATCCAGCTCGTGGCCGCGCTGCGGGCCGACCGCCTCGCCGGCTCGGGCAGCTTCCTCGAGCAGCCCGAGGGAGAGGCGCCCCGCAGGGTCGATCACGGCCTCAACGACTACGGCTTCATCTGGCAGCCCAAGGCGAGCGTCCTGGTGACGCCGGTGAAGGGGCAGAGCGTGTATGCCAACTACGGTCGATCGTTCCAGATCGGCGCGGGCAAGGGCGCCTACGCCACCCAGGGCACGCCGCTCGATCCGTCGATCAACGACGGCTGGGAGGTCGGCTACCGGTCGAGCGTCTTCCCCTGGCTCAAGGGCCACGTCGCGTACTGGGAGCAGCGCGCGAGCGGCGAGGTGCGGGACAAGGGCGACGGCTCCGGCGACGCCGAGAACGTCGGCGAGACGCTGCGCCGCGGCTTCGACGTCGAGCTCACGCTCCGCCCGTTCGACTTCCTCTCCGTGTGGGGCGCGTTCAGCCGCGCCATCTCCGAGCAGGTCGAGCCGGGCCCGGCGCTCGCCGCGAACAAGGGCAAGGAGCTCGACCACGTCCCGAGCTTCAGCGCCAAGGCCGGGATCGACGTTCACCCCACGCAGGATCTGCTGGTCTCGCTCTGGTGCTACGCGCAGGGCGACTACCACCTGAACAAGGAGAACCGTACCGAGGAGAACGGCTCGCGGAAGGTCGGCGACTACGTCGTCATCAACGCGAGCGCGGCCCACGACGTGTCCGAGTCGATCGCGCTCGGCGTCGAGGTGCACAACCTGCTCGACCAGTCGTACGACACGTCCATCTGGTACAAGGACTTCGGCGCCGCCGGGGCCCAGCACAACCCGGGCGACGCGCGCTCGGCGTACGTGACTGGCACCCTGAGCTTCTGAGGCGCCGCGGTCCCACGGGACCCACAGGGAGTCAGCGCATGAGAGCCCTCTCCACAGCGGCGCGGCACGAGGCCATCCGCGCGCTGCGCAACCGCACCGTCCGCATCGCCGCCGCGCTCGTCGCGGCGCTCCTCGTCGCCGCCTTCCTGCTCGAGGCGGCGCGGCACACCCAGGAGGCCCGCCAGCGCGCGGCCTTCCAGGAGCTGGTCCACCGCCAGTGGGTCGAGCAGCCCGATCGCCACCCGCACCGCGCCGCCCATTACGGCACCTTCGCCTTCCGCGCCCCGAGCCCCCTCGGCTTCTTCGATCCCGGCCTGGAGTCCTTCGCCGGCACGTCGATCTTCCTCGAGCCGCACCAGCGCAACACGCTGAGCTTCAGCGAGGCCGGGCAGTCGAGCGAGCTCGCGCGCTTCGGGACCCCGAGCGCCGCCTTCGTCCTCCAGGTGCTGCTGCCGCTGCTCATCTTCTGCATGACGTTCGCCAGCGTCGCCGGAGAGCGCGAGTCGGGGACATGGCGCCTCGCCGTCTCCCAGGGCGTCGACGCGCGCGTCCTCGTCGCCGGCAAGGTCCTCGGGACGCTGCTCGCCGTCGCGCTGTGGCTCGCGCCGCTCCTCGCGCTCGCGCTCGCGGCCGCCCTGCTCGCGGGCGTGCTCGACGCCTCCAGGGACACGCTCCTCCGCGCGGCCGTGCTCGCGGGCGGATACGCCGTTTATCTGGCGGCCTGCACGGCGCTCGGCGTGCTCGTCTCGTCGTTCCACCGCCGCGCGCAGGGCGCCCTCCTGACGCTCCTCGGCCTGTGGGTCGCGCTCTGGATCGTCGTGCCGCGGCTCGCCACCCAGGCCGCGAGCCGCCTCCACCCGACGCCGTCGCGGGCCCAGGTCGAGCTCGACCTCGCGCACGCGATCCGCGAGGTCGGAGACAGCCACGACCCGAACAACCCCCACTTCCAGGAGCTCCGGCGCCGCACGCTGGCCGAGCACGGCGCGTCGCGCGTCGAGGACCTCCCGGTGAACTACGGCGGCGTCGTGATGCGCGAGGGGGAGAAGGTCACGACGGCGGTGTTCAACGACTATTACACGCGCCTGTTCGAGGCGCACCGCGCCCAGGACGCGCTCGCGCTCCGCGCCGGCCTGTTCACGCCGCTGCTCGCGATCCGGTCGTTCTCGATGGGGATCGCCGGAACCGACGCCCACCACCTCGTCGACTTCGAGGAGCAGGCCGAGGCGTACCGCTACGCCTTCATCCAGCACCTGAACCATCTCCACGCCACGAAGATCCACTGGCACGACGACAAGGCGCAGCGGGTCGACCGGGCGGAATGGAGCGAGTTCGCTCCCTTCCAGCAAAGGAAGGCTCCCGCCGCGTGGGCGCTGTCCCGCGTGGCGCCCGCCGGCCTCGCCGTGCTCGCGTGGGCGGCGGCGCTCTCGCTCGCCGTCGCGCTCTTCACCCGCCGCCACGGAGAGGCGTCATGAGCTCCTTTTCCTCACGTTCCTCACGCTTTCTCGCGCGTGCGCGCCTGGAGCTCCGCCAGATGCTCCGCGCGCGGACAGCCCTCGTCGTCGCCTCCCTCCTGCTCGTCGCCGGCGTCGCCGCCATCGTCGACGGCGCGGCCCGGGTCGCGCACGAGCGCGAGGTCATCGCGGCGCTCGAGCCAGCGCTCAGGGAGGAGGAGAGCTACCTCCGCAAGACGCACGCGCCGGAGGACGATCTCGGCCTCGTCCTCTACTACCTCGCGATGCCGCTCGCGCACGAGCCGACCGCGTGGACGGCGCTCTCGACCGGGCTGCGCGACGTGCACCCGTACAGCCGGCACCTGCGCTTCATCGGCCTCGTGCCGCAGCTCTACAAGACCGACATCGCCAATCCGCTGAAGCAGCTCTCCGGCAGCTTCGATCACGGGTTCGTCCTCATCTTCCTCGTCCCGCTCTTCATCATCGGCGTGAGCTACGATGTCCGGTCGCGCGACGACGATCTCGGCACGGAGCCGCTCGTCTGCTCCCAGCCGACGCGCCTGTCCCGCGTGCTCGCCCTCCGGCTCGCGCTGCGCGCCGCGCTGGTCTCCGCCGTCACGCTCGCGCTGCTCGCCTTCGCCGTCGCCTGGCTCGGCCTCCCGCTCGACGCGCGCGCCGGCGCCTTCGCGCTCGCGTCGCTCGCGTACATCGCGCTCTGGTTCGTCGTCGTGTTCCTCGTGGCCTCGCTGCGCCGCTCGTCCGCGTGGAACGCCATCTCGCTCGTGGGCGCGTGGATCGCGTGGTGCGTCCTCCTGCCCGCGCTCGTCAACCTCGCGATCATCACCGCCTCTCCCGCCCACGGCGGCGTCGAGCTCACCCTCGCGCAGCGGCAGGAGATGAACGCCGGCTGGGACCGGCCGAAGCGCGCCACCGTCGATCCGTTCTTCGCGCGCCGGCCCGAGTGGGCCAGGACCCCGGTGCCGGAAGACCGCTTCTCCTGGCCCTGGTACTACGCCATGCACGAGATGGGCGACGCGCACGTCGCCCGGCAGGTCGAGGACTACCACGCTGCGCTCGCGCGCCGGGAGCAGTGGACGGCGCGGGCCGCCCTCGTCCTGCCGCCGCTCGCGCTGGAGCTCGTGCTCGACCGGATGGCGGGCACGGACATGGCCACGGAGCTCGCCTTCAGGGACAGCATCGCCGCCTACCACGAGCAGCTCAAGCAGTACTTCTATCCGCTCGTCTTCAACGACAAGGGCCTCGCCGCGTTCGACATCGACGCCGTCCCGCGCCACCGCTTCGACGGCGCCCCGCGACCCGTGCACCTCTCCGGGCTCGCGGGGCTGCTCGGCGTCCTCGCGCTGCTCGGCGCGGCGCTCCCGCTGGCCGTCCGACGCATGGACGCGACGCCGTGGCTGGAAGAGGCGAGCGCCTCGATCAAGGGCTCTTCCCGGCCGGCCGTCGGCCAGGGGTCGTCGAGCGCCCCTTACACGCTGATGACCGGCGACGAGAAAGCAAGAGAGACGTGAACCATGGATGACCGAACGCCGCGGATCGAGGACATTCACGGTCTGGCGCTGGACCCTCGCGAGGTCGCCGCGCTCGCCGAGCCGATCCGACGATTCTATGTCTCCCTGCCGCCCATGCTCTCCGCCGAGGAGATCGAGCAGGTCAACCGGGGCACCAAGGTCCTGGGAGGCGATTACGTCTACCGCGGGCTCGAGTTCGCCGTCCCGTCCGGCGTCCTCGTGCCCGGCGGGACGAGCGAGGTGATCTTCGACGCCCTCCACGAGGGGCTCGTCGAGACGCAGGGCGCCTCGGTCATCGTGATGGGGTGCGGGGCGGGCGTCGAGCCCGTCCTCGCGCGGCAGCGCGGCGCCCGCGAGATCCACGCGATGGACATCCATGAAGCGAGCGTCGCGTCGAGCCTCGCGAGCTTCGAGCGGCACACGGGCGCGCGCGACCCCGGAAGGCACCACTTCCTTGTCTCGGACCTCTTCTCCGCGCTGCCGCCCGGGAGGCGCGCCGACGTGATCCTCTTCAACCCGCCCGCGAACCCGCTGCGCTCCGACGATCCCGATCTCACGCGGGTGAACTTCTCGGGCTCCGCGATCATGGTGAGCTTCTTCGACGAGATCGCCTCTCGAGCGCTGCTCGCGCCGGGGGGCAGGGTCGTCACCGTGCTCTCGAACGCCAGCGACCTCCAGGGCATCACGGCGCACGCGCTGCGCCGCGGCTTCAAGCCCGAGCTCCTGAAGCGGAAGACCTGGCCCGCTCCCTACGACAAGATCCTGACACACCTCCTCTCCTTCGCGCTGTGACGAGGGTTTGATCGATGTCCCAGCACCGCACGCGGTCACGCCAGGAGGCCTTGAGCTTCGGGTCGTACTGGAAGCTCGCGCTCCCCCTCACCCTCGCCGGTCTGTCGGGTCCGATCATGAACGCGACCGACACCGCCGTCATGGGGCACTTCGGCGACGCGGCCACGATGGGGGGAGTCGCCGTCGGCAGCCAGATATTCAACACCCTTTACTGGCTCCTCGGCTTCTTCCGGACCAGCACGAGCGGCTTCGCGGCTCAGGCGCGCGGCGCCGACGACCGCCAGGAGGCCGCGTTGCAGCTGTTCCGCCCGATGGTCTTCGCCGGCCTGGTCGGCTGCGTCTTTCTGCTGCTGCAGGGCCCCCTCGGGGCCCTCGGCCTCGATCTGATGGGGGCCCACGGGCAGGTCGAGTCCCACGCAGCGGCCTACTACGAGGCGCGCATCTGGGGGGCTCCCGCGGTGTTGATGGGCTACGTGGTCGCGGGCTGGCTCATCGGGATGGCCGAGGTCCGCTGGGCGATGCTGCTCTATGTCGGGATGGACCTGCTCAACCTCGTCCTGACCGTCACCTTCGTCACCGCGCTCGACCTCGGGGTGGGCGGCGTCGCCTGGGCCACCGTGCTCGCCGAGGTGACGAAGGTCGTCGTCGGCTTCCTGGTGATCTGGCGCAGAGGCCACCTGCGAGGCGTCCAGTTAAGGTGGCAGCACCTCGTCGATCTGCACGCCATCACCCGCATGTGGCGGGTGAACAGCGACGTCCTCGTGCGCACGACCTGCCTGCTCGGCGTCTTCGGCTGGATCACCCGCCAGAGCGCGCTCCTCGGCCCCGAGGTCCTGGCCGTCAACGCGATCCTCATGCACATGCAGCTCGTCATCTCCAGCGCGCTGGGCGGGCTCGGGAACACCGCGGGGATGCTCGCCGGCGAGGCGATAGGTGCCCAGTCCCGGGAGCGCTTTCACGACACGATCCGGCTCTCGTTCTGGACGGCCTCGCTGTCCGCGCTGGCCATCAGCCTCGCGTGCGTCGTCGCGCAGCCGGCCATCCTCGGGCTGTTCACGCCGCTCGAGTCGATCGCGCAGATGACCGGCCGCTACTTCATCTGGATGGTCCTGTTCCCGGTCGCGATCTTCTGGAGCATGATCCTCGAGTGCGTCTTCACGGGCGCGACCCGGGCCGCCCCCGTCCGCAACTCGCTGCTCGCCGCCACCCTGGTCTTCTTCGTCACCTGGCCTGTCTTCTCGACGCGCTGGGGCAACCACGGGCTCTGGATGGCCTTCCTCCTGTTCAGCCTGACGCGCTCTGTCTATCTCCACCTGGCGCTCCCGAGGCTCCTGCCGGTGGCGTTCCCGGCGCGCTCTCGAGAGCCCGTCACCGCCTGACGCCCGCTCCGGGCCGCGCTCCCTCCACCTCCAGACAGGAGAGTGCTCGATGTGTTCGATCGCTGGCATCTTCAACAAGAAGCGGCCCATCGGCGCCGCGCAGCACGACGAGATGGCGTCGCTCCTCGAAGCGATGCACCACCGCGGGCCGGACGCGCGGGGCGCCGTGCAATGCGCGAGCTGGGCGCTCCTCGGCAGCAACCGGCTGCGCATCACCGACGCCGGGAACCCCGGCGCGGACATGCCGCTCACCTCGGCCGATCAGCGCCTCACCATCGTCTTCAACGGCGAGATCTACAACCACCGCGACCTGCGCGCGCGGCTGTCGCGGTTCCCGTTCAGGACCGCCTCGGACACCGAGGTCATCCTCGCGGCGTACGAGGCCTGGGGGCTCGCCTGCGTGGAGGAGCTCGAGGGCATGTTCGCCTTCGCCCTGTTCGACAGCGCGACGCAGACGGGGCTCATCGCCTGCGACCCCACCGGGCAGAAGACGGTTTACCTGTGGGAGGACGACGACGCCCTGGTCTTCGCCTCGGAGATCGACCCGCTCGTCAAGGACCCCTACCGCAGGAAGGACTGGGACCTCGACGGCCTCGCGGAGTTCACCGCGCACCGCTTCATCCTGGGCAGCACCACGCACATCCGGCAGATCCGCAAGCTCGAGTCGGGCACCTGGCTGACCAGGACGCCCGAGCGCCAGGAGACAGCGCGCTATTACCGGATCCCGCGCGGCGACCTGACGAGGACCGACGTCCCCGCGCTCCGGCAGGAGATCAGGAATGCCGTGGTCGACGGCTGCCGCAGGACGTTCGACCTCGAGGTCCCCTACGGCCTCCTGCTGAGCGGCGGCATCGACTCCACCGCCGTCCTCGCCGCGGCCCGCCGCGCCGGCCTGCCCATGAAGACGTTCTCCATCGGATTTCGGCCGACCGGTCAGCTCCTCCCGAAGAGCACCAGCGTCTTCGACGAGTTCGCCTATTCGAGAGCGCTCGCCCGGGAGTACGCGACGCAGCACACCGAGATCACCCTGTCGGACACCGACTACTGCGCTTACCTCGACCGGTGGATCGAGACCGCCGGCGAGCCGCTGGGGTCTCAGGAGGCGCCCTGCCTGATCCGGCTCTTCGAGGAGGCCGGGCGAGAGACGCGCGTCATCTTCTCCGGGAGCGGGCCCGACGAGATCTTCGACGGCTACTCCTATGGCCGGGCGCTGGCGGACGTGCCCCTCCCCGAGCTCGCCGAGCGCTACTACGGCGCCTTTCACTGGTCCGGGAACACCGATCTGGGGCAGCTCATGCCTCACCACGACGCCGCGCGACTGACCAGCAGCAAATACCGCCAGATCCTCTCGCTCTACGGCGACTGGCCGCTCGACAGCCTGCAGGCCGTGCAGCTCCTGCACTTCCACGGCCGGCTCGTCGTCTACGAGTTCCGGCAGATGGACCTCATCAGCATGCGCCACAGCGTCGAGGCCCGCTCGCCCCTCGCGAGCACCGAGATCGTCCGCCTCGCCTTCGATTTCCAGAGCAAGCTGAAGCAGCTCGACGGCTCCGAGAAGGGGATCTACAAGCAGGCCCTCGCCGATCTCGTCCCCCCGGTCATCGCCTCGCGCAAGAAGCAGGGATTCCCCATCCCGGCGGAGATGTGGTTCTCGAGGCCGTTCGCGGAGAGGGCTGCCATCCTCTTCGATCAGGGCTGCGTGCTGAGCAGCGCCGGGCTCGTCGACCAGAGATACCTGAGGAGGCTCTGGGAGGATCCGGACCCGGCCACGCGCAACCTGTTCTCCCGCCTGTACACGGCCGAGGGCATCCTCCGGCGCCAGGCGCCGCATCTGGCGCCGTCGCGGGCCCCCTGACCCCGAGGCGCGCCGTGCCGGGAAACGACAGCCCAGCCGCAACGCTCGCGCGTATTAAATGCAATTCATTTACAATTGACATTTGGTTTCTCATGCCACATAAGTGGCCTGCCAGCGTCGGCGAGCCCGCCGGCGCTCCCGTCATGCTTGCGGCGCAGCGGCCTCCGGATCCGCGCGGCGAAGCCCTCGCGCGCGGCGCGCATGGCCTCGAGATCATACGGCACGCCCGACGAGCTCGCGCCTGATCTCCCGTCGTGCCCCGGTACGCCCTCGGCGCCACGGCTTCGCGCCCCCTGTTGCCTGTCGGTCGCGGCGCCGTGATTCGAAGGGGCACGTTGCTCAGGAAGGGAGTCCTCATGGATTTGATGGTCGAGCCGATCGCGAGCCCTCTTCCCGAACCACCGCCATGGACGGCGGCGCGGGCGCGCCTTTTGTCGGAGGGATACGCCGTGATCCCGGGCGTCCTCGCGCAGGACGAGGTGGGCCGCTATCACGCCCTCGCGCGTGGGATCCTCGCGCCGCAGCGATCCAGGGAGTACCAGGAGAAGCACGTCGCGATCGGCAGCCTGTTCGATATCCTCCGCGAGCCGGGGCTCGTCGACCTCATCGGGCATCCCCGGGCCCTCGCGGCCCTCCGCGGCCTCGGGTGCGACGAGCCGCGCTACTTGCACGGCATCGTCTTCAACAAGCTGCCGAGGACGCCGCGGACCTTCTGGCACCAGGACTGCACCACCTGGAGCCACCCGATCGCGTACGAGCCGGAGCCGCGCGAGCTGATCCTCATCTATTACCTCGTGGACACGACGCCCCACAACGGCTGTCTCCGCGTGATCCCGGGCAGCCACCTGAGGCGCCACCCGCTCCATGAGCCCCTGCACGGCGCCTGCATTCCGGATCTGGAGCGCATGCGGGATCCGAGCTCGCCCGTCTTCCAGAGCTACCCCGATGAGGTCTCGATCCCGGTCGAGGCCGGCGATCTGGTCGTGGTCGACGTGCGCCTCCTGCACGCCACGCACGCGAACGACAGCGACGCGGAGCGCACCGCGCTGAGCCTCTGGTACATCCCGTCCTCTCGCGATCTCCCCGAGCGCGTCCGCGCCCGCTTCACGCTCCGGACGGGGCTCGACGAGCGGCTCCCGTACGTGCCGGCGGGCTGGCCCGAGGACGCCGCAGCGCGGCTCCGCGCTCTCCTGCCGGCGGCTTACGAGGGCAGCTCCGCACCCCTGCCCTGGCACACCGATCCTGACGAACGGCTCTGCTGATCTGGAGGGCAACATGAACACGGTCATCGACTCTTCGCTTTCGACACGCATTCACCGCATCTACAGCGAGCTCGCGAGCCTGGGCTCCCTCGAGCCGAGCCAGCGGGTGAATCACCTGTTCAGCGAGCTCGTGAGCATCTCCATGTCCCGCTCGCGCGGCGAGGCCGACGAGGTGCTCGGAGATCCCGCCGTGAGCGCGATCCGGGAGGGCCTGTGGCGCGTCTGTTCGCGCGGCGAGTACGAGCTGGAGCGCCACTGGGCGCGGCGCATCGCCGCCGCGGACGACCCTGCGGCCGAGCTCCGGAGCTTCCCGTACGCCGCGAACTACGACAAGCTGACCCGGCTCGAGCTCTCCGGCCTCCGGGGCGCGCGCGACGAGCTGCCGCGGCGCGTGCTCTTCATCGGCTCCGGTCCGCTCCCCTTCACCTCGATCCTGCTCGCGGAGCGCCTCGGCCTCCCCGTCAGCAACATCGACGTCGACGAGGAGGCGTGCGCCGACGCCCGCTCGCTCGCGCGTCGGCTCGGGCTCTCGGACAGGCTCAGCTTCGCCTGCGCCGACGCCCTGGCCTGCTCCGACCTCTCGGAGTTCGACTGCGTGTTCCTCGCCGCGCTCGTCGGCATGAACCGGCGCGAGAAGAGCCGCCTGCTCGACCACCTCCACGGGGTGATGCGCCCGGGCGCGCTGCTCCTCGTCCGCAGCTCGCAGCGACTACGCACGCTGCTCTACCCCGAGGTCGACATCCAGGGAATGGCGCCGTTCGAGCCGCTCCTGGAGATCCATCCGCACGACGAGGTGATCAACTCGGTGATCATCGCGGAGCGGCCCGGGCACGACCGGATCGCCGGCTGAAGAGGCGACATGCTAAGGTCCCGGCCCGTCAGGACCCGGCCGAGGAGCCCACCATGACCACGCCTGCGATCCCCTCGAAGCTGCCGTCGACCGGCGTCAGCATCTTCACGGTGATGACGCGCCTCGCGAACGAGCACGGCGCCATCAACCTGTCGCAGGGCTTCCCGGACTTCGACTGCGCGCCGGAGCTGGTCGAGACCGTGGCCCGCCACATGCGCGCCGGCCACAACCAGTATGCCCCCATGCAGGGCGTGCTGGCCCTGCGCGAGGCGCTCTCCGCGAAGATCGAGCGGCTCTATGGCCGCCGCTACGACCCGGCGACCGAGATCACGATCACCTCGGGCGCGACCGAGGGCATCTTCAGCACGCTGACCGCGTTCGTCCGGCCCGGCGACGAGGTCATCCTGTTCCAGCCCTGCTACGACTCCTACGCGCCGGCCGTGCTGCTGAACGGCGGCAAGCCCGTGTTCGTCACGCTCCGCTATCCGGAGTACCGCGTCGACTGGGACGAGGTGCGGCGCGCGATCACGCCGCGGACCCGGCTCCTGCTCATCAACTCGCCGCACAACCCGACCGGCACGATGCTCTCGGCCGACGACATGCGCGAGCTCGCGCGGGTGGTGGACGGGACCGACGCCCTCGTCGTCGGCGACGAGGTGTACGAGCACATCCTCTTCGACGGGCGCCGGCACGAGAGCCTCGCGCGGTATCCGGAGCTGGCCGACCGCTCCGTGGTCATCAGCTCGTTCGGGAAGACGTACCACACGACCGGCTGGAAGGTGGGCTATTGCGCGGCGCCGCAGCCGCTCTCGGCCGAGATCCAGCGAGTGCACCAGTTCGTGACGTTCGCGGTGAACGCGGCCATCCAGCTCGCGTATGCCGAGGTCGTGGCGCGCGATCCGCTCGCCGCCGATCTCGCGCCCTTCTACCAGGCGAAGCGCGACCGGTTCCTGAAGCTCATCGAGGGCTCGCGGTTCCGCCCGCTGCCGTGCGAGGGCACGTATTTCCAGCTCGTCGACACCTCCGAGATCACGACCGAGCGAGACGCCGATTTCGCGCTGCGCCTCATCCGCGAGCACGGCGTCGCCTCGATCCCGATCTCCCCGTTCCTCTCCGGCGTGGAGCCCGGGCCCGTCCTGCGGTTCTGCTTCGCCAAGCGGGACGAGACGCTCGAGCGCGCGGCGGAGCGGCTGCGCCTGGTCTGAGGGGCGGCGCCCCGCGTCCGTCAGGCGCCCGCGCGCGCCCGCTCCGGGAAGAGCGACAGCAGCCCTCCCGGCGAGGCCTCGCACACCCCGCGCTCGGTGATGAGCGCCGTGACCAGCCTCGCGGGCGTCACGTCGAAGGCGTGGTTGGCCGCCGGGCTGCCCGGCGGGGTGATGCGCACCGTCGCCAGCTCGCCGGAGGGCAACCGCCCTGCGACGTCGCAGAGCTCCGAGGGGTCGCGCTCCTCGATGGGGATCTCGCGCACGCCGTCGCGAAGCGTCCAGTCGATGGTCGGTGACGGGAGCGCCACGTAGAAGGGCACGTCGTTGTCTCTGGCGGCGAGCGCCTTGAGGTAGGTGCCGATCTTGTTCGCCACGTCGCCGCGGGCCGTCGTGCGGTCCGTGCCCACGATGCACAGGTCCACCAGGCCATGCTGCATGAGGTGGCCCCCCGCGTTGTCGGCGATGACGGTGTGCGGCACGCCGTGCTGGCCCAGCTCCCACGCCGTGAGGCCGGCGCCCTGGTTGCGCGGCCGCGTCTCGTCCACCCAGACGTGCACGGCGATGCCCGCGTCGTGCGCCATGTAGATCGGCGAGAGCGCCGTGCCCCAGTCCACGGTGGCCAGCCACCCCGCGTTGCAGTGGGTGAGCACGTTCACGCGCCCCTCGCGCCCTCTGCGCGCCCAGGCCTCCTGGAGGAGCTTCAGCCCGTGCTCGCCGATGGCGCGGTTGATAGCGACATCCTCGTCGCACAGCGCCGCCGCGCGCCGGTAAGCGGCGGCCACGCGCTCGGGCGGCGGCAGCGGCGCCACCGCGCGCCGCACCTCGTCGAGCGCCCACCGCAGGTTCACCGCCGTGGGGCGCGCGCCGGCGAGCAGCGCGTACGCCTGCTCCAGCGCCCCATCGGACGCATCCTGCCGCAGCGCGAGGCACATCCCGTAGGCGGCCGTGGCGCCGATGAGGGGCGCCCCGCGCACCAGCATGCCGCGGATCGCGCGCGCGGCGTCGGCCGCCGTGGCCAGCCGCACCGTCGCGAAGTGGTGCGGCAGCCGGGTCTGGTCGATGACCCCGATGGACCAGCCGTCGGCCTCGACCCAGATGGAGCGCATGGGCTTGCCGAGGACCTTCATGGTGAATCCACGCTGCTTGTGCTGTGCGCCATTTGACTCACGCGATTGGGCCATCGACCCGCTCTCTGCGCGGGATAGCGGAAGGATCGAGCCCTTCAAAGCTGGTGAACACCGGGTGGCCGTGCCCGGGGGCGATGGGCACCTTGCCGCGGTCGAGGCACGCGGTGCGCAGCCCGGCGTCGCGGGCCGCGCAGAGCTCGGCCACGCTGTCCGACAGGAAGAGGATGTCCGCGGGCGGCAGGTCGAGCGCCCGGGCGATGATGGAGTACGACCCAGGCTCCACCTTCGGGCCGGTCGTCGTGTCGAAGTAACCGGAGAACAGCGGTGTCAGGTCGCCGTGGGCCGTGTGGCCAAACAGCAGCTTCTGCGCGGCGATCGAGCCGGACGAATAGATGTACAGACGGAGCCCGCGCGCGTGCCAGGCCCGCAAGGCCGCCGCCGCGTCCGCGTGGACGTGGCCTGTGAGCTCGCCCCGCGCGTAGCCCTCGGCCCAGACGAGCCCCTGCAGCGCCTTGAGCGGCGTCGCCTTGCGGTCCTCGTCGATCCAGCGCAGCAAGAGCGCCACGGTGCCCTCGTCCCCCGGCGCCACCTCGCCGGCGAGCGCCCGCGCCTCGTCAAGATACCAGCGCACCGCCGCGTCGTCCCGGCGCGACGCCACGAAGGCCGGGAGGCGCTGGCGGGCGAAGGGAAAGAGCACCTCCTTCACGAAGGCGATGGAGCTCGTCGTCCCCTCGATGTCGGTGACGACCGCGCGCACCGCGCTCACGGCGCGTACCTGGGGAACCGGTCCGCGATGTCGCTCCCCGTGAAATTACCCACCCAGCCGTCCGGGCGCTCGAAGAAGCGGATGGCCGCGAACAGGGGTTGAGGTCCCATGTCGAACCAGTGCCGCATCTCGGCGGGCACGCTGAGGAGATCGCCGCGCGTGCACACGATCTGGAGCACCCGCCGCCCGGCGCGCAGGTAGAAGCAGCCGCTGCCCTCCACCAGGATGCGGGACTCGTCCTCTGTGTGGGTGTGCTCGGACAGGAACTTCTTCCGCGCCTGCTCCGCGTTCGGCGCGTCCGGCCTCATGCGCACCACGTCCACGATCTCGTAGCCGTGCGCCGCGCGCTCGGCCTCCACCACGTGGCGGTAGGCGGCGAGCACCTCCTCCTGGCCGGCGCCGTCCGACAGCGGGATGGAGGCATCGACGCGCTCGAAGCGGACGCCGACGGCGCCGAGCTCGCGGCGGATGTCGTCGAGTTCGGTGTAAACACCCGACGGCCGGTCCGGCTGGTCCTCAGGATAGATGGTCAGGTGACTCATCGACAGAGCCTCATCTTCTCGAGCTCGCAGGTGAGCAGGTGTTCCAGCGCCACCGTGTGGCGGCGCGCCTCGCGCACGGATCGGCCCCAGGCGTAGAGCCCGTGACCCGCGATGAGGTAGCCCACCGCCTCCGGGCGGCGGGCCAGCTCCGCCGACACGCGCGCGGCGAGCCGCGGAACGTCCTGGTCGTTGGGAAAGACGGGGATCACGACGGTCGCATCGTGGGTGCGCGTGTCGCCCAGCGCCTTGAGCAGTTCGAGGCCGCGCAGCGCGATCGCGCCCTCCGCCTCGCGCAGCGACGACAGGAGCGCGCTGACGACCGAATGGGTGTGCAGCACGGCGCCCACCTCGGGGCGCTCGCGGTAAAGGTGGAGGTGCAGCGGCGCCTCCGCCGACGCGCCCGGCGGCGGCAACGCATGGATGTCCGCCACCTGGATATCGGCCTCGGTCAGCTCGCCCTTGTCCACGCCGGAGCGCGTGACAGCCGCGGTGCGCGCGTCGAGCCGGCGCGAGAAATTGCCGCTCGTGGCCGGCACGAAGCCGCGCAGGCTCAAGAAGCACCCCACCTCCACGAGCTCCCGCGCGGCCTCGGCCAGGGTGGACGAGGCCGTGGAAGCTGCCATGGGAGAAGCTGCCGACATGCTCACCTGTCCTCTCCTGGGCCGCCATCTACAACGGGCTCCTCGATGATGCAACTTATTTGCATTTGATGCCCGCGGCGCGGCGACCACCCTGGTTACGGCGACGCGCGATCACGGCTCCGGCGCCGCCTCAGCGCGCGATCGCGTGCGTGTACTTGAGCAGGAGCGCGCGCTCGCGGGCCGCCGCGGCGCCGCCGCGGCGCTCGTCGTGGACCAGCCAGGTCGGTCCCCTCACGGACATGGTGGCACAGGCGCACGTTTTATTGCAACCAAGATACCGTAGTAGTACCAAGGGGGCGCGGCCGGGATCAAGCCCGGCGCCGCGCGCGGCGGCCAGGCAGCAGCGTTGATGGGGTGACTCGCCCGCGTGTCTCCGCTGCCGTGCTCCGCCGAATGGAGGCCTCATGCTGAAGTACACGTCCCAGCTCAGAGCGATCCCCCGCGACGTCGTCGACGGCATGCTCGACGACGTCGCGCGCGCCGACATCCCGTGGACCGAGAACTACTCGCGGTATCAGTCCGGCGGGTGGAAGACCGCCGCGCTCTACAACGCGAGCGGAGACTCGCGGGAGAACGATCTCGCGGACTGCGCGCCCATCCCCACCGAGGTCGTCCCGCGGATGCCGCGGGTCCGCGACTTCATCGAGGGATCAGGCCTCAAGCTGATGTGGGTCAGGCTGCTCCGGCTCGATCCGAACGCGTTCCTGTGGGAGCACACCGACTACGGGGCGCACAACCTGAGCCGCGTTCCCAGGCTCCGGCTCCACGTTCCCCTGAAGACCAACCCGGACGCGCTCATCGTCCTGCCGTCGCGCTCGGTCCACATGAAGAGCGGTTTTCTCTGGAAGCTGTCCCCTCACGAGACGCGCCACGGCGCCTGCAACCGTGGCTCCGAGGAGCGTATCCACCTGATCCTCGACTGCTACATGAACGATCACCTGGAAGAGCTCATCGCCCGGGAGCTCCTCCAGCCCGACGCGGTGCGGGACAAGCCCCGGCTCTCGGAGGAGCGCTTCGCGGAGCTCTGCCGCGACGCCGACGCGCTGATGAGCAGCGGGCCAGAGGACGCCGCAGAGGACCTGTTCCGGAAGGTGTTCCACAGCCATGATCTGGGCTCCCTGTCGAGCTACGACCTCCTCGCGCGCTACTTCGAGGGGCGCGGCGACGCCGCTCGGCGAGATCACTGGTTGAAGGAGAAGGTCACCTTCCTGAACCTCAACGTGCCCGGACATCCGTTTTATCAGCCCGCCCTCGCGTGATACCCGGGCTCCCGGCGTCCTGCCCGCGGCCCCAGGTCCACCCACATCCGCAAGCGCACATCGACTCAGGCGGGTCCAGCGCGCCCCGAGCGGAAAGATACGCCTGCTTGCCAGCGGCGCCGGACCTCCATAGCATCGAAGTTTGCGGGCTCCCGAGGGCCCCCACGCTTGGAGTTGACGGGGCCATCATGCTTGACATCACGCACGCACAGACACGCGCGCTGGAAGACCTCTCTCCGGGCGGCGCCGACGCGCGCCCGGCGCCCCGCCGAGCGCGGGAACGGCGCGCCGACGCCGTGAGCCCTCGCGGCGCCGCGGCGCCCGGCGAGGGCCGCGTCAAGCCGGCGCCCGCGCAGCGCAGCGTCACGGCGCGCGCCGTCCGCTCCGACATGCTGCTCGTGCTGCTCGCCGCGCTCGTCGCGCTGGCCGCGGGCGGCGCCCTCGGGTGCGGCCACGCCTGCAACTACGGATTCTCGCCTTGCCAGTCGGTGTCCTCCGCGTCCCCCACGCCGAACCTCTCGGGCGCAAAGGAGACCTGCCCGACCGAGTATCGCCCGCTGTGCCTCGGCAAGGACAGCCGCTGTGTGACCGACAAGAACGGCTGCCAGGTCTGCGATTGCGTGGAGAGCGGCGCGCCCGCGAGCACGCCCGACCCGCGCGACGTGCGCGACCCGCGCGACGGGCGGTAGCCCTGCACCCCCGAGGAGCGAGCCGATGAATCGAGAGAAGGAACCGAGCCAGGCCGACGCGCTGCTCGCCGAGGCCGAGCGGATCTCGGCGCTGCTCGCCGAGCACGCGGCCCGGCACGATCGCGAAGGCACCTTCCCCGTCGAGGGGCTCGCGGCCACGATCCGCTCGCCGATCAACACGGCGGCGCTCGGCGCCGAGGGCGGCGCCGGCGCGCCGTGCTCGTGGCTCACCTTCGGCCGCATCGTCGCCATCCTCGCCCGGGGCGACGCGTCGTTCGCGACGGCGTGGCTCATGCACCAGGGCGCCATGTCCGTGTTCCGCGCCCTGATCGACCCGGACGAGCGATCCCGCTTCGAGCAGGCGCTCCGCCGCGGCGCGTGGGTCGCCAACGCGCTCTCCGAGCCCACCAGCGGCAACATGTTCCTCGTGCCGCGCCAGGTCGCCCGCAAGGCCGAGCGCGGCCATCGCCTGACGGGCGAGAAGCGCTTCGTGAGCGGGTGCGAGCACGCCGACTGCTTCTTCACGGCCGCGGTCTGCGACGGGCAGCCCGCGTTCTTCCTCATCGACAGGGACGACTCGATCTCCATCGAGCCCATCTGGGACACCCTCGGCATGCGCGCCACGCGCAGCCAGATCGTGCGCTTCCAGGACACGCTCCTGCCCGACGCGCGGCGCCTCGCCGTCGATCCGCTGGCGCCCAACCCCATCCCCGTCGCCGCGGCGTGGCTCTCCATCGGCATCGCCGAGGCCGCCATGGCGGCGGCCGTGGCCTACGCCCGCGAGCGCGTGCTCCCGCCGGGCGACCGGCCCATCGCCGAGCTGCAGTGGGTGCAGTTCGCCGTGGCCGACATGAGCCTGCGCCTCGAGGCTGCGCGCGCCCTGGCCATGCGCACCGCCGAGGCCGCGGACGGCGGCGATCCGTCCTACGGCCTCCTCCAGCTCCAGGCCAAGGCGGTCGCCAACGAGGCCGCCGTCGCGATCACCACCGCGGCCCTGGAGATCGCCGGCGGCGCCGGCTACATGCGCAGCCGCCCGATCGAGCGCCACCTGCGCGACGCGATGAGCGGCCCGCTCATGGCCCTGTCCGGCCCCGTGATCCGCGAGATCGTGGGCAAGGCCCTGCTCGGCGTCGGCACCCCCGAGCAGTAGCCCGCGCGCGCCTGGCTGCCTGCCCGCGCGCGCTCAGCCGAGCAGCTTCCGGAGCTCCTCGAGCAACTCCGGGAAGGCGAGCCCCTTCGAGAGCGCCGCGTCCGGCGCGCGCGCGCCGCCGAGGTCATGGCCGCCGGTCCCGCTGAGCAGCACCGCCCTGGCGCGCGGCAGGCGCGCGCGCAGCGGCCCGATCAGGTCGGCGCCGCGGCCGTCGCCGAGGTGCTGGTCGAGCAGCGCGAGGTCGTACCGCGCGCCCTCCGCCGCGAGCATCCGGCCCGCCTCGCTGAACGAGCCGGCCACGTCGACCTGGAACCCCTCGTCCTCGAGCAGCGCCGCGAGCACGACCCGCGACGCCTCGTCGTCGTCCACGAGCAGCACCGCCGCGCTCACGCCGCCCTCCGGCGCCGCCCCGGCCGGCGCGCCCGCGGCCGCGAGGCCTCGCCCCCGGCCCTCCGCCGCCGCGCGGCGCGATGTCGCGCGGCCCTCAGCACGACCGGGGATCGCTCCGGGCGCGCGCGATCGCGTGCATCAGCTCGCGCACCTCGAACGGCTCGTGCAGGCAGGCGTACCCGCCGCGGCTCGTGAAGGCGTGGATCATCTCCGGCGGCGCGCGCCCGGTCATCGCGATCACCCGGATCTGCGCGCTCGTGCGCCGGAGCAGCTCGCACGTCGTCACGCCGTCGAGCGCCGGCATCACGAGGTCGAGCACGCACACGTCGACCGCCTCGTCCCGGGCGCGCTGGACGGCCGCGTACCCGTCGTACACCGCCTCGGCGCGCAGCCCGGCCGCCCGCAGCCCGGCCACGATCGTCTCCGCGACGTCGGGCAGGTCGTCCACCACGAGCACGGGGCGCGACTCCAGCGCCCGCGCGACGATCCGCGCGAGGTGCTCCATCGAGAACGGCTTGTAGATGACCGCGTAGACGCCCTCGCCGATGCCCTCCTCGATGAGCTTCTCGATCGCGAAGGCGGTCATCAGCACCACCGTGAGCCCCGGCTGGATGCGCCGGAGCTCCCGGAACGTCTCGACGCCGTTGAGGCCGGGCATCTTCACGTCGCTGAGGACGAGCGCGAAGCGCTGCTGCCGCGCGAGCTCGAGGGCGTGCGCCCCGTCGCGCGCCTCGACGACCTCGTACCCTTCGAGCTCGAGGTTCGCGGCGAGCGTGGCGCGCATCCCCTCCTCGTCGTCCACCACGAGCACCCGCCTGGTCGATCGCATCGTCGTCCCGCCTCTCACGCTGGCTGCGGGGCCCCCGTCGCCGGCGCCGCGGCGCGCGGCAGCCGGATCGTGAAGGTCGTCCCCGCCCCGGGCTCGCTCTCCACCGCGATCGTCCCGCCGTGCAGCCGGACGATGCCGGCGGTGATGGCGAGCCCGAGGCCCGTGCCCTTCAGCTTCGTGCTGAAGAGCGGCTCGAAGATCTTCGCGAGGTGCTCCCTGTCGATCCCGGCCCCGTCGTCGGTCACCGAGACGATCACCTCCCCGTCGCACGCGCGCGCCGCGACGCCCACGCGCCCCTCGCGCCCGGCCGGGATCGCCTCGACCGCGTTCTGGATCAGGTTCACGAGCACCTGACGGAACTGATCCTTGTCGAGGCTCGGCACCGGCAGCCCGGGCGGCACCTCGTTCTGGAGGCGCACGTGCGCGGGCGCCTGCACGACCGAGATCGCGTCGTCGACCAGCGGCCCGAGCGGGCACGCCGAGCGGCAGAGCCGGCGCTCGCGGGCGAAGTCCAGGAGATCGTTGATGATCCTGGTGCACGCAAGCAGCTCCTTCTCCATGAGCGCGAGGAACTGCGCGACGCGCGGCTCCGCGCCGAGCTCGGTGCCGGCAAGGCGCTTCCCGAGGTAGTACGCCGCGTTCCTGACGGCGCCGAGCGGGTTCCGCAGCTCGTGGCCGACGCTCGCCGCGAGCTGCCCGATCGCGGCGAGCCGCTCGACGCGCAGCCGGGACTCCTGGGCCTCGCGCAGGCCCTCGGCCATGTGGCGGAGCGCCGCGCCCATGCGCCCGAACTCGTGCTTCCCGAGGTCGGGCACCGTGGACGTCAGGTCGCCCGCGGCGATGCGCCGCGCGCACCCGGTGAGCGCGCTGAACCCGCGCGCCATGGTGCGCAGCAGGCCGCCGAGGAGCACGACGAGGATCACCAGCGCCGCCGCCATCAGGGCGACGCCCGCGCGCCGGATCTGCGCGCCGGCGCGGCCCGCCTCCTCGGTGCTGCGCGCGACGCCGCGCCGCGCGTCGGCGATGGCCGCGTCGATCTGGGGAACGAACCCGCGCTCGTACTCCCGCTCGGGCGCCTCCACGAACCGCCGGTTGGCGCGCCGCTCCCCGGCGCTCGCCAGCCGGGTCACCTCGTCCATGTCCCCGGCGATCCTCGCGAAGCTCACGCGCATCCGGCGCAGGCGCTCGTCCTTCGCCTGCTGCGCCGCGTCCTCGCCCTCGCGGAGGCGCTCGTCGTCGATCCGGGCCCGGCCCAGCGCCTCCACCGTCGCCAGGTCCCGCGCGACGAGCCCGCCGAGGTGGCGCAGCTCCTCGGTGTCCCCGCCGCCGAGGGAGATCTCCGCGGCCTCGCGCATGTAGCGGCTCGCGTGGTTGGCGAGCGTGACGTGCCGGGTGAGGTCCTCGTACGCGAGCTCGGAGCGCCGCTGGAGCAGCGTCATCCGGCCGGAGGTGACGTGGAGCGCCAGGGTGGCGAGCAGCACGACCGACGCGGCCACGGCGAAGATCAGCGCGAGCCCGGTCCGGATGCTCATCGCGGCGGCCCGCCCGCGCCCGCGGTCACGGCGTCGGCCCCGCGGCGCCCGGCGCGCCGGCCAGGGGCAGCTCGATGCAGGTCCGCGTCCCGCGCGGCGCGCCGCTGCCGAGGGTGAGCGTCCCGAAATACCGCCGCGCCACGCGTCCGGCGATGTTGAGCCCGAGGCCGAGGTGGCCTGGCTTTGTCGTGTAGAACGGGCGCGTGATCGCCTCGAGCTCCGCCTCGGGCACGCCCGCCCCGGTGTCGCCGACCTCGATGCGGTAGCGGGCGCCGACCACGCTCCCGCGCAGCGTCACCACGCCGCCCCCGTCCATCGCCTCCGCCGCGTTCTCCACGAGGCACCGCACCGCCAGCGACAGCTCGTCCGGGTCGAGCTCGACCACGCCGTCCGCCGCGTCCATGTCGACGCGGATCCCCGCCCCGGCGATGCGCGCGCACGCCGCCGCCGTGCGGATGCAGTCGAGGGCGCTCGCGCTCACCGTCCGGCGCAGCGGGCGCGCCCGCGAGCCGATGACGTCGTCGACCAGCGCGCTCGCCGCGATCACCTCCTCGTCGATGACGTGGATGAACTGCGCGACGCGCGGGTCGTCCCGACAGACCTGCTCCCGGGAGACCTTCCGCTGGATGAAATACGCCGCATTGCGGATCGTCCCGAAGCAGTTGCGCAGGTCGTGGCGCAGCGTGGCCACGATCTCCTCGGCCGTCGCGGCCTGCTCCGCCGCGCCGAGCGGATCCCGGCGGATCATCGCGGGCGATCCCCCTCCTCGGCGCGCCCCCCGCCTTGCCCGGCCATCACTTGAGGGTTCGGCCCGGGAGCCCGACGTCGCCGAGCCGCGTTGCGCCCAGGGTGCTCGATGTGCGGGAGGCCGGCGGCGGGTACGAGCTCACCCGCCCGCGGTGCGAAGGATCCTGCGGATCCCGGGTCTCCGGCGCCCTGCCGGACAGCGCGATCTTCGCCGAGGCGGGCGGGACGGTCTCCCGCCCCGGGGAGATCGCGTGGGAGCCGACCGCGCGCCTCGTGTGGGCGAGGCGCGCGAGCTCCAGGACGATCCGGGTGATCCGGGCGGGCTCGAACGGCTTGAGGATGACGTAGTGGCGGCCCCCCTCGCTGGAGCGGATGTACTCCTCGGCGCCCGTGATCAGCAGGCAGCTCGTGTAGACCGGCAGCTCGGCGACCCGCGTCAGGAGCTCTTCGCCGTTCATCCCAGGCATCTTGTAGTCGGAGCAGACGACGTGGAACTGGCCTGTCTGCACCATCTCCAGCGCCCGATGGGCCGATCTGCAGGTGGTGACATCGACGTCGTCGGAGAGGATGGCCGCGATGCTGTCCAGCATCCTCTGCTCGTCGTCGACGACGAGCACGCGCAGCCTCTCCTGGGCATACAGGCTCACGTTGCTCCTCTTGTCCTGGGGTATCCCCTCATTTTACAGCCGTTTTCAGCGAAGAATCGAACAGGGAGGCGGGGAGACAGGGAGTATCTTGAAGATTTCCCTCCCCGCCTCCCCGCCGCCCTGTGAATCCTCCGGAGAACTCGAGCGGGATGCCTCAGCCCTCTTGTCTCTTCGTGCGGGATCCGTGCGAAGCGCGTGGATCGAGCCGCTGCCCAGGCGATCGGCGGCGGGAGGCGTCGCGTCATGCCTTGTGCGCTCGCCCGAGCCGTCCTTGCGGTGGAGCCGCGCCGCGACCTCATGCTCTCGAATCGAACCGTGCCATCGTCAAGCAGCGGCGCGGACAGATCAAGAATCTACACCATTCACCCTATCCCGGTAAAGCGATTCCTGATGTTGTCGCGCGTTCGTCACCGTGCGCGGCCTCGCCGGTTCTGGCGTCCTGGTCCTGTTTGTGTTCACGGATTTGAAACATTCGGGTCACGTGGACGATAAGCGCTTCGTCCTGCGCCGCGCGCGGATTGCAACCCTGCAAGGACCGTAGTGGATGGCGGTGAACACACGATGCCTCCAGTTGCAGATCCGAAAGACACGCGCCCGACGGGCGCGGCCCCGGCGGCCCTGTGGCCCGGCGCTTCCGCGCCTGGGTGTCGTCGACTGTGGGAGTCGGCCTGTGGGTGTCGCTCCTGTCGAGTCCGGTACACCGGCTTGTCGGAGCGCAACGCGCCCTGGCGCACCTGCCGGCGCGCAACCGCGAGGTCGAGAAGGTCGCGCAGGGCGACGTGACGGCGCTCGTCCCCGACGGTCAGGCGGGGGAAGACGCAGCCGTCCAGGGGCGACGGTCGCCCCGGAGCGCACCAGCAGCCGGCCGCATCGAGCGCGGCGCCCGGTCGACGACGGCGGAGTGACCGTCGCGATCCGCTCTGGTACGGTGCGCGGGTCCACATGCCTCCGGCCATCGACAAGCGCGCGCTGCTCGCGGCCCTGAAGGAACAGCTCGCCCGCGAGCTCGAGCGCTCCGCCGGGCGGGCGCGCGACGCCGCCAGCGCCGCGACGCACGAGGAGAACCGCGCCGAGGGCGACAAGGACATGCGCGCCACCGAGGCGTCGTACGTGGCGCGCGGGCACAGCGAGCGCGTGCTCCAGGTCGAGCAGGCGCTCGCCAGGCTCGGCGCCGTCGCGGTGCGCGACTTCGGCCCGGACGCCGGCATCGAGAGCTCGGCGCTCGTCGAGCTGGAGAGCGGCAAGCGGCGCGCGCTCTACTTCCTGCTGCCCGCGGCCGGCGGCGAGCGCATGCAGTTCCAGGGGGTCGAGCTGCAGACGCTCGCCACGACGAGCCCGCTCGGCGCGTCCCTGCTGGGCCTGTCCGAGGGCGACGAGGCCGAGGTCGCCACGCCGCAGGGCACGCGCACGTACCTGATCACCAGCGTGCGGTGAATCCCGGCCCGCGGGCGCGCGGGGCCTCGCCGGGCCGCGCGCCTTTCGACCGGGCGCCGCCTGCCGCGCCCGCGTCCGAAAAAAAGAAGCTCGCCCTCGTAGGGAGCCCCGCCCCGCCGGCGTCCCAGGGATGAACGACCCGCTCGGCACGACGCGGGCGACCCAGGAGAAGAGTCCATGATGCAGTCTCGTTGGTGGAGGCTTGGTGGGATCTTGCCGCTCGTCGGCGCGCTCGTCGGCGCGGCCGGTTGCACCGCGGAGACGGGCCAGACCGACACGTCCCCGCGCGAGGAGGCCGCCGAGGCGGCGCTCGCCCAGGGGCCGAAGGGCGGCCGCGGTGAGGCCGGCGGCCACCGGAGGGGCTTCGGCCACCACGGCGGCGCGCACGGCCCCGAGCACCTGCTGCGGGCGGCGCTCCACGAGCTCGACCTGTCGGACGCGCAGGAGTCGACCATCGAGGGCGCGTTCGAGGGCCTGCGCGACGGCGCGAAGGAGCGCCCGGAGCCCGGGGCGGTGTTCGCGGCGCTCGCCGAGGGTGTGCGCGCGGGCAAGATCGATCGGGCCGCGATCGAGGCGAAGCTCCCCGACGCGGGCCGCCTGGCCGAGGAGCGCCGCGCGCGCGTCGCCGGGGCGCTGAGCACGCTGCACGCGACGCTCACGAAGGAGCAGCGGCGCGAGCTCGTCGACGCGGTCGCCGCGAGGATGGACAAGCACGGGGAGAAGGGCGACCGCGGCGAGCGCGCCGGGATGCGCGGCCCCGGCATGAAGGGCGGCCCCGGCATGAAGGGCGGCCCCGGCATGAAGGGCGGCCCGCTGGGCCACCTCCTCCGCGGCCTCGACCTGCGCGACGATCAGCGGGCGCAGATCGACAAGGCGCTCGAGGGCGCGCGCCCGACCGACGCCGACCGCGAGGCGCGCCAGCAGGAGCACGCGAAGAAGCGCGCCGAGATGCGCGCGCGGCTCGAGACGTTCGCCGCGGACCGCTTCGACGCGAGCGCGTTCCTGCCGGCCATGGACGCGAAGATGGGCCCGCGGGCGCACCTCGACCGCATGATCGACGCGCTCGCCGCCGTCGTCCCGGTCCTCGACGAGGCGCAGCGCAACGAGCTCGCCGATCGCCTCGAGAAGGGCCCGGCCGCCGGCAAGCTCGGGCGCGGCCAGCACGGCCCCGGCCAGCACGGCCCCGGCCGCGGCGAGCACGGCCCCGGCCGCGGCGAGCACGGCCCCGGCCGCGGCGAGGGCGGCCCCGCGCGCCGCTGAGCGCCGGTCCCTGTGGCGCGCGCGTTGCGATGAGAGCAGAATCGCGAGGGCTCGTGATCGTCGACCTGAGGCTCGTCGCAGCGCGCGTCGCCAGGGGCGATGACGCGGCCTTCCGGCAGATCGTCGAGCACACGCGCGCGCCGATGTACCGCCTCGCCGCGCGCCTCGTCGGCGACCTCGCGGAGGCCGAGGACGCCCTGCAGGAGGCGTTCGTGGACGCCTACCGCGCCCTGCGCGAGGGGCGCTACGACGGGAGATCGAAGGTGGAGACCTGGCTGTACCGCATCGTGACGAACGCCTGCCTCGACGCCCTCCGGCGCCGCCGCGACACCCCGCGCGAGGCGCGCGAGGCGTCGACCGAGCCGCGCTTCGACGGCCTCGTCTCCGCCGAGGCGCGCGTCGCGCTGCGCGAGCTCGACGCGCTGCTCGCCGCGCTGCCGCCCCAGGAGCGCGCCGCGCTCGTCCTCGTCGCCGTCGAGGGGCTGCCCGCGAAGGAGGCCGCGGCCGCGCTCGGTTGCTCCGAGGGCGCGGTCGAGCAACGTTTGGTGCGCGCCCGGGCCGCGCTCCGCGCGCGACAGATCGAGAAGGAGGCGCCGCATGCCTGACCGCGACGACGACCGGACCGACCTCGATCGGGATCTCGCGCGCCTCGCGGCCGCGACCGATCGGCTGGACGTCGACGACGCCGACGACCGCTTCACCGAGGCGGTCCTCCGCGCCGCGAAGGCCGACGACGAGAAGGCCGACGACGACCCGCTGGCCCGCATCGCCCGCGCGACGGACGGCCTCGCGCCCGACGCCGCCTTCACCGACGCGGTCCTCCGCGCCGCGACGGCCGCGCCCGCGACGGCCGCGCCCGCGCGCCCTGCGATGGCCGACGGCATCGTCCGCTCGGGCCGCGCGGCGATCCTCGTCACCGCCCTCGCCGCGGCCGCGAGCGTCCTGTTCTTCCTGCAGACGCAGCGCGACTTCGACAGCGCGATCATGGCCTCCGTGGACACCCTCGAGGCGAGCGAATGACCGAGCCCTCCTCGTCCCCGCCCCCGCCCTCCCCTGCGCGCTGGAAGCCCCTCGCCGTGCTCGCCGCCGTCTTCCTCTTCGGCGGGGTCGCCGGCGCGGCCATCGGCCGCGGCACGGCCCTGAGCGACCTCGAGGCCACCTTCCGGCGCCCTCCGACCGAGGCGCGCGCCCAGTTCCGCCTCGGGGCCATGCGTCGTCACCTCGACCTCACGAGCGACCAGGTGCGCGAGCTCAAGGCCACCCTGGCCGAGGCCGAGTCCGAGCGGGAGCGGCTCCTCGCCGAGTGCCGCCCCGCGCTCGACGAGCTCCGCGACCGCACCGACGCCCGCGTGAAGAGCGTCCTCACGCCCGAGCAGCGGGCCCGCTACGAGGAGCTCGAGGCCGAGCGGCGGCAGCGCCCCGGCCCGCCCCACGGCCCGGGGCACCCCGGCCGCGGGCGTGGGCCCGGGTGGCGGGGCGACTGAGAGAAGAGAAGAGGACCGCAAGGGCGCGAGGAACGCCGTTGCACGCGCGCGACGGCCAGCGGATCACACCGGTGGCAAAACGACACACACCGCGTACTGCCGACCTCGCCAGTCCAGCAGCCCGGCCAGAGATCCGCGGAGAGATTCAACGCAAAGGCGCAAAGGCGCAAAGGCGCAAAGGCGCGAGAAGGGACAGATGCTCTCCCTTGCGTCCTTGCGTCTTTGCGTCTTTGCGTTCAAATTTCTCCGCTCGCGCGGCAGATCCCCGGCAGGATAGCTGCCCCACGGGGCTAGGCGAGATCCTCTTCTTGCAGCGCGCAGTTGATCCCGAACGCCGCGTCCGCCCCCTCGGCGGCGGCCATGATGGCGAGCAAGACGTCCCTCGACGCGTCCCCGGCGACGAACACCCCCTCGCACGTCGTCTCCTCGTGCCTGTCCGCCGTCTCCACGCCGCGCGCTTCCGTGACCTTGCAGCGGAGCTTCTTCGCGAGATCCGACCCCTGCTCCAGCGTCGTCTTCAGGAAGAGCGCGCGGCGCTCCACGGCGCTGCCGTCCTCGAACACCACGCGTTCCAGCAGCCCGTCCCTGCCCTCGAGCCGGGCGATCCGCCCCTCGCGCACGCCGACGCCGTGCCGCTCGAGCCGCTGCGCCTCGGCCTTCGGGATCGACGCCGGGCCGTCCGTGAAAAGCACGACATCGTCGCTCCACGTCTTCATGTTCACGGCCATCAGGACCCCCGTACACCCTTGTCCATAAACGCCGATCGGCTGGTCCCGCACCTCCCAGCCCTCGCAGTAGGGACAGTGGTGCACGCTCTTGCCATACATGGCGGCGAGGCCCGGGAGATCCGGTAGCCGGTCGACGAGCCCTGTCGCGAGCAGCAGCTTGCGGCAGACGAGGCGCTCGCCTCCCTCCAGCGTCACCTCGAAGCGCCTGTCCTCGCGACGGACCCCCGCGACGGTCACCTCGCGGATCTCGACGCCGTAGGGCTGAAGCTGCTCGCGCCCTATCCGCCTGAGCTCGGACGGCGCGATGCCGTCGCGCGACAGGAAGCCGTGCATCTCGTGCGCCGCGTGGTTGCGGTACTGACCGGAATCGCACACGAGGACGCGCCTCCGGCACCGCCCCAGGATGAGCGCTGCGCTGAGGCCGGCGGGCCCGCCGCCGACGATGATCACGTCGTATCCCGGGAGATCGTCTTTCCGTGTGGGCATGGGTGACGGCCCGCCTCGCAACCGGCGCGCCGAGCGCGGGTCGAGCCCGCCGCCCGCGCGGCGGCCCCCGATCTGCCGGGAACGTGCTGGACACCGCTCAGCTCGGAGGCCGCTCGTCACCGGGCGTAAGGTCGCCGGCCGCCCGCCGTTCCCCCGGGCATGCCCCGGAGCCGCTCTCCTCGCCGCGTGCGCGCGAGCCTGTCCGTCGCCCTCCTCTCGGCCGTCGTCCTGACCAGCGGGTGCGCCCGCTCGGAGCGCTCCCCCTCGGCGATGGAGTCCTCCGCGGCGCCCGCGCCCATGCAGACCGCGGCGCTCAACCTGCAGGCGCAGGGGCCTTCGCCCGGGGTGCCGCCGCTCTCCCAGCGGGCGATGCGGATCACGGTCGAGACAACGGTCCTTGTCGACGCCTTCGACCCGGCGATGCAGCGGCTCCGGACGGCGGTCGAGGAGCACGGCGGGTACGTCAGCGAGGCCAGGGTGCACAGCGGCCCGCACCGCAGCGCGTCGCTCGAGGCGCGGGTCCCCGCGGCGAGGGTCGGCGCGTTCCGCGCCGTGGTGGCCTCGGTCGGCGCCGTGGTCGCCGACGCGGAGAAGGCGGAGGACGTGACCGAGCAGCGCGCGGACATCGGCGCGCGGCTCCGCAACGCCCGCGCCCAGGAGAAGCGGCTGCTCGACCTGCTGTCGGACCGGACCGGGAGCCTCGCGGACGTGGTGGCGGTCGAGAACCAGCTCGCGACCGTGCGCGGGACGATCGAGCAGATCGAGGCGCAGGAGCGGCTCCTGGAGGGCCAGATCGCCTATGCGACGGTGAAGCTCTCGATCACCACGCGTTATGAAGAGCAGCCCGAGGGCGCCGGCGGCAGGATCGCCCGCGCGGCCAGGGAGGGCATCGAGAACGCGGGGGCCTTCGTGGTGAACGCCGCGGTCCTCGTCGCGACCGCCGGCCCCACCCTGCTGCTCCTGGTGGCGCTCGGCGCCGTCGTGTACTACGCGCTCCGCGCCGTGGCCCGGCGCCGCGCCGCGGCGAGGCCGCGCCCGCCGTTCCCGCCGGGCCCCGCGCAGCCGTACCCGTATGGCCCGCCGGCGGCGTACGGCCCGTACGGCCCGCAAGGCGCGCCGCCGCCGCACGGCACACCCGCGCATCATGGCTCGCAAGGCGCGCCGCCGCCGCACGGCGCACCGGCGCATCAAGGCCCGCAAGGCGCGCCGCCGCCGCACGGCACGCCCGACAACGGGGGCGAGGCCGACCCCGGGTGAGCCCACTGCGCCAGCAACCTCACCGGCAGCCCGGACGACCACCCGGGTGATCACCGTCTACCTGCCTGACCCTCCCGCGCGCCGCGCCTACCGCGCCGGGCTGGAGGCCGGCACCAGCGCCAGCACCCGCGCGGGCGCGCCGCTGCCGCGCCCGAGCGGGAGCGGCGCGACCATCACGACCGCCCCTGTCTCCGGGAGCTGCTCCAGGTTGGCGAGGTTCTCGATGTGGTACCCGCCGGCCCCGAGGAACGCCTTGTGCTGCTCGAACGTCTGGCTCGGCCCCGGATCGGTCGAGAGGGTGTCGATGCCGACGCCGCGGACGCCGCGCTCGCGCAGGTAGCGGCTCGCCTCCACCGACACCCCGGGGAAGTGCATGACGCCCTTCGCGTCCTGGTTCCTGTACTTCGCCGGATCGGACCAGCGGGCCCCCCAGCCCGTCCGGACCAGCACGATGTGCCGCGCGCCGAGCGCCCCGTGCCGCGCCTCCCAGCCCCGGAGATCGTCCACGGTGACCAGGTAATCGGGGCTCGCCGCCGCCTTCGTCGTCACGTCCACGACCGCCGCTGGCCCCACGAGCTGCTCCGGCGCGATCTGCTCGACGGTCGCCGCCCCGGCCCTGAAGTGCGCCGGCGCGTCCACGTGCGTGCCCGCGTGCTCGTCCATCGCGAATCGGTTGGAGTAATACGCGTCCTTCTCGACGGTGCTGAGCGTCTCCAGGGCAAAGGGCTTGTTGCCCGGGTACAGCGGGATCTCCGGCGTGATCGGGTGCGTCAGGTCGACGACCCGCGCCGAGGCGATGTCGAGCCCCCCGGGCGCGCCCTGCCCGGACGACGGCGCCGGCCCCTCGGCCTGCGCGGCGGGCGGCGGCGCCGCGGCGGGCGGCGACGTCGCCGCGGGCGCGCACGCCGCGAGGGCGAGCGCCGCCGGGCACAGCGCGTGGGCCGCGGCCACCTTGGCGCCCGCGGGGAGGAAGCTGGCGATGCCTGTTCCGTGCGCCTTCTGCATGGCGCGGATGTCATCACAGGCCCGCTGGCGCCACAAGGCGGCGCGCGAGCGAGCTCACACCTCGTGCAGCTTCACCCGGCGCCGCAGGTGGTTGAGCAGATCGATGCGGGTGACGAGCCCGACGAACTCGTCGCCGTCGGTCACGATGGGCACGAGCCCCGCGTCGAACATCGGCAGGAGATCCCGGATCGGCGTCCGCACGTCGACCGTGCGGAGCCGCGTCGTCATCGCCGTCTCCACCGGCTGGCGGAAGCGCGACACGTCGTCGACGGCCGCCAGCAGGAGGTCCGACTCGTCCACCAGGCCGACGATCTTGCCGCCCTCCAGGACGGGGAGCTGCGACACGTCGTAGAGCTTCATCCTCGCATAGGCCACGAGGAGCGCGTCCTGCCGCTGCACCGTGACCACCGCCCTGTCGGCGTGGCGGCGCGAGATCACGTCGCGCAGATCGCCTGTCGGCTCGCGGTCCGTGAAGCCTTGATCGGCCATCCAGAAGTCGTTGTACATCTTCGACAGGTACTTGTTGCCGCTGTCGCAGACGAGCGTGCAGACCCGCTTCGGCGACGACTGCTCGCGGCAGTAGCGCAGGGCCGCCGCGAGCAGCGTCCCGGAGGACGAGCCGGCGAGGATGCCCGTCCTGGAGAGGAGCAGCCGCGCCGTCTCCAGGCTCTCGCGGTCGGAGATCGTGTAGGCGAGCTGGACCCGGGAGAGGTCGAGGATCGGCGGGAGGAAGTCCTCGCCGATGCCCTCCACGAGCCACGAGCCCGCCTTGCCGAGGTTGCCCGTCTTGACGTAGCCGGCCAGCACCGAGCCCTCCGGGTCGGCGAGCACCATCTCGCACCGCGGCTGCGCCTTGGCGAAGTAGCGCGAGAGCCCGGTCATGGTGCCGCCCGAGCCGACGCCGCACACCATCGCGTCGATCCTGTGGCCGAGCTGCGCGGCGATCTCCGGGCCGGTCCCTGTCTCGTGCGCGAGGGCGTTGGCGGGGTTCTCGAACTGGTTCACGTAGAACGCGCCCTCTTCCCGCGCGATGCTGGCCGCCAGGTCCTGGTAATAGCTCGGGTGGCCCTTCTCGACGTCGGAGCGCGTCATCACCACGTTCGCGCCGAGCGCCTTCAGGTGAAAGACCTTCTCCTGGCTCATCTTGTCGGGGATCACGAGCGTCAGCCGGTAGCCCTTCCGCGCGGCGACGAGCGCGAGGCCGAGCCCGGTGTTGCCCGCCGTCGCCTCGACCAGGTGCCGCCGGTCGCCGCCGAGCTGCCCGGCCCTCTCGGCCGCCTCGATCATCGACAGCCCGATGCGATCCTTGATGCTGCCGCCCGGGTTCTGGCTCTCCATCTTGAGGAAGAGCTCGCACGGGCCCGTGTCGAGCTGAGTGACCTTGATCATCGGTGTGTGGCCGATGAGAGAGACGATGTTCTCGGCGGGCGGGGGGGTCGGCATCGGCGTCGTCATGACAGCTCAACGGTCACACGAGGCGCACCGCCTGTCGAGGTGTTCGGCCGTCGATGACGCGCGCGTCAACGCCGGGCGGCCCTGGAAAACAGACAAAGGTCCGTTATCGTGGATTGTACGCTGCGGCGCATGTGTGTTGGGGGCGCACGCGACGTGCGCACCCACGGCGCCGCGCGACGGGCGTCAGGCGGCGGGGCGCACCGCCTTCTTGAACGCGGCCGGGCCGAGCGCGTTCAGCACCTCGCCGCGGCGGAGGCCGCCGCGCCGGGCGGTGCCCACGCCGAAGCGCAGGTTGTGGAGGGCGTTCGTCGAGTGTGCGTCCGTCGAGATCACGAAGCGGATACCGCGCTTGCGCGCCTCCTTGATCCAGCGGGGCTGCATGTCGAGGCGGTAGGGGTCGCCGTTCACCTCGACGGCGGCCCTCGACTCGGCCACGGCGTCGAGCACCTCCTCGACGTGGCACGCGAACGGCTCGCGCCGCTGGATGAGCCGGCCGAGCGCGTGCCCCCAGATCTTGAAGACCGGCTGCTTCATGGCGTTCACGAGCCGGCGCGTCATCTGGTCCGCGTCCATCTTCATGCGCGAGTGGATGCTCGCGATGATCACGTCGAACTGCTCGAGGATCGCGTCCGGATAATCGAGGTTCCCGGACTCCAGGATATCCGACTCGGTGCCCCGGAGGAGCTTCACGCTCACGCGCTCCTGCACCCGGGCGATCTCGTCCCATTGCTGCTTCAGCCGATCGAGGCCGACGCCGCCCGCGTAATGGGCGGCGGGCGAGTGGTCGGTGATGGTGAGGTATTTCATCCCCATCGCCTCGGCCTCCAGGGCCATCTCCTCGATGGTGTTCTTGCCGTCCGAATACACGGTGTGGCAGTGCACCATACCCCGGATATCGCCCTCCTCGATGAGCTCGTCCTCGCCGCTGTCGCGCGTGGCGGCGGCGACGAGGTCCTCCGCGCCCTCGCGGAGCTCGGGCGCGATGTACGGGAGGCCGAGGTGCCGGTAGAGGTCCTCTTCTGTCTTCGCGGAGAGGCGTTTGTTGCCGCGGAGGAGCCCGCGCTCGTCGAGCGTGAACCCCAGCTCGCGCGCGAGCGCGCCGAGCGCGGTCAGGTACGCGGGCGCGCCCGTCCGGTGGTGGAGCGCGGCGGCGTGGTACCGGGGCGGCACGCAGAGGAGCTCGCCCCGGAGGCCGCCCGAGAACCGCACCTTGCACCGCGCCTCGTCGCGCTCCTCGACCTCGGCGACGCGCGGGAACCGCGCGAACCAGTCGATCACCTGCGCGGCGTCGTCCGTCGCGGCCACGACGTCGATGTCGGCCACAGTCTCTTCCCAGCGCCGGATCCCGCCCGCGAGATCGGCCTGCTCGGTCGCCTCGCACCCGCGCACGTGGCCGAGGAGCGGCTCGGCGAGCTCGAGCGCGTCCACGAGGAGCACGCGCTCGTCGTGCGTCTCGTAACGGTGGACGCCCTCGAGCAGGCTCGACTCGACCTTCGCGCCGAAGCCCTTCACGCCGCGGACCTTGCCGGTGAGGCACGCCTGCTTGAGCTCCTCGACGCTGCCGATGCCGAGCGCCTCGTGGAGCGCCTTGATCCGCTTGAGCGTCATGCCCGGCACCTGCGAGAGCTCGAGGACGCCGCGGGGGAGCTCGGCGCGGAGCTTCTCGAGCTGCTCGGAGCGCCCCGTCTGGTAGAGCTCGGCTATCTGGGCGGCGAGCGCCGCGCCGATGCCGCGGATGTCGGTGAGCTTCCTGGCCTTGATGAGCTCGCCGAGGTCGTCCGTGAGCTCCTCGAGCGCCTCGGCGCCGGTCTCGTAGGCGCGCGCCCGGTAAGGGTTCTCTCCCTTGATCTGAAGGAGCATCCCCATCTCGCGGAGGGCGCGGGCGATGTCGAGCTTGTCGAGCATGGATGTCTATGAACGAATAGTGCACCCGCGCGCTGGAGGCCATGCCGCGCGGCCGCTGGCAGCGTGGCAGTTTGCCACAACGCGCCGGCGGCGCGCCTCTCCGCAGGGTTCGGGTGGAGGCTCACGGCGCTGAAGGGTCGCGCGCGCACATCGCCGAGACATAGTAGTGGCGGCCGTTGGTCTCGTAGGGTGCGCGGTAGGTCGTCGCCTGCCGGTATCCGGGGGCGACGAAGCTCCCGCCGTGCGCGACGCGCAGGGCAGCGTGGTTGTCCAGGCGGGAGCAATCGATGCACGGCACGAGCGGGCGGTCGTCATCGGCGGCGTCGCGCGTGACCTTGTAGGCCTCGCCCGCGAGATCGAGCTGACCCCAGCGCCCGGCCCCCCGCGGAAAGGAGCCGACGGGCGCGAGGTCGTCGGTGGTGCAGTGGAGGAGATTCCACGGAGGGGACGAGCCCTCGCAGGGCACCGAGCTCGTGCCGTCGCCCTGGCAGCAGAAGGCCGCCTCGTCGGGGGTGATGGGGGATGAGCCCCACGGATACAGCCGTTGCTCGTCGCCGCCGGCGGCGGCGTAGTTCATCTCGGCCTGGGTCGGCAGGCGCCCGCCGTCCCACGCGCAGAACGCGAACAGCTCGAGCCATGTCGCGCATACGATAGGCTTGTCCTCGTTCGCGGCCGGCGCGTCGGTCCAGGTCGGCCAGCCGTAAGGATCGCAGACGAGCGCCTGCTTCAGCGCGGCCGTGGTCGCCGGCAGCAGGGTATTCCATGCGGGGTCCCACCCGCTGTCCGGGATCTTCGGGTGCGCCCCGGCGCCGGCAGGGGGCGGGCTCGCCCGCGTCGGGCCGCCGGTCTCGTCCAGGTAGCGGCGAAACCGCCCGACCGTGACAAGGTACCTGTCCAGATGAAAGCCGCTCACGCTCGCCGGATACCGCGGGTCGTTGAGCCGGTTGAACGTCCCGCCGGGCACGGGCAGGCTGGCGCAGCAGTCGTCGTCATGGCCGAGACCGCAGCGGTCGTCGGCCCCGGGCGTGCCGCCCGCGCAGCTCGGCGGAGGCGGCGGCGCGCTGTCGCGCCCGGCAGGGACGGAAGCACCCGTGTCGTCCTCCGCCGCGCCGCCGCTGTGCGCGCGGCCGGCTCTCAGGATCGCCGCGAGGGCGCAGAGGACGAGGAGGATCGAGGTCGGCCGTCGAGGAGATCGCATGGCATCCGGGCGGTTAGGTGCGAGCGCCGCCGCTCCGGTTCCGCGACATGGCGTCACGACGCGATCGCTCCCCTTCTTCCGGGTTCCGGGATTTCGAATGAGACCGTTCGCCCGCCTGGAGAGGGGTCGCACCCCTGAGGAGTCCCCTCACTTTGCAGCCCTTTTCAGAGGAGATTTTCAGAGGAGAAATTGAACAGGGAGGCGGGGAGGCGGGGAGTGTTTTGAAGATTTGCCCCCCCGCCTCCCTGTGAATTTTCTGAAGAATTTGAGGGGATGTCTCAGGTCGCACCCGTCTTTATGTGGTCGCCTCCCCAGCAAAAGATGGGTCGCACCCGTCTCCAGGTAGCCACCCCTCAACAAAAGATGGGCCCTATCCATCTCCGGGTGGACGTGCCTCCAACAAAAACATGGGTCGCACCCATCTCCCGGTGGACGTGCCTCCAACAAAAACATGGGTCGCACCCATCTCCCGGTGGACGTGCCTCCACAAAAAGATGGGTCGCACCCATCTCCGGGTGGACGTGCCTCCAACAAAAACATGGGTCGCACCCATCTCCGCGCTGGAGAGGCGGCTTTCGGCCCCTACTTGCACCCCAGCCGGCACACCCTGGTCGCCGTGTAGGCGCACCCGTGGTCGCCCCAGATCGAGGAGCTCGGCCCCGTGCACCGGAACGCGCACCCACGCCCGTCCACGAGCTCCAGCTTGCCACCGTGCAAGAACGCCGCCGTGGGCTGGTCCCCGCCCAGGGACGATATCGCTCGTCAAGCAGCCGTTCGAGTCCTCAACCCCTCGACGGTTCGGTCCACTCGCCGCGGGCGAAGTGGCGCGCCTCCGCCTCGCTCATGGTTGCCAAGCTGGTCGCGCCGTCCTGCCGCGTGAGGCGGCACACCTGCAGCAGGCCCGCCTGCGTCCCAACCAATACCGCCGTCCGCGCGAAGCTCGACGTGATCTGTGCCCGCATGCCGTGCATCGCCTTCTCGAACGCGGCGTCGTTGCGCGCGGACGCCTGGCGCATGTCGACGACGATGCCAGCGCTCCGGTGTCGCGATGCGATCAACCGCAGCACTGCCGCGTTGGCGCTCGTGAGCTCCGCGATGGAGGCGAAGGGCACCGGCTGGCGCGCGAGCCACACGACGCGCCCGTCGCCGTCCTCCTCCATCAGCCAGTGGGTGCTCGCAAGCAGCGTCGTCTTCACCGGATCGGAGGGGATTATGACACCTCATGGGCACGAGGGGCAGAATCCCACGTCCTTTGCAGCTGAACGCCGCGAGACGGTTCTCTTCGCGGCCGCCGCGGCGAAGCCGCGCAAAGCTGGGTCGGCTCACGACAACGGATCGCGCCAGGCCGAAGCCGCCGCGGAGGGCGCACGGCCCACCGCGCCGCCCGCCTCTACTTGCACCCCAGCCGGCACACCATGGTCGCCGTGTAGGCGCACCCGTGGTCGCCCCAGATCGAGGAGCTCGGCCCCGTGCACCGGAACGCGCACCCGCGCCCGTCCGCGGTCGCCTCGGCCGTGAGCCGGTAGCCCTCCGCGTTGCAGCTCCCCGTCGACGACAGGCAGCTCGCGAGCTGCGGCTCGCACTGCTCCACGACGTACCCGGCCGGGCACGTCCAGTCCACGCTCGCGCGCCCGTAGTCCGGCGACCGCCCCGTCTCGGTCGCGATCGGCTCGTGCTTCGAGAAGGTCGGCATCCCGGTCGTGACCTGCAGCGGCACCACGACCGCCCGCTCGCGCGGCACCACCGGGGACGCCGGGTCCTTCGGCTGCACGACGAAGGTGTCCCGCCGCGTCTGCCGCTCGCAGCCGGCGGTCTCGCCCTCCGGCGTCCACGAGAACGTGAGCTCCGCGCTGCCGTGCGCGGGCACCTCGACCGTGCGCTCGCCGTGGGTCACCCGCACGTCGACCTGCGCCCGGTTCGTGATGAGCGCCTGCGCCGTCCCGGCGGCGCCGTACGGCACCACGCCGAGGTCGACCGGCAGCGGCGCGATCTCCGGCTCGGCCAGCGAGAAGCGGCACACGTCCGCCACCGGGTAGATCGCGTACGCCAGCGGCACCGCCTTCTTCACCTCGAGCCGCAGCGCGCCGAACGCCTGCCCGCCCTTCGCGCCCGCCACCGGCGCGCCCTCGACGCCCTCGATGGCCAGCTCCCCGACCGAGGTCATCGTCACGCGGCGGTCCCCCGCCTCGAGCCGGGCCTTGAACAGGCCCATCGCCGTGCCGTGCGCCTCGCCGGCGGTCACGTCCGTCTCGTACGCGACCATCGCGCCGCGCTTCACGGCCCCGATGAAGTGCGTCGCCCGGCCGCACGCGCAGCCGCCGCCCGGCGCCGGTACGACGCTCTCGGTCGGGTCGAAGAACTGCGGGTCCTCGTCCGCGACAAGCGCCATCGCCACGAGCCGCAGCCGGCGCCTGTCGAGCGTCCCGCCGGCGCTGAAGTACGCCGGCAGGTCGACGTCGGCGCCCACGAGGACCGAGTCGACGGCGATGCCCACATAGCGGAAGTCGATCGCGCGCTCGCCCGCCCCCGGCGCGGGCGCGCCCGTCGCCGCCGCGCTCGCGGGCGCGGTCGTCGCCGACGCGCTCGCGGGCGCGGCCGTGGTCGCAAGCGCCCCCGCGCCGCCGATCGCCCCCGGCGCCGCCGTCCCGCTCGTGGCCGCGGGCGCCCCCGCGCCGGCGGGCGACGCCAGCTCCGCCTTCGGCCGCGCGCAGGCGACGCCGACCGGCGAGAACACCCCCGCCGCGCTCCGCGACAGCCCGCGGCCCGGCACCATCGCGCTCGACGTGTCGAGCAGGTAGTCGTGCCGCACGTCGCTGAACGCGCGCGCGGCCGCGATCAGCGCCCCGGCCTGCGAGCAGCCGCTCCCCTTGCACGCCGGCAGCACCGCCGCGCCGGCCGGCTGGCGCGGCGGCGCGGGCGGCAGCTCCGGCGGCGCAGGGCAGCCGAGCGCCGACGCCAGCGCCCCGAGGAGCAGCGCCCCGCCGCGCGCGGGCGCGGCGCTCCGCCGACGAGCGCGCCCCGCGCCGCTCAGGGCCATGCGATCGTCATCCACCGGACGCGCCCCGCGCCGCTCACCGAGTCGTCCGCGAAGAACAGCGACCCGCCGGACCGCCCCGCGAACACCGGCGACACGTCCTGCGACGCGCTGCCGGTGAGCCACGCGAGCGGCTTCAGCGAGGGCGCCGACGCCTCGCCCGGCGCCAGCGTGAAGGCGTTCAGCACCACCGAGTCGCCCGGCGCCGACGCGAGCACCCCGCGGCAGACCTTGTCGCACGCGAGCGCGACCGACGACACCCCGGCGCCGTCCGGGGCCGCCACCGCGAGCGGCGGGCCCTGCGCCGCGCCGCCGCTGTCGAGCCGCACGAACCGCGCCTGCCCGCCGGCCGCCGCGCCCCCGCCGGCCGCCGTGCCCCCCCCGGCCACCTCGTCGACCCAGCCGACGACGGCGCCGCCCTCGAGCGGCGCGAGCACCGGGCTGCGCGAGTGCTCGGGCGACGCGTGGAGGCGCGACTCGTCGCCGATCCGCTGCAGCGTCTTCACGTCGAGCCGCGCGAGGAAGATGTCGCCGCTCGCCTCGCCGCTCGGTTCACCTGCGCCCCCCGCGGCGCCCGCGGCCGCGTCGCCGGCCGGGCGCGCGTCCGACCACACGAGCCACGCCTCCTGGCCCCGTACCGCGATCTGCACCTCGGCCGCGTCGAGCGGCGCGTTCGTGATGCGCCGGTCCGGCACGGTCCTGTTCAGCGCGCGGTCGATCCGCGCCGCGTACACCTCGGCGTTGCCGTCGCGCGAGTCGACCCACGCGACGATGAAGCCCCCGGCGCCGTCGTACGCGATCGCCACGTCGGACGCCTCGCTCGCGGCGCCGCCCTGCTTCTTGCGCGGCGCCGTGGTGAGCTTCTTCTGCGCGACCTTCGCGCCCGTCGCGTCGAGCTTCGTCACGTAGACCTGCGTCTCGCCCCGCTCCCGCGCGACCCACGCGAGCACGCTCTCGCCCTGCGCCGCGCCGCCCTTGCCCTTCGCGTCGGCCGGCGCCGGGGGCGCCGCCGCGATCGCGACGCCGCCGATCGACGACGCCTTCTGCGAGATGACGTTCAGCTTGCCGGGCCCGCCCGGGGACGCGGCGCGCACCGCCAGCGTCGCGGAGAGGTCCTGCCCGCGGGGCGCGCGGTCCGACGCGCCCTCGACGAAGTACGTCACCCACGCCGCGAGCGCCCCGCCGCCGTCGAGCTCGGCGGCCGCGACCCTGGCGATGTGGTCGCCCTCGACGAGCGCGCGCACCGCTGTCGCGCGCGGCGGCGGGTCCCTGTCCTCCCGGGAGGCGGGCGCGCGCCACGCGCTCTCGCGCACCGGCAGCGACACGAGCGCGAGCGGCGCGCCACGCCCCGCCGCGCCCGCCGCGCCCGCGCGCCCGCCCGCCGCGCCCGCGCCGCCCTGCTGCGCGGGCGCCCCGGCCGCGGCGCTCGCGAGCGTCGTGCACGCGCCCTTGTGGCAGCTCAGCCCGCGCACGAGGTACGGCACCCCGTCGGTCGCCGCGAACGGCGCGGCGCGCACCGGCTCCGCCGCGCGCACCGAGAGGTCCGGGCCGAAGCGCACGAACGTCGGCCAGACCGGCGGCGCGGCCTCGCCGCGGCTCGCCTTGAGCGTCGCGGGCGCGAGCGTCACCGCCGCGAAGCCGTCGCCGTCGGCCACGAGATCGGGCGGCCCGCTCGCGCTGAAGACGAGCCCCGCCCGCTCCGCGCTGAGCGCGCCGTCCGGGCCGACCGACGCGAGGTGGATGAGCCGCCCCTCCCCGCGCGCATCCGCCCCGCCGCGCTCGCCGCCGCGCAGGCGCAGCAGGTCCTCCCACGCGAGCAGCGCCCGGCCACCTCCTTCGGCCGACGGCGCGACCAGCGACACCAGCGCCTGCTCGCCCGACGGCGGCGTCGCCTGCCGCGGCGCCACGACCACCTTGCCGCCCGGCTCGACCGCCGCGACGAAGACGGCGCTGTCGATGTCCCGCTCGTCCGTCCAGGTGAGCAGGTAACGCCCGCCCACGGAGGCGACCTCGAGATCGATCTGCGCGGTCGGCTCGGGGCTGACCGTCACCGGCGCCGACACCTTCCCGGCCGCGTCGATCTCCAGGAGCGCGATGGATCCGAGCTTCGGGGCCCCGGGGGCGTCCTCCGCGTCCGCCTTGCGCGCGGGCTTGCGCTCGCCCCTGGCCGGCGGGAGCACCAGGGCGACCGCCGCGCCCCGCTCGGTCGCGACCGCGTTCCACCCCAGCACCGCGCGCGCGACCGACGCGGGCGCCGTCGGCTTGATCGCGGCGCCCTTGCCCTGCGCCACGACCGTCATGACCACGTCGACGCGGTCGACGCTGTCCTGGGCCGCGCTGTCCTGGGCCGCGCTGTCCTGGGCCTCGCGCGGCATCTCCCAGAGCACGAGCGCCCCCGCGGCGTTCGGGAGCACCTCGAGCCACGTGATGTCCTCCGCCGTCTGGGCGACGAGGCTGGCCGGGCCCGAGGGCTTGCCGGCCGGGTCGAGCGCGAGCACGCGCACCGCGCGGCCCCCCTCGGTCTGCTCGATCCACGCGGCGATGTAGCCCTGCGGCGTGGCGCGGAGCGCGGCGACGGGCACGTCGGCGGCGACCGGCCCGACCTCCGCGACGTCGCCTCGAGGCGCCCCGTCCGCGCCGAGGACGCGCGTCCTCAACCGGCCTCCCGCTGCATAGAGCAGGAGCGCCTCGTCGCCGCGCCGGGCGAAGTAGGGCGTCGCGTCCTCGTCCTCGAGCTCCGCGATCACGTGGGCCGGCAGGAGCGGCGGCCCCTCCGGCGCCTTCGATCGCGCGGGCGGCGTCTTCACGACGCGCGCCGGCCGCGCAGCCGAAGGCGCCTGCGCCGCTCCGGAGCACCCGAGCAGCAGGGCGAGCGAGGCGCCGGTCAGGCGGCGCGCGCCGCGTCGAACCCAGGGAAGACCACCGTGGACGAGCATGGCGCCGACCATGCCAGAAGCGCCCAGCCCCCGCTACAAGCCGATAGCGGGGCGCGGGTCGCGCCCTGGTTCCGCCCACCAGGAGCCCGGCCAGGGGCCCGGAGGGAGATTTTCAACGCCAAGGCGCAAAGGCGCCAAGGCGCAAAAGAGAATGAGTTTCATGCATTTTGGCGTCTTTGCGTCTTTGCGCCTTGGCGTTGAAATCTCTCTCGCGAGGCAGATCCGCGGCAGGACGCCTGAACCGCTAGAACGCCAGCAGGCGCCCAAGGAGCGACCTGTACCTGCGCAGGGCGATCCGGAGCTCCTCCGTCGACGCCTCCGACGGCCCGAGGTCGCTGTCGAGCAGGCGTTGCAGCGCGCTGCGCTCGTCCCGGAAGCTCTGGGCGACCCGCTGGATCACCTCGGTCACGAGCGCGTCGGCCTGCTCGACCGCCAGCCGCGGCGCCTCGATGAAGCTCGCCTGGATCGCGCTCCAGCGCTCGGACAGCTCGCGCGCCTCGTCCGGCGTGAGCACCGGCGGCCGCTCCGGCCAGGGCTCCCCGGTGGGCCCGCCGCGCGCCGTGTAGCCGGCCGGCTGCCGGCCTGACTCCGGCGGCAGCTCCTCCTCATGCATCCGCGCCTCGGGCAGGCTGCTCTCGCGCGCCGTCACCATTCGCTCTCTGTGCAATGGGCTCACGATGGCACCTCTCCGCTGGCTCGCGTTGTCCGCCCAGCGGGCCAAGCAATCCTCGTGCGCGTCCCGCTGTGCATCCGTGCCCGTCGCGCGCGCCGCGGCGCGAAAGGCCAGAGGCCGAGAAGGCCCGAGAAAACCCCGAGATATCTCCGGGATCGCCAGGCCCGGCGCCGGCGCCCGGGCGCGAGCCGCGGCGATCCCTCACGGGACGACGAGGCGGAAGAGTGAGGAATTCCCGCGCAGCGCGGCGGATCCGCCGGGCAGGCGCGTCCGAGCTCACCCGAGCGAGGCGCGCAGCTTCGTCACGACGGCGCGGATCTCGCGCACCACCTGGAGGAGCGCCTCGTCCTCGTCGGCCCACTTGGTCACGGGCTTCTTGTCCCGCGGCACCGCCTGGAGCTCGGCGAAGCGCGTCGTCTCCCAGTCGCAGGGGCGGAGCAGGATCGGCACGACCGCGGCCTGCCCCGCGGCGCGCCGCTCCATCGCGCGCGTCACCTGCGCGTCGCCCTGCTCGGACGCGAGGAAGCTCGCGCTCACGAGGAGCAGGACGAGGTCGGCCGCCTCGAGCTGCTCGCCGATCGCGCGCTCCAGGTCCTCGCCCGCGCCGATCTTCCCGCTGTGCCACGGCGCGATGAGCCCCTCCCGCTTCAGCGGGCTCATGTGCGCCTCGAGGCGCGAGAGGAGCTCCTCGTCGCGCGACGCGTAGGAGAAGAAGACGCGCACCGGCCGCTGCGCGGTCGGGCGCGCGTGCCCCGGGGGCACCACGGTCGGCCGCGCGCTCGGAGGCGCCGCGTTCGGGCGCGCGCCCGGGGCCGGCGTCGCGGGGCGGGGCGGGGGCTGCGGCGGCTGCGGCGCCGGCGCGCCCTGCTCCAGGCCGAGGAGGATCTCGGCGACCTCCGCGTGATCCCCGGACTGGTTCTCGTAGGCGATGAGCCGGATGCCCGACTCCTCGAGCAGCTTGCGGCGGAACGGCGGCACGCCCTTCGGGAGCAGCGCGAAGTGCATCGGCGGCTGCCCGCCCGAGAGCGCGCGCACGCGGGCGAGCGTCTGATCGATGTTGTCGTCGGCGAGGCCGAAGCCCACGAACAGGATGGAGTGGGTGCGGTAGAGCGCGCCGAACGCGTCCTGCAAGAGGGGCGAGCCGAAGATCGCGCGATCGTACTGGTCGCGCGAGAACACCCAGGTGTCCCACGCGCGCAGCGTGCCGTGCAGCTTCAGGATGAAGCGCCGGTCCATGGCGACGTCGCCGACCGGCCGGTCGACGACGCGCCACTCGCCCTGGAACGCGCGCTCCAGGAAGCGGTCGATGTTCGTGGTGAGCACCGCCTTGAGCTTCGGCTTGAGCGCGGCGATCGCCTGCGCCACGTCCGGCACGTCGCGGCCCGTGTCGTCGAGCTCCTTGTCGACCGTCCAGTTGAAGTCCTGCGGCCCGAGCGCGAGCTTCGCGGCGGAGAGCGCGTTGATGAGCTGGTTCGAGGAGATGTACTGCTGGATCTCGTCGAGGACCGCGGGGTCCGCGCTCCGCCGCCGCGCGCGGTCGCGCAGCTTCTCGGCGAGCTGCTTCCAGGTGGGCATGCCCGCAGCGGCCGAGACGCCCGCGCCCGCGAAGACGATGAGGTTCCCTGACGCGTAGCGCTCGCGGAGCTGCTCGAGGATCTCGTCATCCATCAGCGACCACGATACCGCGGATCGGCGCCCGCGGGCGGCGCCGCTACCCGCCCCTCACCGCGGCGCCGAGGAGCGCCGCTCGGTGGCGAGCGAGAGCCCGACCCCCAGCCACGCCCCCTCGACGGCGCCGGCCTCGCCGCGCGCGTCCTTGTACGGCGCCGGCCGGAGCACGACCCCGGGGTCCAGCGTGAGCCCGAGCCACAGCGGGCCGCTCACCCGGGTCTCCACGCCGAGCCCGACGCCGGCGCGGGCGGACCACGTGTCGCGCTCGCCCGGAATGCCGTCGACGGACGAGGCGGCGGGCAGCCTGACCGACGCGACCGAGGCCGCGGCGCCGACCGACAGCCGCCACGAGGCGTTGAGCCAGAAGCGGTAGTCGCCCGAGAGGCCGGCCTCGAGCCAGCGCATCGTGTCGCCGCCGGACGGCGTCGCCAGCAGCCGGGCGAACAGCGACTCGGTGAGCCGCAGGCGCCGCAGGCCGAGCGCGATGCCGGCCCCGGCGAGCGCCCGCGGCCCGCCCGAGACGACCGCCGCGTACGGCCCGGCCGAGACGGACAGCACGTCGAGGTCGCGCGAGGCGAGCTCGACCTCGTCCGCGGTGGGGCGCCGCGGCGACGGCGGCCGCCGCGGGGCGCGCGCCCGGCGCACCTCGCCGACGATCATCTCGGAGGCGGCGATCGCGACGAGCCGCGCGGCCACGTCCGAGGTGAGGCCGGACACCGCGATCTGCCGTCGCACCACGGCGCGGCCGTCGAGGCGCACCTGGATCTCGAGGCGCGCAGCGGTGGGCCGGTCGACCCACACGCTCGCGACGCGATCGCCGAGCGGGCCGACGGGCTCTGCGGCGAGCGTCACGCCGTCCGGGAGCTCGATCTCGAGCAGGCGCCGCAGCCGGACGCTCGGGACCTCCTCCGCCGCGCCGCGCGACAGCGCGACGCGCACCTCGATGGGACCCGGCGCGGCGGGCAGCGGCGTCGCGCTCGGCGCCGGCGCGCGGCCGCCGCTCGCCACGGCGACGTAGGGCTCGGCCGCCGCCGCGGGGACCGCGGCGAGCAGCAGCGCGCAGCTCGGCAGGCTCAGGAGCGCGAGCCGGGGGAGCTCGCGCAGGCCGCGGCGAGGGCGCGCCGTCGTCACCCGATCATCCCTCCGCGCGGAACGCGGCCACCACCCAGTTCACGTGACGGCCCCGATCGTCGTTGCTCGAGTGCCGCTTGAACAGGGGCATCTTCAGGATGCGCACGTGATCCTGGATGTTCGTCTTGAAGGGCGCGTCCGCGATCGGCGTCCCGTCGGGCCGCACCTGCCGCCCCTCGATCTTCAGCCGCTTCAGCACCTCGAGCGACGCGAGCCGCAGGAGCTCATACGCCCTGTCCGGGTCCTTGCTGCTCACGGACACGATGAGCTTGCCGAACGTCGGGTCCTTGTTGACCAGGACGTCCCCCTCCTCGAAGCCGCAGTCGAAGCGGATCTTCAGGTCGCTGACCCCCTTGTCGGCGAGCGCCTCGCGGAGCGCGTCGGCGTCCGGGAGCGCGATGCGATCGAAGACGCCGGCGTTGGGCAGGAACAGCCCCTTGCCGCCGTCGCGCGAGTCCCTGAGCTCCGGCTTCCAGCTCTCGGCGTTGATGCGGAACTCGCGGCTGCAGTGCGTCTGCACGACGTGCTGCTGCTCGAAATCGATCGCCTGCCCGTCCGCGATGCGCATCTGCCACGCGACGAGGTTCACGGGGACGCGGCCGCGCTTGCGCTTGATGCCGTAGCTCTCCTCGCTGACCGGGTGCTCCACCTGGATCCGCGTGTTCATCTCCAGGAAGTAGAACTTCCCGTCCTTGAACATCAGCTCCACGGTGCCGGCGCCCACGTAGCCCACGCGCTCGGCGATCCGCACGGCGAGCTCGCAGATCCGCTCTTCCAGGCCGGGGTACCGCCGCAGCAGGGCCGGCGGCGCCTCCTCCTGGATCTTCTGGCTCGCGCGCTGCTCGCTGCAGTCGCGCATGCCGAAGTGCCGCGTGTTGCCGTAGCGGTCCCGCAGCACCTGCACCTCCAGGTGGATCGTCTCCGGGATGTTCTGCTCGAACATCACGCCCGGCTGCCAGTTGTACGCCTTGATCTCGCCGAGGACCTTCTGGATGGCCTGAGGCACCTGCTCCTCGGTCGGGATGACGGCCTGCCCGCGACCGCCGCCGCCGTTCGCGGCCTTGAGCCGCCCCGGGAAGGTGAACCCCCCGGCGGCGTGCGTCTCCAGGATGATCCGCTGGATCTCGCCCGGATCGTCGCTGTCGATGACGAGGCCCGGGGTCACCGCCGCCGGGTCGAACTCCTGGGCCATCAGGCGGAATTTGCGCTTGTCGCCGGCGTTCTCGACGACGTCCTGCATGGGGCCGACGAAGACGATGTTCTCCTGGCGGAAGTGCCGGATGGCCGCGGCGTTCTCCGCGAGCGGGCCGTAGCCGGGGTAGAGGCCCGCGCGCGCCAGCTCCTCTTCCCACCCGTCCCCGAAGCGCCGCGCGAACTCGGCCCTCACCTTGTCCGCGATCTGGACGTAGTTCGCGTAGCTCTCGCGGAAGTTCCCCTCCAGGCCCACCGCGAAGCCGCCGCCCTCCCGCGCGATCCGCACCTGCAGCGCGTCCTTGTCGTCCGTGAGGCTGTGGAGGACGACGGGGATCTTGCCGAGGGCGAGGGCCTCGCGCGTGGCCCGGACGCCCATCTCGCCCTTGTCCGCCACGAGGATGTACTTGAGCTGGCCCGCGCTCACGGTCGTGGCGGGGTAGGCGCCGAGCCGGTGCACCGCCGCGTACAGGAGGTCGAGCACCTGCGGGTCCTCCCGGTACAGCTCGGCGGCCCTGGCGCGCAGCAGCTCCGCCGCCTGGTCGCGCAGCGACGGCTCGTCCTGCACGAGGATCAGGAACTTGAGGAGGCGCTCGTCCTCGAAATCGCGGCGCTTGAGCGCCCGCAGCAGCCCGTCCTCCATGTACCCGGCGAGCTCGTCCCGGTCCGCGGGCGTGATCGACGCGCGCGCCTCCCGGAGGCGCGCGAGCAGATCCTCCGCCTCCGAGAGGAGGTCCTGCACCCGCACCTCGTCGTTGAGCTCCCGGCGCAGCGCCGTCTCGAGGGAGCGCTGCCAGCCGAAGTGCGTCCTCCACACCTCGCCGTTCGCGATCAGGTAGCGCAGCCCGAGGAGCCGGTGCGCGTCGTGGCCGCCGGCGAGCGTGCCCAGGTCGAGCAGCACGAACCCCGGGACGCCCATCGCCGTGGTGAGCGCCTCCGTCGAGGAGACATAGCCGCCGCGCGGCAACACCAGCTTCCAGGGCGGAAGAGCAAGAGGGTCGTTGCGAACGGGGAGGGAGCTGGTGCGGACGGCGGTGGTCATTCCAGGCGGTTCTCCGGCGCGGAAGCAAGCACAGAACCGTTACGCGATGTCAAGCCTGTCCGCCGGCCCGCCGGGTGAGGACCTCACCGTTCACCAGCCGCGTTCCCGTGCAAACGATCGCACGACGTCGTGGCCGCGCGGTTGCCCGACAGGCATGCTTCAGGCCGTTTCGCGGCGATTCCTCGCTTCATCCTCCTTGCGACAGGCGGTGTTCGAGCCCTGTTGTCTCGCGGACTCCGCAGGTCGCGCGCCCGGAGAAGATCGCTTGAGCGTCCACCCGTGACAGCGATCGTGGGGTGTCGAGATCGCGTGTGAGCGCAAAGATGAAGCTCCCCACCGGAGCGGTGGGAGCGGCGGCGGCGCGCGGACGCGGCGCCGAGCGCGGATGCGGCGCCGAGCGCGGATGCGGCGCCGAGCGGCGCGCGGACGCGGCGCGCGGACGCCGCCGCCGCTCGGCGGCGATCCGCAAGGAGAGCTCAGCAGGAAGGAGCCAGCGCCGGGGGCGGGCGCCGGAGGATCAGGGCGTGGGGCTCGCGTCGGGGACCGCCGGCGGCGACGGCTGGGGCGGCGCGGCCTCCGGCTCCCCCTCCGCGGCCTCGTCCTCGCCGGACAGGATCTGCTGGACGTCCTCGCACCGGCCGTCCGGGTACTTGGCCACGTACTCCCTGGCCATCTGGGACGCCTCGTCCTTGTGCCCCGCGACCACCTCGGCGCGGATGCGCTTGCAGAACGAGTCCTCCGCGAGGTTGCCCTCGGGCGACAGCGAGCGCGACTGCTCGTAATACCTGGCCGCCAGCGCCTGCTCGCCCATGCTGGCGTACATGTCGCCGAGCTTGTACGCGGCGATCGGCGCGTTCGCGTCCGTCGGGAAGCCCTCGACGACGCGCGCGAAGGCGCGCATCGCCGCGGCCCGGTCGCCGCCCTTCCCGCGCAGGAGATCGCTGAGGTCCATCAGCTCCCTCGCCGTCTTCGCCGAGGCGATCGCCCCGTCGACGCCCCCGCTCTGCTGCTGCAGGCTCTGCAGCGCCTCGGCGACGTTGCCCGCGTTGTACCGGGCGCGCCAGTCCGGCGGCGGCGGCGCGGCGACAGGCGACTCGACGGACGCCACCGGCTCGCTCGCGCGCGGCAGCGGCGCCGTGGTGCTGCGGGGCCGCCGCGGCTCCGGCTGCGCCACCGCCGCCGTGCGCTCGCGGATCGGCACGCCCTCCTCGGCGTCGCCGCGCCCGAGCTCGCGCGAGCCGGCCGGCGACGTGAGCTTGACCGAGCCGTCGGTGACGTCGACGTCGATGTCGTCGACGTTGTGCCGCACGCGCAGCGCGCTGCCCGACGCCATCGCGAGCCGCGCCTCCCCCGCGACGAGCGAGAGCGCCGCCGCGCGCGGCCCGCTCACGGTGTCGAGCGACGCCTCGCCCTGCACGAGCCGCAGCGTCAGCGCGCCCCCGTCCGCCCGCTGCTCGACCTCGACGGTCGTGCCCGGCGTGAGCGAGATCGTGCCGCCGCCCGGCAGCTGGAAGGTGCGCGCCTGCGTGCCCGCGGCGAACACGTCGACGAGCGACGGCACGTCGTCGGTCGGCGCGACGGCCGTGGCCGCCGGCGCGCCCGGCGCCTCGCTCCAGATCGACTTGCCGAGCCACAGGCCGCCCGCGAACGCCGCGAACGTCGCCGCCGCGAGCAGCGCGGCCGTGCCCGCGCGGCGCCGCGACGCCGGCTCGCGCGCGTGGAGGTCGTGCTCGATACGGTCCCAGACGCGCGCGATCCGGTCGTCGGTCGCGTGGTCGCGCAGATCTGCCGGAGCGATCCGGGGTAGCCCTCGCCGGCTCATGATGACGCCTCGTTGCTGGTGGGATCCACAAAATGTCCGTCGAGGAAGTGTTGCGCCCGTGAAATCCGCCGCTTGACGGTGGCCAGCGAGCAGTCGGTCATCTGCGCGACCGTCTCGAGATCGTGCCCCTCCACCGAGCGGAGGATCCACGCGATCCGCTCGTCGGCTGGCAGCGTCTGGAGCAGGGCGTAGATCTGCGCGATCTGCGCGCGCATGTGGGGAGAGGCCGCCGGGCTCGCGAGGGCGTCGAGATCGACCGGCTCGCTCGACTTGCCCATCCCGAGCAGGCCGAGCAGCCGCGCGCGCCGCATCCGCGAGCGGACCTTGTGGACGACGATCGACCCGAGCCACGCCCGGAAGGCCGCCGGGTCCACGAGGTCGCCGAGGCGCTCGAACGCGCGGAGGAACGCGTCGTGCACGATGTCCTCCACGTCGCGCGCCGAGCCCTCGATGCGCGTCGCCAGGTGGATGGCGAACGCCGCGTGCCGCCGGTAGAGCTGCTCGAGGGCGCTCACGTCCCCGCGGGCGCCGAGGATCACGAGCTGCGCGTCCGGCAGCTCCGTAAGGCCGGCCCCGCGCTCCGTTGGTCCGGTCGCGGCGGAGGGCCGCCTGTCGCCGACGCGCGCGCCCCTGGGCCGGACATCCCTGCGGCCGCGCTCCTCCGGGACGAACGCGGACCCGACGTCGCCCGCGTCCTCCTGGGCCTCCGCGACCGGGTCAGCCGGGACCACCGGTTCAACCAGGCGCAAGCGCCCTCGCTGAGGTCTCAGAGCCATGGTTCGTACCCGAAGAGGAGCAGATTGAAGATGGTCGCGACGCCCACGCGGGAAGCCGGCCCTCGGCCGTGAACGGCCCTTCGCATCCCCGGGGCTGCTTGCCCTGGCGGAGTCAGGAGCGCCCCGAGCTTCCCACAAATTTCTAGACGCCTGGTGGGGCTCGGGCGGCTCATCGAAAAAACTGTGAGCCGTTCTGTCGACCCGCGGCGTCTGGGTGGGTGGCCGCCGGATTCGACGCGCGGCTCATACGTCTGCAGGTTGGGAGGGCGGCCTCGCCGCCCTCTTTTTCGGAGGATTTTCCAATGAACAAGCTCGTTCTTGCGCTCGTCGCCGTGTCGGTTTCGTCCCTCGCCGTTGCCTGCGGCGGCGGCTCCGCGCCCGCGTCCGACCCGTCGACGGCGACCCCGCCCGCGTCCGACCCGGCGGCGGCCCCGGCCGACCCGGCGGCGGCCCCGGCGGCGACGCCCGAGTCGTCTCCCTCGGCTCCGGCCGACCCGGCGGCTCCGACGGCGCCCCCGGCGCAGTGAGCCCGCTGCGCAGCGCGCCGCTTCCCTGGTGAAGCGCGGGCTGCGATGCGCTTTGGGCGGCGCCTCTCCGGAGGCGTCGCCCTCTTTCATTTTGTCCCGCTGCGGCCTTGCTTCGGCGCCATCGGCCGACCGTTTCCGTGTACGTTCCGTCCGCACGCCTTGCTGCGGGAGGCTCGGCGCGGCGCAGCCGCGGCCCGCGAGCCGTTCCCGCTCCTGCTCGTGACCAGACCTCTCACGTCCCGGGGGCCGATCGAATGGGTATCACAAGCCGGCTGAGCTCCATGCTGCGGTCCGGGCGGCGTCGCCCTGGCCTCTCCTTCCCGCGCGCGGTCGCCTGGTCCGCGCTCGTCACCCTCGCGGGGTCGGGCCTCGGCGCGGGCTGCGGCCGCACCGACACGTGGGAGTACCCGGTCCCGCCCGGCGTCGAGCCCGCGGCGTGCGGCGACGGTGTCTGCGACGGCTCCGAGGACTGCGCGGGCTGCGCCTCCGACTGCGGCGCCTGCGCGGCGTGCGGCGACGGCGCCTGCGACAGGGCGAGCGAGTCGTGCGCGAGCTGTCCCGGCGACTGCGGCGCCTGCGCCTTGTGCGGCGACGGCGCCTGCAGCGACGACGAGAGCTGCGGGAGCTGCGCCGTGGACTGCGGCCTCTGCCCGGACTGCGGCGACGGCGTCTGCGATCCGGCGGGCGAGTCGTGCGCGAGCTGCCCCGGCGACTGCGGCCGGTGCCCGGGCTGCGGCGACGGCGCGTGCGGCGGCGACGAGACGTGCCTGACGTGCCCGGGTGACTGCGGCGTCTGCGCCTCGTGCGGCGACGGCGTCTGCGACAGGGCGAGCGAGAGCTGCTTCTCGTGCGCCCCCGACTGCGGCGACTGCGCCTCGTGCGGCGACGGGGTGTGCGACCCCGGGCGCGAGGGCTGCTTCTCGTGCCCGGCGGACTGCGGCGGCTGCGCCACGTGCGGCGACGGCCGCTGCTCGGGGACGGAGACGTGCGCGTCGTGCCAGCGCGACTGCGGCGTATGCTCGATCTGCTCGAACGGCGTCTGCGAGCCCTTCGAGACGTGCGCCGCCTGTCCGTCGGACTGCGGCGCGTGCGAGCCCACGAGCTGCCTCGAGGTGATCACCTGCGCGTTCGGGTGCATCGATCCCGAGCAGACGCCGCCGGACATCGGGATCGCGTGCGTCTCGAACTGCATGGCGCAGGGCTGCGCCAACGCCCAGTTCTTCGCCGAGCAGGTGTTGACGTGCGCCCTCTCGTCGCTCCCCCGCTGCGACGGCGACATGGAGTGCGTCCAGGACCGGTGCGCCGTCCAGATCGCGTCGTGCCTCGGGGCCACCTGCTGATCGCCGCCGGGGGCCGGCGCGGGCATCCGCCCTCGCCGCGCCCCGGCTGCCGCCTCGGTCGCCCCCGCCTCAGGCGTCGTCGAGCAGCTCCTTGGCCGTCAGCTCGCTGGCCGACCGCCCGTGCTCGTACTCGAGCAGGCCGAGCGCGGCGTAGCGCGGCCGGATCCGCCCGGAGAGCAGGCCGATCCGCTTCAGGTTCGGCACGATCCGCTTGAACATCGTCCGGCGGAAGAACCCCATCAGATCGCTGGTCAGCATGAGCTCGTCCCACTCGCAGCGCGTCATGCGGTGGGCGTAGAACTCGTCATAGAACTCGTGCGCCAGGAACCGGTTGCGCAGGAGGAGCGACAGCTCGAACGCCCAGTCCTCCCGCTCCCTCCGCGCCCGCTCGTCGATGCCCTCCCGATAAAACCTGCTCAGCGCGAGGACTCCATAGTGCACGTGGCGCGCCTCATCGGTGATGACCGAGCGCAGGACGTCCTTGAGGAGCGGCTCGCTCGTCATCTGTCGAATCGAGCCGAACGCGCCGAGCGCCAGGCCCTCGATCATGATCTGCATACCGAGGAACTTCATGTCCCACCGGCTGTCGCTCATGATGGCGTCGATGACGACATACAGGTTGTCGTTGATCTCGTAGAGCTTCTCCAGCTTCTGCGTGAGGTAGGCGTGGAAGACCTCGACGTGGCGCCCCTCGTCGGCCACCTGCGTGCTGCCGTAGAGCTTGGCGTCGAGCGAGGGCACGGACTCGGTGATCTGCGACGCCGCGAACAGGGCGCCCTGCTCGCCGTGCAGGAACTGGCTCAGCATCCACGAGAGGAGGCCATGGCGCTGCGTGGCCCGCTCCCGCTCGGAGAGCCGGCCCCAGAGGGGCAGCCTGGACGGCGGCATCCAGCTGTCGGGCAAGAGCGGCATTGTGGGGTCGAGCCAATCGACTTCCCGGGACCAGTCGAGGTCGGTCGACGCGTTCCACTGGGACGTCTTGGCCAGGTGGTAGAGCCTCGCCATGTCGGGGTCGTCCCGCCCGTAACTCCAGTTAAAGCTGGCCTCGTAACCAACAGAGATATCGGTCGAGCCCACCCCCTTGCCTCGCCGCTGGACGAAGCCGCGAAACGCAGGCCCGAGCAGCGACGCTAGCACCCGGACGTTGCCGCTCATCGATGCGTCGCGGAGGAGAGGGGCGGAATCGAGGAGGGTCTGGATAGCGTGTTGGAGGCGCATGGACATGAGAGCTTTCCGAAGCGACCAGGCGCGGTCCGGCGCCCGCGGTCACCCGTTATAATGGCATCCATCACCCAGCGGCAATCGTCTGATCACCGTTTTTGCGTCGTCATCACGGCTCCGGGACCTCCCGAGTCCGCCAGGGGGAACACGCCGGGCGTGCGCCCGTCGCTCACCTGACATGACAGCCGCGGAGGAGCCCCGCCGGCCGGACGCGCGCCGCCTCAGCTCACGCCGCCGCTCACGCCGCTGCGCAGCGTCGGCGCGGGCGAGGAGCACGAGGGCGGCCGCTCCCCGATCAGCATGAGGCCGGGCGGCCCCGCCGAGAGCTCGAGTCCCTCGACGCCGCGGACCGCCGCCTCGGTCGCGCAGAGGCCGTGCACCTCCTCGACCGGCGCCCACGCGCCGACCCGGGCCAGATCGCCGCCGATGATCTCCGGGTGGATCGTCGAGCGCACCACCACCTGCCCGGCGTGCAGGCACAGGTTCGGGTGCACGCGCCCGTCCGCGCGGCTCCGCTGCGCGAGCTCGTCGTGGAGCGCCGCGGCGATCTCGATCACCGCCGCCCGCTCCCGCAGCGCCTCGGCGGGGTCGCAGGAGAGCACGCGCACGGCGAGGATCTCGCTGCCGGTCATGGACACCAGCGTGAGGCCGGCGTCCCGGAGGCGCTCCTCGGCCACGTCGAGCGCGAGGCCGAGCGCGTCGGCGAGCGCGTCGTCGAGGTCGTCGGCGTCGGTGCGCGCGCGGAGGTCGAGGTAGACGGCGATCGCGTCGGCCGCGAGCTCGGGCAGGCTGCTCCGCCCCGACGGCGGCTCGCCCACCGCCTCGCGCAGCGTGCAGAGCAGGCTCTTCACCGACGGGAAGCGGTGCTCCGGCTGCTTCTCCAGGCAGCGCAGCACCACGGCGTCGAGCGCGGCCGGCAGCGGGGTCCGCCGGCTCGGGCGCGGCGGCGGCTCCTCCAGGTGCTGCCGGAGCAGCTCGGTCGCGTCCGGCGAGTAGAACGGCAGCTTGCCCGTGAGCAGCCGGTGGAGCAGGACGCCGAGCGCATAGACGTCGACGCGCGCGTCGATGGGGCCGCCGAGGATCTGCTCCGGCGCCATGATCGTGAGCGTGCCGGGCGCCCTCCCCGCCGTGGTGAAGCCGGTCGGGCCCTCCTCGGCCTCCATCAGCTTGGCGATCCCGAAGTCGAGGAGCTTCACCTTCCGCGGCGCGCCCCGCGAGACGAAGATGTTGCTGCCCTTCACGTCGCGATGGATGATCCCCGCGGCGTGCGCCGCGTCGAGCGCCGAGCAGACCGGCTCGAGCAGATCGAGCGCCTGCTCCGGCGAGAACCTCCCCTCCTGCCGGAGCAGCACGTCGAGCGTCAGCCCGTCGAGGTGCTCCATCACGTAGAACGGCCTCCCGTCCGCGAGCTCGCCGACGTCGTAGATCTCGACGATGCCCGGGTGGTTGAGCCGCCGCACCACCTCGATCTCGCGCAGGAACCGCTTCACCATCTTCGGCGAGGCGGCGAGCGTCCCGTGGAGCACCTTCATCGCCACACGCGCGCCACTCCGGAGCTGCCTCGCCTCGTAGACTGCCCCACATCCGCCCCGGGCGATGGGCGTCACAACGCTGTAGTCGCCCGCACGCGCGCCGCACGGCAGCTCGCCTCTGGAGAACGACCTCTCCTCCAGCGAAAATGCCCGAGTTTCATCATTGCGCGTCGCCAAACCATCCATCGTCATAAACCCCCCGATGCGATTAAGGCCTCGCCCGAGCGACGTTTTTCCCGGCGCGGAACGCTCATGTTGCCACTACACGTCGCTCCCCCTGGTGGTACAGTAAATCCATCGTTATCTAGACGGTAGCCTATTCCATCTGCTGGCAGAATAGGGGGGACAGATGAAGGGGCGAGTCCACGCGCGTTACCTGCGGACGTTTCTGTTCGTTACATTGCCCTGCTGCGGTGGCGGCGACGGATTTCCGACGGAGTGGGGGTCGGTCGAGGCAACCTCAAGTGCGCTCCTGAATCACAACGCCCTCAACCCCAACGCCCTCAACCCCAACGCCCTCAACCCCAACGCCCTCAACCCCAACGCCCTCGCCCCGAGCAGGCTCCAGGAGAGCAGCCTCTCGGAGACCGCCCTCGGCGCCATCACCGAGCCCGGGGAGATCGGCGCGATCTCGAGGCAGCTCCTTCAATACATCGTGAGCTGCGCGCTGAACGCATCGCAGTCGTTCCGCTTCTCGTGGCGCGACGAGCTCGGCGAGCTGCACGAGGAGCGCTACCCCGGGCACCTCGGGCTCGCCGCGAGCTGGAGCGACGAGCCGCTGAGCGGGCCGCGGAGGCTCTGGGTCTCGGCCTGCGTGGCGTCGCGCGCCAACCGGGCCGGCGTGTCGGTGATGATCTCGTCGCGCGGGACGCACCCGGCCCTCAGGTACCCGGACAGGAGCGAGGTCGAGTCCTTTCCTCGGGAGGAGGGCGCGTTCTGGGGCAACCTGTTCACGAGCCCCCCACGACTCTATGCCTGCTACAACGACGCCAATGTGGCGAACTCTCGCGCGCTCGGCAGGGAGTGTGCGACAGGGCGCCGCGACCCCGCCGGGGCCGCCCGGGAGTGCCCGAACATCCACATCGTGGGCCCATGCGATCTCGCGTGCGACGGGCTGAGCACCTCCGGCGGCCATCACCCGGCCTGCACCGATGATCGGGGCGAGCGGTCGTCCGCCGTGATCACGACGTTCCTGCCCTGAGGCGCCGATGCTGCCCGATCCTCATCGAGGCGGAGGCGCGGCGCGCGCCGGGGCGCCCCCCGCGCGGTGCAGGGAGTGCGGCCGGCGGGTCGCGCACGCGCACCCAGGGTGCCCGCAGCACGGCCCCGTGGCGCGGCAGGCCGGCCCGGAGCGCCGCGCGCCGGGCGGCGCCGACGACACCGACGCCGGCGGGCTCGGCGCGACCGCGCCGCCCAGCGTCGCGGGCTACCGCGTCGCCCGGCTCGCCGGCGTGGGCGGGTTCGGGGCCGTGTTCGCGGCCGAGCCAGAGGGCGGCGGACGGACCGTGGCGATCAAGGTCGCGCGCGCCGATCGGGCGGACGCGCGCGTGCGCCTCCTCGAGGAGATGCGGGCCCTCCACCACATCGGGCCGCCTCACGTGCCCGCCGTCTACACGTGCGGCCAGCTCGCCTCCGGCCTGCCGTACTTCGTGATGGAGTACCTCGACGCCCCGACGCTCGCCGACCGCCTGATCGCGACCGGCGTCGCCTGCCCCATGCCGCCGCGCGAGGCGTGCGCCCTCGCGCGCGCCGCGCTCCGGGCCCTCGACGAGATCCACGCGCGCGGCTACGTGCACCGCGACGTCAAGCCGGAGAACATCTTCGTCTCCGGCGCGCTGGCCCGGGACGGCGCCGAGGGCGGCGGGCACCGCGCCACCATCATCGATCTCGGCCTCGCGGCGGGGCGCCGCGACGGGCACCTCGACCTCACCGCCGAGCTCGACGCGCCCGGCACCGCCGAGTACATGGCGCCCGAGCAGTGCGACGGCCGCGGCGACGTCGACGCGCGCGCGGACGTCTACGCGCTCGGCGTCGTGCTGTTCGAGCTGCTCACCGGCAGGCCGCCGTTCTGGGGCCCCGCCGCCGTGGTGCGGCAGGACCACCTGAGCCGCCGCCCGCCGCGCCCCTCGTCGATGGCGCCGATCGCGCGCTCGCTCGAGGAGATCGTGCTCCGGTGCCTCGCCAAGGACCCCGGCCAGCGCTTCGAGAGCGCCGCCGCGCTCTGCGCCGCCCTGGAGGACTTCGAGCGCGCCCAGGAGCGCCGCGTCTGTCGGCCCAGCTGCCGGCCCAGCCGCGCCGCCACGGAGCCGCCGCCCACGTGCGGCCGCAGCGCCGGCCGGCGCGCCGTCGCGCTCCTCTTCTTCGAGGCCGCGCTCGACGTCGTGGCCCTCCAGCGGCGGCTCAGCGCGCTGGGCGGCCAGCTCGCGCACGCCGCCGGCAGCCGCGTCGTCGCCGTCTTCGACCACGAGGACGGCGCGAGCCCGCTGCGCCGCGCGATGCACGCCGCCCGCGAGCTCGAGCAGCAGCGCGTCCTCTCCCGCGGGCTGCTCGACCTCGCGACCGTGTCGGTCCAGACGCGCCCCGACGGCGCGCGGCGGTTCCTGAGCCCGCTCTTCCACCGCGACGACCGCTTCGCCCGGGCAGGCGCCGCGGGGATCGCCCTGTCGCCGGCCGCCGCGGCGGCGCTCGGCGACGGCGCCTCGCCGCCCGCGGGCGACAGCCTTGCGCCCGGGCCGGCCTCGGTCCAGCCCGGGCCGGCCTCCGCCCAGATCGACGCCGACACCGCGGTCGACGCGAGCTCCCAGCCGTTCTTCGGCCGGAGCGACGTCCTCGACGCGCTGGTCGCGGGCGCGCGCCAGGCCGTGACGACCTCGACGCCCACCATCGCCAGCGTCATCGGCGTGGCCGGCCAGGGCAAGAGCCGCCTCGCCGGCGCCCTCGTGCAGCGGCTGCGCGCGCTCGACCGGCGCGCCGGGGTGATCGAGCTCCGGACCGGCGAGCCGGTCGCCGGCGGCGCCGACCGCGCCGTCCGGGAGATCCTCCAGCAGGCGCTCGGCCTGCCGTCGTCGCCGCCGGCGGACGGCGGCGGCGAGCTCCTCCGGCGCCGCCTCGGCGCCGCGCAGCACGCGCGGCTCGGGGGCGCCGTGGCGCTCGCGCTCGGCTGGATCAGCGACGGCGCGCCCGCCGAGGAGCGCTACCCGGAGCTCCGCGCGCTCTCGGCGGCGCCCGGCGCGCTGCGCGCCGCGCTCGCCGTCGCGGCCGGCGAGGCGCTCCGCCGGCGGTCGCACCGCACGCCGCTCTTCGTGGTGCTCGACGACGCGCACGAGGCGGACGACGCGGCGCTCGCCGCGCTCGAGTACGCGGCGCTCGCCGAGGCGCGGAGCCCGCTCTTCATCTGCGCCCTCGCGCGGCCGACCTTCGAGCGCGCGCGCCCCTCCTTCGGCGACCGCGCCGCGCGCCGCGAGACGCACCGCCTCGAGGCGCTCGACCGGGAGAGCGCGATCGCCCTCTGCCGGCGGCTGCTCCTGCCCGCCGAGGACGTGCCCGAGCCCGCGCTCGCGCACCTCGTCGAGCGCGCGCAGGGCGTCCCGCTCCTGCTCGTCGAGCTCGTGCGCGGCCTCAAGCGCGAGGGCATCGTCCGCCGGCACCCGCGCGGCGACGCCTGGTACCTGGCCACGGACGAGCTCGATCGCCTCCCCGACATGCCGCTCCTCGACTGGCTCGCGCTCGGCGAGATCGACGCGCTCCCGCCCGCGCTCCAGGCGCACGCGCGCCTCGTCGCGGTCCTCGGCCCCGACGTCACCGTCGCCGAGGTGGCCGGCGTGCTCCAGCGGCTCGACGAGCACGGCGAGGCCGGCGACCTCCCGCTCGACGCCGCCGTCGCCGTGAAGCGCCTGCTCGCCGCGGGCCTGCTCGTCCAGGATCGGCGGGGCCGCATCGGCTTCCGGCACGCGCTGGTCCGCGAGGCCGTGGCCCGCGGCGCGCCCGAGCCGCTCCGCCGGCGCGTCCACCTCGCGGCCTTCAAGCTGCACCGCGACGCGGCCGGCGACGAGGGCGGCGAGGGCGGCGAGCGCGCCGCGCCCCACGACAGGGACGCGCGCCTCCTCCCGTTCGCGTACCACGCCGCGCGCGCGGGCCTCGCCGAGGTCGCCGAGGCCGCCTACCTCACCCTGGCCGAGCGCGCGCGCGCCCGGCACGCCTACCTCGACGCGGAGACGTTCTACAGCCGCGCGCTGGAGCAGCCGAGCGATCCGGCGGCGCAGGGCGCGAGCGCTCCGCCGAGCTCGCCGCGCGCCGCCGCGCCCCCGGGCCTGCCGCGCGCGCGCCCCGACCGCGCCGCCGCGCACCGGGGCCGCGGCCTCATGCGCTACCGCCTGGGCCGCTACCACGACGCGCTCGCCGACTTCGCCAGCGCGCGGGCGATCGCGCGGGCGCGGGGCGACGTCCCGGCGCAGATCGACATCCTCCTCGACGAGGCGACGGCGCTCGACTGGATGGACGAGTTCAAGAGCTCCGAGGAGCGCGTCGAGGAGGCGCGCGCGCTCGCCGCCGGCATCGCGCTGTCGCCGGCGCTCGCCGCGCGCCTCTCGCTCGGCGTCGGGCGCTCGCTCCACCGCTTCAGCCGGGAGGAGGAGGCGGCCGCCGCGCTCGAGCGCGCCGCGGCCGCGGCCGCCTCGCTGGGCGGCGACGGCTACGAGACGCTCGTCATCTCGCTGCTCATGCTCGGCTTCGTCCTCCAGGGGCTCGGCCGGCTCGACGACGCCGAGGACGCGCTCGGCCGGGCGATCGCGCTCTGCGAGGCGCACCGCGACACGCTCCACCTCGGCTCGGTGACCAACAACCGCGCGCTCCTCTGGGCGTGCCGGGGCGACAAGGCGCGGATGATCGCCGACCTCGAGCGGGTGCTGTCGCTCGCGCGCGAGCTCGGCCAGAGCGGGCTGGAGCGGGTCGGCGAGTACAACCTCGGCGAGTACCTCTACCTCATGGACGACCTCGCGGCGGCGAAGCCGCACATCGAGCGCGCGCTCGAGATCGAGCAGCGCCGGTTCTGCGGGGCGTGCCGGCCCGTCGCCCTGCTCCTCAAGGCCCGGTTCCTCTTCTACTGCGGCGAGGAGGACGAGGCCCGCGCGCTGTTCGAGCGGATGCGCGCGACGCAGGAAAGGGCGCGCGCCGAGGGCCGCGCCGACGCGCTGATGGTCCCCTCCGAGGAGGTGCTCTGCGCCATGATCGGCCTGGCGACCGGCGACGGCGGCGACGGCGGCGACGGGAGCGACGGGAGCGACGGCGCGTGGGACGCCCTCGTGGACCGCTCGGCGCAGAGCTCCGTCGGCCAGGAGCACATCGAGGTGCTCGAGCTCCGCGCGGTGACCGCCCTGCGCCGCGGCCGGCTCGCCGCCGCGCGCGCCGCGCTCTCGGCCGCGCTGCGCGCCGCGGAGCGCATCCCGAACGTCATGGGCGACCGGCTGCGCCGCCACGCCGCCGCGATCGCGGAGCGCGACGCCGGCGAGCCGGACCTGGATGAGGCGACGCTCCCCTCGTAGGCGCGGACGGGCGCGGAGGTGCGACACCACCCGCCCAAAGCGACGTCGATATCTCCTCCTGACAGAACGCTGACACCGCCCCTCGGCGCGCCGCGTCGCTACGTCCGAGCCTGATCTTCTTTACGGCGATCCCGTACAGCCTCCCTCCATGCGCGCATGCATGCGTGTCCGTGATGTGCGCTTCGAGAATGTCAGTTCCCGGACATCCACGGATCGATCAATCGTTTTTGCGCTGGCCCAGAGTCATATTTTGACCTGGAAGAAGGGCACCTCCGCGCGCTTGACAACACGAGAGATCAGCGCGTCTTGACAGCCAGAAATCCGGGGTCGGCTTGACAGATGGTACCGTGGGCTCGACTTGATCCGCACGGTCGCAAGCACGATGTTGAACTCCAATTCACGCGAGCATTCACGCGAGCAAGAACGCAGGAGCCGCCATTCAATGGCGCACGGCCGTCTCGACGCCGGCGAGCGGCGCTCCGCGACGCGCGAGGGTTTATAGAAGTGACGAGATCCATTGACGAAATCGACGTGAGCGGGAGGAAGGCCGCGGTGTGGGGGATCATCCCGGCCGTCGGGCGGGTGAGCGGCGCTCGGCCGCTCGCCTCCTCGAGAGCGCTGCTGCCCGTCGGCAGCCGCCTCGAGCGGGGCGTCGCGCGCCCTCGCGCGCTGAGCGAGCACCTCGTCGAGCGCGTGCTGCTCGCCGGCGCGACAAGGATCTGCTTCGTCGTCTCGTCGGGCAGCTCGGACGTCCTCGACCACTACGGGGCCACCGCCGGACGAGCGAGCCTGTCGTACGTCGTCCAGCCGAGGCCGGCCGGCCTCTGCGACGCCATCTTCCGCGCGCTGCCGCTCATCCCGCCGGAAGATCTCGTGTTCGTCGGCCTGCCGGACACGATCTGGTTCCCGGAGGACGGGCTCTCGGCGCTCCGGTCTCGGGCCCTCTCCTTCCTCCTGTTCCCGGTCGACCGCCCGGAGCTCTTCGACGCCGTCGTCACCGACGGCCACGGGCGCGTCCTCGAGATCCAGGCGAGGCACCGCGACGCCGCGTCGCGCTGGACCTGGGGCGCCTTCAAGCTGACCGGCGCGGTGCTCCAGGAGCTCCACGAGCTCTGGCGCGCGCGGGGCCGGCGCGACGAGCACATCGGCCCCCTCGTCAACGAGTACATCGCCCGCGGCGGCGTGGCGCTCGGCGTCCACGCCGGGACCGCGTACGCCGACGTCGGGACCCTCGACGGCTACCGCGAGGCCATGCGCCTCCTCCGCGCGGCGACGAGGACGAGCCCGCCGGCGGCGCAGGTCGCCGTCGACGGGGCGCGGAGCGAGCCCCCCGGCGCGCCCGCCCCGCTGTTCGCGGCCGAGGGCGACGCCCGCTGAGGCTCACCCGGCGGCAAGCATGAACGGAGGGTCACCCGGCGGCGGCGAGCGCCAGCGTCCTCGCGTTGTCGGGCACGCACGTCAGGAACCGCTCGCGGAAGGTCGGGTCGCTGATCTTCGCCGCGCGGCTGAGCAGCTGCTCGCGCGCTGTGGCGAGCGCGTCGGCCGCCTCGCGCGCGGCCCCGGCGGCCGCGAGCGCCTCGGCGTAGGCGAGCCGCACCAGCGACTCCCCCTCCTCCAGCGAGCCCGCCTCCTCGAGCTGCGCGAACGCCTCGCGTGCGGCCGGCAGCGCCTCCTCCGCGCGGCCCTGCACGAGCAGCGCGCGCGAGAGCACCGCGACCGCGGCGGCGCGGAGCGGCGGCGCCACCGTCAGCGCCTCGACGGCGGCGCGGGCCTCGCGCTCCGCGCCCGCCGGATCGCCCGAGCGCAGCAGGATCTGCGCGAGGTACGTCAGCGCCACCCCCTCCATCCGCCGGTCGCCCTGCTGGTGGAACGCGGCGGCGGCGCGCTGCTCGAGCTGCTTCGCCTCCTCGAGCTGCCCGAGGTGGGCGATGACGTAGCCGAGGTTCTGGAGCGCGGCCGTCTCCACGTCGTCGAGGCCCATGCGCTGCGCCGCCGCGAGCGCCGTCCGGAGCGCCGACTCGGCCGCCTCGAAGTCGCCGAGCTCGCCGTACAGGAAGCCCAGGTTCGCGCGCACCGAGCAGGCGTTCCGGCGGTCGCCAGCCTGCTCGAACGCCGGGAGCGCCGCCGTGAGCCCGCTCAGCGCCGCCCCGATGTCGCCCTTCGTCTGCGCCCGGATCGCGCGCACCTGCTGGTAGAGCCCCGCCGCCTGCGGCTCGAGCCCGGCCTTCTCGCCCGCGACAGCGTCGAGCATCCGGATCAGCTCGTCGGCCGCCGCGTAGCGGCCGCCGAAGACCAGGGACGTCGCGCCCTCGCACAGGCACATCACCCGGGCGCTGAGCGCGCCCACCGCCTCGGCCGCCCGCGCCGCCCACGCCTCGACGCGATCGAAGTGGCCGAGCTTCCCCTCCGCCACGACCACCTGCCCGATGGCGCGGAACCACGACGGGCTGCCGGGCCGCACGAGGCTCGCCGCCTCGATGCCGCGCTGCGCCGCGAGCGCCGTCTCCTGCTGCCACAGGCTGACCTCGGCCTCCACGAGCCGGAGCCGCCCGAGCTCGTCGTCCGTCGCCCCGCACGCGATCCCCATCTCGGCGCGCGCGAGCGCGCTCGCCAGATCGTTCGCCTCGATGGCCTGCTCGGCGGCCCGGCGGTACCACCGCACCGCGCGCGCGGGCTCGCCCCCGAGCCGGAAGTGCTCCGCGAGCGCCATCGCGTCGGTGTGCCCGCTGCGCTCGAGCCACTCCCCGGCCAGCTTGTGGCCGAGCGTGCGGTCCTCCTCGGTCAGCATCGCGTACGCGGCCTCGCGCACGATCGCGTGGCGGAACACGTAGTCCGTCGGGATGAGCCACCCCGGCGTCGACGCCGGCGCGATGAGCTCCCGCGCCGCGAGCGCGTCGAGCCACGTCTCGGTCTCCTTCACGCGCGTCGCGCCGCCGAGCAGCGCCGCCACCGCGAGCTTCGAGAAGCGGTCGCCGAAGATGCTCGCCGCCCGCAGCACGCGCTTCGCCTCGTGCCCCTCGGCGTCGAGCCGCGCCTCGACCGTGCCCAGCACCGAGTCGGGCAGCACGTGCCCCTTGCCCTCCGCGACCGCGCGGATCAGCTCTTCCAGGTAGAACGGGTTGCCGTCGGCCCGGTCCACGACGCGCGCCACGGTCTCGGCGGGCGTGTCCTCGCCGAGCGCGCTCCGCACCATCCGCTCGCTCGCCTTCGCGGGCAGCGGCCCGAGCTTGATCGTCTGCACCTCGCGGTCGGTCCAGAGCCCGGGGAACTGCCTGCTCACCTCGGGCCGGGCCAGCGCGAGCAGCGTGAGCGGCAGGTCCCTGAGGTTCCTGAGCGTCTGATCGATGAGGCGCACGGTCGCGGGGTCGCCCCACTGCAGGTCCTCGAGCACGAGCAGCACCGGCTGCGCCGCGCACTCGGCCGCGAGCCAGTCCTCCCACGCGGCGCGCGTCGCGTCGGCCATCAGCATCGCGTTCTCGCGCGCCGCGCGCAGCCCGCTCGTCTCGCCGTCGGGGAACGGCGTCCGCGACAGCTCGCCCAGGAAGGCCGCGATCCGGTTCAGCGCGTCGCCGCTCAGGTGGCGCCCCAGCCGGCGCTTCAGCTTGCGCCGCCGCGCCTCGATCGGCTCGCCCTCGCGCATCCCCGCCGCCTTGTGGAGCGCGTCGGCGATGAGCCCGAACGGCGACCCCGCGGCCACCGACTCGGCCCTGCCGGAGAGGATCTCCACCGCCCCGAACTGGCGCCGCACCCGGGTGAGGAACTCCAGGCGGAGCCGCGACTTCCCGGCCCCGGCCGGGCCGATCACGAGCACCGCGCTCGCCAGCGACTCGCTCACGCACCCCGAGAACACGCCCTCGAGCATGGACAGCTCGCGGCTGCGGCCGACCCACAGGCTCGGCTTGCCGAGCAGGACCGGCGTGCTCTCGTCGGCCGCCGTCTCGCTGGCGAGGAACGGCCCGCTCTCGTCCGTGTCGATCTTGAGCCGGCCGCCGACGACGCTGGCGGTCACGTCGTCGAGCCGGACCACGCCGGCCTGCGCGGCCCTGAGGGCGCGCACCCCCCGGTCGATCACGTCGCCCTCGATGAGCTTCGCCGACGACACCCCGCGCCCCGTCGCGACGGCGAGCGGGATGCCCGGGAACCGCGCGCGCAGCGCGAGCGCGCACCGCGCCGCCCGCTCGGCCCGGTCCACGGCGCTCCCGGCGCCGGCGAGGATCGCGATGAGCGACCCCCGCGAGATCTCCGTGATGTGCGCGCCGTAGGGCTCCACCGCGGCCCGCACCTCCGAGCGCGGCACCGCGGACGCCGGGCCCTCGTTCGAGAGCTCCTGCAGCACGCTCGAGACGTCCGACGCGCTCGGCACCCCGCCGGCCGCCGCCACGCTCATCTCGACGTCGTCCGGCTCGCCGGCGAGCACGAGCGACACGAGCCGCTGCTCGCTGCGCGTGAGGAAGCCCGGCGGCCGCGCCGACCGCATCGTCTCGTCGCGCTGCGACGCCAGCGTCGCGGGCCGCGGCGTCGCCCAGGCGTCGAGCGCGTCGGCGATCTGCGCGAGCTGCACCCCGACGTCGCCGCAGTCGCGCGGCCGGTCCTCGGGGTTCTTCGCCATCATCCGGTCGATGAGCAGCTCCAGCGGCTCCGGCACGTCCGCGCGGACGTCGCGCAGCCGGGGCGTCTGCTGGAACAGGAGCTTGGCGAGCGCGGCCATGACGTGCGCCCCCTCGAAGGCCGGGCGGCCCGCGATGCACTCGTAGAAGACGCACGCCAGCGAGAACACGTCCGCCCGCACGTCGAGGGCGCTCCCGCTCTCGATCTGCTCGGGCGCGATGTACCCCGGCGTCCCGAGGATCCCGCCCGTGTAGGTGAGCCGCCGCGACTCCCCGTCCGGGCGCGCGATCCCGAAGTCGACCAGCTTGAGCTGGCCGACGTCGCCGGCCACGAGGAAGATGTTGCTCGGCTTGACGTCGCGGTGGATGATCCCACGCGAGTGCGCGAACGCGAGCGCGTCCGCGGTCCTGCGCAGCACCGCGAGGCTCTCGGCGACCGTGAGCTGCCGGCGCGCGAGGCACGCCGCCAGGTCCTCGCCCTCCAGCCACTCCATGGCGAGGTAGTGGTCCCCGGCGCCCGTCCGCCCGTGCGCGACGTACCGGACGATCCCCGGGTGGCCTAGCTCGGCGAGGATCTGCGATTCGCGCTCGAAGCGCTCGACGTCGAAGGCCTCGCGGCTGTGCAGGAGCTTGAGGGCGACCTGGCGTGCGTCGAGGCGATCGTGGGCGCGGTAGACCGTCCCCATCCCTCCGGCCGCAACCTGCTGCTCGACGACGAATCGGCTCGCGAGGACGGCCCCGTACTCCACGCTGCTCGATGCTACTCGAGGAAGACGCTCACCGAGGCCTTGTAGCTGTCGGTACCGCGCGGAAAGATGCGGGTCCCGCACGGGAGCTCGATGAGGGGCTTCCGGTCGCGGCAGTTCGTGTAGCTGCCGTCGTGTCGCGGGCCGTCGCACACGTCCTCACAATCACCCACAACGTCGACCACGCAGTCGTCGATCTCGGGACCGCAGACGCGGGGGATCGACGTCTCCCCGGGCGCGAGGCAAGCGAAGCGGCGCTGGTTCTTCAGGAAGACGTTGCCGTAGTAGGTCGCCTCCGGCGTCTCGTACTTGTCGCGTTCCTTCCTCGTCGACGAGAGCGCGTCGTTCTTGCCGCGGAGCGAGATCGTCACGTGCTCGCCCAGGTAGTTCACGCGGGAGAGGAGGCAGGCCGACACCCACTCCTGGCATTTTTCACCACACGAGCCGTTCCTCCGGCCCCACTCGGGCGCAAGCCCGAGCTCCCCGACGAAGGTGTAGGAGCGGCGATCGACCTCGACAGTAATCTTCTCGTCTTCCGGCAGAGCGCAGCTCACGATGAAGCTGAGGAGCTCCCTCGACGCGGGGTCGCGGAGCGCCTCGCGGGTGAGCGAATTGCCCATCAGCGCGTTCTGGGTCAGCGCGTTCTGGGTCAGCGCGTTCTGGGTCAGCGCGTTCTGGGTCAGCGCGTTCTGGGTCAGCGCGTTCTGGGTCAGCGCGTTGTAGGCCACGACCTCCTGCTGCACCTCCGCCACCACCTCATCCTCACCATCGAGACCATCGAGCTCGGTAGACGCGATACAAGCGGTCTGCAAGGTCGACGCCGCCACGCAGACGATGAGAGCGAATTGGCGCATAGATTCCATAGTCCTAATTTCATCTACACCACTGCCGCTCATAAGTTCAATTTTTTTATAGACATTTTGCGGGACATGTTTCTACACACTGCCATGACACGCATCACGTAGTCAGATGCCGGGCGGGGGACAACGCAGAGCGCAGCACTCCCGCGCACCCTGAGCAGGGGGGAAGCGAAACAGCGTGTGGGTGGGAGAGTTACGCCAGTTTCCTGGTCAGCAGCGCATTGACCAGGTCGGGGTTCGCTTTGCCGCCGGAGGCCTTCATGACCTGGCCGACGAAGAACCCGATCAGCTTCGTATTCCCCGCGCGGAAGCGGGAAACCTCGCCGGGGTGCCCGGCGATGATCTGGTCGACGATGCGCTCCAGCGCGCCCTCGTCGGCCACCTGCCGGAGCCCTCTCTGCTCGACGATCGCCCTCGGGCTACCGCCCTGCTGCATCATCTCAGCCAGGACATCTCTTGCTATCTTCGTCGAAATCGTCCCGTCATCGATCAGCGCGAGGAGCTCGCCGAGTTGCGCACCTGAGAAGGGCAGGTAGCCTGTCTCCCTGTCCCTGAGCTCGCGCGAGATCGAGTGGATGACCCAGTTGGCGGCGCTCCTCGGGTTGTCGTGGACCGCCACCGCCTCCTCGAACAGCCGCAGGAGGCCGTCGTCCTCGGCCAGGATGACGGCGTCGTCGCCGGGGATCGCGCGCGTTTCGATGAGGTTCCTGGCCTTGTCGGCGCGGGCCGGATCGAGCCGCGCGAGCCGCTCCTCCACGGTCGCGCGCTCGCTCTTCGGCCGGGGCGGCAGCGCCTTCGCGGCCGCGCTCTCGGGCGCCGCGGCCGGAGCGGGCTTCTCGCCGGCCAGCTTCGCCCACGAGTCCTTGAGCGCTACCGTGCGGTTGAAGACCGGCGCGCCGGGCGCGGAGTCGACCGGATCCACGAAGAAGAATCCCTGGCGCTCGAACTGGACATGGCTGCCCCGCTCCGCGGTGGACAGGCTCGGTTCCACCCGGCACCCGGTCAGGGTCACCAGCGAACCAGGATTCAGGTTCTCCAGGAAGTCCTTCCCTTCCTCGACCGCGTCGGGCCGCTCGACCGCGAAGAGCCGGTCGTAGAGCCGGACCTCGGCGGGGATCGCGTGGGCCGCCGACACCCAGTGCAGCGTCCCCTTCGGCTTGCGGCCGTCGGGCGCTTCACCGGTCTTCGTGGGGTGATCGTAGGTGCAGCGCAGCTCGATCACCTCCCCTGTGGCCTGGTCTCTCACCACCTCGCGGCAGGTGATGAACCCCGCGTATCGGAGCCGCACCTGCTGCCCTGGCGCGAGCCGGAACCACTTCTTGGGAGGGTCCTCGAGGAAGTCGTCGCGCTCGATGTAGACGACCCGGGAGAGGGGCACCTTGCGGGAGCCCTGCCTGGGCACGTCCTCTGGCCAGTAGGGCGCGTCGATCTCCTCCACCTTGCCCTCGGGGAAGTTCTCGAGGACGACGCGGAGCGGGCGCAGCACGGCCATGACGCGCGGGGCGCGGAGATTGAGGTCGTCGCGGACGCACGACTCGAACTTCGCGATATCCACCATGCTGTTCGTCTTGGCGACGCCGATCTCCTCGCAGAAGGAGCGGATGGCCTCGGGCGTCACGCCGCGGCGCCGGAGGCCGGCGATGGTGGGCATGCGCGGGTCGTCCCAGCCGCTCACGAGCCCGCCCTTCACGAGCCCGAGCAGCTTCCGCTTGCTCATCACCGTGTAGTTCAGGTTGAGCCGCGCGAACTCGTACTGGCGGGGGCGGGACGGGACGTCCAGGCTCTCGATGATCCAGTCGTAGAGCTCCCGGTTGTTCTCGAACTCCAGCGTGCAGATCGAGTGGGTGATCCCCTCGATCGCGTCGGAGAGGCTGTGCGCGAAGTCATAGAGCGGGTAGATGCACCAGGCGTCGCCCGTCCGGTAATGGCGCGCGCGCTTGATGCGGTAGATCGGCGGATCGCGCATCTTCATGTTGGGGGCGGCCATATCGATCTTGGCCCGGAGCACGTGCGCGCCCTCCGGGAACTCCCCTGCCCTCATGCGGGCGAAGAGGTCCAGGTTCTCCTCGACGGACCTGCTCCGATAGGGGCTCTCTCGCCCGGGCTCGGTGACGGTGCCGCGGAGCTCGCGGGTCTCCGCCTCGCTAAGGCTGCACACGTACGCCTTGCCCTTCCGGATGAGCTCCACCGCGAACGCGTACAGCCGCTCGAAGTAATCCGACGCGAAGAAGAGCTTGTCGCCCCACTCGCCGCCGAGCCACCGCACGTCCCGCTGGATGGACTCCACGTACTCCAGGTCCTCGGCGGCCGGGTTCGTGTCGTCGAAGCGCATGTGGCACACGCCCCCGAACTCGGTCGCCAGCCCGAAATTGAGCAGGATGGACTTCGCATGTCCGATGTGCAGATAGCCGTTCGGCTCGGGCGGGAACCGGGTCACGACCCGCTTGTGTCTGCCTGCGGCGAGATCCTCGGAGATGATGTTACGGATGAAATTGGACGCGGCGCCGCCGCTGTCAGCGTCGCTCGGTCTCTGGCTCTGCGTTGTCACAGCTGTTTTCCACCTCGGCTCGGGCGCGGCCGCCCGAGCGGAGCCTACTCGAACGGCCCCCCCTGGACCACCGTGGAGAGGGCGCCGGCGCGGCCCCGCGCGCGCGGGACAGAGCGCGCTGCCCCGGGACGGGGCGCCGCGCGCGGGGCGGAGTGCCGCGCGCGGGGCGGAGCGGGGGAGCGCGGCGAGGGCGGGCTGGACGAAGCGTGGACGGGCGCAGCAGCGGCGGCGGCCCTGCCTTCGCACGCGGCGCGCGGGCTAGGGCCGGCGCGCCCGCGCGGGCGGTCAGAACTGGGCGGCCTCGGTCGACTCGTGGAGGGCGAGCGTGGACGCCGCGCCGCCGGAGATCACCTGGGCGACCTCGTCGAAGTAGCCCGTCCCGACCTCGCGCTGGTGACGGGTGGCGCTGTAGCCGAACTGCTCGCCGGCGAACTCGGCCTGCTGGAGCTCGGAGTACGCCGACATGCCGCGGCGCTGGTACTGCCGGGCGAGCTCGAACATGCTGTGGTTCAGCGCGTGGAACCCGGCGAGGGTGACGAACTGGAACTTGTACCCCATCGCGCCGAGCTCGCGCTGGAAGCGCGCGATGGTCGCGTCGTCGAGGTGCTTCTTCCAGTTGAACGACGGAGAGCAGTTGTACGCGAGCATCTTGCCCGGGAACTGCTTGTGGATCCCCTCCGCGAAGCGCCTCGCCTGGTCGAGGTCCGGCGTCGACGTCTCGCACCAGACGAGATCGGCGTACGGCGCGTACGCGAGCCCGCGCGCGATCGCCGCCTCGAGGCCGCCCTGCAGCACGTAGAAGCCCTCGGGCGTGCGCTCGCCGGGGATGAACGGCCTGTCGCGCGGGTCGACGTCGGAGGTGATCAGCTTGGCGCTGTCGGCGTCGGTGCGGGCGACGAGGATCGTCGGCACGCCCATGACGTCGCTGGCGAGGCGGGCCGCCACCAGGGTGCGGATGAACTGGCTGGTCGGGACGAGGACCTTGCCGCCCATGTGCCCGCACTTCTTCTCGGAGGCGAGCTGGTCCTCGAAGTGCACGCCCGCGGCGCCCGCCTCGATCATCGCCTTCATCAGCTCGAACGCGTTGAGCGGCCCGCCGAAGCCGGCCTCCGCGTCGGCCATGATGGGGGCGAGCCAGTAACGCCCCGACTTGCCCTCGGCGTTCTCGATCTGGTCGGCGCGGAGGAGCGCCTGGTTGATGCGGCGCACGAGCGTCGGGACGCTGTTCGCCGGATACAGGCTCTGGTCGGGGTACATCGTGCCCGCCTCGTTGTTGTCGGCCGCCACCTGCCACCCGCTCAGGTAGATCGCCTTGAGCCCCGCCCTCACCTGCTGCATCGCCTGGTTGCCGGTGAGCGCGCCGAGCGCCGCCACGTACGGCTCGCTGTGCATCAGGTTCCAGAGCCGCTTCGCCCCGAGCGTCGCCAGCGTGTAATCGATCCGGACGGTGCCGCGGAGCCGCGCGACGTCGGCCTCGGAGTACGGGCGAACGATCCCGCTCCATCGGCCGGGGGCGACGTCGCTCGTCGTCGCGTGCAGGGAATCGGCGGATATGGGCGTGTTCAGCGGGAAAGCAGCGGACATGACTGTGCTCCTAGCGTGTTGGGTTGACGGGCGGCAGCGGCCGCTGTGTTGACATCGAAGCAGGTGAGTTGAGCGTCACGAGCGCTGCTCCTCGGCGCGCGTGACCAGGAGCTCGTACGCGGGCAGCGTGAGGAACTCCTCGAAGGTGTCTCCGACCGACAGCCGCTCGAACAGCTCGCGCGCCTCGGCGAACCGGCCGCCGTCGAAGCGCGCCTCGCCGAGCGCGCCGCGGAGCGCGGCCATCTCGCCGTCGACCGCCGCGCGGAAGCGCTCCACGGTGAGCGGCTCGCCGTCGTCCAGCGTCGCCTCGTGGCGAATCCATTGCCAGACCTGCGTGCGCGAGATCTCCGCGGTGGCCGCGTCCTCCATCAGGTTGTAGAGCGGGACGCAGCCGAGGCCGCTGATCCACGCCTCGAGGTACTGGACGCCGACCCGGATGTTATGGCGGAGCCCCGCCTCGGTGCGCGCCCCGGACGGCACCTGCAGCAGATCTGCCGCCGTCACGCGGACGTCCTCGCGCTTTCGCTCGATCTGGTTCGGGCCGGGCATGTGCGCGTCGAACACCTCGCGCGCGAGCGGCACGAGCCCCGGGTGCGCGACCCAGGTGCCGTCGTGTCCGTCCTTGACCTCGCGCAGCTTGTCCGCGCGCACCTTGTCGAGCGCCGCGCGGTTCGCCTCGGGGTCGCTCTTGATCGGGATCTGCGCGGCCATGCCGCCCATTGCGTGGACGCCGCGGCGGTGGCACGTCTTCACGAGGAGCTGGGTATACGAGCGCAGGAAATGCTGCTCCATCGTCACCAGAGAGCGATCAGGCATCACGCAGGCCGGGTCGTTCCGGAGCTTCTTGATGAAGCTGAAGATGTAGTCCCAGCGACCGCAGTTCAGCCCGGCCGAGTGCTGCCGGAGCTCGTGGAGAATCTCGTCCATCTCGAACGCCGCGGGCAGCGTCTCGATGAGGACGGTCGCCTTGATCGTGCCGGCGGGCAGGCCGAGCGCGTCCTGGGCGAAGAGGAAGATGTCGTTCCAGAGCCGCGCCTCCAGGTGACTCTCCATCTTCGGGAGGTAGAAGTACGGCCCGGTGCCGCGGCGAACGAGCTCACGCGCGTTGTGGAAGAAGAAAAGTCCAAAATCGAAGAGCCCGCCCGGCAGCGGCTTTCCGTCGAGCTCGACGTGCTTCTCCCAGAGGTGCCAGCCGCGCGGCCGCACGAGCAGGGTCGCCAGCCTGTCGCCGAGGGCGTATCGCTTGCCCGTGGCCGCGTCCTCGTGGCGGAGCTCGCGCCGCGCCGCGAGCCTCAGCGCCGCCTGCCCCTCGATGAGGTTCTTCCAGGTGGGCGAGGTGGCGTCCTCGAAGTCCGCCATGAACACGCTCGCGCCGGAGTTCAGCGCGTTGATGATCATCTTGGGATCGACAGGGCCGGTGATCTCCACACGCCGGTCGAGGAGATCGGCGGGCAGCGGCGCCACCGTCCAGTCCCCCTCGCGCACATCCCGCGTCTCGGTGAGGAAATCGAACCGATCGCCCGCGTCGAGCCGCGCCTGCACCTCGCGCCGGCGAGCGAGCAGGCCGGGCACGCGGTCGGCGAACTTCCGCCCCAGACTCGCAAGGAAGCGAAGGGCCTCTGGCGTGAGGACAGACGCGTCCCCCGGGACCCGAGGAGCGAGCAGCCTGAGGTTGGTCTCGTGATTCTGGCTCATCCACATCTCCTGCAACGCTGCGCGTCGTTACAACGTAGCTATGTTTGTCGACGGGGTTTCAGCGTCAACTTCGCTTTGAAATGCAGGCGGATAAGGATGTCGACAAAAGACCTTTACAGGCGGTCAACGTGTAAACTATTGTAAATTTCTAGCGTGGCGAGCTGCCCCATCCACGCGGCGACGCAGTAAGCTCAGCTACGTTCGGGAGGGTTTTCATGGCCGATGCACCTCTACTCGGCGCCAAGGTCCGCGCGCTCCGGCGCCGCGAGCACATGACGCAGGTCGATCTGGCGGAGCGCCTCGGCGTCTCGGCGAGTTACCTGAACTTGATAGAGAACAACCGCCGTCCGTTGACCGCGCCGCTCCTCATTCGCATTGCCCAGATATTCCAGCTCGATCTCCAGAACTTCGCCTCGGAAGAAGATGTCCGGCTCACAGCCGACCTCCACGAGGTGTTCGGCGACCCCATCTTCGAGAGCCACGGGCTGACGAACGCGGATCTTCGCGAGCTCGTCGCGACGTCGCCGAACGTCGCGCGCGCGGTGCTCACGCTGTACCGCACGTATTCGACCACCCGTGAATCGCTGGCCACGCTCGGGGAACGGCTGGCGGGCGACGGGTTCGTCGCGGTGGACAACTCGCGCCTGCCGTCAGAGGAGGTGAGCGACCTCATCCAGCGCCGGATGAACCACTTCCCGGAGATCGAGGAGGGCGCCGAGGCGCTCTGGCGGGAGGCGGAGCTCGACGGGGATGACGTCTACCGCGGGCTCGTCCGGTACCTCCACGCGACGCGCGGCATCGAGGTGCGCATCGTGCGGGTCGCGGACGAGCGCCAGGCGATGCGGCGTTACGACCCGGACAGGCGGGTGCTCAGCATCTCCGAGGTGCTGCCGCCCCGGAGCCGCCGGTTCCAGCTCGCGCACCAGCTCGGGCTGCTCACGCAGTCGACGGCCATCGACCGCATCCTGCGCGACGAGAACCTCACGACCCCGGAGTCCCGCGCGCTCGCCCGCGTCGCGCTGGCCAACTACTTCGCCGCGGCGATCCTCATGCCGTACCAGCCGTTCCTGGAGGCGGCGCGCGCCGAGCGCTACGACATCGAGCTGCTCGCGCACCGCTTCGGCACCAGCTTCGAGCAGGTGTGCCACCGGCTGACGACGCTGCGCCGCCCCGGCGCCGAGGGGGTGCCGATGCACATGGTCCGCATCGACATCGCGGGCAACATCTCGAAGCGCTTCAGCGGCTCGGGCATCCGCTTCGCGCGGTTCAGCGGCGCGTGCCCCCGCTGGAACGTGCACGCCGCGCTCATGACGCCCGGCATGATCCGGATCCAGCTCTCGCAGATGCCGGACGGCGCCGTCTACTTCTGCATCGCGCGCACCGTGCGCAGCGACCGCGGCGGCTACCACGTCCCCCACACGGTGCAGTCGATCGGCATGGGCTGCGACGTGCGCTACGCCCGCGAGCTCGTCTACGCCGACGGCATCGACCTCGACAACACCGGCGCGGCCGTCCCGGTCGGGGTCACGTGCCGGACCTGCGAGCGCCTCGACTGCGCCCAGCGCGCGCTGCCGGCGCTGCAGCACCCGCTGCGCCTCGACGAGAACCGGCGGGGCGTCTCGTTCTACGCCTCCGTCGACAAGTGAGCCGGCCGCTCAGCTCGGCCGGCCGAGCAGCTCGTTGAGCGTGGACACGAGCCGCGCCACGTCGACCGGCTTGACCAGGTGCGCGTGCGCCCCGGCCGCCCGGCTCTTCTCGCGGTCGTCGTCGCCCCCGAAGCCGCTCACCACGATGATGCCGCGCGGCTTGTCCTCGATCGACGCGACGAGCTCGATGCCGCTGCCGTCCGGCAGCGACACGTCCGTCACCAGGGCGTCGATGGCGCTGTCGGCGAGCCGCGCGCGCCCCTCCTCGCACGAGCGCGCCACGACGACGCGGAAGCCCCGGCGGCGGAGCGCCATGCCGAGCAGCGCCGCCGTGTCGTCGTCGTCGTCGAGCACGAGCACCAGGGGAAGATCCGCGCTCATCGAGCACCTGCCTTGCGATCCGCCTCGTTCAGCGGCCACTCCAGGGTGATGCGCGTCTCCGCGCCCAGGCGCTCGACCCGCGCCGAGCCGCCGTGCGCCCTCAGCACGCCGTCGATCACCCGGACGGGCAGCGCGCCCTCGTCGAGCGGATCCGCGTCCGGCGAGAGCGCGGCCTGGAAGAGCTCCTCCACCGAGGCCGTGTCCGAGTCGCTGGTGAGCACCACGCGCGCCCTGTCGCCGTGCGCCGCGAGCTCCACGGCGACCCGCGCGCGGGCGGCGCGCAGGGCGAGCATGAGCGCGTCCGCCAGCGCCGCGGTCATCGAGGCCGGGTGGGCGAAGCCGCGCAGCGGCGCGAGATCGAGCGCGACCGAGACCTGGCGCCGGCCATAGACGAACGACGCTTCCGAGACGGCCTGGCGGACGAGCGCCTCGAGGTCGAGCGAGTGCACCGGGGTGTCGAGCTGCCGCGCAAGCTCGGACGCGGCGGTGTAGCGGTCGGCGAGGCGCAGCAGGCGGCGCACGCCCCGCCGCGCCATCGTGAAGAACGCCGCGTTCCGGGCCGTTGTTTCGCCCCCGAGAGCGCGCTCGAGCTCGTCGAGGGCCCCGGCCACGACGCCCGCGGGCCCGCGGACATCGTGGCCCGTGCGAGCGAACAGCTTGTACACCGACTCGGGCAGCGCCTTTTCCGTCATTCCTTACGCCTCACCGCCTCGCTCAGCTCAGAGCAGAGCTCGCCGATCCGGGCGAGCTGGCGGCCTTGTCCTTGTCCGGGCCCTCGTCCCCGCCCGATCCATCCTGCTCGCCGTAGCGCTCCAGCTTGCGGTAGAGCGTGCGCCGGTCGAACCCGAGCATCTGGGCCGCGCGCGACTTGTTGCCCCCGACGAGCGCGAGCACGCGCTTGATGTAGCGCTTCTCGAGCTCATCCATCGTCATGATCTCCGCGGGCTCGTCGACGGCGACGACGAAGCGGTCGGGCCGGTAGGCCTGCACCTTCTCCGGCAGATCCTCGACCGTGATCTGCTCGAATCGGGCGAGCGCCACGGCGCGCTCGATGCTGTTCTCGAGCTCGCGCACGTTGCCCGGCCAGTTGTACGCGGTGAGCTTCTCGGCGGCCGCCGTCGAGAGCGAGAGCACGCCCTTGCCGCTGCGCGACGAGAACTTCTCGAGGAAGTGCATCGCCAGGTGGAGCACGTCGGTGCCGCGCTCGCGCAGGGGCGGCAGGTCGATCTTCACGACGTTGACGCGGTAGTAGAGGTCCTCGCGGAACCGCTTCTCGTACACCTCGGTCTCGAGGTCGCGGTTCGTCGCCGTCACGATGCGCGCGTCGAACGGGATCTCGGCGTTCGAGCCCACGGGCCGGACCTTCCGCTCCTGGAGGGCGCGGAGCAGCTTCGGCTGCACCTCGAGCGGCATCTCGCCGATCTCGTCGAGGAAGATGGTGCCGCCGCTCGCCTCCAGGAACAGGCCGGTGCGCTGGGTCTTCGCGTCGGTGAAGGCGCCGCGCGCGTGGCCGAAGAGCTCGCTCTCGAGCAGCGCCTGGGGCACCGCGGCGCAGTTGACCGCCACGAACGGGCCGGGGCGGCCGCTGGCCTCGTGGATCGCGCGCGCGATGAGCTCCTTGCCGGTGCCGGTCTCGCCGTGCACGAGGACGGAGGCGTCGCTCCGCGCCACGCGGCCGATCAGGTCGTAGACGCGCTTCATCGCGGGGCTGCGCCCGACGAGCCCCTTGGTCTGCTGGACGTCGTGGGCCGCCTCGCGCAGGCGCTTCACCTCGGATCGGAGGCGCCGGTGCTGGACGGCGCGCGACACCGTGAGGCCGAGGAGGTTGGAGTCGAGCGGCTTCGTGACGAAGTCGAACGCCCCGGCGCGCATCGAGGAGATCGCGGTCTCCATGCTGCCGAGCGCCGTCATCACGATGACGAGCATGTCGGGCCGGGCGCCGAGGATGCGCTCGCACAGCTCGAGGCCGCTCATCTCGCTCATACCGACGTCGGTCAGCACGACGTCGAAGTCGTCTTCGCTCACCAGCTCGAGCGCGCTCTTGGCCGAGGTGCGCGCCGCCACGGAGAACTCCTGCCTCTTGAGGAGGGCTTCGACTAGATCGCACGTCGCTTCGTCGTCATCGACGACGAGTATCCTGCCGCTCATCGCGTGTCCTTCCCCGGCAGCTCTATAGGTCGACCGCTGCCTGCAGTTGCAGGGAACGTGCCACGGAGACACCGCGCCATCAAGCCCGGGGCGCTCTCATCCTTGAGGTTATCTCGCGTGACGTTTCGCCACAGGTGCGCGTTCTTGCCCCAACCAGGCACGCGCCGGCTCTGGCGCAGCGCCGGTGCGCCCTCCGGTCGGCGCGTTTGCGGGGCGAGCGGCGCCTCCAGGGGCTGAGCTGGCCGGGAGCACCTTACGAGCAGCCTGGATTTCCACAGAGCGGGAGCGTGACCGTCCTGGAATGCACGTCGCGCGCCTCGCTCGCACGCGGGAGACCCAGGCCGCGGCGGACGGCGCCGGCCGCGCGACGAGGAGCGCGAGGACCCCTCGACCCGCGCGGGTCGACCCGCGCGGATGCCGCGCGACGGCGTCGGCTCCGATGCGCGACGCGAGGCAGGCGCGCTCGAGCGGGGCGAGCGGGTTCGAGCGCCCGCGCCAGCATCGAGCGCCCTCCCCGAGAACAACCACCGCGCCGGCGCTGCGCGAGGAGGGGACCGAGGCTGGCGAGGCGCGCCGGAGAGAAGAACGAAATCGCGGGACTACGCGCGATGCGCGCGCGCTCGGCGCGCGGGGAAACAGGCACGTGCCTGTCCGGAAAACGAGGCACGCCGACGCCGCGTGCCGTTGCTGGCTCGATGGCCTAACGGTCGGGTCCGTCCGAGTCGACCCCAGAGGCGAAATTCCACATCGATAGTCCATGTTCGGTTCCCGGGGTCGTCCAGGCGTGAATAGCCCTACACGGCACGCGGATTGCTAAAACTTGCGTCGATGAAAAACAGGGGGCGGAAGAGTGAGCGTCGAGACGAGACCTGCCTGCTGATTGCTGAGTCCGGTGCTTCCTGGACGGAGAGCGCTGCCTGGTTGAGCACGCAGGCGCGTGATCTCCAGATGGTGGTTCAGCTCCCCGACGAGCACGCCTCGACCTTTCAGTCCCGGGTGCAAGAGCAGCTCCGGCAGCTCGGGGACGTGGGCACGGCCGTGTTCGTCGCGACGTCGTCGTCGACGAAGCTCACGCTCCGGTCCTCGCTCCTGCGCGCTGTCCTCGGCGCCCTTCCGAGCGTGAAGCGCGTCGTCCTCTGCCCTGGCTCCGACCCTCAGGCCCCCGCGGCGCTCGAGCTCGCGGGCCTGTCGCTCACGCTGCGCGAGCTGCGCGGCAGCGGCGCGGTCACCTTCTCGCTCGAGGGTCCGCGCGGCGAGCCCCTGCCAGGGCTGGCGCGCCTCGCGATCGACGCGGCCGCATGATCGGTCCGCAGCGCGAGAGCACGACAAGGCTCCTCATCCATCTCGACACCTCAACCCCCACGCTGGTTCTCCGGGAGAAGAATGCATGAAAGCAACACAGCTCTTGAAGGGGCATCACCGCGAAGCCGAGAGGCTGTTCGATCTGGCCCTGTCGGGTATCGGCGATGTCCGGCGGGTGACGGACGAGCTCACGAAGCACCTGCTCGCCCACATGCTCGCCGAGCAGGTGGTGCTCTTCCCGGAGCTGCTCGCGATCGAGCCTGACCTCGTCGGCGGGGCCTGCGAGGAACATACGGTCGCGCGGTTCGAGATCCGGCGCGTGGTCAACACGGCGCCGGACGACTCGAGCTTCAGGGCGAAGCTCACCGCCCTGCGCGACATGATCATGCACCACGTCGAGGAAGAAGAGCGAGACCTCCTGCCCCGCATCGAGGCGGAGCTGACCGAGGACATGAACGAGCGGCTCGGCCAGCAGATGCTGGAGCTCTTCGACGCGCTGATCGCCCACTCCCGGCGCAACCACGGCGCGACCCACGCCCCGCAGCGCACGGCGACCGCGGCGTGACGACCTGCGCGCCCGCGCGCCTGCGCTGAGCTTCTTCTCCCGACCCTCCACCTGACGCTTCCAGCGGCCATCTGCCGGGTTCGAAAGACCCCCGAGGCGCCCGTGCGCGTGCGGCGCGGGCGTCCCGGCGCCCTCCGAAGGGAGCTCCTCGGCTACTCCGGGACGGTGCAGTCCCGAGGTCCTCGGGAGCCAGGGCACGACCAGGGCGACGGAGCCGACCTCCGTGTCCGTGGCCGCACCCGGCTCCAGCCGACTGCAGGGTTGCGGGCTCAAGGGTTGGTCGCGGGCGCGTCGCCGGGGCCCGTGGGGCCGCCGTGGCCGGGCCCGTATCCGTGGGACTCGCCGTAGCCGAGATCCTCGGGCACCATCTTGTCCGCCGCGCTCGACGGGGCAGGCTTGGCGGCGCTCGGCGCGTCCTCCGAGGCGAGCTCGTAGACGCCGCGCTCGAGCTCCATCTCCTGGAGAGCCGAGCCGCAGGCCCGGCAGGGCGTGGCCGCCGTCGATACGAAGATGTACCTGCGGCCACAGGATTTGCAGCGAAGCTCGCGGATCATCGCCGGCTCGCCTGGTCAGCTGGGCCGCCCGCGTCGCGTCGCCTCCTGGGCTTCGCGCAGCTCGTCTCCCTCGGGGCCGTCCAGCGCGCTGGCGGCTTCCTCCGCGTGCTCCTCGATCTTGCCGCCCTTCACCGACCTCTCCACGCCTTCGCGGTAACGCCGGTCCGCCGTGTGATTGCCTTCCCCCTCGATGTCCGCCGGTTGGGTCTGCTGATTGGCCTTCTGGTTCTCCATCGTGTCCTCCTGATGTTCGAAGCTCTCTGGGTCGTGAAGCACGTCTTGCACGAGGCGCGCCGCTAGACGCGCCGCTTCGCCTCCTGGATCGCCCGATCGAGCTCCTCCACGCGCTCCGACACGCCCTTCTTCACCTGATCGAGGTTCGTGCTCGTCGCCGCGTCGAGGTCGCGCAGGCTCCTGCGGACCGCCTCCGACTTGTCCTGGAGATCCTTCATGACCTTGTCGGCCTCGACCCTGGACATCTTCTTCTCCATCTTCGCGCGGAGCTCGGCGACGTCCTTCTCGAGGTCCTCGATCTTGCGCGTCGTGGAGGCGCGCACGTCCTCGCGCGCCTTCGAGAGCTCCTCCTGGGCCTCGGCGGTCTTCTCGCGCGCCTCGACGGCCGCCTCGTTGAGCTCCTCCGCGGCCTTCCGGAGCGCCTTGTCGGTCTCGCGCTCGGCCCGCTGGTCGATGTCCGCGACCTTCTTGTCGAGCTCGTTGGCGACCTCGGCCGCCTTCTGCTGCGCCTCCTGCTGCGCGCGCTCGGCCTGGGCTTGCGCGTTCGTGGGGGAATCGCAGCCCGCGAAGAGGCTCGTGACGATGGCGATGGGAAGGAACGTACGGACGGTCAGCATGACAATCTCCTCCGGTCTGCGGTTGAGGCTCGACCTCGCGCCCGCGCGAACGCCGGGCACGATACGAGAGCCCCATCGAAGCTTTCCGGGATGGGCCTCTCGGCGCCCGGGATGGGGTCTGCACGGCGGTATTGCGACAGGCGTGCCACGCGAAACCGCGGAGACCGCTCGGCCTCGCGAGACAAATCGCCTCGATCGTGGCCCGCGAGCACGTGCGGGCGAGCGCGGCCGACGTCGCCGTGACAGACCACAACGCAACGCGTCATCGCCCCGCGGCACGACCGCATCGACCGGAAGTCCGCGGCGGCGGGCGCTCCGGCTCGCTGCGGCGAGCTCATCGGGATCTGTGGAGATTTTGGAAGAGAGGAGAGGGCGGCGCGCAGGAGCGCGCGAGGGGGCGACTTGGCGCGTCGGGTCGCCTGCGCCCGCGTGGGCCCTTGTGAGACAAGGGCCCATGCCGCGCGCGAGACCGGCGTGGTGCGCGTCAGGTCCGGACGCGGCGGCCGAGCGCGAGGGAGATGACCGCCAGCACGAGGAAGACGACGAAGAGCAGCTTCGCCACCGAGGCGGCGCCCGCGGCGATGCCGCCGAAGCCGAAGATGGCAGCGATGATCGCAACGATAAAGAACGCAACACTCCAACTGAGCATGATAACCTCCTAATTGGGTGATCTGGTGTTCCAGTGCTTCCATAAAGGGATGTTGCAGCCACCGTGCCGGCGACGTCCCCTGTTCACCAACACGGCTGAGCCCACGGAGGCCCAACGCGCCAAATCGACAGCCCGCTTCGCTCTCCGCCGCGCGGCGCCCCCGGCCGGAGGAGCTGCGGCAAATCGCCTCATTCGTGACGTCGCGCGCCGCGCAGCGTCGCGTGGGGGCGGCGGACGAGCTCGGCATAACGCTTGCTCGCCCTCGTTGGCGTGCGCGCGAAGTCGAAGTCGGGGCCAACACAACCACCGAGTCGAGGCCGTGCTCGACGGAGAGCCAGGGGCGGCAGCCCCATCTGGGTGGCGGTCGCCTGCCCGGCGACGCGCGGGCTGCGCTGGCGGGGCGTCTTGTGGCGTTCCGTCAGCTCGCCGAATATGTCGTGCTCGCCGACGCCAGCCGTGGTCCAGGTCGCCCAGGACCGCTCGCCGGTCGCTGCCCAGGCTCCTGACGGTGAACTCTGCCGACACGGAGTCCACGTCGCGAACGACCCGACCATGACGACCCCGCTCCCCACGCTCATCAGGACCCGCCGCGAGGCCATCATCGAGCGGTTCGTCGGCGAGCTGCGCAGGCGAAGCGCGGCGGTGCGAGACATGCCGAAGCCGCTCATCATCAACTCGCTTCCGAGCTTCCTGGACGAGGTCGCCGCCGGCCTGGAGAACGGCGCGACGACGCGCGGCGGCGACGAGGCGGCGCGCGAGCACGGAGAGGTGCGCTGGGAGGAAGGGTTCGATCTGGACGTGATGGTCCGCGAGTACGGGGTCCTCCGTCGCTCGATCCTCCGAGAAATCCACGATGCGGGCGTCACACCGACGCTGGGTGATCTGGAGGCGCTCTTCGAGCGCGTGGACGCGGGCATCGCCCGGGCGGTCACGGAGCACACCCGCCTGCAGCTGGCGGCGCTCGAGACCGAGCGAAAGCGCGTCGAGATCGAGCGGGGCAGGAGCGGCTCGCTGCTCGCGCAGGCGCCCGCGCCGATCTGCCTGCTCAAGGGCGCCGATCTCGTGTTCGAGCTCGCGAACCCGCTCTTCTGTCAGATGGTCGGCCGCGACGATCTCCTCGGCAAGCCGCTCGTCAAGGCGGTGCCTGAGCTCCGCGGGCAGGTGCTGCACGCGCAGCTCGAGGCGGTCATGACGACCGGCAACCCGAGCGTGGCGAACGAGATCCCGGTGCGGATCGCGCACTGGACCGGCGAGCTGGTGGAGCGGCTGTACAACGTCCTGTGCAAGCCGGTGCGCGACGTGAGCGGCGCCGTGGAGGGCGTCATGGTGACGGCCTTCGAGGTGACCGAGCAGATCGGCGCGCGGCGGAAGGCGGAGCGCCTCGCGCTCGAGCTCCAGCAGAGCGTCGCGCAGCGCCTGCGCGCGGAGCAGGCGCTCCGCGTGAACGAGGAGCGCTTCCGCAAGGCGCTCCGGGGGTCGCCGGTCATGGTGTTCAACCAGGATCGGGAGCTCCGCTACACGTGGATGCACAACTCCTTCGGCAAGTCGGAGCGCGAGGTGCTCGGCAAGACCGACGCGGAGGTGCTGGAGGATCCGGAGGCGGCGCGATCGCTCGACCGGGTGAAGCGCGAGGTGCTCACCAGCGGGGTCGGCCAGCGGCGCGAGATCGCCCTGCACGTCGGCGGTCGCACGCAGCACCTCGACATCTCGATCGAGCCGCTGAGCGACGACGCTGGCGAGTTCGTCGGCATCACCTGCACGGCCACGGACATCACGGAGCGGAAGTCGATCGAGCAGGCGCTCCGGGCGAGCGAGGCGAGGTTCCGCACCGTGCAGGAGGCGTCGCCCGACGGGTTCATGATCCTGCGCAGCGTGCGGGACGCGTCCGGGGCGATCTCCGATTTCGAGTGGGTCTACGTGAACCCGGCCACCGGGCCGATCGTGGGCGGCCGGGGCAAGGACCTCGAGGGCAAGCGGCTGTCGGTGGAGATGCCAGGGAGCACCCTCGCGAGCGCCTTCGGCACGTACGCGCGTGTGGTGGAGACCGGGGAGGCCGCCCGGGTCGAGCTCTTCTGCGCGCACGAGGGCGCCCCGCAGACGTTCCGGGCCATCGCGGTCGCGCTGGGCGACGGCGTGGGCATCTCGTTCCACGACATCACCGAGCAGAAGCGCACCGAGGCCGAGCGCGCCCAGCTCCTCGAGCAGGAGCAGCGCGCGCGCCAGCACGCCGAGCAGCTGAACCGGCTCAAGGACGAGTTCCTCGCGACGGTGTCGCACGAGCTCAGGACGCCGCTCCAGTCGATCCTGGGCTGGGCGCGGATCCTCCGGACGGGCGAGGTGGACGCCGAGTCGCTCGAGCGGGGGCTCGCCACGATCGAGCGCAACGCGAAGTCGCAGTCGCAGCTCATCGAGGACATCCTCGACGCGTCGACGATCATCGCGGGGAAGCTGCAGCTCCGGGCCGATCCGGTCGACGTGCGGCAGGTGCTCGCCACCGCGCTGGATCTGGTGCGCCCGACGGCGCTGGCGAAGGGGGTGACGGTCAGCGCGTGGGTCGTCGACGACGTGGGCATCTTCCTCGGCGACGCCGATCGGCTCCAGCAGATCGTGTGGAATCTGCTCACGAACGCGGTGAAGTTCACGCCCTCGGGCGGCCAGGTCCGGGTGGGCGCCCGGCGGGTCGACGCGATGCTCGAGGTCGAGGTCGAGGACAACGGCGAGGGCATCCCGAAGAGCTTCCTGCCGTTCCTGTTCGAGCGGTTCCGTCAGGCGGACGGCGGGATGACGCGGGCCCACGGCGGGCTGGGGCTCGGCCTCGCGATCGTGCGGCACCTGGCGGAGGCGCAGGGCGGAACGGTGCACGCCGAGAGCGACGGCGAGGGCAAGGGCGCGCGCTTCCGGATCCGGCTCCCGATCCGCGCCGAGACGCACCAGGCGCTGCCGTCGCCGCAGCGCCGGGGGAGCGAGGCGCCGGGGGGCTCTGCCCGCCGCCTGCTCGAGGGCATCCGCGTGCTCGTGGTCGACGACGAGACCGACGCCCGCGAGCTGCTCGGCATCATCTTCGTGCGCTCCGGCGCGACGGTGCGCGAGGCCGCCTCGGCCGGCTCGGCGCTCGAGGCGCTCCGCGAGGGGGAGTTCGACGTGCTGGTGAGCGACATCGGCATGCCGGGCGAGGACGGCTACGCGATGATGCGGCGGCTGCGCGCGCTGGGGACCGAGGTGCCCGCGAGCGGCATACCGGCGCTCGCGCTCACCGCGTACACGCGCGTGGAGGATCGCCGCCAGGCGATCGCCGCCGGCTTCCAGATGCACCTGGCGAAGCCCATCGAGCCGAGCAGCCTGGTAACGGCGGTGGCGCACCTCGTCGGCCGCGCGGGCAACCGCGGGAGCTGGCCGTAAGATCCCGGCCCCTGGAGCGGCGCGAACGCCCCGCGTTCCGCGGGCGCGCCCTCGCCGGGTGGGGGCGCAACGCACCGCGCTGGGGGTTGTCTGGAGCACCCGCGGCTACCTCGCCGCCGCTCGCCTCACTCGGCCCTTCCCGGCGCCGCTGGCCCACGGTAACGTCAACGGGACCGGAACGGGTCGCGGTCGGAACGGAGCTCTTGGAAAACCCGAGTGAGCCGCGGCCCGGCTCCCGTGCGCAGCAGGCCGTATGCGGTGTCTCCGTCCCGGGAAACGAGTGAGCCGGCCTCCAGCTCCATCGCCATCGCCCTGCGTAACGTGCAGCGTAGCTCTCGTATGCTATCGACGGGCCAGCGTTTTGCCCCTGAGCGAGGACGAGGATGGACGGTAAAATCCTGAATATTATCCTGGTCGAGGACGACACCGTCGACGTGATGAACGTCCGGAGGGCGTTCGAGAGGGGCAAGATCACGAACCCGCTCTGGGTGGCCGGCGACGGGGTCGAGGGGCTCGATCTGCTGCGTAGCACCCAGGTGCCCAGGGACCGGCGCCTCGTCCTGCTCGACCTGAATATGCCCAGGATGAACGGCATCGAGTTTCTCCGGGAGCTCCGGTCCGACGCCTCGCTGAGGGCGACGCCCGTGGTCGTGCTGACGACGTCGAACGACGATCGCGACAAGGTGGACGCGTACGACCTGAACGTCGCCGGGTACCTGCTCAAGCCGGTGACTTTCCTGAGCTTCGTCGAGCTGATGACGGCACTGAACCGGTACTGGACTCTCGTGGAGATGCCTTGAGCCACAGGTCGGTTCGTCTCCTGGTCGTCGACGACGACACGGTCGACCGGATCGCGATCCTGCGAGCGCTGCGGAGCGGCCGCGTCGACGCCGAGATCAGGGAGGCCGATTCGGTCGATTCTGCGCTCGCGGTGCTGTACGAGCAGCAGATCGACTGTGTGCTGCTCGATTTTTACCTGCCGGGGGGCGACGGGCTCGCGGTGATCGAGGCGGCGCGCAAGGCGAAGCTCACGGCGCCGTTCATCATGCTGACCGGGCAGGGCGACGAGTCGCTGGCCGTCGATCTGATGAAGCGGGGCGCGGCCGACTACGTGCCGAAGAACCTGCTGACGCCCGAGCGGCTGGTGCAGAGCCTGCGCTACGTGCTCCGGCTCAACGAGGCGGAGCGCCGCGAGGACGAGGCGCGCAGGGCGCTCGCTCGCCACGCCAACCAGCTCGCGCAGCTCACCGAGGCGACGCTGCGCATCCACAGGTCGCTCTCGCTGAACGAGCTGATCCAGCGCACCACGGACGAGGCGCGCGCGCTGCTCGACGCGAACGTGGCGGTCTCGCGCCTGGCCGCGCGCGGCGTGACGCAGCGATCGATGACGGGCGTCTCGCTCTCGGAGGAGTACGCCGCGCGGGAGGATCGCGACGGCATCCGCGAGATCGCGTTCGGGCTGATCGAGCGGCGGAGCACGAGCGTCCGGCTGACGGACGAGGAGATCGCGAGCGACCCCACGTGCGCCGACGTGCTCTCGCGCGCGCCGTCGGAGCTGCACCCGCGCTCGCTGCTCGCGGCGCCGCTGCGCGGGCGGGACGGCCAGTGCATCGGGAGCATCCAGCTCCTCGATCGGCGCGACGGTCCGTTCGTGGAGAGCGACGAGGTGCTGCTCACGCAGCTCGCGCAGTCGGCGTCCGTCGCCCTCGAGAACGCGCGGCTGTACAACGAGGCGCAGGCCGCGACGCGCGCCCGGGATGATCTCCTGGCGATCGTGTCGCACGATCTCCGGAACCCGCTCAACACGATCGCGATCACGGCGTCGCTGCTGCGGAGCGATCTGCTCCAGCGGAAGGACGGGGAGGAGGACGACGCCGTGCAGCTCGTCGATCGGATGGACCGCGGGATCCAGCGCATGACGCGGCTGATCGAGGATCTGCTCGATGCGTCGCGCATCGAGGCGGGGCGGCTCGTGGTGTCGCCGCGGGTGGAGCGGGGCGGGGCGCTCGTGCGCGAGGCGCTCGAGGCCGCCGCGTCGCTCGCGGAGGCGAAGGGCTGCCGGGTGACGCAGGGGCCGCTCGACGCGGGCCTGGAGGTCCTCGCCGACCGTGATCGCGTGCTGCAGGTCTTCTCGAACCTGCTCGGCAACGCGCTGAAGTTCACGCCGAAGGGCGGGATCGTGAGCGTGTCGCTCTGCCGGGTGGCCGATCTGGTGCGCTTCTCGGTGGCGGACACGGGCCCGGGCATCCCGCCCGAGCATCAGCCACACCTGTTCGATCGCTACTGGAAGGCGTCGCAGGAGTCGCGCACCGGCGCAGGGCTCGGCCTGTACATCGCGCGCGGCATCGTCGAGGCGCACCACGGGACCGTGGCGGTCGAGAGCACCCCGGGACACGGGACGACGATCCACTTCACGCTGCCGCTGGCGAGCTGACAGCGGCGGCGGCGCCGGGGGGAGCGCGCCGGGAGCGGCGCGAGGCGTACGGCTGCGGACGGAGCGGGCTCGGCCGGGGGGGACGGGCGGGCCGGGCCAGGATGCGGCTCGTCGGACGGCGCTGGAGCGTCGGTGCTCGGCTACGTGGCGCGCGTCGAGGCACGCCATGCGCTCGACGTACGCGTGAGCCCAAAGCAGGTGTGCAGAACCGCTCGTCAAGAGCTCGCGAATCCGGGTTGGAGCGCGAGGTACAGTCAGCGGCTGCGGAGACTCGATATGTGAGGAGAAGGAGCGAGGCGGGCCCCTTGTCTCGCTCGTGCGCTGGTCAGAGTCTCGATCGATCCAGAGAAGACAGTGCGAAGGGGGGGACTTGAACCCCCACGGTGTTACCCGCTAGCACCTCAAGCTAGTGCGTCTGCCAATTCCGCCACCTTCGCGAGCGCGTTTGTGGGACGGAACCTACCCAGCCGGCCAGGGAAGTCAAGCTAATCCTCTCGACCTCGTGACACGGCGGCGCTTCAGCGGACGAGCGCCTCCACGATCTCGCGGATCTCGAACGGCTTGCGCACCCACGACACGCCGCTGTTGGCCGGCAGGGGCGCCGCGCCGGCGCTGCCGGACATGACCACGAGCCGCACGTCAGGGTTGGCGCTGCGCACGGCGGAGACGGTGCCGAGGACGTCCTGCTCGATCGGCGAGATGTCGAGCAGCGCAGCCTGGAACGGCCCGGAGGCGAGCGCCCCCGGGAGCTCGACCGCGCTCTGGACGCTGACGATGCTCGCGCCGCGCGCGGTGAGCGCGGTGTCGAGCAGATCCACCACCGCGTCGTCGTCCTCGACCACCAGGATCCTGATGCCGTCGAGGACCGCGCCGGAGACCGGTGACGTCGTGCTCCGCGGCGCCGGCGGCACATCGTCGACCTCCGCGTCGAACAGCGCGCTGTCCGCCCGCGGAGAGGCCTCGATGGGCCAGCGCAGCTCGAAGCGGGCGCCCTCGTCCGACGGGACGAGCGCAAGGGCGCCGCCCGCTTCGCTGGCCAGCGCGGCGGAGTGGCGAAGGCCGATGCCCGCGCCGCCCGGGCGCGTCGAGACGCCGGAGCTGAGCAGCGTCGCGCGGCGCGACGGCGGGACCCCGGGCCCCTGGTCGGCCACGCCGACGATCACCGCGCCGCCTTCGAGCCTCGCGTCCACGCGCACCGCAGAGCCGCGCGGCGAGAGCGCCACGGCGTTGAGCAGCAGGTTCGTCAATATCTGCACCACCGAAGCGCCGCTGCGCACGGAGATCCGCGCGACCGCGGGATCGAGCTCCGCGCGAAGCGTGATCGCCGAGCGGCGCGCCTCGGGGACGAGCCCGGTTACCGCGTCGTCGATGACGTCGCCGAGCGAGCGCGCCGGCTCCCCCATCGGCCTCGACGCGACCTCGCCGTCCTCGGCGGGGCGCCCCTCCGCGTCGGCGCCGATCGCCCGCCGGATCAGGCGGCGAGCGTCGCGCGCGCGGGACGCAGCGACGCCGAGCGCGCGGCTCAGCTCGGAGCCTTGCTCGCCCTGGGCCCGCTCGATGCAGCCCACGATGACCGTGAGCGCATTGGAGACCTCATGCAGCGCGACCGCGAGCTCCTGCGCTGACGGGAGCGAGGCCTCGCCCGCGCGCCCCTGATCGGGGCGCTGCCCCGGATCGCCTCGCAGAGGAGGCGCGAGCGTCAGGGCATCCTCTGTTGAAGGCTCCGATGTCCCACCGCGCGTCGGCTGCGCCACGGGCGCTAGCCTATCTCGCTCCGCGCTGGGCTGGTACCGCCCTTTTTCGCTCCGACTTCACCGGGACGTCGACGGGGGGAGCGGCAGGACGTAGGAGCCGTCGGGCGCCGACCGGGTCTCGCCGATCTGGATGACCCTCGTGGCCGTCCCCGGCGCGGCATCGCTCTGGACCGGAAGCCAGGCCACGACCGTCGCGTCGCCGAGCCGGGCGCCCGACTCGTCGCGGACGACGCCCTGGAGGACGGCCGGGTACGGCATGGTGAGATCCAGCTCGGTGACCGCGGCGTCGGCCGCGGCGACCGCGAGGCGCGGCCTCACGAGCCACGGGTAGGCAGAGCCCGGCGTCGGCCGGACCGAGAAGTCGAACTCCCCCGGGTCGGCGCCGAGGGAGAACGCGCCGTTGCGCAGGACCCCGGACGCCTGCCGGGGGAGCAGCGGCTCGGGCCTCAGCACCTGGCCGAGGTAGGTCTTGACCTCGCCGGGCGAGGGGACCGCGAACACGCCCGCGCCGTCCATCAGCTCGCCGGCAGGGCCCTGGACGCGCCCGCGCAGCGTCCCGGCCTCCGGGATGAGGACCGACTGGCCGCAGTAGCAGTCGTCGCCGGCCGGGAACTTGAGCGCCTGCATGGCCTTCGCCTTGGTGGTGTCGTTGATCGGCTGCGCGAAGATGACGTACTCGCCAGGCGGGAGGTCGGCCCGGAAGAGGCCATTCGCGTCCGTCTCGGTGTCCAGCCTGTAGGCGGCGGTCGGCGCGCGCTCGATGTCGGCGCTCTGGATGCGAATGGCGGAGAGCACCGGGTTACCATCCACGTCCTCCGTTCGACCTTCCACCCGGCGCGCCGCCGCGTCGAGCTGGAGGAGCGAGAGGTCCAGGTTCCCCGTGGACCCCTGGAGCGCGATCGAGGCGAGCTCCCAGTAGACCGTCGGCCGCGGCTCGCCATCCCTCGGACGCAGCCGGATGAGCGGGCTATTTTTCTTGTCGGTCCAGTAGAACTTCACGCTGAAGGCGACCTGCGTCGCCGTCCCCGGCTCGCCGGGCTCGGGTTGCTCGAGGCGATCGACCTGGGAGATGACGCTGCCGGTGAGCGGGTCGACGAGATCGAGCCTCCACCCGTCGACGCGCACGCCCCCCGGCACCTGCAGGCTGCCTTGAAGCACGGCAGGCGCCTCGGCGTTGACGCCGAGCTTCCACACCTCGGGGATCGGCTGGTTCGGCAGGAAGATCGGCGGGGGGATGTCGTCGCTGCAGCTGCCGTACGCCTGCGGGTTCAAGTAGATGTGGTAGTCGCCGGTGGGGATCGCGAGCTGGAACTTCTGGCCGCCGGAGCCGTCCGGCTCCGAGATCGCCGAGTAGCTCTGCGCCGGCAGGCCGAGGACGGGCGCGATGCGCCGGAGCTCGACCCGCACGGGGAACTGCCCGCCGGCGATGTCTCCGCAGTAGGAGCCGCCGATGCGCAGCGTTGCATCGATGCGCGCGGGCGCGGGGATGTTGAGATCCAGGGGATGGACCTGCCCGCCGGCGTCGTGCGGGGAGAAGGTGCCGCCCGCGTCGATGTCGAGGAGGTGAGAGACCTCCGCGCCGAGCTCGTGCGAGGGGCGCGGCCGGACCTCCAGGATCAGCCCGTCGAGGTGCGCGCTGGTCGAGACGCACGCGCGCTGCCCGTCGAGCGCCGCGCACGTGGCTCCCACGCCGCAGTCGCCCGAGGTGTCGCAGGCGTTCGTGGGGCCGGCTTCGCTCATCGCGAGAGGAATGCTGCAGGCCACCGACCCCGGCAGGCAGGCGAGCAGCGCAGCGCGCAGGATCCGAGCAGATGAACGAAACACGCGGTGCCCGAACGGGTCCGCACCCGAGCAGGCGCAGGGAAAAATCACGGTGGAGAGAGAAGGCGATGTTCGTGCCAACCTGCCGCCGGTGTTCCGGGCAGCGCGCGGCGTGCATCCTGTCGGCAGCGCGCTCTGCAGGCCGCGGCAGCGCCGTGACAGCGGTGTCGCGTCGCGTTCGGCGCAGCGATGCGGCCAGGCCGCAATCACCGCGCCAGGGCGAAGCGCGGGCGCGCACACCGTGGTGTCAGGTAAGACGGGATGCGACATGCCCGCTGTCGGCGCCCCGGGGGGCGCGGGGCGCGGGAGAGGGCGCGGCGCGACCGACGTCGGCACGGCGGCGTCAGCGCTTACGTGCCTGCACGGAAGCGCGAGCTCCCCGTGTCGACCCGCCGGAGTGAGGGCACCGTGCCGGGCTGCCATCGCGCTTCGGCGTACTCCATCCGCGTCGCGAGGCGTACGAGATCGGCGATCTCGGGGTGCGCCGCGCACGCGGCGGCGAGCCCCTCGGGCGTGGACAGCGGGACGGCGAGCTCCAGGCCTCGCTCCTTGATGGTCGCGCGCACCGCCGTGGCGATGCTGCCCGCGGCGAAGAGGCCAGCGCGGCGCATCGCGGTGCGGGTCGCCTTGATCGCGCCCTCGTAGGTCATCTTGTCGGCGCTGTCGCAGATCTCGCGGAGGCGACGCTCGGCGCGCGGCGGGATGAGCTGCCAGAGGTTCTGCTCGAGCCGCACCACGGCGGGGTTGCCGCGGGAGCTCTGCGCGGTGGCCTCCAGCGGGCCGAACGCGGCGACGACGGCGGAGAGGAGCGTGCGGAGCTCATCCTCGGTGCTGGTGTTCGCGAGGACGTGGTCGGGCATGGCCCCGGCCAGGTGGGCGCCGAGCAGGTAACGCAGCTCGGGGGTGTCCTCGCGGACCTCGCCCCGCAACAGCACCGCCGGAGGGTTCACCCGGACGACCTGCCCCTCCGGCGACGATGGAGCCGGCGACGAGGCGCGCTGGTGGTAGAGCGCGGTGCGCAGGAGGCCCAGATGGCCGGCCACGACGCCGTAGAGCTCTCCGAGGAGCGTGGGCGACGTCGGCTGGACCCGCTCGGAGGCGACGAGCCCGGACTGGCCCGCGTCGCGGCGGTAGAGGCCGGTCTCCCAGACGATCGCGAGCGCCTCGTTGACCGGCGACTCCAGGTCGCGGAAGAGCAGGGCGCTCACGAGCTCCGGCGCGTCGCGCTGCGCGGCGAGGAGCGGGGGCGCGATGAAGCCCTCGCCGCGCCGCTCGGCCGGCTCGTCGCCCTCGAAGGCGCGCAGCACGTGCTCGATGGCGCGGGCGTAGGTCATGTTCTTGTCGGCGATCGCGGCCGCCTGGAGGCGCTCGAGGGTGCCCCGGTCGCCGAGCCGCAGGTGGGCCTGCATCCGGCGTACGGCCAGCGCCTCACGGGAGCGATCGTCGCGCGGCGCGAAGCTCTTCATGAGCCGCTCGCCAGCCTCGTACGAGCCCGCCGCGAGCTCGCGGAACAGCGCGGCCTCCTCGAAGCTCTCGGCCGCGGACGGCGGCCACGCGGTCAGGAGCCGCGTCGCCGAGGAGGGCGGCTGGGCCGACGCCGGCGCAGACACCGGGGGCGCGGTGAGCTGCGCGCCGGCGCTGGAGCGGCCCGATGGCGCGCTGGCGCGCGCGGCGGTGCTCTCCGCGGCGCCCTGCGCAGCGCCGACGGCCGGCGCCCGCGAGGGCTCGGCGACCGCCGGCCCATCGAGCAGGTCGTCGTCGGACAGCGCGGGCGCGACGGCCCGTCCAGCGTCGGCGGCGATGAGCGACTCGTCGAGCGGGTCGTTGAGCTCGACGAGATCGATGTGCTGACCGCTGGAGGCCGGCGCGCTGCCGCTCGCTGGCGCGCGGCTGCTCGCGGGCGCGCTCGTCGACGGCGCGCGGGTGCTCGCAGGCGCGCTCGTCGACGGCGCGCGGGTGCTCGCAGGCGCGCTCGTCGACGGCGCGCGGGTGCTCGCAGGCGCGCTCGTCGACGGCGCGCGGGTGCTCGCAGGCGCGCTCGTCGACGGCGCGCGGGTGCTCGCGGGCGCGCTCGTCGACGGCGCGCGGGTGCTCGCGGGCGCGGCGCCGCCCACCGCCGAGGAGGCGCCGGGCGACGCCTCGGGGGCCGCCTGGACCGGCTCCGCGACGATGACCCGGACCTGGGTGGGGTGGAGCACCTCCTCCGGCGGCAGGGTCGCCCGCTCGCTGGCGAGCTCGGCGTTCAGCTCGGCGATCTTCAGCCCCAGCGCGCGATCCGAGCCCGCGAGCACCGTGGCCTGCGCGAGGATCTGCGCCGCGCGATCCGGATCGCTCGATGCGTGCAGGCGCGCGAGCTGCATCAGCGCGCGCGCGCGGTCGATGCCCGAGCTCTGCGCGACCAGCTCCTCGAGCGCCCGCCGCGCGGCCTCGGGCTCGCCCCGGGCCGCCGTGAGCTCGAGCTGGCGGCGCAGCGCCAGCGCGCGCGTCTCCGGCTCCGCCGCGGCCTCCTCGAGCAGGCGCGCTGCCGCCTCGAGGTCGCCGGCGTTCTGCGCCGTCTCCGCGGCGGCGAGCGCGACGCGCCCGCGCGCGCGCATGCCCTGGAGATCGCCGCCGAGCGCGCGCTCGAACAGCGGGAGCGCGGCCGAGAAATTCCGCTTCAGCGCCAGGCGCTCCGCCATGCCGAGCGCGACCAGCGTGCTCGGACCGACCTCGGCGTGGCGCCGGGTCAGCTCGCGCATACCCGCGCCGTGGCCCTGGATGACGTCGAGCGTCTCGGCGAGCAGGAAGGCGTGCAGATCGACGTGCGCCGGGCGCAGGCGCGGCGCGATACGACCGAGCTCCTCGACGGCGGCCTGCGCGTCGCGCGGCGTCCCGGTCCCGCGCAGGCGATACTCGATGCGGCGCGCCTCGAGGACGGCGTCGGGCGAGTCGGGCGCGAGCTTCACGGCGCGGCGAGCGCGCTCGAGGGCCGTGACGTCGTCGCCGAGCATCGAGGTGGCGCGCGCCGCCTCGACGAGCAGCTGCGCGCGCCGCTCGGGCGCGTCGCGCGACGCGCTGGCGAGCTGATCGAGCGCCGCGGCGAGCGCGTGGCCGTCGCCCTCCCGGCGGGCGATCTCGACGCGCAGCTCGATCACGGCCTCGCGCGGCGCGATGCGCGCGACGCTCTCCAGGGTGTCCTTCGCAGACTCGACGTCCCCGCCGCCGAGGTAGCTGCTGCACGCGCGGAGGCTGTACTCGGCCCGCTCGTCGGTGGTGGTCGCGAGATCGCCCAGCCTGCACCAGAGCGGGGCCGCGCGGAGCGGCGTCCCGAGGCGCTCGTGGATGTCGGCGAGGAACCGCAGCGCGCTCACGTCGTCCGGCGACGCCGCGAGCAGGGCCTCCAGCTCGGCGCACGCCTCGTCGAGCAGGCCGAGGCGCTGCTCGAGCAGCGCAGCGCGCCGCAGGCGCAGCGCGCGCCGCGTGTCCGGCAGCGGCGCCGCCTCGATGCGGCGCGCGAGCAGGGCCGCGACCGCCGCGTGATCGCCGCGGTCGCTCGCGTCCTGCTCGACGACCTCGAGGGCGTGAAGGTCGGCCGGGTCGAGGCGGGCGATCGCCTCGTAGAGCGCCACGGCGGCGCCGCGATCGCCGAGCTCCTGGGCCAGCGGCGCGAGCTCGCGCAGCACGAGCAGCCGCTCCTCGTCGCCGGCGGAGGCGCCCTGGAGGCGCATGAGCACGTCGAAGAGCAGCCGGCGATCGTCGGCGCGCCGCGCGAGCCGGATGAGCTCGTCGAGGTGCGCCTTGTCGAACGGGGTCTTCTGCGCGGCGTCGAGGAGGAGCTCCAGCGCGCCGTGGAGATCGCCGCCGGTCGCGAGGATGCCCGCAACCTCGCGCGTCATCTCGAGCCGGACGGCGTCCGGCAGGTCCGCGCGCGCGAGCTCGGCCTGCACGAGCGCCTCGAGGTCGCCGCTGCGCCCCTCGGCCGCGTACAGCCGCCGGAGCCGGGCGACGACCTCGACGCGCGTGTCGCCCTGGAGCTGTCCGCCGGCGAGCGCCCGCTCCAGGGCGACCATGGCCTCCGCGCGTTGGCCCTCGCGCTCGTGCTTGTCGGCGAGGTGGAGCAGCGCCTCGAGGCGCCGCGCGACCGGCAGGGCGTCGTCCAGCGATCGCTTCAGCGCCTCGTCGCCGCTCGCCTCGACCGCCGCCTCCGCCTCGTACGCGAGCGCGTCGTCCTCGGGGGCGCGGCGGGCCGCCTCGACCAGCAGCGCCGCCGCGACGGGCGGCACGTTGAGCGCGCCCGCGAGCTTGCTCGCCCACCGGAGCAGGCCAGGGCCGACGCTCGAGTGCGGCTTCATCGCGGCGGCATACACCGCCGCGATGAGGTGCGACGCCGGCTCGGTATGTCGCGCGAGCTCACCGACGATGTCGAGGAGCGTCAGGAACTCGTCCACGTCGCCGTCGGCGAGCATCGCGCGCTCGATCGCGGCGAGCGCGAGCGCGGGCGCGTCGAGGACCTCGACGGCGATGCGCGCCATCGCGAGCCCCGCGCGAGCCCCGTCGGGGCCCTCGAGCTTCGCGATGCTGGCCTTGACCGCGCGGTCGAAGCGGATGGCCTCGACCTCCGGCTGCCCGGTGCACGCGACGAGCTCGCGGATGGCCGCGCCGACGTCGTCGACGATCGCCGGGTCCGGGCGCACGACCATCGCGCGGAGCAGGATGTCGAGGCGCAGCCGGAGGCCCTCCTCCGTGCGGCCGGTGAGGGCCGCGGCGCGCTTCAGCCACGCGTTGCGCGACGCCGGGTCGGCCGCCGCCGCGACCCGCTCGAGGGCGCGCACGGCCTCCGACGGCTCGTCGGCGTGCTCGGCGAGCCGCGCGAGCAGCACGTACGACGTCCCCTCGGTGGGCACCGCCTCGAAGCTGGCCACCGCGTGCGCGAGCGCGAGCTCGAAGGCGCCGCGCCGCTCCAGCTGCCGCGCCGCACGGTAGTGGGCGGCGCGGCGGCCATAGCAGCCCAGGGCCGCGTCGGCGAGCAGCCGGTACGTCTTGTCGAGGACGGCGACGCCGCCGTCGGCGTCCGCCGATTTCTCGACGAGCGCCACGGCGTCGGCGCGGAGGGGATCGAGCTCGATCGCGCTCGCCGCCGCGGCGAGCGCCCGCTCGGGCAGGCCGTGCTCGTGCGCGAGGTTCGCGGCCTCGATCAGCAGGTTGGCGCGCCTCCTTCGCTCCGGCCCGACGTCGCCCGACCACCTGCCCTCCGCCGCGGCGGGCTGCGCTTCGCCGTTGGCCCGCACCTCGGCGGCGCGGGCGACGAGCGCCTCGATCGCCGCCTCGACGCCGGCGAACTCGCACATGTCCCGCGCGTAGCGCTCGGTCCCGCCGCTCGGCGCCACCTCGCTCGCACGGAAGAAGGCCCGCTCGGCGCCTCGATGGTCTTCGGCGAGGTCCCAGAGCAGGCTACCGAGCTCGCGCCACGCCGCCGCGGCCTCCTCCGCCGCGTCGCCCCCCTGCGCGGTGAACGCCCGGGCCTTCGCCTCGGCCAGCGCGATCGCGCCGTCGGAGCTGAGCCCCTTCGCGTCGAGCAGCGACGCCTCGAGGCGCTGGATCCGCGCGAGGACCTCCTGCGCGTCGGCCTCCGCCGCGGCCGCGCGCGCGAGCTCCTGGGCGGCCCCGTCCGGGTCGCCGCCGTCGAGGCGGCAGTCGGCGAGCATGAGCATGAGCTCGACGGCGTGCGACGCCGTGAGCTCGACGGCGAGCCACCGCTCCAGCACGGTCACCGCGAGGTGAGGATCGCCGGAGCGGCGCGCGAGCTCGAGGAGCCGCTCGCGCAGGAGCGCGTTCTGAGGGCCGAAGACGTCGAGCGAGCGCCTCGCGAGCGCCGTGCCGCGCTCCGGGTCGAGATCGTAGAGCGCGTGCAGGGCGTTCGCGAGCGCGGCCGCCATCTCGCCGAGCGGCTTGGGCTGCGCCAGGATCCACGCGAGCGCGTCCGAGAGCCGGGCGGCGTCGCGCGCGACCGCGGCGCGGCGGATGAGCTCCGCGGTCGCCTGAGGGGACCCGGGCCGCAGCGCGAGCCAGCGCTGGGTCCACGCGAGGGCGAGCGGCAGCTCGCCGAGCGCCTCGAGCGCCCTCGCGAGGCCGTCGCAGAGCGCGCCGCGCGGGAACACCGTCGTGATGGAGCGCTCGATCGCCGCGGCGACGGCCCGGTCGACCTCGAACGGCGGCGCCTCGCCCGCCTCGGCAGCGCGGGCGATATCTGCCGTGAGCGTCGCGGCGAGCGTGGCCACCGCGCGGGTGCACGACGGATCGGCCTCGCAGGCGAGCACCGCGACCTCGCGCGCGAGCGGCGCCGCGCCCGCCCGCACGTAGAGCTCCGCGGCGAGCGAGAGCAGCACCGCGCGCAGCGCCGGCCAGACCGGCGCCGCGAGCTGCACGATCGCGTCGGCGCGCTCCCGCAGGCGCCCCGTCCGCGTCGCCAGCACGAGCGCAGCGCTGGCCGCGCCGCGGTGCCCCGGCGCGTCGCTGAGCAGCGGCAGCACCTCGTCGAGCGCGCGGGCGTCCTGGCCCTGCCGGCGGGCGATCGCGGACAGGAGGAGGCGGACGCGCGCCAGCTCGACCCGCGTCAACGACGACGCGCGGATCGCCTCGGATCTCGCGGAGCGCGCCCCCTCGGTCTCCGCGGGCGACGGCCGCGCAGCCTCGGCCAGCCGCGCGCGCAGCAGGGCGTCGAACGCGGCGCCGCCCCCGGTCCGGCGGCTCAGCCGATCGAGCGCCAGCAGGCAGCCGCGATCGGTCGGCAGCGCCCGCGAGAGCCCCACGAGCGCCTCCTCGTAGGCGGCGCGCTCCTTCGGGCGGCCCCGGTAGATCACGACGAGCCGGCGGAGCGCGTCGATCCGCCCCTCGGCGGACTCCGCGCCGCGCAGCGCGCGTTGCGCCGCGGCGAGCGCCTCGTCTTGCGCCTTGAGCCGCTCCGCGATCCGCTGGAGCCCTGCCGCGGCGCGCTCCGGGTCGCCGCCGACGCTCTTCAGCGCCTCGAACGCCCACTGCGCGAGGCCGGGGTCGCCGATCTTCTCCTCGGCGAGGCGGGCGAGCTCGGAGAGCGCGTCGATCTGCCCCGCCGCGTCCTCTCTTGCCCTCGGATCCGCGCCCTCGCCGATGCGGATGAGGGCCTCGACGAGGGGCGCCATGTCGTGCAGGGTCGCCGCGTGCTCGCGCAGCGCGGAGCGCGCCACCGCGTTGCCGCAGTCGCTCGCCGCGGCCTCGATCCAGGCCTCCACCGCGCGGTCGGGGCTCGCGAGCGGGCCGGCGAAGAGCCGCGCCAGCGCCGCGTACGCCTCCGCCCGCGGCGCCCCCGCCCGCTGCTCGGCCCGGATCTCGAGCCGCGCGGCCACGAGCTCGTAGAGCCCTGCCTGCTCGAGCACCTCGTCGATCTCGACGGCGGCGTCGCCGTCGACGTCCGCGTCGAGCCCCGCGTCGAGCACGCAGCCCACGGCGCGCGCCCAGTCCGCCTCGCTCGTCGCGCCCTGGAGCCGGTGGCCGTGGACCTCCCTCGCGCGCTGCAGAGCGGAGGCCCCCGCAGCCCCGGCCGCGCCGCTCGACACCCGCGCCGCGAGCGCGTCCGCGTGCGTCCGGAGCACCTCGTCGGCGGCGCCGTGCCTGCTGCGCACGAACAGCGCCGCGGCCATGGCCTTGGCGGCCATGTCGTCGTGAGGGGCGATCTCGAAGGCGCGCAGGCGATCCTCGAACGCCGCCTCCCGCTCCCGCGTCGCTTCGCGCCGCCTGGCAGCCTCGAGGTACGCCTTCGCCGCGGCCTCCGGCAGCACCTGATCCGACGCCCAGGCGGAGATCGTGCCGAGCAGCTCGCTCGCCATCGCGTCGTCCGGGGCGAGCTCGCTGGCCTCCTCGAGGGCGTCGACCGCGCCCTCGACGTCGCTCGCGCGCGCGAGGAGCACGGCGATCTTCACCAGCAGCCGCGCCGTCGCGCCGGGCGGCTGCGTGTCGTCGCGCACGCCGCGCAGCGCCGCCGCGGCCAGGGCTGGCTCCCCCAGCCCCGCCAGCCAGCCGGCGAGCTCGCTCCTCATCGCGGCGTCGTCGCCCAGCGAGAGCGCGCGGCGCGCCAGCGCCGTGGCCTTGTCGAGCTCGACGCCGCGCGCGGCGAGGATCCTCGCGAGGGCGAGCGCCGCCTCGCGCTCGCCCTGCGCGTCGCCGCCGGCGCGGCGCTCGTCCATGCGCGCGCGCCAGTAGCCCTCTTCAGCCCGCGGGCCGCGGTGGTGAGACACCGGCGCGACCGATCGGCTCCCTCCGATGAGGAGCTGCCCCGCAGAGGCGGGTCCCGCGGGCTCCATCAGCTCCGGCGGCTGCGGCGCCCTCCGCACGCCCGACGCTGATGCTGCCCGATCCGGAGGTGAAGAGCTCATTTCGGCGACCCGCTTCGGGTATGCTGATGCCGCTCAGCCTACCAGAACGACCGAGGTACAAGGCCAAACTTCCGGTGCGATTCTCGCGCTTACCGGAGCGTCACCGCGAACGGTAACACCGTGAGCGCCCGCTCTCCGGCCAGAAGCGGCGCCATCGAGGCGGCGAAGGTCCCGACCTCTGGCGCGACGCCGAGCCACTCGGGCAGGAGGGCGCCCGCCATCGCCTCCCGCGCGCGCTCCTTGAGCGCGGCGCGGTCGGGCGTCCGCGCGTCGCCCTCGGCGGTTTCGTCGCCAGCGGCCAGGAGCTCGAGCAGCCCTCCATCGTCCTGCTCGATCTCGACCGGCGCGTCCTCGGGCAGCTCCGCCAGCTCGCGCGCCAGCGCGATCGCCCGCTCCAGCCCGCCGAGCTCATCGACGAGCGAGCGCCCGTGGGCCTCGGCGCCGCCGAAGATCCTCCCCTCGGCGGAGGGCGTGATCGTCTCCAGCGGGAGGTTCCGCCCCTCCGTGATGCGCTTCAGGAAGAGGTCGTAAACCGCCTCCATGGAGGCGAGCACACGGGCGCGGGTGGGCTCGTCCCAGGGCGTGAGCGCCGACATGTACGCGGCGCGCGCCGCGCGCTGGGGATCCGGGTTGGCCGCGACGGTCTCTGCGTTGATCCCGATGTCCGCGAGCGCCTTCCCGACGGCGAACTTGCCGCCCACGACGCCGATCGAGCCGATGATGCTCGTCGGCTCGGCGACGACCTTGGTCCCGGCGCAGGCGAGGTAGTAGCCGCCGCTCGCCGCCATCCCGCCGATCGAGACGACCAGCGGCTTCTCCTTCCGCAGCCGCATCAGCTTCTGCCAGAGCAGATCCGAGGCGAGCGCCGACCCGCCGGGCGAGTCGATCCGGAGCACGACCGCCTTCGTGCTCGTGTCCTTGGTCAAGCGCGTGATCACCCGCCCGAGCTCACGCTCGCCGATCCCGTCCGATGAGCCGAGGGGCACCCCGCTGGCGGTCATGGTGATGCCGCCGATCGCCGGGACCACCGTCACGTGCGGGGTCCCCATCGAGCTCGCCCCGGCGACCGAGCGGAACACGTCCACGAGGCTCCTCGAGAGGCTCGGATCGCGCTCGCCGCCTCCGAAGCGCGGCACGGAGTGCTCGGTGCCGGCGAGCTTCTTCGCGTCCTCGAGCGCGGCCTCGACGTCGCCGAGCTCGTCCACGAGCCCCCTGGCCTTCGCCGCCTCCGGAGCGAACGGGCCGTCCTCGACGGCCTCGCGGAGCTCCTGCTTGCCGCGCCCGTCCACGATGGCCGACAGCCACGCCTCACGGAGCCCGCCCAGCGCGGCCTCGAGCGACTGGCGCGCCTCGGGGCTCGCCCCTTCGCGCGTGAACGGCTCGCTCGCGCCCTTGAACTTTCCCACCTGAAGGAAGTCGACGTCCACGTTGAGCTTGTCGAGGAGCCCCTTCGCGAACACGAGCTGCGCCGCGATCCCCACCGTGTCGACCTGCCCGGCCGGGCTGAGCCAGAGCTTGCTGCACGCAGCGGCGGCCAGCAGCATCGACGCGTTGTTGTACTCGTCCGCGTGGCACACGACCGGCCGCCCCGCCTTGCGGACGTCGCCGAGGATCCGGCCGATCTCGTGGGCCCGCGCGAAGGCGATGCGCGAGGTCCCGAGCCGCACGAGGAAGCCCTTCGCGCTCTCCGCCTCGGAGAGCGACCGCAACGACCGCACGAGCTGCGCGTGCGTCCTGCTGCTCGGCGGGCCGAAGATCGACGCCGACGCGCTCTCGGGGAGCCCGCGCGAGAGATCGATCTCGATGACCGCCGGCTCCTCGAGCGGCCCGGCGGCGGGCGCCGGCAGCGACGCGGCCCGCTCTCTGCCGGTGCAGCCTGCCATCGACGCTGCCACCGCGAGCGCGCCGACGCCGGCCCACCCTCCTCGTCGAGCTCGGTGCTTACTCATGCTTCATCCCGGGCAGATCGGAGGTGTCGATCTCGGGCGCGGTCGCGCCCGGCGAGGCGGTCGGCGGCGGGTGCACGCCGGGGAGGTCGCTCGTATCGATGGTGCCGCCCGGGGCAACGTAGTCATCGGGCACCCGGCCGTCGTCCGGCTCCGGCCCGCGGCGGCCGCGCCCGGGCGCGGCCGGCGCCGCCGAGGGGCTCGGGTCGGGAGCGCCCGCCGGAGGGCCCTCGCCGCGCGCGCTCGAGGCCGGCTCGGCGCCGCCGTCCGGCTTGCTTTTCGCCTTCTCGAGGCGATCGATGAAGGCACGGAGCGGGTGCGCGAGCGGGTGCGGCCGGCTCATGGCGAGCAGGCGATCGTTCTCGGTGCGAGCGGACACGAGATCGCCGGACCGCGCGAGCGCATAGGCGAGCAGCGCCCGCGCCCGCCCGGGGCTCTGCTCGCTGCTCGCCGCCGCCCGGAGCCGCTCGACCACCGCGGCCCAGCTCGGGTAAGCCTCCGCGAGATCGAGCCCGGCCAGCGTCAGGGAGTTCTCCGGCTGCGCGCTCTCGGCCGAGATCGTGCCGACGAGGCGCCGCGCCGAGGCGAGGTCCCCTCGCATGCGGAGCAGATCGATCGCCGCGCGCTTCACCCCCGCGTCCTCCGGCGCGACGCGGCGCGCGTGTTCGATCGCCTTGCCGGCGCGATCGATCGCGACCTGGAGCTCGTGCCGCATCGTGTCCAGATCCGGGTCCTCCGGGGCGAGGAGCTGCAGCCGGAGCCACCGCATGTCCGCGTTCACGGTCTCGAGCCGGGCCAGCGCCGCGGCGACGCGCGGGTCGTCCTCGGCGAGCGCGCTCGCCTTGACGAGCTTGTCCCTCGCCGTCTCGAGGTCCCCCTCCGTCAGGCTCCGCTCGCCGTCCGCGAGCAGGGTCGGCACGCGATCGTCGCGCGTCACGGGCGGCGCCTGGACCGCGGGCTTCAGGTACTTCGGCCCGAGCGTCGCGGCGCTCACCGCCACGAGGCCGACGACGACGAGCCCGACGACCCACCGGGCGATCCCGGTCCTCCGCATGGGCGGCGCGGAGATCCGCGTGTCCCCGTCCGTGTCGTCGACGTACGAGGGGCGGCCCTCGGGCTCCGCCGGCGCGCTCTCGATCGGCGATCCCGCTCGCCGCGCCGCGCGCTCCCCGCCGCGCCTCGCCGGCGGGCCGTCGTCTCCCTGGCTCTCGCCCGCGGATGCGGGCGCGGGCTCGGCGCGCGGCGGCGGGACGCTGTTCGGGATCCTCATCGGGGCGAGCCCGGCGGCCCGCCCCTGGGAATCGCTGCCCGCGTCCACGGGCTTCAGGCTGCTGCCCTGGCGCGCCTCGGCGACCCCGGCGCCGCGCAGCGTCCGCGGCTCCGGACGCCGCGCGGGGTGCCCGTCCGGCAGCGGCGGCGCCTCTTCCGGCGGCACCACGACCCCGGGAAGCGCGTTCGCCTTGAGCATCGCGCGAGCGGGGGCGCCGGCCTCATCGTCGGTGGCGGGCAGCGTCGCGCGGCGCGCCGCTGGCCGCTCCCTGCCCGACTGGAAGTCCCGCACCTCCCGCACGATCGTCTCGGCGTCGTGGATGGACTCGGGAGAGCCCTCCGCGCGCGGGAGCGGGATCGCGACCGAGCCGTCGGTCTGCGCCGGCGCTGGACCGCCGAGCCCCTGGGGGGTGAGCGACCTCGCGCGGCCCGACAGCGGCGAGGGCCCACCGATGCCGAGCGCTGTCCCGGCCATGACCATGCTGCCCGGGCCCTTGAAGAACGGCTCCAGCTCCGCGATCGACCCGAGCCGCCGCGGCCTGGCGTTGCCGCGCGAGATCACGTCATCGCGGGTGATGTGGCCCTGGGAGATCGCGGCCTGGAGCTCCCGGAGCATCTTGAACTCGAGCTCCCGGCCGCCGAGGGTGCGCACCACCCACTTCTCGGGGAGGGCGCCGTCGGTGCGGCGCACCTTGAACTGGAAGCCGCAGTTCGTGCACTTGACCGTCGTTCCGCGCTCCGACACGAGCGCGTCGTCGAACTCGTATTCGGTGCTGCAACGCTCGCAGGTGACATCCATCTGCTCGACCGGTCCCCGTGTCCTCGCGAACGGCTGGCCCCCAGGCGTCAGCCTGCCGGGTATCCTCGTTCGGAGGTGGCCGCCCGGAACTCGGCGGAACGGTAGCACGGGTTCCCCTGCGCGCCCCACGGCCTCGCGCCGCACCGCTCCATCGCCGTCGCACCGCTCCATCCTCCCCGGTCGCCAGCGAGCCTCCCCCCTCGCCAGCGAGCCTCCCGGGGGTCGCCGCGAGCCTCCCCCCTTCGCCAGCGAGCCTCCCGGGTCGCCGCGAGCCTCCTCCCTCGCCAGCGAGCCTCCCCCGCCGCCCGCGAAGCGGACCCACGCTGGCGAAGCCGTTCACGAAGGGCATGGCCGCGTACACTCGCGCGCGCGGGCCACATGCCGACGTGAACGCAGCTTCACGGCGGCCGCGCGCTGCGCCCAGATGCGCGGCGCCTGGCCGAGCTTGTGTGGGGCATGTCGCTTGCTACGCTCGTTCGGTCGCGACCGTCACGCGCGAGGGCGCCGCCCCTCGACGCCGGACGGCCGAATGCCTTCGGGAGACGGTGAATGAAGCGACTTACTCTGCTGGGTCTCGCGAGCGTGCTGGCGCCCCTCCTCGCGGGTTGCCCCATCTACGATGATGCCGACAGCCACTTCTGTGATGCGGAGGACTGCGGACCCAGCATCTCGGACGGCTGTGAGGTGCCGGCCGACTGCGGGATCAACGAGACCTGTGGCGAGGACAACGCCTGCCACGTCGGCGACTGCACCACGTGGGGGTGTAGCCGCGGCTTCGAGTGCGTCGTCGCCGACGACCTCACCGCCTCCTGCGTCGCGAGCGGCTCCTCCGGGGAGGGCGGCAGCGGCGGCGCCGGCGGCAGCGGGGGAGGCGGCAGCGGTGCCGTGTACTGCGGTAACCCGGACGACTGCGCCCAGGGCGAGACCTGCGCCCCGGACGGCACCTGTCAGCCCGGGAGCTGCGATGACGTCCTTCCGAGCGGCGACCCGCTCGGGTGCGTCCACGGGTATGTCTGTGAAGGCGACGGGGACGACGCGACCTGCGTGCCGGCGACCCCGGCCGCGTGCGGCGCCGACGAGGACTGCGCCGGCCTCGGCGCGGACTACCTCTGCGTGAGCGGCATCTGCACCGCGCCTCAGGACCAGTGCTTCGACCAGACCCAGTGTCCGGTCGACGACAGGTGCGTCGAGGGCAAATGCACGCCGGCCTGCAGCGACGACGCGGACTGCCCCAGCAGCCACCGTTGCGACGCGGACCTCGGCGTCTGCTCCCAGCCTGCGCAGCCCTGCGTCATCACCGACGACTGCGGCGGCCCCTCCTCCGTCTGCGTCGACGGCGCCTGTGTCCCGAGGAGCGACGGCGGCGAATGCCCCGAGGGCTACGCCTGGGTCGAGAACGGCTGCATCCCGGAACAGTCGAGCAACTTCGTGTGCGGCGAGGATGGGGTGCAGGACCTCTGCGCGCCGGGCTCGATCTGCCTCCATCACAGCTGCTACATCTCGTGCGAGCAGCCGAACCCGAACGCCTGCGACAGCCAGTCGCCCTCGCTCAGCGAGTGCAGGACCGTGACGACGTTCTCCGGCGTGCACCAGGTGTGCGGCTCGAGCGAGAACCTCGGCGGCGAGTGCGATCCCGAGAAGCCCTGCAGCGAGGGCCGGCTCTGCATCGACGGCTTCTGCCGCTAGCGTCGCGGCGCCTCCACCGCTGCGATCGAGCCCCCCGGCAGCGCGCTCCTGGCCCTGCTCCCTCCGTGCGCAATATGCCCTTGGCATGCGCGCTGCCTCACGTCCCGCCGGTCCCTGTTCCAGCCACGTGAATCCACGCCGAGGGATGCGCGATGCTCGCGCCCCGCGCGCGATGGGAACCGACGGAGCCACAATGAAGGCAACCGATCTCGTCAATTACATGGCCGACGTTTTCCCCTACAGGAGAAGGAGCTCACTCGACTGGATCGTCCCCGTCGCGGTCGGGCTCGGTATCGGCGTCGCGTTCGGCGTCCTGGTCGCGCCGACGTCGGGCGACCAGGCTCGCCGCCGGCTGCGCGACAGCGCCGGCCGGCTCCGCGAGCGCGCAGGTCGGATGCGCACCAGCGCGGAACGGGCCGCGGAGAAGGCCAAGGACCGCGCGCTCGAGGCCGCGCATCGGGCTCAGGATCAGATCCAGGAGAGCACCGGTACGACCATCGGGGAGCGCTCGTTCGCGGACGACCTCGGCGTCCGCTGAGCGAGCTCCAGGGAGGGCGCGAAGGCGCCGCACCGTCCCAGCGCGGTGCGGCGCCTTCCATCATTTCCCGGGCACATTGCGGCGGCCGAGCGACATCTGCGCAGCCAGAGCGGCACAAGCGATGCTTTTCCGAGCGCGGATGGATTGAGCGAGACACCTCGCGAAGCGCGTCACAGGGGCCCTCGTCGATGATGTATTACCGGACGCTCACTGCATTCTTCCCGGGTCGCACGGAAGCCGCTGGCGCCCTTGGCCGCCTCCTCGCCCTGGGCGTCGCGGCCGAGGACATCAGCATGGTGCCCAAGCAGCACCCCCGCCTGGCCGAGATCGAGCTCACGATTCACAGCAAGGCGTCCGAAGGGGCCGCCCTGGGCGCCGTGATCGGAGGGCTCGTCGGGGGCACGCTCGCCGCGATCATGGCCGGAGGCGCGCTGATCATCCCGAGGCTCGATGCGTTCCTGGCGGGCCCCATCGTCGCGTGCCTCGCCGGAGCCGGCGCGGCCGGCGCGGCCGGCACCCTGCTCGGCGCCGTGCTCGGCGCTCGCCTGCCCGAGTACGAGGCGCGCTGCCTCGACGACGCCAGCAGCATGGGCGGCGGCGCGCTGCTCTCGGTCCGCTGCCTGCCCGACGTGTCCCGCAGCGTCGAAGAGGTGCTGAGCGAGAGCGGCGGGCGCCGCATCCGCAAGACGTACAGCCGCAGGGCCTGAAGGGCGCGCGGCGCGGCGGCCGGGTGCAGGAGACGAGCGCCGTCCCGACCGGCGACGCGCGCGATGTCCCATCCGACGCGAGCGCGAGCGCATCGAGCGTGCGTGAGGCCGCGCCGTCGAGGCATCGAGCGTGCGTGAGGCCGCGCCGTCGAGGCATCGAGCGTGCGCGAGGCCTCGCCGTCGAGGCATCGCGCCGTCGAGGCATGTCCTGATCGGGGCTCGGTAGAAGGAGGGGGTGAACAGGGCGGAGCGCGCCCTGCCGCAGGTCGCGCTGCCAGCGCCCGCGCGAGCGCCTGGTGTCAGGGAGACGATCCGAGCTGGCTCTGGGCTCGCGCCTGCTCATCGAGGAGGGTCCCGACCGCCTGGGCCAGGGTGCTCTTGACGTAGCTCCGGGTCGCGAACGACCCGAGCCTGCTGAGCACCCGCGGCGTCAGCCCACCGCCGAGCAGGAACCCGAGCCCGGCCGCCGCCGCGAGCGCCACGTGCGGATTCTCCCGCGCGAACGCCGAGACCGCCCGGGTGACCTCCGTCGCATCGAGCCGGCCGAGCGCCTCGTTCACCTTCTCCTGTCCGTCGCGCCCCTGTGTCGCATTGACCTCGCCATCCGCCATGGTGACCTCCTCAACCCAGCCGCGTGACGACCCGTCCGATCAGGTATCCCACCGCGGCCACCGCGCACAGCGTGGCCACGGGGCGCTCTTGCACGAGCGAGACGAGCCTCTCGTCCGCGCGACGGACCTCGTTGAAGACACGAGGGACGACGGCGGAGACGTCCGCTTGCCCCCCTGCGCGCCCGGGCTCTTCTTCGATCCTTGCATCGTTGACGACCATCGTGAGCCGGTCTCCAGCAATGCCCGAACCACCCGAAAGACGTGCATCGGCTGCACGATCCAGAGACCGACGCCCCCGGACGGGGCAGCAGGGCGAGGAGATCCAGGAGAGAAGAGCGCGCGGCGAGCGCGGATCGGGGCGCCTCCCGGGATGTTCGTGCTCACCGACGGCGCGCGCTCGCGGACAGCGGAGCGCGAGGGAGCGTCGCCCGCGGTGAGCCTCGCGCGTCCGGTCCGCGGCGCGACGGCCGGCGGCGCGCCCGCGCGGCCAGGCTAGAAGCGCACGCCGAACGCCCTGAGCGCGCGGCGCAGCGAGTCCGCGTCGTCGCACACGGCGACGCGCTCGGCGTGGGGCATCTGCGCGGCCCTCCGGGGGTCGCCTTTGAACCAGACGGCCCGCATGCCCGCCGCGAGCGCGCCCTCGACATCGGCGGCGAGGGAGTCGCCGACGTGGACCACCGCGGCGAGCGGCGCGCCGAGGCGCTCGGCCGTCCACGCGAAGATCTCCCTCCCCGGCTTCTCGAACCCGAGCCGCCCCGAATCCGCGACCGCCACGAAGCGCGCGGACCAGCCGAGCTCGTCGACCAGCTCGTCGAGCCGGCCCTCCGAGTTCGACAGCACCGCGACCGGCACGCCGGCCTGCGCAAGCTCGGCCACGACGTCGATCATCCCCGCGATCGGCCGGCGCCAGAGGTTCTTCCGCGGCTGCTCCGTCCAGAGCCAGTCGACCGCCGCGTCGAGCGCGCCGGCCGGGACGCCGCCCACCTCGAGGAGGCGGCGCATCATGATCTTCCACGGGTGCCCGCCGAACCCGCGCTGGATCGCCTCGTTGTACGCGCGCCAGCCCGCGTCGACGGCGCCGTCGAGCTGCTCCCGAGATGCGGTGACGCCCCGCTCCGCGAGGCGGGCGGAGAGCAGCCCGGTGTCGAGCTCCACCAGGGTCTGGCCGAAGTCGAAGGAGACGGCGGTAGCAGGCGCGTCGCGCATGGTCACTCGGCGTACATCGCCTCGATCTCGCGCGCAAAGTTCCGGGTCACATTGCGCCGCTTGATCTTGAGCGTCGGCGTCAGCTCGCCGTCCTCGATGGTGAAGCCGCGCGGCAGGATCGTGAACTTCTTGATCGTCTCGACCTGCCCGAGCTGGCCGTTCACCTCGTCGACGGCCCGCTGCACGCACTCCCGGATCGCGCCCGCGTCGCGCGGGAGATCGCCGCTCAGCCCGCGCTCGTCCGCGACGCGCTTCACGGCGTCGGGGGCGAGCACCACCAGGGCCGTGAGGAACTTTCGCCCGTCGCCGACGACCACCGCCTCGGCGATGAGGTCGTGGCGCTTCAGCGCCTCCTCGATGTTCCGGGGCGAGACGTTCTTTCCGCCGGCGGTGATGAGGATCTCCTTCTTTCGCCCGGTGATGTGGAGGAACCCCTCCTCGTCGAACCTGCCGAGATCCCCGGAGCGGAGCCAGCCGTCGACCAGGGTCTGCGCGGTCGCCTCCGGGTCCTTGTAGTAGCCGAGGAACACGTTCGGCCCCTTCACGAGGATCTCGCCGTCGTCGGCGATCTTCACGTCCACGCCCGGCACGACCGGGCCCACGGAGCCGAGCTTGGTCCTGCCCTGCACGTTGTAGCTCGTGGGGCCGGTCACCTCGGACTGACCGTAGACCTCGGTGATCAGGAGATCGATCGACGCGAAGAACTCGAGGACCTCCGTCGCGATGGGGGCCGCGCCGGTGCTGCACGCGTGCGCCCGGTCGAGCCCCAGGGCGGCCTTCACCTTCGCGTAGACCAGCTTGTCGAAGAGGCGATGCTGCGCCGCGAGCAGCGGCCCCGGCGGCTCGCCCCGGGCGCGGAGCTGCGTGTGCTGGAGCGCGACGCGCCTCGCCTGCTCCAGCGTGATCTTCTGCAGGCCCTTCGCGGCGGAGAGCTTCGCGCCGACGCCGGCCATCATCTTCTCCCAGACGCGCGGGACCCCGAAGAAGGCGGTCGGCCGCACCTCCTTGAGGTTGTCCGCGAGCGCGTCCATCGACTCGGCGAAGTACACGGCCAGGCCGACCGAGGCCGGCAGGTGGATCGTGAACATCTGCTCGGCGATGTGCGAGAGCGGCAGGTAGGACAGCATCACGTCCCAGGGCGAGAGCGGGATGATGCGCGCCGACACGTCGGCCACGCTCGTGAGGTTCTCGTGGCTCAGCATCACGCCCTTCGGCGGCCCCACGGTCCCGGAGGTGTAGATCAGCGTCGCGAGCCCCCGCGGCTCGATCGCGTCGATCCGCTGCTCGATCTGCTCGTCCGAGACGCGGCTGCCCCGCGCGAGGAACTCGTCCCAGGACAGGACCCGCGGATCGCCCCCGGGCTCCGCGCCCCGCATCAGCACCGCCCACTCGAGCTGCGGCATGCGGTCCCACTGGCTCAGGACCTTCTCGAGCTGGCGCCTGTTCTCGACCAGCACCACCTTCGAGGCCGCGTGGTGGACGATGTGGCGCACCTCCTCGGGCGAGCACGTCGTGTAGACGCCCGCGGGGGCGCCCCCGACCGCCATGCAGGCCACGTGGAGCACCACCCACTCGGGCCGGTTGAAGCCGAGGAGGCTCACCGTCGCGCCGGGCTCGACGCCGAGCGCGATGAGCGACCGGGCGGCGCGCCGCACCTCGCTCGCGTACTCCCGGAAGCTGGTCATCCTCCAGAAGCCGCCCTCCTTGACGTAGTGGGCTGGCGCCTCGGGCCGCATCTTCGCCTGGCTCAGCAGGCGCCGCGGAATCGAGTCACAGGGCATCGGCTACCTCGTTCAAGAGCAAACGGTGCGCAAGCATAGGCGAACTTCCTACATCCTCCTCACGAGGACCAGGAGCCGCACGGATCGTGATGTCCCTCACACTAGCAGGAATCGCGTCCCCTTGCGGAGGGCGGAACGGCTCCGCTGCGCACGTCTGCCCAGCACGCCTCGCCCACGCGCTCCGCGGGGTGGCGCGCGCTCCGCGGGTGGCGAGCCCGGACGCGCGCGCGGGTGCAGATCGGACAAGTCATGGTTATCGCTGCGGTTACCGGCTGGACGTCGGCTCGCCGCCGTGGACGCGCGATCGCCGTCCGCCCGCGGCTGTGCAGGCAATTTCCTGCGCCGCCGTCAGCTTGACTGCACGTCTCTGGATCAGGACCATTCGGCGGTGAGCGAGCAGAAGAGGACGGCCCCGGACGCTGACTGGGCGGTGGACTCCGCCCGTAGCGACGAGCTCGCCGCCTCTGGCCCGCCGGAGCATGTGCAGGCGTCGATCGAGGGCCGGACCCTGCGGTCCAGCCAGCTCCAGGTGCCCGGGCTCGCCGAGCCCCCGCCGACGGTCCCGATGCGGCGCCCGGACCGCGACGCACCGACGGCCGTCGGCCGGGACGCGCCGCCGGACCCGTCCCCCTCCCCTGCCGACCGGCGCTCGCGGAGCCTCGGCAAGTACCGGTTCATCGCGACGCTCGGGCGCGGCGGCATGGCGGACGTGCACCTGGCGGTCGCGGTGGGGCCGGCGGGCTTCAGCAAGCTGCAGGTCATCAAGCGCCTCCGGCCCAACATCGCCGACGAGCCCGAGTTCCGGGACATGCTGCTCGACGAGGCCCGCCTCGCCGCGCGGCTGAACCACCGCAACGTCGTGCAGACCAACGAGGTCGGCCTCGCGGACGGCGAGTACTTCATCGCCATGGAGTACCTCGACGGGCAGCCGCTGAGCCGGGTGATCTCCCGCGCGCGCGAGCAGGAGCGCGCGCTCCCGCTCGCCGTGCTGCTCTGGATCCTCGGCGAGGTGCTGGCCGGCCTCCACTACGCCCACGAGCTCGCCGACTACGACGGGACGCCGCTCAACGTCGTTCACCGCGACGTCAGCCCGCACAACATCTTCATCACGTACGACGGTCAGGTGAAGATCGTCGATTTCGGGATCGCGCTCGCCGCGCACCGGGTCGTCGAGACGCAGGCGGGCACGCTGAAGGGCAAGGTCGCCTACATGGCGCCGGAGCAGGCGTTCTCGCACTCCTCCGAGATCGACCGGCGCGCGGACATCTTCTCGGTCGGCGTCATCCTGTGGGAGATGGTCGCCGGCCGTCGCCTCTGGCGCGGGCTGTCGGACCCTCAGATCATCACGCGGTTGATGGGGGACATCCCGGACGTGCGGTCCGCGCGCCCCGAGGTGCCCTTCGAGCTCGCGCGCATCTGCGGCCGGGCGCTCGCCCGCGCGCGCGACCAGCGCTATCCGACGGCCGCCGAGCTCCGGGCGGAGCTCGATCGCTGCGCGGAGCGCCTCCGGGAGCAGGTGACGGCCGAGCAGGTCGGCGGGCTCGTGCGCGAGCTGTTCGCCAGCGAGCGGGCCGAGATCCGGACGATCATCGATCGGCAGCTCAAGCGTCTGCAGGAGCCGGACGCGGGAGGCGCAGAGCTCGGCCACGCCTCGAAGCTGCCGGCGCTGCCCGTGCGCGAGTCGAACGACTCGTATCCTCCTCCGCCGGACGACGGGGCGGCCACGGGCTCTTCGCCCTCGGAGCCTGCCCGTCGTGTGCAGCGATCGAACCCTCCGCAGGGGACGCTCCACGCCGTGGTGCGCACGGAGCCGATCGCCGCCGCCCGGCCCGAGCCTGCGCGGCGGCGCTCCCGGCTGCCGCTGCTCGCGGCCGCGGCGGTCATCGCGCTCATCGGCGCGGGCACGCTCTACGCGAAGCTGCGCGAGCCGGTCCGGCAGCGCCTCGTCACGACCGCGCCGCCGGCCGAGAGCGCGCCGCCGGCCGAGAGCGCGCCGCCGGCCGAGAGCGCGCCGCCGGCCGAGAGCGCGCCGCCCGCGCAGGCGCCGTCCTCGCCCAGCGCCGCGCCCTCCCCGCCAGCGGCCGGGAGCAGCGCGCCGGTCGCGGAGGCGGACACCGCGTTCCTCCGCGCGTCGATCAGGGCGCGCCCTGCCAGCGCGAGGATCTTCCTCGACGGGGTGGAGCTCCCCTCGAACCCGTTCGAGGCCAAGCTCGTCAAGGACGGCGCGGCGCACCGGCTCGAGTTCACCGCTCCGGGACACATCACGCAGCGGCGCATGCTCGTGTTCGACAAGGACCTCGATCTCGAGGTGACGCTCTACCTGGCGCAGCGAGGGCCGGCCCCCTCCCCCGCGACCACAGCCACAGCCACGGCGACCTCTCAGGGCACCACGCCCCCCGCCGAGGTCGATCCGACCGTCCCGCCGCCGAAGCCCGATCCGTACTGACGGCGTCAGCGGCCTCGCTCGACGGCGAGGGGCCTCGCCGCAACCAGGCGGATTTGTTCGTTTTTCCGCTTCCCGTTCCGGTCCCGACGCCGCCCCGCGGCGGCTACAGGTCCTGGTACCCGGTGGGCGGATCGACGAGCTTCGCCGCCTTCGCGACGCCGCGGAACACGTAGTCGGAGTAGCTGTACGGCCCGTCCGACCACACGAGGAAGTCGTCCGCGAGCAGCCCGTTCGGCGCTCCCTCGCAGAGCTCCGGCGCCGCGAGGACGGGGCCCTCGTTGTAGATCGGCGCCGACGCGTTCACCTCCTCCTCGGCCTCCTCCATGGCGGCCAGCGCGCCGGCGTGCCGGTCCGCGTCGAGCTCGTCCACGGGGTACAGCTCCCAGTCGAGCAGCACGAGCTCCGGGTGCGGCGGCTCGTTCGGCGGGGACAAGAAGGGCGCATGGGTGGCCTCGGGGAGGCCCGTGCGCGCGAGCGCCTCGAGCAGGCGGCTCCGGTAGCGCGCCGCCGCCTCGTCCGGCGTCCAGAAGGCCGTGAGGACGGCGATCACCTCCTCGGTCCTCGCCTCGCGCCACAGCGAGGGGTCGCGCGATCCGAGCTCGAGCCCGCGCTCCTTCCTGAGACGCGCCTCGAACGCCGCGGCGTGCGGCGCGAACTCCGGCAGCTCGGCGAGGGCGTGATCGACGGACCAGTGGAGCCGATGATCGACCTCGCGCACGTACCGGTGCTTGCCGAGGGCGCGGAGGAGTCGGGCGATTTCGTCGGGTGTGCGCGCAGCGAACGACCAGGCAAGCATCATGGGGCAGGGCTCATCGATCCGTGCAGGGGACCGTGCGGGGACTCGTGCGGAGAATCATGCGGGGAACACGCGCCGAGCTGGCCCGCCGGCGCCGGTCAGGCGACGGCGGGCGCGCGCGGCGAGCGCCTCGGCAGCGTGAATTTCCATCGCACGGCCGCGGTGTCGATCACTTCTTGCCGGGCACGTGCCAGACCCCGGCGAACCACACAAGGGATCCGTCTGCGCGGCGCACGGTGGCGTTGGGAGCGAAATACGCGCCCGGCGGCACGGGCTCCCAGCGGCCCGGCTGCCACGCCCAGCGGCGGCTCCGCCACTGCCACTCGCCGTCGATCCAGACGAGGCCCGGCTTCTCGGGCGGCGAGATGATCTCGACCCGCGCCGGGGGCGGCGGGTACGGCACCACCACCGCGGGCTCGCTCGGCAGGTGGGGGCCGGTCGGGGGCACCGGGAGCGAGCTGCCGCAGCCGGCGAGGAGGAGGAGCGCGAGCGGGAGCCCGGGCGCGCGGCGGAGCAGGGCGTTCATCCAGCGTCGATCCATGTGAAATACGCCTCGAGGACGTCGCGCCCGGCGAGCAGGTACTCCAGCGTCGCGAGCGCGAGGAACGGTCCGAACGCGATGCGGGCCTGGCCGAACCCCTCGCCAGGCTCGTCCGCGAGCGGATCTTGCGCGAGCTCCTCCTCGGCGGCGGCGCGCTCCTCGGGGGTCATCGCCGCGAGCTCGACGCGGATCTGCTCCCGCTCGAGGCGCACCGCCTCGGGCTCCTCGATGCTCCCGCGCAGGAGCAGCATCGCGATCGCCACGAGCGAGCCCTGGACGGCGCCGGCGCCGAGCACGAAGAGCGCGCCGCCCCAGCCGAACCAGGCGCCCGCCAGCATGAGGAGCTTCGCGTCGCCGAGGCCCATGCCGACGCGGCCGCCGCGGATCCGCGGGTAGATCACGACGAAGGGGAGCCAGACGATGGCGAAGCCGGCCGCCGCGCCGAGGAGCGCGTCGGCGAAGCCCATCGAGCGCAGCGAGGCGGTGGCGACGCCGAGCACCGCGCCGCCGATCGTGATCCCGTCGGGGATGTACATGTGCTCGAGATCGATGAACGTCGCCGCGAGCAACCCGAGCGCGAGCGCGAGGTCGGCGGTGTAGATCGCGAGCGCCCGGAGGGCCGGCGTCGTCTCGGGGAGCCGGAGGATGATGACCTCGAGGATCGCGAGCGACAGGACGCCGCCCGCCGCCTCGACGAGCGGGTACCGCGGCGACACGGGCGCCTTGCAGCAGCGGGCGCGGCCGCGCAGCAGCAGGTAGCTGAGGACCGGGATGTTGTCGAAGGCGCGGATCGGCGTGCCGCACGCGGGGCAGCGCGAGCCCGGGCGGACGACGCTGAGCTCGCGCGGGACGCGGTGGATGACGACGTTGAGGAAGCTCCCCCAGAGCAGCCCGAAGCAGATCGCGAAGGCGCGCAGGAACCACGGGGGGAAGTCGGCGAGCATCACCGGCGGATCATGTCCTGGAGGCGGCGAGCTTGAGCATCATCGTGAGCGCCTGCTCGAGCTCCGCGGCGGTGGGCTGCACGGGGTTCTCGGAGAGCGCCGCCTTGAGGTCGACGAGGCGGCCGCCGAGCTCCTGGTAGTGGCGGCGTACGCCCTCGGTCGGCGCCTCGGCGACCCACCGCTTCACGATCTCGCGCAGCTCGTCGAGATCGCTGCCGGCGAGGAGCTGCGCCATCTGCGAGGCCATCGGATCCGGTGCGCCGCTCACGCCCTGCCCCATGGCGGCCAGCATAGCGCGGGCGCTTTGACGGGCGAGGGGTCCTGCGACATAAGGCGGAGCGCTTTCGAGGACGTTCGAGGAACCGTCGAGGAAGCATTCGAGGAATGGTGCCGACGAGGACGCCTGCCTTTTTCCTGAGCCTGATGGTCGCCGCCGGCGTCGCCGGAGGGGCCGGGTGCGGGCGCACAGACCAGCAGCAGCAGCAGCAGGCCGGGGAGAGGCGCGCGGACGGAGGCGCCCCGGTGGCGCTCGCCCCGCAGGGCAAGGTGCTCGAGGCGGCCGAGAACGAGTCGCCCGCGGCCAGCGCGACGCCGCGGGCCGGCGCGGCGGCGGCGGGGCCGGCGCGCATCGAGATCCCGGCCGGGAAGCTCGTCGCGGGCAGCACGCCCGGGGACAAGGGGCGCGATCCGGCGCTCGAGCCGGCGCTGCTCGAGGTCGAGCTGGGCGGCTTCACCATCGACCGCGCCCTGTACCCGAACGATCCGGCGCAGCCTCCGCTCACGGGCGTGACGCGGGCGCGCGCCTCGGAGCTCTGCCAGCAGGCCGGCGGGAGGCTGTGCACCGAGCTGGAGTGGGAGCGCGCGTGCAAGGGCCCCGAGGGGACGCCCTACGCCGGCGGCGCGGCGTGGGATCCGGCGTGCGCCAAGGCGCCGGCGTCGTGCGCGTCGGGGTTCGGCGTCGTCGGCATGGGGGCCGCGCTGCGCGAGTGGACCGCGAGCGACGTCGCGCCGATCGAGAACCTCCAGCCCAAGGCGGCCGCCGTTCGGGGGGCCACGGCGAGCGCGAGCGGCGTGGATCACCGGTGCGCGCGCCGCGCGGCGGTCGATCCGGGCGCGTCGGGCGACGACATCGGCTTCCGGTGCTGCCACGGCGCGCCGAACGCGGCGTCGATCCCGTCGCCGCAGTGGCAGCAGACGTTCCGGCGCGCGGAGATCGGGCCGCAGCAGGTCGCCGAGCTGCTCGCGTCGGTGCCGCAGCTGCGCGATCTCGGCGGGGAGATCTCGTTCTTCAAGGAGCCCGACGACGTGAACCTCGTGCTCGGCCGCGGCCGGACGCGGCTCTCGCCGGGCGGGACCCCGGCGGTCCAGTCCGACGGGGGCCCGCCGCCGAACACGACGCTCACCACGGCGCCGCTGCTCTGGAACCCGGTCCCGGGCGAGGAGGTGCTCGTGGTGACGGGGAAGTCCGACGACGACGCGTTCATCGTCGCGTTCCTGAGGCTCCCCGGCGAGCGCTACCGGATCGCCTCGTCGCTGCTGCTGAAGGGCGACCCGGGGCCCATCGCGCTCGGCTTCAACGGCTACGTGCGGCGGCGGCTCTCGTGGGCGACGTGCTGGGACTGCCGCGGCGAGGCGGGCAACGTCACGTACCGGGACGACAACCGCGTCGTGATCACGCAGAAGTGAGCGCGGCGGCGCGGGCGTGGGCGCGCCGTGGCGTGGAGGCGAGCGCGCGGCGCGCACGAGCGCGCCCGCGGCCGAGCAGCGGCCGTCCCGGGTCGCTCAGGGGGCGGGGCCGAACAGCGCGTGCCGGTACGTCGCGGCGTACTCGATGATCCGCTCGACCGCGTCGACGAACTCGGAGCGGTCCAGCGACTCGGTCGGCAGCTCGGCGCACAGCAGGATCTCGTTTCGCTCGTCGAGCGCGAATTTTGCGATGCGCATGTCCCGGTTCGCCTCGAGCAGGTGGCGGAGCAGACCGACCACCTGGCCGGTGTCCTCGACCAGGGGAGTCAGCATGGCGTCGCCCTCGGCGCCGCCCTGCGGTTCGATCCGATCGAGCACGCCGAACATCGAGAGCACGATCCAGTTCTCCGTGCACTGGACGTAGAACGGCGGGAGCTCGACGATCCCCTCCTCGCGCGGGCGGATGCGCAGGGTCGACGCCTTCTCCAGCTCCGCGCTGTAGCCGATGTCGTTCGTCCAGCGCTGCAGGATCGTCACGTCGATCACGGCTTGCGTGATCGCCCTGCGGCCGCCGGAGATCAAGATGCGGCGAGCGGGAGGTCAGGTGCAGGTGAGCGCCGGGCGCGCGACGTCCGACCACGCTGGAGCCGACACACGCATATACGGAGCGGCCGAAGCGCCGAGGGGCCACGGCTCCGGCGCCGCGGATTTCACTGCGCCGCAGCGGCAGATCGCGCCGGGCCGGCGGCGCGCCGGCAGGACGCGGCGCTACAGGCTGAGGACGGCGTCCTCTCCCCGGTCGGCGATCTTCGTCTCGATGAGGCTGAGCAACGCCTGCCTGCGCTCCTCGAGCTCGACGAGGGCGCGCGGCGGCACGAGCTCCTCCTCGATGCCGCCGGGGCGCAGCGCCGCGGCGGCCTCCTCGGGGCCGAAGCGCGCGAGCGCGTCGCGGAGCGCCCGGGGGAACCGCGCGGCTTCGATCAGGCGCTCGAGCTGCCGATCGAGCTCGTGCGCCCTCACGTGCAGCGGGAAGGCGCTCGCGTTGGCCTCCAGGCTCAGCGCCCCGGCGCCGACGTCGATGACGATCTCCTTCCGGAGCCCGTTGCCGGCCAGGTAGTCGAGCGCGAGCACCTCCAGGTAATCGCGGAGGATCGGGGCGCGCTCGCCGCGCGCAGGCGACGGAGCGCGCGCCCAGCGCGCCCACACGTCGAGCTCGGGCGCGTCGTCGAAGCGTATCGACCGGCGGCGAGGCGCCGCCCAGCGCGGGCCGGGTGGACCGGGAGCGGGCGCGAGGACCAGCGCGTCGACCGTCCCGTCGTTCATGACCGCGAAGCGACGCAGCAGCTTGCGAGCGGCTGGATCCCGGCCGATGAGCGACGCGAGCTCGCCGATGCCGATCCGGCGCGCCGCAGCCGCGGGCACGACGTGCGCGCCGAGCGCCCGCGCGAGGCGGTAGAACGCGACCGGACGCCGGAACGCGAGCGGGTTCTTCTTCAGCGCCGGCGCGAGCTTCACCTTGACCTCGCGCGCGGCCGCGCCGCCCTCCGCCGCGTCGAGCGCCAGCGTCGCCTCGAAGCGGCCGTCCGTGGGCTTGCCCGTGAGCCGCAGCGCGCGCAGCGGCGAGCGCTGGAGATCGCGTGCGGTGCGCGCGTCCCCGGCGGCGTCGGCGATCGGCGCGGGAGGCGCCGGCGGCTCACCCGACGATCGCGCCGGGGGCGAGGCCGTCGCGGGCGCGACCTCGGCGTCGGCGAGCGGCGCGATCGCGCCGTCGGGCGCGCCGCTCCGCTCGGACGGGCGCCGCGCGCACGAGGCCGCGAGCAGCGCCGCGGCGACGAGCAAGCCCCGCGCGGCCGCGCCGCGGAGGCGCCGCGGCGATCCGCGCGCTGGTCCGGGCGCGCGCTCGCCTCGCGCGCGCCGGTTCATGGGCCCTTCGAGGGTCCGCGCGGATCGCCCGGCGACGTCCCTTCGTCCGCGCTCGCCCCGCCCGAGGTCCCGCCGAAGACGCGCTCGAGCAGGAACTGCTCCACGCGCTCGATGACCATCTTCTTGCGCTCCAGCGGGACGACGTGCGTCCCGCCGCTCACCATCATCAGCTCTCCGCGAGGCAGCGCCGCCGCCATCTCCTCGGCGAGCCGAGGCGGGGTGAACGTGTCGCGATCGCCGGCGATCACCAGCGCAGGAACGTCGATCTGGGGGAGCAGATCGAGCGTCGAGTGCTCGCCCGCGCTGCGCAGCATGTGGAGGAACATCGAGAAATCGATGTCGACCATGTGCCGCATGTACGGCAGCAGATCCGCCGGGGTGACCGCGCTCGCGTCGACCTCGCGCGCGAGCAGCGCGATCCGCAGCGCCATCGGCGCGGGCACGCGGCTCCAGATCGCGCGCGCGATGTGCGGGTACGCGTCGACCTGCTCGATCACGCGTGGCAACAGCTGCGCGAGCACGTCCGTGCCCTTGAAGTGGTGCGTGATCCTGCCGGACGAGCCGCAGATCAGCACGAGCCCGCGGACCCCCTCGCGGTGGGTCCGCAGGTGCTCCAGGATGACCTGGCACCCCATCGAGTGCCCGAAGAGCACCACAGGGCCGCCGCCGATCGCCGCGCGCACCGCGGCGAGATCGCTCGCGTGGTCGCTCAGCTCGATCGCCCGCGGATCAACAGGCAGACTGCTCCGCCCGTGTCCTCGATAGTGCCAGTGGGCGACGTTGACCGAACGCGCCAGGTCGTCCCACAGGTACTTCCAGATGAAGCCGTCACACGCGATGCCGTCACACAGCACCGCGGTGAGGCGATCCGAGCCCCCCCCGACCCCGCTGGCCAAGCTTCCGATGCCGCCGGGACCTTCCCGGTAGCGGACGTAGATCCGCGTACCGTCCTTCCCGGCGGCGAAGAGCTCTCGACCCATCGATTCCCGAGCGACGCGGCTTACGCGAAGCTCGCGGCGATGTTAGTCGCCGCTGTCCTCATCGTCAGCCACGTCATTGACACTCGGAAGCTTTTTGATGTCTATCCGCGCCAGCTTCCACGCGCGCTGCACAACCCAAGAAAGCGAGCGATCGAGCCGCGCCGCTTCCTCCTTGATTTCTTGCAGCATCGACTCCGGAAAGTAGAGGCTCTGCTTCCGCTTGTCCGTCTTCGAGGCTTCGTTGTTTTTCGCCAGCGTGTCCTTGTCGGTCATACGCTCTTGGGGCTCCTCCCGATCCGCCACAGAAGAGCACCTTAGCGTACGGCGCACTTCCGTGGAAAGCATTCGTTTTTCCGTGATGCCGATTGCGGGCACTATGTATGTAACTCCGCGATAGGCGCTCTGCGTCATGACTCCGGGAATGCGATCTTCCCCGCAATCGCGCTCGCCGCGACGATCAGGGGACTGGCCAGGTAGACCTGGCCGGGGCCGCTTCGGCCCGGGAAATTGCGGTTGATCGCCGAGACCGTGACCTGCTCCTTCCTGTCGGACACCCCCGGCCCGGCCTTGATGCAGGCTCCGCAGGAGGGGTCGACGAGCTCAGCACCAGCCTTCTGGAAGATCTCGAGGTAGCCCTTCGCCTCGGCGTAGCGGCGGATGTCCTGCGAGCCGAACTGGATGTAGAGGTGCACGCCCTCGGCGACGCGCTTGCCCTGCTCCACCGCGCGGCGCAGCACCGACGCGTACATGTCCATGTCGGCCTTCTTGCCGCCCGTGCACGAGCCGCCGTACGCGATGTCGATCTTCACGTCGCCGCCGGAGACCTCGCGCAGCGATCGCAGCGGGACGCCGTTCCGCGGATCGCCGGGCGTCGCGACCATCGGCTCGATCGACGCGAGATCGACGTCGAACGTCGCCACGTACTCCGCGCCGGGATCCGCGCGGACGACGCGCGCGCGCACGTCGTCCGCGGCGAGCCCGCGCTGCGCGACGAGGTAGCGCACGATCTCCTCGTCGGCCTCGATGATCCCGGTGAAGCCGCCCGCCTCGACGGCCATGTTCGTGAGCGTCGCGCGCTCGTCGAGGCCCATCGCGCGCGCGCCGTCGCCCGCGAACTCGAGCACCTTGCCGATGCCCTGCCCCGTCTTCCAGAACGGCTGCGAGAGCAGGAACAGCATCACGTCCTTCGCCGTGACGCCCGGCCCGAGCCGCCCGGTCAGGTTGAAGCGCGCCGACTGCGGCACCGCCACGCGCACGTCGCGCGTGAGCCACGCGTTCGCCATGTCGGTCGATCCGACGCCGAAGGCGAAGCACCCGAGCGCCCCCGCCATGCACGTGTGCGAGTCGGTCCCGGCCACGATCTGCCCCGGCAGCGCGAGCTCCTCGATCACCTTGTTGTGGCAGATGGCCTCCGAGCCCACCGTCCTGCCGTCGCGCTCGACCTCGCCGTACAGCTTGACGCCGTGCCGCTCCGTGAAGGCCTGCTGCACCGTCGCGAGCGAGGCCGCCTGCTCCCGCAGGCCGAGCTTGAGGTGCGCCTCCGGCATCACGCGATCGAGGAACGTGAGGTGATCGCGGAACGCGAAGACGCTCTCCGGCTCGCTCACGACCGCGTCGGGCCCGAAGCCCGCCCGGAAGAGCGACTCGGCCATCGGCGTGACGTACTCGTGCGAGAAGCGCACGTCGGTGCGGACGAAGAGCGCGTCGCCGGGCTTCACCGCCGGCACCCCGATCTTGCCCGCCCGGGCGTCGACGATCGCGTGCGCCGCGATGATCTTCTCGCACAGGGTCATCGGCCGCGGCGGCGTGGCGAGCGTGGGCGGCGAGACCTCGCCGGCCATCCGCGCCTTGTTGTAGGCGAAGAGCCCCCCGTACTCGACGACGTCGGCGCTGATCGGGTCGAGCCCGCGCGTGAACTCGCCGATCGGGATCTCCTCGCCGCGCGCGAGCCGATCGAGGAGCGAGAAGTCGGTCGTCGTGAGCAGCCCGATGTTCTGGCAGTTCTGGCCGTAGATCTTCTCGACGCTGCGCGCGACGACGATCTGGATCCCGGCCTCGCGCTCCGAGTACGGCGCCGTCTCGCGCGAGCTGCCGCACCCCTTCGAGCGCCCGCTGACGATGACCCCGAAGCCGCCGTTCTTGATGGCGTCGCGCTCGATGTGCCCGCCGCGCAGGCCGACCAGGCAGTACCGGGCGAGCGTCTCGTCGTAGTAGTAACAGACCCACCCGGGCGTGAGCTCGTCGGTCGAGATGTTGTCGATCAGCGCGTGCTGCCCGGGCTCGAAGCGGATCTCGCCGCCCGCGAGCTGCTTCTTCAGCAGCTCCGGATCCTCGGTCAGGTAGAGGATCCTCCCGGTGACGTGAACCGACTTCCGACGCGGGATGGGCATCTGCACCTCGGACGCCCCGGAGCGCGGGGCAGCGCGCTGGGGACCCGATCACACCTAGTCGCTCTGCGCGGAGGCGCCAACCGTGGTCTTCGCGGCCGCGCTCGGCGCTCGGCGCACCTCACGCTCCCGGATGGAAATCCAGCGTGCGGCGGGCGCGCCGCGCGGGGGCCGCGCCTTGACGGCGCCCCGGGGAGGTGGTGTCTTCGCGGCCGCCGCCGGTCCGCGAGCGATGACCCGACCCACGATTTCCAGCACTTCCGTCGCGATCCTGGGAGCCGGCCTGACGGGCATGGCGGCCGCGTACCACCTCGGCCGGGCCGGCGTGCCGCACCGGGTCTTCGAGCGCCTGCCGCGCCCGGGCGGTCACGCGATCACCGTCGAGGACGATGGGTTCCGTTTCGACCGGACAGGCCACCTCCTCCACCTGCGCGACCCCGCGACCCGGGAGCTCGCGCTCGGCTGGCTGGGCCCGGACCCGCTCGAGATCGAGCGGCGCTCGATGATCTGGTCGAATGGCACGTACACCCGCTATCCGTTCCAGGCGAACACCTTCGGGCTGCCGCCCGCGGTCGCCTACGAGTGCCTCCGCGGCTTCATCGAGGCGCACTTCGCGGCGAGCCGGCCCGAGCCCAGGAACTTCGAGGAGTTCTGCCTGGCGCACTTCGGCGAGGGGATCAGCCGCCACTTCATGATCCCCTACAACAGCCGCCTCTGGGGGGTGCACCCGAGCGAGATCACCGCCGCCTGGTGCTCCCGCTTCGTCCCGCTGCCGAAGCTCGAGGACGTGCTCGCCGGGGCGGTCGGGCTGAACGACCGGGAGCTCGGCTACAACGCGAAGTTCCTCTACCCGCGGCTCGGCATCGGGCAGCTCACGCACGGGCTCGCGCGGGCGCTCGCCGAGCAGCGGCCGCGGGACGCGGGCACACCGGCGCTCGAGCTCGGCCGCGCTCCGATGGCGATCGACTGGCGCGCGAGAGAGCTCGTGTTCGACGATGAGATCGTCCGGTACGACGTGCTCGTGTCCTCCGCGCCGCTGCCCGCGCTCGTGAGGCTCCTCTCCGATGCGCCGCGCGCGGTCGGCGAGGCCGCCTCGCGGCTGCGCTGCACGCACCTCTACTACCTCGACGTGGCGCTCGACACCCCGTGCGGGCAGCCGCTGCACTGGGTGTACGTGCCGGAGGCGAAGTACCCGTTCTACCGGGTGGGCTGCTACTCGAACTTCTCCGCTTCCATGGCGCCCCCGGGCAAGGCTTGCCTCTACGTCGAGCTCGCCGACCGCGCCGAGCCCGATCTCGCGGCGCTGCTCCCGCGCGTCGCCGACGGCCTCGTCGAGATGGGCCTCATCCCGGCCCCGAGCGCCGTTCGCTTCGCGCGGCTGCGCCGCATCGACCACGCGTACGTCGTGTTCGACCACAGCTACTTCGAGTCGCTGGAGGCGGTGCGTCCGTTCCTCGAGGGCCAGCGCATCCTCTCGTGCGGGCGCTACGGCGGCTGGAACTACTCCTCGATGGAGGACGCCCTCCACTTCGGGCGGGACGCCGCGCACAGGGCGCAGGCGCTCCTCGGAGGCGCGCCGTGAGCGCCGCCGAGCCTGATCGCCCGCGCGCGGGCGAAGCGCCGGAGATCTCCATCATCATCCCCGTCTACAACGAGGAGGCGATCCTCCACGCCGCCGTCGTGGACCTGCGCGAGCGGCTGTCGCCGCTCGGCTGGCGCTGGGAGCTCGTGCTCGCCGAGAACGGCTCGCGCGACGGGACGCTCGCCATCGCCGGAGAGCTCGAGGGCAAGTACCCGGAAGTGCGCCATTTTTCGATCGGCGAACCGAACTACGGGGCCGCGCTCCGCGCGGGCATCGAGCGGGCGCGCGGGCGCTTCGTGCTCTGCGACGAGATCGATCTGTGCGACGTGGACTTCCACCGGCGCGCGATCGCGATGCTGCAGGCGGGCGGGGCGGACATGGTGATCGGGTCCAAGCTCATCCGGGGCGCGCGCGACGACCGCCCCTGGGCACGGCACGCGGCGAGCCAGATGTACAACGGGCTGCTCCGCGCCACGCTCGGCTTCCGGGGGACGGACACGCACGGGCTCAAGGCGTTCGTGCGCGAGCCGCTGCTCGGGATCGCGCGCGAGTGCGTCGTGGACAAGGACGTCTTCGCCAGCGAGTTCGTCATCCGCGCCTACCGGGCAGGGCTCCGGATCGAGGAGATCCCCGTCCGCGTGCTCGAGAAGCGGCGGCCCTCGATCAACCTCTCACGGCGCGTCCCGAACGTCCTCCGCAACCTCGCGAAGCTGACCTGGGCGATCCGGATGCGCGGCTGACGGCCGGCCTCTGCCAGCATTCGGAGCGCCGAGCGCGCGGCCGAGCCCGCTCGTGGAAAAATTCTGGCATGCTATACGCCGCAGGTGACGATCGTCCTTTCGAGCGCCGCACGGCCGGCTCGCCGCGCCGACACCGATGTGGATGTCGTCGTGATCGGCGGCGGTGTGAACGGCGTCGGGGTCGCGCGTGACGCGTCGCAGCGGGGGCTGAAGGTCGCCCTCTTCGAGCGCAACGATCTCGCGTTCGGCGCGAGCGGGAACTCGAGCGGGATGATCCACGGCGGGCTCAGGTACCTGACGAGCGATCCGCACGTGACCGAGAACTCGTGCCGCGACTCGGGGCACATCCAGGCGATCGCGCCGCACCTGCTGTTCCGGATCCCGTTCCTCGTTCCATTCGAGAACGGGCGTCAGGCGCGCGTCCTGTACACGCTCGCCGACGGCTTCTTCGAGGCATACGACAAGTACCAGCCGCTCAAGCGCGGCAAGCCGCACGCGCGCCTGACGCCCGACGAGCTCCGGAGCCTCGAGCCGGGGCTCCACGGCGACCTCGTGGGCGGCTTCAGCTTCGACGAGTGGGGCATCGACGGCGCGCGGCTCTGCGTCGCGAACGCGGTCGACGCGATCGAGCGCGGGGCGAAGGTCTACGTGGGGCACACCGTCGAGCGGATCGAGCGCCGCGAGGACACCGGCGAGGTCGTCGCCGTCCGGTACCGGGACCGCAGGACCGGCGAGGGCGGGCGGCTGCGGACCAGCGTGGTGGTGAACGCGACCGGCGCGTGGTCGCCGATCACCGCGTCGCTCGCGGGCCTGCCCGCCGCGAGCTCGCGGGTGCGGCCGGGCAAGGGCGTGCACGTCGTGTTCGACCGGCGCCTCACCAACTACGCGATCATGGCGCGGACGATCGACGGGCGGCAGATCTTCGTCGAGCCGTGGGAGAACATGAGCGTCATCGGCACGACCGACGACGACTTCTACGGCGACCTCGATCAGGTCCGCGCGACGAGCGAGGAGGTCCGGTACCTCGTCCAGGGCATCGCCCGCGTGTTCCCGCAGATCCACGAGGCGCGCGCGATCGGCACGTTCGCGGGCGTGCGGCCCACGCTCTACGCCTACGGGCCGAGCGAGGATGCCCTGTCGCGCGACCACCAGGTCGTCGATCACGCGGCGCACGGCGCGCCGGGGCTCTACTCGATGATCGGCGGCAAGCTGGCCAGCTTCCGGCTCTTCGCCCAGGAGATGACCGACGTGCTCGCGCGGCGCTTCGATCTCGGCGCGCGCTGCGCGACGCACGTGACGGCGCTGCCCGGCGGCGATCGCGCGGTGGACGCGCTCGCCCTCTCGCGCCGCATGGAGATCGACGCGGTCGCCGCCCGGCGGCTCGTGTACCGGCACGGCTCGCGCGCGCTCCGGATCGAGGAGCGCGTGCGCGAGCGGCCGCGCGAGGCGGCGACGGTGTGCCCCTGCGAGCCCGTGATCGAGGCCGAGGTGCGCTACGTCCTGCGGCACGAGCTCGCGCGGAGCGTCGCCGACGTCGCGCGCCGCACGCGGCTCGGCCTCGGCGCGTGCGGGGGCATGCGCTGCGCGGCGCGGTGCGGGCAGATCGTGGCGCAGGAGCTCTCGCTCCCGCCGCGCGACGGGATGCGGCAGGCGGTGGAGTTCCTCTCGCGGCAGGCGGTGACGCGCGCCGTCGCGCTCGGCCCGGAGCAGGCGAGGCAGGAGGCGCTCGCGATCGCCAGCGTGCGGTCGGAGCTCGGCGCGCCCGCGGACCATGAGGTGACGGCGGCGGTGAGCGAGGAGAGCGAGGCGAGCGAGCGCCGCGCGCCGCGCCCCTCGAGGGAGCCGGAGGAGAGAGCGTGGCGCGATCGATCCTCGTGATCGGCGCCGGCGTCGCCGGGCTCGCCGCCGCGTGGAGCGCGCGGCGGCGCGGGGCGCGGGTCACCGTGATCTCCGCGGGCGTCGGGGAGACGGCGCTCGCGGGCGGCGCGGTGGACGACGTGCCGTGGGAGCAGGTCGAGCGGGCCGCGCGGCTGCTCGGCAGCGACCTGCCCGCCGGCGATCTCGCGCCGGCAGCGCGGCAGTTCGCGGCGGAGCTCGGCCTGTGGGACGTGCCGCAGGGGGCGGCCGCGCGCCTCGCGACCGTCGCCGGGCGGATCCGCCCGGCCCGCGGCAGGGATCGCGCGCTGCTCGATCTCGGCGCGCTGCGCCGCACGCGCGTCCTCGTTCCGCGCGCCGCGCGCGGGATGTGGGACGCCGACGCGCTCGCCGAGGCGCTCTCGGACGAGCCGTTCGCCCGGGCGCGGGGGCTGCGCTTCCTGCCGGTCGACGCGCCGGTCCTGCGCTTCGACGACGAGCGGCGGATCGCGGACGGCGACCTGGCGGCGCGGCACGACGATCCGGCGCGGCTCTCCTGGCTGCTCGAGCGGCTCCACCAGGCGCTCGAGGGCGCGGGCGGCGCGGGGGCGATCCTGCTCGGCCCGTGGCTCGGCGCGCGCGCGCCGCGGTCCGAGGCGCTCTCGGCGCGGCTCGGGGTGCCGGTGGGCGAGGCGCTGATCGGCGCCGGCTCGCCCGCGGGGCTCCGCTTCGAGGCGGCGCGCGACGCGCTGCTCGCCGCGATCGGGGCGACGCACCGCCACGGCCGCGTGCGCGCGGTCAGCGGGGGCGGCGAGGGCCGCGGCGGGATGGGAGATCCGGGCGACGGCGTGCTGGTCCACGTGGACGGCGAGGACGTGCCGCTCGCGGCGGACGCGGTGATCCTGGCGATCGGCGGCCTGGCCGGCGGCGGGGTCGCGTACGCCCCGCCCGAGCGCAGCGCCGGCCCCGACCTGCCGGCGCGCGGCGCTGTGCCGTTCGCCCTCTCGATCGCGGCGCCCGTCACGATGGGCGACGAGCGGGGCGCGATCGGCGTGGTGAGCTCCATGCAGGGCCCGGAGCTCGACGTCGTCGCCTGGCCGCGCGGCGATCGGCCGGGCGCGCTGGAGGCGGTGGGCGTGCGGTGCGAGGGCGTCCGCGCTGCCCCCGGGATCCTCGCGGCCGGGGCGGCGATCGCCGGGCGAGCGCGCACCGTGCTCGACGCGGTGACCACCGGGCTGCGCGCCGGCGCCGAGGCCTGACGCGCGCGGGGGCGTCGCGGCGCGCGTCGCTCGAGGCGCGGCGCGCGCCAGCAGGCCGCGGCGCGCGCTGCGCTAGCGGGCCGCGGGGATCATGCGGAGGAGCTGCTGGTAGCCGACGGCGAGCGTGAAATCGCTCCCGCGGCTGGGATCCGCGGGCACGTCGCCCTCGGGGCCGCGCGTCGCCGCCGTCTCTGCGCGCTTCTCCACGAGCACGGCCCTCGGCGAGCCGGCGAGGCTCGACCCCTCGGCGGGGAGGTGCCCCTCGAGGTCCTGCTCGCGGAGGATGCCGGCCGGGGCCTGCTGCTGCGCGCTCTCGATGACGATGTCCGGGCGGATGCCCTGGGCCTGGATCGAGCGCCCGTTCGGCGTGTAGTAGCGCATCGTCGTGAGCCTCACCCCGGCGCCGCCGGGCAGCTCGTAGATCGTCTGCACCGACCCCTTGCCGAAGGTCGTCGCGCCGACGACCGTGGCGCGCCCGCTGTCCTGGAGGGCGCCCGCGACGAGCTCGGCGGCGCTCGCGGAGTACTCGTTGACGAGCGCGACGACGGGCAGCGAGGCGAACGCGCCGCCGTCGTGCGCCTTCGCCGCGTCGACGACCTTGCTGCGCTGGCGGGTCGAGTAGATCGTCCCCGACGAGAGGAACTCGTCGGCGACGGCCTCCGCCTCGTGGACGAGGCCGCCGGGGTTGTTGCGCAGGTCGAGGATCACCCCGGCCAGCGGCGCCTTCGAGGCGGCGCGCAGCCTCGCCGCGGCGCGGAGCATCTCTTCATGCGTGCCGTCCTGGAACTGCTTCAACCGGACGTACGCGACGTCGCGCTCGAGGCGCTTGGCCGCGACGCTCGTGACGTGGATCTGCTCCCGCGTGAGGTCGAAGGTGAGCGGCTCGCCCACGCCCTGCCTTCGGATCGTGAGCTTCACCCGGGAGCCGGGGGGCCCGCGCATGACCTTCACGAGCTTGTCGAGGCGCTCGCCGCGCACGGGGCGGCCGTCGATCGCGATGATGCGATCGCCGGAGCGGACACCAGCCCGCGCCGCCGGCGAGCCCTCGATCGGCGCGATCACGGTGATGTCCTCGTCCCTGGCGTCGACCTCGATGCCGACGCCGCCGAACGTCCCCCCGGTCTCTTCCTGGAACTGGGCGAACTCGGCGGAGCTCATGTAGGCGGAGTGCGGATCGAGCTCCGCGACCATGCCCTTGATGGCGCCGTCGATGATCTTGGTGCGCTCCGCCGGCTCGACGTAGTGGTTCTCGACGAGCACGAGGACGCGCGCGAGCTGCTCGAGCGGCGCGTAGGGGCTCTGCGCCTGCGTGCTCGCGCCCGCGAGGTGCGAGGTCGCCGCCCCTCCCGCGAAGGCCGCCGCGATGAGCCCCAGGGTGCGTACCCAACTCGAGAACCGTCGCATCCGCCGACCATAGCAGCGCCGCGGGCGGCTGCGCTCGGAGCGCAGCCGTGCCGGACGCGCCCGGCGCCCCGCCTTCGACCGGACGCCGAGGCGGTGCGACGCCTGGAAGCGTGGTGGAAACGTGGAAGCGCGCCAGCACGGGCATACTGCCCGGCGTCGGTGCCGGTCGATCTGTCGATCGATCGGGCGTCACACCGAGGCGCCCAAGGTCCAGGGCGCATGGTTTGTCCTAGGAAGAGTGTTCGGCTATCTTCGCGCGCCTGAACGTGGAACTTGCCTCCTCATCGTCCTGCGTCGCCTCCGCGAAGCAGGGCTCGCCGCGAGGGGCATCTCTCGCCGAGACGGTCAGCGGCCGTGGCGAAGAGCTGTCCGCGGCTGCGCGGTCCTCCGTGCGCGGGAGACAATTCGCACCCCGAGGCGGCTAGGATGGCCAAACCCACCGATCGTGAGCTCGTCGATCAAGCCCGGAGCGGAGATGCCCAGGCGTTCGGGGTGCTGGTTCGTCGATATCAGAAGCGCATCTTCCGGCTCGCGTTCCACCTCGTCCGCTCGGGCGCGGAGGCAGAGGACGTGACCCAGGAGACCTTCGTCCGGGCCTATCAGGCGCTCGATCGGTTCGACGGCCGGAGCGAGCCGTTCACCTGGCTTTACCGGATCGCCGTGAACCTCTCGCTGAACATGATCCGGGCCCGCAAGCCGAGCAAGAACTCTACCCCCGCGGACGACCCGCGGATCGAGGCGCTGCTGCTCGAGACGCGCCCGAGCCACGGCGTCGATCCGGCCGCGACGACCCAGCGTCGCGAGCTCGCGGCCGCGCTCTGCGACGGCATCGACACGCTCTCGGACACGTTGCGGACGACGCTCATCCTCGTCTGCATCGACGGCGTGCCCCACGAGGACGCATCCAAGATCCTGGGTTGTCCGGAAGGAACAGTTGCCTGGCGCGTCCACGAGGCGCGCCGCAAGCTCCGCGTGTACCTCGCGGAGCGCGGTTTCGGAGGGGACGCCTGATGAACGTCACCAGCAAGCTCGACCTCGATGGGATGCTCAACGATTGGCCTGCCCCCGCCCTCGACGAGGCGGCGTGGGAGACGCGGGCAGCTCGCATCGTCGAGGTCGCTCTATCCGGTGCTCCGGAGGCCCGTGCTCCAGAGGACGCGGCGGCGCAGACCGACCTCCTCGCGGCCCCCGACCTCGCCGCAGAGCCAGGCGAGGAGCAGGCGGGGGACATTCTGCGCGAAGTACATGCAGCAGGAGACAGCACCATGGCGGATGGATCACAAGCAGGCAGGGCCGCGAAGTCGGAAGCGAGCCTGTCGGGCGGCAGCAGCTCGCGCCCGCCGGAGAGGAAACGCCAGTCGCTGAAGGAAATTGCCGAGCGAGCCAGCCAGGCGCCGGGTCGCGTGAGCGGGGTGCCCGGGGCGGGCGGCTCGCCGCTGTCGACGCCGCTGCCGTCCGGACGCAGCGCGCTGTCCACGCCGCTGCCCTCGTCGGGGCGCGGCTCGATGCCGCCGGGGCGCGGCTCGATACCGAGCGGCATCCGCGCGTCCTCGCCCTCGCTGCGGTCGTCCGAGGGGGTCACCGAGGACTCCGGCGTCATCGATCTCAACCGGCTCAGCGCGTCGGTGCCACCGGAGCAGGTGGAGGCGGGCGGCGAGGCGCAGCCCGGCGCGGCCGACACGCTGGACGAGAAGCCGGCCGAGGTCGCCGCGCTGTCCGCGAGGAGGCCGCGCGCCCCGGCCGCGTCCGGGGCCGAGGCGTCGGCGAAGAAGCGGTCGGGCGGGATGATCGCCGGCGCGGCCGTCGCCGCCCTCGGCCTGGCCGCGGCGGTCGCGGTCATGGTGAGGACGCCGGCGGCGCCGTCGCAAGAGACGACAGCGGCGGCGTCGACCCCCGCGGTGACGCAGGCCGCGCCGCGCGACGAGAAGGCGGTCGAGCCTGCTGCCCCGGTCGCCGCTGCGCCCGCCGCGCCGGCGGCCACGACGGAGGTCGAGCAGCCGCCCGCGGGAGCGGAGGAGAAGCTCGCCGCCGCGCCGAAGACGCCAGCAGCGCCGGCCGGCGCCGGCGCCGCCGCGCCGGGGGCCCCCGAGGCGCCCGCCGCGCCCGCCGCGGCGCCGAAGACGGAGCCGCAGAGCAAGGTGGCGGCAGCGCCGACGGTGGCCGGGAACCCCGGCGACCTGCCGTCCGCCATGCAGGCGGCCGTGGGCGACAGCGGGGACAAGCAGCCGTCGGTGGAGTCGGAGGCGCCGGTGCCGGCCTCGGGTCCGCTCCGCCAGCAGAACGTCCCCGAGCAGCCGTCGCAGGGCTCGGTCCAGGCCGCGCTCGGCTCGGTCATGGGCAACGCGAGGGCGTGCGTGGCGGGCGCGGACGACGTGTCGCGCGCGCAGATCACGTTCTCGTCGACCGGCCAGGTGAGCAAGGTCAACGTGAGCGGCTGGGCGGCGGCGAACGGCCAGTCGAGCTGCGTGCAGTCCGCGCTCAAGGCTGCGAACGTGGGCCCGTTCTCGAAGCCGTCGTTCTCGGTCAGCGCGACGATCCGGCCCTGATCGGGCCCGGGACGCGAGGACAAACGTCCTGGTTGACATGAGGGGTCGCACAGGTAGAATGCGCGCCCCCATGGTTTCCGCGACTCAGCAAACCCAGCGCATCCGTCAACGCAAGGCGCGCACGTCGGGCACCCGCCGCAAGCGCTTCGAGCGCGCCAACGGCACCCCGAAGTTCCCGATCCATCCGGCGGGTTACGATCAGAACGCGCCGGACGCCCTGCGCGCTGCCACGCCCGCCGAGGCGCAGGCGAAGAAGTAGGAGAGCTTTTCTCATGGCCAATCACGCATCTGCCGACAAGCGCAACCGCCAGCGCATCACGAGGACCGCGCGCAACCGCGCCGCCAAGTCGGAGCTCCGCACGACGATCAAGAAGGCGCGCACCGCGCTGAAGGGCGTCCCGCAGGAGTCCGCCACGCTGGTCACCGACGCGGTGAGCGCGCTCGACCGCGCCGCCTCGAAGGGGACGATCCCCGCCAAGCGCGCGTCGCGCGTGAAGAGCCGCCTGGCCCTCGCCCTCCACAAGGCGAGCGTCGCTGCCAAGACCGCCGCGAGCTGAGCAACACCCTCCCGCACGTACGCCCCGCTCACCGCAAGGTGCAGCGGGCGTCGTCGTTTTGTCCCCCCCCGCTTCCGTCCCCCCGCTGCCGCTCCGCCGCCCCCTCACGGCCATGGAGAGCGTCGCTCCTCCCCTCTCCAATCTCTCCAATCTCCCCCCTTGACGACGCCAGCGGCGGACACCCGCACAGGAGACGGGTCCAGCTCGGCGTTTTCGGCGCGGAGGCGTACTCCTGTACGCCGAGCACCGAAAACGTCGAGATGGGCCCGTATCCGAAGCGGGTGTCCGCCCCTCAATGAGCGTCGGCCCAGGTGGGGCCGTGGCCGATGTCGACGACGAGCGGCACGTCGAGCGGGAAGACGGACTCCATCGCCTCCCGCACCTTGGCCTTCGCCTCGTCGACCGCGTCGGCCGGCACCTCGAACGCGAGCTCGTCGTGCACCGTGAGCACCATGCGCGCGCCGGGGACGACGGGGCGCGGGACGCGCACCATCGCGAGCTTCAGGAGATCCGCCGCCGTCCCCTGGATCGGGGTGTTCTGCGCGATGCGCTCCGCCTGGGCGCGGCGCATGCGATCGCTGCTGCGTAGATCGGGGAGCAAGCGGCGCCGGCCGAGCAGCGTGCGCACGGACTCGGAGCGCTTCGCCTCGGCCATGGTCCGCTCCATGAACTCGTGCACGCCGCGGTAGCGCGCGAAGTAGGCGTCGATGAAGCGCGCCGCCTCCGCGCGCGAGATGTCGAGGCGCTTGGCCAGCGCCGACTCGCCCATCCCGTAGATCACGCCGAAGTTGATCGTCTTGCTCCGGCGGCGCATCTCGTCCGTGACCCCCGCCTCGTCCACGCCGAAGATCTCCATGGCCGTGCGCACGTGCACGTCCTGCCCGGTGCGGAAGGCGTCGACGAGCACCGGATCCTTCGACAGGTGCGCGAGCACGCGCAGCTCGATCTGCGAGTAGTCGGCGCTCACGATCACGCTCCCGGGCGGCGCGACGAACGCGCGCCGGATCATCCGGCCGAGCTCCGTGCGGATCGGGATGTTCTGCAGGTTCGGGTCCTGGGACGAGAGCCGCCCCGTCGCGGCCACGGCCTGGCCCCAGCGCGTGTGGATCCGGCCCGTGACCGGGTGCACGAGGCGCGGCAGCGCGTCGACGTACGTGCCCTTGAGCTTGGCGATGACGCGGTGCTCGAGCACGACGCCAGGGAACGGGTGGTCCTCCGAGAGCGTCTCGAGCACGTCGGCGTCGGTCGAGCGGCCGGTCTTCGTCTTGCGCTGGGAGCGCAGCTTGAGCTCGTCGAACAGGACGGCCTCGAGCTGCTTCGGCGACGCCAGGTTGATGTCGTGCCCCACCATCTCGCGCGCCTTCGCCTCGAGCGCCGCGAGCTCGGTCGTCATCTGCGCGCCGAGCTGCGCGAGCGCCTGCGGGTCGCAGAGGACGCCCGTGAGCTCCATCTCGGCGAGCACCGCGGAGAGGGGCAGCTCGATCTGCACGAGCAGGTCCTCGAGCCGCTCGGCGCGGAGCCGCGGGCGCAGCTTGTCGGTGAGCGAGAGCGCGACGTCGGCGAACGCGGCCCCGTAGCTGGAGGCCTCGCCGAGCTCGATCTCGTCGAGGGCGCGCTGCGCCTGCCCGCGGCGCTTCGGGGCCACCTCGTCGAGGGTCTGCATCTTGGCGCCGAGCTCGCGCTCGGCGAGCTCGTGGAGCTGGTTCTTCGCCTCGGGATCGAGCAGGTAGCTCGCCAGCATCGTGTCGAAGGCGACGCCAACGAGCCCGATGCGGTGCCGCAGGAGGATCACCTCGCAGAACTTCACGTCGTGGCCGACCTTGGGGAGCTCCGGATCCGCGAACAGCGGGCCGAGCACCGCGTCGATGTCGCTCATCGAGAGCTGGGCCGGCGCGCCGAGGTAGCGGTGGCCCAGCGGGACGTAGACGGCCTGCCCGGGCTCGCAGGCGAGCGCGACCCCGCAGACGTGGGCGCTCATCGGCTCGCGGCTGGTCGCGTGCATGTCGAGGGCGAGGCGGCCGGCCGCGCGCGCCGACCTGGCGAAGGTCTCGAGCTCCTCGCGCGTCGCGATGACCCGGTAGGTCGCCGCCCGCGCGGCGGGCTCGGGCGCGCGGACGCTCTTCAGGAAGCGCGAGAAGCCGAGCTCGGTGAACAGCTCCCGGAGCTTGCCGGTGTCCGCGCCGCCGTAGCGCAGCGTCTCCAGGTCGAGCGTGACGGGCGCGGCGCCGTCGAGCGTCACGAGCTTCTGCGAGAGGAGCGCGTCGGCCTCGTGCTGCTTGAGCGACTCGCGGATGCGGGGCTTCTTGACCTCCTCGAGGCGGGCGTACACCGACGCGAGCGAGCCGAACTGCGCGAGCAGCTCGGCGGCCGTCTTCAGGCCGACGCCGGGCACGCCGGGGACGTTGTCGGAGGTGTCGCCGACGAGCGCGAGCAGGTCGCGCACCTGCTCGGGCGGCACCCCGAACTTCGCGACCACCTCGGGGTGCCCGTAGACCTTGTCGCGCATCGCGTCCCAGAGCATCACGCGGTCCTCGTCGACGAGCTGCATGAGGTCCTTGTCGCTCGACGCGATGACCACCCGCAGCCCGCGCTCCTTGGCCCGCGCGACGGCGACGGCGATGAGATCGTCCGCCTCGAGGCCCTCCTGGATGAAGATCGGGATGCGGTACGCCTCGACGATCTCCCGGCACCGGTTCATCTGCACGCCGAGGTCGGGCGGCGGCGGCGGGCGGTGCGCCTTGTAGCGCGGGTCGAGGTCGTCGCGGAACGTCCTGCCCCCGGGATCCATCGCCACGCCGAGGTACGCAGGCTTCCGCTCGTCCACGAGCTTCGTGAGCATCGCGACGGTGCCGAACGTCGCATGAGTCGGCTCGCCGCTCGGGCTCGAGAGCGGGCTGATCGCGTGGTAGGCGCGGAAGACGTAGCCCGAGAGATCGATCAGGTAGAGGACGTCCGGAGCTCCGGCCGGGGGAAGCGCGGTGGGGCGCGTCGACATGACCGACCCTTAGCACCTCGGCGCGCGGCCGGTTCAGTGAACCACGACGTCGCGCCGCATTGTCACGTCGAGGACGCGGCCCCCCCGGTCGACGCCGACGGTGACGCGCGTCCCCGCCGGGCCGCGGAGGCGCTGGATGCAGTCCGCGAGCGCGAGATCCGCGGCGGGCTCGCCGTCGATCCGGACGATGACGTCGCCCTGCGCGAGCCCGGCGAGCGCCGCGGGCCCGCCCTCGATGACGCCCGCGATCGTCACGCCGCTCGGCGAGAGCGAGAGCATCGCGCCGATGCCCGAGAGCTCCTCGCGCGAGCCGCCGTCGCCGAGCAGCCGGATCTCGACGTCGGCGCGCATCGAGCCCGCGCCCCGCGCGTCGAGGCCGGGCACGATCTTGGTCATGTACTGCTCGTGGCGCACGCGCACCGAGAACGGCCCGCTCGCCGGCACGCCCTGGAGCTCGTAGTCGCCGTTCGCGTCGGTGAGCGCGAGCGAGATCGCGTTGGCGCCGGACGAGGTCGCGGAGTCGAGCTCGACCTGGGCCTCGACGACCGGCGCGCGCGACTCCGCGTCGACGACCCTGCCCCTCAGCGTCGCGCCCTGCGGCAAGACGATCCGCACGGGGCGACCGGCGCGGCCCGCCTCGACGTCGATGGGCGCGCTCCGCGCCGGCGGGCGGCCTGCCGCGCTCACCGTCAGCACGTAGCGACCCGGCGCGAGCTCGTCCAGCTGGAAGGCGCCGCCCGGATCGGACACCTTGCGCGCGCGGCCGTTCACGCCGGCGTGCGCGCCAGAGCCGACCGGCAGGAACGACTCGATCGCCAGCAGGTACGCCTCGACGGGCCGGCCCGACTGATCGACGACCTCGCCCCTGATCGAGCCCGCGCCGATCAGGTGCAGGACGTTCTCGCCACCGGCGGCGACGCGCGTGGGATGGGCGTCGCCGAACGGAGGCTGCGCCGCGGTCGCGGTGCAGCCGTCGGCCTCGGACGGCAGCTCGAAGCGCCCCTCGGCGTCAGCGTTCGCCGACAGGCCCGGCTCCTCGCTGCAGCGGATCGTGGCGCCGGCGACGGGGCGGCCCTCCGGATCGAGGACCACGCCGCGGACCGGCCCCGCGCTGGCCGCCGTGGTCTCGCGCGGCGGCGGGGGGGGCGGCGGCGGCGGCGGCTCGGCCTCGACCTCGCGCGGCGCGGCGCGCTCCGGTTGCGCCGGGGCGATCAGCGCCGGCGCGGGCTCGCGCCGCGCCGGCATCACGGGGGCGGGGCGCGGCAGGAGGAGCCAGACGAGGAACGGCGCGATCAGCAGCGCGGCGGAGAGCAGGGCCGCGGAGAGCCAGGCCCTTCGTTGCGCGCCTGCCGTCCAGCTCTCCGCCATGCCGTCCTCCGCTGCCGGCTAACGGCCGGCGTCGGCCTGGTCCGTCGAGCCCTCGCCCCCACCCTCGGGGGCGCTCGGGTCGGCCTCTCCGGCGGGCGACGCCTCGTCGGCGGGGCCGAGCGCGGGGGCCTCCGGCTCCGCGGGCCACGGCGTCTCGCTGGAGGAGCCGCCGCACGCCCCGAGGAGCAGCGACAAAGGTAGGAGCAAGGTGCCGGGCCGCATGGCCGGCATCCTAGCTCGTTTTGGAGGGGAGGTCATAACGACCGGGCTCTTCGCCGGTCGTGGGACAAGCGCGGAGCGCGGCGGCTCAGCGCGTGGACAGGTTCGTCCGGGCGATCCAGAGGCAGGCGGCAGCGTTGACCGCGCACCAGACGACGAGCGCCAGCCGGCCCAGGGGACCGGCGACCTCGCCCAGCGTGACGACGGAGGTGAGGTACGCCGCGGTGCCGACGGCGAGGCCCGCGATCGCCGGCCGGAGCTTCTTCACCCCGAAGAAGAGCGAGGTGAGGCCGAGCGGGATGAGCGCGTTGGCGAGCGGCAGCCAGCGGTGGACCGACGCGCCGATCAGCAGGTCGAGATCGGCGATCGGACGGGCCAGCACGTCGACGGCGAGATCGACGCGCGACAGGAGCCACGGCGCGAAGAAGAACAGCCCCGGCCCGGCCGCGAGCGCCGGGAGGAGGAAGCTCGCCCGCCACGGGCTCGCGGCGTTCTCCTCCTTCTTGCGGGCGCGGCGGCCGACCCACGTCGCGAGCAGGAGCAGCGCGACCAGCCGCACGACGGCGTGGCTCTGCGTCACGCGCGCGACCGAGCTCGCGGCGTCGAGGATGCCGGCCCCGTAGAGGAGCTTGCCGTCGTCGGAGCTGTCGACCATGCGCGCTCCGGCGCGGATGGCGTCCTCGACCGCGCGCGGGTCGGACACGCCGAGGCCGACGAGCAGCGCCGCCGCGCCGGCGACGTGGGGCGCGGCCATCGAGGTGCCGTTGTACGCGGGATAGGGGGCGTCGCAGTCGCCGCGGCCGCGGTTGCAGATGGTCTGCTGCGTGACGTTCACCCCGGGCGCCGCGACGTCGACGCCCTGGCCGCGCGAGGAGAACCTCGCGATCTTGTCGTTCGCGTCGGTGGCGCTCACGCCGATGACGCCGTCGGAGGCGCCGGGGTACTGCACGCGCCCGCCGGTGTTGCCGGCCGCCGCGACGACGACCGCGCCGCGCGAGATGGCGTGGTCGATCGCGCTCTGGAGGACCTTGGAGTTGCGCGGGCCGCCGAGGCTCAGGTTGATGACGTGGGCGCCGTTGTCGGCGGCCCACCGGATGCCGTCGGCGACGTCGGCGGTCGTGCCCCAGCCGCTCTCGTTCAGCACCTTCACCGGCATGAGCCGCGCGTGGAACGCGAGCCCCGCGGCGCCGATGCCGTTGTTGGTCGACTGCGCGATCGTCCCGGCGACGTGCGTGCCGTGGCCCTGGTCGTCGTTCGCGTGGTTCGTCTTGGTGACGAAGTTCCAGCCCTCCACGCACTCGGTCGAGGCGAGGTCGGGCGCCTTGACGAAGGGCCCGTGCGTCTCGCACGCGATGCCGGTGTCGACCACGGCGACGGTGACCCCGCGGCCCGTGGCGAAGTCCCAGGCGCGCTCGGCGCCGACGCGCGCCATGTGCCACTGGTCCTTCAGCAGCGGGTCGTTCGCGACGAAGGACGCGCGCACCCGGGCGAGCGGCTCGGCCACCTCGACGCGCGGATCGCGCGCGAGCCGCTGGAGGGTCGCGCTGACCGGGCCCTCCACGGTGGCGATCTGGATCCGGGTCTCGGAGGCGAGCGCGGTCGGGAAGAGGCGCAGCGAGAAGTCGCGCGCGAGCGCCGCGAGCGTGCTGTCGTCGAGGTCGTCGCGCGCGTCGACGACGATCTGCCCGGGGATGTCGTAGCTGGTCTCGTCGAGCTCGGAGGCCAGGCCGTACAGCGGCTCGCCCTCGGTCGCGACCGGCTCGTTCAGGACGTTGAAGCCGCGCGGCGACGGCTCGGCGTCGACCGGCAGCCCGGGGTTGGCGTAGCGCGGGAGGCGCGGCTCCAGCATGCCCGGCGAGCGCGCCGCGAGCGCGGTCCCGGCGCCTCGGCCGTCCGTCCCGTCGGCCATGGCGACGCCGGACACGGCGACCAGCGCGGTCGCGGCGAGCAGCGACGTCGCGAGCGCGCGTCCGGCTGGATGAATGGCGGTCCCCGACCCACGCGGAAGGCGAGACTTGTGCATAGCGGCTCCTCAACGGCAGGGTAGCGCTGCTGCCTGCGGGCAGCCATCGGTGTGGGGGCGCGAAAACGAGCGCGCGGCGGCGCGACAGCGGCGCTCGGTCGCCTGGAGATCAGCCCGAGGCGCCGTGCCGCCGGGCGTCATGGGCGGTCGTCGAGGAGCGCGGACGTCCTGAGCGATCTTCGGCTTCGACCGCCCTCGTGAAGAGCCGCCGCCGGAGGAGGGGGCGCCGCGCGCGGGGGTGGCGGGGGTCCCCCCACAAACTCGCGCCTGTTGGGGGGCTATTGCCACACAGAAGGATGGGGTGGGCTGGACGGGGGTCGCTTCGATGCGGGCCGGCGCTCGGGTTTGTGGGGCCCACCCCCGCCACCCCCGCGCGCGGCGCCCCCTCCTCCGGCGGCTCCGCTGCGTCCGATGAGGAACAGGGGGGGCCGGGTGGGCTTCTTTGGATCAGGTGCGCGTGGTCCAGAGTCCGGACATCCACGCTTCGACGTCGCTCACGGTCCGCGGGATGTCGAGGGACAGGTTGCGATGGCCCGCATCGGTGACGAGGATGTCGTCCTCGATGCGGACGCCGATGCCGCGGTAACGAGCCGGGACCGTCTCGTCGTCGAGCTGGAAGTAGAGGCCGGGCTCGACGGTGAGCACCATGCCCGGCTTCAGCTTGCCGTACTTGTAGACCTGCTGCCGCGCCTGCGCGCAGTCGTGCACGTCGAGGCCCAGCATGTGGCTCACATTGTGGAGCGAGTACCGGCGATAGAACTGCTTGTCTTCCTTGAGCGCCTCCTCGGCAGAGACGGTGAGAATGCCGAGCCGCTCGAGGCCGCGGGCGAGCACCCGCATCGCGGCGCGGTTCGGCTCCATGAAGTCGTTGCCAGGCTTCACCTCGGCGATCGCCGCCTCCTGCGCCGCCAGCACGAGCTCGTAGATCTCGCGCTGCTCCGGGGAGAACTTGCCGTTGATCGGCAAGGTCCGGGTGATGTCGGCGGTGTAGAGCGCGTTGCCCTCGACGCCGGCGTCGAGCAGGAGGAGCTTGCCCGGCTCGAGCGCGCCATCGTTCCTCGTCCAGTGCAGGATGCAGGCGTGGTGGCCCGACGCGGCGATGGTGCCGTATCCGACGTCGTTGCCCTCGACCCGGGCGCGCAGGTTGAAGATGCCCTCGACCTCGCGCTCGCTCCGCCCGCCGGGAAGGGCGCGGATGACGTCCTCGAAGCCACGCTTCGTCGACGCGACGACCGCCTCGAGCTCCTCGACCTCGAGGGCGTCCTTGAGGAGGCGCATCTCCGAGAGCGCCTCGCCGAGCTGCTTGTCACGGTCGTGCTGCGCGAGGAGCTTGTCGACCCGCTTCGAGACGCCGCGGAGCACGCGGTGGGGGCGCGTCACCGTGCCGACGAGGCCGCTCAGGTAGGCGTCGAGCTCGGGGAGCCCGCGGCACTCGTCGACGCCGAAGCGCGCGCGGCTCTGCTCGACGCCGAGACGGGGGCCGACCCAGAGCTCGCCCTTCACGCGATCGGTGAAGAACGTCTTGTCGCTGCGCCCAGGGTTCGGCTCGACAAAGAGGATGTCCCGATGCCCGCCCCCCTCCTGCGGCTGCAGGACGAGCACGCAGTCAGGCTCGAGGTTGCCCGTCAGGTAGAAGAAGTCCGAGCCGGGACGAAAGCGGTAGTGCGTGTCGTTGGAGCGGACCTTCTCGTGGCCCGTGGGGATGATGAGCGTCTCGGCCGGGAAGAGCTTCGAGAGGGCGCGGCGGCGGGCAGCAAACACCTCGGCGTGCGCGATCGGCTGGGGGAGGTCGCGGGCCGCAGGGGCCCACTGATCCAGCATGAACGCGACCAGCGCGTCGGGCAGCGTCGAGTCGTGGCTCGCCGGCTTGGCGTCGCCGGCGACCGCAGCAGCGGGCGCCTCGCCAGGGCCGCTGCCGGTGGGCGCGCTGTGGGCGGGATCGGCCTGGACGGGGGCGGCGGCGGTCTCGGGCGTGTGGCTCATGAGGCTCGAACTATGGGTCGATCAGGCGCGGTCGTTCAAGCCAAAGCGCGCGCCCGACCCGCAGCGCGGATCTCTCCGGACCGGGGGCGGCACGTCACGCGACCGAGACGCCGCCGTCGATCGCGAGGATCTGGCCGGTGATGAAGTCGTTCTCGGCGAGGAACACCACGGCGCGCGCGATGTCCTCGGCCTCGCCGAGGCGCTGGAGCGGGATGCGCTCGCGGAGGCGAGCGAGCGTGGCCTCATCGTAGGAGGAGGGCGGCAGCACCGTCCCGGGCGCGACGCCGTTGACGCGCACGTCAGGGGCGAGCCCCACGGCGAGGCCGCGGACCAGGTGCGCGAGCGCGGCCTTCGAGACCGAATAGGGGATGTAGTTCCTCCAGGGGCGCTCGGCGCTCACACAGACGATCGCGACGACGCTGCCACGGCAGGCGCGGAGCGCCGGAGCGAGCTCGAGCGTGAGCAGGTACGGCGCGGTCGCGTTGAGCGCCATGGCGCGATCCCACGCGTCGGCCGAGAGCTCGGCCGGCGGGACGCGATCGAAGTTCGCGGCGTTGTGGACCAGCAGGTCGAGCCGGCCAGACGACCAGTCGAGCGCCGCGCGGGCGAGGCCGACGAGCGCCGCGCGGTCCTGGAGATCCGCCTGGAGCGCGACCGCGCGCCGTCCGAGCGAGCGCGCCTCGTCGACGAGCGAGTCCGCGCCGGCACGGCTCGTGGCGTAGTGGACGACGAGGTCGGCGCCTGCCGCCGCGAGCGAGCGGGCGGTGGCGGCGCCGAGGCGGGTGCCGGCGCCGGTCACGAGGGCGACGCGGCCGGTCAAGGGTGCATGGGGCATGCGGGGTTGTGTAGCCGATGCGCGGCCCCGCGCGTCGAGGCGACGGCGCCGGGCGCGGACGTTCGTCGACGTTCGGGGCGTGGGAGGCATGGATGGCGCGCGCCGCCGTTTTTTTCTCCCGCGCCGCGCGCCGTGGCACGCTGGACCGGCTTTGCCGACGCTTCCGACACGCCGAGTAGCCGCAAAGGAACGCTCTCTGGAGCTGCCGCGCCGCCTGGGCGCGGTCGCCGCCGCGCTGCTCTGCGCGGCCGGGTGCACCGAGAAGCTCGAGTCCGTCAATCTGCCCGACATCGACCTGCCGGGCTTCGATGCGCCTGGAACGAGCGCGCCGGCGAGCGCCGCGCCGCGGGCGCAGGACGCGCCGCGCGCGGCCGGGAGCCAGGGCGCCGCGCCGCGAGCCCAGGGCGCGCCGCGCGCCGCCGCGCCGGCGACCCAGCCCGAGTGCGACGAGCTGCCGTCCGAAGAGGAGGAGAGGCGCGCGAAGCTGCCGCCCCTGACGGCGCTCGGCAAGGCCGTGCCCACAGAGCCGTGGTCCCCGCCGCCGTACGAGGTGCTGCCCGGCGTGACGCTCCCCGCGAAGATCGCCGCCAAGCTCGAGCAGATCGACCGGGGCTACGCGCGGCGCACGCGCGAGCACCTCGTGATCACGAGCGGGACGCGCGACGCGAACCGCCAGGCCAGGGCGATGTTCACGAAGCTCAGGCTCGGCGAGGATCTGCTCCAGCTCTACCGGAACAAGGCGGCGGTCCAGGAGATCAAGAAGGCTTACCAGGCGAACGCCACCAGGCCGCCGGAGCAGGCGGTGGCGGCCATGGAGGCCGTCATCCAGGACCAGATCGACCGGGGGATCTACATCTCTGCGCATCTGCGCAGGGGCGCCGTGGACGTGCGCAACAGAACGATGTCGCCGAAGGAAAAACGCGCGTTCCTCGAGAGCGCCGCGGAGGTCGGGGGCGTCCTCGTCATCGACGAGTCGACGCCGCCACACTACCATCTTCAGATCGACTGAGCTGCGCGCGCGCTTACTGCCTGCCCGCGCGCGAGCCTGGCTTGATGGGCGGGCGTGTTGCTCCGGGCTGCGCCGCGCCCTATAAGAAATCGATCACGGGGTACGCGAAATGTCGAAGAAAGTCATCTTCTCAGGGATCCAGCCGTCGGGACGCCTCATGCTCGGCAACTACCTCGGCGCCCTCAAGAACTGGGTGAAGCTGCAAGACGACTACGACTGTCTGTATTGCCTGGTCGACATGCACGCGATCACCGTGCCTCAAGATCCCAGGGAGCTGCGCAACCGCACCTACGAAGGCCTGGCTGTGTACCTCGCGGCCGGGCTCGATCCGGCCAAGAACATCATCTTCGCCCAGTCACACGTGCCGGCGCACGCGGAGCTCGGCTGGCTCCTGACGTGCAACGCGTACATGGGCGAGCTCTCGCGCATGACGCAGTTCAAGGACAAGAGCGCCAGAGATCAGAACATCGGCGTGGGGCTCTTCACGTATCCCGTGCTCATGGCCGCCGACATCTTGCTCTACCAGACCGATCTCGTGCCCGTGGGCCAGGACCAGAAGCAGCACCTCGAGCTCGCGCGCGACATCGCTATCCGCGTGAACAACACGTATGGCGACGCCGAGACCGCCAAGGACGGCACGGTCACGGTAAAGAACCCGATCTTCCGCGTGCCCGAGCCGTACATCCCGCCGGTGGGCGCCAGGATCATGAGCCTTCAGAACCCGTCGGCCAAGATGTCGAAGTCGGACGCCGACCTCAACGCGACCGTCTTTCTCGACGACAGCGACGACGCGATCCGCAAGAAGATCAAGCGCGCGGTGACCGACTCCGGGAGCGAGATCGTCTTTGCGCCCGAGCGCGAGGAGAAGGCCGGCGTGACGAACCTCATCTCGATCCAGGCCGCGATCACCGGCAAGGACCCGCGCGCGATCGTCGATAGCTACGCGGGCAAGCAGTACGGGCACCTCAAGGTGGAGACGGCCGAGGTCGTCGTCGAGCTCCTGCGGCCGCTGCGCGAGAGGTATCAGACGATGTTGCAGGACAAGGGCGAGCTCGATCGCATCCTGGCGCAAGGCGCCGAGCGCGCGGCGGAGCGCGCCGCGCCGACGCTCAGGCGCATGTACGAGGCCGTGGGCTTTCTGACGCGCGCGCCTCGGCCCGCCGACCGCTGAGCCGAACGCCGGCTGGCCGGCGAGACGAGCTGGAAAGACGGTGCCAGGGGCGAGATGTGCTGCCCGCGGCGGCGCTCAGGGCGCCGTCGCGCAGCCGCGGCCGCGGAAGGCGACCAGACCGTCGCGCTGGACGCCCACCACGTCAGGGCAACCGTTGCAGTCGAAGTCGGTGATGCCGACGCCGAAGCCGTCGATGTCGTCGAACGTGCCAGGGAACGGCGTCGAGCGGCTCTCGAACGTGCCCTCCGGCGTCTGGATGAACGACCACATCTCGGCGGTGTTGCTGCTGACCGCGACGAGATCGCTCCGCCCGTCGAGGTTCAGGTCGGCGATCTGAACGCCGCCGGAGACGGAGTACTGGTGATCGTCGATGGTGAGGAGCGGCTGCGGCGCGGTCAGGCTGCCGAGGTCGTCTTGCAGCAGGATCCAGACCCGCATCGGCCCGTGGCTGTACTCGTGCGTGACCGCGGCGACGTCCTGGCGGCCGTCGTTGTTGACGTCGCCCACCGCGAGGGAGACGAACGAGACCCGCGAGTCCGGCGCGGTCTCGAAGAAGATCTGCTGGCCGTCCGCGTGCCGCGGGTTCATCCGAGCAAAAAAACCGCGCATGCGCCCTGCCGGGGCGCGCGGACGGGCCCCACGGGGACCCGGGCTCGCGACGAGGTCGTCAGGTAACCCCAGCGCGATCCCACCTCGTCGATGGGCGGCGCGCGGGGCTCACAGGCCGGCGATAGGCCCGCCCGCCGGATCGCCGTACTTCGCCATCTCGATGCCGAAGTAGTTGATGATGGAGCAATGCAGCGCGCCGGTCGGGGGGGCGTTGCCCGCCTTGACGACGCGGCCTGTCTGGAAGCCCCCCACGTGTCCTGCCAGCATGACGGGCATGTTCTTCCGGCCGTGGGAGTCCCCGTCGCCGTTCTCGGACGTGTAGAGCACGAGCGACTCGTCGAGCAGGTTGCCCGTCGGCGTGGTCGCCGCCTTCATCGCGTTGAGCAGGTAGGCGAAGCGGCGCACCTTGAACCTCGATGTCTGGACGACGCGGGCGTTGGCGATGCGCATCGCCTCCGCCTGCGGCAGGCCGTCGAGGTCGGTGGCGCGGTCGCGGTCGCCGAGCTTGTGCGAGATGAAGTGATCGCTCCAGGTCCCCACGCCGTCCGGCAGATCGTACCCGGCGAAGTCGAGGCCCCAGCTGTTCGAGTACTGCAGGACGAGCACCCGCGTCAGGTCGCAGGTGAGCGCGAGCAGCCCGAGATCGATCATCTGCTTGAACTTGCCGTGCAGGTCCAGCCCCCGCTCGGGCTTGCCGGGGACGGTGCAGCCCGACGCGGTCGTGGACTGGATCTGCTTCTCCAGCTCGAACACCGACTCGAGGTGCTGCTCCACGCGCGCCCGGTCCGCCGCGCCGAGGCGCTGGTTCAGGCGCCGCGCGTCCTCCCTCACCCAGTCGAGGACGCTGGCCCGGCGCTGCCGGATGCTGTCCATCTCGGCGTTCGGGTTGCCCAGGTTGCTGAACAGCGTGTCGAACAGGCGGGCCGGATCGCGGAAGGCATCCTCGACCTGACCGCCGTCCCGGAACGAGATGAAGCCCTGCGTGACCGCCGTGTCGCCCGTGGGAGACAGGTTGAGGCTGCGATACGGCGTCCCGGCCGCGATGTGGCCGGCGAGGACCTGATCGAGCGTGGCCTTCTTCGGGACGGCCTGGCCGCCGCCGTCGGTGTGCGCGCAGAGCGCCATCGCCGGGCTGTGGATGTCGGAGCAGATCGCCTGGTGATCGACGCCGGACACCATCGTGACGTCCTGCCAGATCGCCTCCCCCGCCGGCCACTCGCGCTCGGCCTCGAAGCCCTTCATGTCCACGAGGCACGGCGTCAGCGCCTCCGGCGAGAGCGGCCCCGCCGCGCTGGGGTGCCACGCCCCGGGATCCGTGCCGTTCGGCACGAAGAACGCCACGAAGCGCTTCGGGGCGTCCTCCGGCGCGGCGCTGGCGCGCCGCGGTCGCATGGCGTCGAGGAACGGCAAGGCGACCACGACGCCGGCCCCGCGGAGCAGAGCTCTTCTCGAGATCTTCATCGGCGACACTCCTCTTCCGTCTGTCGGACGCTGTGCGCGCACATCACTCCGGCGCCCTCCGCAGCCGGAACGCCGGCGACTGGACGATGGTGGTCAGGAAGGAACGGAACCGGTTGCCGTCCTGCGCGAAGCCCTCGGCGGCGGCGTCGATCGCGCAGCGGTCCTCGCTCGCCGGCTCGCGCCCCTGGGTGTAGATGAACAGCTTCTCCGCGACGCACGCGGCCAGCTCCGGGCTCTGCCGGAGCTCCGCGGCCAGGGCAGCGAGCGAGTCGAACGACTCGTTGGCTGCGCCCTCGAAGCGCGGCTCGATACCGAACTCGTCGATACCGATGCTCCCGTCGTACCGCCCGTTCTTGTCGTACTGGGCGAACCCGACGCCGATGGGATCAATGAGCGCGTGGCACCCGGCGCACCCCTCCTGCGTGTTGCGCTTCTTGATGACGTCGACGTAGCTCAGGCCGGAGAGCTCGCTCTCGAGCTGCTCGAGGAGCCCGGCGGGGATGTAGATCTTCTGGCAGAGGAAGGCCGCCCGGATCCACTGGCCGCGCACGGCGATCAGGTCGCCGTCGTTCTTGGCGCTGATCAGGCTGGCGTGCGTGAGGAGCCCGGTGTTGGCCCGGTGGTGGCCGGCCGGGAACTCCACGCGGGTCATGCCGTCCCCCGACGCCTCCAGGCCGTAGAACTTCGCGAGCTCCGGCGTGAGGTAGGTGTGGTTCGCGGTGAGCGCGTCGAGGAAGTCGGTGTCGGGGGTGAAGGCGTGCTCGCCGAGGACGCGCTCGCTCTCGGCGATCATGTCCTCGAGCAGGGCGGGCGTCCACGACGGGTCCGGATTCGCCGGGGGGCGGAGCTGCTCGAAGGTGAGCCACTGCTTGAAGAAGGCGTTGAAGAAGAGCTCGGTCCGCCTGTCCTTGACCATCTCCTCCGCGACGGCGCGCAGCCCGTCGGGGCTGTCGAGTTCGCCGGCCTCCGCCCGCGCGAGCAGCTCCTCGCTCGGGGACCGGCCCCACAGCGTGAACGACAGGCGCGCGGCGAGCTCGAGCGGCGTCAGGGGCGATGTTTCCTGCCCCGATGCGCCGACCTCGATGCGGAACAGGAAGCTCGGCGAGGTGAGCAGCGCCTCGACGACGAAGCGGAACGCGTCCGCCCTGTCCTGCGCGACCTCGCTCGCCCGCGCGACAAGGTCGCTCGCCTCCTCGGACGACAGCGGCCTTCGATAGGCCAGCTTGCCGAAGCGGTGGACGAAGCGCTCGAGGCAGTCGTCGGCGTCCGGCGCGCAGCCGAGCACCGATGTCCGGCGCGCCTCGTCCGCCATGAGCTCCTGACCGAGCGTCTCCGCGGTCGCCAGGTAGGCGCGCAGGTGCTGATCCGACACGTTCTGGAGGGTGGCTATCGTGCGGAAGCCGCCCTGGCCGGTGTCCTCCGGGATGCTGTCCACGACGGGCGGCTCGTCGAGCTGGAACAGGTCCTGAAGGGTGAGCTGGTACTCGATCCTGGACAGCCGGCGCAGGACGCTGGGGCTCGTTCGGGTGACGCTGCAGTCTTGCACCGCCGGCTCCCCCGTGAGCGGGTCGACCTCGACAGGCGGCGTCTCCTTGCCGAGCTGACCGGTACACGCAGCGCCCGTCAGACAGAAGAGCACCAGCGCGGACATGCCCGCCGCGAGGGAACGACGGAGGAACGGGACCGGTCGATCGGTGTCGGGCGGCATTGTCTTGCTCCTGGAGTGACCAGCCATTCCGGTGGCGTGCACCCGGCACGAACCGAGGTGTTCCGGCGATGCGCCGCGTCGTGGTCTGAGGCGAACTTTTAAAGCAAGGCGGTACTGCGCGCCCCGGCGTCACGTCGGGGCTGAAGTTACATTCCCGGCGCGCGCTCCCGTGATCACCGCCGGCCGCGGATCACTGTCGGCCGCGCGCCGGGCTCGTGTCAAGCCATGAGCGCGCGGCGAAGTGAGACCGAGCGATCATGAATTATTACGTCGCAAGCCCCTGAATTTTTGCAATGCGAGCTGCACGGCGAGGGGAACCGGGCGCTCTACGATCCCACGACCGACGCTTGGACCTCCGCCGCGACGATGACCTCGACGCGCTCGGCGCACGGGGGCGAGCGCCCTCTACCTCGCTGTGGCCATGACCGCTCTCCGGCGGAGCCTCCGCCGCTCCCGGGCGGCAATCCCGAGGTGAATTCTGATCACCGGACGCTCCCGCGGAACTAGACTCGCGGCATGCAGCTGCGAATCGACGGGGATCGATTGACGCTCACCTTGCAGGGCGCCGAGCGGCTCTGGGCCGTGAAGCTCTCGCCCATCGTGGTGCCGCGCGAGCACGTGACGCGGGCGGTGGCGGCGCTTCCGCCCGCAACGTGGCGGGCGATCCGCGCGCCAGGAACGGCGCTTCCCGGGCTGATCAAGGCCGGGACGTACTACACCGATCGCGGCAAGGAGTTCTGGTACACGGTGCGGAGCCGGAAGGACAACCCGCTGACGATAGAGCTCGAGGGGGAGTCGTACCGGCGGCTCGTCATCACCCTCGACGATTCCGCCGGCTGGGCTGAGCGGATCAACGCCTGGATCAGGGGCTGAGTCGCCCGCTCGCGGGTGCCAGGCCGACGCCCCCTCGCCGCCGGCTCGAATTGACCCGTACATCGGCGATCACGGCCTCGGCGTGGCAGCGCGAGAAGCGGGTTGTTGGACAGGACACGTCCGACCTGTTCTGATCATCACGAGCGCGTGTTCTGACCAGGTCCCTCGGTTCAGGGACGCGACGCTCCACCCCCCGGCCGAGGCGCGATTCGCCGCGCCCATCCTGCCGGCATCGGGGGATCTTCCATCTCCCAGCGAGGAATCATGAAGGCCGACACCGTGAAGGTGCGTTGCTTGCGGCTGTTCTCCCTGACCTGTCTCGTCGTGACCGGGTGCGCGGACGCGCTGGACGACCCCCTCCATGACGCGCCGGCCACGGGCCGCGCGCGGCAGGCCCTCGTCGACCCTGACGCGACGTATCTCCCCGGCGTGTCCTATTTCGGGAGCAACCGCTACATCGAGTACATTCCTGGCGACTTGCCGCTGATCTTCACCGCTCCCCACGGCGGCGACCTCGAACCCTCCGCCATCCCCGACCGCACCCCTGAGACCTGCGGCGTGCCGCGCATCGCCACCGTGACCGACGCCAACACGCAGGAGCAGGCGCGCGCCCTCCATGCGGCCTTCTACAGCCGCACCGGCAGGTACCCGCACGTGATCGTGAACCGGCTTCACCGCGTGAAGCTCGACGCCAACCGCGCCCTCGCCGAGGCCGCCTGCGGCGCCCCCCGGGCCGAAGCGGCCTGGGACGACTATCACGCGTTCATCGAGGTGGCCAAGGCGCGCATCCTCCGGGATCACGGCAAGGGCTGGTACACCGATCTCCACGGTCACGGCCATGAGGCCCTCCGCCTCGAGCTCGGGTTCGACATGAACGGCGATGCGCTCCGCCACACCGACGAGGAGCTCGACGCCGATCCGACGTACGAGGCGGGCAGCACCCTCCGCACCTTCTCGGAGCAATCCCCGCTCTCGTTCTCGACCCTCCTGCGCGGCCCGTCGAGCCTCGGATCCATCTTCGCCAACGCCGGGTACGATGCGGTCCCCAGCCAGTCGATTCCGGCCCCCACCGTCGACCAGGTGTTCTTCAGCGGCGGCTTCAACACCGTCGAGCACGGCTGCAAGGACGGCGGCATGATCTGCGGCGCCCAGATCGAGTCCTGGCGCGTGGGCGTCCGCGACACCGCCGCGAACCGCGCCCGCTTCGCCACCACGGCCGTCGAGGTCTTCGACGAGTTCCTGTCCACCAACTTCGGCATCCACGTCCCGCTCGACCCCCAGCGCGCGGCCGAGCCTGGCACTTTCATCGTGGTGGACAACGACAACGCCGGGAACGATCTCACCCGCGCGAGGTTCCACGCGGCCTCCAGCTGGAGCACCACCGCCAACAACCAGCAGAAGCACCTCGGTGACTTCCGCCTCTCCAGCGGCGATGGCCCCTCCAGCGATGGCGCCGAGTTCTTCTTCTATATCGGCGCCCCTGGTGTCTACGACGTCGACGCATGGTGGCCCTCCGCCAGCACGCGCACCGAAGCCGCCTCCTATCGCGTCTTCGAGCTCGACGGCGGCCCGATGCTCGCTGACTTGACGAGGAGCCAGCGGACCGACGGCGGACAATGGAACTCGCTCGGCACCTTCACCTTCCCGCACGTCGGCTGGGCCAAGGTGCTCATCTCGCGCTACCTGAGCGGGCCCGGCTCCCTCGCCGCCGACGCCGTCCGCGTCACCCTGGTGGCCGCCGACGATCGCGCTCCCATCGCCCGCATCGACCCCACACCCACCGTCCCGGAAGGCAGCCTCGTCTCCCTCGACGCAGGCCATTCCTTCGACTTCGAGGGCCACTCCCTCACCTACACGTGGCGTCTTGGCGAAGGCCTCACCGCCACCGGCCGCCTCGCCACCCACGTCTACCCCGACAATGGCCTTTACCGGGTCGATCTCACGGTCGCCGATCCGGAGGGCCATACGGGCGCCGTCTCCCGCCTGATCACCGTGACCAACGTCGCCCCCACCGTGAATGCCGGGCCCGACGTCGTCATCACGTCCGGCGATGTCTTCGCGCTGCATGCGACCTTCGAGGACCCAGGCGTCCACGATGCCCCCTGGAGCTGGGAGGTCGACTGGACCGAAGCGACCGACGGCGGCGCCACCGACGACAAGGCCGCCGGCCTCCCCCTCTCCCACAGGTTCTGCATGGCCGGCGAGCACCTCGTGCGCCTCACGGTCACCGACAAGGACGGCGGCGTCGGCGCCGACACCGCTCGCGTCGACGTCGGCCGCTACCGCGTTGGCATCGACGTGCAGCCGTCCTTTTTCTACCTCGACGGCAACCCCGCCCTCCAGGCCGCCTGGAACGCTGTCCCCATCACGGCGCACGTCCTCTCTACGCCCGCCTTCGACGCCACCCGGCTGCGCGTCGACACCGTGCGCCTCACCAACCTCGCCGGCTCGGGCACCTCTGTCGCAACGCTACCCGGTGGCCAGTGGCACGCCCTTCCCGCGGACATCAACGGTGACGGCCGCCTCGATCTGGTCCTCTTCTTCCGCCGAGCCGACCTGATCGCCAGCGGCGATCTCACCCCTGACACAACGGCCCTGCACCTCGTCGCCGACGCGGCCGATTGCCGGCAGGTCCTCGGCAGCCAGCCTGTGCGCGTGATCCGCTGAGGAGCCGATCGTGGATCGACAGCAGGCGAGCTGAGGCCACGCCGCTGGCTGGTGTTTCAACCGGGTACCGGTGAACGCGCCTTGTCAGGCTCCATCCGCCGCTCAGCGCTCCGAGCTGCTCGCCGCCGGCACCGCCGCCTTCTGCCCTGAGCCCGGGCGCGCGCCGCCCTTGATGCGCGCCTCCGTCACGACCTCGTCCCATTGCGCGTCGTAGCCCTCGAAGTGGACCCGGTACGACCCCGGCGCGACGACGCCCGGAGTCATGTCCCCCCACGCTGGCGCAAGGATTCCCATCATCCCCGTCTCCGCTGCCCCCGGAGAGGATGGTGACTCCACCGCCGCCCCCAGCTCCACGGCGGCTGTCGCGGCGTCCACGGCGCGCACGTCGTGCAGTCCGGCCCCGTCGGCTCGTAGCCCGTCGGATCCACGGGGTTCAGCGGATCGTTGAGCACATAGCTATACCGGTTGTAGCTCTGCCCGAACAGCGGCGCCGACACCAGCGGATCGGGCGTCAGCACCCACTTCAGCTTCGGGTCGTAGATCCGCCCCTTCATGTTGATCAGCCCGAGATCGTCGTCGTGCTCGTGCCCGGTCAGCCCCAGCCGAAGCTCCCCCGGCGGCCCCCCCACCGGCGCGCCGTATCGCTCGATCCGCCTCCCGAACGGCTCGTAGTACGCATACGCCGACTTCTCCGCGCTCCCGTCCGCCTCCGTCACCAGCGTCACGCTTCCCTGCGCGTCTCAAGCTCATCGGTCTTTCGTGTGCCACCAGTGCGAGCAGCCATCCTTACACTCTTCCTTCCGACGTCGCTCGTCCGCAACTTGAAACAACGCAGATAGCAGCCGAAACGACTTCTCATGCTCCGCGAGTGGCAGTCCCAGGACTTTCGCAGCTTGGATTTTGAGTCGCCCGTTCCTCAGGAGCGCGCACGGTGTAAAGCTCGGCTTGAGCTGCGCCCGAGCGATGGCGACGTCCACATCGCTCTCGCGAGCTCCAGCCTGGGCAGCGAAGAACCAGAGTTTACCGAGAACGTCTCGCTGCTCGCCTTCCGCAAGCCCGCTGAACCAGCGATGTCCTTCCTCTTTCGTTACGAGCCCTTGTGCCAATTGGTTCAACAGACCCTCGCAACTGTTCATGTCACACGCCTCAGATTATCGCGGTTTCGTTCACCAGTTGAGTGAGCAAGCTACCATGGTCCGGCTCGACCCCAGCGCCCTGAAACCCGTCTGCGTCCGACCTGACGACCGACGGCGGCGGCTCGTAGCCCGTCGGTTCCACGAGATTCAGCGGATCGTTGAGATGGACATCAGCTCAATCCTTATCCGGCTCTCGTCGGTGCTCTCTCATAGCGCAGCTAAGAAACTGCACAAACGCGAATGCTCCTCCGCGACAAAACAAAAGCTCAACCTGTTCTCCGGTGGCTTTCCGAACGCATAACGATTTCGAAATGGGGTCTTTTGACAATTTATCCCATCCCGTGATGCTCACATACGGCAACCAGGCCACTGCGTCGCGTTCTCCGAAGACTCCCAGCCCCGCCTGCGTAACAACGACGGCGCCGGCTCGCATGCCGGGCTCGTTCTCATGAACACCCAAGACCCTGCCCCAGGCTTGGGGGGCTATGTCGTCCCTCCACCAGGCAGGCCGCGCCCCGTCCTCGAACGGAATGTATCCAGCGAACACTTTTTCGCTGCGTGATCCCTTCCGCACCCCTGCGAGAATGCGCCTCGCATGCTTATCGACATTAGCCATCACAAACCTCCTTCCCACCACATGGTTCCATTGGGACGAGTCCCGAATCCGGCTTTTTGCAAGATTTCTAACAAGCGGCCGGACTCCTCAATAACTGGAGATGTCTCGATCCGAAGTGTATCCGCTCCCGCCAGCCTCGCCGCTGCCTTCAGGCTATTCCGCGCTCCAAGCAAACCTCGCCCGAGCCCAGTCGGTGGTTGGCCCAGGTACTTGATGTACGCTGTGACCTTTCCACCCCGGACAGCGAAGTTTCCTTCTATGATGGCGTCATTCACGATGCCGAGATCCTCGGTCGTTAGCGGCCGAACGAAGGTGCCTGCACCAGCTCTCCCTAGCGCACCCCCACCCGCCCGCGGCCCCGCGCCCAGCCCCTCGCCGAAGCTGGCCCCCGCGGAGGCGGCGATCATCAACCCGTCGGCGATCCTCCCCGGGTCGTGCCGGTGCAGCCCCTCCAGCACCCACACCTCGCCCAGGATGGCCGGCACCGCCTTCGCCGTGAAGCTCGCCGCGTTCGCCGCCGCCATCTGCGTCGACGTCATCCCGATCGTGCTGCCGAACACCGACAGCTCCTCGAGCGCCAGCAGCGCGTAGCCGCCCGACCAGACCAGCAGCGCCGCGCCCGCGCCGACCATCGCCCACTGGGTCACGCGGAACGTGTCCCGCTGCAGCGTCTCGTAGTACAGCCGATCCTGCCGCGCACGCTCGTTCACCAGTTGCACGAGCAAGCTGCCGTGGCCCGGCTCGACCCCAGCACCCTGAAACCCGTCCACGTCCGACCTGACGACCGACGGAGGCGGCGGCGGACCGATATCGCCGGAGTCAGAGCTCCACTCGCTGGTGTAAGGATTCCCATCATCCCCGTCTCCGCTGCCCCCGGAGATGATGGTGACTCCACCGCCGCCCCCGCTCCACGGCGGCTGCCGCGGCGTCCACGGCGCGCACGTCGTGCAGTCCGGCCCCGTCGGCTCGTAGCCCGTCGGATCCGCGAGGTTCAGCGGATCGTTGAGCACATAGCTATATCGGTTGTAGCTCTGCCCGAACAGCGGCGCCGACACCAGCGGATCGGGCGTCAGCACCCGCTTCAGCTTCGGGTCGTAGATCCGCCCCTTCATGTTGATCAGCCCGAGATCGTCGTCGTGCTCGTGCCCGGTCAGCCCCAGCCGAAGCTCGCCCGGCGGCCCGCCCACCGGCGCGCCGTATCGCTCGATCCGCCTCCCGAACGGCTCGTAGTACGCGTACGCCGACTTCTCCGCGCTCCCATCCGCCTCCGTCACCAGCGTCACGCTTCCCTGCGCGTCCTGGTGCAGGTACTGCACCCGCCGCGCGGTGCTCCCCTCCTCCACCACCACCTGCGCCACCATCAGCCCGTCGCTCCCCGGCACGAGGAACACGTGCTTCGTCCCCTCCGCGCCCTGCCGCCGCTCGTACAGGCCGCCGAGCGTGACCGTCGTCCCCGCCGGGCCCTGCTTGCGCACCCGCGCGCCCGACGCGTCGTAGTCGAAGCGTGTCTCGCCCGCAGCCGTGATGATCTTCAGGGGCAGGTCGAAGCTCGTGTAGTGAACCTCCCGCTCGGGGTCCTGCTCCAGCCGCCCACGAGCATCGTAAAAGAAGCTGCCGTCTAGGTTCGACGACACCGCGTGCGGGCGCGGGTCGAGGTACTCGTTCTTTTCTCGCTCCTCGCCCCCGACCAGCACCCGGGTCAGATTCCCCAGCACGTCGTACCGGTACTCCGTCTCCTGCTCCACGTCGCCAGCATTCAAGCTCCACAGGCGCAGCCGGTGCAGCGTGTCGTAGGCATAGCTCTCGCTCCGCTCTCCATCCGGCTCGAAACGGCGCTTCACCCGGCCGTCCGGGTAATACTCGTACCGGAGCGACGACAGCACGCCCCCGCCCAGCCGCTGCTCCACGGTGTCCAGCCGGCCCGTCACCGGGTCGTACGAGCGCGTCATCCTCACGCCGCTCCCGTACTTCGCCTCCGACAGCGCCCCGTCGTCGTTGCGCGCGCTCACCGTCCACAGCGGCTGTCCCTCCGACGCCGGGTCCGCCGTCACGTCCGCGATGCGCTCGAGATAGCCCCGGCTGTCGTACGTGTGTTTGACCGTGAACCGCGGCGTCCCCGGCACCTCGGGGTACGCCAGCGTTTCCAGCCGGCCCTGCGGGTCGTACGTCGTGCGCAGCTTGAACGGCTCGCCGCCGATCATCCACGTCAGGTACTCCAGCCGTCCATGATCATCGTAGCCGTAGTCCGTCGTGGTCTCGTCCGGGCTCGTCGTGCCCGCTAGCTGCCCCATTCCGTGGGCCGCCGTATCCCACGTGTAATCGGTCACGCCGTCCGCGTCCGTCATCCAGTCGATTCGACCGATAACGTCATGCCGGTAGATCGTCTCCTCGCCGCCCTCCAGCTTTCGGTAAAGATCCCCGACACCGTTGTAGTAGAAGCGCGTCGTGCCCTTGTCCGGGTCCACGAGCAGCGTGCGCCGCCCCAGCACGTCGTAGTCGAGCACGGTCACGTTCCCTTCGGGATCGATGATGCGCTCCACCTGATCGAACGGACCGTACTCGTAGCGTGTCGTGAGCTCGCGCGCGGTGCGATATACGAAGCGATCGGCCGTCGTCGACAGGCCCGTGACGCCGAGATACGAGATGCTCTGCACCACACGTCCGTCGAGATCCCGCACCAGCTTCGTGCGGCTGCCTCTCGGGTCCGAGGCAATGGTCTCGAAAAATGAATGCGAGTAACGCGTGGTCGCCGCGTCAGGGCCGACCACCCTCAGCAGCCGTCCCAGGCTGTCGTACACCTGCCTCGTTCGCTGCGCGTCGACGATCTGCCGAGCCGGCCGGCTCTGCGCGATGACCCGGCCGAAGACGTCGTAGGTCGTCTCGCTCGTCAGCGTGGCGCCGTCGTGCCCGATGTGGCCTACACGCCACGGCCGTCCGGCGAAGTCGAGCTCGACGAACCCGCTCCCGCCGGTCGCGTCCGACGCGCGCATCGTGACGCCGTCCAACCGCTGCTCGTAGCTCAACGTCTGCTCGCCGGCGCCGTCCGACCGCCGGCTCACCAGCCTGCCGAGGTCGTCGTGAACACGGCTCGTCTGCACGCCGTTCGCGTCCATCTCCGCCATGATCACGCCGTACCCCGCGTGCACCGCGAACCACTGGGCATGCCCGAGATCGTTCCAGATCACGCTCGGCGCCGTGTGCCCCGGCGTTCCGTCATAATCGATATGCACGCGCCGCGACGGGTAGCCAAGCGTCGTCTGGGTAACGCGCCGCAGCAGTCCCTCGGCGTCATAGTCGTAATGCACCGTCGAGGTCACGCCGGGCTCGGGCACCGGATCCGACGGCGCGAGCGGATCGAGCGGCTCGACCACGACCCGCTCGATCCTCCCCGCGTCGTTGAACTCGAAGCGGGTTCGCCGCACCGTGGAGTCCGTCTGCCCCGGCGTCGTCGACGTCACCTTCTCCCATGTGGGCAGCGACAGCAGCCAAGGTTCAAGCCGGTGCTCGTACTGCCTCTCCACCGTCGTCCGCACCCCGCCCAAGGTCTCGGTCGTCTCGTTCTCGAGGCTACCCCAGTCGTCGAACCGGGTCGAGCCGACGCGCGTGCGGAGCGGCGCCTGCACCGGACCATCGATCTCCGTGAGGTGGACGCCTCGACCCGACGCCCAGCCGATCGACACCTCCTCTTCCCATTCCTGGCTCACCCAGTCGTGCGGGAACACGGCGTACGTCGCCCCGCCGTTCAGCTCGCGCGGCTCGTACTGCATCGTCTTGCGCTCGACCCGCGCGACCGCCCTGCTCGGCTTGTCCGTCAGTCCGTTGGAGTCGTTCTCGAGCATCGGCGTCGTGACGGTCACGGTCGCGGGACGGCCGGCGAACGGATAACGCGTGCCGACGCGCGTCCCATGATCGAACGTCGTCACCGTCTCGCGCGGCACCTTGGGCTCCCAGACCCGGAACTTGCCGAAGCCGAGAAACCCCCGCCCCAGCAGATCCGACCGCGGATCCTCGTAGGAGAAGTGAAGCGACCTCGGCGTGCCCGTCCCCCCGTGCACGAGCTGGCTCCGCACGACCGGCATGCCGCGCCGGTGGCACACCTGGGGATAGGCGCAGGTCGTGGACTCCGGCGCGTCGGTCCACTGCCGCGCGTACTCCATCTCCTCCCGCGGCATGCCGCCTTCGTCGAGGACCGCCTCCACCACGTCGGTGACCGTGCTCTGCTGGAGGAGCACGCGCAGGCTCCCAACCCTCGTGCCCGAGCCGCACGCGGACGTCGGCTCCTCGATGGCGCTCGAGCACCGCTCGGCGAGGTACATCAGGTCGAGCAGCCCGTCGCCGTTGAAGTCGCCGTGCCGTACGGCGGTGATCCGCGCCGAAGGGGCCGGGACCGGCCAGGTCCACCAGCCGTCGTCCCATTTTTTTTCGGGCATCGCGTGCAGCATCGCGTGCAGCCGAACTATCTTGATAGTCTCTGAGCCGATGACGATGAAGTCGTCACGCCCGTCGTTGTCGATGTCAGCCACTTGAAGCGTACCGGGGTGCCGGGCCACTCCGCCCCCGAAGTACTCGGACTCGTAGACGAATCCTTTTCCCGAGTTCCACGCCAGGTGGAGCGCGGTCACCTGCCATGGTGAAAGCATGACCGCGACACGATCCCGAAGACCATCTCCGTTCAGGTCCGCCATGTATGACTCAATGAATGATAACGAGTCGCTGCGGGGCATCTGAATCTCCATGGCGCTGAAGCCCCCGGCGTCGTCCGAATAGTATGCCTCGGTAGCTCCCTTCAGCCATAGACCTGCGCGCCCGTCGCCCTGCACGTCGAGCGCGACGGACGCGAACTCCATCGCATCGGGCGCGCGGACAGGAATCCCTGTCGCTTCCACCGAGTCGAAATCGCCGCTCGGCAGATTACGCCGCATCACGAACTCCGGCTCGTATACCCCGTCCACCACGTTATCGAGCAGCTTCAGCAGGTCGGCGAGCCCGTCGCCGTCCACGTCGGCGAAGTGGAACGGCTCCACGCCGGAAGCAATCGAGCCGAGGTCAGGCGACATGGGCACCTCGGTTCCGGTCGCCTCGAACGCGCTGCCCGTCCAGGCATACATCTCGAACCGGTCCATCCGACGGTTCCAGGTGAAGAGCTCGCTCCGGCCGTCTCCTCCGGCATCCACCGGCTTCGCATGCTTCAACTTCGCGCCGTCGAGGGACGGCGAGCTCCCGGTATCTCCAGCGAGAGCCACCTTCAATCCCAGCGGCGCGCTCAAGGACGAGCTGCGCAAGAGGAGGTACGGCGCCGTAGGATCGATTGTCTCCAGCAGCACCTCGTCCTTGCCATCGCCGTCCACGTCCAGCACGACGGGGTGCTCGGCGCCGGTGAACCAGGGGTGCTCATCGAGCGCAGCCTCCTTGAACCACTCGCCTTGGCGAGAGGACCACCTGAACCGCCGCGCCAGGAAGCAGCCACGGAGCCCGCCGCAGCGCTTCACCTCCACGAGCCGCGGGCGCCCCGTCTCGGGGCTGTCCTCTGGACCCTGTTCGTAGCCAAGACGCGGGAGTCAGCGTACGCGTCGCGGGAGCTCGGCGTTTCCCGGCGATCATGCCGGCGAGCACGGTGGAGATGGCGTCGTCGTCGGATCCTCGCGGGGTCATGAGGCGCAATGCATTGCGCGATGACGCGCGCGCTTGCGGAGTTCCGCCACGACCCGGGTGAGTTCACTTCCGGCTACGCACCGCCGCCGGTGCGGCTCGGCTAACGCGCGCGGCGACACCGCGGGACCGGAGATCCCGGACTACGGGTCTTCCGAGATGGCTACCGCGATGCGCTGGGGCGGCAGGGGGAAGGGCACGGCGATGATCGGGAGCGGTGGTGAGACGAGCCGGCCGTCCTCGTCGACGTCCTGGTAGGGCCACCCTCCCCAGTCGCAGCCGCCCGTCGTCAGGTGCGCTCAGCGATCCGAGCTGCTCGCCGCCGGCACCGCCGCCTTCTGCGCCGCGCCCGAGCGCGCGCCGCCCTTGATGCGCGCCTCCGTCACGACCTCGTCCCACTGCGCGTCGTAGCCCTCGAAGTGGACCCGGTACGACCCCGGCGCGACGACGCCGGTGATCACGGCGGGCTTGTACGACCCCTTCCACTCGACATCGACGCGATCGCCGACCTTCCGCGCGCCGCCCGCGCCGGAGGCGCGCTGCTCCTCCTCGCGCATCCGGCGGGCGCTCCCCTCGTGCAGGCACTGCTCGCGGTGGCAGGCGAGGCCGGAGGCGCAGTCGTCGTCAGCGCGGCACGGAGATCCGAGCGGCGCCTTCTTTCCGCAGGCGGCGAGCGCCGCAGGGAAGGCGACAAGGACCACGAGCGCTCTCAGAAAAGTGAAGGCTCGAACGCGCACGACCCCGCATCCCAGCAGAGCAGCCGCAGCCCGACAACAGAGAATCGCAACGACCGTGACCGGCATCGCCTCCATGCCGCCCCCCTGCCGGCGGCGCCCCGCTCTGCTATGGTCGCCCCCGCTGTGCGACTGCTCGCCGCCCTCGCGCCCGTGGCCCTGCTCGTCGCGGCGTCGCCGCTCCTGGGCTGCGGCGGCGCCGCCGCGACGGACGCGGGCGTGTGCGCGGGCGCGGGCGTCTGCGGCGCCGGGCACTGCGTCGCGGGGCGCTGCCGGCCGGCGGGCGCCCTCCCCTCGCCCGTCGACGCGCGCCGGGTGCTGCTCCCGCCCGCGGACCTCGCCGTGCTCCAGGAAGACGGCGACGCCGCGGCCGCGCCCGGCGTCCCCGACGCCATCGCGCTCGGGCGCGCCAGCACCGGCGATGTCGTCCTGCTGCTCCGGTTCGCGCCGACCTTCGGCGTCGACGCGGACATCGCGAGCGCCTTCGTCGTGCTGGAGCCGGTCCCCCTCGCGCCGCCCGCCGAGCGCGCCCTCACCCTCGAGGTCGCGCGCATCCTCGAGCCGTGGCGCTCCGAGACGGCGACGTGGGGCCGGCAGCCCCGCCTGTCGATCCCGGAGCCCGCCGCCGTCGCGCGGCGCCTCCCCACGGCGCCGCTGCGGATCGACGTCACCTCGCTCGTGCGCGGCTGGGCCAGGCGGCGCATGGACGACCACGGCATCGCCATCGTCGCGCCGGGCCGCGACGCCGTCGGGGCGGCCTACTCGATGGGCATCTCCCAGGGCACCGGCCCGCAGCTCGAGGTGTACGTACGGTGAGCTCCGGCAACGACGACGAGGACGACGACCTCGGCGGGCGCCCGTCTCTCCCGCTGCCCCTCGTCCGCCACGACGCCGGCCGGGGCAGGCCCTCCGCGCCGAGCGCTCCGCCGATCCCCAGCTCCCCCACCTCCGCGCGCGGCGCCCCGCCCGTCTCCCCCACGTCCCCGCGCGCCCCCGCGCCCAGCTCCCCCACGTCCGCGCGCGGCCCCGCGCCCGTCTCCGGCGCCCCCGCGCCCGGCGCCCCCACGTCCTCGCGCGGCTTCCTCGACGACGACGAGCCCGCCGTCACCCAGCGCTCGACCGCGAGCGTCCGCCCCTTCCCGCTCGTCCGCACCGCGCCGCCGACGGCCGAGGCGGCCGCGCCCGCGGAGGCGCTGCTCAAGGTCAGCGACCTCCGCGTCTCGTTCACCGCCGACGGCCGCGTCACGCGCGTCCTCGACCGCGTCTCGTTCACGGTGCCGCGCGGGCGCACCGTGGCGCTCGTCGGCGAGTCGGGCTGCGGCAAGACGATCACCGCGCTCAGCATCCTGCGGCTCCTGCCCGCGCCGTACGCGTCGATCGACGGCGGCTCGATCGCGCTCGACGGCCAGGACCTCCTCGCGCTCGGCGAGCGCGAGATGCGCGCCGTCCGCGGCGGGAAGATCGGCATGATCTTCCAGGAGCCGATGACCTCGCTGAACCCCGTGTACACCGTCGGCGCCCAGATCGCCGAGGCGATCCGCCTGCACCGGCCCATGTCCCGGGGCGACGCCCGGCTCTACGCCGTGAGCCTGCTGCGCAAGGTCGGCTTCCCCGAGCCCGAGGTCCGCGCGAACAGCTACCCGCACGAGCTGTCCGGCGGCATGCGCCAGCGCGTCATGATCGCCATGGCCCTCGCGCCCGGGCCCTCGCTGCTCATCGCCGACGAGCCGACCACCGCGCTCGACATGACCACGCAGGCGCAGATCCTCGACCTGCTCGAGCGGCTCAAGGCGGAGACGTCCATGAGCCTCCTGCTCATCGCGCACGACCTCGCCGTGGTCGGCGAGCTCGCCGACGACATCGTCGTCCTCTACGCCGGCGTCGTCGTCGAGCAAGGGCCGGCGCGCAACGTGCTCGCCGCGCCGTCGCACCCCTACACGCGCTCGCTCCTCCGGAGCATCCCCGCGCGCGGCTTCCGCCCGCACCGCGTGCGCGGCCAGCGATCGCTGCGCCTGCCGACCATCCCCGGCGGGCTGCCCGATCTGCGCGACCCGCCGCGCGGCTGCCGCTTCCAGGACCGCTGCGAGGCGGTGTTCGACCGCTGCCGCGTCGAGCCGCCGGACCTGTACGCCGTCCCGCCGGGCGCGGGGCGCCACGCGGCGCGCTGCTTTCTCCTCGCCGGCGCGGGCCGCCCGGGGGAGGAGGGCGCGGCGTGACGCGCGACAGCGACTTCCCGCTGCCCGCCCAGGGCGACGAGGCCGGCGCCGCCGAGGCCCGCGCCGAGAGCGCGCGCGGCGAGCGCCCGCTCGTGCAGGCGGAGCGGCTCTCGAAGCTCTACCCGGTGCGGCGCGGCCCGTTCGCGAAGCCGGCGTTCGTGCAGGCGGTGGACGGCGTGACCTTCCACGTGCACCGCGGCGAGACGCTCGGCCTGGTCGGCGAGTCGGGCTCCGGCAAGAGCACCCTCGGGCGGCTCGCGATCCGGCTCATCGAGCCCACCGTCGGCCGGGTCTTCTTCGACGGCGAGGACCTCACCGCGATGTCGGGCCGCGCGCTCCGGGCGATGCGCCGGCGGATGCAGATCGTCTTCCAGGACCCGTACGGCTCGCTCAACCCGCGCATGACGCTGCGCGAGATCGTCGGCGAGGGCATCGTGATCCACCGCCTCGCGAGGACCCGCGACGAGGAGACCGCGATGGTCGAGGCCGCGCTGCAGAAGGTCGGCCTGCGGCCGGACATGATGGAGCGCTTCCCGCACGAGCTCTCCGGCGGCCAGCGGCAGCGGGTCGCGATCGCGCGGGCGCTCGCGGTGCGCCCGGACTTCATCGTCTGCGACGAGCCGGTGAGCGCGCTCGACCTGTCGGTGCAGGCCCAGATCGTCAACCTCCTCGAGGAGCTCCAGGACGAGCTCGCGCTGAGCCTGCTGTTCATCTCGCACGACCTCCGGGTGGTCGAGCACGTGAGCCACCGCGTGGCGGTGATGTACCTCGGCAGGATCGTGGAGCTCGGCCCGGCGCAGGGCGTCTCCGAGCGGCGGCACCACCCGTACACGCGCGCGCTCTTCGACGCGACGCCGTCGATCGACCGCGGCGGCAAGGCGCGCCGCGTGCTCCCGGGCGCGCCGGCGAGCGCGATCAACCCGCCCGAGGGCTGCGTGTTCCACCCTCGCTGCCGGAAGGCCGAGGAGGGCAAGTGCGACGTGGAGATCCCGCCGCTGGAGGAGCTCGTCCCGGGGAGCGGCCACCGCGTGGCGTGCTGGTATCCCGAGCTCGAGTGACGGCCGCAGGCCTGCGCGCGGCCAGGTGGCCCATTTCGGCACAATCGCGGAGCTGATGTCCCGGGCGCTGGGCCCTGTTCTGCGCGGATCCGCGCAGGGTCGCGCGAGGCATCTCTCTTGCTGCGCGTTCGCGGCCGCGCGCGATGGGCGGCGGCGAAGTTGGAGAGGTGATCGGATGGCGAGCGACGTGCTTCGAGCGCTGATGGCAGCCCTCATATCCGGTGCGTGCCTGATGGGATGTAACGGTGGCAATGGCGGCGGGGGCAGCGGCGGCGCAGGCGGCAGCGGCGGCGGCGGCGGCAGCGCCAGCGACGGCGGTGGCGGCAGCGCCAGCGACGGCGGCGGCGGCAGCGCCAGCGACGGCGGTGGCGGCAGCGCCAGCGACGGCGGCGGCGGCAGCGCCAGCGACGGCGGCGGTGGGAATGCCAGCGATGGCGGCGGTGGCAGCGCCAGCGACGGCGGCGGCGGCAGCGGCGGCTCGCCGTTCGACGAGCGGTGCGCGGTGCGCGACATCGAGGGCACGATCCCGGGCGTGAAGATCTCGATCGCGTCGAGCCGGTGCGTCTATCACGTCGGGGAGGCGGCGGAGTTCCTCTACAAGGTCGTCACCGACTCGAGCGTCCCGCCGATCAACGTCGCGGAGTCCACCGGCTGCGGGCGCTGCGTCGACCCGTCGAGCGACCCGCTCTCGTTCGTCTCGTACAAGATCACAGGCATGTCGTCGGCCGGCCAGCCGCAGCAGTACTGCCTGTGCGACGTCGGGTGTTGCGCTCCCGACGAGGCGGAGACCGTGCAGGTCGACGCGACGACCGCGACGCAGACGATCCGCTGGTCGGGTCGGCAGTGGAACGGGCCGTCCGACACGAGCAATCCGGAGGGCGAGCCGTTCGCGCCCGGCAACTACCTCGTCGAGGTGACGTTCGACGGCCAGGCGCAGGGCATCGTGACGGCGACGCTGGGGATCGAGATCATTCCCTAGTTCCGCGGGGCAGAAATCCTGCCAGGGATCTGCCGCGAGAGTGGCGAGAGATTTCGACGCAAAGGCGCCAAGAGCGCAAAGACGCAAAAATGCATGATAATTATTCTTTTTTGCGCCTTGGCGTCTTTGCGCCTTGGCGTTGAAATCTCTGTCCGGATCCCTGGCCGGACTCCTGGTGGGCGGAACTAGCATCGCGAGCTCGTCCCGGCTCTGCGCCCGCGAGTCCCGGAGGCACAGAGGGATGATGGACAGGCACTCTGTGCGGCCATGCGCCTCCGTGGCTCGGCTGTCGGGCTTTCTGCTAAGGTCCGCGCACCATGCACGCCTGGCGCGGACACTCCTTCGGCTCGCCCGAGATCCTTGTCTGGGAAGAGGTCGACGACCCCCCGCTCGCCGAGGGTGAGGCCCGCATCGAGGTCGCCGCGTCGGCGATCAACTTCCCCGACGTGCTCTTCACCGCGGGCGCCCATCAGGTCAGGCCGACTCCGCCGTTCATCCCCGGCTTCGAGGTCGCCGGCCTCGTCGTCGAGAGCCGCGAGCCGTCGCTGCCGCCGGGCACCCGCGTGGCCGCGACGCTGCCCGGCTCGGGAGGGTACGCGACACACGCGATCGCCGGCCCGCGCACGACCTACGCGCTCCCCGACGGCATGCCGTTCGAGGACGCCGCGGCGCTGACCATCACCTACCAGACTGGCTACCTCGCCCTGCACCGGCGCGCCGGCATCAAGCCGGGCGACACCGTCCTCGTGCACGCCGGCGCGGGCGGCGTCGGCAGCGCCGCGATCCAGCTCGCCAAGGCGGCCGGCGCGACCGTCATCGCCACCGCCGGCGGCAAGGAGAAGGCGGCGGTCTGCCGCGCCCTCGGGGCAGACGTCGCGATCGACTACCGCGGCGAGGACTTCGTCGCCATCGTCAAGGACCACACCGCGGGCCGGGGCGCCGATATCATCTTCGACCCCGTCGGCGGCGACGTCTTCGATCGATCGACCAGGTGCGTCGCCTTCGAGGGGCGCATCCTGGTGATCGGCTTCGCCTCGGGCCACTTCCCCGCCGCGCGCGCGAACCACCTGCTCGTGAAGAACTATTCCGTGCTCGGCTTCTACTGGGGCACCTACAGCCGCGCCCAGCCCGCCCTGACGCGCGCCGCGCAGGACGCGCTCTACGCGATGGTTCGCCAGGGCGCGATCAAGCCGCTCATCTCCGCCGCGCTGCCGATGGCCGACGCGAAGGCCGCCATGACGGCGGTCGCGTCCCGCGCGACCACCGGCAAGGTGGTGCTCACGACGCGGCGATGAGCGGCGATGAGGGGAGCGCCGCCGCCCGTCGGGAGCGCAGCAGCGGCGGTGAGCGGGGCGCCGCCGCCGCCCCGCGGGAGCGCGGCAGCGGCGCCGGGGAAGGGGTCAGTTGCAGGCGGTGCCGGTGGACGTCTCGGAGAGCTCGCCGAGCGTGTCCTGGTCCGCCGTGGTCAGGCCGAAGCCGTAGGGGAACAGCGCCTCTCCCCCGTCGTTGCGGTTGACCTTCTGGCACTCGCTCCCGGGCCACGAGAACGAGAGCTTGCCCTGGAACTCCTGCTTGCCGAACAGCACGTCGGCCACGCCGCCGCCCTCCGAGCCCGGGAGCCACGCCGCCACGAACGCGTCGGAGAGGTTCAGCTCCTTGTTCACGTAGAGCGGGCGGCCCGACAGGAACACCGTCACGATCGGCAGATCCGGCGCGGCCGTGCGGATGGCCTGGAGCACCTGCAGATCCTCGGCGTGGAAGAGCGCGTGCTCGAGCGTCTTGGCGTGCGTCGTGGAGTCCCCGGAGTCGCCCGAGGCCTGGATGTCCCCCTTCATCTCGGCATAGGGCGTCTCGCCGATCACCACGATCGCCGCGTCGAAGTTCGCCGACGAGGCCCCGGCGCCGTTGGCGCTCAGCATCGCCTGGCCGCCGCCGGACACGGCCTCCTGGATCCCCTTGAAGATGGATGTGGCGCCCGGGAAATCGGCGTTCGTGACGTCCGTACCCTGCCACGTCCGCGACCACCCGCCGGCCTGGTTCGGGATGCTGTCCGCGGACTTGCCCGCGACGAGCACCCGCGCCGACGCCTCGAGCGGCAGCACCGAGCCCTTGTTCTTGAGCAGCACGAGCGACTTCCTCACCGCCTCGCGCGCGATCTCCCGGTGCTCCGCGGCCCCGAGCACCGCCTGCTGCCCCGCGAACATCCGCTCCGACGGCGCGCCCTTGGTCGCCTTCGGGCCGAGCAGCCCCGCCCGCATCTTGACCCGCAGGATCCTGGTCACCGCGTCGTCGATGCGCGCCCTCTCGATCTGGCCGCCGTTCACCTGGTCGATGGTGTTCTCGTAGAACTCCTTCCACTTGTACGGGACCATGATCATGTCCACGCCGGCGTTGATCGCCTCGGCGCACGAGTCCTCGGCGCAGCCCGGCACCTGCTGGTGACCGTTCCAGTCGCCGATGACGAAGCCGTCGAAGTGGAACTTCTCCTTCAGCACGCCGGTGAGCAGCTCGCCGTTGCCGTGCATCTTCTTGCCGCGGATGCTGTTGTACGACGCCATGACCGTCTGCGCGCCCGCGGGGATCGCGGACATGTAGCCCTGACCGTGGATCGCGCACAGCTCGGTGTCGGTCGCCAGGTTGTTGCCCTGGTCGTCGCCCTTGTCGGTGCCGCCGTCGCCGATGAAGTGCTTGGCCGTCGCGATGACGCGCGTGGGGCCGAACAGATCCGCGCTGTTCGCGGCGCCCTGGATGCCCGTCACGACCCGGCCGGCGTAGCGGTTCACGATCTCCGGATCCTCGGAGTAGCCCTCGTACGTGCGGCCCCACCGGTCGTCGCGCACGGTCGCGAGCGTCGGGGCGAAGGTCCAGTCGAGGCCGGTCGCCACGACCTCCTTGGCCGTCGCGGCGCCGATGCGCTCGAGCAGATCGGGGTCGTTCGCGGCGCCCAGGCCGATGTTGTGCGGGAAGAGCGTGGCGCCGCGGACATTGTTGTTGCCGTGCACCGCGTCGATGCCCCAGATGATCGGGATGCCCGCGCGGCCGCCGCTCTTGTCCACCGAGGCCTTGTAGAAGTCGTCGGCCATCGCGAGCCAGTCCTGCGCGGTCGCGCTCTTGTTCCCGCCCGGCCACGAGCCCCCGCCGTTCAGCACAGAGCCGATGTTGTACTGCCTGACCTCGGCCGGCGTGATGTAGCCGATCTCGGCCTGCACCATCTGCCCGACCTTCTCTTCGAGCGACAGCTGGCCGAGCAGCTCCGCGACGGCCGCCTCGATCGCCGGATCTTTCGCGATCTTGCTCGTCACCTCGGGCCAGCCGGCGTCGCAGGGCAAGAGGCCCGCGCTGTCGCCGGCGCCGCTGCCGCCGTCGCCGCTGCCGCCGTCACCGCTGCCGCCGTCACCGCTGCCGCCGCCGCCCGTGCTGTCGCCGGCGCCGGTGCCGCCGCCGGCCGTGCCGGAGCCGGAGCCGGAGCCGGAGCCGGGGCCCGTGCCGGAGCTGGTCGATGAGCCGGTCGGATTGTCGGACGTGTCGTCGCCGCAGGCGGCCGGCGCGATAACGACCGCCGCCGCCAAGATCCATGTCGCATACCGTGTGAGGCGCATAGGTGCTCCCCTCTCTATCAGTGAGATGAAGGATGGGCTTTGAGGTGAACCGTGACAGTCAAGCAGCCCAGTCGAGCGATGCGCTCGAGCGAGGCCGGCAGGCGGCCAAGCGCGTGAACATGCGGTGAGACGAGCTCCACGCGGTGGGTGCAAGACAACATAAGACAGGACGGGAATGTTCTAATCCATGTCTCCACCGGCACGCAAGCCCCGCCTCACGCCGCCAACGAGGGGACTCCCGAGGCTCCCGCCGCGTCGTCGCGTCGTCGCGTCATTGCATGGGCGCGTCATCGCATGGGCACGTCGTCTCGTCATCCCGTCGTAACCCCGCGATCGATCCGCGCCGGTGCTCGTGGCGCGCCGGATGACACGGTGCATCCTGGAGGTCCTCTCGTTAACCACGGTTCGAATCGGGCCGCAATACACAAACCCGATGGCGCGGCGCGATAATCCACCCGTGGCGTAACGCCACAATGATGCAAGAGAGCCACGGCCCGCCCATCGCTCCGGCGGAACGGGCGGCATTTCGAAGGGTGGCCATGGATTTGCAGAACCCGCGTCGTTTCCAGGGAGATCCCGACGATGGCGAGACGCCCTCACCTTGCGATTGCCGTGCTCGTGCTTGCTCCTGCGCTCTCCGCCGGCTGCGGCCAGGCGGACGCGCCCCCGTCGAATCAGGCTGCCCCGCCGGGGCAGGAGAAGAAGGTCGACACCAAGATCCTCGAGAAGGGCGCAGAGGCGCTCCAGGATCTGAGTCCCGTGCGGGCGATCGACCACTACCTGGACGGATTCCACGTGATGAAGGACAACCCGGACCATCACATGGAGGCCCATCACTACTGCAAAGGGGTCAATGAAGAGTTCACGCAGTGTGTGATCTTCGACGGGAACACGAGCGACGCGAACATCATCGGGGTCGAGTACATCATCTCCGAGGCGATGTTCGAGGGCCTGGCCGAGGACGAGAAGAAGCGCTGGCACCCGCACAATTACGAGATCCTCTCTGGCCAGCTGATCCTGCCCGGCGTACCGGCGGTGGCCGAGAAGGCGGCGCTCAAGAAGAAGATGAACAGCTACGGCAAGACGTGGCACATCTGGGACACGGGGCACCTGGGGCACCCCGCCGCGCACAGCCTGCCCGTCGGCGAGCCGCTCCTCGCCTGGTCGTACAACCGCGACGGGGAGATGCCCGCCGCCCTCGTGGAGGCGCGCGACAAGCGGACCGGGATCAGCACCGCAGAGAAGCGGAAAGAGCGCGCCGATCTCGCCGCCACCGCGAACCCGCAGCGGGGCGTGGACGATCTCAAGTCCAGGTTTCCGAACGCGACCGGCGCTCCGGAGGGCGTCCGGGCGAAGTGACGCCGCTGCGAGCAAGGCCGCAGGCGGCGAGGCGATCGCACGAGAGCTGACCTGCGGGACCGCGGGAAGGCAGCGCGGCGGGACGACAGCGCGCGCTCGAGGACGCGGGCCGGTACGGCAGAGAGCCGGCCGGCGGGCTCGAGCAATGGTCGCCGGGATTCAGCGGAAGCGTAATCCGCCGTTGTGGCAACCATAAAATCTTGTATCCACTGTTGGCGGCATTTACCGGCGAGCGCGTGCGCGCTTACTCTCCGCGCATGCTCTTTATTCCGCGGACTTCGATCCGTTTGTTCATGACCACCGGCGCGCTGATCGTCGCGCTCGCCGGGTGCGGTGACGACGACCCAGGCACGGTGGCAGGCAGCGGCGGCACCGGTGGTGAGGCCGGCGGCAGCACCACCAGCTCCGGAACGGGAACTGGCGGCGAAGGCGGTGCGACCGGCACCGGCGGCGAGGGTGGCGCGACCGGCACCGGTGGCGAGGGTGGCGCGACCGGCACCGGTGGCGAGGGTGGCGCGACCGGCACCGGCGGCGAGGGCGGTGCGACCGGCACCGGCGGCGAGGGCGGTGCGACCGGCACCGGCGGCGAGGGCGGTGCGACCGGCACCGGAGCTGGCACCGGCGGCGCGGGCGGCGATTCGACGACCACCACGACCAGCACGACCAGCACGACCACCACGTCCGTCGCAGTCGGCGCTGGCGGTTCGGGAGGCGATACATCCACCGTCGGCGCAGGCGGCACGGGCGGCGATCCCACCACCACGGCGACCAGCACGTCCGTCGCGGTCGGCGCTGGCGGCGCGGGCGGCGAGTCCTCCTCCGTCGCGGTCGGCGTCGGCGGCGCGGGCGGCGAGTCCTCCTCCGTCGCGGTCGGCGCTGGCGGCGCGGGCGGCGAGTCCTCCTCCGTCGCGGTCGGCGCTGGCGGCGCGGGCGGCGAGTCCTCCTCCGTCGCGGTCGGCGTCGGCGGCGCCGGTGGCGAGTCCTCCGCCGTCGCGGTCGGCGCCGGCGGCGCCGGTGGCGAGTCCTCCACCGTCGGCGGGACGGGCGGCGCTGGCGGCGAGTCCTCCTCCGTCGCGGTCGGCGTCGGTGGCGCGGGCGGCGAGTCCTCCTCCGTCGGCGGGACGGGCGGCGCTGGCGGCGAGTCCTCCTCCGTCGCGGTCGGCGCTGGCGGCGCTGGCGGCGCCGGCGGCGCGGGCGGCGCCGGCGGCGGTGAAGGCGGCGCCGGCGGCGACACCAGCGAGCCCGTGCGGTGGGCCGACGTGGCGCCGATCCTGCAAACGAAGTGCGCGCCCTGCCACACCCGGGCGGAATCGCCCTCGAGCGGCTTCGCGATCACCTACGCGTCCTCGCAGCTCCCCGCGAACTCGGACCCGTGCGTCACGAAGGACCCAGTGACGGGCGAAATCCTGACGGCGCTGACGCAGGGGGCATGCACCATCATCCGCATCCAGAGCGGATCCATGCCGCGCGGCAAAGGATGCACCGGCGACCCGGCGGACGACGCCGGAAATGCAGCCTGCCTGACCGAGGCGGAGCAGCAGACGCTCATCGACTGGATCGTCGACGGCCAGCTCGACTGACCCGAGGAGGCGCGGCCCCCGCGGCCGCGCCTCACCTCACCGCGGCTGCTCCAGTCACCTCGGCTGCTCCAGGAGCACGCCGTCCTCATAGGCCTGGATGAGCCGCTCCAGGATCTCGATCTCCCGCGCCAGCTCCTCCCCCTTCTCCGTGTCGCCCACCGTGCGCGCGGCCTCGTAGACCTCCACGTCCGAGATCTCGGGGATGATGTCCTCCCCCGTCTCCACCGCCTGCTCCACCGACGTGAAATGGTGGTGCTGCGCGAGCCGCGCCCCGCTCGCCTCGAGCACGAGCGTGTACCCCTTGTCGCCGTAGGCCTCCGAGAACGCCCCGTCGATCGTCACCGCGCGGTGCGACGCCTTGATCGGCGACTCGCCCTGCTCGACCCGCACCGGCACATGCCCGTTCACGATCAGCCCGCGCTCCTCGTCCAGCCCGAACTCGCGGCACACCCGGGTGCAGAAGCCGGCGTCGTGGATCAGGTGGAAATACGGGTTCTTCGTCTCGCGGTGCGTCCTCGCGTCGGCGACGAAGTACGACTCGAAGGTCGTCATCCGGTCCTTGCCGAACATCGGGGAGAGCGGCCCCGTCCACAGATACCAGAGCAGGTCGACGTCCTCCTGCGCCCGCGCCCGGAAGGCACGGCGCACCGCGCGCTCCAGCGCGTCGAACAGCGCCCTGCCGCGGCGGGGCTCGCCGTCCACCGCGAACGGGAGGAGCTCGCCCGCGCCGTCCACCGGGACACAGCCGTGGAAGATGAGCGCGCGATCGCGCCGGAGCCACGTCGTCCCCTGCTGCACCATCCAGCGCATCCGACGGGCGAGCACAGGGCTCTTCAGGAAAGACTCCTTCAAAAGCGCGATGCACGCCGCCTCGTCCGGCGTGAGCGCGTAAGGGTCGCCCGGATCGAGCGTCGGGAAGCGCGCGTCGAGGAGCGGGTACACCTCGCCGTCGATCGCGACCGTGCCCGCGCGCTGATCGATGCGGTGCAGGAGGCAGCGGTGCTCGAGCGCATAGTCAGGGCGCCGACGGCAGACCTGCCCCTCCAGCTTGAACTGCAGGACGGCCATGGCCTTCTGCATCCGCGCCATCAGCAGCGCGTCGCGCAGCCCCTCGCCCCGCACCGCGAAGCGCTCCGCGGGGTCGTCGGCGTAGGCGGTGCGCGCGAGCCGGTCGACCGGCGCGACGGGGATGCCGAAGCCCTCCTCGAGCTGCGAGAGGCGGCCGTAGCGCAGCGAGAGCCGGACCACGGTGGCGATGAGCGCCTCCTGGCCGAGGCTCGCGCCCATCCAGCTCACGTCGTGGTTGCCCCAGACCACCCGCGCGCGCGGCTGGCGCATCAGGTACTCGAGCACCTTGTCCAGCCGCGGGCCGCGATCGCCGAGATCGCCCGCCACCACGAGCTCGAAGACCGTGAGGTTCCGGATCGCCCGCGCGGCGGCGCGCAGGAGCTCGATCTCGCGGCCGTGCTGCACGAAGGGCTCCACGAGCGCGTCGAGGGTGCCGCCCTCATCCGGCGTGGCGCGCGCCGACACGAGCTCGCGGAGCAGGCCGCGCATGTCGGCGGGGAACGCCTGGTCCACCTGGCGGAGCGTGTAGCGCCGCGACAGCTCGCGGATCACCTCGACCTCGCGCGCGAGCGTCCAGCGCAGGTACGCGCGCCGCTCCGCCTCGGCGCCGCGCGCCACGGGGGCGTAGCTCTCGCGGGGATAGTAGATGACCGAGAGCAGCGCGCGCTTCTCGCCGGCCGTGAGCCGGTCGCCGAACACGCGCTCGACCAGCGGCCGCAGGCTGCCCGAGGCGTTGTTGATGATGTGCTTCAGCTTCCTGTGCTCGCCGTGCACGTCGCTGACGACGTGGACCGTCCCCTTGGGGAGCGACAGGATCGCCCGGAGATGGCCGATCTCGGCCAGCGCGGCCTCCGTGGTGGGGTACCGGCCCGCGAGGGCGCGGAGGAGCGGCAGCTCCCGCGTGTCGAGCATGGCGCCGGAGCATAGAGCAAAGCGGCGGGCCGCCGCAGCCGACGCGCAGCCTCGTCGGATCCGACGGCCGCCGGCCGCGAGCGCGCAGGCCTGCTCCGCCGCGTTTCTCCTTGCGACAAAGCGGCGCCCGACTAGGCAATGCACCGGGGGCGATGCACGCGTTCAGACCCATGGATCCCTGCCTGACGGCAGGGCCCGACGGGAACGGCTCCACCAGGCCCGAGCGCCTGGCGCGAGGGGCCGGAGCCCTGCTCCGAGGGCAGAACCGGATCCTCCGGATGGTCGCCTCCGGAGAGCCGCTCTCCCGTGTGCTCGACGAGCTCATCCGCTTCATGGAGGCGCAGTCGGGCCGCGCGCTCTGCTCCGTCCTCCTCGTCGACGAGTCGAGGACGCACCTCCGCTGGGCCTCGGCGCCCAGCCTGCCAGCGGCGTACAACCACGATGTCGACGGGCTGAGCATCGGCGCCGTGAGCGGCTCGTGCGGCACCGCCGTGTTCCGCAAGCAGACCGTCGTCGTCTCGGACATCGAGCGCGACCCGCTCTGGGCGCGATCGCGCGATCTCGCGCTCTCCCACGGCCTCAGGGCGTGCACCTCGGTGCCCATCCTCGACCGCGAGGGCGAGGCGCTCGGCACGTTCGCCTTCTATTACCGCGAGGCGCGCGGCCCGAGCGCGCGCGATCTTGGCCTCATCGAGATCTCCAAAGATCTCGCGGGGATCGCGATCGAACACAGCCGCAGCGCCACGCGCATCGAGGAGGCGCTCCGCGCGCGCGACAACTTCCTCGCCGTGGCCTCCCACGAGCTGAAGACGCCGATCGCGACCCTCCTCTTGCAGATCACCTCGCTGGAGCGCATCCAGCGCGCGGCGGGGGCGATGCCCATCCAGGAGATCGCGCCCAAGCTGGGCAACCTGGGGCGGCAGGGGAAGAAGCTCCTCAAGCTGGTCGAGCAGCTCCTCGACGCGACGCAGCTCCTCTCCGGCCGGCTCGAGATCGAGCGCGCGCCTGTCGATCTCGCCCAGACCGTGCGCGACGTCGTGGAGCGGCTCCTGGACGGCGTGGTGGAGGTCGCGCCGGAGGTCGAGCTCCACGCGGACGGGCCGGTGTTCTGCGAGGGCGACGGCTTCCGGATCGAGCAGGTGGTGGTGAACCTGCTGTCGAACGCGTGGAAGTTCGGCCGCGGGGCGCCCGTCGAGATCACCGTCGAGCAGGGCGATGGGGCCGCGCGCCTGCTCGTCCGGGACCGCGGCATCGGCATCGCGCCGGAGGACCAGGCGCGCATCTTCCAGCAGTTCGAGCGCGCCGTCTCGGTGCGCAACTACGGCGGCCTCGGCCTTGGCCTGTGGCTGACACGACAGCTCGTGGAGAGGATGCGAGGCCGCATCTCCGTGCAGAGCGAGCTCGACGCCGGCTCCACCTTCACCGTGGAACTCCCCGTGCCCCATGAGCAAGTCTGTCCTGATCATCGATGACGACGTCGATCTCGCGATCACCCTGGCCGAGACGCTGTGCGAGCTCGGGTACGAGGCGACGCCCTACTTCAGCGGTCGAGAGGCGCTCGATCGCCTCTCGGAGGGCGCGCGGCCGGCCGTGATCCTGCTCGATCTGATGATGCCGAAGATGAACGGCTGGAAGGTGTGCGACGAGCTCAGCGCCGTCCCCGGGCTCGGGGAGATCCCCGTCGTGATCATGACCGCGGCGTCGAACATCAAGCAGCCGATGCCGACGCACGCGCGCGAGGTGATCAGCAAGCCGTTCGAGCTCGACGCGCTGCTCAGGACCATCGACGCCGCGTGAGGCCGGCGCGGCGCATGCGCCGCGGGCGGCTCAGCGGGGCCCGCCGATCTCCTTCACGACGAGGTCGGGGTCGGCGGCGATGTCCTTCTCCGTGAACAGCACCGGCCGCCACGCCTTCCGCGAGAACCGCTCGGTCTGGTCCGCGAAATGGGGCGACGCGGGGTCGGTCGACTGCGAGTAGCTGAGCAGCGCCTCGGCGCGCGGGCCGTCGGTCGTGTGCTCGACGGCCATCACGAAGCTCGTGCCGAAGTTGATCGGGTACCCCGCGGTGGTGAGGCCCGTCGTCGGGTTGACGAGCTCGCCGGTGTTGAGCCTGGGCAGGAGGGTGCTGTTCGGGGCGGTCGCCAGGTGGGTCACGACGTTGGCCACCCCTTCCATCCCGAGCCCGCCGTGGATCGGGATGGCGTCGTCGCCCTTGTTCGTGAACTGCGCCGCGCCGAGCGGCGTGCTCGGGTCGAGCCCCGCCTGCGCGAGCGCGCGCGTGGCCTCGGCCAGCGCCACGAGGATCGGATCCGGGCCCTCGGCCGGCGGCGCGACGAGGTCGCGGGGGGTCTCGAGCGGGTCCTTGGGGTCGAACGGCTGCGCGTAGAGCTTGCCCGCGTCCACCATGGCCGCGCTCGTGAACCGCCCGAGCAGCTCGCGCCACACGCTCGCGCCGACGCTCTCCAGGTCGAGCCGGCCGTCCCACGACGCCAGCGCGAGGCACGCGCCGGCGACGTCGACCGCCTGGCCCTCGAGGTCGACCGGCGCCGCGCCGTCGCAGCGCTCGGCGACCTGCTCGCGGAGGCGCTCCGCCGTGATCCCCCGGTTGCTCAGGATGGCGGCCTCGAGCTCGTCGCGCGAGAAGAGGCCGTCCTCGCCCGCGGCGGCGCCCTCCCCTTCCTCGGTGAGCAGGAGGAGGTTCATGCGCGTGCGCGCCGAGATCGGGGCGCCCGGCGTGCCGAAGAGCGCCGGATATCCGGTGAGCGGCTCGGCGGGGTTCGTGAGCCACGGCGTGTCGTTGGCGTTCATGACGAAGTCGGTGCGCGCGAGCGACGGCAGGTCGCCCCACGGCACGAGCGCGCCGGCGCCCTGCGTCTCCACCCATTCGTCGCGCGCCGTGCTCCCGTCGAGCAGCACGATGCCCGAGCGCGCGAGCAAGCCGGTGAGGCCGTCGCGCTGCAGCGCGCGCTCGTAGGCGCTCACCGCCTCGGCGCTCAGGTGGGGCACGCGCGAGGCGTCCATGAGCAGGGCCTGCCCCTCGGCGTCCACCGCGGTCGTGAACACGAACTGGATGCCGCGCAGCTCCTCGTGCGCGCGCCGGAGCTCGTCGAGGCTCGTCGCGCGGCCCATCCGGAGCCACTGGTCGAGGGCGGACACGTTGTCCTCGTTGGCGTCGCGCACCGTGAACGCCTGCTCGGTGGACCAGCCGAGGACCGAGGCCCCGAGCATCGGGCCGTAGTGGCTCCGGTACATCACCCGCGACACCTGCTCGAGCGATCCGCTGTCGGCCAGGACATCAATGGAGTGCTCGCGGCGCTCCATCGGACGGCGCTCGCCCTCGTGGACGTAGGCCGTCGGGTCGTCCGGGTCGAGGGTGAGCCGGTAGACCGTGAAGTGCTTCGCCGGCGAGACCGTGTGCGTCCACGCGACGTGCTCGTTGAAGCCGATGTTGATGACCGGCAGCCCCGTCAGGGACACGCCGTACACGTCGAGCTGCCCGGGGATGGTGAGGTGCGCCTCGTGGAACCTGAGCTCTCCTTCCCAGGGAAAATGCGGGTTCGCGACGAGCATGCCGCGGCCGCCCTCGGCGCGCTCGCGGCCGATCGCCCAGGCGTTGCTCCCGAGGCCGAGGCGGGTGAAGTCCGGGAGATCGATCGCGCGCTCGCGGGCCTCCTCGCCCGAGGCGTCCGGCGGCGCGGCGCGGCGGATGAAGTCGAGCAGCTGCAGGCTGCCGGCGAACATGTTCACGTGGACGTAGTACGCGGCGAGATCCGCGGCGCTGATCGGCTTCACCCACGCCGCGCCGGCGCAGGGGGCGGGCAGGCCCTGGGGGCCGGCGTCGACGAGGTAGCGGTTGTAGCCCGCGGCGTACCCCTCGATGAGCGCCCGCCCGTCGGCGGACACGCGCTCGAGCATGCGCTCGCCGCGCTCGACGACGCCCAGCGTGAGGTAGCTGAAGTCGCTGTCGATGTTCGCGTCCCCCTCGCCGGGGCCGAAGGTCTTCGCGCGCTCGCTCCGCACCTTCACGATCTGATCGGCGAGCGTGCAGACGAAGTCGCGCGCGCCGGCGTAGCCGAGCCCGAATCCGATGCTGCCGATGTCGTCGGCGAGGATGTGGGGCACGCCGTGGCTGGTCCAGCGGATGGTCGCCTGATAGTCGACCGGCGACGGCCGCACGCCGTATTCGTCGCCGCACGCGGCCAGGAGAGCGAGGCAGCTCAGCCCAGCGATGATTCTACCGTACATGGAACGATCCTCCTCGCGCCGGGATCTGCGCGGGGGAGAGATACTCCAGAGGAAGTCGGGACGATGTGAAGAATGCGATCGAGGCGGGCGGCGGGCACGGTGGATGGAAGCCGTCGCCGGGACGCTCGAGCCGGTGATCGCGCAGACCAGCGAGGCCGTGAGCAGCGCCGTGGTCCAGGGCGCCCTCCAGCACGACCGGGAGCTCCTCACCCTGGTCGAGCGGGGCTCGGGCGCGGCGGCGAGGGCGGTGGCGCGCGAGGGGACGGCGGAGCTCGTGGAGCAGATCGCGGGCTGCCCCGCCGGGGACCCGGGCTGCTCGAGCGCGGCGATCGAGCGGGCCAGCCGCGCCGCGGCGACGGGCTTCGCCGACGGCCTGGGGCGGGCGATCCAGCCCTGGATCATCGGCCTCGCGTTCGGCGGGGGCTTCCTGCTCGCCGCGCTGATCGCCGTCGCCGTCGCCGCGATCACGAGGCGGCACGACCGACCCGCCGCGCAGTGACGCGCGCCGCGCCGCGCGCGCCCAGCCGTGGATCTTCGCGCGCTCGGGGCGCCGTGATACGCGCAGGCGATGACGCCGGGGCAGCGGATCGCGGGCCGCTTCGAGCTCGAGCGCCAGGCGGGCGCGGGCGGCATGGGCGCCCTCTACCGCGCCGTCGACCTCGAGACCGGCGCGCCGGTGGCGGTGAAGATCCTCCACGGCGCGCAGGAGGCCGACCTCTCGCGCTTCGCCCGCGAGGCGAGGATCCTCGACCAGCTCACCGACCCCGCGGTGGTCCGGTACATCGCGCACGGCATCACCGGGGCCTCGCGGCCGTACCTCGTGATGGAGTGGCTCGAGGGCGAGGACCTCGCCGCCCGCCTCGCCCGCGCCGAGCTCTCGGTGGCCGAGAGCCTCACGCTGGTCGGGCGCATGGCGGGGGCGCTCGCCGCGGTGCACGCGCTCGGCGTCGTGCACCGCGACATCAAGCCGAGCAACATCTTCCTCTGCGACGGGCGCGTCGAGCTGGCGAGGCTCATCGACTTCGGCATCGCCCGGCCGCAGCGCGCCACGGCGGTCGTCACGCGCACCAACGCCGCCGTGGGCACGCTCGGCTACATGGCCCCGGAGCAGGCGCGCGGGAGCGCGGGCGTCGACGCGCGCGCGGACGTGTTCGCGCTCGGGTGCGTGCTGTTCGAGTGCCTCACGGGCCAGCCGGCCTACGCGGGCGACAACCCGATGGCGGTGCTGGCCAAGCTGCTGCTCGCGTCGCCCCCGCGGGTGCGCGACGAGCGGCCCGAGGTGCCCGACGAGATCGACGCCCTCGTCGAGCGCATGCTGAGCCGGGAGCCCGCGAGGCGGCCCGCGAGCGGCGCGGCGATCCTGGCCGAGCTCGCGGCGATGAGCCCGCTCACGCCGGAGCAGGGCGCGCTCCGGGCGCCCGAGAGCCGCGCAACGCCGGCGCTGACCGCGGGCGAGCAGCGGTTCCTGTCGGTGCTGCTCGCCGGCGGCGAGGACGGGGAGGACGGCGCCGGTCCGGCGGCGCCCCGCGCGGTCGCCGCGGTTCCGGAGCGCGCGGAGCACGGCCCGCCCGCGGCGGACCCGTCGACGTGGACCCTTGTCGCGGAGATGCCGGCGATCGCGGCGCCGGACAGCGCGGAGCTCGCGCTGCGCACCCTCGTCGCGGATCACGGCGGGGGGTTCGATCGCCTCGCCGACGGGACGTGCGTGGTGACGTTCCTGAGCGCGGGCGCGCACGACGGCCAGCGGTCGTCCAGCGCCGGCAGCACCGGCGGGACCGCGACGGATCACGCCGGCCAGGCCGCCCGCTGCGCGCTCGCGATGCGGTCGCTCCTGCCGCGGGCGCCGATCGCGCTCGCGACGGGGCGCGGCCGGCTGCGCGGCCGCTCGTCCGCCGGCGAGGCGATCGACCGCGCCGCCTTTCTCGTCGAGGACGCGCGGCGGGCCCGCGCGGCGGGCGAGGAGGCCCCGGCGATCCGCGTCGACGCGCTGACCGCGGGGCTGCTCGAGGGCCGCTTCGAGATCGATCGCGCCGCCGGAGGAGCGGGGCTGCTCCGGGGCGAGCGGGCGGCGCCCGAGGCGGCGCGCACCCTGCTCGGCAAGCGGACGCCCTTCGTGGGGCGGGATCGCGAGCTGCGCGCGCTCGAGGACCTCTTCGACGAGTGCGTCGAGCAGCCCGTCGCCCGCGCCGCCGTCGTGACCGCGGGCGCGGGCGTCGGGAAATCGCGGCTGCGCAAGGAGCTCGAGGAGCGCGTGGGGCGCGTGGAGCGTCGCGACGTCCCGGTCGAGATCTGGCTCGGCCGCGGCGAGCCGATGCGCGCGGGGGCGCCGTTCGGGCTGCTCGGGCAGGTCGTCCGGCGGTGCGCGAGGATGCAGGACGGCGAGCCGCTCGAGGCGCGCCGGCAGAAGCTCGAGGACCGCGTGGCCCGGCGCGTGGCCGAGGGGGACCGCGGCCGGGTGGCCGAGTTCCTCGGGGCGATGGTGGGGACGCCGTTCCCGGACGAGGAGAGCGTGCAGCTCCGCGCCGCGCGGCGCGATCCGGTGCTGATGGGCGACCAGCTCCGCCGCGCGTTCGTCGACTTCCTCGACGCCGAGTGCCGCGCGCAGCCGGTGGTGCTGCTGCTCGAGGACCTGCACTGGGGCGATCAGCCGTCGCTCGAGTACGTCGGCGCGGCGCTCCGGCTGCTCGCCGACCGGCCGCTGCTCGTGGTGGGCTTCGCCCGGCCCGAGGTCGACGATCTCTTCCCGCGGCTCTGGGCCGACGCCGAGGCCACGACGATGCGCCTCGGCGCGCTGCCGCAGCGGCCGTGCGAGCGGCTCGTGCGCGAGGTGCTCGGCGCGGCGGCGGACGACGCCACGGTCGCGCGCGTCGTGGCGCGCGCCGCGGGGAACGCGTTCTTCCTGGAGGAGCTCGTGCGCGCCGTGGCCGAGGGGCGCGGCGATCACCTGCCCGACACGGTGCTCGCGATGGTGCAGTCGCGGCTCGAGGGGCTCGCGCCCGAGGAGCGGCGGGCGCTGCGCGCGGCGTCGGTGCTCGGCCAGGTGTTCTGGCGGGGCGCGGTCCAGGCGCTGCTCGGCGGCGAGGCGCGCGCCCCGGCGCTCGACGCGTGGCTGTCGGGTCTCGCGGCGCGCGAGTGGATCGCGCGCCGCCCCGAGTCGAGCCTGCAGGGCGAGGTCGAGTACGGCTTCCGCCACGCGCTCGTGCGCGAGGCGGCCTACGACATGCTCACCGACGAGGACCGCGCGCTCGGCCACCGGCTCGCGGGCGGCTGGCTGGAGGCCGCGGGCGAGCACGGCGCCGCGGTGCTGGCCGAGCACTTCGAGCGGGGCGGGGAGCTCGGCCGGGCGGCGGGCTGCTACGCGAGGGCGGCGGAGCAGGCGCTCGCGGGCAACGATCTCGGCGGGGTGGTCCGCTCGGCGGATCGCGCGATCCGGTGCGGCGCGGACGGCGAGCTGCTCGGGGCGGTGTCGCTCGCGCGGGCGGAGGCGCACCGCTTCCGCGGCGAGCTCGACGACGCGGAGCTCTGGGCGACGGAGGCGCTGGCGCTGCTGCGCGAGGGCAGCCCGGGGTGGTACGCGGCGCTGAAGGTGGCGACGACGGCCGCGCTGAAGCGGAGCCGGACGGAGCGGGTGCCGTCGCTGCTCGCGGCGCTGATCGCGCGGTGGTCCGACGAGGCGCCCGAGCCGGCGCAGGTCGCCGCGGTGGCGTGGGCGGCGGCGCTGCTGTTCCTGACGGGCAGGTACGCCGACGCGGGGTCGCTGATGGCGCGCGTCGCGCCGGTGGCGGATCGGTTCGCCGGGGATCCGCAGATCGCCGGCACGATCGCATGGAGCCTGGCGACGGCGGCGCTGTTCGTGGAGGGCGATCTCAACCGGCACCGGGCGCGGCTGGAGGAGGCGATCGCGTGCTTCGACCGGTCCGGGGATCTGCGGGGCGCGTGCGGCCAGCGCGCGAACGCGGGGTTCGCGTGCAACGAGCTCGGCGCGTACGGCGAGGCGGCGGCGCTCTTGCGCGCGTCGCTGTCGGACGCCGAGCGGATGGGGCTGCGCAACATCGCGGCCTCGGCGCGGCAGAACCTCGGGGTGGCGCTCGGGCGCCTCGGCGAGCTCGCGGAGGCGCGCGCGGTGGAGGCCGAGGCGGTGCGGTCGTTCGCGGCGATGCAGGAGCCGCGGATGGAGGGGGCGTCGCGCGCGTACCTGGCGGGCATCCTGCTGTCGGCCGGCGACGTCGCGGGGGCCGAGGCCGAGGCGCGCCGCGCGGTGGCGATGCTGGAGGTCGCGAGGCCGCTGCTGCCGTACGCGCTCGCGACGCTCGCCGACGCGCTGCTCGCCGGCGGGCGGCGGGACGAGGCGCTCGCCGAGGCGCGCCGGGCGGCGGAGATCCTGAGGGAGATCGGGCAGTTGGAGGAAGGCGAGGCGCTGGTGCGCGTCGTCCACGCCGAGGCGCTCTGGGCGACAGGCGACCGGGAGGGGGCGCGGGCGGCGCTCGCGGAGGCGGAGGCGCGGCTCGAGGAGCGGGCGGGGAAGATCGCCGATCCGGCGTGGCGGGCGAGCTTCGTGGAGCGGGTGCCGGAGCACGCGCGGACGGCGGCGCTGCGAGCGGCGTGGGGGGCGTGAGGTAAGGGGGTCGCGCCGGCCCGGCGGGCAGGCCGGGAGCGGCGGCTCAGGTCCTGCGGTTTTTCACCTCGTCCGGCACCGGCCCTCCGAGTCGCTCAACGTCGGCGAGGTCCTGCAGCCGGCCCGACGCCAGCTTGTTCGAGATCAGGTGCTCGCGGGAAATCACCTGAATGGGCTGATCGCCGTAACGCGACGGGACCCGTGCCTGCCAGGCGTCGTCGAAGCTGACCCCATCGATGCTGGTCAGGATGTCCACACGTACCGGTGGAACCCCGATCTGGAACACGATGCCTGGTGTACCCAGATCCTCGAGCGAGAGCGCAGCGACAGGCGCCCCGAACGCGCAGAGCGCGGCGTGAGCACGCGCTGCGTTCTCGGCATTGCAGTGAATCCAGACATCCAGGTCCTTTGTGGCGCGGACGTGGCCGTGGGCGGCAAGCGCGTGAGCGCCAACCACGAGGTACTCAACCCCCGCGGCGTTCAACTCGGCAAACAGATCTCTGAAGTCGGGGTTCGTGCGCATCCGGGTCGCTCCAGGCCAGGCACTCGAGGGTCAGGTCCCAGACGGCGGCGATCCGCTCCTCCATGGTGGACCACGGCGGATGCTCCTGCTCATCGGCACTTGCGTCCTCATGCATCCGGACGATGCGTACGTCTGCCCGCCTGCGTCGCTGAGGCTCCACAGGCCAATCATACCGCACCGGCGGCGCCTCGCCCGGCCTGTTCTGCTCCTCTGCTCGATCCCGTCTGGTGCTCCATGAACGGATCCCCCTCGATGCGCGAACCGATGACCGTTGCTGCAGGTCGCGAGACCGCTGCCGCGCACGCTCGCGGCGCTGGCCCCCGAGCTCCTCGCGGGCGGGCGGCGGATGTTGAAGCGGAAGGGCACGGCACCGACGTTGCGGCGGCGCTGCTCGCGGGCGGGCGGCGGGAGGAGGCGCTCGCGGAGGCGCGCATCGAGGAGCGGGCGGGGAAGATCGCCGATCCGGCGTGGCGGGCGAGCTTCGTGGAGCGGGTGCCGGAGCACGCGCGGACGGCGGCGCCGCGGGGGGCGTGGTCGGCGTGAGGTGAAGGGGGTTCGCGCGACAGCCGGCGCATCGAGCGCCCTGGCGAGCTGGCGCAGTCCCCCCGCGCGTGTCTCCGGGGGTTCCACCACGAGGGCTTCTCCCGTAGATAGCCCTGCGCTTGCGCACGCTGCGGCCCAGTCACGTCATCGCCGGGCTCCTCGCCGCCGCGCTCTCGCTGATGGCGGCGCCTTCCGCTGCCGGGGAGGTGCTGCCGGGCGGGGCGCGGCTGTCCTACGCGCGCGATCCCGGCGCCGCGGCGTGCCCCGATGAGGAGGGCTTTCGCAACGCGGTCGCGACGCGGCTCGGCGGCGTCGACCCGTTCTCGCCGGACGGCGCGTGGCGCGTGGAGGTGGCCATCACGCGCCGGGCGAACGATTTCAAGGCGGAGGTCGCCCTGTACGACGGCCGCGGCCAGCCGCGCGGCCGGCAGGAGCGCGCGGCGCCGGACTGCCGCGCGCTCGTCGACGACATCACCCTCACGCTCAGCGTCGCCATGCGTCCGCTCCCGGCGCCGACCGCGCCTGACGCGCCGGCTCCGGACGAGGCGGCCACCGAGCCGCCGCGCGCCGCTCCCGAATCGCAGCCGCCTGCCTCTCCGCCCGCGGGGGCAGCGCCGTCACCGCCTCCGGCGCCGCGTCGTGCCCCTCCACCAGTACGCGCAGCACCGCCGGCACGCGCAGTACCGCCCGCTGTCCTCCCGTCCGTGCGACCCAGGCTTCAGCTCGGCGCCGGCCCGGTGCTGGCCGCAGGCTTCGCCCCGGGCCTGTCCGTCGGCTTCTCCGGCTTCGTCGGTCTCCGCTGGCCCGACGCGTCGCTCCTGGTGGAGGCGCGCGGCGATCTCCCGGTCACCAGCACGCCCCGCCCGGGCATGACGATCGATACGGCATGGCTCGGCGGCTCCGTCGTGCCCTGCCTGCATGGGACGTGGTTCTTCGGCTGCGGTCTCGTCACTGCCGGACGGCTTCAGCGCTCCGTCCGCGCAAAGCGGACCTTCCTCAAGACGGACGTCCAGATCGGGTTAGGTCTCCGCGCGGGCGCAGAGGCCTCCGTGTCGTCTCGCCTTGCATCACAGCTCACGGTGGACTTGCTGGTCAACGCCCGGCGGCCGCGTCTGTGGTACAATAACGGTGAAGCATCCTTCGCCGGTACGGCGTCGGGCGTTGTCACGCTGCGCTTCGTCGCCTCGTTCTGAGCGCGCCCCCTGTTCGCCGAGCGCCCCCTGTTCGCCGAGCGCCCTCGTCGGGGCGGCGTCTATCCGAGCTCGGGGTTCCGCGCGCGAGGTGGTTCCGGCTGCTGCGGCTGCCGGTCGAGGCAGCAGAACGTGACCGCCCCGCGCGGCGCGACCTCTCCGATCGGTTCTCCGCCGCCGGGCGCACAGCTCCCCGGATCGAGGTCGATGACGGCCGCCGACTTGCTCCGGAGCGCGGTGCCGGGAGCGATCGCACCGCAGAACGGCGCCTCGGACGTCGTCAACACGCTGACGACGACGGTGGAGCACGCCTCGTCGCTGAAGGCCGAGGCCAGAACGCTGCACGTCGTCCCGCTCGGCTCGCCGCAGGTGCAGGCCGTGCAGCCGCGCGAGTCGTCCGCGCCCTCGTAAACGATGTGCCGTGACGGATACGTCGGCGGGCACTCGTGCTCCCCCTCGTGGTGCATGATGCAGGTCAGGAAGCCCTCCGGGGGCGCGGCGTCGCCCTCCGGCGGCGCCGGGGCACACCTCATCCCTGGATCGCCGCACGGCGCGGGCGCAGTGACGCCGGCGCATGTCCTGGCGACGGTCGCCCAGTGGAAGCCGCCCTGCGGCTCCGCCGGTTCCTCCACCACCGACGGCATACATGCGCCCGCGAGCACCCGGGGCGCCGGGAGGTCGAGCGACTGCGTGCAAGGTCCACCGGCGCACGCCTGCCCGGCCGGGATCGCGTTCGCCGTCGTACAGGTGCCGTCCCAGGCGTCAGGGGCCGCGAACGAGGTCCGCTGCGCACGAGGACCGGCCGGGCACGTCGGCGAGTCAACGGCGCTCCACGCCGACGGCAGCTCGCACGAGGCCTCCGGCGGATCACAGGCACAGGCCGCGCACCGGTACGGCTCCACCACGAGATCTGCATGGTGCTCGTAACCCGGGACCGGCGCCGTGGCCGGGCAATCCGGGGCCCCGTCCGGCGGGCCCAGCCAGAGCAGCAGCGGCTCGAACCAGCCGGGCGGCTCCTTCGGCACGCATTGCCCAGCGCAGAGGGACGACATGCCGCCGCCGATGCCATCCCCCTCCCCCTCCTGCTCGCCGCCACCGGTCCCCGTATCGTCCGTACCGGTGCAGTTGCCCCCGCCATCGCAGCGCTCCGCGTCGGAGCCCGCATCCGGACAGGGCGCCTCATAGATCTCTGGCGGGCTCGCATCGTCGCAACTGTAGAGATACTGGTCGCTCGTGCAGCCGCCTCCGACGATACCGGCCACGAGCAAGGCGGGGATCGCGCCGCCGACCAGCAACATCCATCGCAGCTTCCGCGCATTCATCGAAGGCTCTCCCGGCCGAGCACCTCGCACGGTCGGCGGCGAGGACACGTGCCGCGGCCGCTGCTCGGGGCGCGAGGAGAGCACACCCGCAGCGCGCAGGGAAGCCGCTGTGGCCCCTTCGACCGGATCCCTGCCGGCGCCGCGCGCCACGCACCGAAGCTCTCCACGACGAGGCATTGCGGACACAGGCATCAAATTTCCACGCTTCCACTCCTCCGTCGCCCGGACGATTTCGACACGAGATGCAGGACGCCGCCGGAATTACTTTGATGAAGCATTCGCGAATCCCTCTCCGAGCCTTCCCCGGACAGAGCGCGGCCGGCCTTGCGACGTCCTGACGCCTCCCGCCTCCCTAGCCGCGGGCCGCACTCCGCCTCCGGCACACGCCGGCTCGGGCGACGCCGCGCCAGACCAGAACCTCGTCGCGGCGCGAGGCCCCAGCCGCCGCGTCCTTTTTCTCCCAGCCGACGTACGATTTCACCACGAAGCGGGAGCCGTCGCCGGAATTTATACCGATGAGGGACCCGCGATCCCGCTCGAAGCCCCCGCCCGCCTCGGCTCCCGGCGCCGTTCCAGCGCCCCCCAGCGCGCCTCCAGCGCCCCCCAGCGCCCAGCCGGGGGTCCCCGGCGCCCCTCCAGCGCCGGAGGCCGAGCCGCCCGCGCAGCCGTCGTTCGATGAGGTCTACCGCTCGTCGCACGCCTATGTCCTCCGGCTGCTCTGGCGGGTGGGGGTCGAGTCGCGCGATCTCGAGGATGTGGCCCACGAGGTGTTTCTGGTCGTCCACCGGCGCCTCCCGGATTACCGGCCCGGCGGCTCGCTGGATGCCTGGCTCTCGGCCATCGCGTCGCGGGTCGCGCTGCGACACCGGCAGCTCGCCCGGAACTGCCGAGAGCTGCTCTCGGACGACGGGCGGGCCGTGGAGGTCGCCGACCCCGGACCCGACGTGGAGCAGTTGCACGCTCAGGCGGAGACCGGGCACCTGATCCGGCAGCTCATCCAGCACATCGAGCCGAGCAGGCGCCCGATCTTCATCCTGCACGACCTCGAGGGCATGGCGATGCGCGATATCGCGCAAGCGTTCGAGATCTCGCAGAACACGGCGTGGGACCGGCTGCGGCGGGCACGCGACGAGCTCGCGGCCGCGGCCAGGCGCCTCGACGCCCGTGACCGACACGCGCTCGGCAGGCGCGGCCTTCGCGTCCTGCTCGCGCCGTTGCTCCTTCCGCCAGGGCCGCCGCCGCCCGACCGGGGCGCGGACAGGCTCGATGTGTCCGACGCGTCCGCGGCGCCCCTCTGGGCACGGATCCAGGCCTCGCTCGCCTCCGGCATCACGGGAGAGCCGACGCGACGCGGCCTGCGCGCGCCGCCCTCAGGCCCCCGAGGCGACGTCGCCGGCACGGCCATGACGGCGCCACCGGGGCACACCTCGCTGGTCCTGACGGGCTCCTGGTCGAAGCACGCCGCGGCGGGAGCGGCGATGTTCCTGGCCGGCGCAGGGGCGGCCACGGCCGCCATCGGCATGCTGGGCGCGCAGCTTTCCTCGCCTGCGCTCGAGATCCGGCGCGAAGAGACCGCCGCCGGACCGCTCGCGTCCACCATCGCGGCCCCGCTCGGCGCGTCATCAACCGCTTCGTCGACAGCCATGCCGCCTCCAGCGACAGCCATGCCGCCTCCAGCGACAGCCATGTCGGCTCCAGCGACAGCCATGTCGACTCGGGCGCCTGCTGCGCGCCGCGCCGCGCAGGCGACCGCCAGGGAGATTGTCGGCCACGACATCACCCTGCTGGGCCGCGCAGATGCCGCGCTCGGGGCCGGGCGACCCGCGGAGGCCCTCGCTCTCCTCGAGCGGCACGCGCGGAAGTACGCGCACGGTCCGGGCACGGAGCAGCGCGAGGCGCTGGCCGTTCGTGCCCTGGTCGCGGCCGGACGGCGCGACGAGGCCGCCGGCCGGGCAGAGCGCTTCCGGGCAGCGTTCCCGGGCAGCTTGCTCGCCCCCGCGCTCGAGGCCGACTTCCGGCCGCGGTGACCGCCGCGCCTCGCGAGGTGTGCGGCGGGCCGATTTCGCCGCGAATCGCAGGCGACTCCCGGATTCCCCCCTCGTGGACACACAATCACCAACGAAGGGGGCCGGCACAGCGCCCCTCCCGGGCCAGCGTCTTCGCGCGACGGCGGCGAAGCCGGCCGCGGAGGTGTACGTGCTGCGGCGGCTGTTCCGGAGAGAGATCGTTCGTTCCTTGCTTGGCTGGCTGAGCCGACTCGGGGTCCCACCCAGCGATCGCCTGGACGTCGCGCAGGATATCCTCCTCGCGGCCTTCACGAGCCTCTCCCGGTACGACCCGGGGCGCGCTGCGCCGGAGCGATGGCTGAACCGCATCGCCGTCCACGTGGCGGCCCACTACCACCACCGCCAGCGCGGAAGGCGCCGGCGCGAGGTGCTCCTCGATGCGTCCGAGCTCGCGGTCGCGGACGAACGCCCCGGCGCGGAGGAGCTGCTCGGGAGCGAACAGCAACGCCGGCTCGTACGCTCGTGGATGGAGGCGCTGGCCCCCGAGCATCGCTCGCTGCTCCTCGCACGGCACGTCGACGAGACCCCCATGGCGGAGATCGCCAGCCGACTCGGGACCCCGCTCTCGACGACCTACAAGCGTCACGCCTGCGCGATCGCTGCGTTCCTGCAGATCGCGCGCAACGACGCGACCGGGTAGCGACGGCTCGCCGGGCCCGCCATCGGCCATCGACGTCGCGCGATGGCCCCCCGCTCTTTCGAGTGACCACCTCGCGCCGCCGATGGCGCGCATCGGCCCCTCGACGCTCCGCGCCGGTTTTTTGCTGTCCGACATCGGTTTTTCGATGCTCCACATCGGTTTTTCGATGCTCCACATCGATCGCACGATGGGCTCCCTTGACGGACGCCCCGGCAATGCGCTCCTGGGAGCCTGGTCCGGCGGCGATCCGCCCGACTTGTTCCTTTTCACGCATCCACACCCATCGCATCAGGAGGTTTATCCCCATGCCTACCCCGACCCGCATCGACACGGCAGAGCTCGAGCTCGCCACCGCCAAGGCCCGCAAGAAGGTGGATGAGGCCTTCGCGCTCCTCGCTCCCTATCTCGTCGTGCTGAACGAGGCTGAGCGCGCCGCCATGCCGCGGGCGAGAGAGGGCTTCGAGCAGGCGACGCGCTCGCTGTCCCGCGCGATGGCCGAGCACCCGGCCGTGGCGGCCGCGGCCGGCTTCGCGTCGGACGCGGTCCTCGAGGACCTGGACAACCTCGACGTGATCAGGCCGTTCTTCGAGCGCGTCGAGGAGCTGTGGCAACGGCTCGCCGACAGCCGCCTCGCCTGGTCCGCCGAGGCGTGGAGCCCGTCGCTCGTCGCCTACGGCGTCGCCAAGGCCGCATCCGAGGTGAACCCCGCGCTCCGCACCGTGACCGCCCCGCTCGCGAAGATGTTCGCGACGCGCCGCGCGCGCGGCGCGGAAGAGCCTCCGCAACCGCCGGCCCCGTCGCCCCAGCCACCGCCCGGCGCGTGATCGCCGTCGCCGCAGCGCTGGTGTGTGACGCCCTGTCGCAGCGCTGACCGAGCCCCGCCCCCATCAAGCCCAGCTCCCACGTCATGCCCGCCCGGCCGCGCCGGTCGGCCAGGCGCAGCGCTGGAATCGCGGACACGCCACCTTTCGACTGGCCCCCTCCGGCGCTACATGCCGCTGGAGGAGGCGCGACCATGGCGAAGGCACCGCGCGACCCGCGCATCGACCTGAACAACGCAACCTCGGAGGAGCTCGAGGCCATCGAGGGCATCGACGGCGAGCGGGCCCGGCTCATCATCGAGCACCGGAGCGAGCGCGGCGCCTTCCGGAGCTGGGAAGACGTGCTCAGCGTCCCGGGGATCGACAGCGTGCTGCTCGGCAAGCTCCAGGGAGGCAGCTCGCTGGGCGCCGCGACCGGGTCGCCGCCGGAGGGCGCCGGCGACGCCGCGGGAGAAGGGGCGGAGACGGCGCCCGGCTCCGCGAAGACGAAGCGCTCCGAAGGAGGGGGGGAGATCGGCGATATGACAGCCCTGGAGCAGATCGTGGGGTTGATCCTGCTCGACATGGCGGCGGCCGAGGCGTACCGCGTGGCGATCGCCGCCTGCACGACGCCGGAGATCAAGAGACAGCTCGAGGCGTTCCGGGGAGACCACGAGCGGCACGCGCGCGAGCTCTCGGACGCGCTCGGCGCCTCGCTGCCGGATCGACCCGATGAGCGGGGCCAGTGCATTCGACGTTACACCGAGCTATCGGCCAGGGAAGAGCGGAGTGCCCTCGTCGCCATGCGCGGCAACGAGGAGCTCACGAACGACGCGTATGCCTCGGCGCTGGGGAGCGATCTGCCGGACGACGTCCGGCGCATGGTGGAGGCGAACTGGCAGGACGAGCGGCGCCACATCCGCTGGATCAACGAGGAGATCCGGACCCACGGCTGGGAGCTGCCGGAGGTGCCGGCGGCGATGGCCGAGGCCGCCTGACGCGCGATCGGCGAGGCGCGGCTTGTGACGCGCCACGCGGGCGGAGTAAGCTCGCGCGAGCTCGGCTGAGCTCGCGCGAGAAATGGCCTCTCGAACCAAGGGAACGCGCCGCGGTGGTCCTCCTGCCGCTGCCGTCGTCGACGAGGACGAGGTCGACGACCTCTACAAGAAGCCGCTCGGCGACTTCACGCGAGCCCGCGACGACCTGGCGAAGCGCCTGCGGCAGGCAGGGGACAAGGCCGCTGCGGAGCGCGTGAAGGCGCTGCGGCGGCCGACGGCGGCGGCATGGACCTTGAACCAGCTCGCGCGCCGGTACCCGCAGCGCATGGAGGCCCTGCTCGACGCGGGCGAGCGGCTGCGCGAGGCCCAGCGGGGGGCGCTCGCACCGGGCGGCGCGCAGGAGCTGAGGGAGGCGAGCCAGAGCCACCGCGCGATCGTCAATGAGCTCCTGCGCGCGGCGCCGGCGCTCTTCGCGGAGGGCGGTTACAGCGAGAAGGGCAATCCGATGGATCGCCTGCGGGACTCGCTGCTCGCGACCCCCACCGCGAGCGCATCGGATCTGGAGCTGCTCGCGCGAGGGCAGGTATCCGGGGAGATCGAGCCGGGGGATCTCTCGGATATGCTCGGGCTGCTGCGCGGGCGGCCGTCCGAGAGGCCCGCCGACGCCGATGACGAGGCCAAGGCAGACCGCGGGCGCAAGACCCGTAAGGCCGAGGCGCCGCCGCCGGCAAAGAGGCGTGAGGCCAGGGAGGCGCCGGAGAAGCAGCGGAGAGCGACCGAGGAGCGCGACCGCGAGGAGCAGCGGTCCGCGAAGGAGCGCGAGCAGGAGGCCCGGCGCGCGGCCGAAGAGCGAGGGAAGAAGGCGCAGCTCGCGGCAGAGAGGCGCGCGCGAAAGGAGCGGCTCGCGGCGGAGCAGCGCGAGCAGAAGGCGCAGCTCGCCGCGGCGGAGCGGGAGCGGGATCGAACGAGCCGTGAGGCAGGACGCGCCGCCAGGGAGGCGGATCGCTTGACCAAGGAAGCCGCCAGGATGAGCCGCGCGGCCGAGAAGGCCGAGGAGGCCGCCCGGGCGGCGAGGAAGCGCGCGGACGAGGTCGAGCGCAGGGCCGCGGAGGCACAGCAGGAGGCGGCCGACAGCGCGGGCCGCCTCGAGGCTGCGGAGGACAGGCTCGAGCGGCTCGGCCGATGAAGCTACCGCTCGGCCGGTGAAGCTACCGCTTCTTCGACCGCGCCTTCGGCGGGGCCGTCGGCTTGATATCGATCGTCGTCGCCGCCTGGCAAGGCACCTGCGCTGTCACACCCGCGCTGGCCCACTCGGGGAATTTCGTCTTCCCGGGCCGGCCGACACGCACGAAGAAGCGGCCGCAGCGCACGACCAGCGGCTCGTTCACCGGCCCTGCGTACTTGCCGGTCACGTACACACCCCCCGGGTCGGGGAACCCCACCGTGAGCACACCTTGCCCCTTGGGCACCGTGGCCGGATTGACCCCCTCGCGTGCCGCGCTGGCGGCCTCCTTCGCAGCCGCCTCCTTCGCAGCGGCCTCCTTCGCCGCCGCCTCCTTCGCAGCGGCCTCCTTCGCCGCCGCCTCCTTCGCCGCAGCGGCCTCCTCCTTCGCCGCCGCCTCCTTCGCCGCGGCCTCCTTCGCCGCCGCCTCCTTCGCCGCAGCGGCCTCCTCCTTCGCAGCGGCCGCCTTCGCCGCCGCCTCCTCCTTCGCAGCGGCCGCCTTCGCCGCCGCCTCCTTCGCCGCCGCCTCCTTCGCCGCAGCGGCCTCCTTCGCCGCCTGCGCCTTCCCCCCCGGCCCCCGCTTCGTGGGCGTCGACGCGCTCGGCGCCGGCGCCGCCGTCGCGAGCGGCTCGGCCACCGGCGCTTGCGCCGCCACGGCCTGCTCCACCGGCGTCACGACCACCGGCGGAGGCCGCTCGCGCCGCGCGACGTAGATCCAGAGCGCCGCCACCACCGTCGCCGTGATCGCCGACACCGCGATCGTCCCGGCCGGCGACAGCGAGCGCGGCGCCTGCCACGGCAGCGCCGGCGCTCGATGGCGCCGCATCGGCGAGCCCGCCGGCGGCGACGAGTCCGCCGCCGGGCCGCCCAGGACCGCCGTGCTCGGGTACGGCACGCCCCCGGGCGGCGTCAGCCCCGACGCGCCGCCGCCGACAGGCACGATCACGCCAGCCGGCGTCAGGCCCGTCGTCGCCATCGGCACGGTCACGCCGGACGGCGTCACCGGCGAGCTGGACGGCGGCTTCAGAGGCGGCGGACCGAAGTACGGCGGCGCGAGATCCGCCGGGAGCGCCGGCGGCGGGCCGAAGCGGATCGCCTCCGGGATCACCGACGTCGACGGGCCGAAGCGGGTCGACGGGGCGCTCATGCCCGGGGTCGTCGCGTCGTCCTCCTCGAACGTCGGCTCGACCTCGGGCAACGTCGCCAGCCCGCCCCCCGCCAGCACCTCCTCGGCCGCCGCCGCGTCGCGCTCCGCCGCGCGCTTCGACGCCTCGTACAGCCGGCCGAACGTCTCGCGATCCGGCAGCGCGGGCTTGCGCCCCTCGGCCCCCTTCGACGGCGGCGGCCCCTGGTCCGCCGGCACCGGGATCGTGATCGGCTCGGGCCCCGGCGCGCCGATCGACGCCTTGCCGCCCTGCCGCGCGGACCCCGCCAGCGCCTCGGCCGCCGCCGCCGTGGGAGGCGCTGTCTTCGCCTGCGCGCCGCCGACGCCGGGCCGCAGCCTCGCCGCGCCGCCGTCCCTGCCCGGCTGATCCCTGGCGAACAGATCCTTCGCGAGCCGCTTCGCGGCGTCGGCCGCGGGCCTCGCCGTCTGCCCCCCCTTGCCCTTGACCGGGATCGTCGGCCGCCGATCCTCCTCGGGATCCGCGTCCTCGATCTCGATCGTCGCGTGCGCGGACTGCACGCGGGTCACGAGCTCGGCCTTGCCCTTCTCGGGGCGCGCGACCTTCGCGAGCGCCTGCTCGATCTCCTGGGAGGTGATCTTCCGGTCGTCCGGCGACGGCGCCAGCGCCGTGTCGAGCAGCGCCACGATCGGGCGCGGGATCTCGGGGCGGATCGACGCGATCGGGGGCGGGCGCGTCCCGTCCGCCGACGGCTGCCGCCCCGAGAGCAGCGACCAGAGCAGCAGCCCCACGCCGTAGATGTCGGCCTTGACGGTGACGCGCTCGGCGCGCGACTGCTCGGGCGCCATGTAGCCCGGCGCCCCCTTGACCACGCCCGCGATCGTGTCCGGCGTGCGCCCGAGGATCTTGCCGATGCCGAAGCCCGTCAGGCGCACCTGCCCGTCCCACCCGATCACGATGTTGTCCGGGTGCAGGTTGCGGTGGATGATCGGCGTCGGGCTCCCGTGCTCGTCGGTCGCCCCGTGCGCGTGCGCGAGCGCGCCGGCCACGCAGTGGACCAGGTAATAGACCGCCGCGTCCGCGAGCTTCTGCTGCCGCGTCGCGAGGTGCTGGAGCAGCCGATTGAGGCTCACGCCCTCGACGTGCTCGAGCACGAGCACGAGCCGGCCGGAGTGCTCGAAGAAGTCGAACATCCGCACGATCGCCGGGTGGTTCAGCGTCGCGCAGATCGACGCCTCCCGCGCGAGCTCGTCGGCGAAGCGCGGGTCGCCCTCGGCGGTATTCGGGACGAGCTTCAGCACGCAGACGCGGCGAAACCCGAGCGGGCCGTCCAGCCGCCCGAGATAGACGCTGGTGGGCCCAGAGCCGGCCAGGCGCCGGAGGATCTTGTAGGCCCCAATCGTCTCGGGAGCGGGCTCCGTCGGAAACATCCGGGGCCGATCATACCCAAGCGCGGCGAAGCCCCCAAGCCAACGACCAACACGGATCATTTCGCGGCGCCGAGAGGCGCCCCCGGGCTCCTCGGTAAGACGCCATGCTCCACGCGCCCTGTACGGCGCGTCGCTCTCCTGTTCGCCAGAGCGCGGTACGGCTGATCAGCAGAAACCCGAACAGCGGTGACGGATTACGGAGCAGGGTGCGCCGCGGGACCCGGCCCCGAATCCCGGCGGAACCGCGCGCCTCCGCGCCGCGCACCCCGCGCGCGAGGCGCCGGGGGCGCCGGGGAACCTGCGCGTGCTTCACGGGCGCGCGCTGGCGCGGTGGAGAGCGGTGGAGAAACGGGGGGCCGCCGCGCGCCGTCGGCCCGCCTTCCCGGGCGGGTCGGCCCCGGGCGTCCGGCCGCGCTCGCGCGGCTGCGCCTCCGGCTTTCGAGCGGCGCTGGGCCTGGGTTATAAGCCGCGGCGATGAAGCTCCGCGCCTGGCATCGACTGCTCGCCGTCGTCCTCCTCGCCGGGTGCGAGGCTGCCGTCCCGCCCGCACCGCCCGCGCCGCCGCCGCCCCCGCCGCCGAGCGCCGCCGCCCCGGCGTCCGCGCCCGCGCCGGCCGCGCCGGCCGCGCCGGCGTCGCGGTTCCCGGCCGGGTGGCCGTACCCGGAGGGCGCGCCGCCGGTGCGCGGCCCCTCGATGGTGTCGAGCGACGCCGCCCTCGCCACGAGGGTGGGCGCGGACGTCCTCGCGTCGGGCGGCAACGCGGTCGACGCGGCGGTCGCGACCGCGTTCGCGCTCGCCGTGGTGCACCCGACCGCCGGCAACCTCGGCGGCGGCGGGTTCATGGTCGCGCGGCTCGGCGACAAGGAGCACGCGCTCGACTTCCGCGAGACAGCGCCGGGCAAGGCGACCCACGACATGTACAGGGGCAAGGACGGCAAGCCCACGGAGAGCTCGCGCGTCGGCCACCTCGCCGTCGGCGTGCCCGGCAGCGTGGCAGGGCTCTGGGAGGCCTACGACAAGCTCGGCTCGAAGAAGAAGACGTGGGCCGAGCTGATCGCGCCCTCGATCCGCCTCGCGAAGGAGGGCTTCCCGGTCGACGAGAACTTCGCGACCACCGTCAAGGCGGCGTCGGCCAAGCTCGCGCGCTTCCCGGCGTCGGCCGCGCTGTTCCTGCCGGGCGGCCAGCCGATCGAGATCGGCGCCACGTGGAGGTCGCCCGAGCTCGCCGCGACGCTCGAGCGCATCGCCGAGAAGGGGCCCGCGGGCTTCTACGAGGGCAAGACGGCGGAGCTCCTCGTCGCGGAGATGCGGCGGGGCAAGGGCCTCATCACGGCCGCGGATCTCAAGAACTACAAGGCGAAGTGGCGCGAGCCGGTCGTCTTCGAGTACCGCGGGCGCCGCGTCGCCTCGATGCCGCTCCCGTCGTCGGGGGGGCTCGCCCTCGCGATGATCGCGCACCAGCTCGAGGGGCTCGACATCGCGAAGCTCGGCTGGCACTCGGCGTCGCACGTGCACGTGGTCGCCGAGGCGATGCGGCGCGTGTTCCTCGCGCGCAACGAGATCCTCGGGGACCCTGATTTCGTGAAGAACCCGGTGGAGGAGCTGCTCTCGGTCGCGTGGGCGGAGAAGCAGCGCGCCACGATCTCGCCGGACCGCGCGACGCCGACCGAGGAGCTCGCCCGCGGCGCGGCGGTCAAGGACTCGGGCGGCCGCGGGCCGCACACGACGCACTTCTCGGTGGTCGACGCGCAGGGCAACGCCGTCGCGCTCACGACGACGCTGAACGGCTGGTACGGCGCCGGGGTGACGGTCACCGGCGCGGGCTTCGTGCTGAACAACGAGATGGACGACTTCGCCGCCGTGCCCGGCACCGCGAACCAGTTCGGCCTGGTGCAGGGCGAGGCCAACTCCATCGCGCCCGGCAAGCGCATGCTCTCGTCGATGTCGCCGACGATCGTGACCGGGAAGGACGGGCGCGTGGAGCTCGTGCTCGGCGCCGCGGGCGGCCCGACGATCCTCACGGCGGTGTTCCAGATCCTCTCGAACGCGGTCGACTTCGGCTTCGACGTCACCACGGCCGTCAACGCGCCGCGCTTCCACCAGCAGGACTACCCCGACAAGCTGTTCATCGAGAAGGGCGGCTTCCCCGCCGAGCTCCAGCAGGCGCTCGGCGCGATGGGCCACGCGTTCGACGAGCGCGGGCACATCGCCGACGCGCCGGCGATCGGCCGCGAGGGCGCCGGGTTCGCGGGCGCGCGGGAGCCGCGGCGGCCGGGCTCCGAGGCGGCGGCCGGGAAGTAGCCGGCGCCCTCCCGCGGGGGGACCGCGCTGCCGGCGCCGCCCGCGCCCGGCGGGTACGACCATCGACGCGCGCTGTCACCACGCCGCCGCGGCAGGCGTGACTCGGCGGTGCGGCACGCCGGCTCATTTCACGACGCCGATTCGCGTCCTTTCGATGACGCATCGAGGCACGAGCGCGTCGTCGCTATCGGGATATTCCTTAAGGAAGCACCCAGCATCCGGTGCACCAGAGATCGCGCGATCCGCGCGCCGGGCGGCGCCGCGGTTCGACCTTGACATGCGGCGCTCGTTTCGATTGCTTACTTTCGTGCCTTGCCGAGCACGCTCGCTCCTCGACGGCCCGCGCGTGCGTCCGCCGACGCAGCCGACGGCCGTGCGCCCGACGAGCAGCCATGTGCAGGGACCGGCATCTCGACGCGGGCCGATGGTCGCGTCGGGGTAGATAGCCTGGTGAGCCGAGGGGGGTAGCTGTCATGGTCGAACTGTTGCATCACGAGTTGCTCGACACGTTGCACGACGGTTCTCGCAGCAGCGTTTACCTCGGCCGCAAGAAGAGCACGGGCAAGATGTGCGTCATCAAGGTTGCCCGGAAGGGTGTCAACGGCACCCGCAACGTCGCCGTCCTCAAGCGCCAGTACGAGATCACGAGGCACCTCGACCTCGACGGGGTCGTCAGGGTCTACGATCTGGAGGTCCGCCTCGACTACGCCGCGCTCATCATGGAGTACTTCGTGGGCCGCTCGCTGCGGGCGATCATCGACGAGGGCGAGGGCGTCGAGCTCGCGCGCGCGGTCAGGATAGCGCTCCAGCTCACGGACACGCTCGGCGCCATTCACGAGCGGAACATCATCCACAAGGACATCAAGCCGAGCAACATCATCGTCGATCACGACGTGAGCACGTCGAAGCTCACGGACTTCTCGATCGCCTCGCTCCTGCCGGGGGAGCGAGCGGCGGTGTACGACCCGTGGTCACCCGGCGAGGGCACGCTGCAATACATCTCACCCGAGCAGACGGGCCGGATGAACCGGTCGATCGACTTCCGCTCGGATTACTACTCGCTCGGCGTCACGCTGTATGAGCTCACGACGCGTCGCCTCCCCTTCGAGACGACCGACCCGCTGGAGCTCGTGCATCATCACATCGCGAAGACGCCGGTCGCGCCGCACCAGATCCGGCCGGAGATCCCGGAGGCGCTCTCCCGGGTCATCATGAAGCTGCTCTCGAAGACGGCGGAGGAGCGTTACCAGAGCATCTTCGGCCTGAAGGCGGATCTGAGGGCCTGCCTCGACATGCTCGAGAATGGGGCGCCGGCGCTGGACTTCGAGCCGGGGTGCAAGGACCGGCCCACCCGGCTCCAGGTGTCGCAGAAGCTCTACGGCCGGCAGGAGGAGGTCGACACGCTGATGGCGGCCTTCCGGAGCATCAGCGCGTCCGGGGCGGCGGGGGACGGCCGGTCGGAGCTCGTGCTCGTGGCCGGCTACTCCGGCGTGGGCAAGTCGTCGGTAGTCAGCGAGATCCACAAGCCCATCGCGAAAGATGGCGGCTATTTCGCGGCCGGCAAGTTCGACCAGTTCACGCGCAACGTGCCGTATGCGGCCGTGATCACGGCGCTGCGAGAGGTCGTCCGACAGCTCCTCTCGAAGAGCAAGGACGAGATCGCCGACTGGCGGGCCAGGATCGCCGCGACGGTCAGCCCGAACGGGAAGGTGATCGCCGAGGTGATCCCGGAGATCGAGCTGATCATCGGCAAGCAGCCGCCGGTGCCCGCCCTCGGCTCCCTGGAGACGCGAAACCGGTTCAACCTGACGTTCCGGAACTTCATCGGGGCGATCGCGCAGAAGACGCGGGCGCTCGTGCTGTTCCTGGACGACCTCCAGTGGGCGGACACCGGATCGCTGAACCTCATCGAGGTCCTCGTGCAGGACACGAACATCCGTCACCTCCTGCTGATCGGGTCCTACAGGGACAACGGAGTGGACGACGCGCACCCGCTCCGGGCGATGCTGAGCGCGCTCGGCGGAGCCGACGGCCGCGTGCGCACGATCCACCTGAAGCCGCTCGCATCCGAGCACGTCAACCAGCTCGTCTCCGATACGCTCGGTTCACCCCCGGACGAATGTCGATCGCTTTCAGACATCATCTTCACAAAGACACACGGGAACCCGTTCTTCATCAACCAGTACCTCGAGAGCGTATGCCGTGACGGGCTCTTGAGGTTCAGCTCGGAGACAGGCACCTGGCGCTGGAGCGCAGCGGAAATCCAGAGGAGGAGCGTCGCAGACAACGTCGTCGACCTGATGCTTCACCGGATACGAGAGCTAACCGAGCCGACGCAGCGCCTCTTGCAGTACGCTGCGTGCATCGGAGACGAATTCGACCTGAAGCTCCTCGCCCGGCTCCACAAGAAGGACCTGCGCGCCACCGACGAAGACCTCTGGGGAGCGCTGGAGGCAGGGCTCATCGTGCCGGTCGACAGCGACTACAAGATCACAAGGTTCCTGGACGACACCGACGAAAAATCCGTCGTCTTCAAGTTCCTGCACGATCGTGTACAGCAGGCGGCCTACCAACTGTTCGCGTCGAGCGAGCAGAAGAGGGTCCATCTGGAGCTCGGTCAACTGATGCTCCAGCAGATCAAGCCTGAGTCGATCGAGGAGCGGATCTACGATATCGTGAGGCACCTGAACGCGGGCGCCGACCTCATCGTCGATGGGAGGGAGCGCTACAAGGCTGCGGCGCTCAACCTCAAGGCCGCGCAGAAGGCGAGGCGCTCCACGGCGTATGGTCCCGGCGTGCAGTACCTCCGCGCGGCCCTCGCGCTCTTGCCGGAAGATTCGTGGCAGACCAACCACGAGCTGTCGCTCGCCATCTACACGGATCTCGTCGAGCTCGAATACCTGACGATCAACTTCGAGAACGCCGAGATACTCGCCAAGATCGTCGTACAGCAATCCAGAGATGTCTTCGAGAAGATCCGGGTCTACGAGACGCGAATCCAGTTCTATATAACACAGAATCGCATGTCAGAGGCCATCGAAATGGCCATGGACGTGCTCGGAATGCTCGAGGTCCCGCTCTCCGAGACACCGCCGGCCGACGTCGACATCGCGCGGCTGGCGCAGCTCCCGGTGCTGGCCGACAGGCGAATGGTGGCGGCGAACCGGATCCTGGTCTCCATGTTCCCCGCCGCCGTCCATGCGAGGCCCGACCTCGTTCCCTTGATCGCGTTCACGATGGTCAACATCTGCGTCCAGCACGGGAAATCCCCCGCTGCGGCGTATGCATATGCGATCTACGGTCATATTCAAGTCAGCTTCATGAACAACGTGAGCTACGGCTTCGCGCTCGGCCGGCTGGCGATCGAGCTGACCCAGAGCCTTCGCGCGACCGAGCTCGAAGCCAAGGTGTACACGCTCCACTACGTAGCGATCCATCACTGGAGCCGTCATCTGCGAGAGACCCTCGAGCCGACGCGTCACGCTACCCAGGTCGGCCTGACCACAGGCGACATCGAGTACGCCGGCTACAGCTCCATTTACCACGCCACGCATTCGCTCTTCGTGGGAGAGAACCTGGCTTCCACGGAGCAGCGCATGCAGAGCTCCATTGAGCTGTCAACGAAGCTCAACCAGCCAAAAGAGCTCTACTTCATCAAGATCTGGAAGCAGCTAGTCAACAATCTGCGGGACTGCTCAGCAGAGAAGCTGCGGCTGGTCGGAGCGGACTTCGATGAGACGACGATGGTCCCGCGCCTCGAGCACAACAGAACCTCAGAGCTCTCCCTCCATCTCGCGAGAGGAATGTTGCTCTACTACTTTGGCCATCCCGATCTGGCCTACGACTCTCTCCGCGTCGTGGATGGATACGAGGACGTCTCGGCCTTCATCACCAACGTTGAGCACAAATTCTACTACTCGCTCTCGATCCTCGCCGCCCTCGACCGACTGCCCAACGACGAGCGAGGCGCCGCGCTCGCGAAGGTCGACGTCATTCACGGGTTGCTAGAGCAGTGGGCTCGCTCTGCCCCAGAGAACAACCAGCACAAGCACGATCTCGTGAGCGCGGAGATGGCGCGCGCGAAGCATGCCGTGGTGGAGGCCATGCACCTGTACGATCTGGCGATCGCGGGAGCACGGAAGCACGGATACATCCACGAAGAGGCACTGGCGTACGAGCTGGCTTCGTCGTTCTACCGGAGCTTGGGCAGACACGAGATCGCCGAGCACTACCTGACAATGGCCTATCGAGGCTACGCTCTGTGGGGCGCCGAGGCGAAGTGCCAGAGCCTCGTTGCCGAGTTTCCTCAGCTCGTCCTCGAGGGGACGCCCCGCGAGTCGGGGGCGGCGAACGTGACAACGACGTCGAACCACGGTGGCTCGACCCTGGACCTGCTCAGCGTCGTCAAGGCGTCACAGGCCGTAGCGAGCGAGATCGTCCTGGAGAGACTCCTGGAAAATCTGATGACCATCGTGCTCGAGAACGTGGGCGCGCGATACGGCGCGCTGGCCCTCGTGCGTGGCGACGCGCTCTTCATCGAGGCCGAGGGGACCGTGCAGCCCAAGGAGGTCCGCGCGCTTCAGGGCACGCCGCTCCAGGCATCCGGGAAGGTCCCGCGGTCCGTGCTGGCGTATGTACAGCGCACGCTGGAGAGCGTACTGCTCGACGATGCAGCAGACGAAATCAGGTTCTCTGCTGACCCATACATCCAGGAGCAGCAGACGAAGTCTCTATTGTGCTCGCCGATCATGCGCCAGGGCCGACTGATCGGGGTGCTGTATCTGGAGAACAACCTGTCAGCCGGGGCGTTCACAGAGGAGCGCTTCGAGCTCTTGAACCTACTTTCGAGTCAGATAGCGACCTCCATTGAAAATGCGAAGATCTACGACCGGCTCGAGCAGGAGGTCGCGGCGCGCACCGAGGAGCTCCGCGTGTCCAACGAGCAGCTTCGCGATGTCAACGACAGACTGCAAATGGAGCTGGCCGAGCGCATCCGCCTTCAGGAGGAGCACGTCCAGATGCAAGAGGAGATCATCCAGGGCCAGCGGGCCAGGCTGTTCGAGCTGTCGACGCCGTTCATCCCGATCACCGATGACATCATGGTGATGCCGATCATCGGGACCATTGACGACAGCCGTGCCGCTCAGATGCTGGAGACCGCGATGGAGGGCGTCGCAGCCAGCTCCGCCAAGATGGTGATCATCGACGTGACGGGAGTCAACAGTATCGACACGAGCGTGGCGAGCAGGCTGATGAGCCTGGCCAAGGCGGTCGGGTTGCTCGGATGCCGGGCGATGCTGACGGGGCTCCGCCCTGCGGTGGCCCAGAGCCTGATCGGGCTCGGCGTGGACCTCGGTTCTATAGAGACGCGGTCGAACCTCAAGGCTGGCATCGCCTACGCCATGAAGCGCAGCTCGGCGAGAGTACACGCGTGAGAGACACGGGCACGGCAGGACCGCCAGGAGCAGTGCCTCCGGGCTCCCGTCGCTGCTCCCGCCCGCCGACAGCGCTCACGCCTGCGAACCGAGGAGACTTGAACCGCGCGTCGCGTCATCCAGCGTGCGCGATGAGACTCTCCAGCCCCGCGTAGCGGCCTGCCTCGAGCGCCCAGCGTTGATTGCCAGCGATCATGGCATCAGCAGCGTCGAGGTAACAGCGAACATCGTCTTCCGCCCACAGCGCGAGCGCTTTTCCCTTGATGTCCTGGTACGCTGCGATCCTGTCGTCGTGCATCCGCCTCAGCCGTGCGATGGCATCTTCCAGCGTCATGTTTTCACTATTCATCAGGACGATGATGAGGTTGTGAACCTCGCCGGTTCTCAGCTCCTTCCCGAGGGAGAAGTAGTCGTTGGTCCAGCAAAGGATGTCGTTGCATATATCGCGGACGCCCTGGATAAGCGGATGCCGCACGACCTCAAGCGGAAGCGGTCTATCGAGTATCAGCTCAAGAAGATCACAATACGTATAGACCGCCCCGCTGAAGCGTCGCATCATCAAGTATTCATCGACACCCGGGACCCTCTGCTGCGCTCGGTTGTTGACCTCCCAGAGGTTCGCCTCGTAGTAATACTGGAAGTGCGATAGCCAGCGGTTCAAGAAGAAATTGGGGTGGTCTCCCTTGATACGGTCGCGAATATCAAGCAAACCGCGCGTCACTGGATCGCTCAAGTCCGCTCTTATGTACCCAAACAGCTCCCCCAGATATCGCTCGTTCAGGCCCGCGACAGCTTCGGGATTCACGCTGAGGCTGCCCTCATCGTAGGCATCGTCCAGGAGGAACAGCGCGGCGGTGAAATCGGATGCCAACTGGACGGTCTGCATGCTCGCCGCAGGCAACAGCCACGCCGCGAGATGAGCGACGTTGGCTGCCTTGATCCTCGAGAGGGCACGATCATCCTCCGTAAGCCTCAACCGACGAACCCATTGTAGTGTGCGGCGATGGACGACATCTATCTTCGGGTGACATGATGCAGAGAACGGGTAGTCGAAACCACGAGGTTCGCCTTTACCCACAACGACGCTGATACGATCGGACGACATGACAGACTCCATCGCAAGCCGCAGCCCCGCTGCTCATCCTGCAGAGAGCGAGCGGCGACCTGGCGCGAGCAGAACGATGCTACCATGACATTCGTAAGGCGCAGTGACGGTGTGCAGACCAAAGTAGGCACCAACGCAGAGCCACCCGCAGGTAGCGCTGACCTACCTGGAAGCCCGGGCGCATGCTCGTAAAGCGTGCGTGCCGTCACCGCCCTGCATGAGCGGCCGCTCTCGCGCGGCGCAATATCAGGAGGGAATCACCTCGATGGGAAGCGCCAGCGGGCACCGTGTGTTGAGGCCTGTGTTCCACTCCAGGCGCTCCGCGCGCAGCTCGATTCGACGGCACCGGAGCAGGAGCTCCTCCAGGACGACACGGGCTTGCGTTCGGGCCATCATGGCTCCGATGCAGAAGTGAGCACCGTGACCGAAAGGCAGGCTGCTCTGAGCGCGTCGCTCTGGATCGAAGCGGTCGGGCTCGTGGAAGCGCTTCTCGTCGCGTAGGCCCGAGCCCACGAGCAACGCGACCATCGCCCGCGCGGGCAGGCGAACTCCGCCGATCTCCGTCTCGGCCAGGGTCAGTCGCATCGTGGCGTGCAGGGGCGGCTCGAACCGCAGAACTTCGTCGATGAAGCGCGGTATGAGGGCGGGCTCCGCCCGCAGGCGATCCATCCACTCCGGCCGCCGGGCGAGCATCAACACCATCTGGGTCATCAGCGTCGATGTCGTCTCCAGCCCCGCCACCAGGAGCAGCAAGAGGCAGGCGATCAGCTCGTTCTCTGTGAGCCCGCCGTCATCCACCTCACACCGGAGGAGATCACTCACCAGATCGTCCTCCATCTGCTGGCGGCGACTCGCCACCAGCTTCTTCATATATTGCTCCATCTCGTCAATCGTTCCACGGACTCCATGGATCCGAGCATGGTCGTCCGGGGAGATTGAAGAGAGACTGAACACGTCCGACGTCCAGCGAATGAAGTGCGCCTCGAGCGAGCTATCCAGGCCGATGAGCTGGGCGAGGGCGCGGGTCTGCGCGGGACAGGCAAAATCAGCGATAAATTCCACCTCGCGGCGATGCAGCATCTCATCGGTCAGCCTCGACGCCGTGGAGCGCATGTGCCGCTCCAGCGAGCTCACCGTGGCGGCGGTGAAGGCTCGTCCGATGATATTGCGCAGCCGGCCGTGACGCGGAGGGTCCGCGAGGACCAGCGAGTCGGAAAGCGGGTTGTGGCGTTCCAGGTAGGGAGGCTCGGTGACTATGCGTAGTCCCGAAGAGGAGAACACCTGATTGTTCTTGAATGCAGTGACAATGTCATCGTAACGCGTGACCACCCATATCCCATTGGGGTCCACCTGGCACACCGGGGACTTGCGGCGCAGCTCCGCATAGAACGGATACGGGTTCTCGCGAACATCGGGGGCAAATAAGTTCAGTCGACTCATCGCTCTCTTCCTGTGACATGGGAGGGCACGACCGCTGCTGGACAGCGGCGCATGTTCGCCGGCCTGCGAGATCGCGGCCCGTCAGCTAGCGTCATCGGGAGGCGCCATGACGATGAAGCGGCCCCCTCTCGGAAGCGGCTCTCTCGGGGCGCCTGGAAGAGCACGAATACTCCGTCGCAGGACGCATCGATACGATGCTCCAGCGCGTCGTCTCCTGGACGCGTCTCTCGCCAGCAGGCCACAAACAGCCGCTGCGCGGCCCGAGGCGAAGCTCGAGCTCCCGCGCGAGGCGTGCTGTATCCTTCGATCGTCCACGCGCTCGCCAGATGCGAGCGCGTGAGAGTCACGTACGGTCGGACTGCTGCGAGGACGTCGCCCGGTGCATCATGAGACCCGAGCCAACAAGCACGCGCTTAGGCGCTCTTGCTCGCTACCGGTTTCTGATGGTTCGGTCGGTGCTCCTCCATTGAACGACACGATGGTATACCATGCGCACGAATAAGCAAACGTATTCTTTCTTCTTTGTCCGTGCGTGACGTTCACGGCGCAGTCGACACTCCTCACCCCGGTTCTGCGGATGCGGTGGCCGACCCAGGACACGCCCCGTCCGGCAAAAATCACACAAATCCTGCAAGGCCGGGCGGGCGCGCTGCGACCGGGCATCCGCGGCACCCGCTTCAGACAGGCGAGCCTCGGCGGGCGTCTGGCAGAGGAGGGTCGCGTCAGGGAGCCGGCAAACTTTCGAGATACATTCGAGATACATGAGGTCTCCCGGGCTCGGCCGTGCAGCATTGAAACCTGTAATCGCCTCGACTTGCATCCGTGAATGCCTGACGCGCGATTTCGATACGGCTTCGGGAGGCCCCCCTCGGAACGTGCCGTGAAGTGAGATGCCCCGGGGCGAGCGCACGTGCGAATGCATGGCGCTCTCGCCGAGAATGCTGGCAGCAAAGGATTTCACCAAGAATGTGGATGTGCATTACAGCGTGACAGTACGAAGGAAGAGATCGTCTGCTCGCCATGCAAGATGAACGCCTCGGTCCATCGGAGCGCGTTCCTTGCGCCTCGACGCCCTCGTGGCGGCCTCGGCCGCGGATCGCTCGACGTCGTGCTCGAGGCGACCTTCCACCGCGGTCGAGAGGTCGTCTCCGGGGCGTCCCTCCCCCCGCGGCGCGCCGACCTACGCCGGGACCGCCTCGATCACCGTCGTCGGGCTCGCGGTGGGGAAGGTCCGCGAGAGGCGGAATCCAGCGGCGGCGAGGAGCGCGCGGAACTCCGCCTCGGTGCGCTCCCGGCCGCCGCCGGCGACGAGCATCGCCAGGTCGAAGACCTTGCCGAAGTCCGGCCCGTCGCCCGGCTGGATCACGGCCTCGACCACCAGGAGCCGGCCGCCGTCGGCGATGGCGCGGCGGACGTTCCTGAGAAGGAGGAGGGACTCCTCGTCGCTCCAGTCGTGGAGGATGGCAGAGAGGATGTAGGCGTCCGCTCCCTCGGGAACCGAGCGGAAGAAGTCGCCGCCCGCCACCTCGCAGCGCGCGGCCACCCCCGCCCGCTCCAGGCTCGCCTTCGCGTCGCCGACGACGCGCGGCAGATCGAAGAGCACGCCGCGCATCTCCGGATGGCGCGAGAGGATCGAGGCGAGCAGCGCCCCGTGCCCGCCGCCCACGTCGACGAGGCGGCGCACCCCGGAGAAGTCGTACGCCGCCGCCGCCGCCCTGTGGATCTGCGTGGCGAAGGACGTCATGGCGTCGTTGAAATGGGCCGCGGCCTCCGGCGCCGTCTCGAAGTACTGAAAGAGGTTGTCGACACCGTAGAGCCGCGTCGGCGCGGGCTTGCCCGTCTCCACGCAGCGCAGCAGGTCGATCACGCTATGCTGGCACCACGCGTCGCCCGTCATGAGCGCATAAGCGCGGAGCGAGCCCGGCGCGTCGCTCCTCAGGCAGTCGGCGAGCGGCGTGAGCCCGAAGCGGCCCGGCTCCGTCTCCGCAAACACGCCGACGGCGGTGAGCGCGCGCAGGACGCGATAGAGGGAGGGCGCGTGGACGCCGGCGGCCTCCGCGAGCGCTTCGACAGCGACGGGGCCGTCCTTGACGCGATCCGCGATGTCCAGCTTCGCGGCCGTGACGATGGCTTGCGTGATCCAGGACGCAGTGATCATCTGAAGAACACGCGCCGCCGGAGGCATCGATTGTTCATGCATGGTCGGGTCTCTCCCGGGATCGTGCTACGTGAACGGCGCCGCCATGGCAAGCCTCGCCCAGGGCGGCGCCCGCGCGGAGCAAGGCCTCGCCGCCGAGCGTGGAGGGCGCGGGAGGCACGAGGAGCACGCCGCCGCACATGCCTTGTTCATGAGGCCAGCGTGCGCCGACCGTGAAACATGCCTTGACCATGCGACCGATCGGTCATATGACTGACCGGTCGCATGCCGAAGAGCACGTTCTTTGGGCTGCCCGAGGAGCGGCGGGATCGCCTCGTCCGCGAGGCCATCGTCGAGTTCGCGGACCGGACCTACGCCGAGGCCTCGCTGTCGCAGATCGCGCGCCGCGCGCGCATCCCGAAGGGCAGCTTCTATCAGTACTTCGACGACAAGCTCGACCTCTACCGGTGGCTCCTCACCGAGGAGGCGCCGCGGCGCAAGCGCGCGTTCGTGGGCGCGGCGCCGCTGGAGGGCGACTTCTGGGCGCGCCTCGAGACCGTCATCGAGCGCGGCATGGCGTTCCTCGTCGAGCACCCGCGCCTCGCCCGCCTGTCCGCGGCCGCGGCCGACCCGACGGCGGACGCCGAGGTCCGCGGCCTGCACAAGGCCATCTGCGAGGCCGGCGCCGCGGAGCTCCGGGCCCTGCTCGCGGAGGGCGTCGCGAGCGGCGCCCTCCGCGCCGGCGACACCAGCCTCGAGGTGGCGACCCGCCTGGTCGCCGCCGTCATCGGCCCCGGGCTCACGGACGCCGTGCTCCAGGAGCTCGGGGCCGAGCTCCACGACGTGCTGGCCTCGGACGCGCTGCGAGCGCAGCTCGGCCCGAAGCGCCGCCGTCGCCTCGCCCGGCAGGCAGTCCGGTTCATCCGGAGCGGCATCGGCTCCGGCGCTGCGTAGGTTCATCCACAAGGGAGCTCTCATGATCAGATACGATTTCTCCGGAAGGGTCGCGCTCGTCACCGGGGGCACCTCCGGCATCGGCCTCGCGACGGCGCGCGCGTTCGCCCGCGCGGGGGCGCGCGTCGCCGTGGCCGCCCGGAACGAGGACGCCGGGCGGCGGGCCTGCGCGGCGCTGGAGCAGGAGGGCGCGACGGCGCTGTTCGTCCCGACCGACGTGCGGGACGAGGCGTCGGTGAAGCGCGCCGTGGAACAGACGATGACGCGCTTCGGCCGGCTCGACTGCGCGGTCAACTGCGCGGGCGCCGGCGGCGACATGGCCCGCCTCGAGGACACCGATCAGGCGGTGTGGGACAGCGTCATGGCGATCAACGCCCGCGGGGTCTGGCTGGCCATGCGCCACGAGATCCCGGCCATGCTCGCGTCGGGAGGGGGCGCCATCGTCAACATGAGCGCGATCTACGGGCTCGCCGGGAAGCCGGCGCACCACGCGTACGTCGCGTCCAAGCACGCCGTCGTCGGGATGACACGGTCGGTGGCGCTCGAGTTCGCGACCCGGGGCATCCGCGTGAACGCCCTCTGCGCCGGCGTCACCCGCACGCCCGGCATGCAGCAGGCCGAGGCGCTCGCGCCCGAGCTCGTCCAGGCGCTGGTGGCAGAGCACCCGATGTCGCGGATGGCGACCGAGGACGAGGTCGCCGGCGCCGCCGTGTGGCTGTGCTCGGACGGCGCGGCCTACGTCACCGGCGCCCCGCTCCCTGTCGACGGCGGCTTCCTGGCCGCCTGACGCGCGCGGCGCGCCCGGCGTCTGCCCGGGGCGCGCGGGTGCGCGTGCGCATGCGTATCGACAACGCGGTCGCCCGCGCGCGCACATTCGCTGCGGCCTCTGCTGCGGTTCGCGCTTGCGGCGTGTCCCGCAGCGGGCTCACCTGGGTCCTCGCGTGCGACCCCGGCCGGCCCGGCTGCGCCGGAGGGTCGCACCGGGACCCTGACCTCGCCCGCGCTCGGCGCCCCACAACGGAGTTCTCATGCAACAGAGGCAGATCGCGTTCCTCATCTATCCTGACATGACGCCGCTCGACCTCATCGGGCCGCTCCAGGTGGTCAAGAACCTCGAGAGCTTCGGCGCCTTCGACGTGGTCACGGTCGGAGAGCGCCTGGAGCCCATGCCCACCGACGTGGGGATCGGCATGCAGCCGGAGCGGACCTTCGAGCAGGTGCCCGAGCCGTTCGCGCTCGTGATCCCCGGCGGGCTCGCCGGCCCGATCAAGGCGATCGCGAACGACAAGCTGATGGCCTATGTCCGCTCCGCGGGGAGGGCCGCCGAGGTGCTCGCCTCGGTGTGCACCGGGTCGATCATCCTCGCCGCGGCGGGGCTGCTCGAGGGGCGCAGCGCGACCACGCACTGGACGTTCCTCGAGCACCTCGGCCGCCTCGGCGCGGTCCCTGTGCGCAAGCGGTGGGTCGAGGACGGCAACGTCATCACCGCCGCGGGCGTGTCGGCCGGCATCGACATGGCGATCGCCCTGGTCGCGCGGCTCGCGGGCAACGACGTGGCGCGCACGATCCAGGCGATCGTCGAGTACGACCCCGAGCCGCCGCTCGGCCCCATCGACTGGCGCTGGGTCGAGGACGCGAAGGTCGGGCCCACGCTGCTCGAGAGCGTGACCCCCGCGCTGCGGGAGATCCTGGCCGGCAAACCCGAGCTCGCGAAGAAGCTGTTCCCCTGAGGGCATGTCGGCGCCGCGCGGATGTCGTCGCCGCGCGCGCGCCGCGCGACCGCCGCGCGACCGCGGCGTACAGGTCACCTCGGCTGCGCTGGTTGCGCGGGCCGCGTCGCTCTGTTACACATTGCCGCTGACGCAAGAGGAGAGTGCTCCGGTGAAGATCAGCTCCTGAATCGGTCTCCGTCGCAGGTCGCGAGCGCGCCAGGTCTCTTTCGCCTGGCCGCGCAACGCAGCCTGCCCGTCCCGTGACCGGGCCGCGTGGCCCTCAGGATTCAGGAGCTTGTATGTCGTCGTTGCGCGCGCATCGTCTCTCCTTTTCTTTTTCCGACGCGTCCCCGATCCTCGCGGACGTCGATCTCTGCCTGACGCCCGGCTGGTACGGGATCGTCGGGCCGAACGGCGCCGGCAAGACAACGCTCCTCCGGCTCTTCGCCGGCGAGCTCGCGCCCGACGCGGGGAGCGTTCGCCTCGATCCGCGGGGCGCGTCGATCGCGGTCTGCCCGCAGGCCGTCGAGCACGAAGGCGCGGCGATCCGCGCGCTCGGCGCGGCCGACGACGGCGCGGCGCGCCGGCTGCGCGGCGAGCTCCTGCTGGATCCGGCGGCGCTCGAGCGCTGGGCCACGCTGTCGCCCGGCGAGCGCAAGCGGTGGCAGATCGGCGCGGCGCTCGCCGCGGCGCCGGACCTGCTCCTGCTCGACGAGCCGACGAACCACATCGACGCGGACGCGCGGGCGCTGCTCGTCGGCGCGCTGGGCGGCTTCCAGGGGATCGGCGCGTGCGTCTCGCACGATCGCGAGCTCCTCGATTCGCTGACCGTGGGCACGATCCGGGTCGATCGCGCCGCGGCGCGGCTCTATCCGGGCGGCTACAGCGCGGCCAGGGAGCTCTGGGACGCGGAGGCGCGCGGGCGCGAGGAGGCGCACCAGCGGCTGCGCGCCGAGGAGCGGCAGCTCCGCCGCCGGCTCGGCGAGGAGCGGCGGGAGCAGGCCGCGGCCGACGCGCAGCGGAGCATCGGGAAGCGCAGCAAGGGCCCGCGCGATCACGACGCCCGGGGCATGCTGGCCAATTTCCGCGTGTCGTCGGCCGAGGCGCGGCTGTCGCGCACCGTGGGCGTGACGCGGAGCAAGCTCGAGAAGGTGTCGGCCGAGGCGGGAGAGTTCGAGTTCGAGAAGGCGGTGGGCCGCAGCGTGTTCGTCGGCTACGAGCGATCGCCCGCGCCGTGGCTGTTCGTGCTCGACGCGCCCGAGATCCGCGCGGGCGGCGGCGAGGGCCCCGCGCTCCTGCGGGACGTGCGGCTCAGCGTCGGCCGCGAGGACCGCATCCGGATCGCCGGCCCGAACGGGGGCGGCAAGACCACGCTGGTCAAGGCGCTGCTCGCGAGCGCGCGGGTGCCGGCGGACCGGGTGCTCTACGTGCCGCAGGAGCTCGGAGAGGCCGAGGAGCAGGCGCTCATCGCGGCGGCGCGGCGCCTGCCCCCGGAGGAGCGCGGTCGGGTGATGTCGCTCGTGGCGGCGCTCGGCGTCGAGCCGGGGCGCCTGCTCGCGTCGGCGCGGCCTTCGCCCGGCGAGGCGCGGAAGCTGATGATCGCGCTGGGCCTCGGGCAGCACGCGTGGGCGCTCGTGCTCGATGAGCCGACCAACCACCTCGATCTGCCCTCGATCGAGCGGCTGGAGCGCGCCCTCGCCGACTACCCGGGCGCGCTCCTCCTGGTCACCCACGATCCCGCGTTCGGGCGGAGCTGCACGTCGATCCTCTGGACCGTGACCGAGGGAGACGTGCGGGTGTCATCCGACGACGCCGACGACGCCGGCGCGTGAGGCCGACGCCCTGAACCGCCGTGGTGGGAGCCGCGGCGCGGCGCCGGCGCATGACCCGCGCCGGCGCCGCCGCGGCCGCGCTCACGGGAGGACGGGCGTGCCGCCCATCTCCTGGAGCACGGCGTCCGCGCCCGACACGGCGTCCATCACCCACTGCATGTAGCGGTGATCCACGTGGATGGTCCGCGTGATCGACGGCATGAAGAGCCAGTCGGACGCCATCGCCTCGTAGTTGCCGTCGAAGGCGAGGCCCACGAGCTCGCCGCGCGCGTTCAGCGTCGCGGAGCCGGAGTTGCCGTTCGTGATGTCGAGATCGCTCAGGAAGCAGACCGGGACCTCGCCGAGGTCGTCGTCCACGTACGGGCCGAACCGCTTCTCGCGCGCCGCCTCGAGCAGCGCCTCCGGGGCGTTGAACGGCGGCTTGCCGGTGTTCTTCTTCACGAGCTCGCTGACGACGGTGAACGGGCGATAGACAGGCTTGTCGATCTCCGGCTTGTAGCCCCGCACGGTGCCGTACGTGATGCGCAGCGTGCCGTTCGCGTCGGGCGCCAGCATCCCGCCCCGGTACTCGCGGAGCGCCTCGACGAAGCGCGGCTTCACCAGGGTCATCGCCCCGGCGTACGCCTTGTCCCGGGCCTCGATGGCCTTGTCGACGGGCGCGAGCTCCAGCGCCAGGCGGATCATCGGATCCCGGCTCTCCTTGAGCTCGTCGACGGTGGCCGTCTTGAGCAGCTTGACCCGGGCCGTCGCGTCCTCGAGCGCCGTGCCGGCGTAGATCGCGTCGATCGCCGCGCCGAGGGTGGCCTCGGTCGGCGCCTGCCCGCCCGCGAGGCTCCCGATCAGCGCGGGCCGCTCCTTCGCATCGAGCCGCAGCGCGCGCTTCACGGCCAGCTTGAAGGTGCCCTGATCGATCGTCCGGCTGTACGACTTCTGGAGCGACACCTGCGCCTGCTCGAGGCGCTCCCAGTTGCGCTTCTGGTACTCGGCGTCGCGCTCGGCGTCGGCCTTGGGCCGCTCCTCGGCCATGCGCACGATCGTGACCGCGGCGTCGAGGAGCCTCGCGGACGACAGGATCTCCGACACCGTCGCGTCGTGCTCGCGCGTCTTCTGCTGCTCGGCGTGCGCCGCGGCGATCTGCTCGATCGCGCCACCGTACGCCGCCTTGCGCGCCGGGTCGGCGTCGATCCAGGCCTTGAGCTCCTCCTCCAGCTTGGCCTTCTCCCTGGCCAGGCCGCCCTCGACCAGCCCGTCGAGCAGGCCGCGCGTCTTGAGCAGGTAGTTGCTGTAGCCCTGGATGGTCGGCTGCGCCTTGATCCTCGCCGCCGGATCCCGCTTGCCGAGGTCCTCGAGCAGGGCGATCGACTCCTCGTAGAACGACACCCGCTTCGGGTATTGCCACGACACGGCGGACTCCACCTCCGCCGCGGTCCGGAGCCGGTTCGTCGTGCCGGGGTAGCCGGCGACCATCACCAGGTCGTCCTGGTTGAGCGGCGCGGACGCGAGCTTCAGGTGGTGCGCCGGGCGATACGGCACGTTGTCGTCGGCGTGGTTCGCCGGGCGGTTGTCCTTGCCGACATACGCCCTGAAGAAGGCGAAATCGCCGGAGTGGCGTGGCCAGCGCCAGTTGTCGAGTTCGCCGCCGAAGTTGCCGATGCCCTCGTGCGGGACATACACGATGCGGACGTCCTTGATCTCGAGCTGCTCGATCAGCGAGATCTTGCCGCCCCCGAAATACTCGGCAATGGAGCAGCGGACCTCGGGGCGCCCCTCCTCGCACGCGGCCACGAGCTGCTTCTTGCGCTTCTCGATCTCCTCGTAGCGCGCGAGGTCGCTCGAGATCGACGCGATGCCGCGCCGCACCTCGCCGGTGACGTCGCGGAACGCGCGGGTCACGAACACGCGCGCCGTGGGGCCGGCCCACTTCTCCTCGGCGCGGGTCCTCGCCAGGTAGCCGTTCGTCAGGAGGTCCTGCTCCGGCGTGGAGTTGTACTGGAGCGCACGCGTCGAGCAGTGGTGGTTCGTCGCGATGAGCCCGTCGGCCGACACGAACGAGGCCGAGCAGCCGCCCAGGCTCACCACCGCGCCGAGCGGGGAGGCCGTGGGATCGGTGAGCGACTCCGGGGCGATCTCGAGGCCGAGCGCCTTGAGCTGGTCCTTGTGCTGCGCCATCTGCTCGGGCAGCCACATCCCGCCGGGGTTCTCGAAGGGCGTCCCCTGCCCCGGCCCCGACGCCGGCGGCCTCGTGTCGCCCGCCTGCGGCCGCTCCGATCCGCAGCCCGGCGCGAGCGCGGAGAGCGCGAAGAGCGCAAAGAGCGCATGACCACGTAGAGAGAAATGAAACATGCGGTCCTGTTACCATCGCCGGTGCGCAAAGCAACCACACCGGACCTTTCCCGCCGCGCGAGACCGCTCCTGTTGCCGCGCTGCAAGCCCTGTGCGCGCGGCGGACATGCGCATTTCGACCTCGGAGCCACTCCCTTCGTGGCGACGAACACAGGGGTTCTGCGATGTTCACGAAGGAGAGATTCACCTTCTTCAGCGCGCTTGCCGGAACTTCATGTTCTCGGCGTCCGGCGGCTGGACTGGCATGCGCGGCGATCCGGTCATGTCGCGCGCGGGCCGCCGCGCGCGGCGTGGCCCCCGAGCGCCTCCTCGACGGCGCGGTCGATCTCGCGCTGTCCGAGGGCGCTGGCCCCGGCGCGGGCGCCGAGCCGCTCGATCGCCTCGGGCGGCGGACAGGTGAGGTTCCGGAGATCGGCGGCGTTCACCTGCGTGTGGCCGCTCCACTGCCGGAAATACATGTCCACGAGCGTGGAGCTCAGGAACGCGCGCAGGCCGCGGGCGAGCAGCGGCGGCAGCCCGGCGCCGCGCCGGTGGAAGACGTTGCGGTGGTTCTCGAAGCCCACGCGCGCGCACGGCACCAGCGCCGGATCGAAGACGGCGGCGGTGATGCGCCGGGGCTCCTCCTTCGAGGAGAAGCGCTTGACGACGACATACGTCCCTCGCGGCATCGCCGCCGGCGCCTGGGGCAGCGCGGCCGCCGGCGCCTCGGGCCGCGACGCCGGCCGTGCGCGCGGGCGCTCTCGGGCTGCGCTCATCGGCGGGCCGCCATGGCTACCGAGGGGCTCGGTCGAGCGGCGCGCGCTCGCCGCTCAGTCCACCTGGTGGGCCCGGAACGAGACGACCGCCCGGCTGCCCTCGAGGCAGCGGTGGATCCACGGCGCGTCGCGCGCGGCCACGGCGATGAGCCGCACGTCACCGGCGCCGTCCAGCGCCTGCATGCCCTGGAAGCCGACCATCTCGGCTTCCTTGAGGGTCATCACCTGCGCGCCCGTCTCCTTCAGCACCTCGGCGCTGAGCAGGTCGGCGCTCCCCGTTCCCTCGGCGAGGTACACCTCGAACACGGTCATCATGGGGCCATGGTCGCCGGGCGGCGCGGCGTCCACAAGGGCCGTCGCGCGCCCGTCACGCCCGTCAACTCTTGCCCGCGGCCTCGCGCTTCGTCTCGAGCTCTTCCCACCGGCTCACCAGGCGCGCCGCCTCCTGCTTGGCGCGCTCGAGATCCGAGAGCAGCCCCGCGACCTCGGGGCCGCGGCTCGAGTAGAGCGTCGGGTCGGCGAGCTTCGCCTCCAGCTCGCGGACCTTCTGGTCGGCCTCGTCGATCTTCCCGACGATGCCGTCGAGCTCGGTCCGCTCGGCGTACGTGAGCTTCGGCGCGCCGCCTGCCCGCGCGACGGTCTTCGCCTGCGCCAGCGCGGGCCGGGGCTCCGCGGCCTGCGCCTTCGCGGCCCGCGCCGCGGCCTCCGCCTCGACCTCGGCCGCGGCGTGGGCGCGCTGCTCGCGGTAAGCGTCGTAGTTGCCCGCGTACCGCACCACCCGGCCGCCGCCCTCGAACGCGAGGATCGAGGTCGCCACCCGGTTCAGGAACCAGCGGTCGTGGGTCACGACGAGCGCCGAGCCGTCGAGCTCGACGAGCATCCCCTCGAGCGCGGCCAGGGTCATCACGTCGAGATCGTTCGTGGGCTCGTCGAGGATGATCACGTTGACGCTCTGGGTGAGCATCTTCGCGAGCGCCACGCGCGCCCGCTCCCCGCCGGAGAGCGAGCCGACCGGCTGCCGCGCCTTGTTCGGGTCGAAGAGGAACCGCTCCAGGTAGCTGCGCACGTCCATGGATCGGCCGCCGACCTCGACGCGCGTGTGGGAGCCCGCGATGTTCTCGAAGATCGACTTGTCGAGGTCGAGTCCGCTGCGGTGCTGGTCGAAGTAGGCGATACTCGAGTTCTTCCCGAGCACGACCTCGCCTTCCATCGTGGGCCCCTCGGCGGCCGCGCCGTCGCCCTCGGCGGCCACCTGGCCGAGGATCGCCCGCAGCATGGTGGTCTTGCCCGTCCCGTTGCGGCCGACGACGCCGACGCGCTCGCCCTTGGTGAGGGAGAAGTCGAGGCCGCGCACGAGCCACTTTCCGTCGACGGCGAGGCCGAGCTTCTTCAGCTCGAGGATGGTCTTGCCGGTGCGCACCGACTCGACCGAGAGCTGCGCGGTGCGCTCGGCCTTCGGCGGCGGGGCGGCCTTGGTCGTCTCCGCGCGCTGGATGCGCGCCTTCTGCTTGCCGGTGCGCGCCTTCGGCTGGCGCCTCAGCCACTCGAGCTCGGTGCGCAGGAAATTCTGCCGGTTCGACTCGGTGCGCGCCTCGAGCGCGAGGCGGTCGGACTTCTGCTCGAGGTACTCCTCGTAGCCGCCGTCGTAGCTGTAGACCTTGCCCTTGTCGATCTCGAGCGTCCGCTCGACGACCCGGTCGAGGAGGTAGCGATCGTGGGTGATGAGGAGCAGCGCGCCGGGGTGCTCCTCGACGAGGTAGCGCTCGAGCCACTCGACGGTCTCGACGTCGAGGTGGTTGCTGGGCTCGTCGAGCACGGCGAGCGCCGGCCGCGACACGAGCAGGCGCGCGAGGGCGACGCGCCGGCGGTCGCCGCCGCTGAGCACGCTCATGGGCGCGTCGGGCCGGGTGACGCCGACGTGGCCGATGATGGCGTCGACCCGGTGCATCATGTCCCACCCGCCGAGCCGCTCGACGTCGGCCGCGGCCTCGGTCTGCGCGGCGAGGAGCGCCTCGGCGTCCCCGGTGCCGGCGGCGAGCGAGCGGCTCACCTCGTCGTGGCGGGCCTTGGCGGCGTGCCACGCCGAGAGCCCGGCGAGCACGACGTCGCGCGCGGTGTCGGACGGCTCGAAGACAGGGTCCTGGGAGAGCACGCCGATCTCGGCGCCGCGGCGGCGGGAGATGGTGCCGCTGTCCGGCAGCTCGACGCCGGCGAGGATGCGCGCGAGCGTGCTCTTGCCGGAGCCGTTCAGCCCGACGAGGCCGACGCGCTCGCCGGTGCGGATGGTGACGGAGACGCCGTCGAGGATGGTCTGCGGGCCGAAGGCTTTGTGGAGATCGTGAGCGGTGAGGACGGGCACAGGGCGCGGAGCTTAGCGCAGCGGATGCCACATGGGCCCGCTTTGCTGAGGAGGCGCTGTCGACGCCCCCGGGCGCGGGCGGCGTCCCCGGGCGGCGCGCCGCTGCGCAGGCTGCTCGCCTCGGTCGTCCGCGCGCCGCGCGTTCCGATCATCCGGGTCGAGGAGGACGGCAGCTCCTCGAACACGGCATCTGGCGCCCACGAACGAGGTCGGCGCAGATCGGCGTCGGTGTCGCCGTGCTCACCTCCTGGCTGACGCGCCGCCAACCACGTACAAGGACGGTTATCTCCGAGGATGGCTCCTGGCCACAGCGGTTTCCACAGCAGCTCCACGTGATTCCTCACTCCGGATCTGGAGCTCCTGCCCCGGGCGCCGCTTGACAGGCCGCTCCTTGCTGTGATGCCGTCTCGCGACAGGTCTGATCCGCGCGCGAGGGTACCGCGTACGAACCACGCACGAACGAGCGACAATGTATCAGGAGGGGGTCTCATGACGATGACCGGGAGACATTGGGCAGCGGCCGCCGGGCTCACGCTGATGACGGCGGCATGCGGAGCGAGCGATACGGACGAGGCGCGGGCAGCCGCACCCATCAAGCGAACACCGCTTCCTCAGAACGAGTTCATCCCGGTGAAGATCGAGGCGACGATCGACAAGCTCGTCGCCGAGATCAACAAGAGCTCGATCCAGCCGATGCAGATCGCGGTCTTGCTGAAGTCCCTCAGCGGCTTCTTTGCGCCGATCGCCACGGGCGCGAACCGAGCCATGGGGGAGCTCGGGGTCTCCGGGAGGGTCACGGGGAACGTGCTCGGGATCACCGATGCTTCGACAGATCAGGCGCAATTGACGGAGCTCCAGACGAAACAGATAGAACAGACGGTGGCGGAAGGCACCGAGGGGATCGCCATCACGCCCTTCGGCGAAGGCAACGGGGCCGCGCTCGACGAGGCCGTCGCGGCGGGGATCCCCGTGGTGACGCTCGACACCGACCTGGCGAAATCGACGCGCTCGATCTACGTCGGGATACTCAGCACGTCTGCCGGGGACGCGGCGGGGAAGACGCTGCTCAAGATGCTGCCCGAGGGGCCGGGTACGGTGCTCATCCACGGCTGGGCCGACCCGATCTGGGCCGACGGCGTGAATCGCACTCAGGGCGCGAAGGGCGTGTTCGAGGCAGCCGGCTACGACGTTCTGGTACATCAGTCCATCTACGATGACGAGACCAGGGACGTCGAGGTGATGAAAGGCAAGATCGAGGACGCGGACCCGCCCGTCGTGGGCCTGATCGGGATGTTCAGCGACTCGTATCGATGCGTGCTGGCCGCGGACGCCGCGCGCGCGCCGGACCTCCCCATCGTCGCCTTCGATTTCGCGCCGCAGACCGCCGACTACATGCGCCAGGGTCGCATCAAGGCCACGCACGTCCAGCGGCAGTACTACGAGGGGTACCTCGGGCCCTACATCATCTACGGCATCAAGAGCATCGGCCTCGAGGCGACCAGGAAGATCCTCGCGCCGCAGCTCGTCGGAGGCAACCAGTTCGATCTCGGCGTCGACGTGGTCCCGTGGGACAAGGTCGACACCTACAACGACTTCCTCGACGAGATCGGCGCAGAGCAGTAGCGGCGTCGCGGCTCCAAAGCAGGCTCTTCTGTGCTGATCCGGTGACTTGCCACATTCGGGATCGCCCCGGCGCAAGACAAAGGATCCTCCCCGGTGGCCACAGGCCCCGACGCGACCCATCTTCGTGCTCCAGGTCACGTGGCGCTATCGCGTGCCAGCGATGCCTTCGAGGCACCTGGCTGGCAAGGAAGAAAGGAGGCACAGGATGCGAGATCGATTCGAAAGGGACGCGGGTTACGGACGAGCCGAGCGCGGTTGGGACGAGCGCTACCGGGACGGCCGGAGCCATTTCACCGAGCACGGCTGGCATCGCGACGAGCGCCGCGGCGCTGGCGAGCTCTACGATCGCGGCGCCGTCGCGCGCGACCACCGTGGCTGGGGCGGCGAGCGCGCTCGCGGTCACGCACCCAGGACGCAGCGCGAAGACACGGGGAGATCGTTCGACGACCGCCGCTTCGCCAACAGCGACGGTCGTCCCGGTGACCAGGAGCGCGGCTGGCCCCACGACGACCGCGGCGGCGACTACGTCGGCGGACGCGATCACAGCCGCAGCTTCGGGGGCAACCCCCTTCCCGCCGTGGGCAGCGCGTACAGCTTCAACCTCGGCGGCGCCTACCACCTCGGCATGACCCGCGCCGTGAGCCCCGACTACCCCGACGAGGCCTGGCTCGGCGGCCCGTACCTCGACGAGGGCCACCTCGCGCGCACCGACCGCGAATCCGGCCGCTCGCCGGCGCAGGGCGTCCGCCACGCGCTGGGCGAGATCGGCGAGCGCGTGCGCAGCGCGCTCGGCCGCGGGCCGAAGGGCTACAAGCGCTCGGACGCGCGCATCCAGGAGGACATCTGCGAGATGCTCTCGTACCGCAATGACATCGACGTGAGCGACGTCACGGTCGAGGTGCTGAACAACGAGGTCACGCTCGAGGGCACGGTGCCCCAGCGCAACCACAAGCGCATCATCGAGCAGGTCGCCGAGAGCGTGCGGGGCGTCGAGGACGTGCACAACCGGATCCGGGTACAGCGGGCCATCGAGCCGACGACCGAGCCGACGACCCGCTCGACCGCCACGGCGGGCACGATGGGCGACGCCGCCCTGGCGGGCACGCAGCAGGGCGCTCCTCGCCCGACGAGCCACGCGGCCCGGATCTGAGCCTGCGGGGCGCGCCCGGCGAGGGCGCGAGCGAGCGCGCGCTTGCCGGAGCCGTTCAGCCCGACGATGCCACCGCGCTCGCCCGTACGGACGGTGGCGGAGACGCCGTCGAGGAGGGTCGGCGGCCGAAGGATCCGTGGAGATGGTGAGCGGTGAGGACGGGCACAGGGCGCGCAGCTCAGCGCGTGGCGCCGTGGTCGGGGGGGTCGGCTCGGTCCTGTCCTCGATCGCCTGCCCGGGGCGGCATCTTCTCGGGGTTCTTGCGCCAGAACTCTCTCTGGCACCACGCCGGGAGGAGCTGCTCCACGAGGACCCCTTCTGCGGAGAGCGCCTCTTCGTGCTCGTGCCAGTCGGTATCGCACGCGTTGACGATGGTGCTTTGGCCGCCCTCCGCTCGGTGCGCGAGGTGCGCCGCCACGAGCTTCTTGTCGGAGTTGTCGAAGCGAGCGAGCCCCTCGGGCACGACGGCGTACTCACCGTCGTACTTCACGGAGACGAACGCCGTCGTCCGGAGCTTCTCCATGGCCACGACGATGCCGTAGTCCTGGGCCGTCAGCTTCTTCCTGTACTCACGCAGGATGCCGCGGGCCCTGTCCATGATCAGACGGCGCCCGTCATCGGCGCGAAACTCTTTGAGCCATGCGAAGACGATCCTGCGCTCGCTCGTGGGGACATGAGTGTCCTTGAACGGCGACGCAGGATCGGCGGCGCTCGCGACGATGAGCACATTGGTGTCGACGACATGATCAGCCACGTTGCTCGTCCTTCTCCATGCGGTCGAGCATCCGCTCCATCTGCCGCTCGACCTCGCCCACCGTGTCACCGAAGAACCTGTCGGGCCAGTTCGCGACCCGCCCGTACCCGTTCACCTCGAGCGGCTCCAGCACCGACTCCCCGTCATTGCATCGGGCGAAGTACATGGCGCACTCGTCCGGCGTGATGCGCTCCTCGGCCATCAGGGTCTGGATCCGCCGGAAGAGGTGCTCCGAGTGCGTCTCGACGAGGAGCTGCACCCTGCGCTCTCGAACGGCCTCGACGAGCAGATCGCCGAGCGCCGATTGCGCCAGCGGGTGCAGGTGGAGCTCGGGCTCGGACATGATCACCGTCGAGCCCTCGGGCGCGAAGTACGCCGCGGTGACCACGGGCAGCACCTGGGAGACCCCGAAGCCGACGTCGAGCAGGTTCGTCCGGTGGCCCTGGAACGTGATCATGACCTGGAAGAACGTCGTCGCCTGGCGCTCGATCTCCATCCTGTCCGCGACCCCGAGCCGCGCGAGGCCCGCGGAGACCTGCTCGACGAGGCGGCCCCGCTCGGACCCGTCGGCGTGACGGCCGACGAGGCTCGCGATCAGCGCCGGGATCGCGTGCTCACCGCTCGATCCGAGCTGTCCGATCGAGCGCCCCGTCCAGGCGTAGTGGCGCGTGGGCACGCTCCGGTGGGGCCCGAGGTAGGCGAGCCGCTGGAGCTCCCGCGTCAGCGCGAGCGCGAGATCCTGCGCGTCCGCCCCCGCGGCGCCGAGGGCGGCGACCGCGTCGGCCGAGAAGCCGACGGAGCGCTCGGGCTCGTAGGTCCGCCGGGCTCGCCGGTCGTCGGGCAAGGGGCCGCCCGGCGCGGAGAGCGCGTAGGCGCCGTCTCGCTGGCGTGCGACGGCGTAGGCGCCCTCGCCGGTGGCGTACGAGAGCCGCTCCACGTAGGGATTCTCATCCTCGGCGGCGCCATACTCCACCTCGTATTCCACGGAGTCGAGCGTCCGCGGCGCGGCCCCCTTTCCGATGCTCACGGGACCGAACGTCAGGCGGAAGCCGAGCCCGGCGCGAACATCGCCCCCGGAGACGACATCGGAGAGCCTGCCGAGGTCCAGCATCTCACCGGGCTGTCCACCCAGGTTGAGCGCCAGGAGCCGGTCGGGCGACTCGATGGTTTGCTTCAGGAGCAAGAGCGGCTGAAGCAGGCTCGTCTTGCCGGCCGAGTTGACGCCGAGGACCAGCGTGAGCGGCTTGAGATCGAACGCATGCGCGCCGCGCCAGGACTTGAAACCCCGGAGTCCGAGCTTCGTGAACATCCTCTGTCTCCCTTTCCACGGAGGTCTCGCGCCGCGGGCGAGCGCGCTCCTGCTCGCTCGTGGCCGTGAGCACGACCCCACCATCGCTCGATGCGTACGGGCGCCAGGCGTCGGATCATCACGGCGTTCCCTCTCCTCGTCTGTTGCTCGAATGTTGCTCGATACGCCGGATGCGCAGCTCAGCGGTCCGGCGGATCGGCCCGGTAGACCGGCTTCGGACCGGGCGACGCGGAGGGCACCGCGGCGCCAGGCCTGGGGCCCGCAGCGCTCGTCGCGCCGGGCGGCGCCGCCGAGGGCGCATTCACGGGCGCCGCGCCGGCGTCGCGCGCGGGCGCCGCGCCCGCGTCGCTCGCGGACGCCCCCGCCACGCCCGTCTCGCCGCCCGGCCCGACGAACCGGACCCGCCCGAAGCGCCGCGCGCGGTGGAAGTTCCCCTCCCCCAGGATGGGCGACCACGCCGCGCCGCCGTTGTTCTGCATGGCGTAGAAGTTCATCCGCCACACGTCCCCCGGCGACGGCGGCGCCGCCTTCGCCTTGGCGAACGAGCTCCACGGGATCTTCGCCTCGACCACGTACCCTCGGTCCTCGTCCGAGTCGTCGTCGATCGTCCCGCGCAGCTCCACCGCGCTCGCGAGCCCCGCGCTCCACGCCTGGTGACCGAAAGGCCCGTTCGGGCCGCCCCTCGGAGCGTTGTAGTCGTCGAACTGCGAGTCGAAGACGAGGTTCTGGGGGCTTATCTGGATCTCGTAATAGTCCTTGTTGTCCCCGTCGCCGTCCGGGTCGATCATCACCTCGACGGTATCCCGCTCCCAGAGGTGCGGATCGCTCGCGCCCTGCGGGAACCCGCCGGTGATCGTCCCATCGCTGACGTCGAACCCGACGTAGAGGAACGCGTCGTCCCAGAGCAGCCGCGCCTCGCCCTGCGTCGGCAGCGACCGGTCCTCGCGGCCGGTGCCCACGTTGACGAACGGGCCAGTCCTCGCGGCCGCCTGCCACGCCGGCTCGTCGAGCCGGCCGTCGACGGTGACCGCGGCGCCGGGCGCGAGCTTGCGCACCGAGAGCTCCTTCACGGCGCCCGGCCGCACCCGCGGATCGGCGTCCGCGCTTCGACCCGCAGCCGCACCCGCGCCTGCGGAAGCCGACGACGCCGGCGCCCGCCCGGCCGATCCGGCGGGCGCGGCCCCCTGCTCGCCCCCGCCGCCCCTGGAGCACGACGCGGCGAGGGCCGCGCCGAGCATCACCAGGGCCAGCGCGCGCGGGCGCGCGCCGTGCGCGCTGTCGAACGAGCGCCGCTGGCGGAAGGGCCGGCGCACCGCGGCCGCCGCTACTTCCGGCCCTTCTTGCGGGCGTCGCGCTCGCGCTTGCGCTGCGCCTTCTTGGCGTTGCGCTCGCTGGCGCTGAGGGTCTTCATCTTCGTCAGGGCCGGGCCCCCCGCGCCGGCGCCCGGGAAGCCGCCCATGCCGGGCATCCCCATCCCCGGCATCCCCATCCCGGGGAAGCCCATGCCCGGAAAGCCCATGCCCGGCATGCCCATGCCCGGCATGCCCGGCATGCCCGGCATCCCGCCGCCGGCCATCATCTGCTTCTGCATCTCCCGCATGTTCTTGGCCATCGCCGCCTGCTTCATGCCGGGGATCTTGCCCATCAGGCCCATGTTCTGGCCGAGGCCGCTCATCATCTGGCGCATGAAGAGGAACTTCTGCACGAGCTCGGTCACGGCCTCGGGCTTGGTGCCCGAGCCCTTCGCGATGCGCTCCACCCGCTTCGGCTCGCGGACGAGCGCGTACGGGTCGCTCTTCTCGATGCGGGTCATCGACTGGATGATCGCCTGGATGCGGACGAGCTCCCGGTCGTCGAGGTTGACGTCCTGCGGCAGCCCGCCGGGGAACATGCCGCCGAGCGGCAGCTTGTCGACGAGGTCCTTCAGCGACCCCATCTTCTGGATCATCCGCACCTGATCGAGGAAGTCCTCGAGGGTGAAGTCGCCCTGGAGCATCCGGGCGGCGTCCTTCTCGGCCTTCTTCTGGTCGACGACCTCCTCGAAGTCCTGCATGAGGCCGACGACGTCGCCCATGCCGAGGATGCGGCTCGCCATGCCGTCCGCGCGGAACGGCTCGAACTTGTCCGTCGTCTCGCCGACGCCGCTGAAGAGGACGGGCGCGCCCGTGACCTCCTTGATGCTGAGCGCCGCGCCGCCGCGGGCGTCGCCGTCGAGCTTCGTCAGGACGACGCCGCTGATCGACAGCCGCTCGTTGAAGCCGCGCGCCGTCTTCACGGCGTCCTGGCCGATCATCGCGTCGACGACGAGGAAGATGTTGTCCGGCGAGGTCGCGTCCTTGATCTGCGCGAGCTCCTGCATGAGCGGCTCGTCGATCGCGAGGCGGCCGGCGGTGTCGTAGATGATGACGTCGCGGCCGAGCCGCTTCGCCTCGCCGCGCGCCGCGGCGCAGATGGCCACCGGCGACTCGCCGGGGATGTTGAACACGGGGACCTTGAGCTGCTCGCCGAGCACCTTGAGCTGCTCGACGGCCGCGGGGCGCTGCATGTCGGCCGCGACGAGCAGCGGCTTGCGCCCCTGCTTCTCGAGGTAGCGCGAGAGCTTCGCGCAGCTCGTCGTCTTTCCGGAGCCCTGGAGGCCGACCATCATGATGCCCGTGGGCCCGCCGTCGGCCCAGGCGATCTCGTCGCCCTCGTGGGTCATCATCGCCTCGAGCTCGTCGTGGCAGATCTTGATGAAGTGATCGCTCGCCGAGACCTGGTGGACCTCGCCGGCGTGCTTCACCCGCGTCTCCAGGGTGCGGCCGACCGCGGCCTCCTTGACCCGGGCGAGGAACGCCTTGACCACCCCGATCTCGACGTCTGCCTCGAGCAGGCTCAGCCTCACCTCGCGGAGCGCGGCGTCGATGTTGCTCTCGGTGAGCTCCGTGAGCCCGGCGAGGCGGTTTCTGGCCTGACGAAAGCCCCGTGTCAGCGTGTCGAACATGGCAGGGCGGTCTTAGCACAGGGGACCGCGAGCGCGGATCCCTTGCCTCCCTGAAGCGCACGTCCCGCGGGCCGGCGCGGGCCCCCGGCGCGCGGGGGAGGGCGCCGCCGGCGTGGCGCCGGCCGTCACATCCGCCGGCGCGGCGCCGGCCGTCACGCCGGCGCGGCGCCGGCCGTCACATCCGCCGGCGTGGCGCCGGCCGTCACATCCCGCGCCGGGCGGCGCGGCGGAGCTCCGAGAGCGCCTCGGCGCACCTCGGCATGGTCTCGGCGCTCTCCTTGATCTTGGCGTCCGCCGCGGCGAGGTCGGTGAGATCGGCCAGCGCCCCGGGGCCGGCCGACCCCGCGGGCGCCTCGAGCAGGGCGCGGACGCGCGCCTCGGCGGCCGTCGCGTCGAGCAGCAGGCGGTAGGCCCGGGCGCACGTGTCCCTGGCGCTCACGGCGGGAGGGGTCGACGCGGGCTGCCGCTCGAGCTCGGCGAGCAGCGCCTCGCGCGCGGCGCGCGGCTCGCTCGGGGCGTCGCGGAGGACGTCGATCGCGCGCAGGAGCGCGTCCGCCTCGTGCTGCTCGGCCGACCGGCCGCACCCGGAGGCGCCGTGGAGCGCGGCGAGGGCGGCGAGCGCGGCGGCGATCCGCCGGGCTGCCGTCCCCGCTGCCCCCGCGCTCCCCGTCGCGCCGGGCGGCGTCGTCACGCCGGGCGGCGTCGTCACGCCGGGCACCCTCAGTCCGAGGCCTTCGCGGGGGGCGGGCCCATCTGGATGCGCTCGCCGAGGTAGGCGCCGATCAGCGTGAACAGCACGCCGATGAGCGCCATGATCACGTACATGAAGAGCGGCATCGTCCGCACGGTCTGGCTCTGCAGGAGATAGAAGACCGTCGGGATCGCGACGAGGAACGAGGCGACCACCGGCTCCAGGAAGGTCTTGCCGGGCGAGATCATGCCGAGGAGGACGCCGCCGATGAACCAGACCGGGATGGCGACGATCATCCCGTTCGACCCCTCGAAGTCGAGCTGCTGCACGATCATGGGGAGGCCGCCGACGAGCGCCGCGGTGAGCAAGCTCTGCAGGACCAGGGCGATGAGGCACCAGAGGATGGAGAAGCCTTCCTGCTGGTAGCGGCGGTGGCGATCGAGGTCGGCGTCGCGGAGAGGCTGCAGAGAGCCCATCCGGGCGCCGCACGCGACGCAGCGCCCGCTCGCCGTCACCGAGGCGTTGTTCGCGCCGCACGACGGGCAGACGATGGAGCTGTCATTCTTCGAGGCCATCGCGGCTAGGCTAGGCAAGCCGCCGCGGGCGGGCAAGCGCGCGCCGACCGGAACCGCCCCGGGGCGCCGTTGTCTGGTGCAGGGTGGGCCGTCGCGCGGCCCGGCCGAGCGCGTGAGCGGAGCGCGGCGCGGCTCGTGCACCCCGGCCCGCGCTCCGGCTATATACTCGGCGAAGCGTGCCCACCGACCCGACCTCGACCCTGGAATCCTTGCCGCGCGGCCCGGGCGGCCCTGGTCTCGACCTGACGGGGCCCGATCCGGAGCTGCTCGCGCTGCCCGCGCCGCCGCGGCAGGAGCGCACGGTGACGGTGGCCCTGATGGCGGTGACCGCGATCGCCGCGCTGTGGATGGCGATCGCGCTGCTCGGCGAGGCGCGCTACGCGCTGTCGCCCGGCAGGCCCGCGGACGTGGGCGATCTCGCGCCGCTGCGCCCGACGGCGGACATCGCGAACCGCTACGTGCGGGCCGCGGGTCTGCTCGGGACGCGCGGCGCGATCCGGTACGGGCGGGCCGCGGAGGGCGACTCCTTCCGGCTGGCGCCGGTGGCCGGCAACCCGGGGCTGTGGGTGGAGATCCGGGTGCCGGAGGGCTTCGAGGGCCCGCGCTTCGTGCCGCCGAGCGCGTTCGCCGGGCGGCTCGTGCCGTTCAGGAGCGCGGGCATCCGGCACGCGCGGCTCGCCGCCGAGGTGGAGGAGCAGACGGGGACGGCCGTGACGGACGACGCCTGGCTGCTCATCGACGGCAGTTCGCCGCGCGCGTCGCGCTGGGCGGTCGCGCTGGTGGCGCTGTTCCTGGGGTTCGCGGGCTGGAACCTGTTCGGGATCGCGCGGGTGCTGCACCGCGTGCGGGACGCGAAGCCAGCGTGAAGGGCGCGTAGCCGGCGTGAGGGGCGCATAGCCGGCGTGAGGGGCGCGCGGGGCGCGCGCTCCGGTTCTTGACGCGCTCGTCGCGGGGGAGCAGGACGCTGCCCGTCCACCGATGCCCAGGGTCACCTTTGTCAACGAGCACATGACGGTCGAGGCCGAGCCGGGCCGGCTCCTCAGCGAGATCGCGGCCGAGCTCGGGATCGCGGTCTGCCGCGAGACGTTCCGCGGCACGGGCATCGGCGACTACACGTGCTGGGTGAAGGGGGAGCCCGGCGCGACGTCGCCCCCGACGTTCGTGGAGCGGCTGCTCGGCGCGAGAGGCCAGCGGCGGATGGCGAACAGGACGCGCGTGCTCGGCGACGTGCAGGTCTGGACCCAGGCCGGCCCGGGCAACCGCCTGCGCGCGCCGCGGCCGATCGCGCCGCCGCCGAGCCCGGCGACGGATCCGGAGGCCCCGCGCAAGCCGATCGACGCGAGCGGCAGCGCGGCGTTCCCGTACGGCGATCCGCGCGCGGTCGGCAAGGGCGCGCGGGAGCCGATCGCGGCGGGCGCGCTCGAGGCGAAGGCGGCGAAGGAGAAGAAAGCGAAGGCGGCGGCGCCGGCGCCGGCGAAGGCGCCGGAGGCGGCGGCGAGCGCCGAGGCGGCGGCGGCGCCGGCGGCGAAGGCGCCGAAGGCTGCAGCGAAGGGGCCCAGGGCTGCGGCAGCGGCGGCGGCCGCGGAGGGGACCGCTGCGGCGGCAGAGACCACGCCTGCCGCCGAGGGGGCTGCGACGACTCCGAACACGGCCACCCCGGCCGCGGAAACCGCCTCAACGGCCGCGTCGCCCCCCACCTCCGCCGCGGAAACCGCCTCAACGGCCGCGTCCCCCCCCACCTCGGCCACGGAAACCGCCTCAGCGGCCGCGGCCCCCCCCACCTCGGCCACGGAAACCGCCTCAGCGGCTCAAGAAACCGCCTCAGCGGCTCCGAAAATCGCCTCAACGGCTCAAGAAACCGCCTCAGCGGCTCCGAAAATCGCCTCAACGGCTCAAGAAACCGCCTCAGCGGCCACGGAAATCGCGGCAACGCCCCCCGAGGTCGAGGCCCAGGCGCCTGGATCCGCAGCGACAGCCAAGGAGCGCGACGCAGGGGCGTCGGAGTAGCGTTCGTCGCCGCGCTGACCAACGGAGGACGTTGCTATTCGCCCGCGCTTTCTTGCGCATCTCCGACAGCACGTTGGTGTCGATCAGAAAGCTCATGGCGCAAGCTCCACGGACAGTGATGCCTCAGTCAAACTCGACGTCCGGCCGCCCGTAGTCCACGGGTCGCTCGAAGTCGGAGTCCTCTCCCACGTCGGGCATGCTCAGCAAGAGGTCCATCAACGTCCCCTCCTTCTCGGGCAAGGACGGCGCGGCGATGTCGTTCACCGCTTCCGGAGCGACGTCCCCTCGAGCGACCCAGAAAACTGCCGCTGCCTGCCGCATCTCGTCCGCGACCTGCTGCGAGGTCTTGGGCGTACGGAACGCATCCTCCCGGATTTCCATGACGATCCGCATACGAGCCTCCTCTTGGTTCAGAACCCTAGCCCGTTCTTCCGCGCGAGCACACCGGTCGCAGACCGCTCCTCACCATTCCGGCATCCGGCAACGCTTCCCGTCAACCCCTCCCGCCCTGGCAGCGCCTCCCTTACCTCGGCCGGCACCGGGGAGAGCGGGCGTCATCGAAGAACGCACGTCCGCGAGGCCGACGCGCACCGTCGATCCTCAAGAACCCTCCGCCTCGCACCGATCGATGGCTGCGCGGCACCAGCACCCCGCGCCATGCCGCAGCGCGCCGCTACCCCCTCCCCTCCTGGTTGCCCGGCTGCCCTCCGCCCCCGGCGTGCTATGCACGCGCCGATGAGCGACGTGGTGGTGATCGGCGGCGGCGTGGCCGGGTGCGCGTCGGCGCTCGCCCTCGCGCGGCGCGGGCTGTCCGTCAGCGTCCTCGAGCGCAACTCGGGCGAGGGCGCCTCGTGGGCGGCGGCGGGCATCATCGGCCCCCAGCTCGAGGCCGCGGGCGACGGCCCCCTCGCGCGGCTCTGCCTCGCGAGCCGCGACCTCTACCCGGAGCTCGCCGCCTCGCTCGCCGAGGCGACCGGCCTCGACGTGGGCTTCCGGCAGAGCGGCGCGCTCCGCGTGGCGCTCACGCCGGCCGGGCGCGATGAGATCGCGCGCGAGGTCGCCTGGCAGCGCGACGCCGGCCTCGCCGTGGAGCTCTGCGACGGCGACGCGGCGCGGGCGCGCGCGCCGGCGCTCTGCGACGAGGTCGCCGGCGGCGTGTGGCTCCCCGACGAGGCGCGGATCGATCCGCCGTCGCTCATGCGCGCGCTGCGCATCGCGGCCGAGCGCGCCGGCGTGCAGTTCCGCACCGGGGCGACCGTCCGGCGCGTCCTCGTCGAGCGAGAGCAGGCGCGCGGGGCGCAGCTCGAGGACGGGACCCGGGTCGAGGCGCGCTGGACGGTGGTCGCCGCGGGGAGCTGGTCGTCGCTGCTCGAGGCCTCGGGCCTCGCGCCCGCGGCGGTGCGCCCGGTGCGCGGGCAGATCGTCGAGCTCACGCCGGCCTCGCCGGTGCTCTCGCAGGTGCTCTTCGGGCCCGGGTGCTACCTGTCGCCGCGCGACGACGGGCGCGTGCTGGTCGGCGCGACCATGGAGTTCGCTGGCTACGTCACCGCCGTGACGTCGCGCGCCGTCCGCGATCTGCTGACCGCGGCGCTGCGGCTCGTGCCCGCGCTCGGCGACGCGCCGATCGGCAGGACGTGGGCCGGGCTCCGGCCGCACACGAAGGACGATCTGCCCATCCTCGGAGAGGGGGAGATCCCGCGCCTCGTCTTCGCGACAGGGCACTTCCGCAACGGCGTGCTCCTCGCCCCGGTGACCGCGAAGATCGTCGCGGCGCTGATCGCGGGCGAACGGCCGCCGCTGGATCTGTCGCCCTTCTCGCCCGGGCGGCCCGGCCTCGCCGGCTGAGCGCGCCGGCCCCCGGGCGTCGCCCCCTCACCGCACCTGGCGAAGCATCACCCAGACCCGCCGCCCGTGTAGACCCCGGCGCTGCGACGAGCAAGCCACTCGCACCTCGGTGCCGAGAGCGAACCGGCCGGGCGCGCTGCGGGGGCGCCCACGGCGCGCAGGCTCATACGACCTGTAGCGTCGGCTTCCGCCGCTTTCGCACGGCCTCTGGGACCTTCGCGAACTGCTCACCATCCAGGTGAAGCCACGCCAGCTTCGGCAAGTTCCAGATCTCTCCGGGTAGAACCGAGAGCGGATTGTCGATAACCCAGAGCTCGACGAGCTCCTTCATCTGCCCGATTTCCGGAGGGAGGAGCTTCAACCGATTACCGCTCAGCTCCAGCTTGCGCAGCCTCGGGAGAGCGAAGAGCTGCTTCGGCAATCGCTCCAGCTTGTTGAAGCCGAGATCGAGCTCTTCGAGCTCGATGAGCGCGGAAATCGAGGCCGGGATCCCCTCGATGGCATTGTCGCTCACGTTCAAGCTTCGCAGGCTGGCCAGTCCGCACAGGTCCGACGGGAACCACTTCAGCAGATTACGGCTCAGGTTCAGCTTCGAGAGCTGACCGAGCCCCACGAGCGATGGCGGTAGCTGCTTCAGCGCGTTGCGGGACAGGTCGAGCTCCTCCAACGTCGTGAGGGCCTCGATCTCCCCAGGTAGATCGTCGAGGCCCAGCGCGCGGAGTTCGAGCGCCTTGCTCCCCTGGCTCGCGGCAACCTTGATCTTCTTGAGCGCGTCACCGACTGCTCTCTCCACGCCCAAGGGACCACGCGAGGATGACGCGGTTCTCGCACCCCTTTTCATTGCTTCTTCTCACTCTTCTGTTGCTGCCGCAACTTCTCGTAGGTAGCGTCTGACTTGCTACTGAATGCGACGCCATAATAGCCCTGTGTTGTCGTAGCCTTCCGGTTGGCAGCAGGGCCTAGGTCGTGGTCGTAGCCCGTGGCAACCTCCTTGCCTGCCGCCCCCTTCCCCTTCACCTTGCACGAACCGTTCTTGCTGCCCTTGTAGCTGACCTTGTTCTGCACGCCCTCTGGCTGCTCCCACATGTACTCCACGGTTGAATTAGTGTCGGCCGCAGCGCGCATCAGCGCTGCGTGACAGGTGGGACACGGTGGGAATTTTCCCTCGAGCTTGTACTTGCGCTGCCGGCGCGGCAGGTCCCGCGCTTGCTGCGTCTTTCCGAACGCGAGCAATTCCTGCGCGAACTTCTGCTCGCCGCATCCATTGTTGCGAGGATTGAACCCCACGGGGGGAGCATTCAGCCCCGGCGATGTCACGCCGCCCGACGGAAATCCGCCTGGGTTGCCCGCGAAATTCTGGAACACCGCTGGCGCGCCCGTCAACTGGGCGATGACCAGCCCCAGAGGATCGGGCCAACCGATCGGATTCGGGCCATAGGCGAACAGGTTGAGCCCACCGAAATAGCCGATAGGGTCGGGGCTTATGTACCTCCCGATCTCGGGGTCGTAATAGCGATAGCGGTTGTAGTGAAGACCGGTTTCGGAATCCTCGTACTGGCCTGGATAGCGAAACAGCGTCGTTTCCTGCGATCCGGGAGTTGGCCGGGCCTTCCCGAAGACCGAGCGCTCGAGCCTTCCCAGAACCTGACCGGTCGCATCGACCAGGTCCGTCGGCGTCCCGATGACGTCCTCGACGTAGTAGACCCACGCGCCTCCTGAGCCGTCGCGGTGGCCAAGCGGCATCGAATCCTCGGCGTCCTCGAACAGGTAGGTACGCACCGACTCCGGCCCTCCTGAATCACTAACCTTGACCTCGTGGATCAGTGACATGAGGTCCCAGACATAGTGGTATCGGGCAGTGACCCTCCCGTCTCGCAGCGTACGCTTCGCGACCCGGCGCGCGAAGGCGTCGTAGAGGAACTCCACGCGCAGTCCGTCGGGGCGATCGACGCTCTCCAAAAGACCATATGCGTTCCAGGAGTAGCGCCATGTCTCCGGGGTCGGCGATGCCGGATTTCGCACTATCTTTGTGATGAGGTAACCTCGCGCGTCGTGGATGTACTGGGTGTTCCCACGCGTCGCGATAACGTTGCCCTGTGTGTAGGCTCGCTCGAGGCCACGAACGTTGATCTCGCTGTAGTTAGAGCAAGAATCAACGTAAAAATCCTCGCGCCTGCCGTCGCTGCGCTGCTTGCATACGAGCCGCTTCCTCGCGTCGTACTCGAACACATCGGTCTGTCCGGCAGACGTGGACATGCTGCGGAGCTCGTCAATATCGGTGTACTCATAGCGGTGCTCGACCGTGCCTCCGCGATCGGCCCCGATCCGCTCCGGCTCGTGTCTTGGTTGGCCTTCTCGCGGTCGCTCGACATGGCGGCGCCGCAGGCGGTTGGCGGCGTCTCGTGCATCGATGATTGCCCCGCCGTCGGCGAGATCGATGCGCTGCACGGAGCCGAGCGGGCTTCGCGCGATGGACAGGATGCGACCGTCGCGATCCTCCAGCGCTGCAACGCGACCGTTCGCGTCTCGCTTCACCCGCAGCTCGTGGCCCAAGGAGGTACGAAGCGTCAAACGATCTCCGGATTCGTTGCGCCAGCTCTGAACGACATACATCGCCCCTTCCACGGTGACGGATTCTTTGGTAATCCGGCCCGCCGCGTCGCGCTCGAACGTGATCTCGACCCCCACAGAGGACGCCACCATCAGCTCGCCTCGAGCGTCGTACTCGAAGCGCTGTACGGAGCCGTCGGGCGCGATGTGCTCGAGGATCTGCCCCGCCGGGCTGAGCTTCAGCTCATGCGGACCATCGCCCTCGTCGTATCCCGTGATGCGCCCCAGCAGATCGCGCTGGTAGCGGATGGTCGTGCCATGGAACTGGCGCTCCGCGGAGAGGTTCCCGTCTGCCAAGTACGAGCGCTCGGACTTCTCGCCTCGCTCGTTCAGGTGGTACAGCAGCCATCCCTCGCGGTTATAGTACGCGCGAAGCTCCGACCCGTCGGGGTGCACGACTCGCGTGAGCCAATTCAACCCACCGTACTCATAGGTCGTCGTGCTGCCGTTCGCTTCGGTGAGCGAGGCCAGGTTGCCCATCCCGTCATAGCGATAGTTCGTGGTTCGTCCGAGTTGATCCACGAGGTGTGTCAAGCGACCCGACCGGGTGTACCGGAGATGTGTTTCGTGACCGAGCGGGTTCACGACCCGGAGCAGACGCCCCCAGTAATCGTACGAAAACTGGTAACGCGCCCCGTTTGGAAACGTGCGCGCCGTGCAGTTTCCGTGGTGGTCGTACTCAAACAGATGTCTCCCGCCGCGTTCGTCGATGATCTCGCGCGGGATACCGCGATCGACATGATTAAACTGGATCAATCCACCTGTCTGATCGCGCATGTATACGATTTCGCCCGATCGCTCGCGACCAATCGTCGTGCCGCCGCCCGCGGGATCGATGACCTCGAGCTCTCGACCCAGCGCGTCGCGCCGAACGTGGATGGTCTGGCCGTCGGGATTTGTCTCCCTGACGATCGCGTTCATGTCATCATATTGCCATGTCCACATCGCCCCTGTCGGATCGGTTAGCGACGTCATGCGGTCTCGATCGTCGTAAGTGCGCGTCGTAACTCCGCCCCGAGCGCTCACGGCCTTGCCAATCTCATCCGATGGTCCGCCAAAGAAGCGCTGCAGCCGCACGGAGTCGACGACCTCGGTGTAGTCGCCGTCATACACAAATCGGCAATGATATATCCCTTTTGCCGGGTGCCCGTCATGAAGGACAGCAGGCGCTTCGAGCGCCAATGCAGGATCGGCGTGCCCCGGATAGCTGCCCCAGGTCTCGACGCAGCGCCCCTCGTCATCGTACACGAAGTGAAACACGATGCCGCTCGGGTATTCCAGCCGCTGTAGGCGGTGATGCTCGTCGTACCCGTAGTGCATTGAGTAGCCATCGGCGTCGACGGCTTCGATCAGGTCGCCGCGAGCATCATACTCGAAGCGAACGAAGGCAATCGAGCTCCCGTTGGGATCTGGCACGGAAATCGAACGAATTCGCCCTTCCCGCGTACCTTCGAAGACGATGGCACGGCCCGCGGAGTCCATCACGCGTGTCAGGCGCCCAGCCTCATAGCTCAGTCGCAGCCAACCACGGGCTCGATAGCTGACTGCGACCAGCCGGTACAGAGAGGATGTCGGCTCTGTCTTGGCGAAGTAATGAATGAACTCGCTGCCGGGCCTTACAAGATACCCCACCTCAGTGCGCAAGATCCCCCACGGCCCGGCCGACGCCTGATCGCCGATGGCATCCAACGCCGGAAGGTTTTCCACGCCGCCGTCGCCTGCTCGCAGGACGAGTCCGCGTCGGGTCTCTTCCAGCGTCCAGGCCAAGCTGTGTCTCCAGCCGAATCCCAGCCCTACGTCCTCGTCTCGCCGAGCAGAGGAATAGGAGCGGGTGATCTCGAGGTTGAAAAATCCCGGCAGGGAGAGATCTGTCTCGGGGATCGTGAAGACCTCTCCCGAGATGACATCGACGGGATCTCCTCTGGAGATACTTGGGCTGCAGTTGGTGCATCCACCGTTCGCGCCGGGGCTGCAGCCTTTGGTACTCTTGCCGCCACCGCCGGGGTCTGCATTACCATTCTTGCCGCCTGCCCTCTGATCACCGCCCCGCCCACTACCACCCTTTCCGCGTCCTCCGCCGCCTGCACCGCCTCCACCGGCGACGAAGACGCCGGGGTTCATTCCGGGGATTGCGGGGATGTTCGGTACAGGCGCGGTGCGTGCCATCGGTGTGTTTTCCGGGAGAGCCGTGGATGACCGATCAGTGGGATCATGCTAACCAGGACCGCGAGGTATCGCGACCACAAAAATTCTTCTTCGGAGGACGGACGCTGCAGCCGAAGGAGGGGCATCGGAGGAGCGTCATCGAGCGCTCACGCCACCGTGATGCGCTGACGAGGTCGGGCGCGTCAAACGGCTTGCCGTCCGACCGGGAGCACGGGCATGAAGAGACCTCCTCGTCCGCGGCATCCAGCCAACGGAACACCTCGGCTCCCGCCGAGCATCCTTCCGAAGCTCCGATACGACCTTTCCATCAGGTATCCCTCTCGATCCCCTGCCGATGGGCAATCCAGAGGACGCGCGAAGTGCGCGTCGGCGCTCGCCCTCGCGCGGAGCCGGCTGTTCGTCCGCGTCCTCGAGCGCAAGGCGGGGGAGGGGCGCCTCCTGGGGGGCGGCCGGCATCATCAACCCCATCTCGAGGCCACAGGCGACGGCGCAGCTGGGGCGGCGGCCCGCCGCGTCCTCGTCGAGCGCGAGCAGGCGCACGCGGGCGAACGGCCGCCGCTGGATCTGTCGCCCTTCTCGCCCGGGCGGCCCGGCCTCGCCGGCTGAGCGCGCCGGCTGCCGGCCATCGCCGCGCCACACCGCCGCCGCCGCGCCACGCCGTCGCCGCGCCACACCGCCACCGCCGCCCCCCGCCGTCGCCGCCCCGCCCCGCCCTCCGGCGGCCAGGCCGGGGCAGGTCGGCGTGCGTTCGCCGCGCCGAGCGCCTACGCTGACGGCCGCGATGCCACCCACCTGCGAGCTCATCCCGATCCGGTTCTACTTCCATTGCGGCTGGGCCATCCAGGTCGATCCCTCCTTCGACTCCGAGCTCCTGTACGGCGGGGAGACGCTGCGGATGTTCGATCCGGGCGAGCGCCGTGAGGTCTCGCTCTCGTCGATGATCTACCGGCGGCACGACGGCGCCCCCTTCGCGGCCAAGGAGGTGCTGGACACCTTCCCTCCACACGAGATGTCCGGGCTGCGCTACGAGCACGAGGCGGGGCCGCTCGCGGGCGCCGCGCTGTGGATGCACGGCGAGAGCGATGACGAGCCGGAGCCGTGCTGGGTGCTGATGGCGATCATGGTGTGTCCCGAGGCCGGCCGCCTCGCGCGCTGCACCATCGTCTGCAAGGACGAGTCGGACCGGGACTGGGCCGTCGACACCTGGCGGAGCATCACGCGGACCCCGCCCCCCGTGCAGCTCCGCCCTGGCGCGGCCACGAGCTAGCGCCCACGTGATGCCTTCTCCCCCGGGTGTTCAGCGCGCGCGGATCACGTCCTCCGCTGCGCGGCGGAGCCCGGGCACGCCCGCTCGCACCGCATGGCCCAGCCGGAACGCCATCGTGGGCTGCCAGTCGCCGAGACGCAGCGCCCCCGCGAACGAGCGCTCCATGGCCGGCGCTCGCCCGAGCTGGCGCTCGCGGTCGATGACCTCCGGCACCTGGCTCAGCGGCTGCATTGCGATCCCGCGCGCGGTCGCCCAGAGCTGCATTCGTTGCCACAGGCGCCCCGCGCGGAGCGTCGCGCCGAGGTCGTGGCGATCGCGGGCGGCGATGACGCCGGTGATGGGGTCGCCCGCGAGATGGACGTCGCGCGTGACGCGGAGCCAGTCGTCGTGCATCCGCTCCGGAGACGGCCTGGGCATCAGCTTCACGGCGGTCGTGAGCAGCGGGCCGAGCCCCATCACGTCGAAGGTCAGCCCGTCCCGGTGGGCCCGCACCGCCTCGGGCGTGAGCCGGAACCACGCGTCGCTGTCCTCGATCATCGACGCGTCGCGCGCGATGATCTCGGTGGCTCGCAGCGTGTGGGCCGCGAAGATCTCCCGCTGCTCCGGGCGCTCGAGCCAGACGATCTCGATCGACGCGCGATCCTCGTTCAGGCTCGACAGCTCCTGGAGCGCCGCGGCGGGCACGCGCTGCGCTCCGTAGGGGCCGCGGTTCGTGTGCCGCTCCGCGATGGCCCGCGCGAGCGGCGACTCCGCCCCACCTGGCTCGAGCCGCACGGTGGCCACCCGGGTCGGCGGCGCCGCCCGGGTGTCGAAGAGCGGCAGTCGTCCGGCGCCGAGCTCCACGCGAGTCGTCCAGCCCATCGAGCCCGCCGCGAGCGCCAGGTTCTCGATCGCGCAGCCGAGCCCGATGTGCATCTCGCGCCCGAACGGGTCCATGTCGCCGAGCGATCGAGACGGATCCGAGAACACGTCGATCCGGTCCTCGTGGAGCTCGAAGAGCCACGGCTGCGTGTTGTGCGGGCTCGCGGCGAGCACCGCTGCGCGCACGAGCTCGATCGGCCCGCCGCCGCGCTCCCCGCGGAACGCGGTCCACGGCGCGAACGGCGCTCCCCGCCGGTCATCGAACACGCCCCGACCGGCCGCGTACCAGCCCATGCCGCCGGCGACGGCGAGCGTCGCGACGCCTCCGAGGAGGCGCCGCCGGGAGATCCTGGGTTCCATGTCCGTGATTCGCTTCATGATCCGCTCCATCCCTCCGGAAGACGTCGGGCCGAGCTCCAGGAGCGACGGCCACACGCAGAAGGTGAGGCGGCGCGGAGGATTAGGAAAGTGAATGCCCCGAATAGGTTGTATTAGAGTCGCTGATGCCCGGCGACCTCCCCGACGACCTGAGCCTCCTGCTCGCGCTCGACGTGCTGCTGCGCGAGCGGCACGTGACGCGCGCGGCGAAGCGGCTGGGCATCACGCAGTCGGCCGCGAGCCAGCGGCTCGCGCGTCTCCGCGAGTTCTTCGGCGATGCGCTGCTCGCGCCGGGGCGGCCGCTGCTCGCCCTGACCCCTCGCGCGCAGGCGCTGGCCGACCCGCTGGCGCAGGCGCTGGCGAGCTTGCGGGCGGCGATCCAGGCGGGCGCGCCGTTCGATCCCTCGACGTCCGAGCGTCGGTTCGTGCTGCTCGGCAACGACCTGCTCGAGGCGGCCGCCCTGCCGCGGCTCATGCCGATCCTGGCGCGCGAGGCCCCGCGCGCCGCGGTGCAGGTGGACCGGGCCGACGCGGATTTCGTGAAGCGGCTCGAGGGGGGCACCGCCGAGTTGGCGTTCGTCCCCGAGTTCCTCGTGCCGCCGTCGTTGCGGCAGCTCCGCCTGCCGGACGAGCGCTTCGTCACCTTGATGCGCGAGGGCCACCCCGCCGCGTCGCGGCGGCTCACGCTGGAGCGCTACCTGGAGCTCGGACACGTGCTGATCGCGCCGCACGGCATGCCAGGCAGCCTGGTCGATCGCGCGCTCGAGGTGGTGGGGCGGCGCCGCCGGGTCGTCGCGCAGGTCCAGCATTTCGTGACGGTGCCTTTCCTCGTCGCGGCCTCCGATCTCGTGGTGACGTGTCCCGCGTCGGTCGCGGCGCTCGCGGCGCCCTTCGGCCTCCGCGCGGCCCGGCCCCCCGTCGAGCTCGGGCTGGACCGCGCTTCTGCCGTATGGCACGAGCGCATGCACGACGATCCCGGCCATCGCTGGCTGCGCGCTCAGATCGTCAAGGTCATCGGCGCGCCTCCCGCCTCCCGGCAGGCGTCGCCTGGCCGCCGCGTCGAGTGAAGCCGCGGCTCGGCTCGACGTGGGTCGGGTCGCGCCGCTGTCGATCCCGGGTTCACCGCCGAGAATCGGCCGCGCGGCGCTTCAGCGGCCTCCATCGCTCTGCGTGGACTTGCAGAGCTCACTGATACACACCTCGCTTTCGAAGCACTCCGCGTCCGACGTGCAGGGCCCCCCCACGGACGGCCCCTCGCACGTGACCCCGTCGCCGCAGATCTGACCACGGTGGGGGCAGTCGGCGTCGATCGTGCAGGGCGCAGGGCCATCAGCAAGGCAGGCACCATTTCTGGCGCAGAGGAGATCCCCAGGGCAGTCCGCGTCCACGACGCATTCGGGGTCGATCAGAGGCACGCAGTACTCCGTGCCCCTCGCCGGCAGAGTCGATTTGCAGCTTTCACTGATGCACACGTGGTTGTCGAAGCACTCCGCGTCCGACGTGCAGGCCTGCCCCCCGGGGCCCTCGCAAAGGCCCTCGTTGCAGGACTGCCCCTCGACGGGGCAGTCGGCGTCTATCGTGCAGGACCCATCGCCGTGACTGCAGAACTCGCCCTCGATGCAGAAGGTGCCCCCGGGGCAATCTGCGTCCGCGACGCACTCGCAGAACACCGTGCCAGGGACGCAGGCGCCGCTCACGCAGTAGTGTCCCGCAGGACACTCCGCGTCCGCCACGCACTCGCTGGACACCGTGCCAGGGACGCAGGCGCCGCTCACGCAGGAGCGCCCTGAAGGGCACTCCGCGTCCGCGACGCAGCCCGGCTGGCACGCGCCCGCGCCGCACGTCTCCCCTGCGCCGCATGCGGCATCGGAATCGCACACGACCTGCTGCTCATCATGGCCGATCCCGATGATCTCGGTGGCACACGCGAACATCATCGTGGCAATCGTCAGGCCCGCTGCGCTGATGAACGTCTGGATCTTCATGATCGCTCCTCTCTACTGGCCAATGGCCGCGCGCGGAGCGATCCGTGCAAGAAAAGCCCTCTCGGATCATTTCCCTTCGCACGCAGAGCGGACGCGACCCGAATACGGCGAGCCGGGGCTCTTCCGCAGGAAGTCGAGCATCGCCGCGCGACCTTCCGCTGTCCTGCCGAGGTTGCACAGCGCCACGACGCGGGCAGCGGCCCGCTCCTCCCGCAGCTCTTGCCCGCCCGCATCCGCGGCGTCGAGCAGCGAGAGCGCGCGCCCCGGGTCGCCACGCCGGAGCGCTTCGTGGACCTCGCGCAGCCGCCGCGTCTCGGCGACGAGCGGGTCTTCCGCCGGCACCCCGGGCGGCGCTTCCGGTCCGACGGAAGGCGCGGACCGAGGCGGCCTCCCGGGCGTCGTGGGCCGCTCGCTCGCCGCCGGGGACGGGTCGAGCTTCCTGTCTTCCGCGGGCTCGATCGGCGAAGCCGGCTCGCGCTGGCTCCTCGCGGGCGCGCGGTCGTCGCTCGCCGCCGGCCGCGCCGCGGCCGCCGGGCGCGCCCGCTCGGTGACCACGGCGCCGGCCTTGCTCGCGCGCGGAACGGCCTTCGGTTCGCCCTGCGTCGTGTGCAGCGTGGCCACGACCGCCGCGGGCGCGAGCAGCGCCGCGATTCCCCACGGCAGCGCCGCCTTCGCCGAGATCATCGCAAAGCCGGCCTTCGCGGCCCCGCCCGCCGTGAGGGCCGTGCCGACGGCCAGGCTCCGGCGGAGCTTCGCGCGCACGCGCGCGCGGTCCGCCGCCGTGCTCCTGTCGCCGTTGCGGGCGGCCTCGACGATCGAGCGCGACAGAGGCCCGAGCTGACTCATGCCTCCCTTCCTTTCTGCGTGCTTCCCGCCGCGCGCCGGGGCCTTGCGTTCATCGCGACCTCCACCCCTCGCGCGCCCGCAGGCGCGCCGCGCCCTGCTCGAACTCCTTTCGAGCCGCCCGGAGGCGCGCGTAGACGGTGTTCACGTTGGCCCCGGTCGCCTCCGCGATCTCCGGCGCCGTCATCTGCTCGAGCTCCGCGAGGACGAAGACGGCGCGCTTGGTGTCGTCGAGCCCCTCGAGCAGCGTGTGCAAGAGCCGCGTCGCCTGCGCCTGCTCCAGCGCCTCGTCACAGCCGGCCGCGCCGCTCTCCACCTCGTCTGGATCGAGGGGCGGGACAAGAGCTCTCGCGAGCGGGCTCTTGCGCGCGTAGGCCCTGCGGTGCTCCCCCGCGACGCGCGCGACGATGCCCGAGAGCCACGCGCGGAGCGTGGAACGGGGCTCGAACGCCGGGAGCTTTCGGTGGACGACGAGAAACACTTCCTGCACCGCGTCGTCCGCGTGGCAGTCCGGGACGCCGAGCCGGCGTACGTTGCGCCAGACGAAATCGAAGTAGCGCTCGTAGATCGCGTCGAACTCGAGCGCGACCTCGCAGCTCACCGCATCCGCCGGGGGCGCGACCTCCGCCCCGGCAGAGGCGGCACTCAGGGGGACGGCACGGACGGCCACTCTCGCCCATGGCCAGCGCGCGCCGATCCCGTGAAGAAAAACGACCACGCCCATCACAACGCGAGCTCGAGCCCCAGGGCGGCCCGCGCCGCGACGCTCGGCTCGTGGACGTCGCCGACGCCTTCGAGCACGAAACGCGGGCGCTTGAGGGGCACCACCGCCTCGAGACGGAGCCTCAGACGCATCCACGGCGCGATGACCCACGCGGCCGCCGCACCGCCGCGTAAAGCCGCCCACAAAGCGAACCCTTCATCCGGGTCGCTCACGCCGTACCCCTCGGCGTGCATGCGTCCGAGCTCGAGACCGGCGCAAGGTACACCGACCTCGAAGTGCGGTCGCGCGGCGCGCGCAAGAGGCGGCAAGAGGGCGCACGCCGTGAGCGAGCCGGCGACGAGATCGATGGTCCCGCCGCTCTGGGGTCTGGCTGCGGACTCCGCCGTGTTCCCGGGCCAGAACGATGCCCCGGCCTCCAGCCGCGCGGGGCCGACGAGGACGCCGGCCCAGGCCTCGATGGCGCTGCTGACGCCCTGCATCGTGCCCAGATCGCCCATGACGCCGAGGCCGACGCGAAACACCGGGCCCCTCTCGGCCGCGCCCTCCGTCGGCGGCTCCTGTTCCGTCGTCGGGGGCACGGGCTCGGGCGGGTCGCTCCGCGGCGTGGGCTCGGCGGTTCGAGCCGCGGCGGGCGGGGGCTCCGGGGCGGGCGGGGCGGGGCGCGCCCCCGCGCTCGAGCGATCGCCCGTCGCCTCCGTGCCCGAGCGCGTCGCGACCTCCGGATCGATCGCCATCGCCACGATGAGGGCGCCCGCGTCGGCCAGCGCGCGGCACGTCGCGCCGCGCACGGTTCGCGCGCTCGTCCATCCCTCGCGGGAAAGCTCGATGTACAGCACGAAGCCCGTGCCCACGGGCGTGATCGTGCCCGCCGCCCGAACTGTGCCGTTCGAGGGGGAGCTCTGGTCTCCGAGGAGCCGGGTGATCTCGGCTTCGACAGCCGCGGCCGCGGGGCAGTCGGCGGGGGCCGTCCATCGCAAGGCGAAGGGGCGATCGTCGGCGCGCGCGGCGCTCGAAACGAGGGGCGAAACGCACGGAACCACGATGGTAAAAAGCAGCGCTTGCGCCCGTGTGCGTGACAACCGCATGCGCGCCGCACCCTATCACGGGGCCAAGGAGGCGCGCCGCCGCGCGCGCGGCGCTGGGCGTCGCTCGGCGCGCTCGGGCGCCCTCGTGGAATGCGACCGGATGGCCCGTCTGACGTCGGCGGGCGGGAGCTCGTCCAGAGCGGTCCGGCTTGCCATCCTTTCCGGGGCATCGCGCGCTCGGCATTCCTGGACTGACTGGCTGCAGGCTCGAACCGAGAAGGTACCCAAGAGATGACGACCGGAAACGACGCTGCATTTGTCCCCGGGGTGAACGAGATTGAAGGAGGCAAAGCTCATTGAACAAGCTCGCGATCCTCGACGAGGACGCGCGCTTGTTCGCGCCCCCGCGCGAGGTCGAGAGCGGGCCGACGCTCCTCGCGCTCGACGACGGGTTCCTCGCGTACAGCCTGGTTCCCGGCGCGCTCCACCTCGTGCGGCCCGCCTGGCGCGGTCTCCGACACGGGGGCGCTCAGGCAATCTGAAATTTTACCGTGGGGTCGACAGCACTCCAGGCGAGTGAATCCGTCGATTTTGGTGGACGCAAACTGGTGAGATCCAGTACAGCATTACCTCGTCATTCCGTCTTGGACGTGGGGAGGCTGGAAGCTCGTGGCGCGCCGCGGGGGGATCGGAAGGACCCGTTCTCCACGGACCATCGCGCCATGACGGACGTCTGGCGCCGTGATGAACGCGCGGGCGCGAGGCGCGCGGTGGACCGAGCCGGAAGAGGCGTGGTGCGGCGCTGCCCTGTGGAGGTCGCGACGCCGGGTGGCTGCTCCGGGAGCAGCGAGCCAGCAGGAGGCCAATCGTGCATCGGGTCAAGGTTCAGATTTTCTGCCGTCGTCCCTCGCTCGCAGAGATGGACGCGCTGTTTGCCATGGGCGTCGACCTCGTGGGTTGGGCTGTGGAGCCGCGCGCCGAGGATGCCCTGGATCTCTCACGGCGGATCGTGGAACGAGCGCGGCGAGCGAAGGTCGGGACGTGCCTGCTGATCCTCTCGTCGACGATCTCGGAGATCGAGGCGGTCGGGCGGATGGTCTCCTCCGATTATCTCCTGACGCCCACCGAGTGGAAATACGATGGCTCGTTGCGAGAGCTGGCGACGCGCCTGGCGCCACAGCCCTCCCTGATGACGTCGGTCCCGGTGCGCGCCGCCGGATCGAGCGCGGTGCTGGCTTCTGACGAGATCGCGAGCCAGCTCGACGAGTTCGCTGGTTGCCTGATCCTGGACACCTGCCTGGATCCCTCGGATCCACAGCGCAGCGGGTTCACGGGGAAGGTCGCTGACTGGCAACGATGTGCGCGGATCGTCAAGGCCTCACGACGCCCCGTCATGCTCGCCGGAGGGCTGAATCGCGAGAACGTCGTCGCTGCGATCCGCGAGGTGAGCCCCTGGGCGGTCGACGCGTGCACCTCGCTCGAGCTGCCGGATCGCACGAAGGACCTCGCCAGGTGCGAGGCGTTCATCGAGGCGGTGCACGCGATGAGCTGAGCCGCCGCATGCGCGGCGCTGGCGGCGCGGGTGCCGGTGCGCTCGGTCGCGTGGGCCGGCGCAGGCACAAATTCATCATCAGTAGAATTTGACGCTCACCCGGATCGCCCAGTCCTCCAGGGGAGGCGTGGCGTCTCGCATCGAGGCATAGGTGAGTATGCCTATGCCTCGCGCCCGAGGGCTCGGGTACGAAGTCGTCGCGGTCACCTGGTTCGGGTGGCGCGAGGACGGTCTGCCCATGAAGCTCTTGATGATCGGGATCCTTGGCCTCTGCGCTGCTGGGTGTGGTCAGGCAGGCGAGGATGGCAGCACAGGAACGACGAGCAGCGGCTCGGGCGACGCGACGTCGGGCGGTCCTGGTGGGACGACCGGCACCACGGGCGACGCCGGCACCGGAGGCGCGGGCAGCGGAAGCACCGGAACCGGCGGCGCTGTGGACACCGGCACCGGCAGCGGCAGCGGCAGCGCAGGCGGGAGCGTAGGCACCGGCGGCGGCGGCGGCAGCGCCGGCGGCGACGAGGCGACGATCGTCCCCGACCCCTCGTGGACATGCGGCATGCCCGACGGCATTCCGCTCCCCACGCTCGGCAAGCCCGTCTTTCGAGCGACGCTCGAGCTCGGCGAGACCCACGATGTCGGGACCACCCAGTTCGGGCACCGCCGCCTCCTCGACGTGAAGGGGGGCACGCTCACGGGCGACAAGATCCAGGCCACGTTCCTCACGGGCGGCATGGATCTCGAGCTCACGCTGTCGAACGGATCCGTCGAGCTCGAGGAGATCAACATCCTGAGAGCGAGCGACGGCGCCCTCATCTACCTGCGGACCTGCGGCGTCGCCGCCGCCGGCGATGGGGTCGTCCGGGTCGTCCCCGACTTCGAGGTCGCGACATCGAGCTCGCTCGCCTGGCTCAACACCGGGAAGTTCGCGGGCACCCGCGTCGTCGACGCCGCGGCGGGCACGATCCAGCTCGACATCTACGACATCGCCGACGTGGCCGCCGCAGAGCCGAAGATCCAGCTCAAGGATCCCGAGGGCGTTCCCAACCAATCGTGGGAGTGCTCGACGGCGACCGGGGCGAGGGGCTCGAGCGTGTTCACCGAGACCGTCACGCTCGGCGGTTCCATCTCCGTCGGCGCGAGCAAGCGCGGCACGCGCAACATCATTCCCATCACCGGGGGCACCGTCACCGGTGGAATGCTCCTCAGCGGCCTGTCAGGCTCGGTGCTCCCCGGAGGCGCGGACTACCAGCTCATCGGCGCGACAACGGTGCTGGACGCCAGGTACGCGCTCTCCTCGAACGACGGCGAGGTCATCGTGGTGAGGAACTGTGGACCGTTCGGCGCGCTCATCCCGGTCTTCGAGACGCGCGCGGACGGCCCCTACGCGATCCTCAACACGAAGCAATACGTGAGCTCCGACCCGGGAGGCGCCGCGGGCGGGGTGAGCCTCACCTTCTACGAACGCCGGTAGAACAGCCTCTGTCCGGCTGCGGCGCGAGGTGGCGGTGGACCCGCACCCGCGCCGGAGCGGCGAAGGGCCGATCGCACCCGGTAACCCGGCCCACGGGACCGAAGGGCTGCCGTCCGCCCCCCTGCGTCGTCCGCCACCGTCCCGGTGGGCCGGATCGCCTCGCCGCCAACTTCGCGCGCGGTCAGGAACTTTTCGCGGGGCTCGCCGTGTCCTGGGAGTGTCCGGGGAACCAGGTGGCCTGAGGCCCCCCTGCTCCCGGTCCAGCCCATGCCCACGTTTCCCCACGCATCGTTCGTCGACCGGCTCCTCGCCGAGCTCCCGTGCCTCCTGCGCGCGGCGCGCCGCCTGACGCGCTCCGAGCAGGACGCGGAGGATCTGGCGCAGGCGACGGTCGTGCGCGCGATCGAGCGGCACGCCGACCTGCGCGACGAGGATCGCATGCGCGCGTGGCTGCTCCGCATCGAGCGATCGGTGCTGCTCAACGCGACGCGGGGGGCGCGGCAGCGCCTCGAGGTGATCGAGGGCGGGCGCGGCGCCGAGGCGGTGCCGGAGCCGCAGGGCGATCTGGAGGCGGAGCTGCTCCAGCGCGGCTTCGCGGACGAGGTCGAGCGCGCGCTCGCGCGCTTGCCCCCGGAGTGGCGCGAGGCGCTGCTCCTGCGGGAGGTCGAGGATCTTTCCTACGAGGAGATCGCCGGTCTCCAGGGGTGCCCCGTGGGCACGGTGCGATCACGGCTCTCGCGGGCGCGGCTGGCGCTCGTCGAGGGCCTCTCCGAACGGCGCGAGGAGACGTCATGGCAGGGTGCAACCGCGAGTGGTTCGAGAACATTTCGGCGTGGCACGACGACGAGGTGACGCCCGAGGACGCGGCGCGGATCGAGGCGCACCTCGCCGTCTGCGGGCCCTGCCGGCGCGCCGTGGAGGTCCTCGGCGGCGTGCGGCGCGCGCTCGTCGCGAAGGCGGACGGGGAGGTCCCGAAGCGCCTGCGCGATCGGGCGGAGGCCGCCGCGCGGGACGCGCGGACCGCGCGCGCGCGGCGCCGCGGCCGCTGGGCGATCACGGCCGCCCTCGCCGCGGCCGCGGCGGCCGCCGCGCTGCTCGTCGGCAGCCCGAGCCGCGGCGTGGGCGCGGCGATGGCGGACGAGCTCGTGACCCACCACGTGCGCGGCTTCGCGCGCGAGCGCCCGTGCGACTTCGAGTCGTCGGATCCGGGCGCCGTCGCCGGGTGGCTCGAGGGGAAGCTCGGCTACGCGGTCACCGTCCCGGCGGTCTCCGGCGCCCGGCTGCTCGGGGCGCGTCTCTGCCAGATCGGCGACACGCGCACGGCGGCGCTCATGTACGAGAGCGGGGACAAGCCGCTCACGGTGTTCGTGCCGCCGCCCAGCTCCGACGCCGCGACGGCCGCGCGCGCGCTGGCCGGGCGCGGCGTGGGGTGCACCCGGGGGCCGCTCGGCAACGCGATCTGCGCGAGGAGCGTGGAGCAGCCGGTGCTCGCGGTCGCCGAGGTGGACGTGGCGGCGCTCGCGCCGGCGCTTGGAAGGCCCTGATCTCGCCCATCACGAGGACTCATGACGATCGGCTCATTGATCACGCTCTTCGGCGCCGGGCTGCTGACGTTCGCGTCGCCCTGCGTGCTCCCGATGCTCCCCGTCTACCTGTCGGCCATGGGCGGCGCCGGGGCGCTCGGCGGTCCAGACCGCGCCGCGGTGAAGCGCAGCGTGCGCCTCGCCGGCATCGGCTTCGCGCTCGGCCTCGCGATCGTGCTCGTCGCGCTCGGCGCCGGCGCGTCGGCGATCGCCGCGGCCCTCGCGCCCCACCGGGGCGCGTTCACCGTCGCGTCCGGCGTGATCCTGGCGCTCTTCGGCGCGAAGCTCCTCGGCGTGCTGCGCCTGCCGTGGCTGGAGCGCGAGGCGCGCCCGCTCCTCTCCCGCCTCCCGGGCGCGGGCGGCTTCTGGGGAGGCATGCTCTTCGGGATCGCCTTCGCGGCAGGGTGGACGCCGTGCGTCGGCCCGGTGCTGGGCGCCGCGTTGACCTACGCGGCCAGCGCGGGCGCCAGCCCGCTCACCGGCGCCATCCAGCTCGGCGCTTACGCCGCGGGCCTCGCCGCGCCGCTCGTCGTCGCGGCCTTCGCCGGGCCCACGGCCGTCGAGCTCGCGCGTCGCGTGATGCCGGCCACGCCGGTCCTCCAGCGCGCGACGGGGGCGCTGCTCGTGGCGCTCGGGATCGCGTTCGCGACCGGCCGTCTGGGCGCCCTCTCGCCGGCCCCCGCGGCGACCGTGGCAGCCAGCGCGCCCTGCGACACCGGCCCCGCCGGCGCGTGCGCTGCCCCCGAGGGCGCCGTGGAGCACGGCGACGTCGCGCTGCCCGAGGGAAAGCCCCGGCTGGTCGAGTTCGAGAGCGCGCATTGCGCGGTGTGCGAGCGCATGGCGCCGCTCGTGAAGGAGCTCGAGGCGCGCTGCACCAGGGAGGACGACACCGTCGTGCGCATCCGGGTCGACGAGCCTCGCGGGCAGGCCCTCGCGGCCCATTACAACGTACGCTTCGTGCCGACGTTCCTCAGCGTCGACGCCGCCGGGCAGGAGGTGGAGCGCGCCGTCGGCGAGCTGCCCCGCCAGCGGCTCGCGAGCCTGATCGGCGACGTCCGCGGCGAGGCTTGCCCCCCTGCGCTGTGAGCGCCCGCGGCCGGGCGCTCTCCCTCATCACCCCCGGAAACACCCGAGCTCCGCGGAGCGCCACGTACCCGTTCGGGCAGGAGACACCCTCCGGATGAGCCACGGAACCTCGATCGCCAAAGAGAGATACAGCCGGTGGGCACCCGAGGCATCACCTCGAATTTTTCGGAAAATTCACAGGGAGGCGGAGAGACGGGGAGGAACCTCTTCAAACACTCCTTGTCTCCCCCTTCCCTGTTCAATTTCCCCGCGGAAATGGCTGCAACGTGAGGGGATTCCCCAGGGTGGGCACTCCTGCCCATGCGCCTGGTTTTGGCCGCAGCCTGCTGGTGACATGTGGTAAGTCATGTTGAGCGCCTCTCGGCGCGGAGGTCCTTGCTTATGAGAGCTCGATTTTCATTGTTGCTATCGGGAATCCTGTCCGCCGCCGGGGGCGGCTGTGGTGACGGCGGCGATCCTGGCGGATCCTCGTCGGAGGGGGGCGCCGATCCGGGCGGCTCCACCGGAGGCCAGATCGCCACGGGGAGCAGCGCCGGCCCGGGCGCGAGCGGGACGACGACGACGAGCGGGGCAGGGGGCGATGGCGCGGGCGCGGGCGCGGGCGGCGGGAGCGGCGGAGGCGGGCTCGGAGAGGGCGGGCTCGGCGGAGGGGGCGACGGGGGCGGCGACCAGGGGATCTGCCCGGGAGGACCGTATGCGGCCGATCCGCTGCCGGCGGACCGCAGGGCGCAGCGGGTGCGGGGCGGGTTCGACTACGTCGAGGGGCCGGTCTGGGTCGCCGAGCTCGGCGCGCTGTTCTTCTCGGAGATTCACCTCATGCAGCAGAACCAGCCGCCGCTCAATGGCCCGCGGGCGACGATCCACCGGTTCACGCCTCCGGACGCGTTCGAGGTGTTCGTCGAGAACAGCTCGACGAACGGCCTCGGTTTATCCGCGGACGGGAACCTGATCGCGTGCACCCACGACACGCGCAGCATCTCCATCTTCGACCTCGGCACGAAGGCGCGGCGCCCTGTGGCCGAGACCTATCAGGGCAAGCGGTTCAACTCGCCGAACGACGTCGCCGTGCGGGCCGACGGGAACGTCTATTTCACGGATCCGGAGTTCCAGCTCACCGGCCGGCCGGAGCTGCCGACGGCTGTGTACCGCGTGTCGCCGTCCGGCGAGGTGAGCGTCGTGGACACGATGGCCCAGCCGAACGGCGTCGCGATCGCGCCCGACGGGCGCACGCTCTACGCCGGCGATTTCGGCGGCCAGATCCGACGATATTCGCTGGACGACGGCGGCGCGCCCGGCCCCTCCTCCGGGTTCGCCTCGAACCTCCAGGACGCTGATGGAATGGGCGTCGACTGCGCGGGCAACCTCTATGTCGGGTGGCTCCGCGGCGTCGAGGTCATCGCGCCGGGCGGCGCGAGGCTCGGCACGATCGAGGTGGGGAGCAAGGCGTCGAACATCGCGTTCGGCGGGGCCGATCGGAAGACGCTCTACATCACGGCGGGCGACTCGCTCTATTCGATGGGGGTGAACATCCCCGGGCATCCCTACTGAGGGCGTGGCCCGCCGTCTCGCTTCACCGGCGCGGTGACGGCCTCGCCCGTCGCCGCCATGCGCCGCATACAGAGCTTGAGGCCCAGCCAGCCTGAATGCCTCGTGCGCGGCCGCTCGGCGAGGGCGGCAGTCTCGCCGTCGCCGCTCGGGCCGCGCGCCTCCGCGAGGCCAGCGCATGAAGCGGCTCACCCGTGGGGGCGGGCCCGCGCCCCGGGAGCGCCTGAGCTTGCGGGGGCCGGCCGGCCCCTCTATGTTCTCGTCGTGAAGTACTGTCCTTATCGCGCCTGCCCGCACCGGGAGCGCGTCGGCGCGCCCGCGGAGTTCATGGATCACGTGTCGAGCTGCAGCGACTGCAAGACACCGCTGGTCGACTCCGAGCGTGAGGCGATCGAGGGCATCGCGCCCACGTCCGGCGATCCTTATCGAGGTCCGACCGAGCGCACGAAGGCCGCGTCGGGCCGGCGGGAGAGGCCCGGCAGGAACAACATCGCGATCGGAGCCGCCCTCCTGCTCGTCGGCCTCTCGCTCACCGGCCTTAATTTCATGATGCGGTCCGGCCTGGGGAGGTACGTCGTCGCCCTGGGACTGATGATCTATGGCGCGATCCGCCTCCTCCGCGGGCTCCGCGAGAGGGACGCAGGCTGAGCCCGCCCGGGGCGTCCATCTGCTCGTCGCCCTTCAGCGCCGCGAGGATCGCGTGCCACGGGGGCCCGACCGTCGCGAAGCAATGCATGTACGCGGCGGTGAAGGCGCGCGCGACGTCCCGCCTTGACGCCACCACGATCGGGTACATAGTGCCAAAGGTAACCTACCAAAGGTAGGTTACCACCAGACAGGCTTCGGGCGCGACAGCACGCTCGGCGGAGGAGTCCATTCAGATGGCCACACGAACGATGTCACCCGTTCTCTTGCTCGGCGGCTCAGGTCAGGTCGGCGCGCGCGCAGCAAAGGCGCTCCGGCGCCTGCATCCGGACCTCCCGATAGCGATCGCCGGACGCGACGCGCGCAGGGCGTCCGAGGTCGCCGCGGAGGTCGGCGGCCCGACGACGGCGACGGTCGCCGACGTCGGCCGCGACGACCTCGGCCTCGAGCGAGGCGCGTCGTTCAGCGCCGTCGTCGCGCTCGTCAAGGACGAGGCGTCGAGCGCGGTGAAGCGCGCGCAGGCGGACGGCGTGCCCCACGTCGCCTTTTCGGACTCCGTCGCGGAGATCGGCCCCGTGGTCGCCCATTACATCGCGCGACCGACGCGCGCTCCCATCCTCATGCTGGGCCACGCCTTCGGCGGCACGGCGACGCTGGCGGCGCTGCACCTCGCGCAGGAGCTCCGGCGCGTCGACGCGATCGCCATCGGCTGCGTCGTCGACGCGGACGACCGCGGCGGCCCCGCATTGCAGGCCGCCTTCGAGCGAGAGGCGCAGACCGGGCAGGCTCCGCTCGTGCTCCAGGGCGGGAAATGGGCCTGGTTGCTCGGCGACGCGGCGACACGGCGCTTCGTGGACGCCGAGGGTGTGGAGCGCGTTGGCCGGGCCATGCCGCTGCCCGACGTGGTGAGCCTCGCGGCGGCGACCGACGCGCGAGAGATCCGCATCGACATCGCGACGCGCGACGCCGCGACGGGCGGCGCGGGTCACGTGACGGAGCTCGTCGTCGAGGTGTCGGGGCGGCGCCACGACGGCGCGGACGCGCGGCTGCGCTACGACATCGTCGATACGGACGGCCTCGCGCGCCTCAGCGCGTACGGCGCCGCGATCGCGACGGAGCGCCTGCTGGGGCTCGCGGGCGGTCCCCCCGTCGCCCCGGGGCTCTACAACCCGGAGAGCGTGCTCGACCCGGCGCGCGTCATCGCGCGGATCGAGGAGCTCGGCGCGCGCGTCCGCCGCACAGACCAGCGCCTCTGACGCGCGGCGGGCGGGCCTCGTTCCCACGGGCGCTCGTCATCGACCGGCCTTTCCACCGGGATTGCTGACCGGCCAAGCTAGCCGGCCGCGAGGCGCGCACGCACCTTGGCGAGCACCGCGACGTCGGCGGGCGGGAAGAGCTCGTCCCGGAGCTCGGGCGCCTCGGCCCAGCGCACGGCGGCGACGTCGAGCGCTGCCGGAGCGGGAGACCCTTCGGCGAAGGAAGCCTCGTAGAAGAGCAACAGCACCGGCTTCGCCGGGTAGCGGTGATAGGTCACCTCCACGATGTCGCCGACGCGGGCCTCCACGCCGATCTCCTCGCGCAGCTCGCGGACGAGGGCGTCCCGCGGATCCTCGCCGGCCTCGACCTTGCCGCCCGGGAACTCCCACGCGCCCTCGAGGTGGGCGCCCACCTTGCGCTGCGTGAGCAGCACGCGGCCGCGCTCGATCACGACGGCGGCGGCGACGAGGACGAGGGCAGGCGACGAGTCGGACGCGGCGGACATGGGCGCCTAGGATGTCGACCGCGGCGTAGAAGACAAGGCCGGAGAGCCGCTCACGACGGCTCGGCAGCGAGGAATCGCCGCCGGCCGGGTGCGGTCAGCTCCAGCGATAAAGTCGCACCGAGCAACGGAATGCGTGCCGCTCCGCCACGCGGACGACCGCTCCGCCACGCGGACGACCGCTCCGCCACGCGGGCGACCGCTCCGCCACACGGGCGACCGCTCCGCGGCGCGGGCGACCGGTCCGCGGCGCGAGGCGCGAGGAGCGGCCGCGCTCGGGGGTGCCGTCCGGCGCTGCGCCGTCCTGCGGCGGCGCGCCGCGGAGCGCGCCTGTGCGGGATGGCCGCCGCGCTCGCCGGCCGCGGCGAGCGGCGGCGGCCGCGCCGGGAGCGAGCCCGCTTCCCTTTGCCACGGAGGTATGGGATGCGCCTCGCATGAGCGTCACATACCGGGAAGCGGGGGTCGATATCGATGCAGGGGACGCGCTCGTCGAGCGCATCAAGCGGCTCGCGAAGCCGACGCGCACCCCCGAGGTGCTGGCCGACGTGGGCGGGTTCGCCGGGCTGTGCATGCTGCCGGGCGGGCTGTCCGAGCCGGTGCTGGTCAGCGGCACCGACGGGGTCGGCACCAAGCTGAAGGTCGCGTTCGCGACGGGCGTCCACGATACGGTCGGCGTCGATCTCGTCGCCATGTGCGTGAACGACGTGCTGACGGTCGGCGCGCGGCCGCTGTTCTTCCTGGATTACTTCGCGACGGGCAAGCTCGACGTCGACGTGGGCGAGGCGGTGGTGCGCGGCATCGCCGAGGGCTGCAAGCAGGCCGGCTGCGCGCTGATCGGCGGCGAGACGGCCGAGCTGCCGGGCATGTACGCGGACGGCGAGTACGACCTCGCCGGCTTCGCCGTGGGCGTGGTCGAGCGCTCGCGCATCCTCGACGGCAAGCGGATCACGGCAGGTGACGCGGTGATCGGCGTGGCGTCGAGCGGGCTGCACTCGAACGGCTACTCGCTCGCGCGGCGGGTGCTCGAGAAGGAGATGGGGCTCCGGATGAGTGACCGCGTGGACGAGCTCGGCGGGACCGTGGGGGAGACGCTGCTCACGCCGACCCGCATCTACGCGCGCGCGATCACGGCGCTGCTCGCGGCGTGCGGCGATGCGGTCCGGGGGCTGTCGCACATCACGGGCGGCGGCCTGCCGGGGAACCTCCCGCGCGTGCTGCCGGACGGGCTGGGCGCGCACCTCGACCTCGGCTCGTACCAGCGGCCCGCGGTGTTCCAGGTGCTCCAGCGCGGCGGGCCGGTCGAGGAGGCCGAGATGCGGCGCACGTTCAACCTCGGCGTCGGGCTGGTCGCGGTCGTGGAGAAGGGCGCCGCCGACCGTGCCATCGCGGCGCTCGCCGGCAGCGGCGAGCGGGCGTGGGTGCTCGGCGAGGTGGTGTCGGTCGGCGACGTGCCCTTCGAGGAGCGCGTCCGGTTCGGGTGAGGGCGCCGGCGAGCGCGGCGCGCGGCGCGGCGGCCCGGGGGAGCCGGGCGCCGGCGCGCGGGCTCACCCGCCTTCGAGCCGCGCTCTCAGCTTCTTGATCGCCTCATCGATGGCGCGGTTCTTCGTGTAACAGGGCCTCACCGCCGTCTCGAGCACGACCAGGGTGCGCTGGTCGCCCTCGGACACGGCGCGATCGAGGAACGGCAGCTTCTCGCCGCAGGTCGCGTCGCGCAGCTCGAAGGAGATGCGGACGGCGGGCGTCCCGCGGGCGGCGATCTCCGGATCGCGGAGCAGCTTCGCCGCGCGGTTGGCCGGTGTCGAGCGGCCGCGGGTCTCGACGATCTCGTAGAGCACGTCGAGGCCGGCGGTCCCGAAGCGGCTCGCGAGCGCGTCGAAGACCTTGTCGGCGAGGTCGCCGCCCGTCTTCGAGATGGCGATGGCGAGGTTGCGCGCCGCGAGCGCGTGCGCGCGGTCGCGCAGCGCGGTCGGATCGCGCTCGGCGAGCGCGTTGAGCGCCTCGGCGGCCTTGACCCACTTGCGCGCCCTGGCCGCGTCGGTGAGCGCCTTCCGGGCTTCCTCGTCGGGCGGGGGCTCGGCGGGCGTGTCGGTCGCGGCCGGGCCGGCGGGCGCATCGGACCCGGCCGGCGCAGCGGCCTCCGGCGCCGGCGCGGTGGGGCCGGGCGCTTCCGGGGCGGCGGTCGTGTCGGTCGGGGCGGGCTCGTTCGTCGCGAGCGCGCTCGGCGGCGGCTGCGTCACGCCGAGCTGGGGCTCTGGCTCGGGCGGGGCTCCCCCGCCGCTGGCGAGCGCGGCGATCACGGCCGCCGCGATCAGGGCGCCGCCGAGGTAGGGAGCGATCTGGCGCAGGCGGGCGCCGACGTCGGCCTGGCGCAGCCGCGCTGCGCGCGCTTCCCGGGCGGCGAGCTTCCGTCTGGCCTCTTCCTCGCGCTCCTTCGCGGCGCGCTCGGCCTCCTCGGCGGCCTTCCGCCTGGCCTCTTCCTCGCGCTCCTTCGCGACGCGCTCGGCCTCGGCGGCCTCCAGCTCACGCAGCAGCGTCGGAGCGAACGCGGGCCGCGAGCCGCTCAGCCGCTCGGACGTCGGCTCGGAGGCGGGCGCCGCGTCGTCGGCGGGCGGCTCGTCCTGCGGCGGCGACGCCGGCGCCGCGGGAGGGGGCTCCTTCCGGGAAGGCTGCGCCTCCTCGGATGGCGCGGGCGGCTGCGAGGACGCGGGCGCGGCGCCCGAGGGCGCGGGCGGCTGCGATGGTGCGGGCGCCGTGGACGAGGGTGCGGACGGCTGCGACGACGCAGGCCCCGCTGCAGCAGCAGCGGGCGGCTGCGATGGCGCAGGCTCCGCAGCAGCAGGCGCGGGCGGCTGTGACGACGCGGGCCCCGCTGCGGAGGGTGAAGGCGGTCTCGCCAACGGCTCCGCAGCGGAGGACGCGGGCGACTTCGATGAGGCAGGGGCGGCTGAAGGTACAGACGACGTGGACGACACTGCCCCCGCCGCGGAGGGCGACGACGATCGCGTTGACGGCTGCCCCGCTGCGGAGGGCGACGACGGTCGCGCTGACGGCTGCCCCGCTGCGGAGGGCGGCGACGATCGCGTTGACGGCTGCCCCGCTGCGGAGGGCGACGACGGTCGCGCTGACGGCTGCCCCGCTGCGGAGGGCGACGACGGTCGCGCTGACGGCTGCCCCGCTGCGGAGGGCGACGACGGTCGCGCTGACGGCTGCCCCGCTGCGGAGGGCGACGACGGTCGCGCTGACGGCTGCCCCGCTGCGGAGGGCGGCGACGATCGCGCTGACGACGACTCCGCAGCGCTGGCCGCAGGCGGCCTCGCCGACGATGGTCCCGCTCCGGAGGGCGAAGTCGGTCTCTCTGGCGGCGGTCCCGCAGCAGAAGGTGCTCGCGGCGGCTCCTCCGCGCCCGGCAGCGACGGTTTCCGCGATGAGCGCGCAGCCAGACCCTCCGGCCCCTCCGGCGACGACGCTCGCTCCTCCGGCGGCAGCGGCGTGGAGGTCGGTCCGGCCGGTTCCTTCGCCGTCGCCGCTTCCAGCGACCGCGCCAGCGCCACCTCCAGCGACAGCGCCGTCACGCCCGTCAGCGCCGGCTCCTGCAACGCCGGCTCGTGCGATCGCGCCGGCTCCTCCGGTGGCCGCGACGGCTCCGGGGACGGCTGCGCGTCGGCGGCTTCGGAGCGAGCTCCGCGGCTGGCGGCCTCCTCCCGCGCGAAGGCGACCTGCGCCATGAACGCCGCCCCGCCCACCGCCGTCGGCCGCGAGTCGCTCGACAAACCGTCGTCGTCGGCGCCGGAAGCCCCAACGCCAGCGGCGGCCTCCTCCCGCGCGAAGGCGACCTGCGCCATGAACGCCGCCCCGCCCACCGCCGTCGGCCGCGAGTCGCGGGTCAGCTCGGCGACGAGGGTCGGCGTGTCGCGCACCGGCGTCGGCCGCGAGAAGCTGGCCGGGGCTTCGTCCGCGTCGTCGTCCTCCGGCCCTTCCGGCGCCGCCGCCGCGGCCTTCGCCGCGCTGCCCTCCGCCGGCTCGCCCGCGCGCTCCGGCTCCGGCGCGCCCGCGCCGCTTCCGGCCGGCCCGCCGGCCGACCGCTGCGCAGCGGGCTCCAGCTCGTCCGCGACCTCGTTGAGCGAGACCAGGCACGACTCCCCGAGGACGATCGCCGAGGCGCTGCCCGGGCTCGGCTCCGGCTCGCGCGCCGCCGCGCTGGGCAGGGGCGGCCGGTTGGTCGGGACGCGCGCCGCATCGCCGATTGCCGGGACCGACGCCATCTCCGAGCGCGACGCCATCTCCGAGCGCGACGCCATCTCCGCCCTCGGCTCGTGCGTCACGATCCCCGACGCGGCGCACGCCTGGTCGAGCGCCGCGATCAGCTCCGCGGCCGCCTCGAAGCGGGCGCGCGGCTGCTTCTCGAGGAGGCGCCGCACGACCGCCTCGATCGCCGGCGGGACCGCGACGCCCGGCGCGTGCTCGGCGATCGCCGGCACGGGCGCGCTGCGGTGCTGGTTGAAGAGCTCGACCGGATCCCTCGACAGGAACGGGTGCTTGCCGGCCAGCATCTCGTAGAAGATGAGGCCCAGGGCGTAGAGGTCCGAGCGCTCGTCGACGAAGTCCATCCCGAGCGCCGACTCGGGGGCGAGGTAGGCGATGGTCCCGAAGATCACCCCGGCCGTGGTGAGCCGGGCCGGGAGCGACTCCGGCGCCCGCACGGACTCCGGCGACGCGGCGGATCGGCGGAGCTGGTCGACGCTCACCTTGGCGAGGCCGAAGTCGATGAGCTTCACGAGGTCGCCCTGCGGCTCGACGACCATCACGTTGCGCGGCTTCATGTCGCGGTGGACGATGTTCATCGCGTGGGTCGCGTCGAGCGCGGCCGCGAGCTGCCTGGCGATCAGGACGGCGCGCGGCGCGGGCATCGCCCCCCGCCGGATGATCTCGTGGAGCGTCGTCCCGCGGACGTACTCCAGGACGAGGAAGAACGAGCCGTCCTCCGCCTCGCCGAAGTCGGTCGCTGTGGCGACGTTCCGGTGCTGGATGTGGGCGCCGGCGATCGCCTCGCGCTCGAAGCGCTCCACGAGCTCGGGCAGCCGCTCGGTGTCCGGGTGCAGGATCTTGATCGCGACGCGCTTGTGCATGTGCACGTGCTCGCCGCGGTAGACCGCGCCCATGCCGCCCATGGCGATGACCTCGTCGATGCGGTAGCGCTTCGAGATGACCCGCCCGAGGTAGGACGCGGCCCGCTGCTTCGCGGCCTCGTCGGAGGTCAGGGGCGGCGGCTCGTGCGGGCGTTCCGGCATCGTGGCGGCGCCACCCTACCCCGAGCGGCGCGGCATTGGTAGGTGGCGCCCGCCCCCGCCGGAGGACCGGCGATCCCGCGATCCACGTGGATCTCCCCTCGAGGGCTGGCGGCACGGTCGGCTCAGCCGGCGATCGACATGCGCGCACCAGGGTCGTCGATCGGCGCGTCTCAATCCCTGAACATCCACCGCGGCGAGCGCCGCGTACTCGAGCGGCAGAACCGCCGTCGTGGAGGACGATGCGATCGCCGGCGCGACGTGGGCTCATGCGGCAGCAGCGCGGAGAGGCAGACAACCACGGAGAGACTGATGGCTTCGCGTGGTCTGCGCTGATGTGGTACTTTGTTGCCATGCATGGCGAGGCCGAAGTGCTGCGTAAAGCTCGCCTCAGCGCGGGTCTGTCCCCACCCGAGATGGCCGAGCTGGTCGGCCTCGACGAAGCGCGCGCCGTGGCGCTGGAGATGGGAGAGTCGGCCGCGTCGACGGAGCTGCTCGACCGCTATGCCCGCGTGTTCGGGCTCAGCCTGCGGCGCTTCTTGGCGGGCGAGGCCGAGAGCGCTCCGGCGACCATGCTCTTCCGCTCGCTGCACGCGGAGCGCCCCAGCTTCGAGGATCTGCTGGAGACCGGGGCGACGAGCGTCCTCGGTGAGTTCCTACGCTGCGTGGCGGATGTCGCCGAGCTCGAAGAGAGCCTGGGCTGCCGCGAGGATCGGATCGCGGGCGAACTCGGGGCGCTCTCGGCCGAACCGGCGCAAGGCGCGCCGCGGCTGTACCGGCAAGCCGAACGGCTCGCGCAGGACGCGCGCACGCGCCTCGGACTGGGGCTCGAGCCCGTGCCCTCGATGATCGAGCTCGTCCAGGGTCGGCTCGGCGTCACGCTCTTCTGGATAGGGCCTGACGAGCTGGATCGAGACATCGACGGTGCGTGTGCGCGCGCGCCCGGCGCTGCCATCCTGGTCAACCTCGTCGGCGGTGCGGAGTGCTGGTGGCGCACACGCATGACGCTCGCTCACGAGCTCTGCCACCTCCTCTTCGACACGACGCTCACCGCCCCGTCCTCGCGCCGTGCGTTCCTCTTCAGCCCGCACCGCGGTGAGCTCCCCGATCGCGGACGCCGCCCGCGGCTCCGGCTCCCGGCCGATATGGAGCTGATCGAGCAGCGCGCCAACGCCTTTGCCGCACACTTTCTCGCGCCATCCCAGGGTGTGAGAGACGCGCTCGGAGCGCTGCCCCCGACATCGAGCGAGGCGATCGACACGGTCTGCGAGCGGTTCCAGATCGGGCGCGTGACCGCCGTGAACCAGATCACGAACACCTATCGTTGCTCGAGGGAAGAGCGACTCGCCATGATCGCAAGGAGCGCGCGCGGCCCGTCCGATCTTCTGCCCAAGCAGCACCCCGACGCCGTCGTGCGCACCGGCCTGCGAGCCGGTCGCCTGCGGGATCTCGTGGCGCGCGCGCTCGCCGAGGGACGCATCGGAAAGGCGCGCGCGCGGCAGGTTCTGGCCCTGAGGCTCTCAGAGCCGCTTCCGCAGGTCGAGCCGCTCGCCGAGGAGCAGCGAACGCCGGTGCTCTCCCCCGAGCAGGTGGCGCGCCTCGCGGCCCAGCGTTACCTCAGCGAGCGCGGCGAGCTCGCCGGGTGTTACCCGGCACGCGTGACCCGCGAAGGAGATCGTCTCCGGGTCGAGGTGGAGCAAACCGACGAGATGAGCTGGGGCGCGCCCCGCGCGCGCGGCTATCTGATCCTGTCCGCCGCCTTCAAGGTGCTCGAGGACGAGAGCCACATCGAGCCGAACACGGTGACGCTCAGGGTCGTCGGCTGACGTGTCCCGGAAGGTCGTCGAGCTCCACCGTGAGCAGGAGCACCCATGGTCGTGCGTCGCGGCCTCGGTGTGCATCGTCAGGGCGTGGATGGGCCCGGACCCGACGCCTGACGAGGCCACGATCCTGGCGAGCTGGCCGGAGCCCAAGACGTCGCTGGCGAACGCACAGGAGATCGGGCGTGGATCCTTCTGGGATCCAGACGACCCGAACAGCCTCGACCGACTCGGCGCGGCGCTCCGGGACCGCTGGCTGATCGTGACGCTGTTCCCTGGGCCTCTCACGTACTTCACGAGGAGACGTCGTCCGGCGCCAGTCTCGAGGCACGGCCCTCTCCTGCCCTACGAGGACCCGCGAAACGTCCCCGGCCTCCCGCACGCCGTCGTCCTCGTCGAGGCGATCGAACCCGAGGGCATCCGCTACCTCGATCCCTACTATCCAAGCGCCGGGCAGCCGTTCTCGTTGACAGAGGACGAGTTCCTCGAAGCGTGGACGGGATACGTGATGATCCCGACGCTGCCCCGCGACGCTGTTCTCGACGTCCTGGAGACATGACGGGCCGCGCGACCCCGGCACGCGCCTGAACTTCCGAACAGGCTCGAACTGGTCCATGCAGGCCCGCTGGCTGGCCACGCCTGGCCCCGCGCCAGACATCGCGCGGGGCTCCGGGCCGCGCCGGCCGCGGTCGGTCTGGCCCCCGGATCTCTCCCGCGCCCGCCCCCGCCGTAGTATCTGCCCCCCATGCCCCCCCTCGATCTCGGCGTCCTCATCTCCGGCCGCGGCTCGAACCTCCAGGCGATCCTCGACGCGATCGCGGCCGGCCGCCTCGACGCCCGCGTGCGGCTCGTCCTGTCGAACCGGACCGGCGTCGAGGGCCTCGCGCGCGCCGAGCGCGCCGGCATCCCGACCCGCGTCCTGCCGCACAAGGACTTCGCCGACCGCGACAGCTTCGACGCCGCCGCCGTCGCCGCCCTCCGCGAGGCGGGCGCGACCTGGGTCGTCCTCGCCGGCTTCATGCGCCTGCTCACGACGACCTTCCTCGACGCCTTCCCCCACCGCGTCGTCAACATCCACCCGTCGCTCCTGCCCTCCTTCCCCGGCGTCGACGCCCAGCAGCAGGCGCTCGACCACGGCGTGCGCATCACCGGCTGCACCGTCCACCTCGTCGACGCCGGCACCGACACCGGCCCCATCCTCGCCCAGGCCGCCGTCCCCATCCTCGAGGGCGACGACCACGACACCCTCGCCGCGCGCATCCTCGTCCAGGAGCACGCCCTGCTCGTCCGCGCGCTCTCGTGGATCGCCGAGGGGCGCCTCGAGGTCTCGCCGCCCGCCGCGCCCGGCGCCCGGGCGCGCGCGACGATCGCCGGCGTCGACACCGCGCTCGGGCTCGCCCAGGGCGGCCCCGCGCCCGAGCTTGCCGGGGAAGGGGCGTGATCCACAAGCACTACGACGTCATCGTCCTCGGCCGGTCCATCGGCGCGCTCACGGCCGCCGCGCTCCTCGCGCGGCGCGACTTCACCGTGATGGTCGTCGGGCACGGCGAGCGACCGCCCACCTACCGCCTCGACCAGCACGTCCTCCGCCGCCGCGCCTTCACCCTGCTCGCCGAGCCGTCGCCCGCGTGGCGCCGCTTCCTCGTCGAGCTCGCCCAGTCGCAGACCTGGAAGCGCCGCATCGTCCCCGCCCTGCCCATGCTGCAGGTCGTCGCCCCGCGCCGGCGCCTCGACGTGCCGCCCGACATGGTCCTCTTCGGCCGCGAGATCGACCGCGAGTTCCCCGAGCTCCGGCGCGTCGTCGACGAGCTCTACGCCGAGCTCGCCCACGTGAACGGCGCCGCCGACGACGCCTTCTCGCACGACGCCCTCTGGCCTCCGGGCACGTTCTGGGAGCGGCGCGAGACCGCCCGCTACGCCGCCATGCTCCCGTACGCGCGCGCCGAGCCCGACGCCGATCTGCTCGTCGAGTTCCCGCGCGGCCACCTGTTCCGCTCCATCGTCACGCAGTCCGTGCTCTTCGCGACGGACCTCTCGGCGCTCCCGCCGCCGTTCGCCGTGGCGCGCCTGCACGGGGCGTGGACGCGCGGGCTGATGACGCTCCCGCGCGGCGAGGAGGAGCTCGAGGAGTTCCTCGTCGAGCGCATCCTCGCGCACGGCGGCCGCTGCCTGCTCGACGAGCGCGCCGCGTCGGTCCACGTGCGCCGCGGCACCGCGGCCGGGGTCGTCCTCGACGGCGACGATCACCCGAACGGCAGCAGCTTCGTGATCACCGACATGGACGGCGAGACGCTCGCGAGCCTCTCGGGCGGCGAGGGCATCCACAAGCGCGCGCTGCGCGAGTGGCCGCGGATCACCTCGTCGGTCGGCCGCTTCGTCGTGTCGCTCATCGTGCGCCGCGAGGGCCTGCCCGAGCCGCTCGGCCCGGAGACGCTCCTGCTCCCCTTTCCGTCCTCGTCCTCCGCGCTGGCCGGCCGCTCGATGACGTCGTCGCCGTCGCCGCCACGCGCGGCGGGCGACGCCGGGGGCCGGCCGAGCTCCGCGCGAGCCACGCGGCCCGCCGGGCCTGGCCGCCCCGTGGTCCACCTCCAGCGCTGCGACCTCCCGCCGCCCTCGACCGACACGCTGCTCGTGGCGGAGATCCTGCTGCCCGACCGCGGCCCGCTGTCGCTGCTCGAGGCGCGCCAGGCGGTGCTCGACGCGCTCACGGCCGAGCTCCCCTTTCTGGAGCGCCACCTCGTGCTGGTCGACTCGGTGCACGACGGGCTGCCCGTGTGGGTCTACGACGGCCAGCGCCGCCGGCTCGTCGAGCGCGCGGCGCTGAAGGGCGCCGCCCCGGGCGCGGAGCCGATGGTGCGGCAGCTCGAGGTCGACCCGCCCGGTTACCTCGGGCTCGCGGGCGAGCCGATCCGCGGGCCGATCGAGCGGACGTTGCTCGTGGGGCGGAGCGTGCTGCCCGGGCTCGGGCAGGAGGGCCAGCTCCTGGCCGCCTGGGGGGCGGCGCGGCTCGTGACGCGGACCGACCGGCGGAAGGAGCGGATGCGGCGGGACATGTGGAGCAAGGTGGAGATCGGGTAACGCGCGAGGGGCCCGGCCCGCGGAGAGGGTGCTCTCGGCGCGGGGTGGGGGCCCCGCCGAACTCGCCTGAGACATGAATCATCCGGCAAGCCGGATGACTCATGTCTCAGGCTCAGACATCGGCCCATCCCCCACCCCGCGCCGAGAGCACCCTCTCCGCGGGCCTACGGTTTTATAGGGGCGGTTGATCGGACAGAGGGCGATCCGGCCGCAGATATGCGAGAGCGAGACTCCATGTCTCAGACGGTCCGGGGGAAGACCTGGAAGAAGCCGTCTCGCTCGACAACGGAGAGGGGGACGTCGAAGAGGCGCGACAGGTTGTCGTCGGTCAGCACCGCGCGCTTCGGGCCGTCGGCGAAGATACGGCCTTTCCTGAGCAGGACGACGCGCTCGATCTCCGGCGGGATCTCCTGGACGTGGTGCGTGACCAGGATCAGCGTCTTGCCGCGCTGCACGAGGCGCCGGAGCAGGTCGACGAGCTCGAACGCGGCCTTCAGGTCGAGGCTGGTCGTCGGCTCGTCGAGGACGAGCGCCTCCGGGTCGTGCACGAGGGCGCGGCCGAGAAGGCAGCGCCGCTGCTCGCCGGCAGACATCTCCGCGATGGGCTTGCCGCCGAGGTGCGCCGCGCCGAGCTCGCTGAGCACCGCCTCAGCCCGCCCGCGCTGCGCGGCGGTCGGCAGCTCGTGCTCGTGCAGGCCGGCGCTCGCGAAGAAGCCGGAGAGCACCACGTCGAGGCCCAGCACACCCCGGGGATAGGCCATCTGCAGCTCGTACGACACGAGCCCCAGCCTGCGCCGGAGCGCGAAGACCTCCCACCGCTCGCGCCCGAGGATCCGCACCGCCGAACCCTCGCGGTGGACGGGATAAATCTCGCGAGACAGCAGCCTCAGCAACGTCGACTTCCCCGCCCCGTTCGGCCCGAGGATCGCGGTGCTCTCTCCCTGCTCGATGCGCAGCGACAGCCCCTCGAAGACGCGCGTGTCGCCGCGGAACACCTCGGCGCCCTCGATCTCGATGAGAGCAGGCACGCTCATCGCTCCACTCCACAGTTCGCTTTCATGCGACGCAGACTACCGGGGCGCTGGACGAGATAAAAGATATGCATTCTGGCCCACGGAAAGAAGAAAATCAAGCGCTTTCCCCTGGCATCCTATCATCGGTGCATGTCGGGCATGTCGGGCATGTCGGCGCATGTCAGACATGTGCGGTGTGCCTCGCGTGGCTGCTGGTGCCGCAGGCACAACAGCGCGGATCGAACATTCTCCCCGGGGTGCAGCAAACAAGCCTCCTCTCAGGAAACTTCTGCTTTCGCTGCGTGGCGCTCCACTGACGTCACTCCGCTGGTGGATGGATGGCCCGGCGGCCCGGTGGGACAACGGGCGATCGCGAGCGAGAATGACGTCGGTCGCCCGACCGTCGATGCGTGTCATGCGCGAGATTCGGTGTTCTTACCCGGGTTTTCCCCCGTTTTCCCTGAAGAATCAGGGGGTTCGTGGTGGATCATCCGTGCACCGGATCGGCGATCCACTCCGCCGGTCCACTCACCATCTCGAGCGGACAGGCACCGTCGAAAATCTGCCCATGAATCGGCGTTTCCCGATCTCGAGCGGTGATGGCCCGGGCGTTGCAGTCACCCCGGGCACCTCAACAAGTGCCCCGCGCCAAGCCGATGCTGGCGCTCGGGAGTGAAAAAATCCGACGCGGTGCAGAGCCGCGCGGCCACTTGGAGATCGATACAATGACGAAGATCAAGGGTTCGCTTTTCGGTGCCGGGGCAGTGGCGTGCACGCTCGCCGTTCTCGGCGGGTGCATCGTCGCGGGGGACGATGGCTCCGGCGTCTCCGAAGAGGACGAGATTTTCGCCGGGGAAGCAGAGGCAGCCGCGGTGGCATCGCAGATGCGCTTCGGCGTCGCGCCGCAGTGGAGCCAGACCTGGAACCCGCCATCGTCCGGGCCCGCCAACGTCGACGTGGTCGCCGTCGGGGACTGGCTGCAGTCCAACGGGTTCACCAGCACACACCAGACCAAGCTTCAGCAGATCATCAGCAAGGGTAAGACCCCCTACTTCTTTGGCTACATCGCCACGGACATGACCAAGAAGGGGCTCGGGTCCCCCGACGACTGCGACGGCAATGAGGGCAAGCCGCTGTGCAAGGAAGGCGCGAAGTGGGTTCGCGAGCACAAGGGCGAGATCGCGAGCGCCTACAGGGCGGCGGCGTCGAAGATCGGGGCGGGCGTCGGGGGGCGCGAGGCGCTGATCCACATCGAACCCGACTGGTACCAGTTCTCCCAGAAGGCGCAGGGGGCGCACACCACCGACACGAGATACGATCCGCTCTCGAAGCCTGAATCCGACGGGATCATGAACGACATCCTCGCGGCCATCAAGGCTGGCTGCCCGTCGTGCAAGGTGGTCATCGACTTCAGCCCGTGGTTCAACGCGTCGGACACCCAGTGGGCAACGTTGCCCGGCGATTTCTATGCCGGCTGGGATCGCAGCGTCGTCAAGTACGTCGGCCTCACGGGCAAGCAGTTCCCGTTCACCGAGGGCAAGATCGACAACTTCACCTACCGCCAGATCAGCAGCGCCGTGAACCTGCCGCTCGTCATCGTCGACGCCTACACGTTCGGCGGCGGCCCCATCGACATCGACTCCACCTGGCTCAACGAGAGCAACATCGCCAAGGCCGTCGACATGAACATCGCGATCGTCATGCTCTCGCAGCAGGGCAACGTCGCCGGCTACGACAGCTTCATCGCCCGCGTGAAGGGCAGCGGCAGCTCCAGCAGCAGCACGACGACCAGCAGCTCCAGCAGCACGACCAGCAGCTCCAGCAGCACGACCAGCAGCTCCAGCAGCGGCGGCGGCGGCGCAGGCGGCAGCGGCGGCTCCGGCGGCTCCGGCGGCTCCGGCGGGTCTGGCGGCTCCGGCGGCGGCACCAGCACGGGCGGCGCGCGCGGCGAGCCCAGCAACGTCACCATTGCCGTCTCCCCCAACGCGACGTGGGCAGGCGGCTACTGCAACAACGTCAAGGTGACGACGTCGGGCCAGAACGTGAAGTGGAAGGCCTACGTGCCCGCGAACAGGGGCGAGATCACGAGCGTCTGGAACGCCAAGAAGCTCACCCCGGTGGGCACCGACTTCGCGTTCGAGGGAGATGGCTGGAGCGCCACGGTCAGCTCTGGCCAGACCATCGACTTCGGGTACTGCGCGAACGGCTCGCGCTGACCGCCGCTCGACGAGCGACGCGCCGACCGACGAGGCGAGCCGCGCCTGTCGGCGGCGCGGCGCCCCCTCCTGCATGACGAGCCGAGCCACGCGGAGCTACGGAAGGTCCTCGGGATCCCCGTCGCCACGTCCCCGCCCGTTGTTCTCGTCCGCCTCCCCCGCCGTTTGATATCGTGGGCACACCGTGCCCCCCGCCCCGCAGCGCCCCCTCCCGGCCGGCGACCGCCCTCTCCGCTTCCTCCACGCCCCCGCGCCGCGCGCGCAAGGTGAAGTCCGGGGCGCCCCGTGCCGCTGAAGCTCCGGGTCGCCTGGCGCAACGCGGGCAGCCCCCTGCTGCCCGACGCGCTCTCCGACGTACAGGCCACGGCGGACGACGCGCCGCTGCCGCTCGCCGGGCGGAGCCCCGGGCTGCGCGAGTTCGAGATCCCCGCCGGCGCCGCGCGCGTCGCGCTCAGGGCGCGCTTCTCCGCGGCCTTCGGCGCCTTCGAGGACGTCCCAGCCCTCCAGGAAGAGGTCCTGTCGGTCGAGCAGGCCTTTGACGTCACCGGCGGCGGGGCCTCGCTCAGCCCCGCCCCGGACCCGGCGCTCGGGCAGGCGCACCCGCTCGTCGACGTGAAGGCGGCGCCGGGCGTCGCGCACGCGCAGATCGCGACCGATTTCGTCGACGTCACGCCGTTCTGGATGGCCTACGCGAAGTACACGGACGAGTACCAGCGCGAGCATCAGCCCGGCACGGAGCTCGTGGCGCTCGGCGCGACCGCGGGAGAGCCGAAGATCTGGTTCGCGAGCGTCCCGGAGGCGTGCAAGGCGCCGCCGGACGACGGGATCTCGGCCCTCGTGTTCTACCGGCCGGAAGGGTACGCCTACACGCGGGTCGACCAGCGTCACGAGATGTTCGGGCTGAACCGATACCTGCTCAGCCCCGACCCGGATCCGGACGCCTCGTTCTGGGCGCGCGACGTGTTCGCGCGCGACCCTCGCGACCAGTCCCGCTGGGTCTACCTCCGCTGCGGCTTCGAGGAGGCGCTCGCGGCGAGCGGCAAGGCGGTGGTCATGCTGCACCCGTGGCCGAGCGGGACGAGCTTCGGCGCCGCGATCACCGCGAGCCTGCCCGGCCTCGCCGACGCGGCGCTCCGGTTCCTGGCAGGCGCGCAGAAGATCGGTGTCGGGCGGGGCGGGGCGCGGCTCGGGAAGCTCGCGCTCGCGGGCTTCAGCGCCGGCGGGCTGCCCCTGTGGCAGGCGCTCGCCGCCAACAAGGACCGCGTGAGCGAGGTGTTCGCGTTCGACGCCCGCGGCATCGCGAAGAGCGAGGCGTCGATCGCGCGCTGGCTCGGCGGCGACGCCGCGCGCAAGCTGCGGATGACCGGCGGCCACCAGCTCGACGCGAACGCGGCGATCCAGCACAAGCTCGCGACGCTGGCAGACGAAGCGCGCGTGTCCAGCCTGCCGCCCGACAAGAGCGGGTATCTCCCCGGGGCCAACCCGCGCTGGGATCACGTGTGCTCCGCGCTCGAGGAGGGCGAGAAGGATCGCTATCTGAGCGCCGACTGGGTATGGCACCAGTTCGCGGTGTTCGGCGGCTCCCCGAGGGACGGCGAGCCGGGCGCGATCACGTTCCTCCAGCGCTTCCTCGAGGCGTCGGACCTCTGAGCCGCACCCGGCCGAGGGCCGCCGTCAGCCGGCCGACGACCGAGGATGTCAGATTCAAACGCCAAGGCGCAAAGGCGCAAAGGCGCAAAGAGATGGGATCGAAGATGACGAGATGGCCGGGGCCATGGACGCCTCGTTCGAGGACCACGCCCCCCGTTTCCCTTGTCTTTTTGCGCCTTTGCGCCTTTGCGCCTTGGCGTTGAAATCTCCCCGTCACGCCGGCGCGATGAGCCGCGCGAGCGCGCGCATGTCCTCGTCGTCGCCGAGCCGCGCGAGCGCGGCGCGCGCCGCCGCCAGCGCGGGCTCGACGTAGCGCAGGTAGCCCGGATCCGCGCTGATGCGGTCGAGGAACACGAAGCGGCCCGCGTCCTTGAGCTTGCGCTGGACCGTGACCACGTCGAACTCCCGGCCGAGCGCGGCGCGCGCCCGCCTGTCGAGCGCGGCGGCGGCCGCATAGTCGTCGAGGCGCGCCTCGACGAACGGCCGATCGAGGTCCTGGACGCTGTCGTTGAGGAGCGTCACCAGGTCGTAGACACGCGGGCCGAGGAGGGCGTCCTGGAAGTCGAGCCACGCGATCTCGAGGCCCCCGCCCGGCGCGTCCACGACCATGAGGTTGCGGCTCTGGTAATCGCGATGGACGAACCCCCGCGGCCACGCGGCGATGCGCCGGGCGAGGCGGTCGGACACCGCGTCGAGCTCCGCCCGCGCGGCGTCCTCGAGCCGGCGCCCGCGCGCGTCGAGCGCCCACGCGCGGAAATGGTCGAGCTCCCAGCGCAGGAGCGTCGCGTCGAGCGCGCAGGAGTCCACGATCGAGCCGGGCGGCAGCGCCGCGAGCGCCCGCTGCGCCCGCGCGAGATCGCGCACGGCCAGGGAGTAGACCTCGGCGCGGAGGCCGGGCTCGCGCTCGACGAGCGCCGCGAGCGTCCGGTCCCCGAGGTCCTCCAGGAGCAAGAGGCCGCGCTCGCAGTCCTCCGCGAGCAGCGCCGGCACCCGCACGCCGCGCTCGCGGAGCAGCGCGTGCACCTCGAGGAACGGCCACCGCGGAGGCGCGCCGCCCCCCGGGGGAGCGCCGCCGCCCGCCGCGCCCACCCACGCGCCGCTCGGCGCGAACATCGCGACCGCCGTGCCCGCCGGCGTGACGACGCGCAGGTAGCGCCGGCCCGAGACGCCGCCGCGCAGGGGGACCACCGACGTCGGGAGATGGCCCGTGGCCCGCTGAACGAGCCGGCGCAGGGCGTCGGGGTCGAGGTCGATCACATCCTCAGCAGGCGCCGGCGCACCCGTCGGCGCTGTGGAACCAGAGGCCGCCGGAGTCCTCGCACGCGCTGCGGTCGTACTTGCCCGTACAGCAACGCTCCTTGCTCTCGCACACCCTGGCGACGCTCTCGACGCTCCGGAAGCAGCATTTGCGGCTCTCGGGATCCTCGGGCACGGCCTGATCCTCGGGCGCAGCCGGCTCCCCGGGCGCGGTCGCCTTCTCGATGACCACGGGCACCGCCGGCGCGACGAGCGTCGCGACCGTGTCGCAGCCGAACGAGCCAATCATGACGAGGACGGCGAGCGCCGATCCCAGCGCACGAGCGCTTCCAGCCAGCTTCATGATCGCCGTGGGTCGCATGGGCGCGCGGCGGCGGCAAGTTTGTGCGCGCCGGCGCCGGCGTCTGGCCCGCATCGCGCTCGCCGCTCGCCCTCGGCCATCGCTCGTGCGTCTCGCGCGCTCGGGGCGCGCCGCCCTGCAGCAGGTCCGCCGCGCGCGGGCCGCCGCCCCTGCGACAGGGCCCGGCGGCGTCGATGCAGCGGTGCGATGGTGTGGCAGCGCAATGATACGGCGGCGCGCGGCGGTGTGCGGCCGTGCAATGGTGTGCCGGTACGATACGGCGGCGCTGGCGTGCGCGATCGGTCCGGGGCGCAACTCCGGCTGTGCTATACGGGAGCGGATGGCGAACAGTGCGATCGCGCCCGAGAGGGTCACGCCGCTGAGCGGAGCGGCCGCCGCCTCGGTCGCATGGCGCAGCCGGGGCCAGCTCCGCGTCACCGTCATCGTGAAGGCCACGTTCGCGTTCGCGCCGGACGCGGAGATGCCGAGGGTCGAGCCGCAGAAGATCGTCCCCGGCGAGGTCCACCACGGCAACCACCCTGGGCGGAGCGTCAGGCTCACGAGCGATCTGGCCCCGCACCTGGACCGCGCCGACGTGCTCTTCACCGGCCACGCGCACGCGCCGCCGCCCGGCGCGCCCGTCCACTCCCTGCCTGTGCGACTCGCGATCTCCGACGAGACCGGGGTCCTCCTCGACAAGCAGCTCCTCGTCCAGGACAGGGCCGGATTCCAGCGGATGCCGCTCGTGTACGAGCGGGCGCTCCGCGGCGACAACGACGAGGAGAACTTCCTCGGCGTGCCGGCGAAGGGCGACCCGTCCGATCCCGAGGCGAACATCGTCGATCCTCTCCAGCCGGCGCGCGCGGCGGGCTTCGGCCCCATCGCGCGCGCCTGGCCCGCGCGCAGGCGGCTGCTCGGGGCGACCCCGCGCAAGGCGCTCGACGCCCCCATCGCCGAGATCCCCGACGCCTTCGACTGGTCCTATTACCAGGCGGCGCCCCCCGATCAGCGGATGGGCTATCTGCGCGGCGGGGAGTGGATCGAGCTCCACGGGCTCCACCCCACGCTGCCCCGGGTGAGGACGCGGCTGCCCGAGGCGCGCGGCCGCGCGCGCATCCACGGCCTCTCCGCCTTCGGCGTGAGCGAGGGCCACGAGCTCGATCTGAACGCGGATACGCTGCGCATCGACGGCGACGAGCAGCGGTGCACCGTCGTCTTCCGGGGCAGCTTTCCCGTGCCCGATACGGCCGCGCTCGCGGCGGTCTCCATCGTGGCGGGCGTCGAGCTCCTCGGAGAGACGCTCGCGTGGCCCGCGGGCCCTCCGGAGAGCGACGCGCGCGGCGGCGATGCGGCCGGCCGCGCGCGAGGCGGCGAGGACGACAGCGAGAGCCTCGGCGCGACCGTGGCCGACGCGGCCGCCGGGGGGCGCACGATGGGCCTCCCGGACGGCGTCACGGTGACAGCCGCCGTGGCCGCAGCGGCGGTCTGGGCGGCGGCGACCCCGTTTCGTCCGGGGCCCGCGCCCGACGACATCGCGGGGCAAGCCGCGGGCGCGCGGGCGCCCGGCCCCCGGCTCGACACCGGGACGCTCGCGCTCCTCGCGGAGGACGAGGCGCCCGAGGTGTCCCCCGCCGCGACGCTGGCCCTGCTGCCCGAGCAGGACGACAGCGCGGCGGAGCAGCCGGCGCTCCCGTTCCAGCCGGCGCTCCCGGGCGCGCCGCTGTCTCCGCCGGTGATCTCGCAGGCGCCGATCCCGGACGAGCGCATGAGCTCGGGCACGCTCGCGCTCCCGCCCGACGACGACTGGGGGTCGAGCGCCGACGCGCCGGAGGGCTCAGGATCGCTGGAGCTCGCGGTCCCCCCGGAGCGCGCGCCTGCGCGCGGGGAAGCAGCGGAGACCCCGGGCGCCTGGTCGCCGGAGCCCCCGCCGTCGGAACCCCCGCCCCCGCCCTCGGCGCCCTCGCCGGAGCCCTCGCCGCCGCCGAGGCCCGTGATCAGCGCCTCGCCTGCGCGCGCGCCCGAGGCCGACGAGCCGCGGGCGGCGGCGCCGCCGCCCCGGCCGGCCCCGCCGCCGGAGCGCCCGGCGCTGCCGACCCCGTCACCCGCTTTGAGAAGGAGCCTTTACGAACGGTTCGATCGCAAACGATAGCGCGCCGGGCCCGCCTCGGCGCGCGCGCCGGGCGCCCGGGAGGCGGGCGTCCAGCGGCAGGAGACCCTCTCCCACGGCACGGTGGATGGAGCTGCGACGATGACTACCCGATTCGATTCGCTGGACATTCGACTGGAGCTCTCCGGCTTCTCGTCCGACATCCTCCAGGTCAACAGGCTCTCGGGGCGCGAGGCGATCTCGCAGCTCTTCAGCTTCGACGTCGAGGTGGTGTGTCCGAGCGAGGCCGCGGTCGACGGCCAGACGTTCACGGGCGAGAACGTCGCGATCATCTTCGAGCAGGACGGGGTCGAGCAGCGGCGCATCCACGGCATGGTCGCGGAGGTGCACGACCTGCTCGCGAGCATGCTCGAGCACCGGGCGTACCGGCTGCGCATCGTCCCGCGCGCCTTCCGGCTGACGCTGGTCGAGACCACCGAGATCTCGATGAACAAGGCGGTGCCGGAGCTCATCAAGCAGAAGCTCGAGCTCGTGGGCCTGAGCGGGAGCGACGTGGATCTCCGGCTGATGAGCAGCTACCCGCCGCGGGAGTTCGTGGTGCAGTACCAGGAGACCGATTTCGCCTTCATCTGCCGCCTGGCCGAGCACGTCGGGATCAGCTTCTTCTTCGAGCACCAGGACGGCCAGGACACGATGGTCTTCACCGACAGCCCGAGCGGGTTCAAGCCCGCGGCCGGCGCGGCGTCCGTCCACTTCCGCGAGCGCGGGGAGACGCGCGACGTCTTCGAGATCGAGGCGAGGGCGCGGCTGGTCCCGAGCGTGTATGTGGCCCGCGACTACAACTACCGGCAACCGATGCTCGATCTGACGTCGGAGCACGTGCTGCCCACCGGGTATGCGGGCGGCGTGGTCGAGTTCGGCGGTCACTACAAGACGCCCGCGGAGGGGAAGGTGCTGGCGCAGATCCGGGCCGAGGAGCGGCAGGCGACGCAGCTCGTCTACGCGGGCAAGAGCTCGGTGTGCGCGCTGGGCGCGGGCGCGCGGTCGGTGCTGGAGGGGCACCCGAGCCTCGAGCCGCTCGACATGCTCTTCGTGGAGGTGGAGCACCGCGCGGCGCAGGCCGCCGGCGGCCGCGGCCCCTCCGACGAGCCGCAGCGGTACGTGAACACGTTCCGGGCGATCCCGGCCAAGAACACGTATCGACCGCCGCGGCTCACGCCGACGCCGCGGATCAGCGGGGTCGTCACCGGCATCGTCGACGCGGGGTCCGGCGGCGGGGGCAGCAACGCCGAGATCGACGATCAGGGCAGGTACATGGTCCGGTTCCTCTTCGACACGGGGCCCGCCGGGGGCGCGCCGTCGAGGCCGGTGCGCATGCTCCAGAACCACGCCGGGGCGAACTACGGCACGCATTTCCCGCTGAAGCCGGGGACCGAGGTGCTCATCGCCTTCGTGAACGGCGACCCCGATCGGCCGGTCATCGTGGGCGCCGCGCCCAACCCGCTGACGCCCTCTCCGGTGAACAACGCGAACCGGTCGACTCACCGGATCAAGACGCAGGGAGGCATCGTCTTCGATCTCGTCGACGAGTGAGCCGCGCGGCGCGCGCGCGCCCGCCCGGGCGCGCCGTTCACGGGGCCGGGTTCCTGGGGGGCGCGGGGCTCGCGGCGCGGGACGCGCCCTGGGCGAGGCTCATGGACCGGATGGCGTAGTTGAGCGCGGCGCGCAGGTTGCGTTGCGTGTTGAGCTGGGAGAGGTCGAGCCCGAGCGCGACCATGGTCTGGGCGACGTTCGGCTTGATGCCGGCGACGATGCCGTCGGCCCCGAGCAGCCGGATCGCGGTGACGAGCTGGATGAGGTGGCTCGCAACCCTTGTGTCGACGACCTCGACGCCGGTGAGGTCGAGGATGGCGAACCTCGCCCGCTTCTCGACGATCTGCGAGAGCAGGCTGTCCATGACCTCGGCGGTGCGCACGCTGTCGACGGTGCCCACCATGGGGAGGGTGAGCACGCCGTCCCAGACCTCGATGATCGGCGTGGAGAGATCGCGGATCACCTTCTGCTGCGCGGCGATCTGGTCGAGCTGGACGCGCAGCTCGTTCTCGGCGCGCCTGGACTCGGTGATGTCGAGCGACAGGCCGATCATGCCCTCCACGCGCTCGCCGCTGTCGTCCCGGAGCGGGATGATCCAGTTGTCCCATTCGAGGCCGTGCGATTCGTTGGAGAAGCGGCGGACCGCGCCGTCGAACCACTGCTCCCGAGCGCCAGCGAACTCCGGCACGCTCCCGAACAGGTCGAGCAGGTTGAGCCCGACGAACTGTCCGATCTTGAGCCCGGCCTTCGCGAGCGCCTTGCCCGCATGGTAGCGGCAGAGGCCGTCGCGGTCCGTCGACCAGAACGCGACAGACTCCATGTGCTCGGCAATGGCGTCCAGGATACGCGCCTTGAGCCGGAGCTTCGCCTGCGCCTCGTCGGCGATCTCGGGCGCGGCGCGGAGCGATCCGAGGACGGCGCTGCCGTCGGACGAGCGGCTGGCGCTGCACGAGAGCCGCCGGTAGGCCCCGTCGCCGTCGCGCAGGCGGACGCTGAGGGAGACGGGCTCGTCCCCCTGGAGGACCGTCGCCCAGGCCGCGGAGAGCGCCTCGCGATCGTCCGGGTGCGCGAGGTCGGCGAGGAGCGCGCCGATCGCGACCCCGGCGCCCAGCGCCTCGCGCAGCCCACCGCTCGGGTGGAGCAGCGCTCCCTCGGCCGACGCGACGAAGAGGAGATCGGGAGAACGGGCGAAGAGGTCGCCGAGCAACGCGTCGGGGGCAGATTCCATCTGGCTCGCATCTCCTCGTGAGCGGAGAAGAGAAGATCTACCGTGGACGACGCGCGCGGGGGAAGGGTCGTCGGGCGGGGGCGGTGCGATTGTGGTGGAGGCGCGCGGCGTGCGAGGCGCGATGGCAAGCGTGCTCATCATCGTGGCGATTCACGGCGAGGTGAACCGCGTACGGAGGTGTTTCGACTTACGTGGACAGGCGGTGGAGGGCAGGTCGTGAGAGGTGCGGCGCCGGGGGCGAGGTGTTCATGTCACGACAGGTTCGTGACGACGAGGCTGCGGACCCGGGGGGGTTCTCGATCTCCTCGACACGCTGAACTGCTTTGCTTTACGGAACCAGAGTCAACGCACCGGATGAACTCGCCGTGAAGCGAATCGAGGTCCTCGCCGCGTCGTCCGGTCTGCCGGTCTCATTTCGAGATGGAGGACGATCTCGGTATCGAGCAGGACGAGCCCGGTCGTGAGGGATCTGTGATCGCCTCGTCGAACTCCTCGCCATCTCACGCAGCGCGAAGCTCAGGCGCTGGACCTACCTTGAGGAGCGAGAACATCAACCGATGAGCCAGAAGCCAGCGAGATCCGCAACCCACCTCCTCGCCCCCTGTCCAGAACTCCACCTCTCCCGCACGGATCCGACCCCTCCGGCGCCCGCGTACCCCTTCAAATCTCCGCAGCGCCGTGTGATAGCCTCGCAGAGCGCCATGGCCCCCTACCGCTCCTTCCGAGAGGACCGTGCCCCGGCCCCGGCCCCGCCCCCAGGGCCGGTGGCCGACATGGTGCAGCAGTTCGCCGACCCGTACGCCTTCCTCCGCGAGCTCGTGCAGAACGGCATGGACGCGGGCGCGCGGAAGATCACGGTGCGCATCGAGATGCTGCCCGGCGCGTGCGCCACCTCCGTCACCGACGACGGGAGCGGCATGAGCCGCGAGGACATCGAGGGACCGCTGCTCACCCTCTTCAACTCGTCGAAGGAAGGCGACGCGAGCAAGATCGGCAAGTACGGCGTCGGCTTCGTCTCCGTGTTCGCCGTCCAGCCGGAGCACGTGGACGTGGAGACGTGGCGCGACGGACAGGCATGGCTCCTCCGGCTGCGCAGCGACACGAGCTACGAGCTCGAGGACGCCGGCCCCCGCGAGGGCAGCGGCACGCGGGTCACCCTGCTCCAGCGGCTCGGCCGCGTCCGCGAACGCCGCCACGCGCAGCGCGCGCAGGCCGCGCTCCGACGCTGGTGCCGGCACGCGCAGTGCGAGATCGCCCTCCGCATCGCCGACCACGAGGGCGACCCGCGGACGAGCGTCGTGCGCATCGACACCCCGCTCTCCATCGCGGCGCCCGTCTCCGTCACCGCCTCCGAGGACGAGACCACCTTCGTCGTCGGGCCCTCCGCCGGCGCACAGCACCTCGACCAGCCCGCCGCCGAAAGCGGCGCCGCCGCCGAGCACGGGCAGAGCTTCGCCGGCTTCTACAACCGCGGGCTCACCCTGTTCGAGACCGCAGACGAGCTGTTCAGCGGCCTCTCGGGCGTGCGGTTCAAGGTGATGAGCCCGCGCCTCCAGCACACCCTGAGCCGCGACAACGTGCGCCGCGACGACGCCTTCTGGGAGGCGATCGCCCGCGTGCGCGAGCTCGTCAAGGGGCCGCTCCGGCGCGAGCTCGCCGCGCGCCTGCCGCAGGCCGCCGCGGCAGCGGCCGCCGGCGCGGGCGCCGCCGCCTACGTGGCGATGCTCGAGGCGGCGCTGACGCCGCCGACCGCGCTCGATCCGGACGAGATCCCGTTCCCGCTCGCGAGCCCCGTCGAGGGCGACCGGACGCGCGCCGGCCTGCGGGCGCTCGCGCCGGGGCGCGCGCCGCTGCTCGTCGCCGCGCGGTCCGACGCGCTGACCGAGGCGATGGCGCAGAGCGGCCTGCCCGTCGTGCTGTGCAACCACCCCGCCACCGGCACGCTGCTCCATCGGTGCTTCCCGGCCGCGCGCATCGAGGAGGCGCGCGCGGCGTACCTGCTCGTGCGCGAGGAGCCGGAGAGCGCCCGCGAGGGCGACGCGGCGCTGCTCCGCGTCGTCGCCGAGGCGCTCGCCCGCGCCCGGCACGGGGTCGCCTGGGTGAGCCTCTGCCAGATCGAGGGCGCCCTCCGCCAGCGCGGCGCGATCCTCCTGCCCGGCCGCGGCGAGCGCAGCGCGCCCCACCGGAGCTGCCACGCCGCGCGCGACGTGGTGCGGCGCGCGGCGCGCTTCCGGCCCGGGAACGCCCTCTACCTCAACGTCGCCAGCGACACCGTGGCGCTCGCGCGCAGGCGCGCCGCCGTCGACCCCGTGACCGCCGGCAACCTGCTCGCCCGCGCGCTGCTGGTCGAGGCCAAGGGGCCGCTCGATCCGGCCGACAGCGACCGGCTCCTCGACCTCGCCGCGACCCCGCCGCCGCTCCCGGCGGGTCAGGGCGGCGCGCCGAGGGGGCTCGGGCGGTGAGCCGCGTCGTCGCCCGCGGCGCGATCCGCGTCGATGCCCGCCGCGCCGTCCAGAAGCTCCGGGAGCACCTGCTCGTCGACCTGGACCTCTACCTGCTCGAGCTCGTCCGCGCCGCCGCCGCCGGCGGCGCGACGCAGATCGACCTCCGCCACGACGCGGACGACGTCGCGCTGACCTTCGACGGGGAGCCGCTCGACGCGCCCGTCCTGGCGCGCCTCCTCGACCACGTGCTCAACGCCGCGCCCGACGCCGCGTCCCGGCGGCTCCGCCTGCTCGCGCTCGGCGTGAACGCGGCGCTCGGGCTGCGCCCGGCGCGCGTCGACCTGATCACGACGGGCCGCGGCCCGTCGGGCGAGGCCTCCGAGGGCACCTGCACGCGCGTGCGCTTCACGCCCGCCCTGCTCGAGGCGCCCGCCGAGGAGTTCGCGCCGGCCGCCGCCCCGGCATGCGACGAGGTGCCGAGGCCGCCGGGGATGCCCGCCGCCGGCATGCGCATCGAGGTGCGGCGGCGGCTCGGCTGGTCGGTGCTGCGGCGGGCGATCACGGGCGACACGCCGCCCGAGATCGCCCACCTCGCCGCGGCCACCGACGACTTCCCGATCCCGATCACGCTCGCGGGCGAGCCGCTCCGCCGCGAGCTCCCGGGCAGCCCCCCCGCGGTGCTCGTGCGCGTGCCGTTCCACGTGCGCGGCGCGCGGCGCGCGGCGCTGGAGGTCCTCGCGCCCCCCGAGGCGGCGCGGGGCGCAGGCCTCCCGGCGCCCCTCCCGGCTCCCGCCGCCGCGCCCGGCGCTGCGCCGCTCTCCGCGCGGGGCTCCGCGCCCCGGTCGGCTCCCCGCTCTGCGCCGCGCCCCGCGCCCCTCTCCACGCCGCTCCCCACGCCGCTCTCCGACCCCGCCTCCACCCCCCTCTCCGACCTGCCGGCCGTCGACTACCTCGAGCACGGCGTGCTGCTCGTCCGCGAGCGGTGGAGCTTCGCCCCGCGGTTCCCCTCGGCGCCCTACCAGGGCGTCGAGCTCCCGGTCCGCGTCGTGGTCGACGCGGACGAGCTGCCCACCAACGCGTCGCGCTCGGCGCTGCGCGAGGACGCCCCGCTCGGCGCGCGCCTCCGCGAGGCGGCGGCCGCCGCGCTGCTCGACGCCCTCCGGGCGCTCTCCGCGACCGTCTGCGGCCAGGGCGAGGTCCCCGAGGGCGCGCTCGTCCTCGGCGACGACCGCGGGCTGCTCGAGGACGCGCTCGCGGCCTTCGCGTGCGTCGCGACCGGCGCGGTCCGCGCAGGCGGCGCGGTGTCCGCCGAGGTGCGCGCCGTGCGCGAGCTCCCGCTGCTCCGCCACGGGCGCGGGCGCGGGCGGCCGCTCTCGCTCGCGGCGCTCGACGCGCGCGATGCGTCGCCCCTGTTCCTCTGGCGCGGCGGCAAGGCGCTCCCGGAGGAGCTCTCGCCCTGGGCCGACGACGTGATCCGGTGCCGCGGTCGCCTCGTCGAGCGCGCGCTCGCGGGTCTCCCGCTCGCCGACGCCGGGGCGATGGTCGAGCAGGCGAAGCTCGGCGCCGAGCGCCGCAGGGCGTTCCTCCGGCACGCGCCCGGCGAGCCCGTCGTTCCGCCCGCCCCCGAGCACGCGCTCCGCGCCGCCTTCCGCGTGGACGAGGGGCCGCTCGCCGGGCTGCGCGGCGAGCTCGCCGTCTTCGCGGACGACCTCCAGGCGCGGCGCAGGGCCGAGGTCCGGGTGTTCGTGGAGCGGCGGCACCTCGAGACCGTGGAGCTCGACCCGGCCGCCGTCCCCCTGCCCGTCGAGATCGCGCTCGCGTGGGACGGGCGCGTGCGGCCGCGCTTCTCGTACGACGGCGTGGAGCGCGACGAGCGCTTCTGGCGCGCGGTGCGCCACGCCCTTCACGTCGCCCTCGCCGCGGCCGACGCCGAGGCGCGGCGGCTCTTCGGGCCGAGGACCGCGCCGCCGGGCACCCCGCTGCCCCCGCCGCCGCCCGACGGCGAGCTCGCCCGCCTGAGGCCCGCGCTGCGCGCCGCGATCGGCGCGCTGTTCTGCGCCCCGCAGCGCCTCGGCGCGCCCCACGCCGAGCAGGGCGGCGGCCCGGCGCCGCGCCGCGGCGAAGACCTCGCGCCGTCGGCCTTCCAGGGCCTGCTGGAGGCGCGGATCTGGCCCATGCTCACGACGGACCGGTTCATGAGCCTGAAGGGGCTCGCCGCGTTCGCCCGGGCGGCGGGCGGCCTCTGCGTCGCGCCGCCCGAGGCGCGGGGGCGCGCGGCCGACCGGCGGCCGGTGCTCGCCGCCACGCAGCGCGAGCTCGACTGGCTCGCCGCCGCGCTCCCGGACTGCCCGCTGGTCTCCTACACCCCGGGGCTCTTCACCGAGGAAGAGCTCGCGGCGCGGGTACCGGCGCGGCGCCGCGCGCTCGCGGCGTCCCTCGAGAAGCTCGCCGCGCCCCGCGCCGCCGGCGCGCCCGTCCTCGAGGTGGCCGGCGACGGCTTCCTCGCGCTCGCCACGCCGAGCGACGCGGCCCTGGAGGCGTGGCACCACGCGTCGCAGCCGCTCGCCACCCTGGAGGCCGCGCCGCTGCTCGGCCCTGTCGCCGTCGCGATCGACCATGACACCGCCGTGCCGGGCAGGGCCTGGAGCGGCCTGCTGTCGCCGCGCAACGAGGCCGCCGTCCACGAGGTCGAGCGCGCGCTCTGCGAGGCGCTCGTGGCCGCGCTGGAGGGCGACCCCGCGGCGCGCGCCTGGCTCGGGATCGAGGGCGACCCGCTCCGCGAGCGCGATCGGCGAGCGCGCGCCCGCGTGATCACCTACCTCCTCGACTGCGCGCGGGCCCTCGCGCAGCGCGCCCGGAGGAGCGCGCCGCTCGACGCGGCCCTCGACGAGCTGGCGGCGCGCATCCGGCGCCTGCCGCTGCTCGTCATGCTCGACGAGCGCGGCCAGGAGGCGGCGTGCTCGCTCGAGACCCTCGAAAGGAATCACCCGGCGCCGGCGCCGATCCCGGTGCTCGACGCGGCGCCCGGCTTCGCGACGTTCTCCTGGTACCCCGTCGTCCTCCGCGAGGCGTGGGAGCGCGACGCCCTGTCGCGGTGGGCCGGCGGCCGCGTCCTCCCGGCGAGCGGCGGGGTGCCGGGGCGGCGGCGCGCCGCCGCAGAGCAGGAGCGCCGCGCCGCCGCCGCGCACGAGCGCCACGCCGCAGCCGAGAGGTCGCAGCAGGAGCGCGGGCACGTCGTGAGCGACCCGCGCGACTCACGCGACGCGCGCGCCCCGCTCGCGCTGCCGGCCGCGCCGCCGCACCCGCTGCTCCGGGTGAGCATCGCGGCGCTGGGCGTCCAGGGGCTGGAGGGCGAGCTCGAGATCATCGAGGGGCCGGCGTCGGATGTCCGCCTCGTCGGCCCCGACGGCGCCGAGCGGCGCCTGGAGGTGGAGCTCCCGATCCCGCTGCGCGTCCTCGCGCGCGCCGCCGCCGCGGACCCGCCGAGGGACGAGGTGCGCGCGCTGCTGGCGCGCCTCTCCAAGGCCGCGGGGCGCCGCCTGCTCTCGCTCGCGCCGCGCTTCGACGAGCTGCCGCCGTTCGCCCGGAGCCACACGCGCGGCGCCGTCCTGAGGACGCTGGCCCAGGGCAAGCGCGTCGTCGCGGACGCGGCGAGCGCGCCGCTGTTCCACGACCTCGACGGGAACCTCTTCTCGCTCGACGACCTCCGGCGCGATCCGCTGGCCGAGTGGCTGTGCACCGCCACGCCCCCGCCCTACCCGAAGCAGCGCTACGGCCGCCCGGTGCTCGCGCTGAGCAGGCCCGAGCGGCTGCAGCTCGCGACCGCCGTGCTCGTCAAGGACATCACCGACGCCGTCGCGCGCGACCGGGCGACCGAGGAGCGCCTCGCCGCGCCGCCGCTCGATGCCGTCGGCCTCGGCGCCGACGCGCGCGCGGCGAGCCTCGCGGTGTTCCCCTTCGCGCCGGAGGCCGGCGCGCAGGAGGGCGCGCCGGCCGCGTACGGCGAGATCGGCCTGCTCGCCCCGGAGCACGCGGCCGCGGCGGGGATCGCGGTGCACGTCGGGCGCCGCCCGCTCTGCGCGCTGGACGCCGGCGAGGGGTGGCCGCTCTGCGCGGCGATCAACGACGACGCGCTCGAGCCGAACCGCGCCTTCGACGGCCTCAAGGCGGGCGCCGACGCCGCGAGGCTCCGTCAGGCGGTGCGCGACGCCGCCGCGCGGTGGCTGCGCGCGCGGCTCGCCCCGCCCGAGGACGCGCTCGCGACCCGGTGGATCGACGTCGCCACCGCCTGGCATCGCCCGCTGCTGGTGACCGGCGCGCTCTGGCTGCCCGCGCGGTGGCCCCGCGCGCCGCGGGTGCTCGTCGCCGCGCCCTCCGCGGAGGTCCTCGGCGAGGGCGCCGCGCGCGACGCCTTCACGCCGCGCGCGCTGCGCACCGGGAGCGCCGCCGGCGGGCTCGTCGCGGAGCTCGCGCCGGTCGAGGGCCTGCTCCTCGTCTGGCCGCCGCGCGACGCGCGCTGGGACGCCGTCGCAGAGATCGCCATGGAAGCCGCCGCCTCGATGGCGGCCGAGCTCTCGGACGAGGCCGCCGCCGCGCCGTACCTGTGGAACCTGCACCTGCTCGGCCGCCTCTCCGGCGGCAAGCTCGCCGCGCGGACCGCCGCCGGGGAGAGCGTCGGCCCGGCGGAGATCCGCGCCGAGCTCTCCGCGACGGGCTGCGTGTGGGTCACCGACCGGCGCGGCAGCGCGGACGGCGATTTCCCCGAGGGGACGCCGGCGTTCGTGCTGCTCGACGACGGCTCGCCGCTGGTCGAGGTGCTGCGCCACCGCGCCGCCCGCGGCGCGCTGCGCGAGCTCGGCGCCCCCGCGGCGCCGCCGGCCCCGGCGGAGGCGATCGCGACCGGGGACGCGCCCGTCTCCGGGGAGGTCGCGGCGGCCGGGGACGCGCCCGACGCGGCGGCCGACGTCGCCCCCGCGGCGGCTCCTGCGGACGCGCCGCCCGAATCGAGCCGCGCGCGGGCCTGGGTGGGCGCGCTGTGGCGAAGCGTCCGCGGCCTCATCGGCGGCGCCGCGCCCGAGCGGCAGGACGTGTCGGCCGACAGCCCGCTCGCGGTGGCGCTCCGCGAGGTCCTCGTCGAGATGGGCCTGGAGGGCTCCCCGGTCCGCGCCGTCGTCGAGAGCCGCACCGGCAGGCCGGTCCGCTACGACGCGGGCCGCGGCCACATCGTCATCAACACCGAGCACGAGGCGCTCGCGTGGCTCCGCGCCCGCCGCGCGCCCGATCCCGCCGCCGTCGCGCTGCTCGCGGCCGCCGCCGTCAGCGAGGTGAACCGGGCCCTCCAGTCGGTCACCGACGCCGAGGAGCGCCGCGCGCTCGATCACCTGCTGCGCTCGATGGGTTAGCCGCCGCGACCTCCGAGCTGCCTCCCCGGGGGCCGTTGCCCCCCGCCCGTCCGAGCGCAAAGCTCTCTCCCGTGGACACCGTCTTCACCGTCGGCCACGGCACCCGCAGCGTGGAGGAGCTCGTCGAGCTGCTCGGCGAGGGCCCGGCCGACACGCTGATCGACGTCCGGCGGTTCCCCGGCTCGACCCGGTCGCCGCACCTCGCGCGCGCCGCGCTCGCCGAGGCGCTGCCGCCGCTCGGGGTGACCTACGTCTTCCGCGGCGACACCCTGGGCGGCCGGCGGACCGGCCGCGACGACTCACCGCACCTCGCCTGGGACAACCCGAGCTTCCGGGCCTACGCCGATCACATGGATACCGACGCCTTCCAGCGCGCGCTCTCCGAGCTCATGGCGGAGGCCCGGGCCGGCCGCCGCATGGCCCTGATGTGCGCCGAGACGCTCTGGTGGCGCTGCCACCGCCGCCTCATCGCCGACGCCCTCGTCGCGCGCGGGCTCGCGGTCGTCCACCTGATCGGCCCCGGCGCCCGGGCCCCGCACGCGTTGAACCCCGCCGCCCGGCCCGACGGCGCGGGCCGCCTGATCTACGACGTCGGCGCCCAGCGCGCGCTGCCGCTCGGCGGCTCGGCCTCCGCGCCCGCGCAGGCGACGGGCCGCCGCGCTCGCCCGCGCCGCGCGCGGTGATCCCGCCTCCCCGCTCCCCGCCCGCCGGTTCGAATCCGACCACCCGCCCGCCGCCGGGTACATGCGCGCCGTGTCCTGTGCTCCACTGCCGGGCATGAGCCTGGGCGACGCAGCACGGATGACGGAGAAGATCGCCACGGTGCTCGCCGGCCGCGAGCCGAGCCTCCCCGCCCGCGCCGGCGAGGCCCTCGCGCGCTGGCTCGAGCTCGTCGCCGTCTGGAACGCCAAGGTCGATCTGACCGCGGCCCGGAACCCCGATGAGCTCGCCGACCTCATGCTCGCCGACGCGCGGCTGCTCTCGGAGCACGTGCCCGAGGGGCGGCGCGTGGTCGACATCGGCACGGGGGCCGGCGCGCCGGGACTGCCGCTCGCGCTGCTGAGGCCGGACCTCGACGTGACGCTCGTCGAGCCGCTGCAGAAGCGCGTGGCCTTCCTCCGCACGGCGCTGGGCACCCTCGTCCAGCAAGGCGTGCTCCCGAAGGCCCCCAGGGTCGAGCGCGCGCGCGGCGAGGACCTCGTGCGTGCAGGGAGGTCGTTCGACGTGGCGATCTCCCGCGCGACCCTGGCGCCCGACGCGTGGCTGCCCCTCGGCGCCGCGCTCACGGAGCGAGCCCCCGCGGACCGCCGCGAGGTCTGGGTCCTGCTCGCGCGCGACGAGCCGCCGGCGCACGCCGGATGGGCGCCCGCGATCGACCTCCGGTATCGGTGGCCGCTCACCGGCGCGGAGCGGCGGGCAGTGAGGTATCTGCCAGACCACCATGATCGCCTGACCGCCGCCTAGGGTAATGCCTGAATAATATCGAAACTCGTACGATTACCGTCTTGTTGACGGTCTCAAACGGAGTGCCGTCCGCTTTCACGGAGGCTCGACGCCGAGCGCTCCGCTGCTCGTCCGGTATGGCGGAGCAGCAGCGATTCCGTTACTGTCCGGAAATCACATGAAGGCGCGCCCTACGTGGGCAGGGCCTCCTGGCTCGGGAGACAGTGATGAAAGTGCAACGCATTTCGGCGATCTTGCTCACCTCGGTCGCGTTCTCAGCAGGCTTCATTGGTTGCGGCGACGATGAACCGCCTGCCGGCTCTGGAGGAGCGGGGGGCTCGTCGAGCTCGACCTCGACCTCGAGCTCGAGCTCGAGCTCGAGCCGGGCGGTCAGCACGGGCAGCGGCGGCGGGGTGGCGGAGTACCTGGCCACCCCGTGCACGGAGGACGCCGAGTGCGGCCCGGATGGGTTCTGCGTCCCGGAGTCGGCCGAGGAGGGCGGCCCCTCGGGCGGGTACTGCACGACCTCGTGCTCGGATGACGGCGACTGCGAGGGCGAGGGCAGCGCCTGCCTCAATGGCATGTGTTACCTGGGCTGCTTCATGGGCGAGCCCGAGATCACGAGCCTCGACGCGGAGCTCGACCCGTTCAAGTGCCAGGGCCGCGACGAGCTGCGCTGTGAAGAGGTGGAGGCCGGCTTGACGGTCTGCACGCCGAACTGCGGCTCCGACAGCCAGTGCCCCGGCCGCGCCTGCGATCCCAAGTCGAACCTCTGCGTCGACACGCCCAACCCCGGTCTGCCGATGGGCGCCGCGTGCGACGGCGACGCCGAGGAGGACCCGTGCGCCGGCTGGTGTGTGGGCTTCCCCGGCGAGGTCACCGCGTGCACCCAGTTCTGCGGATTCGGCGGCGATCTGACCGACTCCGACTGCGGCGGGCTCGAGAACGGCATCTGCCTGTACCAGTTCGCGGAGGTGGTCGGCGCCGGTGATTTCGGCGCCTGCACCAGGGCGTGCACGGCGCACGACGATTGCTTGCTGCCGAGCGCCCGCTGCGTGTCGTTCGGTCTCCCGGAGAACGGCTTCTGCATCTTCGAGTCGACGGAGTGCGAGGACGACTCCGATTGCGAGGATCCGGACGAGTGCACCGAGACGCCCGATGGCTTCTTCTGCCTCGATCCGGAGTTCCCGCTGAGCAACGGCGGTGAGGGCGGCGCGGGCGGCGCGGGCGGCGCGGGCGGCGCGGGCGGCGGCGACACGGGCGGCGGCGGCACGGGCGGTGAGGGCGGCGCTGGCACCACGACCAGCACCACCACGACCAGCTCCGCCACGACGACCAGCTCCGCCACGACCAGCTCCGCCGCGGGCGGCACCGGCGGTGCAGGCGGCGCAGGCGGCGCCGCCACGGGCGGCGCGGGCGGCGCGGGCGGCGCCTGACCGCTGCGTCCCACGACAGGGCCTCTTCTCGCCTCGAGCTCCACGGGCTGACACGAGGCCCCTCGCTCCCGCCTCGACGCCCTCCCTCCTCAACCCCCTCCCGCCAGGGCCCGACACGCCGGGCCACCTCTCCACGGCTCCCCTGGCCGTGACTCCCTGGCCCTCGACTCACACCTCGCCCGCGACGGAAGAGACCGCCCACACCGCGAGAGCGACGGAACAGGAATCCTGGCTCTTCGCTCCTCGTGCGCCCGGGCAGCGGCGACAGCGCCCCGGCTGCCGGTCCGGAGCTCCGCGCCCAGGACGCGCTCGCGCGCGGCTCAGATCACGTCAAAGCACGAGGCGCGCCGTCCCAGGCGGGGCAGTTCGCCACACCATCGCCCGGCGCAGCGCGCTGGTCGCGCCGCCGCAGGCATCGAATCCGGGAGCGTCGCGCCGGCACCCCGCTTGCTCAGGCGCCGGGCTGGAGGACCGCATGAACAAGCTCGCTCTCTTCACCTCGGCCGCCGTCATGGCGGTCTCGACGCTGGCGTTCACCGGGACGGCGCAGGCCCAGGAGCGGACGCGCGACACGGTGACGATCACCGACTCCGTGCCGAACCGCGGGCTCATCTGGAGCGGCGTCGCCGTGCTCGGCACCACCTACGGTATCTCGACCGTGGTGGCGACGTTCAGCGACGAGCCGGCGGACCGCGCGCTCTGGGTGCCGGTCGCGGGGCCCTGGATCGACCTCGGGACGCGCGGCAAGTGCGGCGGCGGGCAGGAGTGCAACGCCGAGACGACGAACAAGGTGCTGCTCGTCGCCGACGGGCTCGGCCAGGCCATCGGCGCGCTGCAGATCCTGAGCGGCTTCATCTTCCCGGCGAAGCGCACGGTGACCGAGGTGGGGAGCGTGCAGATCATCCCCATGGGCAAGGGGATCGCCGCCAGGACGGTGTTCTGAGGTGAGATGCGATTCGAGCACCGGTCCTGGCCCCCGCCGTGGACGCGCGGTCTATCCAGCGACGGACGACGCCTTCGCGCGCGGCGAAAGGCCGCGGACGAGCGCCGCGAGCGTGCCCAGCACCGGGGTGTCGACCCCGGCCCGGCGCCCGCGCTCGACCACGGCGCCTTGAAGTATCTCGACCTCCGTCGCGCGGCCGGCGCGCACGTCCTGGAGCATCGACGGCTCGGTGAGCGGGAACTCCGCGCGCGTGAGCGCGATCATCGCGTCCGCGGTCTCGACCGGGATCTCCGCTCCTTCGGCGCGCGCGACCGCGATCACCTCGAGCATCGCCCGCCGGGCGAGGTCCTCCATCCGCTCCACGACCGCGCCGGCGCGCTGATCGGTCAGCGCGCAGATCGCATTGAACGGGGCGTTCCAGACCATCTTCTCCCAGAGCATGGCGCGGTGGCTCGACGACCGGCGGACCGGTATGCCCGCGCGCTCGAGCAGCGCCGCGACCGCCTCGACCCGCGGCTCCTGCCCAGGACGATAGGGCGCCAGGCCGGCGCGCGTCGGCGCGAGCGTCTCGATCGCGCCGGGGCCGCTGAGCCCCGCCGACATGTACGCGATCGAGGCGATCACGCGCGCGTCGCCGACCTCCCGAGCGACAGCGTCCTCCGAGTCGAGGCCATTCAGCAGGGGCAGCACCAGGCCGTCGTCGGCGAGCAGCCCGGGCAGCCGCGCGCTCGCCTCGGCGAGCGAAGGCCATTTCACGGCGACGATCACGAGACCGAAGGGCCCGCGCGCCCCGTCGAGATCGACGACGCGGAGCGGCGGCGTGCGCACCTCGCCGGCCGGCGTGCGGAGGACGAGCCCGCGCGTCCGCATCGCCTCGGCGTGCGCGCCGCGCGCGACGAACGTGACGTCCTCCCCAGCCAGGGTGAGCCGCGCCCCGAAATAACCGCCCACCGCGCCCGCGCCGACAATGAGGATCCGCATCGGCGGCGACCATAGCATGCTCGACCCGCACGACAGAGGACCGACATGTGGCCATCAGCGCGGATTGCGGATATGCAGGAGGCCAGATGCTTAGGCCGGACGCCCCCACCGTGGCTCACGCCGCCAGCATGAACGCCGACGCCCACCCGAGCGCGACGCTGGAAGCCGAGCAGCTCCAGCTGCTCATCGACGCCCTGCCGGTGCTCATCTCGTATATCGATAACGACGAGCGCTACGGCATCATCAACCGGGCCTACGAGCGCTGGTTCGGGGAAGATCGCAGCGCCCTCGTCGGCCGGCAGGTGCGCGAGGTGATCGGCGACTCGGCCTACGCCGGCGTGAAGCCCCACGTCGCCGCCGTGCTCGCCGGGCAGCCGCAAGACTTCGAGTCGCGGCTCAACTACCGGAAGGGGGGCAAGCGCCACGTCCGCGTCCAGTACATCCCGCACCTCGGCGCGAGCGGCGAGGTGCGGGGCTTCTTCGCGCTCATCTCGGACATCGGCGACATGAAGCGCGGCGAGGAGACCCGGCGGTTCCTGTCCGACGCCACGGCCCTGCTCGACCCGGTGCTCGACCAGGACGCGATTTACAGGAGCATGGCCGAATTCGCGGTCACCTCGGTCGCGGACTGGTGCGCCGTCCACACGCTCGAGCCGGACGGCTCCGCCCGCGTGCGGGTCATCGCGCACGCCGATCCGGCGAAGGTCGAGCTCGCCGCCAGGCTGGCCCAGCGCGGCCGGATCCCGCCGGAGCCCGCGACGCCGCTGCACGAGGTGCTCCACGGCGGCCCCGGCCGGCTCCTGCCCGACCTCGCGGACAGCCTGTCCGCCGCCGGCGCCCCCGACGGCGAGCTCCTCGCCCTCGTGCGCGCGCTCGGCCAGGGCTCCGCGCTCGTCGTGCCCGTCCGCGGCGAGGAGCGCGTGTTCGCGGCGCTCACGCTCTCGTCCGCCGGCTGGGGCCGCGTCTACGACGCCGCCGACCTCGCCTTCGCCGAGGAGCTCGCGCGGCGCATCGGGCTCGCCGTGCAGCGCATGCGCCTCTACGACATGGCCCGCGACGCCGAGGCCGAGGCGCGGCGGCGCTTCCTGGCCGAGCAGGAGGCGCGCCGGGCCGCCGAGCGCGCCGCGCACCGCATGGCCGGCCTCCAGAGCATCACCGCGGCGCTGGCCGACGCGCTCACCAGCGAGGCGGTGGCCGAGGTCGTGGTCGACCAGGGCATCGCCGCCGCGGGCGCGTACGCCGGGGCCATCGTCGTGACGATCGGCGACGAGCTCGAGTGTCTCAAGGCGGTCGGCTACCGGAGCGACGTCCTCGAGCGCTTCCGGCGCCTGCCCCTGTCCGGCGAGCTGCCGATCCCCGACGCCCTCCGGACCGGCGCCCCCGTCTGGCTGCGCTCGCGCAAGGAGACGGCCGCGCGCTACCCGGAGTTCGGGGCCAGCGTGCTGACGCCCACGACCGCGTCGCTCTGCTGTCTCCCGCTCGTGGTCCAGGACCGGCCGATCGGCGTGCTCGGGCTGAGCTTCGCCGACCCGCACCCCTTCGACCAGGAAGAGCAGGAGTTCCTCGTCGCGATGTCGGGGCAGTGCGCGCAGGCGCTGGAGCGCGCCCGGCTCCACGAGGAGCGCGCCGCCATCGTCGAGCGCGAGCGGCGCGTGGCGCTCGAGAACGCCCGCCTCTACCGCGAGGCCCACGAGGCGGACCGGCGCAAGGACGAGTTCATCGCGATGCTCTCGCACGAGCTCCGCAACCCGCTCGCGCCGATCACCACGGGCCTCGAGCTCCTGCGCATGAACTCGACCGAGCGCGCCGAGCGCGACGACGGCCAGATCCTGTCGACCATCGAGCGGCAGGTGAAGACGATCGTGCGGCTCGTCGACGATCTGCTCGACGTCTCCCGGATCACGCGCGGCAAGATCGAGCTGAAGCGGGCGCGGCTCGACGTCGGCGCCGTGGTCGAGGCGGCGATCGAGTCCGTCCGCCCGCTGCTCCTCCAGCGCCGGCACGAGCTCGTCGTGTCGGTGGAGCCGGCGGTCCTCGTGGACGGCGACCGGGTGCGCATCGAGCAGATCGTCGTCAACCTGCTCACCAACGCGATCAAGTACACGAACCCGGGCGGCCGCGTCTCGGTCTCCTGCAAGGCGAGCGACGGCGACGCGTGGCTCCGGGTGACCGACACCGGCGTCGGCATCCCCGCCGAGCTGCTCCCGCGCGTCTTCGAGCCGTTCATGCAGGCGAGGCGCACGCTCGATCGCTCGCAGGGGGGCCTCGGCATCGGGCTCACGCTGGTCAAGCGGCTGACCGAGCTGCACGGCGGGCGCGTCGAGGCCGTGAGCGCCGGCCCCGGCGAGGGCACCGCCATCAGCGTCTGGCTCCCGCTCGCGGGCGCGTCCGTGGAGAGCTCCGCGCCGCCGACGCCCCAGGTCCCGCGCTCCGCGGCCGGCGCCCTCCGCGTCCTCCTCGTCGACGACAACGTCGACGCCGCCGAGGGCCTCCGGCGGATCCTCCAGCTCCACGGCCACACGGTCTCGATGGCGCACGACGGCCCGGCGGCCCTCGAGGCGGCGCGCGCGGGGGCGCTGGATCTCGTCCTGCTCGACATCGGCCTGCCCGGGATGGACGGCTACGAGGTCGTCCGTCGCCTGCGCGCCGACCCGCAGCACCGTGGCTCCTACATCGCCGCCGTGTCGGGCTACGGCCAGGACCAGGACCGCCGCCGCTCGCGCGAGGCCGGCTTCGACGCCCACCTGACCAAGCCGGTCGCGGCCGATCAGCTCCTCGCGCTCGTGGACCGGGCGACTGCCCGCGGCTGACCGGCGCCGGGCCACGGCGACGGCGCGCCCCGCGGCTCCCGGGCGCCGGCGTGCGTCCGACGCGCGCCGACCCCACCGGAGGCCCGCCGGACATCCGTCCGGAATTTGATGGGAGCGCTCATTTCCACCGCCGAGTCCACCGTCCGCCCGCCCGCGCCGCCCGCCTTTTCACATGTGCAAGGCATTGAGCCCGGACCATGAAACATCAGTGAAACAGACGTCCCTGGAATCGAGGAAAACGCCTGTTTCCCTTCATTGGCGCTGTCGCGTTTGTCCTTGAATGAGCGCCGCGTTCGCTCGCGGATGAACGCGAAACACGCGTGAAACAGGGGCAATGTCCCGGATCGAGAGCGGGAGTGGTCGCACAATTTATTCTTGCGAAACAGTTGGGAAACAGAGCCCACAGTACACACTTTCCTGTCCGAGACTGCGGCCGGCGCCTCGCTCGGACGGCAGTACGGCAGTGACGGTGAGAAGGACTCACCGGGTCCCAAAGGTGGGTTGCATGAGCAAGAAGAAGGACCTCCTCGTCATCGGCAACGGCATGGTCGGGCACAAGCTCATCGAGAACATGGTTCTCGGTGGGTCTCTGCGCGACTGGAACATCATCACCTTCTGCGAGGAGCCGCGGCTTGCCTATGACCGCGTGAACCTGTCCGCCTTCTTCAACGGCAAATCGGCCGATGACCTGTCGATGGTGAAGCCCGGCCTCTACGAGGAGGCGGGCATCCAGGTACATCTCGGCGACAAGGCCGTCTCCATCGATCGGCGGAAGAAGGCGGTGACCTCGGCGAAGGGGAAGACTGTCTATTACGACAAGCTCATCCTCGCCACCGGCTCGTATCCGTTCGTCCCGCCGATCAAGGGCAAGGACACGAAGGGCTGCTTCGTTTACCGCACCATCGAGGACCTCGAGGCCATGGCGGCCCACGCGAAGTCCGCGAAGGTCGGCACCGTCATCGGCGGCGGCCTGCTCGGCCTCGAGGCGGCCAACGCGCTCAAGAACATGGGCCTCGAGGTCCACGTCGTGGAGTTCGCCCCGCGGCTCATGGCCCTCCAGGTGGACGAGGCCGGCGGCGCGATCCTCCGCCAGAAGATCGAGTCGCTCGGCGTCCACGTGCACACGAACACGTCGACCACGGAGATCGTCGCCGAGCACGGCCGCGTGGCCCGGATGCTCTTCGCCGACCAGACCGACCTCGCGACCGACATGATCGTCTTCTCCGCCGGCATCCGCCCGCGGGACGAGCTCGCGCGCGCGTGCGAGCTCGCGATCGGGAGCCGCGGCGGCGTCGTGATCAACGACCGCTGTCAGACGTCCGATCCGGACATCTACGCGATCGGCGAGTGCGCCAGCTACAACAACCAGCTCTACGGGCTCGTTGCGCCCGGCTACCACATGGCCAGGGTCGCGGCCGACGCCCTCACCGGCGGCAAGGAGACCTTCGGCGGCTTCGACATGAGCACGAAGCTCAAGCTGATGGGCGTCGACGTCGCGAGCTTCGGCGACGCGTTCGGGGCGCAGCCGGGCGCGCGCGTGGTCAGCTTCATGAGCGCGACGTCGAACGTCTACAAGAAGCTCGTCGTCAGCGCGGACGGCAAGCACCTGCTCGGCGGCATCCTGGTCGGCGACGCGGCGAACTACGGGCAGCTCCTCCAGCTCGTGCAGAACAAGATCGTCCTCCCGCCGAACCCGGAGGACCTCATCGTCGCGCAGCGCGACGGCGCGAAGCCGGCGGGCTTCGGCGTCGAGTCGCTCCCCGACACCGCGCAGATCTGCTCCTGCCTCAACGTCACGAAGGGGGCGATCTGCTCGGCGATCTGCGACGACAAGCTCACCACGCTCGCCGGCATCAAGGGGCACACGAAGGCGGGCACCGGCTGCGGGTCGTGCACCACGCTGATCACCGACATCCTGAAGAAGGAGCTCAAGAAGGCCGGCGTCGCGGTGACGAACTACCTCTGCGAGCACTTCAACTACTCGCGGCAGGAGCTCTATCACCTCGTCCGGGTCCACGCGATCAAGACCTTCGACGACCTGATCGAGCGCCACGGCAAGGGCAAGGGCTGCGAGATCTGCAAGCCGGCGGTGGCGTCGATCCTCGCCTCGACGTGGAACGAGCACATCCTGAACAAGAAGCACCTCCCGCTCCAGGACACGAACGATCGGTTCATGGCCAACGTCCAGCGGGACGGCACCTACTCGGTGGTGCCGCGCGTGGCGGCCGGCGAGATCACGCCGGATCAGCTCATCGCCATCGGGCAGGTCGCGAAGAAGTACAACCTCTACTCGAAGATCACGGGCGGCCAGCGGGTCGACCTGTTCGGCGCGCGGCTCGAGCAGCTCCCCGACATCTGGCGCGAGCTCATCGCCGCCGGCTTCGAGTCGGGGCACGCCTACGGCAAGGCGCTCCGCACCGTGAAGTCGTGCGTGGGCAGCACCTGGTGCCGCTACGGCGTGCAGGACTCGGTGGGCTTCGCGGTCGCGGTCGAGAACCGCTACAAGGGGCTGCGCAGCCCGCACAAGCTGAAGTCCGCCGTCTCCGGCTGCGCGCGCGAGTGCGCCGAGGCGCAGAGCAAGGACTTCGGCATCATCGCCACGGAGAAGGGCTACAACCTCTATCTCTGCGGCAACGGCGGGATGAAGCCGCAGCACGCGCAGCTCTTCGCCGCGGATCTCGACGAGGCGACGCTCATCAAGTACCTCGACCGGTTCCTGATGTTCTACATCCGCACGGCGGACCGGCTCCAGCGCACGGCCACCTGGTTCAACAACCTCGAGGGCGGCATGGAGTACCTCCGCCAGGTCGTCATCGAGGACTCGCTCGGGATCTGCGAGGAGCTGGAGAAGGAGATGGCCCACCTCATCGCGACGTACGAGTGCGAGTGGAAGGCCGCGGTCTCCGATCCCGAGAAGCTGAAGCAGTTCCGCCCGTTCGTGAACGCGGGGGAGCCCGACCGGAGCATCGTCTTCGTCGCCGAGCGGGCGCAGCACCGCCCGGCGGCCTGGAAAGAGAAGTCGAACCTCGTCGAGGAGATGCTCTGACCGCGGGCGACAGGCCTTTTCCTGGAGGAATCGACATGAGCGAGCTGCAGCAATCTTCGAACGCGCGTCGGAGCGAAGTCATGACACAGGGCTGGGTCGAGGTCTGCGGGGTCGACGACATCATCCCGAACACCGGGGTGTGCGCGCTCGTGGGGGCGCGTCAGATCGCGGTGGTCCGGGTCGGCGAGGGCGAGGAGATCTACGCCGTCAGCAACTTCGACCCGTTCAGCAAGGCGTTCGTCATCTCGCGCGGGATCGTCGGGGACAAGGGGGGTGTCCCGAAGATCGCGTCGCCCATCTACAAGCAGAACTTCGATCTGCGCACGGGGCAGTGCCTGGACGACCCGAGCGTGCGCATCCCCGTGTACCCCGTCCGGGTCCGGGGCGGGCGCGTCGAGGTCCAGGCCACGGCGCTGCCGTTCACGGCCGCGAGCTGATCGCATGAGCCGGCGGGACGGCGCCATCTTCCTTCTCGCCGCGGGCGCGCCGCCGCTGCCGGCGCGTCTTTTGGAGCTCTCCGGGCTGGGTTTCCGCGCCGGGTAGACAGGGACGGTCAATGAGCGTTGCCAAGATATCGGACACCCATTTTCACTTGCCGATCGTCAACTCGACTCCGAAGATCCAGGACAGCAACAAGAGCCTGTTGCAATCGCTCCTGGCCGACCAGCAGAAGCTCACGGCGGTCGAGAAGTTCTCCAGGATGCACGAGGAGCACGCGCTCCCGGCCCAGTCCAAGTACTACCGCGACCTGATCCCCCTCGAGAAGCCGAAGCCGGGGCAGCAGTACGCCTTCGAGGTCGACCTCGACGCCTGCACGGCGTGCAAGGCGTGCGTCACCGCGTGCCACAGCCTGAACGGCCTCGACGAGGACGAGGTGTGGCGCTCGGTCGGCCTGCTCCACGGCGGCACGCCGCAGGCGCCCGCGCAGCAGAGCGTGACCACGGCGTGCCACCATTGCCTCGACCCCGCCTGCATGTCGGGGTGCCCGGTGAAGGCCTACGAGAAGGACCCGATCACCGGCATCGTCAAGCACCTCGATGACCAGTGCATCGGCTGCCAGTACTGCATCCTGATGTGCCCCTACGACGCTCCGAAGTTCAACGCGGAGCGGGGGATCGTGCGCAAGTGCGACATGTGCAGCGATCGGCTGGCCAACGACGAGGCCCCGGCGTGCGTGCAGTCGTGCCCGAACGGCGCCATCCGCATCACGGTGGTCGAGCAGGCGCAGGCGGTGCAGGAGAGCCAGACGAACGTCTTTTTGCCGGGTGCGGCGGCGCCGGAGTACACGATCCCGACGACCACCTACAAGACGAACAAGTCGCTCCCGCGCAACATGCTGCCTGCGGACTTCTACCAGGTGAGCCGGGAGCACTCGCATCCTCCGCTCGTCGCCATGCTCGTGCTGACGCAGCTCTCGGTGGGCGCGTTCTGCGTGAGCCTGGCCCTGAACGAGCTGCTCGGCGAGCAGGCGACCCAGGACTTCGGCGGCCACAGCGCCGCCTTCGCGCTCGTCTTCGGGCTCGCCGCGCTCGGGGCGAGCCTCCTTCACCTGGGGCGCCCGCAGTTCGCGTTCCGGGCCTTGCTGGGGCTCAAGACGTCGTGGCTCAGCCGGGAGATCCTCGGCTTCTCGCTCTTCGCGGGCGCCGGCACGCTCTACGCCGCCTCGTTCTGGGTGCCGTCGATCCCGGCGCTCTCGGCGCTGCCGATCCCGCTCGCCGAGCTGCAGGCGCCGCTGTCCTATGCGGTCGCGCTGAGCGGGATGCTGGGCGTCTTCTGCTCGGTGATGGTGTACGCCGCGACGCAGCGGGAGCACTGGCGCGGGGCGCTGACGGGCTTCAAGTTCGCGAGCACGGCGGCCGTGCTCGGGAGCTCGACGGTGCTGATGGTCGCGCTGCTCTCGAGCCGCGAGCACGCGGCGCTGCTCCTCACGGGCGGCTTCCGCGCGCTGAGCGCGTTCCTGTGCGCGTCGATGGCGCTCAAGCTGGTCGTGGAGCTCTCGATGTTCCGGCACCTGCGGAAGCGGAGCCACTCGACGCTGAAGCGGAGCGCGATCCTGATGGCGGGTGAGCTGAAGGGCGCGACGGGCTGGCGCTTCGCGTGCGGGGCGCTCGGCGGCATCGCCCTGCCGGCGCTCAGCCTGTTCGCGGCGCCGAACAGCGGCGTGAGCTCGGAAGCGCTGATGGCGATGGCGGTCGTGGCGTTCCTGTTCTGCCTCTCGGGGGAGTTCCTCGAGCGGTATCTCTTCTTCGCAGCCGCCCCGGCCTCGAAGATGCCCGGAGGGCTCTCCTGATGTCCACGAGCGAAGCAAAGAAGACGTCGTCCCCGGAGCGCAAGCCGGCCGACAACCTGCTCTTGCAGCGCAACGGCCCGCTGACGCGCGAGCTGCTCCTCGCGCCCGGCGAGTTCGGCCTCGGGCGGGTGCCCGCGCGGCTGAAGCCCGATCAGACGACCACGGTGGTGTGCGGCTTCTGCTCGACCGGGTGCGGGCTGAACGTGCACCTCAAGGACGGCGAGGCGATCAACCTCTCGCCGAACACCGACTATCCCGTGAACCTGGGGATGGCGTGCCCGAAGGGCTGGGAGGCGCTCACGCCGCTCAAGGCGAGCGACCGCGCCACCGCGCCGCTCCTGCGGAACGCCCGCGGGAAGCTGGAGCGCGTGGAGTGGGACGTCGCGCTCCGCACGTTCGTCGACAGGTTCAAGGCGATCCAGGAGGCGCACGGCAAGGAGTCGGTCGCCTTCATCAGCACCGGGCAGATCGTCACCGAGGAGATGGCGTTCCTGGGCGCGCTCGCGAAGTTCGGGATGGGCATGCTGCACGGGGACGGCAACACCCGGCAGTGCATGGCGACGTCGGTGGTGGCCTACAAGGAGTCGTTCGGCTTCGACGCGCCGCCGTACACGTACCGTGATTTCGAGGAGTCCGACGTCGTGGTGCTCGTCGGCTCGAACCTGTGCATCGCCCACCCGATCATGTGGGAGCGGCTGTGCAAGAACAAGAATCGCCCCGCGATCCTCGTCGTGGATCCGCGCAAGACCGAGACGGCGATGGCGGCGACGGCCCACTATGCGCTCAAGCCGAAGTCGGATCTGACGCTGTTCTACGGCATCGCGCACATCCTCATCCAGCGGGGGTGGATCGACGGGGACTACATCCGCGAGCACACGGTCGACTTCGAGGCGTTCAAGGCGCACGTCGAGGACTTCACGCCGGCGCGGGTCGCCGCGGCGACGGGGCTCAGCGAGGAGCAGCTCACGGCGTTCGCGGAGACGATCCACAACGGGAAGCGGGTCTCGTTCTGGTGGACCATGGGCGTCAACCAGAGCCACGAGGGCGTGCGGGTCGCGCAGGCGATCATCAACCTCGCGCTGATGACGGGGAACATCGGCCGTCCCGGCACGGGGGCGAACTCCATCACGGGCCAGTGCAACGCGATGGGCTCGCGGATGTTCAGCAACACGACGGGCCTGTTCGCCGGCCACGACTTCACGAAGGAGGAGCACCGGAAGAAGATCGCCGGGATCCTCGGCGTCCCGGAGGAGGTCATCCCGACGCGGAACAGCCTGGCGTACGATCAGATCATCGAAGGCATCTTGAAGGGGAAGATCAAGGGCCTCTGGATCATCGCGACGAACCCGGCGCACTCGTGGATCAACCAGGAGGATCTGCACGAGCTGCTCGGCCGCCTGGAGTTCCTCGTGGTGCAGGACATGTACGCCACCACGGAGACGACGGAGCGCGCGCACCTCGTGCTGCCGGCGGCCTCGTGGGCCGAGAAGGAGGGCACGTTCATCAACTCGGAGCGGCGCATCGGCCTGGTCAAGAAGGTGGCGCGGGCGCCGGGGCAGGCGCTGGCGGACTTCCACATCTTCCAGCTCGTCGCGCAGTACTGGGGGTGCGGCGAGCTGTTCAAGGAGTGGAAGAGCCCGGAGGCTGTCTTCCAGATCATGAAGCGGCTCTCGAAGGGGCAGCCGTGCGACATCACGGGCATCGAGGGCTACGCGATGATCGACGAGCGCGGCGGCATCCAGTGGCCGTTCCCCGAGGGGGCGACGTTCGCGTCGAACGAGCGTCGGCTGTTCGAGGACGGGCAGTATTACCGGCCGGACCAGAAGGCGAAGTTCGCGTTCCAGGCGCCCCGGCAGCTCCCGGAGCCGACCGACGAGCAGTACCCGTTCACGCTGCTCACGGGGCGCGGGAGCTCGAGCCAGTGGCACACGCAGACGCGGACCAAGAAGAGCGCGGTGCTGCAGCGGCTGTATCCGAAGGAGATCTACGTGGAGATCAGCCCGGTCGACGCGAGGAAGATCGGGATCGAGATGAACGAGTGGGTCGTCATCGCGTCGCGGCGCGCGGACATCAAGGCGCGGGCGTTCGTCACGAACTCGGTGAAGCCGGGGGAGATCTTCATCCCGATGCACTACGAGATCACGAACAAGCTGACGTTTCCGGCGTTCGATCAGTACTCGCGGCAGCCGTCGTACAAGGCGTGCGCGGTCAAGGTGCGGCGGGAAGAGGACCGGGGCTGAAGCTGGGGGGTGAGCTGGGCGGCCCAGGTTCGGGCGGAGCTGTTACGAAGACACGGCGAGGGCGCTCCTGATCGAGCCCGGCTGCCGCCGCCAGGAACGCCATGCCGATCGCCTCCCCGGCCTCCTCGTGCCCGTGCGCCATGGCCGAGAGCACGACCACCTCGGGCGCTGCCTTCGCCTGCTCGTCTAGTCTTGAAAACCCATCGAGACGGCTGCGGAACCGGGCTTGCCCGGGTTCGCATTCAGATCGCCGGCGCCTCCGCCGTCGCCAGGGATGCCGAACTTGATCGGAGAGTCCGGCTCGACGCTGGGGCCCAGGTCGGCGGTATGTGCCACCGCGAGCGAGTGGCCTCCGTGGCCTCCTCCGCCCCGGCCGCCGTTGCCGCCTTTCCCGCCGTCGCCGCCACGGCAGCCTGGCTGCGACCCTGCTCTGTTGTCCCCGCCAGTGCCGCCGTACCCGCCCACGCCGCCGTACTGGCCGTTTCCGCCTCGCCCGCCGTCCCCGCCCCGACCCGTGGTGATGCTGGTTTTGCTCACGCGGATGCTGGCGTGATAAGCCAGGACTCCGATGCTGGATCCGCCTGGACCGCCGCCCATGCCGGGCTTGCCGCCGCAGCCACCAGCTCCGCCGGAACCACCAGAAGCGCCGCCCTGCGCCGGGTCCGCGCCGCAGAACATGGCCCCACCGCGCGAGCCACCCCCACCACCTCCGCCGTAGCCGCGCTGCCCAGCTTGACCGTCTTCGCCCGCGGTACCTTCCAGCCCCGCGTCGCTGATTCTTCCTGGCCCTGAAGCACCATTGCCGTTCGCGCCGTCATCACCCGCAAGGCCGCCCCGCCCCTCTGTGCAAGACATGACGGCTTGCCCGATTCCACCCAAGCCGTGGCCCATCGGGTTGGTGACCGGCAGAGGACCGCCATTTTCGCCGTCACCGCCATCCCCCTTCGTTCCGATGCCCCCCATCCCTCCCGACGAGACGCCATCGTCGCACGACGTCGTGACCCGCGCCCCTCCCGTCACCGTAGCGGCAGAGCACGCGATGGCTCCCGGGTTCCCTGGCGCCCCCTCTTGTCCTGGTTCAGCGCCTCCATCCGCGCCAGTGGAACCATCTGCGCCGTTCCCGGCTACGATCTCGCTCAGGCGCACGTCTACGGTCACACCTGGCAAGGCGCGCATGGCGACGGCAGAGCCACCCGGCACGGTCGCGTCTTGCGCGATCATCCGCATCCTGGTGAGCGTCGTGGACACGGTGTTCTCCGGCGCGGGCTCGGCCGCCTCGTTCACTACCGTGACAGGGATCAGGTTCGGTCCTGGCGCAATCGTCGTGAGCTCGCCGAGCGGATGTAGCGGCCAGTGCCCCCGGGGATCACGGCAGTTGAGCCCACCCCACACCTCCATGCCTGCGGGCACGCGCACTTCGACGTTGAACGTGTCGGCGCATACGTACACCCGCATCCCACGATCGCGTGCGAGCTCGAATGCACGTGCGAAGGTCGCCACCGGTTTGTCGCGCGTGCCCGGACGATCATCACGACCGTCCGTTCGCAAGTACACGCCATCACAGTCGACCGCGCGGTCAGGGATGCCGGGATCTGCGTTGCAGGCCACCACCGGTACGCACGTGAGGGTCTCTTCGCAGGGCTCCCATGTACCTGGGTCTGCGCCGCATCCCGTCGCCGTGATTCCGAACGACCAGGAGGCCAGGAGCAGCAGAGGCAATTTCTCGGACGCACGATGCCATCGGTGATGCCTCGACGCTGTGCCCATCATCGTCTCTCCTCGTATCGTTGCTGCTTATTCCAGCGCACCTGAGTCTGGGTCGTTCGGATCCTCGGCTACAAAAGGCAGGAACTCGGCCGCCACGCCGTCGCCTCCCACGCTCTCTGTGGCATCTGGGTCGCCGCCAGGTCCGCCTCTGCCTGCAGTTCCGAGCACAAACGTCGCCTCGACGTCATCCGGCGTCACCTCTACGGATCCCAGGTACGCGATGCCGGCGGAGTGACCGCCGACCCCGCCGCCTCCGGCACCACCGGGCCCCCCGTTGCCGCCATCGCCTCCGCGGCACCCAGGAAGCGTACCGGGCACCGCGCTCCCGCCATCACCACCAGGAGCTCCGCTTCCCCCTGGCAGGCCCGCACCGCCCGCACCACCCCGACCGCCGCGGCCCGTCTCGATGGTCGACCCGCGAACCCTGACCTTGGCGCCCCTCGTGGCGATGCCGATGCTCGCTCCCCCGGCAAAGCCTCCTTTCCCGGGCTTGCCCCCGCAACCGCCCGAACCACCTGAGCCACCGAGCGCCCCGCCAGCGGGACCTGCACCACAGGCGTCGGGACCGCCGCGCGAGCCGCCGCCACCGCCGCCCCCCTGGCCAGGGCGCCCGAAGCGCCCATCCTGGCCCTTTCCTAGCGTGCGACCCCACACGACGACGCCAGGAGCCCTCGCTCCCTGGCCCTGTACCCCGACGGCGCCGTCCAGGCCGCGCTGGCCATCGCTGCACGCCATGCTTCCCTGCTGGCCGACCCCTCCGACACCGGCGCCCGTCGGGTTCCGATCTGGGAGAGGCTCTCCGTTCCCACCTCCGGTGCCGCGATCCGCCAGGCCGAGGCCGCCCTCGCCGCCAACCGAGTTCCCGTCGTCGCACTCGGTCGTAGCGGCCGGCGTTCCCACTGTGGCGTCCACCGTGCATGCGTCGGCGCCTGGGTGTCCTGGCGCTCCGTCGGCTGCTGCCGCGCCCTCTGCCGCGGCTCCAGGCTCACCGTCCGCTCCGTCCCCCGCAACGATGCGGCTGTCGATCACCTCGATCTCACTGCCCTTACGGAGATAAATCGGGATCGAGCTGCCACCCGGCTTCCCGCCCCGTCCCGTGATGACTTCGCTCGCCACAAGCTTGAGTTGCACCCCTTCGAGCGTGTCTATGCCGATGGATCCTCTCTGTACTCGATCCACGTCATTCCCATCTGGCGCCACGATCCGCAGGTTCGCGAACGTGAGTCCTTGCCCTCCGAACGACACCACTTGTGGAACTGGCCCCTCTGGCGCAACAACGGTCTTCGAGCTGGCGCCGAGATGGCGCCATCCGTTCGTGCAGTCGAACCCTCCCCAGATGCTCGTGCCGTAGAAGCCAAGCGTCTCATCGAAGGTCTCCGCGCACGCGTAGACGCGGTGGCTGCCCATGTCAGCGAGCTCGAAGGCCTTCGAGAGCGTCTTCACCGGCTCCGCGCGGCTGCCGGGGTTCGCGTCGTCGCCGAGGTTTGTGCTGACGAAGATGCCGCACCCGTCCTCAGGTGGCCGCACCGTAGGTTCATCGTCACAAACGGGCATGGTGGGGCCAGGAGAGCACCCGCATACTACCGCTGCGATTCCGCATCCGAGCGTGATGGGCACCAAGGCACGCCCCCTGCGCCGACCTTTGGAGGATCCATCCATGTCTTCGAGCTCCACGTTCGTCACCATGCACCGACCATCATCAGCCCCGCGCTCCGCGCGCCCACCGTGGGCACGACACGCACCCCATCGCTGTGCGACGAGGTTCGGCCCACGATCAGGGATACGAGCGTCAGCGCACCGAGCGCACCGCCGGTCGCAAGGCTCACCCATCCGACTTGCCTCAGGAGATCGCGCTGCTCCTGGAGATCGCGCAGCTCCGAGCACGCGCGCGGAGCATTCGGCCGTACACATCGGTCCGCATTCTTGTCTGCGCCACGCAGCGCGGTAGCTTGGTCATGGAGATCGTCCTCGGTGTAGGCACTCCAGATCAGGAAACCGCCGCCGGCTACCATGGTCGCTCCCGCCAGGACCGCGCCGGCGACGCGCAGGTTCGACCCAGTGGAGGACGGTGCCACGGACCAGGCCTGTGCTCCTCGCGCGGAACGCTTCGCCTCCGGAGCCCCGGTCGCCGTGTCCTTCGAGATGGCTGCCGGCGGCGCCGCGCGCGGCACCTGCATCGAGATGGTGGTTGCCTTGCCCGCCTGCGCGTCGAATGACTGGAACGCTTCCTCGTGGCCTGCCAACCGGGCTCGTACCATGTGCTGCCCAGGGTCCAGGAAAAGGCGGTAGGTGCGCGCGGGCGGGCCGATGGGCTTCCCGTCGATGAGCACCTCTGCATCGGGCGGGTCAACGGAGAGGTAGAGTGTTCCGACGTGCGGCGCTGCCTTGCGCTTCCCGGCCTCGAACCGTAGCTGTAGCTCGAGGGGGAGCGCGTCGCGTTGCTCGAGACTCCAGGTCAGATGCTCGGCGGCATCACGGTACTTGCGCAGCTCGAGCTCGCACAGACCGAGCTCTCCGGCGAGCTGCGTGCGCAGCGTCTCCGTGCTCGACGCGGGGTCTGCTGCCTCGAAGGCTGCTCTGTAAGCCGCGTGAGCTTCCGCCCACCGCCCTGCGTCGCGAGCTCGCCGCGCACGGCGAACATGGGCCTTCACCGTCGCTTCGTCGCTCCCGTCGAGCGTCGAATAGATGTCCTCCGCGCTGGCCGAGCTCGTATAGCCAGTTGCGGCGCCGAGCATCAGGCAGAGTAGCAACGAAGGCGCAGCGAATCGCATGGCGGCAACGTACTTACGCCCGGCGCACGGCGTCAACTGCGGCAAATTCGTCGATAGAGGACCTCTTCAGCGGAAAAGATCAGCTCCGAGACGTAAGGGACTGGTCGGCTCTCCGGGCGAGGGCGCCCATGGATCGGACCCACATTGAACCACATACACCCCCCAAAGTTGCCGCTCGGTGCATTTTCCTGAACCGTTCCGGTCGGCTCAGGGGTGCTACCTACTGTGGGCAGGCCAGCAAGAACCACCCCCCGCTTCGAGCTCTTCCGGCGCCTCGCCACGCGCCTCGGTGTCCCCGGGCGAAACGCCGAGGATGTCGCGCAGGACGCGCTTCTGCGGGCATGGGAGGCGCGGGAGCGGATCGAGCCGGGCGGGGATCCAGCGCCGTACGCGGTCACGGTCGCCCTGAACCAGGCGCGGACGCACACCCGGAACGCGCGCCGTCGGGGCGAGGTCCTCACCCCGTTCGACGATCGCGAGCTCCAAGACGAGTGTCCCAGCCCGGAGGACCTGGTCCGGAGACGGCAGCGGGAAGCGCTCACCCGGAACCTGATCGGCCAGCTCGATCCCAAGTACCGCGACCTCCTGATCAAGCACGAGCTCGAGGAGCAGCCGCTCGCCGATATCGCCGCCGAGCTGGGGCTCAAGCTGGATACCGTGAGGACCCAGCACCGCCGGGCTCGCGAGCACCTGGAGGCGGCGAAGCGGCGCTGGGTAGCCCGGCAGCGGTCGCGCGGGTGGGACGAGGAGGCGTGCGTCCCGGTGGGGCTCGGCCTCTTTCGCCGCGGGTGGTGGATCGCCACGCTGCGCAAGCTGGGCGCGAGAGTCCTCGTGCAGGTGGCGTTCGTGGCGCTCACCGGCACCGTCGTTGGAGCGCTTCCTCCCTCGTCCGGCACCGAGGCGCGGTTCCGGCCGGCGACGGTGCACGGGCCTGCCGCCGCGCCCTTAACGCTCGGCACGGCGCCGCCCGGCGAGCAACGCGAGGTGCTGCCGGCGGTCGCCACGACGGCGGCCTTGGTGCAGGGCATTGAGCCGCTCAGCGAAATGCGTGCCGCCCCTCGAGTAGTCGCGGCGAACCGCAAGCACGCGTCGTCCACCCCGAAGGCCCCTAATATCCCGGCCCCGCCTCTGGGCGGCGCAGCACGCCCGACCGCCAGCGAGCGCGAGAAGAACCTGATCCTCGAGGCGCGCAAGGCCATCGAAGCCCGCAACGCCAGGGCCGACGTCGAGGCGCGACGCCTACTCGACATGCACGCGATGGAGTTTCCGCGCGGTCAGCTCGCCGCGGAGCGCGAGGCGCTGCTGCTGCAAGTGCGCTGAATCATCGGCTGTCCGGCAACACGTAGCCAGCGGTGGAGACGGCGGTGTCCTTGCGCGACGCGAGGCCGAGGTCCGCCCTGGTCCGGGGCACGAGAATGAGCACGTCCAGGAGACGCAAGGAAGCCGCGGCGGAGCATGGGCGCACGCCGCGTCAAATCGAGCACGTGGAGCGTCCGGCAGTGCGCGTCCCAGTCGAGGCCATCATGAGGCACTCGGGGACGTCCCTGCGGCGCTGGCTGCTCGCTGTTACCTGGCACCACATCCTCCACTACCGGGAGCGCTGCGGCGTACACGACCCCAGGGATGGAGAGGCACGCGCCGTCACCCTTCGGGCAAGTGGAGGCTCGGCTGGCACTTCGTCGCCTGGAGCGGCTCAGGCCCGAGCTGGGTGCCGTGCTCGCGGGCACCGCCTTGGGCTACACCGCTGAAGAGATCGCGGCAGAGCTCGGGGGGAGCCCGACCGCAACGAACAGACGGATGCACCGCGGCAGGCGGCAACTCCGGCAGGTACTCGGCCGAGCGAGGCGCTGACGTAGCTCGCCGTCGTCGCGTGTGACGAGCTCATCGAGCATGGCCTGCGCTAAAGGCCCAGATATCATCATGGGCCTGGCCACTTCCGGCTCTCGCCCGGGTCGACGGTGGTGGGCGCGGGGTCCCTGACTTGAGCGACGCGCCGTGCAGCGGAGTGGCCGGTACGAGGTTCCATGCGGTGACTCTTGACCGCTCCAGTCGTGACCCGTTCTGCCGCACTGGGTATGGCCCATGAGGCCGGCCTCTGACACGCCGCCGGGTACGTCGCTCTGGACTGAGCGGGACAGGTGATCACGAGGCGCGAAACGGCCAGGTGCGCGGTGGCGGGGCTGCACTATGGAGGACAGTCGCTGTCGGCGACATCCCACTCGCCCCACATGTGGCCACCGGCGTTCACGCAGCGGTTGGGCACTCTCTCCTCGATTCCAGGAGTGCGCCAGCACGTGTCCTCCCAGGACTGGCCCTCCGGGATACCCCACAGGATCGAGGAGAACTGCCTGGCATTAGCTGCCCGGCAACCATCGTCCTTCCACGACCCCCAATGCAGGTCGCCGGCGATCGCGGCGCTTGCCCCAAAAACCAACATGACGATTACCAACGCCGCCTGGCAACGCGGGCTACGACAACGAGCCATGTTGCTCCCTTTCTGGCCACCTGCGAAATCGCCCACCGACGTCGACTGCGAACCGAGGTTGGGGGACCAGCAGACTCGGCACCAGTCGGTTTGTAGGGCAGGCAGACGCCCCCGCAAGGCCATGGCGCTGCGGAGCACAGCCTCCGGGCTCGGATCCGCCGCTTTTCGAGCTTCCGCTCGCTACAGCTTTCGACGTGCTGCCTACCTTGAAGGCTTAGCTGGCATATGAGTACTCGTGGCAACTGTCAAGCGACAGTACTTTTACTGACGCTCTACGGGGACGGTGAGCCTGTCCGCGGAGCGGCTCGGCATCGATGACGGATAGGCCTACTTGCTCACCAGGACGGCACACCGTCGGCGTGGGACTTGACGGAAACGTGAGCAGCCCGACGTTCACTGTGCACAGGGCACCAAACCGGGACCATAGGGCGGGCATCCATACTGACATTGCGGCTCGTCAGCGCACTATGATGTACAAATGGAGCGGAACACATGAAAGGTCCTGCAAAGATCGTGGCTTGGTTCGTCGTGTCAACCATGACAGAACTCACTGGCTGCAGTGCCGAGGCGGTCGGTTCTGATGCAGGTCAGGTGGCATTCGACCAGTCGACGCTTCTCAACGACGATGTAGAAGAGAACGTGGCCGAGGAGAGCGATGCCCTGACCGGCGTGGTGGACACCGGCTTCGACGTGAAACGACATGGATTCTCCTTCGCGAACAAAGATTGGAGAAACGTGTGCTACACGATCGTCGGCGCGACCAGGCTCCGCTATAGTCCCAGTAGCCCGCTATGCCTGAATGATCTGGGGCTCTGTGGAGGGATGTCACTGGTGGCGGGAGAGCGCTTCCGCAACGGGATGACAAGCATCGATCTAACGAAACCTGGGGCAGAGCCTATGATAGCGGACGGCCAGATGCGAACGCTGGATCCCGGAATAGTTAAGAAATGGCTCAACTGGATCGCGGCCCCGGACAGAGGACACTGGCACGACCCGAGCCACTCCGTAGGCTACAGGATGCGGAAGGATTGGCAGAACGAGATCAGACCGCGCCTGGACCGTGGAGAGCCGGTAGTTATCGGCCTGGTGAGGAGCAAGCGGGCGCGGCTCACCGATCTCAGGGAGTTGGGCGCGATCGCAGAGCTTGACAAGCAGCACGCGGTCCTCGGGATCGGTTACGCACAGCTGGATAAAAAGGTGGAGCTTCGTTGCTACGACCCGAACTATCCGCGGGACGTCCTCCTGATGACCTTCTTGCCAGGAAAGGCCAGTGTCGCCGAGCGGCTCGCTTCCGGAGCTGTGATAGATCAAAGCCGCAAGGCACCTCGCGGGCTCATGTTCGTTCGCGGGGTGCCCACCCCGACGAGGCCGGACGATGGCACCAGGCCTCCGGAGCGCAGGCACTGTCCAGCAAATCGGCCGAAGTGCTGCGGTAGCGTCACGGCGGAAGGGTGCGACGGGCCGTGCGTGGGACGAAATGCAGACTGCCCTTAGTACGACAGTCGTACCTCAGCGCCCGGAGGAGCCATGAGAAAGCGGTCTAGTTCGGTATCCCGACGCTCCAGGCTACCTTCGACACCTGCTCGCCCCCGCCGATGAGGATCCGAACGCGGCACTCCCGCGTGATCGACCAGCCAGGGCGGTTCCAGGAGGGTGCGCGTCTCGACCTCGCCACGGGGATGGTTTTCGCCCGGCAACGTAGGCCAAGGGCTCTGCGACCTGGCGACGGCGGTGCGCTCTCTCATGGGACTTTCAGGCCTGTTGGACGGCGGCTGCACACGATGGACTCAAGAGCCTACCGAACTTAGGGAGCCGTCGAGCAACTGCCGCTCGCCTCACACCCCCCGCGGGAAATCCCCCTGCGGCGGGATCCGCGGGTCCTGCGTCGGATCGGGCGACGGCGGCTCCGGCTGCTCCGGCCCCGGGTCCCCCGGGTTCGGCGGCAGCGGGACCTCCTCCTCACCCCCGGGGACGTCCGTCTTCGCGAGCTCATGCATGCGGCTGTTCATGGCGACCTCTCTCCGTTCTTTCTCTGCTGGTCTCTGTCGGTTTCTTCCGCGCCCTCGCTGCAATTTTCAAGCCACACCGCACGCCCCGCCCCCCGCTTGACGCCCCGCCCCCGCATCCGTGATCTCCGACCGGCGCCCGTGCTCTCGATCCGCCACGACCCCTTCCCGCTGGAGGCCGCCCGCGACCTGCTCGGCATCGTGCGCGCGCTGTACGCCGCGGCGCGCGCCCGCGGGGCCAGCGTGGCAGATCTCCACGCCATCGCGGCGGTGGGCGACGATCTGCGGCAGGCGATCGCCCTCGCGGAGGCCCACCCGCCCGGCACGCTCGGGTTCTCGTCGGCGTGGACGCGGGCCGAGCGCGCGGCGGGGCGCGTGGGCGAGCTCGCGGATGCGCTCGCGCCCGCCGCGCCGATCGTCCGCGCCGCCCTGGCGCGGGTCGGCGGCGGCAACGTCAAGTCCGGGTGAGCGCCGTCCGGGTGAGCGCCCCGGCGCTCGGGGTGAGCGCCCCGGCCCCGACGATCGGGTGGTCCGGCGGGATCGGCCAGGAGAGCGCGCGCGACGCGACCGCGCAGTAGGCAGCGAGGCGCTCGCGCGGCACCGCGGCGCGGGAGCCGAGACGACCGAGGTTGTCGATCAGCAGCTCCAGGCAGCTGTTGCCCACCCGCTCGCCGACGCCGAGCGCCGTGGCGTGGACCCGCTCGACCCCGCACGCCACCGCCCAGAGCGCCGCGGCGAGGCCGAGGCCGCGGTCGTTGTGGCCGTGCCAGTCGAGCTCGAGGCGGGGCGCGCCGAGCGCGGCGAGCTCGCGCCGGGCGAACGCGATGAGCGACGCGACGCCCGGCGGGGTGACGTGGCCGGTCGTGTCGCAGAGGCAGATGCGCGCGGCGCCGGCGTCCACGGCGGCGCGGAAGAGCGTGCGGAGCATGTCGGGCGGCGAGCGGGTCGCGTCCTCGGCGACGAGGCAGAAGGGCAGGCCGGCCGCGGCGGCGGCGCGCGCGGCGTCCTCGACGCTGCGGACCAGGAAATCGGGGCCCCACCCCTCGACGAAATGCCGGATCGGCGAGCTTCCGATGAACGTGTAGACCACGATCGGCGCGCCCGTGCGGTCGGCCACGCGCGCGACCTCCTCGACGTCGGCGGCGATCGTGCGCGCGGCGGCGGTCAGGGCGAGCGGGAGCCTCGAGGCGACGATCTCCCGGACGAGCAGGCACGCGTCCTCGAACTGCCGCGGGCCGGCCGCCGGGAGGCCGAGGTTCACGGCGTCGACGCCGATGCCCGCCATCGCGTGGACCAGCTCGACCCGCTGCGCGGGCGACGGGTTCACCGTGGAGACGCCCTGGATGCCGTCGCGCAGCGTCTCGTCGAGCACCTCGACCGGCCGGGCCGCCCGGCCGAGCGGGAGCCACGCGTCGTCCTCGGCGCGAACGGCAGCCCAGCCCTCGGCGAGCAGGCGCCCGAGCGGCGGCGGGCGCTCCGCGGGCGCGGGCGCGGAGGCGGCGCGGTTCCAGTCGAAGGGGGCCGCGGTGCTGGGATCCCGGCCGTCGCTCATGCGCTGCATGTCAGGGAGGTACTCTCGGCAGGGCGCATGCCCGGCGCGCCGCGTCGAACCGGCGTGGAGCAGAGGGTACTGCATGTCGGCGCCCGGAGCAGGTCCCGATCTACCGGCACGGCGCGGCACCGACCAGCAGGCCCGACGCTGTCATCGACCTCACGCCCCACGCGCCGGGACCGGACCGCTCTCCGCGCGGAGCGCGGCGGTTCAAAAGTCGGATGCCGCATGGCGAGCGGCGGCGTACAAGGCGCATGAGGACGATGAAGACAACCACGCTCCGTTCCGCGCTCGCGCTGGGCGCCCTGCTCCTGACCGCCATCGGGTGCGAGGAGAAGACACCGACCGCCGCGCCCGAGGGGAGCGCGCAAGGCCAGGTCGCGAAGCTCTCGGTCGCTTCCTATGACCCCACCCGCGAGCTCTACCAGGAGCTCAACCCGGCGTTCGAGCGGTGGTACAAGCAGACGACGGGCAAGGACGTCGACGTGGAGACCGACCACGGCCCGTCGGGCAAGCAGGCGCGCGACATCGCCGCCGGCAAGGAGACCGACGTCGCCGCCCTGTCGGTCGACTTCGACATCGACACCATCGCCAAGGCAGGCCTGCTCCCGGCGACCTGGCGCGAGCGCCTGCCGAACGGCTCGGTGCCGTACACGTCGGCCGTCATCTTCCTCGTCCGCAAGGGCAATCCAAAGCAGGTGAAGGCCTGGGAGGACCTCGCGCGGCCCGAGATCGTGTCGCTCTGCCCGGATCCGAAGACCGGCGGCGGGGCGCGCTGGATCTACCTCTCGACGTGGGCGCACGCGGCCCGCAAGGCCAAGGCCGAGGGACGGACGGAAGCGGAGGCCGAGACAGCGGCGCGGGAGTTCACCGCGAAGGTGTATGACGACGCCATCCTCGATCCGGCCATGCGCGGCTCGTCGACCCGCTTCATCGTGCAGCGCACGGGAGACGTCCTCTTCGGCTGGGAGAACGAGATCCTCCAGATCGCCGCCGACCCGGCGACGGCCGACCAGTTCGAGGTCGTCGTGCCCTCGGACTCGATCACGATCGAGGTCCCCCTCGCTGTCGTCGACAAGGTCGCCGAGCGGCGCGGGGTCAAGGAGATCGCCGAGGCGTACGTGAAGTTCCACTTCTCGGACGAGGGCCAGGAGCTCATCGCGAAGCGCTTCAACCGCCCGTACAGCGAGGCGATCGCGAAGAAGCACGCCGATCGGCTCAAGCCGCTGACGCTGTTCCGGTTCAAGGACCATTTCACCAACTGGCCGACCGTGATGAGCGTCCATTTCGGCCAGGGCGCCGAGCTCGACAAGATGCGGAAGAAGTGATGTCGCGCGGCGCGCGCGTGCTCCCCGGGTTCTCGCTCTCCCTCGGCGTCACGGTGCTCTACCTGAGCCTCGTGGTCCTCTTGCCGCTCTCCGCGCTGTTCCTCAGGACAGCAGAGCTCGGCTGGGGGCGGTTCTATCAGGTCATCACGAGCAGCTGGGTCGCCGCGGCCGTCCGGTTCACCCTGGGCGCCTCGATCCTCGCCGCGCTCCTCAACGTGGCCGTCGGCCTGCTCATCGCGTGGGTGCTCGGCCGCTACACCTTCCCCTTCTCCCGCGTGATCGACGCGGTGATCGACCTGCCCTTCGCGCTCCCCACGGCCGTGGCGGGCATCGCGCTCTCCACGCTCTACGCCGAGACCGGCTTGCTCGGCGGGGCGCTCTCCAGCGTGGGTTTCCGGTACCCGTGGCCCGCGTGGCGCGGGTTCGCGGACGAGGGGTGGTGGCGCGGGTGGCCGATCGAGTGGACGGTGTACGACAGGATCTCGCTGGCGCCGCTCGGCGTGGTGATCGCGATGGCCTTCGTCGGGCTGCCGTTCGTGGTGCGCACGGTGCAGCCGGTGATCGAGGATCTGAGCCGGGACGTCGAGGAGTCGGCGGCCACGCTCGGCGCCAGCCGATTCCAGATCTTCCGCGCCGTCGTGCTGCCCGAGCTCGCGCCGGCGCTGCTCACGGGGTTCGCGCTGGCGCTCGCGCGCGGCCTGGGCGAGTACGGGTCGGTGATCTTCATCTCGGGCAATCGCCCCGACACCGAGATCGCCTCCCAGGTGATCATCAAGATGATCGAGGTGAACGAGACAGGCACCTACGCCGACGCCACCGCGGTCGCTGTACTGCTCCTCGGGGCGTCGTTCGCGCTCCTGCTCGCGATCAACCTGCTCCAGCGCTCCGCCGCGCGCGCCCACGCGGGCAGGGCGGCCGGGTGATCACCCGATGATCGCCCGCGGCTCGAGGACGTGAGGCGCGAGATGCTCGACGCGCGCTCGCGACCCGATGGGGCGGACACGGCCGGCGGCCGGGGCGGCCGGCGGCTGCTGATCGGCCTCTGCGTGCTGCTCGTCGGCGTGTTCCTCGTGCTGCCGCTCGGGGTGGTGTTCTGGCACGCCCTCGGCGAGGGCCTGCGCGCGTACGGACAGGCGGTCTTCGATCGCGCGACCTTCCGCGCCGTGCAGCTCACGCTCCTCACCACCGCCATCGCGGTGCCGCTCAACACGCTGTTCGGCGTGGCGGCGGCCTGGGCGATCGCCAAGTTCGAGTTCCGGGGCAGGAGCCTGCTGGTGACGCTCATCGACCTGCCGTTCTCGATCTCGCCCGTGGTCGCCGGCCTGTGCTTCGTGCTGCTCTTCGGGGCGAACGGGTTCTTCGGCGCGTTCGTGAACAGGACCTACGAGCTGAGCCTCGGGTTCACGAGCCTCGAGGTGTCGACGAGGGTCATCTTCGCCCTGCCGGGCATCGTGCTCGCCACGGTCTTCATCACCTTCCCGTTCGTCGCGCGCGAGCTCATCCCGCTGATGCAGGCCCAGGGGACCGAGGACGAGCAGGTCGCCCGCGTCCTCGGCGCGAGCGGGTGGCAGATCTTCTGGCGCGTCACGCTGCCCAACATCCGCTGGGGATTGCTCTACGGGGTGATCCTGTGCACCGCCCGGGCGATGGGGGAGTTCGGCGCCGTGTACGTGGTCTCGGCGGGATCGTCCGATCAGGTGACGCTGCCGCTCCACGTGGAGCGCGTCTATTACGCCAACATGGTGCGGGTCATGCCCGCGTTCGCCGTGGCGAGCCTCCTCGCCGGCGTGTCGGTGATCACGCTCGCCGTGAAGGCGGCGGTGGAGTGGCGGTTCAAGGGCGAGCTGAAGAAGAAGGACGGCGGGTAGAGGCCACCTTCCCTGGCGCCGAGCCCGCTCGATCGCGCGGTCGACGGCGACGTCTCCGCGGCGCGCGCCGCGTCGCGGTCGTGCGGCGGCACGGCACGATCTTGGCCGGGGGGCGCCCTCCCGGTGTAGCGTCCGCTGTCGTGACATCGTCCGCGCGCGGCCGCTGAACGGAACGCGCTGTCGGGCGGACAACAGGCTTCACGGGGGTTCATGAGCGCCGACGTTCTTGCCATGCATTGCGCAGCACTGCCGACGGCCCGTGCCGTCGGATTCAAGGGCACCGAGGCGCTGTGCCGTCCGTTCGAGTTCGACGTCCTGTTCACCGTGCCGGCGGGCACGGACGTCCGCGCCGCGGTCGCCGCGCCGGCGACGCTCACGCTGCTGCGCGGGGGCGAGCTGCAGCCGATGTGCTGGCACGGCGTGTTCGCGCGCCTCCGGCTGATACGCGAGCTGGCCGATCGCGCCCTCTACCAGGGATCGCTCGTGCCCAGGCTGTGGCTCCAGCGCTACTCGGTGCGCAGCTTCGTCCACACGAAGAGCAAGATCGACGCCTTCCTGACGAAGACGCTCACCCACGGCGGCCTCCCGGAGAGCGACTTCCGGTTCAGCATCGACACGGGCAGTTATCCGGACGAGGAGTTCGTCTGCCAGTACCGGGAGAGCCACCTCGATTTCATTCATCGCTGGCTCGAGCGCGAGGGGCTTTACTACCACTTCGAGCACCCGGTCGGCGACGGCGGCGTCGAGGCCATGGTCATCGTCGACAGCAAGGATCAGCACGAGCCGCTGAGCGGGGACGGCCGGGTCCGTTACCACCCGACCTCGAGCAACGACGTGACGGCCGGGGAGTGCTTCCGCGAACTGCACGTCGATCTCAGCTCGCTGCCTGCCGCGGTGCGCATCAACGATTACAACTACGCGAACCCGGCCGCGCCGGTGTCGGGCGAGCACACCGTGTCGAGGAACGGCCGCGGCGAGGTGCGCGAGTACGGCTACCGCGTCTTCACGCAGGACGAGGCGACGCGGCTGGCCCAGGTCAAGGCGCAGTCGATCGCGTGCCGCGAGCTCACCCTGCACGCGACCGGCAACGCCACGGGGCTGCGGGCCGGCTACGTCTTCCAGCTCGAGGACGGCCCGTCGGACATGCCCGTCCGCTACCTCGCCGTCGAGCTGCGGCATGCGGCGGCGATCACGGGCGGCTCGTTCGATATCGCGCGCTTCACGGGGATGGACGTGAACGAGACATACCGCGTCGAGGTCGTCGCGATCCCGGCCGGCGTGCAGTTCAGGGCGGCCCAGTCGACGCCGTGGCCGCGCATCTACGGCTTCGAGAACGGCGTGGTCGACGGCCCGAGCGACAGCCAGTATGCGCAGATCGACGATCAGGGGCGCTACCTGATCCGGTTCAACTTCGACGCGAGCGACCTGCCGGACGGCTCCACGTCGACGTACCTGCGCATGATGCAGCCGCACGGCGGGAGCATCGAGGGCTGGCATTTTCCGCTGCGCAAGGGGACGGAGGTCATGGTGTCGTTCCAGGGCGGCGATCCGGACCGGCCGGTCATCGCCGGCGTGGTGCCGAACGCCCACCGGCCGAGCACGGTGACGAGCCGCAACCTGACGCAGAACGTGCTGCGCACGGGCGGCAGCAACCACATGGTCGTCGAGGACCTCGAGGGCAAGCAGCACATCGACCTGTTCACGCCGGTCGGCGGCACGAACCTCCACATGGGCGGGCCCACGCGACAGGCGTTCGTGGTGCCGCCGCTGACGCCGGACGCGAACCCGACGATCCAGGCGGTCGACTGCATGTTCTACGTCTACACGGACGGCAACGCCGGGTTCAACGTGTGCGGAGAATGGTGGCAGAACGTCGGGGGCAAGTACTACCTCGATGTCAGCGACAACGCGACGATCCATTACGTCGGGATTCACACGCTCAACGTGGATGGGGATTCGAACGAGTTTTACAACACCTGCCAGAACATCACGGTGCGCTCGGGCCGCACCGATACGGTCCAGGCCGGCGGCATGGTGCAGGACATCCACGGCGGGCTCACCCAGAACATCGAGCCGGGCGGCAAGCAGGAAGTGACGGGGAGCTGGGTGCACAAGGTCAGCGCGCAGAACCACGATGATTACGGGGAATGGAAGACGGACGTGGACAAGACGTGGACCGCCACCGTCACCGGTGACATCAGCATCGAGAGCACGGCAGGGAAGATTCTCATCAAGAGTCCTACCGAGATCACCCTCGACGCTCCGAAGGTGAAGAACACCGCCGGTAGCCAGTGGTTCAAGGCGACGGGCGCCTCCGTGGAGCTCTACGGGACCAAGAACTCGGCGGGGATCCACAAGTTCGACGGGGCGGGAATCTCGATGAGCGTCAACGGGCAGAAGATGGAGGCGACCGCCAGGTCGATGGCGGCGACGGGCACCAAGTTCGAGCAGGTCGGGCAGGCCATGTCGATCACGGGGCTCAAGGTCGATCTCGCGCGCGCGAAGTTCGCGAACAAGCCGTTCGAGCTGGAGGCCGGCGAGATCGGCATCTTCAACGGTGCCTTCGAGTCTCGCGCGAAGGCCTTCATGAAGCTCGGTTAGTCCCGTGAAGGTCGTTAAGCCCGCCAAGATCCCCGTCCTGACGCGCGTCGTCGAGCTCGGCCGCCGCCCCTTCTTCCACGCGGCCGGCATCATCGCCTTCCCGCTCGGCGCGCCGCGCGCGCTCTGTGACGAGCTCACGTTCTGGCGGACCACGGCCGCCGCGCTCGGCGAGCGGGGGGTCTTCGACGAGGGGTACGCCAGGGTGCGCGGCGAGCTCCTCGTCGCCGGCAGCTTCTTCGCTCCGGGGGGCAAGCCGCTGCCCGCGTCGTACGTGCGCGTGCGCGTCGGCCCGCTCGACAAGCGCCTGGCGGTCATCGGCGACCGCTTCTGGCGCGACGACGTGCCGACCCCGCCGCAGCCCATCGCGACGCTGCCGATCGACTGGGCGCACGCGTTCGGGGGCCCCAGGATCGACAGCAATCCCCACGGCAAGGGCGCCGAGCCCGTCACCCTGAACGGGCACGTCGTCCACCCGCTGCCGAACGTCGAGCGCTACGGGGCCATGGTGCGCGCGCCCTCGGATCGCCCCGAGCCGGCGGGCTTCCTGCCGATGGACGTCACCTTCGCGCAGCGCCGCAGGCGCGCCGGGACCTACGACAAGCGCTGGCACGAGGAGCACTTCCCCGGATTGCCACCAGACGCGGAGCCGACCTTCTTCAACGCCGCGCCGGAGGACCAGTGGATGGACGGCTTCTTCCGCGGGGATGAGGAGTTCCTCGTCGAGAACATGCACCCGGACAACCCGCGCATCGAGGGGCGGCTACCCGGCCTGGTCACGCGCTGCTTCGTCACCCACCGCACGCGGGAGGGCGATCGCTTCCTCGAGATCCCGCTGCGCTGCGATCTGGTCTGGCTCTTCCCCTCGGAGGGGATCGGCGCCGTGGTCTTCCACGGCGCGATGCGGATCGCCGAGGACGACGCGGCCGACATCGTGCATCTCGTGTGCGCGTGCGAGGAGCCCGCGGCGCCGCGACCGATCGAGCACTACGAGCGCGCGCTCCGGCGCCGGCTCGACAAGGACCGCGGCGCCGCCGATCTCTCCGACGCCGACCTCATGCCGCCGCGCGGCTCGGGCGTCGCGCCCGACCTCGGCGGGTCCGACATGGGCCGGTGGGTCCAGAGCGAGCGCCTCGCCGAGAAGAACCTCCGCCGCGGGCAGGAGCGCATGCTCGCGGAGGCGCGCGCGCGCCTCGAGGCCCAGGGGCTCGATCCGGACAAGCACGGCGCCGCGGCGCTCCCGCTCGCGCCGGAGATGCCGCCCACGGACGATCCCGAGGCTCTCGCAGCGTACGCGCAGGAGCAGCTCGCGAGCCTGGATGAGCAGGTCCGGGAGCTCGATGCCAGGGAGGTCGAGGGCAAGGAGCAGGCGCGCAGGCTCTTCGCGGACATGGGCAAGGACCTCGACGACGCCATGGCGGAGGCGGCCAGGGCGAGCGCCGGCCCGCCCACGTTCCGCGCGGCGGAGCACCTCGCCCGGCTGAGCGCGATGGCCGCTGACGCGCGCGCGGAAGGCGTCGTTCTGGAGGAGCTGGAGCAGCGAGTCGCCGACCCGCGCACCCGTGCCGAGCTCGAGCAGCAGGAAGAGGGGCTTCGCGAGATGTACTGGCGCTTCGCGCACCACCAGCCCGCGGCCGCGGCGATGGATCCAGAGGCGCTGGCGCGGGCGCGCATCGTCGTCGAGCTCGCGCGCGACACCGGCGAGCCGCTCGCGGGCCGCGATTTCACGGGCGTGAGCCTCGCCGGGATGCGCCTGTCCGGCGTCGATCTGTCGGGCGCCTTCCTCGAGTCGGCCGACCTGTCGGGCTGCGACCTGTCGGGCGCGAGCCTCGAGGGCGCGGTGCTCGCCCGGGCCAACCTGCGCGCTGCGGACCTGCGTGGGACCCGACTCCGGAACGCGAACCTCGGAGGTGCCGTATTGCACGATGCGGCGCTCGATCGCGCCGATCTCTCGGGCGCCGTGCTGAACGGCGCGGACCTCGCCGGCGCGCGCCTTACCTCCGCGAACCTCACCGGCGCCGACCTGATGGAGGCCAAGCTCGGCGGGATCGATCTCTCGGGCGCCGTGCTCGCGCAGTGCACCCTGATCAAGGCGGATCTACGCGGGACGCGCTTTGCCGGCGCGGACCTCTCGGACGCGACCTTCGTGGAGTGCACGCTCGACGGGGCCGACCTGTCGCGCGCGATCCTCCAGAAGGCCACGTTCGCGGGGTGCAGCGGGACCTCCGTGTCTTTCCGGAGCGCGCAGTTCCGGCAGGGCATCGTCGTGCACGGCTCGTCGTTCCCCGGCACCGACTTCCGCGATGCCGACATGGAGAAGGCGAACCTGCGCGGCACGGCGCTGCCCGGCGCGCGCTTCGACGGGGCGAACCTCGCCGGCGCCGACCTCTCCGAGTGCGACGCGGAGCGGGCGAGCTTCGAGAGCGCCGTGCTCAAGGGGGGGCTGCTCATCCGCACTCGCCTGGTTGATGCGTCGCTGGAAGGCGCGAACCTGATGGATGCGCTCGCCTCGAAGGCGCGGCTCGCGGGGGCCAGGTTCACCGGGGCCAGCCTGTTCCGCGCCGACCTCTCCCGTGCCGTCGGCGACGGCCGGACCAGCTTCGCCGATGCGAACGTGACGCACGCGCGCTTCCTGCCGAAGGCCGATGTCCCGCCGGGAGGTGGCGCGTGAACCGGGACGAGCTCCTCGATCGGGTCCGGCACGGCGAGCCGGTGCGCAGCGAGAGCCTGTCGCACCTCGAGCTCGACGGCGTGGATCTCTCCGGCGCGCTGTTCGAGGACGTGCGCTTCCCGAGGTCCCTGCGCGCCGCGCTCCTCAAGGAATCGATCTTCGTCGGCTGCGACCTCAGCGGCTGCGACCTGAGCTCCGCGGATCTGCACCTCGCGAGCTTTCACCGGTCGAGGCTCGCAGGCGCGCGTTGCGATGACGGCAGGCACATCGCGGCGAGCTTCGTGGAGTGCGACGCCGAGGGAGCCTCGTTCGCGCGCGTCGAGGCCCCTGTCGTGAGCTGGGTGAAGAGCTCGCTCCGGAGCGCGTCGTTCGCGGGCGCGAACCTCGACCGCGCCAACCTGCTCGAGATCGACGCCGACCGGACGAGCTTCGCCGGCGCGAACCTCGAGAAGGCGACGCTGTACCGGGCCGATCTTCGAACGGCCGACCTCGCTGGCGCGAACCTCGTGCTGACGACGCTCGTCGAGGCGAAGCTCGGATCGAAGAGCTTTGCCGACACGAAGCTCTTTCGCACGCAGTTCATGAAGAGCGATCTCGCAGGCGCGAGCTTCGCGGGCGCCGACTGCGCGCAGTGCAACTTCATGGGCGCCGACCTGCGCGGGGCGACGTTCGCGGGCGCCCGCGGGCCGCAGTGCTATTTCGGCGAGGCCCGGCTCGACCGGGCGAAGCTCACGAACGGCGACTTCCGGCAGGCGATCTTCGAGAAGGCGGAGCTGCTCCACGCCGACCTGTCGGGCGCGATGCTGGAGGAGGCTTACTTCGGCTACGCGCGCGCCCTCGGGGCGCACTTCTCGGGCGCGGGGCTGAGAGAGGCCGATTTCTGTCATGCCGACGTGACGGGCGCCGACTTCGACGGCGCCGGCCTGTACCGAACGAAGTTCCACCTCGCCAAGCGCGAAGGCGCCGCCTTGCGCGCGGCGCTCCTCGCGGGCTGGCTGGGGGACGACGAGGCGCTGGCCAGAGCGGAGGCCTGGCAGCCCAGGCGCGACGCGGCACGTTAAGCACCGACGAACGTGAACCCAAACGCATGACGCTGCGAAGAGAGATCTTATCACCATGACAGCCGCAAAGAAGTTCGCCAGATTGGAAGTCGGCCTCGAAGCGGGCCGCGTCGAGCGGAGCAGAGAGGCCGTCGTGGTGCGCCTCGCCTCGGGGAGCTATGAGGCGAGGCGCGCCAAAAGCTGCCTCGTCACGCCCGAGGTTGGCGACAAGGTGCTCTGCGCCATCGAGCCGGAGGGGCTCTATCTGTTGGCCGTGCTCGAGGGCCGCGAGGGAGCGCCCACGAAGCTCGCGGCCGACGGCGATCTCGAGGTGCAGGCGCGCGGCGGGCAGGTCGCGATCTGCGCGTCACGGCGCGTGGACATCGCGAGCGGCGGCGGCGTGGCCGTGACAGGCACCGAGGTGCACGTGCGCGCCGCGAAGGGCTCGGTGGCCGTCGAGGAGCTCGGCTTCTTCGGCCGGCTCGTGCAGGCCGAGGTGGCCAAGGTCGCCCTGGTCGCGCAGGAGGTCGACTCGCGGCTCACGAGGCTGACGCAGCGAGCGAAGAGGGTATTCCGCTTCGTGGAAGAGCTGGATCAGACGCGCGCCGGGGCTGTCGACCTGCGCGCCGAGAGCATGATCGGCATCCGCGGGGAGAACGCGGTCATTGCCGCGCGCGTGCTCGCCAAGATCGACGGCGAGCAGATCCACATCGGCTGATCGGAGCGAGAGGAGAGGAGGCTTTCGATGCTGGCAAAGAGCTCTGCTGGTGGCCTGTGCATGGCGTTCCCGGACGTGTGCCTCACGCCGGCCCCGCCGTCGCCGTCGCCCATCCCCATTCCGTACCCGAACGTCGGCGTCGAGCCGACCGACACGGGGTTCGTTCCTCACGTGCTGCTCACGTGCGCCCCGGCGCACAACATGTCCTCGCAGCCGCCAATGACGAACGGCGACAACGCAGGCGTGGCGATGGGCGTCGCCTCGGGGACGGTGATGGGGCCAGCGCGCACGGTGACCGCCGCGTTCACCGTGGTCGTCGGGGGCATGCCCCTCGCGCGGCTCACCAGCATCACGGTGCAGAACAGCACCAACGCGCCGGGCGCCAAGGTCGTGCCCAGCGCCACCAACGTGCTCGTCCTGGCGCCCTGAGCGCGCTAGGCGGGCCAGCCGGCCTCGCGCCGTCATCCGGCCCGCCGCGGTCACCGGTACGGCGTGCCGGCCGGCCCCCCGTCGAGGTAGTGAACCCTGGCCCCCGGCTGCGACGCGAGCTGGGCAAGCGCCTGGTTCGCGTCGCGCGCGTACCACTCGGTGAAGCCGCAGAGCGCGCAGATCCAGGTCTCGAAGAACCCCGCCTTGACGAGCGCGGTCGCCGCGCCCATGAGCGCCGTGTCGCCGGTCAGGACGTACTGGGACGTCACGTGCAGCGGGTTCGTCTTCGAGTACTCGCTGTCGGGCTGCTCCACCCTCTGCACGACCCAGAGCTTTCTGGACTGGCACTTCGGGCACTGACGAGAGTTCTTCATCGTGATGGTCTCCTTGGTCCGACGCGAGCGTAGCACCTCTGCGTCACGCCCCAGCCGTCGCGGTCGACAGCCGCGGCAGGAATCCGGTGATGGATCGCTCGGAGAGTCGAATACGAGCTCGTCTTCAGGGTCACCGATCATGCAGTCGGCTCGTGGCGCGGACATCGTACCACGCTGTGGCTGCGCGCCGAGGCGCAGGCGAGAGTCGGCCCGCGTGCTGTCGAGGAGCGCGCCGCCATCGATCATTCTCGCTCACGGGCGCCGCAGCTCCTCCGGGGTCACGGGCGCCGTCTCGTCGATATCCTTCATCTTCGCGCCCGCGATCTTCGCCCTGCGCCTCGCGGCCCCGTGGAGGTTCGCGCGCTCCAGGTCAGCGCCGCGGAGATCGGTCAGCTCGAGCCGCGCGTGCGCGAGCACGGCGGAGGTGAGGCGAGCATTGCGGAACGAGGCGTCGCCGAGATCAGCGCGCTCGAACCGCGCCGAGGTGAAGTCGCCGCGCTCCGCCTTCGCCGCACGCAGGTTGGCGTCCGCGAAGGACGCCCCCGCAAAGCGCGCTTCCTCCAGATCGGCCCCCTCCAGGTTGCTCGCGCGGAGGTTCGCGCCGTCGCCGCGGGCGCGCGCGAGCCTCGCCTTCTGGAGCTTGGCCTCCGACAGCGAGGCGCCGCGGAGGTCCGCCTCCTCGAGCACCGCCTCGACGAGCTCTGCGCGGTCGGCGCGCGCGTTCGTGAGGACCGCCTGGGACAGGTCGGCGCCGCAGAGGTCGGCGTCCTCGAGAATCGCCTCGACCAGCGTGGCGCCCGTGAGGCGCGCGCCGCGGAGCTTCGCGCCGCGGAGCACGCACCGCGCGAGCGACCGCCCGCTGAAGTCGAGCCCCGCGAGATCGGCGCCAGACAGGTCGTCTCCATCGAGATCGCGGCCTTCCTCGAGCCTCGCCTCGGCGCGCCTCCGCGCCTCGAGCGCGTCGAGCGGCCTGCCCGGCACAGGCGGCGCCGAAGCTTCGGGCGAAGACACCGCGGCCGGCAGGCTCACCCTCTCCGGCGGCGCCACCCCGGCCGACGCCGGCCATCCCGTCTGGACCGGCAAGCTCACCCTCTCCGGCAGCGCCGCTTCGACCGACGCCGGCGGCGCCGCTTCGACCGGTAAACTCACTCGTTCCGGCGGGCTCACGACCAAGGCTGGCTTGATCGGTCCCAGGCCGCCGGAGAACTCCCCCGGCGCGAGCGCTGGCTCCGGCGCGTCCGGCCGAGGCGGTGCCGCGGGACGCGGCGCCGGCGGCAGCCCCGACGCCGCAGCTGCCAGCTCGGGCGGCGACCAGTCGACGGTGAGCTCATCCTGCACGCCTCGAAGGCCGACGGGCACGACGAGCGGAGGCGCGGGCACCGGGCTCCACGGCGCGCCCGGGATCGGGGCCTCCTCCCGCGGCGCGCCCGTCCCCGGCGCCGCGAGCGGGAACTGCGCCCGCTCTGCCCCGACCTGCGCGAGCATGTCCTCGGGGATAGGCATTCTCTGGCCCAGCGGCCCCGTGATGCCCCCGCTCACGGCGACTTCGGCCTGAGGCTGGGGAGCGGCAGGCGTGCCGCGGAAGGGGAGCACCGGCATCTCCACCTTCGCGAGCGGGCCTGTCCGGCCCATCGCCGCGGACAGCGCTTTGCGCCCCGGGACCGACACCGCCGGCGCCGCGCTCTGACGTATCCCCTGCTCCTGGAGTGGCGGCACAGCGCCGGAGCTCGGCGCGGCAGATACCCGGGCCGCGGCCTCTCCTGTCCTGCCCCCCGCATGGCCCGGACGAGCGATGTCGCCGGGCTCCGGCCAGGGGATCGTCGCGGTGGCCGTCTCGACACCCGCAAACAGGCGGACCTCCCGGAGGACATGGAGGCTCTCGACGGCGAAGTTGCCGCGCCACACGAGCGAGGCGATCTGCCGGTCGGCGTCGATGACGAGCATGTCCGCGCTGAGCGCGATCTCCTGCGGCCCGGTCACGCCCGCGCCGCTCACGCGGTAGCGGCGCACGCGCGCGCGCGCCGAGGGGAGCCGCGTCTGGACGCGCGCTCGTCCCGCGTTGACGCCGTCCATGACGATCCACTCGTCGCCCTGGAGAAACGGTATCTGTTGATCAAAAGGCGCCGGATTGAAGGCGCGGAAGTCGAAGTCCTCCGGGATCTCGATCACCTCTGCGCTCTCCGCGGCGGCATCTCCGCCCGACGCGACGCGCTGCGCCGGGCGCGGCTCGAAGCCGCCGAAGAGCCGTTTGCGCAAGGGCCAGTGCGGCGCGATCGGCCCGAACGCCGCCGGCCGATGCGGGTTCGCCGGATTGACCAGGTTCGGGCGCGCTCGGCCGGGCGACACCCCTGCTGGCGGCCCATCGGCCTGCGCGCCGTCGCCGGAGTCGGAGACGCCAACAGGGTTCCAGGGAAAACCGGGTCCGCCCCGCGCGCGCTCGTAGACAAGCGGCATGGTCTGGAACGGTCCGGGCGCGCTGCTCCCGGGCGCGACGTCGCCGAAGACGTGGATCGTCTTGTCGAGCAGCGGCGCGTCGCGGAAGACCGCGAGCCGCGCCGCGAGCGCCGTCACCAGGGCGGCCCCCGGCGCGCGGGCGTGCCCGGTGAGCACGACGCCGGCGCCGGGGAGGTACGGCGCGGTGTCGCTCGCGGAGCGCAGGCTGCGGGACGGATCCTCGTCGAGGTGGCGGTCCTCGCGCTCGATGGGCTCGGGGGCGCGCACCGCCGCGTCGCCGTCGGCGCCGAACGCGAAGGTCGCCTTCACGAGCACGGTGACGCGCAGCACGCCGCCCGCGCGCCACAGGACCGTGCCGCACGACACGGGATTCAGGGCGACGACGTCCAGCGGCCAGCGCGAGCGCATGCGCCGATGCTACTGGCTCGCGCCCCGGGCAGGGAGACTTCGCGGGCGCGGCGCCCTCACCACCCCCGTCCGCCCGTGCCCACGTGACCCCACAAGCATCGATCGGACGGGCGTGAGGGGCTGGAGGCGCCGCCGGACATGGTCTATCGTCATGAGTCCGCCGCTCGGCCGCCGCGAGGCGCCCGAGGCCGCTCCACCGTCCCGATGGCCGCCCAGCAGGAGGGCTCTCCCATGCGGATCGCGTTGATCTCGGACATCCACGGCAACGAAGTGGCGCTCAGGGCCGTGATGGCCAGCATCCAGGCGGCCGGCGTCGATCAGGTGGTATGCCTCGGGGACGTCGCGACGCTGGGCCCGCGGCCGGGGGCGATCCTGGACATGCTGCGGGAGCTCGGGTGTCCGTGCATCCTCGGGAACCACGATGAGTTCATGCTGGATCCCGGGCTGATCCGCACCTACACCGAGGCGACGATCGTCGTCGACGCCGTCGACTGGTGCCGCGACCAGCTCTCGGAGGACGACCTCGGCTTCCTGCGCACGTTCCAGGCGCGCCTGGAGATCCCGCTCGACGCGCATTCGACGCTCCTCCTGTTCCACGGCTCGCCCCGGTCTCACATGGAAGACCTGCTCTCGGACACGCCGCCCGAAGAGCTCGACCGCCGCCTCGCGGGCCACGCGGCGACGGTGATGGCCGGCGGGCATACGCACGTTCAGATGCTCCGCCAGCACCGCGGCACGCTCCTCGTGAACCCGGGGAGCGTCGGACTCCCCTTCAAGGAGTACGCGAACGGCGGGCCGCCGACGCTGCTGCACCACGCCGAGTACGCCATCGTGGAGGCGCGCGGCGGCGCGATCAACGTCAGCCTGCACCGGGTCCCGGTCGACAGGGACGCGCTCCGCGCCGCCGTGAAGTCGTGCGACAACCCGATGCGCGGCGCGCTGCTGCAGCAGTACGCCTGAGAGAGAGCGGCCGGACAGAGCGCCGGTGACTGCCAGGACGGCATTCCAGGCGCGGTCGGGGGCCATCACCACATCAAGCTGCTCGGCGACACCCTGTCTGGCCGGCTCCGCTGGCTGAAACGCCGGGAGATGGTGACCGACGCCGGTGCGCCCCGGCACGCCGGAGCCGCCCATCGGCCAGGGATCCTGTGATCTGGCTCTCCCGACCGCCGGCCCTCAGGAGCACGGCGCGCTTCGCTCCGCCCACGCCGGAGCCCGCGCGCCGCCCGCGCCGGAGCGCACGCGCCGCTCCGGCGTGCCGGCCGCGGCGACGCCGGCGTGCGACGAGGCGCGGCGATCTGGTAGCCTCGTGCGTGCGAGCCGACCGGAGCGCGCCGAGGAGCGATGGAGTCCCGATGACCAGATACGAACAGATCAAGCTGTCCTACGAGGCGTCCAAGGCGGCGATCGGCCAGGTCGCCGAGGAGCTCTTGCACTGGATATACGAGCTCCGCGACCACATGGCCTGGCCGAGGGACAAATGGACGCTCAACCGGATCGCCGGGGACGCCCACGCCAACGGGCTGCTGCAACGGTTCGTCGTCGAGAATCAGCCCGGCGTCGGTGATGTCCTGAAATGCCAGGTGTCGCTCACCGTCGAGGACGAGCAGCCGTTCACCGTCGACTTCTTCGCGGTCGGCAGGACCGACAGGGGCCTCCTCGTCGTCCTCGTCGGCGAGGAGCAGATCACCATCGCCAAGGGCTCGCCCGACGTCTTCTTCGAGAAGGCCGTGGAGCACATCCGGCAGCAGGCGCGCCGCGTCGGCAAGGCGCGCCGCGTGGCCGCCCCCGTCCCGCATCGCCCCGCGTAGCCGTCAGCGCCGCCGCCCAGCAGGCGCTCAGACGAGCGCCGCGACGGCTGCCGCTCGACCCACCGCAACGGCTGCCGCTCGACCCACCGCAACGGCTGCCGCTCGACCCACCGCAACTTCTGGCGATCGACCAGCCGCCGCCGCCGGCGCTCGACCCGGAGAGATCGCGGCCAGCTTGCACGAACGAAACCCGCCCAGACTCGAATGAAAGCCCCGCGCCGCGCGCCGCATGCGCAAGTCCACGGATCTTCATCAGGAAGCCCCTGGCCCATCTCCTGCTAATACTGACAGCAGAGCGCCTGAGGGACGGTTCCCCCCCCACCGTCGGACGGGCGCTCTTTTTTCTTTTTGTGCGCCTCGCAGCCCGGGCGCCTCGCGCCGGGCTGGCGCGAGGCGCGCCGGTCACGGCGAGACGCAGGGCACGCTCGGCACGGCGTCCGTCGAGAGCAGCGACGGGAGCCACCGCCGCAGCACCAGCGGGACCATGGCGTCGTGCGGCATGGGCTCCGTCGGGTGAAGGTGCTCGAGCTCGCGGAGGACGCCGGGCGCAGCGGGGTGCGCGTCGATCCCGCGCTGGAACGCGCGTCGAAAATCGGCGAAGGGCCGGCGGGCCCACGACAGCGTCTGCCACGACACGACGACGTGCGTCGTCGGCGGAGATTGCGCGAGGGGGACCGCGATGTCCGCGTCCATGCACGTGTCGATCACGAGCGCCGCGTGCGCCGGGGTGGACGCGCGCAGGGCGGTCGCGATGCCGCCCGCGGCGTTGCAGCCTCCGCCGGAGTGGCCGGCGACGATCACGCGCGCGCGGTCGAGGGTCGCGACGCCGCGCAGCCGCGCGGCGGTGGCGTCGAGGAACGCGTCCAGGTCGAAGGCAGGCCAGCTCGTCCGCGCGACGGCGACCGCCGCCGGCAGCACGGCGCTCGGCGCCGCGACGAGGATCGGCGGGATCTGCCCCGCCTCCATGAGCTGCGCCGCGATCCGGCGGACGTCGCCCTCCTGGCCGCCGCCCATCCAGCGGTGCTTGATCTGCGCCGCGTTGGTCCCGTGCAGGAACACGAGGATCGGCAGCGGCCGCGCGGGATCCCCGGCCGCCAGGCGGTGCACGAACGCGCGCCCCAGCCAGCGCTGCTCCGGCGGCACCGCGGGCGCGCCTGCGCCGCCCGGCGCCGCGCCCTCGGGCTCGGCGCCGCTCGCCGGCGCAGGCGGGCGCTCGTAGTCGTACGTCGCGCCGTCGAGCGGCCCCGCGGGCGCCCTCGACGCCGGCGCGGCCGGCACCGGCGCGGGCCTCGGCTGCGCGCCGGCAGGGCCCGGAGAGCCAACCGCCGCGAGCCCCGCCGCCATCGCGAGGACGCCCGCCGACGCCCGGAGGGCGCGCGCACGCCCGCGGGGGCCGGCGGCGATCACGGCCGCTCCTGCGCCGGCCCTGGACCGCCGGCGTCCGGCGCCGCGCCCGGCGCGCCGCCCGCGTCGCGCTGGATCGTGCGCTTCCGCTCGAAGTTCCGGGCCGGGTCGACCACCTTGACCTCGCCGAAGCGGCTCAGCATCGGGCCGATCACCTCGGCGTCGCCCGAGACGACGACCACGGCGCGCGCCGGCCGCACGTGGTCCGCCGCGACCTTGCCGGCGAGGGCCGGCGTCATGTCGCGCAGCTCCTTGCGGAGGCCGTCGTGGTGGTCGTCCGGCAGATCGAGCACCTGCATGCCGGCGATCTCGTCCGCGAGCCCCGCGGCCGTGCCGATGCCGAGGCCGACGCCGGCCGACAGCCGGCGCGCCGCGGCCTCGGTCTCCTCCTCCGACGGCGTCGTGGTCGCGAGCTGCTCCGCCTGGTCGAGCATCGCCTGCGCGGCGAGGCCCGTGCGCGCCGCCGGCACGACGGCGTGCACGACGAGCGGGACGGGCCCGTGCGCGACGTCGATCGTCGCCGCGGACGCCGCGCGCGCCGCCCCCCGCGGCTCGAGGAGCTCCTGGGGCAGGCGCCCCGAGGGGCCGCCGAGCACCTGGCCCGCGACCGCGAGCGCGGGCCACTCGGGGGCGCCGCGCTCGGGGCCGAGCACGCCGAGGAAGACCTCGCTCTCCGCGCTCTTCGGGCGATCGATGATCGTGATCTTGAGCGACCCGCGCGGCGTCGGATCCGTGAACGAGAGCGACGGCGGCTCGCCGGCGCGGCGATCGGGGAACGCCTTCTCCACCGCGGCGCGCGCGGCCTCGGGCGTCGTGTCGCCCGCGACGACGACGACGGTGTTCTTCGGGACGTACCACGCCGCGTGGAACGCGCGGCAGTCGGCGGCGGTGATCTTCGGCAGCTCCGCCGCGGTCGCGCCGAACGAGCCGTACGGGTGCAGCTCGGTCGGGAGCACGTAGAGGTCGCGGAACAGGATCATCAGCGCGCCCCAGCGGGCGTCGTTCTCGGCGCGATCCCGCGCCGCCTCGACGGCGCGCGCCTTCACCTTGGCGAGCTCCGCGGCGTCGAGGCGCGGCCGCTGCACGACGAGCCCGAGCAGCTCGACCGCCTCGGCGAGGCGCTCCCGGGTCGTGCGCAGCCCGATCACCGTCGCGTCGAGGCCGGTCTCCACCCGGAGCGAGGCGCCGAGCGACTCGACGCGGGCGAGCACCTCGCGGCCGGGGAGGCCGCCGGCGCCGCCGTGCAGCAGGAGCTGGCCCGTGAGCGCGGCGAGCCCGGTGCGCTCGCCGTCGGCCGACGAGCCGCCGCGGACGACGACCCGGACCTCCACCAGCGGCAGCGCGCGGTTCACGGCGGTGGCGACGCTCAGGCCGCTCGGGAGCTCGGCCCACGCGATCGCGGGCATGCGCGCGGGCTGCGCGGGCCCGGACGGCGGGGGCTGCTCCCGGCGCGCGGCCTCGGGCGCCGGCGCCTCCGGCGCGCCCTTCGCCGGCGCGCCGGTGGCCGGCGCGGGCGATCGCGCCGGCGGCGCGGCGGGAGCGCAGCCGCACACGGCCGCGGCGAGCGCCGCCGCGGTCCAGGAGAGCCAGGGGCGCGCCGTCCGTCGCGCGCCCCGTTCGCGTCGCTTGCTTCGCTCGCTCATCGGATCGTCTCTCGTCGTCGCTTTCCGCGCCTCTTCGGCGTCGCCCTCGACGTCGCTCTCGACGTCGCTCTCGACGTCATTTCTTCCTGGGCTTCGCCGGCTTCGTCGGCTTCTTCTTCGGCGCCGACCGGGCCGGCGCGCCCTTCGTCGGCCCCGCCTTCGCCGGGCCCTTGGCCGGCGCGGCCTTCTCCGGGCCCTTGCCGGGCGCCGCCTGCGCCTCGGCGCGCGCGCCGCCGCTGGCCCGGGCGGGCGCCCGCGGCGGGGCCGCGCCCGGGGTCGCTGGCGGGTAGGTCTCGACGATCGTCCGGCGCGTCGGGCCGAGGTGATCGCGCGCGACGCGCTGCACGTCCTCCCGGGTCACCGCGAAGCAGCGGGCGAGCTCCCCGTTCAGGTGCGCGGCGTCCCCGAAGAGCAGCTCGTGCTCGCCGAGCGCGCGCGCCCGCGCCGCCGGGTCCGCGAGGCCCGCCACGAACGCCGACTCGAGGAGCCGGCGCGCCCTCGTCAGCTCGGCCTGCGACGGCCCCGCCGTCGCGAGCGCCCGGATCTCGCCCTCGATCAGCTTCTCGACGTCGCCGACGCGGGCGCCCTCGGCGAGCCGAACGTCGATCGAGAACAGATCCGGCCCGCGGAGATCGCCGGTCGCGACGCGCACCGACCGCGCGACCGCCTTGTCGCGGACGAGGAGCGCCTCGAGGCGCGAGCTCTCGCCGCGGCCGAGCAGCGCGGCCACGATCGCGAGCGCGTCGTGATCCCGGTGCGATCGCGGCGGGACGGCCCACCCGTACAGGATGGCCGGGGCGCGGGCGGCGCTGTCCCGCACGACGCCGGTGCGCTGGCTGGTCTGCTCGGGGAACGGCGCGTCCTTGAAGGGCGCGGCGTCGACGGCGGGGATGCCGTCGAAGTACTTGCGCACGAGCTCCATCGCCTCGCCGGGGTCGAAGCCGCCGGCGATCGAGAGCACCGCCCGGTTCGGGCCGTAGTGGGCCGCGTGGAAGTCGCGGGCCCAGGCGACCTCCGCGCCGGCGAGGTCGTCCGCGTCGCCGATCGCCGGGTGCTCGTGGGGCCAGTATCCCTGGAACACGAGCGCCTGGAGCCGGACCGGGCCCTGGCCGTACGCGGCGCCGAGGAGCGCGCCGCGGCGCTCCTGCGCCTCCTTGCGCTGCGCCTCGAACGCCCGCTCGCTCAGATCGATCGCCTTCATGCGGTCGGCCTCGAGCCACAGCGCGAGCGCGAGCTCGTTCGCGGGCAGCGCCTCCGCGTAGGTCGTGCGGTCGACGCCCGCCTCGGCCGCGAGCTCGCCGCCGCGCGCGGCGACGAGGCGCTGGTGCTCGCCCGCGGGCACGTTGCGGCTGCCCCGCGCCATCATGCCCATCACGAGGCGCGCGACGCCGCTCCTGCCGCTCGGCTCGTCGCGCGAGCCCGCGTCGTACGTCACGGCCACCGCGACGGTGGGCGAGCCCTTGTCGGGGCTCATCACCACGCGCAGCCCGTTCTGGAGCGTGGCCCGCTCCAGGGGCAGCGCGAGCTCGATCGGGGCTTCTGGCGGGGGCGCCGCGGCGCGCCTCGGCGCGGCGGTGGCGCGCTGCGGGGGCGCGGTGACCCGCGCCGGCGCGCGGTCGCGGGCCGGCGGCGCCGCGGCGGCCGGGCACGGCGCGCCTGCGCTCAGCAGGCCGAGCGCCGCGAGCCCGGCCGCGACGGCGCGGCGGAGCAAGGTTCGGCTCACGGTCGTCGACACGGCAAGGCGATAGCACGTCGCCGGCCGGGCGCGCCCGCGGTGAGACGCGGCGCCGCGGCGCCACGATGCGTCAGCGGCTTCACGCTGCCGGCCGACTCGCGTAGGCTCACGCCCCGCAGCCACGAGAGGCCGCGAGCGCGCGCGGAGCGTGGACCCGAGCGCAGAGAGAACCGCCGATGCCCGACGTTCAAAACCTGATGAGAGCCGTTGTCGGAACGCTCGTCTTCGTCATCCTGGGGCTCATCGTCTTCCTGCTGGCGTTCGTGATCATCACGAAGCTCACCCCCTTCTCCATCCGCAAGGAGATCGAGGAGGACCAGAACACCGCGCTCGCCATCGTGATCGGCTCGGTGATCCTGGGCCTCGCCTGGATCATCTCCGCGGCCATCCACGGCTGACGCGCGGGTCTCGGCGTGGCCACGGCCGGGCCCGACCTCCTCGGCGCGCTGCCGGCCGGGCAGGGCGGCGCGGCCCGCGGCGCCTTCCTCTGGGGCCGCGGCGTCGACCTCGCGGTCTTCGGCGGCTCCGCGGCCGTCGCGCTCGCCCTCGCGGCGCTCTCGGCGGGCGGCGCGCTCCCGGCGTGGGGCTTCCTGCTGTTCGTGGTCGGCGTCGACGTGGCCCACGTGCACACGACGCTCTTCCGCACGTACCTCGATCGCGAGGAGCTCCGCCGCCACCCCGCGCTCTACGCCGCCGTGCCGCTCGCCTGCTACGTCGTCGGCGTCGCGCTGCACCTCGCCTCCGAGCTGACCTTCTGGCGCGCGCTCGCCTACGCCGCCGTGATCCACTTCGTCCGCCAGCAGGTCGGGTGGGTCGCGATCTACCGCGCGCTCGCCGGCGAGCGCGCGCGCGTCGATCGCCTGCTCGACGACGCGCTGATCTACGCCGCGACCGGCTGGCCGCTCCTCTACTGGCACGCGCACCCGCCGCGCGCGTTCGCGTGGTTCGTGGAGGGCGACTTCGTGAGCGCCCCCTGGCTGGCGGCCGCGGTGGGCCCGCTCGGCGCCGTGTACGCCGCGCTCGCCGTCGCCTACGTCGCCCGCGCTGTCCACCGCGCGCGCGTCGCCCGCGCGCCGCTCAACCTCGGCAAGCACGTGGTCGTCACGACGACCGCGGCGACGTGGTACGTCGGCATCGTCGCGACCGACAGCGACTTCCAGTTCACGGTCACCAACGTGATCGTCCACGGGGTGCCGTACATGGCGCTGGTGTTCGCCTACGCGCGGGAGCGCGCCGTCGAGGCGCCCCGGTCGCTGCTGGCGCGGCTGCTCGCCGGCGGGCTCCTCGCCTTCCTCGGGATCGCGCTCGCGCTCGCGTTCTTCGAGGAGCTGCTCTGGGACCGGCTCGTCTGGCACGACCGGCCGGAGCTCTTCGGCGGCGCCGTGGACGAGCCGCTCCTCGGCCCCCGCGCGCGGACGCTGCTCGTGCCGCTGCTCGCGCTCCCGCAGGCGACGCATTACATGCTCGACGCGGTGGTGTGGCGCCGTCGCCATACGGGCCCTGCCCAGGCGCGCGCGCTCGGGTTCCGGTCCGGCGGCGGAGGTGACGGGCGCGGCGAGGGCACGGGCGGCGCGGGCAGCAGCGGGCGCGCCGCGGGCGGCGGGCGCCCCGCGGGCAGCAGCGGAGGCGCCGCCGACGGCGGGAGCGACGCGGGCGGCAGGGGCGCGACGCGCGCACCGCCGCGCTCGGTGAGCCGAGACGCTTGACCCGCGGCGCAACTCCCGTAACCCTCGGCGCTTCGCATGGCTTCGCTCGCGGCGCCCGTGCTTCCGCCACGCCCCTCGCCTCTCTGCTCGGCGCGGAGCGGCGCCACCCCGCGCAGCCCGGCCCATGGATCCGGAGAAGTTCCGGAGATGCTCGGCGCCTGCAATGCGTGCAAGGCGTCCGCCTGCTATCGCTTCTGCATGCTTGCGCTGTCTGGAAGAGGTGACAGAGATGAGTGAACCACGGCCAACCGACGGGCCCAACGCGCCACGTCTGACGCCGATCCCCCCGAATCCGCGCGCCCCCGTCCTCCTCGTCGACGACGACGCCGAGCTCCGCGAGATGCTCCGCGAGATGCTCGAGTCGGCGGGCTACGATGTCTACTGCGCCAGCAACGGCAGGGAGGCCCTCGATCTGCTGCACAAGGCCGACCCGCCGCCTGGGCTCATCCTGCTCGATCTGATGATGCCGATCATGACCGGCGAGGAGATGCTCGCCGCGCTGAAGCAGGTGCACGCGCTCGCCGCGATCCCGGTGACGATCGTCTCCGGGCACGACGGCCCGCCCGAGGGCGCTGCCTACCTGAAGAAGCCCGTCGATTTCGGGGCGCTGCTCGGCGTGGTCCAGAAGACCTGCGGCTAGCTTCGACCTCCCTGATCGAACGTTCGATCAGGGTTGCTCTCCCACGACATCCACCCATCCACATCGACCTCGACAGGCGCCCACGGCGCCGCGGTCCGCTTCGACCGGTGGAGGGCGTTCGTGGCGGCGCGCGTCGGGCCGAGCTCGTCCGTCGCCGGGCCGGGACGGCTCAGACCGCCAGCGCGGCTCCATCGCGCGCCGCGGGCTCAGCGCTGGCCGCGTCGCCGCGCAGCTCGGGCGGCGACGGCGCGCCGGGGGCCATCGTCGCGAACGCCAGGAGCCCCACGACGGTCAGCAGGAGCGCGAGCGCGAACGCCGCGGCGAGGAACAGGATGCCGAGCGACGCGCGGTCCGCTCCGCCTCCGCCTGCGCCTTGCTCCGGGTCTTCGTCGCGCCGCTCCGGCTCTTCCACGCCCTGGCCCTCCGCTCGGTGTTTGTGCTTACCGCCTCGCGGTAGAGCGCGCAATGGAAGCGGCGAGGACCTCCGGGGCCTTCGACGAGCGGCTGCGTTCATCGAGCGCGGCAGCGTCCTGAGCGGACTCGCCTGTCCGGACATTGTCTGTCCGGTGGGGCCATCGCCGTCCGCCTCTGACGGCGATAGGTTCGCCTCCTCGGAGGGCGCGCGAATGGCAGAGAGCCGCACCAGCGACGATGTGCAGAAGAGCGGACAGGCGAGCTCCGATCGTCTGTGGATTCTTGTCAACGCGAATCCACCCGAGTCGACGCCAGGATACATGAGCGGCCGACACCCGCGGGAAACCGTGGTGGTGCGTGACGGCAACAACCTCCTCGTCAGCGTCGATGTGGGCAGAGGCTCGGGGCTGTCCGTGCCTTTCAGTACGGTAGAGCTCGACTGCTCGGAGGCGACGCTCATCGTGCGGCTCGCCGCCACCTCGGCGCCGTGCGCCGGCTGCGTCGACGAGGGCCTCGCCAGGGCGGCACGGGAGCTCGGCGGCCTCGACGCGGAGAGCGTCTTCCGCGCGGTCCGCGCCGCGATCGACGCCTGCGCGGCGCGCGCGCACGGCGATCGGCCGTGCGGCGTCGCCGACGCGGGCGGACCTCACGAGAGCGCGGGCCCGCGGTCGTGCGGCGCGCTCCGCCTGGCGCCCGCCAACGCGCCCCACGTGCCCGCGGGGAGCGCGCTCCCGGCGGATACGGAGATCGACGTCATCTTGATCATCTGAGTCGGGCTCGTCGCTCGACCCCTGTCGCCCCCGAGCAATCCCCTTATTTTGCAGCCCTTTTCAGGGGAGAAATTCAACAGGGAGGCGGGGAGGCGGGGAGTATTTGAAGATTGTCCTCCCCGCCTCCCCGCCTCCCTGTGATTTCTCTCCGAAGAATTCGAGAGGATTCCTCAGCTCTCAGCGTTCCGTCACTCGATCTCGCCCGCGTGGAGGCACGTCCCTGGGCAGTCCGCGCCCCCGTTGTCCGGGTCGCAGGTGTCTCGCAGATCGTCCACGCACACATAGTCCCTGTCGCAGGCGAGCCCGGCGAAGCCCCCGCAGGGGTCGCCCACGCAGAGGCCGCCGCAGTCGGCGTCCCTCCGGGGGTCGCAGTCGTCGTCCGGGTCATCGACGCACTGGTTGGTGCCTGGACAGCCGCGGCCCGTGATCCCGCCACAGGTGAACTGAAGCGCGGCCTGCGACTCGTCGAGCGCCTCTCCCCCGGTCGGCGCCTCGACGCCGCAGCCGACCCCGAGCACGGCGCCACCGGCGATCATCATGGCCAGTTTAAGCGAATCCTTGAGCATGCGAGTACCCTCCAGGCGCGCTCGCCTCGTCCACGCCTCTCGCGGGGGCGGCGAGCCACGGCGAGGATCCAAGCGAAAGGTGGGCCAGCCGCGGAGCGGCCTGCTCGCCGAGGGGGCGTCGTCGCGCGCGGCGCAACTCGCGCAGGTCCTGCACGAACCGGGCAAGATCCTGCCTTGGTGCGCGGAGCACCCGTCAGGGATTGAAGTACGGATCGTTCGCCATGCGCACGAAGGCGGCCAGCGACTCGCTCGACGAGCGGATGCGCCAGTCCGTCTCCTTCTTGATGTCGAACCAGATGACGCCCTTGATCAGGGGGTAGTCGGAGCGCAGCGTCGGGATCATCTGGTCGATCCACTGCGCCTTGTTGCCGCCGGACTCGGCGGAGGCCATCTCGCCGATCATGATCGGCTTGCCCTTCGCCGCGAGCTTCGGATAGATGTTCTTGAACACGTCGCGGAAGCTCTGCCAGCCGCCGCCGCCGGCGGAGCCCCAGTTGTACCCGTCGACGCACGTCCAGTCCACGTAGTCGTCTCCCGGGTAGTAGCCCATCGCCTGGTTCCACGCCTGGCGCGGCTCATCCGTCACGTTCGGGCACCAGACCCACACGATGTTGTCCGCGGACCGGAGCGCGTCATGCACGTGCCGGTACGCCGCGATGTACTTGTCGGGGCTCCTTCCGTTCTGCGCACCGCCCCACGGCGACCATTCGCCGTTCATCTCGGCGCCGAAGTCCACGAAGAGCTTCTTGCCGAGCGCCTTCGCGTCGCGCGCCCGCTGCGCCAGCATCGCGTCGTGGGAGCCGTCGATGATCTCGTCGAGGGGGGTGTCGAAGACCTCCCAGTTCACGAACGGGATGCGACCGGCGTCGAGGTCGGCCCTCGTCTCGCTGCCCACCCAGTTGTGGGTGAAATCGTAGTACGTCAGGTGCAGCTTCAGCGTCCGCCCGAGCCTGGCGCTCGTCTGGGAGATGCTCCCGTCGCCGTAATACTGCCCGAGCCACGCGCCCGACGCCGGAACGAGGATGTCGTCACCGCCCGGCGTCGGGGTCGGGCCGGTGGTGCCGCCGTCCACCTTGTCGAAGGTCCATCGCTGGTTGGCGCCGCCGCGCCACGGCCACTGGATGACCGCCGCCCCGTCCGCCGTGCTACCCCGGTAGATATCCAGCGCCATGTCGGTGTGTACCGCCTGGATGCTGACGTCGTTGCCGCCGCGGTTGACGAAGGTGAACTGCTGGTGCTCTCCCTCGACATCGTCCCACTGGCGGAGCGCCGCGCCTGCGTCGAGGCTCCCCTCGGTGACGTCGAGGACTTTCCCGCTGCCGACGTTCGCGATCTTGAAGACGCCGCCTCCGGCGCTGGAGACCTGGAACTTCTGCGATTCCGATCCGTTGCACGACCGCACCTGCACCCGGGCGCCGCTCTCCTTGCTGCCGCCGCTGATGTCGAGGCACTTGCCGCTCCGGACCGACTTGATCACATACGTGCCATCCGAGACGCTCGACACGATGACCGGGTCACTGTCGTTCTGCACATCGACAGGGAGACCCTCGTCACCGTCACCCCCGCAGGCTCCCAGCAGAAGAAAAATAGGACCGTATCCAAGTCGTCGAACCATTGACATGAGCTTCTCCAACCCGGAACCGCTGTAATTATTCAATCACATGACGAAGATCGTCACATTGGACGACCACGACAGTTCCGTGGTTGTAACCAGCCACGCGATGAATGACAATCGAAAATCGATATTCGATTATCATTCGCAATCGGCTTCAACAATTTACAATCGAGATACCAGAGACTTCGTCGCCATCGCGCGAAGCTTCGCGTCACGCAGCTCGAAATTTACAGAAGTGACGCCCGCTCTTGCAGGAGCCCGCAGGCGGGAGCGGCGCAGGCGCGCGAGGAGGATCGGAGGACGCGCTGGCCGGCGAGGAGTCTCTCGGGCCGTTCGCGGTCTGTGAAGCGGTCAGAGGGCGTGACGGGACTACATTTCACGACCCGGCACCGGGGAGAGCGGCGCCGGCGAGCGGCAGGCCTGTGCCGGGGAGGCGAGCGTCAGGGCAACCGCAGGGAGGCCTTGTCTAGTCTCCAGTGTACTCCACGGGCACACGCACATCGCCGGTCTCCGGCAGCTCGAAGCGAACGCTGATCCGCCGCCCACCGGTGGAGCAAGCGAGGCCGATGCTGTCGTAGGTGAAGGAGCCGAGACAACTGTAGCGATTCTCTACCACCTCGGTCTCGCATTCCTCCGCGCTCGGGCCCACGATGAACACGGCCTCGTACGTCCCGGGGGCGACCGGCTGCGCGACGCCCATCGGCACCACGATGCTGGGCACCTCGGATTCGGGGATCGTGCAGGCCACGGTGCGCTCGTAGATGACCTCTTCACGAGCGTCCCATACGACGGGGAGGGTGGCGCCGGGGGCCACCCGCTCGTAAGTCCCTGTCTCCAGGTCGTCGACATAGGTGGAGCAAGCCGCCTGCGTGTAATCGACATCGCGGTTGACGAGCGTCGTCTCATCGCCTTCCACCCTCCAGATCTCGAATCCGCTGCACAGGCTCCCTGACACCTGGACTCCCGCCGGGCTTGCGGAGGCGTTGTGGAACTCGAAGGTGACGGTCTGCCGTGACGGGACCGGATCGGGCAGCGGCCCCTCGCCGGCACCTCCCGTGCCCATATCGCCTCCCGTGTTCTCCAGGCCTCCGCTGCCCGCATCCAGACCTCCGGTGCCCGCCTCGCCTCCCGTGTTCTCGAGGCCTCCGGTGCCCGCCTCGCCTCCCGTGCTCGCACCGCCGGCCGTTCCGCCGCCGGTGCCTCCGCCCCAGCTCCCGCTGGCTGCGCCGTGCGCACCGATGTCGGTGACGACCTCGGTGCATCCGACCGCGCACAGCACGCCACTTGCCACCAGCAAACGCGATACGACAGGAATTCTCACGAGGACCTCCAGAGCATCGATCAGTCCCCGAGGTCGACGACCTCGAGCCCGTACTGCCCGAGCGAGCACAGCGCGCGGTCGCCGGAGACCGTCACCGGGTCCTGGTAGGTGTACGAGGAGAGCTCGCCCTTCCGCTCGAACGTCAGGTCGTCGAGGTCGGTCGCGTCGAGGACCGAGATCGCCGGGGGCTGAGCGCTGGCGACCACAAGACGCGTCCCGTCCGCGAGCAGCGGCACGACGTGACCGATCTCCTCGCTCTCGTACGCCGCGACGTCGATGCGTCCCTCCGCCAGCCCGCTGACCACGAGAGCCGGGTACTTGAACTCGTAACCGCCGTCGGCGCTCACGGTCCTGCTGCGGTAGGTGAGCATGAACACGCGGTCATCACCGACGAAAGCCTGCCCGATCGCCGTGCCGTCGTCGATCGCGCGCTCGTCGAGGAGGCGCGCGACGCCGTCGCCCACCTCGAGGAGCTTGAACGCGCGGCGCGTCCCCCGGCAGGTGCCCGGCCCGTCGCCGTCCTCCCGGTCCTTCGGGGCGAATTGCTCGTGGTGCGCCACCGCGCCGTAGCATGCCTCGCGGTCCGTCACCTCGAACTCGAGCGCCTCGTAGTCCACCGTGAGCAGCCGGCCCGAGGCGCTGTCAAAGGCGAGCAGCGACCCGGGCACGCTGACCGGCGGCCGCACGACCGGCGAGGATGGGTCTTCCACGTCGATGCGATCGAGGTAGAAGCGCGCCCTGGCGGGGTCGTCGGGCAGCGGCGCCCAGTGCGAGGTGAGCACGGTGGTGCCGTCGAGCAACAGGCCCGCGTAGCCCTCGCCCTCCGGCAGCGCCACCGAGCGGTGCGCCGGGCTCGTCGGGTCGGAGAGGTCGAGGATCTCGAGCCACCCACGATGCGACGGCTGCGCCTCGGAGCCCTCACGGTGCTCTTGCGTGGTGCGGATCATGAGGGTGCTCCCCGCCTGGACCACCGTGTCGCCCGCGGCGACGAGGGGACCATGGTATCGATACGGATACAGCGCGCCGCCGCCGAACGGCAGCTCGCGCCGGCTCGCGATGCGGGGCGCGGACGGCACGCTGAGGTCGATGACGGCGAGGCCCGTCTTCCACCGGTCGTACGAGGGCCAGAGCAGGTAGGCAGCCTGCCCGTCCGCGAACAGGCGCGCTTCCGAGAGGTCGGCTTCGTGGCAGCCTCCCGCCGACCCGGAGGAGAGCTCGGCGAGATCGAGCTCGCCGAGCGGCTCGGCGCGGCCCGGGTCCGCGGCGGACGCGACCTCGAGCGTCGCGCTCCGGCTCCGCCGGTCCGCGCTGAGGCGGACCACGAGATCGCCGGTGGCGACCGCGTTGTTCACGGTCGTCGCGAGGGTGAGGCCGGCGGTCTCGACGGGAGCATCGCGATCATCGATGTCGAACGTCCCGACCTTCTCCTGGGAGACGGCAAAGAGCCTGTCGCCGTGGAGGAAGGCGCGGCGCGCGTGGCCGCGCGCGGGCGCGACCCCGCGCTTGGTGAGCGCGTCGCGCGAGAAGTCGACGAGCTGGATCCCGCTCTCGCGCGAGCCGCACCCGCCCAGGTCGCCGTCGGTGGCGCGCTTCCAGCCGCTGTAGGGCACGAGGATCGTGCCGAGGTCGTCCAGGAGGGTGAAGGCCTTCTGGATGCGGTCCTGATCCTCGGCGAAGCTGCCCAGGTCGCCGCCGAAGTGGACGCGCCCGAGCATCGCGGGCGCCGTCAGATCGGAGACGTCGAAGAGCGAGACATGGAGCGCGCCCTCGGCGGCGGCGTCGTCGAACCCGAGGGCGAACAGGCGATCGCCGCGCGGCTCCATGTGATAGACCCAGCCGGGCATCTCGAGCTCGCCCATCTGGGCGGGTTTCGCCGGGTCGCTGAGGTCGATGGTGAACAGCGGGTCGGTCTGCTCGGCCGTGATCGCATAGGCGCGGTCGCCGTCGAAGCGGACCGAGCGCAGCGTCTCGGGCCGTGGCAGGGTGAGCTCGGTGTAGCCGAGCGGCGTGATCTCGTCCGAGGACACGATGGAGAACGTCTGGACGGCCGGCATCGCCCCGGACCGCCAGATGGCAGGCTGGCTGATGACGCGGAGGACGCCGTCGTGCTCGTCCATCTGCCAGCGGCTCTGGATCTGCCCGACGGCCTCGACGCTCGCGCCCTTGACGAGGTGGCCTCCAGGGTCGGAGATATCGACGATCTCGAGGGTGGAGTGTCCCTCTCCGGTGCCGTCCCACGCGACGCCCGCGACGACCATGCGGTCCTCGGTGGCGCTGACGCTGCGACGAAAGCCGTGGGTCCTGAAGCCATCGTCGGAGAAGCTGAGCCGATCGACGACGCTGATGTGGGCGGGGTCGCCGACGGAGAGCGACGTGATCGTTGTGTTTGGCGCGCTGGCGCAGCTCCAGCACGCTCCGTTCTCGAAGCTGACGGCGTAGAGCACGTCGCCCACGATACGCGCGTCGGAGATGGCGCCCGGCAGGTCGAACGAGCCGATCGGCCGGATGTCCGCCGGATCGGAGACGTCCAGCGCCTCGATGCGGCTCATCGGCGCCGAGCTGTACGAGTCGGCGGCCTCGTCGAAGGGGTGCTCTTCCCATGACGAGAACATCGCGTAGGCGACCCCGTCGCGCAGGTACATCTCGAAGGGACTCCCGCTCGCCCGGTATCGCCCGAGCAGGGTCAGCCTGTCGCGCCGCGAGATGTCGACCACGCTGAGCCCCGAGTACTGCGAGAGCGCGTAGAGCTTGCCGTCCTCCACCTGGATGATGTCGGCCTCGGCGATCGCGCGCGCGGCGTCGCCGTCGCTCGCCACATCGTCTGTTCCACTGTCGGAGCCGCCGCCCGCTCCGCTGCTGCCCCCGCCGCTCACCCCGTGCGCCGAGCGGTCCGCGTTGTCCCCCGGATTGGAAGAGATGAAGTCGCTCTCCCCGGGAGCGGTCGATGTGGACGCCCCCGTCGAGTCGACCTGGCAACCGGTGAGTCCGGCCAATGCCGCAGCCGCCGCGAGGACTGCCCGCCTGACGCGGGTTCTGTACAGAAAGGTCATGGTCACCTCGTTCAAGGCAAGGCACAGCGCATCACGCCTGCTCCGGCGCGTGTCGGACTTCTGGAGTCCCGTGCCTGGCACAGATAGCAAGCGGCAGGCCAGGTTCAATTTTGCACATGTACTGCGGGAACCCGACGGTGCGCCCTCGGACTGTGCCAGAGTGTGCAGGCGGCGCGGTGGCGTTGGCTGGCACTCCATCTGCCCTGCGGCGCGCCGGACGGCAGCCGCGTGAGGGGATTTTCTCGCGACGGAACCGCGGCTTGCCCCGAACTTTCCGACGCGCGCAGCGGCCATGACCAGCGCTGTCACGAGCATCGGCACTCCCCACCATGGGGTGAGGAGGTGAGCGATGGCGCTACCTCATTGGATTGTAAAAACTATTACATTTGCCGTGAGCGCTCAGCGATTTCCGGAGAGCGAGTTGAAAGGTTAGGATGCGCAGCGGGTCGCCCGGCTCGGAGAGCGCTGGGACGCTCGTGTGAAATAGAAGGATCGAATGACCATAGATCTCGATGGGCCCAGCCCGCACGTCGGCGTCGATTCCCTGCCGCTCCTCTGCGCGCTGCCGGTCGCCGCGGCGATCTTCGATGCGAAGGGGGCGCTCCGGTGCGCCAATCCGCGCCTGGAGCAGGCCATCGCGGACGGCGCGCTCCCCGCCTGGCCGGTGTCCCCCGCGCGCTCGCCGGCCGTCCTGCCCGCGTCGCCCGAGGGGCTCACCGGCGAGGCGCAGGAGGTGCTCGCGGGGATCCGCGCAATCCTCGAAGGCGAGCGCGAGCAGGTCGAAATCGTGCTCCGGGGCGGCGCGCCCGGCGCGCCCTCCGGCGAGCTCTCGGTCACGCCGCTTCGCGTCGATGGCGCGCGCGGCGCGCTCGTCTGCGTCCGCAATCCGACCGCGCCGCACAACTCGTCAGCGGCCGTGCCCATCGAGAGCTTCCTCGACACCATCCTCGACCACGTGCCGGTCTCGGTCTTCGTCAAGGAGGCGACGGAGTTCCGCCTCGTCCGGATGAACCGCCGCTACGAGCAGGTCCTCGGCGTGCCCCGGAGCGACGCTCTCGGCAAGAACGTCTTTGATCTCTTCCCGCATCGACTGGAGGAGGCCGAGCGGCTCGATCGCATGGATCGGGCCGTGATCGAGAAGGGCGAGGCCGTGGACGTGCCCGAGGCGCGCATCGTGGGGCCGGCCGGGGAGCGGTGGCTTCACATGGTGAAGGTGCCCCTCACCGACCCGCAGGGCGTCATTCGGTATCTCGTGGTCATGGTCCATGACATCACGGAGAAGAAGCGCGCCGAGGAGGCGATGCAGAGAGAGCTCGCGTGGTTCGCGACGCAGCGGGAGCTCCTCGACGTCATCCAGGAGCTGTCCACGCCGGTCATCCCGGTCCATGAGGGCATCCTCGTGGTGCCCCTCGTGGGGACCATCGACTCTGCCCGCGGCGCCCGGCTCCTGGAGATGCTGCTCCAGGGCATCGAGCGCCACCGGGCCGAGACGGTGCTCATCGACGTCACGGGCGTGCCGGTCCTCGACGCCGATGTGGCAGACCGCCTCCTCCAGGCCACGCGGGCCGCCTCACTCCTGGGCGCCACGTGCGTCCTCGTCGGGGCCTCACCCGACGTCGCCCGCGCGCTGGTCGCACAGGGGGTCGAGCTGGGCAACCTCCTGACGCAGCGCGATCTCCAGGCCGGCATTCGTCACGCCCTCGCGCGCCAGGGCAAGGCGATCGTCGCGCGGCGGGGCGAGCGGCGCTGATCTCACACCGCGGCTCACGCGCGCAGACCGATGCTGTCCCTCCGGGACGCACCCTGGGCTGACAGGACATTCCATCCATGCATTGAACGCGTGGTTTCGCGGGTGGGGGCTGGCAGGACGCGGAGAGTGCAGGAAGGAGGGAGTCCTCTTCTCATCTGCTGACTTTTCTGGATCTTCGGGTTGCCGTGGCGAGCGCAGGACCGGGCGGCAGCGCCGGCGCCGAGGGCGCGCGGAACCTCCGGTCCGAAATTTGGCCCGCCTGCACCGGGCATGCGAACCGGGGGGCTGGAGACCTCTGCAAGGATGACCAGCCCTCGCTCCCACGCCGAGCTCGTCACGCTGCGCAAGCTCGCGCAGGACCTCGCCGCCCAGCGCAAGGAGCGCCTGTCGAGCGTGCACCTCCTCGCGGCCATCGCCCTGCGCGGAGGCCCCGCCGCGGAGCTGCTGCGCGACCGGCGGCTCGACGACGAGGCCCTGCTCAAGGCCACCCGCTCGGTCGACGACGAGGGCCCCGACCCGATCGGCCGCGCCATGGGGGGCGCGCGCGACGTCGCGAAGCGCGCGACCGCCAAGGAGCCCGCCGCGCTCCACCTGCTGCTCGCGCTGCTGTCGGACCGCAGCTCGGCCGCGCACCGGGCGCTCACGCAGTCGGGCGTCGACCTCGCGCGCCTGCGGACCTCGGCGCTGCAGCTCGCGCTCGGCGTCGTGCAGGCGCGGCGCTCCCTGGCGCCGCGCGCGGGCCTGGACGACGGGGCGCCCGAGAAGCCGGCGCCGGCCAAGGCGCCCCCGGCGCGCCGCGCCCGCGGCGAGGCCGCCGAGCCGGCGCGCACGCCCGCAGAGCTGCGGCCCGGCAAGGGCGCCGGCGTCGCCGTGACGGAGCTGCGGCCTGGCAAGGGCGCCGGCCTCGGCATGACGGAGCTGCGGCCCGGCAAGGGCGCCGGCCTCGGCATGACGGAGCTGCGGCCCGGCAAGGGCGCCGGCCTCGGCGCGCCGGAGCTGCGGCCCGGCAAGAGCGCCGGCCCGGGCGTCACCGTGCCGCTGTTCCCGCCGCCCCGCCCGCGCCCCGTCGCGGCCCCGGCCGGCGCCGACACGCCCCTCCCCGCCGAGCCGGCCGCCGCCCTCGCCGGCGCGCCCCGGCGCGCCCCGGCGGCCGACGACGCGGCCGCGCCGCCCCCCGCCTCGGGGCGGCCGCTCGCGGCGCCCTCGGCCGCGGCGAGCGCCCTCGCGGCGCGCTTCCTCCTCGACCGCGCGCGCTTCCCGGCCCTCACCTCGCTCGGCCACAACCTCTCGCTCGCGGCCGCGCAGGGCGAGCTCGAGCCGATCGTCGGCCGCGAGCGCGAGATCGAGCAGGCGCTCGACGTGCTGGCCAAGCGCCACGCCAACAACCCGTGCCTCCTCGGCCCGGCGGGCGTGGGGAAGACCTCGGTCGCGCGCGGCATCGCCCACCGGCTGGCCTTCGAGGAGCGGGAGCCCCGCATCGTCGTCGAGCTCGTGCCGTCGGAGCTCCTCGCCGGCACGGGCGCGCGCGGCGCGCTCAGCGAGCGCCTGGCCGCGCTGCGGTCGGAGCTGCGCGAGGCGGGCGGGCGCGTGCTCCTGTTCATCGACGGGCTGTCGGAGCTCTTCGGCAGCGGCGCGCTCGACGAGGCGATGGCCGAGCTCAAGCTCGCGCTCGCCCGCGGCGAGATCACGCTGATCGGCACCGCCACGCCCGAGGAGTACCGGAAGAGCATCGAGGTCGACCCGGCGCTCGCGCGGCGCTTCACCCTCGTCGAGATCGACGAGCCCGAGGAGGACGAGGCGTTCCTCCTGCTCCGGAGCGTCGCTGTCGGGCTCGGCGCGCACCACGGCCTCGCGTTCACCGACGAGGCGCTGGCCTCGGCCGTCGCCTGGTCGGTGCGCTACCTGCCCGGGCGCGCGCTGCCCGACAAGGCGCTCTCGATCCTCGACCTCGCGGGGGCGCGCACGCGGCGCCGCGCGCAACAGGCGCCACAGGGCGCGCCGGGCGCGCGCGCCGCCGCCCGCGAGCCCGCGCGGCAGGTGGGGCCCCCCGAGGTCGCCGAGGTGGTCGCGGAGCTGGCCGACCTGCCGGTCGAGCGGCTGCTCGAGACCGACCGCGAGCGGATGCTCGCGCTGGAGACGCTGCTCGCCGACCGGGTCGTCGGCCACGGCGAGGCGCTCGCGCGCATCGCGCGGGTGCTCCGCAGGAACGCGGCAGGCCTGCGCGCGCGGCGCCCGATCGGGTCGTTCTTGCTGCTGGGACCGACCGGCGTCGGCAAGACGGAGACGGCGAAGGCGATCGCCGAGGCGCTGTTCCACTCGCCGGACGCCATGACGCGGCTCGATTTCTCCGAGTACGCCGAGTCGCACGCGGTGGCGCGGCTGGTCGGCGCGCCGCCCGGCTACGTGGGCCACGAGGCCGGGGGCCAGCTCACCGAGGCGGTGCGGCGGCGGCCGTACCAGGTGGTGCTGCTCGACGAGATCGAGAAGGCGCACCGCGACGTGCTCGAGGCGTTCCTGCAGGTCTTCGACGAGGGCCGCCTGACGGACGGCCGCGGCCGGCGGGTGGACTTCACGAACACCGTGATCGTGATGACCTCGAACCTCGGCGCGGCCGAGGCGGGCGCGCTCCGGTCCGAGCGCTCCGTCGGCTTCGCGCGCGCGTCCCAGGCCGTCTCGACGGAGCGGCTCGCCGACACGATGCTCTCCGCGGCGCGCGCCACGCTCCCGCCGGAGCTCTACAACCGCATCGACGAGGTCATCAGCTTCGCGCCGCTCACGCGGGCGGACGTCGCCGAGATCACGCGCCGGCTGCTGGGCGGGCTCGAGCGCGAGCTCGAGGCGCGCGGCGTGGTGCTCGAGGTCGAGCCGGAGGCGATCGACGCGCTGCTCGACGCGGGCGGGTTCGATCCCGAGCTCGGCGCGCGGCCGATGAAGCGCACGATCGGCCGCCTCATCGAGGCGCCGCTCGCGGATCTCATCCTCCGCGGCCAGCTCGAGGAGGGGTCCGCGGCGCTCGTGGGCGTCGAGCAGGGCGAGGTCGTTGTCGACGCCATCGCGCGCGCCGGCGAGCGGCGTTATGCCGCGTGCTCCCGCTGACGAGAGGCGTTATGCCGCATGCTCGAGGTGGAGCCCGAGGGCCCTCGGGTCGAAGTACGCCTTGAACCGCGTGATGACGCCGCCGGGGTGCTCGATGACGCTCACGCCCTCGTACGAGAACACCGCTCCATGGGCCAGCGTCCCGTGGCTCTTCCACTCGAGCAGCGAGGCCTTGTCGGACTCGATGACGCACCGGAAATCGGACTGCACCTCGCCGAAGGTGTGGCGGTAGCTGCGCCAGAAGTTGCGGGCGCCGTCCTGGCCGTGGAGCGGCCTCGAGATCGCCGGGTTGCTGAGCTCGGCGTCCGGCGCGAACAGCCGCGCCATGGGCTCGACGTCGCCGCTCTCCTCGATTCTGCGCAGGGCTTCGATGAATTCGCTCGCCTTGGACATGATGCCTCCTGCCGTGGAGGCGCTTGCAAGGGGCGGACCCTCGGCGCGCCCCGCTACGGCGGCCCTGCCTCGATCGCCCGCCGGTAGCGCTCGCGCCGGTGCGGCTCGCGCAGGATCTCGTAGGCCTCGTCGAGCACCTCGATGACGAGCCGCACGTCGTCGAGCAGGTCCACGGTCGCGGCGGTGAGCAGGGTCGACGGCTCGAACGCCTTCCGGAGCGCGAGGTACGCGCGGCGGATCTCGTAGTTCGTCGCGTCGCGCGGGATGCCGAGGATCGAGAAGTAATCCCCGTCCTCCACCAGGGCGAGGCGCGCCCGGACCCGCTGCCGGATCGCCTCCTCGTCGAGCGGATCGTCGACCGGCGGCGGCGGCGCCTCGGTGACCGACGGCGGGATCAGGACGTCGAGCACCTCGAGGCAGACGAGCGCGTAGATCACGCTGGCGTTCTCGGGCTCCGCCGAGCTCACGAGCTCGCCGACCGCGCGGCCGCGCGCGGTGCGCACGAGCTCCTCTTCCTCGCGCCGGAGCGCGCACTCGCCGAGCAGGTTGCGGCGCACGCCGTCGTCGAGGCGCGCGCCCGGGCCGCCGAGGCGGCGCAGCGCGACCTCGGGGGCGATCACGCGGCGGATCGTCTCCACGAAGACCTCGGCGCCGGTCGCCCCGCCGAAGACGTTCGGCTCCGCCTTGAGGCGGCCCGGCGGCTCGGCCTCCAGATCGCACGTCCCGGCCTCGACGAGCACGACGTGCCCGATCACCCACTCGGCGTGCGCGCGCAGGACCGGCCAGAGGTCGTCCTGGCCGAGGTGGCCGTGCGCGATGAGCGCCGCGCCGGCGTGCCGGCCCGACGCGGGGAGCTTGCCCGCGAGCCGCACGGCGACGTCGCGCTCGATGTCGCCGCGCCCGACCAGGAAGGCGAGCAGCGTCTCCTCCGGGAGGCTCGACCCGGCCGTGACGATGTCGCCGTCGTGCAGGACGATGCGCCGCGCCCCCTCCTCCGTCGCGATCGCGAGCGCGCCGGACGCGCGGCTGCCCACCGCCCGGGCGAGCGCGCGCGGCGCGTCGCCGGGGCCGAGCACGGTGGTCGAGGAGGCGTCGCTGGACACGGGCGCCTCGTCGTCCGGCGGCGGCGGCGGGGCGCGGCCGAACGCGCCCGTGCTGATCGTCGCGGGCGCCGACGGCACGGGCGGCATCGCCATGGGCGGCGTCGGCATCGGCGGCATCGCCAGGGGCGGCGTCGGGGCCGGCGCCGCGGGCCCGCGCCCGGCCACGCCGGAGATGGCCACGGACGCCGGCGCAGCGACGGGCGCGCGGCCGAACGCGCTCGACGCGGCGGGCGGCGTCTGCGGAAGGAGCCCGCGCCCGAGCGAGCCCGTGCCGACCGTCGCCGGCGCCGGGGGCACCGGGACGCGCGCCGACGCGGCGGAGCGGACCGGGAGGGGCGCAGGCGGCAGCGGCTCGGGCTCGGCCCCGTCGCCGGGCGGCAGCAGCGCGGTCCTCACCTCGACCGATGGAGGCGACACGAACGGGTAGCCCGGCGGGGCCGGCGGAGGCGGAGGCGGTGGAAAGCCGGGCGCTCTGGCGTCACGCGCGTCACGCGCGTCACGCGCGTCTCTGCCGTCACGCGTGTCGCGCGCGTCTCTGCCGTCGCGCGTGTCGCGCGCGTCTCTGCCGTCGCGCGCCCGGGTCGGCGGCGGCTCGGTGTAGCGCTGGTGAAACGACGGCTCGACGCGGCCCGACGGCACGCGCACCCAGTCGAGCTCCTCGCGCACCGGCCCCAGCCCGCGGTCCCACGACGGCTCGTCGCGCGGCGCGGGCGACGGCGCGGGCGACCGCCCCCACACCGCCTCGACGCGCGGCGGAGGCGACCCGAACCCGTGGGGCCGGCCCGCGTCGCGCGGCGTCGGCGGCGCGACGTCGCGCCCGCCGCCCCGGCGCGCCGGCTCGTCCCTGCCGGGCAGGTGCGCCTCCCGGCCGCTCGAGTACGCCGCGAGCTCGGGCCCGGTGCGCTTCGTCGCGTGCCCCGCGTCGCGCGAGGGCTCGGCGTGGTGATCGTCCTCGTGCTCCTCGCCCGGCTCGGCGAGCTCGCCGATCGGGTCGCCGGGCCCGGTGGTCTCGGCGCGGGTCGGCGCCTGCTGCGGCGCGGCCGCGGCGCCGTGCGGGGGGTCGCTGGTCCGCGGCTGCGACGCCGAGCCGGCGGCGAGCTGCGCGTGGCCCGCGCTCGCGCCGGTCCGCGGCCCTTCCTCGTCGAGGTCGAGCGGCTCGTCGAGCGCGGAGAGCAGCTCCGGCGACAGCATCAGGTCGACGTCCTCCTCGGCCGCCGGGATGCTCGACGGGCGCGCCTTCGCCGTGACCCGCTGCTCGGCGGCGACGAGGATCTCCTCGAGCTCCGGGCTGATCCGCGCGGGCATCAGCCGCGGCCCGATCGTCTCGCCGTCCTCGGGCGGCGGCAGCACCGAGCCGACGTCGAGCGGGTCGAGGTCCCTGGCGAAGTCCGGGTTCGACGGGACCTCGTTGTCGATCGGGCCCGGGTAGCCCGCGTGCAGGTGCGCCGCCGCCGCGGCGTGCTCCAGGCGGAACCGGCCCGGCTCCGCGACCGCGCTCACGTGCGCCGCGAGCTCGGCGATGTCCACGGGGCGCTCGAAGACCTGCCCGAAGAGCTGCGGATCGAGCTCCGCCGAGCGGATCGGATCGCCCACGAGCAGCACGGACGCCGCGACGCCGCCGGGGCGCTGGTACAGGCGCTCGAGCGCCTCGATCGAGCCGGGCTGATCGATGTCGACGATGACGACGCGCGGCGCGTCGATCGCGAGCCGCGCCTCGATGTCCTCGATCGGCGCCGCGATCACCTCGAAGCCCCGGCCCCGCAGCGCCGCGCCGATCGCCGCCCCTTCCGCCGATGCGTCGGCCAGGAGTACGGCGTCGGCGCGCAGGCGTGCCTGCACGGCTTCGTGGTCGTCGCGGAGCTCGGACACGGCAGTCATCTCGTGGCGGCGGCCCCTCGATGCACCCAGGACCCCCGTATCGCCTGGACTCTCAACGGTCGCAGGCGGGCTGTCAAACGCGATCGCGGACCCGCGATGTTCCCGCCGCCGCCGCGCCTCCTCGCGCCTGACGTCGCCTGACGTCGCCGGGCGCCGCCGCGCGCCGCGCCGAGCGCGCCCGCCAGCACCCGCTCGGCGCGCAGCGTGGTAGACCTCGGCACATGCTGTTCGGCGCTTCCCAGAACGAGATCGCCCTCACCGCCTTCCTGCTGATCGTGGTGCTGCTCGCCGCGAAGATCGGCCGCATCGGCGAGGCCATCGGCGGGCTGTTCGAGCGGAACGCGCCCGCGGCGGACGGAGGCGCGCCCGAGGACGGCGCGGAGACGCCGGAAGGGCGCCAGGAAGGCTGAGCGCGCCCCCCGCGGGCGGCCCGCCCCGCGCTTGCGTTCTGTTTTTTTGGAATTCATAGTTTTTTGATGGCTGTGAACGAGCCGGCTCCTCCGCGGGCGCGGCGGCGCGCGCGGATCGCGGCGCGGATCCCGCGCGGGTACCGCCCGGCGCTGCACCTGGCGGCCCCCACGGCGCTCGGCGTCGCGGTGCTCGCGGCGGCGGTGGGCCTCGTGGACGCCGTCGAGACCGTCGAGCTCCTCGCGGTCCCGGCGACGCTGCTGCTCGCCTTCGGCTTCGAGTGGTGGGCGCACAGGTACGTGCTGCACCGGCGGGCGCCGCTGCTCGGCGCGCTGCGCGAGCGGCACGAGCGCGAGCACCACCTCGCCTTCACCGCGGATGACATGGCGCTGCGGAGCGCCCGCGAGCTCTGGCTGGTGCTGATGCCGCCCTACTCGGCGCTCCTCGTCCTCGCCCTGCTGCTGCCGCTCGCCGCGGCGGCGGGCGTGCTGTTCTCGCGGGACGCGGCGCTGCTCGGGCTCGCGACGGCGATGGCGTTCTTCGTGAGCTACGAGTGGCTGCACCTCGCGTATCACCTGCCGGAGGGCAGCCCGGTGTACCGGATCCCGGGGCTCGCGCGGCTCCGCGAGCACCACCGCAGGCACCACGACCCGCGGCTGATGAAGCGCTGGAACTTCAACGTCACCGTGCCCCTGTTCGACCTCGTCCGCGGGACGCGCTGGTCGCCGCGGCCGCGCGACGGCGCCTAGCCGCCGCGCGCGCCGGGACAGCCGCCGCGGCGGTGTGCTAACGGTCGCGCGTGCAGACGCGGACGAGAGACGGGCTCATCCTCCTGCTCGTCGGCGTCCTGCTCGGCGGCGGGCTCGCCTGGCTCCTCGGCCGGCGGCAGGAGACGCCGCCCGCCGCGCCCCGCGCGCTCGACGCCGTGCCGGCGGGCGCGCTGCTCGTCGCGACGCTCGATCTGCCGGCGCTGCGCGCCTCGCCCGCGTTCGCCCCCTTCCTGCGCGAGGAGCGCGAGATCCCCGGGCTCGGCAAGGTGCGCGACGTGTGCGGCTTCGACCCGGTGGCCGCGCTGACCGAGGTCGCGATCGGCATCCCGGCGGCGGGCGAGGGCGGCGATTTCGGTCTGGCCGCGGCCGGCGCCGCGCAGGACGAGGCGCTGCTCGCGTGCGCCTCGAAGGTCATCGAGGCGCGCGGCGGGCAGCCGGTCGTCACGACGCTCGGCAGCTTCCGCGCGGTGCGGGACTCGAGCGCCGAGGGCCGCGGCGAGATCGCCGTGCGCCCCGGCGGGCCGATCCTGCTCGGCGGCGGGGCGTACCTGCGCGCCATGGTCGACGCGGCCGACGGGCGCGTGCCGGCGGTCGGCCCGAGCGGCGCGCACGACGACATCGCCCGCGCGGTAGGCGAGGGCGCGGCGCGCGTCACCGTGGTGCTCACGCCCGAGCAGCGCGCCGAGCTCGGGCGCGACCTCGCGCTGAGCGGCGCAGGCCGGTCGCCCGCGGCGTCCATCCGCGCCGCCGGCGTCGGCGTCGCCCTCGGCCCCGAGATCGCGGTCCACGGCGTCGTCCTGTGCGACGCCGAGGCCCCCTGCGCCGAGCTCGGCGCGGCCCTGCGCGCCGCCCGCGACGCGCGCGCGGGCGACCTCGCGACGCGGCTCATCGGCCTCGGGGCCTTGCTCGAGCGCGTCGCGATCGACGCCGAGGGCAAGGCGCTCCACGCCCGCGTCAAGCTGTCGGCCGAGGAGGCCGGCGCCCTCGTCGACCGGCTCTCCTCGCTGCGCGGCCTGCGCCAGCCCGCGCTGCCGCCGGCGCCCGCGCCGCGGCTGCCGCGCGGCGACGACACGAGCGGCGACGACGCGAGCGACGCGCCGCGCGGCGATGCCGGCGCGCCGCCGCCGGACGCGGTCATCACGCCGCGGCAGCGCGCGACGCCGGACGCCGGCGCGCCGCCGCCGGATGGGGCCGCCACGCCCCCGCGGCGCGCGAAGCCGGACGCCGGCGCGCCGTAGCGCCGCGCTGCGGCGAGGCGGTTCCGTGTCCCGCCTGACGAGCGCGGCGCCTCCCGCGGGCGATCCAGCGCGCCGCGGTCGAACGCGGCGCCGCGCGCTGTCCAGAACTCCTGTACGCTGATCGCTGCATTCCGACGGGACCGGCGCTCGGCCCCTCCCGCCGCGGGTGCGCTGGGTGGGGGCACATCGCATGCAGCTTGTCGGGATCTCCGCCTCCGTGGTCGTCGCGACGCTCCTCGTGGTCGTCCTCTGGGCGCTCCGCCGGCGGCTCCGCGACGGCGAGCGCGAGCTCGAGCGGAGGGCGCAGGAGCTCGCGGTGAGCCGCGCCGCGGAGCAGCGGCTCTGCGAGGAGCTCGTCGAGGCGCGCCGCGCCGAGGAGGAGGCGCGCCGGGCGAAGGCCGAGGCGGAGGCGGCGAGCCGGGCGAAGAGCGCGTTCCTCGCCAACATGAGCCACGAGCTGAGGACGCCGCTCAACTCGGTCCTCGGCTTCGCCCAGCTCATGGAGCGCGATCGCTCGCTCGGCGACAGGCACCGCGAGAACCTCGCGGTCATCTGCAAGAGCGGCGAGCACCTGCTCGGCCTCGTCAACGACATCCTCGAGATGGCCAAGATCGAGGCTGGCCGCATGACGCTCGCCGAGGTCGACTTCGACCTCCACGAGATGCTCTCGGGCCTGTCGGAGATGTTCGCGGTCGAGGCCCAGAAGCGGGGGCTCACGCTGAGCGTGGAGCGGGAGCAGGACGTGCCGCAGCGCGTGCACGGCGACGAGGGCAAGCTGCGGCAGGTGCTGATCAACCTGCTCGGCAACGCGCTGAAGTTCACGCCGAGGGGCTCGGTGACGTTGCGCGTGTGGGCGCGCCGCTCGACCGGCGGCGCGCACGACGGCGCGGCGGCGGGGCGGGCGCGGCTGTCGTTCGAGGTGACGGACACCGGCCGGGGCATGGCCGAGGACGAGCTCGCGGAGCTGTTCGAGGCGTTCGCGCAGACGGCGAGCGGGCGGAGGTCGCGCGAGGGCACGGGCCTCGGCCTGCACATCAGCCGGCGCATCGTGCGGATGATGGGGGGCGACATCCACGTGGAGAGCCAGCCCGGCCGCGGGACGACGCTCCGCTTCGACGTGCGCCTGACGCTGGTCGACCCGGCGGGCGCGCGCCCCGGCGCGGCGCCGCGGTCGCTGCGGGTCGTGGGCCTCTCGCCGGGCCAGCCGAGGTACCGCGTGCTCGTGGTCGACGACCGGTGGGACGTGCGCCACTGCCTGGTCAAGCTGCTCGACTCGGTGGGCGTCGAGGTGCGCAGCGCGACCAACGGGCTCGGCGCCGTGGCGCAGTGGGAGACGTGGGCGCCGCACCTCGTCCTGCTCGACCTGCGCATGCCGCTGCTCGACGGCTACGAGACGGCGAGCCGGATCAAGTCGAGCCCGCGGGGGCGCGAGACGGTCGTGGTCGCGATGACGGCGAGCGCGTTCGAGCAGAATCGTGCGCTGGCGCTGCAATCCGGGTGCGACGATTTCGTGAGCAAGCCGCTCCGCGACGCGGACATCTTCGGCCTGCTGACGAAGCACCTCGGGGCCCGCTTCGACCAGGAGATCCGCGCGCGCGAGGTCGACGCCGCGGGCTGGCCGGCGCCGGCGCGGGGCGTCGACCCGGCGCGGGGCGTCGACCTCGCGCGCGCGGCGGCCGAGCTGCCCCCGTCGCTGCGCAAGGACCTCCGGCGGGCGGCGACGCGGCTCGACGCGAAGGCGGTGCAGGCGACGATCGAGCGGTTCCGGCCGGAGGACGCGGAGCTCGCGGGGGCGGTCGCCGAGCTCGCGCGGGGGTATCGCTTCGACAGCATCTTGGCGCTATCGAGCGCAGACGAGGAGGAGCCGTCATGACGGACAGCGATGCAAAGCGGGCGCCCCGCGCGCCGAACGCCGGGGCGCGGCCGGAGCGCCCGCGGGAAGAGCCCGCGAACATCCTGATCGTGGACGACATGCCGGCGAACCTGTCGCTGCTCACCTCGATGCTGACGGCGCAGGGCTACGAGGTGCGGGCGGCGATCAGCGGCGCGATGGCGCTGATGTCGGCGGCGGCGGTGCCGCCGGACCTCATCCTGCTCGACGTGAACATGCCCCACATGGACGGCTACGAGGTGTGCCGCCGGCTGAAGGCGGACCCGCGGACCGCGGACGTGCCGGTCATCTTCCTGAGCGCGATGACGGGCATCGGCGACAAGGTGGCGGCGTTCGAGGCGGGCGGCGTCGATTACGTGACGAAGCCGTTCGAGCTGCGCGAGGTGCTGGCGCGGGTGGGGACGCAGCTCCTCTTGCACCGGCAGCGCCGGGAGCTCGAGCGGCAGCGCAAGGAGCTCGAGGAGCGCTACGCGCAGGTCCGCCAGATGCAGGCGGCGCTGCGCGGCTACCTGTCCGACCGGGCGTGGGAGAGCATCGAGGAGAGCGTGTCGTCGAACAGGCCGAGTCCGCCGGCGCGCGAGGTGCTGACGGTGCTTGTCAGCGACGTCGAGGAGTTCGTGCGGCTCTCGGAGCAGGAAGATCCGGGGCCGCTGCTCGCGGATCTCAGCCTGTACATGGCCACGGTGGCGCAGGTCGTCTACGACCACCAGGGCGAGGTCGACAAGTACGTGGGCGACGGGATGCTCGCGTTCTTCCGGAGCGCGCCGGACGCGCTCGCGGCGGCGCAGCGGATCCAGCGGGCCATCGCGGACTTCAACGAACAGCAGCGCGCGCACGGGCGGCCCGCCTTCCCGACGCGGCTCGGGCTCGCGACAGGGCCCGTCCTCCTGGCGAGCATCGGATCGAGCGGCAGGCGGGAGTTCACGATCATCGGCGATCGCGTGAACACCGCGTTTCGGATCCAGGCGCAGGCCGGGGCCGGCGGCCTGCTGATGGATGAGGCGACGTTCACCGCGGCCGGGAGCCCGGCAGGCGCGGTGCCCGCGATGGTGCGGATCCGGGGCAAGCAGGGAGAGGAGAGGCTCTATGCGATGTCGCCCGGCGCGCCCCAGGGCGGCGCGGAGCGCGGCGGCCCGGGCGAGGCCTGAGGAGGAGAGGCGCGCTCCCGGCGGCGCGAAAGGCGCTCTCCAGCGCAGTCTCCGGGGGCGCCTCAGGGTGTGATCGATTGCACCGAACCCGCAGGGGGCATGGGAGTTCTGGCCCGTCGACCGGGCGATCCGGTCAAGCCATTCGTTCTTGAACCGCGCCATGCCCTCGTGCATAGTCGCCGCGGAGGACAGAACGAACATGAAGCTTCGATATTGCATTAGCTTGATGGGCCTGCTCGCGAGCGCTGGAATGGGCGCGGCCGCGTGCTCGGATGACGACGGCGGCGGCGCGACGGCGACATCGACGTCGACCGGCTCGGGCGGCGGCAGCACCACCGGCACGGGCGGCGGCAGCACCACCGGCAGCGGCACGGGCGGCGACAGCACCACGGCCAGCGGCACGGGCGGCGGCGGCGCGGGCGGCGGCGACACGGCGTGTGCCGATGGCGCGCTGGTCTGCGACGACTTCGAGTCGTACGAGGGCCAGGGCGCGCCCGGCGGCAAGTGGAAGGTCTACACGGCGAAGGATGGCTCCGCGGTCACCGTCGACACGACGAAGGCGTTCAGCGGCACCAAGTCCGTCAAGGTGACCACGCCCGAGAGCTCGGGAGACGACAACTACAAGTCCGCCATGATCCAGTTCGCGGACACGGCTGCCCTGCCGGTCGAGGGCAACGTCGTCCACGGACGCATGATGTTCTTCCTCGAGTCCGCGCCTGCGACGGACGTGCACTGGACCATCATCGACGGCTCCGGCACCGTTCCGGGCAAGGATTTCGAGGGGATGCCCTACACGGCCGTCTACCGCTACGGCGGCCAGCATCCGATCGATGGCGGCAGCCAGCTCATGGCGAACTACGATACGCCCGGGCAGTGGACCACTCCGCCGACCGGGCCGGCGACGGACTGCTGGCACCACGCGGAGGGCAAGGTCGTCCCGGTGGGCAAGTGGACCTGCGTCGAGTTCAGCTTCGACGGGCCGAAGAACGAGATGCGCTTCTGGATGGACGGCACGGAGATCTCCGAGCTCAAGATGTCCGGGACCGGCCAGGGCTGCGCCAACAACATCGAGAACTACGAGTGGACCGCGCCGACCTTCTCCAGCATCGGCTTCGGCTGGGAGTCCTACCAGAGCGACGAGCCCCGCACGATGTGGATCGATGACGTGGTCGTCGGCACCGCGCCGATCGGCTGCCCGGCCCAGCAGTGAGCCTGCCGCGGGGCGCGGAGCCAGACTCCGCGCCTCGCTCCCCCGGCCGCGAGGTCGGGCCCCTTCACGACAGCTCATCGACGGCCCTCGTGCCGTCGTGACCGGGGAACACCCCCGTCGATCGCCCTCGCCCTGGGGGGGAGCTCGCGGCATCGCGCCGCGGAGCCGCTCGCCGCGCTCCGCCGGGAGCATCGATGAGCGCGCGCGGCTTCAGGAAATTCCTTCACGCCCCCCGGTGCATCACCGTATCTCGTCTGCCTTATCTCATCTCCCTATCGGCCGCGCCGGTGACGTCACCTGACGATTGTCGAGCTCGCCGATTGATCGCACGCCGGGTCCGCTCTACGAGACGGCGCAGGTCCAACGCTTCACGAACCTGGAGGTCTCGCTGTGATGAAACCGGCCCACTCTCTCTCGCTGCTCGCCTCGTTTGCCCTTGCCGTCGCCGCGTGCGGCGGCTCCCCCGAGCCGGCTCCTGCGGTCCCCGACGTCCCCGCCCAGCCGGCGCCGGCGCCGGAGACGCCCGCCGCGCCCGCCGCGCCCGCGGAGCCCGCGCCCGAGGCCGCGGCCACCCCCGAGGGCGGCAGCGCGGCGCCCGCGGCCGCGGCGCCGGTGACGGTCGAGGTGCCCATCGAGGCGCGGACCAAATCGAAGCTCAAGGGCTCGGCGACCTTCGCCGAGGTCGACGGCGGCGTGAAGGTCACCGTCAACGTCTCGGGGGCCCCCAAGGGCAAGATCGCCGTGCACGTGCACGAGACGGGCGATTGCAGCGCGCCGGACGCGAAGAGCGCGGGCGCGCACTACAACCCCGACAACCACCAGCACGGCCTCCCCGACGCCTCGGCCCACCACCTCGGCGATCTCGGCAACATCGAGGTCAAGGCCGACGGCACCGGCACCCACGAGATCGTCGCGAAGGGCGCGAGCCTCAAGCAGGGCGCTCCGAACTCCTTCCTCGGCCGCGCCATCATCGTCCACGAGAAGCAGGACGACGGCAGCCAGCCCGCCGGCAACGCCGGAGGCCGCATCGGTTGCGGCGTCATCGGCCAGAGCAAGTGACGCAGCCCGCCGCGTCGCGCGGATGAGACGTCGAGTCCGCCTCATCCGCCCCCGGAGCGCGCCTCTCCCCGCCCAGCGGGAGTCGCGCGCTCCGCAGCACGGGAGTCACCCTCCGCCGCGACACGGAATCGCCGCCTCCCGAAGCACGGCCGAGGCGTCCTCTCGAATTCTGCCGAGGCATCCCCTCGAATTCTTGAGAAGATTCACAGGGAGGCGGGGAGGCGGGGAGAAAAAAATCTGCAAATCCTCCCCGTCTCCCCGCCTCCCTGTTCAATTTCTCTGCTGAGAAGGGCTGCAAACCAGGGGATTCCGCAGGAAGCACGGGAGTCGCCCTCCGCCGCGTCATCGCGGAGCAGCGCTGACCGAGATCGCCTGTCACGGCGTCATCGCGGAGCAGCGCTGACCGAGATCGCCTGCCGCCGCGCGGAGGGACCGGGAGCCGGGACGCTCCTGCTCGCGGGGAGCTTCGGAGCGGCCGCGGCGCGCGCAGGGGTGCCGTGCTCGACGCGCCGGGCCTGATCCCGAGGCTCCTCGCGCTGGAGGCCCGCCGCCGGCCGCGGCGACGGCGAGAGCGACGCGGAGGGGGCCGCGGCCGCCGGGGAGGCCGGACCAGGGGGATCGACGCTGCCCGCCGCGGTCTCGGGTGCGTCCGCCGGGGATGGCCCGGTGGCGCGAGCCCCGGACCATCGCTCCGATGGCTCGGCTCTCTCCGGCAGCTCCGATTGCCCCGCGCGCCGCTCGCCGCTCACGAGCACCACGGCCACGAACGCCGCGGTCAGCGCCGCCGCCCCGAAGCCCGCCCTCGAGGGCGAGACCAGCCGCCCGAGCCGCGCCGACAGGGCGCCGCGCGGACGCCAGTCGACGAGCTCCATCTCCGCGGGGGCCGCCTCGACGCGCCACCTGCCCAGGGCCGCGGCAGCCTCGCTCGCCGCGGCAGCGCCGGCCGGCGCTGCCGCGGCCGGGCCGTCCGCCCCCCTGGAGGCCTCGCTCGGCGCCCCGGCGACGGCCGCCGCTTCGCCCGCCCTTCCCGGCGCGGCGGCCGCCTCGCTCGGCGCCCCCGCCGCGGCCGCCGCCCTCGGCACCTCGGGCAGCGCGGCGACCGGGAGCGGGTCCCCCCGGTAGAGCGCGATCACGACGCCCGCCGTCGAGGGACCGGAGGCCGGCGGGATCGAGCCGCCGTCCGCCGCGTCCGCGCCGTCCGGGAGGACGCGCGCGCTGGCCGGCGCGTCGCCGGGCCCCTCGCGGAGGACGCGCTGGATGCGCTCGATCAGCGGCTCGGCAGCCGGCGGCGCGAACGGGCGGAGCGCCAGCACCAGCTCGGCCACGTCGGGCCAGCGCCGGTCGCGGTCGCGCTCGAGGCAACGCAGGATGATCGGATCGATCTCCGGGGTGAGCCCGCGCCGGACCTCCGACGGCGGCGGCGGGACGAACTTGCCCCCGAGCACGAGCGAGACGGTCTCGACCGAGCGCGCATGCATGGGATAGCGGCCCGTGAGCAGGACGTAGAGCAGCGAGCCGATCGCCCAGATGTCCGCGCGCGCGTCGACGTCGCGCTGCCCGCGCATCTGCTCGGGCGGCATGTAGTGCGGGGTCCCGAGCATCTGGCCCGTGCTCGTCTGCGTCTCGCCGAACTCCGCCGACGCCGCGCCCGACACCGCGACCTTCGAGACGCCGAAATCGAGCACCTTGATGCACGGCGAGCCGTCGCGCGCGCGCGTCAAGAAGAGGTTGGCCGGCTTCACGTCGCGGTGCACGAGGCCGAGGGCGTGGGCCTCCGCGAGCGCGTCGCAGGCCTGGATCACGTAGAGCGTCGCCTCCTCGAGGGGCAACGGGCCCCGCTTCTTGCGGATGACCCGGAGATCGCGGCCGGCGAGGAACTCCATGACCAGGAAGGGGAGGCCGCCCGCGATCCGGCCGACCTCGTGCACCTTGACCGCGTGCTCGCTCCTGAGCCGCGCCGCGATCCGCGCCTCCCGGAGGAAACGCGCGCACATCTCCGGATCGGCGGCCGTGGACGGCAACAGCAGCTTGATGGCCCGGAGCTCGCCGAGCTCCACGTGCGTCGCGGCGACCACCGCGCCCATCGCGCCCCTGGCGAGCAGCCGGTTCACGCGGTACTTGCCCGCGATCAGGGTTCCGACCTCCAGCCCTTGGATCTCTTCCAGGCCGCGCATGTTCGAGACCTCCGACCGAGAGCGCCGCGCCGCGTTCTCCAGCATACCGTAGGCCCCCTGCGCGCGCGGCGCCCGCGGAGGCGCTCGCGTCGAATTCAGCGGCGTCGAAGAGCAACACCACCTGCGCGGCGCGACCGCGGGACCGCGCGCATTCGCTGCTTCATCCGGCCGGAGCTCACCACGGGCTCATCCACCGCGCGCGGCGCTCGCCTCGACAGCGGCGGAGCGGTGCCAAGAGCGGAGCGGTGCCGCCGACGCTCGCTCAGCCGCCGCCCTGCGCCCCGCCCGGCCTCTTGATCGCGACGGTCCGCCGCGCGCCGGCCGACTCGACCGTGAGCTCGACCTCGCCGCTCTTCCGGGTGCTCTGCAGCCAATAACGCAACGCGTTAAAGTTGGCGAGCGGCCTGCCGTCGACGGCGACCACCACGTCGCCGACGCGCACGCCCGCGGACGCCGCGGGGCCGGCGTCCTCCACGGCGACAACGACGGCGTCTCCGCTCGTCTTCAGCTCGCCTTCGAGCAGCGGGAAGATGGGCGCCGCGGTGAGCCCGAGCGCGCTCACCGTCCTCCGGTAGCTCTGCACGGCGGCGTCGAAGCTGTCCTTGCGCATGCGGTAGCGCGCGACCGCCACGACGGCGCCGTCACGCTCCTGGAAGCGCGCGTCGACGCGCTCGGGGGTCGCGAACGCGCCGACCTGCTTCAGGTAGCGGTTCGCCTCGGCCTCCGCCATGCCGGCGCGCCGCTCGCCGCCGCCGCGCGCCTGGAGGAAGGCGTACGCCTCCGACCCCGCGAGCGCCGGCGCCACGTTGCTCGCGAGCCGGGAGATCGCGTCGGCGCGTGCGACCGACAGCGCCGCCTCCCGGCTCTCGCCGGTGCCCTCGCCGACAACGAAGACAGCGTCGCCCTCGACGGCGAACGGGCGCTGCATCCAGGGGGGCATCTCCTCGGCCGGCAGCGCCGCGCGGCCCGCGCTCGCCGCGGAAGCCGCTCCTGCGCTCGCCGCGGAAGCCGCTCCTGCGCTCGCCGCGGAAGCCGCTCCTGCGCTCGCCGCGGGGCGCGGGCGACCCCAGCCCCGGATCGCGAAGGCCACGCTGAGGAGCAGCAGCGCCGCCGACACCCCGACCGCCGCGAACGCCCAGCGCGCGCCGGGGCCGTTCGCCGCCGACGCCTGCGCGGCCGAGCCCCGGGTCCGCGAGCGCGTCGACGGCGCCCCCCGCGCCGACGACGCCGCCGGCGACGACGCCGGCGACGACGTCACCCCCGGCGCCGACGGCGCTCCCGATGCCGACGCCGCCTCCGCCTCGGGGCGCCTCGCCGACGCCGCCGCGCCCGCCGCAGCGGCGGGGCGCATCGCCGCCGCGGCCTCCCCGGGCGCGGCGCGCGCCGGCTCCGGGGCCGCGGCGAGCCGCTTCAGCACCGGCAGGAGCGACGCGAACGAGAGCGGCGCGTTGCACCGCTTGCACGGCATGTACGGCTCCCGGCCCTCGAGCGCGGCCTGGGCAGCCTCCTTCACGTCGAGCAGCGTCTGCCTCGGCGCGCTGCACCGCTCGCAGACGCCGTCCACGAGCGCCGTGACCACCGCCGCCCGCAGCGGGGGCCTCGCCGAGGCGAGGTGATCGAGCAGCGCGACAGGACAGCCCTCGATCCGGATCGACGTCACCTCGTCGCCCAGCGCGCGGAGCGACAGCTCGAGCGCCCTCACCCCCTCGGGCGTCGCCCCCGCCGCGCCCGCGAGATCGAGCACCAGGTCGCCCTCGATCCCGTCGAGCGCGCGCTTCCACCGGACCTGCGCGTCGAGGTTGCAGCGCACGCGGATGCGCGTCCCGCGCTCGTCCACCGTCTTCTCGATCGCCTCGTGCGCGCCGGCGTCGAGCCGCGCGATCTCGTCGAGCGCCACCCGCACGTCGTGCGGGAGCTGGATCCCCGCGTGGCTGACCGCGAACGCGAAGTAGCTCTCGGCGTCGTCGTCGAACACCGCCGCCCCGCCGCAGCGCGGGCAGGGGCTCGCGGGCGGCTCGTGCGTCCTGACCACGCGCGCGTCCCGGTCGCAGTCGAACAGCCGATCGAAGGCGTGGCCGCAGCGCTCGCACCGGTACGGGCCGTAGAAGGACACGACGCGCCCGTCGCCGAAGAACCGGCGGATCATGCTGACCTGGTTCACGAGCGGCTCGGTGCAGCGGGCGACGTAGATCTCGGACGCGTTCAGCGAGACCTCGGCCAGCATCGCCATCCACTCGCGCACGCCGAACGACGTGACCCGCTGCACGCCGCCGAGATCGAACAGCACGCGGCCGGTGATGCCCCGCGCGACAGCGAGCCCCTGGAGCTCCTCGGTCATCCGCCCCGACATCGAGACGATCAAGAGGTCGCCCAGCCTGCGCCGGGTCACCGTGAGCGCGCGGGGCGCGTGCCCGTGCGCGCCCTCGGGCTCCGCCTCGACGAGGGTGTCCGGCGACGACGACAGCGACGGGTGCCGCCTGGAGCGCGGCGGCGGCGGGTCGGCGTCGCGCGCCGCCTCGATCCGCGACGCAGAGGAGAAGAGCGGCGCCGACCGCTTCGTCGCCGCCCCGCCGGGGCGCTCGGTCGCGCGGAGGCTCGACGGCGAGGCGGCGGCGTCGCTCTCGCCCGCGAAGGAGTCGTCGTTCTGTATCGACGCCTGCTTCTCGACGATGTGCGACAGGAGCTCCGACTCCGAGGCGAGCGCGCCCCGCCAGGCCTCCACCCGCTGGCCGAACAGCTCCGACATGAACGACGACAGCGCGAGCGCCGAGGTCGCCAGCCGCTGCTCCCGCGCGAAGGCCTCGAGGTCGATCTGCAGATCCCGGGCCGTCGCGTAGCGCTTCTCCCGGTCGCGCTCGAGGCACCTGAGCACGATGCGCTCCAGCTCCGGCGGGTAGTCGCTGCTCACCTGGCTCGGCGGCATCACCGGGTCCTCGACGATCGCCCGCATCAGCTCGAACTCGGTGGCGCCGCGCCGGAACAGCCGGCTGCCCGTCGACATCTCGTAGAGCAGGATGCCCACCGAGTAGATGTCGCTCCGGCGATCGAGCTTCTCGCTCGTGCACTGCTCGGGCGACATGTACGGGACCTTGCCCTTGAGCGCGCCGTCGCGCGTCTCGTTGACCCGGTTCGCCGCCTTCGCGATCCCGAAGTCGAGGATCTTCACGGCCCCGTCGTAGGTGACGAACACGTTGTGCGGGGACACGTCGCGGTGGACGATGTCGAGCGGCTTGCCGTCGAAGCCGACCTTCTCGTGGGCGTAGTGCAGCCCGGCCGCGACGCCGGCCGCGATCGTGATCGCGTGCTCGACCGGCATCCGCCGGTTCGCCGTCCTGAGCGACTTCTTGATCGTCCGGAGATCCTCGCCGTGGAGGTACTCCATGGCGATCACCGGGACGCCGTCGACCTCCTCGATGTCGTACATCTGGACCAGGTTGGGGTGGTCCAGGGTCGCGGCGATGCGCGCCTCGTCGAGGAACATCCGCACGAACTCGGGGCTGTCGGCGAGGTGCGGGAGGATCTGCTTGACGACGCAGATCTTCCGCACGCCCGAGATGCCCGCGACGGAGGCGACCCAGATCTCGGCCATGCCGCCCATGCCGATCTTCTTGAGCAGGCGGTACCTGCCGAGCGTCGTGGGGCGGCGCGACGCGGCGCTCCTCGGGCCGGCGGCGTGGCGCTCGCTCATGCGCCCGCCTCCGCGGCGCGGGCCGGCAGCGTCACTCGTCCGGGAGCACGGCTGGCGGTCATGGTGCTCATCGAGGGTCGGCGACCTGGGACTTCGCGAAGCGCACGCTGCGGCGCGCGCCGCGCGACTCGATCTGGAGCGATACCGTACCACCGGGCGCGGTGCGCGCCCACGCGTCCGCCGTGGCCTTCCCGAAGGCCTCCACGGACTGGACAGCGCGATCGTCGACCGAGAGGACGATGTCCCCCGCGGCGATCGCCGGATCCGCGCCGCGCCGGGGGCGCTCCACCGCGACGACGACGAGGTCGCCGGCGGTGCGGACGCCCGCCGCGAGCCGGGGGAAGAGGCGCGCCACGGTGAGCCCCTGGAACGTGGCCGTCCGGCGGTAGCTCTCCGCGGCCGCCTCGAAGCTCGGCCGGGGCAGCTTGTAGCGCGCGAAGGCGACGACGCCGCCGCCCTCCCGCCGGACGATGGCGTCGACGCGCTCGGGCGTCGCGAACGATCCGACCTGGGCGAGGTAGCGCCCGGCGACGCGCTCGGCGACCTCGGCGCGCGGCTCCGAAGGGGGCTCGTCCGGCGGCTGCGCCGCCAGGAGCTCGGCGACGGGGGCGCTGGAGAGCTCGCCGGCGAGGCCGGACGCGAGGCGCTCGATCGCGCTGTTGCGCGCCGCGGCGAGCGCCTCCGCCTCGCTGGCCGCGGGGCCGCCGCGGCCGACGGCGAGGACGATGTCGCCCTCGATGACGAACGGCCGCTCCACCCACGGGGGCGGGAGGTCGTCGATCGACGACCAGCCCGAGGGCGCCCGGCCGCTCGCGGGCGGCGCCGGCGCGCGCGCGGGCGTCGCGGAGGACGCGGGCATCGCGGCGGACGTGGGCGGCGGGGCGGCGGGCGCGGGGGACGCGGCGGCTCGCGCGGCCTCGGCCCCGGCGGGCGGCGCGGCGGGGGTCCGGCCGCCGCGAAAGGACGCGAAGAGGACGGCCACGAGCGCGACCGCCGCGAGCAGCGCGAGGAACGCCGCGCTCGCGCCCGCGCCGGCGGGCTGCTGCGACGACGCGGACGCGAGCGCGGCCGGCGGCTGCGGCGACGGCGCGGGCGCGGCCGGCGGCTGCGGCGACGGCGACGAGCTCGCCTGCAGGGGGGCAGGCGGCGGGGCCGAGGGCGGGCGCGCGGCGTGGGCGCCGAGCAGGTAGAGCAGCGAGCGGGAGCCGTCGAAGGCGAGCGGCGCGTTGCAGCGCTTGCAGGTGGCGCTCGGGTCGTGGCCGCTGCGGAGCAGGTCGGCCTGCCGGTCGACCTCGACGAGCGCGGCCCGGATCGCGCCGCACGACGCGCAGCGGCCCTCGACGACCGCGGACTCGACGCGCGCGAGCTGCGGCCAGGTGGGGCTCGCCATGCGCTCGGCGAGCAGCCGGGGACAGCCCTCGATGCGGACCGCCTCGACCGCGCCGTCGAGCTTGCGGAGCGCCGCCTCGAAGCGCGCCGCGCCGTCGGAGGTGACGCCGGGGACGCTGCTCAGGTCGAAGACGACCTGGCCCTCGAGGCCGTCGATGATGCGGCTCCAGCGGAGCGAGGCGGTCATCCTGCTCCCGACCTTGAGCCGCGTGACGCGCCCATCGACCGACTTCTCCACCGCGTCGCCGCCGACAGGGTCGTCGCCCTTCTCGAGCTCGATCAGGATCGACCGCACCTCCGGCGGGATCGCGCCGGCGCCGTGCTGCGCGACGAACCCGAAGTAGGTGGGCGCGTCGTCGTCGAAGGCGCCGGCGCCGCCGCAGCGAGGGCACACGGCGTCGGGCGGCTTGCCCTCGGCGAGCGAGGCCGCGTCGTGGGCGCAGTCGACGAGCCGCTCGAACTGGGCGCCGCACGACTCGCAGCAGTAGGGCGCGTAGAACGAGACGACCTGCCCGCTGCCGGCGAACCGCCGGATCATGCTGATCTGGTGGATGACCGGCTCGGAGCAGCGCGCGAGGTAGAGGGCGCGGAGCCGGGGCTGGGCCGCCTGGATCATCTGGAGCCACTCGCGGACGCCGAACGAGGTGATGCGCTCGACGCCGGCGAGGTCGAGCAGGACCTTGCCGTCGAGCTCCCTGGCGAGCGCCGCGCCCTTGAACGACTCGGTCATGCGCCCGGCGAGCCGGACGACGAGGACGTCGCCGACCTTGCGCCGGTCGAAGACGAGGCTGTCGTGGCGGCCGGCGGCGCCGGCGGGCGGCACGCTCCGCGTCGGCGCGGCGCGCTGCGCCGGGAAGGGCGGCGACGACGACGACCGGTCCACGGCGGTGGGCAGGCGCCCCGACGAGACAGGCCCCGAGGCGGGCCCGGAGAGCAAGGGGCGCGACGCGCGGTGGCCGTTGGCCGGCACCCGGATGGTGGGCCGCGCCTCCTCGCCGTCGTGCGCGGTGCGCGGCGTCGGCGCGGCGCGCTCGGCGCGCTCGGCACGCCCGGCGTCGTCGAGCCTCGGCAGCGGCGTGAGCGACTCGGAGAGGACGGTGAGGGTCATCGTCTGGTTGTGCAGGTCGCAGTGGCCGGTCGCGTAGGGCGAGATCTCGCCGTACGAGTAGAACCCCGTCACGCGCGTGCCCTTCGGCAGCACGTCCAGCACCGCCTCCACCTCCTCCTCGGCCCGGTCCCCGAGCACGATCCGCCGGCCCACGCAGCTGATCGCGATCGCCAGCGCGCTGTCGCCCGCCGCCCTCCCCGCCTCGCTCGCCGAGCGCGCCGCCTGCTCCGCGCCCCCGATCAGCCGCTCGAAGTCCGCCTTCATCAGCTGCACGAGCTGACCCTCCGGCACGTCCCCCGCGAACGTCATCGACTGCGCCTCGTGGTCGACCGCGAGCACCGTCCGCACCAGCGCCTTCTCGTCCTGCGCCGTCGCCCGCAGCGCCAGCGGGAACAACAGCGCCGACGCCGGCAGCTCCGCCGCCTTGTCCCCGAGGTACTCCTTGTACAGCGACAGCGCCGGCCGACCGTCGAGCTCGTACAAGACGTTCCCCGACGAGCGCGTGATCACACGCTCCGGACCGAACTTGTCCCAGCCCCCCTTCGAGCCGTGCTGGATCACCACGTGCTCGCCGTACAGCCCCACGGCCGCGACCACCCCGCTGCGCACCGTGTCCCCGAGGCACACCCACGTCCGCTGGAACCGCGTCCCGTCCCCCGACAGCCCGCCCACCACCACCACCGACTCGGGCAGCACCGCGTTCAGCCCGCGCACGAGCTGGCTGCCGTTCACCCCGAGCCCCTCCGACAGCACAAGCACGCCGCGCAGCCCCCGCCGCTCCAGCTTCCGCGCCAGCGCCTGCCCCGCTGCGAACGAGTCCGACGCGCTCGACACCTCCACCTGCGCCGTCGCCAGCGTCGTGCGCTCGAACCGCGCCACCGCCACCGTCAGCGTCCCGTCGCACACCGACGTGCCCGCGATCTCCCCCGCGCTCGAGCACCCCACCATGTGCGACCGCGGGTACGCCCGCCGCAGCTCACGGATCGCGCCGGGATCGTCCAGGAACTCCGGCGCGCCGAACGCCAGCACCAGCGTCCGGTCGCTGTCGAGCGCGGGCAGCGCGCGCACCGACCACCGGCCCGTCTCGCGCGAGAAGGAGAACGTCTCGAGCCGCATCCCGCTCGACGCGCTCGACGCGGGAGACAGCGGGTCGAAGCTGGTGTCGGACGCGATCTCGATCTCCTCGAACTCGGCCATGCCGCCCGCCGGCTGCGCGACGACGCGCGCGGCCACCTCCGGCGGCCGCTTCGCGGCGCGCGGCCGCCGCTCGCGCGGGCCATCGCCCCGCGCGAGCAGCGTGAGCGACTCGGAGAGGACGGTGAGGGTCATGGTCTGGTTGTGCAGGTCGCAGTGGCCGGTCGCGTAGGGCGAGATCTCGCCGTACGAGTAGAACCCGGTCACGCGCGTGCCCTTCGGCAGCACGTCCAGCACCGCCTCCACCTCCTCCTCGGCCCGGTCCCCGAGCACGATCCGCCGGCCCACGCAGCTGATCGCGATCGCCAGCGCGCTGTCGCCCGCCGCCCTCCCCGCCTCGCTCGCCGAGCGCGCCGCCTGCTCCGCGCCCCCGATCAGCCGCTCGAAGTCCGCCTTCATCAGCTGCACGAGCTGACCCTCCGGCACGTCCCCCGCGAACGTCATCGACTGCGCCTCGTGGTCGACCGCAAGCACCGTCCGCACCAGCGCCTTCTCGTCCTGCGCCGTCGCCCGCAGCGCCAGCGGGAACAACAGCGCCGACGCCGGCAGCTCCGCCGCCTTGTCCCCGAGGTACTCCTTGTACAGCGACAGCGCCGGCCGACCGTCGAGCTCGTACAAGACGTTCCCCGACGAGCGCGTGATCACACGCTCCGGACCGAACTTGTCCCAGCCCCCCTTCGAGCCGTGCTGGATCACCACGTGCTCGCCGTACAGCCCCACGGCCGCGACCACCCCACTGCGCACCGTGTCCCCGAGGCACACCCACGTCCGCTGGAACCGCGTCCCGTCCCCCGACAGACCGCCCACCACCACCACCGACTCCGGCAGCACCGCGTTCAGCCCGCGCACGAGCTGGCTGCCGTTCACCCCGAGACCCTCCGACAGCACAAGCACGCCGCGCAGCCCCCGCCGCTCCAGCTTCCGCGCCAGCGCCTGCCCCGCTGCGAACGAGTCCGACGCGCTCGACACCTCCACCTGCGCCGTCGCCAGCGTCGTGCGCTCGAACCGCGCCACCGCCACCGTCAGCGTCCCGTCGCACACCGACGTGCCCGCGATCTCCCCCGCGCTAGAGCACCCCACCATGTGCGACCGCGGGTACGCCCGCCGCAGCTCACGGATCGCCCCCGGGTCGTCCAGGAACTCCGGCGCGCCGAACGCCAGCACCAGCGTCCGGTCGCTGTCGAGCACGGGCAGCACCCGCACCGACCACTTCCTGGTCTCCCGGTCGTAGTGGAACGTCTCGAGGATCATGGGGGCTCCTCGCCCCCAGGCTACAGCACGCGGGCGACGACGAGGGTCATGTCGTCGTCGATCGATCGCTCGCCGCGGAACCTGGACACCGCCTCGACGATCGCGTCCCGCGCCTCCTCGGGCGCGGAGCTGGCCACGCTGTGGAAGAGCGCCCGCAGCCGCCGCTCGCTGAACTGCTCGCTCGCCTCGTTCTCACACTCGGTGACGCCGTCGGTGAACCAGAGGAGGGCGTCGCCGCCCTCGAGGGTGACGGTGCTCGCCGTGAACTCGGCCGAGCTCGCTGCGCCGAGCGGCGCGCCCTCCGAGGTGAGCTGGCGGACGGCGCTGTTCCTCACCAGGTAGGGGAACGGGTGGCCGGCGTTCGCGATGGTCAGCGAGCGGGCCCCGGGATCGAAGATGCACACGGCGCACGTCATCAGGTACTTCTGCTGCCCGGCCTCGAAGATCGAGCAGTTCATGACCCGGAGGATCTGCGCGGCGCTGAGCTCCTCGCCCCCGAACGTGCGCGCGATGTCGCAGGCGGCCTTCGCCGCCCCCGTGATGATGGCGGACGAGATGCCGTGCCCGGTCACGTCGCCGATGACCGTGAGCAGCCGGCCGTCCGGCAGGTCGTGGAAGGTCCACCAGTCGCCGCCGCACTCCGCCGCGGGCTGGAAGTGGCTCGCGAGCCGCAGGGAGCGGCGCTCGATGACGTCGTCGCTCGGCACGAGCATCTGCTGGACGGCGCGCGCGACCTCGAGCTGCTTCTTCAGCGAGGCGCGCTCCGCGGTGTCGTAGAGGAGCTGCACGAGCCGGTCGCCGAGCCCGACGAGCTGGACGCGGACCTCGTGGATCGCCTCGTCCGAGCCGCTCGCCCCGGCGCCGCCCTGGGCCGCGCTGCCCAGCGAGAGCAGCTCGGCGAGCTTCGCCGCGAAGCGCCGCTTGGCCGTCGAGATCGTCGAGGTGACCTCGATCGGCATCGACGGCTCGACCTGCGAGCTGGCGGCGTCGTGGAAGAGGGTGAGCGCGTCGCCGATCGCCACGACGACGCTGCGCAGGCGGTCCCGCTCGGCGAGGAGCTGGCGGTGGAGCGCGCCCATCTCGTTCGTGGAGAGGTCGAGCGAGCGCGTGAGGAGGCTCCGGTCGTCGGCGACGTGGCGGTAGTGCTCGCTGATCCGCGCGACGACCTTGTGCCAGGTCTCCCGGTCGGGCGGCTCGCTGAGGTCGTCGAGCCCGAGGCGCCGGAGCTGCCGGGCGAGGAGCGGATCGATGTCAGCCACGGCGACCTCCCCGGCCGGGCCGCGCGGCGCGCGCGTGCGCGACCGCGGGCCCGCGCGTCGGCGCGCTGCCGCGCGTCGGCGCGCCCCCGCGCGTCACCGCGCCCCCGCGCGTCACCACGCGCTCCGCTCCAGCGTCTCCATCGCGGGCGTGGAGCGCTCGAAGTAGTGGATCGACGCGGGCAGCGAGCGGAACTCGCGCGGGTTCACGTCGAGGTCCCAGAACGACGTGACCGTTGTCGAGGCGGCGGGCGAGACGTCGACGACGAGCACCGCGCCGGCCGCGTAGATCTTGAGCATGCCGAGGCCGGCGCCGCCGCGCGAGGTGTCGAGCACGGGGGTGCGGGCGGAGTCCGCGCCGCGCGCGCTCAGGCCGCGGGTGATGCCCTCGAAGACGTGGTGCCGCCGGAGGGCGCCGAACGGGTCGTGGGCCTGGAGCGCGATGTGCGCGCCGTCGGCGCCGAGCCGCAGCGTGGGGATCTCGCTCTCCTCGAGCACGATGTCGCACCGCCGATCGTGCGTGTAGCGCGGGCGCCCGCCGGCATCGACGGGCGCGTCGTACATGGCGTTCATGAGCAGCTCGTGCGCGAGCGCGGCGAGCCGCTCGGCGACGCGCGCGGGGGCGCCGGCGCGCTCGGCCCACTGCGCGACCTCCGCGACGGTCCGGTCGCGGTCGTCGCTCGTGCGGGGGCGCCACTTCACGATGGTGGCGCCCCAGGCGAGCAGGTCGGAGAGGCGCGGCGGGGGCGCGAGCGGCTTGAGGATGCGCCGGACGGCGAGCGCGATCTCCCACGGCCGCGGCATGGAGGCGAAGCTCGGCCAGCCGACGATGCTGGAGAGCCGCGGCTCCCCGAGGGCGGCCTCGAGGACCGCGTCCGTGTTGCCCGAGGTCCACACGAGCAGGTGCATGCTCGGGTAGCGCTCGGCCGCCCACTCGAGCGCGAGGTCGAGGTCGGCGGCGTCGCAGCCGAGCAAGAGGGGCCGGTCGGACAGTCGCGCGCGCAGCTCGCCCGGATCGCCGGCGACGGGGACATCCTGCATGCCGGCGGCGGCGGACATGACGCGGGCGATGCGCTGGCCGACGACGCGGTTCCGCTCGAGCACGGCGATCGTCGCTTTCGGGGCTGAATCGCTCAAGGGGTCACCGCGGGAGGGGCGCCCCGCGAGGACGCGGGGGGCAGAGGATTACACCACGGTTCGCGGGCGGGAGGCGGCGGGAAGCGGGCCCGGGGCGGAGCGGAGGCGGGGCACAACAGCGGACCGCGGGAGCGCAAGCCCCGGGAGCGGCGTACCAGGGACGAACTTGGGCTTCTTCCCTGGTTGTGCGGAACTAGCGGCGGAAAGCAGAACGATTTCAGCATGTTCCTGCTCGTCATCGGTCGGGCCCTGTTCCGGCGTGGCCCAACGCGGGCCCAACCGAACGCCTTCGGGCACCCCTGCGTCCGCCGTGGCCGAAGTGACAACGTTGCCCCGGGTCAGCGCCAGGGCGAGCGGCGCCGAGGCGAGGGAGACCTCGTCGCTCGTCGAGCGCGCATCCGGCTCCTCGGACGCGGGACCGTCTCCCGCTACCGAGCCGCCCTTGTCGGCCAGCTCGGGCAGCGCCTCGTCCAGGGGGGCGAAGTCGCCCAAGGCGAGCTCCGCGACCTTGCGCGCAGCGCGCTTGTAGTTGTGGATCTGGTCGCTCGAGCTGTGGCCGGTCCGATCGGAGATCCACGTCTCCGTGCGGCCGGCTGCGAGCTTGACCGTGATGAAGGTCGCACGCGTGTCGTGCAAGCGGATGTTCAGCCTCGCCTCCGTGGTCTCGAACAGCTCAGGCCGATCGATTCCGGCGCGGCGAAGGTGATCTCTGAAGTTCTTCGCCCCGTTGTGCCCCGGCAAGGCGTTGCCCCACTTCCCGACGAAGACGCGTACCTTGTCCGGGCAGATCTCGCGCCACTTCCGGAGCGCACGCACCACGTCCGGCGAGAGCGCCCACGCGCGGGGATCGTCCGTCTTGTTCTCGTCAAGAACTACGGCTCCCCGGTCGAGGTCCAGATCCGACCATTCGAGTCTGCCGGCCTCATCAGCTCGCATGCCTCCCGGTCGAGGAAGCCGTAGTAGATGCGGAAGCACAGGGGGATCGCCTTGCACCGCATCAGGCGATGGTCCTCGTCGGGGTAGAGATACCCCTTTGCCTTCTCACCATCGGCTTTGGGGATCCACCCCCGCGGCAAGGGATTGCTACTGATGATGCGTGCCGGATACGTCGCGAGTGCCAATATACGATGGATGATTTGCGCGATCTTTTGACGCGTTCCGGGCTGCAAGTGCCCTGGAAGCAAGGACATCGCGTGATCGGCGTGGTCGAGCGTGAAGCGTACGAGAGGGACGGGACCGAGCACGTCGAGCACGTGAGCGAGTCTCGTTCTATAATTGTCCGCGCTTTGAATCGCCTTCACATGATCCGGATACTGCTCGGCGAGCTCCCCGGATAGAACCCGCTCCGCGAATTCGGCGAACGTCGTTTCGCCTGTTGCGCGGGCCCGCGCTTCGCCCCGGCACAGATGGTCGATGGCGAGCCGGACATCGCGGAGCGCGTTCCCCTCGCGCGCGGCAGCCTGCTCCAGCAGGGGCACGCCGAGCACGACCTGTCCCGCAGCGATCAGGCGCCCGGCCAGCTCGGCCAGCACCTCGCGCCGCGCGTTGGCTTCGTGCTCGGTCCGGCACGCCGGCAAGCTGAACGTGCGTCGGCCGGCCCTGCCGAGGCTGAGGCGCGCGGTCCACGTTTTCCCGCGCAGCCGCACGGAACCGGAGCCGTTGGCGCGCTTCTCTGCTGCGCGAGCCGCCGACTGTGGGCGCTTCATCGAGTCCGGCGAGGCCGCGTCGGGCGCGGCTGTATCCGCCACCGGAGAGGGGCGCCCGCCAGGGCGGCTCGAACGCAATCGCCGGTCGGTCGACGCCGGTGCAGGGGATGAGGCAGTGGACGAAGCCGAGCGCTTGGCGCGCGCCCGTCGCTGGGGTACGTCGGTCATGGGTCGGTCTCCGGTGATGCGGGGGTCGATCAAGGGCCCGTCCGGCGTTCCCAGCGCCGAGCGGGCCCGCTCTACTTCGGCGGCAGCCTACCACGGCTCGCGTCTGCGGGAGGACGGCTCGCTCGGCCGTTACGGGCGCACGGGACGGGTTCGAGGCCGGCAGCCGCCAGCACGGCGGCAACCCGCGTGCGCTCATCCGCCTCCGCCGTACGGCGTGATTCCGGCTCACTGGCCATCGCTTGGAGGTAGGTCACGAACGCCTCGCGGTGGACCAGGCGCAGCTTGCCGAGCTTCGTGATCGGCACCGGGAAGCCCGGCGCGCGGATCGTATCGAGGAAGACCCGCGGCGGGATGCCGGTGACCGACTCGATGTTCTTCTGCGAGAGCATCTCCGGCTGCGGCGCCGTGATGGTCAGCCCGTCCAGCGGGATCGCGAACGTCGCGATGGCCGTGGCCGTAGGGGTGCTCACACTGGGCCTTCGTGACCCGCCGACGGGTGTCTCCCGGATCGTCCGCTCGAACGGGCGCATGCCGTTGTCGGCCTGACGAAGAGCAAGTTGTGCCGAACCACGGGCGAGAGCCGCGGATGCCATGCCGTTCCTCCGTCCGTCTTGATTCGTGAGCAACCGTGACCGACGCCGCCGGAAGGTGCCCGAAAAGGTAGTTCTGCGGCCAAGGTAGTTCGACGCGAACTACCGTGGTACGCGCCCGGCAAAATCAGTACGTCGTGTCGCGGGGTTAGGTGTTCCGGGAAGGGCCGCTGAGGCGCCGAAAACCGGGGGGAGCCAAGGGCGCGATTTGGTAGTTCTGAGCGCCCCTCGGCGCCGCGCGCGGAGGCGACACCCAGGGGCGGGCCGCGGTCGGCGCGGCGCGTAGGATGCGACCGGCGCGCACCCGCGATCGGGCTCGCTTCACTTCAGCGGCGGCCTACCACACCTTGCACCTGCGGGAGGAACAAGCGCTCGTTCGCCCCCATGGGGGCGCACGAGAGACAGGTTCAAGGCCAGCGGCCAGAGAACGGCTGGAACCTGCTCGCCGGGAACGCGGGCGGCAGACGATTACCTCGTCGCCGCGTCCGGACCCCTGTCGCGCATCCCGATCTGCCTGTCGTGCACGCGGACCTCCCCCACCGGCTCGATCCATCCAAGCTCGGGCTGCACCAGGCTCGGCGGAGATTCGCGCCCATGGTCGTCGAGGCGGTGCGCACGCCGCCCGAGCCGAGCGACTTCACACTCGGCTCGCTCTTTCCTCGCCGCGGCTCCATCCTGGACGGTCAATCGCACCTCGACGAGGGGCAGCCGTGGCGCCCGCCGCGTGCACGCCGAACAGGCACGAATGCTTCATGAATGCCTCGATACCGGCATGGATGGGCCGATTCAGGATGAGAACAGCGCTTGACCCGCGAAGCAGCGTCGTGGCACCTCTGTGCGTCAGGGAGGTTGCGATGGCGCCAGTTCCGCGGTGTGTGCTCCGGGCGTTGATCCCGCTCTGGATGTTTCTCGCTTGCATGCTCGCGCAGGGCGGATGCCAGTGCCTCTCCGGCGGCCCGCCCCTGGAGCCGCCTCAGGGCCTCATCGCCTGCCGGACCCAGGGCGCACACGGCCCTGCGACGCCCCGCCCCGCGCCGGAGGTCGAGACCGTCGCCGCCGGCACGATTCCGGGGACGTTCTCCATCTCGAGCACCGGGGAGGCCGTGCACACGATGGAGCTGGCCACCGTGCCCTCCCGCGCGGGCATGGGACCAAGGCTCCAGCTCGTCTACCGCAGCGATGCGGGCGACGGCGTGCTCGGCGCCGGCTTCTCCATCGCAGGGCTCTCCGCGATCACGCGATGTCCGAGCAATCTCGCGCAGGACGGGGAGATCCGCGGCGTGAGGTACGACGGCGAGGACAAGCTCTGCCTCGATGGGCAGCGCCTCGTTCCGGTGGGAGAGGGGCCGGGAACCATCGAGTACCGGACGTTCCCGGATACCTTCGTCAAGGTGGTCGGGCACTACGCTCCGGAAGGCGGTGCGCCCGCCGAGGCGCTCTTCTTCGAGGCGCACCTGCCCGACGGCCGTGTCGTCGAGTACGGGCACACCGAGGGCAGCAAGCCGCTCGCGCGGGGCAGCGTCCCGCGCGCGTGGCTCGCGAACAAGGTCCGCGACGGCCGCGGCAACGCCATGACGTACGCGTACTGCGTCGCCGAGGCGGAGGACGGCCATACCGCCGAGTACGCGGTCGACGAGATCCGCTACACGAGCTTCGAGGGCACGCCGTCGCTCGAGCCTTCCCGAGCGGTGCGCTTCGTGTATGGGACGAAGGATGCGGCCACCATTCGCACCGGCTATTCGGGCGGCATGGCGCTCCAGCGCTCGCTTCGCCTGGACGAGATCCAGATGCTCGGCCCGGGCGATACCCTGGTCCGGCGCTATGGCTTCGGCTACGAGCTCAACCCGGCGACGAGCCGCACGCTCCTGACCCAGGTCGAGGAGTGCGCGAGCGACGGGGTCTGCAAGCCTCCGACACGGTTTCAGTACAGCCGCGCCTCGCCCGGGTTCAAGCGGCTCACGACGGACATCGACGAGCCGGTCTCCGAGAGGGCGAGCCCGATGGTGTTCGACCTTGACGGCGATGGGCGCGATGACCTCGTGATTCCGGACATGGTCGCGGCGCTCAGCACACCGAGGAACCCGATTACCGCGTGGCTGGCGGCGCGAAACCTCGGGCCCCGCGCCTCGCCGTCCTTTCTCGCACCGGCGGAGCTCGCCTTCCTCGAAGAGTGGCCCACGGTCGCCGATCCGGTCGGGCCCTCCGACCCGGCCACGCTTCAGCCCGAGCTCGGGACCGTCCTGGACTACGACGACGATGGGCGGATGGACGTCCTGCTCCACGACGTTTACGGTGCCGAGGTCACGTGGCATGTGCTCCTGTCCCGGCGGGACTGGACCTTCGCGCTCCATGACACGGGCATCCGCAGGCCCTTTCCGCTCAGGAGCACGCCTGCGCCGCCCAGCTTGAGCAGCCCCGGCGCGTCGATGCACCTCGCCGACCTGGACGGCGATGGCGTGCCGGATCTGATCCAGTGCGAGGACCACGCCCGCGAGGGAGAGGCACCGCTCCCGCTTTCTGCCGTGTGGACCGTCCACATCTGGCGGCCTGCACGCGGCGTGACGTCCGCGGGATTCGACCCCAGGGGCGAATCGCTCGAGCTGCTCACCGGCTATCCCTGCGATACGGAATTCCACACGCTCGACGTTGACGCCGACAGCAAGATCGATCTCATCGTGCCGTCCTTGAAGCGGTTCGGTGACGGGACGGTGCTCACCGGATCGAGCTACGACGCGATCATGCGCCGCGGCGATGAGCGCTGGGAGGTGCTCGACACCGCGCTACCTGTCGCGGGCCCCGGGGGCCGCGTGGTCTTCCTCGACGTGAACGGCGATGGCCTGCCTGATGCCGTCGAATCCGGCTTCAACCACCACCAGCTCACCACCTACGTCAACACGGGGCCGACCTTCGTGCCCTCGCCGTTCCGTACCGTCGACGCGTTCAGCTTCGGCGATCTGCTGGGTTTCCCGGACCAGGACGCGTTCTTCCGGTTCGCCGTGCCGCTCGAATTCAATGGTGATGGGCGGCAGGATCTCCTGATGCCCGTCCCTCCGGGCATGCTGCTGGGCGGCTCCGATGCGCTGCCGTCGTGGGCCGTCCTCCTGGCGACGGGCGAACGCAACGGGCCGACGTTCAGGCTCGTCAACCCGCAGGTGCCGTTCGAGGCCAGCCTCGGCGATGCCATCACCCTCGCCGATCCACGCGGGCCGCGCACCGGTGACGTCGATGGAGACGGGGCCCAGGACGTGATTCTGTCGCTCGGCGGCGTGTTCAACATCTTCCAGAGCCTCTCGGCCGATCAGGATCTGCTGGTCGCGATCTCCGATGGGATGAACGCCCGCGAGCCGTCCGAGCCAGGCTTCGTGCCCGACGTGAGCATCTCGTACGGGCACCTGACCGACGCGTCGATGGCGGCGGAGGATCAGGCGCGGGAGAGCCCGCTCTACCTCGCGCGTTCCGGCGCAGCGGACGACTGCGGTCATCCACGCCGCTGCGTCGTGGGACCTCGTCGGGTGGTCAGCGCATACGCGTTCAACAACGGTGCGGATCGACAGCGGCGCTTCGAGGTCAGCTACCGCGACGGGCGCTACCACCGGCTGGGCAGGGGATTCCTCGGGTTCGGGGAGCGGATCGTCACCGATCTGGACACGGGCGCCGCGACGCTCGATGTCTACGACCACGTCACGTACGACGACGAGTTCCAGGTCTTCCCCTTCGCTGGGCGCGTCCTGCGGACGTGGCGCTGGGCGCCGGGGTTGCCTACCCAGCCCAGGCCGGAGCAGATCGAGCTCTCATTCCTCGACGTGAAGCGGACGCTCGTCCCGACGAACGAGGGCGCGACGTACTTCACGCTACCGGCCGAGCGCCGGGTGAGGCGAGCGCAAGGGACGTATCCACCCCCGAGCGGCGAGCCGCCCTCGATCGAGACATACGTGCGGCAAGTCGAGGGCGGAGGCGGCGGCGCGGCGCTGCTGCGCGACTCGGTGTCGAAGGTGACGGAGTTCGATGACTTTGGCAACGTGCGCGCCGAGGAGGTCTCGACGAGCGGCGTCGATCTCACGTTCAACGTCGCGCGGACGTTCAAGAACGACACCGAGCGCTGGGTCCTCGGCCAGCTTGAGACGCAGGAGGAGTGCAGCGCCGCAGCAGGCATATCCCAGTGCCGGACCCTCACGCGGACCACGACGATCTACGGCGAGGTCGACACCGAGTCCACCGAGAGCGACGACGGTCTGCCCGACACGAAGCTGAAGGTCACCTACACACATGATGACTTCGGTAACATCACTGGCGTCACGGCAGAGGACGCCTTCGGCCACCGGCGGACGTCCAGCGCGGAGCTCGACGACGAGGGCTTGTTCCCCGAGAGCTACGTGAATGCGGCCGGGCACACGACGATCGTTGAGTACGACGACGCGCTCGGCGTGCTGCTCAGGCGGGTCGATCCGAATCAGCTCCTCACGGAATGGCGGGTCGACGGCTTCGGGCGCCTCGGCATCGAGAGACGCCCGGATGGCACCACGACGACGATCGCGCTCTCGCGCACCAAGGACGGTGGTCCGAACCAGGACGCCTGGCGTGTGACGGAGCGAAGCACCACGACCGGCGGCGCCGACGACACGATCGAATTCGACAGCCTCGGTCGCCCGATCCGGTGGTGGTGGCACGGGCCCGAACCGGAGGCGGCGCAGGGTTCGAGCGAGGCGAAGCGCATCATGCAGGAGATCGGGTACGATGCGCTGGGCGAGCACATCGCGCGGCGCTCGGTGCCTGTCCGCGAAGATACGCCCGAGCGCGAGAGGCTGTACGTGCGCTACGAGCACGACGCCCTGGGCCGCGAAGTGCGCACCGCGACGCCGTGGAACGCGGTCACGACGACGGAGTACGATGGCTTGCTCGTGCGCGTCACCGATCCGCTCGACGACGTGACCGTGACCGCGCAGGATCCGCTGGGGCGAGCCGAGTCCATCACCGATGCAGCCGACGGGATCACCCGTTATAGTTACGGCCCGTTCGGCATGCTGCACACGGTCACTGACCCAGGCGGCGCGGTGACGCGCATGACGCGCGATGCGTTTGGCCGCGTCCGGCAGCTCGACGACCCCGATCGGGGCACGACGCGCTCGATCCACGACGGCTTCGGCGAGCAGATGTCGTCGACCGATGCGCTCGGGCGCGAGGCCACGTGGGCCTACGATGCGCTCGGCCGACCCGACTCGCGCGTGGACCGGCACGGCGCCGAGCTCCTGACAACGAAGTGGACCTGGGACACGGCGGCGCACGGGATCGGCAAGCTCCACACGCTCGCGAGCCCGGATGGCGACAAGACGTACGGGTACACCCGCCTCGGCCAGATCGAGACGATCTCGCTCCGCATCGAGGGAGAGGGCGCTCCCCTGGAAGCCAAGCTGGGCTACGACGAACTCGGCCGTGTCGATACGGTCACGTATCCTGCGCCTTCCGGCGCGGCGTCCTTCGTCGTGGCCCACGATCACGACGCGCACGGCCACGTGCTCGCCGTGCGTGACAGCCGGACGAAGGACGCGTACTGGCGCTTGACCGACGTGGACGACGCAGGGCGCTTTCGAGAGGAGGTGTTCGGCAACGGCGCGATCACGACACGGAGCTACCACGCCGACAAGCAGCGCCTCGGACACGTGGTGACGCAGAGCGGCGCGGCCGAGGTGCAAGACCTGGACTACGGGTATGACGATCTCCTGAACCTCACGCACCGCACCGACGCGCTTCAGCGCCGAAACACGACGGAGCGCTTCCGGCACGATGCGCTCCAGCGGCTGACCTGCGCGTACTTCAGCGAGGTGGAGAGCGCGTCAGCGCCCTGCGCGGTCCGCTACGACTACGCGCCGAACGGCAATCTCACCTTCAAGTCGGACGCCGGCACGCTCGCCTACGACGATCCGTTGCACCCGCACGCCGCCACCGGCGCAGCGCTCGTCACGGGCAGCTTCGGCTACGACGCTGTCGGAAATCAGATCGCGCGCCCCGGCGGCACGGCCGTGCGCTATACGCCCTTCGACCTGCCGGAGCGCATCACGCAGGGCGCGAGCACGGTCACGTTCGGCTACGACGGCGATCAGCAGCGGATCCGCAAGACGACACCCGAGAAAGAGACGCTCTACCTCGGTGAGCTGTACGAGCGGGTCACCGATGCGGCGTCGGGTATTGTGGAGCACCGGTACCACGTGCACTCGCCGGAGCGGGTCGTGGCGATCGTCACCCGGGGAGGTGCGGATGAGGGCGCACTGTACGTGCACGTCGATCACCTCGGCTCGGTCGACGCGCTCACCGACGAGGACGGCGACGTGATTGAACGGCGGAGCTACGATCCGTTCGGGCAGCGGAGAAACCCCGTCTGGGGAGAGCCTGCGCCGGTGTCGTTCGCCAGCAAGACGGCGCAGGGGTTCACCGGGCACGAGAGCGATGACGAACTCGGGCTCGTGAACATGAAGGGCAGGATGTACGATCCCAGGATCGGGCGGTTTTTGACCACCGACCCGATCGTCTCCTTCGTGTTCTTCGGACAGAGCTGGAATCCGTACAGCTACGTGCTGAACAACCCGCTCGCGTACGTCGACCCGGGCGGCTTCCAGGAAGCGCTCCCGAGGGACGGGGCTGACTCACCGCTGTCGGCTGGCGCGGAGTTCACTTCGGACGAGCTCGGCCTACCGCCGATCGAGATCGAGCTGGTCCTCCCGCTCCCGAAGCACGGGGCGCGCTCCGAGGCCGATACAAACACCATAGCTGCCGAGACGGGCGGCGCCGTGCCGCCGATCGACGTCAGCACGACCGGGAGCGCGTCCGGGCATGTGCCGCAGCCGGTGACCACGGCTCCGATCGACTGGTCGCAGAACCCCTACGTGCAGGTGGAGGGAGGGTTCCTCGCCGGACTGCTGCTCGGGGCGGTTCCTTTCGCCGGCGTCGGGCATGGGCTGCTGGACGCCGCGGGCGTGCTGGCCCATGGGACACCGGAAGCCAGGATGGGGCTGGCCATCGGGCAGATCGTGGGAGGGCTCGCCCTCACGATCGGGGGCTTGACGGGGGAGGTCTTCGGGGGCATCACGAGCGTCACCGGCGTCGGCGCGGCGGTCGGTGTGCCTGCGATCGTCGCGTCGACCGGGCTCGTCGTGGGTGGCGTCGGCAACATCGCGGCGGGGATCCAGGGCCTGTCGCAGGCGCTGATGTCGCAAGGGTTGGGGAACAAGGGCCCGCAGAGCACCACGGCTGCCGCAGGCGAAGCAGTGAAGATTGGCGGTCGGACCCCGATCAACAGTCAATGGGCAGGAAAAGTGCACCCCTCGGGGGTTCGGTACACCAAACAAGGATTCCCCGACTTCTCACCGTTTTCAAAGGCACGCGTTGAGATCGATGGTTTGACAGGTAACTATGCCAGGGACGCAGCCATGGCGAACAAAGCCGTCGGACTTAAAGCAACACCCGAGGGCTACGTCTGGCACCACGTCGAGGATGCTCGAACCATGCTGTTGGTCCCCAGGAACATTCATCAAGCGGCCCGGCACACTGGTGGCGCAGCAATCATAAGAGGTGAGAGATGACAGTAACATTTGCAAAGGTCCAACCCCCGTGCGAACCGAGCAACATACGGGCTCTCATCAAGGCAGTGCAGGAGCCTCTTCCTGAAGACTATGTGGAGTTCCTCAAAGCACAAGATGGCGGGAGGGTAGAGCCGAATGAGTTTCCGGTTGATAACTACGGCGCCGGCGTGACGGAATTCTTCAGCGCATCACAGGTGCTGCGTGAGAAGCGTGCCCTCATGGACAGGCTGCCAAGAGATGGCTGGCCCATCGCAGATGCGGAAGGGGGAAATCTCATTCTCCTCCGCCGAGCTGGCGCGACTTGGTCCATCACCTTTTGGGATCACGAGCTCGAGAAGGAAGTTGAAGTCGCTCCGGATTTTACCCGGTTCTTGAGCCTGCTACAACCGCTAGAGGAGCCCAAGGCATCGGCGCAGGTCGTTAGCGCATGGATCGATCCGAGTTTTCTAAAGAGCCAGAGCTAAATCGGCAGCGCGGGCCCGCGCCCCGGCGGTACGCCGGGGCGCTACACGCCGTTCGACCTGCCGGACCGCATCACGCACGGTGCGATCGCCGTCACGTTCACCTAAGACGACGCGGCTATAAGGGTCCGTCTGTGGCCATGCCACCGGGGACGCCGGGCATGAACTGGCGTATCAATTCACATGTTGAATCTCATGCTGCGGCAGTGGTGCGAAAGCAAGCTCTGAACGTGGATTTCGCGCCTACCATGCCGATCCGGGGCGTGAGAAATCCGGCGAGGTAAACGGAACGCCTTGAAAGAAAGGCTCGGCGTGGCGACCCGCCCGGGTTGCTATGACCAAACGAAGACGCACGCCGAGCACCTCCAAGGTGCGCCGACGCGAGCTCGGGTTCAAGAGCAAAGGCGATGGGCGGCACCAGGAGCGAATCCGGCGGCCAGACCCTTCCAGGATTCACGTCGAGCCCTCGGAGAAGAACCTGACGGGCATCGCAGGACTTGCTCCCTTCGGCGCCTTCCTCCGGGAGCTCGGCGTCGACGCGGCCCTGAGCCGCAGGTTTTTCCGGCTGAAGACGGGCCGTTCGGTCATCTACCCAATGGCCGCACAGATGCGCCTGCTGATGGACTGCGCGCTCGCCGGCGAGGAGCGCGTCTTCGGCATCGAAGCGCTCGCCGTCGATCCGCTCTTCGTACGTCTCGCAGGCGGGGTCGTTCCGAGCATCGACACCGTCTATCGGGACCTGTGCCGCTTCGATGAGCAGGCGCTCGAAGCGCTGCACAGCATGGTCGTCGACCACGGGCTCGCCCTCGTTGCTCGCCGAAAGCACCGGTTCGTGCACATTGACGTCGATACGACCGTGGAGCCGCTCTTCGGGATGCAGGAGGGGGCGCTTCCGGGCCCGAACCCGCGCTACCACGGCCGGCCGAGCTATCACCCGATCCTGGCGCGCATCGCCGAGGCCGACGCTATCGTGGGAGCCAAACTGCGACCCGGCGATACGAGCTTCGGCGAAGCCGATGTACCGTTCGTCGAGGAGTGCATCGACCGGGCGCGCGCCGCAGCGCCAAGCGCGGTCATCTACGTGCGGATCGATGGCGCGGGCGATTGCAGCGCGCTGATGCACGCCGTCGCCGCGAGGGGATGCTTTTTCCTGACCAAGGCGCGGATGAGCCCCGATCTGGTGGGCATGGTCGCACACGCCACCGGATGGCGTACCATCGACCGGGATGCCGACGGTCGTCCTCGACGGCAGGTGGCCGAGGTGCCTTTCCGGCGCGGCGATTGGCCGGATGGGGTCCGCGTCATCGCCGTACGCACACGCGACCGGGAGAACGGCAAGCAGATCTACCTTTGGGAAGGCCTCGACTACACGGTGCAGGTCTTCTTGACCAACGAGCCGGTCGAAGCGCCGGAAGATGTAGCGGCGCGATATGACCTGCGCGCGGGCATCGAGCCGCTCATCGGCGATCTCAAGCACGGGTGGGGATGCGGTCGCGTGCCGAGCCACTGCTTCAACGCCAATCATGCCGCGCTGCTGTTGAAGCTGCTGACCGCCAACCTGATGCGCCGCTATGTGCTGGACCACGTTCCGCAGCTCGCGAGCTGGCGAACGCCGTGGCTTCGCCGCGCGCTGATCCTCGTCCCGGGAAGGTTGGCCCGGTCGAGCCGGGGCACGAAGCTGCACGTGCCGGAGCGCTCGCAGCTCGCCCGCTGGCATAATTGAGCCCGAAACCAGCCGAAACCATAGCGGGGGTAAGGGGGGCGTGTGTTTTCGTGACGCTCTGGAAGCGCATCGTTGTAATCGGCGTCGCATTCGTCAGCGGAACGCCGCTGGCGCGTCGCCGTCGGCCCACTCGTGCCCCATGGGCGCGAAATCTACGCTGAATGCGAAGAAGTTCGCGCGGCACGACGGGTACAAGCCAAAGCAGCTGTACTGGTGGCGCAGGAAGTTAGTGGACTGTTCGATAAGCGTTTTAACATAGTCCGCGGTGGCCAGTCGAAGCTGCGCACGGGCAGCAAGCCACGATCACACGGCTCCGTTCCACAACTATTTTGAAAGACTTATCAAACGGTCCCACTAGCTCCGCGGGGGGGGGTCCACACCTCGGAGCCACCTACTCGACCCAAATTCCCAAGCGACTCGCGAGGACTGTTGACGCTCAGGTTGGCTGATGGTCCGCCGAGCAGGTTGATTGATGGCAATTGCGGACGTGCTCGGCTGCGGTCAAGGAGCGCGATGGCCATCCTCGCGAGCGTGCGCCGCAGGCCGCCTCGTGATGGCTATCATAGGTCGTGGCCGCCGGCGCGGGCGAGGAGCTGCTGCGCCGGCGCGAAGGGCGCATCGGTCGTTTCGATCGGCGTCAGCTGCCGTCGGTCCCCAAGTCGCCGACGATGTGCGCCATCACCTCTCGCTCGACGAGTTTCTTCTTGCGCCGCGCCGCCTCGCGCAGCGCGGCGGTGGCCATGCGGTCGATCTCGCGCAGGCTCGATCCAGCCGCCTCGTGCAGCAGGGTGAGTGCGTCGGCGGTGAAGATCTCGCGGTCGGCGCCGGCTCGGCGCAACCGTAGCCGCACGTACTCGCCGGTGTCGTCGGGGACCATCGGACCAATCGAGAGACGCCGCTCGATTCGCGAATACAGCGAGCGGTTCTTGCGCAGCTCAAGACGGTCTTGGAGATCAGAGAGCCCTACCAGGATCAGCGACAGCAGTGAGCGGCTGTCCCATTCGTAGTTGAGCAGGATGTGAAGATGGTCAAGCGTATCCTGGTGGAGCAGGTGCGCTTCGTCCAGCAGGAAAACCGGGTGGATGCGCTCGCGGCCCAGGGTCTCGACATGGGCGCTGACGGCATACCCAGGGAAGTCGGTCGAGCGGCGGCACCCACAGCGGCGCAGATGGCGGCCACGCCATCGCTGTCAGCTGCTTCAGCCGCCGTGCTACGAGGTAGTCCGCGTTGCGGTCTGGTCACGACCCCTGCATCATCTTCCGCTGTGCCACCTGGCACGACGGCGACGAGGACACGTGCTGCCGATCGCCAACGCGAGGGTCAGGCTGGAACCACCGACGGCAGACCCGCCACGGCCGTGCGCGATGCATCCCCCGAGCGTCGCACCTTGCCCTCGTCGCGACCCGCGCGCTCACCATCGGCTCGATCCCGAACGCGCCGACCGCGCGGTCGAGCTACCACCGTCTACCGGGGGGTGGACCAGTTTTCGCGACCAGCGGCCGGTCAATTCTGGACGATGAAGCACGTGCTGAACCGCGGCGGCCTGGCCCTCCGCAGCCCCCTCGACGGCCCCTTCGGTCCGAGATTGTGAACGGACCGGTATGTGTCCGGCAACCTCCCGATGAGGCGGCCCGCGCTGTGTCACCCATGCGCGACGCCTCCGGCTGCGCGTCCGCCGCGCCTCCGGCCCTCCGGAAAGGCGGCGCCCCCCCCCCGGGTGTTAGACGGACCTCCCCTATGGCGCTGGATACCATTTGGGCCTTGCGGCGCAGAGCCGATCCGTGAGACTTTTCGTGGGGAAGATCACAGAAGGCGAGGTTCTAGACAGACCTGGTCCGGCGGTTTCGGTTGACCAATCGCCTGATGGTTAGCCGGGCAAAGAGCCATCATAAAGATCGAGGAATATTGCCATTATGAGAGCATCCAGAGAGCAACTAGCCGATCTCGTACGCTCCCACCGTGAACAGCGTAGGCTTACTCAGCAGCAGCTCGCAGAACAAGCCGGCCCTCCAGCAAACAGAAGCACTATTGCCCATATCGAGCAAGCGGTACGACTCCCAAAGCCAGCAGTCCTCGAAACCGTGTGCTCGTTCCTCGGAATCCCTAGAACCTATTGGGAGGAGTACGCAAATGAATCCTCCCTTCAACGGCTCCGGTTCGAAGAGCAACTGTCCGAACTAGTTGGTCGTCCAGTCTCCCTGGTACAGTTGACTGAGCAGTCGCGCGAGGCATGCGAACGTCTCATTTCGCAACTCCTCGACGGTCGCCTGTCTGAGAGGCAGACGCACGATCTCTTCAATTCAATACTTATTTACTATGGCCAGCACCCGGTATCGGCGTCATTCTTTGACAAGTACATTGGCCCAAGAGCATGCAGCTCCCTGGAGCTTCTTGAACAACATATTCAGGTGTATCAAAACGATGCAATTCGTCTATTTAGCACTTTTGGCGAAGCATTTTTGACTTTATCTTCTGCGTCCGACATTACGCAATACCTTTCCCCTCTCAAAGCGAGAAACCTGTCCCTTTACACGAACCGCTCAGACTGGCATCATATTGAGCAAATCCCTGACGACCGCTTGGCGGATCTCGGGTACATCTCGGCTGAACGGGTTCGACAAGAGACGAAAGAGCGGCAAGCGTTGAAGACCTTTCTTGAGCGCCTGGCAGCCAACGTGCGAAAGGACGGGCGCGCAGCGCTCGACCAAGAGAATGAGAAGACGAAGCGTCGGATGGACTCCCTGCTCAGGAGATTCAATAGCTCGATCGAAAATGGGCTCTTTTCTCCGCTTTTTCAACCGGACCCTGATGCCATCGAGCGTGAGGCTGCTCGCCTTGCGCCGAAGACGGACACCGAGATCGCTCGAATTAGTGAAACCCAAGCAATCGCCGAGCGTAACCTCAGTCATTACCTTAGCGCCGACTATCTTGACGTCTATGTGGCAACCTCGATGAGGTCAGATGCAGACTTCATCTCCGTCAACCGTTTCGCAAAGTCGCTATTTGGTCACTCACGGGTAAAGGCGCTCAATCTTCGGTACTTCAACCCGACGCAGTCGTGGATTGACGACCGCATTGCCAAAGGCCTTGTTGAGGCCCTTATGCTTCGCCGAGCTGACGTCACCATCTATATGGCCCAAAAGGCGGACTCCTTCGGAAAGGACTCGGAAGCATCTGTTGCCCTCGGCCAAGGCAAACCGGTGGTTGTGTATGTCCCAAAGCTGCACGTCCCGTCAGCGAAGATCGACTCCGAGGAATTGGCGCGCAAGTCGCGGTCAGATCGAATCGAGATACTCCGCGCAGTGGACAGCGCTCTCCTCGAGGACTTGGATGACTCGGTCGATGACGAAGCCCTACTCTCCCGAATTCTCCAGGCCCGCCTTGCAACGCTGGAAGATGGCGAATTGGTCGAAGTCTTGCGCGAGCACGCAGCGGATTTCGACTTGCTTGCCGAGGCTGATCGTGTCCCGGAGAGCAACCGCGAGGAGTATCGGCGCTGGATTGAAGACGTCGTCGCGGCGCGGACGGCAGTGGTGCCCAGCACGCTAAGGCGGCACATCGACGGGATTCTCGTAGCGGTTGCCGCACGCTTCGAACGCCGTGCGCATCTCTTTCGCGAGATCCATCCGCTAGCACTTCAGGTGATCCTAAGTACTGGTGTGCTGAACGGAATACTCGTAGTTCGCTCTGTTGAGCAGTGCGCTGTTGTCCTGGAGGCTCTCATAACCAATTCGCTCCGCATGCGCCTCGAAAAGGACGATCAGAATTATCGCCTCATCGAGGAGAACACCGGTTCAACCGTTCGGGTTATTTCTCGACATACCCTGCTTCGAAACGCTTTCGAGTCCTTCTACTTCAGCCAGGCACGGCGAGATGAGCGGAGAACCGGCTAATATGAAATTGGTGCACTTGCCGCTTGGATTGGACGAACGTTCACCCCCGTACGAGAATTGACGATGGCACTGAGTGACGCGTGCTTTGATTTCCTGGAAGCTGTAGGACGTGCTGCGCGCGACTTGGCCGAAGCCGTCCACTTCTACTCGGCACCAGATCACCCGCTGCGATACGGAGAGGAGATCGATGCCCTACGCCATGCCTGTCTAGCGGTGGCGGCTTCGCCCTATGATGCCGAGGGCGGTGCGCAACTCCTTCGGCTCGCGACGGCTGTGATGCGGTACCATGATACTCCGTCCGGCTCAACAGCGTCACCGGACCACGAAGCGAAGGCTCAGAACCTTGTCAAGCTACTCCAGTCGCGGGTAAATGTTTGGGACGTTACGGCCATTCCATCCATAGTTGAGCATGTGCTCCGTGAGACCCCATTTACAGGACGTGCTGCCATGCGTCTCAGCGCGATATTGCTTACGTTGCCAAAACCTGACGGAGATAGCATCGCTGGAGTCATCGCCGAAATCGGCTCTTCGACGGCGAAGCAAGCGCTTGGGGTTCAATCAAACTTCACCACGCTTGCCCAGCGCCAAGTGGATGTCGGCATTCTCACGATCAAGGACGAGGAGTTCGAAGCGGTACTGCAGGCGTTCCCGACCGGTTCCGATGTCTACGTCAGCCCCGCAACCCACCGCCACTACAACCTGCGGATTACAGAAGCCGCTGGCGGTGCGACCTACCGAGTGGCCATCATGCGCCAGTCGGAGCAAGGCAACGGTGAGGCTCAGAGCGCCGCACGCGACCTCATCGAGGATCTGTCTCCTCGGCTAATTCTTGTCGTCGGTATTGCTGGCGCTCTACCCAGCAAGGACTTTACCTTGGGAGATGTGGTCCTGTCTCTGCGCATCCACGACTACACTGTGGAGGCTCGGCACGAAAGTCATGATCCCACATACGCGATGGCGGGAGGCCCGGTGGGAAAAAGAATCGAACACCACGTCGCGAACCTCAGAGCGCGGTCGCAGGACATAGGCAACTGGACAGAGGGGTTGCCCGAACGACCGTCTGTCCTCGTGGAAGACGGAAACCTATACGGGCCGGCAGATTGGAACAATGACGTTCGCGAATCGCTTGAATATCATTTCACGTCCAAGGCTCGTCACCCAAAGTTCTGCTCGGGAGTCATTGCGTCAAGCGATCGCCTTATCAAAGATACTCGCATCCTGATTCCATGGCTGCAAACTGCACGCCATCTCTTGGCTGTTGAGATGGAGTCAGGAGGGGTCTATCGAGCGGCACGAGAGCGCTGTGCGATGCTTGCAATCCGCGGCATTAGCGACGTCGTCGGATTCCGGCGGAACGAGCAGTGGACGAGGTATGCCTGCGCGAGTGCCGCGGCTTTCGCCCGTGCTTATCTGCGCACGGAACCCATTGAACTGGGGGAACGTTCCCACGAAAACATGGTAGAAAATCCATTTGAAGAAACTGGATGTCGAAAAACATGAGCCGGGCACCTAGTTGTGCGGTCTGCCGCTGACGGGTTGGTTCGGGCACCCTTCGGACCTCCTCGCCGCGCCCTCGGCAGACCGCATAGCTGGGCGGCAGTGCGCCGAGCGCTCGTTCCGTAGCCCATCGGGTTTGCGTATTCGTAAGATCTTGAACTAGGATCGTAGCGTCTTTGGCAGAGAAGATTCAGTACGACCTGAAAGCGCATCAACATGGACCCGAACGACCCTCTCGCGTTCTTCGTTTCTTCGTTACAATTTCAAGGCGGCTTAGACGTCGAACTGGCCTCCGGGCAGCTGGTTCTAATCATTGGACCTAATAACGCTGGCAAGTCGACCATGCTGCGCGAATTGTTAGGTGCACTAGGGGGCTCGCTTCGCGATGGCCTCGTGTTGCGAGCCGCAAATGTAGCTAAAAACGGATCGCGAGGAGCTCTTCGTGACTGGGTAGACCCTCGTCCAGCTTACAAGCAGGAATACTCGGGTGGCCCGCGCAAAAGGGTACTTTTGGGGTGGGGTGGCCCTATCGAAGAATCCGACTTCGACACGTGGCTGAATCGCCGCCTTTCCGAACGTCTCCTGGCTCAGCTGCACACGTATGTCACATATCGAAAGCGGATGGCTGCCGTGGAATCGTGTAAGGCCTTCGATCCGCTCGACGGTGTTCCTGAGCATCCGTTTCACTTTTTGCTCAAACGTCCGGAGCTAGACGATCGGCTTGCGCGACTTGTCGCTGATGCGTTCGGGCTCAGTATTGTAATTGATCAAGCAGCGGGTTCCGAGTTTCACGGTTATTGCGTTCGCGACAGAGAGTCTGCGCCCACTCCAAATCGTGTCGATCTAAGATATCTTGAGTGGCTTCGCAGCCATCCACGGCTAGCGGGACAGGGTGATGGGCTCAAATCTTACGTCGGGTGTCTGCTTGAAGTACTGACCACTAAGCCATTTGTAACTATCGTTGATGAGCCTGAAGTGTTCCTTCACCCGCCTCAGGCTCGATTGCTTGGCCGGACGCTGGCCGGCGAACGCGAGAGGGGTCAACAGCTGTTCGTTGCAACTCATAGTGCTGATTTTCTTAGAGGGGCCCTTGAGGCTAAGCCCGATTCCGTGCGTGTTATTCGGCTGTCTAGAGGAGACGATGGCCCCGAGGCTGCGAGTGTGTCCCCTGAACGAGTCGCTGAATTATGGAATGATCCTACGCTTCAATATTCAAATGTATTAGATGCGTTGTTTCACGATGCAGTGGTGATCTGCGAAGCTGACGCAGACTGTCGTTTTTACCAGTGGGTCTCTAGCCCTAGCACGACCAAGACAAGCGATGTGATGTTCTTGCCCACCGGAGGCAAGGCCAGGGTTGCAAATGTAATGGCGTCACTGCGCGCATTGGGGGTTCCGTGTGCGGCGATTCTTGACGCTGATGCGATTCGGGACACTCAGACGCTTTCATCGCTCGTGAAGGCGGCCGGCGGTGACTGGAAAGCTTTGTTTCCTCTCTGGCGGGAGATTAATGATGCGTCTGTTCGACTCGGCACTACAGTTACCAAGGACGATCTGCTTGCACAGATAAAGAAACTATTCGCGGAATATGATAACAAGTTTGTCACGGATACTCTCGTTGATCGAGTTAGGCAGTTGGCGCGAATCGAGTCCGGCTGGTCGCTCTTGAAGAGATCTGGGCTTGCGGCACTTCCGGGGGGTGCCGCGTCGAATGCCGCAAATGAACTTTTCTCTAAACTCGCACAGCTCAACATATTTGTCGTTCCTGTAGGTGAGTTGGAGGGTTTTGCTCGATCAGTCCCTGGCCACGGTCCAGGGTGGGTGGTGGCAGTGATGGAGCGATATGCACCTGACGCGGATGAGCTCGCCGAAGCGCGCAAATTCGTTAGCCGTGCGCTGAGTGGCATCTTTCGGAAGCCCATGTCTTCTACAGGTTCTCGGAACTCTGTTCAGAGCCGTAGCCTACGATTGGTGAATCGCTCCCGCGAGCTGGTTAGGGCTCTTCGCGACAAGGTGACGTTTTCAACGGCAGTGCTGCTTAGTATAGTGGCATGGCTTGTTTGGGCGGCGTTTATGTTCGGATATCGGGCGGGCCAGGCATCCGGCCATCCGGCCGCACCGCAGAGCGCCGCGACGGGCTCGGAGAGTACACCACTGCAGCCGTCGGCGAATTCGCCACGGTAGGGCGATGGTCGCGTGTGATCGCGTAGACCGGCAAGCCTGCGGCCCAACCAGCGGCAGCAGCCAACCCCGCTCTGCGGCGCGGCTGTGCCGCAGGGCATCGTTAGCGGACCGCATCGACGTGGCTCGGCCTCTGCGGAGCTCCGCATCTGTCTTATCCGGGCGCCTCGTCAATGCGGCCTGCTACCGTCGGCGCGACCTTGCGCGCCCCTCCGGTGCTGGCGCTATGCCGAACAGCCGACCGATCACCTCGTGAACGACCCGAGCCGTAACGTGGTCCCCGAGGGCGACGGCGCAGCTGAGCGCGTTGGCGAGCGCTGCGAGCACGACGGCGCGAGGCGATGGGTCGGCCGGTGCGAGCTCCCCGGATCCCGAGCTCGCCGGTTGGGCCCGCGTTGGGCCCACGCCTTCTGAGGGGCTGCGCTCCGTCGCCACGCCCCTCCCAAAACCCGGCGGATCCCACGGATCGCCCCGGTTCGCCACCGCAAATTCGTCCTTGGGCCTCGTCGCTGGTGCGGAGGAGCGGACGGCCAAAAAAAATCAATAATTATCGATAGATCCGCGGGGCAGGAGCGGCTGGTTTTTCTTCCCGTGTGACCCAACGCGGGCCCACTCGGCTGCCTTCGTAGCCTCAGCGTCCACCACGACTGGGGAGCGGCAGTGGCGCTCCGGGCGGCGCCTGTACGGAACGTCGCCAAGGCGCGGGGGCGGCGCGCCTCGGGGCCGTCCCCGAAGTTGACCCGTCATCGGCGTCGTTCCCTGCGCGCGCCGGGGTCACAGGGAATGACGCCCTCACCGGAACGGCCACGGCTCGCCGACGCTCCGCGAGGCGATGCGGTAGTCGCCGGGCTCGCCCCACACCGCCGCCTCCCGATCGGGCGCGTTGACGCCCATCGCGAACGTGAACGACAGGACGGGCCGCTGCCCCGCGCGCGGTCGCCGCTGGGGCCCCGACCAGCGCACCTCCAGGTTCGTGGCGAGCGCCGCCTCCAGGGCGGCGACGGCCTCGTCGGCGTCGGTGGTCGTGACCCGGGTCCCAACGAAGAAGCCGGGGGTGTTCTGCTCGACGATGTGGAGGTGCTCGCGCAACCATGCGGCCCCGTGCGCTCCCGACGCCGGGGCGAATGGCGGCGCATAGAAGACCTCGGCGACCGCGGCGCCGACCAGGCCGGCGACGCTGATGCGATGCCACTGCAGGCGCTCCGGCTCGGGCGGCCAGGGCTCCGTCTCCAGCTCGATGGCGAGCGCCTCGAGGTACTGCGCCGGCCCGTCGAACGCCGGCGCCACGCCCGCGGCCTCGGTGTCGACCAGGTACACCTGGCCGCCCTCGCCGATCCAGAGCGAGGGGTACCCCTTCGCCACCACCGGCAGCAGCACCTCTCTCCCCGCGCGCGGCAGCTTCTCCGGCCCGAGCGGTCGTCCGCCTTCGAGCGCCTTCAGCGAGGCGAACACGCCGAGCCGCTTGTCCGGCGGAAGCGGCGTGCCCCCGGCGAGGCCCTCGAGCTCGAGCGCGCCCTCGTAAACGGGCAGCCCGCGCGCTTCCAGCAGACCCCGCAGCGCGTCGGGCGACGTGGTGTGCGCCGGGTCGCGGCGGAGGTCGAGCTCCTGGAAGACCTCGACAGCGTGCCGGCTCAGCCGTCTGCGCGCGCTGTAGGCGAGCCGGATCGGACGGTCACTACCACTGCGTGCCTTGCTCATCTCCGTCGCTCCCTGCGGCGCTGCTGCCGCATTCCCTGCGCCCATCGCGGGTCGGGCGGCGTGCTGCGAAGCGAGTCTGTCCCGGTCTCGCTGCTGGCGCCTGGCTGCACCACGCGCTCCCGCGGCGCGCCCCAGCGGTCCCGCCTGAAGGTGTCCGTCGTCACGTCCCAGGCACCGGCGCGCTCCGCTCCGGTGTGCCGCCTTGCATCTTCATTTATAAGTGACACGTTAGTAATGAATGGTCCGCCCGCGTAGCACCACCGACGAGGAGATCCTCGAGGAGGCCCGCGCCTGCTTCCTCGAGCACGGGGCCGGCGTGTCGACGACCGCGATCGCGGCGCGGCTCGGCATCTCGCACGGGGTGCTGTTCCAGCGCTTCGGCACCAAGGAGCAGCTCCTGTGCGCCGCGCTGCTCCCCCCGGCGGAGCCGCCGTGGATCGCGCGGGCGCGCTCCGGCCCCGACGACCGCGCGGCGCGGGACCAGCTCCTCGAGCTCGCGGAGGAGATCTCCGTGCACCTCGAGCGCATCGTGCCGTGCATCGCGGTGCTCCGCTCGGCCGGGTTCACCCTCGATACCGCCTACGAGCGACGGGAAGACTTCCCGCCGGTGCGCGCGCGCAGCGAGCTCGCGGCGTGGTTCGCGCGCGCGGCCGCGCGCGGCGCCGTGCGCCCGGTCCCGCCCGAGCACGCGGCCGACCTCTTCCTCGGCGCGCTGCAGTTCCGCCCATTCCACCAGCACATCGCGCGCGACGGGTTCACTCAGGCCGACGGCCGCGCCTACCTCGAGTTCGTGGTCGACGTGCTCTGCCGGACGCTCGATCCGGCCGGAGACCCGCGATGACCGCCGCGCACCGGTTCGACGAGCCTCGAACGGCGAGGCGCCATGCAACGTTCGACAGGTGAACAACGCCAGAGGAGCGCCGAGGACCCATGACGAACCCCATCGAATCCAGCAGCGGCTCACCCGACTCACCCGATCTCCCGGGCGCACCCGCGACGTCCGGCGGTGTGCCCGGGCCCTTCACCTTCCTCATGACCACCCCGAACGAGACGGGGCACCTGCTCCGCATCCTCGAGCTCGCGCGGGGGCTGACCGCGCGCGGCCATCGGGTGCTCGTGCACACGCAGGCCTCGGCGGAGGCCGCGGTCAGGGCGGCGGGCGCCGAGCTCGTGCCCTATGCCCGTCACCACAACATCATCATGCGGCTCCGCGATCGCCCGGTGGAGGGCGCGCTGCGGTGGGTCCCGACCATCCCCCGCAACCTGATCCGGTTCCGCGAGGCCCTGATCGAGAGCAGCGTGGAGCTCGCCGAGGAGCTCACGCCCATCCTCCGGCGCGAGGGCGTGGACTGCCTCGTCCATGACACCTTCGGCTTCGGCGCGGGCTACGCGGCCGAGCGCGCCGGCATCCCCAGGGCGAGCGCGGGGAACGCCGCGACGGTGCTCGACCCGGCGGGGCTACCGCTGCTCGCGCGGTCGATCCAGCTCCCGCGGCTCGTCGCCGACCGCCCCGCGCTCCTCCACGCCCTCGCCGACAGGCTCCTGCCGCTCTCGCGGGCGCGGGCGGCGCTCGGCCTGCCGCCGCGACGCCCGGGGGGCTCGGCGGAGTTCGTGCGCGCCGCGACGTCGCCGGAGCTCCACGTCGTGATGGCCCACCGCGGCTTCGTCCCCGACGTCGCGCTCCAGGAGCGGCAGCTCTTCGCCGGCCCTGTCTCGTTCAACACGCCCGGCGGGCACGGCCCCGAGGCGTCGCGCCCCGCCGCCCCCGTGGAGGTGCAGCCCGGCACGGTGCTCGTGAGCACCACGACAACGGGCAAGGACGGCGGCCTGCTCCGGCGCGTGCTCCTGGCGGTCGCGCCGATGGGGATCCCCATCCTCGCCACGGCCGCCAGCGCGGAGGACGTGCCCACCGGCCTCGGAGAACACGTCCGGATCGAGCGGTATCTGCCCCACGAGGAGGTGTTCCCCAGGGTGGCGGCGGTGATCACGCACGGCGGCTGGGGCACCATCGGACGCGCGCTGGAGCACGGGGTCCCGATGCTGATCATCCCGCTCTTCGGCGACCAGCCGATCAACGCCGCGCAGGCGGAGCGCGGAGGGTTCGCCCATCGCCTGCCCCTCGCCGAGGCGACGCCGGACGCGATCCGGGCGCGGCTCCGGGCGCTGCTCGCGGACGGGGCCTTGCGCGAGCGCGCGCAGGCCGCCGCCGCGGAGATTCGACAGCTCAAGTCCGGCGCGGTCGCCCCGAGGGCGCTCGAGCGGCTGGCCGCCCGCTCCCCCCACCGCGAGCGGGCGCGCCACGCGCCGCCGGCGGCCCAGGCGCTGGAGCAAGGGTGACGCGACGCCGGACCGAGAGACGCGGAGAGCGGGCGCGGCGCGCGGGAAGGCGCCCGTCACGAGCTCAGCGCGAGACCGCTCGCACCGCGCGCGCCGCGTCCACGAAGCCGAAGCCCGAGTCGAAGTCGAAGCCGAGGGCTCCGGGCACCCTCTGGGGACCGATGTCGCCCCCGAAGTTCCGCAGCCGCACGTCGTCCGCCGTGCGCTCCAGCGCCCCGTAGATCTCGAACGGCGAGAGCTGCTCCGAGCTGAACCTGCGGGCGATGTCGCGCGCGCGCCTGTCAATCATCAGGGCGGCGACGGCCGCGACGTGCGGCGCGGACGCCGAGGTGCCGAAGAAGTTCGGGAACCCGTCCGGCTCGCCGGTGCCCGGGATCCGCATCGCGAGGTCGGCGATGAAGAACGTCGTGTTGCCGCCGTCCGGCCCCGTCACGCCTGGCTTCAGCCGCAGGTGCGGAAACGAAAGGCGCTCGCCGCGATCACCGAACAGGACGGGCGTCCCGCCCGCCGACGAGAAGAAGTTCAGGCACGCTGGCCGACACGCTGGATCGAGCGGGCTGCCCCACTCCTCCGTCTGGAACCACGCCGCCGCGCCGACCGCCTCGGCGCCAGCGGCGTTCGGGTGGCCGAAGATCGTGGAGCTCCGCGTGTCGAACTCCTCGACGCTGAAGGTGCCCGCCCTCTCGAACCACACGTACTTCAGGAGCCCCGGCGCCGGACCGGCGATCAGCTCCAGGCCGAGCTGGAGGTCCAGACCCTCGACAGAGCGGTTGACGATCATCGCGAGCTCGACCGCGTCGCCGCCGATGTTGTTGGCCACGCCCGCCATTTGACAGACCTCTTGCAGATCATCGAGGTTGCACTCTTCCAGGGGTTCTCCGTTCGTGTCGTGGACGATCAGATCCATGTCGCTCCGCGAGCCGCGCACGCCGTTCGCCGAGAGCGAAGGCTGATCCCAGTTGAGCGCCACCACGGTGTTCGAGCCGGCGCTCACCGAGACGCGCTGCAGATCGTCGACGCCAGGGCCCGGCTGGAAGTCGTGGCGCCGCCCGCCGAGCAGACCGCGCCGTCGAGAGTCGCGGAACTCCGACTGATACGACTGACGCGCCTGGTTACCCGCGGACGAGAAGTACGCCACGCCCTTCTTGACCACCTCGTCCACCGCGTCGGCGACGATCCCGTCCTCGAACATGGGCTCGGCAAAATAAATGGTATCGTCGACGATGACGTCCGCGCCGTCGCGCGCGAGCGCGACGATGCCGTCGGCGAAGTCCTCCACGCTGACGAACGCGGTGTAGAAGGACAGGCTCGCTCCCGGCGCGACATCGTGGATGATCTGCATCATGGCGCGCCCTTCATCGATGCAGTCCGGGTTCGGCTCATCGTGCAGATCCTTCAGGACGCGGATATTCAATGGCAGGTCGCCGCTCGCGATGTCGTCCTCGGCGACGGTGAACCTCTCCCCGGGCACGAACGGCCCTGGCGCGCAGTCGAAGCTGTCCGACAGCACGCCGACGCGGACGCCCCGGCCATCCACCCCGAACCGCGCGCGCGCGACGTCGCTGCGCAGCGAGCGGTCACCTTGCGTCGTGACCAGACCCGCGTTCGATATCGCCATGATCGGCTGCATGGAGATGAGGCCGCTCGTCGTTGCGATGTCGTCGAGGCGCGAGATCGGAGCACGGCCCGACACGGCGCGGCCGTGGACCTCCGCGTTCAGCATGCCCTTCCCGGTGAGCTCGGCCGCGAGCGCCACGCCGTCGTCGCCGCGGGCGCTGACATCGACGTAGCCGCGCTGAACGCGGAGCATCGGGAACTTGCGATCCAGCGCGCCCTCACCTGGATGCGGGTGCGCCGCCACGGCTCGTTGCAGCGCGAGCAGATGGGGCCCGAGCTTCGCGCCCGGTCCCGACGTCACGTCGAGCTTGAGTTGCCTCAGCGCGTGCAGGGCCTGCCGCGACTCCATCGTTTCATCCTCCTCGACGAGCTCATTCGCGCATCCTGCAAGCGCCATGGATAGAGCCCACGCAGAGATCCCACGAAGCGTCATCCTCCGCCCCCCTCGAGCGCGAGGTCGAGGTCGGCGGCGTCGCAGCCGAGCCGGCCGGTCGGACAGCCGCGCGCGCAGCTCGGCCGGGTCGCTGGCCTGCCGAGGTCACCCTGCGGCGATTCCCGCGCTGACCTTGCGGAATACATCAACGTAGACAAAGCGTCCGAGGTGCTCCGCCGCTCACCGCGGGCGGCGTCGATCCCATCGAATGGACGTGACCTCTCCGAAGTACGATCGCGACGCCGCGCGGCGCGGGATAGAGCCGCAGTTCCGTCTGCTCGCCGAGAGCATCCCCCAGCTCGTATGGGCCGCCTGCTGCGACGGCTCGTTCGAGTACGTCAACCGCCGCTTCCGCGAGTACACCGGCCTCTCCGCCGAGCAGGCGAGGCGCCTCGGGCTGGCCGCCGTCCTCCACCCGGAGGACGCGGCGCGCTACGCCGCGGCGTGGCGGGCGGCCGTCGCGGGGGGCGCGGCGCTCGAGCTGGAGGTCCGGCTGCGGCGGCACGATGGCGTCTACCGCCGGTTCCTCGGTCGCGCCGAGCCCGGTGAGGACGCCGGCGGCCGCGGAGAGCGCTGGATAGGCACGGCCACCGACATCGAGGAGCGCAGGCGACGGGAAGGAGCGCCGCGCCGGCCGATCGGGCGCAGGCGGCTGGTCCGGGAGACGGCGCGCCACATCACCGTCCGCAGGCGCGCCGAGGAGGGCCTGCGCCAGAGCGAGGCGCGCCTGCGGCTGGCCCTCACGGGCGGCCAGCTCGGCGTCTGGGAGTGGGAGCTGGCGAGCGGCCGCCTCTTCTGGTCGAGCGAGGCGCTCGAGTGCGCGGGCCTCAGCGCGGCGCAATTCGGCGGCACCCAGGACGATTTCGTGCGCCTCGTGCACCCCGACGACACGGAGGCGGTCTGGGCGCAGATCGAGGGCGCGCTGCGCGGCGAGGCGGACTACTCCGGCGAGTTCCGCATCCTCCACGCCGACGGGCAGGTGCGCTGGGTCCACTCCCGCGCGGTGGTGCTGCGGGGTCGCGACGGGCGGCCGCGCCGGATGGTGGGCGTGGTCGGGGACATCACCGCCCGCAAGCTCGCCGAGCTGGCCCTCCGGGAGAGCGAGGTGCGCTTCCGCAACATGGCCGATCAAGCGCCCGTGATGATCTGGGTCACGGGGCCCGACGGGCGCGCCACGTACGGGAACCGGCTGTGGTCGGAGTTCTCGGGACAGGCCGAGGCGACCGCCGTCGGCCTCGGCTGGCTCGAGGCGCTGCACCCCGACGATCGTCTGGCGACCCTGCAGACGTTCCAGCGGGCCGAGGCGCGGCGCGAGTCCTTCCGGCTGGATTACCGCCTGCGCCGGCACGACGACGGCGCGTACCGCTGGTGCATCGCCTCGGGCACCCCCCGGCTCGGGCCGGACGGGGAGTTCCTTGGCTACGTCGGCTCGGTCATCGACATCACCGAGCGCAAGGAGGCGGAGCTCCTGCTGCAGCAGAGCGAGGAGCGATTCCGCCGCGCCGTGATGGCCGCCCCGTTCCCCGTCATGATCCACGCCGAGGACGGCCAGGTCGTCTGCGTCAACCGCGCGTGGACGGACATCGCCGGCTACGCTTCCGGGGACCTTCCCACCATCGAGGCGTGGGTCGGCAGGGCGCACGGGGCGCAGAAGGACGAGATCCTCTCCAGGATCCAGGCCCTGTACGCGCGGGAGGTGCCCTCCAACACCGAGCTCGAGGCCGTTATCACCACGGCGACCGGCGAGCGGCGCACGTGGCTGTTCCGCGGGGAGCCGCTCGGGAAGGACGCGGCGGGCAGGCGGCTCGCCGTCACCATCGCCCACGACATCACCGAGAGGAAGCAGGCCGACGACGCGCTCCGGGAGAGCGAGGCGAAGTTCCGGACGCTGGCCGACGCCATGCCGCAGATCATCTGGACGTCTCGCCCCGACGGCACCACCGAGTACTACAACCGCAAGTGGTACGACTTCACCGCGGTGCGGGAGGGCGAGGCGACCTCCGAGAGCTGGATCTCCTTCCTCCACGAGGACGATCGCGGGCGGTGCCAGGACGCGTGGCGCCGCGCCGTCGTGACCGGCGAGCCCCTGGAGATCGAGTACCGCTTCTTCAGCCCTGCTGCGCGCGAGCACCGCTGGTTCCTCGGCCGCGCGCTGCCGGTCCGCGGGCCGTCGGGCCACATCGTGCAGTGGTATGGCACCGCCACGGACATCCACGATCAGAAGTGCGCGGAGGCCGCGCTGAAGGAGGCGGATCGGCGCAAGGACGAGTTCCTGGCGATGCTCGCCCACGAGCTGCGCAACCCGCTCGGGCCCCTCCGCAACGCCGCCGAGATCCTCCGGCGGTCCGGGCTGCAGCAGCCGTGGGCGGCGCAGGCGTGCGGCGTGCTCGAGCGGCAGGTCGTGCACATGGCCCGGCTGGTGGACGACCTGCTCGACGTCTCGCGCGTCGCCCGCGGCAGGATCACGCTGCGCAAGGAGCGCTGCGACCTGACAGAGCTGCTCCGGCAGACCGCCGAGGACTACCGCAGCACGCTCGAGGCGAGCGGCCTCGGGCTCTCGCTGGACATCCCGGCCGAGCCGCTGTGGGTCCACGCCGACCCGACCCGCCTGTCGCAGGCCATCAGCAACGTGCTGCACAACGCGAGCAAGTTCACCGACGCCGGCGGCCGGGTGACGGTCTCGCTGTCGGCGGAGACGGAGGGCTCCGCCGAGATCCGCGTCCGCGACACGGGCATCGGCATGGATGCGGCGATGCTGGCCCGCGCCTTCGACCTGTTCACCCAGGCCGACCGCAGCCTCGACCGCAGCCGGGGCGGGCTCGGGCTGGGCCTCTCGCTGGTGAGGGGCCTCGTCGAGCTGCACGGCGGCGCCGTCTCGGCCGAGAGCGAGGGCATCGGCCACGGGACGGCGGTGGTCGTCCGCCTGCCGCTGGAGCGCAGCGTCGCGCCGCCGGCCGCGCGACCGGCGCCGACGACGGACGTCGCCGCGCGGTCGCTGCGCATCCTGGTCATCGAGGACAACGAGGACGCCGCGTCGATGTTGCAGGCGCTGCTCACCATGGAGGGCTACCGGGTCGAGGTGGCCCTGTCCGGGCCCGCCGGCGTCGATGCGGCCCGCTCGTTCCTGCCGGAGGTGATCCTCTGCGACATCGGCCTCCCCGGCGGGATGGATGGGTACGGCGTGGCGCGGGCCCTGAAGGGCGGCGCGGGCGCCTCCCCCTGGCTGCTCGTCGCGCTGACCGGCTACGGCCGGGAGGAAGATCGCCGCCGGGCCCAGGAAGCCGGCTTCGACATGCACTTCACCAAGCCGATCGAGCCGAGCTCCCTGGAGAGCCTCCTCGCTTCCATCGCGGCGCGGGGGTGAGGCTCCCGCGGCGCCGGACCGGACCTGGCCGCGTGCCGTTCAGGGCGCTGTCGGATCGTTGACGCGCCCCGCGAAGAGGATCGCCCCGGTCGGGACATCGCTGATGAAGAAGAAGAACGGGCGGTCCAGGACGATCACCGCAGGCTCGGGGGGGTCGACCGCGCCCCCGCTTCCGGAGACGGCGAGGACGACCGCCGTCGCCGCTGCCGCCTCGGTACCGGCCTCGTCCACGTCGATGACCGCCTTGTGAAGGACGTCCTGGATCTGGACCCCTCCGCCGCCGAGGATGCCCGAGAAGTCGGCCCCCGGACCGAAGGCGACCTCCATGCCGAGCCCCGTGAGCGCTTCCTTGAGCGAGGCGGACGAGCCGAACGAGAACTTCGGCATCGTGATGTCGACCGACCGGTACTGCATCGAGGCGATGAGCGCCTCGAGCGCTTCGCCGTCGAGCGACGCCTCGAACGCTTCCGCGGTCCCCGCGGTGGGCATCACGAGGAACATCGAGACGGAGGCCCCGTGATAAGGGATCTCCACCGCTTCCCAGCCGTCGTCGGCGCCGTGGCGCGTCACCTGCCTGCCGTGCATCATCTGGGCGGTGACGCTCGTGTCGTCGCCGCGCCGGAACGTCCCGGGCTGCGTCGCGTCCTCCTCGAACGGCGTGCTCCACGCAGCTTCGAAGGAGATCGCATTGACGACCACGAGCCGCGATTCCTGGGTCAACGCGCCCTGGAGGAGCTCCGGGATCTTGCCCTCTGTCTGATCGCTCACCCACGCATTGATGAGGTCCTCGGCCTCCGGCGGTCTGTCGAAGTCCGCGAGCCGCACGGGCGCCCCGTAGTTCTCGCCGAGCACCTTCAGGAACGACGGCTCGATCGCGAGACCGACGTGCGACCAGAGCGCGTTGGCGGTGTGGAGCCGGAACCCGACGCCCACCCCCTCACCAGGATCTCTGGCGCGCGTCTTCAGCTCGAGGTCCAGGTGGTTGAACGCCGCGTGCAGCCGCGCCTGGGGAAGCTCGAACCGCATCGCCTCGGCCATCGCCTGCTCCGTCGCGCTCCGCGCGCCCGCGTAGGTCATCGCGAGCGCGGTCGAGACGCTGAAGGGCGAGTAGATGACGTTGTTCGTCGCGCCGCCGAGCGCGCGGCCGAGATCGAGCGCGAAGCTCTTGTTGTTGCGCGAGAGCGACGCCTGATCCTCCGGCGGGACGTCCGGGGTCGTGATCCGCGTCGTGTCCGAGGCCAGCACGCAGCCAGGCTTCGCCTCGAAGCACGCGACGGGGTCGGGGCGCGAGCCGCCTCCTCCTCCCGCGCCGCCTTGACCGGAGCCTCCCCCTCCCGCATTCCCGTCCGGGCTCGGGCCACACGCCACGAGAGCCGACACAAGCATTGCCACCAGGCCAGTCGTTGTTCTCATGAACCCGGGCCTGAGCAGCCTGCATGCCAGCGCGCTTTGGCGCGGAAACCGCGACCTTGCTCGAGGCGTGTGCCATACAGAGCCAGAGGCACCTCCATGATGTGTGCCATGGTGGCCGAACTACTCAGCATTTGACCCAGATGAGGGGCACAGGGCATCGAGCCGGATTGTGCCACCCTGACCGAGGTCGCTCAGGAGCTCCGGCGAGCGCTGGAGCGATGCGGCGCGGCGCTATCGCGGAGCTCGGGCCGGCGCCGCGCCGCGGCCGGGCAACGTCAGGGCGCAGCCGATCGTCAGGAGCAGCGCCGCGCAGAAGACGGTGATGGCCGTCGTGTGCTCGCGCAGCACGACGTCGCGGTCGCGCGTCTCGGTGAGGACGAGGCCGAGCACGGTGAGGCCGGCGATGCCGCCGAGGTAGCGCATCGTCGAGGTGATGCCCGCGGCCATCCCGCTCCTGTCGCGCGGGACGTCGCTCATGGCGGCGGCCTGGGACGGCGCGGACGTGAGGCCGAGGCCCGCGCCGAGCACGAGGAGCGCCGGGACCGCGTCGGTGATGACGGCGAGCGGCCGCGCCGCGAGCAGGACCATGCCGGCGAGGGCGAGCGAGCAGCCGATCAGGGCGACCGCGCGCGCCCCGAAGCGCTCGGAGGCGCGGCCCGCGAGCGGCGAGGCGACGACCATCATCGCCATCATCGCGACGAGCGTGTTGCCGACGTCGCGCGGGCCCACGTCGGACAGCCGCGCCGCGACCTGCGGCAGCTCGAACAGGACCGAGTACATGGCGAAGTTCTGGAGGGCGATGATCAGGCTGCCGCCCACGAAGGTGCGCCGCCGGAACAGCGAGAAGTCGATGACGGGGTCCGCGGCGCGCCGCTCCCAGAGCACGAACGGCACGAGGCTGAGGGCGCCGATCGCGGCCGCCCAGCGGAGGTGGGCGTTCTCGAGGCCGAGCACGAGGCCCATGAGCGAGGCGCCGAGCAGCGCCGAGCCGAGGAGGTCGAAGCGCGCCCGCGGCGCGGCGGGCCCCGTCGCGGATGGCCCCGCGGCAGCGGGCGGCGCGCCCGCAGGGGCCGGGGGCGCGGGCGGCGCCGTGCGCGCGAGCGCGGCCGAGAGGAGCAGGACCGGGACGTTCGCGAGGAAGATCGACGTCCACCCGAAGTGCCCCACGAGCAGCGCCCCGATCTTCGGGCCCGTGCCCGCCGCGATGCCCATCATCGCCCCGAAGGCGCCGAACGCGCGCCCGCGCACCTCGGGCGGCAGCTCCGTGCGGAGCATGGCCGTCGCGCTCGGGGCGAGGATCGCGGCGCCCGCGGCCATCGCGACGCGCGACGCCGTGAGCACCGGGAGCACCGGCCACACGGTGGCGAGCGCGGCGCCGAGCGCGAAGACGAGCTGGCCGAGCGCGAGCGCGCGCCGGTGGCCGAGCCGGTCGCCGAGCTTCCCCCCGGGGCTCTGCAGGACGATGTTCGTGAGCAGGTAGCTCGTCACGAGCCCCTGGCGGAGCTCGCCCGAGCCTTCCTGGAGGTCGCGCGCCATCTCGGGCAGCGCCACCGCCACCATCGTCGAGTTGAGCGGCGCGAGCGACGCGGAGAGCACGATGGCGGCGAGCAGCCGCACCGGCACCCGGGACGAGGCCTCAGCCACGCGTGATCGCCCGCCTCTGGAGCAGGTACAGGCGGTCGCCCGCGAACGCCCACTCGACGTCCTGCGTGCCGCCGAACGCCGCCTCGCACGCCGCGGCCAGCGCCTCCAGCGCGGCGAGCCGGGCGTCGTCGAGGCACAGCGCCGCGGCCCGCTCCGGCTCGACCTCGACCTCCCGCGTGCCGCCCTCCTCGGCCCACACGATCGCGATGTCCTTGTCGCCCGCGCGCCGCTCGAGGACGCGCCCGCCGCGGGCCATGCGGTAGCCGTCCGGGGTCACGAGGCCCGCGACGACCGCCTCGCCGAGGCCCCACGTCGCCTCGACGACGCGCTCGTCGGCGCCCGTGGTCGGGTTCCGCGTGAAGAGCACCCCCGCGCAGTCGGCCTGCACGAGCCGCTGCACGACGATCCCCATGCGCGGCTCCGGCGGGAGCCCGAGCCGCCGCCGGTAGGCGAGCGCGGCCTCGGTGCGCGCCGAGCGGTGCACCCTGTGGACGGCCTCGATCAGGCCCTCGCGGCCCCGCACGTTGAGCTCCGTCGCGTGCTGCCCCGCGAAGCTCGCCGAGGCGCCGTCCTCGCCGACGCCGGACGACCGCACGGCCACCGGCCCGTCGAGCGCGCGGGACGCCTCGACGAGCCGGTCCACGGCCGCGCCCTCCCCGGCGACGACGCGCTCGACGAACGCCGCCGACAGCGCCCAGCCCGGCGGCACCGGCAGGCCGCTCCGGTGCGCGCGCCCGAGCTGCGCCGCCTTGCCACCGAAATCTCCCTCGGCCAGGGCCTCGTGCAGGCCCGCGATCACAGCGCCGCCTCGCGCGCGCCGCGCTCGGGCGCCAGGATCGTCACCTCGCCGGCGGCCCCGTCGACGCGGACGCGCGCCCCGTCCGGGATCGTCGCCGTCGCCTCCCGCGTGCCGACGATGCCGGGGATGCCGTACTCGCGCGCGACGATCGCGGCGTGGCAGAGCTGGCCGCCGCGGTCGGTCACGATCGCGCCGAGCAGCGGGAGCACCACGTTGAACGACGCCGACGTCGCGCGCGTCACGAGCACGTCGCCCTGCTGGATCCGCCCGAAGTCGTCCGGGTCGAGCACGACGCGCGCCGTGCCCTCGTAGACGCCCTCGTTGATGGACAGGCCGCGGACGGTCGTCTCGGTGTTCCGGGCCTCGGACTCCTTGAACACGCCCTGCATGAGCGCCTCGACGGCGCGCGACGCGCGGCGCGCGGGGGCCGGGAAGACATCGAGCGGCGGCGGCGGGCCGGGGGGCGCGTTCAGCCACGGGGGAGCGTCCGCGAGGGTCGCCGTCGCGCGCCAGCGCGCGCGCCCGGCGATCTCCGCGGCGGACGGCGCACCCCGGTCGCGCAGCAGGCCGATCATCTCCTCGAGCGCGAGGTCGGCGGCGTGCTCGGGGTCGTCGATCTTGCCGGCGGCGGCGAGGCGGCGCCCCGCCTCGAGGACGGCCCGGCGCCCGAGCCCGGTGCCCCAGCTGTCCGTGTAGAGGGCGCGCTCGTCGCGGAGCCGGCTCACGTGGCGCGCCTCGCGGAGCAACTCGTCGAACTGCGCGCGGTGGGCCGCGGGTACGCGCTCGCGCAGCGCCCTCTCCTTCGCGTCGCGCGCGGCGAGCGCCCGATCGCCGCGGTCGCCCTCGACTGCCGCGCGGATCGCCCGGACGAGGGTGTCGGGCAGCTCGCCGCCGGTCTTGTCGGACACGTCGTAGCCCACCGTTCGAAAGCGCACGAGGTCGAGGTAAGCGCGCGTCGCCGGGCCGACGTCGCCCTCCATGGCCGCGAGCGCGTCGAGCACCGCCTGCGGGTCGCCCCGCCGGGCGAGCGCCTCGCGGCCCGCCTCGCTCGCGCGCAGGGCCCTGGCGAGGACCCCGAGCTCCTCGGTCGCGACGCCCTTCGCGAGCGGCGTGGTCCCCTGCAGGAGCGCGAGCGCCTCGCCGGGGCTCGCGCCGGTCCATTCCGTGACGTGCGCGAGGTAGTCGCCGATCGGCAGGACGGCGGCGAAGTTGTAGCGGTGGTGCACGGAGACCATGTCTTCCATGTGCGCGTGGGCGCGCCGCAGGTGCGCGATGAGCGCCTCCGCGTCGAGCGTGGCGGGGTCGACCGCCTGGACGGCGAGGTTCTTCTCGGTGGCGCGCGGCCGGTCGACGCGATCCCACCGGTCGAGGTCCTCGCGCCACAGCTTCCCCTCGAACACCCGGCGGCTCTGCCGGATGCGCGCGCGCATCCGCGGGTGCAGGCGCAGGAGGAGCCACAGCAAGGGCTTCGGCGGCGGCCCGCTCGCCCCTTCCGGCGCGCCGTGGATCACCGGCTGCGAGTACATGAAGCCGTTGACGACCGCCGGCTTGAGGTGGCTCATCAGGAGGCCGTAGCGCTCCGAGCCCTCGGCGAACCCCCTCGGCATCCCGCGCGTCAACGCCTCGGCGGCGAACCGGGTGACGGGCCGCATGAAGTGCGCCCGGTCGATCTCCCAGGGGCCCGGGCCGGGGGCCTCGAATTTGACGCCGGTGAAGCTCGGATCTCTCTTCATGGCTGGACCACCTCGACCGATGCGCCCCGCCCGCGCGAGCCGCCGTTCGGTCCCGGGGACAACCGCGACAACGCGGTGACGTCGCGGTCACGAATTCATGTCGGCAACCGAGGGTAGGGGTCGCGATCGCGACGGTCCAGTCCTCCGGCGGCCGCGGTGAAGGCTGTTCATCCGCGGATTCGCGCGTGGGCGCGTGGGCGATGGACGTTCAGGGCGGCCCGAGCTCGCGGAGCAGGGCGCTCACCGCGTCGCTCGAGCCGTCGAGCATCTCGCGCACGAGCTCCGCGGGCGTCTTGCCGCCGTCCGCGCGGCGGCGCGCGTACGCCTCGCGGGGGACGCGCCGCAGCGACGCGGAGATGCGCGCGCGGACCTCCCAGAGCCGCTCGGCCAGCGTGGCGGCGGGCGCGGGCTCGTCGCGCAGGGGCGGCGCGCCCTCGATCGCCGCGAGCACGCCGCGCGCCGTGGCGAGCTCGGTCGTCGCGATCTCCTCGACGAGGCGCGCCGCCGCCGGCGGCCCCGCGCTCCGGGCGAGCCTGTCGCGGAGCGCCGCGGCCTCGCGCGCGTAGAGGTCGAGCAGGAGGTGGACCTCCGAGCCCGCGGGCGGCGGCGACGGGTCGAACGCCGCGAGCATGCAGTCGAGCCACGCGCAGAACCGCCTCCCCGCGGCGCCGAGCTCCCCCTCGTGGCGGCGCAGCGCGTGCACGAGGAAGTGGGCGCGGTCGAACGAGCGCCGCGCCTCCCGGCCCGGATCGAGGTCGCCGAGCGGGCCGAACTCCGCCTCGAGCTCCCCGGCGCGCCGCTCCACGGCGCGGAAGAAGAGCGCGAGCGCGACATAGACGTGCAGGACCGTGAGCATGCGGTTGACGGTCCAGTCGCGCAGCCCGCTGGGATCGCGCCGGTGCCACGGCGGGCTCACGACGGGGGATCGCTCCATCCGGTAGCCCGTGCGCAGGAGCGAGTGCGTCAGCTCGAGATCGATGAACTTGAGGTGCATCGACTCGTGCAGGAGGTGCTCGGCCGCAGACCAGGGCGTCTTCAGCGTGACCGGCCCGAGGACGACCGTCCCGCACAGGCCCGCGACGGTCGCCGATCGGAACCCGCGCGCCTGCGCGGGCGCGTCGCCGTCGGGACCCGCCACGACGACGAGCTGCGCGTGCGCGAGGGCGCTGCGGGCGAGCTCCGGCAGGAGCGCGCCGAGGAGCCGGGCCCCCTGCAGCAGCGTGCGGCGGTCGCGGGCGTCCGGCGCGGCGGGGCGCAGCCAGGGGAGCTTCTCGCGGAAGAGGGCCGCGAAGCGCCGGGAGCTCGGCCGGTCGTCGTCGCCGCCGCACCAGACGAAGCCGTGGTGGGGCGCCTCTCCGAGGCGGATGTCGCGCGCGGCGCCGGCGGCGAGCGGCGCGTCCCGGCGCGCGCCGCCGGCGAGGGCCGCGGCTTCGCGCAGGATCTGCTCCAGCGCCTCGGGGCGCGGGTGGCTGACCTGCAGCCGGTGGTGGCCGATCGCGTCGTGGATCGCGGCGCGCACGACGGGATCGCCGAGGACGCGGTAGCGGCGCGCCGCGCCGGCGCCGCGCAGCGCGGCGAGCAGCGCGCGGCTGGACGGGACGCGCCCCTCGAGCAGCTCGAGCCGGCGCTCTTCATGGCGCCACGTGCACCGATGGATGTAGTCGCAATCGCCGAACGGGCGGCCGTTCGCCAGCGCGCCTTCGACGATGTCCAGCACCTGCGGTTGTTCCTTTTGCATCGACCTGGCTCCGTGAAGAGGCGTCTCGCGACGGCGAAACGAAGCGCCGGCGCCCTCAGCGGCCCTCACGGTCGCTGACGGCACCGGCGTATCCATTCCAATCGCCCTCTGCCCGTCAGGCTCAGAACTCGAAGATCTCGTAATACATCCCGCAGGCGGCGCCGTCCGGGCTCAGGGACACGCAGCGGGCGACCGCATCGAGGTCGTCCATATCGAGCTGCAGCTCGATGACGTCCGCCTCCACGAGGGTGTGTTCCGTCCCAATGGTCTTCGTGCTCATGATCGATCGAACCCTTTCTGCGGCAGCGAGCTGCGCTGGCGTTTTCCCCTCAAGCGCGCGGCGTGCCAATCCACGCACCGCCGCGCGCTGCGCTTCTCTAGCGCTGGACGGACGCGCGTCGCGCGGGCGCTGCGCTCTTCGCGTGCTGGACTGGCGCGTATTGCGCGGGCGCCGCCCTCTTCTGGCGCTGGGGTGGCGCGTCGCGCGAGCGCTGTGCACCGCGAGCGCTGGGCTGGCGCGCTCTGCGCGGGCGCTGCGCTCTTCCGGCGCTGGATCGAGCGCATCTCCGCCGTTCACGGCTCGACAGCGGAGCGACCCACGCTGACGCGTCAGCGCGGGACCAGGCGCGCTGCTGGCGCGCCAGCGGCGCGCCAGCAGCGCGCCAGCGACGCGCCAGCGACCCGCCAGACCTTCGGATCGGCGCGCTCCTCGATGGAAGACCGACCATGACCGCGCGGACACGCCGAGCCCAGCGGCTGGCCCGCCCGTTGCTCAAGCCGGAGCACGCACCGACGTGAGCCCGATTCTCGGACTCGATCGTCGGCGCCACGTGAGCCGATCGCCGGCGCCTCGCTGCATCGAGACCAGGCGCCGCGCCGGTCCTCGACCGGACGGCACACGCTCGAACGTCGATGCCTTATCCACCCGAAGGACGAAACATCATGCGCATTTCCACGGTCATCTGGTCACGCCTCTCGTCTGTGTCTCTGATGCTCGCCGGCGCGCTCGCGCTCGGCGGTTGTGTGGCCTCCGCAGAGGGCTCTGACGCCGAGACGCTCGGCGACGAGGCCGACATCGGGTCCACGGAACAGGCACTCTTCTGGGGATGGACCCACTACACGTCGGAAGAGTCCGCGCCGATCCTCTGCGACAGCGGGAGCCTCCTGAACGCTGTCCAGTGCAGCGGGGACTACTGCGACAACATCCGCGCTTACTGCGAGCCGGCGGGCGGGAACATCGGTCACACGTACGCGACGGATTACTTCTCCGAGGAGGGGACCGACTACCGGTACTGCAACCTCGGCTACTGGGTCACCGGGATCACGTGCAGAGGTGCCTACTGCAACGACATCTCCCTCCAGTGCTCCCATATCAGCAACTTCTCCGAGAAGAACTGTTACTGGACCGGATGGGTGTCCGAGGAGGGCGGCGGAAGCCTCTCGTTCGGCGCTGGTTACTTCATGGTCGGCGCCCAGTGCGACGGCGACTATTGCGACAGCAAGCGCTTCTACGTCTGCCAGGCGGGATAGCGCGCCCTCCCCGCCTCCTACGCATCCCCTCGAATTCTTTGGAGAATTCACAGGGAGGCGGGGAGGCGGGGAGGAAAATCTTCCAGTACTCCCCGCCTCCCCGCCTCCCTGTTCAATTTCTCTGCTGAAGAGGGCTGCGAACGAACAAGGGGATCCCTCAGCCTCGCCTCCCCTCCTCCGCTACGCCCCCCGGAGGACACACAGCCTCTCGTCTCCTTCTCTCCTCTGTGCCCTCTGTGCCTCTGTGGTTCCATCTCTCATGAACCAGGGACGGCCCCCGGCGCCCCTGTGCGCGCGCACAGGCGGCGCCCGGGGGCTGCTACGCTGGCGCGAGCCGGCAGCGCCGCGCCCCCTGCCCGCGGGCGCGCCGCCCGGCCCGACGAGCTCCCCATGGACCTCCACCTCTTCCTCGCCCACGCCGACGATCACGCGCCCGTCCTCGACGGCGGACTGCCGCAGCGCGCCGCCGAGGAGGCCCCCGAGCCGGCCCTCACGCTGCCCGGGAGCAAGCGCCTCGCGCGCCCCGAGGGGCCGCCGGACGCGCTGCCGGAGCAGCGCTGGGGCATCGTCGCGCCGAAGGGCCCGATCGGGGATCGGCTGCTCCGGTGCGTCGCGCCGCTCCGGGCCAGGCGCGAGGAGGAGCAGCGCGCCGAGGCCGTCGTCTACCGCGTCGATCCCGGCATGGGCCCCGGCGCCGCGACCTCGTGGATCCAGGGCGAGTACTGGGACGCCGTAGGCCGCCGCGTCGAGGACCTCCCCCGCTACGCGCTCGTGCTCGGCGGGCCCGAGCTCGTGTCGTGGGAGCTCCAGCAGCTCCTCGGCGCCGACTCGTTCGTCGGTCGCCTCGCCTTCGAGGACGACCGCGGCTACGAGGCCTACGTCGACAAGGCGCTCCGCTGGGAGCGAGCGCCGCCCGTCGAGGGCGCGCGGGCGCTGTTCCACGCGGTGCGCGACGGCTCGCGCGCGACCTCCCTCGGCGGCGACCACCTGATGCGGCCCAGCGTGGAGACCGCCCGCAAGCACGCGCTGCGCGGCCTGTTCCGCGCGGCCGAGATCGTCGAGATCGGCGGCGACGACCAGCCCGGCGGCGACGCGCTCGCGCGCGCCGGGGCGGCGCTGCGCGAGGCCGAGCGGAGCCGCGCCGGCGTCCTGTTCTCGCTGAGCCACGGGGCCGGCGCGCCGCGGGCGGGCTGGAGCTCGCCCGCGGAGCAGCGCGCCCGCCAGGGGGCGATGGTGCTCGGCGAGTCCGGGGAGCTCCTCACGGCGAGCGACGTCGCGGGCCGCCCCTTCCTGCCCGGCGGCGCCTGGCTCTTCTTCGCGTGCTTCGGCGCCGGCACGCCCGCAGAGAGCGCGTACTATCCGTGGCTCGACAGGCTCCACCGGCTCGGCCGGTCGAACGCCGCGGAGCGCGTCCTCAAGGCGCTGCCGAAGGCGGGCGAGCCGCCCTTCGCCGCCGCGCTGCCGCAGGCCGCGCTCGCGAACCCCGACGGCCCGCTCGGCGTCATCGGGCACGTGGACCTCGCGTGGACGTGGAGCTTCCTCGCCGACGCCCCGGGCGGGGCCCGCGCCGAGGGCAGCGGCGTCAGCGGCCGCCCCGAGCGCTTCCAGGGCCTGCTCCGGGCGCTCGTGAACGGCCACCGGCTCGGCGTGGCGCACCACCAGCTCGCCAGCTTCTTCCGGACGATCAGCACCGAGCTCGCCACGCTCTACGACGAGAGCGCGCGGCTCGGGCTCGCTGTCGACACCGAGGCCGAGGACGAGCCCCGGCGCGCCCGGCGGGCGAGCCTGTGGATGCAGCGGCAGGATCTCTGCGCCTATGTGCTCCTCGGCGACCCGGCGGCGCGGCTGCCGATCGCCGAGCGCCCGCCCGGCATGGCGCCGCGCGGGCCCCGCCCGGGCGAGGCGTCGCCCGCCGCGGCGCTCGGCTTCACGCCGGAGCCGGCCCCGGAGGCGCCGCGCTTCGTCGCCGCCGCGCGCGACCCCGCGCGCAGGGCCGAGGCCGCGCTCGCGGCGCTGCGAGGCGCCGAGGACGCGCGCGCGATGCGCGCGATCGCCGCGCGCCACGGCGTGAGCGAGGCGGAGCTGCGGCGATGGGTCGAGGTGTTCGTCGAGGCAGGGCGCGCCGCGGTGGCGAAGCTCGACTGACCGCAGCTCAGGGGCCCGCGCCGACGGGCGGGGGCGGCGCGCGGCCCTGGGCGCGCTCGCACGCGGCGTGGCGCCGCCGGGCCTCCGCGAGGGGCTCGTCGAGGTGCGCCCTGCGCAGCGCCGGAGGGAGGCAGTCGGACGTCGCCGCCCGCAAGCGCTCCTGCAGGACGGGCACCGAGATGCCGCGCCAGACGCGCACGGTGCCGTCGTGCGACGCGGTGACGATGCGGTGGCCGTCCGGGCTCCACGCCGCCGAGGTGAGGCGATCGGTGTGCCCCTCGAGCACGACCGGCTCGCCGGCGCCGTCCGCGCGCCACACCCGCGCGGCGCCGTCCTCAGACGCCGTGACGACGCGGCTGCCGTCGGGGCTCCACGCGACCGACGTCACGGCCAGCCCGTCCCCCTCGAGGACCACCGGCTCGCCGGCGCCGTCGGCGCGCCACACCCGCGCGGTCCGGCCCGACGCGGTGACGAGGCGCTGGCCATCCAGGCTGAAGGCGGGCGGCGCGGCGCTCGCGGCGCCCGCCCCGAGGACCGCGAGGGGCTCGCCGGGGCCGTCGGCGCGAAAGAGACGCGCCTCGGCCCCGGACGACGCCGTGACGACGCGGCGGCCGTCGGGGCTCCACGCGGCCGCGATCAGGCCCGGGAGCGCGCCCCGGTTGAGCTGGACCGGCTCCCCGGCGCCGTCCGCGCGGAAGACCCGCACGAGCGCGTCGTCGGACGCCGTCACCACGCGGCCGCCGTCAGGGCTGAACGCGGCCGAGGCGACGCGCCCCGCGTGCCCCCGGAGCGCGACCGCCTCCCCGGCGCCGTCCGCGCGCCACACCCGCGCGATCCCGTCGCGCGACGCGGTGACGAGGCGCTGGCCGTCCGGGCTCCACGCCGCGGCGGTGATCCCGCCGCCCTCGATCGAGACGGGCGCGCCGGCGCCGTCGGCGCGGAAGACCCGCGCGATCCCGGCGGACACCGCGACGAGGCGCTGGCCCTCGGGGCTGAACGACGCCGACGTCACGAGCGGGCTCTTGTACTCGCTGAAGACTGTCGGATCGTCCTCGTGCTCGGGGCTCCAGAGCCGCACGGCCCCGTCGCGCGACGCGGTGACGATCCGCCGCCCGTCGGGGCTCCACGCGGCGTAGACCACCGGAGCGTCGTGCCCCCGGAGCACGAGCGGCTCGCCCGCGCCGCCGTCGCGCCACACCCGCGCGGTCCCGTCCTGGGACGCGGTGACGAGGCGCTGGCCATCCGGGCTGAACGCGACGGCGCCGATCTCGCGGCCGTGCCCCTTGAGCACGAGCGGCTCGCCCGCGCCGTCGGCGCGCCGCACCTCGACGGTGCCGTCCCACAGCGCGTACGCGACGCGCCGGCCGTCGGGGCTGAAGACCCCCGCGGCGACGCTCCCCGCGTGCCCCTCGAGCACGAGCGGCGCCGCGGCGGCGTCGAGGCTCCAGATCCGCGCGGTCCGGTCGCGGGCCGTGGTGAGGAGGCCGCGGCCATCCGGGCCGAGCGCGGACGACTGGAGCGCGAGGTCGTGCCCGGGGGCGCCCCTCAGCTTGAGGACGAGCGGCTCGCCGGCGCCGCCGTCGCCCCACACGTCGGCCGCGCCGTCGTGGGACACGGCGACGAGGCGGCGGCCGTCGGGGCTCCACGCGACGTTGTCGATCTGGTCGACGCCGAGCGCCGCGTCGGCCTTGAAGGCGAGCACCGCGGGCTCGCCGGCGCCGTCGGCGGCCCACACGCGCACCGTCAGGTCGTCCGCCGCGGTGGCGAGCCGGCGGCCGTCGGGGCTCCACGCGGCGGCCCGGACCCGCTTCGTGTGCCCTTTCAGCGCGAGCGGCTCGCCCGCGCCGCCGTCGCGCCACACGCGCACCGTCCCGTCCAGCGACCCGGCGGCGAGCCGGCCGCCCTCGGGGCTCCACGCGGCGCAGGTGATCGCGCCCCCGCCGAGGGGCGCTGGCGCGCCGCCGCCGTCGGCCCGGACGGCGCCGCCGTCGGCCCGGACGACGTGCGCGGCGCCGTCGCGGCGCACGAGCAGCCGCTGGCCATCGGGGCTGAAGGCCGCCGCCACGTCGAGCGCGGCGGGGGCGCCCTCCGGCGGCCACAGCGTCACGAGCGGCATCGGCGAGGCCAGCGCCTCGCGCGCGACCTCGGCCCAGCCCCGGACCTCGTCGGGCCGCTCCACCTCGAGCAGCAGCCGGCTCGCCGGCGCGCCCTGGCCGCGCGCGATGTGCTCCCGGGCGCCCGCGAGGAGCGAGGCGACGCGCGCGCGCGCGGCGGCCGCCTCCGCCGCGCGCCACCAGACGAGCAGCAGGACCGCGAGCACCCCGATCGCCGCCGCGGCCGAGAGCCCCGCGATCGCCCCGAGGCGCGCGAGGCGCGCGTAGCGCTTCTCGCGCTGCCGCTGCGCCTCGGCCTCGCGCGCCCGCCGCTCGGCGAGCGCCTCGCTCCGCGCGATGAGCTCGCGCGCGGCGCCGCCGATGTCGTCGGGGTACCGCTTCACGAGCTCGCGCGCGTGGCCGAGCCGGTCGCCCTCGAGCACGAGGTCCGGGAACCCGGCGGCCTCCTCCACCCAGCGGTCGATCTGCTGGAGCTCCGCGAGCATCGTCCGGTCCTCGCTCACCCAGGCCCGCAGCCGGCCCCAGGCGCGGAGGAGCTGCTCGTGGGCGACCTCGACGCTGGGCGCCCGCCCTTCGTCGCCCTCGCTCAGCACGACGAGCCGCTCGCGCGCCAGCGCCTCCAGCACCTCGTCGAACACCGCCGCCTCGGCCGGCGGGCCGCGCCGCAGCTTGCCGAGGGGCGCGCGCCGGCGCCGGTCGAGGGCGCCGCCGTCGTCGGCCGTGACGAGCTGCACCAGCAGGCGGCGGGCCGCGCGCCGCCGGACGTCGTCGAGCCCCGCGAGCAGCGCGTCCGCCTGCCGCTCCAGCGCGCCGAAGGCGCCGCCGAGCGCGTGGTACGCGTCCCAGGTGAGCGCGCCCCCGCGGCGCCTCTGCCACATCTGGTCGAGCGCGTACTCGAGCAGCGGCAGCGCGCCGGGCTCGGCGCCCGCGTCCCGGAGCATCTGCTCGACAAGGCCCTCCTCGAGCGCGAGCCCCGCCAGCGCCGCCGGCCGCGCGATGATCTGCCGGAGGGCGTCGGCCTTCATCGCGCGGATGAAGACCCGGTGGGCCTCGTCGTACGCGACGTCCTCGAGGGTGAGGCCGCGGTCGTCCAGCGCGATCTCCGCGCAGCGGGCCAGGAAGTCGACGCGCAGCGTGACGATCACCGCCACGCCGCCGCCGGGCTCGCCGGAGAGCCGCCAGAGCTCGCGGGCGAACGCCTCCCGCGCGCGCCGGTCGGCGACGCTCGTGAAGAGCTCCTCGAGCTGGTCCACCACGAGGAGCAGCGGCGCGCCCTCGGGCCGCCGCGCGAGCGCCGCGGAGAGCGCCGCGCCCCGGTCCGCGGCCGGGCGCATCACGGCGACGCTCCACGGGCGATCGCGCGCGCCGCGCGACAGGAGCGCGGGGACGACGCCGGCGAGCACCAGCGACGACTTGCCCGTGCCCGACGCGCCGGTGACGATCAGGAACCTGTGCCTCCCCGGCTCGGGGGCGTCGACGTGCGACAGGAGGTCGGCGAGCGCCTCCGCGACCTCGCGGTCGCGGCCGCAGAAGTAGCGCGCGTGCTGCGCATGGAACGCGAGCAGGCCGCGGTAGGGCCGGGCGACGATCGGCCGGTGGTCCGGCCCGTCGGCGGCGCGGGCGAAGAGCTGGAGCGACGCCCAGCCGAGCCGGCGGTCCCGCAGCGCCGCGCGCGCCGTCAGAAACGCCTGCTCGAGCGACGCGCCCTCGGCGAGGAGCCCGCGGTAGAGCGGCTCGGCGAGCGCGACGGACGCCTCGAACGACAGCGGGTAGCGCGAGGCGACGACCGCGGGGACGCCGGCCCGGTGCAGCTCCTGCGCGACGCTGCCGAGGCGGTTGCCGAGCGCGCCGGGGTCGCCGCTGCGGCAGACGCAGAGCACCACGAGCCGCAGCGCGCCCGCGTGCTCGGCGAGCGCGTCGGCGAGGGCGCGGGCGTCGATCACGTCGGCGCCCGCGCCGCCCTCGCCGTCGAGCGCGAGCCCGTAGGCCTCGGCGGCCGCGGCGACGCGGGCGCCGTGGCAGAGCAGGTGGAGCACCGCGACCGGGCGCGCGCGCAGGGCCGCCTGGAGGCGCGCGAGCGACGCGTGGGGCAGCACGTCGCGGGCCTCGTCGAAGGGGTGGTGGCCGGCGCGGCAGGCGTCGCGGATCGCGGCGAGGTGGGCCGCGGCCGGCACCTCGTCGCCGGGCGCGGACCACGCGAAGAGGACGCGGCCGCCCTCGGGCGGGGGATCGGGCGCGGGCGCGGCCGTGGTGGTGGCGGGCCACTCGTAGCGGATCAGGCAGCCGGGCAGGCTGCCGAGCGGCCGGCCCGTGGACCGGAGCGGGACGAGCTCCCAGGGCAGCGCGTGCAGCTCGGCGGCGCCGAGGCGCAGCGTGAGGTGCACCGGCTGGCCGGCCGCGAGCGCGCGCTCGATCTCGGCCTCGTCGTGCTCCCAGCCGAGCGGGTCGAGGAACGCGCGGAGCACCTCGCCGAGCCAGGCGGCCACGGTCGGATCGGGCTGGTCCGCCTCGTGGAGGGCGGCGAGGTGGCGCAGCACCTCGTCGCTCCAGGGGAACTGCGCGTCCCTGGCGGCGCCCGTGTCGAGGCGGCGCAGGTACGCCTCCGCCCGCAGGGAGAACGCAAAGGGACGGGCGGCGTGGGCCGCCCGCGCGAGCTCGAGGACCACGTCGCGGGGCGCCGGGGGCATGCCGTCGACGCGCTGGGTTGCACCGGTCATGCGAGCCCTTCCTGCCGTGCTTCGGTGCGCCCGAGGATAGGACGCGGCCGGGCGCACAGGAAGCGGCGCGACGACGCCTCGGCGCTACTGGCAGTAGCCGCCGGGATAGCCGCAGTAGCCCTGGATGCAGCTCCCGCTCACGCCGCCCGGCGTGGGGATCGGCGACGACCAGTCCTTGCAGCACGGCAGGCCGACGACGCCGCAGCCGTAGCAACCGTAGTTGTACTCGACGAGGCCGGACTGGCAGCGCGGGCCGCTCGAGCACGCGAACTGGTTGTGGCCGCCGCAGGTGGTCGGCGGAGGCGTCGGCGCGCCGCCGCCGGTGCGCGGCCTCCAGCGCACGGCGAGGCCGACGCGGTGATTGGCGCCGGCGCCGTCGATCGTCGCGCGGCGGTACTTGCCGCCCTCGCCGAAATAGGTGCGGATCTTGCGGTTGTCGATCCACGTGTCGACCTTGCGGTCCCAGCACGTCTCCAGGTTGAGGAAGCCGCACGGCCGGCTGCGCTCGACGATGAAGTGGGCGTCGGACCACGCGTCGAACGCCTGGTTGAAGCCGGCGGCCTTCCACCAGTTCGTCCAGCGCTTCTTCGTCACGTGGACCCAGCCGGCGTTCGCGGCGCAGTAACGCTCGTCGCCGTCGTTGCAGTAGTTGTTGAAGAACCACTGCTTGTCGCCTTCCCAGTCCCAGAGGATATCGGCATCGCTGGCCACGGCCGACTCGGCCTCACCGGCCGGCGGCAGCGGGCCGTCGCCGTCGAACGAGATCGCGTCGTCGCCCGCGGGCGGCGGCAGGTCGTCGGGCGTGGGGACGCGCGCGGCGGCGCGCGCGTCGGCGTCGACGAGCGCGGCCGGCACGGCCTGCGCCGGGGCGAGGTAGCGATACAGGCCCTCCATCGTGACGTCCGGAGCATCGTAGTCGGCGAGCTTGCGATTCGCGCTGTCCAGGTCGGCGTGCAGCTCCTCGTGCACCTCGCGCGCGCCGTCGTCGGTCTCGACGAACTCGACCTTGTGGGTGGCGCTCAGCCTCAGCGTCGCGAGGCTGGTATCCGGCCTCGCCTTGACCACGATCTCCTGCTCGGCGCTCTCGACGGCGGCCTCCTCGGCGATCTTGCCGTGCTCGCCTCCCCCGCAGGCCGCGAGCAGCAGCCCCGCCGTCACCGCGGCGAGCCGCTGCGCGCTTTCGCTCTTCCTTCGCTGTGTCATCACGCTGCGCTGCTGCCTGTTCACCACGACCTCCCCCGACCTCTCAGTGCTCATCAGCATGTTCTTGTGTTCCTCTGCCGTCGCGATTCGGCGCCGGCGGCGGGTCACATAGCGAGCAACATGCCAGTCCCGCCGCACCGGTGAATCGCTCAGCGCGTGAGCTGGCGCCGGGCTCACCCGGGATTCCCCGGCTCGCGGTGGTGGCCGAGGCTCCGCCGCTCCGATCCTCGCGCGTCGATCGCCTCGTCCCCGAGCGACGACCCCGACCTGGGCCGGCTCGCCGGTCGTCGGGCTGGCGCGTCAGCGGCGGGCTGACGGGCCCGCGGCCGGCTGGCGCGTCAGCGGCGGGCTGACGCGCCGGCGGCCGGCTGACGCGCCAGCGCGCCGGCGCGACAGGCCCCGCGCAGACGAGCGCGCCCCCCGAGGCGCGCGGCCCGCAGGTTGCCCTCCGCGGGCGTGTGGCGTGGATCCCCCCTCGCTCAGCCGGCGCCGTGCTCGCTCGCGCCTCGGATCGCTTCCTCGACCGACAGCACGTCCATCCGCTGCGACCAGCGCTCGCGCGAGATCCCCGCCGCGAGCCGGTCCACATGGTCGCGCAGGAGCGCGCGGGCCTCCGGGGACGTCCGCCCGAGGAGCCCCAGCGCCTGGAGGCCGATCCCCGGCACCGGGCACTGGAGCGCCCGCTCCGCCAGCGCGCGCGCCTCGCCGTCGCCCGGCGCCGCCCCGCTGGCGAGCGCGAGGCACCGCGCGAGCAGCGCGCCCCACGGCCGATCCAGCTCCCGCCACGCGCGCGCCGAGCGCCCCGAGAGCTCCGCGGCGACGCCGTTGGAGCCGGCCGAGAACGCCACGGCGGCCTCGTTCAGGCACACGAGCGCCTCCACCTCGTCGACGCCCAGCCGGCCCACGGCCTCGCAGAGCTCCAGATCCGGCGCGCCCGCCTCGCCCCTCCGGTGGCGCGCCGCGCGGACCAGCCACTCGGCGCGCGCCTCCCACGCCGCGTGCCGGCAGCGCGACGCGAGATCGCGCGCGGCCTCCGCCCGCGCCTCCGCCTCGCGGTGGCGGAACGCCTCGAGCAGCGCCGCGGCGGAGTTCAGCGTGGCGATGATGCGCCCCGTCAGCCACGGATCCAGCGCCGCCGCCTCGGCGTGGATCGCCGCCGCCTCGTCGAACCTGCCCTGCAGGTACCGCAGGCGCGCCCTGCCCTCGGCGAGGCAGAGCCGCGACAGCGGCTCGCCCGTCCGCGACGCCCAGGCCTCGATGTCGTCGATCACCTCCTCCAGCAGCGACGGCGCCGAGCGCACGGCGGCCGCGACGATCCGCACCCGCTGCCGCCAGCGCTCCAGCGCGGGAGCCCCGAGCGCCTGGATGCCCTCGGCGAGCTCGAGCGCCCTGAACGCGCTCGCGCCGCGCGCCGCGATGCCGGCCCGCACCAGCGCGTCGAGGCGCGCGACCGCCGCGCGCGGCGCCCGGGCGCGCGTCAGCTCGTACAGCGCGCGATCCAGCGCGTGCGGCGTCCCCTCCGCGAACGCCACCTCCACGCACGCCGCGAGCAGCCCGATCTCCTCCTCGATGAGCGGCTGCGGGCCGTGCTGGCGCGCGGCGCGCAGCCCCTCGGCGACCGCCCCGGCCGCGGCGCCGAGCTGCCCCTCGGCGGCGCGGCGCCGCGCGAGCGCCGCCGCCTCGCGCGCGGCCTCCCGCGCCTCGTCCGCCGCGAGCAGGTGGAAGAGCCGCCCCTCCTGCGCGGGCGCGAGCGCCTCCGCGATCGCGCGGTGGGCGGCCGCGCGGCGCGCCGGCGCCCACGCGACGTCGAGCTGCGCGCGCAGCGCCACGCGCCCGCCGGGCAGGCGCCGCGCCGCCCCGCGCCCGAGGAGCGCCTCGCACGCGCCCTCGACGCGCCAGAGCGGCTGCCCCATCACCTGCGCGAGCTGCGCGAGCTCCAGGTGGTGGCCCGCGAGCGCGAGCCAGCCGCAGAGCTCCTCCAGGTGGGGCTCCCCGGGGTGCGCCGGGGGCGACGCGCTCGCGGGCGCCGTGGCCAGCAGGTCCGTCCCCAGCCGGTCGAGCGCGTCGCGGTCGATCGCGAGCGCGCCGCCGTCCCAGCGGGCCAGGCCGAGCCGCGTCCACAGCGTCACCTCCGCGTCGACGCGCGCCGGCAGCCCCTCGGTCCGGTCCCAGAGCGCGCGCGCCCCGTCCTCGCGCAGGTGCAGCAGCCGGTCCGGGCCCGCGAAGAGCGGCCGGAGCGCCGCGGCGTCCAGCGGCTCGAGGCGCGCGACGTGCTCGACGTGCTCGACGTCCCCGCGGCGCGCGCCCCCGGGCGCCGCCGGGAGCGCCCGGACCACGGTCCCCGGGCCCGCGCGGCAGCGGTCGAGGAGGGCGGCGGACCAGGGGTCGATCGAGGGCGCGTCGTCCGCGAGCACGACGGCGCCCCCTGCGAGCGCGGCGCGGAGCTGCCCCTCGGCCCACGCGATCACCTCGGCGAGCCGGAGCCCCGCCTGGTCCTCTCGCGCGCTCACGAACGGCTGCAGGCTCGCGAGCGGCGTCTGCGCCGGCCTCGTCCACAGCACCGCCCGCCCGTCCCGCTCGAGCGCCGCGGCCGCCTCGGCGAGGCAGCGCGAGCGCCCCGAGCCGGCCGCGCCCACCACGTCGATCGAGCGCCCGGCGCGCGCGGCCGCGATCACGGCGGCGACGGGCCCGTCGCCGCCGAGCCGCGGCAGCGACGGCGCGGCGCGGCTGGCCGCGGGCTCGCCCCGGAGCGCCGCGAGCACCTCGGCCGCCGACCGGAAGCGGTCCTCGCTGCGCGTCGCGAGCAGCCGATCGATGACCTGCGCCACGGCGTCGGGCAGCTCGGGGGCGAGCTCGCGCACGGGCGGCGCCGGCGTCGCGAGCCGGGCGCGCAGGAGGGCCTGGACGTCCTCCGCCTCGTGCGGCACGCGCCCGACGAGCGCCTCGTGGAGCATCACGCCGACGGCGTAGAGGTCGGCGCGCGCGTCGACGGCGCGGCCGAGGATCTGCTCGGGCGCGAGGTAGAGCGGCGTGCCGAGGATCTGGCCGGCCCGGGTCAGCCGGTCGCCGCCGGGGTCGCCCCAGTGCGAGACGCCGAAGTCGAGCACCGTCGGGCGCGCGCCCGCGCCGACGAGGATGTTGTCGGGCTTGAGGTCGCGGTGGACGATCCCGGCCGCGTGGACGCGCGCCAGCACCTCCAGGAGGGCGAGCGTCGGGCCGGTGATCGCCTCCCACGCGAAGCGCCGCGCGGCCCCCTGGCCCTGCGCCGCGCCGCCGGGGAAGGGGCGCCCCTCCACGCGCTCCATCACCAGGAAGGGCCGGCCGTCCTCGACGCCGTCGTCGAGCAGCCGGACCACGCCGGGCACGCGGAGCATCCGCAGCGTCGTGATCTCGCGCCGGACGCGCGCGAGGCCCGCGCCGCCCGCGGCGCGCATCCATTTCAGGGCCACCCCGGCGCGGACGACGGTGTCCTCGGCGGCCCAGACCTCGCCGTGCGCGCCCGCCCCGAGCCGCCCGACGAGCCGGTAGCGGTCGGCGACGAGCCGCCCCGGCTGCGCCTCTGCGCCGGCCTCCTCCGGCGCCTGCGCCGGCTCCCAGGCGCCCGCCGTCGACCGGGCGCCGAACGGCCGCGCGTCGACAGTATCCTGCCCGGTCGACGCGGCCGGCCCGGACGCCCCGTCGTCGGCCGGCGCCGTGGCGTCGGCCGGCGCCGTGGCGTCGGCCGGCGCCGTGGCGTCGGCGGTCGCCCCCACGGACGGCGGCTCCCGGCCGCCGCCCTCGCGAGGCGCCCCGCCGCGCGGCTCAGGGGGCGGCCGGCGCGCGGTCCCCACGGTAGTTGGTGCACCCCGTGATCACGAAGGCGCTGCCCGGCCCCCAGGCTCCGTTGGCGACCTCGACGAACTGCTGGAGCGACGTCGCCTCCTTGGTCCCCGGCGCGATCCCGAGCGGCGCGCCGGTCCCGCCGGGGAGCATGTCCGCGGGCAGCGCCCAGTACTCGACGCTCCCCGGATCGCGCACGCCGCCGTTCGAGAAAGCGAACCCGCGGAACGCCCCCTGGAGCACGTCGATCACCCTCCCGCCGCCCGGATCGAGCTGGAGGTCGTCCTCGTTGCCGCCGAAGAACTTCGCCTTCGGCAGCTGCGACGCCGGCGGGATCTTGGTCCACGACACGCCGTCGTGGACCTCGCCGTGGCGGTACACGCTCGCGTGCGCCCAGACGTAGAGCGAGCCGGGCTTCCAGAGCGCCGGCACCTGGGCCTGCCACTGGGCGAGCGACAAGGAGGCCATCGCGGCCGGAGGCGGCTTGATGTCGAAGGCGTTCTGCGGATCGCCGTGGAGCAGCCAGCGCTGCTGCTGCCCTCCGTTGACCGGCACCGTGTAGGCGAAGCCGAGCTGCTTGCCCGTCCCCCGAGCGACGATCTCCACCGCGCCAATCTTCAGGTGTCCCGACGTGATCATGTCTCTCTCTCCTGTTCGTGTACCGCATCAGGGCGGCGGACGACGCATGAACCGACAGCGCCGCCGCGCGCTGTCGCGCGGCGGCGGCTGTCGACGGAATGCGCGCCGCGCCCGTCGCGCGTGTCCGTGGTCCTCGACCAACCGCGACCAACCGAAAGCAACGCGCGCGCCATCGGCGCCGGCGCGTCGCCTTGCGCCGCCCTCGCCGCGCGGCATACGATCGCGGCGCATGGCGCGCGGGAGCTCGCAACGCGATGGGCATCCGCCGTCGTCATCGAGCGCGACGGACGTCGCGCGCGCGACCCTCGAGGGGAGGGACACCTCGATCAGCCGGTCGGGCGACGAGGTCGCGGCGCTCACGGTCCTCTACCACCCGCGCCTCGAACGGATCGGCGATCGCGCCGTGCTCTCGCGCCTCGTCGAGGACGGCGAGGTCCTCCTGTCGCGCGAGGCGCCCGACTTCGCGCCGCCGGGCGGGGCGCCGGGCGCGCCGCTCGGCGACGAGCACCTGAGCCGGCGGCCGCTGCGCCTCTCGCCCGGCCCGGGCGGCGGGCTCCGGCTGGAGCTCGGCGACAGCAGCACGACGGTCAGCCTCCAGGGCGAGCGCCTGAGCGGCGCGCGCTCGTTCTCCGCGGCGGAGCTCCAGCAGGGGGTCGTCCTGGAGCTCGGCCGGCGCGTCGTGCTCCTGCTCCACCTCGTCGCGTCGCTCCAGCGCGTCCTCGGCCCTTCGACGGGCGCGGGCGCGGGCGAGCCGCGGGAGATCACCGGCGAGAGCGACGGCGTCCGGCGGATGCTCTGGGAGATCGGCAGCGTCGCGGATCTGGAGCTGCCGGTGCTGCTGCGGGGCGAGACCGGCAGCGGCAAGGAGCTCGTGGCGCGGGCGCTGCATCGCTCCAGCCGGCGGCGCGACCGGCCGTTCGTGGCGGTCAACCTGGGCGCGATCTCCCCGTCGCTCGCCGTGGCCGAGCTGTTCGGCGCGGAGCGGGGCGCCTTCACGGGCTCGGTGAAGCGCCAGCTCGGTTACTTCGAGCAGGCGCGCGGCGGCACGCTGTTCCTCGACGAGATCGGCGAGGCGCCGATCGAGCTCCAGGTCGCGCTGCTGCGGGCGCTCGAGACAGGCGAGGTGCAGCCGGTCGGCGCGCAGGAGATCCGGAAGGCCGACGTGCGCGTCGTCGCCGCGACCGACGCGGATCTCGAGGCGAAGGTGTCGTCGGGCGCCTTCCGCGCGCCGCTGCTCAACCGTCTGAGCGCCTACGAGATCTGGATCCCGCCGCTGCGCGAGCGCCGCGACGATTTCGGCCGGCTCCTCGCGCGCTTCCTCCGCGAGGAGCTCGCGGAGGTCGGCGAGGAGCAGCGGCTCGCGCCGCCGGAGGGCGGCGGCAGGGCGTGGCTGCCCGCGTCCGTGGTGGCCCGCCTGGCGGCGTACGACTGGCCCGGCAACGTGCGCCAGCTCCGCAACGTCGTGCGCCAGCTCGTGGTGGGCAACCGCGGCCGCGACCGGGCCGAGGTCACGCCCGCGGTCGAGCGGCTGCTCTCGCGCGCGGCGGCGCCGGTGCCCCCTCACGCGGCCGCGCCGCCGGTCGAGGCGCCCGCGGAGCCGCCCCCGCCGCTCCTGCCGCCCCTGCCCGAGAAGCGCGCGGCGACGGCGGCGGCCCGCTCGGGCCGGCGCCGCCCCGCGGACGTGACCGAGCAGGAGCTCGGCGATGCGCTGCGCGCGAGCCGCTTCGATCTCGCGGCGGCCGCCGAGCGGCTCGGCGTGTCGAGGGCGTCGATGTACCTGCTGATCGAGCGTCACCCCCGGTTCCGGACCGCGGGCGACCTCACGCCGGAGGAGATCGCGCGCAGCCACGGCGAGTGCGGCGGCGACGTCGCGCGCATGGCCGAGCGGCTCGAGGTCTCCGAGCGAGCGCTGCTCCGCCGCGTGCGCGAGCTCGGCCTGGGGTGACCCTCGTCTCCTCCCGCGCCGCCGTCGCGCGGCCCGCTAGTAGGCCTCCGCGCACGCGCCGTTGCCGCACGGGTAGACGATGAAGTCGCCGGCGGCGGCGCCTCGCCGCTGCGGGAAGGTCGCGAGCGCCGCGCCCGTCTCGATGTCGTAGAGGACGCCGTTGTAGCGCGCGTAGAGGACCGTCGCCGAGACCGGCTGGATCCCGTGATCAGCGTCGGTGGAATCGGCGACGGCGGGGATCGCCGGCAGCGGCGGCGCGGCGACGGGGTTGCCGAGCTCGTCGTAGATCGTCGAGGCCTCGTACACCCAGCGGCCGGTGCGGATGTCGTGAACGTAGGTCTGGACGAGCACGCGGGTGTCGTCGAGCCAGCCGAGCGCGCACCCGGGCACCGCGTTGACGATGGCGCTGCCCTCGTAGAACTGCGTGAACCCGCAGCCCTTGGCGGGGAGGTCGTCGGTCACGACGAAGTGGTGACCGTCCGGGGAGACGAGCGGCGCAGGTGCATGAAGCCCGATCTCCTGGAAGCGCGGCGCGCTGCCCGACCAGTCGCTCACGACGCGCTCCCTCCTGCGCTCGTCGACGTGGTAGGTGCGGCCGACCGCGCTGCCGTCGAGGGACATCGAGAAGTCCCGGACGATGAGGTCGCGCGACAGCGAGGCGCGCTCCTCGCCGTCCGGCAGCGAGAAGAGCCGGAGTGACCTGTCTGTGAGATACGGGGCGGCGATGACGGCGCGCGCGGCGAGCAGGCTGCCGTCCGCCGAGAGCTGCACGTGGGAGCTGTAGAACGGGACCACCGCCTGCGGCCCGGCGTCGAGCGCGGCCGTGTCGTAGATCAGCGTCTTCCCCGAGGCCGTCGCGAGCGCCACGCGTCCCGACGGCGAGCCTCCGATGGAGGTGATCGCGCCGCAGCCGAGCGGCCCCGGCTCCTCTGCATCGGTGACGGCGTCCTTCTGCACGATCACGCCGAAGTCGTTCGAGACCGCCCAGCGCAGGTCCCTGTCGACGTGGACGCTGCGGTTGTAGATCGAGGGCAGCTCGAGCTCGCTCCGGGTCACCTCGGGGCCGCCGAGATCGATGACGTCGAACCTCCGCCATCCGTTCGCGATCACGGCGAGCGCCCGTTCGGTCGGCACGAAGGTGTAGATGAAGCTGGACGGGTAAGGGTACTCGGCGACGGGGGCGGCTCCACCGCCGACTCGGTAGATCAGGAGCGGGGCGTCCGGCGCGCTGTCCACGAGCGTCCAGAAGTACTCGCGCGTCCCCGCGAGCCCGGTGGTCGACGGCAGGTGGACGATGCTCTCCTGGATCCCCGCCTTCGAGTACGCGCGCACTGTCGTGCCGACGGTGGTGAGGAATCGCTCGCCATCCTGGAACCAGGCGTGGAACGTGCCCGAGAACTCGGGGGTGACCGTGGGAGGCGAGCCGTCGACGGGCAGCACGGCGATGCTGCGCTGCACGGGGGCGATCCCCGGCGCGACGCGCAGCGCGTCCGGCGCCGCGTGGATGTCGCCGTAGTGGCTCAACGCCACGGACCAGCGCGCGACCCCCGCGGTGCTCCAGAGGGTGATCGTGTTGCCAGGCGCTCCGCGCGTCCAGGCGTAGCTTCCGTCGGTCGCGAGCCCCGCCTCGCCGTACGCCGCGGTCACGGAGGCCAGGAGGGAGCCGTCGATGGCGCTGCGCAGCTCGAAGGCGTGCTGTGGGTCCGTCTGGATCAACACGACGTCGCCGCGGAGGGCCACGCCGCCCGGCAGCTCGAACGGCGGGCCCCCGGACAGCGGCTCGCCGGGGTCGATGCCGCCCGGCGCGTGGCCGTCGGCGATCGCGGCGCGGGTGTCCGTATCCCAGAGGATCCAGCGATCGTAGTCCCAGCTCAGGACGCGGTCTCCGGAGACGAAGAGCCGGGCGAGGCGGCCCTCGTGACCGAGATCGAGAAAGGCCTCCGGAGGGCCGAACGACGTTCCTGCGATGCCGCACGGCCCGAGGGCGCCGCCGCCGCCGGAGCCCCCGGCGCCGCCGGAGCCCCCGGCGCCGCCGGTGCCCCCGGCGCCGCCGGTGCCCGAGGTGGAGCTCTCGCCGCCGGAGCCCCCCGCGCCGCCGCCGCCGGTGCCCGAGGTGGAGCTCTCGCCGCCGGAGCCCCCCGCGCCGCCGCCGCCGGTGCCCGAGGTGGAGCTCTCGCCGCCGGAGCCCCCCGCGCCGCCGCCGCCGGTGCCCGAGGTGGAGCTCTCGCCGCCGGAGCCCCCCGCGCCGCCGCCGGTGCCCGAGGTGGAGCTCTCGCCGCCGGAGCCCCCGAGGCCGCCGTCGCCTCCTCCGCCCCCGGAGCCGCCCTGGTTGCCTCCGCTGCCCTGCGCGCCGGTCGTCGTCCCAGGCGCAGCTCCGCCCCCACCCAGGTTTCCGCCCCCCGCGTCGGAGCAGCCGAGGAGGGCGATGAACGACGCCGCGACAAGCTGGATGGTTCTCATGTGGATGGTCCCTCGGATGCGTAGGGTAGCCGGGCCATTCAGCGGCAGAAACGACGCACGCACGTCGCACAGCGCAGGAGTCTGCCGAAATTGTGAACGCTCACACCTTCACCTGCGCGGCTGGCTGAGCTGATCCTGCGCCTGCGCGACCATGGGGCGCCCGCGCAGGACCGGCTCCTCCCTGCGAGCTCGAGCATACCCGCAGGCCGGTCGATTGAAGTTGACACAGTGAATGTGAACGTTCACAATCTCCAGCGTATATCCTTTTGCTTTGCTCCGGACCCCATCGGCCTCGTCCGGAAGTCGTCTGAGCCACGCGGGAGGCGCATCGCAGGCCGCCCGAGCGGCCGTGTTCAACTGCTCCGGCCTCCAACCGATCAGGTGACTATGCGTTCCTCACGAAAATTGACGCCGACGGCCTGTTGCCGGGGCGCGCTCCTCCTGGCCGGGCTCCTCGCGAGCCCTTCGGCGCTGGCCGATTACCCCGTCGCCTCGCACCGCTACCTCGCCGACCCGGCCTCGCTCGTGCACGACGGGCGCGTCTATCTCTACGGCTCGAACGACGACGACAACGTCAAGGCGGACGGCTCGGACGACGGCTACAAGATGGCCTCGTTCGTGGCCATCTCGAGCAGCGACATGAAGAACTGGACCGACCACGGGGAAGTGATCCGCGTGCCCCGCGACGCCTCCTGGGCGGCCAACACGTGGGCCCCCTCGCTCGTGGAGCGCAACGGCAACATCTACATGTACTTCGCCAACAACGGATCAGGCATCGGCGTCGCCAAGAGCGACAGCCCGACCGGACCGTTCAGAGACGCGAAGGGCAGCGCCCTGATCACCTCGAGCACCCCCGGCGCCTCGGGCCAGAACATCTGGCTCTTCGATCCGGGGGTCTTCATCGATGACGACGGCCAGGCGTACCTCTACTTCGGCGGCAACGGCGAGCAGAACGCGCGCGTCATCAAGCTGAACAACGACATGGTGAGCGTCTCGGGCTCGGCCTCCGCGATCACGGTCCCGTACTTCTTCGAGGCATCCTGGATGCACAAGCGGAACGGCGTTTACTATCTGTCGTACTCGACGAACCCCGCGAACGGCATGCGGATCGACTACCTCACGAGCTCGAGCCCCACCTCCGGCTTCACCCACCGCGGCACGGTGGGGCCCCAGCCGCCGAAGAACAACAACAACAACAACCACGCGGCAATCTTCGAGTTCGGCGGCTCCTGGTACCACGCCTACCACAATCGCTCCGTCGCCAACGACGCCGGCGAGCCCCCGGGCTATCGCCGGAACCTCGGGATCGAGTCGTTCACCTACAAGGAGGACGGGTCGATCGTGCCAGTGACCTACACGACCGACGGGCTCAAACAGGTCAAGAACCTCGACCCCTACGTGCGCGTCGAAGCCGAGACCTTCAACGCGCAACGCGGCATCGAGACCGAGCCCTGCGAGGAGGGGGGGATGAACCTCTCCAACATCGAGGACGGAGACTGGGTGCGTCTCCGCGGGGTCGACTTCGGCGAAGGGGCGGAGAGCTTCAGCGCGCGCGTCGCGAGCGCCGGGCAGGGAGGCAGCATCGAGCTCCACCTGGAGACACCCGACGGCACGCTCGTGGGGACCTGCGCGGTCGCGGCGACCGGGGACTGGCAGACGTGGGGCGACACGTCGTGTGCGGTCGACGGCGCCACCGGCGTGCACGACCTGTACCTGGTCTTCACCGGCGGCGATTCGTACCTCTTCAACATGAACTCCTGGCAGTTCTCGCCCATCGGGGGCGAGGGAGCCGGCGGGGGCGCCACGGTTGGAAGCACGAGCGGCGGTGGCGGCATCGGCGCCAGCTCGGGCTCCGGCTCAGCCTCAGGCTCCGGCGGAGGGGCCACGGTCGGCACGGGCGGGGCTCCCCCGGGCCCGATGTCCTCCGCCCAGGCGTCGTCGGGGGGGACCTCCGACGGGGAATCGGGCGACCCAGCCGGTTGCAGCTGCCGCGCGGCGAGCCGCGCTCCTTCCGGAAATGCCCTCGCGCTGACAGCGTTGCTCGCGGCGTCCGTGGGGCTCCGGCGGCGCGGCCGAAGGCGCGTGGCCCCGCACTGACGCGCTCGAGTCGGCTCCGCTCGCGGGGTCGTCGCCCCGCGCCCCCCTGACGAGGGCGGCGCGGGAGCTGGCACAGCTCGGCGCACGCGCGCCGCGCAACGCCACGCATACAACTATCTGAATTGATTGGTGTTCTTCCGCAGCACAACGCACCGTCAGGGGTGGCATGCGGCATGCTGGCCAGGCCGGCATGACGACGACTTCATCCCGCGCTCTCCACGCGCATCGATCGCTCCAGGCGCGCGTGGGGGTTGGCCTGCTGTCGCTCGCCATCGGCGCCGGCTGCTCGGATCGCCCGAACAACAACCCGCCCCCGCCGACCTCCGGGTGCGCGTTCGCGGTCCCAGCGGACGGCGCGCCCGCGGCGCGCGGCGACCTTCGCATCAACGAGGTGATGACGGGCAACGACGGCGCCTGGGTCGATGAGATCGGCGAGACGGATGACTTCATCGAGCTGATCAACATGGGAGATCGCCCGCTCGATCTCGGGCAGTACCACGTGGGCGAGAAGGCCGGTAAGGCGACGCGGCTGCCGGGCCTGACGCTCGGACCGGGGAGGACGGTGCTGCTCTGGGCAGACGACGCGCCCGAGCAGGGCCCGCTGCACCTGCCGTTCAAGCTCTCGAACTCGGGCGCGCGCGTGCTGCTCTGGTCGGCGTCGTGCGAGCTCGCCGACAGGATCGATGTGCCGGAGCTGCCGCGCTCCGAGAGCTACGCGCGCTTGCCCGACGGCACGGGCGAGCCGTCGATCTGCCGCTACGCCACGCCCGAGCGCCAGAACGGCGACACGTGCGATCCGCCGGAGCCGCCGAACCTCGACGACGGCATCCGATTCACGCCCTTCCAGTGGCCCGAGACCTTCCCGGCCGTCGCCGGGCCGCTGGTCATCTCCGAGCTCGCCCTGCGACCGGCGGGGTTCGTCGAGGTGCTGAACGCGAGCGATCAGGCCGTGAAGCTCGACGGCTTCGCGCTGCGGCTCTCGCCGCTCTCTCCGGGAGAGGCGCTGCCCGGCGCAGACACGGGCGTGCTGCTCGCGTGGCCGGAGCCGTCCGCCACGCTCGCGCCCGGAGAGCGCGTGAGCGTCCCGGTGAGCGCGGGCGAAACGACCGATCTCGAGGCCTCGCCGGATTTCGAGGGCGTGGCGACGCTGTGGCAAGCAGGCCAGCCGGCGCCGAGCGATCGCGTCGACTTCATGGCGTGGCCCGAAGGCGCGTCGCTCTCGCGCGTGCCCGACGCCACCGGGGCGCCGCGCTTCTGCGAGGCGCCGAGCCCCGACGCCGCGAACGACGGCTGCGTCCAGCTGGCCGGGCGCGCGCTCCCGGCCGGACGCGCGCGCCGGCTGGAGACGGCCGGCGACTTCGCCGAGCTGGCCAAGGGGGGCACCGAGGTCGGCGAGGCCGGCGTCAAGTTCGTCGTCGACATGGCGGCGAACGACACAGTGCACCTGCTGGGGACGCGCGAGTGGGCGCTCCACTACACCTTCATCCGCGAGCAGATAGAGAGGCGGCGGCACCTCGATCGCTGCGATCCCGACCAGGACGCGGAGTTCGAGCTCGGCTGGGCGCTGTTCAGCCAGTCCGAGTACTTCCGCGTCGAGGGCCGCCGGTATCTCCTCGGCACGCTGGTGGAGCACACCAATGGCACGAAGACGGTCGAGTTCTCTCCCGGCGACCAGATCATCGGCGCGCAGATGCGGCGCGCGTTCTTCGCGGCGATGCGGGCGGTGCCCGACCCGCAGGCGTGGGCGATCCGGCCCACCGCGGCGCGCCAGGTCGCCGAGCTGCGCGCGATCGAGGGGACCGCGCCCATGGTCGGCCCGAACGCGCCGTACACGGGGCTCACGTACCAGCCGCTCAACCCGGCCGAGGGCTTCGGCACGCTGGTGTTCGTCCCGGCGCGCGACCTGGAGACGGCCGAGCTCGGACCGAACGTGATCGTGGTGACGGACGACGTGCCGAACGAGACGGCGTTCATGGGCGGCCTCATCACCGAGGCCTTCCAGACGCCGCTGGCGCACGTGAACGTGCTCGCGCGCGGCCGGGGGACGCCGAACATGGCCTTGCGGGGCGCGCGCGACAACGAGCGTCTCGAAGGCCTGTTTGGCAAGCTGGTGCGGCTCGAGGTGCGCGCGTCCGACTTCGACATCCGCGAGGCGACCGCGCAGGAGGCGGACGCTTACTGGGAGGCGCGCAAGCCCACCGGCGAGCGGCTGGCGCCGGCGCTCGACCTCTCCGTGCGCGGGATCGTCTCGCTCGACGCCGCCGCGTATGCGCAGAGCGACAGCATCGGATCCAAGGCGGCGGGCATGGCCGAGCTGTACCGGGTGAACACCGTGGGGCAGTATTGCCCGCCCGATCTGATGCCGCTGTTCGTGCCGCCGGCGGCGTTCGCTGTCCCGTTCTCACACTACATGGATCATTTCCAGTCGAGCGGCGCGGCGGATCTCCTGGCCGAGCTCGAGCAAGATCCCGAGTTCCGCGCCGATCCGCACGCGCACGCCGAGGGGCTGGAAGCGGTGCGCGCGCGGATGATGGCGCACCCGGTGGACCCCGAGATCCTGGGGGCGATCACGGGGGCCATCGAGGAGCGGTTCGGCGGCGAGCGCGTGCGCCTGCGCAGCAGCAGCAACACCGAGGATCTCGCCACCTTCAACGGCGCGGGCCTGCACACGTCGACCAGCGGCGAGCTCGACGCGACGTCGAGCTCGATCGAGGACGCGCTGCGCACGGTGTGGTCGAGCCTCTGGAACACGCGCGCTTACGACGAGCGCGAGTTCGGCCACGTCGAGCAGGCGCGGGCGGCCATGGCGGTGCTGGTGCACCAGGCCTGGCAATCGGAGCGCGCGCAGGGCGTGGCCATCAGCCGCAACGCGCTCGACGCGATCCGCGACAGCCAGTACTACATCAACGCGCAGATCGGGGAAGCGTCGGTCACCAACCCAGCGCCCGGCGTGACCAGCGACGAGATCGTGTACACGCCGCCGCCCCGCACGATCAAGGCGGACTACCACGCGCGCTCGAGCCTGTCGCGCGGGCGCGAGGTGCTGTCGTTCCCCGAGATCCAGCGGCTCGGCTGCGTCCTCGAGGCCGTGCACGCGCACTACCGGCCGCTGGTGGACCCGGCAGGGGAGAACCGGCTGTATGCGATGCAGATCGAGTGGAAGCTGATCGGCCCGGAGCGCCGGCTGCTGGTGAAGCAGGCGCGCCCCTACAGCTTCGGCGCGCTCGAGGCCCCCGGCGACTGCCGGGAGTTCTAGGGCTTCTACGCGGCCGCGCTCCTGCGGCGGGCTGCGCCGTTCCCCCCTTCGGCGAGCTTCGCTTCGTGCTTCGCGATCCACTTGCGGAGCCGTTCAGAGAGCGGTGACCGTCCGTTTTCGTAGTTGGCGACCGAGCTGCGCGCGAGGCCGAGCTTTCCGCCGAGCTCGGCCTGCGAGAGTCCGAGCTTCTCGCGAAGCACCTTCAGCGACATCGAGTCCGTCGCCGCCTGCTCGCGCGCCGGCGCGCTCGGAGGGCGAGGCGGCACGACCTCGATCGCACGCACCTTCCGCTGGGCGCGCTCGGCCTCCGCCGGCGGCACCTCGGCGCGGGCGGCTTCCGGCGCGACGCGGGCGGCTTCCGGCGCGACGCGGGCGGCTTCCGGCGCGGCGCGGCGCGCCACCGTCGCTCGGACGCTCGTCGCGCTCGCCGCGAGCCCCCCGCCGCAGAACGGGCAGTAGTCGAAAGGGAGGAGCTTGCCCGAGTCAGTGCGGAGCTCGATGCCCTGGATCGAAGCCGGGAGCCCTTGCGCGCGGCGCTCCTCGCTCGACCACCCGTAAACGAGCGTGAGCCCCGGGCCGTCGTGATTGACCGGCAAACCGGCCTGACTCATCCGAAGGCAGACCGTCCTGCCATCGCGTGTGCACTGTCGTCCGATGATGGGCATTGTCATCTCCTCTCTTCGCAGGGGCGCGAGCGCAGGCCTAGCCGGTCCAACTTTTGCGCAGTACTGTTCACCTGTCAAGGTAGAGCTGTACCAAGTGCATCAGGCGAAGCCTGGGCGAGGGATCACGGGCCGTGAGACCCCGTGAGGCGCCCCTTGCCCCACACGAACGCGTACGTCGCCCCGGGCGCGCGTCGCGAGCCCGAGCTCCGGCGTGAGGGGGCGGTCGCGGGGGCGCCGTCAGCGCGGCGCCCGGCGCTCACTCCTTCGATAGATACGCGACCATGAAGCACATCTCCTGATTCGTCCCCTCCCCCCAGGGCACGTCCTGCGGCGGGAGCTGGAACTGCCCCTCGCTCTCGGCCGCGTTGTCCCAGGTGCACTCGGCGACGAAGCGATCTCCCGTCCCCCAGCGCAGCGGCTCGCTTCACGGCCGACCCGGGAGCCGCGTCTCTCCGGCAAACTCCAGCCCGCGATCCGTGTCGCTCATGGCTGAAGAAGCGTCACTCTGTGTCAGCCAACTGGACTACGATGTCGCCCTTTCGCTCGCATTCACCTCCAGGAACCGAGATGCTCCACACCGTCCTGCCGATGAAGAGCGGCGCATGCCGCTGCCTGTAGATGCGTCATGCGGGTCACCGAAGCCGACACCCTGAGGGGCTCTTGCTCTACGCTCCTCACCGATGCCCAGCGACGCTCCTGTCGATCTCTACTCGCTCGCCTTCACCTCCTGCGTCGACCCGCTGCTCTTGCTCGATGAAAGCGGTCGGATCCTGGCGCTGAACCCCGCCGCCGAGCGCCTCTCCTCCACGCCCGAGGCGACGGCGCGCGGGAGGAGCGTCGACGAGGTGCTGCGGCCCGATGCGCCCCTCGGCGCGCTGCTCGAGCAGGTGCTCCGCGATCGCGCCCCGCGCGCCCTGCCGCCCGACGTCGCCCTCCACCTCGCGAACGAGCGCGTCGTCCTCGCCGAAGGGCACCTCAGCCCGCTCGTCGACCCTGCGGGCGCGTGCGCCGCCGTGCTCCTCGCGCTGCGCGACGTGACCGAGCGACGCCGGGCCGAGCAGGCGGCGCGCGATCGAGGAGCGCGCCTGCACGCGGCCGTCGAGGCGCTCGACGTCGGCTTCGTCATCTATGACGCCGAGGAGCGGCTCTGCTTCTTCAACACGGCGTACCGATCGCTCTACCCCGAATGCGCCGCCGCCATCCAGATAGGCAATACGTTCGAGAACGTCGTCCGCGAGGGCTGCCGGAACGGGATCCACCTCCACAGCGGCCTCAGCGAGGACGAGTGGGTCGCCGCTCGCATCGCGGACCATCGCCGCTCCGGGGACGTCTACATGCGGCGGTTCGGGGACCGCTGGATCACCCTCAAGAGCTGCCGCCTCGCCGACGGCAGCTTCGTCGGCCTGCGGATCGATACCACCGAGCTCAAGGAGGTAGAGCTCGCCCTCGAGCGCGAGCGGCAGTTCATCCGCCTCGTGCTCGACACCATCCCGATCATCGTCACGGTCAAGGACCGGGACGGCAAGATGAAGCTCGTCAGCAAGGGCTACGCCGAGCTGTACGACACCACGCCGGAGGGGGCGGTGGGCAAGACCCTCGCCGATCTGCCGCCCTCCCACGCCGAGCTCTCCACCATCGGAGAGATGGACCGGGAGGTGCTCGCGCGCATGCAGCGGGTCTCGAGGGTTCAACCCGTCGCGCGCCCGGACGGCAAGGTGCGGTGGATGTCCATCATCAAGGTGCCCCTCGTCGAGCAGGACGGCACGACGCACATCCTCGCCATCGGCACGGACATCACGGCGCAGCGGGAGCACGAGGAGGACATGGCCGCCACCATCGCCGAGCTCGAGCGGCAGAAGGAGGCCATCGCCGATCAGCTCGCGGTCATCCAGCGCCAGCAGGCGCTCATCCGCGCCCTGTCCACGCCCATCCTCCAGGTCGCCGAGGGCGTGCTCGCCGTGCCCTTCATCGGCGCGCTCGACGACGCGCGCGCGACCGACGTCACCAGCAAGCTCCTCGACGAGGTCGTGCGCACGGGCGCTCGCTTCGCCATCATCGACGTCACCGGCATCGAGAGCGTCGACGCCGCGACGGCCGACCACCTCGTCCGCATCGTCCGCGCGATCCGCCTGCTCGGCGCGAGCGGCGTCCTCACCGGCATCGGGCCCGCCGTCGCCCAGTCCATGTGCGGCCTCGGGGTCGACCTCTCGGGCGTCACCACGCACGGCAACCTCCGCGCCGGCATCGAGGTCTGCCTCCGCGCCCTGCGCGAGCGGCGCTGAGCGACGCCGACGCTTCCCGTCCTCCGCGAGGGCCAGCCAGCCCCCGACCTCACACAGGGTGGTGTCGAAGCCAGGTCTCGAAGTCGGTGAGCGGAATGCCGAGCGCTCGTGCCGCCTCGGGAGTGGCCGGGCTGCCGTGGTGGTTCAGCCGCTCGTGCGGGCGCGCGATCAGGGGCGTCAGGCCCCGGGCGATGGCTTCGTCGGCCGTGAGCGACGGAGCTTCGATGGGAATGTCGAGCGCGCGGGCCAGGGCGCGGGCGATGTCGCGCATCGTCAACCGTTCGCTCGCGAGCTCGAGCTCCACGCCGTGGAACCGCGACGGCTCCTGGACGGCCGCCGCGGCGGCTGCCCCGATGTCCTGCACGGCGACCAGGGCCAGCTCCGTGTCAGGCGCGATCGTGGTGAGCAGTCGGTCCCCCGTGCCCCCCTCGAACATGATGGAAGGGCGGACGAAGTTCTCCATGAAGAAGGACGGCTTGATGAGGGTCCAGAAGCGGAATCCGGCGTTCTTCACCAGCTCTTCGGTGTACGCCTTGCTCTCCCAGTAGTTGCGGAGATGGCCCCGCTCGAGCTCCCAGCCCGGCGCTCGCCGGTGGTGCGCGCCGGCCCCGGACACCGAGGTGTGGATGAACTGCGGCACGGAGGCCGCCCGGGCTGCCTCGACGAGGTTCTTCCCCTGCACTCGCTCTGAGTCCGACTCGGGATCGGCCATGTTCGGGTGCTGCACGGAGAACACCGCCCGCGCTCCCTCGCAGGCGACGCGCAGCGAGCCGGGATCGTCGAAATCGCCCCGCACGAGGCGCGCGCCGCGAGCGCGCAACGCGATCGCAGCGGCCGCGCCAGGATCACGAACGAGCGCACGCACGGGGACGCCTCGCTCGAGCAGCGCAGCGGCGACGGCTCCGCCTTGCCTGCCCGTGGCGCCAGTGACCAGCACCGGCTCGGTGGTCGCTTCAATGGACATGAGTTATCCTTCCTGAGGCGAATGCATGCCTCGAATCACCTCCCAACCATGCGGCGCTCGAGCAGCTACGACCAGTCGAGCGCGTCCACGTTGCTTGCGAGATCGTCCAGCCGGTGCCACCCGTGGACCCTCTGAGTGAACTCCTGTCCTCGGTGCGAGCGAGGACGGCGTCGTGGGCCCGCCTCGACGCGAGGGCGCCCTGGGGCGTCGCGCTTCGAGGTAAGCCTTCGACCTTCTGCATCCATCATGTGGTGACCGGCGCGGCCAGGGTCTCGACCGAGAAAGACGGCCACGCGCTTGCCCTGACGACCGGTGATGTCGTCGTGGTGCCGCACGGCCGGGCGCATTCGCTCCGGGATCGTGACGACACGCCGGTGGTCGCGCTCGAGGAGATGCCCGGGGTCCGCGCGAGCGGCCACGATCGCGTGTGGCACCTGACCCTGGGCGGGGTGGGCGCCGAGACGAGGGTCACCTCGGCGCTGGTCGAGCTCGAGGATCCGTTCTCCGTCCCGGTCGTGTCGTCGTTGCCGCCCGTGTTCCGGCTCGCGGGTGCGGGCGCGGGTCAGACGTCGCTCGTGGAGCACCTCCGTCTCCTCGCGCGCGAGATCGAGTCGAGGCCGTTCGGCTCCGATCTCTTGCTCGCGCGCATGGCAGACGCGCTGTTCGTCCACGTGATGCGGGCGTACGTCGAGACGCTCGGCGACGCGCCTTCGGGCTCGTGCCGATCGCTCGAGCTGGTCAGCGCGCTGCGCGACCCGGGCGTGGCCGCGGCCCTGGCCCTGATGAGCCGCCGACCGGAGCACCCGTGGACGGTCGCATCGCTCGCCGAGCAGGTGGGGTTATCGCGGTCTGCCTTCGCGGCGCGCTTCACGAGCCTCGTGGGCGAGCCGCCGCTCGGCTTCCTCACGCGGATGCGCATGCAGAAGGCGACGATGTTGCTGCGCGAAGGCGCGACGCTCGCGCTCACCTCCCAGCTCACCGGCTACGCGTCGGAAGCCTCGTTCGGCCACGCGTTCCGGCAGTGGTCGGGCATGGCGCCGGGGGCCTACCGTCGCCAGCAGCTCGCGCGCCCGAGCGACCTACGAGCTGAGCCAGGCGCCCGGCCCGGAGCCGAGGGTCCGCCAGCTCGACGAGCCGCAAGGGCGTGAGTCGCGGATGCGCGCGAGGTGACGGCAGAGGTGCTCACAGCACGCGCACCGGCTGGCCGGCGCGGAACGCGGCGATGTCCTCGAGCGCGTCGCGGTAGAAGATGCGGTACGTCTCCTCGGTGACGTAGCCGAGGTGCGGGGTGAGCACGGTGTTCGGCAGGCGGCGCAAGGGGTGCTCCGCGGGCAGCGGCTCGGTGTCGAAGACGTCGAGCGCCGCGCCGGCGAGCCGGCCGCTCGTGAGCGCCTCGATCAGCGCGCGCTCGTCGACGATCGGGCCACGTGAGGTGTTCACGAGCAGCGCGCCGGGCTTGAGCAGGTTGAGCTCGCGCGCGCCGAGCAGCCCGCGTGTCCTCTCGGAGAGCACGAGGTGGATGCTGATCACGTCGGCGCCCGCCAGGAGCTCGTCGAGCGGGAGGAGCGTCGCGCCGTGCTCGGCGGCGCGCTCGGGCGTGAGGTTCTGGCTATACGCGGTCACGCGCATGCCGAACGCGAGCGCGACGCGGGCGACCTGCGCGCCGAGGCGGCCAAGGCCGAGCAGCCCGAGCGTCTTGCCGGACAGGCCGAGCCCCAGGCTCGTCTGCCATTCGCCGGCGCGCACCGCGCGATCTTCGCGCGGGATGCTCCGCGCCAGCGCGAGCAGCAGGCCCCAGGTGAGCTCGGCCGTGGGATAGGGCAGACCCCCGGTGCCGGAAACGACCACGCCGAGCTCGCGCGCCGCCGCCACGTCGATGGCGGCATTGCGCGCGCCGGTGGTGACCAGCAAGCGCAGCCTGGGGAGCTCGGCGAGCACCGCGCGCGGGAAAGGCGTCCGCTCGCGCATCGCCACGACGGCGTCGAACGGCGCCAGCCGTTGCACGAGCGCTCGCGCGTCGGCCACGTGATCGTGAAAGAACTCGACCTCGACGCCAGGGCCCAGCGTGTCCCACGCCGCGAGCGAGCGCGCCACGCGCTGATAGTCATCGAGCACGGCCACGCGAAACGAGGCGGGCGGAGCACTGGAAGGCATCTTGCCTGTAACCTTGCATTTTAACGGACGGTTGTCCACTATAACGGACATGGCTCCCTCGCCTCCCGTCCGGCCCAGCCTGCTCCGCGCCGCGTGGCCCGCTGTCTTCCTGTTCTCCCTGCTGGTCTTGTGCGGCGCGGCGGGCTGCTCGCGCGCCGACACGTCGCGTGGCTCCAGCGCCGGACCGGAGAGCGAGTTCGAGACGCTCGAGCTCCGCTATCAGGGCAACAACGGCACGGTGTCGCCGATCGAGCTCGCGGAAGACCTCGGCTATCTCGCGCCGATCCGCCTGAATTTCGTCGGCAGCACGGTGAGCGGCCCGCAGAGCGTGCAGGCCGTGGTCACCGGGGATACCGACTTTGGCGGCGCCTTCAACGGCGCCATCATCAAGCTGATCGCGGCCAAGGCGCCCATCGTCGCCGTCGTGGGCTATTACGGTGTCGACGAGCAGCGCCAGAGCGGCTTCTACGTGCTGAACGACAGCCCGCTGCGCGCCGCGCGCGATCTCCTGGACAGGTCGATCTCCATGAACACGCTCGGCGCCCACAGCGAGTTCATGGTCAAGGAGTTCCTGTCGCGGAGCCAGATCACGCCGGAGGAGACCCGGCGCGTCACGCTGCTCGTCGTTCCACCGGTGAACGGCGAGCAGCTGCTCCGCGAGAAGCAGGTCGACGTGGCGTCGCTCGGCGACATCTACCGCGATCGCGCGCTCGAGCGCGGCGGCATCCGCCCGCTGTTCTCGGACTACGAGCTCTACGGCAAGTTCACCGCGGGCAGCTACGTGATGAAGACCAGCTTCATCAAGGAGAACCCGAAGACGGCCCGGCGCTTCGTCGAGGCGACCGCGAAGGCGATCGAGTGGGCCCGGAGCACCCCGCGCGAGACGGTGGTGGAGCGCTGCATCGCGCTGATGAAGAAGCGCGGCCGGAACGAGGAGGACGCGGCCATCAGGTTCTGGCGCAGCTACGGCGTCGCCGGCAAGGGCGGATTGATCGCGGAGCGCGACTTTCAGATCTGGATCGACTGGATGGTCAAGAGCGGCGAGCTCAAGCCGGGCGAGATCGCCCTGAACCGCGTCTACACGAACGAATTCAACCCGTACGCGAGCGAGCCGGCCGCGAACTAGAGAGCGCCGGAAGCGGCGCCGCTCCAGGCGCCCCCCGACGCGCCGCCGTCCACGTCGATGCTCCTGCTCACGACCGCGGCGTGGAGCGCTGGACGAAGGCGTCGATCAAGCGCCGCGCGATGCTGACCTTGGGTGGGAGGTCGGGGAGCTGGTCGCGCGAGAACCAGTCGGCTTCGACGATCTCGTGGCCGTCCGGCGTGAGCGTTCCGCCGGCGTAGGTGGCCGAGAAGCCGATCATCAACGAGCGGCCGAACGGCCACGGCTGGCTGTCGAAATACTTCAGATCGCGGATCTGGACGCCGACCTCCTCGCGGACCTCGCGCGCAGCCGCTTGTTCGAGCGACTCGCCGATCTCCACGAAGCCGGCCACCGCGCTGAAACGACCGGGCGGGAAGCGCGCGCTGCGCGCCAGGAGCACGCGGTCCTCGCGCTCCACCAGCACGATGACGGCGGGCGCGATCCGCGGGTGCACGCGGAGCCCACAGCCCGGGCAGCGCCGCGTCTGCTCACCGGCGCTGGGCTCACGCCCGTCCGGAACCGCGGCGCCCGGCGTGGTGGTTGCCCCGCAGCGCCCGCAGTAGCGGTGCGTCTCGGCGAACTCGACGCCGGCGAGCGCGCACCCCACGATGTGCAGCGTGGGCTCGGGCAGCTCGGAGAACAGGGAGCGGACCGACGCGAACGCGAGCTCGGCCGGGAGCTCGACGTCGGGTCGAGCGCGCGCCGCGTACCAGCCGCGATCGTCGAACCTGCCGAGGAACACGGGCGAATCGGCGAACGCCGGGAGGGTGTCGCGCCGGCCGAGGAACAGCCCGCCGGCGCGTTCCACCACCACGTCCAGATCGCGCACGATCACCACGAGCTCGTCGTTGGCCGTCATAGCGAAGCGCCAGTGTACGAGCTTCGCCGAGCGCCGCCAGCGCCTCGCGCGACGGCTGGCGGCAGAGATCCGGGCTGCCTCGCTCGGCAGCTCCGCTTCGAGCTCCTGGCTGCGTCAGGGCAGCGCGCGGGGCTTCCAGAACCCCTCGAGCTTCTCCTCTTTCAGGACTTGCTCGAGGAAGCTGCGGTCGACCCAGGGCTCGAAGTCGAACGTCGCGCGGATCAAGCCGAAGCGCTTGGCATCCGCGATGCTCGTCTTGTAGCGAGCGACGACGTACGCGTCCACGAGCGGGCTGTCCTTCTCGCGCGCGGACTCGCCAGCCCAGTCCTCCTTGAAGGCCGCGAACGGGGCGCCGGAGCGCGACCAGAGGCGGTACGCCTCGCTCAGGTCCTTCTCCTGATCCGCGAGCCATTTGGCTGCCAGGACGTACTGCCGCACCACGCGCTTCGTGGCCTCGGGGTACTTTCGGATGAAATCGTCCGACCCGATGATGGTGCTGTTGCAGGTGTAGCGGGGGTCGCCCTTGGTCGAATAGATGATGCGCACGAGGCCCTGGTCCCGCTGGGCGAGGAGGTCATTGAGGCCGATGGCGGCGTCGACGTCCTTGGTGGCCAGGGCCGCCTTGGTGGTCGCGTTGTCCATGTTGATCGCGCGGACGTCGCGCTCACTGAGCCCGTGGGCCTCCAGGATGCGCGCCGCCGAGAGCTGAAGGCAGGTGCCCTTGAACACCGCGAAGCGCTTGCCCTTGAGATCCTTGACGCTCTGGATCGGCGAGTCCGCGGGCACGGCGATGTACAGGTTGGTCTTCGGCCCGCTCGCGAGGATGCGCGTCTTCAGGCCGCCCGCGCGGCCGATGATCGACGGCAGATCGCCGAGCAGCGAGAAATCGGTCAGCCCGTTGGCGTACGTCTCGTTCACCGCCGGCCCGGCGCCGCGCAGGAAGCTCCAGCGCACGGGCACGCCATCGCTCTTGAACTCACTCTCGAGCGCGCTGCGCAGGTTGAGCAGGGACCAGGCCGAGCCCCCGACCACCGGGCGATTGCCGACGCCGACGCCAGGGTTGGCGACGCGGATCTCGCTGGGCTTCTCGGCGGCCTGGGCGCTCAGCGCAATGGCGAGCGGCGCGAGGATCAGCGCGAGCAGCTTGAACAGCTGTTTCATGCAAAGTTCCCTTCCGTTGGACGTCCCTCGCACTCCATCGAGCGACGCATTCGTCCACTATAACGGATGGGGTGATTGAGTGAAAGTGGAGTTCGCGCGCTGATGAGCTGCTGCTGGAGCAGCAGCGGCGGCGGGGCGTTGCTCGAATCCGTGCAGCGGCGCAGCAACAGGAGCGCTCCGCCTGGCCTCGGATCACCCGCGCCACGACGGGAGACAGGAGCCCAGGCTCGCGGCACATGGGTTGCAATCACGGCCAGAAGGGCCAGAAGGGCCAGAACGGTCAGAGGCAGCGGCGCTGCGCCGGCTCCTCCTCGGGCCGGCGCGGCCGCTGTGTTTGGCGCGCTATTGCCTGGGTGGGAGCTGATCGGGGAGGCGCTGGTTGCAGGCGCACATGTATGCTTCTACCGGGTTCCTCTGGTCCGCCAGGTGCTGCGGGCGATCTCCGATGTCCGGGGTGGGCACTGCCAGTCCGTTGAACCCGAACTTGTCGCTCCACGTCCCATCCCCGTCCTGGCGATAGACGTGGTAAGAAAAGGGATTGGCGTACATGTAGATCTTGGTCCGGTTGTCGGGGCACGGCTCTGTCAGCGAGGACGGGATGAGCCCGTCGCCCGCGGCATATTGCTCGAACCGGTAAGCCTGCTCTCTGGTCGGCCGAAGGCCCATCGTATAGCCCGGATCTTGACCGACCCCGCTCTCCGGATACTTGTTCTGCGCATAGGAGTAGCAGTTGGACTGGACCGCGGTCCCGTCGTCATACGTCCATTTCTCCGGTTCATAGACGGTGGGCTCGCAGGTGTGCTCGGCGCAGGAGCGGCCGCACACGGGCTCCACGAGGTCGACGCACGTGTCGTCCCATTCGGTCGTACAGCACGAGCCTCGTAGCTCACACACGGCGCTCACGCAGCTATCCACCGAGCTGTCGAGCGCGGTCCCCGGGTTGCAGAGTCCATGGGTCTCAGCCTTCTTGCGCGCGACGACCGCATACGCCGTCGTCGAGCCCGCGCTCGCGACGAACTGGTCGCGCGAGGTGACGGACACGCTGCGGCCGTCCTCGCCTGGCTGGATGGAGACGAGCGTTCGACTTCGCTGGTCGTCCGCGTACTCGATCGACGCGCCCATCCCGATGAGCGCCCATCCCGGCTCGATCTGCAGGGAGCTGGTGCCGTATCCATGGGCCGCGTCTCCGGGGCTCCCCTGGATGGTCTTGATCTCGAGGCCGCCGAAGCCTTCGATGACCTGGTCCTTGATCTGGAGGACCCAGGCGGACGTCGTGCCCGCGGCGGGGATGGCGTAGTCGGTCGAAGCGGCCGTCCACTCGTGGAGGCCCGCCGGGTGGCTGGCGGTCAGGTAGCGCGCGGCGCCGCCGGTCACCGACGCATCCGGAGCGGTCTCGGCGCCGCCGCCGATCGTCACCCAGCCGTCGTCGACCTCAGCCGCGGCGACGTCCGTGGGGAGCTGAACGGACTTCCGCTGGATCGAGTCCTGGAGATCCTTGGTCCTCACGCCGTCCAGACGGACTCCGATGGCGTACACCGTCAAGTGGTGCGGATTGGGCGCTGCGCGCGCGCTCGACGAGGCGCGCCATGTCCGGGCGTCGACCGGGCGGCTCTCACGCAAGAACGCGGCGCTGCCGGTGCTGCTGTCCGTCGTGGCGCCGCCGCCGACCAGCGCGTACTCCGGGTCGACCACGCACTCGACGCCCACGTGGACGTCGGACGACGCGACCGTCGTGCACTCCTTGATCTGGACGTGCACCGGAGCCGCGGAGTCGTCCCTGCGCGACACCACGGTGACCTGTTCGCTCGATAACGCGGACTGCGCCTGCGCGGTCACGTCTCCGGCGAGCGGTGCGTCGTTCGCGTCGTCGAGGACGCAGCCGGCCACGCCGGCCAGGATGATGCTGGAAGGCACTCCGATCGCAAGACACACCAAGGAACGTCTACTCATGATTTCACCATGCCTCTGTCGTGCGCGACACGGACGCGCGGCGAGCCGTCGTCTCACGGCAGCGTCCGAGCCCCCGTTCACGCGATAACCACGATCCTTCAAGACCGACGAATCGCGGATCCAGCACTCGCCGTGCCACGGCTCGACGCGGACGGGGCTCGATGATCGTCGCCGCAGATCGTGGCGCGGACACGGCCCTGTCGATGCCTGGCCAGGGCGCGGGCGCGTGGCGCCAGGGCAATGTTTGCCGTGCCCCGGCCCCTCAGCGCTGGCAAACTTTGCCAGGGCGGCAAGTCTTGCCATAGGCATGCCGGTCCCGCGGGCGGGCTCGCAGGATCCCCGCGGGCAGTCCATGCGAATGACGCGGGACAGGCTTCGCGTCCTCGCGGCGAAGCGCGTCCGCCTCGGGGCGCACGGCTCCGGGAGGATCTGCCCGCACCGCGAATGCAGCGATGGTGAGGACAGCCATGATGGCTCCGAAGACGACGAGCCCCATGAAGACCGCTATGCCAGCGTGGAGCGCCACGGTGGCCGCCACCCAGAGCCGCCGCGTGCGCCGCGGCCAGATCATGAGCGGGTAGCCGCATTCGACGAGCAGCACCATCCAGCCTGCGCCCACCGCGAGCCATGGAGTGTAGGCCAGCCAGGTGAAGTCGTACTGGCGATAATCGGGCATGTTGAGCGTTCGCCAGATGGCATCGCCGTTCCACCATTGCTCGCCGAGCGCCTTTCCCAGCCCGCTCATGAGGTAGACGACGCAGAGGTGTATCTGCACCACGCGCAGGGAGAGCCGCGCCGCGCTCGTGGGCCCGGCGGGCGCGCGGCCGAGCCGTCGATCGAGCGACAGCGCCGCGCCCGCCGGCATCCACATGAGGTAGAACAGGAAGATGTTGGCGAACTGGTCCACGCCGTAGTTCGTGCTGTCCGCCGTCATCATCAGCATCAGGTGGGAGAGCCAGGCGCCTGCCGCGGCCATCCTCGTGCGCCATCCCACGAGCAGCGCGACGAGGGCGAGCACATACGACGCGCCCACGGCGACGAGGATGGGCGCCTCTCCGATCCCGAGCGGGGCGAGGCGGTCTATCAGCCAGCTGAGCCGGACCGGCCCCGGCCTCCCGAGCGCGTCGAGGAGCGGTCCCTGCAGGATCCCCGACCGCCCGTAGAGCTCGAACAGCGCAGGAGCGACCATCCCCGCCTGGACGAGGAGAACCGCGGCGATCCCGATCCGGAGCGCGGCGAGCGGCGCCGCCGACGCAGGAGCGAAGGCGAAGCGCTCGACGGCCGCCCACGCTCGCGCAAGCCCACGCTCGTGTGCAGCCCGGGGAGCAGCCACCGACCGCGCGTTCACGGCCCCCTCCCGTCGCTTTGCTGCGCGCGCATGAGCCTCGCGTGGTGCACGAATTTCGCTCGATAATTCAGCTCCCATCCTGCGGTCTTCCCCTCGCGGTGCTCCGCCATGGAGGGGAGCTCGAGCGTATCGAGCTGGACGACGACGCTGTCGGCGTCTGGATGCCTGGCGAGCACCTTGCCGGCCCAGGAAGCCACGAGCGACCGCCTCACCGTCTCATCCTCCTCCAGCCGGAACATCCCGATGATGTTCCTGACCCGGATATCTGCTTCACGGCTCACCCCCGTCTCCAGGACATCGGTCACGGTCTCCCCGTTCGCATCGTTCAGCTGAAAGCTCGCCGAGAGCGACGTTCCGACCCCCGGCGCGAAGAAGGAGTACCCGCTGTCCGCTCCGGAGAGCAGGCCGTAATACTTCACCGCCCGGCGCGCCCAGCCCTCGTCTCCGATGTGCACGTGCAGAGCGCCCAGACAGACCACCACGAGGTGCGCCGCCGCGGCGCCGAGCAGAAGGATGGCGCGTCTTCGGCCCATGGCTGTCCCGTTCATCCAGCTTCCCCCCAGGGTGCCCGCGACGCCGGCACCTCTCCCGAGCAGACGACCCTTGCTGCCGGCACGGCGCCGCTGGGGCCGAGCGTGCGCTCGACCTGCCAGCGGCACCATGAACCGTCAGACCATCAGCGCTGACCAGCCGTCAGGCTCACGACAGGCGTCGGGAGCCCTGCCGGCGTAGAAGCGTCGGCGCTGAAACCCCAGTAGCCGTGGTGGCCGTGGTGGCCGTGGTGGCCGTGATGCCCGTGGTGGCCGTGATGCCCGTGGTGGCCGTGATGCCCGTGGTGGCCGTGATATCCGTGATAGCTGGACCAGCTTGCGCTCGCGTCCGCCGAGCTGGGTGCACTCGTCTCCTCGACGAGCGCGAGGTCCTGAATCGGCGTCGTGCTCGCCGCACGGGCGAGCGGAGCGACAGCGACCGTCGCAGTGGCCATCAGAGCGCCAATCAATCTCAACTGGTTCATATTCATTCCTTCCCCCTCTACCCGAGCATGCTGACTGCTGCTTTCCGGGTGATGCTCGGCGACCATGCACGCTGCGCGCCGGGGTGAGTCCCAGGCGTGAGTCGCCGTCAGATCCAGCTACGCGAGGGCGAAGCGGGGCAAGACACGACGAGACGGCCGGGCTCGATCGGCGGATCCGGCCCCGCGCCGCCGACAGGCGGCTGCGCGAGTGCGCCAGGACTTGCTCGAATGCGCAACGGGGCGTGGTGCTGCTGAGCCCACCGGGCCGGTGGGTCTCGACGCGGTCGCCATGACGGGACAGCCCGCCTGCCGCGAAGTGCAGCCCGGGCGGGATCGACTACCGGCCCGAGCTCGGGCCCCTGCCTCCCGAGGGGCTGCGAGCCGCCGTCACTCGGCGCCGCCCGAGCGGTTCACGACGAGCGCCCCGGTCCGGAGATAGCGCTCGTAGACGACACGCAGCTCCGCGTCGTCGAGCCCCCGCTCGTCGCTGCCGATGAGGTAGACCCCGCGCGCCGGGTCGCGGTAGACGTTCGCCTGGAACTCCTCCCAGCTCAACTCCGTGTCTTCGCCGGGCGCGGGTCCGTCAGCCTCGGAGGACGAGGAGGGCTCCGTGCCGCCGCAACCGACCAGCATGAGCGCCACCACGGGCGCGCAGAGAAGGACAGACAGGGAGCGCCCGACGCGGCTCCTGGACAGACGCCCTAACGACGATCCTCGATTCATGGGAACACCTTTCGCGGTCAGGTCACACGTTGATCGCAACCAGAGAACCTCGCCGACGGCGATCCGGAAGCCAGCGCCGCCAGCATCTTGCATGATGACACAGGAATCGAGGAGAATGGAAGTCCCCCGCGGGGGCTTCAGCGCAGATCGGTCGCCGCCGGCCATGGCGGGGTCAGCTCGTGTGCGCGACGGCGCGGATCTCGATCAGCTGATGTGGGAACGCCAGACCCGAAACGCCGATGAGGGTGCCCGCCGGACGATGTTGCCCCACATACTCCTTGAACAGGGCGACGCATCGCTCGAAATGCTCGCTCGGGTTCGTGAGATAGATCACCATCTCGGCGAGATTGGACCTCGTGACGTTGAATCCCGCCAGCACCCGATCGAGGTTCTCCAGCGTCTTCCTGGCCTGTGCCTCGAAGTCGCCCTCACCGACGAACGCGCCCTGCATGTCGTGGGAGAATTGCCCCGAGATGTAGATGGTGCCGTTGACGCTGTACCCCTGGGTGACGCCGAAGCCCTCTTCCCATGGAACGCCGTGGTTGTAGGTGGTGGCCTTCTGTGTCATGTTGGTTTCCTTACGCTCTGTGGTTCCCCGCCGCGACATGGGCGAGGCGTCGAGGACTGTAGCGAGCCGATTGGCGAACGGATGTCTACACAGACGCGAAGGACTTTCTGAGCCCTCCAGGCGCCCTGCTCGGCCCGGCGCCGGAGCAGGCGGAGCTGCACCATGCTGCGCGCGAACCTGAACGAGATCCTCGTCTTCATGGCCGTCGTCGATGAAGGGAGCTTCATCGCCGGGGGGCAGGCGATGGGCCTGACCAGGTCGGCGGCGGGCAAGGCCGTGAATCGCCTCGAGGACAGGCTGGGCGTGCGCCTCCTGAACCGCACGACGAGGGCGCTGAGCCTCACCGATGAAGGTCGGGTGTTCTACGACCGAGGTTTGCAGATCCTCGCGGCGGTCGACGACGCGGAGGCGAGCGTGGCGGGGCGCTCCGGCACGCCGCGGGGGCTCCTGCGGCTCACGGTCCCCGATGCCTTCGGGCGGCTCGTGGTTCTGCCGCTGCTGCGGAAGTATCTCGAGGCCTGGCCCGACATCCAGGTGGAGGTGAGCTTCACCGACCGCCTGGCCGATATCGTCGAGGAGGGCTTCGATCTGGCGGTGCGGATCGGAGAAGCGCCCCCGGACACGCGGCTCGTCTCGCGATTGGTCGCCAGGTACAGGGCCGTGCTCTGCGCCTCGCCGTCCTACATCGCCGGGCGTGGAGAGCCGCTGAACGTCGATGATCTCGCAGGCCACGACTGCTTGATCTTCAGCAGCCGCAACCGAAGGCAGAGCTGGCGCTTCCTCGGCGACGATGGAGCCTGGGTCAAGGCGCAGGGTCGAGGGCGCTTGCGGCTGGATAGCGGAGAGGCCCTCCGGGATGCCGCCGTCGCGGGGCTCGGCATCGCGTTCCTTCCGGACTTTCTGGTCGCCCAGGACCTGGCTGCCGGTCGCCTCCGGCAGGTGCTACCCGACGTCGCGGCAGAGGACGTGAAGATCGTGACGATCTACCCGACCCGACGCCTCCTGGAACCCCGCGTCAGGCGCTTCATCGATCTCATGGTCGAAGAGCTCGGGACCTGACGCTGCCGGCATCCAGGCGTCCGTTCGCTCGAGATCCTCGGCTGTCGCAGCGCGGACCGATGCCGTCGCGCCCGCTCAGCGGCCTCTCAGCGGCGGCGCCTGGAGCGGGGCGCTGGCGCTCTCGAAGGCGCGCGCGGCGCGCAGCACAAGCGCCTCCTCGAAGTGGCGCCCGACGATCTGGAGCCCGAGCGGCAGGCCGGCGCTGGTCACGCCCATGGGCACGCTGATCGCCGGCTGGCGCGTCAGGCTGAAGGGGCCGGCGAAGGACGCGGGGAGCGGGCCGCCGCCCTCGATGGGGGGCGCCGCCCCGGCCGAGGTGGGCGTCACCAGCAGGTCGACGCGGCGGTGGAGCGCGGCCATGGCCAGGGCGAGCTCCACGCGCCGCCGCTCGGCCTCGAGGTACGCCACCGCGCCGAGCGCCTCCCCTTCGGCGGCCGCGCTCCGCACCGCGGGATCGAGCAGGGCGCGCTGCTCCGGCCCGAGCTCCCGCACCGTGTGCGCGGCGCGGGCGGCGAACAGCGTCCGCAGCACGCCGCCTGCGTCGGCGAGCGGGGGCTCCACCTCCTCCACCTCGGCGCCGAGCTCCTGCAGCGTCGCCGCCGCCGCGGCGAAGCGGGCCCGCGTCTCGCTGGCCGGCTCGATGGCGCCGAGCGTGGCGCTCACGCCGATGCGCACGCCGCGCAGCGCGCCCGCGCCGGTCGCGTCGCCGAGCGCGTCGCCGAGCGCGTCGACCACGTCCCCGGGCGCCGGCGGGGCCCGGAACGGGTCGCGGTCGTCGGGAGCGGAGAGGACCGCGAGGAGCAGCGCCGCGTCGCCGACCGTGCGCGCGATCGGCCCCACGTGCGGGGGCACGCCGACAACGCTCGCCGGGTGGGCCGGCACGCGGCCGAAGGTCGGCTTGAGCCCCACCACCCCCGAGAACGCGCTGGGGACGCGGATCGAGCCGCCGCCGTCGGTCCCGACCGCGATCGGGCCGAACCCCGCCGCCACCGCGGTGACGGCACCGGCGCTGCTGCCTCCCGGCGTGTGCCGGGGGTCCCACGCGTTGCGGGTGATGCCTGTCAGCGGGCTGTCGCCCGAGCCCTTCAGGCCGAACTCCGACGTCGTCGTCTTCCCGAAGAGCACCGCCCCGTGCTCCCGCAGGCGCGCGACAGCGGGCGCGTCCTCGGTCCAGGGGCCGCTCGCGTCCACGGTGCGCGAGCCGCGCCGGGTCGGCCAGCCGCGCGTGAGCAAGAGGTCCTTCACCGAGACGGGCACCCCGTCGAGCCGCCCCGCCGGCGCGCCGCGCGCCCACCGCGCTTCCGACGCGCGCGCGGCGTCGAGGGCGCGCTCCTCGTCGAGCAGCACGAACGCGTTGAGCGGCGCGCCGTGGCGCTCCACGTGGGCGAGGACGGCCCGCATCACCTCGACGGGCGAGGCGCTCCGGGCTCGGTAGAGGGCGAGGAGCTCGAGGGCGGTCGCCTGCACCAGCGAGGTGGTCATGATATTTCCATCATAACGGATGCGTCATCCGTTACCAGAGCGAACGGAGCCGCGCTCAGGATCAAGGCATGATCGCGCTCTCATCCGCCGCGCCGGCGCAGCTCACCACGGATGGCCATGAGTAACCGAGCGAGCATCGATTGCCGGGGCAGTTGAGATAGGCGCAGGCCTCCGCTTCCGAGGAGAAGCAGTGCTCACTGCCGGCGATCACAGCGCCACACTTCCTTTCCCCGCTCGATCCAGAGGGTGGTTCGGGCGGTAGATCGCGCTCGTTCGCGGGCGCCTGCGTCGCGGGCGTGCGCGTGGGAGCGACCTGCAAGGCGCACCCCGCCACCGCCGTGAGGGCGATTGTGAGCGAGGCCGAAGCGGACCGAAAGGACATGTTACCCTGCTCTCCGGACACGCAGGCTCCAGGCCCCGGCGCCTCGCGTCGCGTGAAGCCGCGCGATAGGCTGCGCGCCGAGCGGCGCAGCAGGTGGTGCGGAATGCGACGCCGGCCTCATCACGCGCCTGGCGCTCGACCGAAGCGCCGCCGGTAGTCCTCCGGCGTGACCTGCAGCGTGCGCTGGAACGCGCGCCGCATTCGCTCGTCGTTACCGAAGCCGCAGTCGCGCGCGAGCTGCTTGATGGACGCCTGGCCCCCCTCGAGGCAGGAGCGCGCCTGCTCCAGCCTCGCCGCCTCGACGAATTTCGCGGGGGTCATCTGCATGGCCCGGGTGAACGTCCGCGCGAAGTTGCGGGGGCTCATCCCGGCCTTCCCGGCGAGCGCCTCGACGCGCAGATCGGCGTCGAGGTGCCGCAGGGCCCAGTCGATCACGCCCTGCAGCGGCCCCGCGGCGACCGTCTGCGCGAGGAGCGGGCGGCTGAACTGGGACTGTCCGCCCGGGCGCTTGAGGAACACAACGAGGTCTCTCGCCACCTTGAGCGCCACGTCGTACCCGAGATCCTCTTCCACCAGCGAGAGCGCGAGATCGATGCTCGCGGTGATGCCGGCAGACGTGTAGATCTTCCCGGACCGCACGAAGATCGCGTCGGCGTCGACATCGACGCCGGGATACGCGCGCGCGAGCGCGGCCGCGGTGCGCCAGTGCGTGGCCGCTCGGTGCCCCGTGAGCAGCCCGGCGGCGGCGAGGATGAAGGCGCCGGTGCAGACGGCGCCCATGCGCCGGACCTTCGGCGTCACCGCGCGCAGCCAGCCGAGCAGCCGGGCGTCACGGGTCGCTTCACGGGTCTCGCCCCCCGCGACAAGCACCGTGTCGACGCCGGGGGCGAGGTCCGCGAGCGCCTTGGAGGCGACGATCTGCGTCCCGGAGGCCGTCCGGATCACGCCGCCCGATACGGAGGCGATCTCGACAGCATAGGCCGGGGGAGCTCCGGGGAGCTGCGCCCTGGCCGCCTCCGAGGCCAGGGCGAACACGTCGACGGGCGCCACCACGTCGATGGCGCCCGCGCCGTCATAGCCCACGAGCACGACCCTGCGCGTCGCCGCACGGCGGCTCACGCTCCGCGTCGCGCGGGGAGCGATCATCGACGATCGGGGCCGGTTCACGCGAAGACGTTACCCGTCGCGCACCTGTCCATCAAGACGGCCTACCTGCATTTCCGGCCAAGCGCCTCGAGGCTGGCCGGCGTCCTGGAGGGAGGAGCCAGAGCGCCGATCGGCTTGAAACACCCAGGAATGAAGAGATTTGAACCACAGAGGGCACAGAGGACACAGAGGAACAACAAAGAAAACTCTGTTCCCTCTGTGCCCTCTGTGGTTCGTTTTCTCGGGGCTTCAACCTGTTCCGTGCCCTACCAGGGAGTGTTCAGCTCGACGACGTTGCCGTCGGCGTCGACCGAGAGCTCGAACTCCACGCCGCCGATCACGATGTTCGCCTCGTAGGAGAGCTGCCCGCCGTGCAGCTCCTCGTCCAGCTCCACGATCGAGCCGCCCTGGGCTGCGCGGACGAGCGCCCGGTAAGCCCCCGGCGGGAGCATGTCCATCGTGATGTCCCGCTCGATCAGCGTGCCGCGCGCGTCGATCCTCAAGGCGTAGGTCCGCGCGGTGTTCCGGATGTCGGCCTCGTAGACGACCTCCCCGAGATCCTCCTCGATCTCCATGCGTATCTCCAGGATCGCCGCGCCGGCTGCCTCGCCCTCGATCGCCCGGCGCGCGGGCTCGGCGACCCAGGACAGGGGCACGACCCAGGCCTCGATCTCGCGGGCGAGCACGTTGCCCTGGTCGTCGAGCTCCACCTCCACATAGGTGTCGGCCAGGCGCAGATCGATCTCGTACGTCGCGACGCCACCGTCGATGTTCTCCTCCACCTGCAGGATCTTCACCCCTTTCCCGAGGCGCATGAGCGCCGCGCCGACGGACGCAGGGAGCTCTTCGACAGCGATGAGCCGCTCGATATCGCCCACCGCGCCCGCCTTCCAATCCATCTGCCCCCTGGCCAGCGCGGAGCCGTGATCGTCGGACGTCGCGCACGGAGACGCGACGGAGACCGCGCACGGAATACAGACCAGGACGACGGACAACGACGCACCCAGGACGGCCATACGTGGTTTCATTGGACCCCTCCACCCACATGTAGGAGACAGCATGACACGAGGGACCGGGGTAGGCGCGGATTCCTTTCAACGTGCTCGCGCGAGGGTGCCGACGATGAGCGTCTGTGCCGGACACTGCCTGCGCGTTTCGTCGGGCGTGTTGTCGCGTCGCCCGGCCGCGCTGGATCCGGAAGGTCGACCTTTCATGGGGACGTCGCGAGCTGCCCGCAGGAGCTCCGGGCGTCTTCGAGCGCGTCGGTGGATCACGGCGACGCTCGCGCGCCCCGCGGCCCGCGGGCCATTTGACAAGCAGCCCCCCAGATAAAATATACTCGCCCCATCAAGGAAGGGAATCGCATGTCCTGGCCAGAACCCGTCAGCTTGCGCGGCAGCCACGCTGCACTCGAGCCGCTGACGCACGCCCACCATGATGAGCTCGTCGATGCCGTGCGCGATGGTGAGCTGTGGAATCTTTGGTACACCACCATCCCGCGTCCTGAAGGCCTGCGCACCGAGATCGAGCGTCGGCTGTCCCTCCAGCGCTCAGGCTCGATGCTGCCCTTCGTTGTCGTCGACGCGCGAAGCGGACGCGCGGTCGGCATGACCACGTACATGAACATCGACGCCAGCAACCGACGCGTGGAGATCGGCTCGACGTGGTACCGCAAGAGCGTACAGCGCACCGCGCTCAACACCGAGTGCAAGCTGCTGCTGTTGCAGCACGCGTTCGAGACGCTGGAGTGCATCGCGGTGGAGCTCCGGACGCATTTCTTCAACCAGCAGAGCCGGCGCGCCATCGAGCGCCTGGGCGCGAAGCTCGATGGCGTCTTGCGCAACCACCTTCGCGCGTCCGACGGCACGCTGCGCGACACGTGCGTGTACAGCATCATCGCGCCGGAGTGGCCCACGGTGCGCAGCCACCTCACGCATCAGCTTTCGAGGACGCGCGAGCCGGCGCCCGCGCGTTGACGCGTCGGCGTCGTGGGGCGCCGCCCGCCCCACGGAGGTGGGTTGCCACCTGATCCCGCCGACGAGACGGCGCTTCAGCGCCCGGCGTTCCGGCGCCGGCGGCGGGTCGTCAGCAGCGCGAGGCCCATGGCGACGGCCGCTGCGATCGAGCTCATCGGCTTCGCGTTGCCGACGGCGACATGCGCGCATCCGCCGGATTCAGACGCTGGCGCTGGGCCCGCGCCGGGGTCGGCGCTGCCACCCGTGCCGCCCGTCGCGCCGCCCGTCGCGCCGCTCGTCGCGCCGCCCGTCGCGCCGCTCGTCGCGCCGCCCGTCGCGCCGCCGCTGGCGCTTCCGCTGTCGCCCGCGGCGCCGCCGCTTCCCGCGGCAGGTCCGGCGCTGCCGGCGCTCTGGTCACCCCCGGCGCCGCCGCCCGAGCCGCCCGCGCCGCCGCTGCCGCCAGGCTCCGAACAGTCGGTCTCCGGATCGGCACCACCGGCCTCGTCGAGACCGAAGAACGCGAGGATGGCGTCGTTCTCGTACGGCATGGAGTGCGCGCCGTCTCTCCCCGACCAGGCCTCGAACACCGTGTGGCCACACTCGTTCTTCCAGAACTGGCGCTCATAGCGGGTCCCGTTGGCGGAGGTCGTGCTGTCGGTCGACGTCGGGGCCTCGCTCAGACCGAGGACGTTCGTCCATTCCTTGATCGCCTCTGCCTGGTTCTTGTAATTGATGGTCGCATCCGCGGTGCCGTGGAAGATCTGGAGGCGCGGGCGGTGTCCCGTGTAGCCAGGGTACATCGCGCGGACCTGGTCTCCCCATGCCTGCGCCGTCTTGCTCGTCCTGCCCCCCGCGCAGTTGCCGCTCCATTGATTGCTCGGGTCGAAGCCGTCCGCCCAGCACCCGGCCGGCACGCCCGCCCTCGCCGCGCCAGCCCTGAAGATGTCCGGGTACACCGCCAGCAGGGCTTGCGTCATCATCGCGCCGGATGAGCCGCCCACCGCGTAGACGCGCTCCGGGTCGCCGTTGTACTTCGTGAGCGTGTACTTGACCATCTGGGCGATGGCCTGCGTGTCGCCGCCGCCGTCGTGGGTCAGCGATTTCGTTGTGCCCACGTCCCAGCAGTTCCGGCCGGTGGCCTCCGGAAGGATGATGATGAATCCGTTCTGGTCGGCCCCCGCGCGGATGCCCGAGATGCTGTTGAAGAACCCGCTCACCGGCGTGCTGCACGAGTGGCTGGCCACGACGATGGGAGGCTTTTCCGCCAGCCGGTCCGGGACGTAGATGTTCATGTTGACGTAGTCCGGTACGCCGCTCGCCCCCCACGTCGCCCGGTTCACCGCCACCACGGACGCCGCGTGCACCGGCATGGCCGCGAGCAGTCCCAGAGAGATCGACGCGACCACGAGGACGCGATCCTGAAATCGACGCATGTCCGATTACCTCTTGAGCTGGCGTCGCCGACCGCGGCGCGCGCTTGTCGCGATGGATCCTAATCGACAGAGGAACTCTGGCGCAAGCCGCTTCGAGTTCTATCAATCCGAGAAAATTGCAGCGAATGGCGCCACGGCGCGCCACGTCGTCCGAGCGACGTTGAGGAGCAGCCATGCTTCTGATGCGAGGTCGCTCCACGTGAGCCATTTGGGGTGGGATTGAATGTCGCTGCCCATCAGGAACGAAGAGGACGCTCGCGACGACCCGAGGCGGCCCCTCAAATTCTTTGGAAAATTCGCAGGGAGTCGGGGAGACGGGGAGACGGGGAGACGGGGAGGATTCGACGATTTTCCTCCCCGTCTCCCCGCCTCCCTGTTCAATTTCTTCTCTGAAAATGACCACAACAAGGGAATCCCCGGCGCGACGACCGAACGACGCGCCGAGGCTCGCCCCGCGGGTCCCCGCGCTCCATGCGACCGAGCACAACTGTCGTGACCCGCGGCGGCAACCGGCCAGGCGGCATCATCTTCCGGAGGCCGGTACCGAGCTCATCCACAGCATCATTTCCGGAATCTCCAACCGATCAGGCCGCCATGGATGGCAAGTTCTCGACGCAGCGAATCGGGGGCACAGCTTTTCAACGTGCTAGGCTCAGCGTTGCTGTACAAAGACCTTGCCGGCGGAGCCTGCTGGCGTGTTGTGTGGATGCTCACTACGGGTGCGCTGATGGCCGCGGATGGCCCGATGGCCGATGGCGGCGACAAGCGATGCAGGCGCGCACGCGGCAGATACCATTCTGTAAACTTCTGGTGTAGGTAGACGCCCGGCGCCATGGCACGGTGCCAGCGCGTGAAGAAGGCGCTCCGCAGGAGCGACGGCGTTCGTCGCCTCGTTCGGTCGGAGCAGCGTAACTGTTCTTGTCAGGAGAAATGTCGATGAAGATCCTCAGCTTTGCAGCGATTCTTGTCACGGTGTGCGCGGCGGCGGCGTGTTCGGACGACGGCGGCTCGGGCGGTGAGGGCGGGGCGGGCGGCGGGGGCGGCGCGTCCGGCTCCACCACCTCCACCACCTCCTCGGGGTCGGGCTCGAGCGTCACGACGGGCACGGGCGGCAACGGCGAGGGCGGCAGCGGCGAGGGCGGCAGCGGCGAGGGCGGCAGCGGCGAGGGCGGCGGCGTCGACTGCACCGAGCAGTGCTTCGCGGATAACCAGCAGGGGGGCGTGCAGTTCCTCCAGTTCACCCTCGACGCCTGCGGCTGTGCGGAGGGCGCCACGTGCGCCAGCATCTGCGATACGGCGGATGAGGCGACCGACGTCTGCGGCGACGATGGATCCGGCGACCTCCTGTCCATCGAGGGGAACGAAGCGTGCGTCGACTGCATCGATGGGCTCGCGGACGACGACGCTTGCATCAAGACGGTCGAGGACGCGTGCACCGCGAGCGAGGGGTGCAACGCCTTCGCCGAGTGCGTGGCCGCCTGCCCGTGAGACCGTAGGGAGATCTCGCCCCCGGCTGCGCCGCTCCCGCGCAGCCTCGATTCATCGACATCCCTGAACGACAGCGCGCGAGGTCCGGGCCGACGACGGCCCCGGCCCGCGCGCGTCGTGCGACGCCCTCCGCGCCGGTGCCCCATTGTCGGTGCCGCTGGCACGGTATTTTCTTGATCGCTGTCTTGCCTCGATCCGTGCGTCGTTGCCGGGATCCTCCCGCGCGCGGCCCTGGCACTCTCTGGCACAGGAGCGAACCCAATGACATCCCTCCGATCATCCTGGTCTCATCGCGGCCCCGTGATCTCGCTCGCGCTCGCGCTCGCCCTCTCTGGCGCGCTCGGGGGTTGCGGGATCATCATCGAGAAGACCTGCGAGTACGACGGCGTCGACCACAGACCCGGCGACACGTTTCCTGACAAGGACGGGTGCAACAGCTGCTCCTGCACGGAGGACGGGAGCGTCGCCTGCACCGATATGGAGTGCATCTCCGGCTGCACGTTCGATGGGGTCACCTATGCGCCGGGCGAGAAGTTCCCCGCCGGTTGCAACACCTGCGAGTGCCAGGAAGGCGGGAGCCTCCTCTGCACCTTGATATGGTGCTCCGACGGCTGCACCTACGAGGGGATCGACCACGCGCCCGGGGAGTCGTTCCCCGCGTCCGACGGCTGCAACACCTGCACGTGCGGCGAGGATGGCAGCGTCGCGTGTACGGAGGAGGGCTGTCCGGAGGGCTGCACCTACGGCGGTGTGGAGTACCAGCAGGGCGACAGCTTCCGCTCCCTCGACGGCTGCAATACGTGCACCTGCAACCCCGGAGGGGGCGTGGCGTGCACCGAGCGCTATTGCGGCTGCGACCCGTCGCTCGAGTGGTGGCGCCAGTACGTGAGCACCAGCCCGGAGGAGTGCGCGGCCATCGACTTCGCCTGCACCGGAGGCCTGACCGCCGTCTCCAACGAGTGCGGCTGCGGCTGCGAGCAGGACCCGAGCTGCCCGCCCTCGTTCGACTGCAAGCCGCCTCAGGCCTGCGATCTGGACGAGATCCAGAAGCGCTGCCCGTACTCCACGATCGATCGCTGAGCGCAGGCGCCGCGCTCGTTCCGCGAGGGAGCCGCCCTACGGGACGGGCAGCCCCGAGCTCGCGGGGCCAGAGCTGACGGCGAGGTCGATGCAGCGGATGGCGCCGCTCATCGAGGCGACGCGCCAGGTGGGCCTCCGCGCTTCCCAACGGCTGGGGATCGCCTGAGCCGCGCGTCCATCCACGCGCGCCCACGGCCGGCGGGCCGTGATGGCGCCGGGCTGCTCTCCCGCCGGAGCTGGCCATCGGCCAGCCCGAGCGGGAGAGGATCGACTAGGGCGCACCCGCGTGCGTCAGCGTCTCCCAGCCGATGTGGTTACCGACGCGCGTCTCGGTCCTCGTCATCGCTCTGACGCGCGTGATGAGCTCCTCGGTGTTCGGCATGCTGATACCGCGCCGGCCGTGGAACTCGTTGTACCCGATCTCCCAGCCCATGGCCGCCGAGTAGCCGCCGGCGGTGCCGGCGAAGCTGCGGCAAGGCCAGTTCCGCGCCGGCACCCAGCCCGTGGGCGTGACCGCCACGTTCATTCGATCGCGCGTGTTGTCGAGGTATTGCAGCATGTAGTCGGCGTTCAGCTCGAGCGCCTCCCGCAGACGGTTCTCCTGATGCTCCGGGTCGTCGCTGTAGGCGCCGCGAGCGTCGCCTTGGATCCGGAGCGTCTCTGCCATGTTCGCGAGCGAGCCCATGCCCATCTGCATGTGCCCGAGGTCGCGGCAGGTCTCCTGCTCCAGGCCGGCGATGTAGCGCGTCGGGCTGGTCCAGAGCTTCGCGAGGTCGCCATTCGCGTCGTTGGTCGCTTGAGATTGGCCCCGATACATCGGATAGAGCGGCTGGCGACCGTCGCTCGGCATGTAGATCATGGCCTTGCTCGAGTGTTGCACCTGGCTCACGACGTACTCGTACTTGTCGAGATCGTTCGTGAAGATCGCGATGTCGAGCGCCGTCTCGTTCATCACGGCGGTCACGTTTCCGCCGCCCTTCCAGCCGTCCTTCACCAGGTCCCAGTAGACGGTCGTGAAGTGGTCCTCTTGCAACGCGGTGTCTTCGGCCGTCCAGCCGCTGTACGTGTATCGCAAGATCTCCGCGGCCCGCAGGAACTTGGTGCCTGCCCAGCCAGCGTTCAGCTGACCGTTGGCGTAAACCTGACGATTGTTGCTCGGAAAACGGGGCTGATCGAACAAGATGGCGGTGAGCGTACGCGCCCAGGCGCCAAGGATTTTCCTCGCGTTCTCGGCGTACTGAGCGTCCCCGCTGTAGTACCAGAGCAGCGCCTGCGTATAGGCGGCGTTCGAGTCATCGATGATGTTGCTGCAGCCTGCTTGCTCGTAGCCCTGCGCGACGGCTTCGTCCGTCGCTGAAGGCGTGGAGCACTTGACGACCGGCACCGGCTTGGCGACGTAGCCCCGACCTCCGGGGTTCGAGTCTCTCGCCAGCTGGTATTCCTTGCTCCAGGGCTGTTGACCGCTGCCGATCTTCGCCTTGACGAAGTCCAGCTGCCCCCTGCTGACCAGGATGCCAGGATGCACGAAGGCGCTGGCCGCTGCCGCGCTGGCGGTGATCTGAAACTCCGTCACGCTGGCGTAGTCGTTCACGTTGTTGCCGTCGACCGTGAGACGGACGTACCGCGCGTCGACGGCCTGGAACGCGATCGGCTGGAGCGCGGTGTTGGGCAGGCTCTTCCCCGACACGAGCGGCAAGAATTCTTTACCGTCCTTGGATGTCGAGAGCGCGTAGTCGTAGATCCGCCCATCGACTCCGCCGTTGTGCCAGGCCAGAGAGATGCCGCAGATGCTCTGCGCCGCGCCCAGGTCTGCCGTCACGTAGGCGCCCTTGCCGCGGCCCGACCAGCGGGTGGCCAGGCTGCCATCCGCGGCGTTCCCTGCCGGATTCTCGGCCTGCGCGACGCTGGCGGTGAGGCTCGCCGGCGTGAGGCGAACCGTGCAGCTCGACGCCGCGAGCGACGATGGCTGCTGGTCGCTGACCTGATCGCTGCCTGTCACGGAGCCATCGCCAGCGCCTGTGTCGGCGCCGCCAGCGCAGCCCGTGAGAACAGCTGCCAGGGTAGCGCACATTGTGAGAGCGGCAGCACGTAGGCTCAAAGCAGCCTCCTTCAGGCGGATCACCGCACCAGCCCTGAGGCGCCAGTGTGCGCGATGATGCCACCAAGCAAGTTAGAAGTACCGAAAGCGATGAGTTAAGATCTCCTCCGGGAATGTCAAGCCGACGCGGCGCGGCCTGCCCCGGGTTGACGGAGCATCGCGTTGGTCGCGTTCAGGGGCGCGGAGGTCGCAGGTGAGGGCGTTTGTGCAGCGGAAGGGATACGGCTCGATCAGAGCTTGCGGCACATCCACACGCTGGGGATCTCGACGTCGAACCCCGCCTTCCGGTAGGCGCGTCGCGCCGGGGCGTGGCTCGGATCGCCGCCGGTGGCGACGGTGGCGACCTTCATCCCGGACTGCCTCATGCGCGCCAGCGCGAACTCGTACATCGCGGTGCCGATCCCCTTGCCGGCGTGCGCGGGGTCGACGGCATTGAGGCCGATCATCTCGTGAGCTTTCATTCCTCGTCAGCTCCTCGATCGGGAGCTCGTTCCGCCCGACAGGAGCCTGGCCCGGGATCCGGAGAGAGATTTCAACGCAAAGGCGCAAAGACGCAAAGGCGCAAGACAGAACATTGCCGTGCATTGTTGCGCCTTTGCGCTCTTGGCGGCTTTGCGTCGAACTCTCTCTCCTCTCTCGACGCAGATCCCTGGCAGGAATTCTGCCCGCGGAGCTAGGGCGCCGCGTTCGCCGCGCCCGGGGTCGGCGCGGTGAGGGCGCCCTCGCCGGTCAGGTCGGGCAACCTGCCCCACGCCTGCCCGTCCGCGGCCGCCTCGATCGGGTACTCCAGCTCGTTGAGCACCTGGCCGTTCGGAGAGATGAGGAAGACGGTCTCGCCCCTGGAGGCGCTCACCTTCCAGGTCGCGTAGAAGCAGCTAGTCGGGCCGTCGGTCAGGCACGTGGTGTGGGGCCCCGCGCCAGCCTCGGCCGCCTGATCGCCGAGGACGACCAGGTACGCCCCCTCGTCGAGCGCCGTGCCCTCGGGGAACCTGAGCGCGTCCGCCGTGTTGCACAGGCCGTTGTCGTCGGAGTCGCAGAGGCGGAACCCGCTGAGATCGGCCGACCCCGGGCCCGGGTTGCCGAGCTCGATCCAGTCGCTTCCCTTGGCCGAGATCTCGTTGATCACGACGGTCGTCGTCACGTCGCCGCCCGCGCCCGTTCCCCCTGGCCCGCCGCCGCCGGAGCCGCTCGAGCCCTGGGACCCGCTGCTCGCGCTCGTGCCGGGCGCGCCGCTGGCGCCCGGATCGTCGCTCGAACCGCAGCCCGCTGCGCAGAGCGCAGCAGCAAAGACCATGGTGAATCGAAGATGTGCCATCACGATGTTCTCCTTGGCGCGCAGCACACGGCGGTCCCGGGCGCGCGTCAATGGGCACGTTTCGGCGCATCGCGCCCGCTCGCAGCTTCCGGGGTGCTCCGGAGGGTGTGGGCGTCGGTCTCACTTCCAGTTGACGGTGGCCCACCCGTGGGCAGGAACACTGAACTCGAGCTTCCTGTCGCCCACGCCGAGGAGGGTCGTCTTCGCTGAATCGCCGGAGTTGTACAGAATCGTGACGATGGTGCCGTCAGGATTCTTGAAGGCGAGCGCGTCACCACCGTTCGTGCCGACGCGCATCGCGCCAGGATCGACGTACTGGGAGACGTGGCGAAAGACGTGGTAGACGGGGGTCACGTTCAACGTCTTGCTCGCCGTGTCCACGGTGAGGAGCGCGTTCTGGGGCCACGGTCGCTGCGAGTCCAGGTTCTTCCCCGCCGTGTCCAGCACCATGTTCCAGGCGCTGTACGAGGTCACCCCTGCCTTGATCCAGTCGCGGATGAGCTTCCAGCTCTCCTCGGCATAGGCGTGATCGTTCGGCGGCCTGTCGGGGTTGAAGGTCGGCAGGCCCGCAGGGTTCCAGGGGTAGTTGCCGCACTTGTGCTCCGTTTGCAGGATCGGCAAGTTGCGCGATTTCAGGCCAGACACGCTGCCCAGCATGTTCCACTGGAGCCCGAAGCCCTTGACGTACCTCATCGCGGTCGATTCGCCGGTCACGGCGCTGAGGATCGCCACGTCCGCGGCGGCCCCGTCGTTGGACATCGTGCCGAGGTAGATCTGCGCCGTGAGCCCCCGCTCGTCGAACGTCGGCCCGAGGTAGGTGCCGATGAACCTGGCCATGAGGGCCCCCGTCCACAGGCAGCTCGGGTACCTCGTCTCGTAGTTCGGCTCGTTCTGAGGGTGAATCGCCTCGATGGTGATGCCCTCCTCGGCGTACGCCTCCACGAACTTCGCGAAGTAGAGGGCATACGCCTCCAGGATGCCGGCGTCGTCCTTCATGCGGCCGCCATCCATGGCGCCGCTGCTCTTCATCCAGGTGGGGGGCGTCCAGGGGCTGGCCCAGAGGTGGAGGTCGGGCCTCACGGCGAGCGCCGCCTTGATGTACGGAATCAACTTCTCCTTGTCCCGATCGATGGAGAAGCTCGTCATCGTGAGATCGTTCGGCGTCTCGTTGAGGGTATAACGATCCATCGCGTAGTCGCTGGCCCCGATGGGGATGCGCCCGTACACGAACGCTGCCCCCTCCGCTGCGTCGAAGAGCAGCCTGATGGCCCGCGACCGCTCCGCGTCGCTGAGCATCGAGAGCACGTGCCATCCCACCTCGTTGAAGCTGCCGCCGAAGCCGTCCCAGCGCTGGTACGTCGTCGCGGCGTCGACGGTCACGTCGGCATTGCCGCTCGTCACCTCGGTCGGCGCGCCCGTCATCATCCAGTAGTTGTTCGGACCGGAGACGACCAGCGCGGGCTCGACAACCGGGGTCCCGCCGCCCGTCGACGAGCCGCCGGCGCCGCCGTCTCCCGTCGAATCGCCGCCGGCGCCGCCGACACCGCCTGAACCCACGGGACCGCTCGTGCCTGTTGCGCCCGAGCCCGTGGAGACGCTCGAGCCCGTCGAGCCGGACGCACCCGCTCCCGATCCGCCGGAGCCCTCGGGCTCTGTCGCGCTGGGCGAAGAACCGCAGCCCACGAAGCAAAACGCGAGCAAAACGCCGGTGGCCGAACCTCGTGCCCTGTTCATCGCAAAAATCCTCGATCGTGGGGTGTGAAAGACCCGTGGCGGCGCCCGGAGCAGCCGTCGGAAAGGAGTCGCCCTATATGCCCGCGAGTCCCCGCGGTGATCGGAGCAGAGCGACGTTTTCTGTGGGTGTCCGCCCGACGTGCCCAGGCCACGGCTGCGCCGGCCGTGGCCGCGCGCGGCGCAGAAGACCAGCATGCCCACAGGCGGTAACGGCTGTCGGGAGCGCTCCGGCAACGCGCTACCTCGCCGGCAGCGCAGTGTCGGCCAGCCTCCAGGCGCGGCTGCAGCAGAGCGCACGTGCGAGCGGGATCGGCAGAAACGTAGCGGGGTGGAATTTTCTACTTGCGCTGCTTCCACCCGCTTTCGTTTACTGGGACGATGCGCACGTGGACTCATTTCTCTTCGATGCTGGTGGTCACCACACTCGCGGCCGTGACGGGATGTGGTGAGGAGAGCGCGAGCACGCCTGATGGAACAGGTGGCAACGGCGGAGCGCCGTTCGAGGGAGTGCTCGTCGACCTGACCGATCGGTACATCACCGAGGGCGGCGAGATCACCGTCAGCCGGGACATGTCGGAGTTCGCGTCGATCGAGGCCCAGGTCATCGCCGCGGACGGCGCGGCGCAGACGTTCCCGGGCGCGCTGTCGGCGGATGGCTCGCGCTGGGAGATCCCGGCGGTGCCGGAGGGCGAGTACTGGCTCGTGATGACCACCGCGCCGGACGAGCGCGCCGTGGACGCGCCGAGGGGCCGCACGATGCTGCAGATGACGGCGCGCACCGTCGATCTCGGCCGCACGTTCGCCGGGCGGCCCGACGGCGGCGCGGCGACGGAGGACCTCGATGTCGCGCTCACGGCAGAGGGGCTCAGGCCGTGGCACCAGGTCAGCCGCGACGCGGAGGGCGAGGTGGTCCAGCCGCTCCAGGACCATATCGAGCTCTACAGCTTCAATGTCGACGCGCTGGCGGCGCTCTCTCCGGAGGACGGCACGCCAGGCGCGCCCGCCGACGGAGACACGGCCTGTGCGGGGTGGGCGTTCAACTGGAGGGACGCGGTCTACCCGGCCTCGCACGACGGCGAGCTGCCGCTGGTCGATGGCTCGAAGGGCGATGTGCTGCACGTCACGCAGGTCGTGGAGCACGAGGCGGGCTTGCCATGGGATCAAGCGGATCCGCGCGATCCCTGGTCCTCGTTCACCTACGTGGCGGCCGAAGCGTCGTTCTCGACCCGGGAGGTGATCATGCAGGACGGCGAGGCGGTCGCCCTCGACGGCTCGTTCTCGCCGCTCGAGCTGTCGAGCTTCGCGGCCGACCTCCGGATATCGCAGTTCATCGCGCAGGTGACGGCGCACGCGCCCGCCGCCCTCTCGGGCACGGTCACCTCGATGGCGCTGAACCAGGAGCCCGGCAACAGCGTGCCCCTCTATGGGATGATGCCCACCTTGCTCTTCGCGCAGGTCGCGAGCGTCCAGGAGCCCGCCGACCCGACCTGCTTCCCCCATGACGGCACGTGCGACACCGAGCTCTGCCCGGACGGGTGCAACGACGCCCTGAGCACGTTCCATCCCGGCGACCACGCGGCGACGTATCCGTACGGCAATCCCTACGCGGGGAGAGGGATGGAGCTGCTCGACGTGACGGTGGCGTTCCGCACGCGGGTGGCGCATCCCGTCGAGGGCAGCCAGGAGGTCCTGCGCGGCTTCATTTCGGTCGTCATGAGCGCCGCGGACGCGAACGGCGCGGCGGTGGTGCCGCTGCTCGGGTTGCCGCGGGACCTGCGGATCGAGGGCGAGAGCGCGCCAGCGGACACGGTGACGGAGGGCACCGGCGCGACGCCGACCATCACCTTCGAGCCGCCGGACGTGGGCGCGCCGGACGGGTATCGCGTCGTCATCTTGCTTCACGACGACATCAAGGACACGGACGGTGCGGTGCTGCGCCAGCGCAGCAGCGTGCTCAGCGTCGAGACCACGGACACCGCGGTCAAGGTGCCGGAGGGCGTGCTCGAGAGCGGCCGGCACTACAGCGTTCAGCTCACCGCGTACCTGGGCACGCACACGCGAGAGGCGCCCTTCAGGTACCAGGGAACGACCCTGGCCCAGGTACAGACCTACACGGGGTTGTTCACCCCCTGAGGGCGGGAGCTCGCTGGCCACCCTCCTGGACTCCTGCGACGGGCTCATCCCTCCGTGCTCCGGGGAGCCGCCGCGCGGCTTCGAACCTCGTGGTGTGTGAGCACGCACATCGGGGAAACGACGCGTCCAGGTGCGATCCTGCGAAGGACGACCGAGGTTGCCGGCATCCACCGGTGACCGTCAGCTCGTCCATGCAAGCCAGTCTGCTGAGGCGGCTCGCGTCTCGCGCGCAGGGAGTACTTCATGAAGAATCTTTATCTTGCCACGGCGAAATTGTTCTGTGCCACCACCATGGCCCTCGCCGCCTCGGCGTGCGGCGGCGACGAGGGTCACGACTCCGAGCCGGAGCTCGACATCGAGCGCTCGGGGGTGGAGGCGCCGCTCCAGGAGGGCGACGGGAGCGCGGGCTGCCCGCTGCTCGACGGCCCGCACTCGTTCAACGAGCTCAAGGGCTCGCTCGAGAATCTGCCGGTCGACTGCGTTCCGAGCTGGACCGAGGAGCAGCTCAGCACGGGATTCGCGAGCATCCGCGACACACGGGTGCCGGAGCTCATCGTGGCGGAGCAACCCGGCTTCCTGCGGAGGATTCCCTGGCTCGAGCCCGAGAGCGGCTGCGAGGAGCGGGCCCCGGCGGCGACCTACTTCCTCCACCAGTGGGGGTATCCGACGCCCTGGTATGCCCGGGTCCAGTCCAGGGGGAACACGGGATTGACGCTGGTGACCGAGAACGAGCCAGACGGAGAGGTGTCGTGGAGCCACCACGTCGCCCCCGTGGTCCGGGTCGGCGGGCAGCTCATGATCCTCGACCCCGCCATCGAGCCGACGGGACCCCTCCCGATCGCGGCGTGGCTCTCTCGGTTCGTCGCCAGCGAGGTCGACATGGCGGTGTGCCGCGACCGCGCCGACGAGAGCGGGTGCATCGACGCGGTGCCCGCGACGCCGGCGCTGCCCAACAGGATCCACAGTCAAGGGCTGCGCGGGAAGCTGATCAGCGAATGGCGCGTCCAGGAGCTCCTCGGACGCGATCCGTACCGCTCCCTCGGCGACTGCCCGCCGTGGGCCGCGTGCCCCCCCGAGCCCGCGGCCGATCCGGACCTGCCGCCCACCATTGCGCGGTTCGCGTCGGACCGGACCGACATGCCCGCCTGGTATCCCATCTACGTGATCGGAGACAACTTCGTCGAGGGCTTGACGACCGTGCGTATCACCGGGCCAGGTGTCGACGAGCTCGCTCCCATCTCCGCGATCAACAAGCGCAGGATCCTGATCGAAACGCTGTATCCGGCCGGCGATTATCAGGTGACGGCGTCGAACGGCGCGCATGCCAGCCAGACCGTGTCCCTGACCATCGAATGAACCGGGTGGCCAGGCACCCGAGCCGGAGCCCGGCGCGCGTGCGGCCCTCGGCCTGGAGCGGTTCCTCCCACCAGGGACTGACCACGCCCCGGGAGCGCCTCGCCATCCTCACTGGTTGACGAGGGCGAGCGGGTAAGCCAGGTTGCCCGGATCCTGAGCATGAGGACCGAGGGACCCGAGCCGGTGTGCATGGGGACGGCTTTCGCCGAGGCGGACGCCGGGCAGCACCTCGAGCGCGACGCCGCCGGCAGCCTCGACGCCGCGCTCGCCCTGGCGAGCTCGCTGCACACGCCGGGGCAGCGCGAGCGCTACCGCGATCTGCTCGAGCGCGCGATCGAGCAGGCGGACGGCGCGCTGGCCGCCGCCGAGCAGGAGCGCGCCGCGGCGCAGGGACATGAGCTCGCCGCTGGAAGAGAGCGAATCCTCGCGACGAGGATGGGCGCCCACTCGACCCTGGCGAGGGCGCACGCGGCGCGAGCAGAAGACGCGCTCCACGGAGCGGGCCAGCTCTCGTTGAGCGCGCAGCGCGCACCGACGCGCGAGGCGTGCGACGACGGCTGGCGGCGCGCGGAGGCGATCGTGACCGGCGCAGAGGCCTCGGCCCGCGCGGCGGCGATCAGCGCCACAGAGCTCGAGGGCGGGTCGCCGCGGTCAAGGGTCGCTCGCGCGGCGCGCGCGGCAGCGCACAAGGCCGAGGTCGCCGCTCGCGCGGCGCGCGGGATCATCGAGGAGCGAAACCACGCGTACACGTTCCACACGGACAACGGCTTCTCGTTCGGCGAGGGGTGGTACGTCGCCGCGGCCGCCGTCCTCGCGGGCGAGGCCATCCAGATCGAGCCGGGCAACGCCGGAACACCGCAAGCCGAGGCGTTTCTCCGCGATGCAGGCGTGAGCGATCGCCTTCAGGCGTACCGCTCGCGCCCGCGCGCGGTGAAGCAGACGACGGAGATCGTCGCGCGCGCCTTCAAAGCCGATCCGTCCTCCGCCCAGCGAAGGCTCCGCGCGGCGTTCCTCGGGGACGAGCCGATTCCGGAGTCGGTGACCGGCTGGGTGAATCGCAGGCTCGCGGAGGCGCAGGCGGGAAGGTCACCCCGGAAGAAGGTGCTGCTCTGGATCCGCGAGGGGAGCCACCACCCGCACCGGAACACGACGCTCGCCGAGCTCCTGGAGCTCACGGACCTCGTTCGACGCACGGGGCTCGTGCCCGTGTTGACGGGCGACGCCTTTCGAGGCGGACAGGTCCCCGAGGGCGCGGTCGACATGACCCTCTTCTGGAAGGACCCCACCTTCCGGCAGCTCGACATGCGCCGGGCGCAGCTGCAGTTCTTCGAGACCCTGAGGCGAACGCACGGGCTCGTCGGCCAGCTCGGCGTCACGACCGCAGGCATGGATGGCCCCGCGCTCATGGGGCTCCCCACGATGTACCTCACCGATGCGACGAACGTGCGCATGCGGGAGTGGGTCGGCGCGGTGCCGGGATACCAGGAAGTCGTGCGCGAGGGCGGTTATCTCGAGCGCGTCCGCCGCGTGTTGTCCGAGTGGGCGGCCGCTTCGTAAGCAGACCTCTCGCGAGCGCAGCAGAAGACCCATCCTGCTTCGCACGATTGTGGCGAAGGGCCTCCTGGCAAGCCGACATCCATCGAGCAGCAGGCACATCGGCTGAGGGGCCGCGTCGCGTCGACGCCGCCGACGCGACCGTCCTGCCCAGGAGCCATCATGTCTCTTCGTCATCTATCCAGATCCCCGTTCATCGCGGCGGTCATGGGCCTCGCGGCGTCAGCCTCTCTGGCCGCGTGCGACGCGAGCGCGCCCGGCGAGCTCTCCGGCGGCGACGCCGAGGAGCTCGCCGCGGAGGACGCGCGGGCGCTGTCGGCCCCGCTGGACATCGATGCGCAGCGCTCGCTGATCCTCACGAAGGCCACGGACCCGCTGGTCATGGCCCGCTTCCCGCTCAAGCGCGTCCTCGATCAGCTCATCGTGAGGGCGGGGACCGGGGATCAACAGACCGCCCTCGATCTCTACAGGCGCTGGTGGGACTTCTACAACCATTCCACGGGGGCTCAGTTCGCCGACGTCGGGCATTGCGACGACCAGACCGACAGCGACGGTTTCTCCACGTTCAACGGCTATCGGATCTCGTGCCCCCGGAGGGAGGGGCGCCTCGCCACGAGCGATCCGTTCGACCCGAGCTCGCCGGACTTCATGGAGCCGCTCGCCGTCGTGAACCGCTTCGATCTCGCGCCGCAAGACGGCGCGCACTGCGGCGAGTACCGGATCGTCTACGGCAAGAAGTCGGCCGGGCAGGCCGACCGCAACCTGATCATCCTCGAGGGCCAGCTCCCGAACCCTCACCCCGAATGCGGCGTCGCCGCATGCCTCCCGGTCGCCGAGCTCTGGGCGCGCCTGCCGACCCTGGACGCCGCCCAGCGCGCCCAGGAGATCGAGACGTTCTTCACCGTCGGCCTGCCCGACGCCGGCTTCGGTCCGGTGCTCCACCCGGACAACTACGCCGACGCGGTCCACGGCCCCGCGGGCCGGCCCGGCACGGGCCAGATCCGCACCAACCAGTTCATGGGCAACCCCGACCGTCCCACGCAAGTCCAGGCCGGCCAGGACTGGCAGCTCCACGAGTTCAAGCTCGCGAAGGTCTCCGGGCCCGACGGCGAGCCGCGGCTCCACGTCAAGCCGGTCCCGGTGAAGGAGAACCCCTTCGCCGACCTGTTCGGCGTGAACTTCGACCCGAACGACCCCCGCGGGGCGTCGTTCATGGACGACTTCATGGAGTCGGTGGACAAACTGACGACCTTCAGCCCCGATATCAACGACATCCAGCTCAAGGGCTCGACCCAGGACCTCTACAACGCGGGCGAGAGCATCGTTCGGAGCGACAACGACTACGCCCTCCAGCTCGAGCCGCCGGTGAACTTCCCGTGGAACTTCGAGCTGCGCGACCGGCTCGAGGCCGAGCTCGTGCGCCTCGGGAAGAACACCACCTTCTCGCCCCTGGACGTGGCCGCGCGCGCCACGACCCAGTCGTGCGCCGGGTGCCATCAGCTCAGCGACGGCGCCTCGCTCGGCAACGGGGTGACGTGGCCCAGGAAGGAGCCCGAGAGGCCCGTGGATGAGCAGGAGTTCCGGTTCGTCCATGTCAGGGAGGACGGGGAGCTCTCGCAGGCGCTCACCCATTCGTTCCTCCCGCACCGCGACGGCGTCCTCAAGGCGTTCCTCGCGGCGCACGCGGACGGGGACACGTGCTCTCCGGCGGCGGCAGCGGCCGCGTTCGCGGGCGACGAGCCGGTCCCCACGCTCGGCGGCGCGACGACGCACTGATCCCCCGCCTCGCGAGGCGCCTGCGCCTCTTCCGCGCAGGCGCTCCGCTCGCCCCGGGGCGCGGCGCGGCGCCTCGGCCGCGCCCGCCGGGGCTGCCGGGGCTCAGTGAACGCGCGCGATGCCGCGGCGGATGAACGCCGAGCGGCTCGTGGCCGCGGCGGCCCGCGCCGCGGTCGGGGGGCTCGCGAAGGCCGCGGCGGGCTCGCAGACAAGCGCCTTCAGGTCCAGGTTCCGGCGCGCGAGATCGTTCAGGTTGCGCACCTGGCCGCTCACGATATCGGTGAGTTCGATGCCGGTCATGAACCCGGACAGCGTCCCCTCGATCCCGGGCGGCCTCACGTTCACGTGCAGGAACGGCGTCCCGGTCTCGCCCCCGCCGTGGCACCCGTTGCAGGTGTTGAGCGAGAACTTGTGCCGCGCCTCGTTGTCGAGGATGCCCGGAGCGGTCCACGCCGAGAGGTTGTTGATCGACGAGCCGGCGAGGAACGGAGCGCCCTGGAACATCTCCGGCACCGTGTGCCGCTCCGCGATGAGCTCGGCCGCGTTCTGGTTCACGAAGTCCGCGAGCCTGGCCGACCCGTCGAAGCCGAGATCCGGCGTCAGCTTCACGGGCTCCGGGCGCAGGAAGCCCGTATCGCCCGAGAGGACGAACTCGCGCAGCTCCCACACGTCCGCCAGCGCGATCTCGTTCGTGCGGAGCTGCCCGAGCGAGCTCCCGTTCGGCCTGCCGGGCGCGGCGTTACGGCCCGCGAAGCGCGTGGTGAGCGCCTGGAGCGCGGCGTTGTACTGCTCGGACGGGAAGGGCAGGCTGCCGAGGGCGTGCCACGCGTTCGCCCAGTCGAGCACGTCGGCCTCGGTCGACGCGGGGAGCTTGTACTCCAGGATCAGGGTGAACTGCTGCGCGAAGCCCTGGCTGAAGACGCCGAACACGAACCTGCCCTCGCCCGCGTGACCTTCGGCCAGGTTCCGCACGTCGATGCGGTTGACGATGCCGAGCAGCATCAGCGGCGCCTGCCGGAGGTCGAGCGACCCGTCGGCGTTCCTCGGCCACTCGTCGAGCACGACCTGCTGAATGTTCGGGCGCGCCGGCACGGTGAAGCCGTTCACGACCTGATCGGTCAGCCAGGTGCTGAAGAGCTGCTCGACCAACGCCGGCGCGTCGGCCGGCGTGGGCGCCATGTCCTCCATGAGCCGCGCGAACGTCCACGCGCCCGTCCGGGCATCGCCGGCCGGCCCATTGAACGTCGTGCGAATCGGATCTTCGACCACGCTGAGGTCCTTCACGAAGATCTCGCGGCCCGTCCGGACGAAGCAGCCCGCCGGCTCGGCCAGCTCGTAGAGGAGGTCTCCTGACGTGACGAAGAAGTTATCGGGCGAGTCGGGGTTGATCACGGAGTACGGGATCCGATGGACGCCGGGGTCCACGGCCAGGGTGCCGGTCAAGGTGACGGGGAACGTCGCCGTGCTCCCGGGCTCGACGCCATGGATGGACGAGGGGTCCTGGAAGAATTTGATCCCCGGCCGGCTGGTGATATTGAGGCCGTAATTCCGGGCGCTGCACTCGGCTGTATCGTTGTTGGTCACCGCGACCTGGTACGTCACAGGCGTGCCCGAGGCGATGGGGCCGCTGCTCTCCGGCGTGACGACGACCGTGGTGGGGTGCCTGAGGCAGGTGAGCTGGGCGATGTCGGCGGCGGTCAGCGGGCTGGCGGAGAGCCAGACCTGGTCGATGAGGCCCGTGAAGCGCTGCCGCTGCGGGTTGTTGCCGACATGGATGGGCGCGTTGATGTCGCGGATCGCGCCCGCCGCGCTGGCCTGGCCGACCTGCTGGCCGTTGAGGAAGAGCCGCACGAGCGCGCCGTCGTGGATACCCGCGACGTGCGTCCACACGTTGGCCTGGATCGGGGCGCGGGCGGTGACCGTGCGCCCGTTGTTCAGGGTGACGGAGAACCTCGCCTCGTTGCTCTGGACGACGAGCGAGAAGCTCGATCCGCTGTTGTTCCGCTCCTGCACGATCGTCCGCGCCGTCGACCCCGACACCGAGGTGGGGTTGACCCACGCGGCGACCGCGAGGTTCTGCCCGAACGTGAAGCGGGGATCGTCGTTGATCGTGACCGTGTCGTTGTTGTTGTCGAAGGCGATACCGAGGCCGCTGACGCCCTGCGCGCAGGCCGCGCCGGCCGAGCGGGTGGCGGTCGGGCCACCCGTCGCCTCGAACAGCTCTGTCGTCGATCCGTCGCAATCGTCGAACTTCCAGAAGCCGACCGCCGGCGCGCTCGCCGCGAGCAGGGCGGCCGGGCCGGCTCCGCTGTCATCGCCAGCGGCAGCGTCGATCGGCTCGGCGGCCTCGCCGAGCGAGGGCTCCGCACCACCGAGTGAGCCTTCACCGGCGCCCTGGCTTCCGCACGCGGCGGCGCCCAGGGCGAGGAGGGCGAGGACCGCAGCCGAGCTGGCTCTGGTCGCGAGGGGATGGGCGAAGCCGAAGGAGAGATTCCGCATTGACGTTCTCGTTGGGTGAGAGTTGACCGCACGAGCGCCGGCCGCGCGCAGCGCGCGCCGCGCGCGGTGACGCGAGCAGGTGTCCGTCTGACTCGACCGGTCTGTCCGGGTCCGGGCGCTCGTGCGAAGGGCGCGCGCAATACCGGCCGCGGCCGCGCTGACATCGAGCGCTTCCACCTGGCAGCTCGCGCTCCAGGCGACCGACGACGGTTGATTCCTTAGCGACCCGAGATGCTCAGTTCAATGATCCAGCACCGCTGAAGCAAGAACCTGACATTGTTAAGGAATCTTAACAGATCGCCAGTCCGGCGGGCCGCCGTCCAATCACGGATCGGCGCCCTTCCAGCTCATCGTCATCATGTGGCACATGCAATCGATTCATCTTGCCTGTCGCGCTCTATCGCGCCCGCGCCGCGACGCGCGCGAACGCGTCGGGATAGAGGCCCACCTCGGCCTCGCTGCGCGTCTCCAGCGTCTCGGGATCGAGCCGGAGCACCTTGCCCGGCGTCGCGGTCCGGTCGCCCTCGCAGACGAGGAACAGCCCGTGCTCCTCGTCGAGCGCCGCGAGGTGCGGCCTCGGACACTCCCCGCTGAGGTTCCGGGAGAAGGCGTCGCTGTCGTCCGGGGTCATGCCGATGCGCGCGATCGTGTCGGGCACCTGGGTCGGCACGTAGAGGGCGCTCCCGTCAGCGGCCCACGCGCCGACGTAGGGCGCGCCGATCGTGAGGATCGTCCTGGACTCGTCGAACGTCTCCGACGCGACATCGAAGAAGCGCACGTCCCTGCGCTCCGTGTTGCTCACGGCGATGGTCTTCTGATCGGGCGACATCGCGACGGCGTAGGGCCCGTAGCCCGACGCATGCTCGCCGGGCGACAGGGGCGGCCCGACAGGGACGAGCTTCACCTCGGCGTCCGGGTCCGTCAGGTCGACGATCGCGAGGGCGTCCTCGCCAAAACAGGCGACGTAGGCCCGGGCGCCGTCGGGCCGCGAGAGGGCGATCCCGTGCGCGGCCTTGCAGACCGGGATGAGCGTCGGCTCGGGCGAGCCATGAAGCGAGACCGCATCGGGATCCACGACGGCGAGCGACGAGCGCGCCGCCTCGAGGTCCTCCGCGTTGTCGAGCGCGCGCCTGAGATCGAAATGAGAGACGACCACGCGCGCGCCGTCCTCCGAGATCGCGATGTCGCCCGGGTTGGCCTCGACGCGCACCTGCCCGAGGATGCGCAGGTCGTCGAGCGCGAGCTTCTGGACATAGCCGGCCACCGCGCTCCCGCCGTGCACCGCGTGCGGGCCGCTCGCTCCGTCGATGTCGGGGTACGACAGCGCGATGTAGAGCGCGCCGCCCGCGGCGTCCACGGCCACGCGGCGCGGCCCATCGATCGTCACGGGATCGCGGCCCACGGGGCGGACGCCGAAGCGCTCCCCTGTCTCGAGCGCGATGAGGGAGATCGTATCGGAGAGGCTATCGGTCACCACGCCCATCCCGCCGTCCGGAATCGCGATCTCCGGACGCCGGTCCGGATAGGCGTCGCCCTCGTAAGCACCGTACCGGGTTTCGATGATGGAATCGGGGTCGCTGCAGCTCGCCAGCGTCGCCGCCGCGAGCGCGCAACCCAGCAGCCGCGCGATGACCATGGATGACCTCGAGACGAGCGCCGCCAGCCCGGGCACGCCGCATCCTAGCAGCCGCCGGCGCTGGCCGAGGCTCGCGCTGCCGCCGGATCGATCCTACGACGCCGATGAACATTTCCTGTCATGGCCGCCCGGGAGGAGGCTGCGCGTGAGCGGCCGGCGTGGATGGCCGCAAGGCGGTCAGCGCTGCCTGGTAGACGATCTGGAAGCGAGCCTGATCGGGCGCGAGCTCGGCGGCGCGCTTCAGCGGCTCGAGGGCCTGCGCTCGGTGGCCTTGCCGGACCAGGGCGAGGCCGAGCGCGTGGAGCAGCTCGGCCTGATCGGGAAGGCGGGTGACGCCGCGCCGGAGCAGCGCGACGCCGTCCTCATCGCGGCCGAGCTCGCGATAGAGGTCGGCGAGGTTCACGTAGGTGGGGACGTAGCCGGGCTCGATGCGCAGCGCGGCGAGGTAGGCCTGCTCGGCGTCGCGCGGCTTGCCCGTGCGGGTGAAGACGAGGCCCAGGTTGTTCTGGGCTTCGGCGCGATCGGCGTGGAGCGTTTGCGTGGCGAGGTACTCGCGCAACGCGCCGTCCAGGTCCTGCGCGGCGCGCTCGGACAAGGCGCCGAGGTCGACGCCCGCGAGCACGCGCGCGGCCTCGACGCGCACGCCGCGCACGGGATCGGCGAGGAGCGGCGCGGCGACGGGCGCGATGCGACGGGGATCGTGGCTCTCCAGCGCGCCGAGCGCGGCGCGCCGGAGCAGCGGGTCGGGATCGGCGAGCGCGGCGCGGAGGACGGCGAGCGTCGCGGCCGTCGGGGCGGCGCGCAGCGAGGCGAGCGCGGTGGCGCGCGCGATGGCGGGGATGCCGCTGTCGGTCGCGAGCTGCTGGAGCTCGGCGGCGACGGCCGGGTCGCCGGGCGCGGTACGCGCGCGAGCGAAGGCCTCGGCGTACGGCTGGTGGCCCTGCGCGGGGCGGCCGAGCCAGGCCTGCACGGCGTCGGCGGCCCAGCGCGCGGGCTTCTGCGCGTGGCAGTCGGTGCACGCGTCCGGGATCCCGAGACGCACCGAGAGATCCGGCCGAGGCACGCGGAAGCCGTGATCGTGACGGACGTCGACGCCCATGTACGTGCGCGCCGGCATGTGGCAGTCGACGCAGCGCGGAGCGGCGGGCGCGCCGGGCGCGGCGGCAGCGTTGGCGAAGTGGTGGTGATGCGCGGGGACATCGAAGCGCGCCGGTTCATGGCAGGACGCGCACACGCCGTTGCCCTCGGCGCGCAGACGGCCGGCGTGCGGCTCGTGGCAGTCGCTGCACGTCACGCCGGCGTGCGCCATCTTGCTCTGCTGGAACGAGCCGTAGGTGAAGACTTCGTCGCTCATCACGCCGTCGGGCGTGTAGAGGGGCGCTGTCAGCAGCTCGAGCGCGACGCTGTCGAGCAGCGGGGCGCCGTGCCGGAGCGGCTGCGAGAGGGTCTCGCGGCGGCTGTGGCAGAACGCGCACGTGGCGCTCTCGGTGCCGCTCGAGGGGCTCTTGGCGCGCTGCGCGGTGCCGCTCGGCAGCCGTGTCCACGTGGCGTTCTGGCGCTCGTCGAAGCGCACGTCGAGGCCCTTCGAGGGGTCCGGCGTCCGGGCCTCGGTCCAGTCGAGGTGGCGCGCGCCGCCGCCGTGGCAGCCTTCGCACCCGACGCTGAGCTCGGACCAGGCGGTGGTGAAGCGGTCCGCGGCCGCGTCGTACCCTTTCGTGACGTGCGTCGAGTGGCACTCGGCGCACATGTGATTCCAGTTCTGGCTGGCGCCGGTCCAGTGCAGCACGTCGCCGGCGCGCACGCTGTCGCGCTCGTTCAGGTGGTACCAGCGCTGCCCGCCGCGCGCTCGGGGGCGCGCGTCCCACGCGAACGGCAGCGCCTGCAGGCGTCCGCCCGGGCCAGCAACGAGGTATTGCTGGAGCGGGTCGACGCCGAAGGTGTACAGCACCTCGTAGCGGTGCAGCTGGCCATCGGGGCCGTCCGTGGTGACCCAGTATTTGCCGTCCTGGCGATCGAAGCGGTGGACCTGTCCGGCGTACTGCAGGCGCGCCCCCTCGAAGTTCCCGAGCACGGTGGCGGCGCTCGCGTGCTGCATCGCCCGGGCGTGCTGCGAGCCCTTCCAGGCGGCGTGCTCTTCGGCGTGGCACGGCGCGCAGCGATCGCTGCCGACGAAGCCGGCCGCCGCGCGCGCCGGCGACGGCTCCGACGGGCTCACCGGCTCTGCGGCGGCCGGCGGAGCCTCCGCGGCGTCGCCGCGCGCCGCCCCGGGCTTCGTCCCCGGCGCGCTCGCCGTGGAGGCGTCGGCCGGCGTGAGGGAGGATGCGCCGGTGGACGCGCGCCAGACCATGAGCCCGGCGAGCGCCAGGATCAGGACGGCGAGGGGCCACCAGCGAGCGATTCGGGAACTGGCCATGGGCGGAGGCGAGGCGAGCGCCGCCGCGAGACGCGGGTCGTGCAGAGACGCCCGCGTCTCGCGCGCGGTTACTCGGTTACTCGGTTACTCGGTGAGGATGACCCTGCGGTCGGTGGCGTATTGAGCCCACGCGGCGGCGAGCTCGGCCGCCACCTCCGGATGAGCCGCGGACACGTCGTCGATCTCGCCGCGGTCGGTGGCCAGATCGTACAGCGTCCAGGCGCGCGGCGTCGGGCCATAGGGCGCGCTGAGCCACAGCAGCTTCCAGTTGTCGCGGATCACGTAGCGGTGATTGCCGTGCTCCCAGATCAACGTCTCACCGGGCGCGCGCACGCCGGCCGCCCGATCCTCGAGCACCGGCAGGATCGAGCGCCCGCTGATCGGCTCGACCGCCCTGCCCTTGTAGGTGCTCCCCGGGGTGGGCACGCCGGCCAGCTCGAGCACGGTCGGCAGGAAATCGATCACGTGCGTGGTCCCGTCGAACTGCGGCCTGGCGTGGTGCTGTCCCGGAAGCCGGGCGATGGCCGGAACGGCGACGCCGCCTTCGGTCGTGTAGCTCTTCCACAGCCGGAACGGCGTGGCGCTCACCTCGGCCCAGCGGGGTCCGACGCCGATGTACGAGCCCGGTCGGCCCAGGTTCTCGAGCGTGTTCACCACCGGCCCGGAGCGGCTCGGGTCATTGGCGGCGAAGCCCTCGCGATTGCCCCCTTCCGCGCCGTTGTCGGACTGGAAGAAGATGAAGGTGTTCTCGTACTCGCCGACGCGCTTCAGGTACTGGATCAACCTGCCGATGTTGGCGTCGAGGTTCTCGACCATGGCGGCGTAGATCTCCATGCGCCGCGCTTCGTAGATCCGCTCCTCCGGCGTGAGCTGTTCCCATGTCTTCGGGTTGCTGCCGTCGCTCGGCAGGCGGGGATTGGGCGTGAACGACTCGGGGATGATGCCGCGGCTCTTGAGCCGCGCGAGGCGCTGCTCGCGGATGGCGTCGTAGCCCGCGTCGTAGCGGCCGCGGTACCTGTCGATGTACGCGGGCGGCGCCTGGAGCGGCCAGTGCGGCGTGGTGTACGTCGCGAACGCGAAGAACGGCTTGCCGTCGGCGCGGTTGCTCTCGATGTACTGGATGAGCTTGTCCGTGTAGAACTCGGTCGCGTAGAAGTCGCGCGGCGGCTGCGTGTGCACGCCGTCCTCGCGATAGAGCTGCGTCTGCGCGGCCGTCGGCGGGTCGGCGTACTCGTTGAAGAACGCCGCCACGCCGCCGAGAAGGACGTACGATTTCTCGAAGCCGCGCGCCGGCGGGCTCTGATCCTCCGCGTCGCCGAGGTGCCACTTGCCGGCGATGTACGTATGGTAGCCGGCGTCTTTCAGGAGCTCGGCGACGGACAGGGCATTGTCGGTCAGGTGGCCCTCGTAGCCGGGCTGCCCTGCTTGCGCGCCAGTGCCACCGCCCATGCGGCCCAGCCCGACGGCGTGGCTGTCGGTGCCGGAGACCAGCATCGCGCGGGTCGGCGCGCAGAGCGATCCGGAGCGGTGCCCGGTGAGGATGCGGCCTTCGGCGGCGAGCGTATCGAGGTTCGGGGTGCTGATCTCGCCGCCGAACGCGCCGAGGTCGGAGAAGCCCAGGTCGTCGGCCACGATCGTGACGATGTTGGGCAGCTCGGCGTCCGCGCCGCCAGCGCCCGCGGCGCCGCCAGCGCCCGCGGCGCCTCCGGCGCCGCCAGCGCCGCCCGAGCCCGCTGCGCCGCCGCCCGAGCCCGCAGTACCTCCGGCGCCGCCAGCGCCGCCCGAGCCCGCTGCACCGGCGCCGCCTTCGCCCGCTGCACCTCCGGCGCCGCCTGCGCCGCCTTCGCCCGCTGCACCGGCGCCGCCTTCGCCCGCCGCACCTCCGGCGCCGCCAGCGCCGCCCGTGGCGCTGCCGGTGCCACCGGTGGCACCGCCCGAGCCGACGGTCGAGCTGCCGGCCTGACTGGCGCCGCCACCGCTGCCCGCGTCGTCGTCGCTCCCGCAGCCGATCGGGCCGAGCAGCGTGGCGAGCAACCAGGGCCCGCTCGCGAGCGCCGAACCAATCCATCGATGACGTTCGAAGAACCGCTTCATACATGTCTCCTTGGGCGTGAACGAAGCGCCGCATGACGGAGTCGAACGTCGTCGAAAGCGATTACCCGCCCTCATCCCGAAGGGACACCTCGGTTCGCGCGCTGGCAGAGGTCAGCCGGGCGCGCCACGAGAAGGGCGGACTCTGACGGGGATGAGCCGCGTGGCTCGGCCGTCACGACGAACGGCAGCGCGGCGCGCCCTCGCGAACGCGGGTGCGCTGCCTCGCTGTTCTCCTCGCCGCAGCTCGCGCCGCGGCGCATGCGGCTAACTACAGCAAGACCGGCAAGCGCTCATTCGATGGCGCGCACCTCGGACCTCCGGGTGAGATCCGAGCGTCCGCGCGGCAACGAGGGAAGGAGACATGCGTCCGCTATAACGGACATTGTGGCGCTATACAAGATGAATCTTCGCGCCGTGGGGGGGCCGCGTCCGCCGCGCGGCACCGTGTCCCCGTGAGTCGAGATGCTTGGAACCACGCGCGCGGGGCTGGCGCGTGGCCATGGGGCGGCTCCTCCGCTCAGCGAGCGATCGCGGAGTACGGGCAGCGCTTCTGGATCTCGTCCAGATCGCAGGCCAGGGGCGGCTTGCAGTCGAACGACGGCGGGCAGCTCGGGTCCTGCTCGCAGCCGCAGCCGCACTCGTTGGAGACGGAGGTCAGGCCTCCGGTGCAGGCGAAGTCGATGACCGCGCACTCCTCCGGGCTGGTGCTCACGTACTGGCGCCACCACTCGAGCGACGGGTCGCAGCCGCAATAACGCTCGGTGCACGCCACGCCCCCTCCAGGGGTGCAGGTGCAGGTGTTGCAGCCGTCGAGGGAGCTGAAGCTGTCGCCCTGCTGGTACTCCACACCGCCGTAGGTGCAGCCCGTCCCGCAGGCCTTCTCCGTACACGCGACGCTGCCGTCCGCGCCGCACGTGCAGGTGTTGCAGCCATCGAGGGCCGGGAAGCTGTCGCCCGGCCTGTACTCCACGCCTTCAACCGTGCAGCCCTCCGGGCAAGCGATGGCCGTGCACACGATGCTGCCATCCGCGGCGCACGCGCAGCCATTGCAGCCGTCGCCCGAGGGGACCGGCTCCCCCGGGGCGTAAAGGATGCCGTCTTGCTCGCAGCCGCGACACGCCGTCTCGGTGCAGCCGACGTCGCCTGAGCCCGAGGGATCGCAGGTGCAGGTGTTGCACCCGTCGATCGCGGGGAACGACTCGCCGGGCATGTAAGGGAACCCGTCGTAGGTGCAGGCGCCGGCGCACGCCATCTCCGTGCAGGCGACGCTCCCGTCGCTCGAGCACTCGCAGCGATTGCACCCGTCCCCGGCAGGGAACGACGCGCCCGGCGCGTGGGTGACCCCCTTCCACATGCAGTCCTGGGTGCACGCCATCAGGGTGCAGGCGACGTCCCCGTCCTCCGTGCAGGAGCAGCCGTTGCACCCGTCCCTGTCACGAAACGTGTCGCCGGGCCTGTACTCGACGCCGTCGTACTCGCACGTCCTCTCGCCGAGGAGCCCGCATCCCGCGAGCGCGCCAGAGAGGGCGATCGCGAGCGAGATCGCGGGGACGCGATGAAACCAGGATGATCGGAGGGCTGTCATTGGGTTCGCTCCTGTGCCAGAGAGTGCCAGGGCCGCGCGCGGGAGGATCCCGGCGCGGACGCGCGGATCGAGGCAGGACAGCGCTCAAGGAAATGCCGTGCCAGCCTGGGCTCCGGCAGGGCGCCGGCGGGCTCGCCGCGCTTCGCGGAGGTCAGGTCCGGAGATCGCGGGGCGCAGCGCGCGCGGGTGGTGTCAGGCGGGGGGCTTCCAGTCGGCGTAGTAGCGCTGCCGCATGCGCTCGCAGTAGGCGACGAGGTTCGCCTGGGCCTCGGCGTGGCGCTTCACCGGCGAGTCGGCGGGGAAGCGGAGGATGCTGACGAGGAACGCGTACACGGCCGCGTCCACCGAGCTCGGCTCGGCCCCGAGCAGGAAGGGCTGGTCGCCGAGCAGGGCGGCGAGCGCGGTGAGGTCCGCCTTGCCCATCTCGTACACTTCCTCGCGGCTGTGGAGCCCGGTGCCCTGCGTGCGGAGCGCGCGCGTCACGCTCCTGCGGATGAACTCAGCGAGCGGGCCGCCGATGACCGGGGGCAGGAGCGACACGAAGACGGGGCGATAGGCGGCCCAGGCGTCGTCCTCGACCCAGCGCGCGTACACCAGCACCCAGTAGAACGCCTCGTCGAGCATGCGCCGGATCACGTGGCCGCGCGCGCGCGCCTCGGCCGTCAGGTGGGCGTCGAGCCGGTCGCCGTGGACGCGCTGCAGGTGCTCGATGATGAGCTGCGAGTCGCCCATCCTGCGGCCGTCGATCTCGACGTAGGGGATCTTTCCCTTCGGCGCGCCGCGCGCCTCCATGGCGCGCACCTCGTACGGGAGGCCGGCCATGCGCAGCCAGGTCTCGAGCTTGACGCAGAACGGGCTGATGTTCGGGATGCCCCACGCGGCGGGGCCCTGGTAGAGGGTGATCATGGCGGTCCTTCTCGGGCTGTGGGCCACGCGGCCCACCGGGCGCGGCAGCGTACACGAGCGCTCGGCGGGGAACGAGCCGGCAGCGCGCCGTGAACGGGCGACCCCCCTTGAAAGCCCTGGACACTGAACCGTTTAAGTGCTTTCCTGGCTGCACTTCCCTCGCACCTCGGACCATGACGTAGGGGTAGTTTGCGCGCGGCTTGCGCGACCGGGTGCGCGGCTTCTTGGTTTCTTGTCGATCCGCGGACGGAATGCGTTCTCTCCTCGCCGAGCGTCCCTCCCAGGCCTGGCCTGGGATGGGGTGATCTGCGCGCCGTTCGCGATGCCGCGCGGCGCGCGAGGGCGCCTGTCGCCCTGCAGAAGGAGAAGGCGTCGCCGTGAGATCACGCACGACCAGGGCCGTACGTCGCCAGGTGCGCTCAGGAGAGAGGTAAAGGGAGACCACGATGCGCGTTCTTCATGGGTCGGTGGCTGGTTGGGCCGGAGCAGCCCTCATGGCGTTGGGCCTCTTCGTGGGATGCGGAGACGACTCGGACGGCCAGCAGGGCTCGGGACAGGAGGCGACCGGATCGGGCGGGGACGCGTCGGGCACGGGCGGGGGCGGCACCGGAGCCACGTCCGGCACCGGCGGCGCGACCTCGGGCACGGGCGCGACGACAGGCACGGGCGCGACGACAGGCACGGGCGCGACGACAGGCACCGGCGCCACGACGAGCACCAGCGCCACCTCGGGCACCGGCGCCGGGGGCGGCGAGGCGTCGACGGGGTTCTCCGTGCGCGGCCGCTTCCTCCACGACCGCTGCGGAGAGAAGGTGCTGCTCCGGGGCGTCAACGAGATGGTCGTCTGGCTGGCGTCAGGAAAGGACGGCCTGCCGGAGTTCGCGGAGATCGCGAAGACCGGCGCCAACGCGGTGCGGATCGTCTGGCTCGCCACCGAGTCCGCGGCGGGCCTCGATCAGGCCATCACGAACGCGCTCGCGCAGAAGCTCATCCCGATCGTCGAGCTGCACGACGCCACGGGGAAGTGGGATCTCCTGCCGACCCTGGTCGACTACTGGACGAAGGCGGACGTCGTCGCCGTGATCAAGAAGCACGAGCAGAACCTGCTCGTGAACATCGGCAACGAGGTCGGGGACCAGGTGGACAACGCGGCATGGGAGGCGGGCTACAAGCAGGCCATCACCCGGATGCGCGAGGCCGGCATCACGGTTCCGCTCGTGATCGACGCCTCGAAGTGGGGGCAGAACATCGACCAGCTCCAGGCCGTCGGGCCCGCGCTCGTCGCGCACGATCCCAATATCCTGCTCAGCGTGCACATGTGGTGGACGGACGGGAGCGGGGCCACGATCACGAGAGAGCTGGAGGAGTCCGTGGCGCTGGACCTGCCTTTGATGGTCGGCGAGTTCGCGCAGCACGCCGTGTACGAGTGCGGCAAGCACCCGTTCGATTACAAGACCCTCCTCGCCAAGAGCGTCGAGCACGAGGTGGGGTGGCTCGCCTGGTCGTGGGGCGCGGTCAAGAACAGCGATTGTCAGAACGACGGACCGTTCGACATGACGACCGACGGGACCTTCGCCGGGCTCACCGGCTGGGGCCGCGAGGTCGCGGTGACCGACCCGAACAGCATCCAGAACAGCTCCGTGCGCCCGCACTCCATCGAGACCGGATCGTGCAGGTAGCGCGACGGCGCGGACGAGCGCCGCTCCGGGGAGTCCAGCGCTCGATCGCCTGAGGGAGGCGCACGCGGCCGGCCCCGCGATCAAGGCGGGTCGTGCGCGGTATGTCGCCCCGGCGAGCGTGCCGGGGCGGAGCCGCCTACGAGAGTCACGATAAGCGTGGGTTCGAGCGACGGTTATCGGCGACGGCGGGGACAGCGCGCGCCATCGTACGGGCCGCCTTCGATGGCCGGTGTGACCCCCGGACTGCCGCGGCGACGGCTAATTTTCCGGATTTTCAGGAAAGGGCGGGCAGAAGTGGCCGGCGAAGACGCCGCCATGAGGCACGACATGCGGGGCGTGATCTTGGGTGGCGTTCGCAGTATACTTGCGGACATGTCGCTCCCCGCGATGCCCCCTCCAGGCTTCGACGACCTCTCCCCCGCCGAGAAGCTTGATTACGTGCAGGCCCTCTGGGATCGAGCGGCGCTCCATCCTGAGGCAGTGCCCGCCCTGGAGTGGCATCGCGAGATCATCGCGGAACGCCTGGCGGCGCACCGAGCTGGTCAGGGTTCGAGCCGCTCCTGGGAGGAGGCTCGCCGAGACCTGCTCTCGCGCCTGCGCGCCGCGCAGCGATGAGACGGCTTGAAATCCGCCAGGAAGCAGAGGTCGAAATCTTTGATGCTGCGCTTCGCTACGAGCGGGAGCGACGCGATCTAGGATTCCGATTCGAGTCTGAGGTGGATGTCACGATCCGCCGTACCATGGAGAATCCTCTCCAGTTTCCTGAGATCGAGCCAGGCATTCGTCGGGCACTGGTTCGAATCTTTCCTTATGGCGTCTTCTTCCTCCTCGAAGAACCCTTGGTGCTCGTGATAGCGGTGCTCCATCTGCACCGCCGTCCGGACTCGTGGAAAGGTCGGCTGTGAGCACCGAGCCGCGTAGAACGGCATTCTCGGTCTAACAAGCCGCTGGTACCGGTGGCACTTCGCGCCGCGGCAGACCGGCAGGCCGTTGGGCAACCGGGCCGCATTGACAGGTTTTCAGCATGGGGATGTTCGACTGGTACACGCCGGAGCCGCCGCTCGCTTGTCCCATGTGTCGGAAGACGCTCGACGGCTGGCAAGGAAAGGACGGTCCCTGCGGCCTCTTCGAGTGGGTGCAGGGGATGTCTTCGCCGCCGCGGCAACACGTGGATGAGGAGTGCGCCTCTCCGGCGCGCTTCCACGGGACCAGCTCCTCGCTTGGCTCGAACAGCATGTCCGACGACGGGAGACCTCCGTCTAGCAGGAGTTTATCCCGTCAGCCGTCGTACGCGAGGGGCCGAGGAGGTCGACGTCTCGCGTGCCGCTGGTTCCGACGGTCCGGGGGCGCGAACGGCGACGATGAAATTGCGGAGCACACGCGACGCCGGCGCGCCGACCTCCAGGCGCGGGGCGCGCCGCGCGGCGGCCTGTTCGCTCGATCCCGGCACGGCGCCATCGTGCGCCCGCCTCTGGCCGCCATCAACCCACCCGGCCCCGTCTCGGCCGTTTTCTCCAAGACTGCGCGCCGGCACGGGCGCACGGTGCGGTCCAGCACGGGCCCTTCACCCCGAACCCCCCCAGGAGAACCGCGATGAACCTCGACCACTACGTCACCCTCGGCCGCTCCGGGCTGCGCGTCAGCCCCCTGTGCCTCGGCGCCATGACCTTCGGCGAAGAGTTCGGCTTCGGATCCAGCGTCAAGGAGTCCGAGGCGATCCTCGATCGCTTCCTCTCGCGCGGCGGCAACTTCATCGACACCGCCAACGCCTACACCAAGGGCCACTCCGAGAAGATCATCGGCGACCACCTCGGCCGCCACCCGAGCAAGCGCGACCGGGCGGTGATCGCCACCAAGTTCACCGCCAACCTCTACCCCGGTGACCCCAACGGCGGCGGCGCCGGGAGGAAGGCCATCTTCGCGCAGTGCGAGCAGTCGCTGCGCCGCTTGCAGACCGACTACATCGACCTCTACTGGATGCACATCTGGGACAAGAACACGCCCATCGAGGAGACCGTGCGAGCCCTCCACGACCTGGTGGCGGCCGGCAAGGTCCGCTACGTCGGCGTCTCCGACACGCCGGCGTGGAAGGTGGCGCAGGCGCACGGTCTGGCGGGCTTCCGCGGGTGGGCGCAGTTCATCGCGCTGCAGATCGAGCACTCGCTCCTCGAGCGCACGGTGGAGGGGGAGCTCATCCCCATGGCGCGCGAGCTGGGCCTCGGCGTCACGCCCTGGTCGCCCCTCAAGAGCGGCGTGCTCTCCGGCAAGTACACGCGGGAGAACGCCGGCAAGCACAAGACGGATCGCGGTCCGTTCGTGCTCTCCGCGCTCAACGACAAGGCGTACGCCATCGTCGACAAGCTCGTCGAGATCGCCAGGGATCTCGAGACCACGCCGGCGCGCGTGGCGCTCGCCTGGGTGGTGGCCCGGCCGGGCGTCACCTCCACCATCATCGGCGCGCGCACGCTGGCGCAGCTCGACGACAACCTCGCCTCCCTGGAGGTCAAGCTCGCGCCCGATCAGGTGGCCGCGCTCGACGCGCTCTCGGCGCCGACGCTCAACTTCCCCGCCGACTTCCTGCGCATGGCCGGCGCGTTCATGAACGGCGGCACGACGATCAACGGCGAGAGCGCGCCGGCGTCGCCGATGGCGCCGAAGAACGATAGCGAGCGGTACTGAGCACGTAGGGTCACCGAGCAGGACGAAGGCGGCCGCTGCGGGCCATCGCGGGCCGTCTGCGCTTCAGCGCCTGCGGCGGCGCGCGAGGAGGACGCCCAGGGCCACGAGGGCCGCGTGGCCGCGCCCGCCGTTCGCCGCGGGCCCGCCGGCGGCGCTGCAACCGCCGCCCGGCTCTTCGCCGCCGCCGGTGCCGCTCACGCCACCCATACCGCCGGTGCCGCCGGTACCGCCGGTGCCGCCGGTGCCGCCGGTGCCGCCGGTGCCGCCGGTGCCGCTCGCGCCACCCATGCCGCCCTCACCGCCCGTGCCGGCGGTGCCGCCGGTGCCGCCGGTGCCGCCGGTGCCGCCGGTGCCGCTCGCGCCACCCATGCCGCCCTCACCGCCCATTCCACCGGCGCCGACTCCGCCAGAGCCGCCGCCCACTCCACCGGAGCCGCCCGCCCCGCCGCTTCCGCCGCTGCCCTCCGGGGTGACGCCGCCCTCGTAGATCTCCGCGCTTCCATGCGCCTCGGGGTCGCCGTCTCCGGACGAACACCCTGCCAGCAACCCCCCGAAGACCAGGACACGATTGCCCTCGAGCAGCACGGACGACGGAGCGTCGCGCAGCCTGCTCAGGTTCGGCAGCGTCGACCAGCCGTTCGTCACGGGGTTGTACACCGCGGCGCTGCGGAGCGTGCACTCGCTGCCGCCCGTCCACTCCCTGCCGCCCGCGATGAGCACCATTCCGTTCCCGAGCAGCGTGGCCGTGTGACGCCGGCGCGCGACGTCCAGGGGCCCGGTCACGGTCCAGTCATTCGTCGCCGGATCGTAGACCTGCGCGTGCGGGACGTGCGGCGCGCCCGTGACCAGCACCCGACCGTCGCCGAGCAGCACCGCCGTGAAATCGGCGGGCGGCATGAGCAACGCCTGCGTGGGCGCCCAGCTATTCGTGGCCGGGTCGTACCGATCGGCGCCGTCGCCGCTCACCACGAGCACGCTGCCGTCGAGCAGCACCGTCGCCTTGTGCCCGGAATGCGCGAAGGTCAGCGTCCCGGCCGGGGAGAACGTCCCCGTGGCCGGGTCGTAAAGCTCCGCCGTCGCCGGGCTGCCCGCGCCGCCGCTCACGAGCACCCTCCCGTCGTGCAAGAGGACCGCCGAATGCCGCGAGCGCGCGACGCCGAGCGAGCCCGTCGCAGCCCACGATCGCGTCGCCGGATCGTAGAGCTCGGCGACCGCCGTCCCGCCGCCCACGACGAGGACACGATCGTCCGGGAGCCGCAAGAGAGCGACGCTCGCGTCGTGGTGCGCGGCCATGGCGCCGGTGAGCGTCCACGCGTCGCTCGCCGGATCGTAGGCCTCGGCCGTCGACGGAGAATCGCCGCCCACGACGAGGATCTCGCCGGTCGAGACCCGGATCGACGCCGACTTGCGGCGCGCGCGCGCGAGCGGCGCGACGTCGCTCCAGGTGTTCGTCGCCGGATCGTAGAGGTTCGCGGACAGGGTATCGTTCCAGTCGTTGTCGTACCCGCCGGCCACGAGCACGCGGCCATCGGCGAGCTCGGCCCACGTGCCTTCGTGCCGCGGCACGGGCATGGTCCCGGCCGGCGTCCACGCGGACGCACAGCCGACCGGCTCATCGCCGACGCAAGCGCCCGCCTGACAGACGCCGTTCGCCGTGCAGCCGTCGGCGCTGCCGCACACGGCGCCGCTCAGCGGCGTGCAGGTGCCGTTCGCCGACGCGCCCGCGGCCGCCGCGCACGCGTCGCACGAGCCCGCGTCGCACGCGGTATCGCAGCAGACGCCGTCGACGCAGAAGCCGCTCGCGCACTCGCCCGCGAAGAGGCAAGAGACGCCCGGCGCCGCGAGGGTGAGCCTCTCGACGCTCGTGCTCCCGCCGCCGGCCACCAGCACCCGCCCGCCCGCGAGCGCCGTGGCCGTGTGGCCGCTCCGGTCCGTGTTCAGGTACCTGCCGAGCGACCACCTCCCGCTCGCCGGATCGTAGACCTCCGTGAGCGTGCCGCCGCCGGCGACCAGCACCCGGCCATCGGCGAGCGGCGTGGCCGTGTGCCTGTAATGGGTGACGTTCATCGGCGTCGCGGCCGACCAGGTGTTGCTCGCCGGATCGTAGAGCGCCGCGCTGCGGTTCGTGGAGGTGAACCCCTCGCCGCCGTAATCGGTGTAGCCGCCGGCGACGAGCACCTTGCCATTCGCGAGGAGCGTCGCTGTGTGCCCTTCGCGGTTCTGGACCGAGCCCGCCGCGCTCCACGTGCCCGTGGCCGGATCATAGCGCTCCGCGCTGCCGATGGGGTCGCTCGAGGAGTCCACCCCGGCCACCACGAGGACGCCGCCGTCCGGCAAGAGCGCGGCCGCGTGGGAGGAGCGCGCCTGCGCCATCGACCCCGTGGCGGTCCACGTGTCCGCGACGGGATCATAGATCTCGCTCGATCTCATCATCCACTCGTCGAGCTCGCCGGCCGCCACGAGGATGCGGCCATCGGGCAGGAGCGTCGCTGTGTGGCGCTCGCGCGGCGAGAGGAGCGGCGCGGCGAGCGTCCATGTGTCCATGGCGGGATCGTAGATCTCGACGACATCGGTCGTCACACCGCCGGCCACGACGACCCTGCCGTCCGGAAGGAGCGTCGCCGTATGGCCCGTGTGCGGCGTGCTCATCGGCGCGACGAGCGTCCATGCATTCGTGTCCGGGTCGTACACCTCGGCCGTCGCGCTCGCTCCGCCGGCCACGAGGACCTTCCCGTCGAGCAAGCGTGTCGCCGTGTGCCTGCTCCGGGCGACGTTCATCGGCGGCGCCGCCTCCCAGCGCGGCGCCGTGAGCGCGGCGGCAGCCGCCCCGATGCCGTGCTCCATTGCGCGACGTCGTGGGGTATCGTCGCCATTGCACCCGAGCGCCGCGGCGAGCGGCGCGATGAGCAGGACAGGGGCGAGGCGGCGCAGGAATGAGGGTGAACGCACGCTAGACGATAGCGGCGTCAGCGACTTGGCTGTCAAGACAAAGCGATCGCCGCGGCGGAGGGGAAGCCGTGGAGTTTCCGTCCGGATCAAGCCCCTCGAGGGTCCGGCTGCCCGCCCAGCCGCGTCACCGCCCTCGCTCCCGCCTCGATCCCGCGCCGCAGGCACTCCGCCTCGCCCGCGCCCTCGAGCTCCGCGGCGATGAACCCGGCCGCGAACGCGTCGCCGGCCCCGGTCGTGTCCACCACCTCCACCTGCGGCGCCGGCGCGTCGAGGCGCACGCCGTGCCGGCCGCCCACCGCCGCGCCCCGTGGGCCGCGCTTGATGATCACCCGCTCGAAACAGGCCCCCAGCGCGACCATCTGCCCGGTGAGGTCACCGGCGCCCGAGAGCGCCTCCGCCTCGTCGGCATTGGCGAGCAGCGTCGACATCCCTCGTGTCCACTCGAGGAAGGCCCCGACCCCCACCTCCCGCAGGAAGCCCACCGACGCGGCGTCGATGGCGATCGGGATACGGCGGCTCCGCGCCTCCTCGGCGAGCCACAGCACGGCCCGCCGAGGCCCCTCGGCAAACAGCGAATACCCCGAGACGAGCACCAGCCGCGTCTCGTCCAGGAGTCCCACCGGCATGTCCGAAGGCTCGAGCGCGAGGTTCGCCCCCCGGTCGGTGAGGAAGCTCCGCTCCCCGTCGGCGTCGACGAGGATGACCAGCACGCCCGACGCCTCCTGCGGGTCGGCCACGAGGATCGGGTCGACGTGGAGGCCCTTGAAGTAGGCCTCGAGGTGCGGCTTGTCCTTCGCCCCCACCCGGGCGACGAACGACACCCTCGTTCCCATCGAACCAAGCCACACCGCCTGGTTCGCCCCCGAACCTCCCGGCCGGCTCTCGATCCTGGCGCGCCGGTCCGAGCCGCGCACCAGCGGGCCCTCGGGACGGACGATCACGTCCGTCATCACGTCGCCGACCACGAGCACGCGGCCGGCCTCGCTCATGCCTTCGCCTGCGGCCCTGCCCCGAGCTTGCTCAGCGCCACCGCGATCTCCGCCGCCACCGCCGCATTGTTCTCGACCAGCGCGATGTTGGCGATGAGGCTCTTGCCCCCGGTGAGCTCGACGATACGCTTCAAGAGGAACGGCGTCAGGTCCTTGCGGCTCACGCCCTCTGCCTCGGCGCCCTCGATCGCCTCCTCGATCCACGCCTCCATCGCCGTGGCGTCCACGGCATGGCTCTCGGGGATCGGGTTGGCCACCAGGATCCCGCCCATGCCGAGCTCGAACTGCAATGCGATCACCCTGGCCGCTTCCTCGGCGCTCTCGATCCTGTGGTCCACCTTCTGCCCGCTCTGCCGCGCCCAGAAGGCCGGGAAATCGTCGGCCTTGTAGCCCAGGACCGGCACGCCGCTCGTCTCGAGCGTCTCCAGCGTCTTCGGGATGTCGAGGATCGACTTGGCCCCCGCGCAGACCACCGCCACCTGGGTCTGACGCAGCTCCTCCAGGTCGGCGGAGATGTCGAAGGTCGTCTCCGCCCCGCGATGCACGCCGCCGATGCCGCCCGTGGCGAACACATGGATACCGGCCCAGGCCGCCGCCATCATCGTGGTCGCCACCGTCGTTCCGGCCATCGCGCCCGAGACCAGGAGCGCGGCCACGTCGCGCCGCGAGGCCTTCACCGCCTTGCCGCCCGCCCCGGCCAGCCGCTCGAGATCGTCCGCCGTCACGCCCACCTTGAGCTTGCCGTCCATGATCGCGATCGTCGCCGGCACGGCCCCGTTGCGGCGGATCACCGCCTCCACGCGCCGCGCCATCTCGAGGTTCTGCGGGGGAGGCATGCCGTGCGTGATGATGGTCGACTCCAGCGCCACCACCGGCAGGCCGTCGGCGAGCGCTTTCCTGACCTCGGGCGAGATGGAGAGATGGTCCTTGACCGACACGCTGAGATCCTTCGGCTGTGAGGGTGTGGCGCCCCAAGGAATCCAAACGCTCCGGAGGCGTCAAGCCCCGCCGTGGGACCTTCCCTGGGTCGATGGAGCGTGTTCTGTTTTCGACCCGGCCGCGAGGGCGTGCGCGTCCGGCGCGCCGCCCCCGCTGCCGGCCGGGGTCAGACCGCCGGCGGCTCGGTCTGGCGTTGCCACGCGCGGTGCATGGCGATCGCCTTGATGAACGCCGGGGCCGCCTGGGCCACCGCGTCGTCGGGCAGGACGAGCAGGCCCGGGTCGGCGTCCGCGGCGGCCTTGACGCCCGCAGCCGCGGCGAGCGACGCGGCCGACGCCGGCACGAGCAGCGGCTTGCAGTGGCGGTACTGGAGCTGGACGAACTCGACCGCGAGCCCGTCGAGCGCCAGCGCCGCCGCGCCAGCGCCGGGCGGCAGCACCGCCGCGTCGAAGAGGACGCTCGGGGCGGCCTCGATCGTGACCTCGACCGGCAGCTCGTCGCCCTCGACGGTGCGCACCACGCCGAGGCGCGCGCCGACGTAGCGGGGCACCGCGCCCGCCAGCAGCAGCGCGTCGTAGAGGGCGCTCGACGCCGCGCCGCTCACGCCGTCGGCGACGAGGATCGCGACGCGGCGGCCGAGGATGCGGCCGTCGCCGGGCCGGGCGAACAGCGACAGGGCCGGCGACACAGCGACCTCGGGGTCCTTGACGGGCGGCACCACCATCGAGAGCGGCTCGGGGAGCGGCATGCCGAGGTCGGCCGCGACGCGCGCGGCCAGCGCCTCGTCGACGTTCCGCAGCATCGCGACCATGCGCTCGCGGATGGCCTGGGTCTGCACGCGCGTCAGCTCGAAGCGGAAGGCGCGCGCGATGTGGTAGCGCTCGATGGGCGTCTGGCTCGCCCAGAAGAGGCGCGCCTGCGTGTAGTGGTCGGCGAACTTCTCGGGCTTCGCCCGCAGCTTGGTCGGCTCGGTCACGGCCTGCTGCGCGAGCAGCCGCTCGGCGACCGAGGCGAAGCCGCGCGCGCCGGCCTGGAAGGGGCAGCCGCCGGCGAGCGAGTTGGGCTCGTAGTTCACGCGGCCGCGGTTGATGGCCTGGCGGTGGAACCCGTCGCGCTGGTTGTTGTGCACCTCGGCGACCGGCGCGTTGATCGGGATCTCGTGGAAATTGGGCCCGCCGAGGCGCGAGAGCTGCGTGTCGAGGTACGAGAAGTTGCGCCCCTGCAGCAGCGGGTCGTTCGTGAAGTCGATGCCGGGCACGATGTGCTGCGTGCAGAACGCGACCTGCTCGGTCTCGGCGAAGAAGTTGTCGGGGTTGCGGTTCAGGACGAGCCGGCCGACGGTGCGCAGGGGCGCGAGCTCCTCCGGCACGATCTTGGTCGCGTCGAGCACGTCGAAGCTCCACCGCTCGGCCTCGGCCTCCGTGAACGTCTGGATCTGCAAGAGGTACTCGGGGAACGCCCCGCCCTCGATGGCCTCCCAGAGGTCGCGACGGTGGAAGTCGGGGTCGGCGCCCGAGATCTTCACCGCCTCATCCCAGTCGAGCGAGTGCGTGCCGAGCACGGGAGTCCAGTGGAACTTCACGAGCGTCGCCTCGCCTGCCGCGTTGACGAGCCGGAAGGTGTGCACGCCGAAGCCCTGCATCGTGCGGTAGCTGCGCGGGATCGCCCGATCGCTCATCTGCCACATGATGTGGTGCATCGACTCGGGCATGAGCGAGATGAAGTCCCAGAACGTGTCGTGGGCGCTCGAGGCCTGCGGCATCTGGTGGTGCGGCTCGGGCTTGACGGCGTGCACCACGTCGGGGAACTTCATCGGGTCCTGGATGAAGAAGACGGGCATGTTGTTGCCGACGAGGTCCCAGTTGCCCTCCTCGGTGTAGAACTTCACGGCGAAGCCGCGCGTGTCGCGCACCGTGTCGGCGCTGCCGCGCTCCCCCGCCACGGTCGAGAAGCGCACGAAGACCGGCGTCCGCTTGCCGACCTTCGCGAACGGCGCGGCCTTGGTGAGCGAGGTGATGTCCTCGGTGCACTCGAAGTAGCCGTGCGCGCCAGAGCCGCGCGCGTGCACGACGCGCTCGGGAATGCGCTCGTGATCGAAGTGCGTGATCTTCTCGCGCAGGATGAAGTCTTCGAGCAGCGTCGGGCCCCGCAGCCCCGCGCGCAGCGAGTTCTGGTTGTCCCCGACGGGCACGCCCTGATTCGTCGTCAGCGCCCGACCGAGCGAGTCGACCCGGTGCTTCTGCAGCGGCCCCTGGTTCGGGTTCTCGCCCGGCGCCGCCTTGCCGCCGTTCTTCTCGGACTCGTTGCTCTCGGTGATCGTGCTGGCGGTCGCGTCGAGGTTCTCGGGCTTGGCTGTGGCACCTTGCGGCGGCTGTGGCACTTTGCCGCGCAGCGCATACTCGGACGCCTTGTTCACATTTTCGGGGATAGCGGCGACGAGCGCCTCGGTGGCGTCGACCTTCGCGTCGAGGCGGTCGGCGGCCGCGAGGTTGCGCACCCCGTCGTCTTCGCTGCTCGTCCCGCTGCCGAGCGCGGTCGCCGCGCGCTCGATCAGGCTGCGCTTCGGCCGCGCCGCCCGCGGCTTCGCCGACGGGCCGCCCATCGATTGCTTCGCGCTGCCAGCGCCCTTTTCGCTCGGCTCTTTGGACGACGGATTCACGGGGTTCTTGCGATCGGTCATGTGATGGCCTCCGGGAGGGGAGCCGGGCTTTCAGCAAGGAGCGCACCAACGCTGGTGCTTCAGGCAGGCGTCCGGGCGACCGACCCGCGCGTCCAGGCCCGTTGCGGCGCCCGGGCCTGCTCGCCGCGGCCTCGTAGGGCGCCGCCGTACCGCCGGCCGCGGCGATGGGCGGGCGGGCGGTCGAGGACGTGGGCTAACGTGATCGCCGTGAACCTCGCCGGCATTGCCCATATCCAGCTATCGGTCACGGACTTCCCGCGCAGCCGCGCGTTCTACCGCGCGCTGTGCGAGCACTTCGAGATGCAGTGCCAGTACGACGATCCGGGCGGCGAGGGCGAGCGGCCCTCGCTCTATTACATCGGCGGCAAGACCGGCCTGCTGATTCGCCCCGTGAACCCGGAGTACGTCGGCACCCGATTCCACCAGTACAAGCCCGGCCTGCACCACCTGTGCTTCCGCGCCCGCAGCCGCGAGGACATCGACGCATTCCACGCGTTCTTCGAGGGCACGCTGGCCGCGCTCGGCGGCAAGCTCGTGCACGCGCCGGAGGAGGGCTCGTGGGCGGCCGGCTACTACTCGATCGTGTTCGAGGATCCGGACGGCATCCGGCTCGAGATCAACCACGTCCCCGGCAAGGGCAACCTGGCCGAGGACGTCAAGCTCCCGCTGTCCGCGCGCTTCGCGGGGGGCGTGCCCGAGCAAGCGTGACGAGGGGGCGCCGCGCCGGCTCCCGCGTGGAGCACGCCCAGGCCGAGCGGCGACGCCGCTACTGATCGGCGCCGATCGAGTCGAGGAAGGCGGTGAAGTCGTCGACCTTCTCCGCCGGGACCACGTCGACGCCGAGGTCGAACCGGGTCCCGTCGACGAGCTGCCGCGCGAGGATCTCCCTGGTCGCGTCGAGGCCGATGGTCTTGATGCCGTAGACGATGTACGGCCCGAGGTACCCCGCGTAGTACTGCCGCTGGACGTGCGTCGCCTTGATGCGGCCCTGGCGCATGTAGCCGACGGTCTGCGGCTCGAAGTCGAAGGCGACGACGGGGAGGTCCGACAGGCCCGCGGCGTCTGCGGCCATCGCGCACCGGTACGAGACGCTGAACACGCCGATCAGGCCCACGACGGGCGGGTCCGCGGCCTCGATAACGGCCTTCAGCGCCTCGACGTCTTCCGCTTCGTGAAGGTAGTCGATCGGTTGTACCAGCACGTCGTAACCGGCGTTCACGAGCACGCCCTGGGCAGCCTGGGTCCGATTGACGCCGTCAGCCCAGGTCGGGTCCTCGGTGCCGTGGAGTATCACCGTACCCGGCGGGCGGGGCAGCATCGGCAGCAGCGTCTCCCCGGCCGTGGTCCCGGCAGACGTGTTGTTGATCCCGACGTAGATAGAGCGCTTCGAGGTCGTCAGGTCGACATCGAGCGTGACCACGGGGATCCCCTTCGCGACGGCGGCGTCGATGGCGTCCACATTGCCCTCGCCGAAGGGCGTGATGGCAAGCCCCTCGGCGCCGTCCGTCACCACCTGCTCTATCTGTCGGGTCTGGTCCGCCATGGCCTTCATGTGCTCGGCCGAAGCATCGGTGGGCCCGAGCACGTTCCCCGTGACCCGCCCCGCGGCCCCGAGCTCACCCATGGCTCGGTTCGCGCCCGTGGCGATCGGAGCAAAGTAACCGGCAAGGGACTTCATCAACACCGTCAGCTGCATCGGCTGGATCGAGTTCTCGTTGATCTCGGCGACGAGCCTGTCGATCGTCGCCTCGATCTCCGCCGGAGTGAAGTCGTTCTGGGGAACCGACTCTCGCTTGATCGGCGCGGCTTCGCCCCCCTCGTCGGTATCGCTCGCCCCGCAGGCCGCCGTCATCAGCGTGAGCCCGAAGGCCGCCGCCCAGGTTCGTCCAGTCATCGTCATGAGACCCCTCCTGATACGTGGTTCGTTCGTCGCGCGGGTGCCCCTGCGTGCAGTTCGATCTTGTGGCGAGCTCATCGCCCGGACTTGCATGGAATGGGGACCCGGGCGAGATCGACGAAGGCGTCGCCGTCTACGGTCCACGTCTGCATGAGCTCATGCTGGTTCGCCCCGTACCCGTCGAGCTCGGATTCCGATGAGGACAGGAATCCTCGAGTACACGACATCATATCGATGACGTCCCTGTCAATGTGGCCTGCAAAACAAATGCTCAGTCCGGGCGAGGAAACTCGCGCACGGGGCGCCGTGAAGCCACATCGACCAACATCGATCCTTGGAGACCGGGGTCCCTGTACGTGGTTCACGGCTCCTCTGCCGAGGCGTGAGCGCGATCCCGGGATGACAGGCACCTCCGCGGCACGTAGCCGGGCGGACAGGGCGCTCGAGCGAGCGGCGGCGCGGCGGTCGGAGCGGCGGAGCAGCTCAGGCTGGCAGCTCGTGCGCCGGGCGCCCACGGCGCGAGCGCCGCCGGGTCGACATGGTATCGATATGGGAGGGATCTGGTGATGGCACGATCGCGGGAGCGAGGGGCGGAGGGCGCGGTGTCCGGCTGGCGCCGTGCGCTCGCGCCGGTCGCGTGGACGGGGTGCCTCGGGGCAGCGCGCGGGCTCGGCAGCTCGAACGGCGCCGACCTCCCGCCAGACCGCCGGGCGGGGCCAGCGCGTCGCGGCGCGTCGGCCCCATGAATCTCCCCATGGAGATGCGCGCGCCGTCCCCGTACACGATCACCGCGACCCTCCACGAGGGCGGACGGACCCGCCTGCTCCGCGCGGTCCGGAGCGCCGACGGCCGCCCGGTGGTCTTGAAGGTGATCGACCCGAGGAGCGGCCGCTCGCAGGACATCGAGCGCCTGCAACACGAGTACACGATGGGCAAGATGGTGAGCCACGACGCCATCGTGACCCCGATCGCCCTCGAGACGTTCGAGGGGCTGCCGGCGCTCGTCATGGAGGATTTCGGCGGCGAGTCGCTCGCTCACCTCATCGATGGGCCGATGAGCGTCGGCCGGTTCCTGGAGCTCGCGGTCCGTATCGTGGCCTGCGTGGCGGAGCTCCACCAGCGGGACATCATCCACAGGGATCTCAAGCCCCAAAACATCCTCGTCAACACGACCACGGGCGAGGTGAAGCTCGCCGACCTCGGCCTCGCCTCCCGCGTCTCGCGCGACCAGCCGGCGGCAGGGCCTCCCCGGCTCATCGAGGGCTCCTTGCCGTACCTGTCTCCGGAGCAGACGGGGCGGATGAACCGGTCGATCGACACCCGGGCAGACCTCTATGCGCTCGGCGTCACGTTCTACCAGATGCTCACCGGGCGCCTGCCCTTCGAGGCGCGGGATCCGCTCGAGTGGGTGCATTGCCACGTCGCCCTCGCCCCGCCGCCGCCCTCCTCGGCCATACCGGAGCTGCCCGAGGTCCTCTCGGCGATCGTCCTGAAGCTCCTCGCCAAGATGGCGGAGGATCGCTACCAGACCGCCCGCGGGCTCAAGCACGACCTCGAGCGGTGCCTCTCGCAGCACCGAGATCACGGCGGGATCGAATCGTTCCCTCTCGGCGAGCGCGATATCTCCGGCCGCGTCCAGCTCCCGCAGAAGCTCTACGGCCGCGAGCGCGAGATGACCGCCTTGCTGCGCGCGTTCGAGCGCGTGGCGGACACGGGAGCCACGGAGCTCGTCCTGGTCTCGGGCTATTCCGGCAGCGGAAAGTCGGCGCTCGTCCACGAGCTCTGCAAGCGGGTCGTCCGGGAACGAGCCCTGTTCCTCTCCGGGAAGTTCGATCGACACAAGCGCGAGATCCCCTATTTCACGCTCGTCCAGGCCTTCCGGGAGGCCGTGCGCGACATCCTCGCCGAGGCGGAGGACCGGATCGCGGCGTGGAGACAGCGGCTGCTCGACGCGCTCGGGACCAACGGGCAGCTCATCGTGAATGTCATCCCGCAGGTCGAGCTCGTCATCGGCCGACAAGCGCCCGTCCCCGAGCTCCCGATGGCCGAGGCGCAGCACCGCTTCTGCGTCGTGTTCCGGAGCTTCATCGGGGTATTCGCGCGGAAGGAGCACCCCCTCGCGCTCTTCCTCGACGATCTCCAGTGGAGCGATCCGGCGAGCCTCGGGCTCCTTCACGATCTGGTGACCCACCCCGAGGTGGGCCACCTCCTCGTCGTCGGCGCGTACCGGGACAACGAGGTGACCCCCTCGCACCCGCTCGCGGCGGCGCTCGACCAGGCGCGCGAGGACGGCGCGCGCGTCTCGGACGTCGTGCTCGGCCCGCTCTCCCGGGAGCACCTGGCCGCGCTCGTCAGCGACGCGTTCCGCTGCCGCCGCGAGGACGCCGCGCACCTCGCGCAGCTCGTCCACGACAGGACGGCCGGCAACCCCTTCTTCGCGATCCAGTTCCTCACCGCGCTGCACGAGGAGCGGCTCATCGAGTTCGACGAGCGCGCCGAGATCTTCCGGTGGGACGTGGCGAAGATCCGCGACAAGGGCTTCACGGACAACGTCATCGACCTGATGGTCGGCAAGCTCGCGCGGCTCCCTGCGGGCACCCAGGAGGCGATGAAGCACCTCGCCTGTCTCGGGAGCACAGCCGACGTCGCCCTCCTCGCGATGGTCCGCGGCAGCTCGGTGGAGGAGACGCACGCGGACCTCGGGGAGGCCGTCCGGGCGGGGCTGGTCCTGCGCAAGGACGCGTCGTACAGGTTCCTCCACGACCGGGTCCAGGAGGCCGCCTATTCGCTCATGCCCGAGGGCGAGGGCGGCGAGGCACCTCGCGATCGGCCGGCTGCTCGCGTCGCGCGCGGCGTCGAAAGAGGTCGAGGAGAAGATCTTCGAGATCGTCAATCAGCTCGACCGCGGCGCTCCGCTGATCGCGTCGCGGGAGGAGCGCGAGCGGGTGGCGGAGCTCAACCTCGTCGCGGCCAAGCGCGCCAAGGGGTCGACGGCCTGCGCTTCGGCGCTGAGGTACCTCGCCGCCGGCAGGGCGCTGCTCCCGGAGGACTGCTGGGAGCGGCGGTACGAGCTCACGTTCCAGATCGAGCTCCACCGGGCCGAGTGCGAGTACCTCACCGGCGACCTCTCGGCGGCCGAGGAGCGGCTCTCGGCGCTCTCGCGCCGCGCCGCGGGCCTCGTCGATCTGGCCGCCGTCACGTGCGTGCGGCTCGGCCTCTACACGACCATGGACCGCAGCGACCGCGGCGTCGACGTGGGCCTCGAGTACCTCCGCCGCGTCGGCATCACGTGGTCGCCGCACCCCACGGACGAGGAGGTACGGGAGGAATACGCGCGGGTCTCGGAGCTGCTCGGGGGCCGCGCGGTCGAGGACCTCATCGGCTCACCCCAGATGGCCAATCCGGAGTGCCGCGCGACCCTCGAGGTGCTGACCCACGCCCAGTCGCCGGCCCTGTTCACCGACGCGAACCTGAATTGCCTCGTCGTGATGCGCATGACGAACCTCAGCCTCGAGCACGGCAACTGCGACGCATCGTGCCTGGCCTACACCTGGTTCGGCATGCTCCTCGGGCCGCGCTTCGGCGATTACCGCATGGCCTACCGGTTCGCCAGGCTCGGCCTCGACCTCCTGGAGCGCCGCGGCACGCTGCGGTTCAGATCCCGCGTCTACCTGGGCTTCGGGCACCGCGTCAACCCGTGGGTGAGGCACATGCGCGCCGGCGTCGAGCTCCTGCGGCGGGGCTTCGAGGCGGGGCAGGAGACCGGCGACCTCACGTATGCTTCGTACAACAAGAACTGCCTGATCACGATCCTCCTCGCCGCGGGAGAGCCCCTCGGCGAGGTGCAGCGAGAGGCCGAGAGCGCGCTCGACTTCGTGCAGCGGGCGCGGTTCGGCCTCGCGGTCGACATCATCACCGCGCAGCTCCGGCTCATCCGGGCCCTCCGGGGCCTCTTGCCCGATTTCCCTTCGTTCAACGACGCGGACTTCGACGAGCGGCGGTTCGAGCAGCGCCTGGAGGGCGATCCGCGCCTCGCGATCGCCGCCTGCTGGTACTGGATACGCAAGCTGCAAGCGCGCTTCCACGCGGACGACGTCGAGGCCGCGCTCGAGGCCGCGGAGAAGGCGCGGCCGCTGCTCTGGACGTCGGGCTCGTTCTTCGAGCTGGCCGAGTATCATTTCTATGGTGCGCTCGCGCGGGCGGCGCGCTGCCGCGCGGCGGATACCGGCGAGCGGCGCCGGCACCTCGAGGCCCTCGCCGCCCACCAGAGGCAGATCGACACCTGGGCGGAGAGCTGCCCCGAGAATTTCGGCAACCGTTCGGCGCTGATCGGCGCCGAGCTCGCGCGCCTCCGCGGCGAAGGGGACAACGCGGCCCAGCTCTACGAGGAATCCATCCGATCCGCCCGCGCGAACCACTTCGTCCACAACGAGGCGCTGGCCTGCGAGCTCGCGTCGGGGTTCTACCGGGAACGAGGGTTTGCGCTGATCGCCGATACGTACCTCCGCGAGGCCCGCGCCGGCTACGTCCGCTGGGGGGCGGACGGCAAGGTCCAGCGCATCGATCAGCAGCACCCGCACCTCTGGGACACGAGGCCGATCGCCCCGACGGCCTCCTTCGAGGCGCGGTCCGAGCAGCTCGACCAGCTCTCGGTGATCAAGGCGTCGCAGACCATCTCGCGCGAGATCGTCCTCGACGAGCTCCTGCGGACGCTGCTCACGGTGGTCCTCGAGCAGGGCGGCGCGCAGCGAGCTTGCCTCGTCCTGCAGGAGGACGAGCGCCTCTCCATCGAAGCCGAGGCCATCCTCGAGGAGAGCGGGGAGGTGACGACCGTGCTCCCGCGCTCGACGGAGGACGCTTCGCGGCGCGTCCCCCTGTCGCTCGTTCGCTACGTGCACCGGACGAAGGAGTGCGTCGTCCTGACCGACGCCGCGGCCGACGCGGGCAAGTTCTCCGGCGACGAGTACTTCGCGCGGCACGAGCCCCGATCGCTCCTCTGCATGCCCATCCTGAGGCAGGCGGAGGTGGCGGGCCTGCTCTACCTCGAGAACGACCTCCTCGCCGGCGCGTTCCCGCCGGAGCGGCTCGCTGCGCTGTCGCTCCTCGCCGCGCAGGCGGCGATCTCGCTGGAGAACGCGCGGCTGCTCGCCAGGGAGCAGGCCGCGCGGACCGAGGCCGAGGCGGCGGAGCGGCGCGCGGCCTTCGTGGCCGAGGCCGGGGAGATCCTCTCCGGATCGCTCGATATCGGCGAGACGCTGTCGCGCGTCGCGCGGCTCTCGGTGCAGTCGCTCTGCGACTGGTGCATCATCGACGTCATCGAAGGGGAGCACCTCCAGCGAAGCCTCTGCGCGCACAGGGTCCCCTCGAAGCAATCGTTGCTCGAGCAGCTACCGCGGCGGTATCCCCCTGGCCGGAGTTCGTCCCACCCGGCGTCGAGGGTGCTGCGGAGCGGTAAGCCGCTCCTGGTCCCCTGGTATTCCGAGGAAGACTTCCGGAAATACTGCGAGGACGACGAGCACGCGAGGATCCTCCGCGAGCTCGGGACACACAGCGTCATCGCCGTGCCGCTCATGACGCGGGGACGACCGCTCGGGACGCTGAGCGTCGTCTCGGCCGCGCCGGGGCGACGCTACGCGGAGGCCGACCTGGAGCTCGTCCAGCAAGTGGCGCACAGGGCCGCGCTCGCGATCGACAATGCGCGGCTGTACCTGGCTGCCCAGGAGGCCATCCGCCTGCGGGACGAGTTCCTCACCGTGGCGACGCACGAGCTCAACACGCCGATGACGTCGCTCACGCTCACGCTCGAGGCGGTGGATCGGAGGCTCCGGTCGGGTCGGCCCTGCGACCCGCAGGCCATGGGCAGGCAGGTCGAGCGCGCGCTGCGGCAGGCCGCGCGCCTGGCCCGCCTGAGCAACGAGCTCCTCGAGGTCTCGCGGATCGACACCGACCGGGTCTCGCTCGACGTCGCGGAGGTCGACCTCGGCGCGGTCGTCCGCGATGTTGTCGCGCGGCTCGAGCTGGATCTGGCGCGCGCCGGGTGCGCTGTCTCGCTGCGGAACGGCGGCCGGATCGTGGGCTGCTGGGACCGCTCGCGCCTCGACCAGATCGTCACGAACCTGCTCGCGAATGCGATCAAGTTCGGCGCGGGCAAGCCCATCGAGATCTTCCTCGGCGAGGAGGGCGGGACGGCGCGGCTCTCGGTGAGGGATCACGGGATCGGCATCGACCCGGCGCGCCAGGAGCGGATCTTCGACCGCTTCGAGCGCGCCGTGTCCGACCGGCACTACGGCGGGCTGGGGCTCGGCCTGTACATCAGCCGCCAGCTCGCGCAGGCGCACGGCGGCTCGATCCGCGTCCAGAGCGCGCTCGGCGCCGGGGCCACGTTCACGGTCGAGCTCCCCGGCGCCGGGTCGCCGGCGTCGCCGCGCGCGCCGGTCTGCTCGAGCGATATGGCATGATCGCGCGCCTCGACGCGTGATCGCGCGCCATCAATGCATGATCGCGCGCCTCCCTCCCCGCGGGTCTATCCCCTGATCACATAGGCCGGCCACCGCTCGCGCGGACGATCTCCCCGGTGACCGCGGTGTTCGCCGCCGAGTCCAGCAGCCTCGATCCATGGACTCGCCGGCTCACGAGGGGCGCCGCGGCGCCGCGGCGCAGGCGGGCGATGGGGCGATCAGCGCTTGCTGGCTTCGACCAGATGGCGTCGCGGCGCGCCGGGCGGCGTGGGAGGGAAGGGCCAGCGGCCCCAGCGCGCGCCCACCTCGCCCGGATCGAGGTCGGCGGCTTCCCAGCCGTGCGCCGCGGCGAGCCCTGCGGGATCGTCGGTGCCGAAGATCCACGGCGCGCCGAGGTCGGCCATCATGCGGAGCGTCGGCGCGAGCGCGGGTGACTCGAGCAGCGACTTGCCCACGCCGTCGAAGAGGAGAATCGAGCCCGGCGCGGAGAGGCGGTCGATATGCGCGAACAGCGCCTCCACCGACGACGCGGCGAGATATGGCAGCAAACCTTCGACGAGCCAGGCGGAGCGCGCAGCGGGGTCGAACCGCGAGGCGAGGAGCGCTGCGGGCCAGTCGCCCGCGAGGTTTGCAGCGATGGCGACGCGCTCGGCCGACGGCGCGTGGGCCCCGAGCACGGCGGCCTTGTGGGCGATGACCTCCGGCTGATCGATCTCGAAGACGCGCGTCCCCGCGGGCCAGGCGAGCCGGTAGGCGCGCGCATCCATGCCGGCGGCGAGGATGACGACCTGAGCGACGCCCCCGGCGGCGGCGCGCAAGAGCGCGTCGTCGATCCAGCGCGTCCGCACCTCGATGATCGGGGTCGCGGGGAGGCTGCCCGCGTGCCGGTCCGCGTCCCGGTACGCGCGGAGGGCAGCGACGCCGGCGTCTCCGGCGAGCGCGCTCGCGAAGGGGTCGTTGAAGAGGCGATCGCTCCGCGTCGACTCTTCGGCGCGGATGGCGGCCACGATCAGGGAGGTGATGGCGACAGGATTCATGAGCTGATTGCCTCTGCTCGGTAGCGAGACGAGCGGAGCCTAGCGCGCCCGTCGCGAGCGTCCGGGACATATCACTCATGCAGCGGCACGTCTCGCAGTACGCGCAGGGCGCCCTGCCCGCTGGATGCGAAGGAGGGGGGCTGGCCCGGGAGCGAGGGCTCTCGCTCGCGCCGGGCCGACTCAGCGTGGATTTCGCGCCTACCATGCCGATCCGGGGCGTGAGAAATCCGGCGAGGTAAACGGAACGCCTTGAAAGAAAGGCTCGGCGTGGCGACCCGCCCGGGTTGCTATGACCAAACGAAGACGCACGCCGAGCACCTCCAAGGTGCGCCGACGCGAGCTCGGGTTCAAGAGCAAAGGCGATAGGCGGCACCAGGAGCGAATCCGGCGGCCAGACCCTTCCAGGATTCACGTCGAGCCCTCGGAGAAGAACCTGACGGGCATCGCAGGACTTGCTCCCTTCGGCGTCTTCCTCCGGGAGCTCGGCGTCGACGCGGCCCTGAGCCGCAGGTTTTTCCGGCTGAAGACGGGCCGTTCGGTCATCTACCCAATGGCCGCACAGATGCGCCTGCTGATGGACTGCGCGCTCGCCGGCGAGGAGCGCGTCTTCGGCATCGAAGCGCTCGCCGTCGATCCGCTCTTCGTACGTCTCGCAGGCGGGGTCGTTCCGAGCATCGACACCGTCTATCGGGACCTGTGCCGCTTCGATGAGCAGGCGCTCGAAGCGCTGCACAGCATGGTCGTCGACCACGGGCTCGCCCTCATTGCTCGCCGAAAGCACCGGTTCGTGCACATTGACGTCGATACGACCGTGGAGCCGCTCTTCGGGATGCAGGAGGGGGCGCTTCCGGGCCCGAACCCGCGCTACCACGGCCGGCCGAGCTATCACCCGATCCTGGCGCGCATCGCCGAGGCCGACGCTATCGTGGGAGCCAAACTGCGACCCGGCGATACGAGCTTCGGCGAAGCCGATGTACCGTTCGTCGAGGAGTGCATCGACCGGGCGCGCGCCGCAGCGCCAAGCGCGGTCATCTACGTGCGGATCGATGGCGCGGGCGATTGCAGCGCGCTGATGCACGCCGTCGCCGCGAGGGGATGCTTTTTCCTGACCAAGGCGCGGATGAGCCCCGATCTGGTGGGCATGGTCGCACACGCCACCGGATGGCGTACCATCGACCGGGATGCCGACGGTCGTCCTCGACGGCAGGTGGCCGAGGTGCCTTTCCGGCGCGGCGATTGGCCGGATGGGGTCCGCGTCATCGCCGTACGCACACGCGACCGGGAGAACGGCAAGCAGATCTACCTTTGGGAAGGCCTCGACTACACGGTGCAGGTCTTCTTGACCAACGAGCCGGTCGAAGCGCCGGAAGATGTAGCGGCGCGATATGACCTGCGCGCGGGCATCGAGCCGCTCATCGGCGATCTCAAGCACGGGTGGGGATGCGGTCGCGTGCCGAGCCACTGCTTCAACGCCAATCATGCCGCGCTGCTGTTGAAGCTGCTGACCGCCAACCTGATGCGCCGCTATGTGCTGGACCACGTTCCGCAGCTCGCGAGCTGGCGAACGCCGTGGCTTCGCCGCGCGCTGATCCTCGTCCCGGGAAGGTTGGCCCGGTCGAGCCGGGGCACGAAGCTGCACGTGCCGGAGCGCTCGCAGCTCGCCCGCTGGCATAATTGAGCCCGAAACCAGCCGAAACCATAGCGGGGGTAAGGGGGGCGTGTGTTTTCGTGACGCTCTGGAAGCGCATCGTTGTAATCGGCGTCGCATTCGTCAGCGGAACGCCGCTGGCGCGTCGCCGTCGGCCCACTCGTGCCCCATGGGCGCGAAATCTACGCTCAGGTGAGCGGCAAGGCGCCCCCCGTGTTCAGGATCTCGTGGCCGAAGCTCGTGACGTCCTCGAAGCCCATGTAGTGGAAGCAGCTCACGAGCATGTCGGCGAACGAGCGATCGCCGTCGAAGTCGATCATGCGCCCGCGCCGGAAGTAGTCGTGCGCCTTGCCCGCGAGGACGACCAGGGTGTCGTGGATGCTGTGGGTGTCGCCCTGCCCGAGCTCGTTCCAGTGCACGACGAGCGTGTGATCCCAGAGGGTGCCGTCGCCGTCGCTCGTGTTCTTCAAGATCTCGTAGAGCTTGGTGTTCTGCTCCCAGAGGTGCCTGTGGATCTTGCGCACGTCGGCGAACGCGGCGTCATCGCTGTTGTGCGAGATGTCGTGGTGGCCCTCGCTGAGGCCCAGGTTCGAGTAGACGCGGCCGCTGGTGTTGCCGCTCCAGTTGAAGTTCACCACGCGCGTGAGATCGCAGGCGAACGCCAGGGCGCTGATCTTGAAGAACAGCTCGCCCATGATCATGTGGTTGTCGTCGTCATAGGGGTCGAGCCGCTCGCCGAGCGGGGTCTGCACGCACGCGGCCGCGCCGTTGCCGGTCTGGAGCGCGCGCTCGATGTCGCGCATCGAGTCGAGGTGCTGCTGGATCTTGGCGCGGTCCTCGGCGCCCAGCCTGGTGAGGAGCGAATTGCCCTCTTCGCGCACCAGATCGATGGCCGACTGCCTCTTCGCCAGGCGCCTCAGCACCTCCTTCTGCGCGGCCGCGTCGTCGGGCGTGAAGGAGAAGATGCGGGCGTACGCCGCGTACGGGTCGGTCTCCGCCGGGATCGGGTTCTGCTCGCCCACGGGCCCCGCGTGGGCGTGCGTGTTCCAGATGTCGTTCCACTTGGTCCCGACGCGGTACACGAGGTGCCGGTGCGCGACGCGCTCGTTGCCTTCCAGCACCCGACCGCCGATCGCATGGTCGGCGCTCGGCCCCTCCACGTATCCGATGGTGCTCTCGGTGCCGCCGATCGGGAACGATCCGGTGCCGGACCTCCACGGCGCGAGCGAGCTGCCGCCCTGCTGGTGGTTGTCGGCCCGCTCGGACTCCGGCAGATCGTAGAAGCGCTTGTGCAGGTTGTTGAGGAAGAGGAGATCCTCGCGGTAGGGCTCGAGCGGGGCGAGGAACTCGCCGAGCTGAAAGCTCGTCTCACCGCCGGCGCTGAAGCGCCTCGCCGTCTCGTCGCCGTTCGCCTGGAACACGAACATGAGGCGGCGCGGGGCGGGCGGCGCCTCCTGGGCTCGCGCGCGGCTCGGGCGCATGGCGTCGAGGAACGGGAGCGCGAGCGCAACTCCGGATGCGCCACGCAGGAAAGTACGGCGGCTCAGGGGTTTCATGGGTCCTCCGGGGTGATCACGGGCGGTAGCGGAAGGCGTCGGTCTGCGTGAGCGCGACAACGAGCTCGGACAGGCTGTAGCCGCTCTCCTTGAACGCGAGCGACAGCGCCGCCATCGAGCAGCGATCGGCGTCGGTCCTGTCGCGACCGTAGAAGAAGCGGAAGTTTTGCAGCACGTAGCAGGCGCGCGCCTCCTCGCTCTGCGCGAGGCGCTGGCCCAGCTCGGCGGCGTTCGCCACGGGGCCGTCGAGGTCGAACGTGTGCGCGATGTTGCTCGAGGTGACGACCGGCCTGCCCTCCTCGTCCGTCGTGCGGGAGCGGCCCACGGCGTCGAACGACTCGAACACGACGCCGAGGGGATCCATCAGGTTGTGGCACCCCGCGCAGCTCGGATCGGTGCGGTGGAGCTCGAGGCGCTCGCGCTGCGAGAGCCCGTCTCCCAGGCCCTCGAGATCGAGCTCCACATCGTTGGGGGGCGCGGGCACGAGCTTGCACAGGAGATCGGTGCGCACCTTGAGGCCGCGCCGGACGATCGAGGTGCGCGTCGCCTTGTCGCGCGTGAGCAGCATGCCCTGGGTCAGCACGCCCGAGCGACCGGGCATGTCCACCCTGACGAAGTCGTCGCCGCTCACGCCGCCCACTCCATAGTGCTTCGCGAGCGCGCCGTTCACGAAGCTGTAATCGGCGGTGAAGAGCTCGTCGAGCGAGCCGCTCGGGTCCGCGAACAGGCTCTTCACGAACGTGCGCGTCTCCTCGTGGAGCAGGGCGGGCAGCCCGGACACGACGCCCGGATACACCGCAGGATCGCGGCTCATGCTGCTCAGGATGTCGGTGTCGAGCCACTGGTTGAAATACTCGAACAGGCGGTCGGCCCGCGGATCGGCCAGCATGCGCCGCGCCTGGGCTTCGATCTGCTCCGGCGTGCCCAGCTCGCCGGCCGCCGCCGCGCGCGTGAGCTCCTCGTCCGGCTGCGACTGCCAGACCAGGTACGAGAGCCGCGAGGCCATCTCGTACGGCGTGGGCTCGTTGACGCCCTCCGCGCCCGCCTGGCCGACCTCGACGCGGTAGAGCACGTTCGGCGACTGCAGCATGCTGAAGACGACCCACTCGATACCTTCGTTGAAGGTGGCCCCGTCAGAGCCCGCGGTGAAGCGCTCCTCGTAGCTCTGGACCTCGGCCTCGGTGAGCGGTCGCCGGTACGCCCTGGCGCCGAAGGTGCGGATGAAGTCGCGCGCGCACTCGATCTCACCGAGCGCCGCCGGATCGCAGGAGACCAGGCCCGGCGCGCGCGCCGCGACGGCGGCGATCTGCTCCGCGGCGTCGAGGTACTTCTGCGCGACGAGCGAGCCGACGCTCAGGAAGCTCGCGTTGTTGCGGAAGCCGAGCGACTCGGCCTCGCTCGGGAACGTGGCGACCACCGTGTCGATGGTGGAGGCCACGCCCGAGACGCCGGAGAAGAGATCTTTCAGCGTGTTGGTATATTCATGGTTGCTGAGGCGGCGGAGCGGCGCCGAGCCAGGCTGCGGCGTCTGGCAGAACGGCGAGGCCAGCACGTCCTCCGGGATCTGGCCGCTCGCAGGCCCGCCCCCGCCGCCCTCCCAGGGGTCCTCCGTGCCGGACCCCGTGGACTGGCCGGGCCCGCCGATCTGGCCGTTGCAACCCGCGGCGAGCGCGAGCAAGAGCGGCGCCGCGACCCTGAGCTTCTTGCCGGGGAGCTCGAGGCGCCAACCATCCGTGTGCTGCTCGGGGTTCATCGTCTCCTCCACGCCGCGCCCGACGAAAGGCGCGAGTTGGTGCGAGCGCCGACCACACAGGTCGACACCGACACGGGCTCACGATGCTGCGACTCGACAGCGCCGAAAGGAAACCATATCAGGATCCGCCCGAACAGCCACACATCATGAATCGATGGCAATCACTTTTGTGCTCCAACGACTCACTTGCTGATCCAAAATATCCACTCTCGCCGCGCTTTTTGAATCTCGACGGTAGCGCAGCGGGGAAGGGCGATCTGCCAGATCACCCGTGCGGTGAACGGCGAGGACGCGGGCGATCGCGGAGATCACCCCCGGGGCGCTCGCGAGCGCCGCCCGCGATCAGGCGATGCGCGCTGAACGGCGCTTCGCGCCCTCGGGGCGGAGTCTTCCTGTCGTCAGCTCGTGAAGGACGCCCGCCAGCGACGAGTACGTGGACAGATCGCCGAGGTCCACGTCCACGAGGCTCCTCGCGATCTCGGGGCGCACGCCGACGAGGATGAGGCGCGCGCCGAGCAGGGCGACCGCGCGGCTCGTCTGGCCCAGCGCGTGGGCGACCTCGGCGTCCACGGCCGGCACGCCGGTGATGTCGAGCAGCACGAAGCGCGCCGCATGCCGGCCCACCCCCTCGGTCACGGCCGTGAGCACCTGGAGCGCGCGGCCCCGGTCGATCGCGCCGACCAGCGGCACGAGCAGCACGCCGGGCAGGAGCGGGATGAGCGGGCAGCCGAGCTCGCGCACCGTCTCGGAGAGGGCGCGCTCGATGGCATAAGCGTCCTGCAGCTCCGTGTGCTTCGCCGAGAGCGACTGGACGAGCTCATTGCGCTCGAGCGCCGCGGCGAGCAGCGACGCCCAGACCCCGACCGTGCCCTCGTCCCGGGTCAGCTCGCGGAGGGTCGGCCCGATGAGCGCCAGGATCCCCCAGTCGCGCCGGGCGGTGCGGATCGGCAAGAGGAGCATCATGTGCGCGCCGCTCGCGGCCGAGGGCGGCAGCGACTCCGCAGGTGGGAACGCCTCCACGCGATGGCGGCCGCCGATCGCGGGCGTCGCGCTGCCATCGCGGCTGTAGGCGCCGGCGACGACGAGCGTTGTCGCGTCCTCCCGGAGCGCAAAGCAGCCCCAGATCGCGCTGGTCTTCGCGAGCCACGACAGCGAGAGGGACTCGTGGTGCGAGCCGCTGAGCAGCGCGAGGCCCACCTCGTAATTGGACCTCACGAGGAGCCCGACCTGCGCCAGGGAGTCCGTCTCCACATGGAGCCGGGCACGGGCGATCGCGAGGCGCGCGCTGTCCAGGAACGCTTCGACCCGCTGCGCGGACGCCGCATCGCCGCCCCGCCGCGCGTGGGCCCGGCGGAGCAGGCGGACGAGCGCCATCAAGGTGCCCAGGTCGGGCGCGATGCCGGCGGCCTGGTGGTAAGCGTACTCCAGCTCCTTTGCCGGAGGGGGCGCGGTGCCCTCGATCGCCGCGGAGTACCCGGCGAGCACCAGGGCGACCCCTGGCCATACCGCGGCTGGCGACAGCCCGGGCGCGAGGGGCTGGGGCGCGAGGAGCAGCTCGACCAGCCGCCGGTCCAGGTCGCCGCCGGCGTCCTCCTCGAGCGCCGCGTCCTGGTCGAGCATGCTCTGGATCACGTCGCACCCGCACGAGGTCCGCTGGATCAAGGTGTTCTGCGTGAGCACGAGCTCGGGCAGGGAGGTCTCGCCGGCGAGCATCGAGAGGATGAGATCGCACGCGGCGCTCCCCATCATCTCGAACCGCTGGCGCACGGTGGTCAGCGGCGGGTCGGCGGCTTGCGCCTCCGGCACATCGTCGAACCCGACGATCGCCATGTCCTCGGGGATGCGCATGCCCGCCTCCTTCAACAAGGGCATCATCGCGAGCGCGTTCTTGTCCGTCCCGAAGACCGCCGCCGTGCACGCATGCCGCTGCGCGAGGAGCTGCGGCGCGGCGCTCTCGCCTCCGGGATACCAGCTGTCGCTGGTCCGGATGACGAGATCGGGATCGAGGGGTATCCCCGCCTCGGCGAGCGTGTCTCGGTAGGCCTCGAAGCGCTCGCGCACGTCGGACTCCCCGAAGTAGCCGACGAACGCGATGCGCCGGTGCCCGTGCTCGATCAGATGGCGCACGGCGCTCCGGATCCCGCTGCGGTTGTCGGGAATCACGGACGGGCAATTGCCTTCGTGGGCATCGGTGCCGACGACGACGAGCGGGACCCGCGCGCCAGCGAGCCGCTCGATGCCTTCCACCGCGATCACGACGATCCAGCCATCCACCTGGTCTCTGGCGAGCGAGGGGGCCTGGAGCGAGGCGGGGGTGCCGCGCATCACGAGCGTCCGACAACCGTGCTGCTGCGCTGTCTCGTGGATGCCCTTCAGGACCGGGTTCCAGAACGAGCCGTCGAGATAGGGGGTGATGACGCCCACGGTATACGGACGGGGCTTTCCATGGGCACCTGTCTCGCGGTGTGCTGGCTCCGCACGGCGGCTCGCATTGCGCGCCGAGCCGCCGGCCTCTTCTCCCGTGGCCTGGTGTCCGGCCGCGCCATGTTCCTGTACAGAGCCGCCCGCCTCGCCGCCCCGCGGCTCCGGCGGCTCGACTTCCCTGCCCCGGCTGCTCCGAACCATATCACCCGGCTTTCCCTGCGCCCCCGTCCCTCGGCTGCGCGACCTTGTCGACGTGTACCACGATCTGGACGTGTTCTCCTCGAGGCAATGGGCGCGAACCCCGCCGGAGACCTGGCCCACGGCGCGAGGTGCACGTCCTGGCGTCCGCGCGCGATTGCGTTGGCTCGCACGGATTGATGGACGTTGCGCTGCAGCCACATCACGACGAATTGCAGGTCACGGCGACTCGTGGTTCACCGCGCTCGCCTCGTCGGCGCGCATCGACGACGCGAACATCGTGGTCAGGCTGAGCGGCACCGACACGAGCTGAATGCGGACGACGAGCCAGCGGTCGCCCGCTGCCCCGGGCGGCGCACCTCCAGCGGGAGCCACGGCGGCGTCCTCTAGACGACCGGTCTACTGGGTGCTACCGTGGCGGTGTCATGAACGCGACCGCCGCCGCCACCCCCGACGTCCGCCGGCACATCCTCGAGGTCGCCCATCCGCTGCTGCTCCGGAAGGGCTTCACCGCGGTCGGCCTGGCCGAGGTGCTGGCGGCCGCGCAGGTGCCGAAGGGCTCGTTCTATCACTACTTCGGCTCCAAGGAGTCGTTCGGCGAGGCGGTGATCGAGGCCTATTTCGCCGGCTACCTGGCCCGCATGGACGCGCTCCTGGCGCAGCCGGGCACGGCCGCGCAGCGGCTGATCGGCTACTTCCGCGACTGGCTCGACTCGCAGACAGGCGACGAGGCGCAGAGCCGTTGCCTCGTGGTCAAGCTCGGCGCCGAGGTCAGCGATCTGTCCGAGAGCATGCGCGCGGCGCTGGAGCGCGGCGCCCGCGGCATCATCGAGCGCCTGACCCGCTGCATCGAGTCGGGCAGGGCGGACGGCTCGCTGCCGGCCGTGCTCGACGCGCAGGCGGTCGCGGTGGCGCTCTACCAGAGCTGGCTCGGCGCCAGCCTGCTGGCCAAGATCACCCGCGACCGCGCGCCGCTGGACACGGCCATGGCCGGCACGCGGCTGCTGCTCGGTCTGGCCCAGCCCCTTTGAGGCGCGACGCGCATGCGGTCCCGCCGTTTCTCGCGCCCGTCTTCTAGACGACCGGTCTACTCACCCCACGCCCAGGAGCAAGCCCATGCCTCAACGCGAATCCGTCAATCGCCGCGTCGTCCTCGCCGCGCGTCCTCGCGGCCTGCCGACACCGCAGGACTTCCGCCTCGACGAAGCCGCCGTCCCGACGCCGGGCGAAGGACAGGTGCTGCTGCGCACGCTGTACCTCTCGCTCGATCCGTACATGCGCCAGGTGATGGACGAGATCCCGCCGGCCTATGCGCCGTCGGTGCGGCTGGGCGAGCCCATGGTGGGCGGCACGGTCCACCGCGTCGTCGCCTCCAGGCATCCGCGATTCCGCGCCGGCGACCTGGTGCTCGGCAACGCCGGCTGGCAGGACCACGCGCTCTCGGACGGTCACGATCTCGTGCAGCTCGGCGAGATGGCGCGGCCGTCGCTGGCGCTCGGCGTGCTCGGCATGCCCGGGTTCACCGCCCACGTCGGCCTGCTCGACATCGGCCGGCCCGAGCCGGGCGAGACCGTGGTCGTGGCCGCGGCGACCGGCGCGGTCGGCGCGGTGGTCGGGCAGATCGCCAGGATCAAGGGCGCGCGCGTGGTCGGCATCGCCGGCGGCGCCGACAAGCGCCGTTACGCGGTCGAGGAGCTCGGCTTCGACGTCTGCCTCGACCGCCGCGATCCGCAGCTCGCCGAGCGCCTCGCTGCCGCCTGTCCGGACGGCGTCGACGTCTATTTCGAGAATGTCGGCGGCGCGGTGTTCGACGCGGTGCTGCCGCTGCTCAACCTCGGCGCGCGCGTGCCGGTGGTCGGGCTGATCGCCCATTACAACGACGACGCGCCGCCGCCCGGCCCGAACCGGCTGCCGCTGCTGATGACGGCCGTGCTGCAGAAGCGCATCCGCGTGCAGGGGCTGGTCATCCTCGACCATTACGGCGATCGCTTCGACGCCTTCCGCCGCGACATGGACGCGTGGGTCGCCGACGGCCGGGTGAAGCTGCGCGAGGACGTGGTCGACGGGCTGGAGAACGCGCCGGCGGCGCTCATCGGCCTGCTCGAGGGCCGCAACTTCGGCAAGCTCGTGGTGCGCGTCGGCGACGGTTGAGCGCGCGGCGCGGGCGAGCGGCTTCGGCATGCGGAGGGAGTGGAATGGCGGCATCGCGTTCCGCTCCTTGATGCTTCGCGTTCTGCTGATCATGACGCTGGTGCGCGGTGGCAAAGGCGGCCGTGCGGACGCGGGCCGCGGCACGGACAGCGTGTGCACCTGGATCCGTTCGCGGCGTACGAGCACCGGCATCCTTGTGCGCGTGCGCCGGCCCCACTGGCGCACATACTGGCAGTATGCGTAGAGTCCCCAAGTATGCCGGTTTGCCAGCGTCTTCTCCTGTCGCGCGCTGGTGCACGTAGCGCCCCCGCTGATCCGTCAGCAAGCCCTTCCGGGGCCGGCGGGAGCATCGACATGAACAGCGTTGCGCTGCGCGAAATCCATCCTATGAATCGCGCGAGTTATCCTGCAGCTTCAAGCACCGTGAGAGGGCTTCGGCCTCTTCGGGCACCTTCGTCAGCGCTGCAGGGAGAACATAGTTGAACTCATGAGGTCCCCAACCTTGGCGATCGCCGAGTAGGTCGCGGCGGTGAACATGCCGACCATACGAGGCTACCACGGGGCACGAGAAACGTGTCACCTGGGTGTATCTTAAGATCTTGCCTCGGTGGTGGCAGCCCGCTAACATTCCCACGAATACGTAGAGGTCGCCGGTTCCTCGCGGGCCGAAGCTCCCGAGGAGTACGACGTCCCCCTGCTGGTGCGCAGGCGTGCTCGCGAACGTCAGCCCGAGCGCGATGCTGTCGTTCAGCTCATCAAAATGCATGTCGATCGATGAGAGGTCCCGGCTCACCAGGACGAGAGCGGTGCGTTCTTGCTTGTCACTCACGACGCGTCCTGGCACGCTCCACTGGTCCGGTGTCCTTTCGACCGCTGAGTCGCTCGTGTCCAATGCGACGATCGAATCCATCTTGGACGGGCAGCTTCAGGCGCCTTACCATGCCAATCACATGGCATTCTCTCAGAGCCGTTAGGCTTGCTGGCAGGCGGTCGCTCGGCCAACGTCACCCATGCCGCGCATCTGAGTCTGACAGAACCAGCGATATAGACGAAGGGCGTTCTTGATCGCAAGCTCGATCGCTTTCGCACCGTCGGGACCGGCAGCCTATAAGAACGCACAGCGCTCTCAAACGCGAAGATGCTCGTCGAGTTGCGCGCGAAAGGGCTCCAAGACCTCATGGACAATTTCACAATACAGCCCCGCGCGTGTACGACTTTACAACTAACCATACACCAGTCCGCCGAGGGAAGCAATGACGCAATTGACGCTGCAGGCCTGTAAACGGCGACGGCGTGAAGATATACGGCTTTTCGGATTGATTACAGTGCGCTACCTTCGGGCAGGCGATCCCCTTCGTCTGCACGCGAGACGGCAGGTTCCCATGGCTCCAGCACGACGCGGGCGATCGGCGATCGATGGGACCGGAAGAGGGGCATGGAGAGGGAGTGATGATGGACAAGCTCATTCTGGAGCCCTATACAGCGCAGGCCACCCGCTGGCCCGCCGCGGGGCGGCACGTCCTCGCGCAGTTCGACGCCGAGACCATCGTGGTCTATCAGGCGTACCGTCCCTCGATCGCGCGCCACGCGGCGCTGCACCGGCGGCTCGGGGGGCCGGAGTTCAGCTTCGGCCGCATGAGCTGGATCAAGCCGAACTTCCTCTGGATGATGTACCGCTCGGGCTGGGGCACGAAGCCCGACCAGGAGGCGGTGCTGGCCATCCGCATCCAGCGCGCGGGGTTCGACGCGATCCTGGCGGCCGCGGTGCCGTCGAGCTTCGTGCCCGAGCTGTACCCGAGCCAGGAGGCGTGGAAGGAAGATCTCCAGCGCTCGGACGTGCGGCTCCAGTGGGATCCGGACCACGATCCGTCGGGCGCGCCGGTCGCGCGGAGGGCGATCCAGCTCGGGTTGCGCGGCGCGATGCTGCGGCGGTTCGCCGAGGAGTGGACGGTGGGCGTGGAGGACATCTCGGAGCTCGTCGCGGAGCAGAGGGAGGTGCTGCGCGGGCGGGGAGATCGAGAGCTCGTGATCCCGCAGGAAGAGGTGTATCGGCCGGCGGACGCAGAGGGGGCGAGGCGGGTCGGGATAGATCGCTGGGGGGTGGAGTAGAGGAACGAGCGGGGTGAACGGCGAGACGCCCGCGCCCCCGGGGACGACGCGGCGGCTCGGGTCGTCCACGAGGCGATCGGCCGGCTGCGGCCGGCGCGCGGAGCGCTTCAGCTCGCGCTGCTGCTCCTCGCTACAGCGACCTTCCGCATCCTCTGATCGAGCGGATCGAGCACGGCCAGCATGCGCTGCGTGAGCTCGGGACCTGCGCCTTCCGGGGTCCCGGCGTTGAACGGCGGGGCGGGATCGTATTCGAGCATGAGCTGCGTCAGCTTCGCTGTATCTTCTCCGCGCAACAGCGCCAGGAGCGTCAGCCCGAAGTCGATGCCCGCTGTCACCCCGCCGCCCGAGATCCGGTTGCGATCGACCACCACGCGCGCCCGGACGCACTCCACGCCGAACGCCTCGAGGATGTGGCGCGTGGCCCAGTGCGTCGTGGCCTTGTATCCTTGCATCAAACCTGCTGCGGCCAGGACGAGCGATCCCGTGCATACGGACGTCACGTACCTGGCCCGAGCGCCTCGGTCTCTCAGGAATCGAAGGATCTCCTGGTCCGCCATGGCGTCCGCCGTGCCGAAGCCGCCGGGCACGAAGAGGATGTCCAGGTCGTCGGGACACTCGCTGAAGGTCGCCGTCGGCTGGATGGAGACCCCCGTATCGGACGGGACGAGAGAGCGATCCTTCCAGAGGAGGTGGGTCGCCGCGTGGACAGCCAGCACGTTCTGAGGCCCGATCAAGTCCAGCATGGTGAGCCCCGGATAGAGAACCATGCCGATCTGAAGCAGCGGCTGCGGACCTGGCAGCTTGATGTCATGGGCTTCCGTCATCGTTCGTCCCTCGTCCTTTCGTTCCTTCGTCCGCCGACCGTCCCGATCGCGGATCTTCGCCTCGGCGCGGCTCCGCGCCTGGCGTGGAAGAGCGCTCGACCGAGCGCGCCTCGCAGACCTGACTGTGAGCGACGCCGGAGCGGACCGAAAGGACACCTTGCCTGGATTTCAGGACACCCGTCCCGAGCCCCTGCCCTGCGCTCGCCCGCTCCGGGCGCAGTCCCTCCCCGCGCGAGCGGAAAAGATTTTACCTCCGCGCTCCCTCCCGTGTCCGAGCCTCCAGGAGCTGGTGGAGGTCGCACATGGAGAGGGTCTTCTGGAGGAATGGGTGGTGGCGCGTCGTGGCAGCGGCGGCGCTCGCGGGCTGCGGCGGAGGGGACGCGCCGGCGCCCGGCGATACAGCGGGAGGAGCCGGCGAGCCGACGTATTACCGGGACGTCTATCCCATCGTCCGGCAGACGTGCGTGGGCTGTCACATCGCGGGCGGCATCGCTCCCTTCTCGCTCGAGGAGCCGGCGGCGGTCGCGTCCCTGGCCGACCGGATCCGCGACGTGACCCGGAGCGGGTCGATGCCTCCCTGGCCGCCGACCGCGCTCTCGCCCGCGCTCCGCGACGCGCGCACGCTCACGCCGGAGCAGCTCGACACCCTCGAGCGCTGGGCCGACGCCGGCGCGCCGCTCGGCGACCCGGCGGACCAGCCCGGCGGCATCGACCCTGCGGCGTTCCCGCTCGAGAATCCCGATCTCGTCGTCGACATGGGCGCCGACTACGCGCCCGATCCGGACCGGTCCGACGATTACCGCTGCTTCGTGGTGGATCTCGGCCTCGCCGATCCGCGCAAGCTGATCGGCTTCCGGGTGCTGCCGGGCAACGCCAGGATCGTCCACCACGTGGTGACGAGCCTTTACCGGGACACCGCCCTGCCGGCGCTGCAGGCGCTCGACGCGGAGACCGAGGAGCCGGGGTGGCCTTGCTTCGGGGGCGCGGTCCCGGAGGGGGTCGACGCGCTGCCGGTGGGCAGCCTCGGGAGCTGGACGCCCGGCAACGTGGGACGGCTGATGTACCCCGGAACGGCGGTGGACGTCCCGGCGAGGACCGTGGCCGTGATGAGCCTGCATTACAACACGGCGAACGGCTTCGAGCCGGACCGGACCGCGATGGAGCTCTACTTCGCCCGGCCCGAGGAGGAGGCGTCTCTCGTGAAGCTCCGCGGCCTGCTCCTCCGCACCCGGGATATCGCGCTCCCCGCCAACAGCCCGAGCACGACGGTCTCGGTCGAGATGAAGCTGCCCGCCGCGCTCGGCCGCGAGGTCTACGCCGTGGGCGCCGCGGCGCACGGGCACTACCTGCTGCGGAATCATCGCCTCACCCTCAACAAGGGGCTGCCGGGGGAGACCGTGCTCCTCGACCTGGACTGGGACTTCCACTGGCAGGGAGAGTACCTCTACGAGACCCCGATCCCGATTGGCCCCGACGACACGATCACGATGGATTGCACGTACGATAACTCGCCCGAGCACCGGATGCGCGTGGGGCTGCCGGCGATCAGCGAGGACGTCGGCTGGGGCGAGAAGACCACCGACGAGATGTGCATGGGCACGCCCCGGATCGTGACCGAGCTGCCCGCGCCGTAGTGACGACCGGGGAGTCCTCCCTGAGAGGTGGACCGAGCCGCCCCGATCCGGTAGGCTGATGATGCTGGCTCGTCGTGGGGTCGGCGCATTGCTTCGAAGCGGGGGTGCCTCTCATGTTGCTGACACGACGGGTTCTTCGAGCGCTACGCGGCCGTCGCCGATGAGCTGCTCCCGGCGATCACGCCATCCGTCTCACGCTCGGCGTCGGGCGGCCCAGGTGGCGGCGACCGCGCGCGCGCGGTCACCGAGCGCGCCCCCGCCGGCGGACAGCTGACACCGAGGAAAGCTTATGCTCATGACAGAAGAAGTCGAAGAGGTTCTCGGATTCTGGTTTCCGGAGCGGATGAGCGGTGACAAGGAGGAGCTCATTCGCCAGATCGAGTGGTGGTTCCGCGGCGGCGCGGATGCCGCCATCCTGGAGCGATTTCCGCCGCTGCTGGAGCGCGCTACGCGTGGCGAGCTCGACGGCTGGTCGAGCGCGCCGCGCTCCCGGCTGGCGCTCATCCTCGTGCTCGACCAGTTCTCTCGCACCGTGTACCGGGGGACGGCTCGCGCGTTCGCGCAGGACCCGAGAGCGCTCGCCTTGGCGCTCGAAGGGATCGAGATCGGCCATCACGCGGCGCTGGAAGACCCTTGGCAGAAGACCTTCTTCTTCTTGCCGCTCGGGCACTCGGAGGACCTCTCCAACCTGCATCGAGCCGTCCAGCTCGCCGAGGAGCTCGTGGGCACGGTGCCCGCGGAGTTTCGTTGGTGGTTCGAGTTCTCCGCGAACCAGGCCCGCGGGCATCGCGACGTGATCGCGCGGTTCGGTCGGCATCCGCATCGCAATGAAGCCCTGGGCCGGCAATCGACGCCGGAGGAGCTCGAGTACCTGGCGAGCGGCCAGCTCGTTCACGTGCGCCCCCTGCCGCGCTAGCGGGAGCCCTGCGCGAGCTCGTCCACCGCGGTGGACATCGGGGATCGGGGGGACGCGCTCGGGCGAGGCGCCCAGGTCGACAGGAGTCCCGCCTTCTTGAGGCCCTGTCAGCTGAGCAGGATGGCGATCAAGAGCGCGACGCTGAGCAAGAGCGATACGACGATGGACGCGATGAACCACGGCCGCATCGCCGACGAGGTCCACGTGGACGCGAGCGATGTCGCGCTCGTCTGGTGCCCCGGAGCACCGGGGTGCATGGTAACGGTCGGCTCGAGCTGCCTCGGCGCGCCCTCCATCGCCGCAACGGCCCCGTCGATGGCCGCGATCACGTTGGTAGCCGTCGGATAGCGCTGGATTGGGTCTCGCTGGACGAGCCGCATCACGATCGCCTCCACGTCGGGGCGGACACCTGATCCCGGAGCACGCTGGCGGATCGGGGGCGCATCCTCGAGGAGCCGCTGCCGGAAGGAAGATTGGCCGTCGCTCGCGTCGAACGGGCTTCTCCCGGACAGCATTTCGTACAAGATGATTCCAAGCGCATAAAGATCTGCGCGAGCATCGACGGCATCCATGCCGCGCACGGCCTCCGGCGCGAGATAACTGAGCGTGCCGAGGACCTGGTCGGCAGCGGTGAGGTCCTGGCCTTTGCGCGCGGCCTCGCGGCTCTCGGTGGACAGGAGCTCCACGTTCACCTTGGCGAGGCCGAAATCGATGAGCTTCACCTGATCACGGGCGCCGAGGAGGATGTTCTGCGGCTTCACATCGCGGTGCACGATCCCCTTCGCGTGCACCGCCTCCAGAGCAGACGCGATCTGCCTCGCGATGTGGAGCGCGCGCCGCGCCGGGAGCGGCGCCGAGGCGATCACGTCCTGGAGCGGGGTGCCCTCGACATACTCCAGGACGAGAAAATGCGACCGATCCGCGAGCTGACCGAAGTCGTTTGCCGAGACCACGTTCGGATGCTGGATATGCGCCCCCGCGATCGCCTCGCGCTCGAACCGCGCCACGATCTGGGGGAGGTTCCGGGCGCTCGGCTGGAGGACCTTGATCGCGACCTGCTTGCGGAGGTGCACCTGCTCGCCGCGGTACACGGCTCCCATGCCGCCCTGCCCGATGAGCTCGTGGACGCGGTACCGCTCCGAGATCAAGCTCCCGATCAGCGCTGGCGCTTTGTCGTCCGAGCGCACCAACGTGGGTGCGTCGTCCGACCACGGCCGTGCCGCGGTCTCGATTTCTTCCACAAGCGCCGAGCTTGTGAGCTCAACGACGGATACGTCGCGTTGTTTCCCGAGCATCGGCACCGTGACGTCGTCGGTGCTTGAGCGCCCCTTGGGTGCGATTATCCCTGACATGCCGAGGAGTGTACACGCACAAAGGTGCTGAGAGCGGAGGAACCGCGCCGCCGTCCGAGCGGACATCCTGCTCGATCCACCCACCGAACGGAAAAGCTGTTCAATCCCGCGGTGTTAGTGGATCTGGTTCCGTACACCGACATCAGCCTACAAGGATGACCACAGCATCGAGCCGTCGCTCGCTGGTCGCCGCCCGCATCGCCGGAACCTCCAGCCCCGCCCCGAAGGCGCGATGAAGACATCGAGGGCGGGCGATCGGGGAGCTGGGCGGCGGCGCGCTCTTCGGCATGCCGACGCGGCGCGAGACAAGGCCGCCGCTCATCAAGCTATTCCCATTGAAACTCGGAGGGGTGGTAGGCCTTGAGTCCATCAATCGGAATGGGCCCTTCGGGAGTGCCGCTGCACACCTTGACACCCTCATCATCCGTGCGTACTGGATAGGCTTTCTTCAATTTCGACGTGACACAAAATGGATATTTGCCATCTTTGATGAGAAGGCGATACTTGCCATCTGGGACGGGCCGGCGCGTCGATGAGGGCTCAGCGGTCGAGGATGGCGCGCTGGTGCTGGGGGATGGCGCGCTGGTACCGGGGGATGGCGCGCTGGTGCTGGAAGACGTGGCCATCGTGCGAGAGCGACCGCTCGCCTTGTCCTCTCGAGACGTCTCGTCTTCCGCCCTCTCGCGAGTGTCTTCGGCGGAGCCTTGCGAACGAACGACGAAGAAGACAGCGGCGAGGCAAACAGCGAGAGCAAAAGAGCCAACCACTGCAATCATCAAGAATGGCGAATTCGAGCCTGCTCGTGGGCTGGTTGCAGCAGATCGAGGCGGCACGGATACGACCCTGGGTGCCTGCGTCGCTCGGCCGGGAGCAGGAGCAGCCATCGTCGGGTCATCGACGCTGATCGCAGACGACAGGTCGGCTCGGATCGACACTGGGGCGGGCGCGTGAGGGGTAGCATTGGCGCCCAGAACTCGCGCGATGTCTTCACGCATGGCGCGGGCCGCTGGATAGCGGCGCGATAGATCGAAGGCGAGCGCACGATCGACGATGGCGCAAACCTCTGGGCTGACAGAGGGGGCAACGGTGCGCAGGGCCGGCGCGGGCTGCGTCGCCATCTTGATGAGGAGCTCGCTCTCCGTGGATCCCTCGTGCACACGGCGGTTTGCCAGGACTCGAAACATCGTCGCGCCAACGGCGAAGATGTCGGCCCGCCCATCGATCTGGCCACCAGCGATCTGCTCGGGCGACATGTAAGGGATAGTCCCGAGCATCGCGCCGATGCGTGTACGAACATTGGAGCCGCCCTGCTTCATTCGAGCAATCCCGAAATCGAGGACCTTGACGCCGCCTGACGAGGTCAAGAACAGATTATCAGGCTTGATGTCTCGATGAACTATGCCGAGCCCGTGCGCGACATCGAGCACTTCGAGCACGATCGAGACGACGCGGAGCAGCTCGCGCTCCTCGATGCCGCCGGAGGCGTGAGCGCGCTTGCCGAGCGATTCACCCTCGAGCAACTCCATCACCAAGAACGGCGAGCCATCCTCGCTCGTATCGATGTCGATGACATTGACGGCTGCGGGGTGACCGAGCTGGTTTACTGCGAGCGCCTCTTGCTCGAACCTGGCTCGAAGCTCCTTGGAGAGCGCGATCTCCGGATGGAGGATCTTGATTGCACAGCGCCGGCCGATCCTGTGTGTCGCCTCGTAAACCGCGGCCATCCCGCCGACGCCGATGAGCGAATCGATGCGCCATTTGCCCCGGAGGACCGTCCCGATTCGTGCTGTACAGTGTGCTAGCTGGGGATCATCACTCATCGTGTTCAGGCTTCGATGTATACCGGATGCGCGGACAGGTAAAACATCCCCGCTGAGCCGGGCGGGGGCTGGACGATACCATGAGACGTCTGGCACCGGCAACGGAACTTGAAGTGAGAGCCATTCCCTCCCACTTCTTGCCCTTCCCCTTCCACTTGCCCTTACCCGCGGCGAGTAGCCCCGTCTTCGGATCGTGGATGAGCGGCGTCGCGCCGCTCACGGCGGCGGCCTCGACGGGCTTCCGTGTAGGGGGAAGGCCGGATGCTCCGGTGGCGAACTTGCGCTCGCGATGGGACAGCGTGGGGTAGACGACATCACACGGTCGAGCGAGCTCGCTGGTTCTGTTGCCGCGCCTCGACGATCAGCCGCGTCCGGACGGGGCCGTAGCGCTCGCGAGCGGCGTCGACGTGGTCGGCGGCGTCCGCGGGCGGCTCGGCGTCCGCGAGGTCGAAGCGCACGGGGCCGCTCGGGCGGACGAGCGCCTGGCCCGTGCCGCAGGGCTTCCATGAGGGCATGATCGCTCACATGGACTCGCCCGGCCAGGGCGACGCCCGTTCGCGCGAGGCGGCCGACGGGAGCCGCGCCGGGGTATAGTCGCCGCCCATGCTCGATCGCAAACAGGTATTGCGCCAGACGCGGGCCCGGCTGCACCCGGAGCGCATCGCCCGGCGGGAGGACGCGCTCGCCCGAGCGCGCGTGCTGATCGAGGGCTCCCTCGGGCGGCTCGACGAGACCGGCCTCCGGCGGCTGCTGCAGCTCTTCAACGCCGACCACGTCGACGGCCGCGAGGTGAACAATCGCTTCGCCACCGGCCTGGTCGGCAACAACGCGAACCTGCTTGTCGCCGCGCTCGACGGCGTGAACGCGGCGGTGCCTTCTCTATGGCAAGCCGACGACGCCTGGCTCGCCGAGCACCTGGTCGCGCTCCGCCGCGGGGGCAGCCTGCCGGGCGGCGGCTGGCTGTTCCCGTCGATGATCCTGCACACCCGGGATCCGATGCGCTTCCCGCCGGCGACCACGACGATGGCGCAGGGGCTCGCCGCGATCGACGGCGGCCCGCCCATCTCGCTCGGCAAGCCGACCGGGTACCTCGACTACAGCGCTCGCGTCCGCAAGCTCCTCGAGGAACACACGATCTCGCCCCACGGCGCCGACGTGCTGCTCTGGCAGGGGGCCCAGCTCGCCGGAGAAGCCGCGGACTCGGACGCGGGCGAGCTCGAAGAATCCCCGGCCGCGCCCCCCGCGCCGGAGCCCGCGCGGCCGACCGTCGGACGCGACGCCACGACCGTCGGCCTGGCCGCTGGGGGTCTCGACGCCTCGACCAGGCTGTCGCGCTCGGCCCGCCCTCCCGAGAAAGACTCGAGCGCCCCGCGGCCAGCGCCCCCCGCGCCCGCGAAGCCCGCCTCGATCGGCTGGCTGCACCTCACCGACCTCCACCAGGGCATGGGCGGCACGAGCTGGCTGTGGCCGAACGTCATGGCCCTGCTGTTCGACGACCTCGCGCGCCTGCACGACCTGTGCGGCCCGTGGGACCTCGTGCTGTTCACCGGGGACCTGACCCAGCGCGGCAGCGAAGACGAGTTCAAGAAGCTCGACGCCACCCTCGACAGGCTGTGGCGGCGCTTCGACCAGCTCGGCTCGCAGCCGCGGCTCATCACCGTGCCCGGCAACCACGACCTGGAGCGCCCCAACGACCTCGATCCGTACGTGCTCGCCCTCTCGCAGTGGCACGAAAGCCCGCGCCTGCGAAACCACGTGTTCGACGAGAAGAGCGACCTCGGCTACCGCGAGCGCTTCGCGAAGGCCTTCAAGCCCTACACCGAGTGGGTCGAGTCCTGCCGGTGGCACGTCCTCGACCGCCGGAAGCTCGGCATCCTGCCGGGCGACAGCTCGTACTCGCTGTCGCTCCACGGCCTCGAGCTCGGCGTCATCGGTCTCAACTCGGCCTTCCTGCAGCTCACCGGCGCTGACTACCAGGAGCGCCTCGCCGTGGACCCGCGCCAGCTCCACGTCGTCTGCGACGAGTACGCCCCCGACTGGTTGCAGCGCCACCACATCAACGTGCTGCTCACCCACCACCCGCCCGAGTGGCTCCACCCGCAGGCACGCCAGGAGTTCCGCCAGGAGGTCGACCCGGCCGGTCGCTTCGCCGCCCACTTCTTCGGCCACATGCACGAGGGCACCGCCACCTCGACCGCCCACGGCGGCGGCCACGCGCGTCACGCCCTGCAGGGCGCCTCCCTCTTCGGTCTCGAGGAGCACGACGGCCCCGGCGGCCGCGGCGTGACCCGCCTCCATGGCTTCAGCGCCGGCCGCTTCGAGCTGCTCCCGAACGCCGCGCAGGCCCGCGTGCGCGTCTTTCCCCGGCGCATGTTCACGAGCGCCGGCGGGCGGAAGATCGACCGTGACGTCACCGCCTACCACCTCGACGAGCGCGGCTCGTTCGCCTACGAGGTCCCGACCGCCCGCCGCACGTGACGCCCTTCACGCTGGGGCCGCCGGGCAAGGGCGGCGAAAGATCACGCGGGCGCAGGCAGATGTGGAGGCTCATAGCGCACCAGAGGTCCGCGACCCCTGCGGCACCTCACGACGTCTCCCCCGGCGCCACGCGACCAGGCCAAGGCCGAGCAGCGCGGCGAATTGCCAGCGCTCCGACGTAACCCGGTCGAGACTGCAGGAACAACCCGAGCTGCCCTGGTCCGTGGTGCCACCATCCGCGCCCCCCGATCCACCGGAGCTGCCCTCGGACGCGCCGCCAGTCGTTCCGCCGCCAGTCGTCCCGCTGCCAGCCGCTCCGCCGCCAGCCGCTCCGCCGCCAGCCGTTCCGCCGCCGGTCGCTCCGCCGCTCTCCGAAGACGAGACGGTATCGCACAGCTTGCCAGCTCCAGGAGGGGGCGAGCATCCGCCGGCGTCCGGGATGTTTTCACCCGTCGTCCCGGTGAGACGGAAGTAGATACCGTACCTATCTGCGTATCGCTGATAGTGCGGAGTGAACGTCAACGCGCTGTTCGAGTCTGTGTTCCGCAGCGTGAACTCCACCGTCCCCGGGGTTTGGACCAGGTTGTTCTCGATGTCGGCGATCCACTCGTTGATCGTGATGCCGCCGCTGATGCCGATGGTGTCCTTGATGACGACACCAGCGGGAATAGTAGCCTTCTCGGATGCCCACTGGGGCTCCGACAGCATCCTTTCCGTCCCGAGACCGGCGCTCAAGACGACCGGTCCGTAGACGAACGCCACCGCATTGGGGTTGTCGGGGAGCCTCGACACCTTCACCTCCATTGGCAGCGTGAGCTCCACCTTGTCTCCGGGCTTCCAGGTGCGATCTACCTTGAGATATCCGTTCTCTTCCGTTGCGTCGCATGCCTCACCGTTGACCGTGATCGTCACGGGCTGACACCGAGCAACCCAGGAGGGCTTCCTGAAGTTGATCGTGACCGCATCGGCCGGGGCAGCGGCAATCTCGAAAACCGCCTTGTCGGAGACAGGAAAATTGGAGGTCTGTTTCAACGACAGCCCCCGCGCGGTCCAGGTCAACGTCGAGCTGAGGAACATGTTCACGTACAGTTCCGTGTCGTCATGGAAGTACAAGCTGTCATTGAGCTTGGTATAGTTCTCCATACCGGTTCCGTTGCAGCACCAGAAAGTGTCCTCCGGCTTGCCGAACACCTTGAAATACCCTGTCCCCATCGGCTTGAAGTAGGTCGTCATTCCGTTCGTCGGATTGACGGCAGACATGATCTCGTTGATATGGGTCTGCTCGTAGTAGTCGGCGTACTTGACGTCCCCGGTGGCCTTGAAGAGCGCTCTCGAGAGCTTCAACATGTTGTACGAGTTACACGTCTCGTTGTTCACGTTGTCCCTTTGCGCGTCCAGCTGCCCGGGTTCGTGAAAATGCTCGAGCTGGCTATTCCCACCGGTGACATAGGTGTGATCCCTCAACACGATGGTCCAGAACTTTTCTGCCGCGGTGTAGTAGAAGTTCTCTGCCTGGCCGAGCGTCCGGTAGCGGTTCAGGGCGCCGATGAACTTGGGGATCTGCGTATTGGCATGCTTGCCGGGCAGGACGTTGTTGCCTTGAGAAATCGGAGTGAAGAGCGAGTCCTCGTCGAAGATGTGGGCTGCCGCCAGGTGATTGGCGTTGTTCGTCAGCCTGTACAGGTCGTACAGGCAGTCGTTCATGCCGCCGTACTCGACGCCCAGGACCTTCCTTCGAAGGTCCGCATTCCAGGTCGAGCTGCGGTTGTAGGTCCAGTCCCCCAACCTGCTCGCGATCTCGAGGGCCGTTGCATTTCCTTCGAACTCGTAGACGTCGATGAGGCCTGCGATGATCTTGTGCATCGTGTACCATGGCGCCCAGCTGGAGCCGCTGGCCTTCCCCTCGACGACGTCGAAATGCGTCTCCGGCGACGCGAACAGGTATCCTCTGGGACTCGCGTCTTGAAATGATTTCAATTGACCGATCGTGTAGTCGATCTTCTGCGCGATGGCGGCGCTTTGCTCCGCGTCAGAGCCATGGAGTTGTTTGTACGCTCGCGCCATGGCGGACAGGTAGTGTCCTATCGTGTGCCCGCGCAAAAGGCTCCAGCCGCCCTCCCACCCGCCGTAGAGGTTGAGGCCCGGCGAATTCCCAGGGTCCTTTCCTTGCGACACCGCCTTGAAGCCCGCGACAAGTCGATTGGGGTCGAGGCTCATGATGTACGCCAGCTCTTTCGAAGAGATGTTCTGGTAGTACGCGTCGGTCACGCTCACCTCGTCCAGCTCGAACTCCTGCAGCTTCTCGACGGAGTCCGCGGCGGACGCCACCCCTGGAGCGAGGGCTCCAAAAAGAAGCGAAACCGTCAATGCGGCCGCGCCCGAGAGCGAGCGCCGGAACTGCAGTATTCTCTTGCTCATGACAGGCCCTTTCAGATCTCGAATGCGTTGTATCCAGGTGCCCCGTCATCGCGCCGAACGAGACAGACACCGCAAGGTCGATACAGGACGCCAGCAGCGGGTGGCAGCCACCGGCTACCAGCGTGCCCACGAGGACCGTCGTGCGCGCGACGACGGAGCCGACGGAGATGTCGATACCCCCGACAGGATGACGAAGGTCATGCCCACGCGCAGAGGCCGTGGGCTGAGAGCAGCGTCTCCATCACGGTTTCTCCCTTGGTGCGCGTGAAGTCAACGCTCTGGCCGCCGAGCAAGGGCGGTATGCCGTGTTCTCTGGTGGAGCACGCTCGGCCCCATGCCAGTCCCCATCGTTCAGCGATCGCTTCCGCGACGACCGAGCGAGCAGAGCTGGTGCAAAAATCGATCAGACGACGAAGGGCTCGGTACGCGTGGCGACCCGAGCAATGCGCAGCAACAACGATACCCCGGAGCCAAATGTGAACGATCACATGGCGGCCGTCAATTCCAATCGACAGGTCCGTAAGTATCTCGATCCCCAGGGATCACGAGGCTGGCGGGGCTCCTCCGCGGCGCCGCGGCAAGAGGGGGCGCCTTGCCGATCATCGCCGGCCCGATCGACGAACTCGAAGCCGATCAGCGCATCGGCGGCTGGCGCGCGACGCGGCGCGTGACGATGCTGCCGCCGCGCCGCGTTGCGCCGCCGCGCGCCGGTGGTGGCGGCGCTGCAGCGCCTGTATCAGCGAGGCCCGATGCCCGCCGCTCTTGACGCGGCGCGCCGGGAAGAGACCTGTCTGCCATCGGGCGCGAGGGAGGTCGCTGGCGGACGGTTCGATTTGACATTCCGTTTGTGAACGTTCACATTTGGTCACCAGATCCGCTTCAGCGCTGCCCAGGACCAGGGTCGTCATGCTGAGGAAGGAGCAGCGGCGGAGGCCCGGCCGAGCCCGTTGTTCACGTCTTGGTCCTCCCCCGCTTCCGTGGACACCCCCGGAGGCGCGAGGGGCAGGGATGGGACGGAGAAAGAGGAGGGCGCTCGAGCCCGGCGGCGGCGGGCAGATGACCCGATCGGCGATCGGTGTAGACTGCGAGGCCGGAGCTGGGCGATGGGCGGCAAGCTGTTCAACCTACCGAGGATGCCCCGAGGCGAGTACCTGACGCTCGAGGCCGAGGTGCGGCGCTACCTCGACGTCAAGCTGCCGGGGCAGTACCGCATCCCGCGCTACTACGGCGACAAGCCGGACTTCGGGGACATGGATGTGATCGTCGCGTCGAGGCCGGACTGGGGCGAGGTGCGCGCCGAGATCGCGCGCGACCTCGGGGTCACGCAGACCAAGGCCGTGGGGCACGTGTTCTCGACGGTGTACCGCGGCCTGCAGACCGATTTCTTCCCGGTGCCGGAGCGCTACCTCGAGAGCGCGTACAGCTTCATGTGCTTCAACGACGTGGGGAACTTCATCGGGCGGATCTGCCGGCGCTTCGACCTGAAGTACGGAGAGCGCGGGCTCGCCTACGTGTACCGGCGCGAGGGGGGCAATTACCGGGCAGACCTGGAGGTCACGCACGATTTCGAGCGCATCTGCGGCTTCCTCGGGCTCGATCACGGCGCGTGGCAGGCGGGGTTCGCGTCGCTGCCGGCGGTGTTCGACTGGGTGATCGCGAGCCCTTATTTCTCGGTGGCGCCCTACCTCGATGATGGCGAGAGCCCGCTGCGGGAGCGCGCCGGCGTGCGGTCGACCGTGGCGCGGTTCATCGAGCACCTGAGTGCCCGGGGGATCGACAAGCGGCCCACCCTCGGGGACCGCCGGTCGTACCTGCCCATGATCCTCGCCGCGTTCCCGGAGGCCGATCTCGGCGCGCAGATCGAGCGCGAGCGCGCGGCCGAGGCGCGACGGGCGCAGATCGACGCGAAGTTCAGCGGGAAGCGGGTGATGCGGCTCGTGCCGGGGCTGGAGGGGAAGGCCCTCGGCGAGCTCATCACGCGGTTCAAGGGGTCGTTCGACGACTTCGAGGGATGGCTGCTGGCGACGCCGGAGGAGGAGATCGACCGGCGCATCACCGAGTTCGCCGCGCTCCTCGATGCGGAGCTGCGTCCTCCCGGCTCCTGAAACAGCACGATGTGAAAGGCCCGCCGCGGCGCAAGGCGCTGCCGTGGATCGTGGTGGAAGTCAGCGCCGCGGCGTGGACGTCGGCGGGGCTGGCCACCTCATGCCCCGATAAAGGCCGCCAGCTCGTCAGGCTTTCCCATGGGAAAGGCCTCCTTCAAATGGTCGAGGAAGGCGGATACACGAGCGCTCAGCAGCCGCCGGGACGGATAGAGCGTCCACAGCACGATGTCTGGGCCGTCCACATCGCCCCAGTGCACCAGCGTTCCAGCGGCCAGATCGTGGCTTACAAGGGAGATGGGGAGGCGCCCGGCGCCGACGCCCGCTCGGACAGCATCGCGGACCATGACGAGCGACGACAGGCGCAGGACTGGATCCACCACGATGCGTGATCTTCCCGTCGGCGCCGCGACATCCCAGGCCGCAGTCCGGTCGCCAACCCCCCGCACGACAGCCGGAACAGCGAGATTGTCCGCCGGTCGAGCGAGGCCCGGGCTCGCGACGACGACCAGCCGATCGCGCAGCAAGATCCGCCCGACGAGGCTCTCATCCGGATCCGGATTGACCCGGATCACCAGGTCATAACCTTCCTCTACCATGTCGACCTTCCGATCTTCCGTCGTGACCTCGAGCCGGACCTCCGGATATTTCAGCGCGAACCCGGCCGCAATCTTGCCCATCGCGATCTGCGAGAAGAGCAAAGGCGCGCTGATTCGTAGCTTGCCCCGCGGCTGGCCCCCACCCGAGGCGATCGCTGCCGCCGTCTCGTCGAGCTCGGTGAGCAATGCTCCCGTTCGCTCGAAGAGCGCCCGTCCTTCCTCGGTGAGCTTCAGCGTGCGCCCCCCGCGCTCGAAGAGACGCAGGTCGAGGGCGGCCTCCAGCTCCGCGACCCGGCGGGACAGGGTCGCTTTCGGGCGCCCCGCGGCGCGTGCGGCTCGTCCGAAGCCTCCGTGTCGGGCGACGAGGCTGAAATCAGCGAGGGCGAGCAGATCCATGCGTTCCACCAGTGAGACGGTCTGTCTCAAGTTAACGTCTATCGGCACGGATGTAAAACACTAGTGTACAGGGTGTCTTTTGACCCGAACCGGAGCGATCCCCCATGACCATCCTCGTTACCGGCGCCACCGGCACGGTCGGCCGCCGAGTCGTCGAACAGCTCGCGAAGCGCGGCGCCGACGTGCGCGCTCTCGTCCGCGATCCGGCCAGAGCCCACTTCCCGGCGGGCGTCGCCGTCGCGCAGGGCGACCTGCTCGACGTCGACTCGCTGCGGCGCGGCGTCTCGGGTGTCTCCACGCTCTTCCTGCTCAACGCCGTGGTGCCTGACGAATTCACCCAGGCGCTGATCGCGCTCAACGTCGCCCGCGAGGCCGGCGTCGAGCGGATCGTCTACCTGTCGGTGATCCACAGCGACCTCTACGTGAACGTGCCTCATTTCGCGGGCAAGTTCGCCGTCGAGCGCATGATCGAGCAGATGGGCCTCAACGCCACCATCCTGCGTCCCGCGTACTTCATGAACAACGATCTCACGATCAAGGACGTGGTGACCGGATACGGCGTCTACCCGATGCCGATCGGTGGCAAGGGGCTCGCCATGATCGACGCGCGCGACATCGGCGAGATCGCGGCCATCGAGCTGATCCGCCGCGAGCAGGCCTCCTCCCCGCTTCCCCTCGACCGGATCAACCTCGTCGGTCCCGACACGCTGACCGGCGCGGATGTCGCGGCCATCTGGACGGAGGTCCTGGGGCGCCCGGTCGCCTATCCTGGCGATGACACCGCCGGATTCGAGCAGAACCTCCGGCAGTTCATGCCGAGCTGGATGGCCTTCGACATGCGCCTCATGAGCGAGCGCTTCCTCACCGAGGGCATGCTCCCCGAGGCCGGCGACGTGGTACGCCTCACCACGCTCCTGGGGCGCCCCCTGCGCTCCTACCGCGACTTCGCCGCCGAGGTCGCGACCTCGGTCTAGCGCCCGAGCGAACCTCAACACGCACGACAAGGAACATCCTCATGATCTATTCGACCGCCACCGTCCCCGTGAACCCGGAAGGCGAGACCGCGCTGACCCGCGCGCAGGCGTGGGAGGGCCTGGTCCTCAAGGCGCGCGACGCCCGCCTGTTCCTCCCGCCCGGCCTCTGCACCCGTTGTGACGTCGTCGAGGAGAGCGCTTCTCACATCGTCCGTGAAGCCACGATCGCTGGCGACGACGTGCGCGAGATCATCACGTTCGAGCCGCAGAGCAAGGTCACCTTCTTCCAGGCCAGCGGTCCTCGCGAGGGCGCGATCATCAACGAGCTGTTCGAGGACGCCGGCGGCGCGCTCCAGCTCCGCTTCTACTGCTACCTCGGCCTGCGCGGCAAAGAGCCGAACGGCCCCGAGGAGCGGGCCGAGCAGGAGTGGATGAACGGCGACAAGGGCTACAAGGGCGCCTTGCTGTCGACGCTGAAGCGCACCCGCGAGCTGCTCGCGGAGGGCCGGCTCTGACAAGCCCCGGCGCCCTCCCACGCGGCCTGTCGACCCTCCTGCGCAGCCCACTGGCCCTCCTGTACGAGCCATTTTCTGAATAGCTGGATTGGAGGGAGCTCGCCCAGCGAACCGCGGCCGTGGAAGCCGGCGCGTCCACACACTTCAGCCGCCGTCTTCAGGTCGGCGACCGCTGAAACCATCGTTGCGTGAGAGAGCGCGAGAGCCCGCGCGGCCGAGGTGCGTGTCGCCGAACGCCGTCCCGTACTTGAGCCCATAGCCCAGCATCCGATCGAAGCCGATGTGCCCGACCCAGATCGCCGCGCCGAGCAGCAGCGCCGGCGAGCCAAGCGCGACCGACGCGGCCGCGAGCAGCGCCGGAGCCACATGGCTGTGCCCCGCGTTGTAGGCCGCCGCGCCCACGCGCGGGCCCGCCAGGTAGCCGAGCATCGACAGGTCGGGCAGGAGGACCAGCGCCGCGAACCATCCCCAGCTCCCGCCCAGGTGCCCATAGGCGAGCAGCGCGGCTCCTAGCACGAGCGCGCCCTCGAGGCGCAGGAGCGCGCGCGGCATGCCCTTGGCCGCGCCCGCCGAGACGTCGCAGGTGGGCTGCGGCGCGGGGCGGCGGGTAGAGGGAGCAAGGTCGAGCGCAGGGAGCGTCGCGGCGGTGGTCATGGTCGTTCTCCTCGTCGTGCGCACCGGCGCGGGTGCCGGCGACGTGGAGAGCATGGCCGCTGCGGGCGCTCATGAACATTGTACAAATGCGTCCATCCGCTCATCATCTTTTGATGAGCCCAGCCGAGCCCTCGTGGGACCTCTACGGTGCCTTCCTTGCCGTCATGCGCACCGGCAGCCTCTCGGCCGCCGCGCGCGCCCTCGACGTCGCGCAGCCCACCGTGCGCCGCCAGATCGAGCAGCTCGAGTCGCAGCTCGGCGTCGTGCTCTTCACCCGCGCGCCGAACGGCCTGGTGCCGACCGAGCTCGCGCTTGCCACGCTGCCCTACGCCGAGTCCATCGCCGCGAGCGCGCGCGCCCTCGTGCGCGCCGTGTCGAGCCCCACCGAGGCCGACCGCGGCACCGTGCGCGTCACGTGCAGCGAGGTCGTCGGCGTCGAGGTGCTCCCCCCGATGCTCGCCCCGCTCCTCGTTGCTCATCCGCGCCTCCAGATCGAGCTCGTCGCCACGAACCGCACCGAGGATCTCCTGCGCCGCGACGCCGATGTCGCCGTGCGCATGGCGGAGCCGACGCAGGCCGGCCTGGTGAGGCGCTGCGCCGGGCGCGTCGAGATCGGCCTCTTCGCCACCAAGGCGTACCTCGCCGCGCGCGCTGCCCCGACGTCGCTCGCGGGGCTCGTGCCGGGCCACGCCCTGATCGGCGCCGACGGCTCCCGCGCCATCATCGACGCGCTCGCCGCCGCCGGGCTCGCCACCACGCCGCGCGATTATGCGTTCCGCAGCGACAGCGACATCGCGAAGCTCGCCGCGGTGCGCGCCGGCCTCGGCATCGGGGTGTGCCAGCTCCCGCTCAGCCGGTGGCCGGTGCCGCTCGTGCGCGTGCTGCCCGCGCTCGCCTTCCACCTGGACGTCTGGGTCGTCATGCACGAGGACCTGCGCGCCGTGCGCCGCGTGCGCCTCGTCTTCGAGCACCTCGTCGCGCAGCTCGGTGCCTACGCGACCCAGGCGCGCGCAACACGGCCGGCGGCGGCGAAGGCCCGGCCGCCGGGCACGCGGCGAAGGCCCAGCGCGGGCTAACGCTGGGGCGCTCGGCGGATCGTCAAGGCCCCGTCACGAGGCCCGAGATGTGGATCTGTACGAGCGGACCCTTCGCCTCGTCGTATACCACCGCGCTCGAGCCACCGATCTCGCGTCGGACGATCACGTCCTGAAACACCATCGGTCCCTCTCCGATCTGCAGCAGCGCGCCGGTCGCCTCCAGCGCGTGATGCCGGTGGGGAAAGAAGGGCTGCACCGTGTACCCCGCGGGCACCGGTGGATACGGGCCGATGAGCGTCGCCGTCCCGGTCGCGTCGATCTGCCAGAGCTCGACTGCCCCGCTATCCTGGTCCGTGGCGAGCGCGACGCGGAACGAGTCCGGCGCGAGCGCGCGCACGGCGAGCAGCGGAGCGTTCGGCAGGCCGACGATCGGCACCGAGCTCGCGTTGGCGAGATCGACGACACGGCTCTGGGTGAGCGCGAGGTTCGAGTAGCCGAGGTGGACGAGCATGTCGTGCTCGTCGCCGTACACCATGACGCCGTTCGCGTCGTACCAGTGCTTGTTCCAGTCGCCGGCGCAGCTGTGTATCCACGATCCCCCGGGCCCCACCTTGATGTCCTCGATCCGATCGTAGGGGACGCAGGGTGCCGTCGGCAGGACGAGGTCGTTCGCGTCCGAGCCGTTGAGGTACGTGCCCACGTAGGGACATGCGTCGCACACGAACTCGCGGACCGATCCTATGAGCACGTAGAGCAGCTTGCCGCCGTCCTGGAGGCGCACGCTGAAGTCATCGTAGGCGCCGATGAACCCGACGGCGGCCGTGTTCGGGTCGCTCCAGTGGGCCATGGCGTCGCGACCGCTGGAGCCCGGCTGGACCGTCCCCCGCAGGTAGACCTCCGCAGGATCGAACACGTCGCTGATGTTGCCCGGACCGCCGCCGCCGCCGGCGCTGACCGCGCCTCCCGCCCCGCCGCTTCCGCTGCTCGCGTCCGTGGAGGTCGATCCGCCGCCCGCGCCAGCCGACGCCGAGCCGCCGCCCGCGCCAGCCGACGTCGAGCCGCCGCCCGCGCCAGCCGACGTCGAGCCGCCGCCCGCGCCAGCGGAGGTCGCCCCGCCGCCCGAGTCGGCCTGGGCGCTCGACGTGGAGCCGCCGCCGGGATCCAGGATGAGGACCTCGGCCCCGCAGGCGCCCAACGTGAACGTGCCGAGGATGAGCACCGAGGCGCGCGCGCCAACGTGCCAATGCCGACGTTCGCCATCGGTCGACGACGCGAGCACGACGACGTAGGCGTCCGTCTCCGGGACGGCGAGCGCTTCACCGGCTCGTGCGTGGAGCGTGGTCATCCGGGTCCGGCCTCCGTGGTCGTCGCCTCGTCGTGAGTTCCTGCGGCGACTCGTTCATCACGGCCCGCACCAGCGCGCAATCCCTTTCTCCACTCGATGAACTTGCCAGCGTCTGGATCTTCCTTCAAGAACAGCGTGTAGTGCATCCGAGGCGCGAGCCCCCTCCCTTCATGCCAGAAGAACTCCTCGCGCTGTGTCGGTACGCCGGTCGACGCACAGAACGTCTCGTCCGTGAACTTCAGATAATAGTCTCGGGCAAGCTGTACTGCGGCATCGAGCGAATGACCGAAATGAGCCATCAGCTCTGGGACATTCGCCGCGTAGCAGGACGCGAACTCCTGGTCTGAGGAGGGTATCCACCCCGGCAGGAAGCTAACGTGCTGAACCTTGCAGCGCGGGCACGTGGCCAGCTCGAAGTAATCTCGAGTCGAAGGCTGGCCGAGCAGCGCGCTGCACGACATGCACAAGGGTGGCATTCGATCTGCGAAGTGGACCATTCTTGGGCTCTGACCATCCGTCGCATCGTCAGGAGAGCACATCGGTGGCCGTCTTCGCCCCGAGGACGTTCTCGATCCACCGGTCGAGGGTCGCGACGTCCGTGCATGCCTGGATGCGCGCGCTCTCGTCCTCGGTGAGCGCGATCCCTGCACGCGCAAGCAGCCGCAGCAGCGTGTCCCTCTTGCCCTCGAGCTTGCCCTCGAGCTTGCCCTCGAGCTTGCCCTCACGCATGCCCTCGAGCTTGCCCTCACGCATGCCCTCGAGCTTGCCGCGATCGACGAGCTTCTGCACGAACGGGGGAAAGGTCGCCTCGCCTTCGATCTGCCGTTCCATGACCAATGCCTCCAGAGCCTGCCTCATCGGCTCACGCAACCCGTTCCAGATGAGCTGAAAATAGACCATCGCGTGCGCCTGGTCGAGCCGGCCGAGGGCAGCGAGCGCCGCCTGGACCACGGTGAGCCCGCTCGGCCCGTTGCCGTGCGCCACCGCCGACAGCACGGCGAGCTCCGTCTCCTTCTCCGCGTCGGCCGGATCGGTGATCTCGGGGACGACCGCCGGACCGAGCACCAGCGGCTCGACGTGGCCGCGGCCCAGGCCGAGGTCGATGTTCTCCGCGGCCCAGGCGGCCACGCCGGGGTCCGGCGCGACCACCAGGACGATCGTGCCGCAGCGCTTCCTGGCGCGCACGACCGCGACGTACGTCGGCCACGAGAACTTCTTGTCCGGGTCCACGTCGCGCTGCACCTCGAGGACGATCGCCAGCACCAGCGCGTCGATGTCATCTCGAAGCTCGAGCACCAGATCGGCGCGGAACTCCACCGGGATGAGCTGGTCGAGCGACGACTCGACCACCGCGACCGCGGCGTGCGGCGGCACCTCGACGTGGAGGAGCGTCGCGAGGAAGTGGGGCGCGAGCTCCGGGTGCTCGCGGAACATCTCGACGAGGGCGTTGTGCTCGAGCGTCGGCATGACGCTCGGCCTCGAGCACGCCCCATGCCGGCACGAAACGCCGGGGAAGTGCGAGCAGATGTCCAGATCAGGGGGTGGCGGCGCCATGGCGGACGCAGGCGGCCAGCGACGCCGGCTGGGAAGCGGACCCCCTGTGCGGCAGGCGAAGAAACCTCGTCAAGCCTTGTCTGTGCCTGACGACTTGCCAATCTGCTGCAGACGCCCGCCCGCAGCGAGGAAGGGCGCACGTCAGCAGCATTGGCCTGTCATACCAAGAGCCGTCAGATCAACGGGTCGGTTCAGGCCGACGAACGCGAATCTTGGTGTCCGTTGCAACCACGAAGCACCCGGCCCAGCGCTCGACGTGCTCTGTCCGGAACGAGGGCCGAATGGTTCATGGCGGCGGTGTCCGGATCGCGGGTAGTGAGCTGATGCCAGACGACGCCCGCGGAGGATTCGGCTGAGCTGTCGGTCACGGCGACGATCGCACCGGAGACCGTCCGGTGCCATATTGAAATCTCCAGGGCCGTGCTCTAGCTCCAAGCGGCAGCATGTGGAGCGCACCCGCCGGGGACCGGCGGCAAAGAAACGAGGGCTGTCATGAGGTGCCGTGCACAGGTGCTGTTTCAGGTGGGCGCGTGGGCGTGGGTCGTCACCGGGATCGGGCACCTCGCGATCGCCGCGCTGCTGCTCGGTCGCCCCGCGCCGCCCGCCGCGGAGACCGCGGTCCTGGACGCGATGCGGGCGCACCGGATGACCATGATGGGGCTGTCGCGCGACCTGCTCGGCCTCTTCAGGGGGTTCAGCGTGGCCATGGGCCTGGTGCTCGCGCTGCACGGCGCCGTCTGCGTGCTCGCCGCGCCCGCCCTCGCCGCGCTCCCTGCTGTCGTGGCGCTGAACGCGGCGGTGTCGCTGGCGCTGCTGGCCATCGCCATCCGCGCGTTTCCGCCGCCGCCGATCGTGACCATGCTGGTCGCGACGGCGTGCTTCGGCGCGGCGCTCGTGGTGCGCTGAGCGTGCGGGCGAAGATAGCCCATAGCCCATCGCAGTCGCCACGAGCGGCCCATCGGACGAACCGTTGCGGCATCGCTCGCTCAGGTTGCGGCGGACCGCGCCGCCATCGCGAGGCGGCAGCCCGCAGGCTGGGGCGTGAACGCGGTCCCTTCGGCGCAGCGCCTCCGGCTACCCGTCCGCCGCGCCCCCTCCAGGCGCCCCAGGCGCCACATGCGGCGCTCGCTGCGGTCGACGACCATGGCGATGGGTGGGCGGTTACGGCAAGCCTATGTCCCTGGCCTGCTCGGTGTCAGGATGGGCTCTACCGAACGGATACGGCGTTCGTACCGTTCTTCGGCCCGCACATGACGTACGGCGGCTGAACAGCGCTTGCAGCGGACGATCTTGCGCTCGCCGCCGAAGCGCCGGCACCACAGGCTCACAGCGCGCACCCCTGCAGGAACCCGCTGGCAATCGGTAACGGCGGACATGGTCCTCCGCTCCGCCGCAGAGTTTCAGAGCTGGCTCGCTCGCACGTCGTCCGCGGTCAGGGTCGGGCAGTCGCTGAGGATACCTCGATCGAGTCGCCGTCCGACAGGCTGGCGAGCAGCGTGCCGAGCGTGACCCGCGTCCCCTTGATGACCGGCTCGCCCCCGCAGACGAGAGGATCTCGCACGATTCGGTCGCGGTGGTCCATGACATGAACTCCACCACGATTTCGGCTCGACTTCAGCGGTCTCTGCTGCCGCCCCCAACCTTCCCGAGCTGGGAGCCGAAGCCCTGAAGCTCCCCGTCACGGAGCGCGCACGTCTCGCAGAGACGCTTCTGAGAAGCCTGGATGAGCTCTCCGAGGAGGAGCACAGGCGCCTCTGGACCGAGGAAGCGACGCGCCGGGACGCGGCGCTTGACGCAGATCCGTCCCGGGGGCGACCGGCCGAGGACGTCTTTCGTGACACCCGCGCGCGGCTCCGGTGACGCTCCCGGTCGTCTTTCACGAGCTGGCTGAGGTCGAGCCGAACGAGACCGCCACCTCCTACGCTCGGGCACGTCCTGGCCTTGGCGACGCCTTCGTCGCCTAGGTTCACTGCCCTGGCTGCGTCACCGCTCGCGGGGAGGGCCGTGGAGAGCCTGGAGAGGACGTACCCCCCTTGCCATCGCATCAACACGGTGGCGGGCTGCCCGGAAGCGGCCGTCAGGTCAGCCCCCGCTGCCACAGCGCCCGCGCGGCTCACGTCATGAAACGCATTCCACGCTAATGGTTCTGTGCGGACAGCGAGGCGTCCGCCGGGGCCTCGGGCGGGTCGCGCGGGGCGCTCGACGCGCCCGCCGCGGCCTCGTTGCGGGCGGGCTGGTCCCGATCGGCCCCTTGCGACTCGGCCGCTCGCGGCGGCGCCTGCGCGTCGCCCGCCGGCGGCGCCACCCCGGGCTCCGCGCCGCGGGACGACCACGTCTCGCCCCGGCCGACGACGCGCTCGACCGCGCCGTGGCGCACGGCGACCCGCCCCTCCACCACCGAGACGCGGGTCTCTGCAGGCTCGCCCGCCGGGCCGACCAGCCGCTCGACCGAGAAGCGCGTGCCGTGGACCGTGATGGTGGTGTCCGGGGTGCGGACCGTCAGCGTCATGCCCGCCGCGAGCGGCGGCACCGCGACCGAGACCCGGCCGCGCTCCAGGGCGACGACGTCGTCGGAGCGGTCCTGCCCGGCGCCCGTCGACGTGAACCTCACGCGGGTCGAAGGCCCGATCTCGATCGTCGCGCCCGTCGCCAGCGACGCGCTCGCCGTCGCCTGCTCGCCGGTCCGCAGCTCGTCCTCGCTCGCGAGCGGTACCAAGGCGAGCGACGGCGGCGAGCGCGTCGCGCCGCCGGAGGCAATCTCGACCGAGCCCTGGAGGGCGGTCACCCGCGCGGTCGGGGGGGCCGGAGGGCGCGCCCGAAGCACGACGACCTCGCTGAGGACGACCGCGGCCAGCACCGCGGCGAGCGTGATCGCGGGGCCGCGGAGAGGCGGCCGTCGGGCGGCGCGGGCACCCCGCTCCGCGGCCTCGGCGGCGAGCTGATCGATGCGGGAGGCGACGCGCCGCTGGAGGTGCATCTCCTGCGCCCAGGACAGGGGCGGCACCGGCTGCGCCAGCAGCGCCTGCAGGAGCGCCGCCACCTCGAATGTCGCGGCCGTGCTCGCCGCGGCGGGGTGAACGTCGCCGCGCTTCATCGCAGTTCCTGCGGTCGAGCGGCGTCGGGAGGATCTCCTCGTCGGTGGCCGGCGCGGGTTGTTCGGTGCCGGGGACGGAGAGGAGCCGGAGCCGGGGGCTCGCTGGTCGAGGCACGCTCGACGGTTTCCATGCACCCTCCTGTAGCCGGTCGGCCTGAAACCAGGCTGGCCGGCGTGTCTTTCGGGCGCTTCTTCGTCGAGCGCCGCGAAGCCACCCGCGGAGCGTGGATGAAGAGGAACCAGAGCAACGAGACCTGTCCGGGCAGCGCGCTCAGCGCCGACATGCACGTCGTGGCGACGCTCCCCGAGTCTCCTCGACCAGCGCAGGCGCCGAAGCTCTGGGAGCACATGTTGCCCGCGAAGAGCACCGAGCGCGGTGACGGCTGGCGCACCGACGCCTCGTCCCCCCAGCGCAGATCCCCCGGCAGGAGGAGCAACTGCCGCCCTCTTCCGGGTCCGCACAACGCTTATGCGGCACACGGCTCGATGCGAGAGCGCGAAGCGCCAGGATGGAGCGCCGAGGTCCCCCGCGTCAGGCGTGGCTCGCGATGAAGCGGGCCGTCGCCTCGGGCGACGAGAGGATCGCCCGCCGGAAGGTCTTCCCTCACACCTGGCGAGCAGCACAATGCAGCCCTCGATCCGGCCAAGGTGTGACCTGGGCGGCGCGCGCGACGCGCGTCGCGTGACGGACCGCCGGGGAAGGGGAGCTGCGACAGACGGATGGGTTCGTCGAGGTCGCGCGTAGAGTTCGCTAGCCTGTTCGCGGACAGCCGCCTCGCACGGTCTCCGGCCGCGCTGCCCGCCGCGTCGGGGCGGGATCGTCGGCGGGCTGCGCTGGGGCACGGCGGCCGGCTCATCGCTGACGAGCCTGCGCGGCGCTGCGCGGTCCCTCCCCGCTGAGGTCGCAGGTTCGCCGCGAACCGCTGCAGGGGGAAACGAAAAAGATGCTGTACCGCTTGCGTATCGCGTTGTAGCGGAGTAAAGTCCCGCTTCCTCACGACGTCACTGGCTCTCGACACGATGCTTTCTCTCTCCCTTTCATGAGGGAGGCTATTGCTCGCGCGGATGACTGGACGACGCACCGTGTGCTTGCGCAGGTTTCGCTGCGCGGCACCTTACCGTTCGATCCGTAACGGCTTCATCGAATGGCAGGCGGAAGAGCGCTCGTGAGCGCATCTGTAAGCCGTGAAAGCAACGTGTCATGGGTAATCGTCTTTACGTCGGCAATCTTTCGTACAACACCTCGCGCGAGTCCCTCGAGGCCGCGTTCGCCGGCAGCGGTGAGGTCCGGGAGGTCGCGATGCCGACCGACCGTGAGACCGGCCAGCCGCGCGGGTTCGCGTTCGTCACGATGGGCTCGGCCCAGGCGGCGAACAGCGCGATCTCGCAGCTCAACGGCATGATGCTCGATGGGCGCTCGCTCAAGGTGAACGAGGCGCAGGAGCGCCCGGCCGGCGGCGGCGGCGGCGGCGGCCGCAGCTTCGGCGGTGGCGGCGGGCGCGGCGGCGGCGGCGGCCGCGATCGTTACTGATCGATCCGTTCGTTCGGTCGACATAGGGCGGCGGACCCCCGAAGGTCCGCCGCTTTTTTTTTCGGGCTTATCGATGGATCTCGCGGGTGAGCCAGTCGCCGGATTCCGGCAGATCGCCGAGCGCGTGGCAGAGGGCGACCTTGCGTCCTCGCACGTCCGGGATCGATGGGTTTTTCCGGCGAGGATTCACGCTTGTTGTCGAGTCCCTCCGTGGACCGTGAGCGGATGCGCTTCGTGCACCGGACCGGTCCAGGTGGAGCTCCCGACGACCGCGGAGCTCGCGTCAACCAACACGCCCGTCCAGGGGCGTCCTGAGATGGAGTCATCATGCAACGACAGACCGCGTTGAAGCGACAGAAAGAGCGCGCTCGTATCGAGAAGCAGCGCGAGAAGACGGCGAACCGCCTCGAGCGGCGCAATGACAAGGCGTCGAACGTCGCCCTGGCGCCCGGAGAAGATCCGGATCTCGCGGGCATCGTCCCGGGACCTCAGCCGCAGATAGTCGATTGAGGCCCGCGGCCGAGGGGAGCCTGCCGGCCGAGGGCGACGTCACCTCCGAGGTCCATTCACCCGGTCGACGAGGGAGACCACGAAGGCGGCGTGGTGGACGACTCGGCCTCAGTCGGCAAAGGCGCTGTTGGTGCTGAGGAGCAACAGTCTCTGCGCGTCGTACGGCGGGTGACGACCGTCCTCGGGTCTTCACCTGGATCGCGCGGGCGCGATGATGGCCGAAGAGCTCGCAGCGATGCGCGGTTAGCCGATCGAAGGCGCGGCGCGGAGCTCGTGGAGGAGGGCGCGCGGCGTCGCGCCGGCAATGGCGCGGAACTCGGCGATCAAGTGCGCCTGGTCGTAGTAGCCCGCGGCGGCGGCGATGGTCGCCCAGCCGGCGCCGTCATCCTCGCGCGCGGCACGTAGCGCGCGATCGAAGCGCGCGAGCTTGGCGAACGCCTTCGGGCCGACCCCGACCGCATCGCGGAACACGCGGCGGAGGTGGCGCTCGCTCACGCCGAGATCGTCAGCGATGGCACTCACGTGGCTCGACTCGTCGTCGCGGAGCTTGTTGGCGGCGACGAGCGCGAGCGGAGCGACCGCGCGTCGCGCTTCCGAAGCCCTCGCGAGGCGCTCGGCGATGGCCCGATCGACGATCGCCGCAGCCTCGAGCGCGTCACGCGCGCCGGCGAGCCGATCGAAGACACGTCGCGTCGCTTCGTCACCCCACAGATCCACGAACGCCACGACGCGGCCGGCGAGCGCCGATGCCGGCACGCCGAGCACCGCCTCCGAAGCGCCGATGCGAAGCCGCGCCGTCACCGTGCGGCGGACGCCGCGCAGGACCTTTCGACGCACCCGGTGCCGCGCGCCGAGCGCATGCGCGTCGAGCCCGCGTGGCGCCGCCGGCCCGAAGCGGAAGATCAGGTCGATCTCGGGGCGCGGGATCAAGAGGTGCGGCGCGTCGCCGGTGCGCTCGTTCACGAACAGCGCCTCGACGGCCGGCGCAGTCGACGCGCTCGGCGCGAGGCGATGGCGGCAGGTGCTCGCGTGCATGACCGGAGGATGAACGCGCGCGCCGATCGCGCAAGCCCGCGCGAGACGTTGTCCGCTTCTTCCAATTCCCCCCTGCGCGCGTCGCTAGCGTCGTGGTCATGAAGATCCTCGTCACCGGAGCGACCGGAAAGGTCGGAAGCCGTCTCGCAAAGCGCCTCGCCCGCCGGGGCGATCACGTCCGCGCCCTCGTGCGCGATCCGGACCGCGCCGCCGAGCTGCGCGAGCACCAGGTCGAGATCGTGAAGGGCGATCTCCTCGACGAAGCCTCGCTCGCGCCCGCGGTGCGCGGCATCGACGCGGTCGTCCACTGCGCCGCCTTCTTCCGCGGCGCCACCCCCGAGCAAGCGCACACCGTCAACGACCTCGGCACGCAACGACTCGCGGCCGCCGCCCGCGCCGCGAACGTGCACCGCTTCGTCTTCACCAGCACCGGGTTGGTCTACGGACCGAACGGCGGCCGCCTCGCCCGCGAGGACGACGACTGCGCGCCGCCACCGGGCTACCCCGCGAGCAAGCTCGCCGCCGAACGCGCGCTCCTCGCCCTCGAGGCCCTCGATATGCGCATCCTCCGCCTCCCCTTCGTCTACGGCGACGGTGATCCGCACATCGAGGAAGCGATCCCGATGATGCGCGGCTGGCCGCCGTCGCAGCGCATGGCCTTGATTCATCACGCCGACGTCGCGCAGGCGGTCGCGCGCGTGCTCGACACCGCGTCGCCTTCGCACCGCATCTACAACGTGGTCGACGACGAAGCCCCCGACCTCGCCACCGTCTTCGCGTCGGTCGGCGCCCCACCGCCCGACGGCTCGGCCGGCGAAGCGGCCCGCGCCTTCGACATGCTCCTCGACGGCCGCCGCATCCGAGAAGATCTCGGCTTCAAGCCCGAGTTCCCGCGCCTCCAGGACGCGATCGCCGCGGGCGCGTGATGTTCTTTGGTCGTCCAGGCAGGCGGACGCGCGTGCCTCGACACGCGCGTCATCGACCACAGTCGGGCACCACCTGCCGGCCGCTGCCGATGCAGCCGTTCCTCGAGAAGCTGGTGGACGGCTTCGTCGCGGCCTACGGGCACAGCGAGGGGCGCAAGGCGCAGGTGTGAGCGGGCGCGACCGGGCGCCGCCCGGCCACCGTGCCCACCAGGGTCCCCGCCGGGCACCGGGTCACGGTCTTCATCCACCCCAGCTTCGGGCGCGAGGCGCGCGTCTTCACCTCGGACACGGATCTCGTGGCCGCGGGCTTCGACACACCCTCTCGAGCCTCGATAAATCGCAGTTCGATCATCGACGGAAACAAGGACGAAACGCAGCCTCATTTACATTCCACGGCACGTCGAGGGAGCTCGATCGCTCCGGCACACGCCGGGGCGATCCGCTCGCGCTGCCGCCCAGGCCGCGCCGACCAGCGCGGCGCGGCCAGCCAGGGGCGGGCGCGCCAAGCTCGAGTCCTTTCGCCAGCCACGTCTTCACGGAGGAATGCCAAGCTTATGTCCTATCTGGCGCCGGCAGAATTTGTCACCAAGATGGTCGACGCGGGCGAGTCCAAGGTCCTCATGTCGACCCGGGACACGTTGATCCGAGCCTACATGGCCGGCGCGCTGCTCGCGCTCGCCGCCGTCTTCGCGGTGATGGTCACCCAGCAGACGGGCTACCCGATCATCGGCGCGATGCTGTTCCCGGTCGGCTTCTGCATGCTGTACCTGCTGGGCTTCGATCTGCTCACGGGTGTGTTCGTGCTGTCGCCGCTGGCGCTGATCGATCGCCGCAACGGCGTCACCCTGGGCGGCGTCCTGCGCAACTGGGGCCTTGTCTTCGCGGGCAACTTCGCCGGCGCCGTCACCGTCGCCGTGATGATGGCGATCGTCTTCACCTTCGGCTTCTCCACGGAGCCGAACGCCGTCGGCAAGGCCATCTCCGGCATCGGCGAGGCGCGCACGCTCGGCTACAAGGAGTATGGCGCCGCCGGCATGCTGACGCTCTTCGTGCGCGGCGTGCTCTGCAACTGGATGGTCTCGACCGGCGTGGTCGGCGCGATGATCTCCAATACCGTCGGCGGCAAGGTGACGGCGATGTGGATGCCCATCATGCTGTTCTTCGCGATGACGTTCGAGCACTCCGTGGTGAACATGTTCCTGTTCCCGTCGGCCATGCTCATGGGCGGCAACTTCTCGGTCATGGACTACATCGTGTGGAACGAGATCCCGACCGTCGTCGGCAACATGCTCGGCGGCATCACCTTCACGGGCCTCACCCTGTACGCCACCCACCTCAAGACCGCCCCCAAGCTCGTCCCCGCCGCCAGGAAGGCGCGCGAGCTCCCCGCCGAGCCGCTCCGCGCCACCACCAGCTCCGCCGCCTGACGCGCCCGCGAGGCCGATCCTCGACCACGCGTGATACCGCGCCGCGGCGGCGCCGCCTCAGCAGCCATTGCTCAGCGAGACGGTGAGCGTCTCGCTGTAGGCGTCGGGTGAGCCGCCCTGGAACACCACCACCTGCGTGGTGGCCGCCCCGGTGAACGCGCTGATCGGCACCTCCCAGACAACCATATCGTCCGTCGTCGAGACCAGCGGCGAGACCCCGCTCACCAGGACCCACGCCCACCCGGGCCCGGTGTGCCGGTAAAGCCAGCCGTTCTCGATCATGTAATCGATACCGGCGGGCTGCCCCGGAGGAAGGTCGTACCCGGTGGTGGTGTCGCTGTCGCTGTTGATGAACACGCGACGATAAGCGAATGGATCCACGTACGTGGCCTGGTATCTCGCCACCGAGTCGCTCAGGCACGAGGACGGGCTCAGGATCGGCGCCGCGGCCGCCGCAGGGGTGGCCACGGACAGCGGGCAGCTGAGGTCGCTCGCGTTGCCCGCCGCGTCCCAGGCCTTCACCTGGAATGTGTAGCTCGTGGACGGCAGCAGGCCGGTCACCGTCATCTCGTTGTCGTACGTCGTCCCGATCGAGACACCGTCCTGGAACACCTCATAGCCGGCCGTCGCGACGTCATCCCAGGGGTTGTTCCAGGTCACTGTCACGCGCGCCGTCGAGGTGCCTGACGCGGCCGTCGCGTCGAGGCCGTCCGGCGGATCGGGCGCCAGGGTGTCGTCGACGCCGGCCGCCTCGACCAGCTCGGCGTCCCAGTACGGCGGGAGGGTATCCCAGGGAACGCCGACCACGGTGCCGGCAGCGTCGACGACGATCCGGTCGTCGGTGGCGTACACGTAGCCGGCGTTCTGCTGCTTGCTGCGCGCGACGACCTCGGCCATCGCCGCCTCGTCCGGCACGTCGTAGATGAGGTGCCAGAACTTGTCGGGGCTCGCGCTCTCGAGCTGCCACCGAGCCGTCGGGAAGTCGTCGCGCATGTACGCGGCGTAGCTGCCCTCGAACGTGACGATCGTGTCGGCGATATCCTCGTAACACGACTCCACCGGAATGCCGGGATTGAGGATGAGGTACGCCCCGGGGTAGTTGTTGCTGATGTAGTCGCTGACGGCCGCGTACAGGTCCACGTAGAGGTCCGGGGCGCCCTCGGTGCCGCACGTGGAGACGACCTGATCCAGGAAGATGCCGTCGACGCCGTACGCGCCGTAGAGCGCGTACCAGTCGTCGATGTCTTGCTGGATCTGCGCCGTCCAGTCGGCGACCGAGCTGCCGCCGCCGCCCGGGCCGTCCGGCCTGGTGGCGTGCGGCGCCACCGGCGGGAAGCCGAAGCCGTAATAGCCGCTGTCCACGTACACGAGGGCCAGGGCGCCCGCGTCGTGAATCTCTTCGATCGCCTCGGCCCATGCCTGGTTGAACGGCGCCTCTGGCTTCGACGCGCTCCCGTTGATGACGACGACGTCGCTCGTCGGGACATTCTGCGCGAGCCGCGCGAACATCTCGGCTCCGCCTGCGGTGTCCGGCCCCCAGTAGGCCGGTATCGCCGTGCGCTGGTGAGTCGCCTCGTTCGGCGCGGCCCCGGCGGGCGCCGGCGCCAGCAGCGCCGCTCCGGCGAGCCCGGCCACGGCCGCGCCCAGGGGCGTCCTGTACTTCCAGGTCATATCAACCCTCTCGAATAGAAGAAAGTGGACGGAGGATGATCACAGGGCTCCCGGAGCTTCGCCAGGGAGTGATCCAGCGATACGTATTCCCGGAGGCTAACGGCAAAACCTGCTGGGTCAAGCGCTCGACGAGGGGAGACCCCTGCGCGCGCCGCGATCGCGAGCGGCCGAGAGCCATGTTTTCGCCGGAGAAGAGGGCGCCCGCAGGTGGTATTTTGAAGTAGTGTAAAGCCGCGATCAGGGACGAGCTGGAGCGACCCCTCCGGCCAATCGAGCACGAGACGATCAGCCGGCCGCTCAGATCTCGTACCGGATCACGCCGAGGATACGCGCCCTGGGGCCGCCCTTGAAGTGGAGCTGCATCGCGCGCCGCACATCGCGGCCGCGACGCGTCCGCAAACGATAGACGGTGTACCGGTCGTGCTCGGGTATCGCGAGGCACGCGGCCCCGTTTGCGGTCACCGTGGCGCTGTCGAGCACCTCGTCGTGGTCGCCGAGCCGCTCCACCACGCCGCCCGTCGCCAGCCCGTAGCGCACGCCGAGGTCGACGCCGCAGACGGCGCCTGGGCGGATCGTCAGCTCGTCGAACGGCGTGACCGCCTCCAGGTACGCCGACCCCACCTTGCGCTGGCGCCGGATCAACGTCTCGACCAGGTACCTCGCTGCCTCGGGGTGGCTGAGCCTCCCTGCGGCGACCGCGGCCTCGATGTGCTTCCGCTCGAAGCGCATCGTGATCTTGGCCGCCCAGTAGCCGTCCGACGCGTCGGTCTCGAAGAACGGGAAGTATGGATACGCCTCTCTCCACGCGCGCGGGTCGAAGTCGTCGGCAGCAAAGGTGCCTATCGACAGCCACGGCGTCCGTATCCGCCCTTCCCACGGTCGCTTCCACAGGCCGAAGGCGACGAGCGCCTTGCCCTGGTTCTCCCAATCCAGGAAGTGCTCGAAGCCGTCCTCGCTGCGGTCTTTCTCTCCGGCGTGTCCGCCGAGCGCTTCACCGAAGTCGACCAGGTAATGACGCAGGTATCTGCGACCGCCGTCCTCGACGTACATGTCGAGCGTGTTGTCCTGCTTCATGTCGGTGTGGCCGAGCCACGCAGAGAACACCCGCAGCCCCCGCAGCTCGCGGCGGTGCTCGTGCGGGATCCGGTCGTTCGGGTCGTCGCCGCGGACGCCCTCGGGAGAGCAGCCGCCCTTCGGCTTGCCCGGCAAGAGCTCGCTCGAGAGCGCCCGATAAGCCCCGTCCGGCAGGCGCGGCGAGGTCGCGAGCACCGCGTCGAGCTCGCGGGTCGTGAACGGGTGCTTCTCGCCGAGAGCGTCCGTGAACGTCGAGCCGTCGGCGATCATGAGCTCTTCGCGCCGCAGCGTGAACACGTTGTCGGACGGCACGTTGTACCCCATCGCCCAGAACAGCCGCACCACGATGGCGTCGCTGCCGGTCTGCATCTCCGGGTTCTCGTGGCGGTCGAACTTGATGAGGAACTTCTTCTTCTTCGCGTCCTCCACGAGGAAGCCCGCGTTGCCCCCGCCCACCTTCGCGCCCGTGATCGTGAGCGGGGGCTCGGGCGGCGCGCCGCCGGCGCCGCGGGCGACCTCCTCGGCGCTGACGTCGCGCCGGCCGATGCGGTTCTGAAACCAGGTCGAGTCGGGCGCCTCGTCGAGCGCGTTCGTGCTGTGCGCCGGCTCGTGGTCGCGCAGCTCCATCGCGCGCTCGAGGCGCCGCAACGCGAAGACGTCGGCGAAATACTGCAGCTTCAGGTACTCGTTCTCCTCGGGCTCGGCGATGCTCCGCGCGTCGTCGACCTTCCACACGATCGGCTGGTCCTTGAAGCGCGGGGCGTAGGCGCACCCCGCGAGCAGCGCCGTCAAGGCGACGATCCCGGCACGATGATGAAGGCTCATAGCTGCTCGCCTCTCCTCGCGAACGCGCGCAGCGGGTCGGTCGTGAAGTAGACGTTCACCCCGTCGCCGTAGGCGATGTCGAGGGTGAACAGGACGTCGGTCTTCGAGCGCACGATGAACCCCCCGCCGCCGCCGAGCCGGAAGTCCTCGAGGGAGAAGAGGCTCGCGTACGTCGGCGCGACGCGCCCCGCGTCGATGAACAGCGATCCGGCGACGTACTCGTGGATCGGATAATGGTACTCGGCGGTCGCGACCGCGGCCGTGCGGTCGCGGAAGCGATCGAGCGAGTAGCCGCGAAGGCGGCTCGGCCCGCCGAGCCGGGGCAGCTCCGCGAACGGGATCTCGTCGTCGTCGCCCGCCACCGCCTCGTGGACGCCCCGGAGCACGAGCACGCGCGTGCGGCCGAACAGGTCGATGTAGCCGGTGAGCTCGGCGCCTACGTGGGCGAATCGAGCCAGGGACTGGGGCACGACGCCTCCCCCGAGCAGCTCGAGATAGACGCCGCTGCCCGTGGCCCCCTCCTGATCGCGCGTGTCGACGATGACGTTCGCGTCGAGCTCGACGGTCCTCGTGCCGCCGTCGAAGCCGGGGATCCTCGACGTGTCGTACACCTCGCCGATGCCGTGCTCGCCTGACTCGAGCTCGCCGGCCCGCGCGTCGCTGAAGAGGCGGTGGTTCAGGATGCCTGTCACCCCGAGCTTCGTCAGCCCGCCCGGACGGCCGATGGCGTAGCCGAAGCGCGCCAGCGCCAGCATGCGCGTCTGGCGAAAGCGCGTCTCGACCGCTGCGTCGCGCGGCCCGAGGCCGCTTCCATCCGAGGCTCCGGGGGCGTCTCCGAACCCCTGGAAGAGCAGCCGCGGCTGGATCTCGAAGCGAACGAGGCTCTCGATCCAGAAGCGGCTGCCGAGCACGTGCTCGGCGTCGAAGACGAGCTGGTAAGCCTGCACGTAACGGCCGCCGAAGCGGGCGTCGAACGACACGCTCTCGTCGTGGCCGCCCACGTCGTCATGAAATGCCTTGAAGCCGAACGACGGTCCGAGGTCGGTCTGATACGAGATGACGGGGACGACGCCGCCGGTGCGCTCATCGTTGTAGAGCACGTCCTCGGCGTGCTCTATCACATGATGCCGCTCGATGAGCCGAAGCCCGCTCTGGATCGGCCAGAACAGGACCTTGAGCGCCATGCGGGGGACGAACAGCAGCCCGCGCGGCACGAACAGCCCGACGTCCTCGGGCTCGTAGGCCGGAGGCGGCTTCTCCCAGCCGCGCGCCTCGTCCGCCGGCGGCGCCGCGGCAGGCGCCGACTCCTGCGCCCGAGCCTGTCCCGGCGGCAGAGCGAAGCTCGCCGCGAGCACACATGAAGGCGCTCGCGCCGCCAACCATGTAACCCATCGCACAATAGGGGCAGTATAGTGGAGCGCGGCCGCCCGAGTCGAGCGACAGGGCGGCCGAGCGGCGAGCTCTCCCTCCATTCGCCGTGGCCGGCCCAGCCGGGGGCGGGCCCCGCCAACTTACCGAAAGCATGCATGTTTCCGGCGCATCGAGACGGCGTCCCGCGCCAGGCATCACGTCGACGGGCATGTGGGGCAGGAGGGCACTGGACCGCCGGAAAGGCGTTTGGACGCGCTCCCCTCCCACCCCTCTACCATCTTTCCTCGACAGCGTTCGTCGCGCGCTCGAGGGTCGACCGGCGCTAAGGTCGCGATCATGACGTCCACCGTGACCCGCAACACTGGCTCTACCATCAAGTACGTCGTCATCACGGCGGTGCTCGCCGGCCTCTCGTTCCTCTGTTTCTACGCGATGATCGACCGCTCCGGTCTGCTGTGGCTGCTCTGTCTCGCCGGCGGCCTCGGGTTCGCGGTGTTCGCGTTCGGGGCGATCCTCGTCGCGAGGGACCAGGCCGGCACCGCGACGTGCCCGCGCTGCCAGGCGACGCTCGCGGAGATCGAGCTCAACCACACAGAAGACCCGGCGTTCTGCGACACGTGCCAGGCCGCGTACCTCGTCGACAAGCGCGTCCTCACCTTGCTCGCCGACGCCTACGTCCACCCGAAGCCGGGCTTTCCGGCGCCGGTGACGAGCGAGGCGATCAGCTGGCCGCAAGGCTGCTGCGTGTGCGCGAGGCCGGCGACTCGCGGCGTCGAGGCGAAGGCGCACGACGGCCAGACCGGGACCAACGTGGCCGTCGCCGCGGCCGGGCTCGCGCTCGGGGGCATCGCGGTGCGCACCGGCGGCGGCACGAGCTACACGCTGCGCATCCCGCACTGCGCCGAGCACGACGACGGCGCGACGCTCGAGATCAAGAGCGGCAACGAGCCGCCGCTGCAGATCCGCTTCCGCTCGTACGCCTACCAGCGCCGCTTCCTCCAGCTGAACCCGAAGCCGGCGAAGGCCGCGTAGCTCCGCTTCAGCCCTTCACGTTCGCGCACGTACGCCCGAGCGGCTGGGCCCGTGCCCGCCCGCCGGGCCCGCTACATCACCTCTCCCCGGAGGTGGCCGCCTTGCCCGCTGCGACGATCCGGTAGGACAGGCGGCCGAGCGCAACCTCGAGGCCACGCTCGAGGCTGCCGCGCGTCGTGATGCGGCCGAGGTCGACGTCGAGCCCGACCAGGGTCTGCGCCGCGGCGGGGCCCATGCCGACGAGCACGCTCTCGCAGCCGAGCAATGCCGCGGCTTGCACGGTGCGCAGCAGGCCCTCGGCGGCCATGGTGTCGATGAGCGGGACGCCCGTCACGTCGATGATCACGAAGCGCGCGGAGGCGGCGCTTATCGCGGCGAGGACGCTCTCGGTGACCTGCGCGGCCCGCTCCTGGTTGAGCGCGCCGACGAGCGGCAGGAGCAAGACGCCCTGCCAGATGCGCACGACCGGCACCGCGAGCTTCTCGAGCAGCGTGCGCTGCGCCTCGATGATCCCGAGCTGCGCGCGATTCTCGGCCTCGAGCCGCTCGGCCGCGACGAGCTTGCCCTTCATGTTCGTGATGTCCGTGATGATGCCGCAGAGCCCGACCACCTGCCCGGCGTCGTCGCGAATGGGGTACTTGCGTGTCCACATCGTCCGCTCGACGCGGTCGCCGCCGGTGACCACCTCCTGGTTCTCGTCGGGCTCGCCCGTGTCCACGACGAGATCATCGTGCTTCCAGAAGACCTCGACCTGCTCGGCGGGCCAGAACCCCCTGTCGTCCTTGCCGATGAGCTCCTCCCGCGGGTGCCCGATGAGCTTGCAATACCCCTCGTTGACGGCGAGCCAGCGATGAGCCCGGTTCTTGACAAAAATGGGATCGGGCAGGGTGTCAATGATGCGCTGGAGCAGCTCGACGCGGTGCCAGGTGAAGGGATCGACGGGGAGGCTGGTCATTGCAACTCGCGTACCCACACAGACAACATACGCTCCGATCGTACCAAGGAATGCCCTCCGCCTCAAGGGCTGCTCCGGCCGCCCGGCAACTTCGGCTTCGCGCTCACCGGGCTCGTCGGGGCGCTGACACCGAGCTTGTTTCGCACGCGGACCACGTGGTGGTAGGCCCGACGTTTCTGCGCGGCTCGTCGACGTACCGGCAGCCCGAGCAGCCGACGGAGCGCCTCGTGAACGACGCGGGCCGCCACCTCATCCCCGAGGGCGACGGCGCGACTCAGGGTGCTGGCGAGCGAGGCGACCACCGCAGCCCGACGCGACTGCTCGGTCACGGCGAGCTCCCGAGACCCGGGAGTTGACAGTTGGGCCCGGGTCGAGTCCATGCTTCCGAAGGGGTGCGATCCGTCGTCATGCCCTCCCAGAATCCCCGGGGAAGCGACAGACTGCGACGGTTCCGGTCGACCTCACGCATTGACGATCCATGGCCAACCCGTATATCGTTCCACGCCATGCCTCAAGCCAGACCGCTCGTCTCGTGTGCTGCCGTGATCTTGGTGCTGGGCTCGAGCGCGTGCGCGAGCTCGACCGTGCCGCCGAGATCTTCTTGCGGCGACGAGAGCACGAACCCGTACAAGCAGTTCACCCGCTGCGTGGAGCCGGAGGCCCCGGCCCTGGGCGCCCTGCTCCAGGCGGGGAAGATCCCCGAGGACCAGGGGGCGGTGTTCGGAAACATCAGGGTCGTCTATCGGAGCGAGACGATCACCGACCAGTGTCGCGTCATCTTCGCGGATGAAAAGGGCAAACAGACCCAGGCGCCGCTGGATGAAACAGGCTGGGTCTTCACGAGCGTCAAGCGGGGCACGACCTCCGTGGCAGCGATAGCTTGTTATGATGGGCGCCTCGATCCCGGCATCTCGTTCGATGTGCCGGGGGACGGAAAGATTGTCTACTTCGGTCACGTCTACGTCGAGCTGGCCCATCACAAGACTGACTGGTCCAACGTGACGTTGGGATTCATCCTCGCCGGCGGCATCGGCGCCGCCGTCGCGACCGCAACGCAGCCCGTTCGCCATGACCCCACGACCACCGGCGTCGAGCGGGCCGACCTCTTCGACGAGGCCAGGCGTGAGTACGAGGGGCGTTACGGGAAGCAGGCGGCGCTGCTGAAGCCGGATGACGCGGCCGCGTTCGCGAACAGCCGCCTGCTGCCTGGCCAGCACGGCTCCCTGGCCGCGCCGCCCGGCGCGGTCCCGTTCGTCTTCGGCACCTGGAACTGGCAAGCCGCCGAGCTGTGCAAGCAGGAAGGGCGCAAATGGACCGAGAATGACGGCCGCGCGCGCTGCAGCGGTTCGACGTCCGCGGGGATCCCGGGCGCCACATCGCAGCTCGAATTCGCGGATGGTCGGCTCTCGGCCGTCGAGCTGGTCATCAGCACGCCTGAGGACGCCGAGGGGTGGAGCCAGACGTTCCGTGACACCCACGCCGAGCTGGTCCGGCATTACGGCAAGCCGGCGGAGCGCAGCTTCGTGGTGCCGGACGAATGCAAGGCGGCAGAGCAGTTCATGGGGTGCGTGGCCGACGGCAGGGTGACCGCGAGCGCGTCGTGGTCGCTCGACGACGGCCGGTCCGTGGCGATGTCCGTCGCCGGCGCGTCGTCCTCGACGATCCACGTGCGCCTCACCGCGGCGCCGCCGAAGCCGACCGGACCGTGAGCCGCGATGCGGGCGTGCCGGCGACGCACACCGGTGGCGCCGGGATTGAAGCTGCAGCGCCGCCCCCTTCCTCGACGTTCTACCCGCCCACCACGAAGACGGTCGCGGGCTGCGTGCGGCTATGGCGGACACGCTGGCATTTTGTTGACATCGGCCGTGCCGGCGAACGACCCTCGAGCGCCATGGCAGGCGAGAAGCTCGCGGGCGGGTGGTCGACGGTGGCCGTGGTCGGGCTCGCCGCCTCCGCGTGCGGCGGCTGCGCGCAAATCCTCGACGTGGACTGGGGCAGCTACACGGACGCCGGCGGCACGGGCGGCACGGGCGGCAGCAGCGGGAGTGGAGGCGCTGCGACAACCGGGGGCGGGGCCGGCGAGGGCGCGACAGATGAAGATGGCCCCCCGGCAATCGTCTGTGTTCCAGGCCGTGATAGGCAGTGCTCCGGGAACACGCCGCAGCGGTGCAATGACAACGGTCAATGGGAGGATGAGGCGCCGTGTCCCGCGGAGACGCCGGCGTGCAGCGGAGGAGCGTGCACGTTCTCGAGCTGCGCCGGGTTGCAGGCGACCTGCGGGCCAACTGGCAAGGAAAGCTGCTGCGCGAGCGAGGCGGTGCCCGGAGGGAGCTTCACTCGGTGGGACCAAGGGGTGAAACATTCGGCGACGGTGAGCGGGTTCTCGCTGGATCGGTTCGAAGTGACGGTGGGGCGATTCCGCAGGTTCATGGAGGCGTATCCCGGGAGCATGCCGGCGCCGGGAGCGGGGGCGCATCCAAAGATCGACGGGAGCGGGTGGGATGCGGCCTGGAACGGCAGATTGCCTGCGGACGCGTCGGCGCTGAAGGCTGCGGTGAATTGTAACGCAGACAGACAGGCATGGACGGATGAGGCCGGCGACCATGAGCGTCTGCCGATGAACTGCCTGAGCTGGTACGTGGCGTTCGCGTTCTGCTCGTGGGATGGAGGCCGGTTGCCCACGGAAGCGGAGTGGCATTACGCGGCGGCAGGCGGAGACGAGCAGCGGCCGTACCCTTGGTCTGACCTGGCGAGCGATGACAGGATCGATACGAGCTACGCGGTGTATGGCTGCGCCGGGGACGGGTCTGCCTCCGGCGCGTGTGCGTTCAGTGATCTCCAGCCGGTCGGGTCGCGGTCGACGATGGGCGATGGGCGGTGGGAGCAGGCGGACCTGGCCGGGAATGTGTGGGAGTGGGTCCTGGACTGGCACGCAGCCTACCCGGAAGAATGTAATGATTGTGCCGATCTCGTCGCTGCCTCGTTCAGGGTCGCGCGGGGCGGGAGCTATTACGATGCTGCGTCATCCCTGCTCTCGTACGCCCGCAGCACCGTTGACCCCTCGAGCCGCTATGGCGACGGCGGGGCGAGGTGCGCGAGGACGCCGTAGTCCACCTCGGGGAACGCCGAGGTGAGCGGGGACCTTGGTCCTCACTCGGCAGTGTCGGGCGCGACGAGGAGAAGTGGACGTTCGCGCGGGTCTGGAAACTTCTGCCCAATGCGGCAATCCGGCGGCGAGCTATCGTTCCAGCGGTTCGCCTCGCTTGATCAAGACGTGCATGCTCTGGCATGCTCGAACCATGATGGTTCTCGCTCCGTCCCGCTGGTCGCTGGGTCCCCTCGCCGCTTGCCTGGCTGCCGCGGCCTTCACGGGCTGTGCCGACTCCGGGGAGGTGAAGGACGAAAGCGGGAGCGGCGGATCGATCGCAGGATCGACCGGCGGGAGCGGAAGCGGTGATCAACCGGGCGCCGGGGGCGCGGGCGCTACCTCCGCTAGCGGAAGCGTCACGGGGAGCGGCAGCGCGAGCAGCGGCGGTGGGTCCCCTGGGGAGGGCGGAGCGACGGGTGGAGGAGGCTCCCCCGGCGACGGCGGCGGGGGCGCGGGCGGCGCCGCGAACACCTGCCCGCCAGCGACACCCCTGACCGGAGGCATGGAGTATTGCTCGAACAGCCGAGGCAATGCGGGCAACGGTTACGGTTATGAACTCTGGGCGGAAGGAGGCGGGTCGGGCTGCATGACGGTGCACGGCGTCGGCGCCACCTTCAGCGCGGAGTGGAACAACGTCGAGGATTTCCTTGCGCGCGTCGGGCTCGACTTCAACCAGACCCGGAAGCACGCCCAGATCGGCACCTTCTCCGCGGACTTCGCGCATACCAAGACGGAGGAGGGCGGCGGCTTGACGTACATCGGCATCTACGGCTGGACCGTCAACCCGCTGCGCGAGTTCTACATCCTCGACGACTGGGGGAGCGCAAAGCCGGGAGGTTTCTCTTCCGACGGGACGCCGCGGGACGAGGTGGGCACGCTCACCGCCGATGGCGAGACCTATGACGTGTGGAAGAAGACCCGCGTGAACAAGCCGGCCATCACGGGTCCGAGTGAGACGTTCGATCAGTACTTCAGCATCCGGCGGACGGCGCGCACGTGCGGCACCATCTCCGTCTCCGAACACTTCACCAAGTGGGAAGGGCTCGGCCTTAGCCTGGGGAACCTGCACGAGGTCAAGCTGTTGATCGAGGCCCAGTCCAACAGCGGGACAATCAAGTTCACGACGGCGAACGTCGTCGTGAGATGAGCGAAGGCGCCCAGGAACCTCGAGCTCGGCACGGCGAGAGCGAGCCTGCGCCGATGCCGCGGTAGCCTGTGGCCTCGCGTGCGCGAGGGGTGATTCCAGATCTCTCGGACCAGCGCATCGCCGCGAAGCAGCGAAGGAGTCCGGCCATCCCTGGCCGGCTCTCTGGCGGGCGGAACCAGCGCGCTCAGCCGCAATGCCCGCTGCGCCCGGCGCCGTCGCCCGGCAGGCAGCCGAGGCCGGCGGAGGCGCAGTCGAACGCGGCGCGCCGGCCGGCCATGCACAGCGACAGGACGGTGCCCTCGCACGCGTCGACGCCCTCGTCCGACGGCGCGCACGCGTCCGACGGGCGCGCGCAGCGGGCGCCGCCGCCCTCGGCGACGCACGCGCCCCCGATCGCGCCGCAGTCGATCTCCGAGGCGACCGCGCCCGTGCAGATCCGCGCCCGGGCGCCGTCGGGCGAGCACGCCACGCTCCCCGGGTCCTCGCAGGGCAGGATCGCGCCGTTCGCGCCGCAGATCGCGCTCACGCCCTGCGCGCCCTCGGCGCAGGTCAGGCCGAGGGTCGTGCAGTCCATGGCGACGCGGAGGCGGCTGCTCTGCTCGCAGAGGATGAGCGTGTTCCCGTTGCAGCGGGGCGGGCCGTGCGTGGCCGGGAGGCAGGCGCCGAGGGCGCAGCGCGCGTGGCCGCCGGCGCCGACCCGGCACACGCTGCCCGGGCTGAAGCGCGGGGACGCGCAGCGCTCGAGGTAGCGCTCGGCGCAGCGGCGGGCCTCGCCGTCCCCGCAGGCGTCGTCCTCCGGGGGCGCGCACCGCGGGTCGCCGGCGAGGACCGGCTCGAGGAAGGCGCACGCGAGCGCCGCCTCGCAGCTCGCCGCGGCGGCGACGCAGGCGAGCAGGGACCGCTGCGCCTCGAAGCCGGCGCGGTCCTCGGGGATCGGCCCGGCGAGCCACGAGACGCAGCGCGAGAAGCTCGCCTCGTCCGCGGGCACGCCGATGGACGTCGCGACGCCCAGGGGGAGGCCCTCGCAGCGGAAGACCAGGCTGCACGCGCGCACCGCGGCGTCGAGATCGAGGTAGGCCTCGCCGCCCGCGCCCGCGTCGTCGCCCGGCGCCGGCGCGGCGGTGAGGCCGTCGAAGACCGTGCACCCGGCGGCGATCGACGCCGCGAGGGCGGCGCCGAGGAGCGCGGCGGCGGCGAGGCGGGCGAGGTGGGCGCGGCGCGGCGCGTTCATCGGTAGGGGTTGGCGTGGAGCTCGGGGCGGCGCTGTGGACGCGCGGTGGGCGCCGGCCGGAGGCGGGCCTCGCGCGGGCCGTCCTGCTCGAAGCGGGCGATCGCGGCGCCGCCGCCCTCCAGCGCGACCTCGACGAGCAGCGTGCCGGACCAGGGCGCGACCCCGATCCGCGCGGCGCGCCCCTGCCTGTCGACGCGCAGCAGGCCAGGGGCGCGCACGTCGGCGATCGGCGCGTCGGCCGCGAGGCGCAGCTCGACCGCGGTGGGCGACGGCGACGCGGCGCCCGGCGACGCGGCACCCGGCGACGCGGGGGCGGCGGCTGGCGCGGCGGACGGGGGCTCGGCGGGCAGCAGGGCCGCGACGGACGGCGCCACCCTGACGGACGGCAGGGCCTCGGCGGGCGGCCTGACCTCGGCGGACGGCGTGGCCCCGGCGGGCGGCGTGGCCTCGCGGCTGCGGGCGGCGAGCGCGAGGGCGCCTCCGATCGCCGCCGGGGCGAGCACGCCGAGCGCCACCAGCGCGGCGCGTCGGCGCGGCGCCCTGGTGGCCTGCGTCGCCGTCGCCTGCGCCGCCGTCACCGCCGTCCCCTGCGCCGCCGTCACCGCCGTCCCCTGCGCCGCCGTCCCCTGCGCCGCCGTCGTCGCTGCCGTCCCCTGCCCCGCCGCCGCTGCCGCCCCCTGCCCCGCCGTCCCCTGCCCCGCCATGGCGGCGGCGCGCGCGTTCGCCGCCTCCGCCTGCTCCAGCCAGGCCCGCACCGCCTCGCGCCGCGCCGCGAGCGCCGCGCCGCCGTGGCGCTCCACCAGGGCGGCCACCTCGCGGGCCGGCGCGGGCGGCAGCGCTCGCTCGAGGGCCTCCAGGAAGTCGGCCGCCGTGGGGAACCGCTCGTCCCGGTCCTGGGCGAGGGCGCGGAGCACGACGCGATCGAGCTCCGGCGGCACGCCCGGCGCGCGCGCGGAGGGCGCCTCGATGTCGTCGGCGAGGATGCCGAGCAGCACGCTCGCCTCGTCGTCGCCGTCGAAGAGCCTGCAGCCGGTGAGCGCCTCGTGCAGCACCGCCCCCGCCGCGAAGAGGTCCGCGCGCCGGTCCACGTCCCGCGCGCCGCGGAGCTGCTCCGGGGCCATGTACGAGAACGTCCCCTTGAGCACGCCGCTCCGGGTGGCCGCGGCGCGGCGCGCGGCCTTCGCGATGCCGAAGTCGATGAGCAGGCTGCGGCCGTCCGCGCCCACGAGCACGTTGCGCGGGCTGACGTCGCGGTGGACGACCTCGAGCGGCCGGCCCTGCAGATCGCGCGCCTCGTGGGCCGCGTGCAGCCCGGCGAGCACGTCGGCGACGACGCGCGACGCGACGGCGGGCGGCAGGCGCTCGCCCGCGCCCGCGGCGCCCGCGATCAGCGCGGCGAGCGGCACCGCCTCGACGTACGGCATCACCAGCAAGAGCTCCCCGCCCGCCTCGAGCACGTCCTCGACCGAGACGACGTGCGGGTGGCGGATGAGCGCGGCGATCCGGGCCTCGTCGCGCAGCATGTCGAGCACCTCGGGCTGGGCGAGGAGGTGCCGGTGGACCCGCTTGAGGACGACCAGGCGCTCCAGGCCGCCCACGCCCGCGCGCCGCGCGAGGTAGGCGGTGGCCATGCCGCCGGAGGCGATCTCCAGGATGACGTCGTGGCCGCCCACGACGGGGCCCTCACGGGGCGCCGCGCGCTCCGCGCCGGGCCCCTGCGGGGCGCGGGCCGGGAGCCCCTCGCGCGCTTCCACCTAGAACACCCCTCCCAGGGTGAGCCGGGCGGGGCCGAGGGAGAGCGCGAGGGCGTGCCGCGCGGCCGATGGAGGGGCGGCGGGCGTCCCCCACTCGACCAGCCAGATCGCGGCGGCGCCGGTGAGCGCGCCGAGGCCGATCGAGGCGCCGAGGAGCACGTTGGTGCGCCGCTGCTTGCCGCGCCCCGCGGCGAGGTTCTCCTCGGTCGGCGCGGCGTCGAACGCGTCGCGCGCCGCGATCGTGTCGAGCCCCGACGCGACGGTGAGGCCCGCGCCGAGCGCGGTGACCGCCGCGCCCACGATCACCGCTGCCGGCGACAGGGGGCGGCGCGCGGGGGGCGGCGCGGCGCCGGGCGCGGCGGCGCTCGGCGCGCCGGCGCCGGGCGCGGCGGCGGCCGGCGTCGTGCTCGGCGCGGCCGGCGCCGCCGCCTGCGGCCGGGGCGCCGGCGGATCCTGCAGCGCGGTCGCCGGCTCCCGGGGCGCCGGCGCGACGAGGGCGACGCTGCGGACCTCGCCCGCGCCGATCACCTCGGTGCGCCGGAGGACCTGACCGTCGACCTCGCCGGCGACGACGTGGCTGCCCGGGTTGACGTGGACGCTGGCCCCCTCCACCGGCACCTCGTCCACCCGCACGTCGCGCGCGCCGGGCGCGTACACGTCGATCCGCCCGAGGCGCGGCGCGATCCGGCCGAGCGCCGCGGTGGCCGCGTCGCGGTCCGGGGCGTCGGGCGGCGCCTCGCGGAGGTAGCGCGCGTAGAGGTTGGCCGCGCGGCCGATCTCTCCCGCGCGGTGCCAGGATCGGGCGGCATTCCACAGCGGCGAGGCGTGGGGCGCGGCGCGGTACGCGGCCTCGAAGGCCGCGGCCGCGCGCGCGAAATCGCCGGCGCGGAACGCCCGCTCGCCCTCCTCGAAGGCCCGCGCCGCCGCCCGCGCGTCGTCCGGCCGGGGAGGCGCCTCGACAGGCGCGGGCTTCGAGGGCGCCTCGGCCCGGGCCGGGGACGTCGCGACCCCGAGGCAAGCGACGGCGAGGAGCACCCCGACCGCGCCCCCGCGTCCGGCACGTGTGGCGCGTCTGGCGCGACCGGCGCGACCGCTGGCTCGGCGCGAGGAGGCGCAGACGGCTCGGGGCATCGCGCGGAGACTACCACGCGCGGCCGCCCGGCCGACCTTCGCGCCGATTCCATTTTCCCCCCCGGCCTCCCCGCGTGTCCGACCAGGTGAACGGCGCGCGCGACGGCCCAGCGGCGGCGGGATCACGCCCGCTGCGCGGCGACGTCGCGCGCTCGAACCATCACCGCTCGCTCGAGGAGACTCCCATGCCCCGGTCCATCGTTCTCGCCGCCATCGCCCTGCTGTCCCTCCCGGCCTGCCTCGCCCGCGACGCGCAGGACCGCACCGACGACGCCGTCATCGCCGAGGAGGCGAGCGACTCGCTCGAGACGGGCGAGGTCGAGGCGGCGCTGCTCATCGCCTCGATCGACGCCGCCGGCGCGGCGACGCGCGCCGAGGAGGCCGCCGAGGCCGCGGCGGGCGCGGCGGGCGCGCGCTTTCAGCCCGCCGGATGCGCCACGGCCGAGGTGCAGGGGACCACGGTCACCACCACGCTGAACGACTGCACGGGGCCGTTCGGGATCGCGCGCATCGATGGCACCGTCCAGGTGAGCTACAGCGTCGCGGCCGACGGCCTGCGCGCGACGCTCGCGGGCGACGGCGTGACCGCCCGCGGGGCCACGCTCGAGCTGGAGGCCGAGGCGGCCTACGCGGTCAGCGGCAGCACGAGGACCCTCACGATCACGACCGCGGGCGCCGCGGTCGGGCCGCGCGGCCGCTCGCTCGAGCGCGAGGGGAGCTACACCGCGCGCTGGGATCCGGAGGGGTCGTGCTTCTCGCTCGACGGGACCTGGTCCACGCGCGCGGGCTCCCGCACGTGGAGCACGGAGGTGAGCGGCTTCGAGCGCTGCGCCGCGGCGTGTCCGGCCGCGGGCGGCACGGTCGAGCACGCCGGCGGCCTGTCGGGCGTGACGGTCACGATCGCGTTCGACGGCAGCGACAGCGCCACGTGGAGCAGCTCCCGCGGCCGGAGCGGCACCCTCGACCTCGCGTGCGGCGGCTAGCGCCGGCGCGCGCGCGACCCGGCCCCGCGTGACCCGACCTCGCGCGCGGCGAGCGCCGGCGGCGCGCGACCCGGCCCCGGGGAACTCGGTTATCCTCGCTGGCCGGAGGACACGCGATGACCCCTGGCCCTGACACCCCTGCCGACGACGAGGGACGCCCGGCCGACGAGGACGCGCCGCTCCTCGATCGCTTCCTCGCCGGCGACCGGGCCGCGTTCGACGAGCTCGTGCTGCGGCACCGCGACTCGCTGCGCAGGCTGGTGCGGCGCTACGTGCGGAGCGAGGACGACGCCGAGGACGTGACGCAGCGGGCGCTCCTGCGAGCGCTGGAGAAGCTCGGGACCTTCCGGCGCGAGTCGACGTTCCGCACGTGGATCCACCGCATCGCCGTGCACCTCGCGCTGAACCACCTCCGCGGCCAGCGGAGCGCCGCGCCCGGGGTGGAGCTCGACGAGCTCCCCGCGTTCACGAGCGCGCTGGAGACGAACCGCCTCGTCGCCGCGGAGGTCTGGGCCAGGGTGGCGCGCCGCCTCACCGAGCTGCCCCCCAAGCAGCGGCTCGCCGTGGAGCTCCGATTGTTCCACGAGCTGTCCTTCCAGGAGATCGCGGCGCTCTCCGACTGCAGCGAGGACAGCGCGAAGGCCAACTTCCACCACGGGATCAAGCGGCTGCGGGGGCTGATCCCGGATCCTGCGGGCTGAAGGCGATCTGCGGCGGCTCCCGGGATGCCTTGGGAATGTCCTTGGTTCGTGGCCCTTTTCAGCAGAAAAATTGAACAGGGAGGCGGGGAGACGGGGAGAATTTGAAGATTCTTCTCCCCGCCTCCCTGTGAATTTTTCAGGGTGTTTGAGGGCGGGTGCCTCGGGAGCTTGACGGCGTGTCGGCCAGCTCAAGAAGTGATCAGATGGTCGTGCGCGCTCGATCCAGCGCGCATGACCACGATTCCCCCCCGGAGAGCTGACAGCGGAAGCGAGGGAGAACAGTCCATCATGAGAAACAAAACGCTCGTGGCCGGTCTATTTGCGATCGCTGGCGGGGTGTTCCTTCTCGGTACGGCCATGGCGTTCGACGTCGGCGCCGGTCCGATCTGGAACAACGCCGACGCGCAGAGCAAATGTCCGGCGGTCTGTGGCAGCCTGAGGTGGAACGGCCAGTGGACGACCACCGTGCCCGGCCGGATGTCGGTCTGCGGCACCGTCCAGGGGCTGGACGTGCCGGTCGGGCCCATCTGGAACAACGAAGACGCACAGACGAAGTGTCCAGAACAGCTCCGCCGCGTGACCTGGAGCGGCCAGTGGACGACCACCGAGCCCGGCCGCATGTCGGTCTGCGGCTGCAACCCGCCGCCCCCGGCGAGCTGACCGCGATCGGGGCGCCAGGCCGCTGACCAAGGCGTGGAGCCTGCGGAGGAGGGCCACCGCCGGCTGCCCCTTGTCCGCCCGTATCCCGGGCGCCGCGCGCGCCCGGCGGCTCACCGCGGGTGCGGCTCCAGGCGGTGCAGGTGGTGCTCCTCGCCGTTCAAGGTCAGCACCGCCATGAACCCGCCGCGCGCGAGCTCCTTCGCGAGCTCGAACTCGTGCGTCCCCGGGGTGACGGAGGTGTAGACGACGCGCGCGACCTCGGGCTCCAGGGCGGAGCCGGGGTAGCTGTAGATGTCGAGTCGCAGCGTACAGGCGCGCTCGATCGTCGCGCGCGCGACGAACGCCTCATCGCCCTCCGTCACCGAGAAGGCGCTCCCGAGCTCTCCGTCGACGGAAGATCTCCTGAGCGCCCGGGCGATCTGCTGGCCGGCGATCGGGGCATACACGTCGAGCACCATCACATCCTTGTTCTGCTCCTTGAAGCGCGCGTGGAGGCGCTCCCGGGTGGCGGCGTCCACCCCGCCGCCGAGGGTGATGAGGTCGAAGTCGCCGGCGTGGAACTCCGTGTCCGGCGACTCGCTCACCGTGCCGACCGCCGAGTGCCCCTGCTGGTTCAGCGCTGCCACGCTCCGCTCGAGGATATCCGCCCTCCTGCCGATGACCAGGATCCTCTTCGCTCTCGATGCCATGCTCTCTCCTCTCGTCGGTGGTTCACCGACCTCGCCCCGCCGGCGAGGGGGCGTCCGGAGAGCAATGTGCAGCAGCGCCTCCCGCCGGCTGGATTTCACGCCAATCTATTGGAAGCATTCTGTTCGTTTGGGCAGTCTCGTCATGGGTCGATGAGCAGGCGCCTGGCGATGGCCTCGTCCACGGCGTAGGGCCTCTCGCGCGGCAGCAACTTCGCCGCGCTGTCCGCGTGGCCTGCCTGGATCTGCTGGTACATTTTCCGGACCAGGGGGGTTCGATCCTCGATGGAGACGACCCAGCTCTCTGCGTACTCGCGGATGAGATCGCGGCCGATGCCGACCTGGATGCTGTAGCAAGGCAGCGGGCCACCCCGGAGGTTGCGCTCGGTGTCCCACTGGATGTGCACCTTGGCCTCGGCGAACGCCTTGCTCCACTCGTCCGGCGAGCGAAACACCGTCGCTTCCGGCGAGGTGAGGACGGCGAGGGAGAGCGCCCGCTCCCAGCCTGTACGCCGGATGCGGACGGCGAGGATCCGCTCCTGCCCGGCCTTTCGCCCCCAGTTGCTGCGGTGCATGAGCCAGAGGAACGACGGCTTGATCCAGGTCATCCGGCCGAACGAGAACGGGGCGACGAAGCGCTGGGCAGCGAGCGCGGGCTCGGCGATCGCCGGCGCGTAGGCCTGGTACATGACGATGGTCTCCGCGTCGTGGTCCGCCCGGATCTCGTGAAGCTTCGGCATGAGGCCCACCCTTCGCGATCGCTGTGGTCCGACGGGGAGACTACCGGAGTCGACCGCCCGCGCGTCCCTCGAACCGACCCCGGCGGCGAGGCGGCCGCTCAGCCCGGGATGGAACGCCCTCTGCGCTCCCTGGTCCGCAGCGCGTGATCGATGCCGCCGCGCAGCGTGGCCTCTGTCACCAGGCCCTGCAGCTCCACGCCGAGGTCGACGAGGGTCCGCGCGATGGCGGGCTGGATGCCCGTGAGCACGACCCTCGCCCCGAGCAGCCTCACGGCGCGAGCGGCTTGCAAGAGCACCCCCGCCACATGGGCGTCGACCGATCTCACCCCCGTGATGTCGATGATGGCGATCGCCGCCTGGTGCGCGCCGACCGCGGCGAGCAACGCCTCGATGATCCGGCTCGCCCGCTCGGGGTCGAGCGTGCCGATGAGCGGCATGACGATCACCCCGTCGGCGATCGGCAAGAGCGGCGTCGCGAGCTCCCGGATGGTCGCCTGTTGCGCCTCGATGACCGCCAGCTGCGCCTCCTGGCGTTCGGCCTCCGCCCGCTTGATGGCCGTGATGTCGATGGCCGCACCCCCGACCGTCCCGTCCGGGATGCCAGGACCCCGGACGGGAAACTTGACCGAATGAAACTGCTTCATCCCTTCTGTTGGGTGAGGAACGCTCTCCTCGAACGACGTCGCGACACCGGTATTCCTCACCTCGTCGTCGGCGGCCCTCACCTTCGCGACGACGTCCTCCGGGAGCATGTCGAGGTCCCGCAGGCCAGCGCAGCCGTGCGGCGCCATCCCCATGAACCGCTCGAACTGAGCGTTCGCCAGGACATACCTGCTGTCGGCATCCTTGGCGAACATCATGGCAGGCATGTGCTCGAGGAACGCCTGGAACAGCGCCTCGCTCTTCTGCAGCTCCACCTCACGACGTCTTTGCTCGGTGACGTCCTCGGCCGAGACGAGGACCTGATGCGCCGCCCCGTCGTCGCCGCGCGTGAGGACCACGCAGCGCAGGGCAAGGACGCGCTCGGCGCCTCCGGCGCACCGCGCGCGCAGCGCGAGCTCGAGGGGCTCGCCGTCCTGAGACGCCCCGAGCTGCGCCGCGTGAACCGCTGACGCGTCGAGGTCCTCGGGGTGGACGCGAGACACAAGGGTCTCCCAGGCGCGCTCCGGAGTCTCCTTGTCGCCGAACCCGAGCGCGCGGACGAACGCGCGATTGCAGGCGACGATGCGCCTGTCCCTGACATCGAGGACACAGAGGATGGTCGGCGCCACGTCAAATATCCGCTCGACCAGCGCGCCCTCCAGCCCCTTTGCCCGCGCGGCCATCGAGCCGCTCGAGGTAGGCGAGTCCTTCATGTGCCCGTTCCCTCCTCGTCCACATGTAGCCGATTTTTCCTCCTCCGTGGTACGAGGATCCGGTGCCGCACGGCGGATCGGGCGGGCGAGCGAGCCCGTGGCGCGCTTCTCGCGCGCCTCGATGGGGCGCCCAGCGCCGCGAGGGGCCCAGCCCGTCTCGCTCTGGTTCGATCCCAGCTCCTGCCCCGCGTCCGGGGGCGTGCTCCTGAGATCCGGGAGGGCGACGCGCCCGCCACACGGCTAATCGAGGAGGCCGGAGACCTCCGCACAGGTGCGGTCCTCGACCTCCTGGCAGCTCGCGAGCTGCCCTGTGCTCGCCCATCCGAACGGCGTCCAGTGACAGTCACCCCACTCGTCGGCCTGACACGCGGCTTCCGTGCGGTCCGCCAGCACGATGTCGCAAATCTGGTGGGCAGACGACGCCTCCCAGGGATCGCCCGGCTCGCACGAGAACTCGTCGGAGGTGCGGTGCCGCGACTGGACGAGGGCCTTGCCATCCCCCTGCACCACGATGAGCATCTCGGTCTCTCTGCATCCTCCACCCGGGCTGTCGAGGGCGCTCAGCACCGCGGGGCTCCCCGAAACGATGTGCTTGGCCGCGCAGTTGGTAGCCTGCGCTGGGCTCACGTCGCCGGAGTGATAAAACATCTGCTGGCAGGCGAGCGGAAGATTGCAATCATACAGATTGATGTGATGCTGGACGACGGCGCCGCCTTCGGTGTCGCTGCCGCCGCCACCTGCGCCGCCGGTGCCGCCGGTGCCACCTGCGCCGCCGGTGCCGCCGGTGCCACCTGCGCCGCCGGTGCCGCCGGTGCCGCCGGTGCCGCCGGTGCCGCCGGTGCCGCCGGTGCCTCCTCCGTCACCCGCTGCTGTGGTGATGCTGCATCCGCTCGCGAGCGAGCTGAAACCGAGCACGAGCACCCAGAGCATCCTCTTGTCGAGCACGAGAACCCCCGCTTCAAGGTAGAGCGCGCACCTGCGCACGGCGCTCGACGCGTGCAACGGCCAGACCACCCCGGGATCCGACCCATCGTCGCAGCCTGCCCTCCAGCCCCTGTGCGACGCCTGTCAGGGGTGCGGGGACATGGCACACCCTGAGCCACCACGCCAACGGGCGGATGGGCTCACCAAGCGGGCCATGCGGATCGACGACCAGCTGCGGCTCGAAGAGGGTGAGTTCAGAGGCGCTCTTCGCGATCGGTGTTCTGACGGAGACGACCCCACGGGGTCGTGAATCGCTACCGCGCCGCCGCGCCGTCGACCACCGCCGGCACGGACGCGCGCATCGCCTCGATGAAGCGACGCAGCCGGGCCGGGTAGAAGCGGGCATGGGGATAGACCAGGTGGAGCGGCAGCGGGTCCGCCTGCCACGACGGCGCGAGGTGCAGCAGCCGCCCCTGCGCCAGGTCGTCGGCGACCAGCCAGGACGAGGCCACGCACACGCCGAGGCCCATCAGCGCGGCGCTGCGCAGGGCAACCAGGCTGTCGGTGCTCATGCGCGGGCGGATCGCGAGCTCGATCCGTTGACCATCCGAGGAACGGGTCAGCGTGATCGCGTCACGGTAGTAGGTGCGGAGCGCGAGCCAGGGCATGTCGGCCAGGTCCGAGGGATGGGCCGGCGGCGCGGCCCGGCCCAGCACCGAGGGCGCGGCGGCCACGATGCGCGGCACCTCGGTCAGGCGGATCGCCACCACCGCCGGATCGGCCACGGCGCCGACGAGGAGCGCGCAGTCGATGCCGTCGGCGATGAAGTTCGGCGACCCGTCGTGCAGCAGCCACTCGACCGAGACACGCGGATAGCGGCGCAGGTAGTCGGCCAGCGGCTCGACGAGCTGGTGCTGACCGAAGGCGTGCGGCACGACCACGCGCAGCGTCCCGTCGGGCTGGTCGCGGTCGCCTCGCATGTCCGGATCGAACGCCTCCAGGTTGGCCAGCAGCGCCTTGGCCCGCTCGAAGCAGCGTTCGCCGTCCTCGGTCAGCTTCATCGTGTGCGTGGAGCGCTGCAGCAACGGCAGGCCCAGCGAGCGCTCCAGCGGGCGCCCCTGGCCGGCCGCATCGCCGACCGCCACGGGCCCGAACGGGTGACGCGCATGGCCGCCGCCCTTTCCTTCGTGGCCTTCGCCGCCATGGCGCTGTCGCCCTGGCTGTCGGCGAGCGGACGGCTGTGGCTGCTCGGCGCCAGCGCCGTCGCCTTCGAGCTCGGCATCCAGGCCGCGCTGGTGGCGCACCAGACCCTCGTCTATGGCATCGAGCCCGGCGCGCGCAGCCGCCTCAACGCCGTGCTCTTCGTCGGCATGTTCGTCGGCATGGCCCTCGGCGCCGCGCTGGGCAGCGTGCTCTTCGCCCAGTGGGGCTGGATGGCGGTGACGGCGCTCGCCGCGTCGACGTCGGCCGGCGCGCTCATCGTCCGACGCTGGCCGGCGACACGCCCGTCACCGCGCGCGTGACCGCCCGCGTCCGCCGTGAGCCAGCGGCCCTGGGGTCGATCACGGACCGACAAGATAGTTCGAAGGATCGATCCCCGTGACGGCATCAAGAGCACCGAACAGAAGCTCTCGTCGCCATGCAGCCGATGTCGGGCGCGCGGCGTCGTTGCTCCTCGTCGCGTCTGGCGCTGCACCCAACGCGGGCCCCCTGGCCCGGTCCGGTCTTGTTCGGCGCCCCAATTCGACGGAGTTTACCATGAAAATTCACGCTGTTCTTGCTTCGGCGGTCATCCTTTCGGCGTGCGCGGGAGAGGTGGACGACACCTCCACCGATGTGACGGACGGCAATCCTACCGCCATCATCGGAGGCACCGTCGACGAGGGCGATCCGGCGGTGGCGTACCTGCAGGTGGCCCAACCAGCAGAAGATGGCTTCACCGAGTTCTCCACCTGCACCGCTTCGCTCATCGCTCCGAAGGTGCTCCTGATGGCGGCCCACTGCGTGGAGCCCTGGCTGGTGGAGAACGCGACCATCACGGCCTTCTTCGGCACGGACGTCTTCACCGGGGAAGGCACCTGGGTGAACGTGAAAGAGGTGCACGCCGAGCCCCGGTACACGAGCTCGAATATCCGCGCGGGCTATGACATCGCCGTGGGCATTCTCGAGGAGCCCGTCTCCATCGCGCCGCTGCCCTACAACCGCACGCCGATGACCGCGGCCGACGTCGGCGAGCCGGTCCGGCTGATCGGCTTCGGCCGCGATGAGGACTGGGCGGACGGCATCAAGCGCCATGTGTCCACCACCATCAACACCGTCGCCCCGACGCTGCTCGGCCTCGGCGACGCGACCCACCACACGTGCACGGGAGACTCGGGCGGGCCTGCGCTGATGAACGTGAACGGCGTTCCCACCATCGTCGGCGTCACGTCGTTCAGCACGACGGGCGACTTTACCATCTGCACGGACGGCTGGGATGCACGGGTCGACCTCTCCGTCGACTTCATCGACCAGTTCGTCAACGCGCGCTAGCCAGGAAATCGAACAGGTTGAAACCCAGAGAAAACGAACCACGGAGGCACAGAGGCACAGAGTTTCTTTGTTGTTCCTCTGTGCCCTCTGTGCCTCTGTGGCTCAAACCTCTTCATTCCTGGGTGTTTCAGCCGATCGCCGCTCTAGCAGCGTTCCCCGGAGCCGGCCAGGCGGCGGCGAGTCGATGGTAAGGCCGAAGCGCCGGCGAGGGAGGTCGCCATCACTCCCAGCCGGATACGCCGTTCGTGTCGCGCAGGATGGCGTGCACGGCGTGCACCTCACCGCCGGACATCTTGATCATATGCATGTCCAGATGCCCGTCCGTCATGAAGTCGAAGAGGGTGAGACCGATGGCGATGCCGCGCACCTCGTCGGCCAGGATGACGCGCGGGATGAAGGTGCCGTTGGACCCAGGATCGCCGGCCCTGCAGGATGCTCCGGCGCCGCAAGAGAAGTTGCCTCCCCCGTTCTCCAGGCGCTTGCAGGCTTCCGTGACGTTGCAGACGCCGGAGGGGAACGCGCGGAAGTACTTGTCGATCCAGCTCGTCAGCTCTTCCCGGGTGGCCCGCTCGGCCTCCGGGACCTCGTCGTGCCAACCGATGTCGTCCGAGATGGCGATGATCGCGGCGGGATCCGAATCCACCGAGAAGGATGCCGTGTAGTCGCCCGGGCGGACGACGATCGTCTCGATCTCCGTCATCTCCGAGCCTTCCACCTTGATGCGGAGGGCGACGGGGAGATCCCTCCCGCCTTCCGGAATCACCGCCTGAGCGCCCGCGCTGCACGCCTCGGTATCCAGGGCGCGCTGCGAATGCTTCACCTCGCCAGCGTTCATCCAGAAGGCCGTCGTGCCGATCTCGGCCTGCACGGCGTTCTCGGTGAACTTCACGCCTTCTGCCAGGGGTAGGCTCGAAGGATCCCCGGCGGCGAGGGCGGCGAAGTAGTCGTCCAGGAGGCCATCCAGGAGCTCGCGCGTGCAGGCGCCGCCCGGAGCGCCGCCCGACCCCGACGCTCCGCCGGTGGCCGCTCCGGCTCCACCGCCGGTGCCCCCGCTCGGCCCCGCCCCGCCGGTCGACGTCGCGCCGCCGCTGGCGCCGCCCGATGAGGCGCCGCCGGTCTCTTGCGGCGTGCCGCCGCCTCCCGCGGGGCTCTGGCCGCCCGAGCCCACCGCGCCCGAGGCTCCGCCACCTCCGGTGCCGCCCGTGGCGTCACCCTCTTGGTCAGGGCTGCAAGCGCCCAGCGTCAGGGCCAGGGCGATCCCGAGAGAGTAGAACGAGCTAGGATTCATGCGTTACCTCCGCGCTCGATCAAAGCTCGCCGGCGAGCGTCGGCGGCGTCCAGTCGATGTGGTCCAGGTGGTCCGGCTTGTTGGGCAGGTCCGTGGCGAAATTGCCCGTCGCCGCAGCGTCGTTGCCCAGCAGGAACTTGTCGACCATGGCGTTGAGGGATGCAGTGTACTGCGAGCGCCAGCTGCAGTGGCCCCCACCTGCGCCCGTGTAGGCCATGTGGTCTCCGACGCCGAGCGCCTCGAAGATCATCTTGCCGACGTTGGCGGTGACCCACGCCGAGTTCCGATCGAGCCCGTTGTACATGGTGCTCGGGTTGTCCACGATGTAGAGGCCGCGTGGAGCGATGAGGCCCATCATCTCGTGCATGTCGACGGGGATCTTGTTCGTGTTGTCGGCCCCGGCGTTGTTGCCCGTGGTGAACTGACCGAGCGCCGCCTCCGAGAGCCAGCGGACGTAGCTGATGCTATGATAGGGCCATTCGGCGCCGCTGTAGCTATCGAGCACCTCGACGAGGCGCAGGCCAACCGTGCCCCCGAGACCCGACTCCACCGGGATGGTCAAGGCGATGCGGTTGTCGAGCGCGCCGGCGACGAAGGCACCCTTGCCCCAGCGTGAGCAGCCCGTCACACCCACCCGGCGCGGATCGATGACGCCGGGGTTCTGCTCCAGGACGTCGAGGACGCGGCTGATCTGCCAGGCCTGTGCCGTGAGGTAACCCGCGGGATGGTCCGAGCCGTACACGCTGTAGAACGGCCCGTTCTTCGCGCCGCTGCCGCCCGTCGACTCGACCGCGGTGAAGGTGATCGTCGCGACGCCCCTCGGAACTGGCATGCCGCTCAGGCCGCCGTAGCCGATGATGGCCGGGGCTGGCGCCGTCGCCCCGTTCATGTTCACGGTGAGGTTGAACGAGGCGCTGCCGCCATCGTTGACCTGGACCGTGATCCTGCTGTCGCTCACGGTACCGGACACGGCTCCCTCTGCCGGGACGGGCTTGTCGCCGTAGATGAACTTGTAGGCTTGCTGGAGGATCTCTTCGCGCCGGCAGGCCCACTCGCTCTTGTCGGTGATGCGGTTGCCGTCCATCTTCTTGAACGGGTCCGGCAGCTTCGCGTTCGCCGTGAGCGAAGCGACGCTCGGCATCGCTCCGACGGAGCACCCGGCTCCAGGGTTCTCCACCTGGCCCCACTCGGCGCTCGCGGCGTTGCCGCCGTCGCCGCCACTGCCGTCGGTACCACCGGTCCCCGTCGCTCCGCCCGTTCCGCCTGGGCCCCCACCACCGGTGCTGGCCACGCTCGTCGCCAGGTCGCCGCCCGTCCCCGTCGGGGTACCGCCCGAAGAGGACGCTCCAACAGTGACCGTCGTCGCCCCTCCGGTGCCGCTGCCGCTGACGCTCCCCGTGCCGACTGCAGCGCTTCCTCCCGAACCGCTGGAATCCGGTTCGTCTCCGGTGCCGCAGGCGGCGAGCGCCCAAGGCAGCGTTGCGAACAAGGCCAAAGAGATCGTGGCACGTGCAGTGTGTAGACGCATGTTGAGCGTTCCTCGTGAGGGGGTCGTGAAGCAGGATCCCGCCGGGGTCGGGCGATGGGATGGCGGTCGAGGGTCCGACCCGCGAGCGCCGCTGAGGTTATTCCCCACTTTGCCGGTCGTCTTCAAGTCGATTTTGTCCTATTTCGTGGCGTCCGCGCGCTGCGCGCACCGCTCGATTCATCCATGCATCGAAGGGATTGCCTTCACTCGACAGCCTGCGGGGCGACTCACGCCTCGAAAACTGTACCCACGCCGGAAGCACTGTGTCTCTCCGCACCACCATCGCCGAACGTCGGACGGCGACCCCTTGAATGCCCGCGCGGCGGCGCCTTGATCACGAGCCCGTCAGAAATCCGACGACCTCCGGCGCGCGCGGCGTACCAGGGACCGGCTGCCCGCTTCGCCGCGCCGATCCTCTGCCGGCTCCGCTCCGGTACCAGGCACGGGCCTGGACGAGCTCGGCCACGTTCCCCCCTCGGCTCATGCCCGCAACTCTACCGGGCGTATCGCCATGTCGAGAAGAACGGGCCTGCGCCGCTCAGAGCCCGGTCTCGGCCTGGATGCGTCCGTTCTTCACCGCGGCCGCCAGCGCTTGGTGGTCGCGCTCCGTCTGATCGGCGTAGGCGATCGCGAACGCGGCGGTCGCCTTGTCGAAGGAGTTTGCTTTCCCGAGGTAGGCCGCCATCGCGATCCGATCGCCCGAGCGCGCGTGAGCGCGTGCGAGGGTCCAACCGCAGAGACGGCCGTACGTCGTCGATACGACCCGATCCAGCGCGGCGATGTCCACCGAGAACTTCCAGTCGCGCAGCTGGCGCACGTAGAAGTCGCGCTCGACGCCGTCGACGCCCTCCACCCGCTGCCAGCCGAGGAAGATGTCGCTCGCGGCCTGCATCAGCCGCTGGCCCGCCACCACGCGCTGGCCGCTGTTGCGGTACTCGCTCTTTCCGAGGAACGGCTCGAGGACCGACGCTTGCGCCTCCTTCGCCTGCAGGAAGAGCGGGTCCTGGTCGTCACGGCCGAGAAGCAGGATGATCCAGGCGCGCGAGCCGACGCTCCCGACCCCGACCACCTTGTGGGCCATATTCGCGAAGTCGTACCGCTCCAGCAGGTGCCGCCGATCGGTCTGGAGGGTGCGGCGGTAACCGCGCAGGATCTCGCGCACCTGCTGCTCGATCTGCTCGCGGGCCAGCCCCTTCAAGAACTCATCCATCGGGACGATCAGGGGAGGATCGCTGATGATCCGCCGCCGGCCGCCGACCTCGCGGGTCAGCATCTCGTAGGCCTGAAGGCTGTCCTTCGGTCCAGCCACGGGCATCGCCGCACCTCGCATCAATCACGACTCTGCGCCACCGTGACGACGGAGCATGTTGTCGCGGCGCCGACCTGGGCGGTCGCTTTCAGTACGACCGCCCGGCTGGCGCTGGCTTCATGGGCGCGATCCCAGACGGGAGGTCAACCAAGCCATCCTCGATCTGTCAAGGTCTTCAGCGCGAAGAACCGAGAGGTCTCCCCGCGCTCCGTTCATAGGCCAGCCACGGAGCTCCGCCCGCGCCGCCGTCCCCGCGCATGGCTCCTCTCGGCGCGCAGGCCCGAGGTTCACCGATGGATCACACGTCGGCGTACTGGACGCATCCACCGGGACCGTCCTGAGCGGCGCTTCGCGCTGTCTTCCGGAGATTGCCGATCTTTGCTGATTGACGCCTCTTCCGGACCCTATCAATCCTCACCGCGATCCGAGACGCAGCGGCAACGGAGCTGGCCGGCCCGGACATCGGGAGCTGCTGTCCTCGACGTTCCCAGGGGAAGGGATCCTCATGAAGCGTATGTTCCAGATGCGGCCCGCGTTCGCGGTCGCCGCTGTTTCCTTGATGCTTTTCGCCGTCCAGAGCCGCGCGAACACGGGCGGGGGCGCCGGGCGCTGGACCGTCTTTGGCAGAGATCTCGCCAACACGCACAACGCGGACGACGAGCGCGACATCGGCCCGGCGAACGTCGCGTCGCTCTCCGTCCGATGGAGCTTCACGACGAGCGGCAGCGTCTCTGCGACGCCCGCCGTCGATCACCAGGCGGTCTATTTCCCGGACTGGGGCGGCAGCCTGTACAAGCTCGACGCCGAGACAGGGCTCCCGCTCTGGACGCGCACGATCCCCGGCCTCACGGGCACGGCGGACGCCATCTCGCGCACGAGCCCGGCGCTCCACGGCCACATGCTGTATCTCGGCACGCAGGCCGGGGCGTACCTGCTCGCCGTCGATCAACGCACCGGCGATCTGCTCTGGAAGACGCAGGTCGACCCGCACCCCGCGGCCATCGTCACGCAGTCGCCCGTCGTCCACGGAGGCCGCGTGTACGTGGGCGTCTCCTCGCGCGAGGAGCTCTTCGCGGTGGACGACGGATACCCGTGCTGCACGTTCCGCGGCAGCGTTGTCGCGCTCGACGCGGTGACAGGGGAGCTCCTGTGGCAGACCTATCTCGTCCCGGCCGGCTACAGCGGCGGCGCGGTGTGGGCCGGCGCGCCCGCCATCGACGTCGGCCGGCGCGCGCTCTACGTGACGACCGGAAACAACTACAGCGTGCCGCCGTCCGTCGCGGGGTGCGCCGAGGCCGCCGGCGACGATCCCGTCGCCGCCGAGGCGTGCCTCGCGGCAGACGACCATATCGACGCCATCGTCGCGCTCGACCTCGACACCGGCGCGACGAAGTGGGCGCGCCGGCTGCAAGGCTTCGACGCCTGGACGGGGGCGTGCTTCTACGGATACGACTGGTGTCCTTCCCCGACGGGGCCGGATTACGACTTTGGCACGGGCGCCGCGCTGTTCACGGCCGGCACGGGGGCGCACCGCCGCGCGCTGGTCGGCGCCGGGCAGAAGAGCGGGATCTTCTGGGCGCTCGACAGGGACGACGGGAGCGTGGTGTGGAGCACGCTGGTGGGCCCCGGCGGGATCCTGGGCGGGATCATGTGGGGCGTCGCCCTGGACGAGAGCAGGATCTATGTGCCGGTTGGCAACAGCGATCAGATCGCTCATACGTTGCACCCGTCGGGCGAGATCATCACGTGGGGGTCGTGGAGCGCGCTCGACCCCGCCACGGGCGAACTCCTGTGGCAGACGGCGGATCCCACGGCGGGCGCGCAGGACAGGGGGCCGCTGACGGTCGCGAACGGGGTGGTGTACGCCGGCTCGATGAGCGGCGACGTGCACGCGCTGAGCGCCGCGACGGGCGCCGTCCTGTGGAGCCACCCGGCCGACGGCTCCGTCAACGCGGGGCCGGCGGTGTCGCGCGGTACCGTGTACTGGGGGAGCGGGTACCAGAGCTTCGGCGTCGGCACGCCGGGGCACACGCTCTTCGCGTTCAGCCTGCCGTAGTCCGACCGGCACCCGGCCGAGCCGAGCTGGGCCGCCGGGGGGATCGGCTCATCGCGCCTCGCGCGGCGCGGTGACCCTCGCCCACACCGCGAGGATCATGGCCTGTTCCATCGTGCTCGGCGGGGGATGGCCCCTCGGGGGCTCGGCCGGCAGGGGCACCGGGGGCTTCCCCCTGCGCCATGGCGCGTCGTGCCGCGCCGAGGCCCCGGCCGCGGGGCCGCGGCGCGCGACCTCGTAATCGACAGCGGCCACCGCCTCCTCGAGGGTGGAAAAGCGCTCGACCAGCTTGCCGTCCAGCAGGACGTGCCACCGCTTCCCGCGACCGCCGCGGGCGAGGACGACGACCTCGGTGAGCGCTCCGGGCTTCCTCTCGAAATGGAGCGCGAGTCCGAAGCGGCCGAGAGAGGCCCACGCATTGCGCGAGATGGCGAGCACCTCGGGGTCGACGCGCAGGCTCAGCGGATCGAAGTGCGCGGCGCGCTCCTGGATCTCGCGCAGCGTGATGCGGCCCGCCTCGACCTCGAACCCGGGGTAGTCGAAGGCCACCTGCCTGAAGAAGCGGCTCGCCTCCGCGGCGTCCCTGCCCTCGAGATCGAGGTCGCGGGGCATGCCGAAGAGCGAGGGGAGCGTGCAGAGCTGGAGCGAGGAGAGGTCGACGAAATCGAGGATGAGGCAATCCTTCTTGCCTGGATGGAGGCGGGTGCCGCGCCCGACGCACTGGGCATAAAGCCCTTCCGAGCGGGTGGGGCGGGCCATCGCGACGCAGGAGACGCCGGGGTCGTCGAAGCCCTCGGTGAGGACAGCGACGTTGGTGAGGACCTGGACGCGCTCTTCCCGGAAATCGGCGAGGATCCGGCCGCGGAGGTCGGAGGGCATGTCGCCGTGAACGTACGCGGACCGGACGCCGAGGTGGTTGAGCGCCTTCGAGAGGTTCCTTGCGTGCGCGACCGTGACGCAGAAGGCGATGGTGCGGCGGTCGCGCGCGAGCTCTTGAATGGATCGGGCGACGAGCGCGTTGCGCTCCTCCAGGTCGACGGCCTCCTCGAGCTCGTCGGTGGCGAAGTCGAGGCCGCCGGCGTCGAGGCGGGAGAGGTCGGTGGCGGTGGCGACGCGGTAGCCGGTGAGCGGCGCGAGATAGCCGTCTCCGATCATCTCGGGGAGCGTGCGGCTGTAGACGATCGCCTCGAAGACGTCGTCGAGGCCTTTGCCGTCGCCGCGGGCCGTCGTGGCGGTGAACCCGAGGAGGGTGCCAGTCCACGCCGGGTCGAAGGCGCCGAGCTGGCGGAGGACGCGGCGGTTGTCCTCGGCGGGGGCGTGGTGACACTCGTCGTAGATCACGAGTCCGATATCGCGGCCGCCGGTGACCTGCGCCAGCCGCTTCTCGTGGAGGGAGCGGATGGAACAGACGATGACGCGCGCGTCCGACGAGGCGCGGAGCTCGCCCTGCTCGACGGCGACGGTGGCCTGTCCGGCGAGGGCGCGCTCGATCTTGTCCTTGGCCTGGAAGAGGAGCTCTTCGCGGTGGGCGAGGACGAGGACCTGCCGCCTGGCGAGTCGGGCGAGATGGGAGAAGATGACCGTCTTGCCAGCGCCGGTGGGGAGGCACACGACCATGCGCCGGACGCCGCGCCTGCGGGCCGCGAGGACGGCGTCGACGGCGGCGCGCTGGTAAGGGCGCAGGGCGGGCGCGCCGGGGGCCATCGGGGCTGAGGCGGTCGTGGGGCTGGTCATGAGCTCTCGTGCTGGCGGCGCGCCAGCATAGCCCGGGGCCCCTGTCCGCGCTCCTCGCGGCGCGGGCCCGCTCCGCGCCGGCGCTGAAGGCTGTCTTCAGCCTCCGCTCGCGTAGTCGGGGAGCTCGATCTTGTCGGCCGGTGAGGACCCGAGCCGGCCCTGGAGGCGCCGCGCCAGGGGGCTGGACGCGAGCCGAACGACCCTGTGGAGGACCGAAATGCCGGACCTCGACTTCGGGTACGCGATCCAGGGGACGCCTGGTGGGAGCTTCTGGGCCATGTCGACGAGGGGGCGCAGGAGCTTCTCGTAGGCCGCGAAGGCATCTCGAGGGTCGGCCTGCCGCGATAGCTCTCCCGCGAGCACGTAAGCGCCGACGAGCGCGAGGCTCGCGCCCATTCCGCTGAGCGGCGACGGACAGTACGCAGCGTCCCCCACGAGCGCGGCGCGGCCGCGTGACCAGCGCGGCGCCATGACCTGGCTGATCGACTCGAAATAGGCGTCCTCGGCGTCAGCCAGGGCGGCGATCACCCGCGGCGCTTCCCAGCCAGCGTCGGCGAAGACGCTCGCGATGAGCGCCTTTTGCTCGGCGACGCTCGACCTCTCATGGCCCCGCGGGGGCGACAGGAACCACAGCGACGCCCGGGTGGTACCCACATTGTCTGGACGCAGGAGTATCGCGCGCCTGCCGGGCGCGTTGTACCAGCGAGCCCAGGCGCCGTCGGACGCGCCGCGGGGGATCGTGAAGTAGCTGCCGTAGAGGCCGAACTGGCGAATCCTGGGCTCATCGCCGACGATGAGCGTCCGGGTCCGCGAGCGGATGCCGTCGGCGGCGACCACGAGATCGACATCGCGCTCGGCGCCGTGCTCGAAGGAGACCGTCACCCGGTCGCCGTGGTCCCGGAGGCCCGTGATCTGGTCCCCGAAGATATACTCCGTCGTGTCACGGGTGCGGTCGTAGAGGATCCTGGCGAGGTCACCGCGCAGGATCTCGAGCTCCGCGGTAAACCCGCCGGCGTCGGCGTTCTCCGCGGGGAACTCGGCCTGGGTCGCGCCGTGCTCGTCGACGAAGCGGAGCCCCTGCTCGCCCGTCGTGGCGGCCCGGATCTCGTCCTCGATCCCCATGCGGCGCGCGACCTTCCGCGCCGCGCCCCGGACGTCGATGTTCTGCCCGCCGAGCCGGAGCGCGCCGGCGCGCTCCACGACGACGGGTCGAAACCCGTAGCGCGCAAGCCAGAAGGCGAGCGCGGGGCCGGCGATGCTCGCACCCGAGATCAAAACAGTCCGATGTCCCACGGATGATCAGCTCCTGTCTCTCACGCTCCACGCGGAGCGTCCTGCTAACGTACGTCGACGCCCGCGGTGGTGCCGCCTTTCCCGGACCAGCGCTCCCCGGACAAACCCGTCAGGACCAGCCCGACGCCACGATCCTCCCGTGATCCGGCGGTGGTCGACCGCGAGCGAGGAGGGAGCACGCAGCAGAGGGCCGCCTCGGGCCGTCGCCGGAGCTGGGCAGAGCTCGCATCCAAGCACATGAATCAACTACATGATTTTTTACATTACTTCACGCGATCATCTCCGAATTTGAATTCATGAAGCAGCCCGACGTTCAAACGCTTCATCACCAACCTGGGTATTATCCATGCACAACTTCCAGAGCAGATGGGACATGAGGGCGGCCGCTGCAGCGCTGGCGCTGCTGCCGGCGTGCGGCGGCGGCTCGACGGAGCCGATCAGCACATCGCAGGCCGCGCTCCAGGGCGCGAACGGGATCAGCGCCGATCTCGTGATCGACTCGCAGTGGGGTCAGGGTTACTGCGCGAGCATCACCGTGAGCAACCAGCACTCGAGCGCCACGACGGGGACGTGGAGCGTCGAGCTCAACGCCGGCCCAGGCACCATCTTCTCGTCCTGGAACGGCACGTTCAGCGGGACCACGGGTCAGATCTCGGTCACGCCTGATGGCAACGGGGCGATCCCTCCGTCGGGCATCGCCCAGCTCGGCTTCTGCGCCAGCATCCCGAGCCCGGGGATCGAGCCGGCCCTGCTGTCGGTGAGCAGCGACCTGCCGCCGATGGGCGGCGGCGTGGCGATCGCGGAGTACAAGTTCCCGGCTGCGGTCGACGCGATGGTCAGCCCTGATTACGCGACCGAGCTCTGGGCGTCCTTCTACCGCCCGGCGAGCCTCGAGGCCGGCCGGCAGTATCCGCTGCTCGTGTTCCTGCACGGGAACCACCCGACGTGCGGCACGGGCGAGAACCCTCGCAGGGACAACAACAACCAGTATGCCACGACGGGCACGTGCCCGGAGAACTACGTCGTCGTCCCCAACCACCGCGGCTACGACTACATGGCCGTGGACCTCGCCACGCGCGGCTACTTCGTGGTGTCCATCAACGCGAACCGGGGTATCCACGCCGCGCCGAGCACGCCCGCCGACGAGTTCGCCATCGGGCCGCGCGGGCGCCTGCTGCTCCGCCACCTGGAGCGGCTGAGCCGCTGGGACAGCGGGACCGAGCCGACGCCCTCGGAGCTCGGCGTGGACCTGGCCGATCGCATCGACTTCGACCAGGTGGGCTTGATGGGTCACTCGCGCGGCGGCGAGGCCGTGCGGTTCGCCTACAACGAGTACCGCCGGAGCGGCAGCCCCTGGCCTGCGCTGATCGAGAGCCCGGTGAGCATCCGCGGGATCTTCGAGATCGGCCCGACCGACAAGGGCCAGAACGGCCAGTTCCTGAACGCTGACCAGACGGCCTGGAACGTGATCCTGCCGGCCTGCGACTGGGACCTGAGCGATCTGCCCGGGCTGCGACCGTTCGATCGCATGATGAGCATCCCCGAGCCGGAGCCCACCTTCAAGTCCTTCTATCATGTGTGGGGCGCCAACCACAATTACTACAACAGCGAGTGGCAGCTCGCGGACGCAAACGGCGGCGGGGTCACGGGCTGCATCGACCACGAGGCGCTCTTCGATCCGGCGGAGTACGGCTCGCCGGAGCAGCGCGAGACGGGTCGCTTCGCGGCCGTCGAGTTCTTCACCGCCAACGTGGGCGCGGACCGCGACGAGGCCGCGAACGCCTTGTTCGACCCCGCCTTCCCCTTCCCGAACGTGCCGTACCGCGTCCGCCGCGGCTATCATCCGGGCGGCGACTCCACCTACAGCCTGCTGCTCGAGGACTTCATCAATCCGACCGGCACGAGCTCCTACGGCCTGCCGATCACCACCGGGGGCACGATCTCGGTGGACCACATCACCGTGAGCGGGCACGATCCCTCGCACAAGGCGGCGTGGATCCACGACGTCGTCGCGGGCAGCTCGACGTTCTTCCAGTCGAACTGGTCCCCCGTCGGCACGGGCTTCGATCTCACGGAGTACGATTACCTCGATCTTCGCGCCGACCGCAGCTGGAACACCGACGCGACGTTCGAGGCATCGTTCCAGGTGGAGCTCGTGAACGCCGACGATAGCCGATCGAGCGCCGTCGCCATCGACGACTTCCTGGCGCTCGGTCAGACGCCGCGCGGCGCCACCACGCTGCCGACCGCGCGCATTCCGCTGTCCTCGTTCAGCGGCGCCACGCTCGCGTCGGTTCGCGGGGTTCGCCTGACCTTCCCCACCCCGTTCGACGGGACCAGCCTGTACGTGGCGAACATCCGCGCCACCCGCGCCACCACCGAGGCCCCGGCGGCGCTGGCCCGGCTCGCCCCCGCCGCGTCGAGCGCGACGCCGCCGAGCGCCGTCCCGCGCGCGGCCGGCGCGACCCTCCCCGCGCCGCGGCGGATCACCGCCGGCAACGCCATCCAGAGCGTGAAGAGCAGCGGCCCTGACGCTGTCGAGATCACGCTCACCACGGGCGAGTTCTTCGACCTCCGCGCCACGAACCTGGTGCTCACCGTCGGGGGCGAGCGGAGCACCCGGGCGCTCCATCCGAACGGCGACCTCCACACCGTTCAGTTCCTGCTCCCGCGCGCCGCCTTCGACCGCCTCGCCGCGCAGGAGCCGGTGACGGTCGACTACGGTGCAGGCTCCTCCGTGATCTGGGACTTCGGTCACCTCGACAAGACCGCGCTCGCGCGGTGAGCCGACGACGGCGACCTGTCACCTCGACCACTGGGAGAACAGGTAGTCGTAGAACTGCTGGAGATCCACCTGGTCGAGCGCCCGCACCGGGCGCCCGCCGGGCACGACCCTGGTGCGCCCTTGCGAGGGGCCCTCGGTGACGACCTCCGTCTCCCAGGCGCGAAGGGTGAACATCTCCGGCTTGCCGAGGTACGATGTCGTCAGCACGTCCCACGCGAAATAGTCCTGGTGGCCGGCGAGCGCGTAGCAGGTGCCCGCGAGGTCGGAGAGGGGATAGCGGCGCTGTCGGCACAGGCGGCGGATGAACGCCTGGGTGACCGGGACGAGGTTCGTGATGTCCAGCGGACACAGGGTGATCGGGACGGAGGTCTTCCAGATGCGGTCGGCGGCGATCGGGTCCCAGTAGACGTTCCACTCGGCGGAGCCGTCCTGCCCGCTCTCGATGGCCCTCTCCACGTTGCCGCGCACGTTCAGCGCGCCGCCCATCCAGACGATCTCGCGGATGTTCCCCTCGACGCGAGGATCGATGTCGAGCGCCGCCGCGACGGTGGTGAGCGGCCCGGTCACGAGGAGCGTCACGGGCTCGGGGGCGGCGCGCAGGGCGCTCGCCATGAAGGCTTGCCCGCTCTCGGGGACGCGCCGGGCGAGGACCTCCTCGCGCTCGTTCAGGACGGGGAAGTTGTCGACGCAGAAGGCGTCGCGCCGGAACGTGGGCGGAAAGGGGTTGAGCCCGCGGACGGTGCTCTCGGCGACGGGGACGTCATGGCGGACCACCAGATCGAGGATCTTGCGCGTGGCGCTGACGGCGGGCTGGATGTAGCAATCGGCAGGGGTGACGACGACGCCGAGGACATCGACGTGGTCCATCGTCATCAGGAGGAGCATCGCGAGGTAGTCGTCGATGCCGCCGTCGTGATCCATGAGGACGGGCGTTCGTGTCATGAACAGCTCCTTGCGAGCGCGGAGGGTTGGTGCCGCGTGCCAGGGATCCCGCCGGGGATCTGCCTGGCGGCGAGGAGGAGAATGTCAACGCAATGACGCAAGGCTGCAAGGCGTCGTGCGTTGCACGTCGTCAACGTGCCGAGGACGGGGCGGGGCCGAGCGCGGCTCGGGCGCTCCCCCGCAGCTCGCGGGGAGCACAGCCGAACCATCGCTGGCACGCGTGGCTGAACGCGGTCGCGTCCGCGAAGCCGAGCTGGAGCGCGACCTCGGTCACGCTGACCGTCGCCCTCTGGAGCAAGCTGCCGGCGCGCTCGCGGCGCACGTCGTCGACGAGGCGCCGGAAGCTCGTCCCCTCGGCTTCGAGGTGCCGGCGCAAGGTCCGCTCCGTCGTGCCGAGCGCGCGGGCCACGCGCGGGAGCGACGGGATACCGCCGTCGGCGCTCGACAGCTCGCGCACGATCGCGTGCCGGACGGCGTCCTCGCGCGTCCGCGGAGCGAGCTGCTCGGAGAGCGCCTCCGCAGACCTGCAGAGGTACTCCCAGAGCGTCCGGTTCGCAGAGGGAGGCACCGCGTCGAGGATCTCGCGACGGAAGGAGAGCCCGTCGTGCGGAGCGTCGAAGCGCACCGGGCAATCGAAGAACGCGCCGTGCCCTGCCCGGCGAGGCGGCGCGGGATGGCGGAAGGTCACCTCGATGGGCGTGAGATCCGCGCCCGCGATCCGCCGCAGGCCCCCGAGGCCCTGCGCGACGGCCGTCTCGTTGGACAGCCGGTGCCCGAGGGTGAGAGGCCGCACGCGGTACCACCGGAGGTGGACGCGCCGCCCGGCCTCCGTCACCTCCCAGCGACCCGAGTCGGTGAGCAGCGCGCCGTGGCGAGCGACGGTGTCGAGCGCATCGCGCACCGACGGCGCGGTCAGCATCGCGAAGCCGAGCACGTGCAGGTCCTCGAGGGCCGCCGCCTGCGCTACCCGGAGCGGCAACGAGGGGTCGTCGAGCGTCCGCCCCAGGTACGTCCACAGGTCGATGAGGTGATCGAACTCGATGCGTCGCCCCGGATCCTCGGCGAGCGCCTGCGGCAGGCGCGCCGCGCGGCGCAGGGCGTCCGGCCGCACGCCGTCCCGCAGCGCATGGTCGACGACACGCTGGACCACCTTCGCCACCACGGTCGGTTGAGGTCGTACCCTGCGCGCGGCGCCAGCATGCAGCATGCCAGAGACGCCAGCATGCAGCATGCCAGAGACGGGGGCTCCTCGTGCATGGCACGCGGCGCCGCGGGAGGCGTCGCGGGCGCATCGGGCATGGCGCTGCGATCAGGGCGTGGGCCGTTCGTGCGGGCTCAGGGGCTCGTGAAGCCCAGGATCCCGTGCCCCGCCACGACGTGGACGGTGTTCCGGGGCTCTGGCGCGGGGTTCGTGGCGCTCGCCACGCCCTCGCGCATGAACGCCGTCCGGATGCGCGTGATCGGCGACGCCCGATGCGCGTCGCGGATCAGCTTCATCGCCTCGGCCGGCACCGTGACCGAGCCGTCTCCTCCGAGCGCGATGCACTGGATCTCGACCTGCTTGTCGGCGGGAGGCGGCATCGCGAACAGCAACGCTCCTTCGACGCTGCCGTCGGTGGTGGTGATGCGCACGAGCGTACCCTGCGCGGCCCCGCAGCGCCCGCCTTCCCCGCCGCAGCCCAGGGTCATCGGCGTGCCGTCGAGCGGCACCGCGCCGAGGATGGACCGCGACGCGTCGTCGAGCTGGAACTCACCCCCTGCCGCGATGGGTCCCACATCGGGGAATTCAAAGGCCATCACGCCGCCGGGCTCGATGCCCACGACGACCTCATCGCCGCTCGCGATGGGATCGCTCGGGTTGCCCGGGACGGGCCCGGCGCCGGCGAGCACGACGTGATCGGCAACGAACGCTTCCTCGGTCGCGCGCGGGTTGACCACGACCACGGCCTCGCTCGACTCGACGGCCACGATGGGGAACGCGCCGTTGTTCTCGCCCATCGCTGCGCCGCCCACGCGCAGATAGCGACCCACGTCGGCCGCGGAGAACATCGCGCCGCCGATCACGTACGCTGCGGTGCCCATCGATCCGGGGGTCACGCTCGTCTCGCCCCTCCCGCTGTGCACCGGGCAGGCGTAGCCGTTGCCCTGGAAGCGGCAATCGATCGAGCCGCCCGCGAGCCCTGAAATCGTGACGACGCCCTGATCGGTGAGCGGCGGCGGCGCATCGTCTTGCGCGTCGTGAACCCATCCCTTGCACCCGGCGAGCTGGCCCGGCATCTCCTCGTAGCTGGGGGGCTTCGCTGCGGTGAACAAGACCTGCACCGTGAGGCCGTGACCCGCCTCGGGCGCCCCGAGGATGGAGACATCCTGGATGGAGATGATGCCGTTGTGGGTCGGCGCGAGGCTGCCGCCTGCGCCGCCGTCTCCCCCCGAGCCTCCGCTGCCGCCCGACGCGCTGCTGCCGCTCGAGGCGCCGCTGCCGCCCGAGCCTGCGCTGGCCGGCGTGCCGCCGCTCCCGTCGTCGCCGTCGTCGGTCGGGTTTGCGCAGCATCCCGCGAAGGCGAAGGCCGCGGCGATGGCCACGGCGGTGCGGCGGCGTTTCGGGCTCTGCGAGGGTCGCGTTCGATCGATCATGAGTGACCTCCAAGCATCGTGATGAAGCGCGTCGACCGCTACCGGGTGGACGCGTGCAAGGAGGTAATCGTGCCGCCGCGGATACGCCTGCTCGCACCGGCCACGAACGTGGTCGAAGCGGCCGCACCGCGCGCCGGCGTTCGGCGCGTCGTCGAAGCGCTCCCCGGCGGCCTCCCGGATCCGTGAACGGTCTGGAGACGCCGCCTGCGTCGGCCAACACCCACGTCGGCGAGGTACACACCATTCCAGCCCGGTTCCTTGTTGTGCTGGTCAGTTATCCGGGAGGATGAAAGATTTCCAGGGACATGCGAGCCCGTGTGCTTTTCATGTTAAATCTTGTCAACAACAGCCGAAGGTCGGGAATGCTTGATTCGCCCCCGGCGCTTGGTGCCTCCGCAGTACCTGCCCAAGGGTGGGCAGGAGGAGGAGACCCCATGCACTGGCTCGAGAACGTTATGAATATCCGTCGTTTCACTCCGTCCCGCTCCCTGGGCTTGCGCGCCCTGGTGGGCGTCGGCCTCCTCGCGGGGGCAGGCCTGCTGCTCCCCGAGGTGGCCTCGGCGCAGGAGGAGGACTCCAATCCGTGCCCGTTCGACGGCGTCCTCTGCCTCTTCGAGGAGGAGGGCTACGGCGGGGAGATCTTCAACGTCCGTGCGCTGAACCCGCAGGTGGGCACGTGCGTCAACCTTCCGGAGCACGGCTGGGAGGGGAGGGCACACTCTGCCTACAACACGAACGGCGCCGCCGCCGCGATCTTCACCAACGAGAACTGCATCGGCTACCCGTACCCCGTCTTCGGGGAGAGCGGTTTGAGCCCGCTGCCGTTCGTCCCCAGGAGCGTCTACGTCTTCTGACGCGATGACCGAGCGGAAGGCGATGGGCATCGCGGCCATCGCCTGACGCGCCCGGGGGGGGGTGCGCGGGCTGCTTGACGCGCACGATGTCGCTCGTCGCCTGCCCGTCGAGCACCTCGATCCAGGTCGCGCGGATGCGCGCCGGGTCAGCAAGCGCTATACCAGGAGCGGGCGCGCTGCCAGGCGCAGGCGCCGGCCCCCGGGTCGCCGGGTGGCACCGCAATTGCTCCTGTGAACCCCATGGAGATGAACGTGCCTGTCCTCGATCACCCGTCCCCCGGAGCCACCGCGCATGCCCCGCAGCGCAGCAGGCTCGCCGTGCTGGCCGCGCTCGTCGCGATCGCGCTCCTCGGCGCGACCGGGTGCGCGGCCGAAGTCCACACCAGGGCCGCCGCGCCTGCGACCGTCACGTACGAGGAGGTCACGGTGTACGAGGAGCCGGTCGTTCACGTCGCAGCGGCGCCGGTCCAGATCGAGACCTACCCGCGCGTGTACTACCGCGGGAGCTACGTCTACTACGTCGATGGCCGCTGGTACTATCCGTCGCGCCATGGCTGGGTCTACTACCGCGACGAGCCGCGCGCGCTGGTCCACTACCGCGTCGACTTCGACCGGCACCGAGCCCATCACCACCACCATGCCCACGTGCAGCGCGGCCACGTGCACCACGACCACGTGCAGCGCGGCCGCGTGCACCACGACCACGTGCAGCGCGGCCGCGTGCACCACGACCACGTGCAGCGCGGCCGCGTGCACCGCGCGCCTGCGGCCCGGCCGGCGACCCCGGCTCGGCCTGCGGTCACGGTCAGGGCGGGGGCGACGGTGAAGGCGGGCGCGACGGCGAGGCCGGCGACCCCGGCCAGGCCGACGAAGAAGCCTCGTGCGGAGCGCCGGCGGCACCACGCCGAGGAGAGGCGCCACGAGCGCTGACCACGGCCTGCCATCCGCCCCGGGTCGGTAACAACCCCGGGGCAAACTCCTCCAAGCTCGACGTGTGATTGAGATGCATGAGGACCGCCCACGCGGCCTCTTGCATCCGCAGGTGGATGCTTCGGTCCGGCCGCTTCGGCCTGAACGGATGATCCGCAGCAGGGGCGTCCCCGCCTCGCCTCCCGTTCCAGCATGTATATCAGAGCTCGGGCGTTGATACGCTGAAAAAACGCGCCCGCGGTGCCATCGTCGCCTCCGTCATCCACGCAATGCGCGTGCTGGAAGGGAGAAAAACGATGCGGGTATTGCTGACGGGAGTGGGGACGCGCGGTGACGTGCAACCCGTGGTGGCCCTGGCCGTCGAGATGCGGCGTCGGGGGCACGACGTGAGGCTGTGCGTCCCGCCGAACTTCATCGACTGGGTGGGCGGACTGGGCTTCACGGCGACCCCGATCGGAATCGCGATGCGTCAGCCGAGCGGGGCCGCCGCCGCGCAGGCCTCCGCACCGACGCCGGAGCAGATCCGCGCGCTGGCCGCGCACCTCGTGAGAGACCAGTTCGACGCGACAGCGTCGGCCGCCGAGGGATGCGACGTGATCGTGGCCGGCGGAGCGCACCAGTACGCCGCACGGTCCGTCGCGGAACGGCTGGGCATCCCGTCCGCGGTCGCCGTGTACGCGCCGGTGGCCCTGCCGTCACCGGATCATGCGCCCGACGCGGAGCCCGGGGGCGACCCGGAGTCCAACCTACGACGCTGGCAGGACGGGTCGCGGAGCTGGAACGAGCGCCTCCTCGAGCGGCTCAACGACAACCGGGAGCGCCTCGGCCTCGGTCCGCTGAGCGATGTCCTCGGCCACGTCCTGGGCGAGGCCCCGTGGCTCGCGGCGGACGCGGTCCTCGGGCCACCGCCGGCGACACAGGGCCTGCGGGTCACGCAGACGGGAGCCTGGCTCCTCCACGACCCGACGCCGCTCGCACCCGAGCTCGAAGCGTTCCTCGCCGCCGGCGAGCCGCCCGTGTACGTCGGCTTCGGCAGCATGCCTGCGGACCAGCAGACCGGCCGCACCGCCATCGAGGCCGCGCGGGCTGCGGGGCGCCGCGTGGTCCTGTCGCAGGGGTGGGCCGAGCTCGGTCGGGTCGACGAAGCCCCCGACTGCATCGCCATCGGCGACGTCAACCACCAGGCGCTGTTCCCGAGGGTCGCCGCGGTGGTGCACCACGGCGGGGCGGGCACGACCACGACCGCGGCGCGCGCGGGCGTCCCGCAGGTGATCGTCCCGATGTTCTCCGATCAGCCCTACTGGGCCTCGCGCGTCCGGGCGCTCGGGATCGGGACGTCCGTGGCGCGTGGAGCGCTGAGCGCGGAGTCCCTCCTGGCCGCGCTGGGGGGCGCCCTCGATCACGGGGTCGCTGCTCGCGCGGCCGCGATCGCCGGCGCCGTGGCGCTGGATGGCGCGGCCGTCGCCGCCGGCCTCATCGAGCGGGCCTCCGCGTGAACCTCGGTTGCCGAGCGTCGCCGGAATCGTCTCGGTGAACCAGCGGGGTCAGGGGCCCTCCGCCGCGCGCTGAGGGAGATCGGCGCCGAAGCTCATGCTCCAGAGGTGCTCCCCCGCGGCGCAGGAGGCGTTCACGCCGTTGCAGTCCTCATCCGCCGCCGTGTGGCAGTCGTCGTGGCACCGCTTTCGCTGGCTCCGCTCGCGGCGCCGGCGCCTCCCCCGCTCCCGCTGGGGGCACCGCCTGCGGCGCCGTGGCCGCCGCCGCCCTCGCCGTTGTCACAGGCGGCGGACAGGCAGCTCACCAGCCAGAGCAATGCGACCCTGGCCACTGGACGATACGTGTGCATCCGGATTCCTCCCCGAGACGACGGCGTCCTGGGGACCGACGCTCAACGTCTGCCGCCTGGATGCGGCGCGCCGCGCCCCCGTTCACCGCGCCACGCGGGACCCACCAGGGTACCCTGCGTCAGGCTCGATCGTGCTGCGGCGTCATTGCGAGGCTTCGCACGTGACGACGATGGAGGCGACATCGACGAAGGTGTCACCGTCGATCGTCCACTCTTGCACGAAATGATGCTGGCTCGCCCCGTAGCTGTCGAATTCGTATTCGGCGGCCGCCCCGACGTACCGGAGAGGGATCCCCGCGCGGAGCTTGGTCATCGCCGTCTCCAGATCCCGCCACGAGGCAGCCTCGTGATCAGGGCTGCTCAGCTCGCGGAGGATCGCTTGCAGCTCGTGTCCCGAGGTTGGGATCGTCCCGCTCGTCGCCTGGGCGTACACGAGACCCATCGCGATGAGGACGACGCCGTCGTAGTAGAAGTGCGCCGCGGGCAGCGGCGCCTCGCCGTTCCACCGGCGGGAGAACTGCTCGATGAACGCGGCGGCGTTGCCGGCCGTGCAGTCGACCGTCTCCTGGGCTTCGTCCACGGGCTGGCACTCGCTCCGCAGGCTGAGCGAGGGCGAGACCCCGTGGTGTCCGTCGAGAGAGCCCGCGGGGATCCTGGCCAGGAGCGCGTCGGCACGCAACGCGGGACCGAGAAGCCAGGTGCCCCCGCTTCCGGAGTCGGCCCATTCGGTCACGATCGGCGCGGCGGCGGCGGGATCGGTGCTCAAGAGCGTGCGGCCGGGGTTCGGCGCCAGGGCGGACGCTATCTGCTTCGTGTACGTCGGTTCGCCGGACGTGAACGTCACCGACGGGAGCAGCCTGCCCCCGAGCCCCGCGAAGCGGGTCGTGAACTCGCTGCTGACGCTGGCGTGGTAGTCTTTCCGCTCCGCGAGGCTGTTCACGCTCGCGATGTCCTCGCGGACTGCGATCTTCGCCAGCGCGCAGCCGAAGGCGGACGTCGAGGGGGCGAGCCGCATCCAGCCCCCCCTCGTCTCGGTGCGCGCCACAGAGGGCGCAGCATAACCAGGGATCATGTGGAGCACGTCGAGCGCCTTCACATCGGGCGCGATCTCGCGGGCGAGCTCGTTCTCCTCGGGACCTACCAGGTAGGCGACCTGATCCGTGTAAAGCAGCTCGAGCAACTGCTCGAACCCACGCTCCGAGCTCGAGTGGCTGTCTCGTCCCACGATGTGGAGCGGCCTCCCGTCGATCCCGCCCGCAGCGTTCACGTGCTCGACCGCGAGCGACATCGCTTGAGCGAGGTTAGGACCGATGGCCGGCTCGCTACCGGAGAGGGGCAGGAGGCTACCCAGGACAACCGCATTCTCGGGAGGATCGGGCGCTGTCTCCTCGGGGTGCTCGGGCTCTGCCGGCGAGCATGACGCCGAGCACAGGGACGCGAGCCCCACGAGCAGCCCGGCCTGCACATCGCGCATGCGCCGTTTGCCACGAGCGAACCACGCGCCGGCGAGACGGGAGCGATGCAGAGCGGCAGGCATTCTCGGATGGGTGTTCAAGTTAAATAACACGGCACCACATCGAGGACCGGGCTGTCAAGGCGAGAACCGCCTTGGCCTTGATCCAGGCTCTCGCCGGTCCGACGTGCAATGCAAGGTACGGAGATCGCGATCTCTGTGCGTGAATCACGGTTTTCATGCCAGGAGGTGAGCACGAGCGCGCGGTGGAGGCACGCCCGAGCACGGAGGTGGCTGAACGCACCGCGTCCAGCGAGCAGCGAGCAGCGCGCGCGTCATCCGACACGCGCGCAGCCGCCGCGCCGATGCGCCTCTTCACCGCGCCGGCGTCTCGCTCTCTCCGTCGTCGAAGAACTCCATCCCTTCGTACGGCTGCTCGCGGCAGGACGCGAGGCGCGTCCGGAGGTCGCCGACGTGGATCTCGAGCTTGTGTCCGTCCGGATCTTCGAAGTACAGCGACGCCCCCTCGGAGCGGTTCTCCTTCCAGATCCGGGCTCCACTCAGGCGAATGGCCTCTCCCAGGGAGGCGAAGCCCTGTGCATCGACCGAGAACGCGAGGTGCGCGTCGTCGACCTGCCGAGCGGCGCGCGCGTCCAGCTCCAGGCAGAGCCAGAGCGTCCCCAGCTCGAGATACGCGCCCCTTGCCCACTGCGCTCGCCGCCTGCCGCCGAGCACCTGGACGTAGAAATGCACGGCGCGGTCGAGGTCTCGAACCGCGAGGGTCACGTGGTTGACGCCGCCGATCGCCATGGCTCGGCAGCATAGGCGACAACGGGCTCGCGCGGGTGTGCCTGCTGGACGACGAGGGCGACGAGAGCGGCTCCCTTCGACGTTGCGCCGCATCGACCGAGCGAGAGAGCTTTCCGGCGTCATGCCGTCGTCTTGCGATCGTGCCTGCCAGGGAGTGTTGCCCAGGAAGCAGCCCCGCAGCACCCCTGCTTCCCCGCGGGCGCTCGTCGCGCCGCTCGGCGGCCTCTCCGGCGCACCTGCACCGGCACGACGCTTGCCCAGGCGCTCGGTGCTCGGAAGGTGGCTCCACCGGGGCCGACCGAGCCCGCCGTCCCGCCCCGGGCCCGCGGCGGCTGCCCTCTGCACGACCCAGCCCCAGGACCCTTCACATGACTTCACCCCGCAAGCAGCTTCGACTCGGCGCGTTCATTCCCGCCACCGGTCACCACGTCGCAGCCTGGCGGCACCCCGACGCGCAGGCCGATGGCGGTCACAGCTTCAAGCACTACCTGCGTGTCGCCCAGGCCGCCGAGGCAGCCAGGTTCGACGCCGTCTTCCTCGCCGACAGCGCCGCCGTCTGGGGAGGCGCCTCCGACCTCGAGTCGCTGTCCCGGAGCGCCCGCGCCGCGGCCTTCGAGCCCATCACCCTCCTGTCCGCGCTCTCGTCGGTCACGGAGCATATCGGCCTCATCGCCACCGTCACCACCACCTACAACGAGCCCTTTCACCTGGCGCGCAAGTTCGCGTCGCTGGATCACCTGAGCGGCGGCCGCGCCGGCTGGAACCTGGTCACGTCGGCCAACCAGGCCGAGGCCCAGAACTTCGGGCTGGACGCCCACGTGGAGCACGCCCGCAGGTACGAGCGCGCCGAGGAGTTCATCGATGTCGTGACGGGGCTCTGGGACAGCTGGGAAGACGATGCCTTCCAGCGCGACAAGGAGTCCGGCGTCTTCTTCGATCCGGACAAGCTCCACACGCTGAACCACAAGGGAGAGCACTTCTCCGTGCGCGGGCCGCTCAACGTGGCGCGCTCGCCGCAGGGGCACCCGGTCCGCGTGCAGGCGGGCTCGTCGGAGCCGGGCAAGGAGCTGGCGGCGCGCACCGCGGAGGTGATCTTCACCGCCCAGCAGACCCTCGCGGACGCCCGGGCCTTCTACGCGGACGTGAAGGGACGCCTGGCCAAGTACGGACGCAGCCCCGAGCACCTGAAGATCATGCCCGGCCTCTTCCCGGTCGTCGGGCGCACCCAGAGCGAGGCCCAGGCGAAGTTCGACGCCCTCCAGGACCTGGTCCATCCGGCCGTGGGGCTCTCGCTGCTGTCGGGGATGATCGGCGGATTCGACCTCTCGAAGTACCCTGTCGACGGACCGATACCGGAGCTCCCGCCCAGCAACGGCGGCAAGAGCCGCCAGTCCCTGCTCCTCGACATCGCGCGGCGCGAGAACCTCACCCTCCGGCAGCTCTACCTGCGGATCGCCGGGGCGCGCGGCCACAAGCAGCTCGTGGGCACGCCGGAGACCATCGCCGACCTCATGGAAGAGTGGCTCTTGAGCGACGCCGCCGACGGCTTCAACGTGATGCCGCCCCACCTGCCCGGCGGGCTCACCGATTTCATCACCCTGGTGCTCCCCGAGCTGCGCCGCCGCGGCCTCTTCCGTACCGAGTACGAGGGCCGCACGCTGCGCGAGAACCTGGGGCTCCCGCGCCCCGAGAACCGGTTCGCCCGGCGCGCGGCCGGCGCGGCGTGAGCGGGCGGCGGCAGCGAGCCGCCGACCAACGCCGTCGTGATCCCCCCGTGCGGCACCGGCTCCTGGCACGCGGATCCCATGAGCTGGTCCGGCGCGCCCGCCTCGCGTAGGAAGTTCGCCTCTTCGTTCAGGAGAGCGCGCTGACCATGACGTAGTAACCGTCCGGATCACGGAGGGCGAACTCTCGGGTCCCGGTGGCAGGATTCGTCTCGGGCTCCTCCTCGAGCTGACCGACGAGCGCTCTGGCGCGCGACAGCGCCTCGTCAAAATCATCCACTCGAAAGAACAGCAACAGCCCGTTGCCGGGCTCCGCGCGTTCCGGGCTGAGCAGCGTCGGGTGCTCGTGATCTCCCCACTTGTGGAGACAGAGAAGGACCGTTCCGTCCGTGTCCAGGACCCGGCCGAAATAGTCGTGCGCGGGCGGCGATGCCGGCTGACCGAAGAGCGATTGATACCAGGTCAGGCTGCGAGCCACATCGGCTACACCAAGGATCGTCCACGTACGCTTCATCGGATTCTCCTGCGGCCTGACGGCTCGCGGGTGAGCCGCGAAGCCCGCCGATGCCGGCGTCCCATCGTGCCACGCCCGTCCGACCTGTCGCAAGGCTCCGGTCATCCCCGCGGCGGGCTTCGTCGGGTCCAGCCGCTCGTTCGCCCAGCCTGGCCCCGGTCGTCATCTGGTCGACTCGATTGGATTCGATCGTTCCGCGGAGCGCGATTCGACTGGATACCGGCTCGCGTGTCGCCGGGAAGGGGCAGGCGTCGACCCCCGTCGGGCCCGACCCGATCCTCTCCGCGGCTGGAGCAGCGCCGCGCTTTCGGTGCGCGGTGCTCCCTGTGCCCGAGGGGCTGACAATGGTAGGGTTCGCCACCCCATGAGCCTGCGCTGCGGGGTACCGCGCCCACGAGCATCCCTGTCTCGGGGGCGCGCGGGACAGGGGACGATCCCGTGTGAAGCGAAATTTCTCATGGGGAGGGACAACACATGATTCCGCAAGAGGGAGCTTCTCCTCGAACAGCGCGTACGTCGGGACGTGCCCGGTCTGCCAGGGCCACGTGACCGTCACGGGCTCGGCGACCAGGTGGGTCAACACCGGCCCGTTCCTCCTCGGCGCGAACGGCCGCGGGACGCTGCTCGTCGAGCAGGGGGCCAAGGTCTTCACCACGGGCGCGCGGATCGAGACCTTCTCCTCCGCGCCTCTCTACGGGTCGAGCGGGGCGACCGTGAGGGGCTGGGACGCCACCTGGACCAACGAGGGGCTCCTGCGCATCGGGACCGTGGGCTACGGCGAGCTCACGGTCGGCGCTCATGGGACGCTCGTGACGGAAGACACGGAGATCCGCTCCGAGCTCGGCGGCGCGTTCGTCCGGGTGAACGAGCCCTACGCGTCATGGCGCAACAGCGGCGATGTGACGATCTTCGCGTCGTGGTCGACCTCCCCGTCGCTCGTCATCGACGGGCGAGTCCAGGTCGGCGTCGGCGGCCTCCTCCGGACGGCGCCGCTGAGGGAGGGCGCCGAGCCTGGACCGGGGCCCATCGTGCGCCTCGCGCGCGGGGAGCTCGCCGCGGGCGCGATCGAGGTCCAGGAGGGCGACTTCGATTTCGCCGGCGGCCGCCTGAGCACTGGCAGCTTCGTGGGCGATCTCGTCAACGCGCAGGCCGGCGAGCTCTCCGTGGGAGAGGCTCACCCGTGGACGGCCGTGGACGGCGATTACCACCAGGGCCCCGGCGCCACGCTGCGCGTCGCCGTCGCGGGCCCGGACGCCGCGCCGCTCATGCAGGTGGACGGGGACGTGCGCCTCGACGGGGGCCTGGAGGTCGTCGCGGCAGACGACGCCGTGCCGTTCCAGGCCGGCGACACGGTCGCCCTGCTCGGCTGGGCCGGCGAGCTCACAGGGACCTTCGATGCGATCGACATCGCCCTGCCGCTCGCCCCCGGGCTCGCCTGGGATACCTCCGCGCTGTACACGACCGGAGAGATCACCGCCGTGCCAGAGGCGTGAGCGGGCGGGGCAACGCCCCTCCGGATGCCGGTGAACCTCGGGGCGTGGTGACGCCTCCTCAGCGGGTGTCCGCCATCGCCTCCACCTTCATCGAACCGGCGATCTGCCGAGTGGTGACGTTGACGCGATTGAAGCAGTTGATCAGCGCGATGTGCAGGATCAGCGCCGCGAGCGCCGGCTCGTCGTGGTGCTTCGTAGCCTCCTCCCAGACGTCGTCGGGCACCGGATCCGCGCGATCGCTGAGCCTCGTCGCGGCCTCGGCGAGCGCCAGCGCGGCGCGCTCCGCGTCGGTGAAATAGGGCGCCTCGCGCCAGGCCGCCACGGCGAACAGGCGCTCGTCGCTCTCGCCCGCCTTCCTGAGCTCGCGCGCGCCAATGTCGACGCAGAAGCCGCACCCGTTGATCTGGCTCGTCCGCAGGTGGACGAGCTCGAGCGTCCGCGCCGGCACGCCGCTCTTCTTCACCGCGCCGAGCAGGGCTTGGATGGGCGGAATGACGCCGGGGATGAGCATCGCGGGGTTCTTCATCCGTGCTTTCAGCATGGTCGTGATCCTCTCGAGGGTAGGGGTGTGCTCGCCGACCGTGACGGGGCGCTGAACGTCCGTTCGCGTCGTCACATCGGCTACGGTTCGTTCGTCACAGCCATGACGAAGCGAGACGAGGGAGTGTGACCGATGGATGAAAATCGTTGGCTGGCGGAGCGGTTCGAGGCCCACCGGGCCCACCTGCGGGCGGTGGCGTACCGGATGCTCGGCTCCGTGGGCGAGGCGGAGGACGCCGTGCAGGAGTCCTGGCTCCACCTGAGCCGCGCCGACACGAGCGGCGTCGAGAACCTGGGCGGGTGGCTGACGACGGTCGTGGCGCGGGTGTGCCTCGACATGCTGCGCTCGCGCAAGGCGCGGCGCGAGGAGCCGATGGCCGCGCCCGACGCCGCCGCGGACCGCGAGGCCGGGACCGACCCCGAGCGCGAGGCGGTGCTGGCCGACTCCATCGGCCTCGCGCTGCTCGTGGTGCTCGACACGCTGACCCCCGCCGAGCGGCTCGCGTTCGTGCTGCACGACCTGTTCGCGGTGCCCTTCGAGGAGATCGCCGCCATCGTGGGCCGCTCCCCGGCCGCGGCGAGGCAGCTCGCGAGCCGCGCCCGCCGCCGCGTGCAGGGAGCGCCCCCGTCTCCGGACGCCGACGTCGGCCGCCAGCGCGAGGTCGTCGACGCCTTCCTCGCGGCGATGCGCGGCGGCGACTTCGACGCGCTCGTGGCGATCCTCGATCCGGACGTCGTGATCCGCTCCGACGCCACGGCCGCGCCCCCGGCTGGGACCGAGGTCCGCGGCGCGCGCGCCTGGGCCAAGCAGGCGATCTCCGGCGCGCGCGGCGCCAGGTTCGCCCGCCCTGCCCTCGTGGACGGCGCGGTGGGCGTCGTCGTGGCCCCGCACGGGCGGCTCTTCCGGGTGCTCCTCTTCACGCTCGCGCAGGGGAAGATCGCCCGGATCGACGTCATGGGCGACCCCGAGCAGCTCCGCGATCTCGACCTGTCGATCCTCGACGACGGACCGCAGCCGGAGCCCCGGACACGCCCTGTGTGAAGCGGTGAAGCGCCCTCCTACGGGGGAGGACCAGGCATCGAAGCGCAGGCCGGAACGCGGGCGAGAGTCGACGCTCACCCGAGCACGCCCACCAAGCGCCCACCAAACGACCAACCGGGTCTGGGTGACGGACGTGACGTACATCCCCACCGGCGAGGGCCGGTGTTTCATCATCTCAAGAAGAGATGATAGGCGGCATTCTTCGTCTCCTCGATGAACGGATAACCGAGGTCGGTGAGAAAACGGTCGAACTCGTCGTATTCGGGCTCCGGGACCTGCAAGGCGGCGAGGACTCGCCCGAACGCGGCGCCGTGGTTGCGGTAGTGGAACAGGCTGATGTTCCAGCGCCCGCCGATGTGCGTGAGGAATTGCATCAGCGCCCCGGGGCGCTCCGGGAACTCGAAACGCAGGAGCCGCTCGTTCGCTGTCGGGGCGCGCCCGCCGACCATGTAGCGCACGTGCAACTTGGCCATCTCGTCCATGCTGAGGTCGATGACCGGCAGCCTGGCGTCGTGGAGGCGCTCCAGAATTTCGTCGCGCTGCTTGCGCCCGTGGGTCAGGCCCACGCCGACGAAGATCTGCGCCTCGTCCGCACGCCCGAAACGATAATTGAACTCCGTGATGTTCGCGCGCCCGAGGAGCTGGCAGAACTCGCGGAACGCGCCCGGTCGCTCCGGAATGGTGACCGCGAACAGCGCCTCGCGCTGCTCGCCGAGCTCTGCCCGCTCGACCACGTGCCGCAGGCGGTCGAAGTTCATGTTCGCACCGCTGAGGATCGCCACCAGCGTCTTTCCGCCCAGGCCCTCGCGTTCGACGTACGCTTTGAGGCCCGCGACCGCCAGCGCGCCTGACGGCTCGGCGATCGAGCGCGTGTCGTCGAAGATATCCTTGATGGCGGCACAGATGGCGTCGGTGTCCACCACGATCACGTCATCCACGCAGCGCTGGGCGATGCGAAACGGCTCCTCGCCCACCTGACGGACCGCCACGCCGTCGGCGAACAGCCCGACCTGACTCAGCCGTACGCGCTCGCCCGCGTCGAGCGCCGCGCGCAGACACGCGGCGTCGTCCGGCTCCACGCCGATGAGCTTGATCTCGGGGTACAGATGCTTGATGTACGCGCCGATACCGGCGATCAGCCCGCCGCCGCCCACGGGCACGAAGATGGCGTCCAGCGATCCGCGATGCTGGCGCATGATCTCCAGGGCGATGGTGCCCTGACCCGCGATCACGTCCGGGTCGTCGTACGGGTGCACGAAGGTCAGCCCATCGCTCGCTTCGAGCGTCTTGGCGTGGGCGTAGGCTTCGTCGTAAGAATCCCCGATCAGCTCGATCTCCGCGCCGAGCGCACGCACGGCGTCGACCTTGATCCGGGGAGTCGTGGTCGGCATCACGATGCAGGCGCGGATGCCGAGCCGCTGGGCGGCGAGGGCCACCCCCTGCGCGTGGTTGCCCGCCGAGGCGGCGATCACGCCGCGCGCCTTCTCGGCCGCGCTCAGCGAGGAGATCTTGTTGTAAGCGCCGCGCAGCTTGAAGGAGAAGACGGGCTGCAGGTCCTCGCGCTTGATCAGCACGCGGTTGCCCAGGCGCGCGGAGAGCCGCGGCGCATCCTCCAGGGGGCTTTCCTGGGCGACGTCGTAGACGCGGGCGCGCAGGATTCGCTCGAGATAACCGCTTGGGGCCATTGGGCCGCGAAAGCTACGGTCCTCGGCGCGCGTCGTCAACTCGCTCGTGGAACACCCCTCAGGGCATCTCTCCGGCGACCGCGCGCTCTGCTCCTTCGAGCGCTACGGCCTCGAGGCCTTGGACGTCGGCCCCTGATCCACCTCGCGCGTCCTGCGGCCGAGCCGCGCCCGCGCGCGTCACACGAGGATGCCCCTCCTCCGGCCATCCAGCAGCGCTCTATTGATTCCTGGCTCTCGCCTCGATAACAGAGGTACGAGCATGAGGAAGCGATCTACGCGGTGGTCCTGGGTGGCGCTGTGCCTGCCGGGCGTCGGGTGCACGACGGTCGTCGGGCTGGACAAGCCCTACCATCCAGTAGAGCAGCACGGCGGCGGCGGCGGCGGCGCCGACGGCAGCGGTGGCGGCGGCGCCGACGGCAGCGGTGGCGGCGGCGCCGACGGCGGCGGTGGCGGCGGCGGCGTGGAAACCGGCAGTCGCTGCACCGGGCTGCCTACGACGTGCGGGCCGGCGGAAGACGAGAGCTGCTGCGCGAGCGAGCTGGTGACCGGCGGCACGTTCAACCGGAGCAACGACCCGGCTTTCCCGGCCACGGTGAGCGACTTCCTGCTCGATCGGTTCGAGGTCACGCTGGGGCGGTTCCGCGCGTTCGTGGACGCGTATCCCGGGAGCCGGCCAGCCGTGGACGCCGGCGCCCACCCGAGGATCGCGGGCAGCGGGTGGTACGCGACGTGGGACGAGTCTCTGCCGGCGGACAGGGCGAAGCTCGTGGAAGGGCTGCGCTGCGATTCGGAGGGCCTGGCGTGGGTGTGGACGGATGAGCCCGGCGCGAACGAGCGCCTGGCGATGAACTGCGTGAGCTGGCACCTGGCGTTTGCGTTCTGCGCGTGGGACGGCGGCCGGCTGCCGACAGACGCGGAGCTGGGCTACGCGGCGGCCGGCGGCGCCGAGCAGCGTCCGTATCCGTGGTCCGCCTCGCCGGACGATGTCGCCATCGATCCGGATCACGCTGTGTATGCCTGCAATGGCAGCGATCTGGCGGGGTGCGTGATCGAGGACGTCCTTCCGGTCGGATCGAGGTCACCGCAAGGAGACGGGCTGTTCAAGCAAGCGGATCTGGCGGGGGGCGTGTGGGAGTGGGCGCTGGACTGGCACGCGGACTATGCGCCCGACTGCGTGGACTGCGCCGTCACGACGGGCGGGACGGATCGGGTGATGCGCGGCGGCGGCTGGCGCAGCGTCGCGGAGGCGCTGCTCCTCTCCACCCGCGACTATCGGGTTCCCACGACCCGCGCGGCCGGCATCGGGCTCCGGTGCGCGCGGGATCCGTGAGCGACGTCTTCTACCTTCACGTATACGACACCACCGCGCCCTACTTCGCCCACGACGTCGTGACAGGCATCCCCAGGAACCGGCTGTACCGCTCGACGGCCCTTTGCAGGGCGTCCTTCTCGCCCTTCTTCGGCCGCAGCGGGAGGTTCATCGTGACCGCGACCGCTTTCTTCTGGATGGCGCGGCGCCAGCCGCCGACGACCCGGCCGTCGAGGACGACGAGGTGCGCCATGAGCGCGTCGCCGGCGAGGCTCGACAGCGCGGGGTCGAGCGTCGCGCTGTGGTCCTTGTAGGCGATGACGTATTCATCGTAGTTGGGCAGGAGGTGAACGAGCGGGGCCTCGAGCTCGCCGCAGATCGCCTGTCCGACCGCGAACCAGTAGACCTTGCCGTCGACCGTCTCGTGCTGGAGGTGCGCCTTGGCCATCTCGACGCCGGCCCTGGCCTGCGTCAAGGTGAGCCCCGACCACCAGGCGAAGTCCTTCACCAGCGCTGGCCCGTGGCTCGCGAAGTAGCGCCTCGCGAGCTCGGCCAGCGCCTCGTCGTGGCCCGGCAGCTTCGCCCCCGGGGCCCGCTCGTCGAGCAGGGCATAGGTGAACTGCTTGCCGCGGAGCGGGCCGCTGCAGAGGATCGCGTCGAGCTCGGCGCGCATCAGGAGGTAAGCGAGCCGCAGGCCGCTCGCGCGGATGCCGGCCCCCTCGACCACCCGCGCGATCTCCGCTCGTGTGAGCTGGACACCGCCCTGCAAGGCCTTCACGAGCGCGTCGTTGCTCCTGGCGAACACCGCGTCGTCGAGCTCGAGCTGTCGATACTGGTAGGCGTTCGCGGCGTTCACGCGCGGGGCCGTGAGGCCGAGCATCCAGCGGATGTCCTGGGGCATCACCAGATGCCACGTGGGCCGCAGGACATGGGTGCGGAGGAGCTTGCCGTCGTTGAACAGCCGATCGAGCTCGGCGTCCGTGGCGTCGGTGGTCCGCTGCGCGATGGCCCACTTCGCCCCGGCGTAGTCCTGGGCCTGCACCGCGCATAACCCTCGAACCACGTCCTCGGGCCGCTCGCACGGGCGCCCCACGAGGCGCTCATTGTGGAGCCGCTGGCGGATGATATCGAGGTTGTCCACGCCCCATCGCTACTGGCTCGCGCCGATCTTGTCGAGGAAGGCGTAGTATTCGTCGACCTTGTCTGCCGGGACCACGTCGACGCCGATGTTCACCCGGCTCGGGTCGCCCATCATCAGGGGAGCGAGGATCTGCCTGGTCGCGTCGAGCCCGATGATCTTGATGCCGTAGAGGATGTAAGGAGCGATGTAGCCCTCGTAGTACTGCCGCTGGGTGTGGGTGGCCTTGATGCGCCCCTCGCGCATGAACTCGACCGTCTTCGGGTCGAAGTCGAACGCGACGACGGGGAGCTCCGGCTTGCCCACGAGCTCGGTGAGCATCGCGCACCTGTACGAGATGTCGAACAGGCCGAGCATGCCCGCCACGGGCGGATCCGCGGCATCGAACTGGAACTTCATCCAGTCGAGGTCAACCTGGTCATCGCCGTCGAAGATGGCTTGACTCACCACGACCTTGTAACCGGCGCTCTCGAGCGCCGCCTGGGCACCCTGCGTCCGATCGAGCCCGTCGGCCCAACCCTGGATCAGCTGGCCGTGGATCATCACCGTGCCCGGCGGCGGGGGCAGATGCTTGAGCAGGGTCGTCGCCGCCGTGGCTCCGGCAGCCCGGTTGAGGGTCCCGACGTAGAGCGAGCGCTTGTCGGCCGCCACGTCGGTATCGAGCGTCACAACGTGGACCCCGTTCGCGACGGCCTCCTCGATGGCCTCTTTCTGAGCGTCACCGTAGGGCGCGACGCCGATCCCTTCGGCGCCGCTCGCCACCATATCCTTGATTTGCTCGGTCTGGATGGCCTGCGATTCAACGCCGCCGCGCGCCTCTCCAGAGGGCGCGAACACGTTCCCCGTGACCCCGAGCTCACCCATCGCCCGATTGGCACCCGTGGCGACCGGCGCAAAGAAGCCGGTCATGGTCTTCAGCAGGATCGCCATGTGCATCGGCTCGATCGCGTTCTCGTTCATCTCGGCGACGAGGTTGTCGATCGTGGCCTCGAGCTCCACCGGAGTGAACTCGTTCGCCGGAGTCGGCGCTCGTGTGAGGAGCGCAACCTTCTCGCCTGCGCTGATGCTCTCGCCCGATCCGCATGCCGCGGTCATCAACGTGAGCCCGCAGACCGCCAGCCGACATCGCCCCATCACCCTCATGACACCCTCCTCGCTCGTAGCTCGCTCGCTGCGCCCAGCGGTCCACGGCTGATCGTTCGAGATACGACGTCGCGGGTCGACATGTCAACAAGCATCGCAACATTTCAATGGATCGGTAAGGAGACGCGGGGTTTCACGATGTGAACGTGGGTGCGCCGGAATCAACCGTCATGGCGACGGGTATACAAGGGACCCACGCCGGGGCAGAGCGAGCCGACAGGCCGCCTGGGCCCGACCTACGAGGGCTGGCCGGTCGGCATGATCGTGACCTGCTGCAGGTTGACCCGCTTCGGCAGGCTCACGGTGAACGCGATGGCCTCGGCCACGTCCTCGGGGGTGAGCCACTCCATCTGCGACTTCGACCCCTCGAGCCAGTCGCGCGCGCCGTGGAAGTCGACGTGGCTCTGCAGCTCCGTGCCGACGATGCCTGGCTCGATGGCCGTCACGCGCACCCCCTTGGAGCCCAGCTCGGCGCGGAGGTGGATCGACAGATGGCTCACGAACGCCTTCGTCCCGCTGTACACCGCGAAGGCCGGGAAGATGTTCTTGCCGGCGATCGACGAGATGTTCACGAGATCCGCCGGCCCCGGGCCGGAGCCGGCCTGCACGAGCGCCGAGGTGAACGCGCCGATGACGTTCATGAGGCCCGTGATGTTGAGGTCGATCTGCTGCTGCCACTGCTCGACGCGCCTGGCCTCGATCGGGTTCGGCAGCATGACGCCGGCGTTGTTCACGACGATATCCACGCGCCCGAGCTTCTCGATGACCTCGGAGGCGACGCGCTCGACGGCCCCTCGATCGGTCACGTCGACCTGCCATGCGGCGGCCTCGCCGCCTGCCTCCCGGATGGCGCCGCTGAGCGCATCGAGCCTCTCCTTCCGGCGAGCGAGCAACGCCACGCGCGCGCCGCGGGCGGCGAGCGCCTTTGCTGTCGCTTCACCGATGCCGCTCGACGCTCCTGTGATGACGGCGACGCGCCCCGCGAGCGCGCCCTGGTCCTGCTGAGCCATGTCTCACTCCTCTCGATAGGCCGTGCCTGCCTGCGCGGCCAGTTGACGCGACAATAGATAGCCGCGACGCCTGGAAGCGGAAGACACGGAACTATCGAAGGCATGCTCGATCCTATGAGCGAGGCGACAAACCGCTGGCGCCATCTCGCCCAGGGCAGGTACGATGAGGCGTATGTCGAGCGCGACTCGATCGAGCAACTCGCTGGCCGCTGGCATCGCCGCGCTGGCGCGCCACGAGGGTTGCAACAGCACGCGTCATCCGGGCGTCGTCGTCTACCGCGTGACCGTCGCGGAGCCGCCCACGCCCACCCTCTATCCTTCCAGCTTGATCCTCGTCGGCGCTGGAGAGAAGCAGGCGATCCTGGGCGACAAGACGTTCGCGTACAACGCCGGCTACTACCTCGTGGTCACCTCGCCGCTGCCGATGCTCTGCAGGACCACCGCGTCGGTCGATGAGCCCGTGCTCACCGTGGTGGTCGAGATCGAGCTCGCCCTCCTGCGCGAGCTGCTCCTCGAGCTGAGCGCGCCGCCGGCGCCCCACGCGGCGCGCTCGACGCGCAGCGTGTTTCGCGCGCCGCTCCCGCGCGATCTCGAGGACGCCGGGGCCCGCTTGCTCGCTTGCCTGACCGATGAGCGACGTACGAGAGTGCTCGCGCGGCAGACCCTTCGCGAGATGCTCTTTCTCGTGCTCGACGGCCCCCATGGCGATGCGCTCCGGGCCCTCGCGGAGGGCCCGGTGAGCCAGCTCGCCCACGTCCTCCGCCACATGAATACGAGATTCGCAGAGCGAATGAGCGTCGGCGACCTCGCGCAGCTGGCGCACATGAGCGTCCCGACGTTCCATCAGCACTTCAAGGCGATGACCGGATCCTCGCCGCTGCAATACACGAAGGCGCTCCGCTTGACGCGCGCACGCCAGATGCTCCACGCGGGAAGCCTGGTGAAGGCCGTCGCGCACGACGTCGGTTACGAGAGCGAGTCGCAGTTCAGCCGGGAGTACCGTCGGTTCTTCGGCTGGCCGCCGTCGGCGGACTCGCACGTGGCGCCGCGCGCGCGCCCGTGACGAGCCGCGTCGGCCAGCGAAGCCGGACACCGCGGCGCGGCGCCTCGCTCAGATGTCGCCGCCGGCCTCGCTCTCGAGGCGCTTCGCGGCTTCCTCCCAGGTCGCCTCCCGCTCGCTCCCCTCCCACGAGATCACGTTGCTCGTCCCGCGGCTGATGGAGGAGGCGTGGCCCATGGCTCTGGCATGCGCCGGGCTGCCGACGAACGCGTACATGTCCTGTTCGCTCTCCCAGACGGTGAGCGTACGGACCGCCGCGCACGAGGAAGAGCTCGTGGCCGCCACCGCGACGAAGCCCTTCATCGTGGACAGGCTTTCCATGACAGGGCCGGAGAGCTCTATCATCTTCTGCGCCATCTCGGGCTTCATGGCGAGGTAGGTCGTGGAGACGAGGTAGCTTCCCGGCTTCAACGCGCCGGTGCCGGCGTCGACGCCGGGCCCCGCGAGCTCCAGGCCGCCCTCGCGGTCCTGCTCGAGCTCCGCCTTGGAGCACCCGTCGAACGACGCGCCCGGCGGCGCGCCTCCATCGCCGTTCGGTCCGCCCGCGGTCCCGTCGCCCGCGGAGGACGCGCCGTCGTCAGCGCAGCCGCCCGCCGCCATGGCGGCGAGCATCCCCAGACCGCCAGCGATGCGCTTCAACAACAATCCATTCATCATGTGAGCTCTCCTCTCCTCATCTCGTCGTGACGTCACAAGGGCTGTACGACAGCGAAATACAGGCCGTCGAACGACCGCCCGAGCCGCTTCGAGGCGAAGCGCTCCGCGAAGCCCATGGCGATGACCCGCACCTCGTCGGCCCGGGAGCGCGCGCCTCGCGACGACGACAGGGTGACCACCCAGCGGCGCTCCCCTTCCGCCCTCTCGACTTCCAGGTACGTGTACGAGCCGGCGTCGAGCCGCTGCACGACGCGCCCCTCGAAGCGCGCTCCCTCTCCGGCCGGCAGCAAGAAGGCCGACAGGGGCCCGAGCGGGCCCGCGTCGGCGCCCTCGGGAGCCGGCAGCCAGCCCGCGCTGGCGCACAGCCCGACCGAGCCGGCGCCGAGGAGCGCGAGGGACACCACCGTCACTGCTGCGAGGCGCGTCCGCCGGCGCCCGACCTGTCTCGTCGCGATCATCGCTCTCTCCCTTGCTTGCGCGCCATCGGCACGCCGCGATCTCACCCTGCCTCCCGCGGGCGGCCGCGGCTCGCGCCGGCCGACGGGGGCACGCCAGCGCGCGACCGGCGGTACCAGCGCGCGAGCGGACGGCGCCGGCCGCGGCCGGCGCGCAGCGCCTCGCGCCCCCGCGCCGCTCGTCACGCGGCGGACGCGCGGCGCTGCCGCTCGTCGCGAGGCGCCGCCGCTCGTCGCGCGTCAGCGACCGTTCGTCGCGTTCATCTCTCGGCGCGGCGGCCGTCTGCTATCCTGTCGACATCGTGGCCGCCGCCCGCAGCGAGACCAGGCCGTCGCGACCCGTCCTCATCCCGCGCGCAGCGATGTGGTTCGGCGCGCTCGCGCCGCCTTTCATCACCCTGCTGCTCGACGATGACGCGATGGACGTGCTCCGATGGGATCACCCCGGCAGGCGCTGGGCCGTCGCGCTGTGCAGCCTGGCTGCGATCACGCTGTACACCAACGTGATGGTGCTCGCGCATGCGGCTGCCTACAACGCCGGCCTGGCGCGATTGCCTCTCCAGAGGCTCGCCCGTCCCGTCCGGTTTACCGTCTACGGCCTGACCTCTGCCGTCGTCGTGACCGCGGGCACGCTGCTGTCCATCCCGGTGCTGCGCGTGATGTCACCGGACATGGTGAAGGACCCGCTCGGCCTCGTCGTGAAGGGCATGCTCATCAGCGCCCTGTGGCTCGGCGCGATCTACGTGTACGCGCAGTTCATGGCCCGCATCCGGACGGAGAAGCTCCTGGCGCACCGGGAGCAGCTCGCCGCGCTCGACGCCCGCGTGCGGCTGCTCCAGGTGCGAACGAACCCTCACTTCCTGTACAACAGCCTGAACAGCGTCATGAGCCTCATCGCCACCGATCCCGAGCTCGCCGAGGAGACCCTGGGGCGGCTCGCCAAGCTCTTTCGCTACTCGCTCGAAGGCTCGGAGCGGCACGTCGTCCCGCTCGGCGACGAGATCGCCAACGTGACCGACTACCTCGAGGTCGAGACGATCCGCTTCCGGGAGCGGCTCCGGGTCGCGATCCTCGTGGACCCGGCGCTCCACTCGATCAAGGTGCCGCCGATGCTGCTCCAGCCGCTCGTGGAGAACGCCGTCAAGCACGGCGCCAGCCGCCGCGTGGAGGGCGGCACGGTGACCCTCCGCGCCGAGCTCGCCGGCGACGATCTGCTGCTCTCCGTGCTCGACGACGGCCCCGGCCCGGACGGCTCGAGCCACCGTGGAACCGGCACCAGCCTGATCGATCTGCGGGAACGGCTGCGGCTCCTCTATGGAGACGAAGGCCGCCTGTTCGCGGGGGTCGGTCCAGAGGGAGGGTTCATGGCCCGGCTGCGCTTGCCGGCGAGGTGGAATCGATGACCGTGCGCGTGCTCGTGGTCGACGACGAAGCGCTCGCGCGCGCGCGGCTCGTGCGCATGCTCGCCCGCGTCGAGGACGTCGAGGTGGTCGGAGAGGCGGCGACGGGCGCGCACGCGCTCGAGCGCACGCGCGAGCTCCAGCCCGATCTGCTCCTGCTCGACGTGGACATGCCGGGGCTGGACGGGTTCGGCGTGGCCGAGGCGGTGGGCGTGCCGCTCGTGGTCTTCACCACGGCGCACGCGCAGTACGCGGCGCTCGCCTTCGAGGCCGATGCGGTGGACTACCTGCTCAAGCCGGTGGTGCAGGAGCGCCTCGAGCGGGCCCTGGAGAAGGTCAGGCAACGCCTGCTCGCGCGGTCGGTCATGGCCACCGCGGCGCGTCCACCGGAGCCACCCCCGGCGCCGGCGGCTCCGGCGGCTCCGGCGGCTCCGGCGAATGGAGAGCGCGCCGCCGAGGCGGCCGCCGGGGCGAGCGCGGCCGCGCTCCTGACAGTTCACGACGGGGGCAAGGTCCGCTTCTTCGATCCGCTCCTCGTCACGCGCTTTCGCGCCGAGGACAAGTACACGGCTTTCCTCTTCGACGGCGAGGAGCATCTGTTGCGGGAGAGCCTGAGCACGCTGGAGGAGCGCCTCGCGCCCTTCGGCTTCGTCCGCGTGCACCGGGCCGAGCTCGTTCGTGCGAGCGCCGTGCGGGCGCTGACGCCGGACGCTGGTGGCGCGCAGCTCCACCTCTCCGATGGTCAGACCGTCTCGGTGAGCCGTCGCTCCTTGCCAGCGCTGAAGCAGCTGCTCGGGCTGCGGTAGCGCCACGGTTCACTCGCACGGCGGCGGGTAGTCCGCGGCCCCTCCCGCCATGGCGGGCTGAGGCATCCCCTCGAGTTCTTCAGAAAATTCACAGGGAGGCGGGGAGACGGGGAGGAGAATCTTCAAGATACTCCCCGTCTCCCCGCCTCCCTGTTCAATTTCCCCCTGTAAAGGGCCGCAACAGGAGGGGATCCCTCAGCACGGCGGGAGGGATCTCGGCAGGTTCAGAACTCGAGGTCGAGGACGTACTGGACCGAGTCGCCCAGCTTGAGCCTGTCGTTCGGATCGGGGGAGACGTCATCCGGCTGACCGTGGTCGTGGAAGACGACCACGTACGACTCCCCCTCGGGGAGGGGATAGGTCGTCGCGCGATCGGCGCAGCGCGCCGGCACGGAGGCCGTCCACCTGGGCGCCATGTCGGGCTCGTTCTCCACCGGGGGGCCGTTGGGATCGACATAGGGCCCCACGCAGAGCACCGGCTGCAGGGTGCTCCCGCCGACCGTCCTGACGGAGACCGCCCTTGCCCCCGTGGTCGCCTTGCTGATGCGATAGACGTCCTTCTCGCCGCGCCCGAGGTAGCCCGTCACGCCGCTCTGCGTCAGCCAGAAGTCCGGTCCGGACTCGTACGCGGCCTGCAGCGACAGGACGTCGTCCGCGCCGACGTCGTCCGTGGGGCCCAGCGGATCCCAGGTGACGGTGTTCGTCGTCGTGCCGCGAGGCTTGTACCCCGAGAGCACGAACGTCGCCTTGCCGTACTGCGCCTGCGGCGCGATCCCCTCCGAGTAGCGCTCCCAGAGGAACTGATACGGGACGCTGCCGGAGCCATCGGGGTTGGTGGCGTCGAAGACGTACCAGGGACCGGTGTCGCTGTCCGGGGCCGAGCTGCTGTTCGACTGCTTGCCGCCGTGGTGGGGCACGGTGGGGATGTACGCCTCCGTGAAGAAGTGGTTCCCCCAGCCGCCGAGGCTGCCGTCGCTGGACACGACCCGGGAGAGGACACCCGCGCTGCGGGCGATGGCCGCCAGGACCGGAGCGTAGTCGTAGCACTGGACGCCCCCGATGCCGTCTTCCCAGCTGAGCTGCGAGTTAGGCTTTCCGTACTGGAGCGACTCGGCCGGATCCAGTCCGTCGCTCAGGAAGATGGACGACACATCGCCCAGGTTGGTTGGCTGGCTGTACCGGTAACGTTGCGTGACGAGCCGGTACAGTCGGCGCATGGTCTCGAACTCGCTCGTGGTCCCCTGCGCCGCCGCCACCGCGTGATCCAGGAACGAGAACTTCGACTCGTCCGTGGTCCGGCGGAACGCCCCGGTGAGCTTCGTGTGCACTTCGTACGGCGGCGACCACTCGTAGAGCACCGTGAAGTGGTCGCGGATGTTGTCCTGATCGGCGCCGTACGCGCCGTGCACGTTGACGCCGTCCTCGTCCTCGTCGTAGCCGTACGTCTCGAGCTCCGCCTTGGAGATGGCGCCGCTGGCGACGAGCGGATAGGGGTTGTGGATCGCGTAGAACACGACGTCCTGACCGATCCGCGCGCCCGAGGGGGCGAACGCGCGCACGAAGTAGCGTCCGACGGGCGCGTCGCCCGGCACGGTGATCCGCCAGTGCTCGCGGTTCCGGCTGGAGAGCGCGCCGTTCACGAAGATCCCTCCCCTGTAGTCGCCCTCGGCGGGCAGAGACTTCGTCCAGGGGACCTCCGCGCCCGTGGCGTCCGAGATGATCCGCAGCGTCGCGTTCTGGGTCCCGTTCAGGCTCGAGTCCTCGACGGCCACCGAGAACGTCGTGCCGCGGCGGACGGGCGGCGGGCGGACCCCGTTCGTGACCGAGGCGCCCTGCGCGAAGGCCACGCCCTCGTTCCAGGCGTCGTAGTCGCCCGTGCGCATCGCGCCCTGGTAGAGGAACTGGACCCGGTCCCAGCTCGTCTTGGCCCCGGTCGGCGAGAAGCTCTTCTCGCTGACGCCGAACCAGAACTTGGCAGGATTGTAGTTGCTGGCGCCGAGCGAGAACTCGAGCGTGTGCTCCGCGACGTTGAGCTGCCCCAGCGGGAAGTTGTAACGACCCTGATCGAACCCGCGGCGATAGAGCAGGTTGCCGTTGAGCTTCACGTTGTCGGCGTAGGCGGACTGGCTGGGATCGGCGTTCCGGTAGGCGCCTCCCTTGAGGAACACCGGGGACGCCGAGCCGTCCACGGCGACCCTGGCCTTGATCTGCACGGCGGCGCTCGCGGGGTCGACCCAGCCGATCTTCAGGGAGCTCCCCGAGACGTCGGTCGCCTTGAAGCTCAGGGTGCGGCCCGCGTTCGGGGCGACGTAGCTGAACTCGACGCGGTACCAGCCCTGGCGTGAGCTGGAGAGCTCGTACGTCTGCTGGCCGCTGGTGTTCCACAGCGTTTGCTCCGTCTGGTCCGGCGCTCCAGGGCGCGAGGTGACCTTGACCGACTCGAACCTGTGGTTCCAGTCCACCTGCCCCGTCGACGTCTTCGCGGCGAGCTCGAACCGTATCCGCTCTCCGTTCGTGTCGGGCTGATAGACGTGGACGATCTCGGTGAAGGTCCCCGAGCCGGAGAGCGTCTGCTCGACCGATTTCAGGTAGACCCTGCCAGGGACCTCGAGGGCCCGGAGGGGCGCCAGGGTCTTCTGGAGGGCCTCATCCGGGATGTTGGGGATGCTCGCGAGCTCCTGAGCGGAGGACTCGACCGGGGCCTCGAGCGCGAGCTCGTCGTCGGCGCATCCGACGATCGGGCCGAGGGCGCCGAGGAACAAGAGGGCCAGAGCGTCGCCGTGACGGGCGGCGCGCCGGGCGCGACGAGACGTGACCTGCGTCGACGAGATGCTGGTGTCGATCATGATGCCTTCCTCGGAGACGCTGGGCGCCGCGCGATCGGGCGGGCGTACGGCGTGAGTTGCCCATCGCGGCGAGCCGGTCGCCCACGGGCGCGCGGTGCCCAGCATGGAGTCGATCCGACGGAGTTCTGGGGCATTGTAAACACATTTTCCAAATCGGAAACTGCATGTCCTTCATGCATCCTCTGCATGCCATCGCCGTCGCCTCGCGCGGGCGTGAGCGCCGCGGCGCCGGCGTGCGGTCCGCCGCGCCGGCGCGCGCCATGGCGCGAGCGTGGCGTCCGCCGGGACGCTCCGGCGCGTCGCGCGGCCGACGAGCGGCGCCGGGCGGGCGCGACGACGCCGGCCGAGGCGCCGTGCGATCCCGGGCAGCGCTGCGCGTCGTACAACGGAGTAGTGCCTTGTCGAGAGCGGGACCGGGCGTTAGAGCACATCGAAGATGAACTCGAACGGCCCTGATGACCCGGCCCGCTCGGGCGGTCAGGAGCTGAGCTTCCGGGAGAACCACGGCGCGGGGCGCCTCCTGTGCGTCGTGCAGGAGCTATGGCGCGCGAGCGATCTCCAGAGCCTCATGCAAATCGCGGCCCGAGCCTGCCGGGAGCTCACCGGCGCCGACGGCGCTTCGTTCGTCCTCCGCGAAGGTGAGCTCTGCCATTATGCCCAGGAAGATGCGATCTCCTCGCTCTGGCAAGGCAGACGGTTCCCGATGTCGAGCTGCGTCAGCGGGTGGGTGATGCAGCATCGGTCGCCGGCGGTCGTCGACGACATCGCGCTCGATCCTCGGGTCCCCATGGACGTCTACAGGCCGACGTTCGTGCGGAGCATGGCGATGGTGCCAGTCCACGCCCGCGCTCCCCTCGGGGCGCTCGGGAGCTACTGGGGCTCTGCGCACACGATCACGGCGCACGAGCTGACGCTGCTGCAGGCGCTCGCCGACGGCGCCGCGCTGGCGATGGAGAACATCGAGCTCCGCGAGGGTGCGGACAGAGCCCAGGCGCGGATGAGCGAGCTCGAGGCGGCGACGCGCGACCTCGCGGAGCAGTCTCAGGCGCTCGCGGACGGCCAGCGGCAGAACGACGCGCTGAACGAGCTCCTCGCGCACGACCTCCGGAGCCCCGCCGCGGGCATCATGCTGGTTGCCAGGAGCCGGCTGCGCGATCCGGAGATCCCGGAGCGGGAACAGCACCGCTGGAGCAAGGTGCTCTGCTCGGCCGAGCTCATCCAGCGCACGGCGATGAACCTGCTCGACACCTCGAGCCGCCAGATGGGGGCGCTCGTCCCTCGGCTGGAGGAGATCGATCTCACCGCGTTGTTCCGGGAGATGGCCGAGATCCTGGAGCCGCACGCGGCCTCGCGCGAACAGCGCATCGAGGTCCGCCCGGGCGCGCCCGGCGGCTGCCGCGTCCGGGCCGACGGCGACCTCCTGCGCCGGGTGCTGCAGAACCTCCTCGACAACGCCCTCCGCCATGGCCCCGCGCGCAGCGCCGTGCGCGTGGAGGCGCGGCGGCTCGACGCGCGCTGGGTGGAGGTCGTCGTGCGCGACGAGGGCCCCGGGATCCCTGTCCATCTGCGCGACCACATCTTCGACAGGTACGCCCGGCTCGACGGGCGGAGCTCCTGCCTCTCCGCCGGCCGAGGCCTGGGGCTGACGTTCTGCAAGCTGGCCGTCGAGGCGCACGGCGGGACGATCGAGGTGAGGGACAACGAGGGCGGGGGGAGCTGCTTCCGCGTGCTGCTGCCGGCGTGACGGCGTGACGGCGCCGAGAGCCGCGCGGTGCGCAGCGGGCCGAGCCCATCGCGCACCGAGCTTCGTACCGTATAAAATTCAGCATCTCCGATGCATCGGGAACGCGGCAGCTCTGTGGTTGGGAGTAGCTCCATGGATGAGAGACACGGCAAACAGCTCCGAACACCCTACACCACCCTGCCCCGGAGGCGTCGTGCAACGCCGCGACGCCACGACGCCACGACGCCACGACGCCACCACGCCACGACATACGACATGCAGTGGTATTCGATTTATCCAGATCCCTCCCTGCGGCGACAAAAACCGCGATTTCCTGTTGCGCTCAAGCGATCTTGAATCATGCTGATACACAGCGCATCATTGACACATTGCTGACACATCCTTGAGAATAACCACAGCGCTCGCCGAGACACTCGACGACAGCCACCGTCGACTCGATAGAAGGTCAGAGGGTAGCGCATGCGCGATTGAAGCTTGCAATAATTTCGGTCGGAGTCGATCGAAGAGAGAGAGGACCCTTGTCAAACTTGTTCTTTTCTCGCCTGAAGTACGGCTTGCTCCTCATCGCCAGCGCGGCGGCGCTGCCGTCCTGCGCGGCGCCCACCGACGACGCGGGCGACCCCTCGGAGGAGGCGGCGGTCGAGGAGCACGACGTATCGGCGGCCTCCGCGCCCGAGGGCGGCGCCGCGCTGGCGGGCGCCGCCGCGGCGGGCACGACCAAGGCCGCCTTCGAGCTGAACAACGCCCTCCTGCCGTTCGACATGCCGGCGAGGGCCGAGCTCGCGTCCAGCGGCTACAAGGTCTTTGCGCACTGGCACAACTTCCCGCTCCGACAGGTCTCCTCGACGGGCGCCGACAAGTTCGTCGGCTGGCTCCAGCCGACGGGGCAGTACGCGTCGATCGGCGGGTGGCTGCGCGATCGGCCCATCCCGATCCTGCCCGTCCCGCCGGCGGAGGCGGACTACGCCGAGCGCGACATGAAGCTCGACGTCGAGACGGCCGCGGCCGTCGGGATCGACGGGTTCCTGGTGAACTTCTGGTTCCGGACGACGGACTCGCGCTGGAAGTGGGTGACGAACATGCTCGACGCGGCCGACGCGTTCAACGCCGAGAACCCGGCCGCGCCCTTCTACGTCATCCCGAACGTCGACAGCCATATCCTCTCGACGAACGCGGGGAAGGACGAGCCCCGGCAGCGGGCCGACGACCTCGCCACGCTGAAGGGCCACACCTCGTGGATGAAGCTCAACGGCAAGTACCTGGTCGGCAGCTTCCGGCCCGAGGCGCTGCCCGCGTCCTGGTACACCGAGTTCTTCGATCAGCTGAAGACGCGGCACGGTATCGACGCGGTGCTGTGGGGGTCTTTGCTCGATCCCTCGGAGGCGAACCGCAACGCGATGAAGCCCTTCATGGCGGGCGCTGTCTTCTCGCGCTGGGACAACCTCCCCTACAGCAGCAACTTCACGTCCAACCTGGGCACGCTGAAGACGTGGGGCGACCAGAACGGGATCCCTTACGCGCCGCCCGTCAGCCACACGGATCACCGCCCCACCGCCGGGTGGGCGCTCGAGACGGCGGGCTTCAAGACGCAGCAGAAGAGCTGGAAGGCCGCCATCGACTCGGGCGTGAAGATGGTCCAGATCCTCACCTGGAACGACCACTACGAGGGCCACGCCCTGAGGCCCAACTCGGCCATGCAGTACGCGACGTACGACCTGACGGCCTATTACACGACGTGGTTCAAGACGCGCCGGCAGCCGACGATCGTGCGTGACGTCCTGTACTATTCGCACCGCATGCACCTGAGCACCGCGAAGCCGGATCCGTTGAAGCAGCCCAAGGCGTTCACCTCCAAGAACAACGTCCCCTTCCTCGATCGGGTGTTCGCGCTCGGCATGCTGAAGTCGAGCGGGCGTATCCAGATCACGTCCGGCGGCACGCAGTACCAGGCCGACGTCGGCGCGGGGCCGCAGTTCTTCGACGCGCCGCTGAACGTGAACGATCGTCCCAGGTTCCGGCTCATCAGGAACGGCGCGACCGCGCTCGACATCACGAGCGCGTTCCCCACGCGCGATTCCATCGTCTGGCAGGATCTCATGTACCGCGCCGGGAGCTCCTCGCGCCCGGTGGTCGACGGCGTTCAGGACGATCTCCCGCAAGATCGGCTCCCCTGAGCGGGCCGTCGTCGCCGGGTCGCTCGCCGAGGTGCTCGACGACCTGAGCTGAGGGATGCCGCCCAGGCAAGGGGCTCTCCGGAGCCCCTGTTGTTCGCTCACGCCCAGGAGCGTCCGGCGCACGTGGCCGCGTACCTCGCGCAGCGGCGCGCCGGGACAGATCCTCGAGCGCGACGACCCGGCTGCGCTGATTGCGCAAGCGCTTGCTCAATGCGTGCAGCGATGCGCGACCACCGCTCTCCCGCGGCCGACCGGCCGGCGCGAGGCGCCGCGGGCACCGCCCCGAACGAGCCCCGGAGCGAGCTGGAACGGGGCATGCAACGACCCGGCGAGCAACGACCTGAGCTCGTTTGCGCTCGGCGCTCCCGACGCTCCGCGCCCGCGACCCCTTCCCAGGAGCGGGCGGCGGGCGTCGCGCGCCGCGCGCGCCGAGCGGGAGACCGGCGTCGAGGACGCACGCACGCCGCGCCTTTCACGCCGATATCCATCGTTTGACAAGCAGAGCCCCGCCATCGCGGGTCTTCAACCATCCCCCGTTCTCTCCGGCCCAGCGCCGGAAGAGGTGAATCGACATGAGCCCTCGCGTTAACCGTGTTTCCCCGATCCCCCTCCCCCCGTTCCCCTCCTGCAGCGCGCCGGTGCGCCGCTTCACGTCCCTCGCGGCGCTCCTCGTCGCGGCCGGCGTGTCGTGCGCCCCGCCCCACGACGCGGGCGATCCCGACGCCGCCGACCCGAGCGACGCCGTCGCCTCGCAGGCGGCCGACGCCGACGGCCTCGGCGACACCGGGCGGGCGCGGTCGGCCCTCGTGACGACCGCCGCGGTCCTCCCCGCGGCGGAGCTCGATCGGGTCGCGTACGCGGCCGCGGCCGCGGAGGTCAACGACCCCAGGCTCGACCTCCTCGCCGACGCGACGAGCCGGCTCGCGGCGCGCCACCCGGGGCTTTCGGCGGCGGAGTACCAGAGCGCCATCGCCGAGATGTGGACGCGCCTCGAGGCGAGCCAGCCGAACGCGCTGCACGACCTGAGCGGCCAGGAGATGCGCTTCATCAGCCGGACGCTCGCGCGCATGGTGCCCGGCCTCGGCAGCGGCGCGGCCGCGGACGCGCTGCGCGACGCCGCGCGGAGCTACCTGTCCGCCCTGCGCAGCGATCTCGACGAGATCCGCAAGGTGTCTCCCCTCGACTCGCTCCACGACCAGCACGGCGCGGCCCAGCGGTTCCGCGAGGCGTGCTGGGAGCGCCTCCACGCCGCGGCGCGGGAGAGCGGCGCCCTGGCCGCCGCCGTCGACGGCAGCGTCCTCCAGGCGCGCCTCGCCGTGAGCACCAGCGACCCGGCCAGCCACATCGTCCGCGTCCACCCGGTCGAGCCGCTGCGGAGCTTCGTGCTCGCCAACGTCCAGGCGGACGGCAGCCTCTCCGCCAGCCAGGGCGCGGTCGAGACCCTCATCGAGGAGGCCGGCGGCGCGGCGCTCGCGCAGACAAGGGCCTACGCCGACAGCCTCTTCGCCCTCGACGCCGCCGAGCAGGAGTTCCTGAGCTCCAGGTCGACGGTCGGCGCGGCGAGCGCCGGCGCGTCCGCGCTCGTCGCCGACGCGAGCGCCGCGAGCGACGCCGAGGCCAAGCTGAAGAAGGCCATCGAGGACGCAACGAAGAAGCAAAAGGAGCTCGCCGACAAGCTCGGCAGCGTGAAGTCGGGCGCGACAGGCGCCCTGCGGGTCGCCGCCAAGCTGGCGTCGATCTCCAACGACCCCGGCTTCGCGGACGACATCGAGATCCTGAGCAAGACGACCTCGATCCTCCTCGACACCTTCTCCAAGCACTCGAAGGGCGCGCTCGAGACGGCGTCGAAGCTCGCCGGCATCATGAAGCTGGGCGACACGGGCTTCAAGGTCCTCGGCGCCGCCGTGTTCACCGGCGACCTGGTCGGCGCGGTCTTCCAGATCATCTCGCTGTTCAACAGGGACGACAAGCCGTCGATCAACCAGAAGATCCTGCAGAACCTGCGCGACATCCGCGAGCTCGTCGGCGACGTCCGCACCGAGATGCACGCGCGCTTCGATCGCCTCGATCGGAAGCTCAACGACATCCACGACGCGGTGATGGAGCAGTTCGAGCACGTCAACTTCGAGCTCGGCGAGATCGAGGTGGATCTCGAGGAGGTGCAGCTCGCCCTGTACACCGTGCAGGCCGACCTCAACCGGCTGGATCGCAACCTGTATGCGTTCCTCGACGCGGCGGAGCGGCAGCCGCTCGTGGAGGGCATCGCCGGCTTCCTGAATTACGAGCAGCGTACAGGGCTCGAGATGGCGTACAGCCCGACGTTCATCGACGGCGAGAACCGCTTCTACACCTGGAGCTATTTCACCTCGAAGGACCTCATCCAGGCGGGCCCGACCAGCCGGAGCTTCGACGACGCGCAGCTCGCCACCGAGCTCGGCAACTACCCGCTCGCGACCAACATCAATTACCTGAGCGAGCTCTCTGCCGTCCGGTTCGGCCTCTCGAAGCTGTCGACGGAGCGGCTGGCGAACCCGCTCACCTGGATGACGGCGGCGGAGAGCTATGCGCAGCTCGGCGAGGAGTGGCCCGAGCACGCGGGCGAGGTCGACCCGGCCCGGCTGGAGCGCGTCATCGACGCGGGCGAGGACCTGGCGGCGGGCCTCGACCGGATCGCCTCGCCCGCGCTGATGCGGCGGCTGTCGGACCACTACCGCGGCAAGATGACCGCGCTGAGCGGCGCCATCTCGCAGTTCGAGGCGACGTTCGAGGGCGCCCCGAGCCGCAAGCTCCACGGCGTCGACCTGTGGAGCGGCGCCGACCAGGTCCCGACCGCGCACGACATCACGGGGACGAAGCCGCTCCCGTCGTGCCGGAACAAGGCCTTCAACGGCGGCCGGGCGTCGTTCGATCTCGATCTCGGCCCCTTCGCCGCGGACTACGCGCCGCTCGCGCCGCTCATGATCGCCGACAACCTGGGCGGGCTCTCCGACCTGAGGCCGTGCATCCACGCGAAGTGGGCCTGGGAGACGTCGACGGAGGTCCCCTGGGGACGGTTCTGGACCTTCCGGCTCGATTTCGCGGTCCGGATGACCTACGGCGCGACGGCGGTCCACGAGATCTGGTTCAGGACGAACCAGCGGCAGACACGGCTCGTCCGGAGCTTCGAGACGTCGTTCGATCCCGACGCCGTCTGGCCGCCCGAGAGCTCGATGACCGACGCGGCGTGGAACCAGCGCGCGCTCTCCACGCGCCGCCTCCTGGCCACCTCGGCCCTCCTCCACGAGGCGCGCGCCGCGGTGCAGGGCAAGCTGGAGGATCTGCAGCGGCAGTTCTACGGGCAGGTGGCGACCAAGCTCGGGCAGCTCGGCGATCCGATCCAGGTCGCCGGCAGCCAGCTCACCGGCTCGAAGGCGCTCTGGGAATCGTACGTGACCCTCGGATTCCCGCTCTCCCTCGAGCAGAACGACGCGCTGCGCTCGCTCCTCTACGGCGGCGAGTCGTTGCTCACCGGGGCCGGCGGGGACGCAGGCGCCATGAACAGCGTCCGCGACATCTACCTCGCCATGAGCGGGTCCGACGATCTCCCGGAGGACAACCTCCTTCCGGCGGTCGTGTCGCTCTCGCAGGAGCGCTCGGATCGGCTGCTGACCACGCTGAACGACATCAACGCGGAGATCCGCGCGGCCGGGGAGCTCGAGGGCAGCGCGCTCGTCCAGGGGACGCTCACCCGCCTGTACCTGCTCAAGGCACAGACGCCGGACGGCTGAGCGGAGACGGCCCGGGGTCCGCATCACCGGCGGTGCCCTGGACCGGCTGAAGATCGCCGCCACCCATGCCGTGGCGGCGGGGCTGGAGACGTGGACCTGCCCGTTCACCACCGACCTGACCGGCGACGAGTTGCTCGCGCTGCTCGCCGGGTGCGCCGACCACGGCGAGCGGCTCCGCCGCGAGGGGGCCGAGGTCGTGATCGTCACCGGCTCGGAGCTCAGCCTGATGAACAAAGGCTTCGTGCCCGGCGAGACGTTCGTCGATCGGGGCAAGGTGCTCGCCGTGCAGGGGCCCGAGCTCCGTGAGCTGCTCGCCGCGATCCCGGCCCGCCTGAACGAGCTCCTCGCCAGGGCGGTCGCGGTGGTCCGCGCGCGTTCGGCGGCAAGATCAGCTACGCCTCGCTGCCGTTCGAGGGCGTCGACTGGGCGCGGTTCGACACCCTCAGCACGGACACCGGCTACCGGTACGCGCAGATCGCCGGCCGGTTCCCCGAGCTCATCCGCGCCTTCGTCGCCCAGGGCAAGGCCCAGGGAAAGCCGGTCGCGATCACCGAGTTCGGCTGCGCGACGTACAAGGGCGCGGGCGACGCCGGCCCGCGCGGCGGCGACATCGTCGTGTGGGACGAGGCGACCGCCACGCCGCTCGGGCTGAACGGCGCGTACGCGCGCGACGAGGCCGAGCAGGCGACGACCCTGCGCGAGCTGCTCGAGATCTTCGAGGCCGAGGGCGTGGACGCCGCGTTCGTGCACGTCTTCGCCAACTACGCGCTACCCCACGACCCGGACGACCCGCGCAAGGACCTCGACCTGGCCAGCACCGGTGTCGTGCGGGTGCTCGAGGACGGGACCTGGGAGCCGAAGCAGGCGTTCTCGATGCTCGCCGACCACCACGGCCGGCGGAGACGCGCTTGACACGGGCGGACGTCCTGGCGTCCCGTGGGCTCCGCAGCGCGGAGCGCGGGTCCGGCGCCCTGCTCGCGCTGTCGCAGGAGGTCACATGATCAGACGGATCTGGCACGGCTGGACGAGCCCCGAGAACGCAGACACCTACGAGGCCCTGCTCAAGACGGAGATCTTCCCGGGGATCCTCGCGAAGCAGGTGCAAGGCTTTGAGCGCATCGAGCTGCTCCGGCGCCCGCTCGGGGAAGAGGTCGAGTTCATCACCATCATGTGGTTCGACTCGATCGAGGCGGTGAAGGCGTTCGCCGGCGAGAATTACGAGACCGCGTACGTGCCAGCGAAGGCGCGCGATGTCCTCGCGCGTTACGATGCCCGATCGCAGCACTACGAGGTCCGCGAGGTCCGGGAGAGCGCGAGCCTCGCCGGGTAACCATCGGATTGAGAGAGCTCGTGCGCGAAGCGTCGAAGCCTGGTTCTCGCCTTCACGCCCGGCCTCACCGGCATTCAAGGAAGGTGCATGGATACCCCCCCCACATCAACATCAACGCGCTCCGCCGCAAAGCATCAAATTACTCACAATACCCTCAGCGTAACCAGATCCATGAGACGCAATATCATCATTGTTTTTTTCAGTTGCTCGGCAGCAGGCGCAAGACACTCCCTCACGGCAAGCAGAAACTCGAAATCAGCGAGTGAGAAGACATAGTCATCAGGAACCGGCCTGCCAGCAAAGTCATTATATTCTCTCATCGATGGACACGGCGACCCGGGCGCGATCGGCTCCAAGGACTGTAGATCTTCGGCGATTACCCTCTCATCATGTTGATCATCAAAAAGAGCATGCCATTGATGCAGCAGAATGGCAAGGCCGCGGCCTCCGAGATCCCGTTGCAGTCGGCGAATCATCTCTATACCGAACTTGCGACGATCCACATGAGACTCCTTTAGAAACCTGTTCAGCTCATTGGAGTCACAGCTCACACGGGATGCCAACCACCGGCCTGCCGAGAATCCGCTGAGCACGCCGAGGATGGCTCCACCCAACAGCCGCACCTCTCCCGGCGCCTGCTACTCTGAAGAACCATCCACCGGATGACATGAAGCCCGCCTCCCCCGAAAATCTGAGCTCGTCCGAGCGCTTCCATCAGCATCAGCCTGCTTGGCGGGCATCTCGCGCCTACGATCCTCCCCCGAGCACGTAACACAAACAGTACCACTGTAATCTGCAACTCGGGCGCGATCTCACCTGGTTTCGATTCGGGCTCGACCGGTGCGTCGAGCTCGCCGTCGTGCACGCCCTGGCGTCGCAAGAGGGCGCCCCGCTGGTCGGGCGCGTGCTGATGGGCAGCGAGCACCAGGCGCAGCTTGTCGTCGGCAGTCTTCGGCGGTCCGCCGGGCACCGGCCGCTCCAGCGCGTTCGTCTTGGTGGCCACCGCTGCACGATGGGTCTCGCGCAGCCACTTCGACGGGTGGGCTGCGGGACGCCGGCCTGCTTGGCCAGTTGCGTGGCGGTCAGGGCGCCCGGCCGCACCATCCGCTGGACCATCTTTTCTCGAGATGCCTCCACATACGGCGGTCTCGATCGGCTTCGCCGACCTCGCCCTGGTCACGATCTCCTCGACGCCTCGGGCCAGACTGCCGGCCTGAGGAGGCGACAAACGACTTGACGTGAAGGGCCGGCGCCGCCTGGGCGGTGTACAGTCCTTTGCGCGCAACGCGTGGCGTCTCCGCGCAAGCTCTGGAAGGAACCGGCCGAACGCGAGGCGGGCACCTCGCTTCGGAGCGGGACCTCTCCGCGGCATGGCGGTTGCTGAAGGAGCTGCTGAAGGAGCTGCTGAAGGAGCTGCTGAAGGAGCTGCTGAAGGAGCTGCTGAAGGAGCTGCTGAAGGACACGACGCGAACCGCGCCGATGCCGTATCGGGATGCGAATCGCCGAGCGGCCCCTGGGTGCGTCCCGGCAGGGGCGAGCACCCGGGGACGCGAAGGGGGACGAGCGCCTTGGCGGCTTTCCCCGCGGCGTCGGTGGAAACGCTCTGGGAGTCGAATCATGTGCGGAATACTCGCCTCTCATGGCGACCACGTTGCAGAAGCAGCGGTCGAGCTCTTGCGCCCTTTCGCGCGCATGAGCCACCGCGGTCCCGACCATTCGAGCTGGGAGACCGTCGGACCGAAGGCTCTCTTCGGCTTTCACCGGCTCGCCGTCCGGGGGCTCGGCCCCGCAGGCAATCAACCGCTCTGATCGAGCGACGGAGGGGCCGCAGCGGCGCGTGATGCGGGCGCGCTGCGATCGTCGCCGCCGGGCCAGGAGGCCCGCGCGGAGGGGCGCGGTCTACCCGCAGCGACGGGCCAGCACCCAAAAAAAGGATCCACCACGATGTTCGTTCAATCGTACGATGCACCTGTCACGAGCAATCAAGCGCCCGCGCGGAGGGGCCGGGAGGAAGCGCTCTGCGGCCTCCTCGCGTACCTGTCCCCGCAGCACATCGACGGCGCCGCGCGGTGCGCGGCCAGGCTGCACGCGCGCCTGCCGGACAAGCAAACGCTTCACCGAAGCCAGGTGCTGGTCGCCTACGGCGGGGGCAAGGACAGCACGTACACCATCGCCTTCGTCCGGCTGATGCAGCTCCTCCTGCACCGTGCTCACGGCGATACGTTCCGGCTCCGGGTCGCGACCAACCGCCACGCGGGGATGCCTCGAGCCGTCATGGAAAACATCGGGCGCGCCTACCGCGCCCTGCGGATGCTGGACGATCCGCTCTGCGAGCCATTGCTCATCGACGGAAACGAGGTCAAGCCCTTTCGAGAGGGCGAGCCGCTGCCATCTTGGCTGGTCCAGCGGAACCGGGACGACATCCTGATGACCGGTCATCGCACCTCCGCGAACGGGAGGCCGACCTTCTGCAACGCGTGCAATTTCAGCATGGTGAATGCCTTCGGCCTCGCCGCCGCTCACGAAGGAGGGGTCGACGTCATCGTGACGGGCGACGCGCGGCGGGAGCAGCGCGCCTATTACGTCTGGGTCCGGCGCCTCGCGCAAAAGCTCGGGATCGACGGCATGGAGGGCAAGGGGACCTTCGGCGGGTTCCTGGAGACGATGCGGAGCATCTCGGCCATGTATTTCCGCGATATCCACGGCGAGCAGGCCACGAGCGCGGTCGAGCAGCGTCTCGTCGCGTCGGAGCTCCGGAAGGAGCTGCACTTCTTCTCCATCTACGGAGATACCGATTACGCGTCGGGGGCTCACTGGGACCTGCTCGCCGGGCACCTCGGCTTCACGTTCGACGACATCGCGTTCAGCTTCAGCGAGTCGGACTGCGCCAACCCAGGGATCATGGCCCACCTGCGGGGCCTCCGGTGCGAGCGGGACCACGGGCGCAGCTATGCGGAGGGCATCGACGAGTACGTCCGGTTCGCCGTGGGGCTGATGCGCCAGAAGGACTTCCCCGAGGCGCTGGTCAACATGATGCTCGCCCGGTACGAAGGGAGGGTCGGGGTCATGCGCATGCGGTCCCGCATGAACGACGTGGCGCGCGAGCTGTACGGGCTCGAGGAGGAGCAGCTCGTTTGCATGGTGTACTCGCCCTTCGCGGGGCGAGGCGAGCGCTTGCAGCCTTATCTGGAGCGCGAGCACCCGCGCCTCGCGCACCTCGGCGACTCCATCCACGCGCTCCTGCGGGGCGACCCGCGCGCGGAGGGACGGGAATCGACGCGCGTTTTCCTCGAAAAGACGAGCGGGCTCACCGTGCCTCAGCTCCAGGTCGTCTATGCCGCCCCGCGGCATGGTCTCGTGCCGGGGAGCGCTGACGGGCACCTCATCGCCCATATCCTCGCGCGGGATCCGCACAAGCAGGTCATCCAGACACGGCACGCCCAGGGCGGCCCCACCGTGGACGAGATCATCTCGGGCAGGTGAATGACGATGAGACGTGCAGAGCCTGCCTTCGTCCAGCTCGGCGCCACGCGCGACGGGCTGGATCCATACCTCGACATCGACGAGGCGCGCGCGCATCCACGGCTCTGCCTCGCCGCGCGCCTCGGAGCCTGACCATGTGCCGGTTGATCCTCGCTCACGGTCGTTTTTCCACCGTCGCCCTGCTCGACGCCGCGGTCGCGATGAGCACGGGGCGCACTGCCGAGCACGAGGGGCCGACGCGGCGCCACCCCAACGGCTGGGGCGCGGTGTTTCGGGATCCACGCGCACCGCATGGCCTCGCCGTTCACAGGGACGTGCGGCCCATCGAGCACAGCGTCGGTGAATCGATCGTGCCGCGGGTCGACACCGATTTCCTGGTGGTCCATGTGCGGCACGCGACGCTGGCCAGGAATCAGGGGATCGGATGCACGCATCCCATCGCGCGGCATGGCGCGCGAGGCCCCTTCTATTTCCTGCACAACGGGTTCATGCCGACGGTGTACCAGCGGCTCGGGCGCGAGCGCTCCGAGTTCGACTCGGCCGAGTACCTCGACTACCTCCTCCCGGAAGGCGAGGAGGCGCTGGACGTCGACGCGGCGACGGCCAGGCTGCGCGACATCCCGCACGGCGGGACCTCGGCCAACGCGATCCTCGTGAGTCCGCGCCGCGCCCACGTGATCCACTGGACGCCGGAGGATACGCCGTACCCGCGCTATTTCGCCATGCATCGCCTCGCCCTGCGGGACTGCACCGTGATCGCGTCGGAGATCATCCCCGCGCTCGCGCCGCGCGAGCGGTGGGAGCCCCTCCCGCCGCGAGATATCGTGCAAATCGAGATTCACAGAGGGTAAGCCCGAGATGAACGACATGAGAGATTGGGATTGTGTCACCTGCTCCGTCGAGCACCGCGCGCTGGGTCCGGAGATGCTCCGCGCGCTGGTACAGAACGAGTGCGCCGTTCTCGTGCTGCGGGACCTCATGTCCCCCGCGCTCGTCGAGGAGACCCGGCGCCTCGTGCGCGCCCATGACGAGAGGGCGCTCGCCACCCGGTACGCGAACGGCACGTTGACGACCATCGGCCCGTACCTGGCCAAGCACCTCGCGCAGCCGGACCGCTACTTCGAGGACGCGCGCGTGACGGACGAGGTCTTCTCGGGCGCCGGGCGCGATCCACGTCTGCTCGCGCGTGAGGGGCTACGGACGTTCCTCGGGCTCCGGAGCTGCGCGGTCGCGCGCGAGGCGGACGGGCGCATGTACGCAGATTCGGTCGTGCGTATTCATGCGGACGGCGTGCGAAACCCGCTGCACAACGACAACATCATGCGCGACGCCGCCGACACGAGCCTCGTGGTCCGCGGGCTGCGACACCAGTTGAGCTGCATCGTCTGCATCCAGGAGTGCGACGAGGGAGGCGAGCTGATTCATTATCGCAAGGCGTGGGACCTGGACGACGAGGCGTACAAGATCAAGGATGGACTCGGCTACGAGCGGGGCGTGGTCCATGGCGTGGCCCGCCAGGTCTTCAAGCCGCGGACGGGCGACGTGTACCTGATCAACCCCACCAATTACCACGAGATCGAGCGGGTCCGTGGCCGCGACCGCGTCACGATGGGCTTCTTCCTCGGATTCCCGGCGGACGGCCTCCTGGACGCCATCGTCTGGAGCTGACATGAAGCCGCGCGACGTCCTGCTCGGTGTGTTCACCGCCCTCCTCTGGGGTTTCAACTTCGTCGTGATCAAGCTGGGACTCGCGACGTTCCCGCCGCTCCTGTTCTCGGCGCTCCGGTTCCTCGTGGCGGCCGTTCCGGCGGTGTTCTTCGTCGGGCGGAAGGGCATCCCGTGGCGCGTCCTCGTCCAGGTGGGGCTCGTGCTGGGCGTCGTCAAATACTCGCTGCTCTACCTCGGCGTGAAGGTCGGGATGCCGGCCGGGCTGTCCTCGCTGGCCATTCAGGCGCAGGTGCCGTTCACCATCCTGCTTTCGTCCGTCGTGCTCCACGACTCGCCCTCGCGCATGCAAAGGCGCGGCGTGGCCATCGCGCTGGGCGGGATCGTCCTTCTGGCCTCCACGCATCAGGGGAACGTCGATCCGGTGGGGTTCGCTCTCGTCCTTGCGGCGGCGGTCGCCTGGGCCGTCACCAACGTCCTCTTGAAGGGCGCCCGCGGGGTCGACCCGTTCCGACTCATGATATGGATGAGCCTGGTTCCGCCGCTGCCGCTGCTCGTGCTCTCGTATCTCTTCGAGGACGGGCAGGTGAACGCCGTGTCCCACATGGGCGCGGCAGGGCTCGGCGCGGTGCTCTACACGGGGCTCGTCGCCACCGTCCTGGCCTTCGGCATCTGGGGGCGCTTGCTCCGGCGATATTCGGCGAACCTCATCTCGCCCTTCGGGCTGCTCGTGCCCGTGTTCGGCATGGCCTTCTCGACCCTCTTGCTGCACGAGCGACTGAGCGGCGCCGGAATCCTGGCGGCGGCCCTGATCTTCCTGGGGCTTCTCACCGTCGTCCTCGGCCCTCGTATCGAGCGCAAGCTCGCGTCGGCGGCCATCGACCCGACCAAGGTGCGCACATGATCGCAGACGTCCACCAGCGACTGATTGCCCTGTTCGAGGAGAGCGGCGCCGCTTTCCGCGTGGTCGAGCATCCGGCCGAGGGCCGGACCGAGGTCGTCACGCAGATGCGCGGCAATCGCCTCGGCCAGGCGGCCAAGGCCATGGTGGTCATGGTGAAGCTGGGCAAGAAGGACCGGCGCTACCTGCTCTGCGTGGTGCCCGGGGATTGCCGCATCGATCTGGCTGTCGTGAAGGGTCTCGGCAGCGGCACGCACGCGATGTTCGCGCCGCCCGCCGTGGCCGAGCAGCTCACGGGCTGCGTCATGGGCGCCGTCCCGCCCGTCTCGTTCGACGCCGAGCTGGCCCTCGTCGTGGACCCGAGGCTCCTGGAGAACGCGGAGCTCGTCTTCAACGCCGGGCGCCTCGACCGCTCGATCTTCATCGAGCGGGACGCGTACGTGGCCGCCGCCAGGCCTACGCTCGCGGCCATCGCGGTTCCGTAGCGACCGGCCATCGCCGCGCGCGGGCCGATGTGTGCGGGCAAAGGCAGCCGGAGGTGGTCATGGTGTGGGAGCGGTGACGTCCCCCGGCGCTTCGGCGCGTCAGCGCGTGACGGCGCCGAGATCCACGACCGCCTGGTCGTTCATGATCACGAACGGCCGCTCCTCGAACGTCAGGCCGCCCTTGCCGTCGTGGTCGACGATCTGCAGCTTGCCCATGCCGTAGCCCATCGGCCCGCGCGCGTAGTAGTGCGCCTGCAGGGTGTACCGGCGGGCCCGCTGCTCCCGCGGCGCGCGGATGGTGAAGCACTCGGGCCCGTAGCCGGTGGTGACGTCGGCGTAGAGGCGCCCGCCGCCCGGCAGCGTCGGCTCTCCGTAATAAGCGTGGCCGCCGCGGTCGTCCCGGATGTGGAAGTCGACGTCGTTGGCGTCGGTCTCCCAGCTCAGCACGAAGCGGAGCGAAGGCGCCCCCTCGAGCTTCGCGCCGGCCTTCGCGAGCCGCGCCAGGACGTCGACCCGGCGCGCCGGGTCCGCCTTGATCCACGCCGCGGCGACGAGGCCGAGGTCCTCGCGCAGGACGCCCTCCACGCCGGCGAAGCGCCCCTCCGGGTAGCGGCGCGCGAGGCCCGCCGCGAGCGCGTCGAACGCGGCGGCGGGCTCGCCCCGCTTCAGGCGCGCGAACGCGAGCTGGCGGTGGCCGGAGGGGTGGTCGGGGCGCTGCTCGCGCGCCTTCTCGTAGGTGTCGACCGCGAGATCGAGGCCCGCGCCGGCCGCGAGGCGCTCGAGGCGCGCGCCGGCGAAGCGACGGAGGTCCGCGCGCGCGGGGAACAGGTCGATGATCGAGCCGTACGCGCGGGCAGCGCCCGGCGCGTCGCCCGTGGCCTCGAGCGCCTCGCCGAGCGCGACGAGCGCGAGCACGTCGCCGGGGGCGTCGGCGCGCCAGCTCCAGGCCTCGCGCACGGCGGCCTGCGCCTCGCCCCGGGCGAGGGTGTCCTGGATCCGCTTGAAGCGGCCGGTATACGGCTCGACCGGCGCCGGCTCCGGCGGCGGCGGCGGCGCCGGCGCGGCGGCGCGGGCGGCCGGGCCGGCCGCGGCGCTCGGCGGCGCGAAGTGGAGCGGGTACACGACATCGACGCTGCCGCCCTCGGGCGCGGGGAACCTCAGCGCAGGGAAGGCGCGGACCACGCAGGAGACCACGGCCGCGTCGGGAAGATCGAAGCCGCCGTGGCGCGCGTTCACGACAGCACCGCTGGGGTCGATGGTGAAGTGTACGGTGACACGGCCCTGCAAGAGGGGATATCGCCCGAGCCCCTCCTCGTAGCAGAGGCGGAAGCGGCCGAAGCTCTGGCGGACGATGCGCTGGACGACCTCCGGCGGAAGGCGGCCGCTCACCTGCGTGGCGCCCATGCGGATCGAGGCCGCCGCGCCCCTGTGGTGGCCGCCGAGGCGGCCGTGGCCGCTGCCGAAGCCCTCGCCGCTGCCCGCGTCCGGCGTGGCGCTCGCCGCCGGCGCGGCGCTCGCCGCCGGCGCGGCGGCGACGCTGCCATGGCCGATGGTCCCGATCGAGCCGAGGCCGATGCCCTCGCCGCGGCCGCCGCCGCCCTCGCCGACGCCCGAGAGCCCGAGCCCGCCCGCGCTGATCCGCGTGACCGTCCCCGCCCCGGCAGGCGGCTCCGGCGGCGCAGGCGGCGGCCGCAGGGCCGCGCCCACGCCGGCCGACGCTCCGTCGCCCGCACCGGCCGGGCCGCCGTCGCCCCGGGTGACGGGCGGCCTGGCCTCCCGCAGCTTCTCGGTCGGCGGCCGCGAGCGCTTCTGCACGGCCACGCGGCCGCCGTCGACGGTGAGGATGTCGGAGAGGCCGCGCCGGGCGATGTCGAAGCGGGCGTAGTCGCCCTCGGTCTCCAGCACGAGCAGCGCGGTGTACGGGCTCAGCACCCGGTGCGCGATCGACAGATCGACGATCTGCCGGCGGAGGGCGTCCTGCTCGGCGCCCGGGGCCTCCCGGGCGAGGAGGCCGTCGATCTTCGCCCGGGCCCAGGCGCGCTCGAGCAGCGGGCGCTCCACGCCGCGCAGATCGGGCGCGGCGGTGCGGCCATCGACCGTGATCCGGACCGGCAGCTCGGCCGGCACCTCGGCGTAGACGAGCGCCTCGTCGCCGGCCTGCATCCCGTGCAGCGCGCGCGGCCATACCCAGCGCGCGCCCTCGACGCTCACCGCGATCCCCGAGCGGGTGGCCGACGCGAGGCGCCGCTCGACCTCGGCGGCGCCGCGCGCGCCGTCGATCACGGCGCCGTCGCGCGGCAGCCCCGCCGTGACGAGCTGCCGGAGCGCGGCCTCGTCGCGGATGCCGCCGAGCGCGACGGCGTCGAGCCGCTCGACCCCCGCGTCCCGCAGCGCCCCCGCGGCGCCGCGCAGCGCGCCCGGCGCGACCTCGCCCGCGGTGGCGATGCCGTCCGAGAGGAGCACCACGCGCCGCTGCCCGCGGGCGCGCGCGCGCTCGCCGGCCCAGCGGAGGGCGCGCCCGAGATCCGAGGCGCCGAGCGCCTGCCGCTCGCGGATGCGCCGGATCTCCGCCTCGCCGAACGCCGAGGCCGCGCCGTCGAACACGGGGGCGACGGTCTGGTCGTAGCAGGCGACGGTGAGCGGCGCGCCCGGCCCGCCCGCGCGCGCGACCGCCTGCGCGACGGCCGCGAGCGCGCCGAGCTGCTCCTCGATCCCGAGCGCGCGCGAGGCGCTCGTGTCCACGAGGATCACCGCCGAGGCGAGCGGATCGGGCCGAGCATCCACGGGCGCGGCCACGCGGGCGAGCACGAGCTCGCCGCTGCGCAGGCCGCCCCGCGCCGCCGTCGCCCCGAGCCGCGCGGGATCCACGACGAAGTCGGCCTCGGGCGCCGCGTCCCTCCGGTGGAGCGCGAGGACGGGCGCGGCGGCGCCCGCGACGGTGGCCTCGAGGTCGAGGCGGCTCACCACGGGCAGGCCGCGCAGGGGGACGGCGAAGGGCGCGTCCGGGCCGAGCTCCTGGGAGTACGCGACGACGATCTCCTTCACGCCGCGCGCCGGGATGGGGAACACGCGCGCGCTCACCTGGTTGCCCGCGGCCTGCTCGAGCAGCGCCGGGTCCTGCTTGCGATGGAGGAAGTCCTCGTACGCCTCGCGCGCGCGCTGGCGCTCGACGACCTCGCCCTCCTGCCAGCGATCGCCGATCCTCATGGCGAGGCGGCCGAGGCTCGCGCGGGGCGGCAGGGTGACGCTGAAGGTGCCCTCGAGCACGCGGTCCTCGGGGTTCTCGAAGGTGAGGCGCAGCTCGGTGAACGCGAGCGGCGCCTCGATCACCGCGCGGCCGGTGAGCGCGACGAGGCGCAGCCCCGTGCCGTCCGCGGCGGTGAGCCGGATCGGCGCCTCGGCGCGGCGCGCTGCGAGCGCCGGCGCGGCAGGCGCGGCGGGCAGCGCGGCGGGCATGGCCGCGCCCGGGGGCGAGCCGGGGGCGGCGGGCGGCAGCGGGCTGTCGGCGCAGCTCGAGAGGGCGGGGAGCAAGGGGGCGAGCGCGGCGAGCGCGGCGCGGAGGAGGGCTCTTCGCACAGGGGGCTCCGGTCGTGGTGCGGCGGGGCGAGCCTGATCGACGCAGGACCGCCGGCGCTGGGGTTGGTCGATCGACACCCGATCGGACGGGAGGTTCCCGCGGGGAGGCGCGGTGTCGCCGGCGCTCAGGGAGGGAGCTTCTCCATGAAGCGCGTGACGTGCTGCGCGATCGCGACCGCCTGCTCCTCCACGGCGAAGTGCCCCGCGTCCAGCAGGTGGAGCTCTGCTCGGGGGACATCGCGGAGGTACGCCGTCGCGCCCGCGCGGATGAAGTCCGCGTCGTTGCGCCCCCAGACGATGAGGGTCGGCGGCTGGCGGGAGCGCAGGAACGCCTGCCATGACGGATAGGCGTCGATGTTCGTCTGGTAGTCCTGGAGGAGCTGGACCTGGATCTCGCGGTCCTCGGGGGTGGCGAGGAACGCGAGGTCGTGGGTCCACGTGTCCGGGCTCAACCGCTCCCGCCGGTCGCCGGGCACATCCCGGAGGTACTGCTGTTCCCTGATCGCCGCGGCGCTGACGATCTGGGCGACGGCAGCGACGCCCTCCCGGGACCTGTCCTCGTGGGCGCGCCGCAGGAACGCCCGCAGCGCCTCGGGCAGACCGTCGAGGTACGCGTTGCCGTTCTGCACGACGAGCCCCCGCAGCCGCTCGGGATGGGCCATGGCGACACGGAACCCGACCGGCGCGCCGAAGTCCTGCATGTAGAGCACGTACCGCGTGAGCCCGAGCGCCTCGGTGAACCCGGTGATGTGGTCCGCGAGCAGGTCGAACGTGTACGTGACCTCGCGAGGGCTCGGGTGATCGCTGAAGCCCGACCCCAGGTTGTCCGGCGCCACGACGCGGTACCGGCCTGAAAGGAGAGGGATCAGCTCTCTGTAGCTGTGGGACGACGACGGATAGCCGTGGAGCAGGAGCACCACGGGGCGGTCGCGGCGCCCCGCCTCGCGGTAGAAGATCCGGCGCCCGCGGACATCGACGGAGCGGTAAGACGTCTTCTCCGGCCAGACCGCGTCGGGCACCGCCGCCGCGGCTCGACCCCCTGCCGACACGCCGCGATCGCCGCTCGGCGCGGGCGACCTGCCGGCGCAGCCCGCGACGAGGGCGACGAAAGCCAGGGTGGCCAGCGCCGCGCCCGCCTCACTCCTTCGTCTCATGATAACCTCCGTAGTACTTGTTTGACGGTTATACGGCGCGCATGCTAACCAGTCAACACGGAGATCGATGGTTACAACCACGTCGCGCTTCCTCTGGCTTGGCAATCACCGGGCGCTCGATTTCCTCAACACCGAGCCTGTGCAGCGCGGCGACCGCGTGGACTTGCTCCCTGACCTGCGCGCCCTCGTCGCCTGGTCCGAGGAGGCGGGCTTCCTCGAGGGGGCGACCGCGGGCTGCGTCCTCGATCGCTGGGAGGGGTCGCGGGAGGGCGAGGGCGCCCTCGACGGAGCGCGGCAGCTCCGGGGCGCGCTGCGCGCGCTGATCGAGCGGCCGCGCGCGCAGAAGGCGCAGGGCCAGGGCGCCGTCGATGTGATCAACAGAGCCCTCCGCCTCGATGCGGGGTACACCGAGGTCGTGCGTGCGGGCGCCGGGTTCACGCGGCGGGTTCACGTGCAGATCGACGCGCCGGACCAGCTCCTCCGCCCCATCGCCGAGGCCGCCGCCGGCCTCCTCTGCGACGTGGACCCGGCGCTCGTGAAGCGCTGCGCGAACCCGGACTGCGTGCTCTACTTCCACGATGGTTCGAGGAACCACGCGCGCCGCTGGTGCAGCATGGATCTGTGCGGCAACCGGATGAAGGTGGCCGCCCATTACCTCCGCAACCGGAGTGGCTAGGACAAGCCCCGCGCCGCGGGCACACGCAAGTCAAAGGAGGCCAGCCGTGTCAAGGAACGATCAAAGAGACGATCCGCAGGAGATCCGCAAGCCGATCGCCGTCGAGAGCGTCCCCTGGGAAGAGTGGTCGGAGGGCTCGCGCTTCGGCAGCCGATTTCGGCACCTGACCAAGGCGGTCATGGCCACAGGCCATCATGTCGGCGTGCTGATCGAGGAGCTCTCGCCGGGAAAGCAAACCTGTCCCGCGCACTACCACCTGCTGGAGGAAGAGCACATCCTCATCCTCGAGGGCCGCGCCACCCTGCGGCTCGCCGAGGAGACGATCGAGATGTCGGCCGGAGACTATGTCTGCTTCCCGGCGCGCCAGAAGGCCGGCCACTGCCTCGTCAACAACAGCGATGCGCCCTGCCGCTTCCTCGTGATCGGCGAGCGGAAGTCAGATGATGTCTGCGTCTACACCGACTCGAACAAGATCCTCGTGCGCTCGGTCGACGAGGTCTATGACAAGTCGCAGGTCAGAGACTACTGGCACGGCGAAGAGACAGGCGGAGATACAACGCCTCCTTCGTCGTCCTCCGCTTGAGGATACCCGCGGCCCTCCGCCGTCGCGAGGCGGGGCCCTTGGCCGGTCACCGCCGAGGTGATACCAGAACATGAAGGACATGGACGGTCGGCCACAGCCCGAAATTCCGGCGCGCACGGCGCTGCTGATCATCGACATGCAGAACGACTTCCTCGCGGAGGGGGGCGCGTTCTCGAAGCGGCACTGCGACCCGCACCAGCTCGCGCAGAGCGTGGCCTGGCTGGTGCGCGCCGCGCGCGCGCAGGGGCGTATCGTGGTGTGGGTGACCTCGGCCTACGGCGAGATCGACGCCTCCGCGGACGCGCTCCGGGGCCAGACGCACACAGGCAGCGCGTGCTGCGCGCGCGGCACGTGGGGCGCCGAGCTGTTCCCCGCGCTCGTCCCCGTGCGCGCCGAGCGCGCCGCAGGGACGGCGGAACGGCACGTCGAGAAGCGGTGGTATTCGGCCTTCCGCGACACCGATCTGCACGCTCGCCTCGAGGAGGCGGGCGTGACCGCCGTGGTCCTGTGCGGCGTCGCGACCAACGTGTGTGTCCTCGCCGCGGCCCGCGACGCGCGCCGGCTCGGGTACGGCGTCGAGATCCTCGAGGACGCGACCGCGGCGAGCACCGCGGGCAAGCACGCCGCGGCGCTGCGCGAGATCGAGGCCCTGGGCGCCCGGCGCCGCCGCTGGGCCGACCTGCTCGCCGACGGATCCGGGCCGGTGCGCGTCGACGGCATCGGCGCGGGCGGCACATCGCTGTGGTGCGGCGCCCTCGACGAGAGCGTCGCCGAGGGCGCCGGAGCCTTCGAGTCGGTCGAGCGCGAGGTGGCATGGACAACGATGCGCCACCGCGGCGGGGAGGTGCCGCGCCTCGTCGCGATCCAGGGCGAGCGCGCGCCCGACGGCGCGGTGCCGCTCTATCGCCACCCGGCCGACGAGCAGCCCGAGCTCGGCGCCTTCACCCCCGCCGTCGACCGCATTCGCAAGGAGGTCGAGCGCCGCGTCGGGCACCCGCTGAATCACTGCCTGCTTCAGCTCTACCGCACCGGGCGCGACTGGATCAGCGAGCACTCCGACAAGACGCTCGACCTCGTGCGCCCCTCCTTCATCGTGAACGTCTCGCTCGGGCGACAGCGCACCATGGTGCTCCGGCCCAAGCGCCCCGCGGACGGGGACGCTGTCCAGAAGGTCCCTTTGCCGCACGGCTCGCTGCTCGTCATGGACCTGGAGACGAACCGCCGGCTCTATCACGCCATCCGACAGGAGGGCGACGCGGACGGCGGGAGCGACGGCCCCGCATCGCGGATCTCGCTCACCTTCCGGCACATCGGCACGTTCCACGACCCGGCCACGGGGGCTGTCTGGGGCGCCGGCGCGCCCGCCGCGGGCCGCGCCGAGGCCGAGGCGCGCGCCCGGGCGCGGTCCGCGCTCCCCGGGCCGTCGCGCGACGAGGCAGAGCGCGCCGAGGCAGAGCGGATGTTGCAGCTCTTCCGCGCCGAGAACATCGACCCCACCTTCGACGCCGCCGCCTACCGGCCGGGCTTCGAGGTGCTCAATCTCCGCGCGCTGCAGGGAGGCGACCGATGAGCGCCGCGCGCGCGGTGTACTTCGTGAACGGCTCGATCTCGAGCTGGCGCGTGCTGATCGCCGCGCGCGAGAAGGGCCTCGCCTTCGCGCCGCGCCGGCTGCGCGTGATGCGCGAGCCGCGCGAGACGCGCACCGCGGAGTTCCTGGCCCTCAACCCGCGCGGCCAGGCCCCGGTGCTCGTCGAGCCCGACGGCACCGTCATGAACGAGTCGCTGGCGATCCTCACGTACCTGGAGATGCGGTATCCCGACCCGCCGCTCCTCCCCCCGCTCGCCGAGCCCGGCGCGCTCGCGCTCGCGCTCGCCCTCGCGCAGGAGTCGGAGGCGACGGCGTGCGTCTACGACCCGCTGGAGAGCCTGTTCGAGGCCGGCGCAGGGCCCCTGTCGCCGGACCGGCGGGCGGCGGTCCTCGGCGCCCTCGCGGGCGTGGAGCGCGAGCTCGCGCTCTGGGAGGCGCGCGCGCAGAAGGCACGGTTCATCGCATCGGACGCCTTCACCCTGGCCGACTGCGCGTTCTACCCCGTGCTCGCCTACATGCAGCGGCGCGGGCTCTCGCTCGCCGGCCACCCCGCGCTCGACGCCTACGAGCGCCGCGTGCGCAGCCGCCCCTCGGCCGTCGCCTCGTACCCCGAGGGCTGGTCCCACGGCCAGGCGCGCCCCGATCTCTTCGCCCAGGCGCGGGCGCTCGCCGCGCCGACCGACGGCGAGCGCCCCCGGTGAGACGCGAGCGTCGGGAAACGCGAAGAGCGGCGCACGCGACCGGCAGCTCGGCAAAGGAGGACCGTGGAAAGCAAGACCAAGAATGTAAAAACACGCCCGCAGATCGCAGCCATGGCCGCCAGGGCCTTTGGGGGCACGGCGCTCGCAGGTGGCGAAGACGCCGTGCTCGAGCTGAAAGACGGCTGGTTCAATGCGGCCTATGACATCCGGCTCGCCGACGGCCGGGAGGTCATCCTCAAGATCGCGGCGCCAAGAGATGCCGAGGTCATGCTGTACGAAAAGAACATCATGGCCACCGAGGTCGCCGCGATGCGCCTGGTCCGGCGAAACCCGGCCATCCCCGTGCCACAGATCTACCATTTCGACGACGCCCACGACCTGTGCGACTCGGACTATTTCTTCATGGAGAAGATCGCCGGGGACAACCTCGAGCACGTGAGAGCGAGCCTTCCCCCCGATGCGCAGGCGTCCATCGGCCTGCATGTCGGCGAGATCATCCGGGAGATCAACGGCTTCACGGGCACCTATTTCGGTTACGAGGGGAACCCGGCCCTGCGCGCGAACACCTGGAGAGAGGCGTTCACCAGGATCATGGAGTCGGTGCTGGAAGACGGCGCCCGAAAAGGCGTGGTGTACGACCACGGCTACGACGAGATCCGCGCCGCCGTCCTCAGGCACGCCCCCGCGCTGGAGGAGGTCACCACGCCCTGCCTGGTCCACTGGGACATCTGGGACCCCAATGTCTTCGTCAAGGAAGGAAGGGTCGTCGGCATCATCGACTTCGAGAGGGCGCTCTGGGCCGAACCCTTGATGGAGGCCCAGTTCAGGCCGCTCTCCTCCGAGGGCATCACCAGCAGCATGCGCGGCTACGGCAAGACCTCCTTCACCCCTGAAGAAGAACGGAGATGCCGCCTGTACTCGCTGCACCTCGCCCTGGTCATGCACACAGAGTGCTATTACCGCAACTACGACACCGACTCCATCTACAACCTCTCCAGGCAGTGGATAGACGAACACATGGACTGGCTGAAAGCAAGCTGAACCCTCATGGGCGGCAACTCCAGGGTTGATCGTCTGGGGACCGAGAGGGTCGGGAAGCTGCTGCTGGAGATGTCGTCCCAGACCACGCTCTCGCTGCTGGCCTATGCCGTCTACAGCCTCACGGACATCTACTTTCTCTCCGTGGGCATCAACTCGCTGGCCGCTGCCGGGGCCTCGATCGTCTCGCCGGTCCTGATCGCCCTGGGCGCCGTCGCCACGACCGTCGGGGCCGGCGGCGCCTCGGTGGTCTCCAGGGCGCTCGGCGAGCAGGACGTGGAGAAGGCCTCCCGGACGGTGGCGAACACCTTCCTGATCTTCTGGACGGCGGCGATCGTCATCACGGTCCTGGGCTCGGTCTTCATCGAGCCGATCGTCTATCTGCTCGGGGCCACCGACAGCATCGCCCCCTATGCCATCGAGTACGGGCGGATCATCTTCCTCGGCGCCGTCGCCGGCACCGGCTACTCGGCCATCGTCAGGGCGGATGGCAACGCCAGGTACTCGACCGCGATGTGGATCATCCCCATCGGCGTCAACATCGTCCTGTGCTGGCTGTTCATCATCGTCTTGCAGATGGGCGCCTCGGGAGCCGCCCTGGCGACGGTCTGTTGCCAGGCCACCTCGGCCGGCATGAGCGTCCACTTCTTCTTTTTCAGAAAGAACCGCTCCTATCGCGTCAAGGCGTCTTATTTCAAGCCGGACTGGCCCATCATCATCGAGGTGCTGACGATCGGGTCCCCGTCGCTCATCAAGAGCTCCAGCGTCAGCCTGATCGCCATCGTCACGAACAACCTGCTCAGGCTGATCGGCGGCGACAGCGCCCTGAGCGTGTTCGCGATCGTGAGCCGGCTCTACGCCGGGCTGATCGCGCCGCAGACCGGCATCGTCCAGGGGATGCAGCCGCTCGTGGGGTACAACTTCGGCCAGAAGAAGCTCGAGCGGGTACGGGAGGCCATCCGGCTCTCCCTTGGCGCCGCCGTCGTCTATGGATCGCTCGTCTGCGGCATCTGCCTGTTGATGCCGGCTGCGCTGATCGCCCTGCTCTCCAGGGAGAGCGCGATCATCGCCGAAGGGCAGACCGCCTTGCGGCTGCTGGCGCTCTCCTACCCGCTGACCGGCGTGGCCATGGTCACGGCGGCCTCGTTTCAGTCGATCGGCCGGGCCCGGGAGGCGCTGCTGCTCACCCTCGGGGGCATCCTCCTGGTCAAGCTGCCGGTGCTTCTGCTGGCCTCCCGCCTGTTCTCCCTGACCGGTATCTGGGCCTCCGAGGCGATCTCGGAGCTGATTCTTTGCGTCGTCTCCTTTGTCATGCTGAAGAATGCGCACGCTCGCTCTGGTGATGGCATGGTCAGAGCGTCCGACACGGGCTGAGCCTGCCTCCAGGCACGTTCTGCAGCCCGGTCCCACGAAAACACAGGATCGCGACCCTGCCTACCGGCGGCTCACCGGCGCCCGACGACCGCGCGCAGCTCGTCGAGCGACGCCCGGAGCGCGGCGTCGCTCACGGCAATGCCTGTCGCCGCGGGCAGGATCTCGGCGAACATCAGCGCGGCATCCTCGATGTCGCATACCCTGTGTGGGAATTGCTGGCGGGCGACGAGCGAGAGCCCTGTCACGACGCTGCGCACGGCCGCCGCGCGGAACCCCGATCCTTCGAGGACGACGGCAGAGCACCGGATGAACGCGCTCGACTCCGCGAGGAACCTCGCGAGCGCCCTGCGCGCGGGCGCCTGTGGCAACGGGGCCTCGCCCTCGACGATGGTGAGCAGGCCGATACCGCGCGGATGTTGCTTTGCGAACTCCGCGCACGCCTCGCTCACGCGGCGCACGTCGTCCTCGGCCGTCTCCCGGCGCCAGATGATGCAGAAGATCTGGCGCCAGCTCGCGATGACGTAGTCCGGGTGCCTGGCGATGAGGCGCCAGGGCTCGAGAGACGAGCTCGTGCTGGCGCTATACGGCGGTGCCTCCATCTCCATCGTCTCGTCCCCGAGATCCCCGTGCGAGGCGAGCTGCGCGGGCCGGTGCGCCTCGTCTTCGGCGTCGAGCGTCGCGAGCTTCGCCGCCCTCGTGGCGCGGGTCTCCGCGCTGACGGGGACCAGGAGTTCCTCGCGGAGGGCGAAGCCGCCGGGCAGGAGCGGTCGAATCGCGTCGAGCATCGCCGCCGCGCTGGCGAATCTCTCGGAGGGGTCGAGCCGGAGCGCGCCGTGCACGACGGCCGCCGCCTCGGGTGGGACCCAGGGCGCGAGCGCCTGGACCGAGATCGGCGCCTGCGAGCAGACTGCGATGATCAGATCGCCGAAGCCGGTGAGGTGCTCGTGCGGGAGCCTCCCCGCGAGGGCGCGGTAGAGCACCATGCCGAGCGACCAGAGGTCGGCGCGGTAGTCGATGTCGGCGCGGCCTCGAGCCTGCTCCGGCGACATGTAAAGCGGCGAGCCGAGGACCCCTCCGGAGCGGCTGAGGCCCGTTGTCGAGCCGACTTGATCCGGCTCCTGCTTGATCTTGGCGATCCCGAGATCGAGGATCTTGATGATGATCTCGCCCTCCCCGCGCCGCGCGAGGAAGAGGTTGGCCGGCTTGATGTCCCGATGGACGATGCGCGCCTCGTGGGCCTTCTGCAGGCCGCGGCAGACCTGCGCCGCGATGCGGAGGGCGGTGTCGGGCTCGAGGCTCCCGACCCTGTCGAGCAGGAGCTGGAGGTCCTCTCCTCGCAGGAGCTCCATCACGATGTAGGGCGCGTCCGTCTCCGGCTCCGTCCCTGCATCGAGCACCCGGACCATGTGATCGGTGTCGATCGCGCTCATGGCCTTCGCCTCGCGGTGGAAGCGCGCCAGGCTGCTCTTGAAGGGGAACTGGAGGGCTCCGTCCATGCATTTCAGCGCGACGTGCTCGCCGGTCCTGACGTGCTCGGCCTCGTAGACCGCGCCCATGCCGCCACGCCCGAGCAAGCGGATGACCCGGTATTTCCCGTCGTGGAGCTGACCGATCAAGGCATGGATATCGTAGAGGACGCCGGCGTGCGGAGGCAACCGCCCCAGATCCGTCACCATTTTCCTTCGTGCTTCAGCCGTGCTCCGCGGCCGCGCCCGGCTCGGCGTAGGCGGCCCGCCACGCGTCCCGGAGCTGCCGGAGGATGCTCGGGTACACGATGAAGCGGCGGAACGGCTCGATCAGCGCCATGTACGCGGACGTCCACCGGGATACCGGCTTGACGTAAACAGCCCAGTAGAGGCGCTGCCCCTCGGCCGTCGGCCTGATCGCCATGCAGGAGAACGCGTGGACGGTCGCGTTGACGGTCGAGCGGCGCCTCACCCCGCCGGTCATCGCCCGGCGGGCATCACCCGGCGGCGCCGCGGTGGTGACGGAGCGAAGCCTAGGGTCGGGGTGCACGCGAATCCAGGGCCGCGCCGCCCAGCGCGGCGGCCTCGGCCCCATGAAGAACCCAGCTAGTTGCCGTTCGTGCTGGCGGCGGCCCTGAGAATGGCGTCCCAGCTCCGGCCGCCGTTCGGTCTCGGATCGAGGGTGACGCCGAGCGACTCGACGGTGGCTCCTCGATTCCGTCGCCCGAGCGACGCGAACCTCCTCGCGACGCGCCACGTCCGCTCGATCCAGCGCAACGGGCCGGAGGTCGCGCGGGCGATCCTCTCCCTGGCCTGACTCAGGTTTCGCCGAGGCCGCGCCTGCGTCGACAACTGCGGCAGCGCTTGCGTCGATGACGCGCCAACCTCGGTCGTCCGGTCCATCGCAGCGTCCGGCCTGTTCATGGGCCAGTTCGTGGATTCGGTGCCGTGCTTGAGCTCGAACACCGCGTGCTGGATGTAGTTGTCGAGCCACTTCCTCAGGAAGGAGCCCACCTTGCTGCGCCCGCTGGGCGCTTGCCTGGGTTTGCTCAAGGTCTGGCGCCGCGCCACCGCCGGGGAGCCCGCCGGCGAGCTCGTCGCGAGGCCCGACTCGTCGATGAAGCTCAGGGGGTCGTGCGCCGCGTAGGCATACGCGTGGCACTCGAGCAAGCGCGTCACGCAGAGCTCGGGCTCCACGAGCACATACGGGTCCGGCGTCGCGAAGCTCGCGAGCGACGGGACGTACTCGCGCGCCCCCATGTGCACGAGCCCCGTGTCGGGATCGCGCAGCTGCCCCGTGAACCCGAGCACCATCTCGGTGCTGTCGAGCCCGGGCGACCTGTCCTCGACGCCCTGGGCGAGCGCGCCGAACGGCGTCGGATCGGCCGAGAGGACCGCCTCGCCGCGCTCGTCGACCACGCGGCGCACCACCCCGAGCTGGTCGTCGACGAGCCCGAAGACGCGCGTCTCGTCGACCAGGAGCGCGACGCGCCGATCCTCCAGGCGCACGAGGCTCTGACGCTCCACCCCGTCGTCGCGCGTGGTCCGCGTGGGATACACGACGAGCGACACGGGGACCTCGCGCCCCCCCTCGCGACGGAGCGCGCGCCTGGAGATGCGCTCGCCGAACGCGTCGTACCCGTAAACAACGGCCCCGCCGTCGACCTCGACGCGCCGGAGCCGCCCCCAGGGGTCGTACGCGGCGCCGCGGAGCGGCCCGAAGGAGACGAGCCGCCCGAGCTCGTCCAGCTCGCCATGGCCCCCGTCCGGCAGCGGCAGCGCGTCGCGCCCTGCCTCACCGATGAAGGGGCGCGCCTCCGTCCCCTCGCCGAACGCGTCGACCTGGCCGGACGGCGTGTACGCGTACGCGTGGGCGACGCCCGACGCAGCCGCCCCGAGGAGCTCGCCGCGCGCGCTGTACGTGTACGAGGCGACGCGGGGAGCCTGGCCGCCGATGTCGCCCGCGCCGAGGGCGGCATCCCGCGCCGCGACGATGCGCCCGTCCGCGCGGCGGTCGAAGGTCACGTCCTGCAGGGCCCCGCGATCGCAGGGAGCCGGGCCGTCGCCCGCGCACGCGCGGAGATGGGTGAGCTGCCCGGTGCTCGGGTCATGGTCGATGTGACGATGGAGGCGGGCGGGCGGGACGCGGTAGCCCGCGAGCTCGCCGCGGGCGTCATACGCGATCTCCGCGAGGAGCGTGACGGCCGCGCGCCCGCCGGCCGACCACGCGATCGACGAGGGGGCGCCGCCCGGCGTTCGCGCGAGCTCGAGCGTGTTGCCGAACGGATCGCGGTACGAGGCGAGCGTGCCGTCGAGGCCGTACGAGAGCCGCTCGTCGTACTCGCGGCGCGCGTCGTCGGCCTCGAGGGTCGTGCGCCGGCCCGTGACGCGGCCGTCGCGACCGTACTGGAACGCCGTGTCCAGGCGGTGCCCGCCCACGCGATCGAACACCGTCGCGCCGACGAGGCGCCCCACGAGCGCGGGCCCTTGCGGCTCGCCGTCGCGCGCGTCGTAGGCGAACGTGATCTCGTCCCAGCCCTCCGGGCGCGAGGAGGACGAGGCGAACAGGGTGCTCGTGCGGTCGAGCGCGTCGTAGATCGCCTCGATGCTCTCCGAGGCGGTGAACCCGCGATCCCAGGTGCGCTGCTCGATCACGCGCCCGCGCGCGTCGCGGATCCACAGGCGCGTGATGCCGCCCGGGAGCGACGTCATCGCGATGTCGCCAGCCGAGTCGTAGGCCACGCGGCGCGGCGCCTCGGAGCCCGCGAGCTCGATCGCGCGCAGGCCCCCGCGCTCGTCCCGCTCGTAGCGATGCGCGTGTCCGAGCTCGTCGACGATCGCGTAGACCTCGTCCTCACCACCGCGCGCGATCGTGAGGCGCGTCTCGACAGCGGCCCCCGATCCTGCGCCGAGGTCCCTCTCGACGCGCTGGCCCCACGGCTCGTGGGCGACGCGCGTCACGAGGCGCGCCGCGTCGGTGCTGGCCACGACGCGCCCGAGGCCGTCGACCACGGTGCTCGTCCCGCGCGCCGCGCCGTCGGGCGGCGCGGGGAAGCGCCCCTCGTCAAAGGCCGTGTTGATGCGTGTCTCGCTGGAATACGGGAGCGCTTCGAAGACGCGCTCGCCGCGGCGCCCGTGGCGGGCGAACGAGGCGACGCGCGCGCCCCCCGCCTCGTGCGCCACCGCCTCGCCGACGAGGAGGCCGTCGGCGCGGAAGGCGACGAGGCGCTCGACGAGCGCGCCGTCTGCCTCCGCCGCCGCGCGCCGCTCCGTGAGGCGAACGAGCGCGGGGCCCTGGTCGCGCGCATCCCGGTACGCATGCCGGACCTCTGCACCGCTGGAGCGCGCCACGCGCGCAGGGCGATGGAGGGCGTCGCGCTCGGTGAGCTCCACGTCGCCCTGCGGCGTCCGGAGGTGCGTAGGCCAGGCGCTCCGCGCCGGGACGACCCCCTCGGCCCGCGGGGCGAGCGCCGTCAGCGCGCAGCCCTCCGTGCCGTAGCAGTACTGCGTGGCGTGGCCGAGGGCGTTCCGCGTCTCGACCAGCAAGACGCCGGTCGCGTCATAGACGTTCGTCTCCAGGGATCCGAGCGTGTCCGAGGTCTCCACCTCGTTGCCGAAGGCGTCGTAGCGATACGCCACGACCTGGGTGCGCGGCGCCAGGAGCGGCGCGCGCACCGCGGCGGGCAGCGCGGCGAGCGCTTCCGCGTCGATGAGGAGAGGCTGGCTCGCGCGTACCGGCAGCGGAAGAGCAGAGCTATAATCGTAGGATGTCTGGTGCAGCACCCGCCCGGACGACCCCGAGAGCAGCGACCGCTCCCGCACCGCCGTGAGCACGCCGCGCGCCTCCCAACCCGCGTCGTACGCGAAGGTGCTGACATAGCTCCGCGCGGGTATCTCGGTCCCGTTCGGCCCGGCGACCGCGGGCGCCGACTCCTCCTGGCGGACGAGCCGGTTGTAGGTCGTGTCGTACGTGTTGGTCTGCGTCACCGTCGCCGCCTCCGCGCACGGCCCCGCGACGCACGCGGGCGGGCAGCCCGCCGCGCCACACTGCGTGTCGCGCGCGCTCGTTAGCCGCAGAAATGCCGGCGTCTTCGGCCCGGGCGCCGGTGGCACCAGGGCCCACTTCTCCTCGTGCACCCAGAGCAGCGCCTCCACGTCGTACGGCTCCTCCTCCCAGGTCTCCGCCGTCTGCGACACCCCCTCGACGCCGCTCGGCGCGAGGCTCGCGCTCGCCGCGATCCGCGCCGCCTGCGCGCTCGAGAGCCGCGCGTGGAACGACTCCTCGGTGCGCAGCTTGCCGACAAAGAACCGCCTCACCGGCGCGGCCGCCGACGACACCTGGTAAGCGCGCCGGCGGACGACGCTCGCCGAGCTGTCGTCTCCAGCATCGAGCTCCTCGCTCTGCCCGAAGCCTGCGAAGTCGCGCTCTCGCTCGTTGAAGTACGGCGCGTGGTACTGGAGCTCGCGCACCCGCGGCGCCTCGGCCCCCACCGCCGTCAGGTGCCGCTTCGCCACGGTCACCGGATACGGCAGCGCCCGCACCCGCGCGTCGTCCCGGCCGAAGCGGCGCGCGTCGCGGATCAACTCGTCCGTGCTCGTCGCGTACTGCACCGCGTGCTTCAGACCCGGGCCCTCCTCCGCCTCCGACAACAGGTCAGGGCCGATCAGGTTCTTCACCCCGTCTCGGTTGAAGTCGATGACCTTGATCCGGCCTCCGCCTGCGCTCGGCTCGTAAACGAGGATCTCCTCCGCGCCGTCGGCGTCGATGTCCAGGACCCGGGTGTTCCACTTGTTGTCCGGGTCGACCGACACCCCTTCATCCAGCGGCATCCGCCGCTCGGCGGCGAAGCCCCTCTCGCCTCGTCCGAGCCAGACGCCGAGCTCGTTGGCCGCCGCCGTCACGTTGACCAGGTCCATGTCCCCGTCGCCGTTGACGTCGATCAGCCACATCGCGTTGACGTTCTGGCTCGCCGCGAGCCCGGGCACCGACACGAACCGGCCCTGCGCGCACACCGGGTCGTTCGCGCTCGCGTCCCCGAACAAGAGCGACCCCGTCGCCAGCTTCGCCACCGAGGACGAGCCTGCCGGGTACGCCGTCACCTTGCCCTGGTTCTCGTAGACGCAGATGCCCTTCTCTCCGGCGCCGCTCGACCGGATCACCGCAAAGTCGGTCAGCCCGTCGCCGTTCGCGTCCAGGAACCGATACGCCGGGTTGTCGAGCTCCGTCCCCGCGCCCTGCCGGTACGGGAAGGTCAGCCCCACCAGCGGCTTGAACGACAGCGCGCTGGCCCCCGGCTCTGTGACGTTGATGAACGCCGTCCACGTGCTGTCCGTCGACCCGGCCACCGTCGTGAGCAGGTCCGCCTTGCCGTCGGCGTTCAGGTCCACCGCCTGCGTCCGGCCGCGCGCGAACCGCGGCAGCTCGACATCGACCACCGTCGAGCTCGGCGCCGCGGAGAACGGTCGCGTCCGCTCCCCGCGGCCCGCATGGTGCGCGAGCTCCGTTCGCGTCCCCGATGCTGTTGCTTGCACGAGGTCCGTTCGACCGTCGCCGTCGAAGTCGCCGGGGAGGAACACGCTCGTGGCCTGCGCCGCCGCGTCGAACCGGGGAACGTCGCTCCGCGACACGCCGCCGGCGGTCCGCTCCACCGTGAGCGGCGCGCCGCTCGTCGTGAACAGGCTCGCCTCCGCGAGATATCCGCTGTTGAACGACGGCACGCTCGTCCCCTCGCGCGCCGAGTACCGCACGATGTCCGCGAGGCCGTCCGAGTTGATGTCCATCAGCTCCGAGCCGCCGCTCGGCCCGAAGCCGAACACGTCCGGCACGTCCATGTCATAGACCAGCTCGTGGCCGGTGATGTCGTCCGCTCCCCACGCCGTGTACCGGAACCGGATCAGCGGCTCGGCCGGCGTCGACCGATCGAACGGCGCCTGGCTGCGCCCGAACCGAACCACCCCCAGAAGCTTGCTCTCGCTGCTGAGCGAGGCCGCCACGCGCTGCCGGTCCGACTCGAAGTCTTCGCTCGCCAGCGCCTGGCAATCCGGGTGCGTCACGATCTCCGGGCCGCTCTCGCCGTGCACCGCGTGCACGAAGCACCACGTGTACATCGGCTCGCCGTCGAAGCTCGCCACGAGCTTCGTGTACAGCTGCCCCGGCCCCTGCGGGTAGCCCATCACGTGGCTCACCCGCCCTTCGCGCCGCGGCACCGACTCCAGCGTGTACGCCGAGCGCCCGCCGGCGAACCGCACGCTCTTGAGGTAGGAGCGCTCGCCCGCCTTCGTGTACTCGTACGACACCGCGTCGCCTGTCGGCGAGATGGCGTGCACCAGCGGCCACCGCGTCGGGGAGAACGTCGACGAGCCCGCCACCCCCTCCGCGACCGTCGGCTCCTCGCTGTAGATCTCCCGCCGGCCGTCCGGATACACGACCTCGAACCCGGTGAACGCCACATTCTGCAGCGCGCCCGATGCGTCGCGCATCGCCACGGTCCCGCCTTGCGGATACCGGTAGAGCCGAACGGCCGTCTCCGAGGCGTCGAGCCGGTACTCGATCCTCGTCTTGCCGCTCACCGTGTCCGTCTTCACCCAGACGAGCCGCTCCGCGCCCAGCGACAGGCGCGCCGTCACGTCCTGCGAGCTGCTCAGGCGAGCGCGGTAGGGCACCCCCCAGTCGGTCGTCATCTGGATCGACGGCACGCTCAGGCTGAACCCCACGCCGAACCCCGCCGAGAAGTCCGCGGGTACCGACCCGTACGACAGCAGGACCTCCGCGGCGGACGACGCGCGCGACGGCAAGGCGGGGAACGCAAGACCCGCCGACAGCTCACCGCGCTCCGGCGAGACCGTGACGTCGAGCCCGGGCTGCGGCGCCAGCGACGAGACATCGCTGGGCGATACGCCCACTGATGACGCCGCACGCGAGAGCCCCTCCTCGGAGCTCGTTACGTCGTCCCCGGGCACGTTCCCGTGGCAGGAGATCAGCACGATGGCTAGACCGCCGGACCATAATAGCCTTCGCTTCATTGTTCGACCATCCCCTGCGCTGAGCGAATCGAGCAAACGCAGCCCACCCAGCACGACTTCGGGCGAATGATCACCACGGAGGACTGGCGACCTGCGATCAATCATCCATTCTCGTGATCCTGCGAGTGAACCACCAGGCTCTCCCACGGGCGCATCGACGCGCGACCCCTTTCGCGCCGATGCGCCCGCTGAGAGATTCAAGCAAGAGAGGACCGAAGCCGCATCTGCGATACGCTCATGACATCCCGTGGCTCACGATCGGCCTTGTCGCGGCCCCGCGTCGGGGCGCTCTTGCGGGATCACGCCCATCGACGATCAGGTCGACCATGACGGACTCCATCGTCCTGTCACGATTCCCTTCACGAGATGCCGCGCGCCGCGGCCCTCCCGCCGATGCGTCACCGCTAATTCGACGTATAATCATAGAAGAAGGCATCATTCGTATCGATTCCATGAAACTCGAGGAGCTGTTGCACGGCCGACAGGCTGTCCTGGGCCAGCGTCAAGCCATCCGTACGGTTGAAGGCATAACTGGAGTTGAGGTCCACCAGCCAGACCGGGGAGGGCTGATCGTACCAACGGATCTCGCCACCCGCGCGCGCTTCTCCACGCACGAGCCCCCGGTTGCCAGGCGTCAGATCGCCGTGCTTGACGCTGTGCTCTCGACCGTCATTCCGCAGGAACCCTCGCTGCCGTTCGGGCGCCACGTGGAAGTGCCCAGCCGGGCTGACGACCCACAGGTACGTCCTGGCGGTGTCCAGCTGATGGAAGCCCGTGAACCTCGTCGCCGTCGGGTGTCCGGGATCCGTGGTGTACATCTCCGGCGGGTTCCTGTAGGGGATCTCGCTTGCACGATTCGTGTGCACCCCGCTCGCAGGGCCGATCGCGCCGAGGATCTGCCCGTGCAGCGCCTGCCGCTGCTGCCGCTGCTGCTGCTGCTGCTGCTGCCGCGCTGTGGACCGAAGCCGGCTAGCCCGCTGCCCCAGGAAGCCCGACTCGTCAACGAAGTTGACGGGGTCGTGGATCGCATAGGCGTAGGGGTGGCACTCGAGCGGGCTCCTCGCGCAGAGCTCAGGGTCGCCGAGCGCAAAGGCATCCGGCGTCGCGAAGCTCGCGATGGATGGCACGTAGTCGCGCGCCCCCATGTGGACGAGCCCGGTCTCTGGATCGCGCAGCTGGCCGGTGAAGGCGAGGACGAGCTCGGTGCTGCCCAGGCCCGGAGGGGCGGCCTGGATGTCGCGCGCGAGCGCTCCGAACGGCGTCGTGTCGGCCGTGAGGACCGTCTCGCCGCGCTCGTCGACCACGCGCTGGACGACCCCGAGCTGGTCGTCGAGGAGCGAGAGGACGCGCGCCTCGTCGACGAGCACCACAGCGCGGTGGTCCCCGATGCGGACGAGGCTCTGGCGCTCTACGCCGTCGTCACGCGTCGCCCGCGTGGGATACACCACGAGCGACCCGGGGACCTCGATGTCCCCCTCGCGGCGGAGCAGCCGCCTGGAGAGCCGCTCGCCCGCAGAATCGTAGCCGTACTCCAGGACGCCGCCGTCGACCTCGACCCGCCGGAGCCTGCCCCAGGGGTCGTACTCGGCGTTGCGGAGGCGCCCAAACGCGGTGAGCCGGCCAAAGCTGTCGAGCTGACCATGGCCCGCTTCGGGCAACGGCAACGCGTCACGCCCGTCCTCGACGACGAACGGCTGTGCCTCCGCCCCCTCTGCGAGCGACGCGACCAGGCCAGCGGGCGTATACGCATAGGTGTGCGCCACGCCCGCCACCGAGGCGCCGAGCAGCTCGCCGCGCGCGCTGTAGGCGTACGACGAGACGCCGGAGCCCGCCGCGCCCGGAGCGCTCTCACGCGCCGCGACGACACGGCCATCGGCGCGCCGATCATAGGCCACGTCCTGCAGCGGCCCGAGCGCGCAGGGGTCCGCCCCTTCGCCCACGCACGCCTTGAGGTGCGTGAGCAGCCCTGAGCTCGGATCATAGCCGAGCGTCCGGTGCAGGCGGGTGGACGGGACGCGGTAGCTCGCGAGCTGGCCGCGCGGATCGTAGGTGATGTCCGTCATGAGCGGCGCCGCCGCGCGATCGCCGGCCGACCAGTCGACGGAGGACGGCTCGCCCGAGGGCGTCCGCGTGAACGACAGCGTGTTGCCGAACGGATCGCGGTACGAGGCGACCGTCCCATCGAGGTCGTACGTCCACTGCTCCTCGTAGTCGCGGCGCGCGTCGCCGGCATCGACGGACTTCGTCCGGGCCGTCGTCCGCCCATCGCGATCGTACGCGAAGGACTCCTGGACGCGCTGCCCGCTGATCCGATCGAAGGTCGTCGCCTCGACGAGCTTCCCGATGAGCTCGGGGCGCGGCGCTTCGCCTTCTCGACCATCGTAGAGGAAGGAGCGCTCGTCCCAGCCCTCCGGGCGCGACGAGGATGAGGCGAACATGTCCGCCGGACGGTCGAGCGCGTCGTAGGTCAACTCGACGCTCTCCCACGCCGCGAACGCCCGATCCCACGTGCGCATCTCCGTCGCCCGCCCGCGCGTGTCGCGGACCCACAGGCGCGTGAGACCGCCAGAGAGCGACGTCATCACGAGCTTGCCCGCCGAGTCGTAGGCCATGCGGCGCGGGGCGCCGGCCCCGGCGAGCGTGACGGCACGCAGGCTGCCGCGCTCGTCGCGCTCGTAGCGTTGCACCTCGCCGAGCTCGTCGACGATCGCGTAGACCTCGTCGCCGCGCGCCACCATGAGGCGCGTCTCGACGCGCGCATCGCTCCCGCCGCGGTTCTGCTCGACGCGCTGGCCCCACGGGTGGTGTGCGACGCGCGTGACGAGCCCCGCGGCGTCGGTGCGGACCACGACGCGCCCGAGCCCGTCGTAGGCCGTGCTCGTGCCGCGCGCCGCGCCCTCGGGCGAGGGGAATCGACCGGCATCGAAGGCTGTATCGATACCCACCGCGGTCGAATACGGGAGCGCCTGGAAGATCGGGTCGCCGCGGCGCCCATGCCGGGTGAAAGCGACGACCCGCGCGCCCCCTGCCTCCTCGTGCTTCACCGCTTGACCGACGGGGAGCCCATCCGCCCGGAAGGCGGCGAGGCGCTCGACGGGCTCGCTCCCCGCGTCCGCCGCCGTGCGCCGATCGGCGATGTGAACCAGCGCGGGGGTCTGCGCGCCAGCGTCGCGGTAGGCGTAGCGGCCCTCCGCGCCGCCCGAGCGCACCCGATGAACGGGGCGATGGCGCGCGTCGTACTCGGTGAGCTCCACGTCGCCCTGCGGCGTCAGGACATGCGTGGGCAACAGGCTCCGCGCCGGGACGAGCCCCTCGGCCGGCGGGGCGAGCGATGCCAGCGCGCAGCCCGCCGTGCCGTAGCAGGTCTGCACGGCGTGCCCGAGGGCGTTCTGCCTCTCGACCAGCAAGACGCCGGTCGCGTCATAGATGTTCCTGCTCAGGAGCCCGTGCTCGTCCGAGGTCTCCACCACGTTGCCGAAGGCGTCGTACCGCGACGCACGCACCTGGGTGCGCGACGAGAGGAGCGGCGCGCTCACCGCCGCGGGCAATGAGGCGAGCGCCTCGGCGTCGATGAGCAGAGGCTGGGTCACGCGCACCGGCAGCGGCACGTCGGGCCCGTAGTCATACGACGTCCTCTGCAGCACGCGCCCCGATGGCCCCGCGAGCAGCGACTGCTCCCGCACCGCCGTGAGCACGCCGCGCGCCTCCCAGCCCGCGTCGTACGTGAATGTGCTCACGTAGCGGCGCGCCGGCAGCTCCGTCCCGTTCGGCCCGGCGACCGCGGTCAGCGACTGTTCCCGGCGGACGAGCCGGTTGTAGGTCGTGTCGTACGTGTTGGTCTGCGTTACGGTCGCCCCCTCCGCGCACGACCCCGCTCCGCTGCACTGCACGTCGCGCGAGCCGGTCTGTCGCAAGAACGCCGGCGTCTTCGGGTCGGGCGCCGAGGGCAAAAGGGCCCACGCCTCCTCGTGCACGCTGTGCGGCGCCTCCACCTCGTAGGGCTCCTCGCTCCAGGTCTCCGCCGTCTGCGACGCCGCCTCGACGCCGCTCGGCCACGCGCCCGCGCTCGCCGCGATCCGCGCCGCCTGCGCGCTCGAGAGCCGCGGCTGGAAGAACTCCTCGGTGCGCAGCTTGCCGGCGAAGAAGCGCCTCACCGGCGCCGCCGCCGACGCCACCTGGTAGACGCGCCGGCGAACGACGCTCGCCGCGCTGTCGTCCCCGACATCCAGCTCCTCGCACTGCCCGAAGCCCGCGAAGTCGCGCTCCCGCTCGTTGAAGTACGGCGCGTGGTACTGGAGCTCCCGCGCCCGCGGCGCCTCGGCGCCCACCGCCGTCAGGTGCCGCTTCACCACCGTCACCGGATACGGCAGCGCCCGCACCCGCGCGTCGTCCCGGCCGAAGCGGCGCGCGTCGCGGATCAGCTCATCCGTGCTCGTCGCGTACTGCACCGCGTGCTTCAGGCCCGGGCCCTCCTCCGCCTCCGACAACAGGTCAGGGCCGATCAGGTTCTTCACCCCGTCTCTGTTGAAGTCGATGATCTTGATTCGCCCGCCGCTCGCGTTCGGCTCGTAGACGACGATCTCCTCCGCGCCGTCGGCGTCGATGTCCAGGACCCGGGTGTTCCACTTGTTCTCCGGATCGACCGACACCCCTTCGTCCAGCGGCATCCGCCGCTCGGCGGCGAAGCCCCTCTCGCCTCGTCCGAGCCAGACGCCGAGCTCGTTGGCCGCCGCCGTCACGTTGACCAGGTCCATGTCCCCGTCGCCGTTGACGTCGATCAGCCACATCGCGTTGATGTTCTGGCTCGCCGAGAGCCCGGGCACCGACACGAACCGGCCCTGCCTGCACACCGGGTCGTTCGCGCTCGCGTCCCCGAACAGCAGCCCTCCCGTCAGCTTCGCCACCGAGGACGAGCCAGCCGGGTAGGCCACCACCTTGCCCTGGTTCTCGTAGATGCAAATGCCCTTCTCTCCGGCGCCGCTCGACCGGATCACCGCGAAGTCGGTCAGCCCGTCGCCGTTCGCGTCCAGGAACCGATACGCCGGGTTGTCGAGCTCCGTCCCCGCGCCCTGCCGGAACGGGAACGTCAACCCCACCAGCGGCTTGAACGACAGCGCGCTGGCGCCCGGCTCTGTGACGTTGATGAACGCCGTCCACGTGCTGTCCGTCGACCCGGCCACCGTCGTGAGCAGGTCCGCCTTGCCGTCGGCGTTCAGGTCCACCGCCTGCGTCCGGCCGCGCGCGAACCGCGGCAGCTCGACATCGACCACCGTCGAGCTCGGCGCCGCGGAGAACGGTCGCGTCCGCTCCCCGCGGCCCGCATGGTGCGCGAGCTCCGTTCGCGTCCCCGATGCTGTTGCTTGCACGAGGTCCGTTCGACCGTCGCCGTCGAAGTCGCCGGGGAGGAACACGCTCGTGGCCTGCGCCGCCGCGTCGAACCGGGGAACGTCGCTCCGCGACACGCCGCCGGCGGTCCGCTCCACCGTGAGCGGCGCGCCGCTCGTCGTGAACAGGCTCGCCTCCGCGAGATATCCGCTGTTGAACGACGGCACGCTCGTCCCCTCGCGCGCCGAGTACCGCACGATGTCCGCGAGGCCGTCCGAGTTGATGTCCATCAGCTCCGAGCCGCCGCTCGGCCCGAAGCCGAACACGTCCGGCACGTCCATGTCATAGACCAGCTCGTGGCCGGTGATGTCGTCCGCTCCCCACGCCGTGTACCGGAACCGGATCAGCGGCTCGGCCGGCGTCGACCGATCGAACGGCGCCTGGCTGCGCCCGAACCGAACCACCCCCAGAAGCTTGCTCTCGCTGCTGAGCGAGGCCGCCACGCGCTGCCGGTCCGACTCGAAGTCTTCGCTCGCCAGCGCCTGGCAATCCGGGTGCGTCACGATCTCCGGGCCGCTCTCGCCGTGCACCGCGTGCACGAAGCACCACGTGTACATCGGCTCGCCGTCGAAGCTCGCCACGAGCTTCGTGTACAGCTGCCCCGGCCCCTGCGGGTAGCCCATCACGTGGCTCACCCGCCCTTCGCGCCGCGGCACCGACTCCAGCGTGTACGCCGAGCGCCCGCCGGCGAACCGCACGCTCTTGAGGTAGGAGCGCTCGCCCGCCTTCGTGTACTCGTACGACACCGCGTCGCCTGTCGGCGAGATGGCGTGCACCAGCGGCCACCGCGTCGGGGAGAACGTCGACGAGCCCGCCACCCCCTCCGCGACCGTCGGCTCCTCGCTGTAGATCTCCCGCCGGCCGTCCGGATACACGACCTCGAACCCGGTGAACGCCACATTCTGCAGCGCGCCCGATGCGTCGCGCATCGCCACGGTCCCGCCTTGCGGATACCGGTAGAGCCGAACGGCCGTCTCCGAGGCGTCGAGCCGGTACTCGATCCTCGTCTTGCCGCTCACCGTGTCCGTCTTCACCCAGACGAGCCGCTCGGCGCCCAGCGACAGGCGCGCCGTCACGTCCTGCGAGCTGCTCAGGCGAGCGCGGTAGGGCACGCCCCAGTCGGTCGTCATCTGGATCGACGGCACGCTCAGGCTGAACCCCACGCCGAACCCCGCCGAGAAGTCCGCGGGTACCGACCCGTACGACAGCAGGACCTCCGCGGCGGACGACGCGCGCGACGGCAAGGCGGGGAACGCAAGACCCGCCGACAGCTCACCGCGCTCCGGCGAGACCGCGACATTGAGCGCCGGCCGCGGCGCCAGCGACGAGACATCGCCGGGCGACGCGCCCGCCGGCGACGCCGCAGGCGAAACCCCCTTCTCGGAGCTCGTTACGTCGTCCCCGGGCGCGCTGCCCCCGCACGCGATCAGCACGAAGGCCAGACCGCTGGACCATAAGAATTTTCGCTTCATTGTTCGATCACCGCCTATCTAAGAATCCGTACGGATTGCCGTGATGTTCTCGACGAGCGCGCGCGCGGCCCCTTCCGCGCCGATGCGCCCGTCGGCAAACTCCACCCAGAGCGGCGCGAGGGCCGCCTCCGCGGCGCGCACGCGCGCCCGATCCACCGCGACCGCGGGCGCGCGCAGCGCGCTCTCCTGCTCCACCTGTTCGGGAGCCCTGGCGTCCACGCCGCCCTCGGTCGCGCCCGGCGGCTCCGAGAGCGGCAGCTTCCCGAGCGCCGCGAAGACGCGCTTCTGCCCCTCGCCGCGGAGGTAGGCGACAACGCCGTCCGCGGCGCTCGCCTCGCGATCCTTCAGCGCCGGCGCGCGCTCCACGCCGTACGTGCGCCCCACGCTCCTGAGCGGCGGCCCCCCGCGCGAGAGCGAGGGCAGCGGCGCCAGCCCGAGGCGCTCGCCGAGCGCGCGCCGGAGCTCGGGGATCCGCCACTCGCCGAGGACCGCGAACGGGACCTGCCCCTCCGCGAGCAGGCGCGCCGCGCAGTCCGACGTGCACGCGTGAGGCGAGAGGCCGTACGTGAAGCGCAGATCGCCGAGGAGCGAGAAGACCTCCTTCGCGGTCGCCTTCGCCTCTCGCGTCGGCGCAACGGGCCAGAAGACGTCCGAGAAGAACGGGAGGAGAGGATGCGTCTCCTCGGGGAGCGCGAGGCCATACGCCACGTCCCCCTTCGCCTTCAGCGCGAGCGCCTGCGTCACGAGCTCCGGAAAGCTCGCCGGCGGCTCGGCGACGCGGCTGCGGTCGTATGCGAGCACCGCGTAGTCCGCGGCGAAGAGCGGCGCGACCTTGTCCGCCTCCGCCGGCTCGAAGGGGCGCAGGACGAGGTGCGCGCCCCGGGCCCCCGAGAGGCCCTCCTCGGCCGCGCGGGGCCTGTAGGTCACGCGCACGCGCACGCCCGGCTGCGTCTTCAGGTAAGGCTTCAAGAGCTCCTCGACCCGCGCCCCGAAGTCGGCGCTCACCGACTGCGCGAGCTCGAGATCGACCCCCCGGTCCACCTCGGCGCGGCGCAGCACGACGTACGCGAGCGACAGCGCAAGACACACGATCCCCACCGCCGCGGCCGCGGCGCCGATTCTCTCTCTCTTGGTCATGGTCCTTCTCGCCTTATTCGCCCGTGGGGTCCCACAGCGTCGCTGACTCGACGGTGCAGGCCCCCTGCCTCAGGCCATAGGTGATCTCGTCGAACTCCGGCCTGTCGAAGACGATCTTCGCCGTCCCTCCCGACAGCCGCGAGGGGCAGCGGAGCACGTGTCCGAAGTTGACGACCCTGGAGCTCACGAAGTTGAGCTGGCCCCTGCCCGCCACCGAGAGCATGACCGACTCGCGATCGAAGTAGCCGGGAGCGCTCGTGAACGTGCTGTCGACCGCGAGGAGCCCGTCCTCGGTCCACGTCGCGCGGTCGTCGTTCCACGACACCGCCATCGGGCCTGACACGCGCATCCCGACGACGAACGCCTGCACGTCGGCGCTGAGCGTCAGCGCGCGGAAGTTGGCGACCGAGCCCCCGATCCACGCCCCCCGGAGATCCACGAGGTCGTCCGCCGTGAGCCCGGGCTGGGCGAGCGACTCGATGCTATGGCCCCCGGCGACAGGCCACGAGACGATGGAGACGCGCGCCCGGTCGGCCGACACCCCCTCGGTGAAGGCGCGCACGGTCGAGCTGTGGAGCGCGAGCGTGCCTCCCGAGAACACGATGCCTTTGTAGAACACCGGCGCTGTGTCGCCGCCGATGACCACGTCGCGGACCCGCAGGACGAGCCCTCGCGCAGCGCTGCCCGCCGCCTGCACGCCCACGCGCGCGAGCGGCGCCGGCGGGCCCGCGGTGCTCCCCGTGGGGGCGCGCGACACGAGCCGGAGGTGCTCGAGATCGACCGTCAGATCCCCCTGCACCAGGAGGGCCGGCTGCGCGTCGGTGCACGCGGTGCTCGTGCCGAAGCCGCAGGTCGGTTGCGCCACGGTGATGGTCGAGCCCTCCGGCTCGCCGATCATGCGCACCTTGCGCATCCTCGCGGGGAGCGTCGCCGCGTCCAGGGTGAACGGCGGCCGGCTCACCGCGGCGCGCTTGCCGACGCGGACCTCCAGGGCCTCGGCGTCCACCGCGCAGCTCCGCGTCAGGGTGGCGACGGTCGTCGTCGACAGGTCCGTGCCCTCGCGGAGCGTGACCGAGCACGTGCGATCCGGCACGAGGCAAGGAAGCGAGACCAGCGGCGGCGCCGCGGCCTCGCTCTTGCCGGCGTTGTAGGCCGCGATGAGCCGCGTCAGCCACGTCCCGCCGCCGTCAGGGCCCGAGGAGAGGCCGAAGCGGCGCTCCCACGTCTCGCCCGCGGCGCAGAGGGGCAGCTCCAGGACGACGCCGCCGAGCGGCGCGCGCCGGCTCGTCGTCCCGTTGAGCTCGAGGCGGTCCGTGTAGCTCCTTCGCTCCGCGTCCAGGCACCCGCCGGTGCTCGGATCGAGCGAGCCGCTCTCGCACTCGAGGTAGCCGTCCCTCAGGACCTTGTGCGCCGGGATCCAGCCCGCCGCGCCGCACCGCGACACGCACACGTCGAAGAACGGCATGTCGTGCTGGATCTCTTCGTCTTCCGGGACGACGTTCGTCGACTCCCACGAGCTCGGCACGGCAAGGAGCTTCCTGAGGTCGCCGAGCGCCCTGGCGCGCCCTTCGTCGGTGAGGTCGTTGTAAGGCTGCCCGTCGAGCGACTCGACGAAGAACGACGTATCCCCCTTCTTGACGAGCACCATCCACCGGAACTCCACGCTCGGCAACCAGGCCGAGTGGACCTCCCAGCCGTCGTAGGGCTCTGTCGCCCGCTCGTTCGCGCACGAGAGCTGGATCGGCGTGGCGCCCGGCTCGGGCGTCCAGCCGGGGCTCCCCAGCGGAGGGGCCGGCGCGCGCCGCGCGCGCTCGGCGATCCCGAGGTGCTTCATCAGCCCTCCGCAGCGGTTAGGGATGACGAGATAGCGCCCGGGCCCGGCCTCGGGGGGCTCGCCATCCAGCCGGTACTCGAGGCGCGACAGGCCCTGCGTCCTCGGCTCTGCATAGACGTTCGCGTCCGAGGCGATCCGGTCCGGACAGGCGATCATCGGCGCCGTCGCGTCGATGACGACGTCGGTCCTCTCGGCGATCGCGCTCCGCCTCACGCCGAAGAGCTCGCGCACGGCGCGCTCGTCGAGGCACCCCTCCAGGCGGAGCAGGATCGTCGTCCCGTCCTCCTGCGGCAGCTCGGCGGCATACCGCATCTCCGAGCCCGCCGCGCCGAGCGCGCGGTAGCGGAACAGCGTCGGCCTGGCCGAAAGGAGGGCGTGCGTGCTCGTCATCGCCGTCTCCAGCTCACCCGCATCTCCGCACGCGCTCGCAACGACCGGAACGAGCGCCCACAACCACCTTCGCGTCATCATCTTGGCCTCGCCGCGTCCAGTCACGGGTGGAACTCGCTCATGCAGGTGTCGACCGCCCTCGCGGTCATCGTCGTGTTGGAGACGTACGACGCCGGAAGCCCCACGCCGCTGCACATCGCGGCGGCCGTCTGCGCGCCGGAGACGACGGTCCCGGCGACGTCCGTCGCGCAGAGCGCGTTCACGTCCTTCACCGGGCGGCCGGTGGTCGCGTCGATCTGGTTGCACGCGTTCGTGAAGAACGTCCGGTTGCGGTTGCGGATCTCGCAGAAGTAGATGCTGCACTGCCGCTTCAGGGTGTCGTTCTCCACCGTGCTCCGGTCGGCGAGGAGCGCCATGTCGCGCTTCACGAGATCGAGCTTCTGCAAGAGGGTCATCTCGTTCGGGACCGCCGGCAGCTCGGCGCGCGCGAGCATGTCGCGGAGCCCCTCATGGCTCCTCTGCAGCTCGACGCGGACGTCCCTGCCCTGGTACTCGTAGAGACCGCCGACCCAGCGATCGACGAAATCGAGGATCGTCTGGCTCCGCAGCACCGCGCGCTCGTACCCCTCGTGAAGGCGCGTCACGGCCGTGGGGAGCGGCCCCGAGCAGAGCCCCGTCGTCTCGCTCCCCGGGAGGCAGAACATCGACGCCAGTCCCTGGTAGGAGCTGACGAGGAGGTCTTTCTTCTGCACGAGGCCGCCGAGCAGCGCCGCCGAGTCCCGGAGCGAGCTGTCGGCCATCTCGATCTTGCGCGCCAGCATCGCCTTGAGCGGCGGAACCGCCCTGTCGCCGGGCGGGGCGTCCTCCGTCGCGGCGCCGAAATAATCCGCGAGGATGTCGCTGGAGACGACCTCCGCCGCCGCGTCGATGGCCGCCGGCGAGGGCGACGACACGACGCCGCACGTGGCGTCGTACCCCCCGTGCAGGTAGTCCGCATAGCATTGCGCCATGCTCTCGGCGTGCCCGATCAGGCTGAAGTCCGGGGTGTCGTAGCTCATCTCGAGCCCCTCCCACCGCACGCGCGTGAAGCTCGCCTTGGCCATGCCCCGGTGCATGCAGAACGCCTCGCGGGGAGCGAGCTTCGTGGTGAGCTCGCCCTGATACCGATCGTCGAGCTGCGCGAGCTTGCGGCAGTGGAGGAGCCCCTCGAGCAGCGCCGCCGCGTTCCGCTGCGACGGGAGCAGCCCGACGGTCGCGGCCTTCTCGAGCTCGTGGAGGCCGTGGTCGACGTCGCCGTCCGGACGGTGCGCCTCGCACACCCCGTTCAGGAAATGCACCGGCGCGCGCGGCCCCACCTTGACCTTCGGGCTCCCATCCACCGTATCGATGGGATAACCCTGCCGCGGGAGCGCGTCCCACTGCGACGGATCGCATCGACCGGACCAGATCTGCGCCCGGAGGTGCGTCTTCCGCTCCTGGAGGTCGCACGACGCGAGGTCGCGCGAGCACTCGTCGCCCACCTGGGCCGCCGCCATCTTCATCCCCGGGACCGTCGCGAACACCCCCGCGACGACCAGCGGGATGTAGGACGCCCAATCCTGTCGAACCATCGCAAGACTCCTTCTATCTTCGGAACTAAAGCTTCAGATCGCCGGCCCGCGCGCGGACGTCAGCGCACCGGCTTGCGCACGAAGATGAACCCGAGCTTCAATGACGGAGCCCCCTGGCTCAGGCAGCGCACCAGGTTCTCGTCCGCGGTGATCTCGTACGTCCCCACGAGCGGATGCCCCACGAACGGATACGCGTTCTGGATCAGGCCGTCGGTCAGGCGCCGCTCGAGCCCCTCTGCTGTGTACGGGCCGCGGCGGAAGCGGAGGTACTCGTCGTTCATGAGATCCATGTCCGAGCCGCCGTACACCGGGATCAGCGCCGTGACAGGCCGCTTGACCGTGAGGCTCGGTACGATCTCGCTGCTGTCCTTCGACACGCGCGAGAAGACGGTCCCGAACCCGAGGTGGGTCATCTGCATCTGCTGAGAGCGGCACGACGAGCTCGAGACGCCGGCCATCACGTGCACGAGGCGCATCGGCTCGCTCTCGTTCATCGTCATCTCGTCCCAGAGGACGAAGTTGCCGAGGTTCCTGCTGTCCGCCTGCGAGACAGCGGAGGGCGAGATCTCGAAGCGCGCGCGTCCATTCTCGAGGAGCTCGGACATGAGCCCGCTCGTCTTCTCCACCGTGAACTCGGCCACGCTGCCAGCCATCGTCTCGGTGCTCCAGGCGAGCGACGAAGGCCGGCAGACCTCGCTCGTACCGACCGTCCCGCAGTCGCTGAGGAACGAATCCAGCTCGGCCGCCGTCCCGATGAACGTCCTGTCGGCAGAAAGGCGCCCGACGTCGCCGGCGAAGTCGCTCAGCACGTTGTAGCGGTTCCGGTACAGGTTGTAGGTGAAGTTGACGTTCTCGACGACACGGCGCTTGGCCTCGAGGAACTCGCTCGCTCCCCGCGTGAGCTCCGCCTGCATGTCCTCGAAGTCCCAGAAGAGGACCTCGGCGGCGTCGTTCACGGGCGCCATCTCGACGAGCCCCATGATGCGCGTGCGGCTCGCCAGCACGGCGTCGCGCATCTCCCGCTCGATGGCCAGGAGCTCGTGCTCCAGGTCCTTCGCCTCTTCCACCATCCGGATCTGCCGGCGGAGGTCCTCGATCTGGGTGAAGGTCGCCGCCCTCTCGTCCTCGATGACCGACGCGAGGAACGCCATCTGCCCCTCCGAGATGTTGATGGTGTTCTGCCGGATCTTCTCCCGGATGTCGTTCAGCACCTCGCGCTTCGCGTCGTAGTGCCCCTCGAGATCGTGCACCTTTCCCTGGTAATCGCTGATCCGGCTTATCTGCGCCTCGATCGACGACCTCATGGCGAGGAGGTTCTGCTTGTCCTGCTGGATCTTGCTCGCCTCGATGTCGAGCTCTCCGAGCGCGAGGGTGAGCCGCTGGATCTCGATCTGCGCCTGCTCGCGCACGTTCTCCTGCTCGTCGATGTCGAAGTCGACGAGCGCCGACTCGTCCGACTTGGTCTGGAGATCGGCCACGAGCGCCGCGCGGTCGGCCCGCAGCTTCGCGACCGTCGCCGCGATCTCCCCCCGGTCGAGCCGGCACTGGATCGCGTGGATCTTCTCCTCGCCGGTGATCTCCACGACCTCCTTGTCGAGCTCCGCGAGCTGGACCGAGATCTCGGCGAGCGCCCGCTTCTTCGTCCACTCCTCGATGAGCTTGTGGATGTCGAGGGCGTTGATCTCCCTCCTGAGCTCCTCGACCCGAACGTTGAGCTCGTGCCTCTCCTGCGCGACCATCTGCTCGAACTGCAGCTCTCCGAACTGCCACTCGTAGACGTTCGCGGCCGTGTCGGCCGCGACCTTCGCCGCCGCCGCCGCCGCCTCGACGAAGCGGAACGTCTTGACGGGGAATATACCCATGATGCCGGTGTCGCCGTCGGGGATGGCCGCGAGGACGCCCGCCGTGGCCGCGAGCGCGATCGCGGTCCCCTTCAGCGCGTCGAGGCCGTTCTGCTCGGCCATCGCGCGGTCGAGCGCCCGCATGCGCTCGTTGATCTGATCGATCGTCGTCTGCCACATGCCGCGCTGGTGCTCGAAGATCTTGAGGTTCTGATTGTAGAGCTCCTCCGCGACCCGCTTCAGGTTCTCGTCCTTCGTCGAGCAGCTCGTGCCAGAGCCGTCGATGCACGCCCTGATCTTGTCGATCTCCTCCTTGGTCTTGGTGGACAGCTCCTTCCGCGCCAGGCAGATCTCGTCGATGAGCTCCGGCTTCGGCGTCTCGACGGGCGGCGGGCTCGCGCACGAGGCCCCGGAGATCGGGTCAGTGAACCCCTGCGCCGCCCCGGTGTAGAACGCGAGCTCGGCGTCGATCGAGCAGATCTGGTGCACGACGGGGACGCGCATCGATTCGAACACCGTCTCCTGCGAGGTCCGGAGCCGGCTCGTGATGATCTCGGAGCCCTCGATGCGCTTCTGCTCGAGCGCGATCTGCCGCCCGATCTGCGCCTTGCGGCTGCCGACGAGCTCGAGCTCCTTGTCGTCGGACGCGATACGATTCGAGATCTCATCGATCTGCAGCTCGAGGCCGTCGCGCTGCATCTCGAAGTTGAAGGCGGCGAGCGTCATGTCGATGTTGAACTGGATCTCGGCGATCTGCTCGCGCACGGCGTCCTGGTCGAGCGCGAGCAGATCCTGCTCGCGCTGGCCCCGGAGGAGCACGATCTGGTTCTCCAGCTCCTTCGTCTCGCGCTTCAAGGCCAGCTCGAGCACGCGGATCCTCTGCTCGAGCTCGAACGTCGAGATGTCGCTCTGGAGCGCGCTCAGCTTCTGCTGCACGTCGTTCTTGAGCTGCTCGGCCATGTCCTGGATCTGCGCCATCTTGTAGACCTCGAGCTCGATGGCCCGAGAGTGCTTCATGTTGGCCATGTCGAACTTCTGGTTCTGGAGATCGGTGTATTTCCGCGCCCAGACATCGAGCATGTTCTGGAGGTTCAGGTCCTGCTGCTCGATCGCCGCCTCCTGCATCCGGAGCTGCTGGCCGAGCCGCTCCACGCTGACGAGCGGGAAATCCTCGGGATCGATGTTGATGTACAGGTAGCCTTTGCGGACCGAGTCGAGGCGGAGCGTCACGTCCTTCTCGATCGTGGCGAGCGTCGCGAGCTCGGCCGTGAAGAGGTCCCGATCGGGGAGCGAGCCCTTGGCCTCGAGGACGAGCCAGAACGCTTGATCGTAGTACGTGGCCGCCTTGTAGTGCTCGCTCCCCTTGTCCCCGTCCGCCGCGGCCGCGCCGCCGAGCGCCTCGCCGACCAGGTAGCTCATGTGGTCGAGCCGCGCGACGGACGCCTCGCGGTACCAGACGTCGCCCGCCGCCACGAGCAGCTTTGCCTTGAGCCCCTGGAGCTGCGCCATCGCCTTGAGGTACCGGTTGAAGGCGATGTTCTTCTGCTCCTCGCCCGTCCCCGAGCTCGCCTGCCGCGGGAGGCGCGCGATCCCTTGCTCCACGATCTCGAGCCCCCTCGTGGCCTGCGCCAGGAGCTCTGCGGGGCTCGTCAGCGTGTCGCCGGGCGCCGTGGCCCCCTTCGCGTTGAGGAGCGGCAGCCCCGTGGCGCGGAAGCGATAGACGTTCGCGCGCTGGTAAAAGCACTCGGCGTCGCACACGCGCGCCGTCATGGACTCGGGGCACGTCCCCCGCTCGCCCACGAGCGCCTCGAGCTCGCCGAAGCTGTCCTCGAGGAGCGCCATGTTCGCGCGGTACTGCGCGATCTTGAGCTCCGAGACGAGGCGGCCTACCTCCGCGCGGATCGCGATCTCGTTCGAAGGGATGCACTCGATCTCCTGCGCGCGGGCAGGCGAAGGCAGCAGGAAGAGACCCAGGGCGAATGAAGACAGCAGCCGTTTCATGCGTTGCTCCAGCAAGCTTTGCCGTGGAACTAAAGGCTATTGATGTAACCGATGTACGCCTTCGAGAGCCCCGAGACCCTCTCGACGAAGGCCACCCGGGCCGGGTCGCTCGCGCCCGCCGCGTCCTTGAGCGCGGCGTACGCACGCGCCGCCTCGGTCAGACAGGCATCCACGCGTCCGGCGTACTCCGCGAAGTTCTCCGGCGTGAGCGCGTCCGGGATCGTCGCGCACACGCCCAGCTTCTCCTGGGTCGCCCAGTCGAGCCCGGGCGTCCGCGCGATCTCGCGGAGGGTCTCCGCCACGGCGCCGAGGAGCGCGGCGTGGCGCTCGAGCGTGGCGCGCGCCGCCGCCACGTCGGCGTTGACCCCGGCGGCGCTGGCGTTGTTCCGGATGCGGTCGATCTCGCCGCGCTTCGCGCGGAGGCGCGAGAGGAGCGGCTGCCCCGTGGCCGGCGCCCGCTCGAGGCCGAGCGTGTCCCGCTCCACGAACTCGTAGAGCGTCGCCGTGTCCTCGACGGTCTTCTTGAGCAGGAAGATCTCGCGCGTCGGGAGCTCCACGGCCGAATCCCGGAGGGCGGCCGCGTACTGCCGCTCTTTCTCGGCGAGGCTCTGCGACGTCGCGTCGATCTCCGCCTCCACGCGCGAGCGTATCCGCTGGTCGACGCCGGCGCGGAGCATCGACTCGACCTCGGCTTTGCGCACCGCCTTGCGCATCGCGCAGAGGTTCGCCGGGATCTGCTCGGCGAAGGGCCCGGTATAGAATGTCCGGGCCTCCTCGAGGAGGTTCTCCCAGCCGGCGCGGACCGGCACGGGGAGACCGAAGTCGGCGCCGAACCCGACGTACCGCGCGTGCTCGGTCGCGCGCTGGTACGACAGGCACTTCTCCTCGCGCGACTGCCCTTCGAGGTACGCGAGGCTGTGGGCCACGAAGAGCTCCAGGTGCGCGGTGTTCGCCATCTGCAGGACCTCGTCGCTCCGGCCCGCCGGGGCGCCTTCTGGCTCGCGGTAGCTCCGGAGCGCCCCGAGGAGGAGCTCATGGAGCGCGACGCGGCGGTGGAGCTCGCGCGCCGTGGCCGGCTCGACGCCGGCGATGGGCAGGAGACGCACGGTCGTCACGGATCCGGTGACGTCCTCGATCGGCAGGGCGTCTTCCTCGATGATCCCGCCGCCCGAGCTGCCGCCGCCCGAGGCCGCCGGGCGCATCTCGCTCGAGGCGAAGGAGAGGAGCGCCGTGTCGAGCGGCCTCCCCGCGGTCGCCCGCCGAAACGCCTCGTCCACGTCGACGAACGACGGCACCTCGATCGCGGGGCCGCTCGGGGTCGGGAGCGAGGCCGCGTGGGAAGCGAGCGACGCGAGCGACGCGATGGGCACGATGGCCAGGGCGACACGCCAGGAGCGCTTCTTCACGGCGTCCTCCTGCAGTACCAGGCCGGCCTCGACGCGTTGCAGTACCTCGCCATCCCTTCCTGCCAGAGCGTCTCGACGTGCGCGGCCGTCCGCGCGAGCTCGTTCCGGTTCGGCTTCGAGAGGGCGTCGTCCAGCGCGGCCCTGCCAGTGCGCTCGGGCGCCTCCATCGCTGTCCAGAAGTTCGTGCCCAGGATCAGCGATGTCGAGAGATCCCTGAGCTCGATCACCGTTCGCTCCTTGCGGCTCACGTAGTCATCCATCGACATGCCGCCGATCGCGGCGATGATCTCCGCCTCGATGACCGCGATCTCTCCGCGCTTCTCCGGCAACAGGAGATCCGTGAAGCGGGTCGCCTTGGCGCCTATCGTCCCCAGGATCTGCGATTTCCACGTCGCGTCGTACACGAAGCTGGGGAACGACTCGTCACCTCCGACGGGCTGCGCCGCGACCTTGACCGCACCGGCCCCGAAGAGGCCGTTGATGCGGTCGCGGATCCCGAAGAGGTATTGCCGCCCCACGTCGATCTCGGCCAGGTTGAGGCCGTAGCGCGTCTCCACGCTCGACGCCGTCGCCACGAACGCCTTCATCTGGTCGCCGAGCTGCGTCATCTTCTCGCCGAAGCGGTCGCGGAGCGCGTCCGGCCCCGACGTCTCGTAGAAGAGCCCCCGCAGGCGCTCCACCGCGTACCGCCGGCCGTAGCGCTCCAGGCTGGCCGGCGTGTGCGACGACTCCTCGCACCCCTTCACCGTCTCGAGGGCCGCCATCATCTTGGTGGCGTGGTACGTGTATTTCATGTCGTCGGACGTGCCGAACGAGTGCTGCTCGCGGTAGAGCCCCTGCTGCTCGGTCAGGAACGCCTCGAGGAGCGCGCTGGCGCGGACCGCGGCGTGGCAGCGGAGGCTGTCCGCGCCCGTCCGGTTCGACAGCCCGAAGTAGGCCGTCCCGAGGAAGTAACGCTCTTGCGGCGTGAGCCCGAGGCTCCCCACCTCGATGAGGTCGACGATCTCCTGGTAGCTCCCGCGCGCCGCGAGCGTCTCGTAACAGAGGCGCTTGTTCTGCGTGAACACAGGCCCTTCCGACGCCGCCGCCCTGCACGCGGGGGGCGGCGCCACGTCCGCGCGCGCGGCGCCGGCCGCGCCGACGACGCAGGCGGCGCTGGCGACGATGCTCAGATAACGGATCTTCATGGTGTCACTCCCGTCGGCGCGGCCGCTCAGCGCCCCTTGCGGCAGGCCGCGGTATTCGGCGAGGAACTGCCGTATTGCTCTATGACGCAGATGATGGAGAGGTAGTTCCCGGGGATATGGCTGCCTCGGAGCAACTCCCCGATGTAGTCCCTCCAGGCGGCGCTCCCCACGCACGGTTTGCCGGCCCTGTGGCAGGCGCGATCGGTCACGTTCTCGATCTCGTAGAAGCAGCCGTTCGCCTTGTCAGAGCACCTCTTGAGGTAGCTCGCGTGCTCCGCTTCGAGCGAGCGTTGCGTGTAGTTCTTGTCCTTGTTCGCGGGGGTGTAGAACTCGCCGGTCCACCACGCGACCCCCTCGGGCGCGGGGCACGGGCCGACCTCCACCGGCGTCTGCCAGCACCCGTAGGCCCAATCGTAGCTCGCCAGGAGCTCGTCGCGCGACGCGGGCGTCGCGTTCGTCACGCGCTCGTTCATCCACCTGTAGAGGCCATACCGGCCCGCCTGCTCGATGTTCGCGTTGATCTCGTTCGTGAAGTACGTCCGCTCCTCGTCGAAGACACGCCCGCCGTCCAGGTTCGTGCGGCGCGGGTTGCTCCTCTTGCCGTTTCCGACGGCGCGACCGAGGATGTCGTTGAGCGGATCGGCGAGCCCGAGGTAGACGGCGTAGGCGCGCGACATCATCGTATTGGCCTCGGCCTCGCTCGTGTCGCCCGTTTTGCTGTACTCCGCATAGGCCGCCATCGTGTCCTGGAGCTCGCGGTCGTTCGGCTCCCGCCCGAACACCCAGAAGAAGAGCTGCGCCATCCTGGCGCGCCCGGGGCCCCAGCACCCGACCTCCAGCATCCGCGTCTTGCTGGCCGGAGCGTTCGGATCGACGAAGAGGTACGGCACGGCCGCCCTCGGCACCGACATCGCCGACGGCGCCCCTTCGGCGAAGAAATTCGCGGCCGTCGGGCACGTGAAGCGAACCAGCGATTTGCCGCCGTCGAGCTGGAAATAGCGCGCCGAGGGCGACTGATCGGCGGTCTGGAAGACCTTCACGCTCCTGTCGCACGCGAGGTGCGGCTGCCGGTCGGGATCCGAGGCGGTGAAGCGCGCATCGCTCGTCGAGAGCTCCTCCAGCGTCGCGGCGGGGTCGAAGCCGAAGGCCCGCTTCATCATGTCGGCGTTCGAGCCGCAGTCGATCGCGTAGCCCTTCCCGTCGGCGATCAGGTAGGGCGTCACGCGCGTCCTGATCCCGGTGAAGGGATAGCGAACCAGGTAGAGCTCCGCCTCGGCGGTGTAGCTCTTCTCGCCCGGCTGCTGCGGCAGATCGCGGCGGGCCCGCGGGAGCGCTCGCCCGGTGCTCGAGTGGCAGTTGATCTCCCGCTCGGCGATCTCCTGCGCCTTCCAACCATCGAGCACGGCGCGGTTGATGGGGATGCTCACCTGCTCGAGGTTGCTGACGTCCGCCTTCGTCCACGAGAGCGCCGAGAGCAGGTTGCTGCAGCCGACGCTGTAGATCGTGCCGGGGTCGTCGCGGAGCCGGAGGTAGTACTCGGCCTCTCCCTTGCCCAGATCGGCGTCGACGCGCCGGTAGACCTGGAAAATTTGCTGGCGCGTGACGTTGGGATCGGCGTCGCAGCGCAGCGTATGGATGGGGATTGGCCCGCCCGCGTCGCGCTCGAGCTGCATCTGCATTGCGTCGAACGAGTCGTAGAAGTCGGCCTGATTGAGGTCGAGTGTCCGCGGGTACCCGAAGCCCTCCAGGAGCGGCCCATAGTTGGAGCCGCAGCCGATCTGGAACACCACGTTCGGCTTGTTGTTCTTGAAGCTCACGACGACCGGCACCTCGCGCGGCAGGTCGTCCACGAGGTCCGGATTGTCGTAGACGAGGACCTCGGTCACGTTCGCGGCGATGCTCACCGGCGCTGACGTGTCCGCCATCGCCTCGTTCGACTCCGGCTGCACATCGCTGGCGCAGCCGGACACCCAGCCCAAGGCCAGGGACGTCAGCAGCACGCCCCCTCGGTCCAGCAACCTGTGTGTTCTGTGGTGGATCGTTCCTGTCATGTTCATCCCCGTGCACGCATCGAGGGCGCGCCCGCGCGGCGCGAATCGCTCGATCCACGCGCTTGCCATGAGCACCAGCGGGCGGGCTCTCCGCGACGGCGCCCGATTGCTCGCTGGATGGATGCAGCCGGGAACGGCGGTCCTTCACGAAATCGTCGCCGGCCCGCCGCCGCGCGGCGCAGCGCCGGAGCACGGCCTGTCCCGCTCCCTCCGCTGCCCGTACGTCAGGGGCGGATCAGCGAGGTCATGAGTCCAGTGTTGCCGGACAATAACATCCAGGCGCTGCGGCGCCCCGGCCCCCGGGCTCCTGCCGCTGTCCCCTCACGCGCCAATGCGTGGCTGCCCAGATCGACGGCGACGAGCTCGGTGTGCGGACCGAGGGAGGAGCCAGTCGCACCATCTTCGGGCGCGACCGGTTCAACAGAGTCGTGTCGGAGCGCGCTAGCTTCGCCCACCAGGAGTCCGGCCAGGGCTCCGGACAGAGATTTCAACGCAAAGGCGCGAAGACGCGAAGGCGCAAAAAAGAACAATTATCATGTATTTTTGCGTCTTTGCGCCTTGGCGTCTTGGCGTTGAAATCTCTCCACTCTCGAGGCAGATCCCTGGCAGGATTTCTGCGCCGCGGAACCAGTCACTAGTTCCCCGCGCTCTCTTCCTTCTTCACCGGCGGCAGCGTCGGCATCCCGGGCCGCGGCCGATATCCCGGCTTCCGGTACGACATGATCGGGACCGCCTCGTTCTTGTACGGCGCGTCCTCCCCCGGCCTGGGGCACTGGTCCCGCACCCAGTAGACGTCGAACGCGAGGATCTCGTCCTCCGGCCGCCCTGTGCGCTCAGGGTACCTGAGCAGGTACTCCTGGAGCCCGGGCCTGCGAAACGCCTTGTTCCGGTCGAGTCGGATCCTGTTGAAATAGTCCTGCCGGATCTGCCCGAGCCCGAGCCCCCGCGCGTCGGACAGATCGAGATCCGGCGGCTGCCCCGTGAACGGGTCCACGTGGCGCCCGTCGATGGTGATCGCGTCGACGGTGATCGACCCGTCCTCGGTGATCGGGTTCGGGGCGAACATCCCCCACCCCTGGAGGAGGCGCGGATAGACGATCGTCGCCTGCACGAACTTCGGCTGGGTGTGCTTGAAGATCGCGGGCACGCTCTTGTTCTCGTTGATCGCCTGGCTCACCGCGCACAGCCCGAGGTACGCGACGAGCGCCTCCCGCGCGATCACCCGCCCGCGGGCGAGCTTGTCCGAGAGCGGCGACGGGCTCTCCTCCGCCCCCGCCCCCGCGCGCGCCCGCCGCGTCAGCCCGAAGAACCGAGCGATCGCGTCGCGCCGCCGCGACGCGAACCCGAGCAGCGCGCCGGGCGCGCCGAGGGTCGCCGCCCAGAAGAGCGGCCGCGCGAGGCGGCCCCCCGGGAGCGCCTGCAGGATCTCGCGCAGCGCCTCGGCGCCCTGGAACACCCGGCCCTCCGACGGATCGCGCACCACGAAGAGCTCCGGCCGCGGCTCCCCTCCCCCGGCCTCCTCCGCCGCCCCGGCCGCCTCCGCGCGCGCCTCCTCGAACCGGAGCAGATCGAGGCCGTCGAGCCGGACGAGGAAGCGCATGAGGGCGAACGCGAGCGGCGAGCTGCCGTCATAGACGACGACCCTGGGCGCCGCGCGGCGGCGGTACCACCGCTCGAGCGCGTCCCAGTGCTGCGCCGTCGGGAGCAGGAACGACCAGGCGATCATGAACCACGAGAAGGGGCCGAGGCGCATCATCACCCCGAACGAGCCGTGCAGGGCCCACATCCCGCCCATGGCGAGCGCGCGCGTGAAGCGGCGGCCATAGGGCGAGAGGATCCACGGCACGAGCATCGCCTCGAGCGCGAGGACTCCCCAGGTCATCCCCTTCTTCGCCCAGAAAGGGATGTACTCCCGCGCGACCACCGCGAGCCCCGTCACCATGCGGTCGAGGTGCAGCACGTAGTGCACCGTGTCGCCGCGGCGCCAGATCTGGCCTGATTTGTTGACGACGTTGAAATAATAGATGGTCGCCAGGTTCACGATCGCGAGGAGCACGATCCCCGAGACGTACGGCTCCGTCGCCCACGCGGGGCGGCTCCGGTCCGCGAGGTCGGCCTCCGTCCGCTCCCTTCGCTCGCGGTACGAGCGGATCAGGGCGTCCACGGAGAAGCGCCTGCCGGTCGGCATGAACATGGCCCAGCAGGTGATGAGGTTCACGACGACATAGCCGCCGTTCTCGATCATGACGATCCGGTTGTCCCTGCTCGTCACGAGGATGAAGGAGAGGATCGAGAACAGCCGCGTGTGCCAGCCGATGAAGAAGCAGAAGAAGCAGAAGAGGGAGAGCGCGAACGCGACGTGGACCTCTCCGATCGACGAGAACGCGTGATAGAGGCTGAAGTTGAATCCGCTGCTCGGGTGGAAGAGGTGATAGTGGTTGGTGAGCACCCCGTCGTTGCTGTAGATCCAGCTCGCCTCGGCCCAGTGACGCAGGCAGTCGCCCACCAGGAGAGCGCCGAGCACGAGCCGGAACAGCCCGAGCGTGCGCACGTCGATGGTGCAGTAATGATCCCGGATCCAGCGCCCCAGGCGCCGTGAGCGGCGCTCGGCCGGCGGCTTCGGGCCTGCGGCCTCGGGCGGCGCCGGCGCGGTCTCCTCCGGCGCGTCCTCCCCGCCCGGCGCGCTCTCCTCGGGCGCGCCCGCGCCGTCGCCGCGCGCCGCGCCCTCCTCCGGCGCGCCGGCAGCCGCGGCGCTCGGGTCCTCGTCAGCCGCACGCATGCGAGCGCCTCAGTTCGGTTTGTTCGGTCGGAGGAGGCCTGGCGAGAGGGGCGGGACGCGGTCGCCGAGCCTCCCCGCGCCGCCGCGCGAGTGCGAGAACAGCTTCTCCCGCTCGACGCCGCTCGGCGCGGGCTCGCCCGGCGCGGGGATCGGCGCGGAGACCCAGTACGCGTCGAAGCCCGCGAGCGACATCTCGCGCCCCCCTTCCTCCGCGAGCGGCCCGCCCTTCGCCAGGTAGTCGCGGAACGCCCGCTGGAAGTCGACCCACTCCGGCCGCCGGATGCGGTCGAGGTAGTCGGACCAGAGCTGGCCGAGCCTCGTCCCGGGCTGCCCCGCGGGCTGGAGCCGGGGCTCCTCCCCGGTCAGCGGATCGATCGGCTGCGACGCGCGCGTCTGGCCGTCGATCACCAGGAGCTCGTTGCTCCGCGGCGGCTCGGGCGCCATCACGTCCCACCGCGCCAGCATGCGCGGCCACGACGCGACGCCCGCGAGCACCGCCCCCTGCGGGATGGCGCCCGCCCCGGGCAGCGGGTTCTGCTTCGCCGTCTGCGCGAGCATCGCGGCGAGCACCACGAGCACCGCCGCCTCCCGCAGCGACCCGAGCGCGAGCCGCGCCGCGCGCACCGCGGGCGCGGGCCGGTCCGGCGCGGCCCCCTCGTCGTCGCCGTCCGCGTGGCTCTCGTCGAACAGCGGGATCCCGCACGCCTGCTTGCCGAGCAGCGTGCTGATGTGGTGCCGGCGGGTCGCGACCACCTCGTAGAGCATGTCGAGCACGTGCGAGATCCCGGGCAGCTTGAGCGGCAACGCCAGCCAGCCGAACGGCAGCGCCAGCAGCCCCTCGGTCACCGCGCCGCCCTGCCGGTAGACGCGCCCGTTCCTGTCGATCGCCAGCACCGTCCGCTCGACCAGCTCCGCCGTGACCTCCTTCGGCATCGGCACGCGCTCCGTCGCGCCGGTCTGGTTGCGCACGTAGAGCTCGTCGAGCGCGCCGTTGCCCTGGAAGGCCACGTGGCCGCGCAGGTCGAGCCGCTTGATCAGCCGGCACAGCGTGAGACAGAGCCCGCAGTCGGCGTCGTACACGAGCGTCCGCGCCCGCCGCTCGTTCCACGAGCGCTCGTACACGTCCCACAGCTCGCCCGGCAGCACGAGCGGCGCCGCCGCGGCGAGCGCCCAGCCGAACAGCCCGAAATCGAAGAAGATCCCGAGGATGAGGCCGTGCACCACCATCAGCGCGGCGGCGAACCCGCGCGTCCAGCGGAAGAGCGCGGGGACGAAGAGGAGCGCCGGGATCGCGAGCTGCATCGCCCACGTCCCGTACGTGAGCCCGCGCAGGGTGCCGAGCGGCACGGCGTCGCGGAGCCACGCGCCCGCGTCGCTCGCCCAGCGATCGACGTGGAGCGCATAGTAGAACGCCGACCCGTCGCGCCACGCCGCGCCGCGCTGCTGGAGCGCCGTGCACAGGTAGATGAGCGCGAGCTGCAGGAGCACGGCCAGCGCGGCGAGCGAGGCCGGCGACCAGCCGGGCAGGCGCTCGGCCGCGATCTCGGACTCCGCGGCCCTCGACCTGTCGTTCAGCTCGGTGTCGCGCTTCTCGTCCCGGAGCGCCAGCGAGGCGCGCAGGCTGTCGATCGAGAGGCGGCTCCCGCACGGCAGGAAGGCGGTGAACGCGAGGATCGCGATCGCCGCGTAGTTGCCGGCGTTCTCGAGCAGGATGTTCCTCGACGTCAGGCTCGTGAGCACCAGCAGCGCGAGGACGTGGAACACGCGCGTCCGGTAGCCGACGACGAACAGGGCGTAGACGAGCAGCGCCAGCGCGAAGGCGAAGTGGGCCTCTCCGACCGTCGAGACGGCGTGGAACAGGCTGAAGACCTGCTGCTTGCCGCGGAGGTTGAAGAGGTGGTTGTGGTTCGGGAGGACGCCCTCGTTCGAGTAGAAGTCCCGCACCCATCGCCACCGCGCGAACAGGTCGGCGACAAGGACGAGCCCGAAGGTGATACGAAAAAGCCCGAGCGAACGGGCGTCGATCCGCAAGAAGTGATCGCGAAGTGATTTCACGGAGAGTCCTCGACCCGGAATCCGTAGTCCGATGCGTGCTCGAGCGCGGGGACGCTCGGCTGGCGCAGGAGCAGGGAGCGCACTGTCCAGAGATCGCCGAACACGCGGTAGCGCAGCGCGGTCTGGTCGAGGTAATCGACGCCCGCGGAGCCGCCGGTGCCGGTGCGGCGGCCGATCACCCGCTCGACCATCCGCGCGTGGCGCTGCCGCCAGATGAGCATGGCCTGCTCCATCTCCAGGATGCGGTCGAGCACCTCGCGCGGCCACGCGAGCCTGGGCAGCTCGCGGTAGCTCTCGATGAAGACGATCGCCGCGCGGATCGCCCGGCGCTTCTCGCGCGTGGCCCCGTCGGCGTCGGGGTCGTCCTCGGCGAGCAGGAACGCCTCGGCGTTCGCGTTGTCCGCCTCGTAGCGCGCGCGGAGCCGCTCGACGTCCGCCGGGGTGAGCGCCTTGTCGATCGCGATCTGCACCCGGCGCTCGTTCTCCTCGCGCATCGAGCGCATGTAGTTGCGCAGGAAGCGCAGGACGGCGCCCGGATCGTTCGAGCCGTCGATCGGCGTCCGCGAGAGCCACTCGTAGAGGTAGTGCTTGAGGCTCGGCCCGCTCGCGAGCCGCGCCTCGAGCCGCCGCGTCGCCGACGACGGCGCGCCGTCCGCTGTCTTGAGCGCCTCCTTGTAGCTCCCCTCGCGGCCGAGCGGGATCCGCACCGCGTCGTCGAGGCCGAGGAGGACCTCGATCTCGCGGAGCTGCGCCGACTGGAAGCCGCTCGCGGGGATCAGGCGATCCCGAAAATCCAGGTAATCACGGGTAGTTAGCGTCTCCATCACCCGGAAGTGCTGGATCGCCTGCTCGAAGATGGTGACGACCCGCCGGAACGAGCGCGCGGCCGAGGCGAGCTTCTGATCGGGCACCGGGTTCTGGCGGAAGAGCTCGCGCGCCGAGGTGAGCTCGCGGAGGATGAGCTTGAACCAGAGCTCGTAGATCTGGTGGACGACGATGAACAGGGCCTCGTCGTTGCCGACCTTCTGCTCGTCGTCGTCGAATCCGCCCTGGAGCGCGAGCAGCTCCTCGACGTGGATGTAATCCCAGTAGTTCATGTCGTTGACGATCGCGGGACCTCTGCCCGGGGGTGGCCCGCGCCGCTTGCCTGCTGCGAGCGCTGCGCCGGCTCCCGCGAGCAGCGCGGGGAGTCTACTTCCCGCCCCCCCGGAAACGGAAGCGCGCCGGCGCCGTTCGCAAGGAAAGCGCGCCCGGTCCGGAAAGCGGTTTCATCCGACCGGCGCGCCTTCCAGAGCCCGCGGCGCGCGCCGGGCAGCGTGAGAGCGCGCCGCGCGCCGGGCAGCGTGGCGCGCGCCGCGCCGCGGAACGCGCGCACCGCGGAACGCGCGCTCACGGCGGGCTCGCCGCGCCGGGCGGCGGCTCGACCGGCGTGCGCCGCACGCCGTCGGGGCCCATGTCGAACGGCGGCGCGTAGCTCTTGAGCTCGGCCCTCTCGTGGCTCGCGCCGCTTTCGGCCTCGATCGCCACCACGCCGACGTCGGGGCAGAACGTCGACACGTAGCGCGCGGGCCTGTCGCCGAGGCGCTCCTCCACCGTCTGCACGCACCCCGTGAACCGGCCCGCGGGCACCTCGACGGCGGCGTCGACGGCGGTGATGCGGGCGCGGCCGCCGTGCTCGCCGGTCCACGTCGTGCCGGGCGCGATCGGCTCCTTCAGCACGAAGACGCCCGTGTCGCTGCGGAGCACGCCCTCGCCCGTGAACTCGAAGCGCTTCACGCCCGAGGGGAACCTGAGCTCCCCCCGGCGCGCGTCGGCGCGGTGCACGCGCGCGACGAGCATGCCCTCCCCGCCGCCGTCGCTCAGGGTCACGTAGTGGTAGACGTGCCCGTCGACGAGCGGGAAGTACCGCTCGGCCTGCGTGCCCGAGGAGGCGCCCTCCTGGCCGTCGGGCGCCGCGCTCCACGCCGTGGGCTGCGCCGCGCCGGGGGCGCCGCCGCAGCCGAGCAGCGCGAGCGCGAGCGCGGCGAGCGGCCGCGCGAGGGGGCCGCGCGCGAGGGGGCCGCGCGCGGTGGGGCGGCCTGGGGCGCGCTGGACGTCGGCGCTCACCGCGCTGCCTCCTCGGTCGTCGCGGGCGGGGTCGTCACGGAGACACGTGGCTGTGGGACCAGTAATAGAACGACAGGAACGCGAGCAGCGCCACGGCGGCGACGAGCAGGGCGACGGCGAGCGGGTCGGGCTCGATCCGGCGCAGCAGCGCCCGCGCTGCGCGGCGGACCTCGTCGCGCTCGGCCTCCCTGGCGAGCCGCCCCGCGCCGGCCCGGACGAGCGCGTAGTCGCCGCGCTCGAACGCCTGCTCGAGCCGCGCGAGCTCGGGATCGCGCGGCAGGCCCGGCGCGCCGTCGCCCGGGACCGACGCGGCCTCCCCGTCGCGCCGCTTCGCGCGCTTCTTCGGGCGGCGCGGCGCCTCGGCGTCTCCCTGCGCCCTGTCCGTCACGTGCAGCTCCCGGTGGTGAAGAAGGCCATGGCGCGAACCCCTGCGGCGGATCCTCGAGACGGCGCAGGCTACCTCGATCCAGGGCCCAGGTGACCCCAAAAAGCCCGCGAAACCCGGGATCGGCCGGCGCGCCGGGGCGCCTGCCTACGGCAGCCGGTCCCGCTGCAGGTCGACCTCGGCCGGCTCGGGGCGGTCTCTCCAGGGCACGGCCGCCTCGCCCTCGCCGCTCACCACGCAGCGGAGCGCCTCGCAGGCGGCCCGGTAGTACGCCTTGCGGCCGCAGCCCACGGCCTTGAACTGGCCGCCGATCTGCTCCTCGACGCGGACGTCCTTGTCCGGGCAGTCGAGATCGGAGACCGCGCGCGACCGGACCATCGGCATCGCGTTCGACGGCACGTTGGCGATGCTGCACGCCGGCGAGAGCGCGCCGGCGACGAGGGCGGCCAGGGGGACGAGGGCGGCGAGACGAGATGGGCGCACGGCGTGAGCGTAGTGCACGGATCCGCTCGGAAGCGCGAGAAACGCACCGGCGGCGGAACCGCGGGGAGCCTGTGCGGCAGAGCACGGCGCCCCGGCCCTGGACCTCGCCGCCGCGCCTCCCCGCGCTTCGCTGCCCTGCCGGCGCCGGCTCAGAACTGGAAGTACACGAACGGCACGGCGGTCGCGCTCGCCGCCTCGTGGAGCCCGACGGCGACGAGGAACAGCAGCGCGCCCTGCATCGGCGCCGGCGCCGCGATGAACGAGGCGCGGGCGCGCTCGTAGAGGCGCTCCGGCACGTAGTGGGACAGGAGCGCGGCCCCGAGGAGCGCGACGAGCACGGGCGGGAGGTTCGGGTGGAACGTCGTCAGCGTGCCGATCTGCCGCAGGATGAGCACGGCCTGCGAGAAGGTCGGCACGCGGAAGAAGATCCACGCGAAGCAGACGTAGTGGAACGTCAGCAGCACGCAGAGGGCGTGGAGGGGGAACCGTAGAAGAGAGGGGGAGGCCGAGGCGCGCGCCGCCACCTCGCCCTCGGCGCCCGACCGGCGGCGCCCGACCGCGCGCTGGAAGGCGCGCGTCACGGCGAGGCCGAGGCCGTGGAGGAAGCCCCAGAAGACGAAGTTCCACGACGCCCCGTGCCAGAGGCCGCCGAGCAGCATCGTGATCATCAGGTTGCGGTACGTCGCCAGCTCGGAGCCGCGGTTGCCGCCGAGCGGGATGTACAGGTAGTCGCGGAGCCAGGTGGACAGCGAGATGTGCCAGCGGCGCCAGAAGTCGGCGAGGTTCCGGGCCTTGTACGGCGCGTCGAAGTTCTTCGGGAACCGCACGCCGAGCAGGAGCGCCGAGCCGATCGCGATGTCGGTGTAGCCCGAGAAGTCGCAGTAGATCTGCGCGGCGTAGCCGTAGACGCCCGCGAGCACCTCCAGGGCCGAGTAGTTCTCCGGGCGCTCGAAGACGCGGTCGACGAGGTTGAGCGCGAGCTGATCGGAGAGGACGACCTTCTTCACGAGGCCGATCGCGACGAGGAACATCCCCTCGCCGCCCTGCTCGCGGGTGAGGCTCGGGGCGCGCTCGAACTGCGGGAGCAGGTCGCGCGGGCGGACGATGGGGCCGGCGACGAGGTGCGGGAAGAAGGCGACGAAGAGCAGGTACCGGAGGTAGCTCTTGTGGGGCCGCAGCTCGCCCCGGTAGACGTCGATGACGTAGCTCATCGACTCGAACGTGAAGAACGAGATGCCGACCGGCGGCAGCAGCACCCGGAACGCGGTACCCACGGTCGTCGGCTCGCCCGTCAGCAGGGCGCGGAGCGCCGCGGCGTTCTCGATCGCGAAGTTCCAGTACTTGAAGAACCCCAGGAACCCGAGGTTCAGCGCCACGGTGGCGATGAGCATCGCGCGCCGCGCCCGCGGCCTCGCCTCGCGGGCGATCGCGCGCGCGAGCAGGAAGTCGACGGTGGACGAGGCGAAGATGAGCGGCAGGTAGCGCCAGTCCCAGGCCGCGTAGAACCCGTAGCTCACGAGCAGCAGGAACACGAGGCGCGCGCGGTTCGCCGACGTCCGCGCGAACCGCGCGAGCGCCCACGATCCGACGAAGACGGCGGCGAAGAACTCGGCGTAGCGAAGGGTGTTGAAGAGCACGACCGGTCGGAGCCCGGGCCAGGCTGCCGCGCGGGGCGCGGCGCGCTGCTGGGCCGGGCGCTGGGGGCTGTGGCGCCGTGGGACCGCGGATCCGTGGAACCGCGGCGCCGCGGGACGTTGATACGGTGGACGGGCCCCCCGGGGCGGCGGGCGCCACCCGGGCGGTGGGCGCCCTCTACCACGGCGCGCGCCGCGCGGTGGCGCTTGCGGCGCGGCGCCCTGTTGAACAGCGCCCGGCGTCGTGCCAAGGATGGAATCTGATGCTGGGTCGCCTGATCCTCGGGATTGTGAAGGGGCTCATCGTGGGGGGCTTGCTGGGGTTCGGGCTGGCGAAGCTCGGCTACGGGGCGCCCATCGCGATCGTCGCCTACCTGGCCGCGGCGCTCGCCGGGGTGCTGGTCGGGCTCATCGCGGGAAAGCCCATCTGGGCGAAGGACGCGAAGATCGAGGCGGGCATGAAGGCCTTCGCCGGGGCGCTGCTCGGCGCCGGCCTGATGTACGCCGCGCGCCGGTGGCTGACCGTGCCGGTGCCGGTGCCGCTCGGCGAGCTCGGCGGCGCGAACCTGTCGCTCGGCGAGGCCGCGGGGACCGCCGGGACGTTCGGCGGCCTCGCGATCACGTCGCTCGCCGCGGTGGCCGCCCTGCTGGGCGGCTTCTACGAGGCCGACAACGACCCGTCGGACGAGGCGACGCCGGGCGCGAAGCCGGAAGCGAAGGCCGCGGCGGGGGGCAACAAGCGCATCGCCGCCTCGCCCGCGGTCGACGATCTCGAGGACGACCTCGAGATCGAGCCCGAGAAGAAGCGCTCCAAGAAGTAGCCCGTGCCGGTCGCGCGGGCGCTCCTCTACGTGGCATCGGCCGGCGCGCTCGCGCTGGTCGCGCGCTCGCTGCTCGTCGCGCCGGTGCCCTTCGCCGTGGCCGGCGCGGCGATCGTCGGGTACGTCGCGCTCGTCCTGTGCGGGGTCTTCTTCCTCGGGCTCGGCATGTTCGTGGACGTGGTGAAGCGCGGCCCGCCGGGCGCGCGCGGCGTCGCGCTGACGTTCGACGACGGGCCGAGCCCGGAGCACACGCCGCGGGTGCTCGCGCTCCTCGACGAGGCGGGCGTGAAGGCGACGTTCTTCGTCATCGGCCGCAAGGCCGAGGCGCACCCCGAGCTCGTCCGCGAGATCGCGGCGCGGGGCCACGCGATCGGGCTGCACAGCCACGAGCACGACCGGCTGTTCTCGCTCCGGTCGGCCCGCCGCGTCGAGCGCGACCTGCGGCGCAACCTCGACGTCATCGAGCGGATCACCGGCGACCGCCCTGCCCTGTTCAGGCCGCCTGTCGGCCACACGAGCCCGCGCATCGGCCGCGTTGTCGACGCGCTCGACCTCGACGTAATCGGCTGGTCGGCGCGGGGGTTCGACGGGCTGGCCGGGGCGAGCCCCGAGCGGGTGGCGGCCCGGATCATCCCGGGGCTCCGCGACGGGGCCATCGTGCTGCTCCACGATGCGGCCGAGCGCGACGACCACGCGCCCGCGGGGGTGGCGGCGCTCCCGCGCGTCCTCGCGGCGATGAGCCAGCGCAACCTGGTCGGGGTGCGCGTCGACGCGTGGCTCGACGAAGGCGCGCGGGACGACGCCCTGGCCTAGACCATTTCTCTCAGGTGGCGCTACGCTCCGTCCGATGGCTGCGCCGGTGAGTCTGACGATGTTCGCGCATATCGCAGCGAGGCCGGAGGACGAGCTCGACCTCGCCGAGGCGGCGCTCCTCATCGACGACGCCGCGTACCCGGGCCTCGACATCCCGCATTACCTCGGCATGCTCGACCGCCTCGGCGGCGAGGCGCGCCGGGCGATCGAGCGGCCGCAGCGCGCGCCGGAGGCGACGCCGGGCAGCGGCCCGATCGAGGCGCTGCTGCGCTGGTTCTACGGCGATCTCGGGTTCCACGGGAACACGGGCGATTACTACGACCCGAAGAACAGCTACCTGCACGAGGTGCTCGATCGCCGGACGGGCATTCCCATCACGCTGGCGGTGGTGCTCCTCGAGGTGTGCTGGCGGGCCGGCATGGACGCGCAGGGCGTGTCGTTCCCGGGTCATTTCCTGGTGAGGACGCCGGTCCGCGGCGGCGTGCTGCTCATCGATCCGTTCGAGGGCCGCCTGCTCGGCCGGGACGACCTCCGCGCGCTGCACACCCGCGCCACCGGGGCCACGCGCGATCCGGACCCGCGGCTGCTGGTGCCGGCGCAGAAGCGGCAGATCCTGGTGCGCATGCTGAACAACCTGCGCTCGATCTACTCGAGCCGCTCGGACGCGGCGAAGCTGCGCAGCGTGCTCGAGCGGATGCAGGTGCTCGCGCCGACCGACGAGCTGCGCAAGGAGCTCGACCAGCTCGGCGGCGAGCGGCCGTGGCCGTCGTCGGGTCGCGTGGTGAACTGACGTTGCGCTGACGTGGGCTGACGGCGGCTCGCGCTCTGCGCGCGATCGGATGCCCTCGTGGAGCATGGGTGAGCCCGCCGCGGCCTCGCCGACGTTCGAGGAGCTCTACGAGCGCATCCTTCGCTGCGAGGCTGGGGGGTGGCCTCGAAGAAGGGAGAGGTCTCGCCGGCAGCGCCCCAGCCGAGCTGCCGCCCACGGATGCCCGGCGCTCGGCTCGCATCGCGCTCCAGTGAGGCAGGAGAGCAAGTGAGTGCTCATCTATATATATAGGGGTGCGCTACCTCCGCATGGCGGGCCACGTGCGCAGCGATAGAGTGAGGGAGAGGTTGCTCATGAATCACGACATTCTTCACGACGCTGTCCAACTCCTGTCGGCGGCTCTACTCTTTGCGACTGCCGTGCTGCGCTTTGCCGCGCGTCGCTCGGCGCGGAGGGGCGAGTAATGTCACGCGGTCCGGGTCGGCTGCAACAGGCAGTCCTGGCTCTCCTCGAGAAGCGAGGACCACTGCCGATCGCTACAATCGTGTGGGAGGTCGCCATGGCGACGCAGGTGGTCTCCGGGCCGCACGATGACATCGAAGGCGAAGTCTACAACAACACCGCGCGCGCAACGAAAAGGCTCGCGCTCGGAGAGGGAGCCCGCCTGCAGCGAACCATGGGGTCGTTCCTTACGCTCGATGCGCTGGTCAAAAGCTACCCCGACAGAACAAAGTTCGGCAGGGTGCGGCAGATGCGCCAGCAGCTACTCCCTCACATCAGGGGATACCTGAAGCGGGAACCACCCCGATCACCCATCGCGACGGAAGATTTCATACTCGGTGATGCTGACTCGCCGCACCGAGCTACAATCAAGTCGCAATGGCCGGCGATTGAGCCGCTGCTCCGTCGCGAGTACTCCCGCAGTGAGGGCGGTGACGCCACGGTTCTGCTGCGCGTGCTCACGCGGGGTAGCTGCCTCGTGGGCCAGGATCGTCGGGTAAACTGCACAGTGCCGCTGAACGTGTCGGTCCCGCTGCTCGTGCAGCGGCTCGGCGAGCGGGCGCCGAGGCTGCGCGGGCTGCTCGAGGCGCTGCATGCGAATCTCCGGGCAGATGAGTTCAAACGAGCACGGCTCAAGGCGCGCCTTCAGCGCGTCGCCGAGCTCAAGCTGCACGGTGCGCCAAGGCTGAAGGATAAATTTCTGCACTACCTCTACGAGCACGATCGCGCGTTCCTCCGTGCGCTTGAAGGTCACCGTGAGAGGATGGAACGGCTCCAGGCTTGGCAGGTCGGCTCCTCTCCTGAGTACAGCCCGCTCTTGCACAAGCTGATCGACAACTCCGTGTTCAAGCCGTTCGAAGTCTACGCGCCGCGCACGGGCTGAGCGTCACGTGCTCATCGGCCCCGCGAGCCCGACGTCAGGGCTGCGCGAGCGCCACGGACGATCGAGCGCCGAGGGAGCAGTGATGGCCAGCCACCGAGCGGCCTGATGTGCAACACCATGGCAGATGCAACTCCGAACGCGCAGCAATGGAGATTGCATGGATGTGGCTGAGCATGGCCAATGCTTGACCGTTGCCCCTCCCATCAGCCTCGTCCCTCCGCCGCCGGCAGCCTCACCACGAACCGCGCCCCGCCCCCGTCTCCCCGATCGACCCCGATCGAGCCGCCCGCCGCCTCGACGAGCCCCCGGCACACAGCGAGCCCGAGCCCTGTCCCCTCGCCGACCTCCTTGGTCGTGATGAACGGCTCGAACAGCGTCTCGCGGACCGCCTCCGCGATCCCCGGCCCGTTGTCCTCGACCTCGATCCGCGCGCCCCCGTCCGCGCCCCGCGACGCGCGCACCCACACGCGCCCGCCGGCGCGCGGCACCGCGTCGGCCGCGTTCAGGAGCAGGTTCAGCAGCACCTGCACCAGCCGCCCGTGCGACAGCGGCACCGGCGGCACGTCGGGCGCGACGTCCCGCGCGAGCTCGACCCCGCGGAACTCCTTCTGCGGCGCCACCAGCGACAGCACGTCCTCGAGCGCGTCCGCCACCGAGCCGGAGGGCGCGTCCCCCGCGCCACCCGGGTCACCCGCGCCGGGCGCCGCCGGCCGCGCGAAGTCGAGCAGGTCGCGCAGGATCTTGTGGATGCGCTCCGTCTCCCGCTTCATCCGCTCGACGAAGTCGCGCTCCTCCGCCGGCGTGAGCCCCCCTGCGAGCAGCAGCTCCTGGAGGCCGAGGATCGCCGCGATCGGGTTGCCGATCTCGTGCGCCAGCCCCGCCGCGAGCCGCCCCACCGAGGCGAGCCGCTCCGAGCGGACCAGCCGCTCCTGCGCGCTCTTCAGGTCCGCCGCGTAGCGCTCGACCTCCGCGATCTTCGCCCGCAGCGACTCCTCGTCGGCGCGGAGGCGGCTCGTCATGTGCGCGAGGCTCGCCCCGAGCTCCGCGAGCTCCCGCGCGCCCGCCTGCGGCGCCTCGAGGTCGCGCGCGCCGCCGGCCACGCGCCCCGCGGCCCGCGACAGCGCGTCGATCGGCCGCACCACGAGGCGCGTCATCGCGATGTACGCGAACACGAGCAGCCCGAGCGCCACCACCCCCGTGTAGAGCGCCACGATCCGGACGAGCGGCGCGGCGGGCACGGTCGACGGGTCCGTCGGCACCAGCACCGCGACCGAGCCCGCCAGCGCCGCGCCCTCCCGCCCGCCGCCCCCGCGCGCGGCCCCCTCGCGCGCGTGCTCCGGCACGACCACCAGGATCGCGCCCCCCCGCGCCGTGCGCACCGCCCGCAGCACCTCCGCGCCCGCCTCCACCGAGGCCGGCAGCGCGGCCGCGATCTCCGGCTCCCCGGCGCGGTCCGCGAGCGCGCCCGCCGCGTCGTAGACCCCGATCGCCGACGCCCCGTCCGGCCCGAGCTGCGCCTCGAGCAGCTGCGACAGGTCCGGCGCGGACCGGCTCGCCCGCGCCGCGGCGACGTGCCCGGCGATGGCCCGGCCGATCGCGCGGGCGCTCGACGCGCGCACCCCGCCCATCGTGGCCTGCGTCAGGCTCGCGACCGCGAAGAAGAGCGGCACGAACGCCAGCACGAGCAGCGCGCCGAGCGCGAGCAAGAGCTGAAGCCGGATTCCGAGCCGCACGGTGTCGTTGCCCCTCCGCGCCATCCTCGCCCAGGTCGCGCCCGATCGCACCGGCGGGCGCGACGCGGGCTCGACGCGCGCTCGCGCTCGGCCATCGTGCCGCCGGGCGCCGGGTAGGCCCGGGGGCGCGCTGCGGTGAACATGCTAGCCTGGCACGTGGGTTGTCCGGCGGGTGACCTCCAGGGCCGATTGATCGACGCGCATCGGGAGTCATCGGACGCAGGCCGGCAGAGCCCGGCCCCCTCCGAGGACGAGCGGCGCGCGCCGGCGGACCCGGAGGAGGAGGGCGCGCGGGCGCTCCTCGGCGCCGTGGACGCGCTGCTCTGGGAGATGCGGGGCGACGCGCTCGATCTGTCGTCGGTGCGCGCGCCGGCGAGGGAGCTGTTCGGGCACGCCGCGGAGCGCTGGGCGGCGGACGACGGGCTGTTCTGGAGGCAGCAGCACCCGGAAGACCGGCCGCGGCTGCTCGCGCTCGTGCGCAAGGTCCTCGCGGAGGGGGCGACCGAGCGGATCGAGCACCGCATCCTCGCCGCGGACGGCCGCACGGTGTGGCTGAGCAGCGAGCTCGCCCGCCGCATGGACCACGCTGGCGGGGCGCCCGTGGTCCGCGGCGTCTCCACGGACGTGACGCGGGCGAGGGTCGCCGAGGACGCGCTCCGCGAGGCAGAGGAGCGGATGCAAGCGCTGCTCGAGTCGAGCGAGCAGGGCATGTACGGGCTCGATCGCGCGGGGCGGTGCACGTTCGCCAACCCGGCCTGCGTGCGGCTGCTCGGCTACCGGGGCGAGGCGGAGCTCGTCGGGCGCACCATGCACCAGCTCGTCCACCACACGCGCCCGAGCGGCGCGCCGCTGCCCGAGTCCGAGTGCCGGATCTGCCGCACGCTGCGGAGCGGGGAGCCCGCGCACCTCGACGGCGAGCTGCTCTTCCGCGCGGACAGGACGGGCCTCGCCGTCGAGTACTGGTCCCGCCCCATCCGCCGGCAAGGCGAGGTCGTCGGCGCCGTCGTCACGTTCGTCGACATCACGGAGCGCAAGCGGAGCGAGGAGCTCCTCGCGGTGCAGGCGCTCATGAGCGCGCTCCGGGCGGAGGTGAGCGCGGCGCTGGCCCGCTCCGGGACGATGCTGGAGCTCTTGCAGGGCTGCGCCGAGGCGATCCGGGGGCACCTCGACGCCGCGTTCGCGCGCATCTGGCTGCTCGACGACCTCCATCAGGTGCTCGAGCTCCACGCCAGCGCGGGGATGTACACGCACATGGACGGGCCTCACAGCCGCATCCCCGTCGGCAGCTACAAGATCGGCCGCATCGCGAGGGAGCGCCGGCCGCACCTGACGAACGACGTCCTGAACGATCCGCAGGTGAGCGAGAAGGCGTGGGCGCAGCGCGAGGGCATGGTGTCCTTCGCCGGATATCCCCTGCTCGTCGAGGACCGGCTCGTCGGCGTCGTCGCGATGTTCGCGCGGAGGCCCCTGCACGAGCACGTGCTCGACGCGCTGGGGACGATCGCCGACACGGTCGCGCAGGGGATCGAGCGCAAGCGCGCCGAGGACGCGCTCCAGCGGAGCGAGGGCAGGCGCGCGGCCGAGCACGCCGTGCTGCGGCGCCTCGTCGGGCAGAGCGGCGACGGGATCGTCATGGTGGACGAGCACGGCGTCGTCCGCCTGATGAACCCGGAGGCCGAGCGGCAGCTCGGGCCGGCCGCGGAGCGCACGATCGACGAGTGGGCCGGCGCGGCGGGCTTCTTCACGCCGGAGGGCGCCCCGATGCCGGCCGAGCAGACGCCGCTCCACCGCGCCCTGCACGGGGAGAAGGTGGAGAGCGCCCGCTGGCAGGTCCGGCGCCCGGACGGCTCGCTGCGCGTCCTGTCGGCGAGCGCCTCGCCCCTGCGCCGCGCGGACGGCGCGCCCGCCGGCGCGGTGATGAACACGCGCGACGAGACCGAGCGGCTCCGGCTGGAGCAGGAGCGCGAGCGGCTGCTCCGGAGCCTCCAGGAGGCGGTCCAGGTGCGCGACGAGTTCCTCTCCATCGCGTCGCACGAGCTCAAGACGCCGCTCACGGCGCTCGTGCTGCAGGTGGAGAGCCTGCGCCGGGCGATCCGGCGCGGGCAGGCCCCCCAGGGCGTGCCGCGGCTCGACGCCAAGCTCTCGACCATCCACCGGAGCGTCTTCCGGCTGAGCGATCTCGTGAACGATCTGCTCGACGTCTCGCGGATCTCCGCGCAGGGCCTGTCGCTGCACGTCGAGGACTTCGACCTCGTCGCGCTGCTCCGCGAGGGCGTCGAGCGGTTCCAGGAAGCGCAGGCGCAGGGCTCGCCGATCCGGCTGCTCGGGAGCCCGGAGGTCCTCGTGCGCTGGGATCGCGCCCGCGTGGAGCAGGTGATCACGAACCTCCTGTCGAACGCCGTGAAGTACGGCGCCGGCGCCCCGATCGACGTGCGCGTCGAGGCCGACGCGGAGCGGGTCCGGTTCGCCGTGCAGGACCGCGGCATCGGCATCGCGCCCGGCGACCAGGCGCGCATCTTCGAGCGGTTCCAGCGCGCGGCGTCGGTGATGCACTACGGCGGGTTCGGCCTGGGCCTCTGGATCGTGCGGCTCATCGTGGAGCAGCACGGCGGCGCCGTGCGGGTGGAGAGCGCGCCCGGGAGCGGCGCGACCTTCTCGGTCGATCTGCCCCGCGTCGTCGCTGGAGCCTGCGCCGCGGCGGAGGGCGAGCCGCCGCGAGGGCCCGCGCCGCCGGGGTAGGCCGATCCCCGTGGCGCCGCGACGCGCGCCGCGGCGTCACGGGCTGGCCGTCAGCGTGCTGTGCTTGCGGCTGTAGCCGAAGTAGACCGCGAGCCCGAGGAGGAGCCAGGCGGCGAGGCGCAGCCAGTTCTCGGTGGGCAGCGAGAACATGAGGAGGAGGCAGATCGCGATCCCGAGGATCGGGGTGAGCGGATAGAACGGCACCCGGAACGGGCGCGGCGCGTCCGGCGACGTCCGGCGCATGACCAGGACCGCGGCGCAGACGAACAGGAACGCAAGGAGCGTCCCGATGTTGACGAGCTCCGCCAGGATGCGCAGCGGGAGGAGCGCCGAGAGGGCGGCGACCACGAACCCGGTGAGGAAGGTGGACTTCCAGGGCGTCCTGAACACCGGGTGCACCGATCCGAAGAAGCTCCTCGGCAGGAGCCCGTCGCGGGCGATGGCGAGCAGCACGCGCGGCTGGCTGAGCATGAGCACGAGCAGCACGGAGGTGATCCCGGCGATCGCCCCGAGAGAGATGATGAACTGGGCCCACGGGAGGCCGACGCGCGCGAAGGCGTCGGAGACCGGCGCGTCGATGCTCAGCTCGGTGTAGGGCACCATGCCCGTCAGGACCGCCGCGACGGCGACGTAGAGGACGGTGCAGATGATGAGCGAGGCCACGATGCCGATGGGCAGATCGCGCTGCGGGCGCCTCGCCTCCTCGGCGTGGTTGGAGACCGCATCGAACCCGATGTACGCGAAGAAGATGGTCGCGGCGCCGGCGAGCATCCCGAGCGGCTCTCCCCCTTTGCCGACCTCGCCGTAGATCGTGTGACCGAAGAAGCTGAGCCCCCCATACCCGAACGGCGCGAACGGCCGCCAGTTGTCCGGGTCGACGTGAAACGCGCCGACGACGAGGACGAAGAGCACGACAGCGAGCTTGAGCACGACCATCGCGGCGTTGAACGCCGCGCTCTCGCGGATCCCCTTGAGCAGGATCATCGTGACCGCGGTCGTCACGAGGACGGCGGGGAGATCGAGGATCGCCCCCGTGGACACGAGCTCGCCGAGCGCTGGATCGTAGTCGAACGGCGCGCTCCTGAGCTGTCTTGGCAGCTGTACCCCGAAGATCCCGATGAAATCCTGGAAGTAGTGGGACCACCCGTGCGCGACGGCGGCGGCGCCGACGGCGTACTCGAGGACGAGGTCCCACCCGATGATCCACGCCGGCAGCTCTCCGAGCGTCGCGTACGCGTAGGTGTAGGCCGAGCCCGCGACCGGCACCATCGCCGCGAACTCCGCGTAACAGAGGGCCGCGAACACGCAGGCGAGCCCCGCGACCACGAAGGACAGCATCAGCGAGGGACCGGCCTTGTCGTGCGCGGCCTGGCCGGTGAGCACGAAGATGCCTGTCCCGACGATGGCCCCGATCCCGAGGCTCGTGAGCTGCAGCGGCCCGAGGGCGCGCCGGAGGCGGTGCTCCCCCTCCAGCTCCTTTTTCAGCACCGACAGCGGTTTGCGGACGAGCAGCCGGCTCCCCATGGTCGTTGGTGTGCTGGCTCTGCGGCCCGGCCCCGGGCACGTCAAGCCAGCGGCGGCCGGAGGCGCCGCCGGGCGTCCGGGCGGGGCAGGCTCAGCTCGCCCGTGCCTCGGCCGCGACGGCTGCCTCGTGCGCCGCGGCGAGCTCTGCGTCCTTCGCCGCGATCCGCGCGAACGACGGCCGACCGCACACCCGCGCGACGTAGGCCTTCACCTCCGGCAGCTCGGGCACGAGCTTGAACTTCAGCATCCAGTCGAGCGCCCCGCCCCAGAGGACGTCGGCCGCGGAGAGCCGGTCGCCGAGCAGATACGGCCCCTTCCGGAGCGCCTCCGCCACCACGCCGAACATCGTATCGAAGTCTCCGTACGGCGACGTCGAGGGGGGAGCCGGGTCGCGCTTCATCGCCCGATCGACGACGGCCGGCTCGAAGCACGACCCGTAGTACGCGATCCACCGGAGATACGGCCCGCGCCGCGGATCCCCGATCGCCGGGGCCAGGCCCGCCTCCGGGAACAGATCGGCGAGGTAGATGACGATCGCGACCTGCTCGGTGACGAGCGCGCCGTCGTGCAGAATCGCGGGCACCTTCCCGAGCGGGTTCACGGCGAGGTAAGGGGACTTGCGTTGCTCCCCGGCCTTCATGTTGAGGACGCGCAGCTCGTACGGCGCGCCCAGCTCCTCGAGCAGGACGCGCGTGCCCATCGAGCGCGAGTTCGGTGAATGGAACAAGACGAGGTTGCCCCGCGGGGTCGTTGTCGAATCAGCCATGTTGCTGCCTCCGGGGACCGACCCTAAAGCCACGGCCAGGCGTGGTATTGTAAAAGAGCGCCACGCGCGATCATGAGCCCGAGCATCACCCCGGAGGACCCTACCCGCGGCATCCTGAACCCCGCCGCGGGCCTCCAGCGCTTCGAGCTGCGCCGCCACGCGCCCGCGCCCGACCTGGCCAGGCTCGTCGACTGGCACTGGGTCGTCCGCTGGTCGCTCGCCGCGCCGTTCGAGCAGGAGATCCTGCCGCACCCCTGCGTCAACCTGGCCATCGAGGCGCCGGGCTCGGCGCTGCACGGCATCGGGACCCGGCGCGAGGTCGCCCGGCTCGAGGGGACGGGGCGCGTCGTCGCGACGAAGTTCAAGCCGGGCGGCTTCTTCCCCTTCTCGCCGCTCGCCATGCGCCGGCTGGTCGACAGCGTCGTCCCCCTCGTCGAGATCTTCGGCAGCGTGGCCGAGCCGCTCGAGCGCGCCGTGCTCGACCAGCCGGACGACGCCACCGCGATCCGCGCCGTCGAGGAGGCCCTGCGCGCGCGCAGGGGCCCGGAGGACGCCGGGCTCGACGAGGCGATGGCGCTCGCCGTCCGCGCGCAGGGCGATCGCGACATGCACCGCGCCGAGGATCTCGCCCGGATCGCCGGCGTCTCGGTCCGCACGCTGCACCGCGCGTTCGAGCGGTACATCGGCGTCGGGCCCAAGTGGATCATCCGGCGGTCACGCGTGCAGGAGGCCGCGGAGCGCGTGGCCTCGGGCGCGCCCGTCGCGTGGGCGGCGCTCGCGCAGGAGCTCGGGTATCACGATCAGGCGCACCTGATCCGCGACTTCAAAGCTCAGGTCGGCTTCACGCCCGCTGCCTACGCGGAGCGGTGCGCGGCAGCGCGGTCGAGATGAGGTGGGGGAGCCGCGGTCAGCGGCGGGGAGTAGCGGTCAGCGGCGGGGCGCCGCGGTCAGCGGCGGGGCGCCGCGGTCAGCGGCGGGGCGCCGCGGTCAGCGGCGGGCGGAGCAGGCGCCGGCGAGCCCGTAGGCGACGACGTTCGGGGCGTAGACCTGGGACAGGTTCACGTCCACCTCGGCGCCACTGCCGCTCTGGAGGTAGTAGTCGAGGGGGATCGTCGAATAGACGACCGCGCCCGCGCCGTACGGATAGCACATCGTCACGAGCTCCTCGGGGCTGGTCCGGCTCAGGATCCGGGCGCTCCCACCGGGGAGCGTGCCCGCGACGACGAACCCGTGGCTCGACGAGCCGCCATTGTCGAGCGACGCGTTGTTGATGACGCCGCCGGGGCCGTTCGTGACGAGCGTCGTGGGGTCGACGATCTCGATGTTGCGGTCGTCCGCGAAGTCGCGAAGGATCGTGAAATCGCTCCCGCCCGGCAGGATGGTGTTCGCGGTGTCGACGAAGCGGTCATGGATGATGAGGACGAGCCCGGAGGCGACCGCCTCCTCGATCGCGCCGAGCTGGCCGAGGTACTCGCCGCCGAAGGACTCGTTGTCCGGGTTCTGCACGAAGAGCACATCGAGCGCGGAGAGCTCTCTGGGCGACAGATCGAAGACGTTCACGGGGGTGCCGCCCGCCGTGACGATGGGCTGCTCCTGGAACGAGCTCCCCTCGGCGAACGACATGTCGTAGTAACCGACGTTGCCTTCCTGGACGACGGAGCCGCAGCTGTACGTCACGGTGACGCGCGCGAACGAGCCGCCGAGCGACCCGCTCTGGCTCAGCCCTTCGCAGCTGTCGGCGGGGATCGTGACGGTGTTCACGCCGCCCGGATTGTAGCTGCCGGTGTCCACGGCCTGAAGCGAGACGAGGCCGCTCGGCGATTCGCACTCGCACAGGCCGACCGTGTCGAAGCTCCCGATCGGCGCGCCGTTCAGCCACGCAGTCCGGTTGCCCCCGGAGCAGGTGATGCCGGTCTCGAACTCGACGTCGACCCGGGCCACGGAGAGCCCGCCGCCGGCGTCGGTCCACTGGAACCCGTACGGCTCGCCGTTGCAGCCGTTGTACCGGTCCGCGCCCGTGAAGTCGCAGCTGTCGTTCAGGTTGACGAGGAGGTTCGCGTCGATGTCGTAGGCCCTCGCGCAGCCGCCGTCGGGGAGCGCCGTGAAGCCGTCGGGACACGCGCAGGCGCCGCACTCCTCGGCCGACACGTGGACAGGGAAGATCAGGGAGCTCGCGGCGGCGTACACGTCCGAGACCACGACCTGCAGCTGGTAGTCGCCCGGCGTGTCGGTCGAGAACTCGGCCACGGCGTCGGTGGCGCTGAGGACGGGAGAGGCGCCGGGAGGGGCCGAGAGGACGGCCCAGGAGTAGGTGACTGGGTCGCCGTCGGGATCCTCCGCGGCGACCGCGATCGTGGCGGTCTCGCACTGCGTGATGAACTTGCTCGGCGTGATGTCGAGGTCATTGAGCCTCGGCGGGTCGTTCAGCGCGACGATCACGTCGAGCCCGCCGTTCGCGGCTGCGCCGCACTGCGACACGAGGAGGACCTCCGTCGTCACGGCCGAGAAGACAGAGGCCGTCCCCTCGGTGGGAGCGCACTCGCTCGACGGCCCCTCGCCGCTGAGCGGCGACACGCAGACGCGGTAGTCGCCGGGCGGCAGCACGAACAGCCCGTCAGCGCCGGCGTGGTTCGCCGCGCCGGTGGGCACGACGCTCCCGGGGAGCGCCTCTTCTTCGAGCGAGCTGGTGGTCTCCGCGATGGCCGCGTCGCCGCAGGACGCGTAGAGGTCGACCACCTTGAAGTGGACCGCCGTGACGTCGTGCCGCTCGCCTCCGACGGTGAGCGCCGCCCGGATGGACCCGTTGTCCTCCGAGTCGCTCGTCACAGGCCCTTCGTCGCCCGCGGTGCACGCGGAGACCGCAATCGTCAGTGCAATGACCATCGATCCACAGGCGCCCGCCTGTGCATTGAACCGCTGTGCCATGGTTGTTTTCCTTGTTTTAATGAACGTCGCTGCCATCAATTCATGCACCACAGCCGCCGTCTCGACGACGGTGGACTGGCGGTCTCGTCACGGCCGGACGGCTGGGCGGCAGTGACGAGAGACGCGCAACAACACACGAGCCGAAACAGAGCCCGCTCTCGAGTCCTGAACCCGATCGCGGGCAGAAGAACGCACTACGACGACGAGAAGCGAACCCCGGCGTCCGTCGACCACCCCCGCGTAGCCATCGGATACACCGGGGCTCCTCGAGCGCAAAAAACAACGCGCAGACGAGAGCGCTTCCCCGAAGCTCGGCAGGGATCACCAGTGAGCACAGGAGTCGTGACTCCGTGGCTCACATGGAGCCTACCCCCTTGCCAGAAACCATTCTAATACAATCGCGTAACGCAGGCAACCCTATTCCGTGAGCTACAGTCGGCGATCGATCGCCGTCACGATGCCGTGATCGGGGTGTCCATACGAGTACCCGAGATGGACGCCAGAACGACGTCGAAGGCGCCATCGCGACGCGGCAGAGCGCGGCTCAAGGCCGAGCTCCGTCGCATCTGCCTCGCCGCGGAGGAGCCATGAATACCACGTACCGAGCGCTGCCCACTGGGCTTGAGTCGGGGCAGCACATATCCCACGACCACAGCACTCCGGCAGGCCGCGACGAGAAGGAGCCCGCCACCAGCGCGGCGAGGGCGGCTCGAGGATGCAACCGCTGCATACGGGTTCCGATACGTGCCCTTGCCGTTCGCAGGGCGGCGCGATCGTGAACAAGACCAGAATCCACTTGCGCACGTCAAGAGAAATTGAACCTCGATCATCGCGTCGTTTATGCACCTGATTGACGCGCCCGATTGACGCATTGAATTACGCACCGATTGACGCATTGAATTACGCACCGATTGACGCGTCCAACGATGAATCGGACGACACACCGACGCGACGCGACTGGCGGCCGTCCTGACCGCATGGGAGGGCGACCGCTTTCACGAGGCGCGCAGTGCGCGGGGCGGCGGGGCGTGAGCCGGCCGGCGTGCTGCCCTTGCACGAGTCGCGCCTGGAGCTGGAAGGCGAGGAAGGCACGGCCGGGAGGCGCTCCCGTGTCCATTCGGCGGAGGCGAGCGACGAAGTCTCCCATCGCCACCACCTCACCCGGCCGAGCGGCGCTCCCGCGCGATCTGGCCGCGTCGGCCTTTCGCTGAAGAGGCTGAAGACCTCGAACGAGGCACGTCAGGCCACAGCGGAGCGTGGCGCGGCGCAGCCTCGAGTGGAACCCATCGAGACGATTGATCTTTCCGTCGCTCGCCCGCCCCTACCGGGCGAGCGCCCCGGGTGAATGACGGCGTGAGCCGGCGGTCGTCTCGGAGGTCCGACGGTGACCACCGAACGCACCCACTCGGGCGCCATGAACTTCATGGTTGGCCGGCCAGCCGGCCGGTTGGCCGGCCAACTGGCCAGGTTGGCCGACGACCGGCGACCCGCCCCAGGTGGCCGGCGACCGGCGACGCAGCCCCGGTCCGGTCACGATGCCGGCGAACTCGACGCCAGAAGTTGCGCTCTCCGAGATCCACGGTCGCTCGCTCGTCAGAGGGGTCCTTCGAGCTCCTCTTGCCGCGCGATCATCTCCGGAGCTCGGCCACGAGGACGAGCCGCCCGTCGTCGTGGCGGGCGCATACCTGGTAGCCGGGGTCGGCCCCGGGGCCCCGATCGAGCGCGGTCGCGATCACGCCGAGCAGGTTCGGCCATGTGCCGGCGGCGGCGATCACGTAGGCAGACCAGCCTGCCTCCCTGAACGCGTTGACCACCTTCTTCGGGTCGTCGAAGCCCCTCCCCGGGTCGCCGAACGCCGCGCGGAGCGCGGGCAAGAGCTCCCTGGTCGTCGCATCGCCGACAGCGCATCGCTCGGCGGCGAACGCCCGCTCGACGCCGGCGCGCGAGGCGTCCGTCAGGGCCCACGACGCGACCAGGCGGCTCCGCTTGCCCTGCACCGTGAGCCCGAGGGTGCCGTCGCTGGCGAGCCTGCGCGCCGGCGCCGCGAGCCAGAGGTTCTGACGGGACTCGGCGAGGCCCAGGGCAGCGATCGCCGGCATCACCTTCGGGTCGACGGAGTGAGAGAGCGCTCTCGCGATCTTGCCGTAGCCGTCCGTCGCGCCCAGCTCGCCCATGCGGTCGGGGTCGAGGCACACCGACACTGCGGGGCTCGCGTCGAACCTGGAGCACCGACCCTCCGGGCCCCCGCGCTCTCCATTGAAGGCGACGAGCTCCTTCAGGGCGGCCGGATCGGCGCCGGCCCCGAAGAGCGGCATCACGATGTCGAGCCGGAGATGATCCGTGCCGTCCGCGTGGACCGCGACGGCGGCGAGCCCTCCCTGCGCCACGCCGAGCGGCGCACGGGCGCCGAAGCCGGCGCAGCGCGCGGCGCCCGGACACGCGTCCAGCGGGGCGTCGCCCGTCAGCACGCCGATCGCGGGCGCCAGGGCGCGCCGCGGGTCCGCCCCGCTCGCGAGCGGGACGACGAGCCGCAGCCGCGTCGCGTCCTGCGCGTGCCCGCGAACGACCTTCGCGAGCGCGTCGCCCGAGGCCCCCTTGGCCATGGCGTCGACGACCGCGCGCGCGCTCTTCTCGGGCGCGGGCACCACGGCGCCCAGGATCGGCCGGCGCGGATCGACCCCGGCCTTCGCGAGCGTCACGTCCAGCGGGTCCTGGCTGCCGAGCGCGCGGTTCGCCTCGACCAGGAGCTCGGCGAGCTCGGGCAGAACCTGGACGGCAGCGCCGAGGTCGCTGCTGCGAAGCGCGAAGTAAAGCGCGGCGCCCGGCGGGAGGCTCGCGATCTGCTCGGCCGACGCGGGCGGCAGCTCGGGTCGGGCGGCCCCGGGCGAAGCCGGGTCGCCCGCCGCCGTTCGCGCCGGCGCTGCTGCGGAGGCGCTCGGCCGCGCCGGCGCCGCGGGGGCGCTCGGCGAGCTCGCGCCGGTCGAGCCTGGTGGCGCGGCGCAGGCCGCGAGCCCCGCGCCGAGCGCGATGGCTGCGCCGCGGAGGACGATGGGGAGGAGCTCTCGGAAGGGCATGAGCGGGCTCCATGCCCGCGCCGTCGCCGCGCCACAAGCCACGCGCCCTCGCTCGCGCCGTGAGCCGAGGCTCCAGGGGAGGGGGCGGTCGACTTGATCGATGCGCTCGACCGCAGCGGAGCGCGACGGGGCCGTCTAGCCCGAGTTCACGGCGATCTGCATCTGAGCGACCACGACGTCGCCCTCCATCCATGCCTTGGCACGAAGGCCGCTGTTGCCCCGCTCGTCGGCCTTGATGGCGCCCTGGTACGCCATCGCCAGATTGCCCATGGTGCGCGCCTTGTACGGCTCGTACTTGGTATGAACGGAATCGGTGAAGGCGGGATCGAAGTAGAATTGCGTCGTGAAGATGTGGGACCCACCGCTGTAATTCACGCGACCCATCGACATCGACCCCTTCTTGAAGCAGACGAAGTGGATGTGAACGTCGCGGCCGTTGTACCAGCCAGGGAAGATGCTCCGGAACGAGACGACGCCGTCCGCGTCCGTGGTCTGCACGCCGCGACAGAAACGCTCGCTGGTGTCCAGGTTGTTCTGGTTCGGCCTGCCCGCGTACGGCGAGTCGGGGTTCTGTTCATTGGCAGTACCCCTGGCTCCGAAGCCGCTGTAGAACCCCTGCCCGTCCGTGTGCCAGATATAGACGTCCACGTCGGCCAGGCCCACGCCCGTGCCATCGCAGTCGGGCTTGCTCAGGTCGAGCACGCGCAGGTGGAGCTGCATCTCCACGCCGGCCGGCGCGCTTTCATTGTAGCGACCGCGGATGTCCTGTCGGATCAGCGAGATGTCGTCGTTCTTCTCGAGCTCGTGAATGAAGAACGGCCCCTGACCGGCGCCGTCCGTCTTGTTGAACGCCATGCACATCGGCACGGCATCGAACGGCGGCGCAATGAGGTCGCCGCCGTTGCCACCACCTCCCCCGCCTCCCTCGCCCGGGTCGGTGCCTCCCGTGCCTGAGCCGCCCGAACCTGCCGTGGTGGCGCCAGGTCCCGAGCCGCCCGAGCCGGAGCCCGATGAGGTGGCCGGCTCGGGCCCCCCGCCTCCCGAGCCCGTGGTCCCGCTGGCCCCGGAGCTCGCAGAGCTTGCGGTGCCGGTGCCGTCGGGGTTCGGCTCCGACTCGCCGCCATCTCCGCACGACACGGTGATGGCGATCGCCCCCAGCCCCAGGAGGGCCTGCCGCCGGTCAACGCCCCTGCTCGACGGGTCCTGCGTCTCGGTATCTCGTTCCTTGCTCATAAGCAGCTCTCCTCAGGTGGCCGATGACCTGTCCGTCCGGCCTGACAATGCGCCGAACAGGCAGCATCTTCCCAAGAACGGCGGCATTAAAGCATGACGGCGCGGAGCGCGGAAGATGAGACCCGAGCCGATCCCATCTTCCCGCCCTCATGTAGTTATCCTCCGCTGTTTCACGCGAACCGGCGCGTCAGGAGTCCAGGGAGATTGGGCTCTGCGGTCGAGGCCGCCGTCGCGCGTCACGGCGCCCGCCTCTCGGCGCGATGCATCAGACCGGTGACGCCCCGTGCTGTCCGAGGAGCTCGAGCGTCCGCGGATCGGGCTCGGCACCGCAATACTTGTCGAGCGCCGCGCGGAACGCCTCGTTGTCGGGAGCCACGCAGGAAAACAGGGTCATCGACGAGCAGAACTTCACGTCATCGGGGCTGTCGAAGATATCGACCAGCGAACACCCCTCGATCTGGTTCACGATGCGAGTACACTCGAGCAATCTCGGGCCGAGCGTCGGGTGATGCAGATAGGCTTCGGCTTCGGCCTTCGAAGCGATTCCATACCTTCGCGCCATGGCGCTGTGGCCCAGGCCCTGCAGCTGCGGAAAGATGAACCACATCCAGTGGCTGGTCTTGTGCCCTCGGCGCAGCTCGGCCAGGGCGCGGTCATAGACCGGAGCCTGCGCGTCCACGAATCGTTGCAAGTCGTACGGATCCGACATGGGCCCTCCTCGGGCGCCAGATTAGCATTTCACCTCGGCGGAGCGATTGGACCAGCGACGACCGCCAGCGCACGGCCGTGCTCACCAGATGGGATAACGAACCTTCCATCGCGCCGATCGACCCCTGAAGAAGAGGCGCGCCGCCTCCTCCCCCCGGCCGTCGGCTTGCGTGCGTGCCGGCATCGTCACGCCGCCTCCGCACGTCCTCCGCAGGTCTCCTTGCCGGTGGCCCACCTTCGGCGACCCGCGCCTGCAGAGACCCCCCGCGCCCCCGCTCTCGCCCGTCCCCCCACCTGCCGGTCGCCGCGCGGCAGAGAACTGGGCCCGGGGGATCGACCTCTGGTACCGGCATGCGAGCCCATGGCCAACCTGGTGCTCGCCGTGCTCACCGCCCGCCGTATCGCGCGCAATGCGGCGCCGCTCGCCTGCGCGCTGGCCCTCGCGGGGCTCGTCGTCCTCGACGCGGCCGAGCGCCTCCCGCCCGTCGCGGCCGCGGCGGCGCTGGCCGTGCTGGTCGGGGTGCTCGTCCAGCGGGCGCGGCGGCGCGCCGCCGCCATCGAGGCGAGCGCGCTGCTCGACCTCGAGGTCGGCGCCCTCCTGGTCGTCGCGACGTTCGCCGCGGTCCTCCACCTCGACGGCTCGCTCGACGGCGACGCCCACGCCGGCCTCTACGTCGTCATCGCCCTCGTGAGCGCCTTCGCCCGCCCCGGCGCGTCGCTCCTCGTGGCGCTGGCCTCCGCCGCCCTCGAGATCGCCGTGCGCTCCGTGGCCGCGCGCGGGGCGCCGAGCCTCCTGGACGCCGCGCGCGCCGCCGCGCCGCACATCGGCTTCATGGCCGTGTTCTCGGTGCTGAACGCGGCCGTCCTCCGCGCCGAGATCGGCCGCGTCAGGAAGGCCTCGCGCACCCACCTCCAGGCCGAGATCGACCGGCTCCGCGACGACGCGCGCAGCTACCGCCTGCTCTCCGCCCCGGCCCAGGCGCGCGGCGTCGCCCAGAAGGGCGACGACGAGCGGCTCGCCCGCTCCGGCGTCGAGGAGATCCACCAGTCGGTGCTCTTCGCGCTCCGCCTGCTGCGCGAGTCGCTGGAGCTCTACACCGCGATGCTCCTCTGGCAGAACGACACCGGCACGCACCTGCGCATCAGCGAGCTCGCGAGCGACGCCCCGAACCTCTCCGAGGGCCCGTTCCTCTCGGGCGACGGCGTCTTCGGCGCGGCGATCACGCAGCGCGCGCCGGTCGTCATCGGGGGCCTCAAGCCCGGCTACAAGCTCCCCTACTACATCGGCCCGTCCCCCGTGCGCGCCGTCTGCGCGCTGCCGGTGTTCGAGCACGGCCAGCTCCGCGGCGTGCTCGTCGTCGATCGCGTCGAGGACCGGCCGTTCTCGCCCCGGGAGCTCGAGCTCATCGACGAGGCGTGCCGCTACGCCGTCCGCGCCATCCAGAACGAGCGCGTCTTCGTCCAGCTCGAGCGCGCCAAGGTCGAGCAGGGCAAGCTCTACCGCGCCGCCGAGGCGCTCGGCGCCGCCACCACGGAGGCCGGCGTCATCGAGGCGGGCGTCACCAGCGCCCGCGAGATCACGTCCGTCGATTTCGCGGCCGTCACGCTCTACGACGAGGCGCAGAAGGTCCACGAGATCCGCGCGGTGAGCGGCGACGGCGGCGCCGAGCTGACGGGGCAGCGCTTCCGGCACAACGCCGGGCTCGTCTCGATGGTGCTGCAGAACCGGCACCCGCTCCCGTACCGCGGCGAGTACGACGAGAAGCGGCAGGTCGTCTTCACCCGCCGGGTCGCGCCGCCGTCGATGCCGTCGATCATCGTGCTCCCGCTCTGCGTGCACGACCGCCCGCTCGGCACGCTGGTGCTCGGCTCGCGCCGGCGCGCGGCGTTCAACGACTCGGTGCGCAGCACCCTCGAGGTGCTCGCCAGCCACATGGCCGTGTCGCTCTCGAACGCGCGCATGATGCGGCGCCTCGAGGAGCTCGCGACGATGGACGGGCTGACGGGGCTCCTGAACAAGCGCGCGATGCTCGAGGTGGCCGACCAGAAGATCACGGCGGCGCGCCGGTTCTCGCGGCGGCTGTCGGTGCTGGTGACCGACATCGACCACTTCAAGAAGGTGAACGACACGTACGGCCACGACGTGGGCGACGTGATCATCAAGGGGCTCGGCGACGTCCTGCGGCGCGCGAAGCGGACGACCGACGCTGTCGCGCGCTTCGGCGGCGAGGAGTTCGTCGTGATCTGCGAGGAGACCGACGCGCGCGGCGCGATGCTGCTCGCCGAGCGCGTGCGCGAGGAGCTCGCCCGGACGACGTTCCACGCGGCCGGGAGCAACGGCCCGGTGCAGTGCGAGGTGACGTGCTCGATCGGCATCGCGACGTACCCCGAGGCGGGCAGCACGTGGGAGGAGCTCTTCAAGGCCGCCGACGAGTCGCTCTACGTCTCGAAGCGGTCGGGCCGGAACCGCTCCACGGCGTGGTCGCCGTCGCTGCGGTCGAGCAGCTCGCACCCGCCCGCGGCGGAGGCGCCGGCGAAGGCAGGGTCGGAGCCGCCGGCGCCGTCGAGGGCCACCGCGGAGGCGGGCGCCCCGGCGAGGGCCGCGGCCGCGAGGACCGCGGCGGAGCCGGGCGCGGCGGCGAGGGCGACGGCGAGGACGGCGGCCGAGGCGGGCGCGGCGGCGAGGGCCGCGGCGGCGCGGACCGCGGCGGCGGCGCCCGCCCCGCAGCGCAGGGCGCCCGTGGGCAGCGGCGCCCCGGCGCTCGCGGGGCCGGACAGCGCGCCGGCGGCCGGGAGGCGCGTGGCGGCCTCGGGGCCGCCGCCGGCGAAGGCGCCCGGCGCGCCCGGCGAGCCCGAGCCCCGGAGCAAGCCGAGGCGTCCGTCGGAGGCCGATCCCTCGAGCAAGCCGAAGAGCGCGGCCTGAGCGCCCGCGCGCCGCTTGCGGCGCCGGCGCGGCGGGAACATAAGCCTGCTCGAGCCAAGGAGGAGCGATGAGCTCGGACCCCGATCGCGACGACCCCAGGGAGGATCTCAAGCAGGGGCTGAGCCTGCTCTGGCGCGCGGCGCGCAAGACGGCCGGGGACCTGCGCAGGGACCTCGACCGCACGAGCGTCGGCAAGGCGGTCGATGACGCCGGGCGCGAGCTCGTGCGGGCGGCGACGAACGTGGTCGGCCGGCTCGGCGCCGAGCTGAGCAAGCGTCCTCCGGCGCCGCCGCCGCGGGACGAGCGTCCCCAGGACGGCGCGGAGCCCGAGGTCCCGCCGACGCGGCCCGCCGGGCCGACGCCGGACGACCCTGGGTTCCGCATCGCGGTCGACCCGGAGGACAAGGGCGACAAGCCCCGCTGAACGGCGGCCGCGCGGCGTGGTCCTTCGCTAGCGGGGTCCGCTTCCGTCGCTGCCGTCGGAGGCCTCTCGCGCGAGGGCGAGCGCGTGGCGCCGGCGCAGGCGCACCGTGGCGAGCGCTCCGAGGACGAGGAGCCAGGGGGCTGCCCCCTGGCTGGCGGGCATCATGCGGCAACCGTGGCCGTCGCTCGGACCTTCGCTGCCGCCGCCCGTCGCGATGCTCGTGCTCGAGGCCACCACGCCGCCGCCGGCATCGCCGCCGCCGTCGGCATCACCGACGCTGCCGCCGCCCGTCGCGACGCTCGTGCTCGAGGCCACCACGCCGCCGCCGCTGCCATCGCTGCCGCCGCTGCCATCGCCGCCGCTGCTCGCCTCGCCGCCGGCGCCTCCCTCGCCGTGGCCGCCCGGCACGCACGCGCCGTCCTGGCACACCCCGCGCGCCGCGCGCTCTCCAGGGACATGGAGCCACGCATTGGCAACCGGATACTCGGTGAAACCGAGACTGCCTCCGGCGACCAGCACGCGGCCGTCCTGGAGCGCCGCCATCGCGTGACCGGAGATCAGCAGATCCAGCGGCGCAGCCAGCGTCCACGTGTTGGTCGCTGGATCATAGAGCTCGGCGGTGCGCTCGATCTCCGAACCCGAATGGACGCTGCCCATCACAAGCACTCGGCCGTCGGAGAGGAGCGCCGCTCGAGGACGGTTTCGTAGGGCGACCATCCTTCCCGTCACGGTCCATGTATCGCTCGCCGGGTCGTACACCCCCGCCCCGCCGTCGGTTCCCTCGAACATCTCCTGGACAACGAGCACCCGCCCGTCCGTCAGCAACGTCGCCGCGCTCGCCGACCCCAGGATGTCCGGCGCGGCGACAGGGGCCCAGCTGTCGGTCGCCGGGCTGTACACCTCCGCGATCAAGCTCGATGAGGAAAAGTCTCTGCCCACCATCAGCACCCGGCCGTCCGCCAGCAGCGTCGCCGTGTGCCACGCTTGTGCCACGCTCCCCCTTGGCCCTGCCGGCGTCCACGTATCGCTGGTCGGATCGTACAGCTCGGCGGCAAGGTCGGTGTTGCCGCCGACCACGAACACCCGCCCATCCGGCAGCAGCGTGGTCTTGTGCCATTCGCGACGCCGTAGCATGGGTGCGGCGAGCGCCCACGTGCCGGTCGCCGGGTCGAAGCGCTCCGCGTTCGCTTCGTACCCGACCAGGAGAGCCGTTCCATCCGGGAGCGGTACCAGCGCCCCGTACGGCCTCGGGCTGTGCAGGCTCGGGCTGCTCAGGGGTCCGGTGGTCTGCCATCGGTCCGCGCGCGGGTGGTACCGCACCGCGATGGGGTGCGGCACCAGCTCGATCGTGATTCTCGTGGATCCCACGACGAGGACTGTGCCGTCCGAGAGCCGCGCGACAGCAGGGTCCTGCAGCGGGGCCGGCATGGACCGCGCGAGGCGCCAGGCGCCTTCGGTCTCCGGGACGTCGCAGCGCGTGCCGTCGGCCCGCTCGACCGCAGGCCCGGAGCACCCGACCGCGGGATCGCAGGCCGGCGCCTCGTGGCAGCCGTCGACGGGCTGGCACGTCACCGAGGCGGTCCCGACGCAGGCGCCGCCCACGCACGCGCTCGCCGCCGAGCAGGTCGCGCCGTCGTGGCAAGGGGTGCCGTCCGGCGCGGGCGCGCCGCCGCGGCATGTGCCCGCCTCGCAGACGCCCCCCACGAGGCACGCGTCGGCGTCATCGCACGCCGCGCCCGACAGCGGCGTGCAGACGCCGTCCTGCGACGCCCCCGCGGCCGCGGCGCACGCGTCGCACGGCCCCGCGCACGCCGCGTCACAGCAGACCGAATCCGCGCAGAAGCCGCTCTCGCAATCGCTGCCCACATCGCATGTCGCGCCCCGCGACGAGAGCTCGTGATAGAGCGCGGCAGCCGCGATCGACGTGACCAGAAACGACGACGGGTCGTCGCCCTGAACGTACCCGCCTGCGATCAGCGTGCTGCCGTCGGCGAGCAGCGTCGAGGTGTGGAACGCGCGGCCCGGGCTCGGCGGTGGCTGGATCCCCGCCCAGGAAAACAGCGCTGGATCGTAGGTCATCGAGGACCCGAGGAACCCTATCTGTCGGGTCCAGCCCTCTTCGTAGGGGCCGAGTCTGACAAGGCAGCCGAAACCCTGGATGCCTCCTGTCATGATCACCCTTCCGCTCCGGAGCTGCGACATGGCTGCTCCTTCGGAGGGATCGCGTGCGCACCAGGGAGACCAGTTCGGGTCTTCGAGCGACGTCACCGTCCAGTGATGGCCCCCATGGAGGTACACCTCCGAGAAGATGGTCTGCGTCAATGGAGAGCCGTCCGGCACGCTGCCCGGCACGTTCGGATCCGGGGAACCGCCCACGACGAGGACGTTGCCTCCCCGGAGCCGCGCCGTGGCAGCGCCGACCTCATGTACCCAGACGAAGCCGGCCTTGTACATCCAGGTATCGGCCTCCGGGACGTAGATGCAGCTGCCTCCTCGGGTCACCACGAGCACCCCGCCGTCGTCGAGCAGCTCCAGGCCCACGATCGGGCCCAGATGCACGCTGCCGGGCGCTCGGATGCGCGTCCAGCTCCCCGAGGCGGGATCATAGATGCTTCCCCCCAGGGCGTACGACGTGAGCGGGATATCGCCGATGACCAGCACCCTGCCGCCCGGCAGGGGCACTGCGAACGGACGCGCGAGCGCGGTGGGCAAGGGCGGCAGCGGGCTCCAGCTGTCGAGCGCCGGGGCGTATGCTTGCACGAACGTGCCGTCGGTCGCGAAGAGCTCGCCGCTCGGCATCAGCACCGCCGCGACCCTGTCTCGCGGCAAGGTGCCGAGCGGCGCGGCGTGCGTCCACGCCTTGCTCGCCGGGTCATAGATCTCCACGTCCTGGATGAACGTCCCCCCGCGGACATACGTGTTCATCGCCGACTTGCCGCCCAGGACGAGCACCCGGCCGTCCTCGAGCACGGTGGCCGTGTGCTCGCCGCGCGGGGTGATCATCGGCGGCACCTCCTCCCAGGAGGGTGTGCTGGCCGCCAGGACCTCGCCCGTGGACAGCATCGCCAGCGCGCACGGCAGCGCGAGCGCGAGCATCGATGTGGGTCGCATGTCTTCTTCGCCTCCGCCTGCTTGGTTGCGCCACGCAGGTGGGCTATTCAGCAAAGGCCCCGCTGAGCGGCGGCGGCCGCGCGGCGCCGGTCACAACGCGCTTTCCGTGGCCTTCCCGCCTTCCTGTTCACGCACGCCCGCGCCGCCGGAGAGCCCTGCCGTCCCGCCGGCGCGCGCAGCCGCCCCGCCGGCGACCTGCGCGGCGGTGAGCCCGTCGGCCTGCACCACGCACGCCTGGACCGGCCGGCCTAGCGACGCGCGCCCCGTCACGGCGCCGCCCTGCGCGTCGAGGAACGTGATCCCGCCGCGCGCGTCGCACAGCGCGAAGCCGCCGGTGTACGCCGCGCCGCCGAGGAAGTCGGCCTCGCCGGCGTGGGCCCACGCGAGCGCGCCCGTGCGCGCGTTGATGCCGACGGCGGCCCGGTAGTACGTCGCCACGAAGCGGTTCGCGTGGAAGCCGGGCCGGCCGGAGGCGCGCGGGCGGGCGTGGAGCCGCGCCCTGTCCGCGGCCGAGGCGGTCGGCGCGAGCACCTCGGTCCCCGGGGTCATCCACACGGGCGCTCCGGGCAGCTCGCGCGCCGGCAGCGTCGCGGTCGAGGCGCGCCCGGCCGAGCCGAGGCCGATCGCCTCGTCGAGGCGCGTCGCCGCGCCGCCGCCGCCGAAGAAGACCGCGCCGCCGAGCAGGAAGGCGCGGCTCACCTCGTGGCGCAGCGCCGCCCGCGCCACCTCGCCGCCTGTCTGCAGGTCGAAGACCGTGACGTACTGCCCCTGCCACGGCAGGAACGCGTGGCGCCCCACGACCGCGGGCACGCCGATGTCCGCGTCGTCCTCGATCTGGCGCTGCACCATCCCGTCGTGGCCGATGGCGAGCACCACGCTCGTGGTGCCCGTGGTCGACACGAGCGACACCACGGTGGTCTCGCCGTCGTCGCCCGCGCCGCGGAGCCTCCCGCCGGCGTTCCGCTGCCAGAGCAGCCGGCCGGAGCGCGCGTCGAGGGCGAACAGCTCGCCCTCGCCGAGCCCCACGACGACGCTCCCCGCGACGGCCGGGCGCGCGTCGAGCGGGTGCGCGAAGGTCCACGCCGCGCCGCCGTCGAGCGGCACGCCGACGAGCCGGTGCGGCCCCGGGCCCGCGACGACGCCGACCGCCACGTCCGCGCCGACCGGGATGGGCCTGCCCGCGAACCGCTGCTGGAAGGCCGCGATGCCGGCGCCACCGTCGTCCTTCCAGGTCGGGTCGAACGCCTCGCCCTGCGTCTGTCCGCCGCCGCAGGCGCCGGAGAGGGCCGCGAGCGCGGCGCCCATCGCGAGGAGGAGCGCGCGGGCGTGGGCGGCGGCGCAGGGCGGGCGCGGGGGTCGCATGCGAGGAGTCCGGCGGCGGTCGTAGCGCGGCTCCTCCTGGCCGGCCAAGCGGGCGTCGGAGAGGGACAGCCGGCCGGCGCCGGCGACTCGGGGAACGGTCGCGCGGGGAGCGGAGGTGCGCGGCGTCGCAGGACGGCGCGAGCCGCCGTGCAATGACGGAGGGTGCCGCACAAGCTGGAGTGGTGTGCTGACGCGAGCCAGGGCACGGGCGATCGATACGAGATCAATCGCGACCCTCTGGATCTGACAGGGATGCGATGAACGCCCGCGGATCCTGCAGATACCTCCAGGCCTTGGACATCTTCAATGCATGCAACACCGCCGGCAGTGTGGGCTCGTGCAGCCGCTTCGTCTCGTCGACCAAGAGAACGCGAGCCCGCCGGAGCCCGTCAAGCAATCGCGCCAGCTCTGCTCTCTGCACGCTCCGCAAGTCGACACGAAGGAGGACCTCGACGATACGGCCTCCTTCTCGAATCATTGTCAGGCAAGTTGCATCGTCGTGTCCCCAGATGTCCACCTCGGGCGACCAGCTTGGGCTCCTTCCCAGGACATCGCTCGCCGCCCGTTCGATCGCGTCATCCGGCTGAGCGTGCGCCCAGAGGTCACCGCGCTCGATCCTCTCGAGCAAGGCTCCGGCATCTCGGCCGAGCTCCGTGGAAGGCACAAGAACAAACGAGCATTGCCAGATAGCCATATTTCCTCAACCGACGAACATGCATCACCGAGCTACCTGGATGACGACTCCGGCCCACTTCCTGTGACGCCTCGGGCCAAACCCAGCTTTCCAGGCCAACACCGTCGCCATCGGCGAATGGCCCGTCGAACGCTACCGCGCCGCTCACCGTCATCCCGACTGACCCTCAGTTCGGCTTTCTCGTTCTGAGCAAAAAGTCGTCGCACGGCAGGTGTCCTGGGCTCAACTTACGCAAATCATTTGGCCCGAGTTGCCCCGAATAGCCGCAAAAGATCGTACTCCCGCAGCGAGCTGCGGAACTTCCGTGGAGGCCAAATTTTTCGCGGCATCCTACGTACAGCTATCGCTTAATCGATGGCAAAGCACGTTATGGTTACGTCGACTCCAAGATCAGCGAGCCTACGGATCAGAGGAATGGTGAGCTGAAGATTACACTGCCCCACATAGGACACGTCGAAATGTAGAACGATCTCCTGTGCACCGGCTGTCGTGTAAACCGGTACGCAACGCTCGAGTGTAGCGAGCGCCTCCGATTTGGATGACAAAAGATCAGAGCCCTCTGATGGCACAGAAAAATCGCGCTTTCCCCATCCTTCCAGCGACGGTCTTCCCCGATAACGACCGCGCGAGACAATCTCACCAGGCTCGGTCTTCTCCGAGAAGAGCACCTGCGTAGTCCGCTCCACTGCGCCTGGCGAAAAGTCGACTCCGCTAACCACCCAATATCCTTCAATACTAATAGACGGACTCATGGCATGTAGGACTCCAAAAGAACATCTGTAATGATCTCATCACCATTTTTTTGGATTTCTCAGGACCACTCTACCCGCGCTATCAAAACCGATGTCGGGATTCTTTGTGCCGAGCTTGCGAGCCTCAGATGCCAAATCCCGGACAATTGCCGGCTTGATCTGCCTATGAAACTGAGACTCGCCGACCCCCAACTTTCGCGCTAGCTGTCCCGCGCTTGGGAACTCAATTTTGACACCCGCGGCTCCGACCGAACGGTAGACCTGTGCTCCCCTTGTGGCCAAGGCTTCCGCTTTCACGGCAACCTTCCGCGCGGCGACCTTGGCGAGCGTCTTGACCCCAGCCTTCGCCAGCGTCACGACCGTGCCCCCAAGCCCCACCAAATCGATTGGGTCGGCCACCGGCTCTTCGAGTGGCATGTCGTTCGCAACGTGTCGGAGAGCGTCCCGCTCTACGGGCCCTCCGTCTACGCAGACCCCAGAGACGCACATCGTATCTTCCGGATCGATGCTCTGTTCTGGGCTGTCCAGACGCCCTACGAACGACTGACAACCGCCATCGACACATTCCTCGGCGAGACCTGTCGGGTCGACGAACCTCAGCGGATTGTTCCGCGTGTACGTGTACACCCCCAGGTGGATCGGATCGTAGACTCCGCCGTTCGGCGCCCCCTGCATGTACTGGTCGAGGATCGGGTCCGGGCTCAGCCACACCCCCAGCCGCGGCTCATAGCTCCGCGCCCCGTAGTAGTAGAGCCCCGTCGACAGGTCCAGCTCCTTGCCGGTGAACAGGTACGGCTGCCGGTTCTGGAACCGCGAGTCCGACTCATCGACCCACAGCTCCCCGCTCGGCAGGTACTCGACGTGCTGGCTCAGTTCCTGGTCCTGGTCGGTGACGTACTGCGTGCTCCCGAGGTGGTCCGGGTGGTAGTACATCACCGGCGGTCTCTGGAACCAGTCCGCGTCGATCTTGCTCGCCAGCCGCGTATCGCCCGCGAAGATGTGCTTCGTCGCGACCACCCCGTTGCGCACCACGAGGTGCTGGTCGACGTACGCCGTCTCCTCCTCGCCGGCCACCCCGTGCCGGTGTACCCGTCGCTCCCCTGCGCCATCATACAGCGCGCGCGACATCTCCTGGTTGTTCTCTCTCACCGACACCAGCCGGTTGTCCTCGTCCCAGCCCAGGGTGCGCTGCAGGTTATCCCGGTATCTCCACTCCTTGTGGTTGCCGTTTGCGTCGTGGAACAGCTCCCGCAGCCGAGGGTTCGCCTCGGCATGTACGAACTCGTCCACCTGATTCGCCGCGTGCGGCCGCGACCCGGTGTAGCGGTACTCGTTGCGGTACGTCCTCTCCTGGATGACGCCCTGTTTCTCCCACTCCCCGGCCGGGGGGCCCCATTTCGGCGCGTACCGGGCCACCTCCTGCCCCTTCCTCTTCACGTTCCCGAGCACGTCGTACGCGATCTCCAGCGCGTACCCCTGCCGCTCGTTCCCCCGCTCCTGGTAGGTGCCCGATGCCTCGGTGAGCTGATTCAGGTCGTCGTACGCGAACCGCTGCTCGGTCCTCGCGACCATCACCGCCCCGCTCGGCGATTCGTCGAACTGCGCCTCGTTGCGGAGCGCGAGCACGTTGCCCACGAGGTCGTAGTCGTACCGCAGCCGCTGAAACGCCCTCGGCCCGCGCCCCATCCGCCGCGTCTGCGCCGACTGATGATCCGCGTCCACGTCCGACAGCCGCCGCGTCGACGGGTCGTACCGGTACTTCGTCTCGACCCCGTTGCCCGCCACCACCCGCACCCGCCGACCGTGCTCGTCGTACCCGATGTGCCTCAGGTACTCCGTCGTCCTCGGCTCGTCCGGGTGCTGCGGATTGACCTGCTGGTTCTCCCCGACCGCCGACACCACAAGGCCCCCGCGGTCGTACCCGTAGCGCACGATCTCCTCGCCCGAGCCGGGGAAGTGCAGCTCCTGCATCCGACCGAGCGAGTCGAAGACGTACTTCAGCTTCGCCTGGTACGGGCCCCGGTGCGGCTCGCGCAGCCGCGGGAACTCCGCCTCCAGCTCGGCCACGTTGCCGAAGCGGTCGTAGCCATAGCTCCGCGTCCTCGCCACGCTCGTCTGCCTTCGTCCAGTCTTGAATCTCAAAGCCCTCGTGACTTCATGTGTCAAACGAAAGGCGACCTCATGCGATTCGCATGCAACGCGTCCGTTCTCTTCAAGGGGAGCTGACCGGGACCAGCATCTGCGCTCTGGCGCTCAGCGCTCAGGAGGTGCCCTCCTCGAAGCGCCTGGCTCGTGCCGTCCGTCGACAGACGCATCGCGAGCATCGCCATGCCTATAATTTATAGATGTTCATGGGCACACGATCGGACATCCTACGCATCAGGACTCCCCGATCTCTTCGAGCCAGCTAGCCACCAGCTTTCGCGTTCCGTCATTAACAGGCTCCAGTAGAATTGTACGCATGTACCATCGAACACGCTCTCGCAATCCACTATCCGCTGCGCACGACAACCCGAGGAGATCGATACAGGAGTTGCGCTCATGAGCGTCTCTGCTGCGCTCCAGAATATCGACATAAATAGGCACTCCCCTGGCGATCTCTGCCAAGCACCGGTCAACCACGGCGGATTCACCGAGCGCAAGCTCAGAAGGCGCAGGCTCGCCGCTGCCGATCTGGACGAGAAGCTCAAGGACATGCCGACGAGCAACATCAGTGCAGCGAAGCAGCGTCACGAGGAGACACGACACGGTTGCAAGAGCGGCCTGATGCACATGGCCCTGCAATACCACGCAGTTATCAATCTTCCAGTATGCGTTCGACGCTTCGTCTTCCCTCGATGCCGACTCAAGGTCTTGAAGAGCCCTCGGAATATGACCCGCGCCACCCGCAGCACGAAGAGTGGACCAATCATGGCGGAGAAATTCCAGTTTCATATCATCTTACCTCATCAGACTCGAATCTTGTTCGCTCGGGGAATGCGCCTCGTCCGTATCGCTCCTCGCAATTTGTGCACACTGGCACCTCTCTGAATGGGGGATCTTCAGGTCTTGGACGAACGGCCTCGGTGAACTTCACCTTGCTGGGGTCACCACCCAGGGCATCGACAACGCGCTCCTCTGCGCAACGGCCTCCACCGGAGCATCCGGTTGCAACCTGTCCCGTCTCGGTGTTGTATCCACCGGTGACTGTCGCGGGTCGTTTCCGCGATTTCACGGGGCCCAACTCGGCCGCCCTCGCGTCGCGTGCGGCTCTAGCCGCATCCAGCCCTTCATCTGCCTTCTCAGCCTTCTTCGCCGCATCCCGTACGGCATCCGCTCCGTCGATGGCGCGCTTGACGTCCTTCAGGTCGCTCGCGCTGACCGGCAGAAATTCGCTCGCCAGCGACGCCCCTGCGATGAGCTTATCGGTCAGCGATGCAGTCGGGTCAATGATCGTCTTGGCGTCCTGGATGTTGTCCGCAAAGGCATCGGCTGCATCCGCGCCCTTCAGCAGCTTGCGGCCGACCTTGATCGCCTTCGTCCACCACGACCGGCCATCCGGATCCACGTACACGACGGGATTGTTCCGGGCGTAACTGTAAAGCCCGAGGTTCACGGGCTCGTATACCCCGGCGTTCGGCGCCCCCCGCATGTACTGATCGAGGATCGGATCCGGGCTCAGCCAGACCCCGAGCCGCGGCTCATAGCTCCGCGCCCCGTAGTAGTAGAGCCCCGTCGACAGGTCGAGCTCCTTGCCGGTGAACAGGTACGGCTGCCGGTTCTGGAACCGCGAGTCCGACTCGTCGACCCACAGCTCCCCGCTCGGCAGGTACTCGACGTGCTGGCTCAGCTCCTGGTCCTGGTCGGTGACGTACTGCGTGCTCCCGAGGTGGTCGGGGTGGTAGTACATCACCGGCGGTCTCTGGAACCAGTCCGCGTCGATCTTGCTCGCCAGTCGCGTCTCGCCCGCGAAGATGTGCTTCGTCGCGACCACCCCGTTGCGCACCACGAGGTGCTGGTCGACGTACGCCGTCTCCTCCTCGCCGGCCACCCCGTGCCGGTGCACCCGTCGCTCCCCGGCGCCGTCGTACAGCGCGCGCGACACCTCCTGGTTGTTCTCTCTCACCGACACCAGCCGGTTGTCCTCGTCCCAGCCCAGGGTGCGCTGCAGGTTATCCCGGTATCTCCACTCCTTGTGGTTGCCGTTTGCGTCGTAGAACAGCTCCCGCAGCCGAGGGTTCGCCTCGGCATGTACGAACTCGTCCACCTGATTCGCCGCGTGCGGCCGCGACCCGGTGTAGCGGTACTCGTTGCGGTACGTCCTCTCCTGGATGACGCCCTGTTTCTCCCACTCCCCGGCCGGGGGGCCCCATTTCGGCGCGTACCGGGCCACCTCCTGCCCCTTCCTCTTCACGTTCCCGAGCACGTCGTACGCGATCTCCAGCGCGTACCCCTGCCGCTCGTTCCCCCGCTCCTGGTAGGTGCCCGATGCCTCGGTGAGCTGATTCAGGTCGTCGTACGCGAACCGCTGCTCGGTCCTCGCGACCATCACCGCCCCGCCCAGCGACTCGTCGAACTGCGCCTCGTTGCGCAGCGCGAGCACGTTGCCCACGAGGTCGTAGTCGTACCGCAGCCGCTGGAACGCCCTCGGCCCACGCCCCATCCGCCGCATCTGCGCCGACTGATGATCCGCGTCCACGTCCGACAGCCGCCGCGTCGACGGGTCGTATCGGTACTTCGTCTCGACCCCGTTGCCCGCCACCACCCGCACCCGCCGACCGTGCTCGTCGTACCCGATGTGCCTCAGGTACTCCGTCGTCCTCGGCTCGTCCGGGTGCTGCGGATTGACCTGCTGGTTCTCCCCGACCGCCGACACCACAAGGCCGCCGCAGTCGTACCCGTAGCGCACGATCTCCTCGCCCGAGCCGGGGAAGTGCAGCTCCTGCATCCGACCGAGCGAGTCGAACACGTACTTCAGCTTCGCCTGGTACGGGCCCCGGTGCGGCTCGCGCAGCCGCGGGAACTCCGCCTCCAGCTCGGCCACGTTGCCGAAGCGATCGTAGCGGTAGCTCCGCGTCCCCGCCGCGCTCGTCTCCTGCTTCAGCCGCCCGGCGCGGTTGCCCTGCGCATCGCCGGCCTCCTCGGCGCTGCCGTACGTGTACACAACGTCCTGCGTCACCGGGTAATCGATCTTCCGCAGTCGGTTGAAGTCGTACTCGTACCGGATGAGCTGCCCGCGCCGCGCGAGCTCCGCCGTCTGCTTCGCCCGAAGATTGCCGGCCAGGTCGTAGCGCCACTCGGTGCGCCCCGCGTCGGGGCTCACCAGCTCCACCATGCGGCCGACCGTGTCGTACCTCGCCTCCGTCGCGTTGCTCCGCGCGTCCGTCACCCGCACCAGCTCGCCCAGCGGGTTGTGCGCGTACCGCGTCACGATCTGCCGCTCGACCTCGTCGATCGTGTTCCACTCCTCGACCGCCGCGATCCGCCCGCCCACGTCCCGGTAGGTATTGCGCGACTTGCCGTTCGCGTCGATCACCGTCTCCTGGAACAGGAGCTGCCCGTCGAACTGCACAAGGTCGCGCTCGACCCGCGTCTGCGCGTACCCGCCCGTCAGCGTCGCCTTGGGGTCCGGCACCTCGATCAGCCGCGTCCGCGACAGCACGTCGTGCTCGAAGCGCGTGCTCCGCAAGAGCTCCACGGCCGTGAACGTCGTGTCCGGCTCCGCGCTGAACACCGGCTGTCCCTGCTCCACAACGCGACCGAGCGCGTCGAACACCACCGCGCCGCTGACGGCCATCCCGACCTCGGTGCCCGTGCCCGTGTCGCGCTCCACGTCCTTCTTTGTCTGGATCACCCGCCCGAGGCCATCCGCGAACGTCACCGTCACGATCGGGTCGCCCGGGTGCTCCACGTCCTTGTGGCTCGTCCTCGCCCACGCCGGCATCGCGGTGGACTGATCGGGCTGGAGCGCATACTCGAACCCGACCGCCGGATCGCCTTCCCCGTCGAGCTCGTCCTCGCTCCAGATCTTGCTCGGCGTACAGTCGACCGGAAGCGCCTGCACCTCGGTGAGATCGTTCGGCCCCCAGACGCCGATCAGCCGGCCGAAGTCGTCGTACCGATGCACGATCGTGTGCCCGTTGACATCGGTCTCCTGCGCCACCGCGCCGTACAGCACGTTCGGCACGCTGTTGGAGCGGTATCCAAAGCTGTCGACCACGCACGTCCGGTAGCTGCGCGTCAGCTCATCGTAGCCGTAGGTCAGCGTGTAGCTGTTCGGGTCGCTGAAGGTCTCCAGGTTGCCGAGGTCATCATAGTCGAAGTGCCATGTCGCCTCGTCGCCGGCGTACAGCGATCCGTCCGGACGCTTGCCCCCGGTGATGACGTTCGTGAGCGTCTCGAGCGCGCCCGTGCTGGGCCAGTACGTCGCCGTGCGCTCGCGCAGGACGCGCTCCTCCGTGTCCGTCGTCCGGACGAGCTCTGGCTTCCTGATGTACGGCGCGTCGTCCTTCTCGTACTCGATGTGATGATGCACGTCGTCGGCCGCCGTCCCCGCCTCGCCGTAAAAAAACACGTCGGTGAGATTGCCGTCCTCGTCGTGGAACCGCGTCTCTCGCGTGCTCTTGTGGGTGGCCTCCGGGTCGTCCGTGGTCCCCTCGTAGAACGCGCTCCTCCGCTCCGTCTCCCGCGGGAAGAACCACCCGTTCGCCTCGATGTGCGCCAGGTCCGGCGAGAGGTGGTCGATCTCCTCCACCGTGTAGAGCATCCCGTCGCCGTCACGCAGCGCCGAGCGCGCCAGGAAGCCTCGCCGGTAAACGTCCTCGTTCCGATAGCCGACCTCCTCGATCGCCATCGCGGAGACCCCATCCTCGCCGAGCGTCGTCGTCGTGACGTGCCGGTACCCGAGGTCCACCCGCTCGTCCCGGTGGTACACCCCGTCCCCGTACGTCTCGACGCGCGTTCGGTACGTGTGCACCCCGTGCGCGCCGCTCACGCCCTCCATGCCGTCGCGTACGACCACGTCGCTCAGCACCCACTGGCTCGACGGCATGTCCACCGCCGCCGTGCGATCGTCCGCCTCCGTCCGCGCGTCGTCCATCGGCAGGCCATTCTCGTCCACCGGCCCGCCCGCCGGCACCTCTCTTGGCACCACCAGGTTGCCCTCGCGCCGGTAGTCGATCGCCACGCTCCCACCCAGCGGGCGGTGCACCCGCCACAGGAGATTCGCCTTGCCGATCGTGTTCCTCCGCGCCCGCACCGCGCTGTCGCCGTCCTGCTTCAGCACGTGATCGGCCAGCCCGTCGCCGTCGATGTCCTCGAACCCGAGGTGCGACGCGCCGGTTCCCTCGGAGTAGTAGACCGAGCCGCCGATGCAGACGAAGTAACAGACCTGGAGCGACACGCTGCCGTCGAGGCTCTCCGAGCGCCGGAAGCCCACCGCATCGCCGCTCCCCATGAACGCGTATTCCGGCGGGTCGATGTTCACGCCCCAGTCGCCGGCCGGCCACTCCTCCTCTGCCGCGAACCGGTCGCCGAGGTTGAGCTGCACCCGGAAGGACGCCTCCGCCGGGTCCTTCATCACCTTGTCGGGCAGCCCGTCGCCGTTCACGTCCGCGAAGTCCACGATCGTGCGCGCCGTCGTGCGCGTGTACCCGATCCCCGCGCCCACGCTCGCGCTCACGGCGCCGCTGGAGCCGCCTGCGTTCGCCCCGAACCCGACGCTCTGCGCGCCCGTGTCCTCCAGCCGCACCGCCTCCACGCCCGCCGCGTCCGTGAAGAAGCCCAGCACCTCGCCCAGCGCATCGTTCAGCGCGCCCGCGTTGAAGCTGGCCTTGTTGAACCCGCCCCGCTGCCACGGCACCGGCGCCGTGAACCGATACCCGAGGTTCAGCGCCACCGTCATCTGCCCGCTCTCGGGGTTCTGCGCCACCTGGTCGACAAGCCCATCGCCGTTGATGTCGATGAGCTCCACGTGCGCCGCCGACAGCCCGTAGCTGGTCCCGGCGCTGAAGCTCGTGCGCAGGTAGCCTTGCGAGCGCCCCCGGCTGTCGGTCTTGTTGAGCGTCTGCTCCTCCTCGTCTCCCCCGCTGAACGTGAGCGACGCGAGGTCGCCGCTCAGCCGCACCGTCCGGTGCTCCACCCGCCGCAGCGCGTCCGGCAGCGAGAACGACGCGCTCGCACCGAACCCCGCGCCCGTGTTGAGCGCCGCGCCCTCGCGCGTGACGCTGTCCGGGTAGCGGTCGCCGTTCAGATCGATGAGCTCCAGATCCGTCGTCGTGCTGCCGAAGCTGTAGCCCCCTCCCACGGGGCCCGCGCCCACGGTCAGCTCCGCGTTCCACGTCTCTGCATAACGCACGCTGCCCCGCTGGCGCTGCCCCGAAAGCCGTCCCACCACCGACGGCAGCACCCGATCGCCGCCCACGAACGCCTCCGACGCCGCCGCGCCCCAGACCGGCGCGCCTTCCTCCGGCGAGAGCGGCACCGCGAGCGTGAACCCGCGCTCGGGATCGCGCGTCGGGAACAGGATGTCTGCTTCGCTGAACTCGCGGTCGCCATTCATGAAGCCCACCGACCAGCCGTGGAATCCGCCGGCGGTCGGGTCCTGCGGCGCCCCGTCGACAAGCGCCTCGGACGCAGGATCGGGCACGAGCTGGGCGACGGGGACCGGCTCCCCATCGATGCTGGCGCTGTTCAGGACCGCGAAGCCCCCGGGCGCCTGCTCCGAGAAGAGCGTCACGTAGATCGGCTCGCCGGCCTGGACCTCCAGGTCGACGGTTACGGGATACGCGGTTCCAGCGCTGCTCGGCGCTGAATACGACTGCTTGTACAGCAGCCGGTGAACGCCCTGGACCAGCAGCGTCAGCGGCTGGGCAAGCGTGCTCGTCCCTGGCACGACCAGCGTCCCCTCGAGCCGCGCGGTCCCCGTCTCCGGCGCGATCCACGGCGCCCGGCGCGCCGGCCTCCACCGCCGCACCGGCATGGCCACGTACGGCTGCTGCTGGAGGAGCGCCACCGGCAGCGCCGCGTCCTCGGCCGTGTCGCTGTCCAGCTTGCAGCCGGCGCGCCCGTTCGGCTGGATCGCGCACGCCACCGGCCCGCAGCGTCGCTCACCCGTCCGTCGATCGGCGCGGCAGTAGGTCCGGTAGTCGACCGTTGGCGTCCACGCGACGCGCGCCGGGTCGTCGGGCACATCCGACTTCACCCGGAACCACAGCCGATCGCCCTCCTTCACCTCGACAAGGCCGTTCGCGTCGCCGTGGATCCGGCCCGCGAGCGCCAGCACCCCTGCGTCCGCGCTCACCACCTCCTCATCCATCACGCTGCGGAACGTGCCCTCGCTCTCCCGCGCGATCGACACCCGCAGCGCATCGCTCGTCGACGCCTTCACCAGATCGCCCGTGATGCTCACGAGGCCGTCCGACGACGCCACCCACGGCACCTCGGGCTGCCCTCCGAGGCGGTGATCCTCGGCGTACGCGAATCGATGGATGGGCCGGCCGTCCGGCCCCACGTGCCCGAGCAGCTCCTCGCCGACCTCGTAGGTGATCGACGGGCTCCACGACAGCAGGTCGGACGCCGTGTTCACCGCCCGCTCCGGGTCGATCTCGGGCGCCGCGCTCACGCGGAAGTAGAGGCGGTCCCCGGCGAGCACGTGGACCGAGAGCGCCGCGCCCCCGCAATCGCCCGCGCCCAGCGCGCACGGCCCGAGCTCGTCCGGACCGAACACGTGGCTGAACAGCGGCGGCAGCTCCCCGTTGCGAACCAGCTCCACCCGCACCCCGTCGCCCCCCGCCTCCTGCTTCTGGAGCACGCCCTCGATGCGCACATCCCCCTCGAACGGCGCGGTCCACCGGAGCATCGGGTCGGCCGGATGGAAGTCCGCGCGCGACGCCAGCGTGAAGTCCGGGTTGCCCGAAGGCGCGCTGTCGTCGAGGGTCCCCCAGTCCCTCACGCCCTGGAACCCGCCGCGTCGATCGTTGATCGCCACCTGGAGCTGCCCGAGCGCTCCGACCGACACGAGGTCAGGGAGCCCGTCGCCGTTGAGATCCGAGACGACCCGCTCGTCTTCCGCCCGGCTGCGCGTGTACGCCGCCGACGCGCTGAGCGCATCGCCCACGTTGATGCCGGCGTGAACGCTCCATCCCGAGGTGTCCGTGAACCCGAGATCGTCGCTGGTGAGCCCGCTGAGGTGGAACGGATCGAGGTGATTCCCGTCGGGAAGGCGCAGCAGGTTGCGCAGCGCGTCCCCGCCGTCGCCGGCGAAGTCGGGCAATCCGTCGCCGTTCAGATCGAGCAGGCTGGCACGCGTCGTCTGGTTGCCGCTGTAACCGCCGCCGCCCACGCTGACGATGCCGAGCAGCCCCACGGACACGCTGCCGCCGAACGTCGAGTCCTCCGTGCGCGACAGGCCACGTTGAGACCACGCCTGCCCCCACGTCACGGCGTCTGCCGCGAACGCGGCGGGCTGCCCCGTCGCGGTGCGCGGCGCGGCGAAGTACTCGAACGTGTGCCGATAGAGCTCCTGGCTCGTGAGCGTGCCGTCGGCGCTGCGGCTCCCCTTGCCGCGCACCGCGATCGCCTGGAGCACGCTCTTGCCGAAGTCGCCCTGCGCGTACTCGAGCGCAATGCTGCGGATGATGGTATCGCCGAACCGCACGTCCACGCGCGCGAGCCGCTGGCTTGTCTGCTCCAGAAAGCCCGGCCTGCCGCTCAGCATCACGTCCGGGCGCCCGCCCTCCGAGATGAAGTCCACGGCGTACGCCGCGCCCACGCCCTGCGACGTGTTGGCCGTGTACTCGATTCGCTCGGGGTGCACCTCGATGCGCGGCGCCGGGCCCGTGGCGTCCGACCAGCGCGCGTGATGGATGAACATCTGGTTGCCGAACGGATCGCGGACCTCTTCCAGGTACCAGCGGAACACGTTGCCCGGGCGGCCCGGGTCCGGATCGGCGAGCCGCGCTGTCGCGCTGCGCCCGTAGACGTACGTCGTCCCATCCTTGTCCGTGACCTCCCACGAATAGCTGCCGGGTCCGGTCCCGCGGCGCAGGATCCGCGCGAAGCGCCCTTCCACCCGCTGCCGGTAGACCTGCGGCTCGCTCGACGCGTCGCCAATCCGCACGAGCTCGCTCCCGTCGAGCGCATAGCGCTCCTCGCCGGTGGCATATGTCGGCACGCCGAAGCGCGTGTCGATCTCCACCCGCGACAGCCGCAGATCCCAGCCCACGCCGAGCCAGCCGTTGCGGTGCTCGCTGTCGTAACGGATGGCGAGCGCCGGCTGGATGCCGTTGCGCCCCGGCGGGACCTCGATCGGGTGGCTCAGGTGCGCCGAGCCGCTCGAGCTCGCCTCCGGCGGCGCGATCATCGTCACGCCGGCGAGCGGGCTGCCGAGCGCGAGACCCTTGATGCTGCTCGGATCGAACGAGCGCGCCCCCGGCGCGTCCGGTATCGCCAGCGTGGCGTTGATGAAATCGGTGAAGTGATCGGTCAGGCTCGCCAGCGTCCCCTTGGCGGCCTCGCCGGCCCGCTCGACGCGCTGCCACGCGCCGAGCGCCTCGTCGAAATAGAAGCCGGTGATGTGCTGCGCCGTCATCCCCGGCGGAATGGCGTGCTCGTCGTAAGGCAGCGTCAGCCGCACGGGCTTCTTGAACCTGAGCCCGTGCGGCCCGAAGCGGTACGCTTTCCCGCCGGGCGTGACATTGACCATCGCGCTCCCCATCGGCCGCACGTCGCCTGGGTCGAGCGGGCGAATCGTGATCCGCACCGGCTCGTCCACCGCGCCCTCGGGGATCTCGAGCGCAGCCCCCGCGAACGCCACCACCCGGGCCTGGCCGGGTAGCACCATCTCGCCATGGGGCGCCCCCACATCCTCGACCAGCGGTGCATCGACACGAGGCCCCAGCGACAGGCCTCCTGCGCCGTCGCTCGGCAGCCGCAAAGGAACCGTGGAGAGCGCCACTCCGCCGCCGGGAGGCGACAGCGGCAAGCGCCGCGGCTCCGGAGGCCCGGCCAGCGCGAGGCCCTCGTGCCCCCGCCCGAGCAAGAGCACCACAGCAAAGCACACCACGAGACGACAGAACCAGCCCGCATGTCGCATTCGAGAGACTCCCGACGCAATGTCTGTTGTTGGCGCCACGTATCCACGGCAGGACGCACCGTGTCAATATGCTCTTGGCGAAAGCAATGAAAGCACGCCGCTGTCTCCTCCGGTCGCCAGACGCCTCTTCGTGGAGGCTGCGCACAAGAATCGTCGCAGCAGCATTCGGACGTCTGGCCGCGCTGAACGCCGTTGACAGCGTCTCCTCATCAGCGACCATCGCCCGTCACGCTCAACCAGGAGGGAAGCCATGCCCCTGACACGCACCGTGAAGAACACGCCCAAACCCACGTCATCCAGGACCAGGCCATCCAGCAAGGCGCTCGCCCCGAAGCCCACGAAGCGCCCGGCCGCTCCGGCTCACGATCCCACCGGCGACGAGGCGCTCCTCGCGCTGGCCCCGACGTACGCGGCCGCCCCCGACATGCCCGTGAGCGTCGCGGAGCGCGAGCTCACCTCGCTTTCGCGCCTCGCGCACGCGCAGCAGGCGCGCCTCTCCAGGATCGGTATCACCGCCGACAAAGTGGATCTCCTCGCCCGCTTCGCGCGGCGCCTCGGCGCGCTCGAGAAAGCGTGGCAGAGGGCGCGCGGCGCCGTGAAGCTCACGGCCGCGCAGCGAAAGCTCCGCGACGAGGCCGAGGCGCTCGACGCGAAGCTCGTGGCCGGCGGCCGGTGGGGCTGCCGCAACGACGCCGCCGCCCAGGCAGAGCTCTCGCGCATCGCCGACGGCTCCGGCCTCGCGGACACCATCCAGGACCTGCGCGATCTCGTCGACTTCTGGTCCAATCACGAGAGCGCGCTCGGCGTGACCGACATCACCCGAAAGGATCTCGATCGGGCGATGGCGCTCGCCGAGGCGCTCGAGGACGCGGCCGCCAACGAGGGCTCGGACGCGAGCGCAGCGCACGCGCTGGAGCTCCGCAACCGCTGCTTCTGGGTCGCCGACGAGCTCGCCAAGGAGGTCCGCGAGGGCGGCCGTTATGCCTTCCGCGATCAGCCCAAGATCGCAACCAGGTTCGTATCGCGCCACCGGGCGACGCTGAACCGGCGGTCCCGCCTGAAATCCAAGAAAGCCAAGGCAGACGCGCTCCCGGAGCAGGCTGCGGTGATCTGAGAGCGCCTCCCGCGCGTCTCTATCGCTCCCGCGCCCATCTCTATCGCTCCCGCGCCCATCCCTATCGCTCCCGCGCCCATCCCTATCGCTCCCGCGCCCATCCCTATCGCTCCCGCGCCCATCCCTATCGCTCCCGCGCGCGTCCCTATCGCAGCCCCCAGCCCCTTCGCCTTCACGCCATGTCCACGCGCGCTGGCGGCGGTGCCCCGCTCGCGGCGTCGCTTCGCCGCGTGCTAGAAGGCCCCGTGCACTTCACCATCTGTCACGAGCTCGACGCGCCCCTCGACGCCGTCGAGCTCGCCGTGCTCTCGCCCGAGCTCGGGCCGCGGCTGGCCACCCGGGTCGCCTCGCTCGAGAGCGTCATGACCGTCGAGCACGCGCTCCGCAATGGCGAGCTCCTCCGCGTCCTGCGCTTCCAGGCGAGCGCGCCGCTGCCGATCTTCGCGAGCTACCCCGTCGCGAAGGACGCCATGTCCTGGGAAGAGCGCTCGACCTACCGGCTCTCCGATCACGCGGCCACGTGGCAGGTCAGCCCCAAGGAGCAGTGGCGCAGCTACTTCCGCTCCGCGGGCACCTACCGGCTCGAGCGCCTGCCCGAGGGCCGCACCCGCCGTCGCGTCCAGGGCGACATCGAGATCCGGCTGCGCCTGCTCGGCCCCCTCGTCGAGCGCCTCGCCCTCGCCGAGGTCCAGCGGACGTACGACGCCGAAGCAGATACGCTCCGGGAGCTCGTCAGCGCATGAACGACCTACTCCACCCCGCCCACGCCGCCCGCCGTGCCCCCTTCGCCCGCGCCGCCGCAGCCCTCCTCGGCCTGTGCGTGCTCGCCGGCGCGACCGCCGCGCGCGCCGCGCCGACCGACGGGCCCTCGCAGCCGATCCCCGACCCGGGCAAGGCCGTCGCCAGCAGCGACGACACCTCCGCGATCGCGGTGAACCCCGCGAACCTCTCCTTCCTCCCGGGCACCGAGCTCCGGTGGACCTGGGTCTCCACGGGCTCGGCCTCGCCGCTGCCCGCCCGCGGCCACTCGATCGCGCTCGGCGTGCCGCTCTGGTTCGTGTCGACCGGCCTGCGCTTCGACTTCCTCGACCCGCCCGACGCCGCGGCCGCGCCGCTCGACAGCCCGTCGCGCTGGATCCGCTGGGGCCTCGCGCTCGACACCGGCCCGGGCTTCGCCTTCGGGACGACCCTCGGCTGGGGCAGCTCCGACGCGCCGGCGCTCGACGGCTACTTCTCGCTCACCAGCGGCGTCACCCTCCGGCCCACCACCTGGCTCTCGCTCTCCGCCGTCGCCCGCGACTGGAACCGCCCCGAGAGCCGCCTGCGCCAGGCCCTCGAGCGCAGCTACGACTTCGGCGTCGCCGTGCGCCCCGTCGACGGCAGGCGCGCGCTCGAGATCGGCCTCGAGACCGCCTACGTCGAGGACAGCGACCCCGACGAGAGCGGCGCCTGGGTGCCGCGGGCGACGCTCGGCCTGCGCGTGCCCTACGTGGGCACGCTCCGGGGCGACCTCACGCTGCGCGACCTCGCGGCGGACGGGGGCCCCAAAATCGCCGCCATGGCCGGCCTCGACGTCAACGTCGACGAGCTGCAGCTCTCGGCCGGCGGCGTCTTCGGCGACGCCGTCACGAAGAACGGCACCGGCTACTACGTCGGCGCCGCGCTCCGCAGCTTCTCCGAGCCGGGCGTCCGCCTGCCGGCCCGCGTCGTCCGGGTCCGCCTCGACTCGACCCCGGGCGTCCGCAGGCACACGCGCTTCCTGCAGCAGCTCTGGCGCCTCGCCGAGGACCCGGAGGTCTCCGGCGTCGCGCTCGTGCTCCGCGCGGAGCCGGCCAGCTCGCTCGCCCACGCCGAGGAGGTCAGCGACGCGATCCGCAACCTGAAGCGCCACGGCAAGAAGGTCCTCTGCCACCTCGAGGACGCCGGCGGGCGCTCGCTCCACGTGTGCTCGCACGCCGACGCCATCGCCATGAACCCCGCGGGCGGCCTGCGCTTCTCCGGCATCTCGTCGAGCTACTTCTACTTCGGCGGGCTCCTGAAGAAGCTCGGCGTCCAGGCGGACATCGTCCGCATCGGCGCGCACAAGCTCGCCGCCGAGCAGTTCGCGCGCGAGAACAGCACCCAGGTCGGCAAAGACGACCACCAGGAGCTGCTCGATCAGTTCAGCGACGCCTTCGTCGGCGAGGTGAGCGCCGGGCGCCGCATCCCGGTGGACGAGCTCGAGCGGCGGCTCGCGCGCGGCCCGTTCCTCGCGCAGGAGGCGCGGCAGCTCGGCCTCGTCGACATGCTCGCCTACGACGACGAGATCGGCCGCGTCATCGACGAGGTGATGGGGCGCTCGTCGCGCGTCGTCGACGACGACCCGGGCGACGAGGCGCCGGAGCGCTGGGGCCACTCGCCCAAGATCGCCCTCGTCTACCTCGACGGCGACATGATCGACGGCGAGAGCCGGTCGATCCCGTTCGTCGGCGTCAAGCTCGCCGGCTCGTACACTGTCGCGGGCGCGCTGCGCCGCGCGCGCGAGGACCGCACCGTCCGCGCCGTCGTGCTCCGCGTCGAGACCGGCGGCGGCTCGACGCTCGCGGCGGACGTCATCCTCCGCGAGGCGATCCTCACCGCGCGCGTGAAGCCGCTCATCGTCTCGATGGGCTCGGCGGCGGCGAGCGGCGGCTACTATGCGTCCGTCGCCGGCGGCCCGATCTTCGCGAACCGCTCCACGGTCACCGGATCGATCGGCATCTTCTACGGCAAGGTCGACGTCACCGGCCTGCTCCAGAAGCTCGGCGTCAGCATCGAGACGTTCCGGACGACGCCCCGCGCCGACGCCGAGTCGCTCTACCGGCCGTTCACCGACGACGAGCGCGAGCAGCTCGGCGTCAAGGTGAAGCAGCTCTACGACCGCTTCATCGCCCGCGTCGTCGAGGGCCGGCACATGCGGCCCGAGCAGGTCGACGCCCTCGCGCGCGGCCGCGTGTGGACCGGCGCCCAGGCCCTGGAGCGCCGGCTCGTCGACCGCCTCGGCGGCCTCCGCGAGGCGCTCGCGGAGGCGCGCAGGCTGGGCCGGCTCCCCGACGACGCGCCCGTCCTCTCGCTCCCCGAGGAGGACACCTCGCTCCTCGGCTACGCCCTGAGCCTGGTCGGCTTCTCGGCGCAGGCGCAGGGGGAGCTCGCGAAGGCGACCATCCCGCCCGTGATGCTCGACGCCGCGCGCGCCCTCACGCCGTTCCTCGTGTTCGGCGCGGAGCGGCCGCTCGCGCGCAGCGAGTTCGCCGGCGAGATCTCGTTCGGCGTGCCCCTCACGGCCCGCGAGGACGAGCCCTCCGCGCCTTCCGCTCCCGCGCGCGGGGAGCGCTGAGCCCGTGCCCCCGACCGAGGCCGCGAAGCCGCCGCCCGACGCCCCCGCCGCGGCGGCGCCGCTCGACGCCCCCGCCGCGGCGGCGCCGCTCGACGCCCCCGCCGCGAAGCCGCCGCTGCTCGACGCCCGCGCCGCGCGCATCGCCGTGGACGACGTTGTCGCGATCGACGCGCTCACCGTGGCGTCGCGCGGCGACCGCGTGCTCTGCGCCGGTGACACCGGCGCGCTCTTCGCGGCGCTCTCGGGCGTCCCGTTCTCGGCCGTCCGCCGGCACCCGCCGGGCGCCGCGGCGGACGACGCCGCGGACGCGGCCCCCGGCGAGGCGCGCGTCGTCGCCGGGCGCCTCGCGGTCGCCGGCCGCGACGTCGCGCGCTCCGCGCACCGCGCCGCGAGCGGGGCGGCGCCGCTCGATCCGCCGCTGCCGCTCGCCTGGACCGTGGACGCGTACGTCGCCTGGGGCGCGCGGCTCGCGGGGGCCCCGCCGCGCGCGGCCGCCGACATGGCGCGCGCCGCGCTGGCCCGGGTGGGCCTCGCGGCCGCGGGCAAGCGCGCCCTCCAGACGCTCGCGCTGCCCGAGCGCCGCGCGCTCGTCCTCGCCCAGGCGATCGCGACCGCGCCCGCCGTGCTGATCGCCGAGGATCCGCTCGCCGGCCTCGACGACGGCGCCGCCGGCTTCGTCCTCGCCGCGCTCGCGGGCGCCACCGAGGGCCGCGGCGCGCTGCTCACGACGGCGCGCCTCGACGCCGAGGGCCCGCGGGGCGTCCTCGCCCGCGGCGCCACCGACGTGCTCCTGCTCACGGGCGGCGAGCTCGCCTTCTCGGGCACGCTCGCGGAGGTCGCCGCCGGCGGCCGCGCCTACGCCCTGACCGTGCGCAGCAACGCCGAGCTCCTCCGCGAGGAGCTCGGCGCCCGGGGCATCGCCCTGCGCGGCGGGCCGGCGCGCTTCACCGCCGCGCTGCCCGAGGGCGCGACCACCCGCGACATCGTCCTGGCCGCGACGCGCTGCCGCGCCGCGATCGTCGAGCTCATCCCCCTCTTCTGAGGGCCGCCGCGCCGCCTCCGCGCGCCGCCCCCGCGTCGCGCGCCGCTCCCGCGCCGCCCTCGCCACTGTTCGCCACCCGCCGGGCGCCGTAGTACCGTGCGCGCGATGTCATCCGAACCCGCCGCGAACAAGCCGTCCGCCGCTCAGGTCACCCCGGGCGGCCCGCCCTCCGGAGGCCGACTCGCCGTGCTCACCGCGTTCGCGGTGGGCGCCTCCTGGATCCCGGTGCCGGTGCTCCCCGATCGGATGCTGCTGCGCATCCGCGGCGCCATCGCGCAGGACACGGTCGCCCGCCACGGCCTCAGCCTCACCACCGACGCGCGCACCCTGCTCGCCCAGCCCGGCGCGGAGCAGACCCCGATCCGCAAGGCCGCGCACCTCGTCACGAAGGAGGTCCTCCGGCGGCTCAACCCGGCCCTGGCGCTCGCCGCCGCCGCGCGCGGCCTCGAGGTCTACGCCCTCGGCCACCTCCTGAACCGCTACATCACGCGCTTCCGCCGGAGCAGCGCCGTGCGCATCCACGCCGACGAGGCGCGCTGGATCCGCGACGCCGTCGACCGCGCCGTGCGGCGCTCGCTCTCCCCCTCGCTCCGCCCGGACGTCACCGTCCTGGCGAGCGGCGCCGAGGACCTGCGCGACGAGTTCACGCGCTGGATCGACGCCTTCCTGCTCGCGGGCGCCGCCGTCCCCGAGTACATCGAGCGCCGCCTCGACGCGGCGTTCGACGAGATCGCCGCCGCCGGCCTCCCCCATGATTGACCCCGAGGATCGCACCGCCACGAAGGACACGGACGACGGCCGCGACGCCGACGCCCCAGCCGACGGCGATCCGCAGAGCGCGCGCGCCGCGCTCAAGCGCTGCCGCCGGATCATCGTCAAGATCGGCTCGAAGAGCCTCTCCGGCGACGCCTGGGACCGGCTCGCCGCCGAGGTCGCCGCGCTCCGCGGCCGCTCCGGCCGGAGCCTCGTCATCGTGTCGAGCGGCGCCATCGCCCTCGGCGTGGCGAAGCTCGGGCTCAAGGCGCGCCCGAAGGACATGGCGTGGCTCCAGGCCGCGGCCGCGGCCGGCCAGAGCGTGCTGATGCAGCGCTACGAGGAGGCCTTCGGCAAGGTCGGCCTGCTCGTCGCGCAGGTGCTCCTCACGCACGCCGACCTCGCCGACCGCACCCGCACCAACAACGCGAGGAACGCCCTCGCCGCGCTGCTCGAGGCCGGCGCCATCCCGATCATCAACGAGAACGACGCCGTGGCGGTCGAGGAGATCAAGTTCGGCGACAACGACCAGCTCGCGGCGATGGTGACCCCGCTCTGCGAGGCCGACCTCTTGATCCTCCTCTCGGACGTCGAGGGCCTGCTCGACGGCGACGGGCGCCGCGTGCCGTTCGTGCGCAGCGTCGCCCGCGAGGCGCGGCACCTCGCCGGCGGGTCGACGTCCGGCGTCGGCACCGGCGGCATGGCCAGCAAGGTGGAGGCCGCGCGCCGGGCCACGCTCGCGGGCTCGCACGTCGTCATCGGCGCCGCGCGCGAGCCGGGCATCATCACGCGCATCGTCTCGGGCGAGGACGTCGGCACCCTCTTCGCGGCCGTCCCGCAGCGGCTCAGCGCGCGCAAGCACTGGATCGCGTACACGCTCCGCCCGCGCGGCGCGATCCTCGTCGACCGCGGCGCCGCCGAGGCGATCGGCTCGAAGAACCGCAGCATCCTCGCGGTCGGCGTCCTCGGCGTGCGCGGCACCTTCCTCCCCGGCGACGCCGTGGCCGTCTTCGACCCCGACGGCGCCGAGATCGCGCGCGGCCTCGCGCGCATGTCCGCCGGCGACGCGGCGCGCATCGCGCGGAAGAAGCGCGACGACGACGCCGGCGACGACGTCGTCGTCCACCGCGACGACCTCGTTGTGCTCCCGAGCGAGTAGCCCCCCGCCTGCGCGCGCCCTGGTGACCTCGCCCCCGGCCTCCCTGTAGGTGCGCCGACCACCCGTTTGCGCGCCTGCTCGACGATCGCGGGAACCTCCGCGCCGACCGGCTGTCGTTCCCTCCTGTCGGCTCTGACAGCTTCCGGGAGGACGGGTGATGCGCTTCGGGTTGTTCGTCGCCAACGGCTTGGTGCTCGCTGGGGTCGCGTGGACTGTCGGGCTCGGACCGAGCGTGAAGGCCTCGCGGCTGCTGCCGCCGCCCGCCGCGGCCGGGCTCGGCGAGCTCGCGGAGCTCGAGGCCCGCTACGCCGAGCGCCGGACGCCGGAGAGCGTCAACGCGCTCGCCGTGGCCTACCTGGAGCGCGATCAGCCCGGGCTCGCGTCCTCCGCCCTCGACGCCGCGCCCCGCGAGGTGCGCGCGCTCCCGGAGTCAGCGCACCTCGCCGCGCGCGCGCTGCTCCGCCGCGGCCGCGTCCGCGACGCGCTCGCCGCGGCCGAGCAGGCCTCGGCGGCCTGCGCGACCGGCGCCTGCCCCGCGTGGCTCGAGGCGAAGTCCGCGCGCCAGCGCGCCTTCCTCGAGCAGCTCGTCGCCGCCGGCGTCGAGGATCCGCAGGTCGAGCCGGCGGCCGCGCGCGCCGCCTACGAGCGCAGCGCGGGCGAGGTGCGCGTCGTCGCGATGCGCTGAGCGGAGACGATGGATGCGGTGAGCGGAGACGATGGATGCGGTGAGCGGAGACGATGGATGCGGCGGAATCGTGCGGGGAACGCGGGGCACGCGCGGCACATGAAGCGTTCTGCCCTGGGCCAATCTATCTGGTCCGGCTGGACAGGGTGGCAGTCCGCCGGGAGCCCTCTGTGACGCCCTCTGTGACGACGGAGCGGCGCGACCTCGAGGCCTCGGCGGGCGTGACGATCGTCGAGGTCATATCCAAGCTTGGAAAACCTGTCGTTGTCGAATGACGGTCACCGCCTTCTATCGTAGCCTTGGGACTTGCTCGGCGCGTCCGCACCGGGGGCGCTGTCCGATAGAACAACCGGTTGCGCTTGGGAGGGTCTCCCTCAGGTGGAACAGCCGCAAGCTCGCACGCGGGGCGTCCTGGCGACCGCATTGAGAGGGTTTTACCGATGCGGCGCCGCGGCGGTGACCGCGCTCGCGCTCGCCGCCGCCGCCGCGGGCTGCACGCCGCCGATCACGAACGCGGGGCTGGCGATCCCCGCGGCGAAGCCGGGCCAGGACGAGCGCGCGGTCCAGTTCCGGCCGCCGTTCGAGCTGGCGACGAACGAGGACGCCATCGTCCGGATCGTCACCGACGTGACGTGCACGGGGACGCTCATCACCGAGGACCTGGTGCTCACAGCGCACCACTGCGTCGCGGCGCGCGACGAGAGCGGCAGGACGCTGCGCCGCGATCAGGAGCCCGAGGCGATCACGATCGAGCTCGGGGGCGACCACCTGCCCTGGGGCGACGCCACGGTGCGCGCGGTGGTGTCGCCGGACTGCGGGTACACCTCGGGCGAGGGCGACATCGCGATCCTCGTGCTGTCGCGCCGGCTGATCGGGATCCCGACCCTCATGCCGCGCCTCGAGGCCGAGCCGGAGTCGAAGGAGACGGTGACGCCGTACGGCTTCGGCCGCTGCGCGCTCTCGCGCGATCCGGTCCACCTCGTGCCGCGCCCGGGCGGCGCCATCGACAGGCTGAGCCCGGGGCACTTCGTCGCGACCGCCTCGATCTGCCCGGGCGACTCGGGGGGCCCGGCGCGCAGCGACCGGGGAGGCGACGTCGTCGGCGTGATCTCGTCGAGCGTGATGGACGGCGACGAGCACACGACCGGCACCTCGTACTTCACCCGCCTCGACATCTGGCCCGAGCTCTTCTCCGCGGCCCGCGAGATCGCGGCCGGCGCGAGCCCGAGCGAGCTGCCGCCGTACCGGAGCTGCCTGCAGTGACGGCGCCGCGGCGTCCGCGCGCCGCCCTTCCCCGCCGCCCCCGGCCGCCGCTGCGCTAGGCTGCGGGGTCGCATGCGGAAGCTGCTCAACGGCCTGCTCTGGATCCTCGGAACCCTGCTGGTGCTCGGCGTCGTGCTCCGCGCGCTGGTCCTCGACGTCTGGACGGTGCCGGACGACCCGATGCTCGGCGCCTCGATCGCGCCGAGCCTCGCCGCGGGCGACACGGTCGTCGTGCTGACGCGCGGCACGCCCGGCTTCGGCGAGCTGGTCCGGTGCCCGGACCCCGAGACCCCCGGCGGCCACATCGTCGGCCGCATCGCGGGCGTGCCGGGCGACACGGTCGAGGTCGATCACGGCAGCCTGGTCGTGAACGGGCACCGCTACGACGCCGAGGTCGCGTGCACCGAGCCCAAGCTGAGCATCACCGACCCGGCCACGGGCAACGAGGTCCAGCTCTCGTGCGACATGGTGATGATGGGCTCGGGCCTCCACCTCCGGGCGACCGGGCGCAAGCCCCCGCTCGAGCGCCGCCACCGCGTCGAGGTGCGGCCCGATACGGTCTTTTTGCTGAGCGACAACCGGAGCTACCACGACGACTCGCGCGATTTCGGCCTGCAGCCGCGCGCCGCGTGCAACCAGCGGATCGTGTTCCGCCTCTGGGGCGCCGGGGGCTGGGCCGACGACCAGCGCCGCTTCACCTTCGTGCGCTGATCGCTTGACCCCTCCGCTCTTCGACGTCTAGAACCGTGGTTCTCTCCACCCGGGTCGGGAATCCAGCGCGAGTTTCGGGCCGGGTCCTCCGTCCGGGCTAGCCCATCGGTCGGAGGTCCGCCGCGGCGGCCTTCCACTGGCGCGGGTCGGGGACCCGCGATCCCGCGGGCCCCCAATGCACCGAGGCGACGTTTGCACACCGAGCAGCACGAGATTGGCATCGTCTGTGGCCAGTGCGATCTGTGGAGCCCGATGGGCACCGCGCGTTGCCCTGAGTGCGCGAACGACCTGGCCCTGTTCACGCCGCGCCGGGCGAGCTCTCCGGCGACGCCGGCGCGGCGCTCCCCGACGCCCGCGGCCGGCAGCAGCGCGGGCACCAGGGCGGAGGCTCGGCTCGACCCGACGAGCTCGCGCGGCCCGGCGCGAAGCCCCAAGACCACCTCGTCCACGAGCGAATTTGCCGAACTCTCCCAGGAGGAGCTGATGGAGCAAGCCCGTAACTACGTCTGCCGTTCCTGCTCGAGCGGTGTCCCCTCGGGCCACAAGTTCTGCGGAAGGTGCGGGACCGCCGTCCCGCCCGAGATCCTGAGCGCGCAGACGCTGTTCTTCGGGGACATGCAGAACCCGGCGAAGGCGAAGCTGATCCTCATCCGCGGCGAGGGCATGGACGGCCTCTCCTTCCACCTGAAGGCCGAGCAGCACATCGTCGGCCGCAACGGGCAGCTCGTCTTCCCGGACGATCCGTTCGTCTCGCCGAAGCACGCGAACTTCTTCTACCGCGACGGCAAGCTGGTGGTGCGCGACGAGGGCTCGCTGAACGGCGTCTACATCCGCGTGCGCGGCACGATCGACATCACGCCGGGCGACACCTTCCTCGCCGGCGAGCAGCTCTTCCGGCTCGATCCGACGCCGCGCGCCTCCGACGGCCAGGATCCGGACGGCACCTTCTTCTACTCCTCGCCCAAGCACCCGAGCCCGTTCCGCCTGACGCAGGTGCTCCAGGGCGGCGCGGTCGGCATGACGGTGTGCGCGCGCGGCAGCTCGCTGCAGATCGGGCGCGAGGGCGGCGACCTGAACTTCCCCGTCGACCTGTACATGTCGGGCTCGCACTGCCGCCTCGAGGAGCACAACGGCAAGTTCACGCTCACCGATCTCAACAGCCGCAACGGCACCTACGTGCGCATCAAGAGCGAGCGCGAGCTCGCCCACGGCGACTACCTCTTCATCGGCCGCAAGCTCCTGCGCGTCGAGCTCAACACCAACTGACCCCCCGCTTCCGAGCGGGGCTCACCCGCACAGGAGACGGGTCCAGATCGGCGTTTTCGGCGCGCAGGCGCACTCCTGTGCGCTGAGCACCGAAGACGTCGAGGTGGGCCCGTCTCCGAAGCGGGTGAGCCCCGCTCAGCGTTTGCGGCCGGCGCGCCCGCCGAGGCGGCTGATCGCGTCGCCTGCGGCCCAGGCGACGCGGGCGGCGGCGTTGAGGGAGCGGACCACCGCCTCGGGCACCTGCGAGATCATCCGCTCGAGATCGACGGGGCCGTCGATCGACGGCAGGAGCTGCTCCATGAGCTCGGCGAACAGGTCGTACTTGCGCGACAGGTCGTCGAGCCGCGCGCGCATCGCGTCGGCCTCGGGGCCCTGCGCGTCGCCGAGCAGCGAGAGCGCGCGCCGCGCGAGCGTGCGCTTGTCCTGCACCACGCGGCGCAGGCGGCCGAGGTAGGCGCCGACGATGACGTCGGGGTACTTGCCGCGCAGCGCGAACGAGTCGTGCCGCGCGCCCGACTCCCGCCGGCGCTCGATGATCCCGGCCGCCTCGAGCCCGCGCAGGTTCGCGAAGATGTTGCTCTTGGAGCGGCCGAGCTCCTGGCTGAGCTCATCCATCGAGCGCGGCACGTCCGCCAGGTAGAGGGCCGCGACGACCTGCCCGCCCAGCCGGGTGATCCCGGGGAACGAGGCGGCGATCTCGGCGCCCACCCCCTCGAGCAGCGCCTGCCGCGCGGCCGCGACGCGCTCGTCCGAGGAGCGGCCGTCGCCCCCTTCTCCCGCTCCGGGCGGCTGCGGCGGCTGCGCTGTCGGCGACGTCGGCCTGCGGGCGGTCATGATGGGTGACTCACATAACGATCTTTCGCGAGAGCGCCAAGCAGCGAGCGCGCCGCGCGCGCCCCGCCCCGGGCGTCCCCGCGTCGGCGTCCGCTCAGGAGTCGTCGGTGCAGAGGCCGGCGAAGCCGCCGCGCGGCTGCCCCTTGAAGATGTCGACAGGGCACCCGCCCCAGCGCGAGACCATCTCACCCACGTCGATCGCCAGGCTGCTCGACCAGTCCCGCGCCCCGTCGAAGCGGGCCCGGATGATCCCGTTCGGGTCGATGATCCACGTCTCCGGGTAGAGCTGCGTGCCGTACTTGTCCAGCACGACCTTGGACTCGGGGTCGAAGAGGACCGGGAACGGCGGATCCCCGTTCAAGGCCACCTTGAGCGCGTCCCGCACGTCGTCGGGCCCCTCGTCGGTCGAGATCGTGAGGACGACGAAGTCCTTCCGCGACTGGGCGATCCGGCCGAGCTCCGCGAGCGCCGGCATCTCCTGCAGGCACGGAGCGCAGGTCTTCGTCCAGAAGTTCAAGAACACCGTCTTGCCCCGGAACGACGAGAGCCGGACCGGCTTGCCGTTCATGTCCGGCAGCTCGAAGTCCGGCGCGAGCCGGTTGCGGCCGGCGTAGGCGGGGCGCAGGGCGCACATGGCCTTGCAGGCCGTGGAGCGCTGATCGTTCTGCGCCGCGTGCACGAAGCCGTAGACGGCGACGGCCGCGACGAGGATGAAGAGGATCTGTGCGGTCGTCGTCCACTTCACGGGGATGGCCATAGCCTAGCGCGGCGCCGGACGAAAGCGGGCGGAAGCGCCCTGACGCCGTGCGGGGTCGTTTCAGGCGGCGTCATTCCGGGCTGGAGAGCAGCCGCTCGAGCCGCTGCTCGTCGACGCGGTACTTCATGATCTTCCGCCCCTCCAGCTCGACGACGGGGACCTCCCAGTCGTACAGCGCCCGCTTCTCCGGGGCCGCCTCGCGGTCCAGGTCGACGACGGCGAGCTCGAACGGGAGCCGCGCGCGGACGCGCTCGAGCGCGGCGTGGGCGTCCTCGCAGAGGTGGCAGCGCTCGCGCGTGAAGAGGGTCAGCTTCTTCATCGGATTCGCCTCGGATCCTCGCGGGCCGCTACCCCGCTCACCCGGCCGCGAGGAGCGGCAGGCCCTGGCGGCGCGGCGGCTCCGGCCGCGTGATCTTCTCGAACGCGCGCTCGTAGTCGCGGAACGAGCCGCCCGCGTGCACGGCCTGCAGCACCGCGCGGCCCTCGGCCTCGCCCCCGGCGGCGAGCACCGCCTCGACCCACGCCCAGCGCGCGCTCGTGGCCCGCACGTCGGCGCGGCCGCGCAGCCCGCGGCGGAGCCGGTCGAGGCGCTTGTTCACGACGTCGATGCCCGCGAAGCGCGCGCCGTGCAGCGGCGTGTTGCGCTTCGGGCAAAACGGCGCGATCCCGAGCGCGACCGGCACGATGCGGGAGAGCTCCGCGACGAACGACACGCACTCGTCGACGTCCTCGTCCGTCTCGCCGGGGACGCCGACCATGAGGTACAGCTTGAGCCGGTTCATGCCGTGCTGCCGCGCCAGCTCGGCCGCCCGCTGGAGGTGGCGGGGCCGCGCGCGCCGCTCGAGCGTCTCGCGGACGCGCTCGCTCGTGCCGTCCATCGCCGTCGTGAGCGTCTTGTAGCCCGCGAGCCGCAGCGCGCCGACGAACTCGTCGGTCAGCCGGTCCGGCCGGAGGCTGCTCAGCCCGACCTCGCACCCCCGCTCGGCGAGCGTGCGGACCACCTCGACGATCTTCGGGTGGTCGCTGACCGCGGCGCCGACCAGGCCGACGCGCCGCGCGTCCTCGGGGACGAGCTCGAGGAGGCGCTCCTTCGGGACGATGCGCATGCCGCCGTTGGTCGAGCGGCGCATCACGCAGTAGGTGCACCCGCGCGAGCAGCCCCGCTCCGCCTCGATGAGGAACATGTTCGAGAGCTCGGTCTCCTCGGCGCGGATCGGCGACCACGCGGGCAGGAGCGCGCTGTCGCACTGGGCGACCGGGGGCATCTCGGCGCCGTGGCGCGCGGGCACGAAGACGTGGGGGACGCGCGCCAGCTCGTCGAGCGCGGCCTCGCGCGAGGGGGCGTCCCGCAGCAGGCGCAGCACCTCGACCGCCAGCGTGTCGGCCTCGCCCATGAGGATCGCGTCGGCGAACACCGCGAGCGGCAGCGGGTTGGAGAACGTGAGCGGACCGCCCGCGAGGACGAACGGGTGGCGGCCGTCGCGCTCCTCCCGGAGGGCGGGCAGCCCCGCGAGCTCGAGCAGGCGGACGACGCCGGCGAGCTCGAGCTCGTAGGCCACGGAGAGCGCGATGACCGGAAAGTCGGAGAGGGGGCGGAGCCCCTCGTACGTGACCGGAGCGCCCTCGGCGCCCTGACCCTCGTCGTCCGGCAGGAAGGCGCGCTCGCACGCCATCCCGGGCTCGGCCTGGATCATCTTGTAGATCTGGAGGAAGCCGAGCGAGCTCATGCCAGCTCGGTACGGGGACGGGTAAGACAGCGCGACGCGGAAGGGCGCCTGCTTGTCGATACGACCGATCTCGCTCGCGAGCCGGCGGCGGATCGTGGTCGTCATCGCGCTACGAGACATCGACGGAGCGTCCCTCAGGGGACGTCCAGGCGCAAGGACGCGGGGCGGACGGGCGGCCGTCCGGAGCGCGGGTTTCTGCCGGTTCCTTCCGCCTCACCGCCGCCGGCTCACCTCCCCGGGCCGGAGGTCCCGCCCGCCGCGCCGGGCCGGTCGGGGGCCGGGCTCGGCGGCTGGCCGGGGCGGGACCAGAGGACGCGCTCGCCGTCGGTCTCCCAGATCAGGGCGCCGCCGCGGTCCATGCGCGCGATCGCGACGCCGCGGGCCGAGAGCCGGGAGAGGACCTCGGGGCTCGGGTGCCCGAAGCGGTTGCGGACGCCGCAGGACACGGCGGCGACCGAGGGGTCGACGGCCGCCAGGAGCGCCGCGCCGGTCGACGTCCTGCTGCCGTGATGGCCGACCTTGAGCAGGTCGGCGCGGAGCGCGGCGCCGTACCGCGCGACGAGCGCGTCCTCGGCCTCGTGCTCCGCGTCGCCCACGAGCAGCGCGGAGCGCGCCCCGTAGGAGATGCGCAGGACGAACGAGTTGTCGTTGGCGCCCCGGTCCGGGTGGAGCTCGGGGCACGGCGCGAGCACCTCGATCGTCGCCCCCGAGAGCACCCGCGGCCTGCCGCACAGCGCGCCGGGCCGCACGACGGGCACGCCGCGCCGGCGCAGGTCCGACAGCAACCTCGCGTAGACCGGGCCGGCGCCCTCGGCCTCGCCCTGGCCGGTGTCCCAGAGCTCGCCGACCTCGACGCCCGCGACGACGGCGGGGAGGCCGCCGAAGTGATCGGGGTGCGGGTGCGAGAGGACGACAGCGTCGAGGCGCGCACGGCGGCGCGCTCGCAAGAGCGGCCGGATCACGCGCGCCCCCGGATCGACAGGGCTGCCCACGAAGCCGCCGGCGTCCACGAGCATCGCCCCGCCCTCGGGGAGGTCGATCAGGATCGCGTCGCCCTGCCCCACGTCGAGGACGCTGACGCGCAGCGCGCCGCGGGGCGCCCCGGCGCGCACGGCGACCCCCTCGAGCAGCAGCCACGCGGCGGCGCCGGCGGCGAGCGCCGCGAGGCGCCGGGCGCGGCGCTCCGCGGCCCACGCGAGCGCGATCGCGGCGGCGAGCGCGGCGAGCTGGACGGGCGACGGCTCCGGCAGGCGCAGCACCACGCCGGTGTCCGCCGAGGCGCGGGCGACGGCGCGCACGGCGAGCAGCGCGCCGGAGCCGACGAGCGCGCACCCGCGCTCGACGGGCGGCCACCACGAGAGCACCGCGTGCGCGAGGCAGAACGGGAGCGCCGCCAGCTCGCCGATCGGCGCGGCGACCACGTTCGCGGCCACGCCGAGCAGCGGGAACGTCTCGCTGTTCAGGAGCAGCAGCGGCGCGCACCCGAACATGGCGGCGAGCGTCGTCGCGAGCGGCGCGAGGAGCTTGCGCGCGAGCGCGCGCGGCGACGAGGCGGGCAGCGCGCCGTCCGCGGGGTCCGCGGGGTTGCCGGGGTCGCCGCCGTCCGCGCGGTCGTCGGCGCCGCCGGGCGAGCGCTCGCGGGGGACGAGCAGCGCGGCGAGCGGCCGCTGCAGCCAGAGCAGCCCGGCGGTCGCGGCGGCCGAGAGGCCGAACGAGAGATCGCACGCGACCAGCGGATCGACGGCCGCGGCGCCCGCGAGCGACAGGGCGAAGTTGCGGACGCCGACCGATCGGAGGCCGAGGAGCCGGGCGCCCATCGCGCAGGTGAGCATCGCGGCGGCGCGCATCGCCGAGCCGCCGCCGCCGGCGAAGTCGGCGTAGAGCCACGCGGCCGGCACGCACAGGGCCGCGGTGATGCGGCCCGCGTCCCACCGCGCCGCGATCGGGTCGACGCGGACGAGGATCGCCCGGAGCGCCGCCGCGAAGCCCGCCACCGCGAGGATGAGGTGCGTCCCCGAGACCGCGAGCAGGTGCGCGAGGCCGCTCTCGCGGAACGCGTCCTGGTCCTCGGGCGCGAGGTCGGTCTCGCCGAGCACGAGCGCGCGCCCGAGCGCGGCCGCCTCGGGGTGGAACGTGGCCTCGATGCGGCCGCGCACGAAGGCCCGCGCGCGATCGACGGCCGCGCCGATCGAGCGACCCTCCGAGATCCGCCGCGCGTCGACGATCGTGCCGCTCGCGACGATCCCGCTCCGCGCGACCGCGGCGGTCGCGTCCCGGAGGCCCTCGTTCCGGAACAGGTGGATCGGCGCGAGGTCGACGAGCACCTCGAGCCGGTCGCCCCGCGCGAGCTCGCGCGGCGCTCCGTGAAGGCGCGCCCGGAGCGGGTGCGCCAGCGCTCGCCCGCCGCAGGTGCCGCCGGCGATCTCCACGTCGATGCGCGCGTCCGGCGCCTCGCCGTCCGCTCGCTGCGCCGCCTCGTCTGCCGCATGCGCCGCCTCGTCGGCCCCGTGCGCCGCCTCGCCTGCCGCGTGCGCCGCCTCGCCTGCCGCGTGCGCGACCCCGTCCGTTCGCCGTGTCGCCCCGTCCGCTCGCTGCGTCGCTCCGATCACGACCGGCGAGCCGACGACGGCGCACGTCACCTCGCAGCGCGCCGGCGGCTGCAGCAGCGCGGCGGCGCCTTCATGAAGGCCGCCCGCGTCGTCGAGCAGCGCGCGGGCGCGGAGCCCGCCGACGACGAGCGCCACCGCGGCGGCGGCGAGCGCGACGGGGCCGGCCCTGCGGCGGAGCGCCGCCGCGGCGAGCGCCGCCGCGAGCGCGGTGGGCAGCGGAGAGAGGGCGAGCGGCGCGCCCGCGGCGAGCGCGAGCCCGAAGAGCAGGACGGGATCGATCACGGCCGCGTCGCCCCGCAACACCCGGGCCGCGCACGTTTCCACGGCTTTTCGTCACGGCGCCGGTCGCCCTGGCCCTGGCGCCGCCATGGCGGAGCTGGGTAACGTCCGTTACGCGAGTACCCTGCAAGAGCTCTCGGGCAGTCAATTTATGTGGTGCATGCAACGAGCCGAGTCGTTCATCGCGCGCAGCGCGCGTGCATGACCGCACATTCCCCTCTAGACTCTTTCGCTCGATGCGACGCCTCGGAGCTCGTCGCACCTACATTGCAGTACTTGGAGGCTCTCGATGTCGTATTGCTCGCCCAGAGTCATCTTGATTCTTGCCCTGGGACTCACTGCAACAGCGTGCAGCTCGGCCCTGGAGCCGCCTGATGAGACCGGTGAGACGCGAGATGCCATCCAGGACGGTTACCTGGACAACGGCGACAAGGCCGTCGTGGGCATCTACAACGCCGAGATCGGCGCCATCTGCACGGGGAGCCTGATCGCGCCGAACGTGGTGCTGACAGCCCGGCATTGCGTGTCGGACATGGCCAATGAGACGGACGGCCAGATCACCTGCCGTTCCACGAAGTTCACGGACACGCACCTCGCCCGGAAGATCTTCGCCACGACCGACGCGGAGATCGGCGAGTCCTCGTATTTCTACCGCGGCAGCGAGATCGTCCTGCTCCCCGGCGACGACGCCGACAGCTTCTGCGGCAACGACCAGGCGATCCTGATCCTCGACGAGCTGATCCCGGAGAGCGACGCCGCGCCGCTCGTGCCGCGCGTCGACGTGCCCCTGAAGCAGGGCGAGGAGTACTACGCGGTCGGCTTCGGCGCGACGAACGACAGGAGCACCGGCGCGGGCCTGCGGCGGCGCCGCGACAACCTCTTCATCGATTGCGTGGCCGACGGCTGCCCGGCGTCCGTGGTGAAGTCCACGGAGTGGGTCGGGGACACCGGCATCTGCGAGGGGGACTCGGGCGGGCCCAGCCTCGATCTGATGCACCGCGTGATCGGCGTGACCTCGCGCGGCGCCGAGGGCTGCGAGTACCCGATCTACGGCTATGTGTACGGCTGGGCGGAATGGATTAAGGAGACGACCGTGCGCGCCGCGAGCCTTGGAGGGTACGAGCCGCCCGGCTGGGCGACCGGCTTCCCCACCGACCCCGTCTACTCGGCCGAGGTCGGCGGCGCCTGCGAGCAGGCGGAGCAGTGCGCGACGAACGCCTGCCTCGACGGCTACTGCACCCGCCCCTGCACCGAGCTGGCGACCTGCCCGAACGGGTACGGGTGCGACGCAGCGCTCGGCTTCTGCGCGAAGCTCCCCGAGCCGCCCCCGTCCGAGGACGGCGGCGATGGCGAGGAGGACGTCGTCAAGGACGGGGACGCCGAGGCGTCGAGCGGCTCCTGCAGCATCAGCAACCCGCGGCCGGATCCGACGAAGCCCGTCCCCTGGCTGCTCGGCGCGGCGGGCCTCGGCGCCGTCGCGGGCCTGCGGCGTCGGCGGCGCGACCGGGACCGGCTTGGCTGAAGATCGTCGCGCCTCCACGCCGCGCGTCGCGCCGGACGCAAAAGCGCCGGGCGCCGCGCTCGAGCCTTTCGCCCTCGGCCGCGCGCTCCCGAGGCGGGCCGCGCTCACGGCGCTCGCCGCGGTCGCGCTCGCGGCGTGCGGGCGCCGCGCCCCGGCCGCCGCCGGCGGGGCGCGCGTCGTCTCGCTGTCGCCGAGCACCACGGAGGCGGTCTGCGCGATCGGGGCCGGCGCGGCGCTCGTCGGCCGCTCCCGCCACTGCGACCACCCGCCCGAGGTGCTCCGCCTGCCCAGCGTCGGCGGCTACGCCGACCCGAGCATCGAGGCGATCGTCGCGCTCTCGCCGACCCTCGTCGCCGGCGCCCGCGGGCCCGCCGGGCCGGCGCTCGAGGAGGCGCTGCGCGGCCAGGGGATCGCGACCTTCTTCCCCGAGACCGAGTCGCTCGCGCAGATCGAGGACATGCTCGCGGAGCTCGGGCGGCGGCTCGACGCGGCCCCCGGCGCGGAGCAGGCGATCGGCCGGATCCGCGCGCGCCGCGCCGCGGTCGAGCAGGCCGTGAAGGGCGCGCCGCGCGTCCGGGTCGCCCTGCTGTTCGACACCTCGCCCATCTTCGCCGCGGGCCCCGGCAGCTTCGCCGACGAGCTCATCCGGCTCGCCGGCGGCGAGAACGCGATCGCCCGCGGCGGCCCCTACCCGTCGATCAGCGTCGAGCACCTGCTCGCGCTCGACCCCGACGTGCTGCTCGACGGCACGGCCGGCGACGCCGAGGCGCAGGAGGGCTCCGCGAGGCTGGCGCAGCTCAGGGACGCGCCCGGCTGGCGCTCGCTGCGCGCGGTGCGCGAGGGGCGCCTGCGCCCGCTCCGCACCGACGTCGCGCTGCGCCCCGGGCCGCGCATCGGCGACGGGCTCGCCGCCGTCGCGCGGGCGCTCCACGGCGACGCGCTGGCGCTCTCCGACGCGGCGGCCGTTCCCCTCTCCCCCGGCGGCGGCGCGGGCCTCGTGCGCCCGGCCTCGAGGGCGCCGTGACCCGCGTGCGCGCGGACGCGCTGCTCGTCGCCCGCGAGCTCGTCGGCTCGCGGACCGAGGCGCAGGCGCTGATCATGGCCGGCAAGGTCACCTCCGGGCCCCGCCGCATCGACAAGCCGGGGACGCTGCTCCCGGAGGACGCGGAGCTCCACGTCGCCGCGGGCCCCCGGTTCGTCTCGCGGGGCGGCGACAAGCTCGAGCACGCGCTCGCGGCCTTCGAGGCGCACGGCCTCGACGTGGCGGGGAAGACGTGCGTCGACGTGGGCGCCTCGACCGGCGGCTTCACCGACTGCCTGCTCCAGCGCGGCGCGGCGCGGGTCTTCGCGGTCGACGTCGGCTACGGCCAGCTCGCCAGCAAGCTCCGCGCCGATCCGCGCGTCGTGGTCCGCGACCGGGTCAACGCCCGCGAGCTCCAGCGGGAGGACTTCGACGCCCCCATCGACCTCGTCGTCGTCGACGCGTCGTTCATCAGCATCGCGCGGCTGATCGACGCGATCGCCCGCCTGCTCCGCCCGTCGGGCGACCTCGTCGCGCTGGTCAAGCCGCAGTTCGAGGCGGGCCGCGAGGCCGCCGCCCGCGGCCGCGGCGTCATCCGGGACGAGTCGACCCGCCTCGCGGCGATCGCCGAGGCCCGCCAGGCCATCGAGGCCGCGGGCTTCTCGGTCGTCGGTGAGGTCGACAGCGCCGTGCGCGGCCCGAAGGGGAACGTCGAGCACTTCGTCCACGCGCGGCGCGCCGGCTAGCGCTCCCTCCGCGCCGCGCGGATCACGGCGGGCTCGGCCGGCGGAATCCGTGGAGAATCGCACACTTAAGGCCACCTTCGCGGAGCGCGCCGCGGCCCGACAATGCTGACGTGCCGCGTGGACAATGGTAGACGCGACGAGTACACGCGCTCTCGGCCATGGGTTGAGCGCGCGGCCATGGCCACCGGGGCGGGCGACCCACGCGGCGCGGCCCGGCGACAGGGAGGACGACGACATGCTCGGACGACGGGGTTTGGTGAGGATGATCGCCGGGGCGCTCGCGCTGAGCGCGATGGCGCTCGGCTGCGGCAAGAAGAGCGAGGGCTCGGGCGGCGACCCGGCGAAGCACGCGAAGGACGACCCCGAGTGGAAGGTCGGCGCCTACTTCAGCCTGTCGGGCGAGGAGACGGCGTTCGGCGTCGACTCCAAGGAGGGTATCGACCTCGCCATCGACGAGATCAACAAGGCCGGCGGGGTCAAGGGCAAGCCGATCAACGTCCTCTACGAGGACAACAAGTCGAAGCCGGAGGAGGCGACCAACAAGGTCCTCCAGCTCATCGATCGGGACCACGTGCTCGCGCTCCTCGGCGAGGTCGCCTCGTCCCGGTCGCGCGCCGGCGGCATCGTCGCCAACAAGAAGAAGGTGCCGATGATCTCGCCGTCGTCCACGAACCCGGACGTCACGAAGGTCGGCCCGTTCGTGTTCCGCGCCTGCTTCACGGACGACGTGCAGGGCCAGATGGGCGCGCAGTTCATCGTGAGCACGCTGGGCAAGAAGAAGGTCGGGCTCTTCTTCGCCTCCGACGACCTCTACTCGTCCGGCCTCGCCAACGAGTTCCGCGCCGAGGTGAAGCGCCTTGGCGGCGAGATCGTCATGGAGAAGAGCTTCCTCAAGAAGGAGACCAACTTCACGACGTACATCAACGAGCTCAAGTCGGCGAACCCCGAGATGATCTACGCGCCGATCTATTACACGAACATGGCCCCGATCGCGCGGCAGGCCAAGGCCGCGGGCGTGCCGGGCAGCATGTTCGTCGGCAGCGACGGGTGGGACGCGAACGAGCTCCTGCGCGACGCCGCCGAGGAGCTCGACGGCGCTTACTTCACGAACCACTACGCGCCCGACGTCCCCTGGCCCAACTCGCAGGCATTCGTGAAGAAGTACCAGGAGAGGTACAAGCGCACGCCGTCGAGCATCGCCGCCCAGGGCTACGACGCGGCCAGGCTGCTCGCCGACGCGATGGGCCGCGCCAAGGAGATGACGCCGGACGCGATCCGGCAGGCGATCCAGGAGACCAAGGGCTTCCAGGGCGCGACGGGGGTCATCACCATCGATGAGAACCGCAACGCCGACAAGCCGGTGGTGATCGTCCGGATCAAGGACAAGCAGTTTACCTACTACGCGACGGTCAACGAGAAGGCCGCGAAGCAGTAGTGGTCGTGCCCGCGCGCGCGGTCCACACCGCGCCCGCGGCGAAGGGGTCTCCATGGAGAAGGTCGTGAATGCCCTGATCACGGGGCTCGCCCAGGGGTCGATGATCGCCCTCGTCGCCCTCGGCTACACGATGGTTTACGGCATCCTCAAGCTCATCAACTTCGCTCATAGCGAGGTGTTCATGATGGGCGCGTTCGCCGGGCTCTTCGGGATAACGGCGTTCGGCGCCCAGGACGCGCCGCTCGTCGCGGGCGTGGGCGGCACCCTCTGCGCGATGGCCTTCGCGGGCGTCCTCGGGGTGCTCGTCGAGAGGGTGGCTTACGCGCCGCTGCGCTCCCGGGGCCGGGGCCTCGCGAACACCCGGATCACGCCGCTCGTGACGGCGCTCGGGATGAGCGTGCTCCTCCAGAACCTGGCGCAGCTCCTCTTCACCGCCCGCTACCGCGGGTATCCGCAGCTCCTGCCGATCGAGCACACGCGCAAGGTGATCTTCGTCTCGTCGATCCTGGTGATGATCGGGCTGGAGCTCCTGGTGCGGCGCACCTGGACGGGCAAGGCGATGCGCGCGCTCAGCGTGAACATCGAGGCCGCGCGGCTGATGGGCATCCGCACGGGCCGCATCATCGCGCTCACCTTCCTCACGGGCTCGATGCTCGCGGCGGTGGGCGCGGTGCTCTACTGCCTCGACCAGTCGCAGGTGTACCCCACGATGGGCGTGGTGATCGGCAACCGCGCCTTCGTGGCGGCGGTCATCGGCGGCATCGGCAACATCACGGGCGCGATGCTCGGCGGCATGCTGATCGGGATCATCGGCGAGATGACGAAGCTGACGCCGTACTCCGGCCTGCAGGACGTCCTCGTGTTCGCGGTGCTGATCGGGGTGCTCCTCGTCAAGCCGACGGGCCTGCTCGGCACGACGGGGACCGAGAAGGTGTAGCCCCGGCCGAACGTCGGCTGACGCGCCGGCCGACGCGCCGGCCGACGCGCCGGCGGCTCCTGCGGTATGCTCGGCGCATGCGACGCCTCGCTCTCGTCGTGCCGCTCTCGCTCCTGGCGGCGTGCGCCGCGACGCCCCCGGCCAACTGGGCTCGCGGCGGCGCGCTGCTCGACATCCCCCGCGCCCGCTGGGTCTACGCCGACGTGGCGATCGACGTCATGCCGGACGGCAAGGTCCTCGTGAACGGCGACCACCAGCTCAACGTGGATCGCGGCGGGCGGGTGTTCGGCCTGGAGGCCGAGCCCGTGGCGCTGCTCGAGCAGGACGGCCGGGTCACCGGCCCGAACGACGACGCGCTGGGCACGATCGGCGTGCTGCACGCCTCGCTGCCGGGCGAGGCGAACGCCTGGCTCACGGTCGCCCAGAGCGGCGCGGTGATCCGCTACGCCGACGACGGCGAGCGCCAGCCGTTCGGCGTCTGGATGGGGTGCGACGTGACGCCGCGCGCGCACCAGGCGTGCACGCTGCTCACGCACGTGCTCGGGATGCGCTTCCGGAAGCTGGAGCGGCAGTCCACGACGGAGCCGGTCCGGCTGGGGTTCGGGAGCGGCTTCGGCTTCGGCATGGGCGCGCCGTTTCCGTAGTATCGGGATCGGCGGTGACGACGGGTCATCGGGCTTCGCGCCCCGTGGAGCAGCGCCGCTTGCGCTCCGAAAAGGTACCACCCGGCGCCGAGCCGAGAGAACACGCCCGCAAGCGCCCCGAGGAGCTCAACGAACGGCGAACGCACGTGACGCTCGTTCAAGCAGGCGCTTCAACTCGATATGATGCGCCAGATCCTCGGCGCGCTCCCGCTCCGTCGGGAAATCCGGGCGCACGCGTCGCGCGTGGTCGTACAGCGCATGGCCGGCCTGGAGCGTCGCCCGGAAGCCCTGCTCGCGGTATGTGCGACCCCAGTGGTCGAGCTTGCGCTGCTCAACCTCTGCTCGACTCCGCTCGGCGAACGCTCGGATGTGCGCGGGATCCATCCAGAGCCCAGTATACCCCGAACGCCTGGCCGAGGCCCCATCGTCGCCCCTGGGTCCACACGTGCGCCATCGGCGACCGTCCCGGGCGCCCGGCGCCGGTCGATTGACGCACGGCCGGCGCCTAATTCAGCAGCCACCCGAACAGCATGCGCTTCGTCGTGTCGCGGGCGACCTGCGCGAGCGAGTCGACGAGGGGGATCTCCTTCGGGCACACCTCGACGCAGTTCTGCGACTTGCCGCAATCGGTGATACCCCCCTCGCCCATCACCGACTCGAGGCGCTCGTTCTCGTGCATCGCCCCGGAAGGGTGCATGTTGTAGAGCCGCACCAGGTTGATCGCGAAGGCGCCGACGAACTTCGTCCCGTCGTTGTACTGCGGGCACGCCTCGACGCAGCAGCCGCACGTCATGCAGCGGGAGAGCGGGTATCGCTCCTCCTGACGCTCCGGCGACTCGCGCGGACCGGGGCCGAGCTCGTGCGTGCCGTCGATGTCGATCCACGCGCGCACGCGCTTCATGTCCTCGAACATCCGGCTCCGGTCGACGAGCAGGTCGCGCACCAGCGGGAACTTGGACATCGGCTCCAGCGTGATCACCTCGCCCTTCGGCGCGATCTGGTCGATGAGCGCCGAGCAGGCCTGACGGACCCGGCCGTTGATCACCATCGTGCACGAGCCGCACACCTCCTCCAGACAGACCGCCTCCCAGACGACCGGAGCCACCTCCTTGCCGTCCGCGGTCCGCGGCTCCTTCTGGATCTGCTGGAGCGCGCTGATCACGTTCATCTGCGGCAGGTAGGGGACCTTGAACTCCTCCCAGCGCCGCGACTCCGGTCGATCCGCGGTGTCCTGCCGCCGCACGCGCAGGTGCACCAGCCGGCCCTCGCCCCGCGCCTGCGCCGGCGCCGCCGCCCCGTTCGCCTTGTCTTCGCTCGCCTTGGCCATGCTACACGCTCTTCTGCGACAGCTTGCCGGTCGTCTGGACGTTCGCGACGTTCGCGACGCTCGCCGCGCTCGCCGCGCCCGCCTGCTCGTACTTGCGCTCCCGCGGCGCCACCAGCGACGTGTCCACGGCGTCGGTCACGTGGACCGACTGGCCGGCGCACACGTAGTCGAACTCGCGGACGAACCTCACCGCGCCCCTCTCCTCGTGCCGCGCCAGCGTCGTGCGCTGCCACTCGGCGTCGTTCCGCACCGGGAACTCCGGCTTGTAATGCGCCCCGCGCGACTCGTCGCGGCGCCTCGCGCCCTCGGCGATCACCCGCGCGAGCACCAGCATGTTCTCGAAATGCCGCACGAACTGCGCCCCCTGGTTCACCCGCGGCGCCGTGTCCGTGCACCGGATCCGGCCGGCCCGCTCCTCGAGCTCGCCGAGCTTCTCGAGCACCCGGTCGAGCGTCGCGTTGTCGCGCTCGATCGTGCAGTCGCGCAGCATCATGTCGCCGAGCTCCTGGTGCAGCCGATAGGCGTTCTCCGGCTGCTTCGCGTCCTGGTTCTGCGTCAGGATGCGCTGGTAATCGGCCTCGGCGCGCTTCTCGGCCTTGTCGAAGATCGAGCGCGGCAAGTCCAGGGCGCTCCGCCGGATGCTCTTCTGATAGCTCGCCACGGCCGGCCCGCACACGAGGCCGCCATAGATGCACGAGAGCAGCGAGTTGGCGCCGAGCCGGTTCGCCCCGTGGTACTGATAGTCCACCTCGCCGACCGCGTAGAGGCCCGGGATGCTCGTCGCGTGGTTGCGCGGCGACCCGGCCTTGAGCGAGCCCCGCGCGTCCGCCTCGTAGTCGACCCACAGGCCGCCCATCGAGTAATGGACCGCCGGGAACACCTTCATCGGGTTCCGGTACGGGTCGGTGCCGGCGAACTTCTCGTAGATCTCGAGGATGCCCGCGAGCTTCGCCCGGAGGAACTTCTCGTCCTTGTGCGTGAGATCGAGGTAAACCTCGTTCTCGTTCCTGCCCGTCGCGGCGTTCCAGATGCCGCGCCCCTCGTGGAAGCACGTCTTGAAGATCGCGCGCGCCGCGATGTCCCGGGGGACGAGGTTGCCGTAGCCGGGGTACATCCGCTCGAGCAGGTAGTCGCGCTCCTTCTCGGGGATGTCCCGCGGGCTCCGCGCGTCGGTCTTGTCCTTCGGCACCCAGACGCGGCCGCCCTCGCCGCGCGCGCTCTCCGAGATGAGCCGCAGCTTGTCGGCGCCCGGGATCGCCGTCGGGTGCACCTGGATGAACTCGCCGTTCGCGTACACCGCGCCCTGCTGGTAGACCGCCGACGCCGCCGTCCCGGTGCAGATGACGCTCAGCGTGGAGCGGCCGAACACGATGCCGCAGCCGCCGGTCGCGAGCACGACCGCGTCACCGGTAAACGCGCGGATCTGCATCGATTTCAGGTCCTGCGCGACGCAGCCCACGCACGTGCCGGAGTCGTCGAGGATCGCCCCGAGGAAGTCCCAGAACTCGTGCTTCCGGACCATCTTCTCGCCCGGGATCGACACGCCGTGCTCGTCGGTCACGTCGGCGAGCTCGAACCGGCGCACCTGCTCGTCGAGCGCGTAGAGGAGCTGCTGCCCCGTCGTCGCGCCGGCGAACGCCGTGCGGTGGTACAGCGTGCCGCCGAAGCGGCGGAAGTCGAGCAGGCCCTCGGGCGTCCGGTTGAACGGCACGCCCATCCGATCGAGCATGTTCACGATGCCCGGCGCGGCCTCCGCCATGCCCTTGACCGGCGGCTGGTTCGCGAGGAAGTCGCCCCCGTAGGCCGTCTCCTCGAGGTGCACCTGGGGGCTGTCGCCCTCGCCCTTCGTGTTCACCGAGGCGTTGATGCCGCCCTGCGCGCACACCGAGTGCGAGCGCTTCACCGGCACGAGGGAGATGAGGTCGACCGGGACCTTCGCCTCGCACAGCTTGATCACCGTCATCAGGCCGGCGAGGCCGCCACCGACGACGACAACGCGCCGAACCTTCCCCCCCTCGCTCCTCGTCGTGCTCTTCGCGGCCATGTTCGATTCCAGTGCTCCCGCGCCGCTCCCACCCGGGCGCGGCCGCTACGATGATCAGTGCGAGGCCGGCGCCGCCAGCTCGCGCGGGTCGTTCGCCGCGCCCGCGCCGGCGCCGCGCGCCGCGGTCGGAGACGCGATGTCCGCGCAGGTGCGGGCGCCGTCGGCGGCCGGGCTCGGGGTGCCGGGGAACGGCGCGCCGGTCGCGAAGTACACGACGGTGTTGGCGCCGAGCACGAAGACGAGGAGGCCGACGAGGCCGAAGACCACCGCGGCCGTCCGCTGCGCCCGGCGCGACACGGTGACGCCCCACGAGAAGCAGAAGCCCCAGAGGCCGTTGGCGAAGTGGAACACGCTCGCCGCGATGCCGAAGATGTAGATCAGCGCCATCACCGGGACGCCGCCCATCGTCGACGACATGCTGGCGCACAGCCGCGGGTAGAACTCCTCGGGCGCCATCCGGCCCAGCCACTTCTGCGCCCAGTACTGCCAGAGGTGGAGCGCGATGAACGCGAAGGCGAGCAGCCCCGTGACCCGCTGCATCGTGTACATCCAGTTGCGCGAGTACGCGTAGCGGCCCACGTTCGGCCTGCCCTCGAGCGCCAGCTTGACGCCGTAGAGGGCGTGGAACGCGAGGGGCAGCACGACGAGCCCGATCTCGAGCACCGGCAGGTACGGCATGTGCGAGATCTCCGCGACCGCCGCGTCGAACCGCTCCTGCCCCTGGAGCGCCTTCGCGTTCGTCCAGAAATGAAACAGCAGGAAACCGCCCACTGGGAGGGCGCCGGTGAGAGAATGCAGCTTGCGCAGGAGAAAGGACCGGCGGCTCTCGGAAGAGAGCGATCTCGCGGGGGTTGCCTCGGACACGCTGACCTCGATGGAAGGCGGGCGGGGCGGGTGTATGGGATGGCCCGGGTGACGTCAAGGTGAACCCAGTCAACACTTTCGGCCGAATTTCCGCGGCCTTCAGCGCGGCCGCGGCGCTCCTCGCGCTCGGCGCCGCGACCGCGGGCTGCGGCGGGCCGGGCGGCGGCGCGCCGGTGAGCCAGACCCTCAGCCGCTCGCCCGCGGCCCAGGCGGAGCTGCACCGCATCCTCACGCGCTTCGCGAACGGCGCGCGCGCCGAGCGCATCGCGCTCGAGCCGGAGCTCGTCGCCTTCCGGGAGCGCTACCCGGGCGACGACCTCATCCGCGTCGCGGACGCCCACCTCGCCTGGATCGCGCTGGAGCAGGGGGACGTCCGCCGCGCCGAGGCGCTCTCGGCGGAGATCGAGGCGCGGGGGCGGGGCGCGACGGGCACGACAGAGGACATCGCGCGCGTGCTCCGCGGCGCGGCGCTCCGGCGCGCCGGCAAGCCGAAGCCCGCGTTCGGGGTGCTGCGCCCGCTGGTGAGCAAGGTGATCGACGCGTACGTGCGCTCGCTCCTCAACGAGGAGGTCACCTCCGCCGCGATGGAGGCGGGCGCGTGGACGCAGGCGCTCGAGCTGATGGGCGTCTGGCTGCGCGAGGCGGGCGACGACGAGCGCGCCGCGGTCCGGGCGCAGATCGGGGCGCTGCTGCGCAAGGTCCCGATCGAGCACCTCGTGAGCGCGCTGCGCGCCGGGCAGGCGGCGGGCGAGGTCGTGGATCCGGAGGTCGACCTGCGCTCGCTGGTCGCCGAGCGCCTCGCGATCGTCGCCCGCGAGCGCCGGGACGTCGCGCTCGCGAAGGAGCTGCTCGACCGGGCGGGCCCGCTGCTCGGCCGCCAGGGCGACGCGGTCTTCGAGATCGCGGCCGGCGCGGGGACCGCGCGCGTCGAGCCGCCCACGGTCGGCCTGCTGCTCTCGACGCGCACGCCCGAGTCGCGGCGCCGCAGCGTCGAGGTCGCCGCGGGCGTGGCGCACGGGCTCGGGCTGCTGAGGCCGGGGTCGGACGCGCGGCTCGTGAGCCGCGACGTCGGCGGGGAGGGCGGCGTCGAGGAGGCGCTGAGCAGCCTCACCGCCGAGGGCGCCGCGGTGCTCATCGCCGGCTCCAACCGGGAGCAGGCGACGGCGGCGGCGAAGTTCGCGCGGACGAACGAGATCCCGGTGCTGCTCGTCCACCCGCCGGAGCCGGCGGCGCTCGACGGCGCGTTCGTCTTCGTGGTGGGCGCGGAGCCCGCGAGGAGCATCGAGGTGCTCGCGGCGGCCCTCGCCGAGCGGGGCGCGACGCCGGTGGCGCTCGTGGGCGGCGCCGCCGAGGGCGGCGTCGCGCTCGCGCTCCCCTGCGACGGGACCTTCGACCCGCGCGCGCTCCGGCCGCTGGGCATCCGCGGGCTCATCCTGGCCGGCGACGCGCCGTGCGCCGAGCAGGCGATCCGCGCCGCCCCGCGCTCGGTGACGATCGCGCTCGGCTTCGAGGCGGCGCTCTCGCCGCCGCCGGGGTCGCTCGTCGCGACGGCCGGGCCCTTCCCGTTCGCCGCGGCGCCCGCCGGCGCGCCGCGCCCGCCCGCCGCGGGCGCTCCGGAGGCGCCGGGCGCGGCGACCGCGCTCGGCGCGTGGCTCGCCACGCACCCGGCGCCGCCGAGCTTCTGGGCGGCGCTCGGGCGCGACGCCGGCGTCCTCGCCTGGGCCGGCGTGCAGAAGCTGCCGAAGACGGGCACGGAGGACCCGGCCGAGGTGAAGGCGCGGCGCCTCGCGGCGGCGAGCTCCCTGAGCGGCGCGCGGGCCGACCTGTGGACGACGTCGGCGACCGGCTTCGGCGGAAAGCGCGTGCTCCCCAGGGAAGTCGGGTACCGCGAGATCGGGAAAGCGCGATGAGCGGGGCGAACCGCCTGGCCGGCGCGCTCCTCCGCGCGCGACCCGCGCGCCGAGGAGCGCGCGAAGAGCACGTTGGCGCGTCGTCCTGGGGCTGCTCCGGCCTCCCGGGGCGCGTACCATGGCGCCCCATGATCCGCCGAGCCCTCTCCTGTGCCGCCGCCGCCGCGCTCACCGCGCTCGCCCCGGCCGCGCTCGCCGACCGCGTGGCGGTGCTGCCCGCGCGCGGCGGCACCGACGCGGCCGCCCGGAGCGCCGCGGAGGCCGAGGTCGCGCGCGGGCTCGCCGCCCTCGGCCACACCCCGGTGCCCGACGGCGCGATCGCGGCCGCGCTCAAGGGCGTCGCCGACGGCGTCGCCGACACCGCCGACGAGTTCCGCGCCGTGGGCGCGCAGACCGGCGCGGACTGGGTCCTCGCCGGCACCGTCGAGCCCGCGGTCACGACCACCCGGGTCGAGCTCACCGCGTACCTCGCCTCGACGGGCCGGGTCGAGTCGGTCGCGCGGGAGGTCGATCAGGGCCAGGCGACCCGGCAGACGCAGGAGATGCTGGCCGTGCTCCTCCGCCCCGAGGGCATCGGCATCGGCGAGCTCCCCTGGGAGCGCGCCGCGCGCCCCCCGTCGGCGGGCGCGCCGCCTCCGTCGGAGGGCGGCACGGTGGTGCTGCCCCCCGTGCCCGCGGCGCCGGCCGCCCCGCCGGCCAGCGAGGTGCTGATGGCCTACCCTCTCGGGCCGGAGCGCGTCTGGCCCGCGTACTCGGGCGGGCGCCGGTTCGCCGTCTCCGCGGCGCTCGGGGCCGCCGTCGCGGCGGCGCGCCTGCCGGGCGCGAGCGGCAGCGCGGCCTCGCTGGTCGGGACGGCGCGCGTCGCCTACGCGCCCGGCGACCGCGGGTTCGAGCTGTTCGCGGGCGGCGGCGGCAACCTTGTCGGTCCGTTCGCCGGCTGGATCGAGGGCGGCGCGCGCCTGATGCTGACGCCCGGCCTCACGCCGCACGAGGGCGCGTGGCGCGCGTTCCCGCTGCACGTCGGCCCGGCGCTCCACCTCGGCGCGTTCTTCAGGTCGGGCGCCGGCGTCGTGGGGCCCGGCGGCGCGACGTACCGCGGCGATATCGAGGTCCACCCGGTGCTCGGGGCGTCGATCGACGTCGCGCTCGCGCTGGGCCCCTCGGTGCAGCTCGAGGCCCAGCTCGGCAACCTCCGGTGGGTCCCCACGGGGGACGGCTCCCTGTTCCTGGTCGGCGCGGCGCTCGGCGCCGGGGCCCGGTTCTGACGCATGCGCATCGAGCTCCCGAGCCGCCGCAGCACCATTCGCCTCGCCCGCGCGCTCGCCGGCCTGCTCGCGGGCGGCGACCTCGTCGTCCTCGCCGGGGATCTCGGCGCCGGCAAGACGTTCTTCGCCCGCGCCCTCTGCCGGGCGCTCGGCGTGCCGCCGGCGCTCCCGATCACCAGCCCGACCTTCACGCTGGTGCACGAGCACGAGGGCCGCGTCCCGATCGCGCACGCCGACGCCTACCGCCTCGGCGGCGCGTCCTCTGCGGGCGACGCGCGCGGCGCCGCGACCGAAGAGCTCGCCCAGCTCGGCCTGCGGGAGCGCCGCGGCGAGGGGGCGCTCGTCGTCGTGGAGTGGGGCGAGCCGTTCGTGGAGGCGCTCGGCGGCGACGCGCTCCTCATCCACCTCGCCGCGCCCGCGGACCCGGCCGCGCCCGGCCGCGCCGCCGAGATCCGGGCGACGGGCGAGCGCAGCCGCACGGTGCTGGCGGCGCTCGCGGGCGATCTCGCGGGCCCGGCACGTCTTCGCGCGCCTCTGCCCGTGCGCGGCGGCGTTGCGTGATACAAGAGCGGCATCGTGACCGGAGGCGCTGAGCCCAGCCGCGGCGAGCTGCTCGACAAGTTGCTGGGGCCGCTCCTCGGGTTCTTCGACAACATCGGCAACATCGTCACGCTCACCTTCCAGACGATCGTCTGGCTCGTGCGCCCCCCGTTCCGCCCCGCGCAGTTCCTGGCGGCGATGGACTTCATGGGCGCCCAGTCGGTCTTCATCGTCGGCCTGACGGGGGTCTTCAGCGGCATGGTCGTGACGCTGCAGACGTCCTACGCGCTGCGCGCGTTCAGCGCCGAGGGCCGGGTCGGCGGCCTCGTCGCGGTCTCGCTCGCCCGCGAGCTCGCGCCGGTGTTCTCGGCGATCATGGTCACCGCGCGCGCCGGCAGCGCGATGGCCGCGGAGCTCGGCAACATGCGCGTCACCGAGCAGATCGACGCGATCGCGACGATGGGCGTGAGCCCGGTGCAGTACCTGCTCTCGCCGCGGCTCTTCGCCGCGACGGTGATGCTGCCGCTCCTTTGCATCCTCTACACGAGCGTCGGCATGTGCGGCTCGTACCTCGTCGCCGTGCTCTGGCTCGGCGGCGACGCGGGCGCGTTCTTCCAGAGCGTCCGCGACTTCGCCCTCCCGAGCGACATCTCGATGGGGCTCATCAAGGCGTGCGTCTTCGGCTTCATCGTCTCGGCGGTCTCGTGCCGCCACGGCTTCTTCGCCTCCGGCGGCGCGCGCGGCGTCGGCGTCGCGACGACGCGCGCCGTGGTCGAGAGCTGCGTCACCGTGCTCGTCACGAACTACATCCTGACGCAGCTCCTGCTCGACATGTGAGCCGGCGTCAGGGCATCAGGCCGAGCGCGAAGAGCGCGTCGGACCAGAGCGGCCAGAGCGTGCGGTACGGGTGCGTGGCCAGCACCACGCCGCCCCTCGGCAGGCGGCGCACGTGGAAGGGGGCGTGACGCTCGATGAATCGAGTGTGCACGCCCGTGTTCACGATCACGTTCTCGGTGGGCGCCCCCTCCTTCGCGGAATGAATGGTCTCGAGCGCGATCGGCTCGATCGCGCGCCACGCGTCGTCCGGCACAGCGGAGGCTTCGAGCGCTTCAAGCAGCGCATCCGGCCGCGTGGCGAGCGCTGCAAGGACTTGCTCGCGCGTCAGCTCGGCGTCGCCCGCGAGCGCGACGCGCGTGCCGAGCGGCAGAACCTCGCCGCGCGCGCGCAGCGCGTCCTCCCTCTCTGTGAGCTCGATCGTCTTCCTCCAGCGCGCGCGCGGATCGGGTTCATCGCGCACGAGCAGCCCCATCCTCTCCCTCTCTGCGAAACACTCCAGCTCGGCGTGCTTGCGCGCGCGCGCGACGGTGCCCGCGACCGCGATCCGCGTCCCGCGCGGCGCGGCCTCGATACGCGCTCGGAGCGCATCGAGCGATATGCCTGCGGCGCGCGCCACCTTGTAGCCCTCGTGGACGTGCACCCATGAGAGGGCGAGATCGCGCGCGACGAAGGAGTCCGCGTGGTATGTTGCGGCGAGCTCGATCGGTGGACCCCAGGTATTGAGATCTGAGCACCCGCCGGTCGTCACGTGTTCGCTCGCGCAGACACGGACCAAGAAATCGTTGATGTCCTGCTGAACGTGCACCGACATCACCGCGGCTTCGACCTCGACGGAGCGGGCGCCGACAGCCACGTCGATGCGCTGTGGGAGCAGATCGTGATGATCGCCGCTCGATGCGCTCAGAGGACCGTCCGGGGACCGGCGCTCGTGCTTCTCGTCGGCGCAGCCGATGGTGAGCGGGACGCCGTGGCCGAAGCTCGTCATGGTCCAGAAGCTCGCTCCGATGCGCACATCTGTGCCGAAGGCCGAGCGAGCCACAGCCACGGCTTTCTCGACGGGAAGCGCGGCGTAAGACCTATCGAGACCGGCGAGCGGATGGATCGAGAGCCTCACGAACCACCCCGGCATGACGAGGGCGGACAGAGCAGCCGCAAACGCATCGACCCTGTGTTCCTCGTCGCACGCAGCATACAAGCGAAGGGGCTCGTCCCTCAGCGTACGATAGCTGCTCGCGCGGCTCACGACGCGATGCCCTCCGACCTGAGCGGAATGGCTACACCACGTACACCTCGCTGACGGACCATTGGTTTCCCTTCGTCACAGATACAGGTCGACCGCCGTCGCGACCCCTCTTGCCGGCCTGCACCAGCCGTCATTCCCGGGGCTTGATCCTGGCCCATAGCGTCACGGCCCCCCGATGCGTGTTGCTTGGCTTGACGTCACGACATCAAGCCGAGCGCGAAGAGGGCGTCGGCCCAGAGCGGCCAGAGCGTCCGGTAGGGGTGGGTCGCCAGCAAGATGCCACCGCTCGGCAGGCGGCGCACGTGGAACGGGGCGTGGTCGACAAGGAAGTAGACGTGCTCGCCCGTCAATTCCACCCAGGTGAGGGGCCCGCTGCCGCGGGTGAACGACTCGCCGCGCGCCCTGGCCTGCACCGTCAGGTTGTGGATCTCCTCGGCGCGTGGCGCCGCGGCGCGCCACGCCTCGTCGGGCACATCGGCGGCGGCCACGAGCGCCTCGATCAGGGCGGAGCCCGACATGGCCAGCGCCTTGAGGACGGTCTCGCGGGAGAGCGGGATCGAGCGCCCGCTCTTGTCCGTCGGCACCACGCGCGCCCCGGCCGGCGCGGCGTCGATACGCGCGTGCAGCGCCTCCAGCGACATGCCCGCGATCAGCGAGACCTTTTCCTTGTCGTGGAGGCTGACCCACGACAGGGCCAGATCGCGCGCGATGTCGCGGGCGTCCGCGTGGTACGTCGCGCACATCGAGACCGGCGCGAGCCAGGTCCACGCGCTCGTGCAGCCGCCGGTCGAGACGCGCCTGCGCGCGTCGGGCGCGCAGAGGCGGAGCAGCAGGTCCTCTAGGTCGTCCAGAACGATGTGCCACGTGAGCTCGGCTTCCGCCTCCACGGAGCGCGGTCCGCTGCCCAGGGCGAGGTACAAATCCAGCGGGACAATGTTCGCCACTGCTGCGGGGACCATGTGGATGGGGCCCATCGGCTTGAGACGTTCGCTCTTGCCGGTGAAGCAGCGATAGTGGCCATAGAATGAGCGCCGGTCGTCGAGCTCCATGGCGAAGTAGGTTTCGGCATCGGTGCGTCCGAAGCGGGCGCGGATCATCGCGACCGCCTCGTCCACGAAGCTCACGGAGCGATCCACATCGGAGCCCATCGTCACGCGGATATTCATCCCTGGGATGACGAGCGCCGACAGCGCCGCTGCGAACGCGCCGACCCGCTCTGCCTCGTCACACCAGGCGAAGAAGTACGGCCCTGGTTTCATCCTTGATTCACCCTCATGAGGTTGCTGGGTCAGGGCATCAGGCCGAGCGAGAAGAGCGCGTCGACCCAGAGCGGCCAGAGCGAGCGGAACGGGTGGGTCGCCAGGATCACGCCGCCGCCCGCGAGGCGGCGCACATGAAAAGGCGCGTGCTTTCGGAGGAAGCGGACGTGGGCGCGCGTGTCCGTGTGCACCTGCCACGTGGGCGGGCCTTCGCCCGTCTCCGCGATCTCGCTCGTCAGCGCCAGGATCTCTCGCGCGCGCGGCTCGGCGGCGCGCCACGCCTCGTCGGGCGCCGCCGCGGCCTCGAGCGCCTCCAGCAGGGCGGAGGGCGGCGTTGCCAGCGCCTTGAGGACGGTCTCGCGGGAGAGGGAGTGCGCGCGCTCGCTGCCGCCCTTGAGCGGGACGCGCGCTCCGGCCGGCGCGGCTTCCACCCGCGCGCGGAGCGCTTCCAGCGACAGGCCCGCGTTGCGCGATACCATCTCCTTGTCGTGGCGCTGTAGCCACGAGAGGGCGAGGTCGCGCGCGATGTCCCGCGCGTCCGCGTTGTACGTCGCGCACATGCGCACCGGCGCGATCCAGTCTCCTGCGTTCGCGCATGCGCCGGTTCGGATGCGACCGCTCGCGTCCGGCGCGCAGAGGCGGAGCAGGAGGTCCTCGAGGTCGTCCCGGAGCAGGTGCCACGCGACCGCGGCCTCGGCCTCGATCGAGCGCGGGCCCCTGCCCCAGGCGAGCTCGAGGAGAGAGCAGAGAAACCTACGCTGGTCGCACGTGGACATGTCGATGGGGCCGGCCGAGATGTCGCGGGCGGCCTCTTCGGTGTAGCAGTCACTGCTGCAACCGAAGAGGCGCTTGGTGCCGCCCAGCATGACGTCGAAGAGTGCTCCACCGGAAGGACCTTCGGAGAACTCGGCGCGGATCATCGCGACCGCCTCGTCCATGGACGCCGTGTCGGTGAGGTTGCCATCCTTCATTACGGTCATACAAGTCCCTGGGTGCACGAGCGCCGACAACGTTGCGAGATACACGTCGAGTGTCTGTGCGCCGTCACACCAGGCGAAGAACCACGGTCCTGAGTCGCTCATAGCTGGATCACCCGGATGGGTCTGTTGAACCCGTTCAGGGGCTCCCTCTTGCCCTTCTTCACATTGAAGAGGTACCCGTCCTTGATGCTGTAGGTATTTTCCGGGCTGAACTTGCCACCCCGCGCCATGATGAGCTCGACCTGCTCGACATCTCCGACGACTCCCTCCTTCCGCAGCCACTCCATCCCGCTCGACAACTGCTGGATCATTTCCTTGACCTTGATTTCATTTCCCCCCTTCACCTCGCTCACGATCAGCTTCTGCCCCCGGGACACCGTCACGAAGTCCGGAGCCTTCACGCGCGCTGGCATCTTGAGCATCTCGCGCACGCCCTCGTCGCCGACGCCGAGGAGCGCCCGCCCTTCGCGGGTCATGTGGCTGATCGCCGCCTTCTCGAAGGTGTTGAACCCGGCTTCCGTGACGCCCCCCTTCAGCGTCTTGAACCCGCGGAGCCTCCATACCTCGAACCCCTTGACAACGACCTTATCGACCTCCGCGATCTCCCCGGCGATCCGGATCCCACGCGGCGGTAGCGCGCCGGCGGCGGCGACTCCGTGCCAGACGTGCCCGACCGCTCCGAGCCCGAACCCCAGCCCCGAGAAGATCCGCTCCTCGTCGCTGAGCTCTCGCCCGGCCGGCAGGCACCACTCCTTGCCCGTCACGGCCTCGCACAGGTCGAGCGTCGGACCGACCACGGGCACGAACCCCACCCCGATGCGCGTCGTCGCGTGCACCAGCGTCTGCATCACCTCCGCATACGCCTCGAAGCCTTCCGCGACCGTCGACATCGCTCCCGCGAACGCGCTGATCGTCTGGTAGAGCTGCGTCTGCTCCAGGTCGAGCCCGCTCCCCGTCCAGAGGTTGAGGTTGTCCTTCATCTGGTCCGCGAGCGCATCGAACCTCGGCTTCAGCACCGTGTCGACCGCCGCGCGCAGGTCCGCCGGCACCGGCGAGTCCACGAACCAGTCCGACGCATCCACGAACCGCCGCACGACCGCCGTGATCCGGTTCTGCGCCTTCAGGAACGCGTTCGTCTCCGCCAGCGACACCCCCATCCGGTCGCGCAGCGCGATCTCCAGCGCCGCGCTGTTGTCCCGCCACGCCCGCACGTTCGCCACGAAGTCCGCCCGCGCGACCACCACCCCGCCGCTCACGGCCGCCTCCAGCGCCGCGATCACCGCGTCCGCGTACGCTGCGTACGGGTCCCGCCCCTCCTCGAACGCGCCGTCCACCTCCGCGATGTCCGGCACCTCCACCCACGGCACCTCGCTCTCCCCGAGCGCGTACGCCAACGGGTCGTCTGGATCCCACCCCTCGGCGCGTGCATCCTGCGTCGCGAGGTCCGCCACCTCGTCCGCCTGCGCGCCGAACTCGTCCATGAGCCGCGCGAGTTCGCTCTCCAGGTCGCTGACGCTCTTCTTCAGGTCGTCGACGAGCTGCTCCATCGCCGCCCGCGTCTCCGCGTCGACCACGTCCTTGTACCGGTCCAGGATCGCGTCGAGGTCGGTCCGCGAGATCTCGTCCAGCGGCCGCTGCACGAGGTCGTGAAGCTCCAGATCGAGCTGCCGCAGGAGGTCCATTCTCTCCCTGAGGTCCGCTACCCTGGCGGCGTTGCGGAGGAGCTCCGTCAGCAGCCGGGCGATCCTGACCTCCAGCTCCGCGATGTCGCGCGCGAGGTCCGGGTTGATCTCCGCGAGGCTCAGGTCGACGTCGGTGTTGCCCTCGAATCCGGTACCGTCGCGGCGGATATTGAAGAGCGGCTTGTTCAGCCCGAGCGGCTCCGAGACGAGGTGCACCACGTCGTGCGCGTGGGTACACCAGTCCTTGCCGTTGACGGTGTGGACCCCGAAGTGGAACTCGTTCCTGCCCATGCGGAGCAGCACCGAGTCGAAGTCCGCCTCGAGCGTGTTGCTCTGAGAGCCGTCGCCTTCGACCGTCAGCCCGCCCGGAACCCCGTAGGTGGGCAGGGGCGTCCGGTTCACCTCGAAGATGGCGTCACCCTCATGCTCGAGCTCGGGGCTCGCGCACGAATGGACGTCCTGGTGGCTGCTCCAGAGCATGGTGTAGGGCGTGCCGGCCCGCGCGAACGACGGCGAAAGCACCGCCAGCACCGTGACCAGCGCGACGAGCTTCTGTAGCACCGCGGCGCGGAAGCCACGCCGCGCTACATCCTTCAAGGCCCTCATATCCCCTCCGCGCCGCGCACGGCGGCGTCATACGCAATCGCGGCCCCCTTCACGTCGCCCGCGTCGAGCCGCGCCTGCGCCGCGTCGAGCGCCGCCGCGGCCATCCCCTTCTCCCGCAGCGCCGCGAGGCCCGCCGCGATCTTCCGCGGCAGGCCCGTCCTGAGCTCCGCCTCCGCGGCATCGAGCTTCCCTCGCAGCTCCGCGCCCCCGGCCTCGCGCCACGACGCCCCCGCCGCCTCGCAGAGCGGCCGCATCTGCACCAGCGCCACGAGCTCTCCGCACCGATCCGCGAGCAACGGCAGCCCGAGCGTCTCGCTCACCGGCGGCGCCGCAGACAGCGCCGCCACGCGCGCGCGCACTCCCTCGCGGAACCGCTCCGACGCCCTCCGGCTCCGCGACCGCGCGATCGCCTCGCGCGCCCCCTCGTCGCCCTGCAACATGCGGAGCGCCTCCCGGCGCAGCGCGATGCCGCCGAGCAGCGTCGTCGCGGTCGCGTCGCTCCGGGCGACGCGCCGCCGCGCGTAGCCCAGCATCGCGCTGAGCGAGCGCAGCGCCCCCGACGTCATGTCCGGCACCACCGCGCCGTGCGTCGCGAGGACCTCCCTGTGCGGCGCGATCGCCTCCTCGAACGACACAGCGAGCGCCTGGAGCTCCACCGACTGCGTCATGATCTCCGCGGCGAGCTCGTTCGGCGCGCGGCTCGCCTCGCCCGCCGCGGCGAGCACCGCCTGCTCCGCGCCGTCGAGGCCGTCGATGCCCGACCGCGACGCCTCCGCCGAGAGCGCCGCGTACGCCGCCGTCTCCGCCGCCTCGGTCGCGCGGTAGTCCGCAAACCGCGCCGCGACGGCCGCGTACCTGGACACGAGCGGCGCGGCATCGCGCCGGGCCTCGTCGAAGACAGCCTGCACGACCGCCATCGCCTGCTTGTCGGCCGCGAGCGCGGCCGAGAGCGGCTCCTCCTCGGCGCTCGCCTTGTCGGTCATCGCCCGTGTGAAGTTGTCGGCCGCCCGGACCGGCTCCTCCTCGAGGATCTCCTTCTGATGACGCCTGTGCGTCAGGAGCATCCCGAGGAGCTCGCCGTGCAGGGTCGCCCGGAGCGACTCGGCGTGCTTCTCCTCGTCGCGCACATACGCCACGGCCCGATCGAGGTTGTCGAACCAGCCCCCGAGCTCCGCCTCGCTCGCGACGAACGCGTCGGACACGCTGAACGGCGGCAACGCCCACATCTGGATCGGCAGCTCGCCGTCCGCCTCGGCCTTGCTCCACGCGCTGCCCGGGCCCTCGCTCGCGTCCACGCAGTGCTCGAGAGTACTGGTGTTGGCTTGCGCGCAGAACCTGCCGGGCGCGTGTTCCTCGCGCGGCCACAAGCACCCTGTCGCCGTCGCGCCGAGCGCCACGGCGGCCACGGCCGCCACGAGGATCGCTGTCCGCCGCCTCGTTCCCCTTCTCATGTGCATTCCCTCCACCCCGCGATTCTTATCGCCCGCGCACGCTCGCCCGCTAATTCTCCGGCTGCAAGCGTCCACACGGGAGCGGTAGGACATTGCTCGGCCGAGGAACACATGGCGAGTTCCCCGTCGCTCCGTCCTTGGTGACGAGACAGCCGTGGGTTGCATCGGAGGGAGAACGCGGAGGGAGCACGGGAACGCGCACGCGCACGAGCACGGGAGACGAGGACGTGAGGCGGGAGACGGGAGACGGGAGACGGGAGACGGGTACCCCGACGGCAGACCACAACACGAGCTCGCCCAGGTCGAGGCAGCAAAAACCCGACGGTAGCTCAGGCGAGAAAGCCCTTTTCAACCGCGCCGACATCCATTGTATCTTCCCTCCTCATTGCCGCCGTCCGGCTTTGCCGGCCGGCAGGGAGGAAATCAGCCATGGAGTATTCGAATGCAGTCCTCGAGGCCACGCCGGAGCGCGCCACCAAGCTCCTGATGGGGATAGGCGCCGTCGCCGCGGTTCGCACGTTGATGGCCGGAGCGGGCATGACCGATGACGATATCCTGGAGGGCCGCTCGCTCCTCCTCGACGTCCTCGCCGCCCCGCGCAAGACAGCCGGCGCGCCGGCCGACACCGACGATGCCAGGGCGCAGCGCGCCGCGACAGGGGAGCTCGATCAATGGGACGAGCCCAACTACGCCCGTCATGGCGCCGCGCTCCGCCGGCGCTTCCCCGACGTGCACGAGTACGTATTCAAGGACCTCTCGCCCTCCACCGGCACCGCCGCAGTCCGCGGAGTGGCCACCTTCCTCGCGCGGCTCGACGCCCTCGAGAATGGCACCGATCCGGACCGCGCCGCGGCGAAGCAGAGCGACAAGAAGGCCGTCGCATTCCTCGCTACCCGCGGCCTCGACAAGACTGAGCGCAAGCGCCTCAAGGGCCTCGTCGACGTGGCGCTCGGCCCGACATCGCCTCTGCCCGAGACAACCGATTTCCCCGAGGCCACGCGGCGGCGCGAGGCGCTCGTCAAGCTGCGCGGTTGGTTCGACGAGTGGGCGACAACGGCCCGCGCCGTCGTCAAGAAGCGCAGCTACCTCATCCGCCTCGGCCTCGCGAGCCGCAAGCCGCCCCAGCGCAAGCCCGCGACAACGCCGGCCACGCCGATCAAGCCCACGGCCACGCCGCCCAGGCCTACCGAGCCGGTCGAAGAGACCGCCGGCGTCGATTTCGAGTAATCCGACACACAAACTCCAGCTCCCGGGGCGCTCCGGAGGCTTCCCGCGCGCGCCCGAGACCTTCGCGCGCGGTCCTGGAGCTTCGCGCGCGCTCCGGAAGCTTCCCGCTCGCTCCGGAGCACGAGATTTCGCGTACTTGGCGGCCTCCGCCGCGCCCCCGGCACCGTCCGGCGCGCTCCGGGGGACGAATTTCCCGGGGAAATTGACCTTCCGACCCGCGCGCGAAGCTTCAGGACCGCGCGCGAAGCTCCAGGACCGCGCGCGAAGCCTCCGCGCCGGCGACGACCCCCTCCGCGAGCGCGACGGGATCCCTCCCGCACGCGCCCCGCCCTCACCTCCACGAGCTCGGCGGCTCCGGCTCGCGCAGCGCGATCAGCGCCGGCGAGAGCTGCACCGGGTAGCGCGCCGGCGCGCGCAGGTGCGCGACCGCGTGCGGGAGCAGCTCGCGCGCCCCGACCGAGCGCTCGCGCCCGACGCCCGGCGGCTCGGGCGACTCGAGGGCGTGGCCGCCGCGCATCACCGCGCGCGCCAGGGGCGCGAGCCGCGCGACCCCGAGCGCCCGCGGCGTCAGCATCCGCTCGTGCGCGAGGTGGATCACGTCGACGACCGCGCGCCCGGCCTCGTCGAAGTAGCGCGCCACCATCTTGCGCCCCGCGATCACGTCGCCGCGCCCGCTCGCGCCCTGCCGGAGCGACCACGCGCCCGACTCCTCGAGCGCCACGAGCTCGTAGCGCGCCGCGGGCAGCCCCTCCGAGAGCTCCGCGAGCCCCGAGGCGACCCAGCCGCCCGCGGTCGTGCCCACGCGCCGCGCCTCGAGGAGCAGCGCCTCCTCGTCGTGACCCCCGAGGTCGATCACCCGGTCGGCGTACCAGGGCCAGCTCCCCTCGAGCGGCGACGGCGGCGGCGCGAGCTCGCCGAGGTCGATCCCCGCCTCGCCCCGGAACGGGACGCCGAGCGCCGCGGCCGCGAGCGCGCTCGTCGTCGCCGCCGCGCCGCCCACGTGCATCGCGCGCGCGAGCGCCAGCGCCTCGTCGGCGAACGGCACGCGCGCCGACGACCCGTCGACGACGGCGCCGCCGTCCGAGGCGATGAGGAGCCGCGCCACCCGCGTCGCCGCGGCCGTGCCCCGGCGGAGCGCCGGCACGAGCAGCGCGCCCACGAGGAGCGCCTCGACGAACGGCCCCTCCACCGAGACGACCGGCGTGCCCGGGAACGCGATCGTCCCGTCGGGCATCGCGTCGATGTCGACCGAGAGCGCCGCGCCGGCGAGCCGCTCCACGAGCGCGTCGCTCAGGCCGCACGCCGCGCGCGCCGCGAACACCTCCCCCGGGTCGAGCCGCCCGCCGTCCAGCGCGAGCGCCTCGAGCGCCGCCTCGACGCCGGCGACCACGAGGAAACCCGTGTGCGGCGGCGCCGCCGTGAACGCGAGCTCGAAGCTCGCGCGCCGATCGGCGACCCCCGCGTGGAGGAGGCGATCGGCGTCGAGCAGCGCACGGCCGTCGCAGAGCAGCGGGCTCGCTCGCACCATCGCCGCCGGCATCGGCCCGCTCAGAGGCGCTCGGCCAGCGTCCGCGTGCCGGCGACCGTCGAGGCCTCGTCGAAGAGGAACGGCAGGATCACGGTCGGCAGGTCGAGCTCGCGGCGCAGGCGCGCCAGGCTCTCGTGCTGCACCGACTCGCGCATCGAGCGCCGCGCGCCCGCCACGACGGCGCTCTCGACGGTGTGCGCGGCGCGCAGCGGCGCCTCGATGTCGAGGCGCCCCGGATCCACGAGCAGCGCCCGGCGCTCCTCGGGCGAGAACAGCGGCGGCAGCACGCCGTTGATGATCAGCCGGTGGACCGGCAGGCCGAGCTCGCCCCGGACCTCCGCGACGAGCTCGACGGTCTCGGTCGCCGGCATCTCCTCCGGGAGGGTCACGACGACGACCCCGCTCCGCGCCGGGTCCCGGAACATCGCCCACGCCGCCTCGGCGTCCCGGCGCAGGATGCCCGGCGGCGCCACGTCGAGGATCACCTTGGGCACGCGCAGCATGTCCACCCCGTGCCCGGTCGCGGGCGCGTCGAGCAGCACCACGTCGAAGCGGTTCGACCCGTCCGCGAGCAGCTCGGTCGTGTGGAACCAGGCCTTGCCGAGCATCGCCCACTCGTAGAGCCCGGGCACCGCGCGGAAGAAGGTGCGCGTGTACTTGTTGTCGAAGACGAGATCGGCCGCGGCGCGCACCTTGAGGACCATCTCGCCGTACTCACGGAGCGCCTTGTCGGGCGAGATGTTCACCGCCCACACCCGCTCGGCCACGTGGGTGACCTCCTGGCCGATCGGCTTCGTGCCGAGGATGGCCGAGAGCCGCTCCTTCGTGTTGCACATCGCGACGAGGACGCGCTTGCCGCGGGCGGCGAACGCGAGGGCGAGCGCGCCGGAGATCGTCGTCTTCCCGACGCCTCCCTTGCCGGTCACGAACAGGAAGCGCCGGCGCTCGAGCTCCGGGAGCTCCTGGCCGAGTCCGCCGGCTTGCGAGGCTTGGTGGGCGCTGGTCATTCCGCGAAAGCGGAGTTAGGCGCAAGCTCCGGCGAAGGCAACCCGGATCAAGGAAACGGGCTCTGCTATGCATCGCGTATGCGCATCACCGAGCGACACCTCGAACCGCTGAACCGACGCTTCCAGGGCGCGTCGCCCATCGAGCTCCTCCGCTTCGTCCGCGAGTCCTTCGGCCCCCGCGCGGCCATCCTGAGCAGCATGCAGCGGGCCGGGACCGCGCTCTGCCACGTGGCCGACCGCGCCGGCCTGTCCTTCGACGTGGTCTTCGTCGACACCGGCGTGCTCCACGCCGAGACGCTCGCCACGCGCGACGAGCTCGCGCGGACCCACCCGAACCTGCGCGTCGTCACGCTCTCGCCCGAGCGCAGCTTCATGCAGCAGACGCGCGACGAGGGGCTGCTCTACCTCTCGAAGGAGGGCCAGGAGCGGTGCTGCGAGCTCCGCAAGTCCGTCCCGCTGCACGCCATCCGCGGCCGCTACGACGCGCTCGTCGCGGCGCTGCGGCGCGGCGAGGGCGGCGCCCGCGCGAAGGTCGCGCCGTTCGGCCTCGATCCCGCGAACAACGCCATCCGCGTCCACCCCTTCGCGTCGCTCAGCGGCGAGGAGCTCGACGCCTACTTCGCGGCACATCCGGACGCCGTCGAGAACCCCCTGCACGCGATGGGCTTCCGCACCATCGGCTGCTTCCCCTGCACGACCCCGGTGCTGCCCGACGAGCCGGAGCGCGCCGGGCGCTGGCGCCACCTGGCGAGCGTCGAATACTGCGGGATCAACCCGGTCGACCGGGGCGACACCGACGGCGGCGTCGACCTCGACGACCGCTACGATCGCCTCTTCGCGGCGTGACGATTCGCCTGCGAATCCCGGTTCGCGCCAGCTCGATCTTGACTCAACGGGCATGAAGGGAGATTTGCCCCACATGCCGGCGAGCTACTTCGACGTAGACGGCACCCTGGTCACGACCAACCTCGTGCACCCGACGGTGTTCTACATGCTGAACCAGCCAACGCCGATGCACAGCCTCGCGAAGCTCGGCCGCGCGCTCGTCAAGGCGCCGTGGATGGCGATGGCGGAGCTGCAGGATCGGCGCCTCTTCAACGAGCTGCTCTTCAGCTCGTTCGCGGGCGTCTCCGAGGACCGCCTGGTGGCCCTCGCCGAGGAGGCGTTCGCGAAGGTGCTCAAGCCGGCCATCTACGGCAAGGCGCGGGACCTCGTGAAGTGCAGCCTCGACAAGGGGCACGACGTCGTCCTCATCTCCGGCGCGCTGGATTTCCTGATGCAGATCCTCGCCGAGCACCTCGGCGCCACGGGGATCATCGCGAACCGGCTCGAGGTGAAGGACGGGTTCGCGACGGGCAAGCTCCTGCGCCCCGTCGTGGCCGGCCCCGAGAAGGCGCGCCTCATCCGCGAGCACGCCCACGCGCACGGGCACAACCTCGACGAGTGCTTCGCCTACTCGGACAGCTACTCGGACGTCCCGATGCTCTCGGTCGTCGGCTACCCGGCGGCGGTGAACCCGGACCGCAAGCTCAAGCTGCTCGCGCAGGCCTACCACTGGCCGATCCTCCATCTCGCCGCATGACCCCGGCCTCTGCCGGACGACGGCGGGGAGCCACGCCACAGCCCAACTCGTCGCACCACCTGCTCTGAAAGTCCCATGAGCCATCCTTGCGTCGTCACGCTAGACAGCCGCAGCGCCCCCCGGGTGCTCTTCTCAGGCGACCAGCTCGTCGAGGTCGACCTGCCCACCGGCTCCCGGGTGATCTACCCGAAGCCGCCGCTCGAGCCGCTGAAGGACGTCGACGCCGCGATCCGCTACGCGATCAACCACCCGCACAACTCGGAGCCGCTCTACGCGAAGCTCCGCCCGGGGATGAAGGTCACGATCGCGGTGGACGACATCTCGCTGCCGCTGCCGCCGATGCGGCGCCCTGACATCCGCGAGCGCGTCCTCACCATCGTGCTCGACCTGCTCTCCGACTACGGCGTCGACGACGTCGAGATCATCATCGCGACGAGCGTCCACCGGCGGATGAAGGACTGGGAGGTCCGCCACATCGTCGGCGACAGGATCTTCAACGCCTACTGGCCGAAGAAGCTCTACAACCACGACGCCGAGAACCTCGCCAACATGAAGTACATCGGCACGACCGACGTCGGCGAGGAGGTCGAGCTGAACAAGCGCGCGGTCGACAGCGACCTCGTGATCTACGTGAACCTGAACCTCGTGCCGATGGACGGCGGGCACAAGTCGGTCTCGGTCGGCCTGTGCGGGTACAGGAGCCTGCGCGCGCACCACAACCCGCGGGTGATGCGCGACTGCTACTCGTACATGGACCCGAAGAGCTCCGCGCTGCACACGAGCGTCGAGCGGATGGGCCGGCTGGCCAACAAGAAGCTCAACGTCTTCACGATCGAGACGACGATCAACAACCGCATGTTCGATCGCCCGCTCGAGTTCCTCGCGAAGAACGAGGACGACCTGAGCGCGGGCGAGAAGAGCGCGCTGCGCGCCCTCCGCTTCACGCTGTCGAAGGTGCCGCAGCCCGCGCGCCAGGCGATCTTCCAGCGCGTCCCCTCGCCGTACGGGGTGACCGGGGTGTTCGCCGGCGAGACCGAGGCCGTCCACGAGCACACGCTGAAGCGCAGCTTCGACCAGTACCTCGTCCCGGTCACGGGCCAGGCCGACATCCTGATCACGGGCATCCCGTACATCAGCCCGTACAACGTGAACTCGTTCCTGAACCCGCTGCTCGTGCAGGTGATGGCGAACGGCTACATGTTCAACCTCTACCGGGGCGCGCCGATGCTCAAGAAGGGGGGGACGATGATCATCCTCCACCCCTGCACCGACCTGTTCGACAACGAGCACCACGCCCCGTACATCGAGTTCGTGCACCGGCTGCTGCCCGAGACGCGCGACGCGATGGAGCTGCACAAGCGGTACGAGAAGAAGTTCTCGGAGAACCCGGCGTACATCGAGATGTACCGCTTCGGCCACGCGTACCACCCGACCCACCCGTTCTTCATGTGGTACTGGGGCGAGGCGGGCCGGCAGCACATCGGCCGGATGATCGTGGTCGGCGCCGACAACGAGTACATCCCGCAGCTGCTCGGCTGGGAGACGGCGCGCACGATGGACGAGGCGCTCCGGATGGCGAAGCAGTCGGCCCCGCCGACGCCGGAGATCATGGCCCTGCACTCGCCGCCGATCTTCATGGCCGACATGACGGCGTAGCGGGCGGGCGGCCCGCGGGAGGGGACACCCATGCGGCTGCACCTCGTCGACGGCACCTACGAGCTCTTCCGCGCGCACTTCTCCAAGCGGCCCGACCACCGCGCGCCGGGGGGCTGGGACGCGAAGGCGACGGTGGGGGTCGTCGCCTCGCTGCTCGCGCTGCTGCACCACCCGGACGAGGAGGTCACGCACCTCGCTGTCGCGTTCGACAACCCGGTCCGCTCGTTCCGGAACGATCTGTTCGCCGGCTACAAGAGCGACGAGGGCATGGATCCGGCGCTGCGCGGCCAGTTCGATCCGGTCGAGGAGGCGGTGCGCGCGCTCGGGATCGTCGTCTGGTCGATGGACGCGTTCGAGGCGGACGACGCGCTCGCGACGGCGGCGGCGCGGTTCCAGGGCGAGGTCGAGCAGGTGCGCATCCTCAGCCCGGACAAGGACTTCGGGCAGTGCCTCGCGGGCGAGCGCGTCGTGCAGGTCGACCGCCGGAAGGAGCGCGTCGTCGACGAGGCCGCGCTGCGCGCCGCGCGCGGCGTGGCCCCGGCGAGCATCCCGGACTACCTCGCGCTGACCGGCGACGACGCCGACGGCATCCCGGGGCTCGCGGGCATCGGCGACCGGACGGCGGCCGCGCTGCTCGGCGCGTACGGGCACCTCGAGCAGATCCCGGACGACCCGTCCGCGTGGACGGTGCCGGTGCGCGGCGCCGACAGGATCGCGCGCGCGCTGGTCGAGCAGCGCGAGGAGGCGCTGCTCTACCGGACGCTGGCGACGCTCCGCACCGACGTGCCGCTCGCGGAGCGCCTCGACGACCTGCGCTTCCGCGGCGTGCCGCGCGCCCGCTTCGAGGCGTGGTGCGACGCGCTCGGCGTGCGCACGCTGAAGACGCGACCGACGCGCTGGGCCCCGGAGGGGTGAGCCGCGCGCGAGGCGCGCGGCCGGGGGTCTTCGTGAAGGCTATTTCTTTTCCGGCGCCCTGAGCTCGGCGAGCACGCGCTCGCGCAGGAGCGGCACCGGCGGCGACCCGTGCGAGAGGAGCGCGTCGTGGAAGCGGCGCAGCGAGAACGCGGCGCCCAGCGTCGCCTTCGCCTCCTCGCGGAGCTTCAGGATCTGGAGCTTGCCGAGCGTGTAGGCGAAGTAGCCGGGGTCGAACGTCGCGCGCACCGCCTGCTGCCGCGCCGTCGCGCGGTCCTGGAAGCAGTCGTCGACGAAGCGGCGCTCCGCCGCGTCGAGGCTCATGCCCTCGGCGTGCACCCCGAGCGACACGACCACCCTGCAGTTGCGCAGCAGCGCGTCCGCGAGCTGGCCGAGCCGGCTCTGGGGGTCCTCCTTGCCGAACCCCTGCTCGATCATCATCTGCTCGGCGTAGTGGGCCCAGCCCTCGACGAACGAGTAGCTGCCGAACATCTTCTGCACGTCCGTCGGCGCGCGGTTCTCCCACAGGTGCTGGGCGAAGTGCCCCGGGTAGACCTCGTGCACGGTCGTCGAGAGCAGCGTCCCGCGCTGCATCACGTACTCCTCCTGCTCCTTCCGGGGCCAGGAGGGGTCGGGCTTCGTGATGTAGTAGAACGACACGAGCCCCTCCCGCTCGAACGGCCCCGGCGCGTCGAGGAAGGCGGAGTTCCAGCGCATGTACGGCGGCGTCTCCTTCACGACCGCCCGCTCGTCGGACGGGAGGCTCATGATCTCCCTGTCGACGATGAACCTGCGCGACGCCTCCATCACCCGCGTCGCCTCGGCGAGCAGCTGCCCCGCCTTCGGCCGGGAGGTCTTCACCTTGCTCGCGAGCGCCTGGTAGGCCGCCTTGTTCGCCGCGAGGTCGTCCTCGCCCATCTTCTTGAGCTCGGCGAGCGGGATCGAGAGCCCCTCCTGCGCGAGCAGGAGCTTCTTGTACCGCGCCTCCCCGAGCACGTGGCTGGCGTCGCCCTTCGGCAGCTCGACGGTGGCCAGGTGATCGGCGAGCTTCTCGGCCGCGGCGGCGAGCGCGGCGTTCGTCTCCTGGAACTCCGCCTGGAAGGCGGCGTCGCCCACGCCCTGGAGCAGCTTGACGACGTCGCCGCGCAGGTACTCGGCGTAGCCGCGGAAGATCTTCACGGCGACCTCGATGACCGGCCTCGGCATCGGGCTCGCGAGGTTCTCGAGGACGCGCGGCACCTGGGTCAGCGCCGCCTTCTCGTGCTCCAGCAGGCGCCGCGCGCGCTCGGGCAGCGGCGCGTAATCGCGGTCGAGGTACTGGTTCACGCCGAACAGCTCGTCGTAGAACTGCGGCCTCCGGCGCCAGTCCTCGAGATCCCTGCCGTGGAACAGCGTGAGGTCGATCTGCTGGAGGAGGATCGCCCGGTCGAGCGCCTCGTCCGGGGAGAGCGCCGCGGGGTCGACGGCCGCGAGGGCCGCGCGGCCCTGCTCGAGCCGCGCGAGCCGCCGCTCGATCGCCGCGGCGGAGTAGTCGGCGACCTGGCCGTCGCGCTCGTGGAACCCGCGCGAGCGCGCGAACGACGGCTGGTCCGCGACCCACGCGCGCACGATCCGGTCGCGCAGCGCGGCGAACGGCTCCCGCGGCGCCTCCGCGGGCGCGAGGCTCGACGCGACGGCCGAGGACGCCGAGGGCGGCGGGGCAGCGCCCGCGGACGGCGGCGGCGCCGGGGCGCTCCCGCTGCAGGCGGCGAGCGCCGCGAGCGGCGTGAGCGCCGCGAGGAGGCGCGGGAGCGAGCGGTGGATGCGGCGGAGCGAGGGGCGACGGGCGGCGGCCATGGCGGGCCGGAGCCTCTCAGAGCGCCCTGTGCAGATCAACGGCCTCGGCCAGCACCTCGGGTCAGCGATCCTGCCAGGGCCCTGCCTCGCGAGCGGCGAGAGATTTAACGCCAAGACGCAAAGGCGCAAAGACGCAAAAATGCCCGAATTTATTATCTTTTTTGCGCCTTGGCGCCTTTGCGCCTTGGCGTTAAATCTCTCTCTGGATCCCTGGCCGGACCCCTGGTGCGTCGAGCTAATCGCGGAGCGCGCGATCGATGATCGCGTCGACGTGCGAGAGCGCGTGGTCGAGATCGAAGCAGCGCGCGATCTCGTCCGGGGCGAGCAGCGCCGCGACGTCCGCGTCGGCCGCGAGGTTGTCGCGGAAGCGGCCCTCGCCCGCGATGGCGCGCATCGCGCAGCGCTGCACCAGCTCGTAGGCCGCCTGGCGCGGCCTGCCCTTCTGGACGAGCGACAGCAGCACCGCCTCGCTGAAGAAGAGCTCGCCCGTGCGGTCGAGGTTCTGCCGCAGCCGCTCGGGGTAGACGACCAGCCCGTCGACGAGCCCCGCGGCGCGGTCGAGCATGAAGCCGAGCGTCGAGGTCGCGTCGGGCGCGATCATCCGCTCGACCGACGAGTGCGAGATGTCGCGCTCGTGCCAGAGCGGCACGTTCTCGAGCGCGGGGATCACGGCGGCGCGCACGACGCGCGCGAGGCCGCACAGGTTCTCGCTGAGGATCGGGTTGCGCTTGTGGGGCATCGCGCTCGAGCCCTTCTGGCCCACGGAGAAGCGCTCCTCCGCCTCGCCGACCTCGGTGCGCTGCCAGTGCCGCACGTTGGTCGCGAGCCGCTCGATGCCCGCGGCGATGAGCGAGAGCGCGGCGAAGAACTCGGCGTGGCGATCGCGCGCGACGACCTGCGTCGAGACCGTCTCGGGGCGCAGGCCGAGGGCGGCGAGCGCGCGCTCCTCGATGCGCGGCGACAGGTGCGCGTACGTCCCGACGGCGCCGGCGATCTTGCCGACGGCGATCGCCTGGCGCGCGGCGGCGAGGCGCGCCCTGCCGCGCTTCATCTCGGCGAGGTGGCCCGCGAGCGCCAGGCCGAACGTGATCGGCTCGGCGGCGATGCCGTGGCTCCTGCCGATCATCGGGGTGCGCCGGTGCTCGTCCGCGCGCCGCGCGAGCGCGTCGCAGAGCTTGTCGAGCCGCGCCGAGAGCATGTCGGCCGCGCGGACGAGCAGCATCGCGAGGCTCGTGTCGAGCACGTCGCTCGAGGTCATCCCGCGGTGCAGCCACCGCGCCCCCTCGCCCGCCAGCTCCTCGACGTGGGTGAGGAAGGCGATGACGTCGTGCTTGACCGTGCGCTCGATCGCATCGATCCGCGCCGCGTCGAGCGAGAGCTGCTTCCCCCGGATCCCCTCCGCGATGCCGGCGGGCACGAGCCCCTCGGCCTCCATCGCCTCGCAGGCGGCGAGCTCCACCTCTAGCCATGTCTTGAACCGGGTGGCGGGCGACCAGAGCTCTTCGAATTCGGGCGGGGTGTAGCGGGGGATCATGGGCGGGACGCTGCGAAGGTCTGGAGGGTGCGTCAAGGCTGGAGTGGCCCGGGGCGGCCCCGGGCGGCTCGCGCTGTCCGCCTGCGCGCGCCGCGCGGCGTGCGCGGCGGCGGCTTGCGGGCGTGCGGCGCGTTGCGAACGTTGCGCCCGATGCCGACCGAAGCAACGGCGCCCGCGCGCGCCGATCAGGGCGAGGCGCTCGCCCGGCCGCCGCGCGCGGCGGGCGCCGCCGCGGGAGGGGGGATGCCCGACGAGACGACCGAGACGACCGAGCGGGTCCCCGCGACCGAGCCGGCCCCAGCGACGGAGCGGGTCCCCGCGGTCGAGCCGGCTCCTGCGACGGAGCGCGCTCCCACGGGCGAGCGCGCGCCCGTGGTCGAGCCGGCGCCCGTGAGCGAGCGCGCCCGCGGGAAGGAGCCCGCCCCGGCGAGCGAGGCGGCCCGCTCGAGCCTGCGCGGCGGGCGCCGGGTGAGGTCGTACATCGTGGTGGTCGCGATGGACCTGTCCGAGCCGGGCGGGCGGGCCTGGCGCTTCGCGTTCGAGCTGGCGGCGCTCCGGGGCGAGACGGAGATCCACGCGGTGGTCGTCGGCCCGCGGCAGGTCGCCCCCGCGGTGCGCGACGTGACGACGCCCGGCGCGTCGTCGCCGCCCTCGCTCCGGGTGCTCCAGCACCGCTTCGCGGACGGCCAGCCGCGGCTCATGGCGATGCACTTCCGCACCGGCCGGCCCGACCGGGCCATCGTCTCGCTCGCCCGCGAGCTCAGCGCCGATCTCATCGTCGTGGCCACGCACCCGCAGTCGCCCTTCCAGCGGCTCTTCGGCGGCTCCACCGCCGACCGGATCGCGCGGAACGCGCCGTGCCCGGTCGTGGTCGTGCGCCCCAAGGAGGACGACGACGCCGACGCGGCCGAGTACGACCCCCGGCTGCGATGACGCCGCCCGCGCGGACTACGGCGCGCTCGACGCCTCCGGCGCGCCGGCCTGCGCCGCCGCGGCGGGCTTCCCGGGCGCGCTGACGCCCTCGGCCGTCCCCCCCTCGCGCGTGTCGGCGTAGCCCCACGCCACGCCGGCGGCGTCGACGAGGAGGTTGTTCGCGTCGCCGATCGGCATCGGATCCAGCGCGACGGCGTGCCCGCGCCGCGCGAGGTCGTCGAGGGCGGCCTGCGGCGGGGGCGTCAGCCGCTCGACGCGCACCCGGTCCGGCATCCACTGGTGGTGGACGCGCGCGTGCCGGACCGCCTCGTCGATCGTCATCCCGTGGTCGACCAGGTTGCGGAGGACCTGCGCGACGGTGTTCGGGATCGTGTCGCCGCCGGGAGAGCCGAGGACGAGCGCGACCTTGTCGTCGCGGCTCACGAGGGTCGGCGTCATCGAGCTCGCCATGCGCTTGCCCGGCGCGACCGCGTTGATGCCCGTCTCCGAGAACGCGCCCATCGCGTTGCCGAGCAGGATGCCCGTGCCGGGGATCACGATCTTCGACCCGAAGCTCGCCGACTGCGTGGTCGTGCACGAGACCGCGTTGCCCTGCGCGTCGATCACCGAGAAGTGCGTCGTCTCCGGGGACTCCGGCGCGACAGCGCCCGCGACCGGCGCGATGTCGCCCGCCGGCGTGGCGCGCTCCCGATCGATGGCCGGCGCGCGGCGCATCAGGTAGCCGCCGTCGAGCAGCCTCGCGAGGAGCTGCGACGTCTCCGGCCCGACGAAATCCGGGTCCGCGCTCACCTGGCGCCGATCGGCGTACGCCCGCTTCGCCGCCTCGACGAACAGGTGCAGCGACAGCCCGGAGTCGACCGGGGCCTCGTGCGCCTCGATGCGCTCGAGCGTGAGCAGGATCTCCGCCAGCGCGACGCCGCCCATCGACGGGGGCGGCATCGTGTCGACGGTGAAGCCGCGGTAGGAGAACCGCAGCGGCGCGCGCCACTTCGCCTGGTAGGCGCGCAGGTCGCTCTCGGCGATGTGCCCGCCGCGCTCGCGCATCGCGGCGGCGATCTTCCTGGCGATCGCGCCCTCGTAGAAGGCGCGCGGCCCCTCCGCGGCGAGCGTCTCCAGGGTGCGGGCGAGATCGAGCTGGCGCACCAGCTCGCCCTGCGCGAGCGGCGCCTTGCCGCGCCCCCAGATCGCGCTCGCGGCCCGATCGGCCCTCAGCCGGGGCCATGACCAGCGCAGCGTGAGCGCCTGCCGCGCGCCGAGGCGGTGCCCCTTGCGCGCGAGGTCGATCGCCGGGGCCAGGAGCTCGGCGAACGGCCGGCTGCCGAACCGCTCGTGCGCGAGGGCGAGGCCGGCGACCGAGCCCGGGACGCCGGCGGACGCGTAGCCGTACGCGCCGGCGCGCACCATCGCCATGTTCGACGCGGTGGTCACCGACGCGGGCGCGGCCTCGCGGAAGTCGACGGCCTGCGTCTCGCCGCTCGCGAGGCGGATCATCATGAAGCCGCCGCCGCCGATGTTGCCCGCGCTCGGGTGGGTCACCGCCAGCGCGAACGCCACCGCGACCGCGGCGTCGACCGCGTTGCCGCCGCGCCGCAGCACGTCCGCGCCCGCGCGCGTCGCGTGCTCCTCGACGGAGGTCACGAGCCCGGCGTCCCCGCGCACCGCGCGCGCGCCGCCGGAGGCGAGCGCGATCGGCGGCTCCGGCGGCAGCGGCTCCGGCGGCGCGGCGGCCTTCGCGGGCGCCGGCGCCGCCGCGCTCGCGGCCTTCGGCGCCGCCGCCGCGCTGGAGAGCGACGGCGCGCCGGCGATCGCGGGGGCTGCTGCGGGCGGGGCGGGCGGCGTGCGCGCCTCGCAGCCGGCGAGCAGCGCGAGGGCGAGCGCCCAGCGCGGCCTCGAACGACGATGCAGGGTCATCAGGGTGGTCGCGAATCTACTACGGCGCCGGCCCAAGCCAGGCCGCGCCGCCACGGTGCCGGAGAACACCAGGCCGGGCCGCGCAAGGCGACCCGGCCCGGGGATCGTTCACGAAGCGCCGGTGCGCGCCGTCAGGCGCGCCGGCCGCGGCTCAGGACCGCTTGCGGCGGCGCGCGGCGGCCACGCCCACGCCGGCGACGAGCGCCGCGAGGCCGGTGCCCGTGAACGGCGCGGTCGACCCCGGCGCAGCGGCGCAGGAGACGCTGGCCTCGGCCTCGGCGTGCGCCTCGACCTCGATGTTCTGCGAGAGCAGCCAGTTCTTGCACTCCTCCATGGTCCCGGCGATATCGACGTACTGCCCGTCGCAGAACAGCGCGCCATCCGGCGTCGAGCACTGCACCTCGCACCCGCCCCGGAGATCGGCGGTGCAGTCGGCGTTGCAATCGATGTTCGCCTCGACGTTGCACTGCCCCTCGCAGCTCGCCTCGCACTTCGCGTCGCACGAGGCGCTCGGCGGGGTCCCCTGGCAGCTCACGTCGCACTCGGCGTCGCAGTCCGCCGAGCACGCCGCCTCGCAGTCCGCCTGCGCCCCGCCGCCGTTGGCCTGGGCCGAGCAGTCGGCGCTGCAGTTCGCCTTGCAGCTCGCCGAGCAGCTCCCTTCGCAGCTCAGGCTGCCTGGGTCGACGTCGCAATCTGCCTGGCAATCCGCTTCGCAGCTCCCCGTGCACGACGCCGACGCGGTGCCAGTGCACCGCGCGTCGCACTCCGCCGTGAACTGGACCGGCTCACAGTACCCCTCGCAGCCGCCCGAGGTGCGGATCTCGCACCGTCCGGCCGCCGCGGCCTGGAGGGATCCACAGGGATTTCCCTGGGCTGATGCGGAAGAAGCAACGAGAACGGGGACAGCAAACGTAAAGGCACTCACAAAAAGCTGAGCAATGGTCCGTCGCATTCGAATTCTCCTGGGTTTAGGTGCGCGGGGTCCGCGTGTGGTCACTGCGGCTGTTGCAATCGGACGACCAGCGCCACCCTTTGAAGCATTTTGCGAAAAAAAAGTCTCTGCGGCCGTGCCCGCCTCATCACGGCGTGTAGCTGTGTTCACGGCGCGATGATGCGACATGCCACACTGCGCGCATGTCCGGCCAGGTAATACACGTACGGCCATCTGCCGCGCGGTGATCAGCGGCTCACAGTGTCGGCGATCTGCCCTTTTCCGTGGCGCGCCACCACGCCCTTTCGCGCCCTGCCCGGGGTCGGCTGGCTGAGGAAGTCGCCGCCGACCGCCCAGAAGGCCCCCTCCCCGTCGGCCCAGACGGCGTGGAGATCGGCGTACGGCTCTTCCGTGAACTCGTCGATCCAGGCCCCGTCGACGAGTCGCTGCTTGAGGCCACCATAGCCGACGATCGCGACCTCGCCCGGCCGTCCGCAGGCGACGCCGTTGACGTCGTTGGTGAGCTCGACGTCGATCCGACGCCACGCCTCGCCGTCCGAGCGGAGCACGTCTCTCCCGCCGACCGCGTACACCTCTTCACGGCTGCAGCCGGCGGCGGTGAACAGGGTCCCCTGCGCGATCGGCGGATCGGATTGCAGCTCCCAGGTCGAGCCCGCGCGGTGCCAGATCACGCCGAACTCACCGACGGCATAGAGGTCCTCCGAGGACTCTCCCCACACCTTGTAGAGCGCGCGGCCCGTCTCCTGGGGCAGCGCCTCTCTGGACCAGGCGCCGCCGTCCCAGTGAAGGACGATATCCTTCTCCGCGTCCTCACCAACGCCGGGCGTGCCGCCGACGGCCCAGGCGTCGTCGGGTGCGAACGTGATGACGCCCCACAGGGTAGCCTCCGTCCCGGTGTCGTGCTCGCGGAAGGCATTTCCGTCCCAGTGCGCGGCGCGGCCGCGCTCGCCGACCATCCACACGTCGTTCGGCCCCGAGCCCGCCACCCACCAGAACGTCTCCTCCCCGCCGGCCGGGAGCTCGCGCCACGTCGCCCCGTCGTGGTGCAGCACGAGCGACTCGAGGCCCGTATTGCCGAGCGGCCCCCCCACGGCGAACACGTCGTCGGGCCCCGTCCCCCAGATCGACAGCACCGCCCGGTCGAGGTCGTCCTCGTCGAGCAGCACGCGCCACGCGGGCGGCCCCTCGTCGGGCGGCGTCGCAGGATCGTCGGGGCAGCCGGCGAGGACGATCGCGCCGAGCGCCATGGCGGCGACCCGCGCAATCGGAGCCATGAGAGCGATTGGCGCAGCCGACGCCATGGTGGCAGTCGGCTTCATCGCCCCGAGCGGAGCAGCCGGGTGCAAGCAGGTGCGCATGGGATAGAAGACCAGGCTGGGGAGCTCCTGTCGAGGCGCGCGCCGGGCGACCGGCGCCGCGCGCGCCTGCGCGGGAGGCTCAGTTGCAGAACACGTCGTCCTGCTTCGGATAGTAGTAGACGAAGATGTTGCAGTGCTCGTTCTTCTCGACGATCGGGCCGAACGTGTAGCAGCAATCGAGCTGCTCCTCGGGCGTCATGTTCTTCGTCGCGTCGTACTCGTCGAGGCCGCTGCAGCCGACCGCCGGATCCGGCGGCTGCCACTCGAAGGTGCAGCCGTACCAGACGCCGCCGTTCTTCGGGAGCTCCAGGTCGAGCTGCGGCGAGATGAGCATCGGCGGGTCGTCCCACGCCGTCGATGTATAGAAGCGCTCCGACTCCGCGGGCGTGCCGATCGAGGTGCCGTCCCAAGCGTACATGTCGAACTTCGTGCCCCGGCTGTGGAAATGGCCGTTGGCGCCGATGATCCTCACGGGAGAAGGGCTGTTGATCTGACACGAGCCCTCGAACGTGGGCCGCGGGTTCGACTGGCAGACACGGATGGACTGCTTGGTCGCGAAGACGGTGCCCATCTCGGCCGTCACCTCCTCCGTCGGCAGCGACCAGAAGTTCACCCGGACGCGGCCGACGGCCTCGGGGGTCTTCTGCGACGACGCATTCACGTAGTGCGTCTGCAGCATCAGCCACTCGTCGGGCTGGAGGACGTTCGCGACCCCGTCGGGGAACGTCCAGTCGAGCTGGCCGTCCTGCTGCGAGTTCGCGATGAGCGGCCAGTCGGCCCAGTTGGGGCTCTTGAAGCACTCGCCAACGCCGTTCTGGTTCTTCTGGATGAGCCCGCCTTCGGGCCCGAGCCCCTTGATCGTCCGCACGCGGAAGATGTTCATGTGGTGCGAGCCGTCGCGCTGGGCGATCTGCACGCGGTGCAGGTTCACGGGCGCGTCCGGGTCCATCCCGTTCGTCGCGGCGAGGTCGCGGACCTTGAAGAAGTAGCAGTCCTGCTGCTCGACCCCCGGCGGCACCTCGATCTCCTCCGTCTCTATCTGGAAGCCCTCGCCCTCCGGCGGTCGGGCGAGCAGCGACTGATCGACCTCCGGGCCTGGTACCGGATCCGGGCGCTCGTCAATGCAACCGACAAGGCCCAGCGAAAGCGGAAGCGCACCGAACATCAGCCATCGAGCAGCCATGGTTCCCTCCAGCAATGCAGCAGCGATGATGGAGATATACACGGTTTTGCAATTTCGGGACCATCATGTCAGGAAGACGGCAGCCTTCCGTCGCGGCCGAGGCGTCTTGGCCGAACGGGGGCAGAAACTGCTAGGATGTGGGAGAGGTTCAACGATGGCGGCGACCAAGAAATGCGGTCCACACACGGAGATTGCGGCGAATGACGCGACGCGCGTCACCCGGTGCGCGTGCGGTACCGTTCACGTGACGCTCCTCGGCCCCGGCGTGACATTGCGCATGCCCTCGGAAGCGTTCCGCGGCGTCGCCGCCGGGCTCAAGGCGGCGGCCGAGCGGCTCGACGACGACGCCCGTTTCGGGACGACCGCCATCAATTAGCTTGCGCGCCTGCCGCGGTGCGGCCTACCAGTTGCTTCGCCGCTGAGCTTCTCTCTCCCTCCGGATGGCGGCGGCTCGAACGAGGGCGCCTGGCGTGTACGACGACGACGCGGAGCACTGGGTCGGCAGGACGTTCGCTGGAATCTGGCGGATCGAGCGCGTGCTCGGCACCGGCGGCATGGGGAGCGTGCTGCTCGGGCGCGCCGCGGACGGATCGCAGGTCGCGCTGAAGGTGCTGCACCCGGAGCTCAACGCGATCGCCGAGGTGCGGAAGCGCTTCCTGCGAGAGGGGTTCATCGGCAACTCGCTCGGCGGGGCGGACGCGGTGCCCGGCGTGGTCCGCGTGCTCGGCTCCGGCGAGTCGCCCGAGGGCCTCGCGTACCTGACGATGGAGGTGCTCCAGGGCGAGACGCTCTTCGATCGGATGGCGCGCACCGGGACGATGCCGCCGGGCGAGGTGCTCGCGCTCGCGGATCAGGTGCTCGAGACGCTCGCGATCGCGCACGCGCGCGGCGTCGTGCACCGCGATCTCAAGCCCGAGAACATCCACCTCGGCAACGACGGGCGCGTGCGCATGCTCGACTTCGGCATCGCGCGCGTCGTCGACGGGCTCACGGGCCTGCCCGAGAAGACGGCGACCAAGACCGGCATGATCATGGGCACGGCGACGTACATGGCGCCGGAGCAGGCCACGGGGCTCATCCACGACATCGACGGGCGCACCGATCTGTTCGGGCTCGGCGCGACGATGTTCCGGCTGCTCTCGGGCCGGCAGGTGCACGGCGACGTCACGGAGGCCATGGAGGTCATCGCCGCCGCGACCGAGCCGGCGCCGCCGCTCGCCTCGGTGGCGCCCGGGATCCCGCCGGCCGTCGCGGCCGTTGTCGATCGGTCGCTCGCGTTCATCAAGTTCCACCGCTACCCGGACGCCGAGACGATGCGGGCGGACGTACGCGCGGTGCGCGCAGGCACCCTGCCGCCCTACGCCCAGGCCGTCCTCGACGGGAGGATCCGCGCCGGCCAGCCGCTGTCGCAGCCGGCGCCGCCGATGCAACCGTCGATGCAGCCGCCGCCGGCCGCCGTGTCGCCGAGCGCGCGCCCGCAGCCGACGGTGACGGAGCCTCCTGCGGTCGCCGGCGCGTCGATGGGCCGGCCGGAGCGCACGCTCGACGACAGCCTGTCGGCGCCCTCCGCGCCCGGCGCGACGCGCGCGCAGCTGTCGACGGGCAAGCTGGTGCTGCTCGTCGGCGGCGCCTCGCTCGCCACGGGCGTGATCGTGGCGCTGGCCGTCGTTCTGCTGCTCGTGAACTGCTGACGTTCGACGCGCCGCCGCGCTCGAGCGCGGCAAGCGCGCCGTTCAAGAGCGCAGCGGTGCTGGTGGGCTGCCGACGGGGCCGCGCGGGCCCCGTCGCGGTCAGGCGCGCTCGTCGAGCGACGTGTAGTCGGTCGCGTTCTCGCCGGTGTAGATCTGCCGCGGGCGGCCGATCTTGCCGCTCGGGTCGTCGTTCATCTCCTTCCAGTGGGCGATCCAGCCGGGGAGACGACCGAGCGCGAACATGACGGTGAACATGTTCGTGGGGAAGCCGAGCGCGCGGTAGATGATGCCGCTGTAGAAGTCGACGTTCGGGTAGAGCTTGCGCTCGACGAAGTACGGATCTTTCAGCGCGGTCTCCTCGAGCCGCTGCGCGATGTCGAGGAGCGGATCCTTGATGCCGAGCTTCGCCAGGATCTTGTCGGCGGCCGCCTTGATGAGCACCGCGCGCGGGTCGTAGTTCTTGTAGACGCGGTGGCCGAAGCCCATCAGGCGGAAGCCCGAGGTCTTGTCCTTCGCGAGCTTGACGAACTTCGAGACGTCGCCGCCGTCGGCGCGGATCGCCTCGAGCATCGTCACGACCTCCTGGTTGGCGCCGCCGTGCAGCGGGCCCCACAGCGCGCAGATGCCCGCGGCGATCGAGGCGAAGAGGTTCGTCTTCGCGCTCCCGACGAGGCGCACCGTGGAGGTCGAGCAGTTCTGCTCGTGGTCGGCGTGCAGGATGAGGAGCAGGTTGAGGACCTTCACGATGTCCTCGTCGATCTCGTACGGCTCCGCCGGGACCGAGAACATCATGTTCAGGAAGTTCGCGCAGTACGAGAGCGAGTTGTGCGGGTAGACGAACGGCTGGCCGATCGACTTCTTGTACGAGAACGCCGCGATCGTGCGCACCTTCGAGAGCAGCCGCGCGATGGTGATGTCGAGGAGATCGGTGTTCTTCACGTCGATCGCCTCGGGGTAGTAGCTCGACAGAGAGAGCACCATCGCGGACAGGATCGCCATCGGGTGCGCCGTCGACGGGTAGCCGTCGAAGAAGCGCTTCATGTCCTCGTGGATGAGCGAGTGCCGGGTGAGCAGCGTGGAGAACCGGGACAGCTCGCTCTTGTTCGGCAGCTTGCCGTAGATCAAGAGGTACGAGGTCTCCACGAAGGTCGACTTCTCGCCGAGCTGCTCGATCGGGATGCCGCGGTAGCGGAGGATGCCCTTCTCCCCATCGAGGAACGTGATGGAGCTCGTCGTCGAGGCCGTGTTGACGAACGCCGGGTCAATGCACACGTACCCGGTCTTCGAGCGTAGGGATGCGACATCGATCGCCTTCTCCCCTTCGGTGCCCGTGATCACCGGCAGCTCGATCGTCTGCTCCGTACCGTTCTTGTTCAGCGTTAACTTCGCGGTCTCCTGCACGCCTCCTCCTTCCGCCGCAGCGCGGCGTAAGCTATCACGAGCTGAGGGAAGATTGCTTCCCCTAGAAATTGAGGTGATGCGTTTGAGCGAGCCGGTCGTGCGGGGGGAGCTGTGCCACCACCCGGAGGCGCTTCGGCTGGCGGCCGAGGTGCGCCGGGTCCACGGGCGTTACGCAGACGAGGTCGTCGCTCGATATCGCCTCTGCCCGTTCATGCGCGACGCTGCAACCGGTTTCGGACGCTTCTACGTCCTGCTCGACCGGGAGCCCGTCCTGGAGACGGCGCTGGCGGCGGTCGCGGGGGCAGAGTCCGCCGTCGTGCACCTGGTTTTCCCGTGCATCCAGGCTCCGTCGCCCCAGTTCGAGCGGTTCGCGTCGCGCCTCGGCGAGCAGCTCCGGCGGGTCCGCAGCCCCGCGCCGGTCCTGGCCGCGTTCCACCCCGAGATGGCCGGGGACGAGACGAGCTCTCACCGGCTCGTCGGTCTCCTCCGGCACGCGCCGGACCCGTTCATTCAAACGATTCCAGAGGGGTTGAACCATTCGGGGACTGTCCTCGCCGGGGCGGGCGTCGAGCCCGTCGCCGATCCGGCCGAGGACAACTACCGGCGCCTTCAAGGGGCCGGGATCGCCGAGGTCAAGGCCAAGCTGGCGGAGATCATGGCAGATCGCGACGCGAGCTACGCGCCCTCGCTCGCCCGACTCGGTCTGAGCCGCCCCGGCCCGCGCTTCGCTCCCCTCCCCTCGCGGTAGCGCCGCCCGCGCGACAAACCAGGGTCGCTCGGGCCGGGCCGCTCGATACGAAACCTTCCGGAAACAACGATGCTCGCGGCGACACGGCGCTAGCGCTCGGGCGAGCGGCGAGACGACGGGCTCGCTCCGCCGGATCCGGCCCTGGCCTCTCGCTCCGCCATCAGCGGCATCAGGTAAGGAAAGCCGACCGTCATCGTGTCGAGGTTGGGATCGATCTGGGCGGCCAGCCAGAACAGCAGCACACAGGCGCGCTCGACGTAGAACCAGTCCTCGGGGTACTCGAAGGAGCGCATCAGCTCCTGGAGCTCGCCGCGCTCCAGCTCGGGGTCGGCCAGCTTCTCGAGCTGCTCGGGGCGGGCGCGCATCAGCGCCGCCGGCGTGCGATCCCGGATCTTGAGCAGCTTCGCGAAATAGCTCTTCACCGTCCGCTCGAGGAGCGCGTCGTTGCCCCCGGGCGCGACGAAGCCCATCCGCCGGAAGCCGCGCACGACCGCCGCGTCGTCCTCCGCGAAGATGCCCTTCAGGATGTCGAGCAGCCCGTCGATGAGCTCGTCCCTGGCCTCGCAGATCGCGCCGAAGTCGAGGACGACGAGGCGAAAGCCGCCGCCCTCCTCCGCGCTCCGCGGGGCGACGAGGAAGTTCCCCGGGTGCGGATCGGCGTGGAAGAAGCGATCCGCGAAGAGCATCTTGTAGAACGCCTGCACGAGCCGGAGCGCCACGTCCGACGGCTCGACGCCCGCGCTCCTCAGCGCGTCGAGGCGGGTGATCTTGATGCCCTCCATGAAGGTCATCGTGAGCACGTCGCGCGTCGTGAGCTCGTGGACGACCTCGGGGAACGCGACGCCCGCGTCGCCCTCGAAGTTGTGCGCCATCCGCTCCATGCACGCGGCCTCGTGCAGGTAGTCGGTCTCGCGGCGGAGCAGGTCGACCAGCGACTCGTGCACCCGCTCGATGTGCCCCACCGGGACGAACCGCTTGTAGACGAGGATCGCGAGGCGCAAGACGCGCAGGTCGACGGCGATGATCCCGCGGATGCCCGGGTAGAGGAACTTCACGGCGACCTTGCGGCCGTCGCGCAGGCGCGCGACGTGGACCTGCCCGAGCGACGCGGCCGCGAGCGGCGCGCGCTCGATCGAGGCGAACAGCTCGCTCGCCGAGCGGCCGAAGCTCGCGCGCAGCGCGGCCTCGAGATCGCTGAAGGGGTGGGGCGGCACCTGGTCCTGGAGCTGCTCGAGCTCCTTGCCGTAGGCCTTCGGCAGGAAGCCGCCCATGATCGACAGCACCTGGCCGAGCTTGATGAAGACGCCCCGCAGCTTGAGCATCGCGCGCAGCAGGCGCCGGGCGTTCTTCTGATCGACGCGGGCGCGGCGCTCGACGAGCCAGCCGGGCAGCTCCTGCGCGGCGGCGCCGCGCCCGAGGCGCCTCGCGAACACCCGCCCGAGCCCTAGCTGGATCAGGTAGCTCGTCAGGATGACCGAGAACGCAAACAGCGCGCGGAGGAGTCGGACGGCGAGCGTCATGTGCGGCAAAGCAGCCGCACCATGCTACCGCAGGGGCCGCGCAGGGCCAGCCATGCTCGCTCTCCAGGGGTGAATCCGCCCCGGAGAGGGGGCCGCCGCGGGCCTTCGCCGCGCCCAGGAGCCCTCCGGCGCGCCGGACGGGCTCAGGAGAGCGAGTCCTTGATCGCCTTGATGGGGCGAGCGCGGACCGACTTGCTGGCCGGCTTGGCCGCGAACGTCATCGGCTGCTTGGTGAACGGGTTGATCCCCTCGCGCGCCTTGGTGGCCGGCTTCTTGACGACACGGAACTTCGCGAAGCCGGGCATCGTGAAGATGCCGTTCTTCTTGAGCTCCTTGTACGCGATGTCGGTCAGCGCCTCGAGGATCGCCTTCACCTGCTTGCGCGACACCTCGTTCTCGTTCGCCTCGACGACCGCGTTGATCAGCGCGCTCTTGCTGAGCGAGGTGCTCTTCTTCCCGTCAGATTTCTTTCCCGCCATGTTCATTCCTCCTGAGGTTTGTGCCCTCTTGCGCGCCAAAGGAAACACAACGGCCGCCACAGATCCAGTGTCGAATCGTCGATCCGAGCGACAAAAGAAGGGGTTTCACGCCCCGGTAGGCGCGGCGCTCCGCCGGAACGACGGCCGGGGGGCCCCTCCGCGAGCCCCCCGAACCCCTGAAAAACGGCCGAAATCGACGGTTTTTCAGGCCTCACGCGCCCGCCTCGAGGGCGGGCCGTACGCCGGGAGGTCGGGGTAGGAAATCACCCGATCCCCTTCCGTTGAAGGCGATCCCGGCCGCGCGGGGCCCTCCTCGGGTCGAGCCTCCTCGGCCGACGGCCCTCCATCGCGGCCGCCCCCGCGCGCGATCGCGCGCGATCGCGTCGCCAAGGCCGCGCGGATCGAGGCCCACGCGGGCGCGATGCGCCTCGCCTCGGCGCCCGCGCGGCGGTCGAGCGTCGCCGTTCGCGCGCCGCGCGGAGGTGTCTAGCGGCGGCTGACCGCCGAGCCCGCGCCCCACTTCCGCTTGGCGGAGAGGCCCAGGATCGTCAGTGATTGAGGCGCCTGCGTGAACTCCATCACGTCGCCGAAGCCGACGCTCACCGCGTGGATCGGCCCGTCGAAGAAGAGCTTCGCGTCGTGCGTCTTGCTCCGCACGACCAGCGAGGAGCCCGGCGGGATCAGCGCGTGGCGGAAGCGGTACTCCTCGCCGTGCGGGGTGTAGGGCTCGCGCACCACGAGCTGGAGGCGCTTCGAGGTGAGGGGCAGGACGCGCCCGCCGGCGGAGCGCTGCGCGGCCGTGGAGCCGGCCGCCGGGCCGATCCAGAAGCCGCTCGACTTCTGCTCCTCCTCGACGCGGCCGAAGCGGATGATGTAACGCGACGTGGCCGCGGGCGAGATGTGGCAGAAGAGCGCGTCGTTCAGGACGCGCGCGGTGGCGATCTTGTCGTTCACCGTGACCTGCATGCGGGTGAGCACGGTGCGGCGGAGCGAGCCGCGCAGCGCCTTCGCGATCGCGTCGGCCGCGTCGCCGCTCGTCGCGCCGCAGAAGAAGCCGACCGAGTGGCCCGGCGCGCTGTTGATGCCGAGGATGGGGACGTCGCCGACGTTGTGGGACGCGCTGAGGAGCGTCCCGTCGCCGCCGACCGTGATCACGAGGTCGAGATCGGCCGTGTCGAAGCAATCCGAGGTGCCGGCGGTGACGTCGACCTGCACGCCGAGGTCGTCGAGGGCCGCCGTGACCGCGCGCACGGTCTGCTCGTGCGCCTCGTGCGACGCCTTGAGCCGCGCGATGGCGGCGTCGCCGGTCTCGATGAGCCGCGTGATGCGCGGGTCCTTCCGCTCCTCGCGGTAAATCCTCCAGGCAGAGCGCTTCACGACGAGCGCGACGCGGGGCGGCCGCCGCTGCGCGGGCGCGAGGGGTTGTTCCGGCATCAGAGCTCCGCGAGGCGCCGGAGCGCCACCTCGGTCTTCCCGTCCTCGATCACGCCGCGCCGGGTGAGCTCGATCGCCTCGTCGAGCGGGATGGCCGCGATCACGGCGAGCCGCTCGAGCGGGGATCCGTCCTCGGTCGGCGTCCCCTGGCGCGCGGGGTCGACCTCGACGTGGAAGTAGAAGTGCCGCTCGCCGACCATGCCCGGCGACGGGAACGTCGGGGGGCCGAGCGGCTCGAGCGCCGACGGGCTCATGTCGAAGCCGACCTCCTCGAGCAGCTCGCGCGCGGCCGAGCGCTTGAGGCCCTCGGGGCTCCGCTCGTCGAGCTCGACGAGCCCGGCGGGCAGCTCCCACAGCGCGCCGAGCGTCGGCGCTTCCGGGAAGGGGCACACCTCGGGCGCGCGCGTCGCGGCCGGCGGCCGGAGCGCCGAGCGGAGGTAGACGTGACGGCGGCCGTCCGCGCCGCGGTAGTGCGGCGCGATCACCACGGCGTCGAGGCGCGAGCGATCGACGCTGTCGTAGGTGAACGGGTCGCTCAGCGTGCCGTCCGGGAACTCGACGCGGAACACCTGGCGTCGCACGTTGAGGAAACCTGGACCGTCCAGCGAGGGGATCGTCTGGACCAGCTTGAGCGCGAGCTTCGGGAAGGGAGGTAGCGGCATGCGTCGAGGCGCGAAGCATAGCGCCAAACGGGCGCGGCACGGAGGCGCCCGGAGCGCTTCAGCCAAGCAGGCCGCGCGCCCGCGCGATCGCCTCGATCTCCGGGCGGCGCCGCTCGAGCTCCGGGACGTCCTTGACCGGGAGGAAGCGGGAGGCGAGCCCCTCGCGCGGCACGCGCAGGAGCCGGGGCTCGAGCGCCGCCGTGATCTCGCCGAGGAGGCGCTCGAACTGGATGGCCTTGCGGTCCCCGATCTTCTTCTCGACCTCGACGTAGGTCCACTCCATCGCGAGCGCGTCGAGGGCGGCGGCGCTGACAAGGAACGTGTTCGTGTTGAAGACCGGCACGGCGCCCGGATCGAAGCCGTGGGGGAGGCGGAACTCCTCGGTGATGATGCGCTTTCCGTTCCACCGGACGGGCCCGCCGCCCCGATCCGCGCCCACCTTGTCGACGACCTCGACCGTGAGGGGGTCGCCGTGGTCGAGGTGCCACCCGAGGATGGCCGGGTCGACGGTGGCGCCGAGGTTGTCGAGGTTGGCGATCCAGACGGTCTTGCCGCCGCGCTCCAGGAAGCGGGCGAGCAGGCCGCTCCGGCGGAGCGCGTCGGGCAGGTCGCCGTGACCGGTGGCGTAGACGCTCGGCTCGCCCTGCTCGTCGAGGAACAGCGCCCCCTCGGGGGTCAGGCGGAGCGAGACGTTCTGCTCGAAGGTGGCGCACCGCGCGCCGTCGAGGCGCGGGCCGAGGGCGTCGCGGATCGGCCGCTCGGTGGCCTCGCTGGTCATGAGCCAGAGCGGCACGTGGGCGCCCGGGCGGCTCGCCAGCGCCTCGAGGTGCGCGTTCTCGCCCAGCCGGAGGTCGAGGAAGGTCCGGCCGGGGAGCGCCTCCACGAGCGCCTTGACCACGCTGCCCATCCGGGTCGCCATGCCGCCGGCGAGCACGCAGAGGGCGACCTCGCCCGCCGAGAGCGCCGCGAGCCCGCGCTCGCGATGGCGCCCGTGCTCGGCCGTGCCCTCGACCGGCGCCGCCGCGATGTCGTCGGGGGCGGGGGGCTCGACGCGGCCGGGCAGCCGGTTGCGCGCGTCCCGCTCCACGCCGAGGGTCGCCGCCCACCGCGCCAGGCGGGGCGCCTCGAACCCCCGGTCGTGCAGGCGCTTCAGGAGAGGAGCAGGGAGGGCGGAGATCTGCTGTGCGAGGGACACGAAGCTCCAAGAGCACGGGCAGAACGGCCCGGCAATACGGCGCGTGGCCCCACGCGCGCGGGGGCGCTCCGCGAGGCGCGCGGTCAGCGGAGCACGAGGACCCAGACGTCGTAGAGCGCGTGGGTCCAGACCGCCGGCGCGAAGCCGCGGAAGACGTAGATCCCCGTGAGCACGAGCCCGCACACCATCCGGAACACGAAGGAGGGGAGGTTCCAGGGGTCGCCCAGCGGGCCGACGTAGTGCCAGCCGGAGAAGACGGCGGCGGACACGATCGCCCATCCGACCAGCAGCACCACCCCCTGGGCTCCCCGGCCGAAGACGAGCTTGATCGCGAGCGCGCCGAGGCCGTAGAGGCCGGCCCGGAAGGCGATCTCCTCGTAGAAGCCCGCGCCGAGCGACATCACGACGCCGGTGAAGATGTCGTTCGACGCCACGGGCGGGCCGAGCCGGAGGGAGCCGACAACATAGGAGCCGGCGAAGCGCATCAGGATGGCGTAGAGCGCGCCCTCGGTGGCGAGGAGCGCGAAGCGCCGCTTCTGGAGGGCGTGGCCCCGGCCGAGGACGGAGAGGACGATCACGAACACGGCGCCGATGGCGACCGTGAGGCCCGCGTACATCGGGAGGCTGTGCTTGGCGAGCGCCCGGAGCTCGGCGGTGACCGGATCCGCCGCGTTGCGGATGGGGAGGAAGGCGACGCCGAGGTGGTAGAGGACGAAGATCGGCATCGTCAGCGCCAGATCCGTCAGCGCGTCGCTCTTCGAGGTGGGCTTGTCGCTGGCAGGCGCTGCCCCCGGCCGGGCGAGCTCCGGGCCGGCGCCGGGCATCAGGACGGCCTCAGCCGATACACGATCACCAGCACCTCGGCGGACCACATGACGAGGTTCAGCACGAAGGGGGTGTCCCGGAGGATCTCCTGGGTGGGGCTCTCGGCCTTGGCGCTGCCCGCCACGAGCTGAAGGAACCGGATCACCCCGAAGAGCGGGTGGATCGTGGTGAGCCAGAGGTAGGGGTTCTGGAAGAAGCGCTGCGTGTCGTGATCGAGCGTGTACGCCAGGTACGTGGCGATGGTGGCGACGCCGGTGACGGCGAGCGCCGCCGTGAGGGCGCCTGGCGTGTAGGCGTCCAGCGCCGCCCGCTGCTTCGAGGCGTTCACCGAGGCGAGCTCGTGGCGCCGCTTGCCGAAGCCGAGGAAGAGCGCGAGCAGGGCGGTGCAGGCGATCATGAAGCCGGAGAGCGGCGTCCTCGTGGCGAAGCCGCCGGCGAGCACGCGCAGCACGAAGAAGACCGCGATGCAGCCGACGTCGAGGTACGCGATCTTCTTGAGCCGGAAGGAGTAGGCGACGTTGAGGACGTAGTAGCTGGCGGCGACGACCGCGAAGAGGGGCGGGCCGAGCAGGCTGGCGCCGAGCGCGATGACCGCCAGGCCGACCGCCATCGCCTTGGCGACCGGGATCGGCACGCGACCGGACGCGATCGGCCGGTACCGCTTGACCGGGTGGACCCTGTCGGCCTCCGCGTCGACGATGTCGTTCAGGACGTAGACCGCGCCCGCGAGCAGGCAGAAGATCGCGAACGCCCCGACCGCGCTCATGATGATCGAGGGGTGGGTCAGGTGCTTGGCGAACACCACCGGGGCGAGGACGAAGAGGTTCTTCACCCACTGGTGGGGGCGCATCGCGCGGATCATCCCGCGCACGCGCCAGAGCAGCGTCCCCCTCGGGGAGTCGGGCAGGATGGGCGGCTGCGCGATCAGGCTGCCCGAGGGGGGCCCGCTCTCCGGCGGTCGGGAGCTCGGCACGCCGGCGCTCCGCGGAGGCGCAGATGTAGGTTTGCCGGCAGGGGCGGAGCTCAGCGAGACGATCGGGCCGGCCTGCTCGGCAGGCGTGGGTACGTCCTGCGCGGCTGCGTCCGGGCGAGCATCGGCGCCGGGCGCCTCCTCGGAAGAAGGAAAGCCTGCGGCGCTGTGGCGAAAAAGAGGACCCGAGGCGGTCACGGCGGGCGGAGCATACCCGGGAGCACCGTCCCCGGCCATTCCGCGGCAGGCAAAAGCGCCGGGCGCGCGCGCGACCGAAAGCGGGCGGCGGGACGGCGCAACCACGGACGACGAGCCCGCAGAGAAGGTGAAGCAGCGTACGCCGCGTCAGACTGCGCCACGGGGTCCGAGGTCGAGGTCGCGAATCCACGTTCGCACTGGCCGGCCCGGCTCGTGGAACGCAAAATGCGCATCCCCGCAGGTTGGCCGTGACCTCGTGCTACCATCGCCCGTGATGACATCAGCGCTCTCGGTCGCGCGTGAAGCTTCGCCCCTGCTTTTGAAGCTTCGCTCTGCCGTGGAGCAGGCCCTCGAAGGCAAGCCAGAGGCGGTCGAGCTGGCGCTCATCGCGCTGCTCGCCCGGGGCCATGTCCTCATCGAGGACGTGCCGGGCGTCGGCAAGACGACGCTGGCCCGCGCGCTGGCGAAGGCCGTGGGGGGCGAGCTCCGTCGCGTTCAGTTCACCAGCGATCTGCTGCCGAGCGACGTCCTCGGGGTGAGCGTGTTCGACCAGCGGATCGGGCAGTTCGTCTTCCGCCAGGGGCCGATCTTCGCGAACGTCCTGCTCGCCGACGAGATCAACCGGGCGAGCCCGCGGACGCAGTCGGCGCTGCTCGAGGCGATGAACGAGGGGCAGGTGTCGATCGAGGGGACGGCGACGCCGCTGCCGGAGCCGTTCTTCGTGCTCGCGACCCAGAACCCCCAGGATTTCGCCGGCACATTTCCGCTGCCGGAGTCGCAGCTCGACCGGTTCATGGTCCGGATCCGGATCGGGTACCCGCCGCCGCAGGTGGAAATGCGCCTGCTCCTCCAGGGCGGGGAGCCGGATCGCGCGCGGAACGTGCCGCAGATCATCGATCCCGCCCAGCTCGTCGCGCTCCAGCGCGAGGTCGACCGCGTCGAGCTCGACTCGTCGCTCGCGACCTACCTGCAGGCGGTGCTCGCGGCGACGCGATCGAGCCCGACCCTCTCGCTGGGCGCGTCGCCGCGCGCCGGCATGAACCTGGCGCGCGCGGCCCGGGGGCGCGCGGTGCTCCATGGGCGTTCGTACTGTATCGCGGACGACATCCACGACCTCGCGGTCGCCGTGCTGGCGCACCGCGTCCGGCTCTCGGCCCACGCGGAGGGCTACATGCCGACCCGCGACGAGTGCGAGGCGGCCGTGCGCGACCTCGTGGCGCGGGTGCCGGTCCCGCTCTGAACGGCAGGCCGATGGGCGCAGAGGACCGGGAGCGGGGATCTCTCAGCGGCAGCTCCCGCGGGGCCGAGCGCGCCGATGCCGCGTCGCGCAGCGCCGTCCGGCCGAGCCGGCCGCGGCGCGAGCGACCCCCGATCGAGCAGCGCCCGCTCCTGCCCCCGCGCGGCGACAAGACGCCGTCGTGGGCGAGGTTCCTGCTCGCCCTGAGGCCGCCCCGGAAGCTCAAGTTCACCCGGGAGGGGAAGTACTACCTCGGCATCACGCTGGGCGTCGGCTTCGCGGCGATCAACACCGGCAACAACCTCCTCTACCTGCTGCTCGGGATGCTGCTGTCGCTGATCGTCGTCTCCGGCGTGATGAGCGACATGTCGCTGCGGCACCTCACCGTGACCCGGCGGCTCCCGGCCCGCGCCCAGGTGGGCCGGGCGCACCTCGTCGAGATCGAGGTCTACAACCACAAGAAGCGCGTGCCGTCGTACGCGATCGAGGTCGAGGACCTGCGCGCGGGCCAGCCGGCCGACAAGCGCTGCTTCTTCCTGAAGATCAGCCCGTCGAGCGCGCAGGTGGCCGCCTACCGGCGGACGCCGGCGAAGCGCGGCCGCGACCGGCACACAGGGTTCCGCATCGCGACCCGCTTCCCCTTCGGGCTGTTCGAGAAGTCGCGCGAGGTCGAGGCCGAGGGCGATCTCATCATCTACCCCGCGGTCGACCCGGTCCGGCTCCCCGTCGAGGACGCCGGGCGGCGCGAGGGCGGCGCGAGCCTCAGCGGGCGCGGCGGCGGCGACGAGACCTTCGGGCTGCGGCCGATGCGCGAGGGCGACGATCCGCGCGACATCTACTGGAGGAAGAGCACGATGCGCGACCAGATGGTGCTGCGCGAGCGGACCCGCGAGACGCGGCCCGACGTGCAGATCGTCGTCGACGCGGTGCGCCCCGCCGGCGAGGGCGACGGGTTCGCGCAGCTCTTCGAGCGCAGGATCCGCGAGGCGGCCTCGCGCGCCGTCGCCCACATCAAGCGCGGCGACGCGGTGGTCGTCGCGACGACGCTGGGCGAGCGGGTGCGCGGCGACCGCAACATCGGCTCCGACGCGATCCTCAGGTTCCTCGCGCTGCTCGAGGCGGTGGACGAGGCCCGCATGGCGGAGGCGAGGGCCGAGCGCGCCGCCCGCGCGTCCGTGCGCCAGGCGTCGAGCCCGGGCCCGACCAGCGGCGAGCGCCGCACCAGCACGCCGAGGACCGCATCATGAGATTCGGGGTGGTGCATCGGATCATGACCGACGCGCTCGCGGCGCTGGGCGTCATCGCGCTCGTCGCGAGCGGGCAGTTCAACCGGTACGTGAGCTGGGCCATCCTCATCGGCCTCGCGCTCGCGCTCGCGGTCGGCGTGCGCGAGTCGTGGCAGCGGCACCCGGCGCTGCGCTACCTCGACACCGGCGTCCTCCTGGCCGTCATCGCCGTCCAGGTGGTGCGCATCGTCTTCACCGACGCGAGCGTGCTCGACGTGCTCGTCGAGTTCGCCGCCGCGCTGCAGATCATCCGGCTCGCGACGCGCAAGGGGGCGGCGCACGACCAGCAGGTCATCGTGCTCGCGCTGCTGCACCTCATCGCCGGGACGGTCCTCGGCGGAGGCCTCGGCTACGGGCTGTGCTTCCTGGGCGTGCTCGTCGTCGCGCCGGGCGCGCTCGTGCTCAGCCACCTGCGGCGCGAGGTCGAGGGCAACTACCGGCAGGGGGCGCGCGACCGGACGGGGCTGCCCGTCGACGTGCCGCGCATCCTGCGCTCGCGGCGCGTCGTCGGGCGCTCGTTCCTGGCCGTCACCTGCCTGCTCTCGATCCCGATCTTCGTCTTCACCGCGGCCCTGTTCGTCATCTTCCCGCGCGTCGGCCTCTCGCTGCTGCTGCTGAACCGCGGCCACACGGGGCGGATGATCGGCTTCTCGGGCAAGGTCGACCTCGGCGCCGTCGGCGTGCTGCGCAGCGACCCGAAGCTGGCGATGCGGGTCGAGATCCCCGATCTGCCCGAGCCGCCGCCGCCGCGCCTCACCATGCACCTGCGCGGGACGGCGCTCGACGCGTACGACGGCCGCACCTGGACCCAGAGCGAGAGCTTCAAGCGCCCGACCGAGAGCGACGCGGGGCTCGTGCCGATCGAGCGGTACCCGGACCCGGCGATCGATCCGGTGATGCGGATCGACCTGGAGCCGATCGATCCGCCGGTGATCTTCCTCCCGCCGAACGCGACGGGGCTCCGGTTCAAGCACCGCGGGCAGCTCGGGCTCGAGGCGAACACGCTGGCCCACCGCGGGCCGGAGGGGGAGTTCAGGTACCAGCCGCTGGACGACCGCGGGTTGGTCTACGACGTCTTCCTGTCGCGCAAGCGGTCGCCGACGTTCCAGCGGCTCTCGGCGGCCGATCGGCGGCGCTACCTGGACCTCCCGAAGGAGCTGCCGTCGCGCGTCGTCGATCTCGCGCGGGTGTGGACGATCGGCGTCGATCGCCCGGCCGACAAGGCGCGGGCCATCCAGGAGCGCCTGCGCACGGAGTACCGGTACGACCTCGCGTCGCCCTCGGGGGCGGACCCGCACCCGCTCGACCACTTCCTGTTCGAGTCGAAGCGCGGGCACTGCGAGTTCTACTCGACGGCGATGGCGATCCTGCTGCGCGCGGTGGACATCCCGACGCGCAACGTCACCGGCTTCGTCGGCGGCACGTACAACCGCTTCGGCCGGTTCTATGCGGTGCGCCAGGGCGACGCCCACTCGTGGGTCGAGGTCTACCTCGACGGCGAGGGGTGGATGACGTTCGACCCAACGCCGCCGGCGGACGCGGCGCCGAAGAGCGAGCTCGTCGGCGTCTGGGCGTACCTCCGCGATTTCATCGAGGCGACGAGCCAGCGCTGGGACAGGCACATCGTCGGCTACGACCTGAACCAGCAGGTGAGCCTGCTCCAGACGCTCACGTCGCGCTACCGGCGGTCCGGATCGAGCGGCGACGTCGCGCTGTCGCGCCCGCGGACCCTCGCGGCGGCCGCCGTCGCGCTCGCGCTGGGCGGCGGCCTGCTCTACTGGCGCTTCCGCCGCGCGCGCCGCGGGCGCGAGGAGAGCCGCGCGGACGGCGGGCGGACGCCGAGCGCGATCCTGGCGACGGCGCTGTACGAGAGCCTGGAGTCCGCCATGCTCGCGCAGGGCGTGCCGCGCCCGCCCAGCATGCCGCCGCTGCGCCACGCCGAGGCGCTGGAGCTCGCGGCGCACCCGCTGGCGCGCGAGATCCTGACGCTCACGCAGGTCTACCTGCGCGCCCGCTTCGGCGGGGCGAAGCTCACCGAGGACGACAGCCGCGACTTCGAGCGGCGGGTCAAGGCGCTGCGCTCGGCCGACCTCCGGGCGCTCGCGGCGGGCGAGATCGGGCTCCACGCCTCGCCGTGAGCGCGATCCGGCCGCCGGAGGGCGCGGATCTCAGCGGCGCCGGACGGGTCGCCGCGCGATGAACGCCTGACGGATGCCGGTGACGGCGCGGCGGCTCGGGCCGCCGGAGACGAACGGATCCTGCGCGGCGAGCTCGCCGAGGCGGTCCACGAACGACTGCGCCACGACGCGCTCGCCGAGGAGGCTGACGATGTTCGACTGGCCCCGCATCGTCGACGCGAGGACCGCCGCCGTCGACGTGTCCGGCACCGCGGCGACCGACAGCGACTCCAGCACGCGCCGGATCGGCGCGATCGACTGCGCCGTCGCCAGCTTGCGATCGGAGGCGCCGAGCGGCTGCGGCGCGTACTCGAGCCAGATGCCGGCGACGTTCAGGTGGCCGAGGAGCCGCTTCGACCAGCGCGGATCGAGCTCCACGTAGAGGGGCCGGACGTCGGCCAGCGTGGAGAGCGCGAACTCGCTGGGCTCGCCCGCGAGGGCGAAATCGCGCAGGAGCGGCATGAGCTTGCGCTCCTCGGCGAGCAGGCTCGCCGCGACGTGGCCGCGGTCGAGCAGCGGGATCGGGATCACGAGGACGTCGGGCCGCTCGCCGCGCGTGATCCGCGCCGCCCAGACCCGCCACGCGATCGCCGGGGACCGCACGAGGAGCGCGGATCTCGGGTCGAGGCTGCCGTAGGCCTCGTCCGTCCAGACCTCGGCCGCGGTCTGCTCGCTCCGGTCGGCGGCGAAGCCGGCCTCCTCGCTCGTGAGCGCGACCAGCGTGAGCTGGAAGACGACGAGCAGCACCGCGCCGCTCCGCGAGAACGGCACGCGCGTGTCGAGCAGCGCCCGCACCGCGGCGTGCGCGCCGAGCGCCGAGCCGACGGCGATCGCCGCGACCGCGAGCGAGCGCAGCGGGGTGAGCGGATCCGCGGAGAGCACGCCGGCCGCCCGCGCGGGCAGGAGGGTGTCGAGCGCGAGCAGCGCGAGGAAGGGCGCGACGAGCCACCGGGCGCGCGGGCGCAGGAGCGCGAGCCCGAGCCCGGCGGCGGCGATGAGCAGCGAGACGACCCCGATCTCGCGGCTCCACGCGGCGAGCGCGGTGGTGCGCGCGCTCGCGACGTCGAGCGCGGCGAGGCTGCCGGCCGTGAGCGCGCGGCCGATGTCGGCCCACGCGCGCGGGGCGAGCGGCCGCAGCACGAGCGGCGCGAGCAGGAGCGCGGCCGTGAGCGCGCCCGCGAGGGCCGCGGCGGCCAGGATGCGCCGGGGCGGTCCGGCGGCCGGGACGCCGGCGGAGCGCTCGCCGAGGCCGCGGCGGGCGAGGAACATCGCGTACGACGCCGCCAGCGCGGCGAGGCCGGCGGGGGGGCTCTCGGCGAACGTGGCCCCGAGGAGCGCGCCGAGCCCGATCCACGCGCGCCCCGCGTGCCGCGCCTGCTCGGCGCAGACCGACGCGAGCGCGAGGGTCACGAGCGCGCAGCAGGTCGCGAGCATGGCGCCGCCGCCGACCGTCGCCTCCCGCTGCCACGTCGGCGACAGCGCCGCCGTGAGGACGGCGATCGTCGCGAGCACCGAGGCGAGCCGCGGCCTGCCGGCGCCCGGCGCGGCCGTCGTGGAGCCCGGCGCGCCCGGCGCGGAGCCCGCCGTCGCGGCGAGCGGCGCTGCCGCGTCGCCGCGGAGCCGCCGCCAGAGCGCGAGCCCGGGCAGGGGCGCCGGGCGCTCCGCCTCCAGGAGGAGCCGGCGGACCATCTCGTAGAGCAGGCGCGACGCGAGCGCGAGCGCGAGCGCCGACCCGAGGGCGGTGCGGAAGGTGCGCGGGCCGAGCGGGAGCAGGCTCAGCGCCTGCGAGAGCGCCGTCGAGAGGCCGCCGCCCACCCCGACCGCGAGGAGGCCGAGGTCCCGGACGGCGGTGAGATCCTCGCGCCACTGCCCCGAGGAGGCGGCGCGGGCCAGCGAGAGCCCGAAGGGCAGCGCGGCCGACAGGAAGGCGAGCGACCGATCGAGCCAGCAGCGTTTCTCTCCGGAGCTCACCCGGCGGCCATGCCAGATCGGCCGCGGAAGGGCCAAGTTCCGGCGCGTCGACCCGAGCGAGCCGCGGATCGGCGGCGCGCAGGCCGACGCGCACGCGCGACCATGCGCATACGAAGAGGCGGGCAACGGCGACCTGGGTTAGAGTCGCCCCTCCCACGGAAATTCGGAGGTCGGCTCGTGTCCCGTTTCATCGATGAGCTCAAGAGGACGCACCGCTGCGGCGATCTGCGCACGGCGGACATCGGCAAGGAGGTCATCCTCTTCGGCTGGGTGGCGCATCGCCGCGATTTCGGCGGCTGCGTGTTCATCGACCTGCGCGATCGCGAAGGGATCACGCAGGTCGTCTTCGACGCCGGCTACGACGCGGGGTCGGTGAAGCGCGCGCCGGCCCTCGAGGGGTCGGGCGAGCCCTACTCGACGCCCGATCAGCTCGCCGCGTCGCTGAAGCTCGCCGAGACGGTGCGCCGCGAGTGGGTCATCGGCATCCGCGGCGTCGTCGTGCACCGGGGCGAGCAGAACGTGAACCCGAAGCTCGCGACCGGCGAGGTCGAGGTGCGCGTGGCCGAGGCCGTGGCGTTCAACCGCGCCGACAACCCTCCGTTCTCCATCGAGGACGACATCCGCACCGACGAGGAGATCCGCCTCCAGTACCGGTACCTCGACCTGCGCCGGACGCCGCTCCAGCGGGCGCTGCGCATGCGCCACGAGGTCAACCGGGCGACGCGGAACTACCTGTCGGACCAGGGGTGCCTCGAGCTCGAGACGCCGTTCCTCGTGAAGTACACGCCGGGCGGCGCGCGCAACTTCCTCGTCCCGTCGCGCATCTCGTCCGGCAAGTTCTACGCGCTCGCCGAGAGCCCGCAGCTCTACAAGCAGCTCTTCATGGTCGCGGGCTTCGACCGGTACTTCCAGATCGTGAAGTGCTTCCGGGACGAGGATCTGCGCATCGACCGGCAGCCGGAGTTCACCCAGATCGACGTCGAGCTGTCGTTCGTGAACCAGGACGACGTCTTCCGGCTGATCGAGGGGCTCGTCTTCGCGGTGTTCAAGGCCGCCGTCGGCAAGGACCTCACGGAACTCTACCCGACGGGCCGCTTCCCGCAGATGCCGTTCGCCGAGTCGATGGCCCGCTTCGGCAACGACAAGCCCGACCTGCGCTTCGGGATCGAGCACACCGACCTCACGGAGCTCATCATCGAGCACAACGGCGGCGGGGTGCCGTTCTGGGTGGAGCTCGCGGAGAAGTACCGGTCGGGCAAGCTGCGCCGCGACCTGCCGGCGGAGATCGTGAAGGGGCTCGTGATCCCGGCGAGCGCCAACCTGTCCCGCCAGCAGACCGAGGAGCTCGAGCGCGGGCTCCGCGACGTGAAGGGCTTCCGGGGGCTCGCGCGCGCCAAGCTCGCCGAGGACGGCTCGTGGACGCAGTCGCCCCTCACGAAGTCGATCACGCCGGAGCTCCGGCAGAAGCTGAACGAGGCGCTCGGCGCCAAGCCGGGCGACATCCTCTGCTTCCAGTTCGGCAAGGCCGCCGTCGTGCACACCGTGATGGCGAAGCTCCGCGTCGACATCGCCAAGAAGATCGGGCTCATCCCGGAGTACGGGCATGGCGACCAGTGGCGGTTCCTCTGGGTGACGAACCCACCCCTGTTCGAGCACGACGAGGACACGGGGCGCTGGGCGGCCGCGCACCACGCGTTCACGAGGCCGATCGACGAGCACGTGCAGCTCCTCGAGAGCGATCCGGGGCGCGTCGAGTGTTACCGTTACGACCTCGTGCTGAACGGGTTCGAGGTCGGCGGCGGGTCGATCCGGCTGCACGACCCCGACGTGCAGGCGCGCGTCTTCAAGACGCTGGGCATCGACGAGGGCGACGCGCGCGACAAGTTCGGCTTCCTCCTGGACGCGCTCCGGAGCGGCGCGCCGCCGCACGGCGGCATCGCGCTCGGCATGGATCGGCTCTCGATGCTGCTCAGCGGCGCGCCGACGCTGAGGGACGTGATCCCGTTCCCGAAGACCAACCAGGGCACGGACCAGATGACCGGCGCGCCCGTGGTCGTCGACGCCGCGCAGCTCGCCGAGGTGCACGTGAAGGCGGTCACCGCAGACGCGCGACCGGGCGCGACCGGCGCCGGCAGCGCCGGCGCTTGATGCCGGCGCCGGCGCCGGTCCGAGGAGCGCGAGCGATCTCCGGCGGCGGCGGCGGGGCGCGCGCGACGCGCGACGCGCGAGACGTACACCGACGGCGCGCCGCCGCGCCCCGCGCTCTGCCTGGCCGCGCGCGGGCGCGCCCCTCGGCCTTTATGTTTGCAGGCCGCGCACTTCTGATAGGGTAGGACCTGCAATCATCGCCATGGCCTCCCCGGCGCGCGTCCTCGTTGTCGATGACAGCCCGACCATCTTGAAGGTCGTCAGCGCGATCCTGGCGCGCAACGGGTTCGAGCCGACCGTGGCGCGCGACGGGCTCGCCGGGATCGAGCTGATCAAGAAGGGGCCGAAGTACGACGTCGTCCTCCTCGACTTCGTGATGCCGAGGATGAACGGCTACGCCTTCTGCCGGGAGCTCCGGTCGAACCCGTCGCACCGCAACGTCCCCGTCGTCTTGATGAGCGCCAAGGGCGACAAGATCCGGGGCCAGTTCGTCCAGCAGACCGGCGCCGTCGACGCGATCACGAAGCCGTTCGACGCGCGCGCGCTGGTCGCGGTGATCGAGGGCGCGCTCTCGAAGGCGGCGGAGGGGCGCGCGCGGCCCGTGCCCGAGGGCGCGAAGATGCCGGACGAGGACACGATCGCCGAGAGCGTTCGGCCGAGCCTCCTCGCCCGGAACATGCGCCAGCGCGCCGGGGTCGACCTCGCCCAGCAGCTCGCGACGGTGATGACCCCCGCGATCATGAGCCTCTCGCCCGAGGCGCGGACGAACGAGGCGGCCGTGATGCAGGCGGTCGCCCGCGTGATGACGAGCGAGGTGGTCTCGAAGCTGACCCTGTCGCTCCGCGACATCGACGCGCCGCCGGAGGCGAAGGAGGTGATGAGCGGCGACGTCTCCGCGATCCCGCTCGCCGAGATCCTCCAGCTCCTCCAGATGCAGCGGCAGACGGGCGTGCTCCGGGTGACGACGAACCGGTCGTCGGTCACGATCTCGATCCGGCAGGGGCTCATCGATCTCGTGCAGGCGCGCAACTCGTCGGACGAGTTCAAGCTCGGGCGCTACTTCATCGAGCGCGGCGTGGTGACGCGCGAGCGGCTCGAGGCGCTGCTCCGCGAGAAGATGCCGAACACCCTGCTCGGCCAGGTGCTCGTCGAGGCGGGCGTCGCGACGAACGACGACCTCATCGCCGTGCTGGAGCGCCAGTCGAGCGAGCTGATCTACGAGGTGCTGCGCTGGCCTTACGGGCGCTTCTCGTTCACGCGCGAGCCGTTCCGCCCCGAGGTGGAGCAAGCGCGCCTCGGCCTCGCCGTGTCCGCGCTGGTGCTCGAGGGGTTCCGTCGCGTCGACGAGTGGCGGCTCATGGAGGGGACGATCAACTTCGACCAGGTGGTGGTCGTCGACCAGGTCGCGCTCGACGGCGTGGGCTGGGGCAAGCTGACGCGGATCGAGGAGCTCGTGCTCGGGGCGGTCAACGGCTCGCGCACCGTGAACGAGGTGATCAAGGAGAGCGCGGTCGGCTCGTTCGACGCGATCAAGACGATCTACCAGTTCCTGCAGTCGCGCGTGCTGAGGACCAGGGCGGCCTGAGCGCCGCGGCAGCGGGGACGGCCGGGCGCGCGTCGCGGATGCGCGTCGCTGATGCGCGCGGATGCGCGTCGCTGATGCGCGGATGCGACGCCGCTGGCGAGCCGCTCGCTCGCGGCGCCACGCGCGGACGCGATCCGCGCGCCTGCGGGTCGTCTGCTTGTCGATCGTGCGTCGCGCTCAGGCCGCCGCGCGGTGCGGCGTCGCGCTGAGCGCGGTCTCTGCGGAGAGGGCGGGATTCGAACCCGCGGATCAGTTTCCCGATCGCACGCTTAGCAAGCGTGTGCCTTCAGCCACTCGGCCACCTCTCCTGGTCTCCAGGAGCGTCCTCCCGACCCGTGCGAAGCGCAGGGCCAGTGCGGACCTCGAAGCTTGACGATTGAAAGAGCGTTGACTCGACCGACGCGCGTCGCGGCCGTCGAGGGAGCGGCAACATACCAAAGAGCCTGTCGCCGTGCACAAAAAGATCGTGCGGGGAGGCGCACCGACCCGTGTGCCCCGCCCGGGAGGCGGCGGGCGGCCAGCGAGCCACCAGACCCAGGCGCGACCCGGGGATCCTTGAGTCGGCCGGGACGCCGGCATGACACCGAGCCCATGCCATAAATGCGATAAAAATTACAAATGTCTCGCGAGTGCCTCTCCGGTGCGCTCCAAGCGCCGGGGTCCTGCCATCGTGCCCGTGCCGGGCTCAGCGGACCCGCGCCGTCAGGTGCTCGGGGCCCTCGGTCCTGGCGTCGCGCGCCGGCTGCGCCGGGCGGAAGTACGCCTCACCCCGGCGTCGGGGGACACCGGCGCTCCGGCGCCGCCACCAGAGATACAGCCCGGTGATGGACAGGAGCAACGGCGCGAGCCCGAGCAGCATGTAGAGCACCCGCACCGGAGTTCCTCCCCACGTCCCGAAGTGCGCGGGACCGACCATGGACTCGAGCTTTCCGGCGGGGCTGCGGTCGTTCGTGAGCCGTATCTTCCGGATCTCGCCTGTGCGCGCGTCGAACTTCACCTCGCTCGAGTACTCGCCCAGGAGGAACGAGCGATTCCTCTGATCGCCGAACAACGCGCTCTCGCCGTCGCCCGTGATGCGGCGCATCCCCCGAGGGACGAAGGCCGGCGCGTCCTCCCGCGCCCTCGCCAGGAGCGCGTCGATCGAGAACGTCAGCGCCGGCTGCGGCGGCCGCGGCGCAGGCGCCTCCCAGAACGAGGAGGTGAATACCGCGCGGAGCATGAAGAGCCCGGTCGAGGCGATCACCACGAGGAACAGCGCCGACCACACGCCGAGGACCCGGTGCAGCGTCGAGCTCCCGGCGCGAGAGCCCCTGAGGCGCAGCGGCACGCGGAAGAGCAGGATCTTCGTGACGGAGCGCCGGTAGACGATGAGGCCTGTCAGGACAGACGCGAGGACGAGGATCGACAGCAGCGCCACCGCCGCTTGACCGCGCTTGCCGAGGAGGAAGCTCGTGTGCAGCCACAGCAGCACGTCCATCGGATGGGCTGAAAGCGACGCCTCGCCGCCGCCGGCCCGCGCTCCGAGCACATGGCCTGTGTACGGATCCACGTACTCGAAGCGCCACGCCTCGGCGCCCTCCTCCAACCGGCTGATCTGCAGCTCCACCGGCCGATCGGGCGCCGCGGGGAAGCGCCAGATGCGCACGGCGTGAGCGTCCGGGTGTCGGCGCCGCGAGCCCTCGAAGATCTCGTCGTACGACACCCGCCGCGGCCCCGGCTCGACGCGGTGAAGCTCGGGAGAGAGCGCACGATCCAGCTCGCCGTGGAAGACCAGCGCCGCGCCGCTCGCCGAGACGACAGCGAGCCCGACGGCCGAGATCACGCCGAGCGCCGAGTGGAGCCTGAACACCGCCCTCATACGGCCCGGTCGTTGATGAAAACGACTTTCACCTTCTCAACGAACGGGACCATGTTCCGGGGCTGACGTCAAGCATCTCGCCCGGGAGGAGCGCTCCTTTGGCGAGGCCACCCGAGCTGGGCGTGAGATCCGGGCAGCAGGGCCCTCTCTTCACCTCGCTCGCCGGCGCCTCAGCCCGACTGGCCGCGGTGAGCTCCGAGCGCGAGCGGGTTCGGGACGCTGTGCACCTGAACGTCGGTTTCAGGGAACATGCGCCGGTTCGTGAGCCGCTCGACGTGGAGCATCGGCACCCCCAGCGCAAACAGCTCGAAGCGCGGGGCCAGGTCGCGGAAGCGGGCGCGGTAGGCCGAGAGGACCTCGTCCACGATCCCCCAGAACCTGGGCTCCTCGAGGCCGAAGTGATCGGCCAGGAACATCGCCAGCTCGGCGAGGTTGATGAAGAAGAACGCGTCGAGCACGAAGTCGCGAACATCGCCCGGGCGCTCCGTCGTGATGAACGAGTTCCGATTGACCCGGACATGCCGCGCCGGCGTGGGGTACAGCGGCGGCTGGCGATCGGGGGCCGCCAGGCACGCCGGAGAGAACCGCACTCCATCGTGGAAGTCCTTCAACCCGACGCGGGTCGGCGCGCCCGCCCGGTGGATCAGGAGCATGTTCTGAGCGTGGGACTCGAGGGCGATCCCATGGCCCACGAGGAAGTGGATGACCGGGAGGACGCTCACCTCGAGGAGCCGCCGCAGCCACGGCTCGAGCGCGCCGCCTCGCACCCAGGGCTCGATGAAAGGACGGCCGTCCCGATCCACATGGCAGAGCGCCGTCCACGGCACCGCCTCTTCGCCTTGATCCAGCGCCGGATGGAGGCTCTCGCGAAAGATGCACGAGAGGATGCCATAGGTCCTCTCGTGGAGCAGATCGGGCCGCGGGCGATCGTAGGCGACGCCGACGACCTCGCGGAGGATCACCGGCCTCAGCTCGTCCCGGAGAAAGGGGTCGGCGCGCGCAATCCCATGGAGCCAGTCGGAGATGAGCGGCGCGTTCTGGACGGTGTGCGGCGCCAGGATCCGCGACGTCGAGGTGTTGACGAGGCTCAACGCATGCTTCAGCGAGGCCTTCGCGGGAGACGTGACGTTCGCGAGCGTCCGGATGGACTGCTGCGGTCGGTACGCGTCCTGGCTCACGCCGAGCGGGACGATCCGGCCGTCGCGGATGTCCTCGCAGAGGTGCGCGGTGATCTGCGCTCGCCACTGCCACGGGTGCACGGGCAGGAGCACGTACTCCCCGGGCTCCCCGTACCGGCGCAGATCGCCCATCCAGCACGAGAAGGCCTCCTCTCCGATCTCGCGGCGAAGGAACGTCGCGAGATCCACCTGGGCCGAGACGGACACTCGAGTCCATTCACGATGGGCCGCGATCCAGATCGGCCTCACGAGGGGAGAGAACTCGGGGCCGAAGCGGAGGTTGTCGGCGAGATCGAAGCCGACGCGCGACTTGTAGCTGGGGTGGTAAGGATGGCCGTCCGGAAGGGCGCTCTCCACCTCGTCATAGGGGCGGCCCCGCAGCGGGCGGCGCTCTTCCCGGGCGAAGGCCAGCGCCTGCGCGTCCTTCAGGATCGTCTGCTCGAGCTCGGCGATGAACTGCGAGAGGCGCTCGGCGTTCGCGCCGTGCGCCGGCCAGGTCTCGAGGAGAAACTGCGAGATCGACTCCGCCTCTCCCGTCTGGCCGCCAGCCGTCCGCCGGACCGGCGCGGACGACAGCCGGATGCGATCGAAGCTGAACCGCCGCCGGCCCTCGCAGGCGTAGGTGACCGCCTCGCCGCGCTCATCCCGACCCGGGATCGAGAACGTCTGCGCCGGCCCGGAGCTCGCGATCTCCGGCGCGACGATCTTCTCGTAGATCATCGACTCGATGAGCTGCCGGAAGACGCGCCGGCGGGCCACCACCCATGCATCGGACCGGGCCAGCGCGCGGTACGTCAGGGGGTCAGGCTCGGGTCGATGGGACGGAGCGCTCTCTCTGCCGTTCAGGGTGTTCATCGTGTCTTCATCTCCCAGGTGGAGCGCGCGACCAGGAAGGCCGCGGCCCCGAAGAAGCCGCTCATCAGCACGAACATGGCGGGCGCAGACAGGTGGCTCGCGACGAGCGCGCCCGCGAAGGAGCCAAGGACGTGGCCCAGCGTGAGGAAGCTGTTGGCGAGGCCGATCCGCAAGCCGCGCTCGTCGGCCTTCGCGTCCCTGCTCACCTTGAGGTACACCGACTGGCCGAGCGCGCTGCTGCAGAACCCCTGCCCGAGTCGGAGCGGCAGGAGCCAGGCGACGTGGCGCGGCAGCGCTTGCAGAGCGACGCTCACCGCGCAGGCCACCGACGCCAGGGTGAAGTTCCGCTCCACCGCGGCGCGGTCGTTCCGGCGGCCCCAGTAGGCCGCCCCGACGAGGGTCATTCCCCAGGTCGCCGCCTGGAGCGCGCCGACCCAGCGGGGCGCGAGCTGGGGCTCGGTCAGGAGGTCGCGGACGTGGGTGGCGAAGATGCCGATGAGGCCATAACCGCCGATCTGGACGCAGAGCCCCGCGAGCAGGAACGCGCGGGTCTGCCGGTCGCGGAGGAGATCGCCGATCACGACACCGGCGCTGGGAGCGCTCCGCTGCGCGGCCGCCGCGCGCCGCTCCGCGAGCAAGCCGACGGCGATGACCCCGCTCGCGGCGATGAGCGCGCCGACCGTGAGGACGATGGGCCTGAACCCGTACGCGCTCGACAGGAAGCCGCCCGCCAGCGGGCCGACGAGGGCCCCCCCGGCGGTCGCGCTCTGGAGGATGCCCATCGCCTTGCCGCGCTCCGCCGCCGGCGCCTGGGTGCTGACGAAGGCGGCGGCCGCGTCGTCCACGCCGCCGAAAGCGCCCTGGGCCAGCCGGCACAGGAAGAACTCGAGCGGCGTCCGGGCGAGGCCCATCAAGAGGACGCTGACGGCGATCCCGAACAGCGCGCGGACCACCATCGGCTTGCGGCCGTACCTGTCGCCGAGCCGCCCCCAGAGCGGCGCGGCGATCAGCAGCGGCAGCGCCGGGGCGGCCAGCGCCATGCCGGTCCAGAAGCGGTTGCTCGACGGGTCGGTGGCGCCCAGGTGCTCCATGTAGAACGGCAGGAGCGGCACGATGACCGTGAGCCCCGCGGTGACCAGGAACTGACCGAGCCAGAGGACATGGAGCCCCTGCCGCCAGGGCGCCATCGGGGCGGCTGCGAGCGCGGGCGCGGCCGGAGCCCTCGATCCCGCGTCAGCCGACATAGAGGGTCTCCGGGTGCGGGTGGCTCAGGAAGTCGTGATGAGAGATGCTCCACCCGTACGCGCCTGCGTGGGAGAACACGAGCACATCGCCGATCCTGACCCGCTCGACGTAGGCGTCGCGGGCGAGGACGTCCTTCGGCGTGCAGAGCTGCCCCGCGACCGTGATGTGGCCTCGCGCGAGCTCCGGCCGGTCGAAGGGATACGGCCACTGGTCCACGTCGACCACGCGGAAAGGGTGGCTGTGCTGCCATGAGGCCGGGAGACGGAAGTGGTGAGTCCCGCCGCGGACCACGGCGAAGTGAGTCCCGTGGTTCCGCTTGAGATCGAGCACCTCGACCGCGTAATAACCGCACGCCGCCGTGACCACGCGCCCGCACTCGAAGAGGATCTCGAGGCCGGGGGGAGCGTGCGCGTCGAGGACGCGCGCCAGACGCGATCGAAAGCGCGTCCAGTCGAACTGGCTGTCGAGCGACCGGTAGTTCACGCCGATGCCGCCGCCCACGTTCAGCACCTCGAGCCGCCGCCCGAGCTCGGCCGACCACCCGGCCGCCTTCTGCAGGTACAGCGCGATGAGCTCCGCGTGGCTGTCCGCGTCCAGGTTGTTCGACAGCGAGTGGAGGTGGAAGCCCTTCAGCTCCACGTGCGTACATTCATGACGAAGCACGCGCAGGACCGCCGGGAGCTCCGCCTCGTCGATGCCGAACTGCGTTGGCGCGCCGGACATCTTGAGGGTGGCGGCCGGCAGCGGCCCGCGGAGATTCACCCGCAGGAGCACGGCGACCGGCCGCCCCGCGCGCCGACCCGCGAGATCCGCGCGCCGCAGCTCCTGCGCGCTCTCCACGTGCAGGAGGCGGACGCCGGCCTGGAGCGCCCCCTCAATCTCGTCATCGGTCTTGCCAGGGCCGCCGAACACGATGGGGCAGTCGCGCGACACGGCGCGGATCCGGCGCACCTCGCCGAGTGACGCCGCCTCGAACCCGCTGACGACGGGGCGCAGGGTCTCCAGGATCCTGTGCTCCGAGTTCGCCTTGATGGCGTAGTAGAGCCGGCACGCGGGCGGCAGGGACGCCGCGATGTCGGACGCCCAGGCGCGGAGCGCCGGCAGGTCGTAGAGATAGGCGCAGAGCGGCGCCTGCCGCTGCGCCTTGAGCTGCCGGATGCTGTCCTCGACCACGGCGCTCACGGGGCCACCTCCTCCGCCGCGAGGGGGTTCGGGATGGACACGTAGAGCGGCCGCTCGGCCCGCCCCTCCAGCCGGCTCACCAGGTTCGCCTTGGCGGGCAGATCCGACCGGGAGAGCAGCTCGGCGACGACGTCCCCGCCCGCGCCGCCGCGGAGCGCGCTCGCGTCCTCGAGCAGCCCGCGGGCGACCTGCCAGAGCTGCCACTCCTCCGCCCGCGTGTGCGCCGCCAGCGTGGAGATCAGGTGCGCGAGGTGGTTGACGAACAGGTAGTACTGGAGCCGCTGCCAGGCCTCGGCGTCGTCGACCAGGATGCGGCTGTCCTCCGCGATGAGATCGCCATACCGGCTCATCCCGGCGGCGCGCTGCCGGCTGATGCTCGTCCCCTCCAGATCGCGCACGTAGAGCCGTATCGGCCACCCCTCGTCCAGGGCGATGAGCGCGTTCTGCGCGTGCGCCTCGAGGCTGATCCCCCGGTGGATGAACAGCCACAGGAGCGGCAGCATGGACACCTCGAGGTAGCGGGCGAGCCACTCGCAGACGAAGGCGGACGTGAAGGGGCTGCCGCGCCGCCGGGACGCCCTCCACAGGAGCTCGGCGATGGGCGCCTCGCCGGCGAGCGACGGCTCGAGGAGCGCGGCCACCACCTTCGGCGCCGGGCCGTCCTCGCGCCCGAGCCCCCGGCGGACGAGCACCGCGAAGCGCTGCGCCATCGCGAAGGACAGCTCCTCCGGCCACGCCGCGGGCGCGATCCCGCGGTACGCGAGCTCGGGGAGGATCGCGAGACCGCGATCGGGGAGCTCCCTCTCCACGCGCGCGAGCACGCGGCTCGCCGAGAGGCTCCGGCGCAGGTGCTCGACGGGGTTCGTGCGCACGAAGTTGGTGATGCGCATGTCCACGGGCAGCTTGAAGAAGCAGTCCTGACCCGGCAGGTAGACGGTCCGGACCGACGACGTCGCGTGGGCGTGCTCGCCGAGCGGGCCGAGGTGGACGAGGCGCCCGTCGCGCAGGAGCGGCGCCACCTCGGGGCGCTCGAGGAGGTGGTCGGCCTGCCACGGATGGCAGGGCAGGAGCGGCCAGGAGCGGCGTGACGCGCCCGCGCGCTCCGACGCCTCGCGCCTGACCTCGGCCGAAGCGATCTCGCCGGTGCCCGGGAGCGCGTCCTCGAGGACGATCTCGGGCGAGACGGCGAAATAGTGGAGCTGGAACGAGGCCGACAGCTCCGGCCTGTACCGCTTCAGATCGGCCCGGCGGACCAGGCTCGAGCTCTTGGGGGCGGGGTGGAACGGGTGTCCGAAGACGAGCGACTGTTCGGCCCCGAGGAAGCCGTCGATGCCGTCCGACCGCAGCCACGGCGCCGGCGCCGCCTTTTCCAGGCGCGGCGCGGCGAACACCGCCGTGCTCTCCACGCTGCGCGCGACGTCGAGCAGCAGCTCGCGGCGCCGCTCCTCGGCCGCGGCGGGGCTCGCCTCGCGCAGGGCGAGCTCGGCCAGCATGACGTCGGCGAGCAAGAGGGGCTGCGTCACCTCCTCCGGCGGCGCGCCGCCGCCCGAGGCCACGAGGATGGGCCCAGCGAACTCGTGATGACCGGCCGGAGAAGATCTCCTTATCGCGGTCAGGATCGCCCTGCCCGTCATGGGCAGGTCGACGCGGATCGGATTGCCGTGCTGCCGCAGCTCCTCCTGCTCCCGCGGCGACGCGAGGTCGCTGTCGGGCGGGGCGGCGGGCAGCGGGCTCGCGCCGCCGACCTCCCGGAGGTACGTGTTCAGCAGGCGATGCATGATGATCGGCGCGACGGCGCCGGCGGCCTCGCTCCGGCCCTCGCGCGGGTCGGGCGCCGCGTCCCTCTTCGCGCTCAGCACAGCGGCAGCCATGTCCCTGCTCCCGCGTCGACCGCCGCCTGATAGACCGCCTGCGCGCAGGCGATGTCTTCAACGGCCATTCCCATGGGGTTGAGGAGGATGATCTCCCGATCGTCCTCCCGGCCTGGCCGGGCGCCGGCCACGACCTCGCCGAGCTCGGCGTGCAGCCGCTCCCGCGAGAACCGCCCCTCCTCGACGAGCTGGTGGATGACCTTCTTCTCCCGGTTGCACTGATCCCAGTCGTCGACGACGACCTTGTCGGCCTCGAGGAAGACCTCCTTGTGCACATCCATGATCGAGACGTTGCTCAGGAACGCGCCCTTCCTGAGCCACGCGTGCGGCAGGTAGGGTTTGTCGACGACCGTGGCGGTGATCACGAGCTCTCCCGCGCGCACGGCCGCCTCGGCCGACTCCGCCACGACGACCTCCGGCCGGCGTGGGCGGCTCGCCAGCTCGTCGGCGTACCGCCCCGCGGCCGCGCGGTTCACGTCGAAGAGGTGGACGCGCCGGACCGCCGGGAAGTGCTCCAGCACCATGTCGACCTGGGTGCGCCCGATCGGCCCGCAGCCGAGGCACGCGAGGTCCTCGAAGCCCTGCCGCGCGAGGTGGCGGGCCGCCACCGTGGTGACGGCGGCCGTTCGGTAGCTGCTGATCAGCGCCCCCTCGAGGATGGCGATCGGATAGTGGCTGTCCGTGTCGTTCAGCACGACGAGCGCGCTCGCGCGCTCGACGCCGCGCGCGGCCGGGTTGTCGTGCTTGCTGCCGATCCACTTGATGCCGGCCGCGGGGCGATCGCCGCCGAGGTACGCCGGCATGGCGATGATCCGGTCGGCGACGTGGTTCTGCTCGCCCCGCCAGCGCAGGTACGGCTTGAGCGGCTGGACGAACTTGCGCTCGGCGTGCAGCCTGAGCGCCCTCTCCACCGCGTCCACGTAGAGCCGGGTCGACGCGCCGCTCAGGCGCGAGACGTCGGCGCGGCCGAGGTACAGGAGCCGCTGCTCGCTCACAGCGCACCTCCCTGCCCCATCGCGAGGGCGGCCGGCCGCCGCGCGGGCCGCGCCGAGAGCAGCGGCCGGAGCTCGCCGTCGACGCCGTCGAGCCGGTCGACCCAGGCGTCGTCGTAGACCATGTCGAGGTACCGATCGCCGCGGTCCGGCAGCACGGTGAGCACCGTGGACGGGCGCGGCAGGCGCGGCGTCAGCTTGCGGATGGCCGACACCACCGCGCCGGAGGACCCGCCCGCGAAGATCCCTTCGTGCGCGGCGAGCGCGCGGCACCCGTGCACCGCGTCCCTGTCGTTCACGTGGATGACCTCGTCGATCTCGGCCGGGGTGAACAGCTCGGGCACGCGGCTCGCGCCCATGCCGGGCAGCTCGCGCCGCGCCGGCGGGCCGCCGAAGATCACGGACCCCGCCGCGTCGACGGCCACCACGCGGACGCGCGGGTTGTGCTCTCGCAGTCGCCGCGCGAGCCCCAGGATCGTGCCTGTCGTGCTGACCGCCACGATCAGCACATCGACGGGCGCCCCCAGCTCGCGGACGATCTCCTCCCCCTCCCCCTCGTAGTGCGCTCGCCAGTTGAGCTCGTTGGCGTACTGGTTGATCCACACCGTCCCCGGGGCGCTCTTCACGAGCTCCTGGACGCGGCGGATGCGCGTGCCGAGATAGCCTCCCTGCTCGTCGCGCTCATGGACCATGTCGATCCGCGCGCCGAGGGCGCGGAGGACGCGCAGGTTCGCGGGGGATATCTTCGGATCCACCACGCAGGTGAACGTGAGCCCATAAGCCCGCGCCACCATGGCCAGGGCGACGCCGAGGTTGCCCGAAGAGCTCTCGACGAGGGGCGTGCGGGCGTCGATGGTCCCCGCCTTGAGCCCCTGCTCCACGATGAAGCGGGCGGGGCGGTCCTTGACGCTCCCGCCGGGGTTCAGGAGCTCGAGCTTCGCGATGACGGAGAGCCCCTGGAACGGGAAGAGGCGCCGGAGATGGACCAGCGGTGTCTTCCCGACGCAACTGACGATCGAGTCGTGTACCATGCAATCCTCCTGTGGATCGGTCCTGTCGTTCAAACGTGGGTGCGGCTCAGTACGTGAATGCGTATCCGACGCTGACCCTCATCCCTGATCCGGCGGCGTGGCTCGAGTTCGAGCCGGAATAGAGGAGCTGCGACGTCACCGGCATGACCTGCTGGTTGAGCAGGTTGGCGACACCCACCCTCAGCCGGCCGGGGCCGACTTCGGCCGTGCTGAGCAGCTCGAGGAGCAGGAACGGGTCGACCGGGAGCTCGCCGAACCCGGGCTCGGCGACCCCGGAGAAGCGGTCTCGCGCCCCCGAGTAGATCGCCTGGAGCTGGACGTCCCAGTCCGGCACGATCTGCTTGCCGAGGTACGCGGTGACCTTCGGCGGCGGGATGCGGTACGTGTTGAGCGGCGTGTATGCCCCGTCATCCTCCCTGTCGAGCTCCCCCTCGAGGAGGCTCACGCCCGCGCCGGCGCGGAAGCTCTCGAGGAAGCGCGCGTCGACGGTCGCCTCCAGGCCATAGACCCGCTCGGGCGCGCGGACGACCGGCGCGTTGAGCCCGCCGGAGCTCGTGCCCAGAGATGACGTGTTGTAGAAGACTGCGACGGTCCCGGTCACGGCGCGCCCCTCGCGCCGGACGCCGACCTCGATGGCGTCCACGAGCTGAGGCTCGGTCTCGAGGCTCTCCACGGTGGAGCCCGCCGGCGCGTTGCGCAGGATGAGCCCCACGTCGGGCAGCGAGTAGCCCTGGGCGAAGCTGACGAAGGCCGAGAGCTGCGCCGGCATGGTCACGACCGCGCCGGCGTGCAGCAAGGGCCTTTGGAAGAACAGGCGTCCTCCCTCGACCGCGTTGCCGACGAGCGTCGTGTAGTCACCGACGCTCAGGGTGACGAGCTCCTCGCGCACCCCCGCGCGCAGCGCGAGCCATGGGGTCGCCGCCCATTGCAGCTGGACGAAGGGGGCGAGGTTCCCGACCTCCATCCGCGGCACCCACGTCCGGTATCCCGCGGCGCGGAACACGAGGCCGCCGCTCGCGTCGTGGGCCTCCTCGTCCATGATCGCCACCGGCTGCGCGGTGCGCTCGCCGGAGACGTCGATGCCGTAGAGCGCGGTGAGCCGGTGCGGGAGGGACGTGCTCGCCTGGAACCGCCCGCCGAGGCGCTGCGATTCGAGCTGCGACTGGACGATGTGGCGGTAGTTGGCCGCCTCGCGGCCGTCGAACGGGAAGAACCGGCTGAGGTAGTTCCGGAAGTAGATCTGCGCGTTCACCTCGCCGCCGAGCGCGCGCACGTTCCTGTAGGTCGCGCTCGCCTGCGCGTTGCGCGTCCCCTGCGGATCATCGAGGTCGAGGCCCCGCGCGGCGCGCGCCTTCAGCGTGCCCGGCGGCGCCGCGTCCACGGCGGGATCGCTCGCGAACTCGGTATCCTGGACGTTCTGGTAATAGCCGGCCGACAGCTCGAGCCGCTCGGCGGGGCTCAGCTCGACGCCGAGCCGCCACTGGCCGCTCCACGCCCAGAGGTCGCCCAGACCGCCCTGCCCGTGCGGATCGGGCGGGATGCGATCTCCCTCGGCGTCGAAGAGGCCTGTCGTCTTCTCGAGGCTCGCGTGCACGTTGTAATAGAGTCGACCGTGCTTGCCGGCCACGGCCTGGGCGACGCTGCCGGCGAGGCTGTCGGCCAGGTCGAGCGGCGCCGCGCTGGCCGCGACGTCCGTCGTGAGCTGGACGCCCTCCGCGGCCGGCCTGCGCGTGATGATGTTGACGATGCCGCCCGCGGCGCCCTCTCCGTAGAGCGGCGTCGTCCCGCGGATCACCTCGATGCGCTCCACGGCGAGCGGCGAGATCGTCTGGAGATCTCTCGAGACGTTGCGGATGGTGTGCTGGGGAATGCCGTCGATGAGCACCAGCACCTTGCGACCGCGGAGCGTCTGTCCGAACGAGCTTTGCGTCTCGCTACCCAGCCCCATCCCGGGCACGAGCTTTCCCAGCGCGTCGCCGAGGCTCCCGTTCGACAGCGCCGCCTCGGCCTGGACCTGCTCCTTCGACAGCACGGACACCGACGCGGGTACGGCGTCGATGCGCTCCGGCCGCCGCGCGGCCGTCACGAGGACCTCGATCGGTCGTGCCCCGGCGACCTGCGCGGAAGCTGCGGCCGCCTCGCCGGCCTGATCGCCTGAGGCCTGCGGCGCCGGTCGCTGCTCGGCCGCGGCGCCGGCTGGCTCGCCCGCAGCCTGGCCCAGCGCGCGCACCGGGGCGCCGATCGCGCCAGCGCCGGAGAGCAGCGCCACGGCGCAGCGAAGCGTCGCCCAGGCGCGACCCCTGCAGCGGCCATTGAATATGAATTTCATTTTCATATCGTGCGAAGATCTTTCCCTGCCGAGCGGTCGTGGTGACCGCTCTTCATCCGGACGCCGGCGCCTTCAGGGCGCTGAACGCCGTCGCGCTGCCCGCGCTCGCGAGTCTCCCTCCTTCCGGAGCTCGCCCGCCTGGCCGCCACCGTGTGCTCCCTCACCTACGCCTTGATGATGAATATGATTTTCATTTTCTTGTTTGAGATGCAAGCGGACTCTCAAGCGGGGCGCTTTTTGTGAGCTGGGATGCGTGTGAACGGAAAATTCTTTCCTCTGTGCGCATCCGGGGCGGCGATCGCGGGCGATGGCGAGCAGCGTCGGCGGCCCAGAGAGCGCCCGGACAGGTTCTCGCCGCTGAGGGCGCCGTCTCGCGGGCGGCCTCGACGGCCCTTCAGGTTCCCAGGTCGAGCGCGCAGCGCGCGCCGCTGGGCGGCGTGATCACCCTGTTGAAGAAGTCGCCCGTTCGATCCTCGCCTGCAGGTACGACCCAGCGCTCGCCCTCGAGCCAGAGCGCGAAGGGACGTCCCGTCGCTGTCTCCGCCGTCAAGACAGCGATGAACGGGACCTGCCCCGCGCTGCTCCTTCACGAACGACAGCGGCGGATCCGAGGGTTCGACCCACGCGGAAGCGCCCTTGCTCGATATCGGCTTCGCGGTCGACTATGCCCTTCCGCCCGTGCTCCGCATCGGTGGACACGCCGGCTTCGAGACGCTCTGGGCGAAGGGCTTTCGCGGCGGTCCTTCACCGGGATCCACGCCGGCGTCGCGTTCACCTTCGTGTTCAGCGGGCCCGCGCGATCGGCCACTGAAACAGCCGCCGCGCGATAGCGTCATCGAAGAGCCCGCCTCATCCGCCGCCCCTGCCCAGGAGCGCGCCCCGCGCTGCGCGCACGCCATCGGCCAGCGTCGCATAGCGCGGGATGGCGTACCGCTCGCATACCACATCGACGTTGCCTTTGCGCCAGAACCCCTCCGGGCAGACGACATGCATCTTCCCGGAGCGCCCGAACAGGCCGAGCTCGAGCAAGCTGATCGGCGACCGTGATCCGGCCGCGAAGTACATCAGGATGACGTCCGCCTCTTCCAGCCCGCGGAGCTCCCACTCGACCTGCTCCACGAAGCCCGGATTGTCGAGGCTCTGCGCCCAGTCGGGCTCCCAGCGCTCGCGCCGTGGATTCAGGATCACCACGTCGAGATCGGCGAGCTCCTGCGCGACGCTCGCCTGCCAGGGCTCGGCCTGGCCGTTATCGATGGTCCCGGCCAGGAAGAGCTTCGGTCCTCTCAACGCGTCGAACGGCCGTGGCGCCAGCACCTCGATCATCGGGAAACCTCGCTGTTCAGAGCACGTCGATCTCGCTGCCGCCCTCGCTCCGGCCCCCCTCGCGGTCGCGCTCGCCCGCGGCGCCTCACCCGCCCTCGCCGCCCGCGCCCACCCCGCGCAGCCCCGCCTCCGTGACCGCCTTCTCCACCCGGTCGGGCGACCACGCGCCGGCGTGCCGCGTGAACAGCGTCCGCCCCTTGAACGCGCGCCCCGCGAGCTCGCCCGGCATGTCGGGCCAGCGCGCCACGAAGCTCCCCTTCTCTGCCCCCTTGCGCGCCGCGACCCACGAGGGGACCCCGCCCTCGATCGTGAACCAGTCGATCACGCGGTCCACGTCCTGGGCCGCCTCCAGCCGCCCGATGAGCTTCGTGCTCGTGTTGCCGAACACGTTGTAATCCACCGAGCGGGGGCTCTGCGTGCAGAGCAGGCAGCCCACGCCGTACTTCCTGCCCTGCGTGAAGAGCCGTATCAGCGGCTGCTTCGCGGGCGGCTTGCCGCCGCCGGCAGGGATCCAGTCGCGCGCCTCGTCGATGTAGAAGAGCAGGTTCACCCTGCCGCCAGTGCTCGCGTCGACCGTCGTGATCATCCAGCGGTAGAGCTCCGTCGCGAGCGCCGCGAGGAAGAAGTGCTTCTCGTCATCGTTGCTGAGCGCGTTCAGGTAAACGATGTTGAGCGGGACGCGCCCGGGCCTCGACGGCCGGAGCAGCTCGGTGAAGTCGAGGCGCGTCCCCCCGGTGAACAGCCGCGCCGACGGGCCCTGCACGAACGTGTTGAGCCGGCGCGCGAGCCGCTCGCGCTCGGACTTGCGGATCAGCGTGTCCACCTCGTCCATGCCGAGGTCCTCCGGGGCGCTCACCGCGGCCACGATGTCCCGCAGCCGCACCGGCGCCGCGCGCGGCAGGTGCCGCAGCACCTGGTAGAGGAACGTGCGCTGCGACTCCTCCTCGCCGCCGCACGCGCACAGGCTGACGAGGTTCGCCGCCACGGCCACGAGCAGGCCCTCCTCCTCCTCGGCGCGCAGCGCGGGGTTCGCGATGTGCGAGAGCTCGCTCGCGCTCGGGAGCCGAAGCGGGTCGAGGCAGAGCCGCAGGCCGTGCGAGGACCCGGGCGTGAGGATGCGCGGCTCCATGCGCTCCTGGAGCTCCTCCCACGCGCGGCGCAGCGCCGGCGGCACGTCGGCGCGCGGGCGCGCCTCCATCATCTGGACCAGATCGCCCTGGGGATCGATCGCCAGCACGGGGACGCCGGCGCGCAGCGCCTCCTCGGCGATGATCTTGGCCATCCACGTCTTGCCGCTGCCCGCGGCCCCGACGACCGAGACGTGCGTCCGCAGCACCGCGGGATCCAGGCAGACCGGCGCGCCGCCGTCGTCGAACCCGAGGAGCATGCCGGTGACGCCCGCGGTCCGGGCCTCCGGCGGCCGCGCGCCCGGCGGCGCCGTGGGCCCGCGGCCCGGCGGTGCCTCCGCGGGCGCCTTTTTTTCGCGGCCCGGGGCCGGCGCCAGCTCCGGGCGCTCGGCCGGCTTCACGACCGCCAGCGCCGCTTCGAGCTCGGGATCGTCGTCCACCATCGGCTCGTCGGCCGTCGTCTCGCTGGCCGCCGGCGCGCGGGCCGCGGCCGGCGCGCTCTCGTCCACGCCGTCGCCGCGGGTGGCCTCGAGCGCCGTCCAGCGCCGGTCCCATGAGCCCCTGTCCTTGTGGCCCAGCGCTGCGACGCAGGCCCCGGAGCGCTCGTGCTTGCAGCCGTCGCAGTACGTGCGGTCGCCCGGCGGCGGCAGCCCCCCGGCGCCCAGCGCGTGGTCGGACCAGGCCACCATGCTGGCGATGAGCTCGTGGACCTTGCCGCGCTTCGCCTCGACCTCCTCCCAGCGCGCCTCCCGGACGCTGCGCGTCGGGTGGAGATAAAACACCGCCACGTCCGGCCTCGTGCCGTGCTGGTGGTGGTGCATCAGCGCGTAGGTGAAGACCTGGAACAGATCGCTGTTGGGAGAGGTCGCCGGCGTGAGCTTGTAGTCCACGATGCGGTGCTTCCCGAGCCGCGGATCGAAGTACACGTAGTCGATCGCCCCGGTCACGTGGACGTGGACGTCGTCCCCGACGTGGAAGGTCACGTCGACCCGCTTGCGCGAGTCCGCGAAGAGCTGATCCCTGAGCTCCGCCGCGGGCAGGCCGGCCGCCCTGGCGTGCACCGCGAGGCGCGCGAGCTCCTCCATGTAGACCTGGACCGCGGAGATGAAGCCCAGCCGCAGCGGCACGGGGCGCGCCGCGAGCGCGTCGAGGTCGAGGCACGCGCCGTTGAACCAGCGCATCAGCGCCTGCTGGAGGCCCTCGGCGTCGCGGGCGCCCTCGAGCGCGCCGAGCACCTCGTCCGAGCTCCGCGCGGCGGCGTTGAAGCGCTCCACCGCGGTGTGGAACAGCGCGCCGCAGCCGGGCGCCTCCCCGCCCTTGCGCCAGATGCGGCTCACGACCTTCCGCCCGTCCTGCCGCTCGGCCGTGGCGCGCGTGTCGAACCAGTGGAGCCTCGGGCACGTCGCCGCGACGCGGAGCTGGGTCACGTTGACGTGGACGAGCCTCATTTCTTGCCCCGGAGCTGGACGAACAGGTCGTCGTCCGTCGCCGTCGCGTGCACGTGGCCCTCGTCGTGGAGCGCCTGCGCCGTCTTCTTGATGTGCGACCAGGCCTCCGGGAAGCGCTTGTCCGACAGCTTCTTCCGGGCCGCGAAGATCTGCGCGAGCTCCTTCGCCATCAGGCCGAGGCGCCACGACAGCTCGGCCATGATGTGCTCCCGCGTCTGCTGCGGATCCCACGGCAGCGGCGCCACCGAGTCGGTGCCGCCCTTCACGATCTCCTCGGTGAGCAGCTCGCGCAGCAGCGGGTGCGCGAGCAGCAGGCTCTGGCGCTGGAAGGACGCCATCACCTCGGCCTCGGTCACCTTGCGGTACTGCCCGCGCGGGTGCTCGATCTCGAGGTCCTGGCTCCTCGCGGCGCCGAGCAGCCCCACCAGCGAGTCGAGCTCCGCGTGCCCGGCGAAGTCGAGGTGGAGGTGGAGGAAGCGCTGGCGGCCCAGCTTGCAGAGCGCGTCGTACGCGGCCTTGCCGGCGCCGCCGAGCCGCAGCGGCCGGCGCTCCTCGTCGGTGACGAGGATGCGCTTGTCCGTGTGCTTCGTGTCGTCGGCCATGCGCTGGAGCGGCATCCGCGCGCCGTGCCCGCTCGGCGCGCAGAGGAACGTCACGCCCGTGGTCACCGTCACGCCGTCGGCGCGCTTCTCCCTGGCCAGCAGGTGGTACGCCGGGGCCTTGCCCCGCTTCTTCGCGGTGAGGTGCTCGATGCTCACGAGCGTCGAGGCGTTCTGGCCGGCGCACCTCGCGAGCAGGTGGTGCGTGAGGCTCGCGAGGTTGTCCTCGTCGGGCGGCAGCGACGCCTGCTGCAGCCGGCGGCGCATCTTGCCTTCCTCGAGCTTCTTCTTCACCTCGGCGTCGATGACGTCCTCGAGCTTCGCGGTCGGCGCCGGCGCTCGGCCGCCGTCGGGGCCGGGGCCGGGCCACTCCTTGAGCCAGCGCTTGCCGCCGACGGCGGCGAGCCGGTCCTGCTGCGCCTCCCAGCGGTCGCGCGCCCAGAGGATCGCGTCCCGCGGCCTTAGCTCCTGCACGCCGTCGAGGCGCTGCTCGAGCCACGCGCTGCCGAGCGGGAACAGCCGATCGCGCTTGCGCGCGGCGATGACCTCCTCGATCTCCTTCTCCTCGAAGCCGGAGAGCGCGGCGTCGAGCCGCCCCTCGAGGATGGCGCGGGCTTCCTCGGGCGAGATCATGTGCAGCTCGAGGATCCGCTCGGCGATCCGGTCCCACGCGGCCGCCGGGATCACCTCGCCGGTGCGCAGGGAGAGCATGGACTGCTTCACCCCGGAGACGATCACGACGAGGTGCTTCGCCCGGTCGAGCAGCGCGTGCGCGTACGACATGAGGGCGCGCACGGCGTCCCGATCGAGGTTGTCGACCTGGTCGAGGCAGAGCACGAGCGGGAGCTCGGCGAGGGCGCACAGGTGGGCGAGGACGTGGAGGACGCGCTCCACCGCCGCGTCGTCCGGGAGGGCGAGGCCGTCGTCTGCGGCGCCGGCGGCCTGGTCGGGCAGGCGCGCGCCGTCGAGCAGGCGCGCCTCGTCGGGCCCGAGCGTCTCGCCGGAGAGCCAGAGCACCGCCGCGTGCGCGCGCCGCTCGGCGGCGGCGTCGCCGAGGCTCCCGTGCGACGTCCCGGTGAGGAACGCGTTGAGCACGGGGATGACCGCGTTCTGCGGGTCGATCCTGGCGCCGAGCCGGGCCAGCGCCTCCTTGCGCGCCTCGATCTCCCTGGGCCCCATCATCATCTTGCGGCCCTTGAGCGCGCCCGACCTGATGAGGGCTCGGTTGAGGATGGTGTAGAGGCGCGACTGCGTGTAGTCGCTCCCGCGGTGCCCCGCGAGGTCGCTGACGGTCGCGTTGAGCACGTACCGGAGCATCCGCTCGGGCGAGGCGAGGATGTTGTGCAGGTAGACGACCGTGGCCTTGTCTTCCCCGGCCCACTGGAACAGCCGCGCGAGCAGGTGGCTCTTGCCGACGCCGGGCGCGCCGATGAGCAGCGCGCCGAGGCTGATCGGCTCCTTCGCGGCGTCCTGCACGACGCGCGTGAGCTTGCTGAAGGCGTTCTTGTGGATCGACTCGACCGTGGCCTCGCCGCTCCCGACATCGGTGATGCGGTGGCTGCGGAACGGGTTGGTGCCCCGGACGGCCGCGAGGAAGCGCTCGAATGTGGGCTCCTCGCTGCTCATGCGCTCGCTGGTCATGCGTCGTGCCTCCGGGCGACGTAGACGAGCAGGTTGCCGGCTTCGAGGATGCCGGCCTCGCGCTCGGCGTCGGCCATCTGGTGGTGGCGGCCGTCGGAGGGGTCGAGCGAGTAGCGGCGCTGGCGCCGGAGGGCGGCGAGCTCGGCGTCGAAGATGGAGCGCGGGACGTCGGGAAGCGCGGCGCGGAGGGCGCGGAGGGTGACGTAGTTGAGGCCGCCGGCGTCGCGGTCGAGGGCGGTGAAGGCGGCGTCGAAGCGGGCGGCGAAGGGGGCGGCGGGGGCGCCGTCGGAGGGGGCCTCGCGGAGGGCGTCGGTGGGCGCCTTGCCGGCGCCGGCGGAGGCCGCGGGGTGGGCGCCGTTGGAGGCCGTGAGGCGGGGAGCGGCGTCGAGCGCGGAGGCGGTCGTGGCCGCGGCGGGGAGCGCGGGCGTGGCGGCGGCCGGGAGGACGGCGTCAGCGAGGAAGAAGAACAGCGGGGTCTTTCCGGTCAGGGCGCCGAGGGTCCGGGGAAGCCGGCGGTCGGCGATGCGCTGCTCGAGCGCCGCCTTGAACGCGCGGCCCAGGGCAGGCAGGAGGCCCTCGGAGAGCTGCGCCAGATCGACCGCGGGAGCGTCGGGCTTGCGCGCCGACTGGAGCTGCAGCTCCAGGAGCCGATCGGACTGCGCGACTGCCTCCAGGTCGTCCGCGAGCAGCACGAGCGTCGTACCGGGCCCTGGCTTCTTCTTGCCTCCCGCGGCGCGGGAGAGCAGCACGCGTCCTTTCGCGTCCCTGGCGCTCAGCGCCTTGAGGGTCACGGCGGGCGTGTCACCGGTCAGCTCCGCGAGCCGCTCGAGCGTCGGCGGGTACGACGCGCCGCCGAGCTGCTTCTGCGACTCGAGGACGCCGAGGAGCCTCGGCACCGGCGAGGGCGGCGGAACCTTCTTGCCCGCCGTGGCCCTCTGCTTCGCGGCAGCCTTTTCCTTCGGCTTCGCGGCAGCCTTTTCCTTCGGCTTCGCGGCAGCCTTTTCCTTCGGCTTCGCGGCAGCCTTTTCCTTCGGCTTCGCGGCAGCCTTTTCCTTCGGCGAGGCGGCCTTTCGGGGCGCAGAGGCCTTCTTCGGCTCCTCGGCGCTGCTCTTCCTGGCTGCCGTGGACTTCGTGGTCGTCGCCCGCGCACGCGGGCTCGATGCGGCGTTCTTGTTCGTGACCCACCTCCCGAGCGTCCGAGATTACTCGGGCGTCTCGCCATGGGAAGAGCCTCTGATCCATCGCCCCGCCGCGAAGGGCGAGCGTCTCGCGTGGCGCTGGCTCCGGACGATCCGATCGGGTGTAACGCCCTGGCGCACTCCGCGGCCGAAGCGGGCTCGTCCGTGGAACTGCCACGGCTCTCCAGCAATGCAGGGCTCCCTGCCTGTGTTCCGCCGACAGACCGCCTGTTGGTGCCGATCGGCAGCGAGGGAGTCTGCGGCCTGCTCACGAAAGAGGCGGAGGATAGCCGCGCTCCTTCAGCAGGACGAAGAGGCGACTCGAGCGCGGCAAGGATCCGAGCGTGACGCTCGCGGACCGTGATGTCAGGCCCGCCCGCCCAGCGACCCGGCGGCCGCGCCGAGGAGCGCGCCGGCCGCGATCGGCAGGCCGTGCGCGAAGGTGACGTGGAGGAGGTCGTCGTACGCGCAATGCGCCTGGATGCCGATCACCGCCCCGAGCCCGCACAGGGCGCCGATCGCGGCGCCGCGCCATGCCGGAGCCGAGAGGAACGAGCGGCGCAGGACGAACGCCGCCAGCGCGAGCGGCAGCAGCGCCATGCCGAGGCCGATCGCGCTGCACCTGAGGTTCGACCTCGGGGACAGCGGTCCGTCGGCGAGGCCCGACGTCGCGACGGCCGCGGCAAGGAACCCGACCGGCACCGCGGCGACGAGCGCCTGGAGCGCCCTCACGCCGGCCGGCAGACCCCGGGCGCGCGCCGCCAGCGCGAGCCGCAGGCCGACGCCGGAGAGCAACGCCCAGAGGGCGAGCGGGATCGCGACCCGGGGCGCGCCGAGATCGGCGCGGAAGCCCGCGATCCAGGTCAGGAGCAGGACCCAGGTGAGCCCCGCCAGCATCGCGCTCACGACGCGGCGCTCGCGCGCGGGCCGCGTGAGCGACGGCTCGGCCGGCGCCGCCATCACGGGCGGCGGGCGGTCGGCGAGGTGGCCCGCGGGATCGGGGATGTCCTCGAGTCCTTCCAGCAAATCGCGCTCATTCGCCATCGGCACCTCCCCGGACGCCTCCCGGAGCCCCCTTCCCGGCCTCGGGCCGCCGCCTGATCTCTTCGAGCTCGGCCCGCAGCGCCTCGTAGGCGCGGAACGCGCGGAGCTTCACCGCGCTCGGGGTCGCACCCAGGATGGCCGCGGCGTCCTGAACGCTCAGCCCCTCGTAGCGGAGCAGGATGAACGCCTCGCGCTGCGCCGCCGGGAGGCTCGCGAGCACCCGCTCGACGGCCCGCGCTGTCTGCGAGGCCATCGCGATGGCCTCGGCGTCGGCGCCGCGCGTGTCCGGCGGCTCGGCGCCCGGGTCGCTCGGGAGGCGCTCGGCGCTGCGGTGCCGCTCGGCGCGCGTGTGATCGAGGTAGACGTTGCGCGCGATGGCGTAGGCCCACGGGGTGACGGCGCCGCCGCGGGCGAAGGTCGAGCGGGCGCGGTGTATCCGCAGGAACGTCTCCTGCGTCAGATCGCCCGCGAGCGTCGTGGAGCTGCACATGCGGGTGAGGTACGCGAGCAGGCGCGCGTGGAGGGCGCGATGCACCTCGGGGAAGGCGCGGGCGTCGCCGCACGCGTACCGATCCATCGCGGTGTTCAGAGCGAGCTCGTCCATCGTGAACCAGCGGCATCACCCGACCCTGGCTCGCCGGTCCATCTCAGACCCGCCACGGCGCCGCAACGGCTCATCGCGCGGCGCGGGCGCCCTCACCTCGCGACGTCCTTCGCGGCGTCCTTCGCGGGGGCCGCGGCGCTGGCCGGCGTGGCCCCCGCGGTCGCGGTGAACTCCAGGGACACCATCGCCTCCTTGGCAACCTTGGGTGACAGCACCTCCAGCGTCTTCTGGGCGAGCTTGCCGAACGCCTCGCGCGGGCGGACGTCGTGCTCGGCGAGCCCGACGGCGAACGGCTTCACGGTCTTCACGGCGACGGCGGCGGGCCTGTCGCCCTCGTACCTGAACGTGGCCACGAGCTCGACGGTCTTCGGGGTCTGCCGCTGGTGGAGGAGGAGATCGCCGGACGCCGTGACGGTGATGCTCCGCTCCGGGCCGGACAGCCTCGAGAGGTCCTTCTCGCCGGAGGTCGAGATCGACTTGATCGCGAACTGGGCCTTTGCGTTCTTCTCGCGGACGTCCGGCGGCGTGTCGGTCGAGATCTCGAGCCACGTGCGCGCGTGCTCGTTCTGGACATCGCTCTTCTTCTCCTGGCCCGGCTTGCCGTCGTCGCCGACGCCGGTCTGGAGCAGCTCGAGGGGGGAGATGTCGACCGTGATCAGGCCCGTCGTCCTCGTGATGTCGGAGGGATCGACCTGCAAGGTCCCCTCGGCGGAGCCGTCGATCCGCCCGCGGATCTTCTCCTTGGGCGCGTCCATCATGAGCTCGACCTTGCTTCCCGCCCTGTCGATCGCGAAGGTCGCCGCGGCGGGCGCCTTCGCCTCCGGCGCCTTGAGCTCGGTCGCGGCGGGCGCGAGGGGCGCCTTCTCTTCCTGGCACGCAGCCGCGCTCGCGCCCGCGATCGCGAGCGCCGCGAGGAGCAGGGTCCTTGTCGAGATCGTCTTCAAGCTCGCCTCCTGGATTGCTGTGGTCGAGGCGCGCCGCCCGTGGCCGCCGCGGTGACTCCCTTGAGTTGAGCAGGAAGAATGGACGGTGGGGAGCCGGGAAGAGCTGCGCCCATCGGTACAGACCGCGCTGGCACGAGGAGGGCGCCCGACGTGATGGGCCCACGCGCCCGAGGCCACCGCCGGCCGTGCTGGAAAATTCCTCCCGGGCGCGATCGTGCAGGCGCGTGTGAGGGCCGCGAAACCGACCTGCACCCAGCGCGTAGCACCATCGAACGACGCGCCACGGGCCATCGCGGGCCGAGGCGGGCGCCATGCGGGCGCCCGCGGCCGCTCCGGTCTCCGGGGCGCGTTGGAGGAACGATCGCTGCCACGCGGCTCGCCGCGGCGGGGGCGATCCCTATCGCGTCATCTCATTCACCCCTTCTGGAGAAACGTCATGAAGATTCGGAGTCGCGCGCTGTCGGCCCTGCCCCTCGTCCTCACCCTCGCGGCTGCGTGCAGCGATGGCGGAGACGGCGATACCGCCGGCGCCGGTGGCATGGGCGGGGGAGGCGCCGGCGGGTCCGCTGGCGGGGATGCGGCCACGAGCTTCGATGTGACCATCGAGAACGTGACGCCCGCGCGGGATTACCGGGTGGCCGGCGTGTTCAACACGCCCGTGGGCGAGAGCATGCCCGGGCCGCTCTTCCCCGGGAAGAGCTTCGAGTTCCGCGTCGGCGCGCTGCCGGGCGACAGGCTGTCGTTCACGACGATGTTCGGGCAATCGAATGATCTGTTCTATGCGCCCGATGGCGCCGGGATCGCGCTCCACGACGACGCGGGCAAGCCGGTGAGCGGGGACGTGACCGACCAGGTCGCGCTGTGGGACGCGGGCAGCGAGGCCAACGAGGAGCCGGGCGCAGGGCCGAACCAGGCGCCCCGGCAGGGCGGCCCGAACACGGGCGCTCCGGACCCGGACAACACGGTGCGGCTGGTGCAGGATGACTATACCTACCCCGCTGTCGAGGAGGTCATCCAGGTGACGGTGACGCCGGAGCCGGGCAATGAGTTCACGATCCGGATCACCAACATGTCGGAGGTCGGGACGCTGATGCCCGAGGGCGGGGAGCCGGCCGCCGTGCCGCTGTCGCCGGGGCTCTTCGTGGTGCACACGACGGACGACCCGCTGTTCGTGGTCGGGCAGGCGTACCCCGGCAACGGGCTGGAGGCGCAGGCCGAGGACGGGAACCCGATGATGCTGCACGAGGGGGCCATGCCGCGCGCGGGGCTGACCTCGCCGGCGGCGCCGGGCGTCGCGGTGGTGCATGGGGCCGCAGCGCCCCTGTTCAGGTCGGGCGAGGCGGACCGGGGCGGGGGCCTCGAGATGCTGGCCGAGGACGGGAACCCGGCCACGCTCGCGGCGTCGCTGGAGGCCGAGGTCGGGGGCGAGCGCGGGATCTCGTCGGTTCTGGTCTACGACACGCCCGTGGGCGCCTCGATGCCGGGGCCGCTGCTGCCCGGCGCGAAGTTCCGCTTCACGGTGACCGCGCGGCCCGGCGAGCGGCTGACCTTCGCGTCGATGCTGGGGCAATCGAACGATCTGTTCTTCGCGCCGAGCGAGGAGGGGATCGCGCTGTTCGACGCGAGCGGCGAGCCGGTGAGCGGCGATGTCTCCGACCAGGTCTCGATCTGGGATGCGGGCACCGAGGTCAACCAGTGGCCCGGCGTGGGCCCCGACCAGGCGCCGCGCCAGGCAGGGCCGCAGATGGGCGCCGACGATCCCACGGACCAGGTGCGCCCCGTCGATGACGGTTATCTGTATCCTGCGGCGAACCAGATGCTGAAGGTGACCATCACCCCGGCGCGGTAGCGGCAGCGCGAGCGGCGGCGCTGGTCGCTGGATCACGGCCCCGGGCGCGCCCGGGGCCGTTCACGGGTGACCTTCGAGGCTGTCGCTCACGCAGAGGGCGGCAGGCGGACCGCTGATGCGCGACGGGGACCACGCGGCGCACCAGCACGGGAGGGTGGTACTTATTCCTTCTCTATCTCATCCAGCCGCAGACGCCGGTGTCCCTCGAACACTGTCAAGATCCGGATGCCCTCACCGGCGACGCGGTAGATGATTCGATGATTCGATAGGACCGCAGGAAGACCTCTCGGACGTCGTTGCGCCCGAGCTCCGGCACAACGCGTCCCCCGAGCGGCGCCATCGCCGCGAGCTCCGCCTGCTGAACGATGCGCGCCGTCCAGCGCTCAGCAGCCTTGCGGTCATCGCGTGCAATGAAGCGAAAGATGTCGACCAAGTCGTCGCGTGAACGTTCCGTCCAGACTACGGCCACGCGATCGGCCCGACCTCGCACTCCAGTGAATCCATGAGCGCCTTCGTGTCCATCACTCGACCCGCGGCGTCGTCCGCGAGCCCCTGTGCAACCGCACGGAGGAGGCGCACGTGGTCGTCGTCGGTACGTACAGGATCGGCCTGATCGCTCGTCGGAGTGATGGGCTCCATGAGGGACAGGGTAGCGCGCCGGCCCCTGCATGAGCAAGCGGTGCCCTGCCAGCAGATCGGGCTACGCGGCCTGCTGCGCGAGCGACCGGCATCCGCCGCCGCCCCGCTCGTCGACGTGCCCACCGCCCCGGAGGCCACGCTCGTCGACCTGGTGCTCGGCATCCCTGGCGCCGCCTCGCGCGTGCTCGGCCTGCTGCACCTCGGGCGCCTGACGCCCCACGCGCTCGCCCAATGGACCGAGCTGTCGCTCCACGACGCGCAGCGGCTGCTCGCCGCCCTCGAGATGGCCGCCACCTCCTTCGTGCTCTGCCACAATCATCCGAGCGGCGACCCCACGCACCGAGGAGGACGTCGAGCTGACGAGCGCCGTCGAGCACGCCGCGCCTCTCATCGGCGTACCCCTCGCCGAGCACGTCATCGTCACGCCCTCAGGCCGCTTCTCCTCCGTGTTCCGCCGCTGAGACCGGTCCGGTCTGCCGCCGGGCCTGCGCGACGCCAACCGAGGTCGGCCACCGCCGCCGTTGCGGATATCTTCTTACCGACGGCAAAACCATCGCATCACGATGATCGACGCTCGCACCGGCGGCAGGGCGCACATACCCCATCGCCCTGATGCCTGGCCCCGGTCCGGCATGGCGCTCATTGCCTCCGGACCACCGGGTTCCCGCGCAGTCAGCAACGATTTCCGCACGACTTGCTCCACCTGCCGGCAAGCGCTTGTCGTTCACTGAAGGCTTACGCGCACGACTCGTTGCTCGTACCCGTTTTTGCGCGCGATTTGATTCATCTCCGCGCACGGATCTGCGGTGGACACGCTGCGACGATGGATTGGAGTCGCACGCCGATGCACAACAGCTCTGACCAGTTCGCGAAGAACTTGTTGCGCGACGGGCTGAGCCTCGTCTCGGCGGCGCAGACCGAGGTCGAGGTGCTGGCGGCGACCCAGAAGATCGATGTCTTCAGCGTGCCTGATCCAGCTCGGGACGCCGAGCGCGCCAGCATGGGCCTGCTCGGCGAGCTCTCGGCAGAGCCCAGCCTGTTCGAGCCGTTCCACGGCACGCCGAGCCTCCGGCAGGTCCGGCGATGCCTGCGCAAGCAGCTCACGTGGCACCACGAGCTCGAGCGCCGCGCCCGCGCCGCAGCCGGCACCGTCGTGCCGGACGAGGACGCCGACGCGCCGCAGCAGCCGGCGGTGGACTTCCCTGCGCTGGTCTCGGAACCAACGAGCCGACGACCGACAAGGAGGACGACGTGAGCGCAGAGATCCGGGCCTGGTTCGAGGAGTACGAGAAGAACCTTCGGGCCGAGGCGCGGAAGGAAGGCCTCAACGAGGGGCGCGCCGAGGAGGCGGCGCGGGCCGTGCTGACGGCGCTCCGGGTCCGCGGCATCGCGGTGCCGGACGCCGCGCGGGAGCGCATCCTGGCCGAGAAGGATCCGGAGACGCTGGAACGGTGGCTCGAGCGGGCCGTCGTCGCCGCGTCGCTCGCCGAGGTGCTCGACGGCTTGAGCTGAGCGACGCTGGCCAACGACGGCCGGCGATACGGTCCACCCAGCCTCGTCGACGCCAGCGCAAGCGGCACGGGTCGGGCCCATGGCGAGGGTCGCGCGCTCACGTCCGGCATGACGCGCTAGAGTCCGCGCCCGATGAAGGACACCCTCACCGCCGCCGCGGCGCGGCGCATCGCGCTGGCAGCGCAAGGCTTCGGTGGACCGCGGCCGGGACCCGACACGACGCGACGCCAGCTAACGGGGCTGATCGAGCGGCTCGGGGTCGTGCAGCTCGACTCCGTGAACGTGGTCTCGCGCACCCACTACCTGCCGGCCTTCTCGCGGCTGGGCGCCTATCCGCGCCCGATGCTCGAGGAGCTGGCCTGGGCCCGGAAGCGGCCGCTGTTCGAGTACTGGGCCCACGAGGCCTCGCTGCTGCCGCTCAGCGCGCAGCCGCTGCTGCGCTGGCGGATGGCCGACGCCCGCGACGGGGTCGGCGTGTGGAAGGGCGTCGCCCGCTTCCTGCGCGAGCACCGGGCGGTGGTCGACCGCGCCCTGGAGCAGATCCGCGAGCGGGGTCCCCTCGCCGCCTCCGAGCTGGAGAGCAGCAAGAAGGGCCAGGGCGGCTGGTGGGGCTGGAGCGACGCGAAGCGCGCCGCAGAGTGCCTGTTCTGGACCGGCGAGCTGACCACCGCCACCCGGCGCGGCGCCTTCGAGCGGGTCTACGGCCTGCCGGACAAGGTGCTGCCCAGCGCCGTCCTCGAGGCGCCGACGCCGGCGCGCGAGGATGCCCAGCGCGCGCTGCTCCGCATCGCTGCCCGGGCCATGGGGATCGCCACCGAGCGCGACCTGCGCGACTACTTCCGCATGGGCGTGGCCGAGACCAGGGCCCGGGTGGGCGAGCTGGTGGAAGCCGGGGAGCTGCTGCCGGTGAGCGTGAAGGGCTGGCGCGAGGCCGCCTTCCTCGATCCCGCCGCGCGCCGGCCGCGCCGGGTCGAGGGCGACGCCCTGCTCTCGCCGTTCGACAACGTGATCTGGTTCCGCGAGCGGACGGAGCGGATGTTCGGCGTGCGGGTGCGCCTGGAGATCTACACGCCCGCGCCGAAGCGCACCCACGGCTACTACGTCCTGCCCTTCCTGCAGGGCGAGGCGATCACCGCCCGCGTCGACCTGAAGGCCGACCGCAAGGCCGGCGTGCTGCTCGTACAGGCCAGCCACGCCGAACCCTGGGCAGACGACGAGACGCCGGCGCGGCTGGCGGCGGAGCTCCAGCGAATGGCGGGCTGGCTCGGCCTGGAGGCGGTGCGGGTCGAGCCGAAGGGGGACCTGGCCGCGCGCCTTGCAGGCGCCCTTCCCCGGGTCCGCTCATCCGACGACGGCGCGCCCTGAATGACGCGGGCCTCTACCTTCGACGCTGGGCGCCGGCCTCACGCGCTCTTCTTGAGCTTGTGCAAGATGATGGTGTTGCCTTCGGTGTCTTGCATGACCGCCATGCGGCACACAGGCGATTGGACGTCGTCGGCCATGAACGTCACGCCTTCGCCCTTGAGCCGCGCGACGAGCGCATCAAGGTCTTCGACCTCGAACGCGATGCTCGCGCCGCCCGGCTCGGCGGCCGACTTCGGATCGGGATGATTGAACAGCGCCAGGCAGCCGCCGCCCGGCAGGTCATATTCGGTCCACACCCCGTTAGCCGAGTGGCTGCCCACGCGCAGGCCGAGCGTGCCTTCGTAGAATGCGCGAGCGCGCTGCGTGTCCTTCACCGGAAACATCGTGAACGCCACTTTCTTCAGCATGCAGACCTCCAGCGCGTCGCGGACCGGCAGCGTACCCACAGCCAGGCCACCGGATCCACGTCGCAGATCAATTCAGATGGTAACTCGACAGAGATCCCGGGCGCGGCCCTCGTGACGTCCGCGCGACGGAGGGGTCAGGCCGCATTCTTGACCATGCCCGCGAACCGCTCGAGGCGCGTGACGACAGGGACCACGATGTCCGGGGCGCGACGCTTGCCATCCTCGTTGAACCAGACCGCCTGGACGCCGAACGATCGAGGCGCCACACAGTCGTGCTCGAGAGAATCGCCGATCATGGCGATATGGTGCAGCGAAAACCCGAGCCGAGCTGCGACCGCCTGCCAGAACTCTGGCTGATTCTTCTTGTACCCAAGCTCCGTGTAGCAAAAGATCTCGCGGAAGAACCTCGCAAATCCGACCCGCCCGAGCGCGGCCTCGATCATCGGCTTGCGAGAGACGCTCGCGTTGGTGGCGATGCACAAGGGCACATGCCCCTCCAGCGAAGTCAAGCACTCCGCTGCACCAGGGATCGCTTGCACGGTGGGCCACAAGCCCATCGGCAGGTCGTCGGGGCCATCCTCCGACATGAGCGTGCCGCCCCAATCGAAGCACACGGCGCGGACGTCAGACAGTCGATCCATGCGGGCTGACGTCCTGACGTTCACCATCCCGCGCCGCAGCCGGCCGTCTGTCGAAGGGCCGGCCTTGCTCCCCGCTCGAGCGCGTGACGAGCTGCACGCCCGGCTCGACGCCGTGGCGCGGCGACACGTCGGGGCCCACGCGCTCGAGGCGGCCACCGACATCCAGGCGATTCAGACGCTGCTCGGCCACGGGCGAGTAGCGTACCTGGCGGCCACCCCGTCCTGTCAAGACGACCAGCGCGGGAGCGTCGGGCTCGACGCCGGACGGAGTCGCGAGCGGGCCCTCATCAGAAACGGCGGGCCTGCCACGGGCGCGTGATGCCCTCCGGTCGGCGTCAGCCGCCCGGAGGAGCGCCCGTCAGTTCTTGACGAACCCGTTGAAGAGCCCGATGCACATCTCGTCGAGCGAGCTCTCGCCGAGGACGATGTCCCTCGGCGCGTTGAGGTTCTCCTCGAGGAGCGCCCTCTTCACGAACGGATTGTCCATCGTGTTGTCGTAGCGGCAACGCAGGCTCATGACATCGCCGGTCTTCAGGACGGGGAGCTCCTCGATCGGCGCGTCGATGGTGTACGTCTGCTGCCAGTTGAAGTCCCACCTCGGCGTCTGGACCACGCACTCCTCGGCCGGATCGGCGCCCTGCGGGCTCGGGCGCTCGACGTCGACCTTCATGTCGGTCCCGACATAGTGCATGTGCGTCATCGCGCTGTAGAGCCGGATCCCGTCCACCAGCGATTCCCCCATGAACTCCTCGGGGAGCGTGACCTTCATGACCTCGGTGTGGTCCTTGACCCCTGCTGGGACGAAGAACTCGACCCCTTCCCTGTCGTTGGGCCCCGGCTGGAGCCCCTCGCCGTTCGGCCATTGCGAGGGGAAGTTGCCGAACGCCACGAAGACGACCCTGTACTCCGGCGGCTCCGGGAGGAGTCGAAGCTGGATCTTGGTCGCGTCAGGCTCGGCCATCGCGCCCGCCGGGTGGTAATGGACCTGCATCACCAGCCTCGACCCCGCGGGGACGAGGAAGCCGGCGTTGGGAGGGAACTCGGTCGGTCGCCCGCCCGGCACCCACACGCCGAGGACCTGGGTGTCCTGGACGCCGGAGCTGCCAAAACACTCGTAGCCGCCGTCGGCGTCGGCCAGGGCGTCGCTCTCCGCGTTCGGGTCGGTGAAGACCACCACGTGGTGGACGACCTTCGAGTTCCCCGGGACCACGTTCATGCCGTTCACGAACGTGTCCTGCGTGAGCTTCGGATCCATGACGAAGCAGCGGAACTGGTCCTCGTCGCCGCCCGTCACGTACGGCTTCGCGGGCTCGATGGTGGCGCTGACGCCCTCGAGGCCATGGATCCCCGACGGATCGATCGCGGCGGGCGCGTCCGCGGGGTCGCCCTCGGGGGCGCCGGCGTCGTGCCAGGCCTCGAGGGTCGCGAGCTCCGCGTCGGAGAGCCTGCTGTCGTCCTTCCAGCCGAAGCGCGGCGTGCACTCGTCCGTCTCGATGGCGCCCCAGGGCGGCATCGTCCGGTCCTGCGTCACCGCCACGATCCGGCTCGAGACCTGCTTCGCGTCGGCGTAGTCGGTCAGGCTGAAGGGCGCGATCTCGCCGGGCGAGTGGCAGCCCTGGCAGCGCTTCTGCAGGATGGGCGCCACGTCCTTGTGGAACGTCGGGCCCGCCGCGGGGCCCTCCACCGGAGGATTCGTGCCCTCGGGCTCGCTGCCGCAGCCCATGACGGGGACGAGCGAGGCGAGAACGATGGTGCAGGCCCTGTTGATCATGGTCATTGTCTCCTCTTCTTCCACGCTCCCACGCGTGCTGAAGACCCGAAGGAACACGGTCGCTGGGCGGGGGGTGTGCGCTCCATGTCCTTGCGGCTCATCACCGCGGCGCAATCCGGAATGAGCTCTCGCGGATCCGGCGTCAACAAGGGAGGCCTTGATCGGCCCGTACGGTCCTGCCTGGCCTTCCGCCGGCCCCGCGCCATGAGCGACACGGCCCGCGCCCCCGCCGCCACGCTCGTCGACGTCGCTACCGCGCCGGAGGCCGCGCCCGTCGCCCTGGGGCTCGGCATCCTGGGCGCGGATTCGCGCCTGCTCGTCCTGCACCGCGGTCCGGTGTCCGCCAAGTCTGCGCGACGCCGTACCAGGTCGGCCACCGCTGCTGGTGCGGATATTTCCTTACAGATGGCAACGTCATCGCATCACGGTAGTTGATGCACGCGAGAGGCGGAGCGTACGTACCCCCAGGCCGCCGCGTTGCCTGCCCCCCACCTGGCATGGCGCCCATTTCCCGGACTGCCGAAAACATCACGCGACCAACAACGATTTCCACACGACTTACTCTGCCTGTCGGCAAGCGCTTGCTGTTCGATGACTCTTTACGGGCATGAATCGCTGCTCGTGACGCTTTTCGCGGATCATACAATTCATCTCCGCGCACGGATCTGCGGTGGACACGCTGCGACGATGGATTAGAGTCGCACGCCGATGCACAACAGCTCTGACCAGTTCGCGAAGAACTTGTTGCGCGACGGGCTGAGCCTCGTCTCGGCGGCGCAGACCGAGGTCGAGGTGCTGGCGGCGACCCAGAAGATCGATGTCTTCAGCGTGCCTGATCCAGCGCGGGACGCCGAGCGCGCCAGCATGGGCCTGCTCGGCGAGCTCTCGGCAGAGCCCAGCCTGTTCGAGCCGTTCCACGGCACGCCGAGCCTCCGGCAGGTCCGGCGATGCCTGCGCAAGCAGCTCACGTGGCACCACGAGCTCGAGCGCCGCGCCCGCGCCGCAGCCGGCTCCGCTGCAACAGACGAGGACGCCGACGCGCCGCAGCAGCCGGCGGTGGACTTCCCTGCGCTGGTCGTCATCGGCCGGGGGCGTCCGGAGACGGTGCTCGACGCCTACCGCTGCGAGCCGGTGCAACCAGGCGTCTACCACGCCGTCCCGGGCCTGGTGATGCGTGTCATCGTGCTGGCCGAGCTGCCCCGGACGCGCGCGACCCTGCTGCTCCGGCTGCTCGGCTCAGGCCGCGTCCTGCGCGAGGCGCTGGCCGACCTGGCCGCGCTGCCCGACGACGCCTGGGAGAAGAGCGTCGCCAGGCCGCTGCTGGTACACTTCCGGCTCGGAACCAACGAGCCGACGACCGACAAGGAGGACGACGTGAGCGCAGAGATCCGGGCGTGGTTCGAGGAGTACGAGAAGAACCTTCGGGCCGAGGCGCGAACGGAAGGCCTCAACGAGGGGCGCAGGGAAGGCCTCAAGGAAGGCCGCGCCGATGAGGCGGCGCGGGCCGTGCTGACCGCGCTTCGGGTCCGCGGCATCGCGGTGCCGGACGCCGCGCGGGAGCGCATCCTGGCCGAGAAGGACCCGGAGACGCTGGAACGGTGGCATGAGCGGGCCGTCGTCGCCGCATCGCTCGCCGAGGTGCTCGACGGGCTGAGCTGAGCCATACCGGCCAGCAACCGGCTGCCCGGCTCGCCACGCCAGCGCAGCAGACCGAGCTCGCGCTCCACGACGCCCAGCGGCTGCTCGCCGCCCGCAAGCTCGGCCGGCGCGTCCACGCCGCGCGCCCCCGCCACCTCGTATCGGCCCGGAGCTCCACGGCCCCCCAAGGCGATCCCCCAGATCGCCCGGGGGTGATCTGCCGGATCGCCCACGCGCGCGCGCTCGACCCCGCTCCCGCCCTGATTCGACCTCGGTCCTTGTCGCGAGTGAATTTGTTTACCCTCACGGACGGGCACGGACGCTGCAAGTCGCAGCCACACGAGCGAAGCACTCAGGTCGCCGTGGAAACGAGAGGAGGACGCATGGATCGGAGAGAGGGCTGCACAGCGCTGCTGACCGTGGCTTGCCTCGGCGCTGTCGCGGGGTGCATCACCGCGGCCGACGCGCCGGAAGGCGCGGAGGACACGACGAGCCAGGGGTACGCCGAGGTGTCCTACGGCCCCGGCCCGGGCTGGAACCTCGCGTGGTCGGACGAGTTCGACGGTTCGAGCCTGAACACGGCCAACTGGAACGTGCTCACGAGCAACTACGATCCGGTCACCAACAACTGCAACTTCGGCACCGGAGAGCTCGAGTATCCGCGCGCCGCGAACGTCGCCGTCCGCGATGGCAAGCTGATCATCTCCGCGCAGCGCACGAGCGACAACCCGGCCGCGCCCCAGTGTACCGGGTACGGCGGGCGCTCCTTCTATTCCGGGCGCATCCACACGAAGGGCAAGGTCGAGCGACGGTACGGCAAGATCGCCGCGAGCATCAAGGTGCCCTCCGGCTACGGGATGTGGCCAGCGTTCTGGACCCTGGGCGCCAACATCGACTCCGGCGCCAACGCGTGGCCTCGCTCGGGCGAGATCGACATCCTCGAATGGAGATCCACCGAGCCCACCTGGATGCAGTCCGCCGCCCACTGGTGGAACGGCGGAGAGGCGCACTGGGGGACCGGAGCGAACCGGGGATCGAGCCTCGCCGATTCCTTCCACGTCTACGAGGTCGAGTGGTCGTCGAGCAGCATGATCTTCAGGCTCGACGGCAACATCGTGGCGAACAACACGTACTACCACGGCGAGACGGAGTTCCAGCAGAACCACTACATCCTCTTGAACCTCGCCATCGGAGGCAACTGGTACGGCAACCCGAGCCCCGCGAGCATCGATCTGCCGTCGGGCACCACGAAGACCATGGAAGTCGAGTGGGTGCGCTGGTACCAGCAGGGCGGCGGATCGAGCGGCATCTCCCTCACCAACCCGAGCTTCGAGTCCGGGTTGACGGGCTGGACCAGCTGGAGCCCGAACGGCACCGGGGCAGCGAGCTTCAGCGAGACGTACAACGGCGCACAATCCGGCGCTTACCACCTCACCCACTGGACCAACGGAGCTCCGTTCGAGGTGTGGACGTACCAGACGCGCTCAGGGCTCGCGACGGGCGACTACAAGGTCCGAGCGTGGGTGAAGAAGGCCGGCGGCTACGACTTCAGCCGGCTCCAGGCCAAGACGTGCGGCTCGTGCTCGCCCACCTACACGACGATCGGGACCCATGGAAGCTGGACGCAGATCGAGACGCCGGCCATCCATGTCACGGGCGGCTATCTGGAGTTCGGCTTCCACACGAAGGCCACCTCCGGCAACCCCGCCAGCTTCATCCACATGGACAGCGTCGAGCTGATCCGCCTCTGACGCCGCTGGGGGCACCTCCACCGCGGAGAAAACGAACCACAGAGGCACAGAGGGCACAGAGGTTCTTTGGTTGTTCCTCTGTGCCCTCTGTGCCTCTGTGGTTCAAATTTTCTTCATTCCTGGGTGTTTCAAGCGGATCGGCGCGCTAGAGGTGCCGGGTCTCGGCCGGCGGTCTCCCCCAGTCGTTCGCTCGACCATCGGCGTATCGAACGGGAGCCTCGACGAGCTCGCGAGGATCGACGTCATCGAGCGCCCCGAGCTGGACAGCGACGTAATCGCCCCCGATCTCCGCGACATGGCCGCGGCCGAACGAGCGCACGCCGCAGTGCTTGCAGAACAGGTGATGACCGACCTTGTGGTTGAACTGATAGTCGCTCAGGTCCTGCTCACCCGAGAGCAGGCGAAACGCGTCCGGGCGGATGATCGCATTCCAGTTCCTCGTCTTCGTGCAGATGGAACAGTTGCACTTGTTCGTGCCCAGGCTCAGATCGATGTCCGCCTCGAATCGAACCGCGCCGCAGTGGCAGCTTCCTCGATAGGTCTTCAGCATGGGACGGGCCTCCACAGGTGGTCGTGTGACAGTTCACCGCTTGCAGCAACCTCCTCGACGAGCGGCAGGAAGCCCCGGCCGCCGAGGGCGTCGCGAAGAAAAGCCTGCTCGTCTCGCCGGTGCAAGCCGGCGCTTCGGGTCGATGCGCGCGCCGGGGAGGCGACGCGCGCCCTGCTGACCGCGCTCGGGGTTCGCCGCAGCGCCGTGCCGGACCTCGCGCGGCACAGCCGCGGAAGACGCTCCGCGGGTCGCCGGCCCGGGGAGACCACGTGGTACGCTGTGGCACACGCCGCGCCCCCGCGGGCCCAGCCGCGCCGGCGCGCGCGCCTCGCGAGCTCAGCCGCGGGGCCGATCGCGCTCGCCGAGCGGCCCAGGAACCGCGCCGCGGTGCGCATGGCCCCCCGAGCGCCGTCCGGCCTTCGTCAAGGCTGCATGATTGGGCCGCCACCGGAGCGACTCCGCACCTCATAAAGAGATGGCCAGCGCGACCGGCCCGGTCACAATGTCCCCATCACAGGAGGCAGACGTGAAGCTTCAGAGGGTGCTCGTCCTGTCCAGCGTAGGACTCGTTTCGGCCTGCTCGGGCGCAGGTTCAGAGGATCCAGCGGCCCCTCCGGCGCTGACCTGCCAGGCCTCACCGGAATGCGCGGCCGCGCCCGAGACGCCGCTGTGCGACCAGGCGATCGGCGAATGCGTCGCGCTCCCGGCCGGACACCCCATCGGCGTGAAGGACGGCAGCCCGTCCTCGGTCACGCTCGTGCCGGTGTTCGAACCGGACAGAATGCGTGAGCCGACGGATCTCGACTTCAACCCGGAGAGGCCGGACGAGCTCTGGGTGGTGAACCGCAAGGACGACAGCGTGACCATCATCTCGAAGCCGGGCGCGCCGGACAGCCAGGCGGTCCGCCTCCGCGACCCCGCCGCCTCGCACTTCATGGACCGGCCGCCGGCGATCGAGTTTGGCCACGCGGGCACGTTCGGCGTCTGCGGGGACAGCGACAACGGCGGCAACTACTTCATGGGTCCGACGCTCTTCTCCTCGGACCTCGCGATCTTCGCGGAGGAGACGCCCGACGGCCTCGGGTCGCACCTCGACATGCTCCACTCGAGCCCCTTCTGCAAGGGCCTCGCGCACGAGCACGGCAACGTGTACTGGGTCTTCAACGGATACGACCTCTCGATCGACAGGTACAACTTCGCCGTCGACCACGGCCCCGGGAACGACGATCACGCCGACGGGGAGATCTCCCGCTATGTGCCGGGCGAGGTGCTCGGCATCGACGAGGCGCCGAGCCATATCTTCTACCGCGCCGAGGACCGCCACCTCTACATCGCCGATACCGGTCACAAGCGGCTGCTGAAGCTCGATACAGCGAGCGGCACGCCCGGGAGCAGCTTCGACGGGAGCGAGCCGGTCGTGGCGCGCCACCACGTCGACGGGGCCACGCTGACCGAGCTCGTCCCCCCGGGGACGCTCGAGACGCCGAGCGGCATCGAGGTCCAGGAGGGCATCGTGTACGTCACGGATCACGCGACCAGCCGGTTCCACGCCTTCGACCTGGAGGGCCGGCCCGTCCGCACCCTGGATACAGGGCTGCCCGCGGGCTCGCTCGCCGGGTTCACCTTCGGGCCGGACGGCAAGATCTACTTCGTCGATCTGCTGTCGAGCCGGGTCTACCGGATCGATCCCATCCTGTGAGGCGGACCGGCGGCGGCGGCGCAACCCGGGTGCGCCATCGTTCCTGACCGGATCAGAAAGCAGGCGTTGAGCCCCTCCGGCGTGTGGATACGCCAGGCAAGGATGGCCTCGATGGCCCGGCCCACCCCCTCCCCTGCCGGTCACAAAGAGCTGTTAGTTTCCGCCCGCTCTGTGATACCAGGAACAAGGAGCGAGGGGGAATGTCTTCTCCTATAGCGCCGTCCTCTCACCGTGTGCGCGCCTGCGCGCTCCGCGTCGGTCGGGTATGCCATCGGCCGGGGGACGGTCGCCGGAGGTACCGGGACCGTGAATATCCATGCAAGAGCGAGAAACTCTGCATCCTGGGCTTGTCCTCATCGCAGATGACAGCTCGGACAACCTGGAGGTGCTCTCGAGCGCGCTCATCTGCGACGGGCTGGAGGTCGCCGTCGCGAGCGACGGCGAGGAGGCCGTCGAGCTGGCCAGCCGGGCGCAGCCGGACCTCATCTTGCTCGACGCGCTGATGCCTGGCCTCAGCGGGTTCGAGGCGTGCCGGCAGATCAAGGCCAATCCGGCGACGCAGAGCATCCCTGTCATCTTCATGACGGCGCTCGCTGAAGCGAAGTTCAGGATCCGGGGCTTCCGCGTGGGCGCGGTGGACTACGTGACCAAGCCGTTCGAGGAGACCGAGCTGCTCGCGCGGGTTCACACCCAGATCTCGCTCCGGCGCGCGACGCGGGCCCTCGAGGAAAAGAACAGCCGGCTCTCGGAGGAGATCCGGGAGCGCGGCAGGGCCGAGGAGGCGCTGGCCGAGGCCGTGCAGCAGCTGCGCGACGCGAACGCGCAGCTCTCGGAGCAGCTCCTGGAGCGCGAGCGCGCCGAGGCCGCCAGGGCGGCGCTGCAGGAGCAGATCATCGCGGTGCAGCGGGAGAGGCTCCTCGAGCTCGCCGCGCCGCTCATCCCGATCGTCGACGGCGTCCTCGTCATGCCGCTCGTCGGCACGGTGGACGCCGAGCGCGCGAGCCAGGCGATCGAGACAGCGCTGTCCGAGGCGGCCAGGCGCGGGGCGGATCACCTCATCATCGACATCACCGGGGTCAAGGCGGTCGACGCCACCGTCGCGTGCATGCTGCTGCGCGCGGCGAGGGGGCTCTCGCTGCTCGGCACGCGGGCGATCGTCACCGGCGTCCGCGCCGAGGTGGCGCAGACGCTCGTGGGGCTCGACCTGCACCTCGATGGCATCGTGACGAAGGCCACCCTGCAGTCGGGCGTCGAGCACGCGCTGCGGACGCGCGGCCGCAGGCAGGGCTGAAGCGAGCTTCGAGGAGCGGGCGGAGCGGCAGCTCGCCCGGCACCTCCGCGGGGACCGAGAGAGGGGGAGGACGCAGGATGGAGCTGAGAGACTACGCGGTGGGGGAGGTGATGCACGAGGGGAGCGAGACCCGGGTGTGCCGCGCGGTCCATCGCCCCTCGGGCGACAGGGTGGTGCTCAAGCTCCCGGCGGCGGCCGCGCCGAGCTCCCGCGTGGCGGGGCGCATGATCCATGAGCACCGCATCCTGACGCAGCTCGGGGCGGTGACGGGGATCGCGCGGGCGCGGGAGCTCCTGCAGCAGGGCGGCGCGGTCGGGCTGGTGCTCGAGGACCCGGGGCTCCAGTCGCTGGATCGCGTGCTGGCCGAGCGGGGGCGCCTGCCGGTCGAGGCGGGGCTGACGGTGGGCGCGCTCCTCGCGCGGGCGCTCGAGGCGGTGCACGCGGCGGGCGTCACGCACAAGGACATCAAGCCGCAGAACGTGCTCGTCGACGCGGCGTACACGCAGGTCAAGCTGCTCGACTTCGGCATCGCCTCGTCGCTGCCGCTGGAGGCGACGGCGGCGAGCGTCCCCGAGGGCATCGAGGGGACGCTGGCGTACGTGTCGCCGGAGCAGACGGGCCGCACCGCGCGCGCGATCGACGCGCGCACCGACCTCTACTCGCTCGGCGTGACGCTCTTCGAGGCGCTGTCCGGACGGCTGCCGTTCACCGAGCGCGACCCGCTCGCCCTCGTGCACGCCCACCTGGCCAAGGAGCCGCCTGCCCTCGACGAGGTCGCCCCGGACCTGCCCCCCGGCATCGCGGCGATCATCGCCCGGCTCCTGGCGAAGGACGTGGACCGGCGCTACCAGACGGCCCGGGGGACGGCGGAGGACCTGGAGCGAGCGCTGCGCGCGTGGCGCGAGCGCGGCACGGTCGAGCGCTTCCCGCTCGGGGACAAGGATTTCTCGCGCAGGCTCCGGCTGCCGGACGTCCTCGTCGGGCGAGAGCACGAGCGCGAGCGGCTGGGCGCCGCCTTCGCCAGCGCCGCAGAGGGCGCGGTGGAGCTCGTGCTCATCGGCGGCCCGTCCGGCATCGGCAAGACGGCGCTGGTGCGCACCGTCTACCGCGACATCGCGCGGGCCGGGCGCGGGCTCCTCATCTCGGGCAAGCACGACCAGCTCGCGCGCTCGACGCCTTACGCGGCCATGGCGCAGGCGTTCGGGGCGCTCATGCAGCAGTGGCTGGCGAGCCCGAAGCCGGTGCTCCGGGCGTGGCAGGCGCGGATCAAGGCCGAGGTCGGGGACAACGCGCGGCTCATCGCCGACGTGGTGCCGGAGCTCGATCGGGTCATGGGCAAGCTCGCGCCGGTGCCGCCGGTGCAGGGCGATCAGGTGCTCGCCCGCCAGCGGCTGACGTGGCTCAACTTCGTGCGGGCGGTCACGACGCCGAACGCGCCGCTCGTGATGTTCCTCGACGACATGCAGTGGGCCGACAGCGCCACGCTGGAGATCCTGAGGACGCTGCTCACGGACGCGGAGCGGAGGGATCTCCTGCTGATCGCGGCGTACCGCGACAACGAGGCGCCCCCCGAGCACCCGCTGTGGAAGCTCGTGGCGTCGGTGGGCGAGAGCGGGGCGAAGGTGACAAGGATGTCGGTGGGGCCCTTGTCGGAAGAGCACGCGCGAGCGTGGGTGGCGCGCGCGCTGAGCGGCGAGGCGGCGCGCGTTACGCCGCTGTCGCGGACGCTGTGGCAGAAGACGCGTGGAAACCCGTTCTTCATGGAGCAGCTCCTGCTCTCCTGGCACCGGCAGGGCAAGGTGGTCAGGGACCCGGACACCGGCGCGTGGCGCTGGGACCAGAAGGAGCTGGAGCAGGCGCAGGTCACCGACAACGTCGTTGCCCTCCTGACGGACAAGGTGCTCGAGATGCCCGAGGCGACCCAGCAGCTCCTGGGGCTCGCCGCGTGCGCGGGGCACACGTTCCACCTCCACGACCTGGAGCGGCTCAGCGGGTGGGATCGCGCCCGGGTGACCGGGGCGCTGTGGCCCGCCATGCAGGAAGAGCTGGTGGTGCCGACCGACGGAGCCTACCGGTCGGCGCAGGCGCTGGGGCAGGCCGGCGGCGGGACCGTGGAGGGCGCGCTGGACGCCGAATACCGCTTCTTGCACGACCGCGTGCAACAGGCGAGCTACGAGCGGATCGCGCCGGCGCAGCGCGCCCTCGCGCACCTGGAGATCGGCCGGCGCCTCTGGGCCCAGCGCCGGGCCCAGGGCGGCACACCGCAGCAGCTGCTGGAGCTCGTGCGGCACCTGAACCTCGGCTCGGCGGGGATCGACGCCGCCGAGGAGCGGGAGGCGCTGGCGCGGCTGAACCTCGAGGCCGCGCGCGCCGCGAAGGCGGCGAGCTCGCACCGGCTCATGGCGAGCCTCGCGGAGACGGCGCAGGCGTTGCTGGACGTGGACGCGGACGTGGACGACGGCGCGCGGCGCGACGACCCGGAGCTGGCCGCGCAGCTCGCGCTGGAGCGGCTCGAGGCGGCCTTTCTGCTGCGCGAGTTCGACGACGTCGAGGCGCGGTCGGCGCGGCTGCTCGCGACGCCGCTGCCGGCGCTCGCCAGGCTCTCGGCGCAGGAGCTCCGCGTCCGGAGCTGCCAGGCAGCGGGCCAGTTCGCGCGCGGGGTGGAGCTGGGGCTCGCGGTGCTCGCGGAGCACGACATCGTGTTTCCGGTGACGGACGAGGAGCGCCGCGCCGCGCTCCTCGAGGAGTCCGCCGCGCTGGATCGATGGTTCGAGGACGATCCGGGCGCGTTCGACCGGATGCCCCCCGATCCCTCCGTGGAGCACGTGCTCGTCGACGCGCTGACGATGCACCTGATGGTGTGCGCGGCGATCGGCGGCCAGCCGCTGCTGTCCACGCTCGTGATCACCCGCGCCGTCCAGCGGGTGCGGCGGCACGGCGTGCTCACGCCCGTTTCCCCCTTCATCATCGCCTGCTTCGCCAACGTGTGGTCGCTCTCCACGGGGATGTACCGCCGGTCGGCGAGCTGGGTCGGCCCCGGCGTGCGCGCGGCCGAGCGCGTGGCGTCGCCGTTCCTGGCAGAGTGCCTGTCGTTCCTGGGGCAGTACACCGTCTATTCCCGCCCCGCGGACGAGATGGGGCCCATCTTCGAGCGGACCTGCGCGACGGGCCTGAAGATCGGCTCGTTCCAGGGGACGAGCTGGGGGCTGGAAGGCGACCTGTTCTATCACCGGGTGTGGCGCGGCCAGCCGCTCCGCGAGCTCGAGGCGCACCGGGCGGCCCGCTGGGGGCTGATGCAGCGCGCGGGGACGGCGCTCGGACACCATTTCTTCGAGGCGATCGCCTCGTGGTGCGGCCGCCTGATGACAACGGGCGAAGCGGAGATGGTCCTGCCCGAGGAGCCGTTCGCGCGCGGGTCGCGCTCGCTCCTGGCCGACGGAGACGGGATGGCGGCCGAGCTGGCGCGCATCCTGGAAGCGCACCTGTTCCTCGTCGTCGGCGCGTATCCGATGGCGCTCTCGCGGGCCCGGGAGGCCGAGCAGTTCCGCGTGTCGATCTTCGGCTTTCCCCCGGTGACCGACGTGCCGCTCTGGCTCGCGCTCGCGGCCGCGAGGTGCTGGCGGCAGGACGCGGGCGCGGAGGAGCAGGCCAGGCTGCGCGAACACATGGAGCACGGCCTCGCGCGCCTCTCGTACTTCGCCGAGGGGTGCCCGGAGAACTTCCTGCACAAGCTGCGCCTCCTCGAGGCCGAGGCCGCCCGCGTGCAAGGCAAGACCGACGAGGCCATGGCCAGGTACGACGAGGCCATCGCGCTGGCGCGCGGGCAGCGCTTCCTGCACATCGAGGCGCTCGCGGCGCAGCTCTGCGCCGAGTTCCACCTCGAGGCGGGCAGGAGCCGCATCGCGGCGCTGTACCTGCGCGAGGCCAGGGACGCCTATGCCCGCTGGGACGCGCACGCCGTCGTGGCCCACCTGGAGGCGAGGTGGCCCGCCCTGCTCGGCGCGCCTGCCCAGCCCGCGGCGCCCGCGGCGCCCGCGACGCCCACGACGCCCACGACGACGGAGCGCCGCCCCGCGACGAGCCTCACGACGCTCACCACCACGAACGCCACCGGCAACGCGCAGCTCGACGTGAACACGGCTGTGCGCGCGGCGCGGGCGCTGTCGAGCGAGCTCGACCCGGAGCGGGTCGTCGGCCGGCTGATGGAGCTCGTGCTGGAGAGCGCGGGGGCGCAGCGCGGCGTCCTGCTGCTGGTCGAGGGAGAAGAGCTCTCGGTCGTGGCGCGGCTCTCGGTGGAGGGAGGCCGGATCGAGACCGGCCTGTCCGAGCCGCTGTCGCAGAGCGCCGAGGTGGCGAGGGCGGTCGCGCACTACGTGGAGCGCACGGGCGAGCCGGTCGTGGTGGACGACGCCAGGGCCGACGCGCGCTTCGCGGCCGATCCGTACCTGGCCTCGCACGGCGTCCTCTCGCTCCTGGCGATCCCCCTGTCGCACCGAGGGCGCCTGCTCGGCGTGCTCTACGTCGAGCACCGCGAGGCGCCCGGGGCGTTCCACGAGAAGCGGGTGGAGCTGCTGTCGGTGCTCGCCTCGCAGGCCGCGATCGCCGTGGAGAACGCCCTCCTCTATCGAGATCTGGAGGCCAAGATCAAGGAGCGCACCGCCGAGCTCCACATCGCCAAGGAGGCGGCCGAGCGCGCCAACCAGGCCAAGAGCGACTTCCTCTCCAGCATGAGCCACGAGCTGCGGACGCCGCTCAACGGGATCATGGGGTATTCGCAGATCCTCGTGCGATCGCCCGAGCTCCCGCCGAGGGGGCGGGAAGTGCTGCACCTCATCCAGAAATCGAGCGACCACCTGCTCGCGCTCATCAATGACGTGCTGGATCTGGCCAAGATCGAGGCGGGCAAGATCGAGCCGGTCCTGAGGGAGTTCCAGTTCCCTCCCTTCGTGAAGACGGTGGTCGACCTGTGCCGGGTGCGCGCCCAGGAGAAGGGGATCGCGCTCACCCACGCGCTGCGCGGCGCCGCGCTGAAGGCCGTCCACGCCGACGAGAAGCGGCTGACGCAGGTGCTCTTGAACCTCCTCGGCAACGCCATCAAGTTCACCGAGCGGGGCGGCGTCTCCCTCGACGTCGAGGTGCTGGAGGAGCGCGTCCCTGCGGGGCGGATGGTGCGCTTCCGCGTCGAGGACACCGGCCCTGGGATCGCGCCGGAGCACCTGTCGCGGATCTTCGAGCCGTTCGAGCAGGTGGGAGACCAGCGCGCGAAGGCCGAGGGCACGGGGCTCGGGCTCGCCATCACGAAGAAGCTCGTGGAGCAGATGGGCGGAGCGATCCAGGTACAGAGCCAGCTCGGCGCGGGCAGCGTCTTCACCGTGACGCTCCCGCTGGCCGAGGCGCGATCGTCGGCGAGCCCGATCGACGACGATGGGTGGGAGGCGATCGTCGGCTATCGCGGCGAGCGCCGCGCGATCCTCGTCGTGGACGACAACGCCGACAACCGCGCCGTTGTGCGCGAGCTGCTGGCCCCCCTCGGCTTCGATCTCTGCGAGGCGGACGGCGCTGAGGCGGCGCTGCGCGTGGCCGCCCAGCGCGCGCCGGCGCTCATCCTGATGGACCTGGCCATGCCGGGCATGGATGGCCACGAGGCCACGCGCCGCCTCCGGCAGATGCCCGAGCTCGGGCGGGTCGTCATCGTGGCCTCGTCGGCGAGCAACTCCGAGGCCGAGCGGCGGGAGAGCGCCCGTTCCGGGTGTGATGACTTCCTGCCCAAGCCCATCAAGGCGAGCGCGCTCCTGGACAGGATATCGGGCCTGCTCGGCGTCGAGTGGCTCCGCCGCGAGGAGTCGCCCGTTCGGGGCGCGCCCGCGGAGGGGCCCGCGGGCGCCGGGCAGCTCGTGCGGCCTCCGGCCGAGGAGCTGGCCCTCCTTTCGGACCTTGCGGACAAGGGGCTCGTCCGCAAGGTCCTGGAGGAGGCGGAGCGGATAAGGCAGCTCGACCCGCGGCTCGGCCCCTGGGTCGACGAGCTCGTGGCGCTCGCGCGCGGCTACCAGACGCGGAAGCTGCGGGAGTTCGTCCGACCGCCCTTCGTCAGCGGGGTCGTCGCTGGCGCGCGCGCGGAGGGGCGATGAGCGACGACGGCGCGCGGAGGAGCTCGGCGAAGCGCGCGAGCGGAAAGCGCGCGGCCGCGTCGGCCCGGTAGACGGCCGTCCACCGCTCGGGGAGGCCGTCGCGGGTGAAGCGGCGCGCGACGACCTCGCCGCGCGCGATGCTCGGCGCGACGGCCCAGCGGGAGACGAGCCCGACGCCGAGGCCGGCCTTGACCAGATCCACGAGCGCGTCGGTGAGCGGCACGCTCGTGGCGAGCGGCATCGGCGCGCGCTCGCTGGCGATGAGCTCGCGGAGGCGCTCGACGTCGCTCCGCGGGGCGTCGTGGGTGAGGAGCTTCTCGCGGCCGAGCTCGACCACGGTGACGTACGGGCGCGCGGCGAGCGGGTGCGACGGCGGGACGATGACCGTCCACTCGTCGTCGAAGAGCGGCTCGACGACGAGCGCGCGATCGCGCACCGGCGAGCTCACGACGGCGAGCTCGATCTCGCCGCGGAGGAGCGCGGCGACCGGCTCGCGCCGCGCCTCGAGCGCGATGCGCACGTCGACGTCGGGGTGGTCCTTCGCGAGCGCCGAGAGCACCGGCGGGAGCCAGTGGTAGGTGGTGAAGCACTCGACGGCGATGCGGAAGACCTCGCGCTTGCGCGACCCGGCGTGCTGCAGGTCCCGCTCGACGCGCGCCAGGTCGGCGAGCATCGCGCGCGCGGCGTCGAGCAGCCGCGCGCCGGCCGGGGTGAGCTTGAGCTGGCGCCGGACGCGCGTGAAGAGGACGACGCCGAGGCGGCCTTCGAGCTCGGCGAGCTGGTGGCTCACGGCCGACTGCGTGAGGTGGAGGCGCGCCGCGGCGCGCGTGGGGCCGCCCTCTTCGGCGATGGCGCGGACGAGGCGGAGGTGGCGGATCTCGAGCATCTGGGACATGAGCTGACCTCATGAAGTCATGGGAAACATGAGTTTCTCACATGCCGAGACGACGTTCATAGTGGCTTCATGAACACGACGACCTTTCGCCCCCAGCAAGATCAGCCGTTCGAGACCGTCGCGCCCGGCGTCCACTTCAGCTTCCTGCGCCGCCACGGCGGCGGCGGCGGGATGACGGTGCTCGTTCGCATGGAGAAGGGCGCGCGCGCGCGGCGCCATGACCACCCGGGCGGCGAGGAGACGTACCTCGTCTCGGGGAAGCTCCGGGTCGGCGAGCGCGTGCTCTCGCCGGGCGACTACCTCTGGACCGCGCCGGGCGAGAGCCATGACGGGTATGCCGAGGAGGAGAGCGTGTTCTTCGTCGTCCTTCCGGGCGGACTCGACGTCACCGAAGCGCGCTGAGCGCGCGCGAACCGGGCCGAGCGACGCGTTCCGCGCCCCCTATGACGAGATGGGGGAAGACCTCTTCGACGGCCATCACACCGGCGACCAGTTCTTCGAGGCGCTGCCCACGACGCTCGAGGAGCTGTTCACACCGCAGTTCCTGGACTCCCTGCGGCCCCCGACGGGCACGCTCCTCGAGGCGCTCCCGGAGGCCGACAGCACGTGCGATTGGCGTCCCGGCGTGCCCGTGCATCTCCACGCGTCATCCGGCGATCGCGACGTGCCGATCGCGAACGCGCACCATTGCCAGGAGCTGCTCGAAGCGCGGGGGGCCGAGACCAGGCTGGTCGACTTCGGCGAGGTGGACCATAGCACCTCCGTTACCCTGAGCTTGCCGAAGGTGCTCGAGCAATTCGCCGCGCTCGAGGATTGAGCCCAGCCGACGCGGCGGCTCTGGCCACGCACAGCCAGACGTCTGGTGATGGTCAGTTTTCCCGCGAGTGATCAAAATAGCCTGATCCCGGTGGCGACTGCGGATCTCGCCGCGTAGGTTCGGCCGCAAGCAATTGCGGTACGCGGGTGCTGCGAACACCCCGGACCGCGTGGCCGAACCCCGCTGCGAACGAGGTCCGACGTGTCCGTTGTACACTTCGTGCTCGTCGCCGCGTGGAGCGCCATCCGGCGCGGCAAGTACCGGCCAGACCCGAAGGGAAAGCCGCGCGACGCGCTCCGGAAGTGGCTCCACGGCATCGCGTGGCCGCAGGCGGCGAAGTACCTGGACTCGGCGTACGTGCGGCGCTTCATCCTGGACCCGCAGCCGCTCGGCAGGCTCCGCGGCATCGTCGGTCCGAGCCTCGACGGCCAGGTGGAGACGCGCGACCTGCTCAGGGCGATCGAACGGCTGGAGCCGCGCCATCGGGAGATCCTGCTGGCCGTCGACGCCCCGGAGACCCTCTCGGCGTACGCCGCGCAGCGCGGGATGAACCCGTTCACCGCGGCCAGCCGGCTCCGCATCACCCGGGAGGCACTCGCGCTGCGGCTCCGGAGGTGGCGCTGATGAAGATCAACATCCGCGACCCGAAGCACCGGCACAGCCTCACCTTCCCCGGGAAGCCGGTCACCCGGCGCATCTCGCCCGACGACATCGAGGCGTGCGTGCGTGCGTGCGAATGGCTACCGGCCGACCGCGTCCATCGCGCGCGACTGGCCGGAGGACATCGCGTTCTCCTGGATCCCGCCGCAGTGGCCCGACCCACGAGCCCCGCCGTTCCACATCCAGCCGCGAATGGTGCCGGGCCCGAGGCTGTGCTCGCAGCCGCTGGAGCCCGTCATCAAGGCCATCGCCCACAACGAGAAGCGCACCCCGGGCGAGGTGCTGCGCGAGATCGCGGTGATGGCGCTGATGGTCGAGGGCGGCGGGTCGCCGACCCATCAGTTCCGAGGCCCAGCCAAGCCCCCGGCGCGTTACGAGAGATATATCGTCAGCGATACGCGCAGTACCTCCAGGCGATCGGCGCCGTAGGGGGGCAACATCATTCGCGAGCGCCAGTCACGCGAAGTCACCAAGCGCCGCCTTGGCGGCTGCAACGTACTCATCCCGGATCAAGTTTGAGGTTAAAAGATCCTTAAGAATAGGCTTGAGTTCGTCGAGCGTAAAATCACGCACATCGAATGCGTGCCTGTACCTACCAGCAATAAGCTTACGAACGAGCTTCAGTCGTTCGTGCTCGTTTGCGGTATCGAGCTCGCGATGGGTGTGGTCATAGGCCGGAACGATATGCGGATTATCTTCGTTCGCAATCAGCTCCGGGGCTACTTGCGACCTCTTAAACAACAAGACCCATACCTGACTAGGGGGAACGGACCGCGGCGTGCCCGTCAATCGAAATAGAAGCAATGCAAGCGCGTGCAACTCCACCGTGGCGTTAGCATTACCTCTACGAAACACCTCAGAAGCAATACTGCCACACCAGCGCCCTATCCGACCAACGCGTAGGACGAGCCTAATAGGCAGCAGAGGGTTCACCATAGATCCCTCCACGTAAGCCCAGGCAGACTTCCTGCGTTCCTTGTCTCTAGGCTTGAGAGCGCCCGCACACTGCGAAGCATCAGGATTTTTTTCTATCCAGCTACCACGCCCCGATATGCCTATTGCGAGCCACTCTTCCACAATGGTTTTCGCTCCGACATCAAATATGAGCCGACGCACGCAAGAAAGCTGCTGCTGCGCGACGCACACGCTCCGATGCTTCGGTAGACAGTCGTGTCATCATCGAGCGAAGCTCTCGCTTTCCGTGTCTTGATAAGTGAGTAGCCACAGCAACTGCTGCCACTTGCAAATGCTCGTCGTGCTCGTCGTCGGCAGAGCACATGTGCCGGATGAGTTCCAAAACCATCGGCTCAAACGAAGCAACCTTCGCTCCGGCAATAGCCTCCATGGCGAGGATTCGCTGATCCTGGTCGCATGAGACACCAATCCGGCCGCGAGCTATACCATAAAGCTCGTTAGCAACCGCTTCATCGCGGTACGATCTAAGGCGGGTCTGTATAGCCGATGTAGCAGCATCAATCGAGTCGATGTCACGAGCCGCCATGAGCGCGATAACGAACGGATTACTAGGCCCCTGATGGCTCGCCGTCTCCGGCGCGCTGGTAGGCACGTCAGATGCTGGCCCTCTCGCGGTCTTTATGTTACCAGGAGGCGGTATCCGCGCATTCGTCGTGTATACGTCACGCATCTCAACTAGAGATGACAGTGCGTTTGCGTATGCTCTTGCGGGTAGTTGATCAACTAGCCAGTGACACAGCGCACGCACAAAGTGCGCCTCAATATCACCGTAATTCCTATCGGTCGCCTGCTCGCGAGTTACACGTACCTCGTGCCGAATCGTTGGCGTGGTCCAGGGTACCATCGTCTGGCGTGCCGGCGATCTAGTCTGCGTCGGGGTCCCGCGGTTCCATTGCGCTGTGGAGGTGCTGGGTGATGTACCAGCGAAAGAGGTGACCAGCTCGTCGGTTGAACTCATCGAGGACATTGTCGACTACTCCAGTCTCGGTTTGCTTCTCGGAAAAGAAGTCACTGTCGATGATGTAGGTCGGCTTCACCCCGTCGTGGTCGAGGCCGTGTACAATGCGTACCCGACCAGACTCCTCGGTGAGCCGCACAATGAGCTCTCGCAGCACGTGCTCTACATTTGGGCCAATCGACGCATCGGCAAGCTCGCCAAGAGCCTCTGATGTCAGAAGCTCTCTCCATTCAACGCCAACTAACCCGAACGCCTCGCGGTCAATTCGATCGCGGTAACGAAGGCCGACACGGCTAAAGAACGCGGGTGCGTACACGTCACGAAGAGCGGACAGCGGAGTCCGCAGCTTCTCCTTGAAATCCGACCATTGACGATACGCCTTAGTCGTTAGCGCGATGAAGTCTTGCGCCAGGGAAAGCGTCCATGATTGGTCGGCCGACGAAAACTCGTGCGTAACGCCACCGCCTGCCGAGATCGCTTGCATTATTTCTGGTGGCAATTGCAGTCCGAGCGGCGGCTGCGCAACGACGCGCCTGTACAGTGGGAACGTAACTCGGACTGAATCTTGAAACGCGGCGGGCGGCTCTGCCACGATTCGAAGAATCGGTGGAAAGCGGAGCTGACAGACAACTTCCTCCAGTGGGTTTTTGCCGTACAAGACACGCTTTGACTCGGGGAATGGCATCGGTCGCTCGACGTTGGATCCTTCGGCCGCCTAGAGTACACCATGCGCCGGCCGTGGCGCGCAACACCTGGACCCCGTACGCTATTCCAGCGAGCCCGTCTGTGACGGCAGGATCAATACCTGGGGCTCCGCGTGCGTGCGACCACCACATGTGGTGGTCCTTGCGTGGCCGCGGCGGCGCCGATGAGAGTGGCCGGACCTGTGAGCTGGACTAACGCGCTGCGTTGTCGGGTCAGACTTCACGACGGGGACAGGCTCATCTGCTTCCAATGCATCGGCCCAGGCGCGGACGGCGGCTCTGACGGCGGGGGGGTGGGGGCGCTGCGTGCGCGTGCGGCGGGGATGTCGAGGGGGGCGGCGCCGATGGCGTGGCTCAGGCGTCGGGTCGAGCGTCAAGGCGACGGCGACTCGGTTCGGCCTAACTGAACGCGCCCGCGATACATCTGGCGCTGACCTCGTACGCTGCTTCTCGCGGGCCGGTCTGCCCGCGGGAGGTCTTCATGTGGAAACCTGGTGACGTGACACCGTACGGCTCGCTGGTGATCGCAAACCACATTGTCAGGGATACGAGGTGGGTTGTTCTGCTGAAATCGGATCCTTTGAACCTGTGCTTCGTACCGCTTCCGCTCAGCTATGAGCGGAGAGAGAGGCGGCCCGCGGCCGTCCCCTAAGCACCCGTCAAGGCCGCGGTGGGCCGGTTGGTCAAATTAACCACCACCACACGTCTGGCCACGGACAGCCAGACGTCTGGCCACGGACAGCCAGACGTCTGGCCACGGACAGCCAGACGTCTGGCCACGATGTCGATGGCCGTGAAAGCCTGCAGCCGATCGCTCGCGCAAACAACCTTCTATCACCCGAGGTGAGCGCGGCGATTCGCCCTCGAACTCCTCGAATCGTTCTGCTTTTCCTGCCCTGCCCCCTGCCCCCTGCCCCCGCGCCGTGGGGCCGTACTCACCGCGGCTGAGGCATCCGCTGCAGGTGGCGCACGCCGGCGACGGAGCCGGCCAGCACGCGGGCGTGCCGCCGCACCTCGGCGGCGCCGAGCGGCCCTCCGTGGCCCAGGTAGAAGGTCTGCACCCCCTCGTCGACCAGCCGCTCCAGCTCGACGCCGACGGCGCGCGGGTCCAGCTCGAAGGGGGGCCGGATCGCATGGCCCATGCGCGCCAGCCCGCCCAGCATCAGCCCCGAGGCGACCAGATCGCCGACCAGCGCCTCGCGCGACTCGAGGACGACCGAGAGCGACCCCCGGGTGTGTCCCGGCGTGTGGCGCACGCGACCCGCGACCCCGTAGGGCGCCAGGTCGAGCGTCTCGTCGCCGGACAGCACGAGGTCGGGCGCGACGGGGGCGTAGCGCTCGTGCACGAGAGGGGCCCGGACGAACACGCGGCCGAACCACCCGGTCGGGCAGAAGGTCATCGGGGCACGTCCGTTGAGGTGCTCGACCTCGGCCTCGTGGGCCACGACGAGCGCTCCGGACCGCTCGCGCAGCGCGGCGGCGCCCCCGGCGTGGTCGACGTGGGCGTGAGTGACCACGATCAACTTCAGGTCGGACCAGCCGCGGCCCGCGCGGGTCAGCGCCTCACCCACCCTGGGCGCCGCGCCCGGCACGCCGGCATCGATCAGCACGCACCCCGCGGCGCCGACGAGCAGGTGGGCGTTGAGCATGCGAAAGGGTAAAATGGGCACGCGAATGATCTGGATGGCAGACATGATGTTCCTCCGGGGCCGAACGCCTGGTCCCAGCGTGGGGTGCCCTGGCGGGCAGCGCCTGGCCCGATTCGACGCGGCGGATGGTCCACGATGGAACTGACCCACGTGGCGGCGCCCCCGGACTCGATGCTCGAGCGCGCGGTGCGGGCCGGCCCGGGCGAGCTGCTCTGGCTCGGCGACGCGCCGTTCGAGGTCCGCTGCGAGCCCCTGCACGCCACGGGGCTGCTCAAGATCGTCGCCGTGGCCGAGGGCGAGGGGGTCGTCGCGCAGGGGGGCCGCCGGGCCATCCTGCGCGAGGGGACGTTCGCCTGGATCCAGTCGGACGCCCCCTTCGAGCTCTCGATGAGCCGGGGGCGGCGGCTGCTGCTGCGGCTGCCGCTCTCGGTGGTGCAGCAGCGGCACCCGGGGGTCGACCTCCGGACGGCCGTCGGGCGCGGCGAAGAGCACGCAGGCGAGCGGGTCGTGGCGGGGCTCCTGCGCCAGATCCTGCGCGAGAGCTCGTCGCTGTCGGAGCGCGACTGCATGGCGGCCGTGGGCGTGGTGCTCGAGGCGATCGGGATGTGCGGCCGCGCGCCCGAGCTCCCGCGGGCCCGGGTCGAGCGGGCGCTGGCCGAGATCGAGCTGCGCCTCGGCGACCCGGCGCTCCAGCCGGCGGACATCGCGCGGGCGCAGGGGGTGAGCCGCCGCTATCTCGACGGCGTGATGGCAGAGCAGCTCGGCAGCTCGCTGGCCGCGCACATCCGGCGACGTCGCCTCGAGCGGGCGGCGAGCGAGCTCTCGACCCGCCCGGACGACGCGGTGTTCGAGATCGCCGCGCGCTGGGGCTTCCGCGACACGAGCCACTTCACGCGCCTGTTCCGGGGCCACTTCGCCACGACGCCGGCGGCCTACCGGCGCGCCGCGCTCGACGGTCTATCCATCGATTGATCAGCTAGAGCTTCGGCAAGGCGGACCGCGCGAGCTCGAGGATCTTGCCGCGCACGAACCGGCACGCCTCGTCGTCGTCGGTGCCTGTCGGCCACAGGAGCTCTGTCGGCGTGCCCTCGATCTCGAACGGCAGCGGGCGCGTGGCGAGGTGGCTCCGGGTCTCGCGGATGTTCGCCGCGACGATGGCGGGGACGGTGGCGACGAGGGAGCTGCCGTCGAGCAGCGCGCCGAGGGTCGCGAACGACGAGACCGAGCAGCGGACGTTGCGCGGGCGCTGCACCACGTCCTCGACGATGCCGCGCAGGTCGCCGTTGTAACTGACGATCACGTGCTCGAGCGCGAAGTAGTCGTCCGCGGTCAGCTTGCGCCGGAGGCGCGTGTGGCGCGGATCGAACAGGCACACGAAGCCACTACAGAACAGCGGCTGTCGGCGCACGGTCACGGGGAGCTCATCGGCGACGGTGACCGCGGCGTCGAGGCCGCCCGCGAGCGCCGCCGCGACCGTGCGGAACTGCACCGGCACGGCGATCACGCGCATCCGCGGCGCCTCGCGCGCGAGGGCGCGGAGCAGCGCGGGCAGGAGCCAGAGCTCGCACGTGTCCGACAGGCCGATGCGCAGCGTGCGCTCGCTGGTCGCCGGGCTCCAGTGCGGCTCGCTGAGCGCGGCGTCGACGATCGCCTGGAGGTGGGGCGAGAGCGCCGCGTGCAGCCGCGCGCCCCGCCCGGTGAGCGCGAGTCCACGCCCCCGCCGCACGAACAGCGGAGCGCCGATGGTGGTGGTCAGCCGGCGCAGCGCCGCGCTGACCGCCGGCTGGGTCAGGTACAGCCGGCTGGCCGCCGCGGTGACGCTGCCCGTGTCCGCGACCACCACGAACACGCGCAGGAGGTTGAGGTCGAGGTCTCTCCCATAACCGGCGTTCATGTGACGTATGTACCCTATTCCTTGGTGGGGTGGGACGCGCGGGGGCATGGTCGCTTTGCGAGGAGATCACCATGCGCGACAAGACAGCTCCATCCATGCCTGATCCTGGAGCGTTATCCAGGGAGGCCGCCGACGCGCCGGACATCGGCGCCAGGCTGATCGCGGCCTCCCTCCTCACGCGACGTCAGTTCACCGCGGGCTCGATCGCGGCGACGACGGCCGCGGCCAGCGGGCTGTCGCTGCACGGGATCGGCTGCGGCCCCGCCGACAGCCCGTTGACGAACGCGGACGCGACCCTCGGGTTCATCGTCAACGGCGCGAGGGTCGAGCTCGACATCGACCTGCGATCGTCTCTCCTGGATGTGCTCCGCGAGCAGCTCCAGTTGACCGGCGCCAAGAAGGGCTGCGACCACGGCCAGTGCGGCGCGTGCACCGTGCACCTCGACGGCCGTCGCGTCGCGTCCTGCCTCACCGCCGCCGTGCAGGCCGACGGCCGGGAGATCACGACGATCGAGGGGCTGTCGACGAGCGACGGGCGGCTGCACCCCATGCAGCAAGCCTTCATCGATCACGATGCATTGCAGTGCGGGTATTGCACGCCCGGCCAGATCATGGCGGCGGTGGCCTGCGTCCGCGAGGGCAACGCCGGGTCCGCGGAGCAGATACGCGAGTACATGAGCGGCAATCTGTGCCGGTGCGGCGCCTACACGGCCATCGTCGCTGCGATCCAGCAGGCGGCGCCGGAGATCGAGGGGACCTGAGCCATGCGAAGCTTCACGTACACGCGCCCCGCGACGCCGGCCGAGGCCGTCGAGGCCATGGCCGACTTCGGCCCCGGAGCCCGGTTCCTGGCGGGAGGGACCACGCTCTACGATCTCATGAAGCTCGGCGTGGAGGCCCCCCTCCGGATCATCGACGTCACCCACCTCGACGCGCTCGCGCAATTCGACACCTCCGGTCCGGACGAGCTGGTCTTCGGGGCGATGGCGCGGATGAGCGATGTGGCCGCAGATCGCCGGCTGCGGGAGGACTACCCCGCGCTGTCGGAGGCGCTGTGGAAAGCCGCCTCGCAGCAGCTCCGCAACATGGCGCGGCTGGGCGCAAACCTGCTTCAGCGGACCCGCTGCGCCTATTTCCGCGGAGGCGAGGCGTTCCCCTGCAACAAGCGGGCGCCCGGCAGCGGGTGCGCGGCTCGGGACGGCCTGGATCGCGGCAACGCGCTCCTCGGCGCGAGCGACGCGTGCGCCGCTGTGTATCCGGGGGACTGGGGCGTGGCCCTGGCGGCGTTCGACGCGGTGGTGGACACGCTGAGCCCGCGGGGCGAGCGCTCGATTCCCCTCCTGGATCTGCACCGGGAGCCGGGCGAGACGCCGGACGCCGAGACGAACCTGGCCGCCGACGAGCTGATCGTCCGCGTCCGCGTCCCGAGGTCCCAGGCGGGCCGGGCGTCGACCTATCACAAGATACGCGACCGCGAATCCTACGCGTTCGCGCTCGCGTCGGCGGCCGTCGCCGTCCGGCTCAGCGGCGGCGTGATCGAGGAAGCGCGGGTCGCCCTCGGCGGCGTCGCGACCCGGCCGTGGCGGTCGCGGGAGGCCGAGGGCGCGCTGCTCGGCCAGCCCCTCACCGTGGAAGTCGCAGAGCGCGCTGGCCAGGCGGCGTTCGCGGCCGCGAGGCCAGGCACCCACAACGCGTTCAAGGTCGAGCTGGGGGCGCGGACGGTCACGGACGCCTTGATGATCGCACGAGAGAGGGTAGAAGTGCCATGAGCAACCCGGATATCCCGAGGGTCGACGCGCGCGAGAAGGTCCGCGGCGCGACCCAGTATGCCGCCGACCATGTCGTCCCGGGGCTCGCCCACGCGATGCTCGCGGTGGCGACGATCGGCCGCGGTCGCCTCGTGAGCATCGATGTGGACGAGGCCCGCGCCGTCTCCGGCGTTCGGCTCGTCCTGACCCACAGCGACACGGCAGGCATGAAGTCGCCCGGGTACGTGCTCGGCGGCGGCTACGGCGTCCAGAGCCTGCTGCCGATGCTGGATACCGCGATCGCCTACCGCGGCCAGCCGATCGCGATCGTGGTGGCCGACTCGCTCGAAGCGGCCAGAGAGGGCGCGGCGCTCGTCCGCGCCACGTACGAGCAGGAGGCCCCCTGCGTGCGGCTCGACGCGGAAGGCGCGGAGATCCTCGCGCAGGCCGACTCCCCGTTGCCGAAGCCGGCCTTCGCGGATCGGGTCGCCGGCGACGCGGAGGGGGCGCTGTCGGCGGCCGCGGTGCGTGTGGACACGACGTTTGAAGGCCCTCCCCAGCACCAGAACCCGATGGAGCTCCTGGCCACCGTGGCGGAGTGGTCCGGCGGGACGCTCACGGTCCGCGAATCGACGCAGAACGCCGAGGCGCTCAGGCACGGGTTGGCCCAGGTGTTCGGTCTGCCGCCGGCCAGGGTCAGGGTGCTCTCGCCCACGGCGGGCGGGGGCTTCGGCCAGAAGAACTCGTTGCAGTCACATACAGCGCTTGTCGCGCTGGCCGCGCGCGAGCTCGGCCGACCGGTCAAGCTGGTGGTGCCCAGGGCGCAGGTCTTCAATGGCGCCAGCTTCCGCCCTGCCAGCCGCCATACGGTGCGGCTGGGGGCCGACGCGTCGGGGACCCTGGTGGCCGCCGTGCACGAGGTCGATCACCAGACCTCGCGCCACGACCTCTTCCCGGCGATCTACGCGGATCTGACAGCGCGCCTCTACGGCATCCCGAACTTCCGCGGCCGCGAACGCCTGGTCCGCAACGACATCCAGACGCCGGGCTTCGCGCGCGCCCCCTTCGAGCACATCGCCGCATGCGCCTTCGAGACCGCTGTCGACGAGCTGGCGTACGCGCTCGGGCGCGACCCTGTCGTGCTCCGCGTCGCCAACGACGCGTCGACAGACCCGCTGACCGGACTACCTTTCTCGTCCCGGCACGTCGTGGCGTGCCTGGAGCGGGGCGCCGAGAGGTTTGGCTGGGAGCGGCGAACGCCGGAGCCGGGCTCGATGCGCCTGGACGACGGCACGCTCGTCGGGTGGGGCGTCGCGATCGGGGCCTACAAGGCGGCGACCGCGCCGGCCGTCGCGATGCTGCGCCTGACGGACGCGGGCGAGATCTTCGTGAGCGTCGGCGGACACGAGATGGGCCAGGGCATCCGCACGGCCATCGCGGCCACGGTCGCGATGGAGCTCGGCGTCCCGGCCGAGGCGGTGAACGTGCTTGTCGGGAGCACGGGTGTCGTGCCCCAGCACCTCACCGCGGGCTCCTGGGGGGCCGCGACGACCCTGCCCGCGGTGCGCCAGGCGGCCTTGAACCTGCTGCAGGAGCTGCAGCGGCTCGCGGGGGACGGGCCGGCCAACCGCACGTTCCAGCAGATCCTGCGCGACGCCGGCGAGCCGCACGTCGACGTCGAGGCGCGTCACCGCGCGCCCGGCCAGCCCGAGGCGATCTTCGACCGTGTCGCCCTGGGGCACGTCTCGGCCGTCGGCCCGGCCTACCCCGAGTTCGTCTCGATGAGCTACTGCGCCCAGTTCGTCGAGGTGCATATCGAGCCGCGCACCCGGCGGATCCGCGTGCCGCGCGTGGTGAGCGTGGTCGACTGTGGCCGGGTCATCAGCCCCCGCACGGCGCGCAGCCAGATCCTCGGCGGCGTGGTCTGGGGGATCGGCGCGGCGCTGCGCGAGGTGAGCGAGGTGGATCCCCGGTACGGCGGGTTCCTGAACGCCGATCTCGCGGAGTACGTGATCCCGGTCAACGCGGACATCGGGTCGATCGAGGCGGAGTTCATCGACGAGCCGGATCCGGTCATCAACAGCCTGGGCGTCAAGGGTCTCGGCGAGGTGGTGATGGTCGGCGTGGCGCCCGCGATCGTGAATGCCATCCATCACGCGACCGGGCGCCGCATCCGCCATTTGCCCGTCCGGATCGAGGACGTGCTGTGACGCGAGGAGGGAGCCGGTGAACGAAGCACGCGCCGTGATCTCGCTGTGGTCCGAGGCCGTCCGCGACCGAAAGGACGCGGTGCTGGCGACGGTGGTGAGCGTGGAGGGGTCGGCGTACCGACGCCCCGGCGCGCGCATGCTGCTCGTCGAGGACGGGCGCCGCGTGGGCTCGGTGAGCGGCGGCTGCCTGGAAGGCGAGGTGGCGCGCAAGGCGTGGTGGTTGACCCGCACCGGCAGCCCCGCCCTCGCCCGGTACAGCACGCGCGAGGAGGAAGACGGTGAGCGCCCGTATGACCTGGGCTGCGAGGGGGTCGTTCACGTGCTGCTCGAGCGATTGCGCCACGAGGAGGAGCCGGTCGAGCCGATCCGCTTCCTGGCGTCGTGCGTCACGCAGCGGCGCGCGGGGGTGCTCGCGACCGTGATCGGCTCGGTCGACGCCGCCCGGGCTCGCGTCGGGGACCGCGTGACCCTCGACGCGGACGGCCGCACCGGCGGCCGGCTGCCGGACGCCGCGCTGGCGCGGAGCATCGCCGCGCGCGCCGCGAGCACGCTGCAGCGCGGCGCCTCCGAGCAGGTCGCGTTCGGGGGCGCCCACGCGCGGGTCGACGTCTTCCTCGAGGTGATACGCCCGCCGCGCTCGCTCGTGGTGTTCGGCGGCGGCCATGACGCGGTCCCGCTCGTGCGTCTCGCCAGGGAGCTCGGGTGGCACGTGACGGTGGCGGACGCCCGGGCCGACCGCGCCCGCCGGGACCGCTTCCCCGCGGCCGACGAGGTCGTGGTGACGGACCGCGCGTCCCCGCTCGCCAGCCTCGCCATCCCGCCCGGAGCGGCCTGCGTGCTCATGACCCACAGCGTGGAGCAGGACCGGGCGCTCCTGCGGGCGCTCTCCACGGTGCCAGTCGCCTACCTCGGCCTGCTGGGGCCGCGCCGCCGCACGCAGCGCCTGCTCGCCGAGAGCGGCAATCCCACGTTCGCGTGCGCGGGCGGTCTGCACAGCCCCATCGGCCTCGACCTCGGGGGCGACACGCCGGAGGAGATCGCGCTCGCCATCCTCGCGGAGGCGCAGGCGTGCCTGTCTCGCCGCGAGGGCCGCAGCCTGCGCGACCGTCCCGGCGGCTCGATCCACCAGCCCACCGAGCGCGCCGGCGAGCTGCTGGCGGCGGGGGCCACCCGGTGACCGCGGGCCGGCGTGTAGAGGGGCCGCGCAGCGCACGACGACCCACGCGGCCATCTCACCGCGCGCGCTCGCCCTCGGCGAGGCGGCGCAAGGCCTCCTGGATCCCGTCCAGGCCCGAGAGGTCGAGCCCGAACTCCCCCTCGAGCACGCCGCGCAGCGCGTCCGCGCTCTCGAGCGTGCGCTGCTCGACGTCTCCGTCGCGGCGCCGGTACGTGAGCTCGCGGTCGAACAGCGTGATGCGACCGGTGGCTGTCGGTCGCGCCACGACAAGGCTCCGCACGAAGAGCGACTCGGGGTGGGTCGAGACCCACCAGTTGAAGAGATCGTAGTCGGCGGCGAGCTGCTCGGTCCCATCGAACCAGTACAGCGCGCGCCAGGCCTCACCCGACTTCACCTCGAGCACCTGACCGCCATCCTCTCCGCGCAACCGGAAGGTCTCGAGCGGGGTCTCCTGCTCGACGTCGTGCACCAGCCTGAGCGGCGCCACCGGCGCGATCACCCCGAACCCGACGTCCGCGAGGTAAGGCCCCTCCGCCAGCTCGACGCGGAGCAGCATGTGGCTGCGCGGCCTGGTCTCGCCCTCGGGCGCGCCCCACCGCACGCGCGCCGCGAGTCCGCGCACCTCGAACCCGAGCGCGCGCAGCGCGCGCCCGAGCAGCCCGTTCTGCTCGTAGCAGTACCCGCCGCGGCGGCCGTGCACGAGCTTGCGTTCGAGCGCCGCAAGGGAGAGGTCGACGCGCCGCCCCGACCACGGGTCGAGGTTCTCGAACGCGATCGCGCGCGGATGCAGGGCGTGGATGGCGCGCAGCGTATCGAGCGTCGGCGCGCGCGGGCCGTCGTATCCAATGCGCGCGAGATAGGCGTCGAGCGCGATCATGCCGCCTCCTTTCGAGCCGGGAAGGCTCCCGGAACCACCGATCCCTCGGACCAAGGACTGATCGTTCATGTGATCATCCTGCTACATGGACGATCAGGTTGGTAGACGGGCCCATTTGGACGCATCGTCCACCAGGTGGTACGATGGTCGGTCCGATGGACGAATGGAACGACCTCGCGCTGTTCGCGCGCATCGCGGAGCACGGCGGGCTGTCGGCGGCGGGGCGCGCGCTCGGCGTGCCCAAGTCCAGCCTGAGCCGGCGTCTCCAGTTGCTCGAGGAACGGCTGGGGGTGCGGCTCGTCCAGCGCACCTCGCGCAAGTTCATCATCACCGCCGTGGGCGAAGAGGTGCTCGAGCACGCGCGCGCGATGCGCGTCGCCGCGGACGCCGTCGAGAGCGTGGCGCGCGATCGCGTCGCGGAGCCCAGCGGGATGATCCGCATCACCTGCTCGATCGGCATGAGCAAGCACCTCGTCGCGCCGCTCTTGCCGCGCTTCATGGCGCGTCATCCGAAGGTCGACGTGTTCCTCCACGCGACCAATCGCTTCGTGGATCTGGTCGAGGAGCGCTTCGACCTCGCGCTCCGCGGCTATGGCGGCCCGCTGCCCGACACCGGGCTGGTGCAGCGGCTGCTCTCGCCGACGCCCTGGGTGCTCATGGCCGCGCCGCGCTACCTCGATGCGCGCGGCGTGCCCGCGACGCCGGACGAGCTCCGCACACATACAGGGCTGTTGCTCGGGGGGCCGAGCTCTCGCGCGGTCTGGAGGTTGCATTCTCGCGAGGCGACCGAGGAGATCCCGTTCGTGCCGCGCCTGCGCACCGACGATTCCGTGACGTTCCTGGGCGCGGCCGTGGCGGGCCTCGGCGTCGCCGCGCTGCCCGAGTACGCGTGCGGTGACGAGCGCGCGCGCGGGGAGCTGCGGCGCGTGCTGCCCGGGTGGCAGGTCGGCGATCACCGCGTGACGATGCTGGTGCCGTCGCGCCGTGGACAGCTCCCGGCGGTGCGCGCGCTCGCGGACTTCCTTGCGGCCGAGGTGCCGCGGCTCGTGAGGCGCGGGACCTCTCGCGCCGGCTCGAGCGTCAATCCCTCCCGTGAACGAGCCCGGGCCCGATCTCCTGCTGGCGAGCGCGGAGAGGAGAGGTAAGCGCTGACGGATCCCCCGGTGCCGAGGATGCGTGAGACAGGGCTCCTCTCGAGATCTGGCAGAGCGCGGGGGGGCGCCATCGTCGGCACCGAGCTCTGCCAGGACGGGATCAGCGGGAGACGAGATCGCTCATCCAGGGCACGTCGTCGGGCGTCGCACTCTTGATCTCGTCGGCCCACGCCTCGTCGGTCATGCGCTCGAAGTTCCCGGTGATCGTCTCGAAGTACGACGAGGCGAGCCCCACGAACGCGCGCGGCGCGCCGCCGCACGGATCGGCCGTCACGACCATGAGCCGCGGCATGCCGGTGCCGACGTGCAGCACGCGACCGACCGGCGCGCCGCCAGCGTCCGTCGGCTGGGTGTGCACGTCGACGATCGTCGGATCCTGCAGCACGCTCTTGAGCGGGTCGAAGAAGAGCTGCGCGTACCACCCGCTGGAGCCATACGGAATACCGCAACCCCGCTGGACCTTGACGGCCTGGTTGATGAAATCGAGGTGTTCCGGCGTGAGGGGCAGGCCGGCGCGCTGGTTCGCGGCCATCTCGCCGAGCGTCCGCGCGACGTCGCGGAGCTGCGAGAAGTACGCCGGCAAGCGCTGGTCGAGCAGCGGCTCGAGCGGCACCGCGTTCAGCAGCTCGAGCGTGCTGACGATCTCGCCGCCGTGCTCGGCCAGCTCGGCGATGCGCGCGAAGAACTCCGGGTACGGGTCGACGTACGCGTCCGGGAACTCGCACGTGGCCCCGCCCGTGTACGACTGCTTGGCGTAAAGCAGGGTGTCGTGGCGGAGCTCGGCCCAGGAGGCGAGCTGGGTGTTCAAGAGGCGCCGGCCCCACGCCTCTGTCTTCGTCACGCCGGGCAGCTCCCCGCCGTCGCCGAGCGCCCGCGCCGGTGAGAGCTCCCGCAGCGCGCCGAGCCAGCGGCTGTAGAGGTTCTTTCCCCAGAAGTCCCCGGGGTGCGCGTCGACGAGCACGCGCATCATGTGCAGATCGGACGCGTAGTCGAACTGCCCCAGCTCCGGCGCGAGCAGCTGGCCCGCCTGGTCGTTGCCGAGCGCGGCGAAGGCCACGTCGAGCGGGCTCGGCATCATGCGCTTGACCGCGCCGCCCTTCACCCGGTCGTAGACCACGTTCGAGAACACGTGCGCGTCGACGACGTACCGCTGGCCGAGCAGCGCGAAGCTCGACGAGAGGGGGAGCGTGCCCTTGTCGAGCCCGTTGATCATGATGTGGCTCGAGATCCGCTGTGTCCCGTGGCCCTTCTCGACCACGACCTTGGCGATCTGCTCGTCGGGGACGCCGGCCAGCCCGGCGGCGTCGCCGAGGCCGAGGTCCTCGAGCAGGCCGTCGAGCTCGGGCAATGTCATGTAGTCGCTCTCGCCGACGAAGGCCTGGATCGCGTCGTCGATGCGCTTGTAGCGGTCGAGGGTCTTCGCCTCGGCGAGCGCGCGCAGCACGTACGCGCCCTCGAGCTGCCGCCGGTGGAAGCGCTGGGTGCCGTCCGGCTGGGCCTCGAGGAAGCGGAAATCCACGCGGCCGAGCCACATCATGCTGCGGAAGTAGCGCGCGAGCAGGGGGCGCGCGGGGTCGGCGTAGTGGCCGCGCGGCTCGAACTGCGAGAAGTCCATGAGCCGGTCGGCGCCGAAGAGGCGCACCTTGCCCATGCCCTGGTGGGCCTGGGCGCCCGCGACGAGCTCGTCGATCGTGGCGGCGTCAGCGCCCGCGACGGGGGCGACCGGCGCGCCGTCGAGCAGCGCGAGCGCGACGGCCGTGAAGAGGTCCGCGTCCGCGCGCGCCTCGGCGCCGAACTCTCCGCCAGCGCCCTCGGCGAGCCGCGCGCGCATCTCCTTCAGCATCGTCCCGAGCTCGGGCGCCAGCGAGGCGTACTCCAGGGCCGTCAGGATCGATTCGTACGAGCGGTGGACCGCGTACAGGATCGAGTCCGCGGACACGTAGAGCGGCAGATCGAGCGCGTAGATGCTCTCGTAGCCGTAGACGAACGTCGGAAAGGACTTCTTGCTCGAGATGACGAATCCGTTCTCGGAGAGCTTCGCGAGCTCGTCCTCGTCGAGCGCGAGCGCGGTGCTCTGGAGGAGCGACATGCCCTCGGCGTCCGCCGGCGCGTAGGAAAGGCCCGACGCGAAGGAGACGGGGTGCTTCGCGGCGAAGCCGTCGGCGGTCATGCCCGCCGAGGCCTCCCGCTCGGCGAGCAGCGCGTCGAGCTCCGCCTGCTGCTCGGGCCCCAGCGGCTGATCCGGCAGCGAATCGATCGGCGGATCGATCGGCGGATCGACCGGCGGATCGATCGACGAATCGGGCGGCTGATCCGTCGGTTGATCCGGTGGGCGCTGGGCGCCGTCGACGCCGGGCATGGGCCGGCTCACCTCGCCCGAGCAGCCGGCGGCGAGGGCGACGAGGATCGGTACGACGTGAAGGCGAAGAAGCATGTTGCGCATCGTGTTTCCTCTCCAGGGTGCGCCCGGGGCACGACGATCCTGCCGTGAGCGAGGAAGGTGCCGCGGGCGAGGGATACTGGGCCGTGCTCGCGCGACAGGATAACACAGCACGGCTCCGGCCATGCGGCGCTCGACAGACCGTCTTACCCACGGCGCGCGATCAGGAGGGCCGGCCGCTATCGATATGCCCGAGCAATAGAATTACGATGGAGCCGCGGGCGGGCCGATTGGAGTTGAAATCGACCCTCTGATCGCTGACATTCGATCCGAGAGGTGATCTGCCCATGCGGAGATCCGGGTTGAGCCTTCGATCTCTCGGCTGGCTCTGCGCTCTGGGTTCCTGGGCGCTCGCCTGCACCGGGCAGCTCGGGGATCCGTCTCCGGGCTCGGCGAGCGATGGAACGGGCAGCGATGTCCCCCTGCCGCAGGCCGACGGCAGCTTGCCCTACGCGGCGCCACAGCCCGCCTCCGCGGCGCTGCGCGCCCGCACGTGGCTGCTCACCCCGGAAGAATACGGCCGCTCCGTCCAACACGTCCTCGGCGTGCCGGTCGACGTTTCCGACATGGATCCCGTGCCGGACAACGGCGTCTATCCGAACATGTCCACCAGCGGGCTCGTCCGCGCGACCCTGGCCGAGCAGTACGCGGCCAAGGCCGAAGCCGCGGTGCTCGCGCTCAGCGATCAGCAGCTCCTCGCGTTGATCCCGTGCGGCAAGGTGAACGCGACGTGCAAGGCGGACTTCCTGCGCGCGGCGGTGAGCAAGGCGTTCCGGCGGCCCGCGACGGCGGAGGACCTGACCAGGTACGGGGAGGTCTTCGATCTCGCCGCCGCGTCCGGGGATCCGGAGCTGCCTTTCCGCTGGGTGCTGAAGGGCGTGCTGAATTCACCCTATTTCCTGTACCGGACCGAGATCGGCGCGCCGAGCGACGAGGCGAGCGCCGCGTTCCGGCTGACGGACCACGAGATCGCGACCTTCCTCTCGTACAGCGTGCTCGGCGCGCCGCCCACGGCGGCGCTGATCGCCGCCGCCGATCGCGGTGAGCTCGCCGATCCCGCGCTGCTCCCTGGCCATATCGAGGAGCTCCTCTCGACGCCGGGCGCCGCCGACCAGCTCGGCCATTTCCTCCTCCAGTGGTTGCGGCTCCACACGTTCGAGGCCGAGGTCGAGAAATTCGAGGACGTGTTCCCCGGCTTCGCGGACGTGAAGGCGGCGATGTTCGCCGAGACGCAGAGCTTCCTCCGCGCGCACGGGGGCATGCAGGGCTCGATCGCGAGCCTGCTCACGGCGCCTGTGACCCCGTCCGATCGCGCGCTCTCCGCGTTTTACCGCAGCGACGCCTCGGGCGCGACGGACACCGCGCGGAGCGGCCTGCTCTCCCTCGGCTCCGTGCTCGCCAGGACCGCCAAGCAATACCTCACGTCCCCGACGCTCCGCGGCCTGTTCATCCGCGATCAGCTGCTGTGCCAGCACATCACGCTGCCCGAGAACTTCACGCCGCCGCCGATCGAGGAGAGCGAGCTGCGCACGGCCCCGAAGACAACGCGCGAGCTGTACGAGACGCACGCCGCGCAGGCGGCCTGCAAGGGCTGCCACGCGCTCACCGACGATATCGGCTACATGCTCGAGAATTTCGACGGCGCGGGCCGCTACCGGACGCTCGAGCAGTACAGGAGCCCGTCGCTCACCGCGCCCGCGGCCGCGCCGCAGCCGATCAACGCGGTGGGCCGGCTGGTCAACACCGACGTCGACGGCGCGTACGACAGCGCCGCCGCGCTGGGGGAAGCGCTGTCGCGCAGCACCTGGGTCCGCGAGTGCGTGGCGCGGCAGGCCTTCCGCTTCTATTTCGGCCAGGCCGAGCCTGCGCGCGGCATTCCGCCGGTCGTGCAGGGCACGGCGGCGCTGGATCGCACCGGTCTCCTGCGCGACCTGCTCGTGGCGCTCCTCTCCTCGCCGAGCACGGTGGAGCGCGCGCGCGAATAGCTCAGGCCATCGAGGATCGAACATGCCCAGGCCCTTCGACGTATCCCGACGCGACATCCTGAAGACGGCGCTCGGCGCGATGTTCCTGGCGCCGCTGCTGCGCCACCGCGAGGTCGAGGCGCAGACCGTCGTGCCCAGGCGGCTGGTGCTGATCTTCACGCCCGACTCGCACCCTCCCGAGTGGTGGCCGACCGGCAGCGGGTCCACGTTCCAGCTCCAGGAGCCGCTCGCCGATTTCCGCGGCCTGGAGAAGGACATGCTGTTCTTGCGGCGGCTCGACCACGCCTGGACGTTCGATAACCATCACGAGGCGGGCATGGCGCAGCTCTTCACGGGCGCGCGCTTCGTCGACGAGAGCTCACACCACGCGAACGGTCCCTCGCTCGATCAGATCCTGCTCAAGAACTCCGACCTGCGCGGCGGCACGCCGCTCGCGAGCATCCACCTGTGCGTCGCCGATCGCGGCGGCGCCGACAAGCGCCACATCATCTCCTACAGCGGCCCCGGCCAGCCGATGACGCACACGGCCGACCCCGCACGCGCGTTCGGCACGATCTTCAACGGCGTCAACTTCGGCGGCGACGCGCCGACGTCGCCCACCACGACGCCGGACGCCGTCGCGGCCGCGAAGCGCGCCGCCGACGAGCGCATCCTCCAGATCAACACCGGCGAGCTCAAGACCCTCCAGCGCTTCCTCGGCGAGGCCGAGCGCCAGAAGCTCGAGCTCCACGTGGAAGCGCTGTTCGAGCTGCAGCAGCGCATCAAGGGCATGGGCGGTAGCACGTCGGCCCCTGTCGGCGGGGCGTGCGAGCGCGTGGACACCTCCGGCTATGGCAGCAGCACCAACAACGCGACCACGATCACGCGCTGGGCGCAGATCCAGGCCGACCTCATCGTCAACGCGTTCACGTGCGATCGCACGCGGGTCGCGGACTACCACTTCAGCTTCTCCGGCGGCCACCACGAAGGGCTGCTCGGCTTCGGCCAGAGCTGGCACGACGTCGTCGCGCACGTCAGCCGCACGAACGACAGCGTCACCGTCGGCGGTCAGTCGATGACCACGCGCGAGGCCTTCATGAAGTTCGATCACTTCTGGGCGAGCCACGTCGCGTACCTGGCGAAGAAGCTCGCGGGCATCCGCGAGGGCAGCGGCACGATGCTCGACAACACGATCCTGCTCTGGGGCGTGGAGAGCGGCACGAACCACAACCACAGCCCGCGGGACATGCAGTACCTGGTGATCGGCGGGAAGAACCTGGGCGTGAACGTGGGTCAGTACATCAACAACACCACCGCGCAGAGCTCGAACAAGCTGCTCACGTCGGTGATGAACGCGCTCGGCCACGCCGCGAGCGGGATCGGCATCGAGCCGAGCTGCGGGCCCCTGCCGGGCTTCCTGGCCTGAAAAGCCACTCTGGACTCACCTCACCGAACGGCGCGCACACGCCTGACCTCGAGGTTCGCATCACTTGAGCTCCGCCGCGCTCACCCCGGTGAGGTGGCGGGGTCTCGTGGCCCTTCCGGATGAACGACGGCGCCCTCGGCCCGCTTCAGGCCGAGGCGCGAGAGCCGGGCCGGCGCGTCCCCGGGCGCGGGGTGCCGGATCGTCCCTTGCCGATCGTGTGGATCGAGCGGCGGCGCGGCCGGCTCGTTGCCGGTGATCTGCTTCAGGCCGTAGAAGCCGTTCATCGTCGCGGACAGCATCATGGCGCCGCGGCTCAACGACCGCGCGCCGCGCGCGAGGCGCTCGAGCACCGCCGCGGGGCTGAAGGCGCGATTCCACATCTGCCGGTGGGCGACGAGGAGCTGCTCGGGGGACATGCGCGCCGGCCGGAAGGCGACCCCGTAGCCGCTGTAATGGGGCCAGTCGCGCTCCTCGAGGATCCGCCCATCCCGCCGGTGCTCGTCGTACAGCGGCGTGCCCCGGAACGGCGTGAGGATGCTCAGGAACGGGACGTCGACGCCGATCTCGTTCAGCCGATCGGCCGTGGAGGCGATGACCTCCGGCGTCTGATCGTCGAAGCCCGAGATGAAGCCTGCCATCACGCAGATCCCGCGATCGTGCAGCTTGCGGATGGCCTCGCGGTATTCGCGCACGCGGTTCTGGCGCTTGTCGACGCTCTTCAGATCGGCCTCGTCGAGGCTCTCGATGCCGAGGAAGATGCCGATACAGCCGGACCGCTCCATCGCGTCGAGGAGCTCCCGGTCCTTGACGATATCGATGGATGCCTGCGTGAGCCACCAGCGGTCGAGCCCGGCGAGCTCGCGCAGGAGCTCCTTGGCCCAGCGGCGCTGGACGAGCAGGTTGTCGTCCCAGAACCAGGCGACCTTCTCCTGCCAGAAGCGGGGGAAATGCGTGGTGGCGATGTCGCGGATCACCTCGTCGACGGGGCGCACGCGGAAGCCGGGGTTGAGGTCGGGCACCGTGCAGAAGCTGCAGGTGAACGGGCAGCCGCGCGTCGCCTGGAGCACGCGGGGGACGAGGAAGCGGTCTTCGAGCAGATCGTAGCGAGGGGTCGGCAGCCCGGCGAGCGAGGCCGGTTCGCCGTGATAGACGCGGCGCTGCGTGCCGCGCGCGAGATCGCGCAGGACCGCGGGCCAGACCGCCTCGGCCTCCCCGGTGACCACCACGTCCACGTGCTGGAGCGCCTCCTCGATCCAGTACGAGACGTGCGGCCCCCCGGCGACGACGCGCACGCCGAGGGCGCGGTAGCGATCGGCGAGCGCGTAGGCGCGGCGCGCGAAGCCGGAGAAGAACGAGAGCGCGACGACGTCCGGCGCGGCGTCGACGGGGACGGGGCGCACCTGCTCGTGAAAGAGCTCGACCTCGTGCTCCGGCGGGGTGATCGCCGCGAGGTGGATCCCGGTGACCGGCGGGACGAAATGGAAGCGGTGTCCCCTGCGGTAGCGGGGGACGTAACTCACGACGATCCTCACCTTCATGGGCGCCTCCTCGGGAGCATGCGCCTCATCGGACCGGACTTGCGGTGACGACGGGGATCCGCGGGCGGGCGGAGATCCGATGAGGCGTGCTCAGGGTAACGGAAGGCGGCGCGGGGCGATTCCAGAAGCGGGAGGAGCTATCGTGGAGGGACGGTGGGGGGCGCGTGCGGGAGTCGAGGAAGCGAGCGTAGCGGAGACCGGAGGCTCGCCACCGTGGTAGGTTCCTGGCGACACTCGAGCACAATGAGGATGGAGGGCGAGCTCTCGATGCGCGTGCGTAAGATGAATCCGTCCGGCGTCCATGAGACTCCCGGCTATCACCACGTCACGATCGTCGAGGCGGGCCGGCTGGCCTTCCTCGCCGGCCAGTGCCCGCTCGACCTCGAGGGCAACCTGGTCGGCGCGGGCGACCACCTCGCGCAGGCCGACCAGGTGGCGGCGAACGCCATGACCGTCCTGGCCGCGGTCGGGGCGCAGCCCGCCGACGTGGTGCGCTCGGTGATCTACGTGGTCAGCGACGACCACCAGGTGCTGGACGCGGTGTGGCGGCGACTGAACGCCTCGGCGCTCGGCCCGGCCTTCGGTTCGGCCAGCACCCTGCTCGGGGTCGCCTCGCTCGGCTTCGCCGGTCAGCTCGTCGAGCTGGACCTGACCGCCGCCCTGATGAGCTCGTGATGCACCGCGGTCGCCACGCGCTCGACGATTCAGGAGGGTATCGACGCCTTCCATGAGGGCAGGCGAGGAAGCCATGCCGAGCGCGGGGCACGTGGCGAGCACGTCGTCCGCCGGACCGCGCGTTTGGAGCGAGTACTCGGCCCGGGATCGCGCGGGGATCCAGCCGAAGAGCCTGCCGAGCGCGCCGCGAAGCCAGAACAGCGCGCGCACCGCGCTCCGCACAGGTGCTCTGTCGACTATATTGCGCGTGAAATGCGCGCTGGAGACATCATCGACGACCAGTACGAGCTGCTGCGTCGCGCCGGGGCGGGGGGCATGGGCGAGGTCTTCCAGGCGCGGGATCGCCGTAGCGGCGAGACCGTGGCGATCAAGGTGCTTCTCCGCGGACAGGCCTCGGAGGGGCGCCGCTTCGAGCGCGAGGCGCGCGTCCTCTCCGAGCTCCGGCACCCCGGGATCGTCCACTACATCGCGCATGGCGTGACGGGCGCGGGCAACCCCTACCTGGTCATGGAGTGGCTCGACGGCGAGGAGCTCACTCCCCGCCTCAAGCGCGGCGAGCTCACGGCCGGCGAGGCGGTGGTGCTCGTCCGGCGCGTGGCCGAGGCGCTCGCGGCGGCGCACGCGCGCGGCGTCATCCATCGCGACATCAAGCCCAGCAACCTGTTCTTGGTGGGCGGTCACGTCGAGCAAGTCAAGCTGCTCGATTTCGGGATCGCCCACATCGGCGGCGCCACCCGGCTGACCGGAGACGGGATGTTCATCGGCACGCCAGGGTACATGGCACCAGAGCAGGCACGGGGAGGGGCAGAGATCGACGCGCGGGCCGACGTCTTCTCGCTGGGCTGCGTGATGTTCGAGTGCTTGACCGGCAGGGGCGCGTTCCTGGGCGAGCATCTCATGGCCGTGCTGGTGAAGATCCTGCTCGAGGAGGTGCCTCGGCTGCGCGAGCTTCGTCCCGAGGTGAGCCCGCACCTCGACGCGCTGGTATCGAGGATGCTGGCCAAGGAGCCTTCCTGGCGCCCCCGCGACGGCGCGGCGGTCGCGGCGGAGCTCGCCGCCATCGACCGCGGGCTGGCGACGTCGCCAGCGCCGACGGCCGAGGTGCTGGCGGGCAGAGAGCCCTCGGCGCTCACCTGGGACGAGCGGCTTCTGCTCTGCGTGGTGCTGATCGGCCTGGAGCAGCCGTTCGATGCCGGCGCGAGGCCCACGGCAAGACCGACCGTGGCGATGGCCATCGACCCCGAGCTCAGCCGGGTGGTCGTCGCGCACGGGGGGACGCTGGAGAGGCTCACGGACGGCTCGCTGATCGTGACCCTCGTCGGCGCGATGGCCGCTGACCAGGCGGTGCGATCGGCGCGCTGCGCGCTCGCGCTCCGCGCGCTCTTGCCCGGCCGCCCGATGGCGCTCGCGACCGGACGCGCGACGGCCGTGACAAAGCGGCCCATCGGCGGCGCGATCGACCGCGCCGTCGGGCTGCTCGCCAGGCATCCACCGTCACCGCGCGAGCCGGCGATCGCGGTCGACGAGGTGACCGCCCGGGTCCTGGAGGCCCGCTTCAAGCTGGAGGGCGGCGTCGAGGGAATCGCCTGGCTGCGCGGCGAGCTGGAGATCACCACCGGGGCGCGCACGCTGCTCGGAGAGCGGACGGCGTGCGTTGGCCGTGACACCGAGTTCGCGATGCTCGAGACGCTCTGGGCCGGGTGCATCGACGAGCCACGGTCGCAGGCGGTGCTGGTGACGGCGCCGGCGGGGACAGGGAAATCACGCCTCGCGCACGAGATGGTGCTCCGGATCCAGCAGCGCGGCGTCCAGGTGGCGCTCTGGCTCGGCCGCGGCGATCCGATGCGGGCAGGCTCGCCCTTCGGCCTGCTCGGGCAGGCGCTGCGGAGCGCGCTCGGCGTCCGTGATGGGTCGCCGATCGGCGCGCGGCAGCACGCGCTCCGGCGGCGCGTGGCCGCGCATGTGCCGGAGGCGGAGCGGGGGCGTGTTACGGAGTTCCTCGGAGAGCTCCTGAGCACCCCATTCCCTGATGAGCAGAGCCCGGTGCTCCGGGCGGCGCGGCAGGACGCGCAGCTCATGGGCGATCAGATGCGCCGAGCCTGGATCGACCTGCTCCGCGCCGAGACGGCCGCGCATCCGGTGCTCATCGTGCTCGACGACCTGCACTGGGGCGATCTGCCGACGGTCCGGTTCGTCGATGCGGCGTTGCGAGAGCTCCAGGATCAGCCCTGGATGGTCGTGGCGCTGGCCCGTCCCGAGGTCCACGATCTGTTCCCCAGGCTCGGCGTTCATGAGATTTGCCTCCGGGCGCTGTCCCCCAGGGCGAGCGAGCGGCTGGTGCGGCTGTCGCTCGGCGACGCGGTACACCCCGGCACGGTGCAGCGCCTGGTGGCGCAGGCTCAAGGGAATGCGTTCTACCTCGAGGAGCTGATCCGCGCGGTCGCCGCTGGCCAGGGCGAGACGCTGCCGGAGACCGTGCTGGCGATGATCGAGGCGCGGCTCGCGGCGCTCGAGGCCGGCGCGCGGCGGGCGCTGCGGGCGGCGAGCGTGTTCGGCGAGGTGTGCTGGTCGGGCGCCCTGGAGGCGCTGCTCACGGGCACCTGGTCCACCGATGATTTACGCCGCGGGCTCTCGACCCTCGTCGAGCAAGAGCTCCTCGTGAACCGGATGGAGAGCCGGTTCCCCGGGCAGACCGAGCTCGCGTTCCGGCACGCGCTGCTGCGCGAGAGCGCTTATGCGACGCTGACGGATAACGACCGCAAGCTGGGGCATCGCCTGGCCGCGGAGTGGCTGGAGCAGCACGGGGAGAGCGATCCGCTGGTGCTGGCCGAGCACTTTCGTCGCGGCGGGGAGCTGGCCCGCGCCGGGGCTTACTACCTGCGCGCAGCGGAGCAAGCGAACCACGGCGGAGACACCGAGACGGCCATCGCGCTGTCGCGGCGCGGACTCGAGGGGGATATCCCGGCGTCGGCGCGCGTCGCGCTGCTGGGCTTGCTCTGCAACACGCACGGATTGCGGCGCGAGTGGGCGGCAGCCGGCGCCTGCAGCGAGGAGCTCCTGCGCGTCGCCGTCCCGGGGAGCTTCCCCGCGATGATCGGCGCGGCGTTGCGGTGCATCCTGTCCCGACACCCAGCGCGAATGGAGGAGTTCGCAAGCGCCATGCTCGCGGGGCGGGATACGGCGCCACCGCCGGATTCGATGACGCAGGTGGCCTTCGGTTACATGAATGCCTGCGCCATCCTCACGCTGGGCGGCCGAGGGGACCTGATGGAAAGCGTCGCGCGGTGCGGTCACGCGCGGCTCGCGACCGCCGTCGCGCAGGATGTCGTCGCGCGCGCGTGGCTGCTCTTGAGCGATGGCGTCGGCGCGTGGAGCGGTGCGGGCGTCCTCTGGCGCTCTGCCCAGGCTGCCCGGGCGTCGGTGGGGCTCTTCGCCCAGGCCGAACACCGGCAGGGCGTCTCGATCGCCCGGTGCATCGCCGGCATCGGATGGTGGGTGCTCGGCGCCTTCGCGGAGGCGAGGCGCGAGCTCGAGGCGGGCCAGGCCGGGCTCCTGGGCCTCGGCACCGCGCAGGCCGCTGTGTGCTCGATCCTTGCGCTGGCCGACGCCGGCGCGCTGGAGCAGGCCCAGCGAGAGGCGTCCGAGTTCATCGCGCGGAGCCTCGAGCTGGGGCTCGGGGTCGAGGAGGCCGCGGGGCGCCTCGCGAACGCCGCTGTCTTGCGCCGCCGGGGGGAGCTCCAGAGGGCCGAGCGCGAGGCGGTTGCCGTGCTGGAATCGGAGCTGGCCCTGCCGATCGACCAGCTGGCCGCCGGGGTCGAGCTCGCGGCGACCCTGCACGCCTGGGGGCGCACCGCAGAGGCCCTCGCCGCCGCCGAAGCGGCGATGGCGCGGTACGCCTGCCAGGAGACCGCATTCGGCTTCCGGGGCGGGTTCGCGCGTCTGGTCCACGCCGAGGTCCTCCACGCCGCCGGGGAGCACGAGCGGTCTCGCGCGACACTCCGCGGCGCGAGGGATCACCTGCTCGCCCAGGCGGCCGCGATCCCCGACGGCTCGCTCCGCCGGAAATACCTGGAGGGAGTCCCCGAGAACGCCCGGGTCCTCGAGCTATCGCGGCGGTGGTTGGACGACGGCGATACCTAGCAGACCAGCTCGGAGGGCGGTGCGCTTCGGCATCTGCGCGCTCGAACGCGCTTTGTCGCGACGCCCGCCGGGCGCCGCTCAGAGGCGTCCGATGAAGAGACGTCGTGACGCTCGCGCACCGGGGTGGGACGAGGGTCAGCGCGAGAGCGCGCGGGCGAGGAGCTCGCGCACCCGGCGCGGAGGGCGCCCCAGGAGCTGCTCCAGCGCAGGATCGACGCGCGCGAACTCCCCCTGACGGCTGGCGACGAACATGCCGAGGGTCAGGTCCTGGATGGGCTCCGGCACGCCCCGCGCGGCGAGGCTCGCGCGGTACGCGTCGTCGGGCACGGTGACGCGCTTCATCGCGCGGCCCGTGAGGTCGGACGCGATCGCCGCCAGGTCGGCGAGATCGAGCGCCTCCGGGCCGGTGAGGGCCGGCGTCGGCCCCTCGAAGCGGGTCGCCTCCGAGGCGAGGACGATCGCGTCCGCCTCGGCGAGATCCTCGCGCGCCGTCCACGAGACCTTGCCGTCCTCGGGCGCGACGAGCTCTCCGCTCGCGAGCGCGCGGCGCACGAGCTCGACCGCGGTCGCGGCGTAGAAGCCGTGGCGGAGCGACGTGAACGGCAGCCCCGCGGCCTCGAGCAAGGGCTCGGTCGCCGCGTGGTCGTGCATCGGCGGGAACGCCGACGTCGCGCTCGCGCCCATGTGGCTCGTGTAGAGGACCCGCCGGGCGCCGGCCTCGCGCGCGGCCGCGAGCGCCGCGCGGTGCTGGGCGATGGGGTCGCCGCCGGACGCGCGGGCGTTCGACGACACGATCAGCACCCGCGACGCGCCCTCGAACGCGTCGCGGAGGCTCGCGGCGTCGTCGAAGTCCCCGCGCCGCACGCGCACCCCGCGCGAGGCGAGGTCCTCGGCCTTCCTCGGATCGCGCACGCTGACCCCGATCTGGCCCGCGCCGACGCGCTCGAGCAGGCGCTCCACGATGCCTTGGCCAAGCTGGCCCGTCGCTCCGGTGACGATGATCATGGGACCTCTTCCCTGGTCGCGGGCCGCCCGCATCGCGGCCCTGTTATCGTTGATACGAGAACGACGTTAGCACCGTTTCATACCGCTAACAAGAATCTGCTATCGCCGCTAACAACATCGCGGTAGGCAGGGACATGGGTCGGCCGATGCCCCCCGTCGCCGACGAGGTCGGCGGCCACGACGTCGTGCGCGCGCGGATCATCGCGGCGGGCGCCGAGCTCCTCGCCGAGGGCGGCCGCGACGCGCTGACGACGCGCGCCGTCGCCGCCGCCGCGGGCGTGCAGGCGCCCACGATCTACCGGCTCTTCGGCGACAAGCGCGGCCTGCTCGACGCCGTGGCCGAGCACGGCCTCGCGAGGTACATCGCGCAGAAGCAGGCGCACGTGCCGCTCGCCGATCCGCTCGAGGATCTGCGCGCGGGCTGGGACTTCAACGTCGCGTTCAGCCTCGCGCACCCCGCGATCTTCGCGCTCATGAACGGCGATCCGCGCCCGGGTCACCGCTCGCCGGTCGTCGCCTCGGGCCTCGCGATCCTGGAGCGGCGGATCCAGCGGCTGGCCCAGGCCGGGCGCTTGCGGGTCCCCGAGGAGCGCGCCGTGAACCTGGTGCGCGCCTCGGGGGTCGGGACGGTCCTTGTCCTGCTCGGCATGCCCGAGGACCGCCGCGATCTCGGCCTCTCGGTCGCCGCGCGCGAGAGCGTGATCGCGGCGATCACGTCCGCCGAGCCGATCACGGGTCGTCCCGGCGCCGCGGAGGCGGCGATCGCGCTGCGGGCCTCGCTCGACGACGCCGCGGTCCTCACCCCGGGCGAGCGACACCTCCTCACCGAGCTCCTCGATCGACTCGCGCGCTCGGGCGCGTGAGCTACGGGACCCAGCCAGGCACCGCGGCGGCCTGCTTCACCCACTTCGCCATCTGCGCCTCGTGATGCCCAACGACCGCGGGAGATCCGCGAGCCCCGGCAGGCGCTCGTCAGCCCCAGCCGCCTGTCAGGCGCGCTGACCGCTAGTACTGCGACCCATCCTTGCGCTGGAACTGCCACTTGCCGTCAGCCCCCATGACCGCCTTCAGATCATCGTCCGGGTACGACCCGGAATCACCCGGCAGACGATCTCCGACCTCGAGGTACACGACATCCTCCGTCGACCGGTTCACCAGATGATGCCCGTCGGGCTCTCCCCCCTTGAACCCCATGCACATGCCGGGGTGGAGCGTCGTCTCTCCTGCATCGGTGATGAGCATGGGATGGCCCGAGAGAATGTAGATGAACTCATCCTGGACCGAGTGCCAGTGACGCAGGGCTGACGCTGCGCCGGGCTTCAAGGTCGTGCGATTCACGCCAAAGTTCTTGAGCCCGAAGACATCACCCAGGACCTGCTTCTGCCGGCCGGCGACGCGTGAGGCGAACGGCTCCGGGTAGTTCGACGGCTTGGCGCGGGGCGGAACATCCGAAGCGATCACTGGACCTGGCTTGGTCACCTGTCTTCTCCTTCGTTCTCGAGAGCCTCGGCGGTCTCGTTGGCGGCTGCGCGCAGGAGCGACGGTCGACTGGCTCCGACGTCGTGCTCGCCAGGCCTGGAGACGGCGTGCACCTTCGTGCTTGCTCTCCGTCCCGCTCCTGTGGGAAGCCCTGTCATTGGCCGCGCCATTGTGCCACGTCGAGGGTGGGATCGGAACCTGGTCTGCTGCGGCGGCCGTTCACGCCCGCCTCCGCGCTCCGCGCTCCGCCCGCCCACCGGAAGACGTCGGGAAGCCCACGGTGCTGGCTGCGCTGCTGCCACGCCGCGTCCCAGGTCGGATTCCGCGTCCACACCGACGCGCGGGCCGGCGACTACCGCTGGCTCACCGTGCAGCACCCGGACCAGCCGTCCTTCCAGCTCGGGCTCTTCGCGCCGGGGCCGCCGACGCTCGACGCGGGGACCGCGCAGACGCTGCGCGAGATCGTGGCGAAGGGCGCGATGCCGCCGCTCGTGCTGATGGTCGACGACTGCCGCGCCGCCTACGACCGGATGCGCGCCCGTGGCGTGGAGTTCACGCAGGAGCCCGTGGAGCGCTTCGGCACCGTGGACGCCGGCTTCCGGGATCCTTCGGGCAACGGGTGGAAGATGATCCAGTCGCGCCGCTGAGGCAGGTGCGGGTTACGCGCGCAGATCGCGTCCGCAGCAGGTCACGTCCTCGGTCGCTTCGGGCTCGTCTTCAGAGGAGATCCCCTTGAACTGGGACCAATGGGTTCGGCAGATCCATCGCTGGTTGTCCATCGTCTTCACGGCGGCCGTCATCGTCAACATCGTCGCCATGGGACAGGAGAAGACGCCCGTCTGGGTGGGCTTCCTGGCGCTTTTCCCGCTCGTCATACTCCTGTTCAGCGGTCTGTACCTGTTCGTGCTGCCGTATGCCACGAACCGCCGCAGCGGGCGACACACCGATTGAACGGGCGGCCGGGCGCACAGCCATCCGCTGCATCGCCTGGTTCGGCCTCAGGAACTTCCACTCGCGAGCAGCGCTTCCAGCCGGTCGAGGACCTGCTCGTTGGCAGTTCCGCTGAGGGGGCGCATCCGCGCGGCGACCTCGGGGCTCTCGAACTCCTGGACCCAGGCCAGGTGTGTCTGGTCTCCGCGAGGGGTCAGCGTCACTGTGAGCCTGTACCATGGCTTCACCACGTGCTCGATCACGATCCTGGTATCGGGCTGGATCTCCCGGAAGACACTCTCGTTGGGGTGCGCCGCCGGCAGCACTGGTTTGCCGGGCGGCCACGTCTCAGGCCCAGTTGTCGATCCGCAATCCGTCAACCCGGCTGAAGTGCTTGGTGTTGTTCGTCACGAAGGTCAGGTCGAGCGCGAGCGCATGCGCCGCGATCAGCGCATCGAATTTGCCGATCGGCGTGCCCTGGCGGACGAGAGCTGCGGCAACTGTACCGAACCGCGCCGCCGCTGCCTCGTCGAACGAGACAACCGTCACACCTGCGGCGAAAGCGTCGATGATGGCGTGCAACTTACGAGAGCCGCGACGATCAGCACCATATCGCAGCTCCGCGAGCGTGATCACGCTCATGCAAATTTCCGAAGGCTTGTGCTCGAGCAGCCGCGTAGAAACATCGCCGAGACCGCGGAGGGCGTAGCTGACGGTGTCGGTGTCGAGCATGTACCGGAGCATCACGCGAACGGATCCTCGATGTCGTCGACGGAACCCTGCTCGGGTCGGTCGATCTCATCCGGCCACGCCCCCAGGCAGGCGCGGAAGCTCGCAGGCCATTCGTCCAGCGGCTCCAGGATCACGCGGCGCCCTTCGCGTCGTATGAGCACCTCACCCTCGGGGAACCGATACTCCTTGGGAAGCCTGACCGCCTGACTTCCTCCGTTCTGAAAAATCTTTGCCCGGATCGCTCCCATAGCCTGAAAGTATATATATACGTATATACATCTGTCAAGCGGGTCTGGTGAGGATGCCCCGCACCCGGCGGATGTCGCGGCCACCTGCCCGCGCCTGCCTCGCGCCCGGTATTGAGCTCGCTCGCTCGTCGGTCCGTCCAACGACGGAGTGACCCGCGACGCGAAGCGCCGTCGGGTTCATTCGAGAGGTACGGCAGCCCAGCGCACGTCAACGCTCTGCCACGAACCGCCAGGTCACATCGCCACTCTCGTGCCGTGTTTCAAGCTCTCTCACCCCAAGGAGCGGCAGTGTCTTGGTCCAGAACCGGATCGCCCGAGCGTTGTCATGAATGGCACTGAGGTGCCACCGCCCTGGATACCGATGGAGCAGCAACTGGAGCGCATGACGGCCCGCGCCGGTGCCACGGCTCCCGTGGATCAAGAAGAACTCCGCGATGCAGAAATCGACGTCGTCCGGCATGTATCTGAACGGTCGCAGGCCGATACACACGAACCCGACCGGTCGGGTGTCGCTCGTGATGACGTGCGTTCGCTGGAACGGCTGCATCGGGTCCTGCTCCGACCGCGGAGTTCGCAGGTTGTCGGGCGGCGTCACGCTGGAGACCCAATCGTCGACGATGTCCGGTTGCCATCGACCGGCCTCGTCCAGAACGTAGAAGTTCGAATCGAAGCCGGAGAGCTCGTGGACATACATCGGCCAGACGTTCCGGAAGAACTCACGCGCTTCCCGCGTGCGCCATGCGTCAATGATGGAGATGTTCATCTCTTCCTCGTTATGTGGCGACGACGCCAGCCTGCCGGGCGGTCTGCGGGTCTCACCGTTCCTCACCGAGACGGCCCCGGAGGTACGCGGAGCGCGAGCCGTCCCATCCGCAGCGTGAGCAGCGGCGCTCGACGAACGCGTGAACGCACTCCGGGTACCCGTACAGGTGGTGAGCACACTCGGCGCAAAGGCCGGCCATCTGCGACGAATCGGTGAAGTAGGCGCTGCCGCATTCGTCGCATGGCGCGCAGGCGCGCAGGCGTGACGGCGTCTCGATCACGTCTCGTCCTCCGTGCAGAGGTACATCGTGAGCTCGAGCCCGATCCCGGCGCGGCCGGCCGTACGAACGAGCGCGGGAGGAAAGCACTCGGACTGCGCCAGGACATCGCGCTTCTCGATCGGAAAGTCGAGCCTCACGTCCTCGACTTCGGGCAAGGAGCTCAGCGTCGCGAGCTCCGCCTCGTGTACAGCCAGGAAAGAGCATGCGTCGTGCGCCTGGTCCCGCAGCGTCCACTCCGCGTCGCTCACCGTCACGGTGAAGCCGGAGCGCGTGTGCTTGACCCCGTCCGGCTTCGTCACGAGGCGAGGCGTGCCCGCCAGGAACACGCTCGAAGGCCGGAGCTTCGACGTCCGGAGGTAGCCCTGGGGATCGAACCTCGACCCGCTTACACGGAGAACGCACATCGATGACTGGCTGCCCGCCCGACGATCTGCCGGTCTGCCGCGGCGCGCAGCGCCGTCGGCAGCAGCTGCTTGTTGGGCTCACCCCCGTTCTCGCGGATGGGCGATGTGGTCATAGCTTTTGAGCACCCTGCAGTTTTGCGAGTCCGCGATCGAAGGTTCCAAGTGGGACGTGGCCCGCTGCGCGTGCGACCTCGAGGATCAAACAATCGGAGAAGCCCAGGCCGGGGTGCTCGCGGAACTGCGCGACAGCCGCCCTTACCACGTCGGCGTCCTGGACGACCATGCAGTTGTGGTCCAGCAGCATCTCTACTCCGTTCCCGATCTGCTCCGGTTCGACGCGGTACACGGAGTCCAGGACACGAACGGCTTCCATGAGCACGAGATGGGAGATCCATGCACCTGTTTGCCCGAAGGCCTCGGCAGCGGCGAGTTGCTTTGCGTCGTCGCGTGCCAGCAAGCGAACGAGGACATTCGTGTCAACGGCGCGCATGGCGGGCCCTCGTGCGCTGCCTGATGCCTTCCTTGAGATCCTCGAGGCTTCGCGGCTGGGGTTCCTGCGAGAACAGTGCCCGGTGAAGGTCCTCGAAGCTGTGCCGACCAACGCGCCGCACGGTGATTCGATCACCTTCGGCATCCCATTCCAAGATGGATCCCGGCACCAGCTCGAGGCGCTTGCGCACCTCGGCGGGAACCGAGATCTGCCCCTGAGCCGTGACCCTGGACTGCGCGAGCTTCATCCTGGCACAGTACCACGGTAATGAGCCCCGAGCAAGGGCGGTCGTTCGACCCGTCGATGAGCCCGACCCCCCGCGATTCCCAGCCTCTCCGAGCCGAGGAAGCGGCCCCGCTGGGCGCTTCTCCTCCGTACTCCACCGCTGAGACCGGTCCTGCCGCCGGATCTCCGCGCTGCCAGCCAACCGGCGGCTGTGCCTGCGTGAGCCAAGCTCATGACATGAACGTCCCGCCGCGCCGCGCGCAGGCGCCCTCGATGTAACGGTGGCACGTTCGTTGTACCGAGGAGTCGACCATGAGGTTTCAACGAATCGGTCGATGGACCTGTCTGGCGCTCGCGCTGCTGAGCGCAGGGCCCCTCGCCGCTTGCAGCGACGACCCCGGAGGAGGCTCCGGAGGCGCAGGAGCCGCGGGCGGCGGCAGCGCCACCAGCGGCGCCACCGGCGGAGCTGGCGGTACGGGCGGCGAAGGCGGGGGGAACGGCGGCGCAGGAGGAGACGTCGGCTTCACGTGGCCCGTCGACACCTATCCGATCGAGATCACCCCGTCCAAGGACTGGAAGAACCAGATCAGCTTCTCCGACGATCCCTTCGTGTCCACCGCGAACGAAGACGCGCCGCGCTGGGTGAAGTTCACCGTCCTGATGCACGACCCCACCAGGGTCTATTACCAGGATAGCAGCAAGTACCAGTTCCACGGCGAGTTCGCCACGGCGCGCCTCGACCCGTTCTTCGGGATGACCCAGGCCGAGTACGACCAGGTCTCGCTCCACGAGGAGGGACAGCAGGCGATCCTCGGCGCGGTGCTCTTCCCGCCGTGGACGGTGAGCGCGGCGGAGTACGGCATCCAGCTCGTCCGGCAGGACGCCTACCACCCCGAGATGGCGCGCATCGTCCTCGAGCTCGTGAAGGCCAGCGTCGTCGAGGCGGACGGCGCGCAGCCCTTCTATTTCCCGACGCACGAGCAGGCCGCGTCGGCCGCGGAGAACAGCGAGCTCTTCGCGGAGAGCGGCTTCCCCGTGAGCTCGGTCGAGCGGTGGCTGAAGGGCGACGCGTGCTATGCGGCGGGCTGGGCCGTGGGCCGGCTCCGCTACGTGTCCCCGGACGCGATCGACGCCGCCTACGCGAGCGGCGAGCTCCGGGCCGAGGACATCCTCCTCACGGACTCGGTGCCCGCAGAGGTGCCTCATGTGGCGGGCATCGTCTCGCTGTCTCCCTCCACCCCGAACGCGCACACAGCGATCCTGGCCACCTCGTTCGGCATCCCGTTCGTGTACATCGGCGATCCGGAGCGGGCCGCGCAGGCAAAGGCCCTCGACGGCAAGGAGATCGCGATGCGCGCCTCGCCGAACTGGGGCGGATGCCAGGTCGTGCTCCTCGACGCCGAGGGGAAGATCGCGCCGGCGGACAGGGAGCAGCTCCTCTCGCTGAAGCGGCCCGGCGACCTCGCGCTGAGGCCCAAGGAGCCCCTCGGCGCGTATTCCGGGTCGACCGAGGATCTCGGCCCCGCGGACATCGTCCACTTCGGGGGCAAGGCCGCGAACTTCGGGCTCTTGCGGGACGCGATCCCGGAGGCCTCCGACACGGCGATCGCGCTGTCGTTCGACCTCTGGGACGACTTCCTCGATCAGGCCATGCCCGGGGGCAGCACCCTGCGCGCCGAGATCGCGGCGCGGCTCGACGGCTACGCCTATCCGCCCGACATGGGGGCGCTCAAGTCCGATCTCGCGGCGATCCGGGCGCGGATCACCAGGGATGCGACGTTCTCCGCCGGGCAGCGGCAGGCGGTCGAGGCGGCGCTCGCCGATTTCTCGCCCACGCGGAAGATCCGCTTCCGGAGCTCGACGAACGTGGAGGACAGCGCCGTCTTCACCGGCGCGGGCCTGTACGACAGCTACAGCGGCTGCCTGGCGGACGACCAGGACGCCGACGAGGTGGGGCCGAGCCGCTGCGACCCGGACGAGGACGAGGAGCGGGGCGTCTTTCGCGCGATCCGCAAGGTGTACGCGAGCTTCTACAACGACAACGCCTTCCTCGCCCGGCTCCTCTACGGCGTGAACGAGGACGAGGTCGGGATGGGGGTCCTGGTCCACCACGCCTATCCTGACGAGGACGAGATGGCGAACGGCGTCGCGACGCTCTCGCGAGGCGCCGAGGACTGGCTGAAGGTCATGCTGGTGACGCAGCTCGGGGCGACGTCGGTCACCAACCCGGAGGGGGGCGCGCTGCCGGAGGTCGTGACCATGAGCGACTATGGTGCAGGGTTCAACATCCATCTCACGTCCGGCTCGACGCTCGTCCCGCTCGGCGGCCACGTCATGCAATGGGAGGACGACTACAGCGCGCTCGGCGCCCTGCTCGGCCGGGTCGACGAGAGGTTCCGCGAGGTGTACCCGGACAGGGCGTCGTACCTGCTCGATGTCGAGTTCAAGAAGATGAAGCCCGGTGAGCTCGTCGTGAAGCAGGTGCGCGAGGTCGCGCTGCCGGCGACGACCCCGACGCTCACGCCGTTCCTGCTCGACGAGCCGCAGGAGGTCTGCACGTTCCAGGGCGAGTACGGCGACGTGTTCGCGAACCACCGGCTCAAGGTGCGCGCGAGCCTCTCGACGAAGAATGCGTTCCTCACGCCGGAGGCCCTCGCGAGCACGCTCTTCGAGGACGCGTCCCTCGCCTACCCGTCCGGGGGGTCGGTAGCGACGCTCTCGGGCAGCCCGGCGGCGTGGCCGGCCGCGTCGCACACGTACGCCGACGAGGTGGCCACGGACTCGTTCGTGGTCGGCGACGGGCCGTCGGAGATCACCTACAGGCTCTCCGCCTCGCCCTTACCCGCGCTGCTGCCGCCGTCCGTGGGCCCGCTGCTCACGCTCCGCGACCTCCCGCTGACGTTCTCCGCGGACCACGCGACGCCCGTGCCGGCGCTCGACTTCGACGGCACCCCGACCACCGTGTCGTCGGAGACGGTGTCGCTCACGCCCTGCCCTGCGGACGGCCCGCCCAGGGAGGGCGCGCTGCTCCAGGAGCGCTCGTTCTCGTCGGACTCCGGGGTCGCGGTGGCGACGTCCTTCTACTGGCCGCCACGCCCCCGGGACGGCCTCGTGGTCATCTACACAGCGCCGCTCGAGACATGGGTGGAGACGCGCATCGAGGGGCTGACGAGCAGCCCGATCGTGCTCAAGGGCTACCACGCGCAGACGTACCGCCCGCAGCACCACAACGCCGAGGAGGACTTCGTCTTCGAGCCCCGCCTCGAGCCCGGCCTCGATCCCGCGCTCGTCGCCGAGCTGGAGGCGAAGGACATCCGGTTGATCTACGTCCGGATGTCCCCCGACACCTCGTCATCGATGTGGACCCTCGACGCGGCCGGCGTGTTCCACCCGGTGGATTGAGCCCGGTCCAGGTGCCCCCCGCGCTGCGCACGGTGTCGAAGCGCACGGCGCGGGCGGGCGCCATCAAGGTTGACCGCTGGCCCGCCCCACGTGCTGGGCGGCATCCTTCTCCCGCGCCCATCAGCCCACTGTCAGGGCAGATCCTCGGCCGGCGGGATCACGTCGAAGCGCCGGGTCGGGGGTCGCTCCAGAGGGATGATCAGGGCATCGGGATGACGAACGTGGTGATGGAAAAGGCCGGGACCGTGACCACCAGGCGATAGTCCTCGATCGCGATGTCGGGGAGCCGCTCGAGGTCCTCGGTGCGCGAGGTGCGGTGCGCTTGCGCCGCGGGACCGACCGTGGGGAGCCGGGTGAGATCGAGCGTGTAGCCGCGGCTCGCGTCGCGATCGCCGTTGCGGACCACGAGCGTGAGAGAGCCCCCGTCGGCGCTCACCGCCGCCACCATGTCCTCGCTGTCGACCTCGACGAAGGTGGCGCCGGGCCGGATGTAGCGGCTGAAGCCGGCGTGCATGTAAAAGCGCTTGATGGGCGTGTAGGACTGATCCCTGTCGTTCAGCGTGAAGCTCGCCCAGCTGCGCGACGGATCGCCCGACTGCCAGTCCACCCACGCCTCCGGCTTCAGGTCACGCAGGTCCCGGATGATGCGCTCCGCCATGAACAGCGCCGCGTCCGTGTCGTCGCTCAGGCTCTGCCCGAGCGGCCCCGACTCCGATTGCCACAGCCGCTTGCCGAGCGCGGTCGCGAGCTGCCGCAGCTCCTTGCGCTGGCTGCCCGCGTACGAGTGGACGTTGATCTGCTGGAAGGCGGCGAGCGTCTCCGCGCCGAACGCGCCGAGGTTCCGGACGGCATCATCCATGCTGTTCTCGTCCGACGCGCTGACCACCGTGTCGACGAGGCCCTTGCTGGTGAGCTGCTCGGCCACCTCCTGGATGATCTTCTCCTGGCTCGCCCGGTCGAAGTGGCAACCTTCCTGCGAGCCGTTCGATTTCCACCAGTTCGCCTGGGGTTCGTTCAGCGGCTCCAGCGAGCGGAAGGTGATCGCGTGCTCGTCCCTGTAATGACGCACGACCTCCGTGAGGTAGTGGGCGAAGTCGTCGTAGCGGTCGGCCTTCAGGTTGTCTCCGCCGTTCCCGCTGCCCGAGGCGCAGCCGCTGTTCGTCATCCAGTACGGGGGAGAGTTGGAGAACGCCTCGAAGATCAGGTCCTTCCCGCGCGCCGCGATGCGCAGGAGGATGGCGCGCTGGCTCGCGTCGTTCTCCCACGTGAAGGTCCCGTCGGCGCCCTGGAACCCCGGCATCTCGCGATGCTTCTCCATGTGCTCGTGCGACGGGTTCTCCCCTCCACCGATGTTGTAGCGGAAGATGTTGTAGCCGAGGCCGCTCACCGGATCGACGACCGCGTCGACAACGGCATTGCGCCTGGCTTCGTCCCATCCGCCCACGTGATGGGCCCACCAGCACAGGCTCGTGCCCCAGCCCTCGAACGACTGGTGGAGCACGTCCGTGTCAATCCTGACGAGCTCCGTGCCCGGAGCAGCGGTCACCACGGGGCGCGGCTCGCTCGGCGAGCCCCCGCTCCCGCCCGACGCGCCGCCGCTCGCGCCCGACGCGCCGCCGCTCGATGATCCGCCGCCGGAGCCCGCGGTCGCGCTGCCTCCCGCGCTGCCTCCGCTTCCCCCCTGGCCGCCGCTCCCCGCTGCCGCGGGGTCCACCGAAGGGCCCGGATCGCTCGGGGAGCACGACACGGCCACGGCGAGCGCGGCGAGCGGCGCGACGAGGGCTCGAATCTTCAGCGACGTGCGTGCGGCTTCGGGGGGTGCTGTCTGGCGCATGGCGACGTCATGCTACCTCAGGGACGCACGCGCGGGATCCCTCGAATTCCTCGGAAAATTTACAGGGAGGCGGGGAGACGGGGAGGAAAATCTTCAATATACTCCCCGCCTCCCCGCCTCCCTGTTCAATTTCCCCCGATGAAAGAGCTGCACAACGAGGGAACTCCTCGGCTCCTGACGACGACGGCGCCGCAGGGCCCGCTCAGCGCGCCGGCGACCGGGACCTGTCTTTTTTTATCCTCTCGATGATCCGATCCGCGTTATTCTTGTCCTGCCTCAGCAATCGAATCTCCTCTTCCGACAGCGAGACTTCGGTGATGTACATGGCCGATGAGCCGTTCAGGATGATGGCTTTCACCTCATCGCCCCGAGATTCGATGCTATATTCCCAGGGCTTCTCCGCAATCGCGCTCATGTGTTCCACCTGATGAAGACCAGCTTCCGTATAGCTCCCCCCTGCAGCTCGCTCCACCACGGCTTCACGCGATCCAGGGCGGCCCGGTGAGGATCAGCCGCCGATCGCAGGTGCCGCCGTTCGCGGTCATGGAGGTGCTCGCCGCCGCCAACGCGCGGCGCGCGGCGGGGGAGCCGGTCATCAGCCTGTGCGCGGGCCAGCCCGGTTCAGGGGCGCCCGCCGTCGTGCGCGAGCGGGCGGCCGCGCTCCTGGCGAGCGGCGACCTCGGGTACACCGAGGCGCTCGGCATCCCGGCGCTGCGCCTCGCGCTCGCGGAGCACTACGGCCGCTGGTACGGCGTGGACCTCGACCCGTCGCGCATCGCGCTCACCACCGGGTCGTCGGGCGGGTTCCTGCTCGCGTTCCTCACGGCGTTCGAGCCGGGCGACCGCGTGGCGCTCGCTCGCCCGGGCTACCCGGCGTACCGGAACATCCTCCGCTCCCTCGGGGTGGAGGCGGTCGAGCTGCCGTGCGGCCCGGAGAGCCGCTTCCAGCCGACCACGTCGCAGCTCATGGCCGCGCACGACAGCGGAGAGCTCGACGGCCTCATCCTGGCGAGCCCGGCGAACCCGACGGGCACGATGATCGACGCCGCGGAGCTCGACACGATCGCGCGCTGGTGCGCCGAGCACGGCGTCCGGCTGGTGAGCGACGAGATCTACCACGGCCTCACGTACGGCGCGTGGGCCGGGCGCCAGGCGACGGCGGCGCGCCACGTCGACGCGGGCGCCATCGTCGTCTCGAGCTTCTCGAAGTACTGGGCCATGACGGGCTGGCGCCTGGGGTGGCTCGTGCTGCCGCCGGAGCTCGTCCCGCCTGTCGACGCGCTGGCAGGGAACCTCGCGCTGTGCCCGCCCGCCCTGGCGCAGCACGCGGCGCTCGCGGCCCTGACGCCCGAGGCGTACGCCGAGGCGGACCGGCTGGTGGAGGGCTACGCGGCCGCGCGCGACCTGCTGCTGCGCCGGCTCCCCGAGCTCGGCTGGGAGGTCGCCCCGCCCGACGGCGCCTTCTACCTCTATGCCGACGTCGGTACCGACGACTCGGTCGCGTGGTGCGAGCGGCTGCTCGCCGACACGGGCGTGGCGCTCACGCCGGGCACGGACTTCGACGGCACCGGCGGCGCGCGGTACGTCCGGCTGTCCTTCGCGGCCCCGGTCGAGCAGGTCGACGAGGCGGTGACGCGGATCGTCGCCTGGCAGCGCGCGCGGTGACGAGGCCGAGCGACTGAGGCGAGCGCAGCGCGCGCCCGCAGACGGACGTGCCCGTGAGCCCGGGGATCCGAGCTCGTCGGGGCCTGCGAGGTGCGCCGCGGAACTGCCGCCCCTGACCCTCGATACTGTATAAATGGAGGGGGTCGGTGGAAGGGGGCCTCGGATGGCACGACCGTCGGAGCCTGTGACAGGGAATGCGGTGCCCGGCGGGAGCCATGCGCTCACGCCGGTGGTCTGGCTGCATCGCCTCGGGAAAGCGCGCGGACTCGGCCGCTCCGGCGACGGCCCCCATGTCCGGGCAAGCCGCCCGACGCAAGCGCTTCATGGCGTGTCTTCCCCGTCGCCCTGCAGATGAGCACGGCCTCCCCTTACACGATCACCGAGGCGCTCCACGAGGGCCAGAGGGTCAGCCTGCTTCGCGCGGTCCGGAGCGCCGATGGATGCCCGGTGCTCTTGAAGGTCCTCGACCCGAGGCGCAGCCGCCCGCAGGACATCGAGCGGCTGAAGCACGAGTACGCGATCGGCAAGCCGCTGGACCACGAGGCCATCGTGAGGCTGCTGGCCCTCGAGACGGTTGATGGGCTGCCGGCGCTCGTCATGGAGGATTTCGGCGGCGAGTCGCTCGACCACTTCATCCATGGGCCCATGAAGGCCGAGCGGTTCCTCGACCTCGCGGTCCAGCTCGTGGCCGGGGTGGCGGAGCTCCACCAGCGGGACATCCTCCACAAGGATCTCAAGCCGCAGAACATCCTCGTCAACAAGGCCACCGGCCAGGTGAAGCTCGCCGACTTCAGCCTCGCGTCCCGCCTCTCCGGCGAGCAGCCGCCGGCAGGCCCTCCGCGGCTCATCGAGGGCTCCTTGCCGTACCTGTCTCCGGAGCAGACGGGGCGAATGGACCGGGCGATCGACAGCCGCGCCGACCTCTACGCGCTCGGCGTCACGTTCCATGAGATGCTCACCGGGCGACTGCCGTTCGAGGCGCACGATCCGCCGGAGTGGGTCCATTGCCACGTCGCCCGCCTCCCGCCGTCGCCCTCGGCGCTCGTGCCGGAGCTGCCCGAGGTGCTCTCGGCGCTCGTCCTGAAGCTCCTGGCCAAGATGCCCGAGGATCGCTACCAGACCGCCCGCGGCCTCAAGCACGACCTCGAGCGGTGCCTCTCGCAGCTGCGAGCCAGCGGCAGGATCGAGCCGTTCCCCCTGGCCGAGCGCGACGCCTCCGGCCGCTTCCAGATCCCCCGGAGGCTCCACGGCCGCGAGGCCGAGGTCACCGCGCTGCTGTGCGCGTTCGAGCGCGTCATCGGCACGGGCTCCCCCGAGCTCGTGCTGATCTCGGGCTATTCCGGCGTCGGCAAGTCGTCGCTGGTCCATGAGCTCTACAGGCCGATCGTCCGAGAGCGAGCGATCTTCCTCTCGGGGAAGTTCGATCAATACAAGCGCGATATCCCTTACGCCACGCTCGTCGAGGCGTTCCGCGAGCTCGTGCTCGAGATCCTCGCCGAGAGCGAGGACAGGATCGAGGCCTGCCGCCAGCGGCTGCTCCGCGCCCTCGGGAGCAACGGGCAGCTCATCGTGGACGTGATTCCGCAGGTCGAGCTCATCATGGGTCGGCAGCCGCCGGTCCCCGAGCTTCCGCCGATCGAGGCGCAGGGCCGGCTCCGGGTCGTGTTCCGGAGCTTCATCGGGGTGTTCGCCCGGAAGGAGCACCCCCTCGCGCTCTTCGTCGACGATCTCCAGTGGGCCGATCCGGCGAGCCTGGGGCTCCTTCGTGAGCTGGTGACGCACCCCGAGACGCGCCATCTCCTCGTGATCGGCGCGTACCGCGACAACGAGGTGACGCCCTCGCACCCGCTCATGCAGGCGCTCGACCAGGCGCGGAAGGAGGGCGCGCGCACCTCGGACATCGCGCTCGGCTCGCTCTCCCGAGAGCACCTCGCCGCGCTCGTCAGCGGCGCGCTCCACTGCAGCCGCGAGGCCGCCGCGCCGCTCTCCGACCTCGTCCACGAGAAGACGGCCGGCAACCCCTTCTTCGCCATCCAGTTCCTCGCCGAGCTGCACGACAAGCGGCTGATCGCGTTCGACGAGCGCGCCGAGGCCTTCCGGTGGGATGTCGCGAAGATCCGCGAGAAGGGCTTCACCGACAACGTGGTCGACCTGATGCTCGGAAAGCTCGCGCGGCTCCCGCCGAGCACCCAGAGAGCGCTGAAGCTGCTCGCCTGCCTGGGGAACAGCGCGGACGTCGCCCTCCTGTCGATGGTTCAGGGCGGCTCGGAGGCGGACGTGCACGCGGATCTCCGGGACGCAGCGCACGAGGGGCTCGTCTTCCGCCTGAACGGCGCGTACAAGTTCCTCCACGACCGGGTCCAGGAGGCGGCCTATTCGCTCATCCCCGAGGGCGAGCGCGCGGCAGCGCACCTCGAGATAGGCAGGTCGCTCGCGTCGCGTACGGCGCCGGAGCAGCTCGAGGAGAAGATCTTCGAGATCGTCAATCAGCTCGATCGGGGGGCCGCGCTGATCACCGGGCGCGAGGAGCGCGAGCGGGCCGCAGAGCTCAACCTCATCGCGGGCAAGCGCGCCAAGGCGTCGACGGCCTACGCGTCGGCGCTCAAGTACCTCGCCGCCGGCGCGGCGTTCCTGGAACCGGAACAGGACAGGTGGGAGCGGCGGTACGATCTCGCCTTCGCGCTCGCGTTCCACCGGGCCGGGTGCGAGTACGTGACCGGCGAGCTGGGGGCGGCGGAGGAGCGGCTCTCGGAGCTCGCGGGCCGCGCCAGCAGCTTCGCCGACATCGCCGCCGTCACGTGCGCGCGCGTGGAGCTCTACACGATGCTGGATCGAAGCGAGCTCGCCGTCGCGATCTGCCTCGAGTGCTTGCGGCGCGCCGGCATCGCGTGGTCGCCGCACCCGACGGACGAGGAGGTCCGGCAGGAATACGAGCGGATGTGGCGAACGCTAGGGGAGCGCCCGATCGAGGCGCTCGCCGACTTGCCGCCGATGATGGATCCGGATCGCCGCACGCTCATCGACGTCCTCATGTCGGGCGAGCCGCCGGCGTCGCTCACCGACGAGAACCTGTTCTGCCTCATGATCGGTCGCATCGCGAACCTCAGCCTCGCGCATGGCAACAGCGACGGAGCATGCCTCGCCTACGTCTGGGTCGGGTGGGCTCTGGGTGCGTATTTCGGCGACCACCGCGCCGGGTTCCGCTTCGGCGTGCTCGGCCTGGATCTGGCCGAGAAGCGCGGGCCGCTCCGCTTCAAGGCCCGCGTCGACCTGGGCTTCTGGTTCGCGATCAACCCCTGGAGCAGGCACATGCGCACCAGCGTGGATCCGCTGCGGCGGGCCTTCGTCGCGGCGCAGGAGACCGGCGATCTCGCCTATGCGTCCTATGCCCTCAACGGCTTGATCTCGCTCCTGCTCACCGGGGGAGCTCCGCTCGGCGAGGTGGATCGAGAGGCCGAGAGCTCGCTCGAGTTCGCGCGGAAGGCGAAGTTCGGTCTCATCGTCGATCTCATCACCGCACAGCTGCTGCTCATCCGGACGCTCCGGGGCTCGACGCCGGCTCTCCCCTCCGACGATGACCCCCTCGACGAGGGGCGGTTCGAGCGGCACCTCGACGGCGATCGACCCTTCTCGGCGGCCACGTGCTGGTACTGGATCGGCAAGCTGGAAGCGCGCGTCTTCGCGGGCGACTACGCTCCTGCCGTCGATGCCGCGGCGAGAGCGCAGCGGCTCCTCTGGACGTCGCGGTCGTTCCTCGTGGTCGCCGAGTACCATTTCTACGGTGCGCTCGCGCGGGCGGGCTGCCATGACGCGGCGCCCGCCGAGGAGCGGCCCCGGCACCTCATGGAGCTCGTCGCCCACCGCGAGCAACTCGAGGCCTGGGCCGAGGACTGCCGCGAGAACTTCGGCGCCCGCGCCGCGCTCGTCGGCGCCGAGATCGCGCGCATCGGCGGGGAATGGGACAGGGCGGCGCAGCTCTACGAGCAGGCGATCCGCGCCGCGCGCGAGAGCGGCTTCGTCCAGATCGAGGCGCTGGCCTACGAGATCGCGTCGAGGTTCCACCGGACGCGAGGGTTCGAGCTGTTCGCGGACACGTACCTCCGCGAGGCCCGCGCCTGCTACGCTCGCTGGGGGGCGGACGGCAAGGTCAGGCAGATCGACCAGCAGAATCCCCACCTCTCGGATCGGAGGCCGCTCGCCCCGAACGCCTCCTTCGCGGCGCGCTCCGAGGAGCTCGACCTGCTCTCCGTGATCAAGGCGTCGCAGACCATCTCGAGCGAGATCGTCGTCGACCAGCTCCTGCGCACGCTGCTCGCGGTCGTCCTCGAGCAGGGCGGCGCCCAGAGGGCTTGCCTCTTCCTGTGCCAGGGCGAGCGCATGACCATGGAGGCGGAGGCGACCCTCGAAGGGAGAGGCGCGGCGACGATCCTGCTCGCGCCTTCGCTGGACGACTCCTCGTGGCAGCGAGTCCCCGGCTCGCTCGTCCATTATGTGCAGCGGACGAAGGAGCGCGTCATCCTGCACGACGCGGCCGCGGATGCGGCCAAGTTCTCCGGCGACGACTACTTCACGCGAGCTCGGTGCAGATCGGTCCTGTGCGTGCCCATCCTGAGGCAGGCCCGGGTCGCGGGCCTGCTCTACCTCGAGAACAACCTCCTCGCCGGCGCCTTCACGTCGGACCGGCTCAACGCGCTCTCGCTCCTCGCCTCCCAGGCGGCGATCTCCCTGGAGAACGCGCGGCTCCTCTCCAAGGAGCAGGCCGCGCGGACCGCGGCCGAGTCGGCGGAGCGGCGCGCCGCCTTCCTGGCCGAGGCAGGGGGGATCCTCTCTGCATCTCTCGATTACGGAGAGACGCTGTCGCGCGTCGCTCGGCTGTCGGTGCTGGCCCTCTGCGACTGGTGCGCCGTCGACCTCGTGGAAGGTGGAGAGATCCGGCGGCTGTCATGGGCGCACAGGGACCCGGCGAAGGAGCCGTTGTTCGAGGAGCTGGAGCGGCGGTATCCCTGTGGCTGGGAATCGCGTCGCCCGGCGCTCAGGGTCCTCCGGACCGGCGAGCCGCTCCTGCTCCCCGAGATCTCCGAGGAGGTCCTCCGGGAGCACTGCGAGGACGCCGGTCACGAGAGGCTCCTGCGCGAGATCGGGACGCGCAGCGCCGTCGTCGTGCCGCTCGTGGCGCGCGGACAGGCGATCGGGGTGCTGACGGTCGCCTCGTCGGCGCCGGGGCGCCAGTACGGGGACGCCGACCTCGATCTCGTCCAGGAACTGGCGCGCCGGGCCGCGATAGCGATCGACAATTCGCGGCTTTACCGCGCTGCGTACGAGGCGGTGCGCGCGCGGGACGAGTTCCTGACGGTCGCGACGCACGAGCTCAACACGCCGATGACGTCGCTCCTGCTCACGCTCGAGGCCATGGATCGGGGCGTCCGGTCGGGGCAGCCCTGGGACCCGCGGGCGGCGGGCCGGCAGGTCGACCGCGCGCTGCGGCAGGCGACGCGCGTGATCCGCCTGAACAGCGAGCTGCTCGACGTCTCGCGGATCAACGCGGCTCGGCTGAGGCTCGATGTCGCCGAGGTCGACCTCGGGGAGGTCGTCCGCGACGTGCTGGCGCGATTCAAGCTGGATCTGGAGCGCGCCGGGTGCCCGGTGTCGCTGCGCGAGGGCGGCCGGATCGTGGGCCTGTGGGACGGCTCCCGCGTGGACCAGATCGTCTCGAACCTCCTCGCCAACGCGATCAAGTTCGGCGCGGGCAAGCCCCTGGATATCTCCGTCGCCGAGGGGGACGGGACGGCGCGGCTCTCGGTCCGGGATCACGGTATCGGGATCGATCCGGCGCGCCAGGAGCGGATCTTCGAGCGCTTCGAGCGCGCGGTGTCCGACAGGCACTACGGCGGGCTGGGGCTCGGCCTGTACATCAGCCGCAGCATCGCGGAGGCGCACGGCGGCTCGATCCGGGTGCAGAGCGCCCCCGGCGCCGGCGCCACGTTCATCGTCGAGCTCCCGCGCGCCGGGCCGCCGCGCCCGGCCGAGCCGAGCTCCCTGCCGGGCTGAACGGCGCTGCCAGGGGCGGGCGGGACGCGCTCACCGGGCCGGCGGCGGGCGCATCGTCGGGCTGCCCAGCGGGTACCACGCCCCCGTGCGCAGCGCGTCGGCGAGCTGGTACGCGTCGCTCACCCATCCTTGCCTGCAATATTCCGATGCCACGGTCACCGCCGGCAGGCGCGGGACCCGCAGGACCGACGTTGCGGGCGCCGCGTTCCCCTGACGCGAGCTCGCGTTTCGCCCAGGGCGGCCTCGGAAACCGCGGCGCCGCGATTTCCACTTGATCCGCCGTCGTGGACGGAAGAGGGAGCCGGCGCTCGCTCCGGCCGGGGGCGGGCGAGAGGACCATCACCCGTGGATGCATTGTCGTACCAGTCGCTCCTGACGGGCGCCGTCGCGCTCGTGGTCGCACGTACCTTCTACGTGCGTGTCAAGAAGGCCCCGGAAGGCAACGAGACGATGGCGCGCATCGCGCGCTACGTCCGCGAGGGGGCGATGGCCTTCCTCGCGCGCGAGTACAAGGTGCTCGCCGTCTACGCCGCCGTCGTCTTCGCGCTCCTCGCCGCGACGCTCGGCCTCCTCGCCGCGGGCGCCTTCGCCGCCGGCGCGTTCCTGTCGCTCATCGCCGGCTTCTTCGGCATGAAGGCCGCGACCTACGCCAACGTCCGCACGGCCGAGGCGGCGCGCGCGCACGGCAAGGCCACCGCGCTCGTCACCGCGCTCGACGGCGGCGCCGTCATGGGCCTCTGCGTCGCGGGGCTCGGCCTCATCGGCCTGGGCGGCATCTACGCCCTGTTCCGCAACCACGAGCACCTCGCGACGATCGTCCACTCGTTCGCCGTCGGGGCGAGCTCGATCGCGCTCTTCGCCCGCATCGGCGGCGGCATCTACACGAAGGCCGCCGACGTCGGCGCCGACATCGTCGGCAAGGTCGAGGCGAACATCCCCGAGGACGACCCGCGCAACCCGGGCGTCATCGCCGACAACGTCGGCGACAACGTCGGCGACATCGCGGGCATGGGCGCCGACATCTACGAGAGCTACGTGGCCGCGGTCGTCGCCGCGATCGCGCTCGGCCTCACGCTGCCGATCGCCAAGCTCCAGCAGCTCGCTCCGTCGGCGGGCGAGCAGGAGCTCCGCGCGATGGCCGTGTCGCTGCCGCTGCTCCTCGCGACGATCGGCCTCGCGGTCTCGGTCGTCGGCATCTTCATCACGCGCGCGCTCAAGAACCTGCCGCCGGCCCGGGTCCTGCGCCTCGCGCTCATCGTCCCGCCGTTCCTCGTCGTGTTCGCGGCGGCCGGCGTCCTCCCGGGGCTCGGCTTCAGCGGCGGCGCCGTGATCACCCTCGCGGCCGGCGCGGCGGGCGGCGCCATCGTCGGCCTCGTGACCGACTACTACACGTCGATGGGCCCCATCCACAAGGTGGCCCAGAGCTCGCTCACCGGCCCCGGCACCAACGTCATCCGCGGCATCGCTGTCGGCCTCGAGAGCGTCGCGATCCCCCTCATGACCCTCTGCGCCGTGGGCTGGATCTCGAACCACTACCTCGGCCTCTACGGCATCGCGCTCGCCGCGGTCGGCATGCTCGCGGGCACCGCGATCGTCATGACCGTCGACGCGTACGGCCCGATCGCCGACAACGGCGGCGGCATCTCCGAGATGGCCGGCCTCGGCAAGGAGGTCCGCGACATCACCGACGAGCTCGACGCGGTCGGCAACACCACCGCGGCCGTCGGCAAGGGCTTCGCGATCGGCTCGGCGGTGCTCACCGTCGTGGCGCTGTTCGCCGCCTTCAACATGGAGGTCGACGCGGTCCGCCGCGCGAAGGGCCTGCCGGAGCTCGTGCTCTACCTGACCGACGCGAAGGTCCTCATGGGGCTCCTCTTCGGCGCCATGCTCCCCTGCCTCGTCGGCTCGCTCACGATGACCGCGGTCGGCCGCGCGGCCGGCGCGATCGTCGAGGAGATCCGCCGTCAGTTCCGCGAGATCCCCGGCCTGCTCGAGGGCAAGCCGGGCGTCGACCCGCAGCCGAAGGTCATCGTCGACATCGCCACGTCGGCCGCCATCCGCGAGATGATCGCGCCCGGCGCCATCGCGGTGCTCGCGCCTGTCGTCGTCGGCTTCGCGGCCGGCCCCGAGGTGCTCGCGGGCACGCTGGCCGGCGCGCTCGTCGTCGGCGCGGTGCTCTCGCTGATGATGGCGAACGGCGGCGGCGCCTGGGACAACGCCAAGAAGCACATCGAGAAGGGCGGCCTCGACGGCCACGCGAAGGGCTCCGACGCCCACAAGGCCGCCGTCGTCGGCGACACCGTCGGCGACCCCTTCAAGGACACGTCGGGCCCCGGCATCTCGATCCTCATCAAGGTGATGGGCGTCGTGTCGCTCCTCATCGCCCCGCTCATCGCCTGAGCGAACGCGTCGTCGCGACGACCGAGAACGCGGCCCTCACCGGCCGCGTTCTTGTTTTGTGGGCTTCGCGTGCGGCGACGGCGGGGTGGCGCCGGCTGCCGCTCGGTCTTCGCTGGCGCCGATCAGGGGTCGACGGCATCCATGACGGCCTGCCACTCTGCCGAGAACGAGCCGTCCGCGCGCTTGATCTCGGACCCGGTGTCCCACAGCACGGGGACGATGCCGCGCGACCGGGCCGCCTCCACCACCGACCGCATCCACAGCGTCCGCGACGCCGGCTCACGGGGGTAGTTCTCGCCCAGCGTGACGGCGAACTCGCCGAGGATGACCGGGATGCTCCGCTCGGCGCTGAACGCGCCGAGCTTGTCGAAGAGGCTCTTCAGCTCCGCCTTCTCGGGCTCCGTGCCCCACGTCGTCCTGGGAGAGCCCCAGCTCTCGACGGTGTCGAGGCCGCAGAAGGTGTAGGGCGTGTAGTAGTGGATCGAGAGGAAGAGGCTCTTCGTGCCGGCCGGATCGGTCGGCACCTCGAACTCGCTCACACAGGTCCTGTCGATGTCCGTCACGAAGCCGGAGATGAGCAGGGCGCGGCTCGCGTTGTAGCCGCCCTGCTCGCGCACGGTGGTGACGAAGAGCTGGTTCATCTCGTTGAGGGCGGCGTAGTCCGGCGTCCCCCCGTCGCGAACGCCGTTGACCCAGTAGTTCCCCTCCTCGTTCATCCCCTCGAGGATCAGCGTGTGACCGACGCCGCTGAAGGCGGTGGCGATCTGGGTCCAGTACGACGCGAACCTGGCTTTGACGGCGTCGGTGGCCTTGTACTCGTCGGCGTTGCCCTCGTTGTAGATCCAGCCCCCGTCCCAGTGGATGTTCACGATCGAGTACATGCCGGCGGCCTCGATCCAGCCCACCACCTCCTTGACCCGGGCCATCTTGGCAGCGTCGATCGTGCCGTTGGCGGCGTAGGTGTCCCAGGCGACGGGCACGCGCACCGTCTTGATGCCATGGCTCGCCATGCCGTTGATGAACGCCTGCGTGATCAGCGGCTGGCCCCAGCCCGTCTCCCACGCGGTGGTGTTCTCCAGCGTGTTGCCGATGTTGGCTCCGATGCCCATGTCGGCGACCATGGCCGCGGCGTCCGCCGGCGTCGCGGACCCGCCGGTCCCGCCGGAGCCCCCGGCTCCCCCCGCGCCGGCGCCGCCCGTCCCGGCGTCACCCGCGCCGGCGCCGCCGGAGCCCCCGGCGTCACCCGCGCCGGCGCCGCCCGTCCCGGCGTCACCGGAGGTCGCGCCTCCGCCGCTGCCTCCGGCGTTCCCGCTCGGGTTGCTCTCCGAGGAGCACCCCAGTGCGACGAGCACCAACAAGGGTGCCGTGAGGTTGAGCCATGATGTGGACGCAGCGCGGCAGGCTCGAAGAGAAGGCATGAAGGCCACGGTATCCCACCCCGCCGCGCGCTCCAAGCTCGATCGATCTCTGCCGTGAGCGGCCCCCGCCGCTTCGCTTCGAGCCTGGCGCGGTCAGGGCGGTATCCGCAGCGCGCCGGGATTCATCCTTGACAGTCCACGCAGCCCGAGGCGATCACAGGAGAGAGGAGATAGATCATGTCGCACAAAGAGGCCGTATCCATCCTTGGTCTGGGTCAGATGGGCGCCGCGCTGGCGCGCGCCTACATCAACGCCGGTCATCGGGTGACCGTGTGGAACCGGACCCACAGCAAGGCAGAGGCGTTTCAGGGCCAGGCGAAGGTGGCGGCGACGCCCGAGCAGGCATGCAGCGAGAGCGATCTGACGATCATCTCGCTGCTCGACTACCAGGCGAGCGACCAGGTCCTCCGCGCTCCCCTCGTGGCCGAGGCCGCGAAGGGCCGGACGCTGGTACAGCTGACCAGCGGCACGCCCAACGATGCTCGCAGCGGGGCGGCATGGGCGTCGGACGCCGGGATCAACTACCTGGATGGATGCATCCTGGCTTACCCGAGCTACATCGGTGGTGAGCATACGCCGGTGTTCTACTCGGGTCCCAGGGAGCTCTACGACCGCCACGAGCCCACGCTGCGCGTCATCGGCGGGGCCACCTCCCACGTCGGCGAGCCGATCGGGGCGGCGGCGACGCTCGACTGCGCGCTCCTGGAGAGCTTCTACGGCGCCACGCTGTCGTTCCTGCACGGGGCGGCGATCTGCGCGTCGGAGAAGTTCCCCCTCGACGCGTACTTCGCCAGGTTTCAGGCGATCATGCCGCTCATCTCGGTCACCGCCGACATGTGCAAGAAGATGCTGGCTACGGGCGATTTCAAGGGGACCGACTGCACGCTGGACATCCACGCCGGCGCCCTCGCGCACATCGTTCGTCTCAGCCACGAGAACAACGTCGACCCGCGCATCCCGGAGCTCATCCAGTCCTACTTCAAGCGGGCATTGCAGCTCGGCCACGGCGCCGACGAGATGGCCGCCGTGTTCAACGCCATCCAGGATCAGGCCCGCCGCTGACGAGCGGTGGAGGGTCCGCTCCTCCGCCTCGGGAGGCGCGGGCCCGACCCGGGCCCCCAACCGACGAGCCTTGAGCCAGGGGAGCTCGCGGCGACCGACCCGCCGCCTCGCGACGTCTCGGGGCGCCAGCGGCGCCGCCGCCGCTCCCCTCCGGCGCAGCCTTGCCGCCCGGCGAGCGGCGCTCCTCACCGGCTCCGCTGCTCGTCACGCCGGTCGACCGCACGGCAACCTCGAGCAGCGTGGGAGGCGTGCCACCGTGCCAGCGTGCCACCGTGCCGGCGTGCCAGCGTCTCGCACGGCACGAGAGCGAACATCTCTGCTCTGAAGATCGATAGATCCCCTGTTTCGCCGCCTCGCGCGGCGAGCCGGCTCCGTTTGCGGCGCTGGCACGTCATCTGCTAGAGGCATCGTCGTCCAGACACGTTTCTCGGTGAAGCCATCGGACACCGAGTCGGCGCGACGCCCCGAGGCAGGGTGCATCCTGGTTCGTGCTCCAGTGGAGCACGAACGCCGAGTTCGAGCGTGTCTCATGACGTTCCCGAGGCCGCAGCCGGAGACTACCTCCGCTCGAGCATGTCGGGGGCAGCGCTGTGATCGCGACAGATCGTTGGGTATCAGGCTCACGGGCTTCGGCAACGAACCCCGCGCGTCGCTCTGCGTGCCACGAACACCAGAGCGGAACATGAAAACATAGACCGAAAGCGAGCTCTTCAATGACAAGCAACAAGACGTCGAATCACTCCCGCAATCCGCGAGGGGTTGGCTTTGCCTGGAATCGCACGGGCGCTGTCAGCGCGCTGCTCGCTCTCGCGACCGCGGCGTGCGGCGCCGCAGAGCCGGGCGATGACTTCTCCGATGAACCGCTCGAGACCGACGCGCAAGAAATCCGCTTCGGCACGCCGGGCGGCGGAGTCGGCGCCGTGATGTTTGGAGATGGAGGGTGCACGGGAACGCTGATTGGCACGCACATGATCGTGACCGCGGCTCACTGCTGGGATTACGCGCTCGGCTCGGCGCTGGTGGGGATCGTGAGCGCCAAGGTGTCCTACGCGCACACTGGTACCACCTTCAGCTGCATGACAGGCACCCCTGCGAATGGCAAATGCACCACGAACCGAGACATCCACGTGGAACGCTTGCAGGATGGAGCGGACGCGAAATACGACCTGGCCGTCGTCACCACCGCGACTCCGGGCGGCGCGTTCGTCAACGTGACTGCCTCCGACGCCGCCGACGGAATCTATTCAGGGCCTCTGAGCCAGACGCAAACGTTCAGGCTGTTCGGCGCGGGCTTCGATGACCCGAGCGGCACAGGCGAGGGAATCATGCGGTTCATGGACAAGTCGTTGGACTGGGTAGGTGAGAGGCACTTCGTCGTGGACGCGGATTGGACCCGGGTCTGCCATGGCGACTCGGGCGGCCCGTATTTCCTCACGGATTCGTCCGGCCCCTCGCGGTGGATGTTCGGTGTTCATTCCAATTCGGAGAAGATATCCGGGGAGAAGTGCGCCGATCCGGACGGGATCACGCGGGGCATGCGGTTCAACGAAACCCGAGTCGGCCATGTCAATGAGTACCGCGCCAACCGAGGGCTTCCGGCATGCACGCGGCACTCGAGCACATCCCCCAATTACTGGGTTTGCAGCTGAGCGGTCGCTACGTCCAGGGTGACCCCGCGTCTTCTGCCACCTGGGCCATCGGGGTCCCCTGTTCCGGCGCGAGCCCCCACGCCGTCCGTTGGCCGCCGTCGAGCAGGCGCGCCTCTGGATCGAGCGTTTCGTCGCCTGGTACAACGACAAGGGCAGCGGACGCCCGGCCGCGTGGGGTAGACTGCATCCGTGGATCGACCCGGCAAGCGCCCCACGGATGATTTGCTGACACCGACGCTGCAGGACGCCGGCGAGGCTCAGGCAGCGCCCGGGAAGCGGCCGTTCCGGCTCCAGTCCCAGCTCTGGATCGGGGCGCTCGGCGGCGTGGTGCCCATGTTCCTCCTCGGCATGATCAACGCCGGGCGCCTGCGGCTGCCGGCCGAGCAGCGGCGGCGAATGCTGCTCCTCGGCCTCGCGGCCCTGGCCGCCATCCTGGCCATCTGGAGCTGGGCGCAGTTCTCCGCGTACGGCCAGGCGTCGGCCGACGCGCCGGGCTTCTTCCGCGGGATCCGGCTCGCCAACCAGGTCCTCGGCGGGCTGCTCTACCTCGCCTACAGGCGCCTTCAGCAGGTCGCCGACAGGCGCTTCCAGTTCGCGGGCGGAGCGCACGCCTCCCTCTGGATCCCGGGCATCGCCGTCATGCTCGCCGGCTTCGCGATCCAGTTCGCCGTGCTCGCGGGGCTCGCCGCGCTCGCCGCCGGAGCGCAGCCGTGAGCGACGCCGAGCAGGCCGTCGCGCTGGCGCGCCACTACCTCCACGTCGACCAGCCGCGGCGCGCGCTCGAGACGCTCGAGCGGATCGCGGATCCCGACCTCGAGGACCCCGAGCTCTGGACGCTGCGCGCCGCCGCGCTCCACGCGCTCGACCGGCCCGCCGACGCCGCGCGCGCCGCGCGCGAGGGCCTCGCGCGCGCGCCGGAGTCGCCCCACCTGCTCTACCTGCTCTGCGACTGCGAGGCGCAGCGCGGCGACGCCGCGGCGGCGGAGCGGGCCATTCTGAGCTGCCTGCGCGTCGCGCCGGAGAGCGCCCCCGCGCTCTGCCGCTATGCCTTGCTCGTCGCCAAGGAGGGCCAGGTGGACAAGGCGGCGCGGCTCGTCGAGGAGGCGGCGCGCATCGATCCCGAGGCGGGCGGCGTCGCGCGCACCCGGATGATCGTGGCTTACCTGCAGGGCAAGGACGAGGAGCTCGCCCGGCATGGCAAGGCGCGCCTCGCCGCCGATCCCGACGACGCGCTCACGTACCACTTGCTCGGCCAGGCCATGCTCGAGGGCGGCCGGGTCGAGGAGGCCGGCCGCCACCTCCGGACCGCGGCGCGCCTCGACCCGGGCGACCACGACCTCGCCGACGCCGCGCGCGAGGCCCGCTTCGCCTCGCACCGGCTGATGAGGCCCCTCTGGCCGATGCAGCGCTTCGGGGCCATCCCGGTGTACATCGCGGCGATCGTGGTCTTCTACGGTCTACGGGCGACGGGGAACCGGGCCGCCGCGGGCCTCTTCGGCTTCGCCTACCTCGCTTACTGCCTCTACAGCTGGATCATGCCGCCGCTCCTGCGGCGCTGGATGGGTCTACCGCGATGAGCTCGGACCGGATCACCGCGCTGGAGAAGGCGCTCGAGGTCGCCCCCGACAACCACCCGCTCCGGCTCCTGCTCGCCGAGATGCTCCAGGGCGCGGGCCGCCCCGCGGACGCGGCGCGGCAGTACGAGGCGCTGCTCGACGCGGGCGAGCTGCCGCGCGAGGCGCTGCTCGACGCCGCGCGGCTCTCGATCGAGGCCGGCAGCCTGCAGGCCGCGGCGCGCTGCCTCGACGCCGCGCGCAAGGCCGGGCTCGTGGAGGGGATCGCCGAGGCGCAGGCGCGGCTCGACGCGAAGCTCGACCAGAAGGGCGTGCTCCGGCTGGTGCACTCGAGCGGCCGCGCCGGCGCCGCGGCGGGCGCCGAGGGGCGCGAGCAGGACCGACGAAAGCTCGGCGAGGAGGCGCGGGCCACCTTCGCGGAGATCGGCGGCCTGGAGGAGGTGAAGAAGGCGGTGCACCGCGCCATCATCCTCCCGCTGCAGCGCCCCGATCTCTACGCGAAATACGGGCGCAAGTCGGGAGGGGGCATTCTCCTCTATGGCCCGCCCGGCTGCGGCAAGACGCTGCTGGCGCGCGCGACCGCGGGCGAGTGCAATCTGCCCTTCTTCAACGTGCGCATCGAGGACATCCTCGACCCTTACGTCGGCGTGAGCGAGCGCAACCTCCACGACGCCTTCGAGGAGGCGCGCGCCCACGCGCCCGGCGTGCTGTTCCTCGACGAGCTCGACGCCCTCGCCTTTGCCCGCCGCAAGCACCACGGCAGCGCGGGGCGCCCCCTGGTGGATCAGCTCCTCCAGGAGCTCGACTCCATCGGATCGGAGAACAAGGGCCTGCTCGTGCTCGGCGCCACCAACGCGCCCTGGGACGTCGACGACGCGCTCAAGCGGCCCGGGCGCTTCGATCGCCTGGTGTTCGTTCCGCCCCCCGACGAGGAGGCGCGCCGCAGCGTCCTGGAGATCGCCCTCGCGGGCCGGCCTGCGGAGCGGCTCGATCTGAAGAAGCTCGCGCGGCTGACGCCGCTCTTCAGCGGGGCCGACCTGCGCGCGCTGGTGGAGCAGGCGTTCGACCGGGTGATCGAGGAGGCGCTCGACACCGGCACGGAGCCGCCGCTCACGATGAAGCACGTGGAGGCGGCGCTCGCGGCGCAGCGCCCCACCACGCTGGAGTGGCTGGCGCGCGCCCGGAATTACGTGGAGTTCGCCAACCAGAGCGAGCACTACAAGGACGTGGCCCTGTTCCTGAAGTCCCGCGAGGCCAGGGCCTGGAAGGACTGATCGCCCGCCCGCCGCTGACGAGCGGTGGAGGGTCCGCTCCTCCGCCTCGGTGAGCCCGGCGACTGAAGGGTGGCGGTCACAGCCAACCGCAGCCGCCGTCGAAGTCGAAGGGGGGCGTGGGCTCCGTGGACGACTGCGATTCACGACAGGCATTCTCGATGTTCTGTCGCAACGTCAACATCAGGTTGTTGTCGTCCTGGATGTCGGTGTCCGAGTACCTCCCGAGCCACGCCCCGACCGACGGCCGCATCATCTCGATGACCCCGAGCGAGCGCTGGCAGTCGCCCGCCTGGTAGAAGTCGAGCGCGCCGCGCAGCGCCAGGTACATGTTCAGCATCATGTACGGCTTGCCCGAGCCGCCGTCGGAGATGTTCCACCACATCGAGTCGGGGTTCTGCCCGGGAGGCAGCGCGTTGAGCAGCGTGGTGTCGACCTTCTGCGCGGCGCCGTCCTTCGCCGAGGTCCAGCCCGCCTTCACCTGGAAGGCCGCCTCGTCCGGCCCGATGTCGTCGGCGAGGGACGGGTCGGCGAGGAGCTCCACGAACAGACCCCCACCGCCGCCGCGGCGGCTGCCGCCCACGTCGGTCGCGCCGTCGCGCTGGCCGATGAACAGCGCCGGCATCTCCAGGTCCGCCCCCGTTGTGTCGGCGGTCGCCCGCTTCGTCCCGTAGATGCGCCCCACCTTGTAGCCGGCGGAGGGGGTCACCTCCAGGCTGAACTCCGTTGCCAGCGGGAAGAGCGTCGTCTTCCCCTCCTCCGAGAGCAGACCGCCGAGGTCGCCCGCGCTCAGCGCGTAGGCGTACGTGCCCGCGCCCATCGAGCCGAGCGCCGACGGGATCCTCACGAGGAAGCGCTGGCCCACGCCGATCACCCCGAACGCCGTGCCGTTCTCCACCAGCCCCTCGCCGAGACCGAGGATGTGGTCGGGGTCCGTGATACCGCTGGTCGCGTGCCCGCTCGTGAGCAGGAGGACGCGGTGCGCGCCCTCGAAGCCGGCCGCGTCGCCCTCCTCGAACGCCCTCTCGGCGGCGGCGATGCCCTCGTAGAGGGCGACGAGCTCGCCGGCGCCGCCGCCGAGGCGCTCGTCGGCGATGAGGCTCGTGAGCTCCGCCGACCCCGGCGCTGCGAGGAAGGCGCGGCGCTCGGCCTTGTCGCCATAGCGGATGACGCTGACGCGGTCCTCGGGACGGAGGCTGGCGAGCAGCCCTCGCATTCCCGCGTCCAGCGCGGCCTCGTCGATGGCGGCGAAGCTGCTGCTCTCGACGGCGATCGCCAGGTGGACCGGCGGCCGCACCAGGGTCGAGGGGTCGACCCCGGTGTTCATCGCGACGAAGGCCATGGTCCAGTTACCCCCGTTGAAGCGCGGCGCCACCGCGAGGAACGGGTGGATGCAGACGTCCTTGCCGCAGTCGGCGTCGGGCAGGTCGATCGCGTGCTCGGCGAAGAACCCGACCGGATCCAGGGTGTCGAGCGAGGGAACCTCCCCAGCGTTCACGATCGCGCGGAACTGGGAGATGTCCTGCGCCCCGCCCTGGGCCACGTTGACCGAGCCTGTGGGGACGAAGCTGCCGTCGCCGCCGCTGCTCTGGGTGGAGCAACCGGCGGCGGCGGCGCAGAGACCGAGTGAGACCAGCTTCCTCTTCGACGACATGTGACCTCTCCTCATTCGTAAGCAATCAACAGGTCCGCGGACGCGTTGGGCGTCTGGTAGCCCGCGTCGCACTCGTCACGTCCGGCGAGCACGCGCTCGGCGCGGCCCACCCGCACGCGGAGATTCGGCCCTTCGAGGGCGTCTCCAGGGCCCAGCAGGGTCCTCTCGCCGCCGATCTGCACAGCGACCGCCGCGTCGGTGACGTAGGCGCCGCAGCCCAGCCGGTCGCCCTCGCACCCGGACGGCTCGATCGAGGCGGTGAGGCCCGCGAGCTGGAGATCGACGACGTTGCGATAGACGTCGAGCCGCTTCTCCGAGTCGAAGGCGGAGATCTCGACGTGGTCGCCGCGGCTGTCGATCCCCTGGCGCCATTCCACCTTTTCGCCCACCGAGAACGGGAAGTCTTCGATCGGGATGCACAGATAGTGGGTCTGAGCGGGGTAGGCCGGGCCCGGATCGCCGCCGCCCGCGCCGCCGGTGCCCGTTCCACCTTCGCCGCCGGTGCCGCCGGTGCCGCCGGTGCCGCCGGTGCCGCCGGCAGGCTCGCCGCCTGCCCCGCCGACGTCGGCCACGCCAGCATCTGCGCCGCCTGCGCCCATGCCGCCTGCGCCCGTGCCGCCTGCGCCCGTGCCGCCTGCGCCCGTGCCGCCTGGGCCGCCTGGGCCGCCCGGGCCACCGCCGTCGTCGATCGGCGGATAGTTCATGATCAATTCGATGCAGCCGTCCGACAGAGCATCGATGTTCGTGATCTCGCCGATCGCCAGCAGATTCGGCCAGGGGGCGGCCCACTGGAAGGACGATTGCGGCACGCCAGCGCACACCGAGGGCCCGACGTTCGTCTGCAGATCGCCCTTCTTCACCTGTCCGGGCACCACCACGGCGTCCGGCTCCAGCGCGACGCGCCCCGCCGCCGTCTCCGTGTCGCCCCAGAAGTCGCGGTTGTCTTTCACGTTCTGCGGGATCTCGAGGCTTGGCAGGTTCGACCACCATACCACCACAGGCCGCATTCCATCCGTCTCGAGCAGCGCCACGTCGCAAGGCCCGTCCGCGGTCGGCCCCATCTCCTCGAAGTTGCCCGCGGCGCTGCGGGCCACGGCGCGGTTGAGCGGGAGCGTGTCCTGCGGGTCCAGCCGGTACGTGATCCCGAGGTTGAACGCGCTCGGCCCGAACATGCGTGTCGGATCGCCGGAGGTGACGGCAGAGCAGTCGAGCGACGCGTCCACCCAGCGCACGCGGACGTCCACGATCCCGGGCGTAGCATTGACGAGATAGGCGTCCGTGAAATAGCCGTCGGGTCGTGGGGTGCCGGTCGCGACGCAGGCGACCGCGGACGCCCCCAGGAGCGCGCGCTCGAGCGCCCAGGCTGCGCGCGAGCCTTCCTCGGCGCGCCGGGCCGAGGGCTCCCGGCTGGAAGCAGCGCGCGCCGAGAGACGCCATGCGGGGACCAGGACCACGAGCGCGGCCAGGTCCGTCGGATCTTGCCAGAGTTGCCACTCGATCCCCGCGAGGCCCACGAGCCCCACGAGGAGCTGCGCGGCAGCGGCCGAGAGCTTGATCGCCGCGAACGGCGCGACGACCGCCGCGAACGCGAGCGCTCGCCCGCGCGTCGAGCGCGCGTTCACGAGCGCCGCTGCGAGGACGGGGGCGACCACGAGGCCGGCGAGGTCGCTGAGCTTGCCAGTGAGGGCGCCTGGCAAGAGCCCAGCGCCTTTCAGGAGGTGGTCGTTGACCACCAGGAGCGCCAGGGCGCCAAGGAAGAGGGGGTGGCGGAGGACGGCGATTCGCGATGGCCCAGATCGCTGCGACCGTGACACCGACGTCAGAGCATCCGCGGGGCCTCCGGCGTTTCGCCGCGATGAGTTCAGCATCGCGGCGAGCCTAAAGCAGCGCGCGTGCCACTCGCCGCAGGCGCCGGAGCGGCGCGCCATCGCATCGCGGTCGGCCCCTGCCCTCGCCCCTGCTGCCCTGGCACGCCTGTCGCTGAGGCGGCGAGCGATGCTGCACGAAGGTTGCTCGGAGAACCGGTGTCGCGAGCCGGCGGACACGCGTTGCTCGCCGGAGGCCCGTTGCTCGACGGAGACGTCTTGCCCGGCGGCTACGCATGGTTCGCCGAAGTTGCTCGGGACCCGGCGTGCTACAGCCTCCCCTCGCCCTCGCGCCTCTGCGAGCCGGCGTCTCTCCTACCCGGCTCGTCCCGGCCTTTTTCGGAGCTCTGCGCGCGCGATGCGATCCTGCCTGGTACTGACCGCCTTCTCTTTCGTCGCTTCCCTCTCCGGGTGTGGCCCTGTCGACAGTGACCCGTCGATCCCGGCGGAAGCCAGCGGCTGTCCCACGCAGTTCGGAGAGGACTTCACCGAGACCCGCGCCGTCCAGATCGGCGACGCGTCGTCCGGGACGTTCGTGCCCTACGCGGACGGCGCCAGCGCGCACCTGATCCTCGGCAATCAGGGATCGATGATGATCACGCCCTGGATCCAGGTGGAGGCCCTGCCCGGCGACGCGGAGGAGACGTGCCATGTGGTGCGCCTCGCGAACGAGTTCGAGGGCCCGCTCGCCGACGATCCCGACGGGCTCGCGTCCGCGCAGTTCAACGTCCGGTTCATCAAGGCCGGTTCTTTCCTGGTCTCGGACGGCGCGCTCTACCAGCCTTTCGCATGGGACCGCGAGACCCTCGAAGGTCAGAAGGTGGAGCTCACGGTGACCGTGCGCGGCGACGGATACGAGGGCACGAAGAGCGTGAGCGTCGTGCTGGAGTAGCGCCCGAGCGCCGTGGTGCCCAGGCCAGAGCGGACTCTCGGTCCGACGCGCGCACGCCGTGCAGCCCGTCGCCGCGCTCTCAGCGAGCAGGCGCCATGGCCAGGACGATCTTGCCGCGCGGGCGGGGGCGGGTGCCGTCGAGCATCTCATGCGCGCCGCGGACCTCGGCGAGCGGCAGCACGGCGCCGATGTCGACCGAGAGCCCGCCCGCGTCGAGCAGGGCGGCGATGCGGTCGGGGTGGGTTGTCGTGACGTCCACGAGAAAGAAGCTTGCCCGCACGCCGCGACGGGCGGCCTCCTCCTGGTCAGGGGTCGACACCGCCGAGACCAGGATGCCACGTGGCTTGAGCACGGCGAAGGACCGCGCCTGGGTGTCGCCACCGACGAGGTCGATGACGGCATCGACGTCCTTCGCGGCGTCCTCGAAGCGCTCGCTCCGGTAGTCCACGACGACGTCCGCGCCGAGATTGCGGACAAAGTCGCGATCCTTGGCCGAGGCCGTCGCGATCACCCGGGCGCGGGCCCGGCGCGCGAGCTGCACCGCGTACGCGCCGACGCTGCCCGCCGCGCCGTGCACCAGCACGGTCTGTCCGGCTTCGAGCTGGGCGTGATCGAACAGCGCCTGCCACGCCGTGACGGCGATGACCGGCACGGAGGCGGCCTGCACGTCGTCGAGCCCGAGAGGCTTGCGCGTCACCCTGCACGCCTGCGCCACGGCATGGTCCGCGTGGGCGCCGGTGAAGCGCCTGTTGGTGACGCCAAAGACCGCTGCGCCCGGCGCGAGGCCAGTCACCTCGGGGCCGACCGCCGCCACGGTACCAGCGAGATCCGAGCCGAGCGTCAGCGGCAACGGCTGGGGTAGCACGCTCTTGCCGGCACGAATCCAGGCGTCCCACGGTCCGACCCCGGCCGCCGCGACGCGGACAAGCACCTCGCCCGGGCCGGGCAGCGAGACCGGCACCTTGTCGATGGTGATGACCTCGGGGCCGCCGAACCGGTGGACTCGGGCGGCGTCGGTCGAGCTGGGGAGCATCGCCGTGAACATGGTGTGGCCCCTGGGACCGTCGAGGGAGCGCGCCGGCGGAAGGACCTCGACGACCGTCGCGGCACAGGCCGCTGCCCCGGCGACGAGCGCAGCCGTGCCGAAGCCGTGGAACAGGCTCGCTCGTGGGAGTGTGGCGGGCGCGCGTTCAGAAGACGATCGTGCCCAGCTCGATCGGGTCCGAGAGGGTGATGCCCTTCAGCTGGCACCCCTGCACGCTGGTCTTGATGATGGTGTAGGGGTGGCTCGCCGAGCCGGTATAGTGGCAGATCTGGGTCTTGCCGTTGGCCTCGAAGAACGCGCACTGCGCGTCGATGAGGTGCAGTTCCGCCGCGCCGAGGTGCTCGGCGTCCGACCCCTCGGGCGTGTGCGTGCTGGAGCACGCGCCGCCGAGGACCGCGAAGCTGCTCAGGCCGAGCAGCGCGACCGCCGCGCCGAGCCTACGAGGGGAGGTGAAACGCGTCATGACTCTTCTCCTTTGGACGGGACGTGTGGTGGAGTTCCGCGGGCCGCCCGCCGCGCGCTGCACCTTGCGTTGGCACGTCCGAGGTCGCGACCTGGATCGTGATCCAGCTTTCGGAGGTCCAGGCTCTCGTGGTATCATAAAGGTCCGCCGGCGACCTGCTCCAGCGAGCCCGCCGTTGCCTGGAACAGGGAGGTTGTTCGGATGACACGCAGGGTTCACCTTCGGATCGTTTTCATCGCTTCTTTCTCTCTCTTGCTCTCGTTCGCCGGGATCCGCCCGGGCGCCGCCCAGTCGAGCTTGCCCTACTGGACCGAGATTCCGCAGGGCGGCGCCGTCCCCGACGCCATCTGGGACGGCGCGAGCGCCTATCACGAGGGCCTCTTCTATATCTTCGGCGGGTTGAACGGGACCTACCCGGATGACGAGCCCGTGGCCGCTTTCAGCGCCTTCGACGTCGACACGCTGACCTGGTACGACCTCGGCCAGTACCCGGGCGGGCCGTCCGCCAGGGCCGAGTCGATGATGTGGTGCGTCGCCGAGGAGGACGCGCTGATCGTCTCCGGCGGGAGAGGTCCTTTCCGGCGCGGGCTCGACCTCACGCACCAGGACACGTTCCGGTTCGATCCCGCGCACGGGTGGACGCAGATCGCGCAGAGCGCGGCCGAGATCGGGCGCGCCAACCGCTCCACGGAGGCGGTCGCCGTGCGCAAGAAGGGGAAGCACAAGACCGTCGCGTACGCCTTCTCGGGCTCTTCGTCGACGCTGCCGGCCTTCATCAACCGCCCTGACGGCCTCCAGCACGACCTGGTCCGCTACAAGAACGGCTGGAAGCAGGTCGCGACCGGCTCGCCCGCCCCGCGCGCTCGAGCCCATCATCCGCTCGTGTACGCCGAGGGCTGGAACGCCCTGCTCGTCTACGGCGGATACACGAACGACGCCGTGAACGGGACTGGCCTGTTCACGCCGGAGAACTACCTCGGCGACCTCTGGATGTTCGACGTCGACACGGAGACCTGGGATCAGCTCGTCTTCGACGAGGCAGGCGGACCGGGCCACCGCGACAACGCGAAGCTGATCGCCGATGAGCACAACGACCGCATCTGGCTCTTCGGGGGCAGCCAGTTCGACGGTGCCACCCTGTCCGATCTCTGGTACTTCGATCTCCACACAGGGACCTGGACGCGCGTGGACACCGCGATGACGGGGCCGGCGCCGGCGCCGAGGTTCGGCCAGTTCTACTTCACTCGCAGGACCGCCACGGCCTACGAGCTCTACATCTTCGGCGGAGCGACCGCGGAGTTCGCGCCGGTGCTGCTCAACGACATGTGGAGATTGACGATCCCCCTCGGCTGCGGCGGCTGATCGCGAGCGATCCAGGTGGGCTCACGCCTGGACGATCCGCGCTGAAACGTGGATTCCGCCGGGATCTCCGGGGGATGTGACGACGGATCGCACCCCTTCGGAACGCATGAATGCCTGGTCTAGCCCCCCTGGAGGACCGGGCGCATGGCCTCGCGCGCCCGGGTCCGCGCCGCGTCGAGGTGCGCTCGCTCCTTCTCGATCTGCTGGATCTGGTGATTCCAGTCGAGGCTCAGCGCTTCGAGCGTCATCTTGCCCACGGGGTTGTACGTCCACCAGAAGAGGCCGCTGCGTGGGGCCTCGCTCGCGAACGGCAGCAGGCTCGGGTCGGCGGCGCCGGCGGCGAGCTTCGAGAAGCGCTGGTTGATGGCCTCGATCGTCGCGGCCTCATCGAATATCGGCCGGCTCCAGAAGTCTTGCGCGAGCATCTTCTGGGTGGCCGCCTGCCCGATGTGCTCGATGGCCCTGCGCGTCGTGATGTATTCGGCGATCACGGCGCGGCGGGCCGAGAGCTCGCCGAGATCGAGCTTGCCGAGCGCCGCGTCGGCCGCGCGCAGCGCCTCGAGCGTGCCCGGGTCGAGCGGCGCCGCGTCCCGCGCTCGCGCCTGCTGGTAACCATCGAGCAGCGCTGTCGAGAGCTCCAGGTCGAGGCGCAGATCGGCGATCGCGACCACGTGCGAGAACATCGACCGCGAGGACGTCGCCTCGTCGACCGCGGCGCGCGTGAGGCGGGCCGAGAGGGAGAGCGCGCCCGGCCAGTCGCCGCCTGTGCCGCGCCGCAGCGCCTCCAGCGCCGCGGTCATCTGCGCGGTACGCAGCGGCAATATCGGGCAGAAAGGCTCGAGTTGCAGCGGGCAGCCGTCAGCGAAGCGAGGCATCGCCGTCGCCTGTTCGAGGGCGCGCAGCGCGCCCTCTGCCTCGCGCGTCTGCAGGAACGCGGAGATCGCCTCGCGGCGCGCGCGCGCCCGCTCGAGCAGCGGCTGTCCCTGGTCAGGGAGCAGGAGGTCCTTGAGGTCGGGCGGGATCGAGAGGACGGCCCTGCGGGCGGTGGGCCCCGCGACGAGCAGCCACCCATTGTCGGAAGGCGGCGGCAGCGGGGGCAGGTCGGCCTCGGTGAAGAGCCGCGGAGGCGGCGCCTGCCCCACGTGGTGCGCCGCGACCCAGAGCCCGAAGGCGGCGACCGTCACGCCCAGGCCCACGAGGAGCCGCCGCGCCCACCAGCGACCGCCCCGCTCGCCCTTCTTCTGCTCCCTCGCGCTCGTTTCCATGCGCACCCCGGCCTCTCCACGCCGGGCTCTCGCGATCGGCTGCGCGCGCAACCCGGGCATGTCCCAGCTTATCCCCGCCCGCGGCCGGCAGGCACGGTCGCGACGTATCGCGCCGCAGCCACGGATGTGCGCGCAGTCTTCGCGAGCCTTCAGGCGCGGGGCATGGCCCTCCCCCTCTCCTCTTGGCCACCTCGGCGGCTTTTCTGCTGTTGGAAGCGATGTCCAGCAGTCGTGCTACGACGACGCTACGGGCTCCGAGTTCACGGGCCAACTCGCCAGGAAGCTCGAGGCCCAGGCGACCCAGCAGCAACGGATGCACTGGCAAAGGCCTTCGCATCGTCACAGGCGCCATCCGATACGCCCTTATTCCAGCCTGTCGCCCGACGATGCGGTGTCAAGTCGGCTTAGGTAAGGTGTGCCTCGTACATCAAATTGGCATACCCATGCGCGGTCAGGATCATACGCGGTAGCACCTCCAATAGATACAGGCGGGGCCGCTTGCACACTCGGCAGCGCCTCGAGGATCTCCTCGCTCCCCGCACGCCAGCGAAAGGACCATCTCGTCATCTCGGAAGGTCTCGGATGATGCGCGTTTCGACGTTCGATGATACGGCCTCGAGTATGGCGATACCACTCATTGAGCCGTTTGGCCACGTACAGATCTCCCGTGTGTGAAAACCATGCATCGAGCTCAGATTTGGCGTCGATTGCGTTGGCAAATACCCTAACCGGCGAGAGCCACTCTTGCGATAGCTGTCGCAGGAGGAGCTCGTCAAAGCGCGATAGTAAGAGCCCATGGCCTGCCCGTCGGGGAAACAGTCCGGCGTGATAGCGCCCAAGGTTGGCCAACTGCGGGTGGAACATGCTCCCAGATGCACAGAACCTGGAAAAGGCAACGGGTGAGCGGCGGCACCACAACTTCCAGAGCGTAGCCGCGAGAGTTGTCTCGAGCTTCGACCATTGGACCACGGGCGGCTTGCGTAGCAGAGCATCCGGGACATTGAGGGATATGGCCCTGCCTGGGCCGGGCCCCTGCGGAAATGCTCCGGCGGCCTCTGGGCTGAGATCAACGACGAACACCGTGCGCCCGCCCTCGACTACGGAAGCGCAGATCCGACAGAGGCTGATCAGTCCGCCTGGTGTCGGCGGAAGCGCCACACAGACCGGCGGCCCATCAGAACGCGCAAGCTCTTCATTGAGATCGGCAGACGGCTCTCCACCCAAGTATTTAACGCGCGCAGTACGATGACGTTTCGGATCGATTCTTGATGGCCCCAGCAGGAGCTCGTCATCGTCGACCACGACGGGGGATGCCACCTTGGCTAGAGCCGCTCCGGCAACCCTGCCCATGGCAACGTAGACTGCGCCCTGTATCGGATCATTCATCATCTGAATCCGCATGATCTGCATTTGCACGCTGGCGGGTATGGTGTGCCCGATTGGCAGGCTTCAAAGCAGCTCCTGCACGATGTATGGCGCCATTTGTCGCAGCCTGGATATCCCGTGATGCACTTGCCGCCGATGTCTTGGCAATCGACGAACATGTCTGTGCATGTCTTGTCGGGCGTGCACCCCGCCATCTGCTCAGCTCAGTGGCGCCGCTTCCCACGTCATAACCGTTTCCGTACCCGTCCCCCGTAGCTGCTGATCCCGGTGGGTAGGGTCCTCCAGCCCCTGCGCCTTCCGTCCCCCTAAGATAGCACTCGCCCACGTCGTAGTTGCACGCCCAGACTGTGAGGCCGAGAGGAATAAGAACAGGGATCGCCTTCAATTTCAGCCTGTGGCGCATGCTCCTCCTCCAAGTTTTTCCAGATGCGTGTGCGGAGGCGCGGCGTCAACCGTGATTCAGGGCATGGATTGCGTCCCTGCGGCCACGGCTTGCCAATCTCGCCCCGGTCCGAAGCCGAGCTCGAGCTGAGCGCAGCGGGTGCACATCGTCGCGGCCGAGCTCGGCGCGGACCATCGGAGGTCGAGGCGCACGTCGAGCCCTGAGCCTGCTCGGCGCGTTGTGACCCCCAGGACGGGAGCCCCCCCTGGGTGTCAGGCCAGTTGTCGCTCTCCTGGATCTAGCAAGGGTAGAGGGACCTGGATAGGGCGGATATGCAGCCCGCATGCGACAACCGTATTCAGCAGCGTTTCGGGCCACGATGATCCGGCGAATGACCGGTCCCAACAGGTGACGGCAACGGAGCTCGCTCGTCCAGCGTTCCTCGCACGTGAGAGCTCTGTTAGAATCGAGCGACCATGCGAGGGAAAGCGGGGAAAGGGACATGCTGGGGCGCGCGCTGAGCGGTGCGGCGGGGTTGCTGCTTCTCGGTGCTGCGGCCTGTGGCACCACCCCCGACGGCCCGAGCGGCGCTTCGAGCGCCGGCGCGGGTGGCGGAGGAGGCGCGACCGTTGGCAGCGGCGGTTCCGGGGGCGCCGAGCCGTCCGGCGGCGGGCAAGCGGGTGCTCCCGAGGGTCGTGACTGCGGGACGGCGGGGGAGGTGATCGCGGTGGGCACGAACCTCCTTCAAGACGCGGCCGGACCCGCGCCCGAGCTGGAGCGCTTGCGCGGCTGTACGCGCTTCCTCGGCACGCTTCATCTGCTGAATTTGGCCGGACCCGAGGCGATCGACGCGCTCACGGATCTCAGGGAAATCGCGGGGTCCTTGCTGCTCCTTTCGCCTCCTGGGGATCTCGGGCCTCTGTCCAACCTGACGCGGATCGAAGGTCGGTTGCTGGTCGTGGGAGCGCCGGAATCCTTGCGCGGCCTGGAGTCGATCCAGTACGTCTCCGGGCTGTGGCTCTACGAGAGCGGCCTTGCCGACTTTTCGTGGCTCCCTCCTCTCGCGGAGATCGGCGCCTCCATGGTCGCTCGGCGCAACGCGAATCTGACCGCTGAAGTGTTGGAGTCTTTCGCGACGTCGCGCGTGCGCAGCGGCGCGCTGGTGTCCCTCACGAACGCCGTTCCCAAAGAGCCGCCGGACCCCGATGCCGAGGCGGTCGTGTGTGGCCAGCCGAGCGATCTGGTGATCGGGCCCTACACGAGCGTGGCCGGATGCACCCGCTTCCGAGGCTCGATCCACCTGAGCGACACGACGGCAGGCGCCTTGGAGCCGCTCTCCTCCCTCGTCCACATCGACGGCTCGCTGACCCTCTTCCGCAACCACACGGACGACTTCACCGCGCTGCGCAACCTGCGCCGCGTCGGCGCGAATTTTCAGATGCACCTGCTGCAGGGCCCGGGCCTCGACGGGTTCGACGCCCTCGCGGAGGTGGGTGAGCTCAGACTCCTGAGCGCGGGCGAGCTCACGAGCCTCGACTGGCTCCCAGCCCTCACCAGGGTTCGTGAATCCGCGCTGGCCATGACGGAGCCCCCCCTGTCCATGGAGGACATCGAATCTTTTCTTTCGCGCCTGGACATCGGGGGCGAGACCGCGGTGATGACCAGGGAGTGAGCGTCCTCGTTGCGTTCAAATCCGAGGGCCTCGACCATATCGGGGTCGTCGAGCTGCTGAGCCGCGCCTACGCCGATCACCTCGCGCATGCGTTGCAGATCGCCCGGGAGCGCCATCTCCTCGATCACCGCGTGCGGTACTCCGGCGAGCGGAACGGGAGAGCGAACGGATCAAGCGCTCGACCACGCCGCTGACCAGCCGCGCGTCTTCGATCGACGTCACCCGCGCGGTGAGGGCCGCGCCGCACGGATCACGACCTTGCCGTGCGACTACCGCGAGCGGCTTGCACCCTTGCGATCGCAACGGGCGACGGCCGGGCCCGACGCACTCGAATCGGGAGCCCTGCATTCGGGCGTCGCAGCGGTGCGCGACGGAAGCTCCCGGCGTCCGGCTCGGCGCCGCCGTGGCTCCTGCCCCATGCGCAGCGCGCTCCGAAACCGCACCCCCGATGGTCCACGGGTTGCGCGCCCGCGCTGGAGCGCCGGCGGCCTTCGGGGCGACGAAGGCGAGGGCGACGCGCCGCGACTGCCCCGCCGTCACCTGGACGAGCGCCCGGGCTACCTGCCCCTGCTTGCCCGTCGCCGTGACGTCGTGCTGTCCAGGGGCGACGAAGACGGGGCCGCCCGCGCTCACCTCGCGACCGTCCACCAGCAGCCGCGCCGTGCCCGGCGGGGCGCTCACGTGGAGCTCGGCCACGCGTTGCCGGACGGGCGCGAGGTCGGCGCGGCGGACCTCGTGGCGGCGGCGCTCGATGTCGTTGGTCGGGGCGGGCATCTGCGCGACGCACGTGGAGAGCTCGGCCGCGGCCTCCTCGAGCCGGCCGAGGCGCAGGTCGAACACGCCGAGCTGACACACGGCCATCGTCGAGGGCTCGAGCTCGTTGATCCGCGCCCAGAGCTCGCGGGCGCGAGCGAGGTCGAGCCGCTTGGCGGCCTTCTCCGCCTCCTCGATGCGCTCCTGGACCTCGCGGGAGCGGGGAGGAGGGTCCGCGGCCGCGGCCTGTAAAAAAATCGAGCGGCTTGGCGTCAATCCGACAGCAAGTGGCCGTGGCGTGGCCGTGGCGTGGCCGTGGCGTGGCCGTGGCCATAAATGGCCGCAATCATTAGTATTGTCGCCCACCTAGAGCTGCCCGTGTCAACATGTCGATAAAGATTGCAAGTGTAAGCTGTCGAAATCGCATATATATTCCCCCCTTCTGGATGGTGTGTATATGGCCGGGCGCCATGTACGCGATCATACATTTGCTTGCGCTGGCTCACCGAGCGCTGCTAAGGCTCCAACACGATCTCGCGAGCTGGTTGCCGTCTGGCGCCTTTCGCGTGAGCTGAAGGAGTAATTCCGTGAGACACGTTCAGCGTAAATGTTCCTGCTCTTCGGTTGGGCGCACCAGTCCACGTGCCAAGCGAATGAGTCGACCCACGAACATTCAGCGCAATGGGGATTCTGCCACAGCATCTCCGCTGCGCTGTCTGCTCCAGATGCGGGTGGACTTTACCGTTTTGCGAGCCGTCGTGTTCTCTCTGGCCGCTCGCCTCAGCAGGACGCCGTACTCTGCGAGCCGCTAAATACGTCTAAGTTGCTGCCCTGTCCCGTCGTAACATGCTGATAGAACTCGACGTCGCGGTGCGGCAGCTACCCGACCGCCACCACATTGCGCTGTCGACTCGACGTCAGCCGGCCTGCAGCCAGCCGACAACACTCAATCCGACGATCGGCGCTATTCACATTAGAAGCCGACTATGGCTCGCGCCCCAAGCGGTTTACCGGGGCTTCCGGGGAGCGGTTCCTGGGTCGTTCCGTTGTGACTGTGCATGGCATCGGCCCCCTCATGCACCGCGTGCTCACCCATGGCCAGCTCGCCGCCGAGCTGCGCGCCCTGAGCGAGCAGCGGTTTCGACCGCCGGGCGCGCACAGCACGCGCAGCTATTCAGTGCCCACGCTCGAGCGCTGGCTGTATGCGTATCGCTCCGCTGGCCTCGACGGTCTGCGTCCCCAGCCCCGGGGCGCGAGATGGTTTGGGGTGTCGTGAGCGCCGAGATCGAGAGCATCACCGGCTTATCGTGCGTCTGAAAACAGGCAATCGTATAGTCTGGCCTCTCCCAGACGTCGCAGATTGGTCGCCACGTCCGGCACGACCACGGCGCCGATCTCCGGCGTCATGCGCTCGTATCCCCATGTCGCTTCGATCTCTTCGGCGATCCCCGCAGCGTACGGCTGCTCATCGGGCGATAGATCGAAGCAGATGACCTGCCGCGTGGGCTCGTCCTCCACGGAAGGTGGCTCAACAAGCTCGGGCTTGATCAGCCTGATCAGCTTGCCAATCCAGGCGGGTAGGACGTAGGCCGTATCATGTACGAAGATCATGACGGCGCGAGGTGGCGTCGCGCGGAGCGTTTTCTCCCTCTCGATCTCCTCGCGATCTTCAACGAGGCGCGAGCTGTAGACGATGTAATAAGGAACCAAAAAGCTCACTCTCAATTCAATTGTATGCCGGTATTCGCCGGTGGCCTTCGGAAGATAGAGCGAGCCGGAGTAACAGGCGTCGTGACTTCCCGTCACGAGATGGACCGAGAGATTGTCGATCTTGTTCTCGGGGAACTGTTCACGTAGGCGCCGCAACATGCCAAGCCATCGTTCGCAATCGGCGCCGGCTCGGCGACGGGCGTCCACCAGCCGTCGATCCTCTTCTGTCTGCACGCGGCCAAGATCCTCGTACGGAACCCGCCGAGGGTAGTAGCGATAAACGACGTTGAACAATTCCTCGATCGCGTGCTTCATGGCTGTGTGACTCTGGATCCAGCTACGCGCTTGCGGAGGCTGATGTCCATCTCATCCTTCAACCTGGCGCAGTAGATCCCTTGCGGAATAGTGAGGTTTGCCCTCATCACTTTACGCGAAGCTTTACTCGCTACGTCGGCGCTGATGTGCGCGGCCTCAATTGCTGGAATATGCCCCTGGGCCGCGTTCCTCAGTGGCATTCCAAACGTCATCTGCGGACATTCCCAGAACTCCGGGTACACCTCGACCCACCGCTTGATCTTCAGACGAACGGACGCTTGTTGCCAGCCTCCCGATTCGCCCGTTCCGTCGTCGGGGATCGTCGTGACAAATTTGAATATAATTGGCGAGAAGCCGTTCACTCCGACCGGCGGGCACTTCGAACTGCAGGCATCGCTACAGATCACATGAGTCTGGCCGTCTCCGGTGGTGTCACCGGGCCCTGAACATGTGCTGTTTGTCGTACTCTCCGAGCTGTCTCTCGGGCGCTCTTCTTCATCCTCTTCTTCTTCTGAGCTATCCGTTTTGTTGCACTGGATCTCCTGCTCACTGTCGCCTCGCCGTTCTCCCGATGGCGCATCTCCGAAGTCACCGGATGCGCTGGAGCTGAATACCGGGGCTGGCTCCGAACCTGGACCTGCACCTGCTCCCGAGGTCCATGCGGGCCCACCGCGAGGCGCGGGGCGGTGCCAGCCTGGATCCAGCCGAGGCTTACACCGGCGCTCACCTCCGACGCCTCCGCCTGCGTCGAAGCGACGCCGAGCACGAGAGCGAACATCGCCGCCGATGCGACTCGTCGGCATTCCGTTCTCATCGGCCCCTTCCCCCTTGGCCACCGCCGGGAGAACGTGGCGATGCAACCAATTCTTCTGATGGCAGGATTGGGCGTCAAACGCAACCTAGAGGAGAGCGTCACAATGGACAGGAGTCGTATCGTCCAGAGCGTGGGCACTGCGCAGATGTCCGCGGGGCCAGTGTTCGTCAAGCTGCTGGCACCAGCGGTCTGTCCACGTAGCCGTGAGAGCGCACGCACGGCCGTGCGCCCTGGGCTGCACGACGTCGCCCGTGTACCAACCGGATTTTACTCGCCCGTCCGGGGCTGGCGGCAGCCCGAGCAGGCGACCGATCGCCTCGTGAACGATCCGGGCCGCCTCCTCGTCCCCAAGCACGAAGGGCCGGGTGAGCGTGTCCGTGAGCGAGGCGACCAGGGCTGTCCGAGGCGACGGATCGGCCAGCGTGAGCGCCCCGAGCCCGGCTGCTCTGTCCGAGGCGACGGTTCGGCAAGCGTGAGCACCCCGAGCCCGGCTTCCGCCGGTTGAGCCCGGGCTGGGTCCATGCCTTCCGAAGGGGTGCTATCAGTGGCCTGGTGCCCCCAAGATTGCGGCAGAAGCGCCTGTTCGCGACGGTTCGCCACCGCAAATTCGCCCAAGCTCGTCCCTGGTTCCGCGCCCACCCGCCCAGCCCTCATCCCGCCTGCCGGAACCGCCGCAGCCGCAGCGAGCTGACCAGCACCGACACGCTCGACAGGCTCATCGCCGCGCTCGCGAGGACCGGCGACAGCAGCCAGCCGGTCACCGGATAGAGCGCCCCCGCGGCGATCGGGATGCCGATCACGTTGTAGATGAACGCCCAGAACAGGTTCTGCCGGATGGTCCGCAGCGTCGCGCGCGCGAGCCCGAGCGCCGCCGGCAGCGCCCCGACGCCGCCGCGCAGCAGCGCCACGTCGGCAGCGGCGACCGCGATGTCGGTGCCGCTCGCGATCGCGATCCCCACGTGGGCGCCGGCGAGGGCGGGCGCGTCGTTGATGCCGTCGCCGACCATCGCGACCACGCGGCCGCGCTCCCGCTCCTCGCGCACGATCCGCGCCTTGTCCTCGGGGCGCACCTCGGCGAACACCTCGTCGATCCCGAGCTGCTGCGCCACGGCTCGCGCGGTCGCCTCGCGGTCCCCCGTCACCATCGCGACGCGCACTCCCAGCCGGTGCAGCGCGGCGACGGCCTCCCGGGCCTCCGGGGTCGGCAGGTCCGCCACCGCGACCAGGCCGGCGAGCTGGCCGTCGACGGCGACGAACGACGGCGTGTTCCCCTGCCCGGCGAGCCCCTGGGCGAGCTCCTCGAGCGGCGCGGCGTCGATCCCGCGCTCGGCGAGGTACCGGGCCGTGCCGATGCGCACCTCGCGCCCCTCGACGCGGGCGACAACGCCGCGGCCGGCGTCGGCGCGGAAGTCCTCAGGCGCGGCGAGCGGGACGCCGCCGGCACGCGCGCGCGCGCCCTCGACCAGCGCCTTCGCGACGGGGTGCTCGCTGCCGAGCTCCGCCGACCCGACCAGGCGCAAGAGCTCGTCCTCCGAGGCCTCCCCGAGCGCCTTCACCGCCGCGAGCTGCGGGCGGCCCGCCGTGAGCGTGCCCGTCTTGTCGACGAGGACCGTATCGACGCGGCTCGCGGCCTCGAGCGCCGCGCCGCCCTTCACCAGCACGCCGAGCTCGGCGCCGCGGCCGGTGCCCACGGCCGTCGTGCTGTTCTGCCATAGATTCCGGTTGACGCATAATCCTACCATCAGGAGGATGGGCCGCATCGCTACGTTGTCCGGGGGTTGCGGAGGGGGCAATGAGACGGTGAGAACAGTGGCCCGGCGGATCCCATCGGCGGCGCTGGCCGCTCTCGTGCTTGTTCCGACGCAGATAGAAGCGTACGAGCTGAGCGCGGGTGTGGGCCTCGGGTGGCTCCAGGCCGGTACCGTTCCGCGCCTCGCGGTGGGGCCGCACGCGGGCATTTCGTGGCCCGTCCAGCGAGACATCCTGTTCACGGTTCACGACCTGTGCACGATCCTACCTCCGACCCAGGAGGGTGGGCTCGGGGTCTACAACCAGACCTCGGTTGACATCGGGTATGCGTGGGAGGACGGCAACGTCAGCGCGGGGCCATCGGTCGCGCTCTACGTCTTACCGGCGTGCGGCATCACCTTGTGCGGCCGCGTCGGTGGCTTGGCCGTGGGCGGCCACGCGCAGACCAACGCGTACGTTGCTGGACCGCTGGGGGTGTCGGTGAGCGTCAACGTGGATTGGGTCGGTCGGGGCAGCCTCGTGCTTCCGGGTTACGTGTCCGTCGTCGTTGTTGCTGGTCCAGTGCTTCGATGGAGTGCCAAATGAACGCAAAAAGACCTCTGTTATTGATCGTGGCCATCTCGGTTTGGACGACGGCGGCGTGCAACTGGACGATAGGAGACTGCTATCCTGTCGGGGAAAGAACTTCCGGTGCGGGTGCCGGTCCAGGATCAGAGCCCGGCCCCATCTATACCTCCGCCGCATCCGGTGACTTCGGGGCTGAGCCGCCGGAAGGTCCGCACGACAGCAGCGAGCGCAAGATCGCGTGCAACGAGTCGGATCTCGAGGACGAAGAGGAGGAGTATGCGCCGCCGGCGAACAGCCCGGAGAGCCCGCAAGACAAGTGTTTTGGAGTCAGCGACTTGGCCGGAGATGGGGCGACCTCCTGGAGCTGTAGCGACTCGTGCAGCTCGAAGTGCCCGCCGCCTGGAATGGCCTCATTCCTATACGTGAATTTTGAACCGTCGGACTTCCCGTTTGTCACCACCGTCCAGGATGACGGGCGGGGCAAGGCCGGCGGGTATCAAGTTGCCAATGCCAACCTGAAGTTTACGCATGCCGTTGTTCAGCGCGGCGCCCGCAGCACCACCGAGTGGTACTGCCCTCTCACGATCCAAATGCCGCTCCGGACCGAGTTCATGGGAAAAATCGATCCAATCCATGCGGCTAGCCTTAGCGAGGAGATCACGGAGGAAGTAGCAAACCGCATGGACTACGGTCTCCCACCGGGGATCTTCTGCCACAGGTTTCGCCTCGATGTGGGCGCTACCTTCAAGTTTAGATACCCGCTACTCGGTGCCTCGGTGAAGAAATGATGATGGTGTCACGTTCCGAGCTGCTCGATGTCGTCTACTGCTTTTACCCGCGGGGCGTACATTGCTTCGATCGCATCCACGTACCTCCCAACGAGCCCTTCTACGACGACACCGAGGAGCACCGCCGCCTGGTGGAAGCCGCAAACCGCGGGCGAGCGGGCTACCCGAAGTGGGAAGCGATGATCCACCGCCTGGGGGACCGATACAGCCTTCAGAACGAGTCGCTCAGCCTGGTGTCGGGAGGGATCGAACCGGGCTACTCGGCCCGCATCTATCGCCCCAAGGACTTGGAGCCCGCTCCCTCGCTCAGCAGCAGGGCTTCGCTCAGCTTCCACGTAAGCCTCCTCGGGCCCTACTATGGAGTCCACAACAAGGGCGAGCCCGACGAAATATCGACGGCGGTTGCCGAAGAGATCGAGGCCACGTACCCCGGCTACCAGACGATCCCCCCGGAACTTGGTAATGAGATCGTGCCAGACGTGTCGATGGATTGGGCATTTATGGGCGAGGCGACGATCTACGCGTGCCTGTTCTCGCGCGTCTGGACTTGGGTGGATCCATAGCTATTCCACTGGGCCCCGCCGTCCACTTGGCCGAGCTCGGGCGCTTCGCCGTCGTCCCCTGGCCGAGCTCGGGGCGCGACCGCATCCCCGTCGCGGTGAAGGTCCGGGTCCAGGAGGATGGGGCGATGCTCGTCTCAACGGTTGCAGCAGAGCACATGTGTGTCACCGGGCTCGATCTTCCCGCTTGCCACCTTGGACTCTGTCGAGGGCGCGCAGGTAGGCTCGTCCTTCGTCAAGATGGACCGCACCGCACCGATCCGCCCCTGGATCGTGTCTGTGCAGAGCGGCTCGTCCAGCCCGGAGATGAGAACGGATCCGAGCTCGCCGGAGCATCCTACCTGCCGGTACAACGTGGTCTGCATGCGGCAATCGCCGCCGCTCGGCTCCCCACAGGAGCACGGGCTGCACGCGCGCGTGTCGTTGTAGAGGGGGAACTCCCGCCGTGTCTCGTGGGAGGCCCAGCACTCTCCGTTCGGCTGCGGCTGGTAACATTGAAGAAAGTCCGGCCAAGCGAAGTCGACATCTGGACCACAAGCCCGGACGAAGCGCATGCCCGTTCGGCGCAGCGCAGGAACCTCGGGGATAGGTTGGCAGTCCGTCACGAGGGGCGGGTGGATGGTCACAAAGGCATACGAGTCGCCCGGAATGGGCTCGGGAAGAGGAAAACAGGTCCCATTCCAGGAACTGCCCGGATCGATCCTGCTTACGAGGTCACTGAGGGCGCAAACGGACGAGGAGTGCACATCCACCGTGTGCGAGAGCACACATCGCGACGGTCCACACGTGCAGGGCTCGCATTCCTCCTGCCCAGGTGTCCCTACCCACCCTTCCCACAAGAGATTGCTGTCGCCGTGCGGACCGCATCGCGGAGCGTTCTCGGGCCGGCCAACGAAGAGCAGGATAAGCTGGCTCGGATCTGGCTCCGGCAGGTTGTCGGGGGGCACCGGCGAGGAGCAGCCGATGGGCCCCTGGGTGGCCAGTATGGAGAGCACAACCGAGCGCAGCGCGGCTGTTATCCCACGGCCTGGGTCAATCGTCAGCATTGGCATGAATCACCTCCATCAGGTCCGCGCTGGAGCAGCAGAAAGTTCGGGCTTCGCCGCTCTCGATCGTGCCATCCACCAAGGAGACATCGGTTGTTGGCGGGCACGTGCCCGGCTCATCCTGCGCGAACACCACACGCACTCCTGCCAGAGGTGAATCTTCGTATGTTACATAGCAGGCCTGCTCGCTTGCACCGATTCCATTGCCGGAGTACAGCATATGAGAGCAGCTCGTGTCGCTGAAGAGCAGCACGTCCGCCACGCAGCTTCCACCGACGGGTGCGCCGCACGCACAGGGCGTGCAGGTACGCGCGTCTCGGATCTTCTCCTGAAACTCGAAGCGCGCGGAGAAGCCCGGCCGGCACGAGCCGTCGTCCTCGGGTGCGATGCACACCAGCCCGTTGAAGGCTGACTCATACTCACCGGTCCACGGGCAAGCTCGTGCGAAGGTCCCGCTGAGGGGCGGCAGAGCAAGCTGCGCCGAGGACTTGCACTCGGTAGCCATCGTGGGCGACTTCAGGGTGACCGCGGCGAACGCGTCGCCCGGGACAGGGGACGAGAGCTTGACGCAGTGCCCCGACGGGTTGGCTGCACCAGAGAGGTCGATCTCTATTCCTTCGCCCGCGCAGAGAGGCGCCTCGTGCACCAGCATCCTGTCCGGTAGAGCGCACGCGGCGAGGCCGCACGTGCACGTACCGCATTCGTTCTGGTACTGAGGATCCGTGCGCACGTCGGCCCAGCCATCCCAGTAATCGAGCCGACCATCCGGACAGATGGGATAATCTAGCGTTTTGCCCACCCACAGCAGGATCGGGTTGTCATCGGTCCGGGGCCTCGGGATATCGAGCTCATCTCCGCAACCGAGCAGCGCAGCCATGCTGAAGGCAAAACAAGGTATAGACCGCATGAGAACCCCTCGCGCTGCTCAGTAAAAGACCCTTTGACTCTGGCAAGGGAGGAGACCGTCACAAGGATCAGGCTGCTGGGCCGGCGTCTTCATGGCTTGCCGCATGGGAGCGGCGGACGGGGTCGTGCGCGGCCGCGCCGCGACGGGCGGCGGGGAGGCCTCTGGGACCAGCTCAGGGCATCGCTCGAGCGGTCGAGCTGAGGGCGGCGGGATGGCTCGAACCGCGGCGGCTTGGGCGACTGGCCCCAGGCGCGGCACGGCTCGACGAGGGGGCTCCCACCACAGGACCGCGGCCGCGCTGCCCAGCACGAACGCCAGCGCGAGCACCGCGCCGAACCACCGCGCGGGGGAGCGTCGCCCTGGGGGGCCGCTGGGACGCGTGGGGGGCTGGGGCGAGGGCGCCGGCGCCACGGGCAGCATCGGGGAATGCAGAGGGGTCGAGGGCACCGGCGCTACCGGCAGCATCGACTCGAGGTCCGGCAGATTGGGCACTGGAGGCGACGGCGGCGCGACCGGAGGCGCTTTGAGCGCGTGGTCCCGTGCGTCCCGCGGCGGTTCCGCGCTCTTGAGCGTGTCGGGCGTCTCGGGAGGGCGCGTCCCGGCGACCGAAGGCGAGGGGCGAGCGTGATCCCGCGCGTCCCGCGGCGGCACGCTCTTGAGCGTGTCGGGCGCTTCGGAAGGGCGCGGCGTGGGGAACTCGCCGACTCGCCCCTCCCCTTCACTCCAGGCGAACGGCGTCCCCTCCTCGGCGGAGATCGGCGCTTTCTCGTCCGGCGTGTGCCGAGCGCCGGACGGCTCCGCGAAGACACCCGCATCGGGAAACTCCGGCGGTCCGCCAAGCGCCTCCCACGCGTGGGCAAAGGGAGTCAGGACAGCGAGCATCTCTCCGATGCTTGGCTGCCGTCGGTTGGGGTCCTCCTCAAGGGCCCTTTCGATCATCACCTGAAGCATTAGAGGGATCCCGCTGGGAAAGCTCGGAGGTCGGTTCCACGGTGAGAGGGCGCGTTTGCACAAGAGCTCGTACATGATCGTGCCGAAGCCGTACACGTCCGCGCGAGGTCCCAGCCGACCACCCGAGAAGAGCTCGGGTGGTGCGTACCCGTACGGATCTTGACGAGCGTCCTCCGGGCCGAGTTGAAAGAGACGGGCAAACCCGAAGTGGGTGATCGCGTATCGGCTGTCGCCCACGACGCAGACCCGGTCCGGACTGAGGGCGCCGTGGATGAAGGAGAGCTCATGAGCACGCACGAGGCAGCGCCCGACGTCGATCAGCACCTCGAGATCCGCCGGCCCGAGGTCGTTTCCGCGCGTGGCGTCGATGAGCGGGATCGCGTCGCCGAGCACAGGCGACGCTGCCCACGCGACGTCGCCGTTCACCCCTCCGTAGAGCACGGGGACGACCTCCGGGACCTCGTCGGAAAGGCGCTGCAGGCGCGCGATCTCCTCGGCGAACAGGCCCGCATCGAGGCGCGCGCCCTCGTGGAGGTGCAACCAGACCAGAGCCCCCGTGTCGCCGACCTGCCGGGCGAGGAAGTGACGGAGCAAGCCGCGCTCCTCGCTGAGCAGCTCGTGGCCTTCCCAGACGTCGCCGGCGGCTACCATACGAGCTTGACCTCCGCGCCGGCGCCTCTCGTGCGGATCTCGGCCTTCCGCGGCCAGACCACGTACACGATCGTTGCGGCGCCGACCGCTGCCCCGGCGACGAGCGCAGCCGAGCCGAAGCCATGGAACAGGCCCGCTCGTGTGTTCGCCGCGTGCGCTTCGTCGTAGGTCTTGCGGAACTGTGCGCTGCTCGGGAGCATCGAGCCGTCCGAAAGGCGCGACACCTTGGCGGCCGTTTCGCTCTCCGCGGCGTCGCCGGCCAGGTGAAGGCCGACGCCGGCGCCGAGCAGGGCCGCCGAGGCGGCTGCGCCGGTGCCAATGGTCCACGGGTTGCGCGCCCGCGCTGGCGGGCTGGCGGCCTTCGGGGCCTCGAAGGCGAGGGCGACGCGCCGCGACTGCCCCGCCGTGAGCTTGACGAGCGCACGGGCTAGCTGCCCCTGCTTGCCCGTCGCCGTGACCTCGTGCTGTCCAGGGGCGACGAAGACGGGGCCGCCCGCGCCTACCTCGCGACCGTCCACCAGGAGCCGCGCCGTGCCTGGCGGGGCGCTCACGTGGAGCTCGGCCACGCGTTGCCGGACGGCCGCGAGATCGGCGCGTCGGACCTCGTAACGGCGGCGCTCGATATCGTTGGTCGGCGCGGGCATCTGCTTGACGCACGTGGAGAGCTCGGCCGCGGCCTCCTCGAGCCGGCCGAGGCGCAGGTCGAACACGCCGAGCTGACACACGGCCATCGTCGAGGGCTCTAGCTCGTTGATCCGCGCCCAGAGCTCGCGGGCGCGAGCGAGGTCGAGCCGCTTGGCGGCCTTCTCCGCCTCCTCGATGAGCTCCTGGACCTCGCGGGACCGGGGAGGAGGGGTCGCGGCCGCGGCTTGTGCGGGGAACGCGGAGGCAAGGACGAGGGCCAGGGCCGCCGCTTGCCGCGGATGGCCCCGTGGAACAGAAGCACGCACGGTTCACCTCGGGGCAAACGAGGGGGACCACAGCGCCGCGCTAGCCCATCCAGCGCGGCGCTGCTTTTCATACCACCGCGACGACGCGGTCGAGCGTGCGGAAGTGCCGCGTGCTCCGTCGCGAGCATTGTGATCGCGCGACGGAATTCCTCGTTTGCAACCTGAAAAGCGTCGCAACCGGTGACGACTCTCGCGGCGGTCCACGCTCACGACAGGGGCGAGGCGCGCTGCACCGGACAGGCGCGCCCACGCCGTCCGCGCCCGTTGTCTGGTACGCTCGGAGCATGCGTCCCGCTCGCCGCCCCCGCTCCGCCTCGCGACGAACGAGGAAGCGATGGCGACGAGGGCGGAGTGGGCCAAGCGTGTGGAGCGATGGCTGAGCCGCTCGCTAGACGACGGAGCACCCCGGGCGGCGTGAGGAGCTGGAGGCCGCGGGTGACCCCTGCGATCGGGCTCACACAGGTACGTGCGACCAGCGAACGCACCGAGGAGGACGGGCTAGATCGCCCGCTGTCCGACCTCGTCAAGGATGGCGCTGAGCTCAGTCTGGAGACGATGCACGGACGGCATGGTAAGCGGAGCACAGGGCTACCCAATGTGAGCCAGCTCGCCGAGCTTGCATCGTTAGCGCACCCAACATACGACCTCTGCTCGCCCGTTGCCTCCGTGTCAGGCCGGCTCGCCCCGCCCGGCCGGAGGTTGACAGATCGAAAACCCCATCGAACAAGGGCGAAGAGCCCCCTGCTCGGACAGGCACAATCCGGCAAGAACGTCTATGACTACGCTGCGCTGGCTTCACATCACGGACCTGCACACCGGAATGAAGGATCAAGGCCTGTGGCCGAGCGCAGCGCAATCCCTGCTCGAAGATCTGGAGCAGGTCACCCGCCGCGTGGGTCCTGTGGACATTGTGCTGTTCACCGGCGATCTCGCGTTCAGCGGCAAGCACAACGAGTACCGGCACGTAAACAGGGCGCTCGACCAGATCTGGGAGGTCCTCCAGCGCGTGCATCCGTTCGCGCCAGAGCCGAAGCTCCTCGCGGTGCCCGGCAACCATGACCTGGACCGACCTGGAAAGACCGATGCGACGGCGTACGGCCTGCTGACGGATCCACGCCAGCGGGACGAGCTCTGGCGCGGCGGTCGCGACAAGCTCAGGCCTCTCCGCGGCTGGTTCAAGGGCTACGAGAAATGGTGGAAGGACTGCAAGCGGCGGCCAACGACGGGCCTGGCGGAGGGCCTTCTGCCCGGGGAGTTCTCCTACACGCTCGATAAGGACGGCACGCGCTTCGGCTTCGCCGGGATGAACTCCGCTTTCCTCGACACATCCGACGAAGTCAAGGAGGGCCAGCTCTGGGTCGACGTGCGGCAGATCCAGCCGGCGTGCGGCAGCGATCTGCCCGCATGGCGCAAGCGCCACCACCTCACGTTTCTCCTGACGCACCATCCGCCCTCGTGGCTCAGCAAGGAGAGCCGCGACGCATACGCGGCGACCATTGCCCCGTTCTTCACGGCGCACCTGTGCGGCCACCTGCACGAGTCCTTCGCGGAGATGCGCAGGGTGGGCGGCGGCGATGCGCGGCGAATGTGGCAGGCGACATCCCTCTTCGGCATCGAGAAGCTGCCCCCTGCCGGCAAGCTCGACCGCAAGCACGGGTACACCCTCGGCGAGATCGAGCTGCGCGACGGCCAGGCGCACTCCCGTCTCTGGCCTCGCCTGGCCGTTCGGCTGCAGGACAGGAGCTGGCGAGTCACGGTGGACTACACGTACCGGCTCGAAGACGACTTGTGCCCCACGCGACCGGAGGAGCTCCCGGTACAGCAACCGCTCGCGGTTCCCCCACCGTCCACGGCCGCGCCGGTCATCGCGCCTCCGGCCGAGCCCGCCACCTGGCGCCAGGCCATCGAGCGCGCGGCTCTCTGGCCAGCGTCGAGAGGCGAGATGGCGGAGCGGCTCCGGCTGCTGACCGTCGAGCTCACGGACGCGTGCTGGGCCTGGTGGCAGCGGGGCGAGGCCGCTGTTCCGGGCGATCCGTGGCGGGATGAGCGCTATCCGGTCCGCGTCGTCCAGCGCCTCGAGCAACTCGTGCGCACGGACGCGGTGCACCCGGAGGAGGTCGTTCTGGTCGTCGTCGCGCCGTTTCTCCGCGAGGCCGCGTTCGCCGCCGGATCCGCCTGGATGGCGCCTGCTCGGCCCGACGATCTCGCGGTCGAGGGCGAGGCGCACACAGCGGATGCGGCGCATGCGGCCCTCGACCAGGTGCGCCAGAGCCGCCCGGACCTCGTGCGTCACGCAGCCAGGCTCGCAGGCGACGATCGGCGGTCCGTCTGCCTCTGGATGATGGTCCGTGCCCTGCAGGCCAGCAGCGATCTCTGGCGCCGCACGCCGGGCGGACCCGCCTACCCGCTGCTGGAGCGGATCAAGCGCATCGTCGACGACCATGGCGCGTCGCGGTGGCTACGCATCGAGATGCTGCTCCGGCTGGCGCGCTGCGTGGGCGTCAACCCGGATGCACTGGATGGCGAGGAAGGCATCGAGCGGGAGGGGGAGGTGACCCTTGAAGGGACCCATCTCCGCATCCCGGCGCTGGGCTACCTCCTTTGCGCGGCGGGCTGGCAGGCGCTGGACGTGCGGACGGCGGATGAGGTCGTGGTCGATCACGTCGGCCGGGACGGCTTCAAGCCAACGGAGGTCCGGGAGGCGCTCCGCGCCGCACGCTGGACTGTGCGTGACGAGCGTTACCTGCTCGAGCGCGCGTGCACGTCGCCCGTGGTGGACTTCGCGCTCAAGGATTTGGTCCGCCGAGCCGACGAGGCGCTCGAGCGGATCCGGCGCAAGCACGACCGGGATCCTCGAGCCTTCGCGCTGCTCCAGGATCTGCCGAGCCGCCTCTCCGCGGAGGGCATCCAGCCGGCGACGGACGCGCATGGGCGGTCGCTCTACCGGCTGCCGCACGTGCGCTTTCGTCTAGATCATAATCGCATCCGCGAGCTTCTAATGGGAGAGGCGCTCTACGGCGATCCGACCCTGGCCATTCGCGAGCTGTACCAGAACGCGCTGGACGCGTGCCGCTACCGGAAGGCACGCGCGGAGTACCTGAAGCGCATCGGCAAGCCCGCCGGCAGCGCGCCGTACAAAGGAAGGATCACCTTCCGACAGTCCACGGACGCAGCGGGCCGGCCCTACATCGAGTGCGAGGACAACGGCGTGGGGATGACGGAGGAGGTGGTGGAGCGCGTGTTCGCCGTGGCGGGGCAGCGCTTCCACGACACGCCGGACTTCATCGAGGAGCAGGCAGCATGGCAGCAGCTCCCCGAGCCTGTTGAGCTCTACCGTAACAGTCAGTTCGGCATCGGCGTACTGAGCTACTTCATGCTGGCGGACGAGCTGGTGATCTACACCCGTCGCTACCACCCGGACGGGCGCTGGTCCAGCCCGCTCGTGGTCCGGATCGCCAGTGCGAGCGGCCTCTTCCGGCTGGAGCACGGCCGGGAGGAGGACATGCCCGAGCCCGGAACGCGGGTGCGGCTCTATCTGACGTCCACGACCTACAGCAGAAGATCGGAGTTTGGGACGTCACAGTACAAAGAGGAGCTCTCGTGTGGCAAGGTGCTCGGCGAGTTGCTGTGGGTCGCTGAGGTGGACACCAAGGTCGAGGAGAAAGGCAAGGCCCCGCTCCGCTGGCCGATTGGCGTGCCCGCGAGGAACGCGCGGGAGATCCCGCGCGTACGATGCCTGCCGACGACGGAACCCGACATTTGGTGGCTAGCGCCCGAGCATGCGGGACGCAACTCCGAGATGGGAGTCAGGCTGCTCGTCGATGGCCTTGGTACGAGTAGCTCAACGACTTCGTGCATGCTGGTCAACCTGCACGGGCAGCGGCCTCCCGAGCTGACTGCAGACCGTCGGAAGGTTCATAGCTGGGACCATGCCCGCGCGATCGAGGTTGCGGAGAAAAACTGGCATGTTCTCCCCGAATGGGAAGGGCTAACGTTTGGCTTCCTCTGGGCGCTCGAGTCGATCAGTAGAAAGGCCGCATCGGCTGTCTGCGTGGCTCTTTTGCGTCAGGGGCGGTACCTGCGCCTTGACGGCAACAGTCAAAGCGGTGCCGAGATCCAGCAAACTGGCAGTTGCGCTGAAGACGCGAACATTGTTCACTCTATGTATTTTCGGGCTCCGAACCCGAGCGATGCCAATCTCTTGGAGGCATGGCGCGTGGCGTGCTGGGCGAAAGCTGGCGCCGTAGCGATTCCCCGGAATTGGCCCGCTCACGTGCGGCAGCTTGCGGACCTCCCAATTCCAGCGCCTGAGCCGGGCGACCAATTGATCCTGGGGGAATATTTGTGGGAGGGGATGACTGGTCCGTTCGAGCGCCGAGGGGGTCTTGTCTGCCACCTTCTGTCCATCGTCAAAATCGCTGCAATGCGGCGCGTGCCTGTCGCGGAGGTGTTCGCGCGTGCTCGCGGATACGCGCCTCTCGGAATCGTTGTGAAGCCCTCTGCTGTGGATCCATCCTTATTCGAGAACCTTAGCCTCGACGATAATGACTGGAAGCTGCTGTCGGCTGACCTTAATGGCCGGCCGCCGTGGGTGCAAGGTAGAGTCCCTCCGGGCCAGCTGCTAAAAGCTGTGAAGGTGTTGGAGATGTCGCCTGAGGAGATCTTACAGCGTCTGAGGCGTCTGGCACCCCTCGGTGTACATGTTGAGATCAGCCCCGAGGCGCTCCGGGATATGAGTCCGACAGAGGAGAATCTCCGTCTCTTGTCACGCAACGACGATGCTTCGTACCCCTGGCTGCGCGGCAAGGTGGGGCTTGATAGGGTCCTCATCACGGCGGAGAGCATGCGGTTGCCTGCCCCGGAAGCCGCGCGTCGGTTCACCCGGTTCGAAGTTCTGGGGATCAAGCTCGCGTTCGCGCCGTCTACGCTGGAGGGGATCGATGTGTCCGAGGAGCAACGGGTCATTCTTTCGCTCGATCTGGACGCGCAAAGTCCCTACATCAGCCACGTATCGACGGTTCGGGTGCTGCTGGCGGCGCACAAGCTTGGGGTTCAGCCGAGCGACGTCCTGCGGCACCTGCAGGGCCTCCCCGGATTGTCCCTGGACGTCCCGGAGGGGGCCGCGTTGGATGATATTACCCTGACCGATGACGACTTGCGGCTGGTTTCACGGGACTTGGACGGTGAGCGGACTTGGATCACAGTCCCCATAGGCCTGAGTCATCTCATGACGGCCGCCCGCAGCCTCGAGCAGCCCCTCGCGAAGATCGCCGCATCCGCGCACCGCATCGGCCTCGTGTCTGAGTCCACACGGACGGCCGTGGAGCGCATGGATGGGCGTGAGCTCGACGAAACTGATGAGCGGCTCCTGGAGTACGCGAGCGATGCCTCAGCGGCGGGAGGGCAGGACGAGCTCACGCGCAAGAAAGTCGTAGCCCGTTTCTGGCTCTGGTGGCTACCCCCCGAGGAGTTCGAGGCGCGTTGGGAGCGGCTCCTTCCGCTGCTCCAGCAGAAATGGGAGTAGCGCAGGGAGGCCCGGACGCTGGCGGGCCTTCCAGCGGGAGGAGGGGAGGAGCCCGCAGGCTGTGGAGTGAAGGCGGCCCCTTCGGTGCGTGGGTAAGTTATTGGTATAACGTCGCGCTTCCAGGAGGGTGGAGCGCACAAGAAACCTTCTGTCACTGCAAGGCCAGAAAGGCCGGGACTACCGCAAGTGACGCCAGCGCTTGAGGACGTGCGCGAGGTGCTTGCGGCCGAGCGCGAAGCTGCGAGAAGGCGGTCACGGTGAGTAGCTTCATGATCGTGGCGACTTGAGTGACCTGCTCGCCCTCGCCGACAAGGAGGAGGACGAGGCGCTCCGGGCCCTGATCACCCCGAGCTCGTCCAGAAATCGCGCGCCTCGACGGGCCCGTAGGCGAGGGCGCCAGCTGTTTGCCATGCAGGTCCGCGAAGGCCACTCCCGGCGGCAGTCGGCGTACTACCGGCGCGAGCTGGCCCGGTTCTCCGATGGTGACGACAGACTAATCAGTCGGCCGATCGCCTCGTGGACGACCCGGGCTGCCTCCGCATCACCGAGGGCGACGGCACGGCTCAGGGTGGCGGCGAGCGACGCGACCACGGCGGCCCGAGGGGAGAGGTCGGCTAGCGCCGGCTCTCCAAGCGCAGGCATCGCCGGCTGGTCCCGGGTTGGGTCCATGCCTTCCGAAGGGGTGCGCTCGGCGCTCGGCGCCCCCCCAACAACCTCGGCAAACGAGACGGATCGCGCCGGTTCGCCACCGCAAATTCGTTGCCCAAGCTCGTCCCTGGTTCCGCGCCCACCCGCCCAGCCCTCATCCCGCCTGCCGGAACCGCCGCAGCCGCAGCGAGCTGACCAGCACCGACACGCTCGACAGGCTCATCGCCGCGCTCGCGAGGACCGGCGACAGCAGCCAACCCGTCACCGGATAGAGCGCCCCCGCGGCGATCGGGATGCCGATCACGTTGTAGATGAACGCCCAGAACAGGTTCTGCCGGATGGTCCGCAGCGTCGCGCGCGCGAGCCCGAGCGCCGCCGGCAGCGCCCCGACGCCGCCGCGGAGCAGCGCCACGTCGGCCGCGGCGACCGCGATGTCGGTGCCGCTCGCGACCGCGATCCCCACGTGGGCGCCGGCGAGGGCGGGCGCGTCGTTGATGCCGTCGCCGACCATCGCGACGACGCGGCCGCGCTCCCGCTCCTCGCGCACGATGCGCGCCTTGTCCTCGGGGCGCACCTCGGCGAACACCTCGTCGATCCCGAGCTGCTGCGCCACGGCGCGCGCGGTCGCCTCGCGGTCCCCCGTCACCATCGCGACGCGCACGCCGAGCCGGTGCAGCGCGTCCACAGCCTCCCTGGCCTCCGGCGTCGGCAGATCCGCCACCGCGACCAGCCCGGCGAGCCGGCCGTCCACGGCGACGAACGACGGCGTGTTCCCCTGCCCGGCGAGCCCCTGGGCGAGCTCCTCGAGCGGCGCGGCGTCGATCCCGAGCTCGGCGAGGTACCGGGCCGTGCCGATGCGCACCTCGCGCCCCTCGACGCGGGCGACAACGCCGCGGCCGGCGTCGGCGCGGAAGTCCTCGGGCGCGGCGAGCGGGACGCTGCTGGCACGCGCACGCGCGCGCGCCCCCTCGACCAGCGCCTTCGCGACGGGGTGCTCGCTGCCGAGCTCCGCCGACCCGACCAGGCGCAGGAGCTCGTCCTCCGAGGCCTCCCCGAGCGCCTTCACCGCCGCGAGCTGCGGGCGGCCCGCCGTGAGCGTGCCCGTCTTGTCGACGAGGACCGTATCGACGCGGCTCGCGGCCTCGAGCGCCGCGCCGCCCTTCACCAGCACGCCGAGCTCGGCGCCGCGGCCGGTGCCCACGGCCACGGCGGCGGGCGTCGCGAGGCCCAGGGCGCAGGGGCACGCGATCACCAGGACGGCGACGAACCGCTCGACCGCGGCGGCGAGCCCCGCCGCGCTCGGATCCACCGCGACCCACGCGACGAACGCGAGCGCGGCGATGCCGAGGACCACCGGGACGAAGACGCCGCTCACGGTGTCGGCGAGGCGCGCGATCGGCGCCTTCGAGCCCTGCGCCTGCTCGACGGCCTCGACGATGCGGGCGAGCGCTGTGTCGGCGCCGGTCTTCGTGATCCGCACCGTGAGCTGCCCGCTCTGGTTGAGCGTGCCGCCGAACACGGCCGCTCCGGCGCCCTTGTCGACGGGGAGGCTCTCGCCCGTGAGCATCGACTCGTCGACCGCCGAGGCGCCGGAGACGACCTCGCCGTCGCTCGGCATCCGCTCCCCCGGGCGGACGCGGACGAGATCGCCGGGCGAGAGGGCGGCGGCGGGGATCTCCTCTTCGAGGTCGCCTTCGAGATCGCCTCCGAGGTCGCCTCCGAGCTTGCCGCGCAGCCGCCGCGCCGTCCTGGGCTGGAGCGCGACGAGCCCGCGCACGGCGTCGGTGAGCCGCTTGCGGGCGCGGGTCTCCAGGAGCTTGCCGAGCAGGACGAAGCTGATGATGGCCCCGGCGGCCTCGAAATAGACGTGCGGCCGCACGCCGTGCTCGGCGTGGGGGAAGAGCTGCGGCGCCACGACGGCGACCGCGGAGTAGACCCACGCGGCGCCCGTCCCGAGGGCGACGAGCGTGTTCATGTCGGCCGCCCGGTGCCGGAGCGCGGCCCAGGCGAGCCGGAAGAAGCGGCGGCCGGGGCCGAAGACCACGGCGGTCGCGAGGGCGAGCTGGACGAGACGGCCGATCGTGCCGTCCGCGCCCGGGATGCGGCCGTGCGACATGCCGAGCACGAGCAGCGGGACCGACAGGGCGAGCGAGATGCCGAAGTCCCGCCAGAGGGCGCGCCGCTCACCGTCGAGGCTCTCCTCAGCGGCGGCCGCCCGGTCGGCAGGCGCGACGGCAGCGCCGCCCGGCGCGGCGCTGCCCTCCGGGACGCTGTAGCCCGCGCGCTCGACGGCGGCGACGAGGCCCCTCGTGGACGCGGCGGCCGGGTCGAACATGATTGTGGCCGAGCGGGTCACAAGGTTGACCTTCGCGTCGCGGACGCCGCCTGTCGCGAGCAGCGCGCGCTCGACGCGCCGGACGCAGGCGGCGCAGGTCATGCCCTCGATGGGCAGGTCGACGCGGCGGACGGCGCCCTCGTCGGTGTCCTGGGGGGCTGGGATGGATACGGATGCGGTCGACATGATCACCTCGCTGTCGACGGAGCAGACGCAGGAGCCCCCCGCGGATTACGGCGAGATCGCTGAAGCCCACCTCGGAATTCACGCGAGACCAGGAGTTCACCTGGCCAGGCGCCACCCCCCCTGGCGGCTGTAATGGCGCCCCGGGGGGCGCGTCTGCTCGGCGGAGAGCCGGCCTTCGGACCGCGGACCGGCCGTCGGGAGCGCATCCGCGCGCGCCCTGCGACCCTCCAGACCCAGGGGAGACCATGAACCAGCTCGATCCCGACAAGGCACGCACCGCCGTCACGTACTCCGCCGCGGCGGATCACTTCGACGACCCGCCGCTCGCCTTCTGGGCCCGCATCGGGGAGCGCACCGTCGAGCGCGCCGGCCTCCGGCCCGGCCACCGCGTCCTCGACGTCTGCTCCGGCACCGGCGCGTCCGCCATCCCCGCCGCGCGCGCCGTCGGGCCCACCGGCTCGGTGCTCGCCGTGGATCTCGCCGATGCCTTGCTCGACCGCGGGCGCGCCAAGGCCCGCGCCCTGGGGCTCACGAACCTCGACTTCCGCTGCGCCGACGTCGAGGCCCTCGACCTGCCGCCCGGGAGCTTCGACGCCATCGTCTGCGTCTTCGGCATCTTCTTCATGCCGGACATGCCCGCCGCCGTGCGCCGGCTCTGGCGATGGCTGAAGCCCGGCGGCACGCTCGCCATCACCACCTGGGGACAGAACGTGCTCGAGCCCGGCAACACCGCCTTCTGGGCCGCGATCCAGGCCCATCGCCCCGATGTCTACAAGACCTTCCGGCCGTGGGAGCGCATCGACACCCCGGACGCCCTCCGCTCCATGCTCGCAGAGGCCGGCGTTGCGGCCTGCGTCATCGAGGCCGAGCACTCCAGTCAGCCCCTCACCTCGCCGGACGACTGGTGGGTCATCGCCCTCGGATCGGGCTATCGCGGCACGATCGACAAGCTCGATCCCGGCGCGCTGGAGGCCGTCCAGCGCGACACGCTCGCCCCGCTCCGCGCGCGCAACGCGCTCAGCGCCGAGACCAACGCGCTGGTTGCGATCGCCAGGAAGCCTCCCGGGCGCGGCGCGGAGCGCTGAGGCGCGCGCCTCCGCCCTGGCGGCCTCGGGACGGCTCAGCGCGCGGGGCGCAACCCCGCCAGCGTGACCGCGACGAGCCGGCGGACGGCAGCCTTGGACGGCAGGCTGCCGGCTGCGGTCAGGGCGTGGAGGCAGTACTGCGCGAGCTCGTCCGGCGCGATGTCGTCCCTGAAGGCGCCGGCCTCCGCGCCGTCCGCGATCAGGTCGCGGATGAAGTCGCGGAGGTGCTGCTGCGCGCGCGCGACGTGCTCCCCGCGGTGCAAGAGCGCCGAGAGCTCGGTGGTGGGGTGCTCATGGGCGATGAGCGCGAACGCCTCGAGCACGGCCTCGAGCCGCGCGCCCGGGTCGCCCGCCCGGTCCCGGACGGCCGCGAGGTGCTCGAGGTGGCCGGCGATCTGCCGCTCGTGCCAGGCCACCAGGATCGCCTCCACGTCGGCGAAGTACTTGTACAGCGTCGCGCGCCCGATGCCGGTCGCCTCGGCGATCTGCGACATCGTCACCGACGAAAGCCCGTGCTCGGCGACCAGCGCCGCGGTGGTGTCCAGGATCGCGTCGTGCACCGCGCGGCGGTGCGCCTCGATCGTCTCGTTCCACAGCTTCGGCACCCCCGAAGTGTACACGACGACGCCATGCATACAGAGTGATTTGACAGAGACAGAGTGTATTGATAAAGTCCGGGACGAGCCGCTGACAGGGGCGCTCGACCGAGGAGGTGCACATGGCTGACCCGTCCCGTTTTCCCGAAGCCGGCCTGGGGCTCGACCGCGGGTCGACCCCTCCTACCCCGCGCTGGGTGAAGGCGTTCGCGGCCGTCGTCGTCGTCCTGGTCGTGCTGTGGCTCGCCCTGCACCTCACCGGCAGGAGCCTTGGTGGTCCTGGTAGCCACACGCCGGTCGGCGGCCTCGGCGGCGACGCGCCGTTCGGTCATCGCGGCCCTGCGCCCCTGGAAGGGGGGCACGGATGACGATGACACCCCCGCTCCGGAAGCTCGCGCTCACCGCGCATGTCACGTCCTCGGTCGGCTGGCTCGGCTCGGTCGCGGCCTTCCTCGCGCTCGCGATCGCCGGTGTGACCCGCGGGGATGCTCCGACGGTGCGCGGAGCCTATGTCGCGATGGATCTGATCACGTGGTCCGTCATCGTCCCGTTCAGCCTCGCCTCGCTGATCACCGGGCTCGTCCAGTCGCTGGGCACTCCATGGGGCCTGCTCCGGCACTACTGGGTCGTGTTCAAGCTCCTGCTGACCGTCGTTGCCACGGGCGTCCTGCTGCTCCACACGCGGCCGATCCAGGTCGTGGCGAGCGCCGCGGCCGAGGCGGCGCTGTCCGGTGGCGATCTTCGCCGCCTGCGGATCCAGCTCGTGGCCGACGCGGCAGCCGCCGTGGCGGTGCTGCTCGTGGCCACGGCGCTCTCGGTGTACAAGCCGAGAGGCGTGACCCCCTACGGGCGGCGTGAGCATCAGACGCCGCGGGCGGCGCTCGCGCCGTAGCCGCGGCGAGTCGCGATGGCTGCCTGCGCCACCAACGCTCCCGTTCCCGCCTGCCGTCCTCGTCTCCCCTCTCCCGTCTCCCCTCTCCCGTCTCCCCTCTCCCGTCTCCCCTCTCCCGTCTCCCCTCTCCCGTCTCCCCTCTCCCGTCTCCCCTCTCCCGTCTCCCGTCCCCGATCCCCGTCCTCGTCTGGCGTGCTCGTGCGCGTGCGCGTGCGCGTTCTCGCTCGATTCGTTCCCGGTTCAGCCCGGAGTCATCCCTCTCCTCGCAACTGAGCCCGCTCTTGCGACGACCTCCAGAGCATGGCTCTCCTCGATCACGAAAACCTGGATGTCTACCACCGCTCCATCGAGTTCCTGACGGTCGCGCTTCGTCTCGTCGCGCGTCTACCTCGGGGAGAGCGGGAGCTCCGTGATCAACTCAAACGCGCAGCCATGTCGGTGCCACTCAACATTGCAGAAGGCTCGGGAAAACCGGCTACCGCTGACCGAGCACGATTCTACGCAATCGCCCGTGGATCCGCCATGGAATGCGGCGCCCTGGTAGATGTCTGCCGTGTGGCGGGCTTCCTGCTGTCGGAAGATGCGGAGAACGCAAAGAGCTTGCTGGCTCGAATCGTCGCCATGCTCACGAGAATGTGTCGCGGGTGAGCGCATGGAGGAATAACCGCGCACGCGCACGCGCACGCGCACGCGCACGCGCACGCGCACGCCAGACGAGGACGGGGACGGGAGACGGGAGACGGGAGAGGGGAGACGGGAGACGGGGGACGGGGACGGAGCGGCGACGGAGCGGGGACGGGGCGGCGACGGAAGAGTACGATGATGCTATCCGCTCGGCGGCCGGGTTCGTCAGCAGGTGCTCTTACCCAACGCTGTGCGCCTCGGGCTCACGAGCCGAGCAGCCGCGCGCTCGGCGCTCCCGCGCAGACCCCGCCTTCCCCCGCGCCCGCCCCGCCCTCGCTCGGTGCCCGCGCCAGCCGCTCGGCCGAGGCGCGGCCGAACTTCAGGAACACCGCCGGCGTGACCACGATGTCGAGCAGCGTCGACGACAGCAGGCCGCCGAGGATCACCACCGCCACGGGCTGCAGGATCTCCTTGCCCGGCTCGCCCCTGGACAGCGCGATCGGCACGAGCGCCAGCGCGGCCGTGAGCGCCGTCATCAGCACCGGGACGAGGCGCTCCAGCGAGCCGCGGACGATCATCGCCTCGCCGAACGACTCCCCCTCTTCCTTCATGAGGTGGATGTAGTGCGAGATCATCATGATCCCGTTGCGCGCGGCGATCCCGCAGAGCGTGATGAACCCGACGAGCGTCGCCACCGACAGGACTCCGCCGGTCAGGACCACGGCAACCACCGAGCCGACCAGCGCGAGCGGGATGTTCAGGAGGATCTGGAGCGCCACCGCCCACGAGCGGAACTGCGAGTAGAGGACGACGAGCATCCCGGCGAGGCTCGCGATCGAGAGGAGCCCGATGAGCCGCGACGCCGACCGCTGGCTCTCGAACTGCCCCCCGTACGTCGCGTAGTAGCCCGGCGGCTTCGGGATCGCGTCCACGGCGCGCTGGATATTGCTCACGACCTGCTCCAGATCGCGCCCGGCCACGTTGGCCGAGACAACGATGCGCCGCTGCGTGTCGTCGCGGCTGATCTGGTTGGGCCCCATGCTCTCCGTCACGTCGGCGAGCTGCGAGAGCGGGACCTTCGCGCCGCTCGGCGTGTCGACGAGCGTGCGCCGCAGGGCGTCGATGTCCTCGCGGAGCTCCGGCGGGTACCGCAGGACCACATCGATGGTCCGCTGGCCCTCCAGGATCTGCGTGACCGTTCCGCCCGCGAGCGCCAGCTCGAGCAGCTCGGCGAGCTGGCCCGCGTTGACGCCGAGCTGCGCCGCGCGCTCCCGGTTCACCTGGATGGCGATCTGCGGGATCAGCACCTGCTGCTCGATCTGGAGATCCTTCACCCCCTCGATGCCCTGCATCGCGCCGTGCGCCGCCTTGCCGAGGCGCCGCAGCTCGCCGAGATCCTCGCCGAAGATCTTCACCGCGACCTGCGCGCGGACGCCCGAGAGCAGGTGGTCGAGCCGGTGCGAGATCGGCTGACCCACGTTGACCGCCACGCCCGGGATCTTGTCGAGCTGGCCGCGGATGTCGCCGAGGATCACCTCGCGCTCCCGGTCGGACTCCCTGAGATCGACGTCGATCTCCGAGTAGTGGACCCCCTCCGCGTGCTCGTCGAGCTCGGCCCTGCCCGTCCGCCGCCCCGTCGAGACGACCTCGGGGACCTCGTGGATCAGCTCCTCGGCGAGCGTACCGAGGCGGCTCGACTCCGCGAGCGACGTGCCCGGCCTGGCGATGACGTTGACCGTGAGCGTCCCCTCGTTGAACGGCGGGAGGAACTCGCCTCCAAGGAACGGCACCGCCGCCGCCGCGGCGAGGACCAGCGCGCCCGCGGCCGCCATGACGGCCCCAGGGCGCCGCAGCGCCACCCCGAGCACGCGCCGGTCCGCGGCCTTGAGCTTGCGCACCAGCCAGCCGTCCTCGTGGCTCATCCGCTTCATGGACGGCAACAGATACGAGCAGAGCGCTGGAGTGACCGTCAGGGATACAACGAGCGACGCAAGGATCGACACGATGTAGGCGATCCCGAGCGGGGCGAAGAGCCGCCCCTCGATCCCGCTCATGGCGAACAGGGGGACGAACACAAGGACCACGAGGATCGTCGCGAACACGATGGAGCTGCGGACCTCGGTCGACGCGTCGCGGATGACGTCGATCGCCGGCCGCGGGGACGCGAGCGCCCGGTTCTCGCGCAGGCGCCGGAACACGTTCTCCACGTCGACGATGGCGTCGTCGACGAGCTCGCCGATCGCCACGGCGAGCCCCCCGAGCGTCATCGTGTTGACCGACAGATCGAAGGCCCGGAACACGAGCGCGCTCACGATGAACGAGAGCGGGATGGCGGTCAGCGTGATCGCGGTCGTCCGGAAGTTCAGCAGGAACAGGAACAGGACGATCGCGACGAGGATCGCGCCGTCGCGCAGCGCCTCGACCACGTTGTGGACCGCGCTCTCGATGAAGGTCGCCTGCCGGAACAGGCGCGGGTTGACGGTGACGCCCGCGGGCATCGACCGCTGCAGCTCGGCCACCGCCCTGTCGATGCTCGCGGTGAGCGCGACGGTGTCGGCGCCCGGCTGCTTCTGCACCGAGAGGATCACCGCGGGCTTGCCGTCGATCGACCCGTCGCCGCGCTTGACGCGCGCGGCCTCCTGCACCGTCGCGACCTGCGCCAGGGTCACCGGCGTCCCGCTCCGCACGGCGATCACGGTGGCGGCGATGTCCGCCTCGGTCCGGGCGCGGCCGAGCGTGCGCACGAGGAACTCCATGCCCCGCCGGTCGACGTACCCGCCGGTCGCGTTGGCGTTCGCGCCCGCGAGGGCGCGCGAGATCTCCTCGAGCGACACCGCCGCCGCCGCGAGCCTGGCCGGATCGACGGTGACCTGGATCTGCCGCACCTCGCCGCCGATCGGGATCACCTGCGCGACCCCGGGGATCGTGAGCAGCCTCGGCCGGATCACCCAGTCGGCCTGGGTCCGGAGCGTCATGGGCGAGACCCCCTCGCCCTGGACGCCGATCAGCAGGATCTCCCCCATGATGGAGGCGACGGGCCCCATCTGCGGCGTGATGCCGTCCGGGAGCTGCTCCGTCACCGTGGCGAGGCGCTCGGCCACGAGCTGCCGGTCGCGGTAGATGTCCGTGGACCAGTCGAACTCGACGTACACGACGCTCAGGCCGACGCCCGAGGTGGAGCGCACGCGCTCGACGCCCGGGGCGCCGTTCATCACCCGCTCGAGCGGCACCGTGACCAGCGTCTCCACCTCCTCGGGCGCGAGGCCGGGGGCCTCGGTCATGAGCGTGACCGTCGGCCGGTTCAGGTCGGGAAAGACGTCGATCGGCAGCTTCAGGAGCGAGTACGTCCCGTAGACGAGCACCAGCGCCGCCGCGGCGAGGACGAAGAGGCGGTTCCGGAGCGAGAAGCGGATCAGCGCGTCGAACATCGTCCCTGCTAGCCCCCGGCGGCGAGGACGACGGCCATCGCGCCGTCGACGACCACGCGCTCTCCCGCCGCCACGCCCGCCGTGATCCCGACCGCGCCGGCCGACTTCGGCCCGACCGCGGCCGCGCGCAGCTCGAACGTCTCGGGGCCGGTCTTCACGACGATCGTGGGCGTGCCGCTGCGATCGAGCAGCGCCGACGCCGGGACGACGACGCTCTCGACGGGCGCGCTCCCGGCCAGGCCGATGTGGACGAGCGCGCCGACCCGCGCGCGCCGGTCCCTGTTGTCGAACTCGAAGAGCGCCTGGACGGTGCGGGTCGCCGGGTCGACCAGCGACGCGACGGCGAGGCGCCGGGCCTCGAAGCGCGCCGCGGGATCCGTGACGAGCGCCACCTCGGCGCGATCGCCCGCGAGGCGCGCGGCGTCCGCCTCCGGGATGCGCACGTCGACCCAGAGCGCCGCGAGGTCGACGATGCGCCAGAGCTCGGTCCCCTCCGCGACCTGGGCGCCCGGGCTCACCCGGCCGGAGACCACCGTCCCGTCGATCGTCGCGCTGAGCCGCTGCGCGCCCGCCCCGCCCGCGAGCACCCCGACGTCCGCGCGGGCGCGCGCGACCTCGGCCCGGACGATCTCCACCTCGGTCGCGGCGGCCTCGACGTCCTTTGCGGCGACGATCCCCGTGAGCGCGCGCCGCCGCGCGAGCTCGCGCTCGGCCAGGGCGAGCCGCGCCTCGGCCGCGGCGACCCGGGAGGCGGCGTCGCTGCGCGACAGCCCGAGCTGCGCGCTCTCCGCGCCGCCCAGGCTCGGCCGGAGCGTCCCGAGGAGCTGGCCCTTCTTCACCTCGTCGCCGAGCCGGAGGAACCCGCCCTCGGGCGGGAGGAGGCGGCCGGACGTCGGCGCCACGACGGCGAGCTCGCCCGCGGGGCGCGCGACCACCGTGCCGATCTGCCCGAGGCTCGTGGCCAGCACGCCGCGGCGCGCGCGCTCGGTGCGCAGGCCGAGGAGGAACTGCGTCTCGATCGGCACGCGGGCCACGTTCGGGTCCGCCGCGGCGCTGGCCGCGGGCCTCGCGGGCGCGCCGTGGTCCTCGCCGCCGTGCGCGCCGGCGCGCTCCTCGAGGCCCGTGACCGCGACGGCCGAGGCGACGGCGAGCGCGGTGATGGCGAGGGGTCGGGCGCGGCTCACGAGGCCACCTGCGGGAGCGCGGAGCGGTCCTCGGGGGGCCGGGTGGGCGCAGGCGGCTTCCGCCGCGCGCGCCGCCCGAGCGCGTACCCGATCCCGCCGCTGAGCACGGCGAGCGCCCCCGCCGCGGCCGCCAGACCGCCGACGGGCACCTCCCGCGCCGGCGTCATCCCGGGCGGCGGCGCTGCGGGCGCGACGGCGCCGAAGCGGAGGTCGCCGACGAGCACGAGGTCGAAGTCGTCCCCGGCCTCGACCGAGACGACCCCGTTGGCGGTCGCCCCTTCCGGAGCCGCGGGGAGCGCGACGTCATAGACGCCGGCGGACGCCGTCTTCCCCGCGTCCGCGGCGAAGGTCAGCCCCCCCTTCAGCTCGATCCGCACGCGCGCGTCCGCGACCGGCGCGCTGGAGTCGGCCCGGGCGACGTAGACGCGCGCGGGCAGCGGCCCCTCCGCCTTCCTCGCCGGGTACTTGATCACCACCGAGAACATCGCGGTCTCCCCGGACACGACGTGCTCCGTCGCGGTGCTCGCGGCGCTCGGCTTGGCGGGCGCCGCGTGGTCCTCGCCGCCGTGCGCCGCGGCGCGCGGGGCCGCCGCGAGGATCGCGAGCGCCGCGGCCCAGGCGAGGTGCCTCTCGTGCGTCATCAGTGCCCGTGCCCGTCGTGCCCGTGCCCGTCGTGCCCATGGCCGTCGTGCCCGGCCGCGTGGCCCTCGAGGTGGAACGCGAACCGGATCGACGTCGCGGCCCCGCCGGCCGGCGTGATGCTGAGCACCCCGTCCACGTGGGCCTGCTGGAGCGGGTCGATCTTGCCCCGCAGGACGTCGGCCTTCTCGTCGTAAGCGAGCGCGGCCTCCTTCGACCCCGCGACGACGGGGCGCAGGGTCGCCTTGACGCCCTTCGCGGAGCGAGGCTTCTCGGCCGCGTCCAGCATCCAGACCGTGATGTCGCCGGTCTTCTCGAGCTTCACCTCGACGTGGCCGTCCGCGAGCGACTGGACGACGCCGCCGTGGGGCGAGCCGTGGGCGTGCTCTCCGGCCGGGTGCGCGGCCGGCGCGTCGACGAGGGACGCCGTCCCCCCGGCCGGCACCGTGAGCGTCATCTTCATCGGCGCGCCGCGGACCTTCAGGTCCCACGTGTAATCCGCCTTGTCCGGCGCCGGGCCCTTCGCCGACAGCGAGCCCTTCGCCTCGTTCGGGGCGAGCGTCAGGGTCTGCTTCTGGCCCTTGCCCCTGGGCTCGATCGTGATGGTGCCGGTGACGTCCTTCGGCGGGATCGGCGTCCGGACCGCGTCGCTGGCGTAGAGGTCGATGGCGCCGTCGGCCCCGACCACCACCTCGACGTGGTTGTCGCCCTCCATCGTGACCAGGCCTCCGTGGCGCGGGTCGTGATCCGCGTGAGGGCGCGTGCCCGCCGTGCTCGCGGCGTTGTCGTGGGCCGCCGCGTGGTCGTGGGCCGCCGCGTGGTCGTGGGCCTGCGGCGCCGCCGCCGGGGCCTGCGTCGGCGTGGCCGCGGCGTGGTCGTGGCGAGGCGCCTCCTTGGTGGAGCAGGCCACAAGCGGGATCGAGACGAGCAGAGAGAGAAGGATTTCGCGCATCGTGCTTTCCTGGAACCGAGGTTCTTGCCCTGGAGAGTAGGGCCCCGAGCAACGAGCGCGCCAGGCTGCCGCGCGCGAAGATCCCGGGCTTCTGCGCGGCGCCTGGTCCTCGCGGTGACCTCGAGGGTCACGATCGTGTGACCGCCTCGGTCACAGACCGCCCCTCCCCCGGGTCGACGATCACCACGCCCGCGCCTGTTCGGCGGCTCGCCGGCCCCTTTGCAGCCCCGGTACGCGGCTTGCGAGGATGCCCCCGTCCATGGCTCCGCCTCCCGCCCCGCAGCGCCTTTATCGGCTCCGCCGCCGGCTGCTCCTGGTCATCAGCCTCCTCGTCGCCCTGGTCGTCGCGAGCGGCATCGCCACGGTGCTCACCGGGCTCGCGTCGCGCCGCGCGATCCTGGAGGCGCACGGCCTCGAGGTGGCCTCCCGCCAGGCCGCGCTGCTCAGCGTCACCGCGCGCGAGCAGTACATCCACGAGGCGCACACGATCATCCTGCGCGACCGCTCGCACGTCGAGCACCACGACGCCTGGGTGAGCGAGCTCGGCGCGAAGCTCGCCGAGCTGCGGCCCGGCCTCGACGCCGAGGCGGCCACGAAGCTCGACGACATCGGCGAGGCGAGCCGCGAGCTCAGCCATCTCTTCTCCACGGCGATCCTCCCCGCGATCGATCGGCAGGACTGGCACGAGGTCCACCACGCGCACGACCGCGCCAACGCGCTCGTCGACCGGATGACCGAGCACGCCGACAGCCTGGCGCGCCACTTCGACGAGCGGGCCCTCGGCGCCGAGCGCCGGGCCGAGCAGTTCATCCGGTTCGCGCTGCTCCTCGCGACGGCCGTGTGCGCCCTCGCCGCGGCGCTCGCCCTGATCGCCGGGCGCGAGCTCTGGCGCTCGTTCTCCACCCCGCTCTCCTCGCTCGAGCGCGTCGCCGAGCGCGTCACCGCGGGCGATCGCAGCGCCCGCGTCGAGCCGGTCGCGGCCGTGGAGCTCGCGGCGGTCGCCGACGCGTTCAACCGCATGCTGGACGCGCTCTCGCGCACCGAGGCCGAGCTGGTCACCTCGGAGCGGCTGGCGGCGATCGGCCGCGTCGCCGCGGGCGTGGCGCACGAGATCAACAACCCCATCGCCGTGATCCGCGGCTACGTGAAGACGATGGCGAAGGAGGCGGAGAAGCCCGAGCTCCGCGAGGAGCTCTCGATCCTCGACGAGGAGGCGGCGGCCTGCCAGCGGATCGCGGAGGAGCTGCTCATGTACGCGCGCTCGCCGGTCCTGTCGCCGCGCCCCGTGCAGGCCGAGGAGCTGCTCCGGGACGCGGCCTCGCACTGCGACGGCGGGCCGGGGCGGCGCGAGCAGCTCCTGCTCGTGGACGCCGAGCCGGCGTTCATCACGGTGGATCCGCTCCGGATCCGGCAGGTCATCGTCAACCTCGTGACCAACGCGCGCGAGGCGACCAGCGCGATGTCGGGAGGTGACGAGATCGTCGTGCGCGGAAGGCAGCAGGACGACGGCTATCGGATCGAGATCCTCGACCGGGGCGCCGGCATCCCCGAGGAGGCGCGCGAGCGCCTCTTCGAGCCGTTCTTCACGACCCGCCGCGACGGCACCGGCCTCGGACTCGCGGTCTGCTATGGTCTCGTCACCGCGCACGGCGGGAGCATCCGGGCGGAGCCCCGGCCGGGGGGCGGGTCCCGGTTCGTGATCGACTTGCCGGGCGTCCTCGTCGAAGGCGCAAGGGAGAGCCAGGAGCGCGCATGAAGCCGACAGTGCTCGTCGTCGACGACAAGGCGAACATGCTGGCGCTCCTGTCCAAGGTGCTCGGCAAGAGCGCCCGGGTGCTGACGGCGCGGGGCGTGCGGACGGCGCTCCAGGTGCTTGAGACCGAGCCGGTCACAACGGTCGTCTGCGATCTGCGCATGAACGACGGGGACGGGCTCGAGGTGCTCCGCGCGGTGCGCGCGCGCTGGCCCGGGGTGCCGTTCATCCTGATGACCGCGTATGCGTCGGTCCCGACCGCCGTCCAGGCGATGCGCGAGGGCGCCTATGACTACGTGACGAAGCCGTTCGATCCGGACGAGCTGCGCGCGCTGGTCGAGCGGGCCATGGCGCAGGCCGCGGTGCTGAACGTCGGGCAGGACGCGCCGGAAGCGCAGGGCTTCGCGGGCATGACGGGGCGCTCGCCCGCGATGCGGGCGCTCTACCAGCTCATCGAGCGCGTGGCGCCGACGGACGCGACCGTGCTCATCCTGGGCGAGACGGGCACCGGGAAAGAGCTCGTGGCGCGCGCCATCCACGAGCACTCGTCGCGCGCGTCGCACCGCCCCATCGCGGTGAACTGCGCGGCCATCCCCCGCTCGCTCATCGAGAGCGAGCTCTTCGGCCACGCGCGCGGCTCGTTCACGGGCGCGGCCGCCGATCGCGCCGGGCTCTTCGAGGAGGCGCACGCGAGCACCCTGTTCCTCGACGAGATCGGCGAGCTCCGGCCGACGGTGCAGGCGAAGCTCACGCGCGTGCTCGAGGAGCGGGCGGTGCGGCGGATCGGCGAGTCGCGCGAGCGCAAGGTCGACGTGCGGCTCATCAGCGCGACGCACCGCGACCTCCGGGCCCTGGTCAAGGCGGGCGCCTTCCGCGAGGACCTGTGGTTCCGGCTCAACGTGTGCGTTGTCGAGCTGCCCCCGCTGCGCGAGCGACCGGAGGACATCCCGCTCCTGGCGCAGCGGTTCCTCGCCGAGCGGGCGCCGCAGTCGCGCTCGTCCGCGGCCGCGTTCTCGGCGGCGGCGATGAGCGCGCTCCAGGTGTACAGGTGGCCTGGCAACGTGCGCGAGCTCAAGAGCGCCGTCGAGCGGGCGCTGGTCATCGAGACGACGCGCGAGATCCGCCTCGAGTCGCTGCCGTCCGAGGTGCAGGGGGCGAGCCCGCTCCGGCTGACGAGCTCGAGCGACGTGGACCTCGCGCAGCTCTCGTACCGCGAGGCGGTCGACGCGTCGCGCGAGGAGATGAACCGGCGCTACCTCGAGGCCGTGATGCGCCGCTTCCGCGGCGACGTGCTGAAGGCCGCCGCGCACGCCGGCGTCGAGCGGGAGAGCTTCTACCGCCTCCTCCGCCGCTGCGGCCTGTCCGCCGACGACTTCCGCGAGGAGCGGCGAAGCACGGACGGATCGAAGAACTGAGCGGGCATTCACCGCCGGGCGCGGCGCGCGTCGCGAGCGTCAAAAGATCCGTCCGCGCGTCACGGGGCGGCCCGCTGGTGCCTAGAGGCATACGGCGGCGTCCCGCGCCCCATCGCCGTTGTGACCAGAGAGGTTACACTTGGGGTACACCAGGGACCAAGGAGGATACTCAGCCATGACCTTCTCTCGACTCATCTGCCTCGCCGTCCTGGGCCTCACCGTCGCCGCCTGCGGAGACTCGGAGCCGGGAGGCTCCCCTGGCGGTGGCGCGGGAGGGAGCGGCGAGGGCGGCAGCGCCGAAGCCAGCGGCGGGGGCGGCGGCGGGACCGCGGCGGCGGCGCCCGAGGCGCCGGTGCTCGCGTTCGTGATGCCGATGACGGGCGTGCTCCACGTCGAGTGGACGCCCCAGGAGGGCTGCGATGCGTTCGAAGGCGAGCGCAAGGACCCGATGAACGACTACGCCGTCGCCTTCACCGTCGCGGGCACGAAGAAGGCCTACATGGATCCCGAGGCGACCGAGGACATGGAGTACACGTACCGGCTTCGCTGCAAGGTCGGCGAGGTCTACTCCGAGTACTCGAACGAGATGTCCGGCAACCCCACGGACGAAGAGTAGGCCATGAGCGCGCGTTCACGGGTCCTCCTGGGCGTGGTCTCGCTGGCGCTGCTCTCGAGCGGGTGCGCGGCCGAGCGGGCCGAGGAGCCGCCCGCCCCCGACGCCTGGGGCGAGCCCGCCGCCGCGCCCGACAGCAACCCTGACCCCAGGATCGTCGAGGTCGAGCTCGAGGCCAGGGCGGCAGAGAAGAGCTTTCTCGAGGGCAAGACCACCACGGTCCTGGCCTACAACGGCGCGGTCCCCGGACCGCTGATCGAGGCGAACGTCGGCGACACGCTGGTCGTCCACCTCAAGAACAGCTTGCCGGAGGAGACGACGATCCACTGGCACGGCATCCGGTTGCCCAACGCGATGGACGGCGCGCCGGCCGTGCAGGAGCCGATCGCGCCCGGAGGCACCTTCACCTACCAGTTCACGCTGCGGGACGCGGGATTCTACTGGTTTCACCCGCACGTGATGGAGGAGGAGCAGATCCGGAGGGGCCTCTTCGGCGTGATCCGGGTGCGCGGCGAGGGCGAGCCGCAGGCCGACGTCGAGAAGATCGTCGTGCTGAGCGACGCGCTCCTCAAGGAAGACGGGAGCTTCGACGACGACATCGACGACGAGCTCATCATGATGGGCCGTGAGGGCAATGTCGTGCTCGTCAACGGCAAGGTGATGCCCGCGCTCGACGTGCAGCCGGGCGCGCTCACGCGGCTCCGGATCGTCAACGTGGCGAACGGCCGGTTCTTCCACCTCGCGCTCCCCGGTCACACCTTCCGGGTCATCGGCACCGACGGCGGGCTGATCCCGAGGCCGTACGACGCCGAGAAGCTCCTTGTCGCGCCTGGCGAGCGCTACGATGTCCTGCTGATCGCCCAGGGCGAGCCGGGGACGGAGCTCACGCTGACGAACGAGCCTTACGAGCGCGGGCACCACACCGGCCTGGCCGATCCGGTGCCGCTCGCCACGGTGCGCATCGGCGCGGGGCCCGCGCTCTCCGGACGCGCGCTGCCGGACTCGGGCCCTGCCATCGAGCGGCTGCCCGGAGGGGCGGCGGACACGACGATCACGTTCGACGAGGCGTACGTCGAGCGAGAGCTCAAGTTCCTTGTCGACGGCAAGACCCACCCGGACGTGCCGCCGATCCACGTGGAGCGCGGCGCGACGCGCGTCTTCGATCTGAAGAACGACGCAGAGATGGACCACCCGTTCCATCTGCACGGCTTCTTCTTCCAGGTCCTGGCCAGGGACGGCGTCGCCGTGGCCGACGAGGCGCTCGCCAACAAGGACACGCTGATCCTGCCCCAGAGGTCGACGACCACGGTCGTGGCCCGCTTCGACGAGCCCGGCCACTGGATGTATCACTGCCACATCCTCGAGCACGCCGAGCGAGGGATGATGGGCGAGATCATCGTCAGCCACTGAGCTCGGCTGCCAGTGTCAGGCGCCCGGCGCAGCCCGAGGTGTAAGAAGTGTGAGCGTTGGTCGTCGGCGGACAGGGAGCCGAATCATGAACCACGATCATCACCACGCGCATGGCCACCGTCACCCCGCCGGCCTGGAGCGGACGAAGGACCCTGTCTGCGGGATGACCGTCTCGCCGGCGACGGCGAAGGGGCGTCACGAGCACGGCGGTCAGACGTACTTCTTCTGTAGCGAGCGCTGCCTCGCCAGGTTCCAGGCGGAGCCGGAGAAGTACGCGCCCTCCGGTCCGACCCCCGGCGGGGCGAAGCCGGTCGAACCGGTCCAGTCGACGACGGGCGTCGAGTACGTCTGCCCGATGCACCCCGAGGTCGTCCGCGCGGAGCCGGGCTCCTGCCCGATCTGCGGGATGGCCCTCGAGCCGCGCACGGTCACGCTCGAGGACGCGCCCAACCCGGAGCTCGCGGACATGTCCCGGCGCTTCTGGGTGAGCGTCCCGCCGAGCCTCGTCGTCCTCGTGCTGGGGATGTCCGAGATGATCCCGGGCCAGCCGGTGCATCACCTCCTCGGCCGCTGGCTCCTCTGGATCGAGCTCGCCCTCGCGACGCCCGTGGTGCTCTGGTGCGGCGCCCCGTTCTTCGAGCGCGGCTGGGCCTCGATCAAGCGCCGGCACCTCAACATGTTCACCCTGATCGCCATCGGCACGGGCGCCGCGTACGCCTACAGCGTCGTGGCGACGCTGGCGCCGGGGCTCCTCCCCCACGCGCTGCGCCACGGCGTCGCGGTCCCTGTCTACTTCGAGGCGGCCAGCGTCATCGTCTCGCTCGTGCTGCTCGGCCAGGTCCTCGAGCTCCGCGCCCGCAGCCGGACGAGCAGCGCGCTCAAGGCCCTCCTCGGCCTCGCCCCGAAGACGGCAAGGCGCGTCGGCGAGGACGGCCGCGAAGAGGACGTGTCTCTCGAGCTCGTACGGCCGGGCGACCGGCTGCGCGTGCGGCCGGGGGAGAAGGTGCCTGTCGACGGCGAGGTCCTCGAGGGGAGCAGCGCTGTCGACGAGTCGATGGTCACGGGAGAGCCCATCCCGGTGGAGAAGGCGCCCGGCGCCCGCGTCGTCGGCGGCACCGTCAACGGCACAGGCGGCTTCGTGATGCGGGCCGATCGGGTCGGGCGCGACACGCTGCTCGCCCGGATCGTCCAGATGGTGGGCGAGGCCCAGCGCAGCCGCGCCCCCATCCAGCGCCTCGCGGACGCCGTCGCCGCGTACTTCGTGCCCGCCGTGATCGCCATCGCGGCGCTCACGTTCGTGGTCTGGCTGCTCGTCGGGCCGGAGCCGCGGTTCTCGCACGCGCTCGTCAACGCGGTGGCGGTGCTCATCATCGCGTGCCCGTGCGCGCTCGGCCTCGCCACGCCGATCTCGATCATGGTCGGGACGGGGCGCGGCGCGACGGCCGGCATCCTGATCAAGAACGCGGAGGCGCTCGAGACGTTCGAGAAGGTCGACACCCTGGTCGTCGACAAGACAGGCACGCTCACCGAGGGCAAGCCGAAGCTCGCCTCCGTGGCGACGCTGGGCGACCTCCCGGCGAACGAGATCCTGAGGCTCGCGGCGAGCCTGGAGCGCGGCAGCGAGCACCCGCTCGCGAGCGCGATCGTCGGCGGGGCGCTCGAGCGCGGGCTCGAGCTCCTGCCCGCCGAGGGGTTCCGATCGATCACGGGCAAGGGCGTGGTGGGCACGGTCGCCGGGCGCTCGGTCGCGCTCGGCAACCTCAAGCTCTTCGAGGAGCTCGGCGTCGGGCCGGACGATCTCCCGCGCCGCGCCGAGGAGCGCCGGCAAGAGGGCCAGACGGCGATGCTCGTGGCCGTGGACGGCAAGGCCGCCGGCATCGTCGCCGTGGCCGATCCCGTGCGCGCCACGACCGCCGAGGCCGTGCGCCTCCTCCGCCAGGAGGGCATCCACCTGATCATGCTCACCGGCGACAGCCGCACGACGGCGGAGGCGGTCGCCAGGAATCTCGGAATCGAGCACGTCGAGGCCGAGGTGCTGCCCGACCAGAAGGCCGCTGTCGTGAAGCGCCTCCAGGCCGAGGGCCGCATCGTGGCGATGACGGGGGACGGCATCAACGACGCGCCCGCGCTCGCCCAGGCGCACGTCGGCGTCGCCATGGGCACCGGGACCGACGTCGCCATCGAGAGCGCCGGGATCACGCTGGTGCGCGGCGATCTCCGCGGCCTCGTGCGCGCCCGGAGGCTCAGCCGGGCGACGATGCGCAACATCCGGCAGAACCTCTTCTTCGCGTTCGTCTACAACGCGCTCGGCGTGCCGGTCGCGGCGGGCGTGCTCTATCCCTTCCTCGGGCTGCTCCTTAGCCCCATGATCGCCAGCGCCGCGATGAGCCTGAGCTCGGTGTCGGTCATCGGCAATGCCCTCCGGCTGCGCCGGGTCGAGCTCTGAAGGTGCTGTCAGACCCGCGCGGGCTTCCGGGCGCGGAACCTGAACGCCACGCGCGGCCTGACGTCGACATCGATGTCGACGAACCCCGCCGCGGCCAGCCGGCGTGGCAGCGTCGCCGGGTCGACCACGACCCAATTGCAATCATGGAACGGAGATGAACATCCAGAGCGGCGGCCAGCGAGTTCAGGCGCTCCTCAACGCCGTCGAGGGTCAGGCCGGGACGCAGCCCGACGCCCCTCCGGTCGAGGCGGGGGCGGGAAGTTCGGCTCCCTGATCAGCGAGGTGCGCAGCATCGAGTAGGATCCGGCGCCTACCTGTTACAGCGGCGGTGGGCGAGCGTCGAGCGCCGCCACCTGGGCGCGCAACCGCGCCAGGTGCTGCTTCAGCGTCTCGGGCAGGTCGGGGCGGCGCAGTAGCTCGAGCAGATGCGGCATGCTGGAGACTCCCTCGCGCAGGCAACCGGTCAGCACCAGAACGTCGGTGCCGTCGAGATCGTGGAGAAACCGCTCGACCTCGGCCCAGTTGGCCTCGTGCAGCGCCGCCACGGGCGCCACCGCGTGCTCGCGCCGGATCGTCACGAACCCGCGGGACCGTCGGGAGGTGGGGTCGACAGGGAGCATGGCGCGATGGAGCGCTTCGAGCGGGACCCAGTGAGGCGGATACTTGAAGCGCGCCACGTCGAGCAGGAGCACGAGGTCGCGGTCCGGGTGCATTCCACCCACCGGGGAGAAGTGGCCGCTCCCGGTCTGGCCCAGCGTCCCGCGGTCATAGGCGACGACCACGTGGTTGTCATCGGCGCGCGAGGTGGCTTCTCGGACCGCGGCGCGGAGCGCCTCCAGCGAGGAGGTCTCCGCGAAGAACACGTTGGCCTGGGCGCCGTTGCACCGGGCCAGACACGCAAACTGCGTCAGCGTGATCCCCTCGCGAGCGACGTCGTCGAGGGAGCGGCAACAGTCGAGTTGCTCCTCCGAGAACCAGCGCCAGGGGCCCTTCCAGGCGCGCCCCGGATCGATCCCCAGTGCGTTGAGGACCATCACCAGCGTCCCCAGCCCGCAGAAGGCAGGCTCAGCCTGGGTGTGGAACTGCTCGATCAGAGGAAAGAAGCTCTCCATCGCCCCCAGGGCGAGCGCCTCGCCAAAGACCGCGCGCCCCTCCTCGGAGGAGAACGCAAGGCAGCCCGGTGGTAAGGGGCGCTTGTGATACGAGGGCATGGCGGAGGGGACGCGCTGCATGATCCAGCGCAGCGTAGCGGAGTGCGCCCTTGCCGCGCGCGGCCTGTTCGCGGTACGAGCAGGGCCGGGCGACGTGACCGGCCGGCGCCGCGCCGCTTGCCCGGGCTGGCCACGGAGCGCATCGTGCGGGGGACGGGGAACCATGACCCACGAGGCGAACGACTGGAGCCCCGGCGCGGTGATCGACGGCTTCACGCTCGGCGCTCGCGTGGGCGCGGGGGGCATGGGCGCGCTCTTCCGCGTCACGAAGCCGGGCATCGAGCGGCCGCTGATCATGAAGCTGCCGCGCCTCGGACCGGACGAGCCCGGCGAGACCATCGTCGGCTTCGAGACGGAGGCGATGATCCTCCCGACCTTGAAGGGACCTCACGTGCCGGCGTTCGTGGCGGCGGGAGACCTCGCGGGCACGCCGTACCTGGTCACGGAGTGGATCGAAGGCCGCACCCTCGAGGACCTGCTCGGCGCCGGGCCGCTCGGCGCCGCCGACGTCGCCCGGATCGGCGCCGCCCTCGCGGACGCGCTGCACGCCGTGCACCAGCAGGGCGTCATCCATCTGGACGTGAAGCCCGGGAACGCCATCCTGCGCGCCGACGGCACGGTGGTCCTCATCGACCTTGGCTTCGCCCACCACGCGCAGTACCCCGATCTGCTGGCAGAGGAGACGCGCTTCCGCGCCGGCTCGGCGCCGTACGTCTCGCCGGAGCAGCTCCTCGGGACGCGCTCGGACCGGCGCAGCGATCTGTTCGCGCTGGGCGTGGTGCTGTACGAGCTCGCGACGGGGGAGCTGCCGTTCGGCGAGCCCGACACCGACGTGCGCAACCGGCTCTGGCTCGACCCCGCGCCGCCGTCGGCGATCGCGCCCGGCACGCCGCCGTGGCTCCAGGAGATCATCCTGCGCAGCCTGGAGCCGCGCGCCGAGCTGCGCTACCAGTCGGCGGCCCACGTGGCGTTCGACCTGCGCCACCCCGAGCAGGTGGCGCTCAGCGCGCGCGCCACGAAGGCCAGGCGCGCCGGCCTTGTCGCGCAGCTACGGCGATTCCTGCGGGCTCGCGCCGAGCACGGCGCCCGCCTTCGCGCGCCCCCGGCGCTGCTCAGCGGCACACCGACCGTCCTGGTCGCCGTCGACACAGCGCACCTGGAAGACGAGCGACATCAGGCGATCCGCCTCGCGGTCTCGCAGGTCCTCGCGCTCAGCACGGAGTTCCGGCTGATCTGCCTGACCGTGATCGCCCATTCCGAAGCGTCGCGCGAGCACCTGGTGAAGCTGCGGGGCTGGGCGGCGCCGCTGGGCCTGGCCAGCCAGCGGCTCTCTTTGCATGCCGTCGCGTCCAGCGCTCCAGAGGACGTGATCGTCGAGCTGGCTCACCACAACCATGTCGACCTCGTCGTGGTCGGAGCGCCGCCGCAGGGCGGCCGCGCCTGGTCCCAGTCGGTCGCGTCGACGGTCACCGCGCGAGCCCGCTGCAGCGTGCACGTCGTGCGCGTGAACGCGGCCCGAGGGTGAAGCTTCGCGAGATCACGGTCCTGTACCGGAAGCCAGAGACCGACGGCGTGCTCGAGGCCTGCGAGACGGCCGGGTGGCGCGAACAGGTCAGCGCCGGAACGGCAGGGTCAGCACCTGCCAGAAGTGCTGCGACGGCGGATAGCCCGCGGAGCTGTCGACGCCCAGGCGGCGCGGGGCCGCGTCCGGCCGGTACAGGAACGTCCCGAAGACCAGATCCCACAGCGGAAGTACGGTCCCGAAGTTCCGGGCCTCGTCGACGTCGGCGCTGTGATGATAGCGGTGCAGCTCGGTGCCGATGAACACGTAGTTCAGGAACCCGGCGCGGATGTCGACGTTGAAGTGCGACAGCATCGTCTGCAGATCGATGAGCACTATCGCCGCGAAGACGGCCTCCGGCGACAGCCCCAGGAGCAGCAGGGTCGACTGGATCAGCACCGCCGAGAGGAGCGCGTTGAGGGGGTGAAACACGCCGTGCATCACCACGTACACGCGATCCGGGAGGTGATGCGCCAGGTGGATCTTCCACAAGAAGCGCCCCGGGGCGCCGTTGCCTTCGTGGCTGAGGCGATGGAACCAGTACTGAAGCAGCTCGAAGACCACAAGGAAGACCCCCACGCTGAGGAGCACGGGAGCGCTGGCGAGCGGGCCTTGATGCCGCTCGCTGAGCCACAGGGCCAGGGTGCCAAAGCCGGTCCGCACCACCGCGATGGTGACGCCCGAGGCCAGCAGGTACTTGAGGTCGCGCCAGAAGCTCCGGCGGGTCATGCCCCAGTCCGGCGACAGCGGCAGCAGGCGCTCGACGGTGATGAGCAAGACGATCAGGCCGAAGAGGTAGCCCCACAGGGTGCGCCTCAGGTCCCAGCCCTGCGTCACGGCGGCGTGGATGATGTACAAGGTCACCGCCAGCAGCAGCGGGTACAAGAGGCGGCTCGTCAACCAGATCAGCGTTCCTCGCATGCGATGGAAGCTAGGGTCGGGCGCCTCTTCCACCCAGCGACACGGACCGCGGATTGAACGTTAATGAACAAGAGCGCGAAAAAGTCCGGAAACGAGGACAGGGACGGGGGCGGCGACGGGATACGGACCGCCGGCAAGATCGCGGATCGGCGCGTGCAGGATCGGCGCGTACAGAAGAGCCGGAAGCTGCTCTCGGACGCCCTGGTCTCGCTGATCCTGGAGAAGGGCTATGACGACGTGACCATCCAGGACATCATCGATCGAGCCAACGTCGGGCGGTCCACGTTCTACGCGCACTACGAGAACAAGGAGCAGCTGCTGCTGTTCGGACACGAGCACCTGCGGGCGCTGTTCCTGCGGGACGCGGGACGTCCGCTCGACTTCCTGCCGTTTTACCGCCACCTCGCCGAGATGCGCGAGCTGGTGAGCAAGCTCCTGTCCGCGGAGAAGAGCGAGCGGGTGCTGACGCGCTCCCTGGAGGACATCCTGCAGGGCAGCATCTGCCGCCTGTACGCTCCGCGGATGGCGCCGGAGGAGGGGGCCCTGTTCATGCTCCGCTCCGAGGCGGCGGCGGCGGCGCTGGTGCGGCTGATGACGAGCTGGGTCCACAAGGGAATGCCGTGCTCACCGGAGCGGATGGCGGAGGAGAGCACGGCGCTGCTGCAGCGGGTCCTCCCGGACGCGCGGGCCGCGGCGAGCGGACGGACTCCGAAGGAGTGAGGCGCAACCGATTCTCAGGTTCGCGACGCGTTCACATCGCCTTCACGTCGAGCAGCGACATCATGCCAGCCTCGGCGTGCTCCAGGATGTGGCAATGGAGCATCCAGCGCCCCTCGTCGAGAGGGACCAGGCCGACGTCGACGGTCTCGCGTGGGTGGACCAGCACGGTGTCGCGGAAGAACGGCTCGTCGGCCGGGCGTCCGTCGCGGCTCAGGACCTTGAAGAACATCCCGTGAAGGTGGATCGGGTGGAGCCGGCCGGAGTCGTTGACGAACCGGAGCTTGCTCCACTCCCCGCGCGGCAGCGCCGAGACCTCGTGCCCATGACCATCCGCGGTCGACGCCTCCGTGTCGTGAGCATGGCGAGCCGCTGCGCCGTTGAGCGTCCACTCGATCCCGAGCTCACCGCCTCTCCTCGCGGCCAGCCGGTATTCGAGGCGCGGCGCGATCGCCGCTGTGTCGCGCCACAGGGGCACGTGGGCTGCTGCTGGCGAGGGGAAGGCGGGGGTCGGCACCGCTGCTCCCTGGCTCACGTCGATCGAGGCGAGCGCGTTCGGGCGCCGCGTGAAACGGTCGACGACGCTGAACTGCCGGCCGGCCGCGGACGCCGGGATGGTGATGTCGAGGTCGATCCGGTTGCCAGGCGCGAGCTCGAACCCCGCGGGGTCGAGCGGCCTGGCGCTGTACAGCCCGTCGACCGCGATGACCCGCGCGTCGAGGCCGGAGAGGTCCGGCGCGAAGACCCGCCCGTTCGCCGCGTTGAGGAGCCGGAGGCGGATCCGCTCGCCGGGCCTGACGGTGAGGCGCTCGTCGATGCTCCCGTTGACGGTGATGACGTTGCCCCAGCGACCGTCGTGCATGAGGTCGTGGGGGGTGTTGAACTGCGGATCGATCACCCCCTGCCGGATGCGCCAGTCGTCGAGCACCCAGACGATGTCGCGCGTGTAGGGCGGGGGCGCCGGGTCCTCGACCACGAGGACGCCGTACAGGCCGCGCTCGACCTGCTCGCTGCTCCTCAGATGCGGGTGGAACCAGAACGTCCCCGCGTCCCTGGGGACGAACTCGTAGACGAAGGTCCCGCCCGGCGGCACGGCCGGCTGCGTGACGCCGGGCACGCCGTCCATCGCGTTCGGGAGGCGCACGCCGTGCCAGTGCACGGTGGTCGGCCGCGGCAGCCGGTTCGTGAACGTCACGCGGAGGCGCTCGCCGCGCTGGACGCGGATCGTCGGGCCGGGGACCTGGCCGTTGTAGGCCCAGACGTCCAGGGGCTGCCCGTCGAGCAACGGCAGGGTCACCGGCGCGGCCTCGAGCGCGACCTCGCGGACGGCGCCTGTCGGCGTCACCGCCTCCGGATAAGACCCCTCGAACTCGCGCACCTGCGCGGTCAGGGGTTTGCCGCCGGCGGGCACAGCGCCGGCCGACGCGGCGCCGCGCTCCGGTGCGCGCCAGGGAGGATCGGGCCGGAGAACCAACGCCGCCGTGATCCCGGCGGCGAGCGTGGCGCCGATGATCAGCGGATACCGCCGCGATGCAGTTGCCATGGTCTCGTGTCCCTCCGCTCACGTTCCGTGGTCCTGGTGGAAGCCGGCCCCGGGGTGTAGTTCCAGCGGTCGGTCGCGTAGCACAGGACGGGCTGTCCGTTCAGTTCCTGCGTGAAAGACGCGCGAGCCTCTGCCCGATTACAGCGAGCGTGTGGGCTCAGCTCGCCTGCCTGGCCGACGCAAGTGCGCCCAGGAGCTCGGCTTCACCCTCCGGGAACCCAAAGAGCTGTTGAAGCTGCGCGGCGTCGGGCCTCTCAGCGCCCTGTAATGTCCGGCGACCGGCGACGTCTCCACGTACTGCCCTGCCCATGCACGTTCGCGCAGCCCTCCACGCACGGGGATTGCCTCTTCACGCTGGTCTGGCAGATCCACGAGGGCCACCACGCAGACGTCGATCTCTCGGGGCTCGCGGTCGTCAGCATCGGCGAGTTCAATGCTCCCGGCGCCGACGTCGGCCCCGGCCAGGTGGCCACCTGGGGCGTGGTCGAGGACGACCTCACCGTCGGATTCGACTTCTCCCACCCCTACGAGGGCGGTTCCAGCAAGCACTTCCCCTTCGACTGGCGTCCACGCCGCCGCGCCGGTCTTGCGCGCCTCCGGAGCGTGGCATCCCTGATGCATCGCGCGAGCGTTTCATGATTCCGTACATTCCCCAGCCCACTCTCCAGCTCGGCCCGCTGCACGTCTATTCATTCGGCGTGCTGGTCGCGCTCGGGATCTTCGTGGGAGTGCAGGTCCTCAAGCGCCGCGCGGTCCGCGAGGGGCTCGATCTCGACATCTCCGGCCGGATGCTCGCCTGGGTGCTCGTCGGTGGCTTCCTCGGCGCCCACCTCGTCGACCGCCTCGTCTACTTCCCGTCCGACACGCTGGCCGATCCCTGGAGCCTCCTCCGCATCTGGGAGGGGCTGTCGTCGTTCGGCGGCTTCCTCGGCGCGGTCGTGGGCGCGGCGCTCTTCCTCCGTCGTCACCGCGCCCGGCTCGGGGGCCGCGCGTGGCGCTACGTGGACGCCATCGCCTATGCCCTCCCGTTCGGCTGGACCGTCGGTCGGTTCGGCTGTTTCCTGGCCTTCGATCATCCCGGCAAGGTCACGACCTTCTTCCTCGGCCAGCGGTACACGGATGGGTTCATCCGGCACAACCTCGGCCTCGAGGAGGCGCTGTACATGATCCCCGTCACGGTGGTGATCGCCGCGCTGGGGCAGAGATCGCGGCCGGCGGGCTTCTTTGCGGGGCTCCTGGCCGTGCTGTACGCGCCCGTCCGGTTTCTGCTCGAGTTCCTCCGGATCGTCGACGTGCGCTACGCCGGCCTGACGCCCGGCCAGTACGGCGCGATCGCGCTGTTTGTGGCAGGGGTCATCCTGCTGATCCGCTGCAGTCGTGTTCGGCCCGCAGCCGCTCGGGCGCGCGAGGACCTCGGCCAGCCTCGGCGCTCGCCGGCGCGCGCGCTGCGGCCGTCCCGGTGACTCGTACGGTCACCGCGCCGTGACCACACCGGTCACAGCTCAGGAGCACCGAGCCGCGCTTCTATAGACGAGAACCGACGCCGCATTAGGATCGTCTGTGACCATGCAAGTCACAACGAGGCGGCCGCTTCGCTCCGCCGCCGGGGCGATCGAACCAGGCACGGGGGTTCTTCGTCCTCCCGGCGGCCTTGAAGCCCTGGCACGGCGCTTGCGCGGTCATGGCTCGTTGGCTCGGATTGGCCACGAGCAAGGAGCTCACCATGTCCATCCCTCCATCCATTCACGGTTTTCTCGTCCTGTTGTCCGCCGCCTCCGCCCTCGCGGCGGCGGGCTGCGTCGCCGACCCGTCGTCCGATGCGGGCGAGCCCGTCGGTGATAGTCAGCAGAGCTTCGATGAATGGAAGGCCAGCCTCCCGCGCGATCCGAACGACGGCGCTTATCTCGTCGACGGCGACATCGGCGTCCACGACGACGTGACCCTGAAGGAGCTCTCCGCCGAGCGCCGGCAACCGGGGGCGCTCATCGTCAACAGGCGCGACGACGGGAGCGATGACCGCTGGAGCGACGAGCAGAAGATGAACCTGACGTACTGCGTCTCTCCGCGCTTCGGCGACGATCACGACGCGGTGGTCGCCGCGACGCGGTCGGCCGGGTCCACCTGGGCGGGCGCCGCCGCCGTGCGCTTCGTCTACCAGCCCGGCCAGGACGAGGCCTGCGAGTCCGAGGAGCACCCCGTGCTGTTCGAAGTGGTCCCCGCGAGCGGCGCCACGTACAACGGGCGAGCCTTCCTTCCGAGCATGGTCGCGCGGGGGTATCACCAGGTCTTCCTCGATCTGGAGAACATCGCTCGAGCCGGCGCGAAGACCCTGACCGGGGTCCTCCGGCACGAGCTCGGGCACGTCCTCGGCTTCCGGCACGAGCACGTTCGGCCGGAGGGCAACGGCGCCTGCACCGAGCGCCCCGCCTGGCGGGCGCTCACGCCTTATGATCCGGCCTCCGTGATGCACTACAACGCGGCGAGCCGGTGCGAGGGCACCAACGGGGGCGACTACGTGCTGACCTCGCTCGACGAGGCAGGGGCGGCGAAGCTGTATGGCGAGCCGATCTCGGCCGGACTGCGGGCGCGAGCGCCTCGCGACGACTCCGCTTTGCCTTCCGAGGAAGACTGAGGTGAGCAGCTGGGGACTGGATGAGAGGCAGCAAGCTGATGGGCAAGACGAACATGCATCACGGTCGTGTCTTGATCCCGACCGCCCGCGACAAGAGGACGCGAGCGCCGTCGATGGCGGCGCCGGCGCTCGAGCGCACCGAGCAAAGGCCGCCGAGCATCGCGCGCGAGGTGAGGCGGCACGGCACGCGGGCGCCCGCCCGCGCGCTCCGCGAGCGCAGGCCCCGCGAGCGCAGGCCGCGGCTCGCCCGCGATGTGAGCGAGGCCGTCGGCCATGTCCCGTTCGTCCGGCTGAACCGCCTCGGGGAGGTGTGCGAGCGACACGACCTGTTCCTCAAGCTGGAGTCGTGCAATCCCGGCGGCAGCATCAAGGAGAAGAACGCCGCGTACCTCATCAAGGAGGCTGAGGCGCGAGGGCTGTTGCGTCGCGGCGGGACGATCGTCGAGTCGAGCTCGGGCAATTTCGGCATCGGTCTCGCCATGGTCGGGGCGGCCCGGGGCTACCGCGTGATCATCGTCGTTGATGCCAAGACCGCCCCGCCCATGCGGCGTATGCTCGAGGCCTACGGCGCGGAGCTCATGGACGTACCGCTCTCTGCGATGGATGCGCACGGATCCATGCAGGTGGCTCGCATGAGGAAGGCCGCACAGCTCGCCGGAGAGATCCCCGGCGCGTGGTACCCTTGCCAGCACCTCAATCCTCTGAACCCCGAGGCCCATGCGCTCACCACGGCGCCCGAGATCGAGGAGGCGTTCAGCGGCGCGCCGGACGTGATCGTGCTGGGCATCAGCACGGCTGGCCAGCTCGCCGGGGTCGCGAAGTTCTTCCAGCGCTGGTACGCTGGCATCAAGCTCGTCGGCGTCGACGTGGCCGGCTCCGCCATCCTCGGGACGCCGCGCCATCCGTACAAGATGACCGGGCTGGGCCTCTCCTTCGTCCCGCCCAGCTTCACTCCGGCGGCGCTGGATTCCGCGTATTCGATTCCAGACCAGATGGCCTTCTCCGTCTGTCACGCGTTGGCCAGGAAGGAGGGCCTGCTCCTGGGAGCGTCGACCGGCGCGATCGTGGCCGCTGGCCTGGCCTACGCGGCGCCCCTCGCGCTGCGCCAGCAGGTCGTGCTCATCAACCCTGACCGCGGCGATCGGTATCTGGAGACCGTCTACAACCGGGAATGGCTCGCCGCGCAGGGGATCGAGATCCTGGAGGAAGATGCCCTCATGGCGGCGATCCGGAGGCTCGAACCGGTGTCCCGAGAGAGAATGGTGGAGAACGCGCGGCATGAGCGAGCCTGAGGAGACGGCGATGACGGTCCGGTCCCTCTGGGCGCAGTTCCTGCCACTGTCGCTGAGCGAGGTGACGATGGCGGCCGGCGAGCCGCTCATCACAACGACGCTCGCCCACCTCCCGGAGGCCCGGGTGAACCTGGCAGCTGCCGGTGTGGCGAAGTCGCTCGCCGTGTTCTTCGAGAGTCCGATCATCATGCTCCTGCACGCCTCGAACGCGCTCTCGGCCACCATGGCGTCCCGGAGGGCGCTCTTCCGCTTCATGATGATCGCCCTGGCGGTCCTGACCGGGGGCCTCTTGCTCCTGGCTTCGCCGCCGTCGTTCGCCCTCTTCGGGCGGCATGTCTTGCGCCTCGACGGCGCGATCGGCGAACGTGCGCAGGTCGTCCTGCTCCTCTTGATCCTCTGGCCAGCCGCGATCGGATGGCGGCGCTACTTCCAGGGCCGGCTCATCCGCGCCGGCCACGCCAAGCAGGTGGGCCGGGCGGGCCTGGCGAGGCTCGCCGTCGTCGCCGCCGTGCTCGCGGTCGGGTTCGCGACCGGCATGCCGGGCGCCTGGCTCGCGGGCACGGCGCTCATCCTGGGCGTGATCTCCGAGGCGCTGATGGTGACGGCAGCGGCCAGGGACCTCGGCGCAGCTCACGCGCCGCAAACCGAAGACGCACGCGACCTCCCGACGGATGTCGCCGGCGTCTTTCGGTTCTACTGGCCGCTCGCCAGCTCCATGCTCGTGGTCTGGGGCGGGCGCGCGATCCTCGTGGCGCTCGTGGCCCGCGCCAGAGATGCGTCCGTCGCGCTGGCTGCCTGGCCCGCCGCGTGGGGTTTCGTGCTCTTGATCGCCAACACGACGCGCATGGTCCAGCAGGTCATCATCCGCAACCGCGACCAGGCGTCGGACGGCCTCCTGGTTCGGTTTGCGCTGAGCGTCGGAGCACCCTGTACACTGCTCCTGCTCGGCGTGGCGGTGACGTCGCCTGGGCGGCTCTTGCTGAGCGCCTTCATCGGACATGACGCGGCCATTCTGGCGGGAGTATTGCCCGTCGTCCTCCTTTGCTCCGTCGTGCCCATGTTCATCGCGCTCCAGAACGCGGCCCAGGGGTTCCTGATCAGCGAAGGTCGCACGAGCCGGGTCAACGTTGCGACATGGCTCGGGACGACGGTCCTTCTGGGCGCTGCTGCCTTCGGGATCCGAGCAGAGATGCCCGGCGCCACGGCGGCCGCGGTGGCCATGCTCGCGGCCCTCGCCGCCGAGCTCCTGTGGCTGAGCCTCGGGCTGCGCCAGCGCGCCCAGCAGGCTCAAGCACGCTGACCGGGAGGCGCTCTCGCCCCCATGCCTCGAGCGAACCCGCCCGCCGGCATCCCCGGTGCTGCGCGGTACGTTTTCGCGGTGCTGACGTCCGGCGATCCTCGTCAGCTTCGAAACCGATGGGCGACCTCCACCAGGGCGCTCGCCAGACGGTCGACGTCATCGACGGAGGTATACAAGGCAGGGGTCACCCGCACGCAGTCCCCCTTCGCGATCCCGCCGCGGCGCACCGTGAAGATCCGGTGCGTGTCCATCAGATGATCGGCGATCGCCACGTTGTCGGCCTCCGAGGTTCGCCCGGCTATCCGGAACGACGTGATCGCCCCGTACATCTCCGGGTCGTCCGGGGTCAGCACCTCGACGTTGCCGATCTGCTTCACCCGGCTCACCCAGCGATCCCGCAGGTAGCGTAGCCGGGCCTGCTTGACCGCAGCGCCCAGCGCGAGGTGACAGTCCAGCGCGACCGGCAGGGTGAGGGAGGGGGCGATGTCGACCGTGCCCGAGTGAACCCGGGAGCGCACGTCGTCTGCCGGGTAGAGCTCATCGGCGAGGAAGGGGTCGATGTCGGCCATCCGACCCTCGCGGATATAGAGGAAACCGACGCCGAGCGGCGCGCTGACCCACTTGTGCAACGAGAATCCAACGAAGTCCGCGTTCAGGTCGCCGTTCGTGAAGTCGAGCTGACCCCAGGAGTGGGCCGCGTCGACGATCACGTCCACGCCGGCGTCCCTGGCCATGGCGACGATCTCGCTCACGGGCACGACGAGGCCGGTGCGATTGTTGATATGGGTGAGCAGAAGCAGCTTGACCCGTGGGTGCTCGTGCAGCGCCCTGGCGTAGGTGTCGAGGACAGCCTGCCTGGTCGGCGGTTCCGGGATCGAGATGGTCACGACATCGACGCCGCGTCGATCGCGCAGCCAGTTGAAGGCGTACTGGCAGCTGTAGTAATCGAGGTCGGCGTACATGACAGCGTCCCCGGGCCGCAGCCGGTTATAGCCCGCGATGAGGTTCTGCAGCGCCTCGGTGCCGCCCCGGGTGAGCGCGATCTCCTCCTTCGACACGCCCGCCACAGCGGCGAGCCGCTCGCGGACCCGTTCGACCTCGTCCTTGTAGGTGGTGCGCAGCAGGCAGGAGCTCGACTCGTTGAGCCGCCTGGTGTTGCGCAGGTACTCACGGTACACCGGCTCAGGCATGATTCCATAATAGCCGTTTTCTAGATTGGTGAAATCCGGGTTCACCTGGTACTGGCGAGCGACCCTGCGCCAGAACCGCTCGTCCCGCGCCAGTGCGATCGGGTCGCTCCCCGCCGGCGCGGCTACGGGGGCAGGGTCCCCCGCCTCGATAGGAGCTGCACGGCACGCTCCAACGGTGGTGGCGACCGTGGCGATTTCAGCGAACAAGCGACGCCGGGATAGGGTCATCCAACTCCTCCATTCAATCCGGAATGGCTGCGTTCGGGCGCCGCCGCGGCGCAGCCGCCATGTCCGTATCTCTTGCGCCTGAGCTCGGTCGGGCCCCTCGGCGATGCGCCTGCGCAACCCGGTCTGTCGCTCTGGGCAGCGGTTCAGTGGTTACGAGGGCTACCTGAACACGCCTGCTGTAACCGGTGTGGTTACTCTGTGAGTGTACGAGCACGCGAGCAAAGGCGCCACAGCTGCGGCGTCTCGACCGGTCGAGGACGCTCTCCGCGGGCCACGCGCTGGCCGATGGGACGCCGTTCCCGAGGGGGACAGGGGCGGCACCGCATTCGCATGGGCGGTCTGGTCCCCTGACACTGGAGGATACCATGGTTCCGAGTCCGCATTCACGACCGATCTCTACCGATGGGGCGCGCGCCACGCCTCGTGAGCGCCGCGCTCCTTCGTTGCGTCCGCTGCACCGAGGCGCTGTCGATGGGCGAGGGCACAGCTCACGTCCAGGCCGTCTGCTCGCCGCGCTCGTCCTCGCGGGGGCCTCTGTCCTCGTGACCGCGTGCAGCAAGTCGTCCCCGGGCGCTCACGACGGCCACACGGCGGGCGGCGGAGAGACGGCCTCGGCGCCGTTCGATCGGCAGTTCATCGACATGATGACGCCTCACCACGAGGGCGCCGTGATGATGGCCATCACCGCACAGCAGCGGGCCGAGCACGCCGAGCTCAAGGCGATGGCCGACGAGATCATCTCGGCCCAGAACCAGGAGATCAGCCAGCTCAAGAGCTGGCGCGAGCAGTGGTACGGGAGCGCAGAGACGCCGCCCGTGGACGAGATGCCCATGCTCGAGGGCGTGGAGCACGGCGCGATGATGGACATGGCGAGGCAGAACGAGGAGCTGAAGACGGCGGAGCCGTTCGACAGGGCCTTCATCGACGCGATGATCCCGCACCACGAGATGGCGATCGACGCGGCCGAGGTGGCGTTGCAGAAGGCCGAGCACGCCGAGATCAAGACGCTCGCCTCCGGCATCATCGAGGCGCAGCAGCGGGAGATCGACCAGATGCAGGCGTGGCGCGCGGCGTGGTACCCGGAGGAGTAGCGGCCGCGCCGGCAGGCCGGGGTAGTGCAGTCATTTGAACATGAAGGCGGGAAGGCGGGAAGAAACCTGAATGATCTTCCCGCCTTCATGTGGAATCTCTCTGAGCACATGACCGCAACACCGGCGCCGGGACGAGGCGAGCCTCGACGAGGAGGAGCAGGTACGGCTACATCGGGCAGGGCGGCGTGACCGAGGCGGTCACACCCGCCCGCTGAGCCCGGGGGGCGACCGCCGGGCGAGGCGCGCAATCGGCGCGCGCCGCGCACGCCCTGCGCCGGCCCGGCGGGCGGCACCCGCGGCAGCAGGCGGCGACAGGCGGCGACAGGCGGCGAGCGGGCGGCACACCCCGTGCTCTGGTCGCGGGCATGAAGTCGCGACTGTTCGCCGCCCTGCTCGCGCTGGCGTCGCTCGGCGGCGCGCAGGCCGCGCGGGCCGACGAGCCCGGGCTCGACGCGATCGTCGCCGACGTGCTCGCCCGGAACCCCTCGCTGCGCGCGGGCGCGCTGCGGCGGCGCGCGTTCCAGGACGAGGCCGCGGCGGCCGGCGCGTGGCCCGATCCCGCGGCCAGCGTGATGGTCGATCGCCTCCCGATGGGCGCGGAGATGCCCATGATCCGGTACGAGCTCTCGCAGATGGTCCCCTGGCCCGGGAAGCTCGAGCTGATGCGCCGGGCGGTGGAGCAGCAGGAGAGCAACGCGGCCGCGGAGCTCGCGGTCCGCCGGCTCGACCTGCGCCTCGAGGCGAAGCGCGCGTACTTCATGCTGCTCCGGAGCGCGAAGCGCAGCGAGGTGACCCGCGCGGCGCGCGGCCTCGCGGTCCAGATCGCCGGCGCGGCGCTCGGGCGCTACGCCGCGGGCCAGGGCGGCCACCACGACGTGGCGCGCGCGCAGGTGGAGGTCGCGGCGATCGACGTGGAGCTCGTCGACCTGGAAGGCGAGCGCGCCGCCATGGTGGCCATGCTGAACGCGCTCAGGGACCGGCCCGTCGACACGCCGATCGCCGAGCCGACCGGCGCGCTCTCCCCGATGCCATCGGCCGGGCTCGCGGCGCTCGTCGGCCGGGCCGGCGCGGCGCGGCCCGAGCTCGCGGGGATGGCGGCGATGCGGGCCGAGGCGCAGGCGATGGCGGCCATGGCGCGCAAGGAGCCGTACCCGGACCTCATGACGGGCGTCTGGCTCAACCAGAACATCGGCGCCGCGCCGTCGTTCGGCGCGATGATCGGCGGCACGATCCCGCTCTTCGGCGCCGCAAAGCAGGGGCACCTCGCCCGCGCCTTCGACGCGCGCGCGGACGGCGCCGCGGAGGACCGGGCGGCGATGCGCGCGATGATCGCGTCCGAGGTCGCCGGCGCCTGGCACCGGGCGCAGGCCGCGGCCCGGCAGATGGAGCTCCTGCGCGCGGTGGCGCTGCCGAAGGCACGCGAGAGCTTCGAGGCCGCGATCGCGGGCTACGGCACGGCGGCGGCGGACCTCGTCGCCGTGCTCGACGCGCGGCGCGCCCTCCAGAGCGCGGAGCTCGCCGTCGCCGAGGCGGCGGTGCGCCGCGAGATCGCCCTCGCAGAGCTCGAGCGGGCCGTGGGCGGGCCGCTCGGTGGAGATGGACAATGAAGCGGACTCGTTCGATCGTGCTCACCGCCGCGGTGGCGCTGCTCGGCTGCAACGCCCCCTCGACCGACGACGGGCACGCCGCGCACGCGGCCCCGAGCGCCGCGCCGACGCCGGTCGATCCTCACGCCGGTCACGGGGCGCAGCGGGCCGAGCCCGCCGGGGGCGATCCCCACGCCGGTCACGGGGCGCAGCGGGCCGAGCCCGCCGGGGGCGATCCCCACGCCGGCCACCGGGCGCCCGCGGCCCAGCCCGCCGGGGGCGACCCCCACGCCGGCCACGGGGCGCCTGCGGCCCAGCCCGCCGCCGCCCGCGCCGGGGAAGGCGCCGCGACGCCGATGAGCCCGGCGGGCTACGCCCCGGTCTCCCTGGACCCGGCGCGCCTCGGCGGCCTGGCGCTCAGCACGGCCGTGGTCGAGTCGCGGGAGCTCAAGCGCCCGCTCCGCACCGTGGGCGTCGTCGCGCTGGACGAGACGCGATCGGCGCACGTGCACGCCAAGGTCCGCGGCTTCGTCGAGCGCGTCGCCGTCGACTTCGTCGGCCGCAAGGTCTCGGCGGGGCAGGCGCTCTGCTCGCTGTACAGCCAGGAGGTCTTCGCGGCAGAGCTGGAGTTCGTGGCGCTGCTCGAGCGCGCCGCGGGAGCGCCGGCTCCGGCGGGCGAGCTCGCGGCCGCGGAGCGGCGCGCCCACGAGCAGCTCCTCGCCGCCGCGCGCCGCCGACTCTCGCTCTGGGACGTGCCGAAGGCGGAGATCGCGCGGCTGGAGGCGACCCGGCAGCCGCAGCGCACCTTCGCCCTCACCGCGCCGCGCGCCGGCGTGGTCGTGGCGAAGCAGGCCGTGGACGGCATGTTCGTCGAGCCCTCGCTGGAGCTCTACACCATCTCGGACCTGTCCCGCGTCTGGGTGCTGGCCGACGTGTACGAGCGCGACGTGCCCCACGTCCGCGCCGGGGATCACGCGCACCTCCACGTCGAGGGGCGCGAGGGCGCGCTCCACGCGCCCGTCGCGTTCGTCCCGCCGACGGTGGACGAGGCCACCCGCACGATGAAGATCCGGTTCGAGCTCGACAACGCCGACGGCTCGCTCCGGCCCGGCGCGTTCGTCTCCGTGACCATGGATCTGGCGCTCGGCGAGGGGCTCTCGGTCCCGGAGAGCGCGGTGATCCGGACCGGCACGCGCGCCATCGCCTTCGTTGTCCAGGGCGACAGGGCCGAGCCGCGCGAGGTGAAGCTCGGCCCGCTCGTCGGCGATCGCTACCGGGTCGACGCGGGCCTGTCCGCGGGAGAGCGGGTCGCGACAGGGGCGCAGTTCCTCCTCGACTCCGAGAGCCGACTCCAGGCCTCCAGCGCGCCCAAGGGCGGCCATGTCCACTGAGCCGCCGCGCCGCGACGACGCGCCGGCGGCGCCGCTCGGCGTCATCGCGCGCCTGATCGACTTCTCCGCCCGCAAGCGGCTCTTCATCTTCCTCCTCGCCGCGGCGCTCACCGCCTTCGGGCTGTTCAGCGCGCGGCGCTCCCAGCTCGACGCGCTGCCGGATCTCTCGGACACGCAGGTCATCGTGGCCACCGAGTGGATGGGCCGCAGCCCGACCCTCATCGAGGATCAGGTCACCTATCCCGTCGCCACGTCGTTCCTGGGCGCGCCCGGGGTGAAGACCGTCCGCGGACTCACGATGTTCGGGATGAGCTTCGTCCACGTCGTCTTCAAGGACGGGACGGACATCTACTGGGCGCGATCGCGCGTCGTCGAGCAGCTCGCCAAGGTGAAGGACAGCCTGCCCGAGGGCGTCACGCCGCAGATCGGCCCGGACGCGACAAGCGTGGGGTGGGTCTATCAATATGCCCTCGTCGACGAGCGCGGGGAGCACAACCTCCAGGAGCTGCGCTCGTTCCAGGACTGGCACCTTCGCTACTGGCTCCAGGGGCTGGAGGGCGTCGCCGAGGTCGCGAGCGTGGGCGGCTTCGAGAAGGAGTACCAGATCCAGGTCGACCCGGCGCGGATGAAGGCGCGGGGCGCGTCCGTGGGGCAGGTCGCCGCGGCCGTCCGCGGGGCCAACACCGAGGTGGGCGGGCGCGTGATCGAGATGGCCCAGCACGAGTACGTGCTCCGCGGCCGGGGCTACGTGCGCGGCAGGGAGGATCTCGAGGAAGCGGTTGTCGCGACCGACGCGCGCGGCACGCCGATCCGCGTCCGCGACGTCGCCGACGTCACCGTGGGCGGCAACCTCCGCCGCGGCGTGGCCGAGCTCGACGGCCGCGGCGAGGTCGTCGGCGGCATCGTGGTGATGCGCCACGGCGAGAACGCGCTCGACGTCATCGATCGGGTGAAGCGCAAGATCGAGGAGGTGAAGGGCTCCCTCCCGCCCGGCGTGGAGGTCGTGCCTGTCTACGACCGGAGCGAGCTCATCGCCGGCTCGGTGAAGACGCTCTCGACCAACCTGGTCCAGATCCTGGGCGTGGTCATCCTTGTCATCTTCGTCTTCCTCTTCCACCTGCGCTCCGCGCTGGTGGCCGCCATCGCGCTCCCGGTCGCGACGGCCGCGACGTTCATCGCCTTCTATGCGCTGGATCTCTCGATCAACATCATGTCGCTCGCCGGGATCATCCTGGCGCTGGGCGACATGGTCGACTCCGCCTGCGTGCTGGTCGAGGACGCGCACCGGAAGATCGAGGCGGCGGAGCGGGAAGGGCGCGAGATCCCGCGCGCGGAGATCGTCATCGGCGCCGCGCGCGAGCTCGGGCCGTCGATGTTCGGGGCGCTGCTCGTGCTCACCATCGCGTTCTTGCCCGTCTTCACCCTCGAGGGCGAGGAGGGCCGGCTCTTCCGGCCGCTCGCCCTGGCCAAGACCTTCTCGATGGCGTTCGCGTCGCTGTTCTCGGTCACGCTGGTGCCCGCGCTGATGGTGACGCTCCTGAGGGGCCGGATCACGCCGGAGGCGCGGAATCCAATCAACCGCCTCTGCATCGCGGCCTATCGCCCCGTGCTGCGGGCGTGCCTGCGCCGCCGCGGCCTCGTCATCGCGGCCGCGATCGGGCTCATGGGGGCCACGGTGTACCCGATGTCGCGCCTGGGATCGGAGTTCATGCCGCCGCTCGACGAGGGCGACCTGCTCTTCATGCCGGTCACGGTGCCGGGCATCCCCATCGCCGAGGCCCGGCGCCTCCTGACCTGGCAGGACGCGCAGATCCGGAGCGTGCCCGAGGTCGAGCGCGTGTTCGGCAAGGCGGGCCGCGCCGAGACCGCGCTCGACCCGGCCCCGCTCTCGATGTTCGAGACCGTCGTCCGGCTGAAGCCGAGGAGCGCGTGGCGGCCGGGGATGACGCACGAGAAGCTCGTGGCCGAGCTCGAGCAGAAGACGGCGACCCCCGGCGTGCAGGGCGCGTGGACCATGCCGATCAAGGCGCGGATCGACATGCTCGCGACAGGGATCCGGACGCCGATCGGGCTCAAGGTCTTCGGGCCGGATCTCGAGGTGATCAGCAAGATCGACGACGACCTGGAGCGCGCGCTCAGGGACGTGCCCGGGACGCGGAGCGTCTATGCGGAGCGCGAGCTCGGCGGCTTCTTCCTCGACATCACGCCCGACCGGCAGGCCATCGCCCGGTACGGCCTCAGCGTGCGCGACGTGCTCGACGTGGTGGAGAGCACGATCGGCGGCATGGATGTCGACACCCTCTTCGAGGGCCGCGAGCGCTACCGGGTGAGCGTGCGTTATCCGCGCGAGCTCCGGGACAGCATCGAGGCGCTGCGCGACGTGCCGGTCCCGGTCGCCCCGCTGTCGCCGCGCCCGCTGCCGGTCGGGAGCGCCCCGGCGGCGATGGGCGGCGCGGCGTCCGCGGCCTTCGGCGGGGGCATGGCCGCGGGCGGCATGGGCGGCGATCCGATGGGGGGCGCCCCCTCGCCGGCCGAGATCGCGCGCCTCGCCGCCGGCGGGGGCGGCGCGATGGGCGGCGGCGCGATGGGCGGGAGCGCCGCCATGGCGAGGGGCCCCGCCGAGGGGCCGGCGCGCGCGGCGTCCGTCCCGCTCGGGCAGCTCGCCAGGATCGAGACGGTCATGGGGCCGCCGATGATCAAGAGCGAGATGGGCTCGCTCACGGGCTGGATCTACATCGACACCTCGACGAGCGACGTCGGCGGCTACGTGGAGGCGGCGAAGGTGGCCGTCGCGCGGGAGGTCGAGCTGCCCCCGGGCTATTACCTCAAGTGGACGGGGCAATTCGAGCTGCTCGAGCGCGTGCGCGAGCGACTCGCGTACATCCTGCCGCTCACGCTCGGCATCGTGTTCGTGATTCTTTACCTGAACTTCGGCGGAGCGGCGCAGACGCTCCTCGTGATGACCGGGGTGCCGTTCGCCGCCGTGGGCGCGATCTGGACGCTCTACGCCGCCGGATTCAACACCTCGATCGCCGTGTGGGTCGGGATGATCGCGCTCCTCGGCGTCGCCGCCGAGACCGCGAGCGTCATGATCGTGTATCTCGACGAGGCGTGGACCCGGGGGCGTGAAGCCGGCACGCTGGCGAGCGTCGACGACCTCATCCAGGCCTCGCTCGAGGCGGGCGCGAAGCGCGTGCGGCCGCTCCTGATGACGGTGCTCACCAACGTGTTCGGCCTGCTCCCGGTGCTGCTCGACGATGGCGTCGGGTCCGACGTGGCCAAGCGCATCGCCGCGCCGATGTGGGGAGGGCTGGTCTCGCTCACGCTGCTGACGTTGCTGGTGATCCCCGCGATGTACGTGGTGTGGAGGGGCTCCCAGCTCCGCCGGGCCGCGCCCGCGGCGCCGCCGGCTCTCGCTCCAGGGGCGGCGGCGGAGCACGCCGCGCAGGGCTGACGGCGCCGCGCAGCGACGCTCCGGCGGCGCGGCGGCTGGCTCAGGGCACGCTGTGGTGTCCCGCGCCGGCCGCCCCGCCCGGCCGCATCTGCGCGGCCTGCTGGCACGCGGCGGCGCAGTGGCGGCAGGCGTCGGCGCAGGCCTTCATCTGCGCGTCGCCCGCGAACCGGTCACAGCTCCGGGCGCAGCGCTCGCAGATGTCCGCGCACGCGGCCGTGACCTGGTTGTGCTGCGGCGAGGCGCGCAGCAGCATCGTCCCGGTCGTCTCGCAGATCTCGGCGCAATCCTGCAGGAGCTGCATGTGGGAAGGCTCCACGTGGGGGCCTCCCATCTGGAGACAGTGCTGGATCGACTGGACGCAGATCGACTGGCAGTTCTGGGCCTCGGTGGCGGTGTCCTGGAAAGCCTTGCTCAGGGTCGTCCCTTTGTGGGCCATGTGTCCCTCCCTTATTTCAATGATACTTCTCGGTGTCCTTTGAGCTCATGTCCTGCATGCTCGCCTGACATGACGCCGGCCGGCGAGTCGACAGGCTTGCCCAGTTCACCAGGTTCGTCATGTCGGAGCGCTCCGTAACCACGGCTCGGACGAAGGACGAACGAGCTCCGATGTCGCGGATGCGTTCGCGCCATACCGCCCGCCGGTGCGTCTGCGGTGCTCACCGAGCGCCCGGGCGAGATCGAATGCAGATTGCCTTGGACCAGGGGACGAACGCCGGGGCGCTTGTAACCGGCACGGTCACATCGACGCGCCTGCTGGAACCGGCGGAGCCGGTGTCACGGGGAGCGCGCTGGCGCGCATCGCGCGGACCGCGGCGCAGCCGGGCTCTGCGGGGCGGGCACAGCGCACGCGGCCGGACGGACGCGGCGGCGCCGGCGGGGTGTAATGAAGCGGGACGGCTGCGTCTTCGGGGGTGAGCGGCCAGCGGGTCGCCGGAAGGAAGACACCATGAAAGAGACCATCCTCCACGTCGACGGGATGAGCTGCCCGTCCTGCATTCGCCACATCGACAGCGCGCTCCGCGCGCTCGACGGCATCGCCAAGGTCGAGGTGCGCCTGCGCGAGGGCACCGTCGTCGTGCGGCACGACCCGGCGAGCGCGTCCGTGGACGCGCTCGCCGAGGCCGTGCGCGGGGCCGGCTACGACGTGCGCCCCCGCGCCGCCTGAGGGCGCGCGGCGCCCGGGGCTCGTGGCCGGGATCTGCGGAATTGCCCAGGACATCCGGGAGGCCGGACGGAGATCGCGTATTCAGGAAACGGCTGGATAATACGCATATCCTGGAGCTCCGACGAGCTCTTGCTCCCCCGATCCTCCTACGGTGTCCAGCCGTGAGCCGCTACCACCGTGAGGCGTGAGCGCTAGGATGAGCTCATCCCGTATGCCCGTCCATGCCATCCGAATCGAAGAGCGCCTCTGGTCGAGCGCGTCGCCGCTCCGGAGGCAGGAGTGGCGCACGATCACGACCGACATGGTCTCCGGCGAGCCGCCCTGGCCCTCGCGCGAGCCGTGCACCCTGATCGCCGGCTACGACGACAGACACCTCCACTTCGTCTTCACCGGAAGCTCCCGCTCGGATGACGCCCTCGCCGTCGCGCGGGCGGACATCGCGCCGCTCGTGAGCGAGTACGCGGACCTCATCAAGAAGCTCTCCGGGGGCGATTTCCACGCCGCGCACATCGAGACCCTCGATATGGCCAAGCGCGTCGTCCACGACGCGGGCGCAAGGCGGATCGGCGCGCTCCTCCCCGACCTGAGCCCGAGCTTCGAGACGCGCCGCCGCTTCTTCTCGCTCGTCGTCTCGCTCACCGTCGACACGACGCGGCTCGGGCCGCTCACACCGCATCTGCACGACTCGAGGCGCGCGCGGTAGCACGGGAGAACCGGCGCGAGCCTCGCCCCGCCGTCAGCACATCGACGACGTGCAACCCCGGACAGGCGCGGGTCACCTCGCGCGCGCCGCCTCGCGCTCGATGACGAACGCCTTGAGCGCGCGGGCGGGGGGCGACAGCACGGTGCCTTTGGGGTGAATCAGCGAGAACGGCCGGCTCGCCCCTCGGAACGGCGCGAGCACTTGCACGAGCGTGCCGCGCGCGACGTCGTCCTCGACCAGGAAGTCGTACGTCTGCACGAGCCCGACGCCGGCGCGCGCGAGCCCGATGGTGCCGAGCACGTCCTCCGAGCACCGGTAGCGGGCTTCGGGGACGAGCGAGGTCGGGCCAGGGTGGAAGACCCACGGGAGCGCCCGACCCGAACGCGGCATCTGGAACGCGATGCACGTGTGCTTCTCGAGATCCGAGGGCGAGCGCGGCGCGCCGTGCCGGGCCAGGTAGCTGCTGCTCGCGTAAACGCCGAGCGCGAAGTCGCCGAGCTTGCGGGCCACGAGCGTCCTGTCGGCGATCGCTCCCATGCGGATCGCGAGGTGGTGCCCCTCGCGGACGAAGTCGACGTTCTGGTTCGACACGTGGATGTCCACGCGTATGCCGGGGTAGCGCTCGCGAAACACGCCGAGCGCCGGGAGCAGACGGTGGTGGCCGTACGTCGTCGGGACGCTGATGCGTACGAGCCCTTCGGGGGAGGAGCGCTCGCTCGCGAGCTCGCGCTCACCCGCGGACAGGAGCGCGAGCGCCTGGGTGCACAGCGCGTAGTAGCGGCGCGCCTCGTCGGTCGGCGCGAGGCTCCGGGTGGTGCGCCGGAAGAGCGTCACGCCGAGCCTGCGCTCGAGCCGCGCGACGCTCCGGCTCGTCGCCTGCGGCGTGACGGCGAGCAGGCGCGCGGCGCGGGTGAAGCTCCCCGTCTCGTAGGTGCGGCAGAACGCCTCGACGTTCGGGAGCGTACCGGCGAGCGACGGCGCGACCATTCTCAACACGCTAGTACAAATGCTTCGCCCTGGCGTCGTCTACCCGGCGCGCGCCGCAGCGCCTACGAGTTGGGCATGACCGATCCGGATCGTCGCCCCGGGCGCCGCGCGGCGTTGACCACGCTGCTCGCCGCCCTGTGCGCCTTCTCATCCGGGTGCGCGGGCGGCGCCACGCCCGACAGCGCTCACCCAGACCAGGCTCAATCCAAGGAGAACCAGATGACCCAGCGCGTGCTCATCGCCATGACCAGCCACGACGAGAAGGGCGCCACCGGGCAGCCCACGGGCGCCTACCTGCCCGAGATCGCGCACCCGTACGCCGAGTTCACGAAGGCGGGGCTCGCCGTCGACTTCGCCTCGACGCGCGGCGGCCGCGTGCCGCTCGACGGCGTCGACGACGCCGACCCGGCCAGCGCTCCGTTCCTCGACGGCGGCGCGCTCGCGGGGCGCGTTCACGACAGCCTGCCGGCGGCCAGCGTCGACCCGTCCCGCTACGCCGCGATCTTCTTCGCCGGCGGGCACGGCACGATGTGGGACTTCCCCGAGAACGAGGCGTTCGCGCGCGTCGCCGCGAGCATTTACGAGCGCGGCGGCGTCGTCGGCGCCGTGTGCCACGGGCCCGCAGCGCTCGTGAACGTGCGCCTCTCGTCCGGGCAGCACCTCGTCGCCGGCAAGGCGGTGAGCGCGTTCACGAACGAGGAGGAGCGGGCGGTGAAGCTCGACGCCGTGGTGCCGTTCCTGCTCCAGGATCGGCTCGTCGAGCGCGGCGCGCTCTTCCAGCCTGCGGCGCCGTGGCAGAAGCAGGTCGTCGTCGCCGAGCGCCTCGTGACCGGGCAAAACCCTGCGTCGGCCGCGGGCGTCGCCGAGGCGATGGTCCGCCTGCTCCACCCCGCGGCGCGTTGAGGGGCCGGCCGCCCGCGGGGCGCGCGAGGAGGGATGAAGGCCTCGGCGCCCGATGTATCCTGCGGCCATGAGCGCCACGCCTCGCCAGAGCCTGATCCGCCGGATCACAGAGACGCGAGCCCCTGCGGCGGCCGTGTTGATCCGCATCGCCGTGGGCAGCGTCTTTCTGTCCGAGGGGATCCAGAAGTTCCTCTTCCCCGCCGAGATCGGCGCCGGCCGCTTCGCGAAGATCGGCCTCCCCTCGCCGGAGATCCTCGGCCCCTTCGTCGGCGCCGTCGAGATCGCCTGCGGGTCGCTCGTCCTCCTCGGCCTCGCGACGCGCCTCGCCGCCGTGCCGCTCATCGCCACCATGCTGGTCGCGATCGCGTCGACGAAGGTCCCCATCCTCGTGAAGCGCGGGTTCTGGGCGATGGCGCACGAGTCGCGCACGGACTGGGCGATGCTGCTCGGGGCGCTGTTCCTGCTGATCGTCGGCGCGGGCCCCCTCTCGCTCGACGCGCGGCTCGCCCGGCGGGGCGCCTCGCGGCCCCCGCGCTAGGGCCGGCCGCGCCGCCGGGCACGGCCCGTCACGATCACCCGCAGCGTGCGCGCGTCGCCCCGCGCCCTGCCCGCGGCGCCCGGGCGCGCCTCACTCGCCGCCCGCCGGCGCGCCGGCCTCCGGCCGGCCGAGCAGCGCGTCCAGCTCGGCCTCGCCCCGGTCCTCCGCCGCCTTGCTCCTGCGGCGGCGCAGCCACTCGGCCGCGTCGTCGAAGAGCGAGTAGGCCACCGGCACCGCGAGCAGCGTGAGGACGAGCGAGAGCGACTGCCCGCCGAGCACGATCGCCCCCGTCGTCCGGTTCTGGCCCGAGCCGACGCCGCGCGAGAGCACGAGCGGGATCATGCCGGCGACGAAGGCGATCGTCGTCATCAGGATCGGCCGGAGCCGGTCCTTGTTCGCCTGGAGGATCGCCTGGAGCCGCGGCATCCCCTCGGCCCGCAGGTGGTTCGTGTGATCGATCTGGAGGATCGCGTTCTTCTTCACCACGCCGAAGAGGACGAGGAGGCCGAGCCCCGAGAACAGGTTCAGCGACTGGCCGAACAGCTTCAGCGAGATCAGCGCGAACGGGACCGTGAGCGGCAGCGAGAGCAGGATCGTCACCGGGTGCAGCCACGACTCGAACTGCGCCGCGAGGATCAGGTACATGAACACGAACGCGAGGCCGATGACGACGACGAAGCTCGTCGCCGTGCTCGCCGTGTTCTTCGAGCTCCCCACCGCCTGCGTGGAGTAGCCCGCCGGCATCCGCTGCTCGGCGACGATCCTGTCGAGCGCCGACTGCACCGCCGTGTCGCCGACGCCGGGGGCGGAGTTCGCGCTGATCGTGATCTGCCGGCGCCGGCCGAGGCGGCCGATCGAGGAGGGCCCGCTGTCGGGCTCCATCGCGACGACGCTGTGGAGCGGGACGGCGCCGTACCTGGACGAGGGCACGGTGAGGAACGAGAGGCTCTCCGCGTCGGCGCGGTACCTCGCGTCGGCGCGCATGCGGACGTCGTACTGCTCGCCCGCCTCCGAGTACGTCGAGACCTTGAGCCCGCCGACGAAGAGCTGGAGCGCGCCGGCCACGTCGGCCACCTGGACGCCGAGATCCGCGGCGCGGTCGCGATCGATGGTGGCGCGGAGCTCGGGCTTGCCGACGACGAGGCTGTTGTCGACGTCCACGGCGCCGGGGACCCTCCGCAGCTCCTCGGTGATGCGCGCCGCGTACTCCGCCAGGCGGTCGAGATCCGGGCCCTGGAGCGCCACCTGGATCCGCCCCGTCGACTGGCCGCCGGACGAGATCGCCTGCACCTCGCCGGCCGTGACGCGCAGCTCGGGCGGCAGCTTCGCGAGCACCTCCTCGCGCGCCCTCTGCATGATCTGGAGCTGCCCGAGCGCGCGCTGCTCCGGGTCGACGAGCATCACGTAGATCTTGGCGACGTTCGAGGCCTGCTGCTCCCCCTCGCCCACCGTCATCAGCGTGCTGGTGACGCCCGGGAGCCGGCGCACGTCGTCGGCGATCCGCTCGGCGATGAGGCGGGTCGAGGTGAGGCTCGTGCCCTCGGGCGCGCGCATCGTGATCTCGAACTGCGCCTGATCGTCCTCCGGGAGGAAGCCGGCGGGCAGCGTCCTGGCGACGGGGAGGCACGAGCCGAGCGCGGCCGCGGAGGCGACGACGACCACCCAGCGGCGCCGCATCACCCACGCGAGCGCGGCCATGTAGGCGCGCTCGATCGGCCGGTAGAAGACGTCGACGGCGCGCTCGAGGACCGAGGGCGCCGCGCGCTCGCCGTGGCGCCGGTGCCCCGAGAGCCACCGCGCGGCGAGCGAGGGGGTGAGGGAGAAGCTGACGATCAGCGAGACGCCGATGGCGAAGGCCATCGTGAGGCCGAAGCTCTTGAGGAAGCGCCCCACCATGCCGGGCATGAACGCGACAGGGATGAAGACCGCCATGAGCGAGAGCGTCGTCGCGAGCACCGCCATGCCGATCTCCCGGGTCGCCAGGACGGCGGCCGGGAACGGCTTCATCCCCTTCTCGTCGATGTAACGGACGATGTTCTCGAGCACGACGATGGCGTCGTCGATCACGATGCCGACCGCGAGCGCGAGCGCGAGGAGCGTGAGGAAGTTGAGCGTGAAGCCGGCGAGCCACATCACCGCGAACGTCCCGATGACCGAGATCGGGATCGCGAGCGCCGCGATGAGCGTGCTGCGGGCGTTGCCGAGGAAGAGGAGCACCACCACGGCGGCGAGGAGGGCGCCGAGCACGAGGTGCTCCTTCACGGCGGCGATGCCGGTGCGGATGACCCGCGAGCCGTCGCGCACGACCTCGATCTTCGTCCCCTCGGGCAGCGCGCGCTGCACCTCGGCGAGGCGCGACCGCACCTCGTCGACGACGGCGACGGTGTTCTGGCCCGACTGCTTGACGACCGAGAGGAGGACGGTGCGCCGGCGGTCGAGCTGGGCCCACGTCTTCTCCTCCGCGCGATCGTCCTCGACGCGCGCGACGTCGGAGAGGCGCACCGCGCGCCCGTCCTTCTCCCGCAGCACGACGCGGCCGAGGGCCTCGGGCGAGTCGACGCGCCCCATCACGCGCAGCGTGAGGTCCTCGGGGCCGGTCTCGACGCTGCCGCCCGGGGTCATCAGGTTCTGCGCCGCGATGGCGCGCTGGACCTCGGCCGCGGTGATCCCCTGCGCCCGCAGGGCGATCGGGTCGAGCCAGACGTTGAGCTGCCGGCTCTGCGCGCCGATCAGGGTGACCTGGCCGACGCCGGAGATGCCCTCGATCTGCCGGCGCACCTGCTTGTCGGCGATCTCGCTGAGGTCGCGGATCGGCAGGTCCGACTCGACGGACACGAGCAGGACCGGGGCCGCGCCGAGGTCGATCCGGCTCACGATCGGCGGGTCGATGCCCTTGGGCAGGCTGGGCAGGACGGCGTTGATCTTGTCGCGCACCTCCTGGGCGGCGACGTCGGCGTCCTTCTCCAGCTCGAAGCCGACGACGACCTGGCTGACGCCCTGGGTCGACGTCGAGCGGAGCTCCTCGATGCCGCTGATGGTGTTCACCGCGCCCTCGATCCGGTCGGAGATCTCGGCCTCGACCTCCTCGGGCGCGGCGCCGTCGAGGCGCGTCGTGACGACGACGTACGGGACGTCGATGTCGGGGAACTGGTCGAGGCCGAGCCGGGTGTACCCGGCCGCGCCGACGACCACGATGATCAGCATGAGGACCGACGCGAAGACCGGCCTCTTGACGCAGACGCGAGCGAGCCACTGCATGACGACCTCACTCCACGGCTTGGCCGTTCTGGAGCGCCTCGGACGGTTGGATCACGATCGCCTCGCCGGCGCGGACGCCGCGGAGGACGGCGATGGCGTCGCCCTTCTCCGCGCCGAGCTGCACGACGCGCTCCTCGATCCGGCGATCGACGACGGCGAACAGGTGCGCGCGCCCGTCCCGCGGGACGACGGCGGACCTCGGCACGACGAGGCTGGGGGCCTCGCCTGTCGCCAGCGCGATGGAGGCGAACATGCCCGGCCGCAGCGCGCCGTCGGGGTCGTGCACCTCGGCCTCGGCGACGAGGTCGCGCGTGGTCTCGCGGACCGCCCCGCCGATCCAGCGCACCGTGCCCGCGAACGAGCGCCCCGGGTACGCCGGCACCGTGAAGGCCAGCGCGCCGCCGGGCCTGACGGCCGCGAGGTTCGCCTCCGGCACGCTGAACGAGAGGCGCGGCGCGCCCTTCGAGACGAGCGCGACGACCGGTGAGTCGTGGCGGACGTACTCGCCGACGTCGACGAAGCGCTCGGTGATCGTGCCGTCGAACGGCGCGCGGATCTGGCCGTCGCCGACGCTCTGCGAGGCGGCGCGGGCGCGGGCGGCGGCGGCCGCGACCGAGAGCGGGGCGCTCCGGCACTGGTCGGCGATCCGGTCGTGCTCGGCCCGGGAGACAGCGCCGCTCTCGAGCAGCGCCCTGGTGCGATCGCACTCGCGCCGCGCCGTCTCCTCCTGGGCGCGGGTCAGCGCGGCGTTCGCCTGCGCCTCGGCGGCGGTGAGCGCCGCGGCGCGGACGTCGAGGCGCGCGAGCAGGTCGCCCTTCTTCACCTCCGCGCCGCGCTCGACGAAGGTCTCGAGCACGCGGCCGGCCGCGTTGGCGGCCAGGTCGGTCTGCCGATCCCCGCGCAGCGTGCCGGTGAGCGCGAGGCTGCGCGGCATCGGCGCCTCGCGCGCCGGCGCTGTCTCGACGCGGACGGGCGGCGCGGGCGCCTCGGTCGCGCCGGGGGCGTCGGAGGCGCTGGCCTTCGTCGCGCAGCCCGGCGCGGCGGCGGCGAGCGCGGCGAGGAGGAGGAGGCTTCCGGCGCGGCTGGACGTCGTGGTGGTGCTCAAGGGTCCCTCGGGGCGGTGTCGGTCGCGGGCGCGCGGGCTCGCCCGCGGGGGGCGCCGGCACCTGGGCCATCGCAACCGATAGTTGCAATCTGGTATACCACGGCCGAGGGCGATCGCAACGATCGGTTGCGGTGATCGCAACGAAGAGGTGCGATAAGGGACCCCGTCGCAAGATTGCGCTGGCGTGTGCGGCGTGACCGAACTTCAATGACGGCCGATGCAGGCGACGGCGAAGCGGACGGCGAAGCGGGGCTCCGCGAAGAAGCGCGCGCTCGTGCGCGGCGAGCCGGTCGTGCGCGGCATCCTGGCCGCGACGCTGGAGGAGCTCGCGAGCGCGGGCTACCGCGCGCTGCGGATCGAGGACGTGGCGACGCGCGCGGGGGTCAACAAGACCACCGTCTACCGGCGCTGGCCGACGAAGGAGGACCTGGTGCGCGCCGCGCTGCTGTCGGTCACGGACGAGAAGATCGTCCCGCCGGACACGGGCTCTCTCCGCGGGGATCTCCTCTCGCTCGGGCGCGCGATCGTCGAGATCCAGACGTCACCGGTGGGGCAGAGCCTCTTTCACGTGTGCCTCGCCGAGGGGCCCGACTCGGAGCTGATGGCCATCGCGCGCTCGCTGCGCGCCGTCCAGGAGGCAGGGGTGCGGGCGATCGTCGAGGGCGCCGTCGCGCGCGGCGAGCTCGCGCCGGGCGCCGATCCGATGCTCCCGTGCGAGCTCCTCGCCGCCTACCTCCAGCACAAGATGATCGCGGATCGCGCGAGCGTCGACGACGCCCAGCTCGCCCGCGTCGTCGACGCGATCCTCCTCGGGGTGCTGCGGCCTGAGCGGCGCGGCGCGATCTGAGCCGCCGCGGCGCGGGGCCGCGCGCGCGGGCGGCTCAGACGGCGACGCTCCTCCAGCGGCCGCGCGCGTAGGCGACGGCGAGGAGGGCGCTGCGGCAGATCCAGTCGGCGGTGCTGCCCATCCAGACGCCGACGAGCCCGTGGCCGAGGGTCACCGCGAACAGCCAGGTCCCCCCGAGCCGCACGAGGAGCGAGGAGACGAGCGTCACGGCGAGCACGGTCCGGGTGTCGCCGGCGCCGCGGAGCCCCATCCCCATGACGGTCGCGAACGCCATGAACGGCTGCGCCACCGCGGCGACGGGGAGCGCGCGGGCGCCGAGGGCGAGGAGCTCGGGGTCGCTCGAGAACGCGCGCAGGAGCGGGCGCGGGGCGAGCGCGAACAGGACGCCGAAGGCGGAGAGGGCGAGGATCGCCATGAGGGCCGCGATGAGCGCGACGCGCGCGGCGTCGCGGGGGCTGCGCGCGCCGAGGCGCTGCGCCATGAGCGACGCGGCGGCGATGCCGAAGCCCTCGGCGGAGAGGAAGCAGACCGACTCGATGGCGATGAGGGCCTGGTTGGCGGCCATGGCCGTGGCGCCGAGGAGCCCGATGATGGCGACGAAGCCGATGTAGCCGGCGTGGTAGGCCGAGCGCTCGGCAAAGGCGGGCGCGGCGACGCGCAGGACGCGCGCGAGCGCGGCGGCGTCGGCCTGGCGGGGGGTGAGCGGGTCGGGGGCGGCGGAGGCGCCCCAGGGGGCCGCGGAGGCGCCCCAGGGGGCCGCGGGCGGCGCTGGCGCGGCGGCGAAGGGCGCCAGCGGGGCGGCGGAGGGCGCCGGCGAGGCCCGGAGGGGCAGCGGGCCCGAGCGGGACAGCAGCGCCGCCGTGAGCAGCAGCGCCTCGGTCGCCATGGTGCACGCCACGCCGACGGCCGCGCCGCGCACGCCGAGCGCGGGCAACCCGAGGTGGCCGAAGATCAGGACGGCGCTCACCGCCACGTTGACCAGGTTGCCGAGCGTGGCCACGACGAGCGGCGTCTTCGTGTCCCCGACGCCCTGCAGCGCCGACGCCGCGACCGCCTCGACGAACGCGAGGGGCAGCGCCGGCAGCACGATCCCGAGGTAGGCGGCCGCCTGCGCGATGACCGCCGCGCCGGCCTGCGGGAAGAGCGCGCGGAGCAGCGGGCCGCAGGCGACGAGCAGCGGCAGCGAGACCGCCGACCCGAGCGCGAGCGCGAAGACGAGCGACACGCGCACGGCCGCGGCGGCGCCGGCGCGGTCGCCCGCGCCCACGCTGCGCGCCACCACGGCGAGCGTGCCGGCGGAGGTGGCGCTGAAGATCGAGACGATCGTCCAGGTGAGCGTCCCGCAGATCTGCATCGAGGCGAGCGCTGTCGTGGAGTAGCGCCCGACCATGCCGCGGCCGACGAGGAAGACGAGCGTCAGCAGCAGCATGTGCGCGATCGCGGGCCAGGCGAGCCGCCACACCTGCCGGGCGAGCGCCGCCGCTTCGCGCAGCGCGGGGGTAGCGGGGTGGGTCATCGGGGGCGCGATGCTGGCATGCGGCCGGCGCAGGGCCAGGCGGGCGGGGGTGGGGAGGAAGGCCCGGGCACCGACGTGCGCGGCGGGGCTCAGGCCGCGCGGCGAGGCGGGCCGCGCCGCACCGCGCGGCTCAGGACGCGCGGCCGGTCCGTGAGGCGGGCGCGGCGCTGCGCCTGTGGCGGCGCCGCAGGATCAGCGCGCGCCCGTCACGGCCTCACGGTGGGATCGCACGCGGACCGCGAGGACCGCCGCGCAGCGCGGCGACGGCGGAACAGCCGGCCCAGCGCGACGGCAGCGCCGAGCAGGACGGAGACAGGCGCGGCGTCGCGCTCGCCGGAGCCGCCGACGACGCTGCAGGAGCACGACGGGGCCTGCGGCGCGTCGATGGGCGGGACGCACTCGCCGGCGAGGTTGCATACGTTGCCGTCGACGCAGTCGCCCACCGACGCGCACGGCCTCGCGCAGGCCTTCCCGCCCGGCGGGCAGGCGTACGGGGCGCAGCCCTCGTCGCCGTCGCCGACGACCAGGAGCGTCCTGTCGCCGTCGCAGCTCGGCCCTACCTCCTCGAGGTCGGCGCACACACCGTCGAGGCAGACGAAGTCCTCGATGCAGTCGGCGCTGGAGTCGCACGACGTCTCGCAGGAGCTCTCGTCCTTGCACCGGAACCCGCCGTTCTCGCCGCCGCAGCGCGCGACCTCGGGCTCCTGCTCCTGGCCGTCTCCATCGCAGAAGAAGCGCGTGAGCGTCGCGGGGCCGACATCGCAGTTCCCGTCCGGGCAGGTGCACGTGGACGTCCTCGCGATCGCGCCCTCCACAGGGAACATGCACAGGGCGTCGGTGGCGCCGCCGCAGTAGCCGGCGCACGCGCCCTCGCCGGGGCAAGCCTCGCGGCGGAAGGAACCACCGGTGTTGGGGTGCGGGGTCTCGCGCTGCTCGTCCGTGCCGACGGGCGTGCACCGGCCGACGTTGTTCACCACGTCGCAGGCCTGACACGGGCCGTCACACCGGTAATCGCAGCAGAAGCCGTCGACGCAGTTGCCCGAGACGCACTGGCGATCGCGGGCGCACTCGGCGCCGTTGGCGAGCCGATCGAGGCACAGGCCCGACCCGGGCCGAGCGCCGCCCTCGCCACCGCCGGCGGACCCGGCCGAGACGCCGCCAGCTCCGCCCGAGCCGGCGTCGGCGCTGGTCGAGCCGCCGCCGGTTCCGGCCAGGCCGCCGCCGCTTCCGGCCAGGTCCCCGCCAGTCCCGGCCACGCCGCCGCCACCGGCCGCACCGCCGCCACCGGCCGCGCCGCCGCCGCCGGCCGCACCGCCGCCACTTCCGGCCGCACCGCCGCCACTTCCGGCCGCACCGCCGCTCGCGTCGCCGGTCCCGGTGGACACGCCGCCAGCGCCGGCCGTGCCGCCGCCGCCCGCGCCCCCACCCCCCGCGCCAGCCGTCGCGCCGCCGGCGCCGTCGGACCGAGAGCAGGCGTCCGGATCGCCCACGCCGACCTCGCACCAGCCGCTCTCGTCGCAGTCGCAGTCGTCCAGGCACTCGAGGACGCACCTGTCGTCCTCGCCGCAGCGCCCCGGCTTGCAGTCCCTCGTGGACGCGTGCGCCACCGCGCGTCCCAGGCCGTCGCAGCGGTTGTGCACCTCGATCTGCTGGACGCAGACGATCGGGAGCTCCGTATCCAGCCTGGCGGGACCGCAGGCGCCGTCGCTCCCCGTCCCCTTGCCCGCCGCCGTGCACGAGAAGCACTCCTGGTCGCACGCCTCGTTGCAGCAGACGTGCTCCCGATCGGAGCAGTGCCCCGAGGCGCATTCCTGGTCGCCCGCGCAGGCATCCCCGTTCGGCTTCACGAGGAGCTGGGCGCTCGCCAGCACTGCGCTCGACGCGCCGAGGCCCCCCGCGACGAGCACCGCCCGCCCCGCGTCGATGTCGTCGCCCGCGTTGACCAGGACCGCCGTGTGCTCCCGCCGGGCGTCCTGGGCAGCGGAGCCGCCCGCGAGGGTGAGGCGGCTGAAGAGCCTGGCCGCCGGATCGTAGGTCTCGGCGGTGGAGAGCGTAGTCGCGCCGTCGTGGCCGCCGGCGACGAGGATGTTGCCGCTGGGCAGGAGGCTCGCTGTGTGATGGGCGCGCACGTCATGCAGGGAGATCGGCGTGCGCTGGACCTCGAAGCCTCGCCTCGTCGGGTCCGTCACGCCGTCGTGGTAGATGTCGATGGTGCCGACGTAGGCGCCCGCCGTGACCCGCGTGGTGCCGCCGATGAGGACCACCTCGCCCGAGTCCTGCGATGTGGCCTCATGGCCGATCAGCGCCCCCGCGCGATCGATCAGCGTCGCCGTGTGGAAGCCGCGGAGGGAGCTCATCTGCGCCGACATCGATCTCCCGGGCGGCGACACCGCGGCGATCGCCTGGAAGGTGCGCGTGCCCTCGTCGAAGATCTCGGCCGAGCCGAGCGCGGCGCCCGAGAGGACGAAGCCGCCGGCGACCAGCACGTTCCCGGACCTCAGGCGGACGGCCGTGTGGGCGTGGCGCGACGTCGCCATGCCGCCGACGGCGACGAGCGCGCTCGTGACGGGCGCGCCGCCGCCCGGTCCGAACGAGCTGAAGGTGTAGAGCGACGCGGTGCTCGTGGGCTGGTTGAGCGGATCCGCGAGGCCGCCCGCCAGCAGGACCGCGCCCGGGTCGAGGAGGGTGGCCGTATGGTTGAACCGGGCCAGCGATGACTCCGAGTCCCTCACGAACTGGCCTGTGGCCGGGTTGTAGACCTCGATGGCCGCGATCGGCGTACCGCTGCTGGCGCGGTTGCTGCTGCCGCCCACGACGACGACGGCCGGCGGCGGGGACGCCGGCGGGAGCTTCGTGAGCGCCGTGGCGCTGTGGGCGCCGCGCGCCACGTCCATGGCGTCGGTGCTCGCGAAGGTGCGGTCGAGGGGGAAGTACAGCTCGGCCGTCGCCAGCGCCGCGCCGGAGGCGTTGAAGCCGCCGGCGATGAGCACCGGGCTCGCCGGGCTGGTCGGGTCGATCACGGTGGCGGTGTGCCGCGTGCGCGGCTCGATCATCTGGTTCTTCGTCGAGATCCATTGCGGATCGACGAGCGCCGGATACGCGACGCCGGCGGGCTGCCACGCGACGACCACGGTGCACGCCGGCGCGCCGGGCGGCGTGACAGGCCGGCCCCACGGGGCGCGGGGGCTCGCGTCGAACGCGCAGCCCTCGACCGAGAGCGAGGCCGGGAAGCGCGCGCCCGTCGCGTCGACGAGGTAGGGGGGCGCGACGCGCAGCCGGGGTGAGCCGGCGGCGTCGAGGAACTCGAGCGTTCGCTCCACGAGGCGGAGGCCTGAAACGGCCGTGACGTCGACGCTGTAACGGAGCTCCTTGTGCTCGGGCTCCTCGTCGAAGACGACGAAGTCCTCGGTGCCATTCGGGAGGACGCGGTGCAGGACGTCGCGGGCACGACCGCCCTCGGCCCGGAGCGCGCCCGTGTAGAGGACCAGGTCGCCATCGACGGCAGCGGGCACGTCGGCGGCGCTGGCGAGGGAGAAGCCGATCGAGACGCGAGAGGCGCTGTCGGCGAGGCGCACCGGGCCGGCGGCGCGCAGGGGGAGCTCGACGGACGCCGCGGCGTCCGGCGCGGCCACACGCAGCGCGCCGGCCGCTGTCGGCGCGAGGGCCACGGCGGCGCGGGGGCCGAAGGCGCCGGCGAAGCGCGCGCGGATCGCGGCGATGCGGGCGCGCGCGGCGGGCAGCGCCGCCTGCGGCGACGCGGCGCCGGGCGGGGGAGAGCGGCGCGGGGCGCTCTCGTCGGAACAGCCGAGCGCCTGGGGGAGGACGGCGCACGCCGAGAGCAGCACAGCCGTTCGCAGCCTGGAGCCGAGTCGCAGCACGCGGTGGTCTTGCAAGGGGGGCGTTCCGTGGTCGGCGCGGCGCGCGCGACGTGAGGGGGTCGACTCGAGCCATCCTAACAGAAGGCGGCCGGCGGCCGAACAGGGGGTGGCGCAGAGGAAAAACGTCCCAGGACGAGGGGGAACCCGGATACGCTCACGGGGGGCGCTGTCGTGTACGGCGCGATCTGTCTGGAGGAGCCGCGATGAGTTTCCCCGCTTCGCCTTCAATGCCCCGGCAACACGCGCACGCCGGCGCCCCGAGACGCGGCCTCTTGCCGCTGCTCGCCGGCCTGCTCGCGCTCGTGGCGCTCGCGCCGACGCCGGCGCTGGCGGCGTTGTGGGACACCGACAACGACCAGGTCGCGAACGGGGTCGACAACTGCCCTGGGGTCAGCAACCCGGGCCAGTACGACGGCGACGGGGATGGACTCGGCGACGCCTGCGACGACAACGACGACAACGACGGCACCCCGGACGACGCCGATCTCGACGACGACAACGACGGGATCGAGGACGCGACCGACAGGTGTCCGACGATAGCGACGCCCATGGGGGCGATGCCGAACTTCGACGGCGACGGCGACGGCGTGCCCGACGTCTGCGACAACTGCCCAGCGGACCGGAACGAGGACCAGCTCGACAGCAACAGCGACGGGGAAGGGAACATCTGCTCGCCGGACAACGACGGCGACGGGATCAATGACACTCCGGACAATTGCAACGACGTCGCCAATCCCGGTCAGGCCAATGATGACGGCGACCAGTTCGGCAACGCCTGCGACAATTGCCCCACCGCGTACAACAACGACCAGCGGGACAGCGACAACGACGGCATCGGCAACGCCTGCGACAACTGCGCGAACATTCACAACACCGATCAAGACAACGTAGACCGAGACGCCTTCGGCGACGCCTGCGACAACTGCCCTGGCAGCCCCAACACCTCCCAGGCGGACACGGACAGAGATGGCGTCGGCGACGCCTGCGACAACTGCCCGAGCCGCGCGAACCAGACCCAGAGCAACGGAGACGGGGATACGGTCGGCGACGCCTGCGACAACTGCCCCGGCACCTCGAACAGCGGCCAGGAGGACGCGGACGGCGACACCTTCGGCGACGCCTGCGACAACTGCCCGAGCCGCACGAACGATCAGGAGAACGCGGACGGCGACGGCTTCGGCAACGTCTGCGACAACTGCCCGTACATCGCCACGCTGACCCAGGTCGACACCGACGGCGACGGCGTCGGCGACGCGTGCGACACCTGCCCGCTCCTCATCACCGGCACTCAGGCTGACGGCGACGGCGATGGTGTCGGCAATGCATGCGACAATTGCCCCGAAGCCTCCAATTCAACCCAGGTGGATGGCGACGGCGACGGCTTCGGAAACGCGTGCGACAACTGCGCCAGCATCGCCAACGCAGGCCAGGCCGACGACGACGGCGATGGAGTCGGCAACGTCTGCGACAACTGCCCGGCGCTGCAGAACGCGCCCGGCGCCGGCGTCGTTCAGGCCGACCGTGATCTGGACGGGATAGGCGACGCCTGTGACAACTGCCCGGCGGTCGCCAACGCGAGCCAGATCAACACCGACGCGGCGACAGGCGATCTGGACGGGGACGACTGCGACGACGACGACGACGCCGACCGCGTGCCCGACGTCAACGACAACTGCCCGCTCGTCTCGAACACGAACCAGCGGAACACGGACCGGACTTTCCCGGGCGGCGACGACAGGGGCGACGCGTGCGACAACGACGACGACGCGGACGGCGTGCCTGACGCGACCGACAACTGCCCGCTCACGGCGAATCCGGATCAGACGAACACGGACGAGCACCTGACCGACGGCGACGGCTTCGGCGACGCGTGCGACGATGACGACGACGCCGACCGCGTGCCCGACGTCAACGACAACTGCGTCACGACGCCGAACCCTGCCCAGGCCAACACCGATCTCAGCCTCCCCGGCGGCGACGTCCTCGGCGACGACTGCGACGAGGACGACGACGCCGACAGCGCGCTCGACGGGGTCGACAACTGCCCCTTCGCGCCGAACAGCACCCAGATCAACACCGACGAGGGGCTCCCCGGCGGCGACGGCGACGGCGACGCGTGCGACAACGATGACGACGCGGATGGGGTGCCGGACGGCTCCGACAACTGCATCACCACCCCGAACCCCGACCAGGCGAACAACACAAAGAACGGGCCTGACGATCCGTACGGCGACCTCTGCGACGAGGACGACGACCAGGACCGCGTCCTCGACGTGGACGACAACTGCTCGTACGACGTCAACACCAACCAGCTCGATACGGACCGCGACGGCGACGGCGACGTCTGTGATGGCGACGACGACGACGACGGCCTCACGGACGCCGAGGAGGCGGCGCTCGGGACCGACCCGACCAGCGTCGACTCCGATGGCGACACCATCGGCGACATCGAGGAGGTGGCGAACCGCGGCAACCCTGCCGATCCTGCCAACAACACCGACAGGGATGCCGCCATCGACGCGGTGGACCCGGACAGCGACAACGACGGGCTGCTCGACGCCGAGGAGGCAGGAGATGCTTTGCTGAGCACGCCTGCATTCGACACCGACGACGCGGACGACATCCCGAACTACCGGGACACCGACTCGGACGACGACGGCGTGCTCGACGGCGACGACAACTGCCCGCTCCTCGCGAACGCGCCGCCGAGCCCGGGCGAGCCGCAGACCGACACCGACGGCGACGGCAAGGGCGACGTCTGCGACGGCGACTCGGACAACGACGGCGTGCTCGACGGCGACGACAACTGCGCGCTCCTGCCGAACGCCGGGCAGGAGGACGCCGACGGCGACGGCGACGGCGACGTGTGCGATCCGGACGCCGATCCGGACGGCGACGGGGTGACCAACGCGGACGACAACTGCGACTTCGACGCGAACCCGCCGTCGGCGCCGGGCGAGCCGCAGGCCGACCTCGACGGCGACGGCGCCGGCGACGCCTGCGATGACGACACCGACGGCGACGACATCCCGGACGCCGGCGACAACTGCCGGATGATCGTGAATGCCGGACAGGAAGACGCCGACAGCGACGGCCACGGGGACGTGTGCGACAACTGCCCGCGCCTGGCGAACGCCGGGCAGGAAGACGAGAACGGCGACGACATCGGCGACACCTGCGATCCCGACGGCGACGGGGTGACGAGTGATCTCGACAACTGCCCGCGCGTGGCGAACGCCGGACAGGAAGACACCGACGAGGACGGTCTCGGTGACGCCTGTGATGAGATGGCGCCGACCGGCGGCGGCGGGATGGGCGGCGAGGGAGGCCAGGGCGGCGCGGGCGGCGCCGGTGGCGAGGCCGAGGCGACCACGACGACAAGCGGCGGCGGGCCGGCGTCAGGGTTCCAGGGCGGCTGCGACTGCCGCACGGGGCGCGCGCCGGCGTCTCAGGAGGCGTGGGGCCTGCTGCTGGTCCTCTCCGCCGTGCTCCGGCGGTTCGGGCGACGGCGCCCGCCGCGGGCGGCGTGACCCGCCCGGCAGCGGTTGCGCCATGGCGATCACCCGAGGCACATGTCCGGCGAGCGCGACGGCTTCTCCTCGAAGGAGCCGTCCGGTTCGTCGACCTTTTCACGTGGCTTCAAGGAGGACCCTCATGCAGGCATCTCGGTGGATCGCGGTGTGGATGGCGGTGGGCGCACTCGGCATCACCGGCACGGGCGCGGGGTGTGGCGGTGACGGGTCAGGGGACGAGCCGCCCGCGAGCTCGGCGTCGACCACCAGCACAGGCGAGGGCAGCACGGGAACGGGCGGCAACGGTGGCCCGGGGACGGGCGGCGACGGCGGCTCGGGGACAGGCGGCGACGGCGGCTCGGGGACAGGCGGCGACGGTGGCTCGGGGACAGGTGGCGACGGCGGCTCGGGAACAGGCGGCGACGGCGGCTCGGGAACAGGCGGCGACGGCGGCTCAATGGGCCAGAGCTTCAATCTCACCCTGCGTGGAGCCGGGTACGCCCCCGCCTACGACGTCGGAACCGACGTCTACGTGGAGGTCATCGCCGTGGGCGAGACCGTGGCGACCCTGAGCGCATCGGACACGATCGATGATAAGGGGGCGTTCTCGGTGACGGGGCAGGTGCCCGGCGGCAAAGCCTACAAGATGCACTGGTACGTGGATCTCGTGGCCGACGGAGAGTGCAACGAAGCCGAGGATCACGTCTGGACGCAGGACGTCCCCACCGTGACCGCGGATATCGCGCGCAGCGTCGCCCCCAACACGGACTTCGGCACCTGCCCATAGGGCATCGCGCAAGGTCATCGCATGGGCCCAGGGAGGAAACCCGGATATTGCCCCCCGCCGCACGCCCCCGCTATCGTGGCCCCTTGATGAGGTCGTCCTCCATCGCAGCGGCAGCGTCCGCGTCCTTCCTGCTGACGCTCGCCAGCGCTTCGAGGGGTCAATCCACCGGCGGCTTCGCGCTCGACCGATTCGAGCCGGCGCCCGCCGGCGACGTGTTCTTCGGCGTCCCCTCCCCCGCCGCGCCCGGCCAGCTCACGCCGCGCGTCCACGCGATGTTCGATTACTCCCATCGGCCGGTCCGCACCGCGCCCCCCGAGGGCGCCGTCGATCTGCGCGAGGTCGCCATCGTCTCCTCGCAGGCGTTCCTGCGCCTCGACGCCTCGCTGGCGCTCTGGGACCGCGTGCTGCTCTCCGTCGGCGCGCCGCTCGCCGTCGTGCAGGGCGGCGACGATCCCGGCTTCTCTGACACGCAGTTCACCGAGCTGAAGGCGCCCGTCGTCGGCGATCTCCGCCTCGGCGCCCGGGTCCGGTTGCTCGGGCAGGACGCGGGGCCCCTCCAGCTCGGGATCGGCAGTTACCTTTTCCTGCCCACCGGGTCACCGGCGCAGTACACCGGCGATTCATCCACCCGCGGCAACTTCCACGCGAGCCTCGGCGGCCGCGTCGGCGCACCGCTCGCGTTCCTCTGGAATGCGAGCGGCGGCGTCGAGGTCGGCGGCGGCGCGAACAGCCCGCCGCTGTTCACGTTCGGCGGCGCCGCGGGGCTCCTCCTCGCCGGGGATCTGCTCCAGCTCGGCGCCGAGCTGTACGGCGCGGCGCCGCTCGGAAACGACCTCCAGCTCTCGAGCACACCGCCCACCCGAGCGGACGCCGGCGTCAACGCCGAGCTGCTCTTCGGCGCCAAGCTGCGCGTCCTCGGCGGCCTCACCTTCGGCGCAGCGGCCGGGCCGGGCCTCTTCGACGCGGTCGGCACGCCGAATATCCGCGCCGTCGGCATGATCGGCTGGGCGCCGCTCCCGCAGCCGGCCCCTCCCGAGCGCGCGCCGGCCGCCGCCGCCGCGGGCGACAAGGACGACGACGGCATCAACGACGACATCGACGCCTGCCCCGACGTGAAGGGCGAGCCGTCGCCCGATCCCGCGAGGGACGGCTGCCCTCCGGCGGATCGCGACGGCGACACGGTGCTCGACGTCGACGACGCGTGCCCGGCCACGCCGGGCGTCCGGCGCGCCGACGCGACGAAGAGCGGCTGCCCGGACGACGCGGACGAGGACGGCTTCCACGACGGGATCGACGCCTGCCCGACCGTGGCCGGCGCCGCGAGCGACGACCCGAAGAAGGTCGGTTGCCCCGGCGACGCGGACGGCGACGGCATCGCCGACGCCGCCGACGCCTGTCCAGCGGCCAAGGGGCCCGCCAGCCGCGATCCGAAGCAGAACGGCTGCCCCGACGATCCGGACGGCGACGGCGTGCGCGGCGCCGCGGACGCCTGCCCGAGGGAGCGCGGGCTGCCCGACAAGGATCCGAGGCAGAACGGCTGCCCGAGGTTCGTGCGGGTGCACGCCGACGAGATCACCACCTCGAAGCCGGTGCAGTTCATCCCTTATGGCAAGACGCGCACGCAGACGGTCGACCCCATCTCCGACGAGGTCCTCTACGAGGTGCGCGACGCCATCCTGCAGAACCCGGACATCGAGCTCGTCGAGGTGCAAGGGCACACGGACGACAACGGGACCGAGGAATTCAATCTGGCCTTGTCCCAGGAGCGCGCCGACGCCGTCCTCTCGTGGCTCGTGGCCGCCGGCGTGCCGCGGGAGAAGCTCGTGGCCAAGGGGTACGGGTTCGAGCAGCCGCTCGGGGACAACCGCGTCAAGACAGGGCGCCAGAAGAACCGGCGCGTCCAGTTCATGATCATCAAGCGCAAAGGGCAGCAGCCCTAGCGATCAGAAGTCGTAACGGAGGCTCACGCCGGGCGCGAACATGAACACGAGGTCGCCCATCACGGGCTCGGGCCGGTAGGTGCCGATCCCGTCGGTCGACGCCGGGATCTCGATCGTCGGATCCCACCTGGGCGCCTCGGGGGCGATGAGCACCAGCAGCTTGGCCCCGGCCGAGACCTCGAAATGCTCGGCGAAGCGGGCGCCAAACCGCACCTCGGGATCCAGGAAGAGGTACGTGGCCGACGAGAAGGACGCGGCCGGCGCGGCGAGGATCACGCTGCCGTCCCGCGCCGTGAAATCGCCGCTGCGCTCGTCGCGGACCTGACCGAGCAACACCCCGGCGCCGAGGCGGAACTGCAGGGGGAAGCGCTGCTCCACGTGGTAGCCGATCGTCGCGCCGACGAGCACGCCGCTCAGCCGCAGATCGTCGTCCGCGTGGCCTCGATCCGGCTCGGCCACGCCCACCGGGTAGAGCTCGGCGTCGCGGCCCTCGACGCCCTGGAACGCCATCAGGCCGCCGACCTCGACGCCGAAGCCGAGCCCCGAGCCGAGCTCGTAGGCGCCATGGAGGAAGGCGGCGCCGCCGAGCCCGGGCGAGCTCGAGCAGCCCCCGGAGCAACCCGCGACGTCGCCCCCGAGCGTCGGCACGAGCAGGAACGACGCGCTCGCGTCGAGCGCGATCTTCGGCGGTTTGCGCCAGATCGGCGCCTCCTCGTCGCGCTCGAGCTGCAGCGTGAGCACCTCGCGCTCCCCGCGGTCGAGCGTCACGGTCCGCGACCCGGTGACGAACCCGTCGGCCTTCACCTCGACGCGGTGCTGGCCTTCTTTCAGCCGGCCGAGCCACACGCCGTTGCCGACGTTGACCGAGTTGATCCACACGCTCGCGCCGGGCGGCGTCGGGTTGACGCGCAGCGAGGCGTCGAGCTCCTCGGCGAGCAGCGACAGCGTGGTGAGCTCCTGGGGCCGCACGGGCGCGGCGGTCGGCTGGGAGCCGAGCTTCCCCTCCCCGCGCAGCGTCACCATGTGGTTGCCGACCGACAGCGCGCCGAGCCAGGGCGTGCGCCCGACGACGACGTTGTCGACGAGCACGTCGACCGTCTTTCCGGTGCGCTCGACGACGCGCAGCCTGCCGGATCGCGTGAGCCTGCGGAGCCTGGCCTGCACCGGGACCGTCTGGCCGCCGGCGACGTCGACGCGCCGCTCGAACGACTCGAACCCCTCCTTGAACACGCGGATCACGTGCGGCCCTGCGGGCACGCGGATCGGCTTGAAGGGCGGATACTGGCCGCGGTCCTCGCCGCTCACGACGATGGACGCGCCGGGCTCGGCGCCGGTGATGTCGATCGTCCCGACGCGCGCCCTGAGCTCGGCGATGTCGCGCTGGACGGCCGTGCGCTCGCCGGCCGACGCGTTGAAATCGCGGAGGAACGCCTCGAACATGTCGAGCGCCTCGTCGTAACGGTGCAGCTCCCGCAGCGCGATCGCCGCGTTCCTCGTCGCGGCGCGCGTCGGGAACAGCTTGCGCGAGAGCATGAACTCCGCGAGCGCGGGCCCGAGCGCTCCCTGACCGAGGAGCGCGATCCCCCTCTCGAAGTGCTGGAGCGCCTCCTGGCGGACGGCCTCGGACACCGGGACCTCGTCCCCCAGCGAGCGCGGCGCCGCCGGGTCCTGCGCCGGCGCGGCCTCGCCGGAGGCCGCCGGGGCCGGCGCTGCCTCGCCCGGCGGGGGCGCGGGCGGAGCGCCGGGCTGCGCGCCGGCGGTCAGCGGCGCGAGCGCGGTCAACATCCCCGCCGCCATCGCCGTCACGGAGGACGCGCGCCGGCGGGGCGCGCCCCTCGAGCCCGGGAGATCGGCTGTCTCGGATCCCTGCGTCGACCTGCTGCGCCCGGCCGACGGCCGCTCAAGCTCGCCCATCACGTTCGTCTGTCCCGCCCTGCTCAAGGAGGCTCACTGCTTGAATTCGTCGGTGTCGCGCGTGAACCCTGGAGGGACCGCGGGGCGCGTCGTGCTCGGCGGCGGCGCGGCGCTCGCCTTCGTCGTCGGCGCGGGTCCGGGTCGTCCATGCACGGCAGGGAGCTCGACCTTCGCCGGGTAAGCCCCGCCCTCCGTGATGGCGATCTCGGTGGTCACCTGGGCCGAGCCCTTGAACACGCGGACCTTGTACGTGCTGCCGAGTCGCCCGTTGATCTCGAGCACGCCGTCGCTGGTGGTCGCGCGCTCGCCCTCGAGCTCGACGAGCGCGTCTTCTGGCCAGATCACGACGCGCACGCGCCGCTTCGGTGCCTCGTCGGGCGGCGCGGTGGCGCTGGGCGGCGCCTCGACGACCGCGACCGGAGGTGGCGGCGTGACCTGGCTGGCCGGCGTGACGGGCACCTGCGCCGTGATCTGCGGCTCCGGGGCGACCTCGGGTGTCGCGGAGAAGCGCCGCGCCGCCATCACCCCGAGCCCCACCACGGCGCCGAGCGCAGCGACGCCGGCGACGAGCGCGACGCCCTTGGCGGACCGGCCGAGTCGCGCGGCGCTGCCCGAGCGCGACGCCGTGAGCCCGCCCTCGGTGCCTGACGGCACGGCGGGATACGCCCCGCTGCGCAGCGCCGAGCCGTCGGAGGCCGGGTACCCGCCGCTCGCGTTCGCGTTCGGCGCGGCCGGGTACCCGCCGCTCGCGTTCGCGTTCGGCGCGGCCGGGTACCCGCCGCTCGGCAGCCCCAGGGCGCTGACGGCCGGGTATCCGCCGCTCGCGTTCGCGGGGGGTATCGACGGCGAGATGTGCGGGTTGCTCTGCCGCACCTCGGGGGCGCTCGCGCCGAGGCGCGGGGCCACGTGGTGGCGGTGGGCCTCGGTCAGGGGGACGAGCATGTCCTCCTGGATGGCCCACCCGTAAGGCAGCATGGGCCGGAGCGTGGCGAGCATGTCCTGCGCGCTCTGGAACCGGCGCGCCGGGTCTTGCTGGAGGCAGCGGTGCACGACGGCCGCGATCTCGGCCGGGACCCAGGGCGCGTGGTCCTGGAGCGGCGGCACGGGCCCGGAGCAGATGGAGAGGATGAGCTGCCCGAGCGCCTTGATGTCGTGGAAGGGCGTGCGCCCGGAGAGCGCCTGATAGAGGACGGCGCCGAGCGACCAGATGTCGGTGCGGTGGTCGATCTCGCGCTGCCCGACGGCCTGCTCCGGCGACATGTAGAGCGGCGAGCCCACGAGGCTGCCGGTCTTGGTGAGATCGGCCCCCTCGGTGTCGTTCGCCTGGTCCATCTTGACCTTGGCGATCCCGAAATCGAGCAGCTTGATGATGATCTCGCCCGCGTCGCGCCGCGCGAGGAACAGGTTGTGCGGCTTGATGTCGCGGTGGACCACGCCCGCGTCGTGCGCCTTCTGCAGCCCGAGGCAGCAGTGCACCGCGATGCGCAGGGCGACGTGCGGCGCGAGCGGGCCGGTGCGGAGCAGGAGGTGCTGGAGGTCCTCGCCGGAGAGGTACTCCATCGCGAGGAACGGCAGCTTGGTCTCGCGATCGACCCCGGCGTCGAGCACCTGGGTGATGTGCTGCGTGTCGATGGCTCCGGCGGCGCGCGCCTCGCGCTGGAACCGCTGAACGATCCTCGGATCGCGCGTCAGGTCGAGCGAGCTGATCACCTTGATGGCGCAGCGCCGGCCCGTCGCCGTGTGCTCGGCTTCGTACACCGAGCCCATCGCTCCCTCCCCGAGGAGCTTGGCTATCCGGTACTTGCCGTCGATGACCGCGCCGATCACAGGGCTACGATCGACTGTAGGCGGTTCCGCCGGGGAGCGCAACGCTCACCCGCGGCGCGACGCGTCGCGCGACATCGGCGCGACATTGGTGCGACCGGCGCGACCGGAGCCACCGGATTTCCAGTGCGGCCACCTCGATGGCTGGCCGGCGACGCGTCGCTCACTTCGCGCGGAGGGTCTTCATCGCGCCTGCCCAGGCGATGAGCTGGTCGAGCATGTTGCCAACGGACTTCTCGTGGCGAGGATTGGGCTTGAACACGCTGAAGTTCTCGAAATCGTCAAACAGGGAGAGCATGACCTGCGCGCGGACGTCCGCGATCTGAAGCTCGGCCATCACGAGCCGGAGCTGCTCGACGGCGCGGGCGCCGCCTGCGCTGCCGTAGCTCACGAATCCAGCGGCCTTGTTGTTCCACTCCTTGTACAGGTAGTCGATCGCGTTCTTGAGCGCGCCCGAGGTGCCGTGGTTGTACTCCGGCGTGACGAACACGAAGGCGTCGAAAGGGTCGATCTTCGCCGCCCACGCCTTGGTGTGAGGCTTTGTGTACTGTCCCATCGACGGCGGCGCTGGCTCGTCGAGCAGCGGCAGGTCGAAGTCCTTGATATCGACGAGCTCGTACTCGGCGCCACCCTTCTTCGTCGCCACGCCATGGACCCACTTCGCGACGGCCTCACCGTTCCGTCCCGGCCGCGTGCTCCCCAGAATGATCGCCACCTTCAGCATGTCTGCGCTCCAGTCGATGGCCCCTCTTCGATCGGGCGAACGGGCGGCAGGATGCGACTTCCCATGACATCCCGGTGGTAGGAGGGGCCGTTCGAGGTTGTTACGAGCTGCGTTTCAGGCGCGTTTTCATCCCGCGCCGTCCATGCGTCAAGTGCGCCGGCCAGCCAGCGTGGAGGCCGCCAGGCCACGTCGGCGAGCTCGACCGCGTCACGGCGCGTGAGGCGATGAGGCCGCGGCCCTGGCTCTGCGGGCGAGGGTCACATACCGGATGATCAGGCTGATCGCGGACCAGAGCGCGAGCGCGGCGAGCGGCCAGGCGAGCAGACGAGGAAAGTACAGGGCGATCGCCGCGCTGCCGAGGAGCCAGAGCGCTCCGCCGAGGAGGATCCCGCCCTCGGCCGCGCCGAGGACGCGGCGGTTCGTGATCGCCGCGCCCACGGTGTTCGCGAGGCGCAAGGCGCCCGCCGCGGAGCGCCCGGTCCCGGCTGCCTGCGGGGGGCGCGTTCTGCCGGGGAGGGCGCGGCGTCGCGCGCGGAGGACGATCTCGGTCGCGCCGCGGAGATCTTCCTCGAACTGCGCCTGCATGCGCCCGGCGAACTCCTCGTCCTCGATCGCCACGTCGATCTCGCAGTTCTCGAGCCAGCTTGCGACGTTGAGGTTGCTCGAGCCCACGCGCGCCCAGCGACCGTCGGCCACCGCGGTCTTCGCGTGGAGCATGGATCCATTCCACTCGTAGACGCGGACCCCGGCCTCGAGCAGCGGGCGATAGCCGGCCCGCGACAGCGTACCGACGGCCGGAACATCGCTCGTGCCCGGGACGAGCAGGCGCACGTCGACTCCATCGCGCGCCGCCGCCGCGAGCGCCTGGACGTAGGGCGCGATGCCGACGAAGTACGCGTCCGTCAACCAGAGTGACCGCTGCGCCAGCGCCGCGATCATCTGATCGAGCCGGTAGAGCCCGGTGGTGCTCGGCAGCTTCGCCACGACGCGCAGGTCCACGCGGCCCGCCGCCGGGGGGACGTCGGTGAGGACGGGCAGGTCGGCGGGCAGGCCGTCGCCGAGGCTCGCCCAGTTGTCGGAGAAGGCGACGGCGAGCGCGTGCACCGCCGGCCCCCGCACAGCGATGCCGGTGTCGCGCCACGGCGACACGCGGCGCGCTGGATTGCCGAGCCATTTGCCGCTCACGCAGATGCCGGAGACGAAGCCGACCTCGGCGTCGACGACGAGCAGCTTGCGGTGGTCGCGCGTCACCCACCCGAACGGGCTGGTGAAGCCGAACGGATTGTAGGTGCGGACCTCTCCACCCGCCGCGCGCAGCTTGCTCCAGAAGCGATCCGTCGACGAGCCCAGGCACCCGAACCAGTCGCGAACCACGCTGACGTGGACGCCCGCCGCGGCGCGCTCGCTGAGCGCCTCGCGGAACTCGCGCCCCAGCGCGTCGTCGTCGAAGATGTAGTTCTCGAACAGGATCGAGGTCCGCGCCGCCCGTATCGCGGCGAGCCAGGCGTCGAAGTTCGCTCGGCCGTCGATGAGGAGATCGACGGCGTTGCCGGCGATGAGCGGCGCGCCCGCGACGCGGCTGAAGGTCTGCTGTGCGAGGGGGCGCAGCGGTGCGTTCGTCGGCAGGGAAATGCGTGCGGGGGCGCGGGCGGCGGCCATGGGATGCTCTAGGTGCCAGAATTTTCGGGTCCCGTCGCGCATTCGCGTCGAGGACGTGCCCGGGGGGAGCGGGTGACGGGCACGATGACCGAGGCGGCCGCCCGCGCGGCCAAGACCGCCACGCGCAGCGGCGCCTCGGCTCGGACCGTTGAGCGGCTCGCAGCAGCCCATTCCGATGATCCTCTCGTGATTCTCACGCCAGAGCTTCTCTTTCACACGCTCTGCCAGAATCGCGCGAAGTCCAGACAGCTCGTCGCCGACGCTATATAAAGCTCGTCCGCTGGGTTGCCCGATGGCATCGCCTCGCGCAGTCTCTCCGGCGCACGCGGCGAGGGCCGCCTCGCCGCGAGAGGCAATTTACCTGAGAGGTGAGTGGTGCTGAACGACGTCACGGCGGCGCTCGCGGCCATCGAGGCAGAAGGGGAATTCGCGACCGAGCTCGCATGCGCCCCGGGCGATCTGCACATCGAGGTCGAGGGGGCCGGCCCTATCCATTTCCCGATCTCGGTCGCCGCGGCGCGGAAGCTGTGCGCCGTCGCCCGCCCGGCTCCCTACGGGCGGCGGGACGAGACCGTGTACGACGCGCGCGTGCGCGACACGTGGGAGATCGACAGGAGCCTGCTCAAGATCGATGCGCGGACATGGTCGCGCGCCCTGGAGCCCAAGCTGGAGATCGTCCGGCAGCGCCTCGGCCTGCCGGAGGGGGGCACGCTCGAGGCCGCTCTCGACAAGATGCTCGTGTACGGCCCGGGCCAGTTCTTCGCGTCGCACCAGGACTCCGAGAGGGACGACGACATGGTGGGATCCCTCGTGGTGGAGCTGCCGTCCAGGCATGAAGGCGGGGCCGTCGTCGTCCAGCACCATCGAGAAAAGAAGGTGCTTCGCGGCGCGGCGCGTGGGCCGAAGGACCTGTCGCTCCTCGCTTTCTACGCGGATTGCCACCATGAGGTGACGCCCGTCGAGGCAGGCTACCGGATCACCCTCACGTACCACCTGCTCTACCGCGGAGCAGCGGTGGATCCTGTGCCGCTCCGCCTCCCCGCCATCGAGCGCCTCTCGGCGAGCGTCAGAGCGTACTTTGCGACGCCGGTCACGCTCCCCTACGCGACGTCTGCCCCGCAGCGGCCGGACCGCTTCATCTACCTCCTCGACCACGAATACACGCAGAAGAGCCTGGGGTGGAGCCGCCTGAAGGGCGCAGATCGTCTGCGCGTCTCGGCGCTGCGGCAGGTCGCCGAGCGCCTCGATTGCGAGGTGCATCTCGCCCTCGCTGATGTGCACGAGAGCTGGTCGTGCGAGGAAGACGACTTGGACGTCGGGTACGGACGACGCGCTTCCGGTCGCCGCGACGACGAATCCGATGAAGCTCGCGAGGCGGGGGACCACGAGCTCGTCGATCTCCTCGACACGGACATCGAGCTGCGCCACTGGGTCGACCTCGACGGGCGGCTCGCGCCGGGCCTCCACGCGCATCCGGCGCTCCACGAGGTCTGCTTCACCAGGGCGTCGACGGAAATGGCACCGTTCAAGTCCGAGCACGAAGGCTACATGGGCAACTACGGCAACACCGTGGACCGCTGGTATCACCGGGCCGCTCTCGTGATGTGGCCACGGGACAGGAGCTTCGTGGTTCGAGCCAAGGTGTCCCCGTCCTGGGCCGTGAACGAGCTCGGCGCGCGCATCGAGGCAGGCGCCCTGGACGAGGCGCGCGACAGGGCGAACGAGCTCCTGCCCTTCTGGCGCCGAGCCGCGTCGATGGAGACGAGCCAGGCATTCGTCCTGCGACTCCTCGATATCACGGCATCGCTCGACGACGCAGATCTCGCCCTCGGGTTGCTATCGCCCCTCGGAGCGCACCGGCTGAGTCCCGGCACCACCGCCGCCTTCGTCGCGCTCGTCCAGCGCCATGGCCTCTCGTGGTCACAGCGGCTCTTCTCCGCATGGGACGAGGACAAGCGCTACGACGCGCCGCCATGGCTCTCGTACCTCCCTCATCTCTGCGAGGCGCTCTCGGCGGCTGGAGAGCACGGCAAGGCGCTCGCCGCGTGGCTCCTCTCGCGCGAAGTGGCTTCGTTCAAGACAGGATACATCGGCGTGTTCAGGTTGCCCGACACCTCCAGGGAGGAGGGCTTCCATGGGCGTATCGACGACATCCTTTCGCTGCTGGAGGCGGCGGCCGTGACCCGGGCGCCGTCAACCCGCGACGATCTCGTGGCCTTTCTCACGGCACCCGAGACGGCGCTGCCGCTCATGACGGCGGGCGCGCTGCTGGAGAGGTGCCGGGAAGCGCGGACGCCGGCCGCGGTGAGGGCCCTCGGGTTGCAACCGCTGGTTCTCCGCGTCATGCGCTTGCTCGAACGGGCCCTCGCAGCGAAGCCGCGCAGCGCGGACGACTGGTCGATCGAGCCTCCGCATGGATGCACGTGCGCGCTTTGCAACGAGCTCTCGGCGTTCCTGCGCGATCGAGACCGGGTTGAGCATGCGTGGCCGCTGGCCAAGGAACGGCGGAGACACATCCACAGCGTGATCGATCTCCACCGCTTGCCCGTGACGCACACGACGATCCGCGCCGGGAGGCCCCAGACGCTCGTCCTGACGAAGCAGCAGGCTCTCTTCGAGCGCGACGCTGCGCTTCGAGCGCGACAGAAGGCGCTCTCGGCGTGGCTCAAGAAGCAGTGGAGCGCGTTCACGGACGCGGCGCGACCGCGCAGCGATGCCCGAGACGCTTGAGTAGCCGATTCGCCGGGGCGAGGCAGCAGACCGCCATTCCCCCAACGGCTCTACAGCAGCCGACGTCAGTTCGCAGGAGCCGACGGACGCGGTAGGCCAACCTGCGTCGGCCTCCGCTCGTCAGAAATTTGCCAGTACCTGCGGCCAGACCTGCCGCGCCCGTCCACGTCCCGGACCGCGCCTACTACCCGATATCCTTGTAGATTTCAGCGGAGGAGAAGGGATTCGAACCCCTGGTTGAGTTGCCCCAACGGCGGTTTTCAAAAACGATGGTCTTGGGGCCCTCCGGGGGACGATTTACGAGGAATATCAAATGGTTGCGCGTGACACGAAACCGCTGGAGGTCCGCCGTGCCAGAAGTTTGCCAGATCTCGGGCAGGTACCTGTGAACTGGCGTGCGCCGAGGTGACGCGCCGCTGGAGGTCAAGTCAAGGCAGGCCAAGAATCCACCCTTCCTCCTCGACGCAGTCCTGCACCGCGGAGTCGGGCATCCCCCTCGGCCTGTCGAAGAACGCGCCGAGCTGGCCCGCTGCGTCGGTGCGCTCCGCCCACACGCAGAGGGCCCGCACCTGCGCTTGGTCGAGGATCTCCAGCTTGGGATCCGCCGCCCGCCGTGCCGTCACCTCGGCCTTGAACAGGACCGGCCAGATCTCGGCGTGCAGCACGAACGGGCCGGTCGCAGGGCTCGGTGTCGGAGCGAAGCCCGTCTCGAAAGGCCACACCTTGCTGAACGGGGCGAGGACCGCATCGTGACGGAGCCGCGCCACGCGGGGAATCCCGACGAGCGCCTGGCTCCCGACGTTCCCGGAGGTGAACAGCTTCCAGGTCGACTGGACGCTCGGGTTCTTGCTGCGGGCTCGCGCCTCCGCGTGCCGCCACTCCTGTAACTGTCGCCCCGACCGCGAGAGGAACGGGAAGGAGAGCTTCCCTGCCTGCTTGCCCGGCTTCAACGTGGCCGTCGCAGCGCCCGGAGGGCAGCCCCAGAACGGGCCGACGGGACCCGAGGCAGGCATGAGCGCCCTGTTGAGCTCTGCCGCTACATGCCAGCGGTTGTTCTGGTTTCTCGCTCCATCGGTGAGCTTCGATGTGAGCAGGCTCCACGTCGCCACCCAGGGCGCTGCGCCCGTTGGCAGCCCGAGCGCGGCGGCGAACCCTCGCGGATACCCGTAGGCGAAGTCGAACCCGACGAGCACGCGTAGCCCGTCGGCGGTGAGCACGCGCAGTCGTCCCAGGAGATCGTCGACGCACGACGAGCGTGTCCGGTGATAGCGCTCCGCCCGGGACGAGCCGCGCACCAACTCGCCGAGCCAGATCGCGTGCTTCTCCGGCTTGAGCCGCGTCGGCTCGTTGCTCGCACTCCAGTCCACGAAGAAGTACGCGTCGAACAAGGTCATCGCGCCAGCTCCAGGGTCAAGTCCAAGCGCGTCGTGCTCGTTCCCGAGCCCGCGTTGTAGCTCGCTTCGGTCTGCCGCCCTCGAGCTTGTGGAGCAAGTCGCTCGAGGTACGCCGTGACGACCCGTGCCGCCTGGTCCGCGGTGCCCTCCGCGGCCTCGCGCGGCAGCTCCACGCGGATCAGATGAACGCCGCCTCCGCAGTTCTGGTGAAACACGCGCAGCCCCGCGCGCTGCACCTTCGACATGGGGACCCGTTGTATCTCCTCGTAGACCCGATCCGTGATCGGCGTGCTCTCCAGCAGCTCGGAGGTGACCGTGCTCCTCTACAACAAGTCGACGATGTCGTCGCGCACGTTCGCCTTGGCCTTGCCGAGGTGCGCCATCACGAGCTCGACGAACTCGTCGCGGTCCACGAGGCGGATGTCGATCCCGAGCTCTTCCTCGAGCGCCTCGCGCCTCGCCTGGAACGCCTCGCTCATCTGTTCCGCTGTCGTCACCACGACGCCCGCATCGACCTTGTGGTACTCGCGGGCTTGCTTGATCTGCGAGAGCGCTGTCGTGTCGTGCTCCGTTCCCTGATGCAGCTTCACCTGTACGGCGATCTTGTACTCGATGCCGAGCGGATCCCGGGTGAAGACGATGAGGTCCGCGCCCTTCTCGCCCGCACCGCCCCAGTGCTCGACGCGGCCGTCCTTGTAGATGCACTCGAGCAAGCGGCGGACGAGGTGCTCGAACTCCGCTCCCTCGTACTTCTGTTTGATGTGCTGCCACGCGGCTTGGCGAATCGCCTCGAAGAAGCCTTCGGCTTTCTGGACTTCGGGCTCGGGCGTGTGCGTGTCCTTCCCCGCCCCGATGGCGTCGATGAGCGCGTCGACGGCCGCGCCGAGCGCGTCGATCGCCCACATCCGCGACGGGTTGCGCATCGTGGCTCGCAGCCTCGCGTCGACGTGCTCGTTGTCGGCTTCGACGACGGCGATCTTCCCACCGGGCTCCCGGATGGGGCTCACAGTAACGATGTGACCGTAGTCGGGCCCGGCGCCCTCTTGGACTCGGATGGGCGAGAAGTCGTACCCGCCGGTCACCCGCGCGAGGACCCAGCGGCCCTGCTCGGGGAGGTTGGGGATGACGATCACGTCGCCCTTCTTGAGGCCGTCCGGTTCTGTATCGAGTAGGCGTCGGTTGCGCCAGACGCGCGCCTCCTCGTCGCTCAGCTTCCTCGACCGGACCTGCCGTGCGAGGAGCCGCAGGTCGTGGTCACGCTTCCACCCCCACCCCTGCCGTAGCCGGCCCTGCTCGAGCTCGCGGAGGATGAAGTCTCGCCGGGTTCGATCTGTTCGGATCACGAGGTAGCGACGGGCCATGCTCGAAGGCTACGGCGAGAGCGCTGGCAGCAGAAGGACGCTCGGCGCCTGCCTACTTCGGCCACGCCGTGCGTAGCTGCTCGAGAAGCTCGACAGGCATCTCACGGGTCGACCTTACGCCGGGCGGCCGGCTCGACGTCGTCCTCCGCCACAGGCGCGAGAACTCGGTCCACGAGATCCTGGTGTCCTCGCGGTCCGCATACTCCTCGACGAAGAGGTGCGTCACCCCGTTCTTGTCCTTCCGTCCCAGCAGAGGCTCCGGTGCGAACACGTGCGCCCGTGACGACTTCGCGTTGGGGCGCCAGATCGCGATGACCAAGTCGCCCGGCTTGGCGGACCGACGGAAGATCGAGGTCCCCGTGAACCGGATGTAGCCGGGCTCGCTGTCGGAGAACTGCGTCTCCTCCCCTGCCTTCGCGCGCTCGCTCTCGACGACCGGCTCTTCGTCCGCGTGCTTGTCCCCATCGAGCGGCACGACGCTGATCAACCAGGCCCTCGGTTCCGCGAGTCGAACCGATCGCCGGCGTCGACTTCCCCGCTGGGCCTGCACGACGGGCAACTTCTCGATCCGGCGGAGGAACCTCTCGTCGATCTGGTCGGCCGCCTGTACGAGGTTCTCGATCAGGAGGCGCACGCGCCGACACGGCGCGAGCGTCGTCGGAGATCAGCGCCGCCTCCTCGAGCTCGTTCACCGACATCGCCGAGAGGTTCGCCGACCCGACGACGGCGACGCGCCCGAGGAGGAAGACTGGTCTTCGACTTTTCGACGGGCGCAACGTCTACGCCGCGGAGGCGGGCGCGGCCCAGATCGGCGTGGGGGCCGGTGGTGAACGGTGAACGTGGGCGATCACGTGGCTGCGATCTTCACCGATCGGACGCGGGACGCGAGGATCACCGACACCCTGCAACGGCAACTACGACACCACCCTCTTCACGGGGAAAGAGGCTGCCAACTTCCAGAAGATCGTGGGCCCGAAGTTGCGCGCCAAGGGCGTGATTCCGATGTCGGTCGAGGCGTCCGAATGGCTCCACACCTGGTCGAACGAGTCGGCCTGTTGCTCGGAACCCTCGGGCCTGCCGAGCTCCGATCCGCTCGAATGCGGAGGCTTCAATGGTGATCCCATCGCGGAGCACTGCACGACGGACTTCGGCGGGTACGACTATGGGCACGCGCTCGCTGCCGACCCGGACGCGTGGGCCGCCTTCGACATCCTCGGGACCCACCACTATGACACTCAGGTCGCCTACCCCTGGCCGGACGATGTCCCGCCTCGGGGCGACAAGGAAGTCTGGCAGACCGAGATGTCCGGCGTGAAGTGGTGGCCGGAACAGGGACCGAGCAACACCATCGAGAACGGCGTGGCCATCGCCCGTTGGGTGCACAGCGCGCTCGTGGTCGGCGAAGCCAACGCCTGGCTCTGGTGGTGGTACTCGGGCACCGCGCCAAGCGCGATGGTCCCCCTCCTGACCGCCGCTTCGAAGAACTGGGCCGAAGGAACTCCCGTCACCGTAACGGACGCCACGCTCCCGATGGCCCTCGAAGCCATGAGCGTGACGACGTTCGTGAGTCAGTGAAGCCTAGCCAGATCGGCCCCGTCGCTCAGGGGACGTTCATCAGGGCGTTCTGCTCTGCTTGCACGCGGCCATCGGTGCAGAACTTGCAGTTGTCGCCGTAGAAGAAGTTCCTGTTCGCTGTGTCATCCATCAGATGAACGCGGAACCAGGCCGCGGCCGACGACAGGGACACGCCATTTGCGCCCTGATAGACCCAGCTACCGTGATCCGCGTTGAGCTCGTTGAGGAAAAACGCGGGCTGATCGGTGACCGTCTTGAAGACATCGTGGACCCCGCTGCATCTCACCGTGGAGTCCTTCCCCCCGCAGAAGAACAACATGGGGGTGTGCACTCCCTCGAGGGCCCTGGTGCCGCAAATCGTGCCGAGGGCCGAGAAACGGGGATCGGAGGCCGTCATGCAAGTCGACATGCCCCCATAGGAATGGCCAAGCTGGCCGATCTTCGTGGTGTCGAGGGCGTGATAGTACGGGCTGCTCGCATCCTCGGCTTGTTCCAAGATCCAATCGAGGCCCGCGGTCGTGGGAAGAGGATCGCCTTCGGCGGTCGCGGTGCTGAGAGAAGCCACCACGACGAAACCGTGGGACGCGAGATGGTTGACGATCGGTCCGTATTGTCCGCACCACTGATTGCTGCCGGCGTTGACGACGCATTTCGGCGGGTTCTGCTCCGGATTGTCCCGGTAGCCATTGGCCCAGATCAGGATCGGATGGCAGTGGCCGCTGGTTGCGATATTGCTCGGGCGGTACACGTGGAAGCGCTGTTGCTCGTCCCCATAGATCGGATCGGGAACGACGCCGGCGAGGGGGCCGACGTTCTTGTCTGCGGTGACCGAGAAGGGGCCCGTCTTGGTAGGATCGGCCGTGGGGAACGGGTCGCCGACGCAGCTACCGGTCGTGCCGCCGCTACCGGTCGTGCCGCCGCTAGCGGTCGTGCCGCCGCTACCGGTCGTGCCGCCGCTGCCCGATTGCCCGCCCGAAGCCGCGCCACCCGTGGCCCCACTCGAGCCGCCCGACGCCGAGCCGCCAGCCCCACCACTGGATGCGCCGCCGCTTTCGGCCGTTCCCCCAGAGCCCGTCGCACCACCGGAGGCCGTGCCCCCGCTGCCCGTGCCAACCGCGCCCCCGCTCGCGGCAGCGTCCCCATTCGATCCGTTACCACACGCCGCGGTGGAAACGCACACGCCCAAAGCCAGTAGCCAACGCCTCATGGTGACTCTGTCCTCGCCCAGCCGCTCAGCGTCGTCAAGCGCTTTGGCGGATAGGACAAGCAAACGCGTTCCGCAAAGTCAAGATTCTCGGAGCCGTTCCTGGCTCGTGCAGTCCGACTGTACGAGCTTATCGACAGAACGGGCCTTATGCGATCAGACAGGCTTTCCACTCGTGAAACGCCTGCGATTACCGCGACGTCGCACCAAGCGGAAGGCATCCTACCGTATCGCTGTACACTACTGGCACCAAGCGGAAGGCATCCTACCGTATAGCTGTACACTACTGAGCTCGTCCAAACGGCCGCCGTCGCGGTTCGCGGCGCGTCGTGATGGCCGGCGCACGGGAACCGCCTCCTACAAGTCGCGGTGGGCGAAGGATTTGACGAGATCATCACCGGCACCTGGCATGCTCGTAGGCGAAAGCCCGCGGCTCATCGAGGCTCGGTTCTTACGGACCAGGTGGGGAGGCGTGCGCCCGGGCGAAGCCGCAGGGACATGGCTGAGGCTCTTACTCGGCATACTGAGCGTGACGCCGCGGATCGGGGCACGCGACATGGTGGAGGTCGCGCGACATGGCGTGTCGCGCCGGACGATGGTCGGCTCAATGAGGCCGATTTCCCGGATGGACTCGATGATCGACGTGATGCCGCCGCGCTGGCGCATTCACCCCTCGGGAACAACCACGTCATGGGAACAACCACGTCTTCGGTGGGCACCAGCCGGACCTCGCCGGACAGGGTTCGGTTGCCCTTTTGACAAGGGGGCAGATCCGATCTGCCTCGCGCTCCATCTCGATCACGTTTTCGTCCGAAACCCGCGCACCCCTGAGCCCTCCGTCCAAGTTGGACGGATCGTTCTCATCAAAGCGCTCTCGCTTCGCAAAGCGGTGGTCTCGCACGCCCGCCACAACGTCGCCGTGGTGCCCTGCCCGTTAGCGATGGCCGGCGCCAAGCCTCTCGCTAGGCGCTGGGCTGGATGTGCGTGCTCCGGCAGTAGCAGCGAGGTCGCCAAAGTTCGGGGAGACCCGTGCCCCAAGCACGACGCATCCGGTCGATGCGTCACCAGGCCCACGGGCTCTCGAGAGAGCTCGTCGCAGGGCGACCGTGAATCCGGGCCGCCCGCATCGTGAGCCGACTCACACAGCTGGGCCCGGAATCAGGGACCTGCCGTGCCAGAAATTTGCCAGAACCTGCGTCCAGACCTGTCCACGCCTGTCTACTCCCGTCCACATCCCGGACCGCGCGAACTACTCGACATCCTTGCAGAAACCAGCGGAGGAGAAGGGATTCGAACCCCTGGTTGAGTTGCCCCAACGGCGGTTTTCAAAACCGCTGCCTTCGACCGCTCGGCCACTCCTCCAAATACTCAGAACGACTTACTTTTGTGCCCGTTCTGGCGGCGCCTGTCAACGCCCCCTGTCGTCCGCGCCCACCCCTCTGCGGCGCGTACGCCTCGGTCGCACATCCGCGCTCCCCTCTCCTTACGCCTCTCTCCCTACCCTCCCTACCTCCGCGCCTTCTCCCCGCTCACCCCGCCCCGCACCCCCACCCCGCCCTTCATCACCTCCGCCAGCCACGCCTTCGCGCCCGCGCACGTCCCCACCGCGCTCACCTCCCCTCCCCCGCGCCGCGCGTACGGCCCCGCGACGATCGCCACGTCGCTCCCGCGCGCCGTCCACGCGATCGGCCCGAGCCCCGCGCGCCTCTGGCACGCTCTCCCGAAGCGGCGCTCGATCACCCTCCCCGCCTCCGCCGCGTCGCCCGCGCTGTCGAACCGCAGCCGCCACGCCAGCGCGAACTCCCTCCGCGTCGGGTCCTGCGCGTCGTCCCGCCGCGCCACCGCGAACCGGTCCCCGCCCCACCCCGCCGCGGCCCCGATGGCCGCGTCGCGGTGCGCGTACGCCGCGAACGCGATGCGCAGCGCCTGCTCGCCCATCACGTCGTCGAACACGACGCGGAACCCTGGGCCGAGCGCGGCGGCCGTCGGGACCGCGACCTCCACGGCGGGCTCGCGCGCCGCGAGCTTCTCCGGGTGCAGCAGCTGCTCGGTGGTCTCCGGCAGCGCGCGCCACACCGCGTCCACGGAGGCCCAGCCGCCGTCTCGGCGCAGCGCCTGGACGAACTCGAAGCCGTCCGTGTACGGCGCGCCCAGCGACTCCTGCAGCACGAGCGGCGTGTCGCCCACGGACGACAGCGCCGTCGACATCGCCACGAGCTTCCGGAGCATCGACCCGTCGACCTGGAACGCCGAGCCGACCAGCACGTCGAACATCGCGCTCATCGCCTCGCCCTCGACGAGCGCGTGCGAGGCCGCCAGCCGGTCGCTGTCGCCGGCCTTGAACTCGAGCAGCTTCCCCAGCGAGAAGCTCTGGTCCTGCAGCGCGTGGACGAGCTCGTGCGCCAGCGTCTCCTCGGCCTCGCTCTCGCTGAGATCGTCGACCAGGTACATCGTCTGGTCGTCCGGCTCGTAGAAGCCCGCGATGCGGCCCTCGAGCAGGCGGTACATCCCGGCGGTGAAGTCGTAGTCGGCCGGGATGAGCTCGAGCGCCGCGAGCACCTCGCCCTGATGGTCGAGCACGCCCTCGGGGATCTCTCGCTCCACGTGCGCGCGGACCCGCTGGAGGATCTCGCCGCGGGCGAGCACGCGGCTCCGCACCTCGCGGAGCACCGGCAGCCCGCGCGCCTTCGCGACGAGCGCGAGCACCCGCGCGACCTCTTCCTTGGTCAGGCGAGCCTCTTCCTCGTCGATCTCGCCCTCCACGGGGCCTGCGCCCTCCGCCGGAGGGCGCGCCGCCGGCGCCGCGGGGCGCGCCGCGGCCGAGGCCTGCGCCCGCGCCGGCGCCGCGGGCGCGCTCGGCGGCGTGCAGCCGACCAGCGCGCCCGTCCCGACGAGCGCGGCCCCGACCACCGCGGCGACCACCGCCGCGCCCCCCGCGCTCGCTCCTCCGCGCTCGCCCGTCACCCCGCCGCGCTCGCTCACGACGGCGTCCCGGCGGGCGCGCGGATCGCGCGGATCGCCTCCGCATACCGCGCCACGCGCGCGTCGAACGGCAGCTCCTCCCCCGGCTTCACCGTGCCGAACACGGCCGCGCCGGCGACGAGCGCCCTCGCGCCGGCGGCGATCACCTGCCCGGACGTCGACGGCGCGATCCCGCCGTCGACCTCGAGCGTGATGTCCAGGCCCGCCTCATCGATCGTCTGGCGCAGGCTCCGCAGCTTCGTGAGCGCCCCCGGGATGAACCGCTGCCCGCCGAACCCCGGGTTGACGCTCATCACGAGCACCAGATCGAGATCGGGCAGGACGTGCCGGATCGACTCCTCCGACGTGTGCGGGTTCAGCACGACGCCGGGCCGCGCGCCCGCGTCCCTGATCTGCTGCAGCGTCCGGTGCAGGTGCGGCGACGCCTCGACATGGACCGAGATCCGATCGGCGCCGGCGGCCGCGAACTCGGCGACGTAGCGCTCTGGCTCCACGATCATCAGGTGCACGTCGAGCGGAAGACGCGTCGCGGCACGGACCGCGCGAACGATGAGGGGGCCGATCGTGATATTCGGTACAAAACGGCCATCCATCACGTCGACGTGGATCCAGTCGGCGCCGGCGGCCTCTGCGGCGCGCACGTCGTCGGCGAGGCGGCCGAAGTCAGCGGACAAGATCGACGGAGCGACGATGATTCCTTCGTGACGCACATGCTAGCGCTAGCAGGCGTGACGCGCGGCGGCTAGCGAGGCAGCCACGAGCGTGCTTACGGGGAGGCCGTCGCGGCTGCTAGGCTGCGGTGGTCTGCGCGAGGCGCTCGTGTCCTGTGCGCCGCCGCAGCAGATCCGAGGCACGATCCCGAACCGCTCGAGTGAGGTGATGCATGGAGACACGGCCGCTGACGAAGCCCGACTACGACCGGATCGTGGGCGAGATCGATCGGTGGTGGGCAGGCCCGACCAGCGCCCTCGCGCACCCCATCTACTTCTACGAGCTCGGCCGTCTCGCCCGCGTCGTCGAGGATCACGGCCTGCTCGTCGGCTTCCTCCTCGGCTTCAAGTGCCCGGACGCGGCGGTCGGCTACGTGCACCTCGTGGGCATTCACCCCGACTACCGCCGTCGCGGGGTCGGTCGGATGCTCTATGCGGCGTTCGAGGAGGACTGCCGCCGCGAGGCGTGCCGGCAGCTCAAGGCGATCACGACCCTTGGCAACGAGGGCTCGGTGCGCTTCCACGCGGCGGTCGGCTGGTCGGCGGCCGAGGTCGAGGACTACGCCGGACCTGGGCGTCCGCGGATCGTGTTCACCAAGGATCTCTAGTGGTGATCGCACGCGGCGCGATCAGCGGCGGAACGGCCACGACGCGGTCGCGGTGCGCGCGCCGATCGCCCGATCACGCGGGGCGCGCGCCGCGCGCGCCGGGTCGCGCGGCGCGGGTCGGACACCGGGCGGGACGCCGCGCGCATCTCACGAGGGCGAGCGTTGACGTCCTCGTGTCGCGGCGTACGCTCTCGGCGGGAACCATCGGCTCGAGGCCGCGAGGTGGAGCGATGCGAGAAGGCGAGCATGTTGGCGCGGTGTTGGTGGGCGGCGTCGGGTCGCGGGCAGGCGGCGTGGGATCGGCCGACGGGACGGTCGCCGCGGGCGCCCTCGGAGCATCCCAGTGAGCCGGAGACCTGAGCTGGTCGCGCAGCTCCGCGAGATCGGCCTCTTCGGCGGCCTGGGCGACCACGTCCTCGAGGGCCTCGCCGACACGCTGGAGCTGGTCGAGCTGCAGCCCGGGGCGGTCGCCTTCCGCGAGGGCGACAGCGGCCGCGAGATGTTCGTGCTGCTCGCGGGCGAGATGGAGGTGCTCAAGCGCTCCAAGCGCGACGTCGAGGCCCGGGTCGCGGTCCTGGGGCCGAGCGACTGGTTCGGCGAGATGTCGATCCTCGACGTCATGCCCCGCTCGGCGACGGTCCGAGCCATCGCCCCGTCGCGCCTGATGCGCGTCACCGCGCACGACCTCGACACGCTCTACCGGCGCGATCTCAAGTCGTACACCCTCCTCGTGCTGAACATCGCGCGCGAGATGTCGCGCCGCCTCCGCGTGGCGGACAGCCTGCTCGCCGAGCTCGTCGCGAACATGCTCGACGAGTACGCGCGGCCGCGGCGCCCGGGGATCTGAGCCGGCGCGATCGCCGGGGCGCTCAGCCCACCCGGCGCGTCATCCGCCGCCTTCTCCGATCACACCGCCGGCGCCGCCGCCAGCGCCACCCGCACCGCCGGCGCCGCCCTCGCCACCGGCACCGCCTTCGCCGCCGGCGCCGCCAGCGCCACCGGCGCCGCCCTCGCCACCGGCACCGCCCTCGCCGCCGTCGTTACCCGCGCCGCCAGCGCCGCCCCCGCCCCCCGGGCTGGTCTCGCCGGAGGTGCCCGTGCTGCCGGCTCCCGTGGACGTGGCGCCGGTCGGGCCCGCCTCGCTGCCGAGGTCGGGGTCGCTGGCGCCGCCAGCGGCATCCCCCCCGCCTGCCCCGCTCGCGCCGACGCTCCCCTCGCAATCGACGCAGCCGATATCCGTGATCGGAGGCTCGGGCTGTGGGTTGAAGCCACAGCCCGCGAGCACCATCCCGAACCCAAGGACGACAAGCTTACGCATAAGCCCTCTCCTCATAGCACCCTGCGCATTTCCTGCCGCTTGCGCAGCGCTCTCGTCCGCCGGGAGGGCGGCGTCCAGCGCGATCATTCTCTGCCTTGGCTCGCCTTACCATGCGCCGCGATCGGCGCCGACGTCAGGGTCGCCCGGCGTGCCTGCTCAGCCGCAGACCACGCCGCCGGCGCCTCCTCCGCCGCACGGCTCGCCGTCCCCGCCGCCCTGCCCTCCCGCACCGCCGGCACCACCCGCGCCGCCGGCACCGCCCGCGCCGCCGGCACCGCCCTCGCCGCCGTCGCCGCCCTCGCCGCCGGCACCGCCCTCGCCGCTGGCGCCGGCCTCGCCGCCGGCACCGCCCTCGCCTGTCCCGCCGCTGCCCGTGGCATCGCCCCCGGTGCTGGTGCCGCCGTTGCCCCCGGTACCGGAGCTGCTCGATCCGACCGGACCGCCGCCCCCAGCACCTGTCGCGGCGCCCGCGCCCGTCGAGCTACCGGCCCCTGTGCCGGTCACCGCGGGCGGGATCGGGTCGTCGTCCCCGCCGTCCTGGAACGGCGGTTCAGGTTGCGGGTTGAACGTGCATCCAACCGCGAGGAGCAGGGTAAGCAACAGCAGGCTTCGCATGGCAGGTGCGCGCAACCTCGCAATCCACATGCCACGCGATACCACACGAAAATCTCCGGAAGCAGCGCGATCCCTCCGCTGCCGAGGGGGCCCTCAGGCACACTCTGGCACGCCGGCCGGGCGGATGGATCCGACACCCCGCGCTGGCCTCGGGTCGCGAGCGCGCTGCCGGGTCCGCTGCAGCGGATGCACTTGCGTGTCCACGGCGGCCGCCCGCGGTATCGTGCGCCGTGATGTCGGAAGACCTGGGGAACATCGCGTCGCGGCTCGAAGAGGTGCGGCGCCGGATCGCCGGCGCCGCGGCGCGGGCCGGGCGCAGGCCGGAGGACGTCCGGCTCATCGCCGTGTCCAAGGAGAAGCCCGCCGAGGCGATCCGCGCCGCCTACGCCGCCGGGCAGCGCGATTTCGGCGAGAGCTACGCGCAGGAGCTCGTCGAGAAGGCCGAGGCGCTCGCCGACCTGGACGGGATCGTGTGGCACGCCATCGGCCGGCTCCAGCGCAACAAGGCGAAGCTCGTCGCGCGCGTCGCGCAGGTCGTGCACGTGGTCGACCGCGACGAGCTCGCCGTCGAGCTCGACCGGCGCGCGGCCGCGACCAACCGCGCGCTCGACGTGCTGCTCGAGGTCAACGTCGGCGGCGAGGCCTCGAAGGGCGGCTGCGCGCCCGCCGAGCTCACGTCGCTCCTCGGCGCGGTGGCCCGGTGCGCGCACCTCCGCCCGGTCGGCCTGATGACCATCGCCCCCTTCCTCGAGGACCCGACCGACGTCCGCCCGTTCTTCGCGCAGCTCCGCGCCCTGCGCGACGCGCACGGCGGCCAGGAGGCGCTGCCCGAGCTCTCGATGGGCATGTCGCACGATTTCGAGGCCGCCATCGCCGAGGGCGCGACCCTCGTCCGCGTCGGCACCGCGATCTTCGGGGCCCGCGGGTGAGGTCCGCCGCGTCGCGCCTCGGCTCGGCCATCGCCGCCGCGACGGCCGCGGCGTGCGCGCTCCTCGCGCTCGGCTGCGGGCCGGGCGCGATGCCTGCGTCCGTGCGCCACCCGCTCGTGGGCAGCGCCGCGCCGGAGTTCCGCGCGGAGTCGACGGCGGCGCTCACGGTCGGCGTGCCCGGCACGCGCAGGACGCGGGTCACCGTGATCGACTTCTGGGCGTCCTGGTGCGCGTCCTGCAGCCGGACGATGCCGGCGCTCGACCGGCTGTGGCGCGACCGCAAGGCGGACGGGGTGGCCGTCATCGGCGTGAACGTCGACGACTCGGAGGCCGCCGCGGAGGCGGCCGCCCACGAGCTCGGCGCGACGTTCCCCATCGTCGCGGACCTCGATCAGCGGCTCACCGGGACCTACGGCGTCGCGCAGGTCCCCCTGACGTTCGTCGTCGACGGCGCGGGCACCGTGCGCTGGGTCGGGCGCGATCCGGAGGGCGCGCGCCGCGCCGTGGACGTCCTGCTCTCGGAGCGGTCCTCTGACGCGCACGCGCGCGCGCGGTCGGTCTTCGAATGAGCGCGGCGCGCGGCGGCGGCGGAGCGCGGCGGCGGCCCGCGGGCGACGAGCCGACCCTCTTCGACGCCGCCCGGCAGCGCGATCCCGAGCTCAGGGCCGCGGTGCCCCTCGCCGAGCGCATGCGCCCCAGCGCGCTCGCGGACATGATCGGCCAGGGCCACCTCCTCGGCGAGGGCAAGCTGCTCGCGCGCGCGATCGCGGCCGACCGGATCCCCTCCATGATCCTGTGGGGCCCCCCGGGCGCCGGGAAGACCACGCTCGCGCGCGTCGTCGCGCACACGACGAACGCCCGCTTCGTCCCCTTCAACGCCGTGCTCGGCGGCGTGCCGGAGCTCCGCGAGATCCTCGCCCAGGCGCGCGCCGCGCGCTCGTACGAGGGCAAGCGGACGATCCTGTTCGTCGACGAGATCCACCGCTTCAACAAGGCCCAGCAGGACGCGTTCCTCCCGCACGTCGAGGACGGCACCATCACGCTGATCGGCGCGACCACCGAGAACCCGTCGTTCGCCGTGAACGCGCCGCTGCTCTCCCGGTGCAAGGTCTTCCGGCTCCAGGGCCTCGACGCCCCGGAGCTCGTCGAGCTCCTGCGCCGCGCGCTCGAGTCGCCCACGGGGCTCGCCGGCGCGGTGACCGCCGACGACGACGCGCTCTCGGCCATCGCGGCGCTCGCGCAGGGCGACGCGCGCAGGGCGCTCACCACGCTCGAGATCGCCGCGGACGAGGCGGCGCGCGCGGGCGCCTCCACGATCACGCGCGAGCTCATCGCCGGCGCGAGCGAGCACAAGACGCTGCTCTACGACAAGGCCGGCGAGGAGCACTACAACGTCATCAGCGCCTTCATCAAGTCGATGCGCGGCTCCGATCCCGACGCCGCCGTCTACTGGCTGATGCGCATGATCGAGTCCGGCGACGACCCGCTCTTCTTGCTGCGCCGGATGATGATCTTCGCCTCCGAGGACATCGGCAACGCCGACCCGCGCGCCCTGGAGGTCGCGGTCGCGGCGGACGCCGCGTTCCGGCGCATGGGGATGCCGGAGGGGCTCTATCCGCTCACGCAGGCGGCGCTGTACCTCGCCACGGCCCCGAAATCGAACGCGTGCAAGGCGGCGTGGCAGACGGCGCAGGCCGCCGTGCGCGAGCACGGCGCGCTCCCGGTCCCGCTCACGCTGCGCAACGCCGTCACCCGCCTGATGCGCGACGAGGGCTACGGCGAGGGCTACCGCTACGCGCACGACGAGCCCGGCGGCGTCGCTGTCGGCGAGACCTACCTGCCCGAGCCGCTCGCCGGCAGCCGGTTCTACGAGCCGGCCGATCGCGGCTACGAGCGGACCATCGGCGAGCGCCTCCGCCGCATCCGCGGCGAGGGCGGGGGAGAGGGCGGCTGAGGGGGCGAGGGCGGCCGAGGCGCCGCGCCCGGCTCCCCCCCGGCGCGGCCGCCCTCGCGCCGTCAGTCCTCGCCGCCGCCCGCGCCGGCGAGCGCCTGCTGGAGCTCGCTCAGCGCGTGCTGATCTCCCTTGCTGCGCGCGGCGCCGATGCCGTCGCTCAGCCAGGCGCGCCCCTCGTCGGCGCGGCCTGCCTTCACCAGCATCGTCCCGCACATGAGGTACATCGGCACGTAGCTCGGGTCCATCGCCCGCAGCGCGTTGAACGTCGCGAGCGCCTCGTCGTGCCGGTCCAGCCCCGCGTACTCCAGCGCGAGCGCGTACCAGTGGAACGGATCCTTCGACCCGCCCTGGGTCATCTTTTCGAGCATCAAGAGCCGCTTGCTCACGTCGCCTCCACAACGCCGATGTACGGCAGGTTCCGGTAACGCTCGGCCCAGTCGAGCCCGTAGCCCACGACGAACTTGTCCTCGATCGTGAAGCCCAGGTAGTCGATGGGCACCTCGACCCGCGCGCGCGCCGGCTTGTGCAGGAGCGCGCAGACCTTCACGCTGCTCGGCATCCTCGTGCGGAAGAGCTGGAGCAGGTGCGAGATCGTGAGGCCCGTATCGACGATGTCCTCGACGAGGAGGATGTCCTCGCCCTCGATCGGGCGGGTGAGGTCCTGCGTGATCTGGACGACGCCGGTCGAGTCGGTGCCCTCGCCGTAGCTGCGCACGCCGAGGAACTCGATGCGCACGGGGAGGTCGATGTGCCGCGCGATGTCGGCGGTGAACACGAAGCTCCCCTTGAGCACGGAGACGAGCACGAGCCGCCGCTCCGCGTAGTCCCTGGTGATCTGCGCGCCGAGCGCGCGCACGCGGGCGCCGATCTGCTCGGCGGACAGGAGCGTCCGGACGTTCGCCATGGCGGCCGCGCTAACACCGCGGCGCGCCCGCGGCCAGCGCCGACGCGGCTCCCTCGCCGTGGACGCTGCGCCGCCCGGGTCGAGCGACCGCTCCGTCGCCGCCCGGGCCGGAACTGGGCTAGTCTCCGCGCCCCCCGTCATGCCGCCCCTTCCGCCCGACGCACCGCCGCACCTCACCTCGCGCATGCCGCTGGCCGTCCGCTTCTGCGAGACGGATCTGATGGGCATCGTCCACCACTCCAACTACGTCGTGTACCTGGAGGCGGGCCGCATCGACTGGCTGCAGCGCCGCGGGATCTCCTACGAGGAGATGGTGCGGCGCGACCTTCACCTCGCGGTCGCCGAGCTGCGGCTCAAGTACCGGCTGCCCGCGCGGTTCGGGGACACCCTCGTGGTCGAGACGACCTGCCGCGAGATCCAGCGGGTCACGGCGCGCTTCAGCTACCGCATCCTCCGGGGCGAGGACGTGATCTGCGACGGCGACATCCTCCTCGCGTGCCTCGGCTCGAGCCTCACGCTGACGAGGATCCCGGACGACATCGCCCAGCTCCTGTCGAGCCCCGAGGTCGCGGCCGCCGGCTAGCGCGCGCGGCCGCGCCCGCTCAGCCGCCGTCCGCCGCGTCCCCCTCGGCCGCGCTGCGCACGAGGCGCGCCGGCATCTCGATCGTCTGCGGCGGCTCGATGCTCTCGCCGAGGAACGTGCGCCACTGGACGACGTAGAGCCCGCGCTGGGGGCCGCTGACGTAGCGCTCGCTCATCGGGGGCACCGCGACCGCGGGGATGCCGTCGACGAGCAGGTAGAGCAGCGCGTCGGTCTGGTTCACCGCGACGAAGCCCTCGCCGGGCGCGCCGGGGTCGACGCTCGCCGGCAGCGGGAGCGGCTCCGTCCGGATCGCCGCGAGCTCGTCGCGCGACAGGAAGACGCCGCCCTGCGCCGACGGGAGCCCCGCGGCCGCGTACGCGGCGCTCGGGGGTGGCATCAGCAAGTCGGTCGAGACAAGGTCGCTGCGCCGGGCGACCGACGTCACCTCGAAGCCGACCCCGCCGCCGCCCTGCCACGCGTAGCTCGCGTGGAGCGGCACCTCGCCGGCCACGCACTCGGGCGACTTCGGATCGACGCCGAGGATCTCCAGCAGCGCCCGGCAGAGCAGGGGACCGCCCTCGCCCGCCTCGGGCATCTTGCCGAGCTCCAGGTGCAGCGTGCCGAGGCTCGCGTGCATCTCGACCTTGCGGACGTCGACGTCGAGCCGCTTGCCCTCGCCGACCGGGCGCGCCGAGCCCGTCGACAGCGGCGTCACGTCGACGCGCCGCTCGCCGAGCAGCGTGCGGAGCGCCCCCGGCGGCAGGACCCGGTACTGGGTCAAGCCCGGCCACAGCAGGACCTCGCCGTGGACGTCGTGGCGGGCGCGCAGCTCCGAGCCGGAGGGCAATGGCAGCGCCCGCGACGTGAACTGGACGCGCATGCGGCCCGTCTCCGCGAGATCGATCTTCCACCTCAGGTCGGTGACCGCCTGCGCCGCCTCGAGCCCGGCGACGGCCACCTGGGGCGCCTTGGGCGGCTGCGGCACGTCGCGCCAGCGGAAGGCCGCCTCGAGGGTGACGCCGGGCAGCTCGCGGGGCGAGAGCGTGTCCTCGGGCAGCGGCGCCGCCGGCGGCAGCGGGATCGGCGAATGCTGGCTCGCCTCGGACATGATGGGCCGGCCGTAATCGTCGGACACGAGCTTCGCGCTCGCCTCGGCGGCCGACGCGTCGAGCAGGTCCGGCGTCTCGCTCGCGAGCGGCGCGGGGAGGATCCGCGCGTTCGGGCTCGCGCCCGCCTCCACGGGGTCGACCGGCGGGTGGCGCGACGGCTCGCACCCGGCGCCGGCGGCGAGCAGCAGCCCTGCGGCGGCGGCGCGCGCGCGGATCACGGCGCCCGCTCGAAGGTGTGGATCACCTTCACCCGCGGATCGAGCGGCGGCGGGTCGGGCGCGTACTGCGTGTCGAGGAAGACCGCGGTGCAGCGGGGGTGGCACTCCACCATCAGGTTGCAGTTCGCGGCCTCGTTGTCGAACGCCGCGATGACCCGCCCGAGCCGGGAGAGCTGCGGGGCGACGCTCCGCTTGAACTCGGTGTCGGGCATCTCGAACCGCGGCTTCACGACGAGCTCGGTGCCGATGACCCCGATCGGGAAGCCGAGATCGCGCAGGCTCGCGAACGATCCGAGCGCCATGTTCGGGAGGTCGCGCCCGGTGAGGTACACGAGCGTCGCCCCCGCCGCGTGGCACGCCCGCGCGTACTGGCTCGCGCCCGGCACCTCGATGTCGTGCCGGATGTGCGGATCGTTGAAGAAGCGGGCCTTCCAGAACTCGAACGCGTGCAGGTGGAGCGCCTCGTCGTCGACGCCGAGCCGGCGCAGGTTGTCCTGGAACCCGTACACGATGCCGTCGGGCGCCGCGCGCTCGAGGAGGGCGGCGGCGTGCGGGTGCTTGCGGCGCCACTCCTCGGCGAGCTCGTGGAGGATCGCGACCACCCGCGGCCGGTTGTCCATGAGGGTGCCGTCGAGATCGAAGACGATCACGGGCGGCCCCGCCGACCGGTCGCCCGCGCGCTCGACGATGGAGTTCAGGAGCCGCGTCCGATCGAGGGGGACGAGGCGCTTCTCGTGGAACAGCGTGCTCAAGGTGGTCGCGCCGTGAAGGAGCGCGCCCGCCGCGCGCTCATCGGGCGGAACCCTAGCGCGAACTCGCCCTCCTCAGAAGCCGCAGCGGCCATCTCCGTCGACCAGCCCGATCGGGTCGGCAAGTGTGCCGAAATATCCTACATTGTTGGCCCAAACGTTCCGTTCTTCTTAGGATTTTCCACATCCGGGACCCCTCGACGTCCCGAAGGAAGGCCCATGCAGAACCGCATCAAGACCGCTCTGGCCCTGGCGATGGCGCTGACCGCTGTGGCGGGCTGCTCGAAGACCCCTCGCGATCGCCTGCAGGGGCGCTGGTATGGCGAGTCCATCGAGAACGCCCCCGTGGAGCAGCTCACGAAGGCGACCGGGTGGGTGAAGGGGACCGCGATCGAGTTCAACGGCAGCAAGGTCACGGTGACCGTGCCGGCGGAGACGCCGCGCAGCGGGACCTTCAAGGTGACCAAGGCGGAGGGCGATCAGGTGACCGTCGCGTTCCTCCGGCCCGAGGGCGGGCTCGATCAGGCGGAGTTCCGCTTCGCCACGGATCACTCGCTGCGCTGGGAGCTCGGCGACGGCCGCGCGATCGTGATGGCCAAGGCGAAGAACTGACGCCGGCCGGCGCGCCCCCGCGCGCCGCGCACGGCCAGCGCCGCCGCCGGGCGCCCCGGCCGCCTACCGCCGCACCTTCTCCCGCCGCACCCGCGTGAGCCACCGCGCCTCGCCGCGCTCGCCGTCGCGCGCGAGCAGCACCACGACGTCCTCCGAGAGCGGCCCCGTGAGCCGCCGCCGCGCCTCCTCGAGGGAGCGCACCTCGACCCCGTTCACGGACAGCAGCCGATCGCCGGGCTCGACGCCCGCCTCCTCCGCCTCGCTCCCCGGCGGCACCGACACCACGGTCACGGTCCGGCGCTCCTCGCCGAGCGTCACCGCCAGGCTCCCCGCGCCCTTCGGGTCCTGCCGCGCGCCGTCCCCCGGCAGCGCGATCCTGACCCGATCGGTCGTCCTGCCGGCCCGCACCTGCACCGGCTGCGACTCGGCGCGCCCGAGGTCCGCGCTGTACGCCTCGATCACCGCCGTCCCCTCGGGCAGCCCGCCGAGCTGGAACCGCCCGTCCCGGTCGGTGGTCACGACGCCCGGCGGCAGCGGGCCGAGCGGCAGGTACGTCGGCACCCGGTCGCGCGCCACGCGGGCCCCCGCGACCGGATCGCCGCGCTGATCGACGACCTCGCCGGCGACCTCTCCCGCCTCGAACAGGTCGATGCGCCCGAGGTCCGTCGGGCGATCCGGATCGCCGGCGATCACGACCCGCAGCGTCGCCGGCGCGAACCCGTCGCGGCTCACCGTGACGCGGAACCGGCCCGGCGCGAGGTCCCCGAGCGTGAAGGCGCCCTCCGCGTCGCTCGTGGCGCGGCGCGGCCCGGTCTGCGAGAACAGCGTGATCCGCGCGCCCTCGAGCCGCTCCCGCCCGCCGCGCCCCGTCACGGTGCCCGTCGCCTTCAGGGCGCCGCTCATCTCGAGCCGCAGCTCCTTCGGCGCGGCGTCGACCTGCTCCACGCGCGGCGCCCTGCCGGAGCGCACGAGGCTGATCCGCAGCGGCAGCCCGGCGGCGTCGGCCAGCAGCGCGTCGCCGCCGTCGTCCGTGAAGAGCGTCTTGCGGAGCGGGACCGCGACGTCGAGCGAGAGGACGCGCACCTCCACGCGGTCGAGCGGGTAGCCGCGATCGTCGGCCACGTGGATGGCCACCGCCTCGCGCACCTTCGGGAGGACGACCTCGATCTCCTTGCGGTCGCGCTCCGGGACCTCGACCACGAGGCGCGCCACGACGTCCCCGGGCGACTCGGGCCGCGACACCGAGACGAGCACCTCGTCGGGGACCGCCGCGAAGGCGAACGTGCCGTCGTCGGCCGAGTACGTCACCCGCTCGAGCGAGCCGGTCGTCGCGGCCAGCTCGACGCGCGCGCCCGCGACCGGCTTGCGGTCCTCCTCGAGGACGCGGCCCTCGAGCAGGCCGCCCTGGCGCATCACCACGCGCACGTGGGCCTCGCCGCCCGGCGGCAGCGTCACGACCTCGCTGAGCGTCTCGACGTACTCCGGGTGCCGCACGATGGCGTGGACGCGCCCCGGGGTGACCGGCTCGGCCCGGAAGGTGCCGTCGGCGCGCGTCACCCACGGGTCGCCCGACCGCACCGACGCGGCCGGGATGAACACGTCTCCCCGCGGCAGGTCGGGGATCGGGCCCGGCATGACCCCGAGCTCGCCCGCGGGGATCAGCGGCGCCGGGCCGGGCAGGGCGCGCTCGAACTGCTCGTCCCTGAACGCGGACATCGCGGTGGTCTCGTCGATGGGCATCCCCTCGGCGTCCGCGCCGACGACCTCGATCGTCGCGCCCGGCACCGGGTAGCCGCGGTCGTCGACGACCTCGCCCACGATCGCGCCGCCGCGGAGCAGCGGGATGCGGGCCTCGGTCGCGCCCGCGTCGACCTCCACGGCGTTGCGCGGCACGAACCCGGCCGCCAGGGCCGACGCGCTCGCGTACCCCGGCGCGATCGGCCCGAGCGTCACCGACCCGTCGTCGCCCGTGCGGCCGTGCAGCGGGAACGCCGACAGGCCGTGCTCGACGAGCACGACGTTGGCGCCCTTCACGCCCGGCGCGCCCTCGCCGTCGCCGTCGGTGACGAGGAGCCGCACGTGGCGGCCGGGCCCGAGGACGAGCTTCACCTCCTTGCCCTCGCCGCGCCGCACGGGCACGGCGAGCGCTGTCGCGCTCACGGCGCCGCCGCGCCGCGCCTTCAGGTCGTACACCCCGTCGCGGAGCCCGGAGATCCGCGCGGCGCCGCTCGCGTCCGTGGTCGTGCTGCGCGCCGGCCAGAGGCCGGTGCCGGCGGCGAGCACGGTCGCGCCGTCGGCGGGCTGCCCCTCGGCGTCCACCACCCGCACGGTGAGGGCGCCGAGCCGGTCCATGCGCAGCCGGAGCGGCACCGGCCCGGGCACGATGCCGGTCCGCACCGTGTCCTCGAACCCCGGGGCCGACGCGCGCACGACGTAGGGCGTCGCGCCGAGCCGATCGAACCGGGCGCGGCCGCCTCCTTCGGTCGTCGCCACGAAGGGGAGGGGATCGGCGGTCGCGACCGCGACCTCCGCGCCGTCGATCGGGCGCTCCGCGTCGTCGACGACAAGCACCTCGAGCACCTTCGCGGGCCGCAGCACGAGGTCCACGGCGCGCGGTCCCGGCTCGAGCGCGAGGCGCGTCGAGGCGCGCGCCCGCTCCGCGCCGTACGCCATGACCCACGCCTCGCCGGACGGCAGCCCGGCGAAGCGCGCCTCGCCCGCCGCGTCGGTCCTCTGCTCTCCGGCGAAGTAGGCGCGGTCCTCGCGCATCGCGAAGACGCGCACGGTGGCGTCCTGGAGCGGGCGCCCCTGCTCGTCGCGCACGGTCGCGGTGAGCTCGGCCGCGCGCCCCTCCACCGACGCGGGCACCGGCGGCGCCGGGATCGGCGCCTGCGGCAGGTACCGCGGGCCGAGATCGCGCAGCGTCGTCGCGGCGAAGAAGCACACGAGCGCCGCGATCGCGGCCAGGACGGTATCGAGCCGCGACCGGCGCTCGGGCCGGTCGGCTTCCGCTGCGGGTTGCTTGTCCTGCTCGGCCACGGCCTGGATCTCTACTCCGGATCCGCGGAAACGCCGAACGTCCCGCGGCCGTTCCCGCGGCGGGCCGGGCCCGGGCCGAGGCCGCGCCGGGTCAGGCCTGACGGCCGCGGTGCTGCTCGATCACGGCCTGGATCTCCTCCTCGCCGAGGATGTGATCCGTGGCCTTGGCCCTGGCCAGGATGGCGTCGACGAGCTCCTTCGAGGGCTCGATCTTCCGCTGCCTGAGCCAGTAGTTCACGTTGGAGGCGCCGGACATGTAGCCCACGCAGATCTCCTGCTTCCGCCCGAACATCCCGGCGGGGACGCCCGAGTAGATCCGGTCGGCCATCCAGGCGTCGCCCTTCGACTCCGCCTTGATGATGGCCGCCGCGTGCACGCCGGTCGCCGTGCGGAACGCGTCCCGTCCGACCAGGGGATAATTGATGGGCACCTCCCAGCCGACCGCCTGCGCGGCGGTCGTGCAGTACTCGAGCAGGTGGGTGAGGTCCTGGTGCTCGAGCAGGCCGAGGAGCTTCATGTTGAGCAGGATGAGCTCCATGGCGGCGTTGCCGACCCGCTCGCCGATGCCGAGGGCGGTGCCGTGCACCCGGTCGGCGCCGAACTGGAGCGCCCAGATCGCGTTCTCGAGCGCGAGCCCGCGGTCGTTGTGGCCGTGCCAGTCGATGCCGACCGACGCCCCGGCGCCCGCGACGATGGCCCGCGTGAAGTTGATCACGTTGCGCACCCCGTCGGGCGTCGCGTGCCCGACGGTATCGCACAGGCACAGCCGGGACGCGCCGTGGTCGATGGCGACCTTGAAGAGCGTCGCCAGCACCTCGGGGCGCGATCGCGTCGTGTCTTCCGTGACATAGGCCACCGGCAGCCCGGCCTTCACCCCCGCGTCGATCGCGTCGGCGCTGCGCTGCGCGATGAGGTCGACGTCCCACGCCTCCGCGAGCTGCCGGATCGGGCTGGATCCGATGAAGGCGTAGATCTCGACCGGGATCCCCGCGCGCTGGGAGATCTCGATCATGGGGGTAATGTCCGAGACGACCGTGCGGCCTGCGCAGGCGATGCGGAGCGGCAGGTTGTTGTCCGCGACCTCCTTGCACATCCGGAGCACGTCCTCGAACGCCCGCTGCGAGCTGCCGGGCAGGCCCACATCGGCGACGTGGATACCGATCTTGGCCATCAGGTGGAGCAGCTTGAGCTTGCTCTCGATGTTCGGGTCGGCGACGGACGGGTTCTGCAGACCGTCGCGCAGGGTCTCGTCGAAGAACCCGATCTCCTTCGGAATGACCCGCCCGACGCGGCCGACCTCGTTCCAGTCGTAGATGAGATCGGTCGGGCGGGTACCGGCGGGATCGATCGCCATGCTCCGAGTATAGTGCGCCGCGCGCAACGCCGAGCCTGAAACGAAGCTTCTCCGGGGAGCTCGACATGACGCACAGCGCTGGCGAGGAGGGCGAATCCGTAACGGCGACGACGTTGCAACGCGCTCTCTGTCACCCTGCACGCAGGCGTTGCGCGCGGGCAGCGACACGCGCGCGGCGCGTGCAGTTCCGTCAGAAAAAGCGCCGGCGCCAGGACGGGGGCGATACGCATGAGCCAGCGCGGCGCCGGCAACCGCGGCGAACGCTCGTGTGCGCGCTGCGGTGCGCTGGCCCTGCGCGCCTGGCAAGCCTAAGCTTGGCCCCACAACGATGTGGCAATCCCTTCCTGAGTTCGGGACCGGCGTCCTCTACGCCATTCTGGTCACCGCGGCGTACACGTTCGCGGTGGGGCTCGCGTCGGCGCGCGGGCGGCCGCGGCTGCTCCAGGCGGCGCGGCTCGGCGCGTACGGTACGATCGCGCTCGTCGGTCTCGCCGTGCTCGTGCTGGCGTACGCCTTCGTCAGCCACGATTTCCGCATCGCCTACGTGGCCCAGTACAGCGACAGGTCCATGACCACGCCGTACCTCATCGCGGCGCTCTGGGGCGGGCAGGACGGCTCGCTGCTCTGGTGGATGTTCCTGACCGCGCTGTTCTCGGGAGGCTGCGTCTACTGGCTCCGGCGCAAGTACCTGGAGCTCCAGCCCTACGTCATCGCGACGCTGATGAGCATCATGATGTTCTTCGCGATCCTGATGGTGTTCTCGACGAACCCGTTCCAGACGAGCGTCGCCGGCGCGCCCCTCGACGGCAGCGGCCTGAACTACCAGCTCCGCAACTTCTACATGATCATCCACCCGCCGAGCCTGTACGTCGGGTTCACGAGCTCGGCGGTGCCGTTCGCCTTTGCCATCGCCGCGCTCGCCACGGGCCGGCTCGACAGCGAGTGGATCATCGCCACGCGCAAGTGGATGCTCTTCTCCTGGCTGTTCCTGTCGATCGGCAACGTGCTCGGGATGCTCTGGGCCTACGAGGAGCTCGGCTGGGGCGGCCCGTGGGCGTGGGACCCGGTCGAGAACGCGGCGTTCCTGCCGTGGCTCACGGCGAGCGCGTACGTGCACTCGACGATGATCCAGGAGCGGCGCGGCATGCTGAAGGTGTGGAACGTCTCGCTGATCTGCATGACGTTCTTCCTGACGATCTTCGGCACGTTCCTCACGCGCTCCGGCCTCATCGCGAGCGTCCACTCCTTCGCGCGGTCGGGCATCGGCATCTTCTTCCTCTACTTCATGGCCGTGATCTTCGCGACGTGCGCGTCGCTCATCATCTACCGCCTGCCGCGCCTGCGCGGCGACGACCAGTTCGAGGCCGCGCTCGCCCGCCAGGCGAAGCCGCCGTTCAACAGCTGGGGCTTCATCAGCTTCCTCGTGTTCCTGGTGGTCATCTCGCTCCCGGTCGTCCACATCACGGCGAGCTTCCTGAGCCAGGACCCGGACGGGGCCGCGCTGTGGTTCGTCACGTGGCTCGGGCTCCCCGCGACGCTCGCTGTGACGGGGCTCCTGCTCTACCGCCTGCGGAACCTCCGCAGCGACGGGCACTTCGAGTCGCTGCTGTCGCGCGAGGCCGCGTTCCTCTTCAACAACTGGGGCCTCTTCAGCATCATGATCTTCATCGCGGTCGCGACGGTGTGGCCGCGCATCAGCGAGTGGCTGCTCGACCAGAAGTCGACGCTCGGGCCGACGTTCTACAACATGTGGCTCCCGCCGGTCGCGCTGGTGGTCTTCCTGCTCATGGGCGTCGCGCCGCTGCTCGGGTGGCGGAAGACGTCGCCGGAGCTCTTCCGGAAGAGCTTCCGCTGGCCGGTGCTGGCCACGGTGATCGCGGCGGCGCTCCACCTCACGCTCGGGAAGAAGGTGGGCTTCGCCCCGTTCGTCGCCGTGGACCCGATCTACCCCGGCCAGCTCGGCGACGGGCTCGCCAAGCTCGCGTCGACGTACCCGTTCATCACGGTGGCGTTCGCCGCCTTCAACGTCGCCGTGGTCGTCCAGGAGTTCGCCCGCGGCATCGCGGCGCGGCAGAAGCGCGGGGGCGAGTCGTTCTTCGCCTCGTTCTACAACCTGGTCGCGAGGTCGCGGCGCCGCTACGGCGGCTACATCGTGCACGTCGGCATCGCGGTGATGTTCCTCGGGTTCGCCGGCCGCGCGTGGGGCGTCGACAAGGAGATCAGCCTCCACCCGGGCGAGTCGGTGGAGATCGAGGAGTATCGCCTCGTCTACGCCGGCCCGCGCATGGAGGTCGACAGCGAGAAGCGGATGGTCTTCGCCGACCTCGACGTCGAGCGGCACGGCGCGCCGGTCGGCCGGATCAGCCCGGCGAAGTTCATCTACAAGGCGACCCCCGAGGCGCCGTCGACCGAGGTCGCCCGGCACATCACCCTCAAGAACGACCTCTACGTGATCATCGGCATGGCGAACCCCCAGACGAAGGTCGCCTCGTTCCAGCTGCACGTGAACAACCTCATCTCGTTCATGTGGTTCGGCGCCGGGATCCTCGTCCTCGGCGCGCTCATCGCGATGTGGCCCGACATCGCGCTCGAGGAGGCCGGGGCGTTCGGCTATGTACGAGCGGCAGGGTCGGTCACGGCCTCCGTCGTGTTCGCCTTCCTGCTCGCCGGCGGTCCGTCGCAGGCCTACGGACACCCGATCCAGGAAGGGTTCGGTCGCCCGACCCTTGTCGCGCCCGGCGGCGCCGGCGTCGAGGGCCACGCCCCGGCGGCCGGCGAGACCGTTCATGCCGGGCAGGCGCCCGCGATCGATGCCATCCTCCCGACCGCTGCCCAGCCGCTGCAGCCAGCCTTCGAATGAGCCGCACCCGAAAACTCATCCACGGCATCACCCTCCTCGTCGCGGGCGTCATCGCCCTCGTCGTCATGCTGCGCTCGCCGGAGTTCGCCCACGGCCAGCAGCTCGGCGAGGGGATGGTGCGCACGGGCACCGTCGGCATCCAGAACGACACCGAGCGGCAGCTCTTCTGGAGCCTGATCTGCACGTGCGGCTGCCCGCGCGAGACCCTCGGGACGTGCACCTGCGGCACCGCGCACGAGCGCCGGGACGCGCTCCGCGCCGCGCTCGCGGAGGGGCGCACGATCGAGCAGATCCAGGCCACCTACGCCGAGCTCTATGGCGCGGAGGCGCTGGCGGTGCCGCCGAACAAGGGGAGCCAGCGCCTGCTCTACCTCTTCCCGCTGACCGCCATCGTGGTCGGCGCCGGCCTCGTCATCGTGACGCTCCGCCGCTGGAAGCGGCGCAGCGACGAGGTGGGCGCCGCCGCGGCGCAGCGATCCCCGAAGGGCGCTGGCCCCGCCGCGCGCGACGATTACGACGACAAGCTCGACGACGAGCTCAAGAGCCTCGACCGCGAATGAGCGCCGAAAACCCTGCCAAGAGCGCCGCCTCGGCCGCGGTCCACGAGACCGTGAGCCGCGGCTCTGACTCGCCGCTGGAGCGGCAGATCGTGCACTACGCCCGCTTCGGGGTGCCGCTCGCGGCGCTCGTGGGCGCCGGGGTCGCGGGGCTCGTCGCGGGGCCGCCCGCGGCGATCCTCGTGCTCGCGGGCGGCGCCCTCGTCGCGGTCATCGCCATCTTCTGGGCGAGCCTCCGCGTGCTGCTCGGGGAGACGCCGCTGAGCGGCGCCGACGCGTACGCGATCGGCGCGCCGCGCACGGAAGAGGAGCAGAAGCAGGCCGTGCTGCGGGCGCTCAAGGACCTGGAGTTCGAGCGCAGCGTCGGGAAGATCAGCGAGGAGGACTACGCCGAGCTGGTCGCGAAGTACCGCGCCGAGGCGAAGCGGCTGCTCCGCCTGCTGGACGCCGACGCGCAGCCGCGGCGCGAGCACGTCGCCGCGCTCGTCGCGAGGCACCTCCGGCGCGCCGGGCTCCAGGACGACGCCGGCGCGCCCGAGGCGCCGGAGCAGGACGAGGACGCCGCCGCGAGCGAGACGGACGGCGCCGCCGCGGAGCCGAGGCCGGCGAAGCGGAAGCGCGTCAAGGCCGGTCGGCCGGAGCAGCGGGAGCGCGACCAGGAGCCCGCGTCCGACGCGGAGCGCGACGACGCCGTGGCGACGGACGACGCCGTGGCGACGGACGACCGCGGGGCGACGCGCACGACCGTGTGCGCCGTCTGCGGCACGCTGAACGACGAAGACGCCGTGTTTTGCAAGAAGTGCGGGACGAGGTGCGCGCTCGACGCGCCTCTCTCGGAGCAGGCCGCGACCGACGAGGCCGCGGTCGCTGGTGACCAGAACGAGAGCAGGAGGGCGCCGTGATGCGCTGGACCAGGTGCACCGCGCTGGCGGCGATCGCCTCGCTGGGCGTGACCGCGACGCAGGCCGCGCAGGCGCAGCCGGCCGCTCCGGCGCAGACCGCAGCGGCGACGGCCGCTCCGGCGCAACCCGCCGCCCCCGGGGCGGCCGCGGCTCCGGCGCAGCCCCGAGCGGCGACGGCCGCTCCGGCGCAGCCCGCAGCCGCCGGGCACGGCACGCAGGCGGCGAAGCCGGGCGCGACCACGCCAGCCGGCGGGGCCGCTGCCGCCGCCGCGAGCCCCGCCGCGGCCCCGCCGGCTGGCGCGCCGGACGCGGGCGCGCCCGACGCCGCCGGCGCGCTGCCGCCGGGCCACCCCGAGGTCGGTCAGGAGCTGCCGTCCGGCCATCCGCCGGTAGGAGGCTCCGCCGCGGGAGGGGCCGCATCGCGGCGCGCTTCGGAGCAGCTGACAGGCATGTTCGACGCGCCCGAAGACGCGGTCCAGGACGACACGGGGCTTCCGCCCGGCGTCGTGGTGCTCACGGTGCAGGACGCGGACGGGCAGCCCGTCCCTCGCGTCCCGGTCGACATCGACGTCCTTCAGAGCTCGGTGACGAAGGGCGACTCGCGCGAGCGCGTGACGAGGGAGACGGACGACGCGGGCGTCGTCCGTCTCGAGAACCTCACGATCGGCGCCGGCACGAGCTACGGCATCTCGGTCACGCGCGAGGGCGCCACGTTCTCGCTGCCGCATTTCGGGCTCGGCGCCGAGGCCGGAAAGCGCGCCGTGCTCCACGTCTACGAGGCCACGCCGGACGTGAACAACCTGCTCGTCGGGACGCAAGGCATCATCTACCTCCAGCTCCGGCAGGACTCGATCTCGGTCGAGCAGCTGTTCCAGGTCTACAACCTCGGCCGCGTCGCCTGGCTGCCCAACGAGACGTTCGCCCTGCCGCCCGACTACAAGGCGTTCAGCAAGACGGACACCATGGACGACATGCGCGTCGAGGAGGCCAAGGGCACCGGCGTGGCGCTGCGCGGCACGGTGAGCCCTGGCCGGCACGAAGGGCAGTTCCGCTGGCAGGTCCCGTTCAACCGGGAAGAGCGCCAGACGATCCGCGTCGAGCTGCCGCCGCGCATGGCCCAGCTCCGGGTCATGGCCGAGGCGTCGAAGTCCATGACGCTGAACGTCGCTGGCTTCCCGGCGGCGCAGCGCACCCAGAACCGGGACGGCAAGAAGATCCTGGTCACCGAGAAGCAAAGCTCCCGCGTCGAAGGCGGGCTGAGGACCATCGAGATCACGCTCGCCGGGCTGCCGACGCCGGGCTGGGGCCGGTGGATCGCGCTGTTCCTGGCCGGCGCCACCGTGATCGGCGGGGCCGCGGTGAACCTGGTCCGGCGGCGCGACGACGACCGCGCGGCCGACGACGAGGAGCGGCGGGAGCTGCTCGAGGCGCGGGACGCGTTGCTCGACGAGTTCGTCGAGCTCGAGCGCGCCCGGAAGCGGGGCGACGTCGGCCCGAAGACCTACGAGCGCGTCCGGGGGGCGCTCCTCGACGCGCTCGCGCGCATCGTCGCCATGATCGAGGCGAAGCCGGCGCGCGGGAAGGCCGCTGGCTCCCGCAAGGCAGCCGGCGCGTCGCTCAAGGCGAACGCCGACGCGCCGCCGTCCCCCTGAGGTGGGCTCAGCACCGATCCTCGGATCGATGCCTGGCTGGAAGGTCGCCCTCTCCGCGGCCGTCGCCCTCCTGATGATCGCCGGAATCGCCGTGCTCGCCGGCCAGCGCGGCGGTCCGCCGGCGCGCTGCGCTCCGGGGATGGTCGCGCTCGGCCCGCGATGCTGCGGTGACGGCCAGCGCCTCGAGGCTGGCCGCTGCGCCGGCGCCCCGAGCCGCTGCGGCGCCGGCCTCACGCTCACCCCTGGCGGGTGCGTCGCGCCGAGCGCGCGCGTGCGCATCGCCGCCGGGACGCTGCGCCTCGGGCCGAGCGACTGGGAGGCGCAGGGCGTCGTCGACGCGCACACGCGCGAGGTGTTCGTCCCGGCGTTCTCGCTCGACGCGTTCGAGGTCACCGAGCAGCGTTACGCCACCTGCGTGGACGCCGGCGCGTGCGCCCCGCTGCCGCTGCGCGGCGAGCCGGGCCTGCCCGTGACGGGGATCACCGTGGAAGAAGCCGCCCGCTCCTGCGCCTTCGCGGGCGGGGCGCTCCCCTCGCGGGATCAGCTCGCCTTCGCCGCGGCGGGGCCCTCGAGCCGGCGGTACCCGTGGGGAGACACCGGCGCGGTCTGCCGGCGCGTCGCCTTCGGCTTGCGAGCGGGCCCGTGCGGGTGGAACGCGACAGGCCCGGAGCTCGCCGGCGCGCGCCCCGACGGCGCCGCCGTCCACGCGGCCGGGCACCTGTTCGACCTGGCGGGCAACGTCGCCGAGTGGGCGACCCCCGACCCGCCGGGATTGGAGATGTCGGGAACTCACGGTGGATCGTGGGCAGACGGCGCCGCGGCGGCGCTCCGCACCTGGAACCGTCGGCTCCTCCCGGTATCCACCCGAGCGCCGGATATCGGCTTCCGGTGCGCCTACGACCCTTGAGCCGGCAGCGCGCGGCGGGGGCTCGGGCGGGGCGGGGGAGGGGACGCGACCTCGCCGCAAAACACTCCGGAAACGCGCTCCGTCTGCTCCGGATTGGGTTACAGTCGTCCGTCCCAATGACTGTCGCGCTTCTCTCGATCGGGACCGAGCTCACCCGGGGCGAGATCATCAACACCAACGCGGCCTGGCTCGCTGCAGAGCTCACCGCAGCGGGCTTCACGGTCAGCGAGTCCGTCACGGTCGACGACGACGTCGACCGCATCGCCGCCGCGGTCCGCCAGCTCGCGAGCGCTCACCGGCTGGTGATCGCCACCGGCGGCCTTGGCCCCACGACGGACGACCTCACGGTGCGGGCCGCCGCGCGCGCCACGGGCACCGACCTCGTGCGCGACGAGAGCACGCTCCTCGCGATCCGCCGCCGCGTCGAGAGCCGCGGCAAGACGATGAACGCGGGCCACGAGAAGCAGGCCGAGGTCCCGGCCGGGTCGGAGATCCTTCCGAACTCGTCCGGCACCGCGCCCGGCTTCGGGGTCCAGCTCGGGGAGTCGACGGCCTTCTTCCTCCCGGGTGTGCCGCGGGAGATGAAGAGCATGTTCGCGGATCAGGTCCTGCCGCGCGTGCGCCCGGCCGCGCCGAACAACACCTTCCAGGTGCGTCTCCGCACCTACGGTCTCCCCGAGTCCGCGCTGGGCGAGCTCCTGAAGGGCGTCGAGGAGGCCTATCCCGGCATCACGCTCGGTTACCGCGTGCATTACCCGGAGGTCGACGTGAAGGTCCACGCCCGCGCCGCCACGCAGTCGATGGCGCACGAGCTGGCCTTGAGGGCGACGGCCGACGTCCGCGAGCGGCTCGGCACGGCCGTGTACGGGGAGGGGGACGACGCCTTCCCGGAGATGGTCGGGCGCTCCGTGCGCGCTCGTGGCTGGCGGCTCGCCGTATCGGAGTCGTGCACTGGCGGGCTGATCTCTCACCTGCTCACCAGCTACCCGGCGAGCGACTACCTTGTCGGCGCCGCGGTCACCTACGCGAACAGCGCCAAGACCCGGCTCCTCGGCGTCGCCGAGGACACCCTGCGCGGCCACGGCGCGGTGTCCGCCGAGGTCGCCGCCGAGATGGCGCAGGGGGTTCGCCGCCTCTGCGAGGTCGACGTCGCCATCTCCGTCACGGGGATCGCCGGCCCGACGGGCGGCACGGCGACCAAGCCGGTCGGCCTTTGCTACTGGGCCGTCTCGCACCCCGGCGGCCTCGTCGTGCGCGATCGCGTCTTCTCGGGGGATCGCGAGGAGGTCCAGCTCGGCGCTGCCTACGCCGTCCTGGACCTCCTCCGCCGCATCGCCGGCAACCTCCCCGAGCGCTGACGCGGGCGCGGGCCGACTCGCGTCAGTTCGGCGCTGAGCGCGTGAACGTCAGCGCCTCTCCCCCGCGGTCGATCTGCACCGTGTCTCCCTGCTTGAACTCGCCGCCGAGGATCCGCTTCGCGAGCTCGTCCTCGATGCTCCGCTGAATGGCGCGCTTCAGCGGCCTGGCGCCGTACTGCGGATCCCACCCCTGCTCGATGAGGTAGCCCTTCGCCTCGGACGAGATGGTGAACAGCAGCCCGCGCCGATCCAGGCGCTTTCGCAGGAGATCGAGCTGGAGTTCGACGATCGTCTCCATCTGCTCGCGCCCGAGCCGCCGGAACACGATGAGATCGTCGAGCCGATTCAAGAACTCCGGGCGGAAGTGCTTCCGCACCTCCTCGACGACGGCCCTCCTCACGAGCTCGGCCTTCTCGTCCGCCGGCAGGTTGGCGCGCTCCTCGATCGCCGCGGCCGCCGGCGTCCCGAGGTTCGATGTCAGGATGATGATCGTGTTCTTGAAATCGACCGTGTGCCCCTGCCCGTCGGTCAGGCGTCCGTCGTCGAGCACCTGGAGCAGCGTATTCCAGATGTCCGGGTGGGCCTTCTCGATCTCATCGAACAGCACCACGCTGTACGGCCGCCGCCGCACCGGCTCCGTGAGCTGGCCGCCCTCCTCGTAGCCGACGTACCCGGGCGGCGCGCCGATCAGGCGGGCCACCGCGTGGCGCTCCCCGTACTCGCTCATATCGAGCCGCACCATGGCCCGCTCGTCGTCGAAGAGGATCTCGGCGAGCGCGCGCGCGAGCTCGGTCTTGCCGACGCCGGTCGGCCCGAGGAACAGGAACGATCCGATCGGCCGCCGCTCGTCGCCGAGGCCTGCGCGCGAGCGCCGGATGGCGTTCGACACCGCGCGGAGCGCGTCCTCCTGCCCGACCACGCGCCGTCGCAGCTCCTCCTCGAGGCGCAGGAGCTTCTGCATCTCGCTCTCGAGCATCTTGGACACGGGGATCCCGGTCCACTTCGACACGACCGCCGCGATGTCCTCGTCGGTGACCTCTTCCTTCAGGTAGCTTTGCTTCGTCTGCACCTGCGCGAGGGTGGCGCGGATCGACTCGAGCTTCTTCTCGATCTCCGGGATCCTGCCGTAATGGATCTCCGCCGCGCGCCCGAGATCGCCGGCGCGCTTCAGGCGCTCTTCCTCGAGCTTGAGCTCCTCGATCTGCGGCTTGAGCTGCCGCAGCTCGGAGATGAGCTCCTTCTCGCGCATCCACTGCGCCCGCATCGCGTCGCGCTGCCCCTGGAGCTCGGCGATCTCGCGCCGCACCTCGTCGAGGCGCGCCTTGCTCGCCTTGTCGCTCTCGCGCTTGAGCGCCTGCTCCTCCATCTGCAGCTTGAGCAGGTCGCGCTCGACCTGGTCGATCGGCGTGGGCAGGCTGTCGATCTCCATGCGGATCTTCGACGCCGCCTCGTCGACGAGATCGATCGCCTTGTCGGGCAGGAACCGCTCGGTGATGTACCGGTTCGACAGCACCGCTGACGCGACGAGCGCCGCGTCCTGGATGCGGATCCCGTGGTGGACCTCGTACTTCTCCTTGAGGCCCCGGAGGATGGCGATGGTGTCCTCGACGCTCGGCTGTGACACGAGCACCTGCTGGAACCGCCGCTCCAGCGCCGCGTCCTTCTCGATGCGCTTGCGGTACTCGTCCAGCGTGGTCGCGCCGATGCACCGCAGCTCGCCGCGCGCCAGCGCGGGCTTCAGCATGTTGGCCGCGTCCATCGCGCCCTCGGCCGCGCCCGCGCCCACGAGGGTGTGGAGCTCGTCGATGAACAGGATGATGCGCCCGTTCGAGCCCTCGATCTCCTTGAGGACGGCCTTGAGCCGGTCCTCGAACTCGCCGCGGAACTTCGAGCCTGCGACCATGGCGGCGAGGTCGAGCGCCGCGATCGTCTTGTCCTTGAGCGACTCGGGCACATCGCCCGCGACGATCCGGTGGGCGATGCCCTCGACGATGGCTGTCTTGCCGACGCCGGGCTCACCGATGAGCACCGGGTTGTTCTTGGTGCGGCGCGAGAGCACCTGGATCACGCGCCGGATCTCCTCGTCTCGGCCGATCACCGGATCGATCTTGCCCTGACGAGCGAGCTTCGTGAGGTCGCGCGTGTACTTCTCGAGCGCCTGGAACTTCCCCTCCGGGTCCCGATCGGTCACGCGCTGGTTCCCGCGCACGGCCGCGAGCGAGGCGAGGAGTTTGTCGTACGAGAGCCCCGCTCGTTCGAAGATCGACTGGATCTCCTTGTCGACCTTCGTCGCGGCGAGCAGGACGTGCTCTGTCGAGATGTAGTCGTCCTTGAGCGACTTCGCCTCATCCTCGGCCTTTTGCAGGACCGCGAGCGAGCGCCGCGACAGGTTCGGCTCGGCGCCCCCGCTCACGCGAGGATAGGTATCGATCTTCGCCTCGAGGAGGCGCACCAACCCCGCCGGGTCGGCGCCTGCTTTCTGCACCAGGGGAGCGCCGACGCCGCCGTCCTGGCCGACGATCGCCCGCACGAGGTGCTCGGGATAGAGTTCGGGGTTGCCCCGGCGGCTGCCGGAGTCGACAGCCTCTCGTATGGCCTCTTGGGCCTTCGTCGTCATTCGGTCGATTCTCATGGCACCCCGAAGCTAAGGCGCGTGCCCGCGCTAGCAAGGGCCCGGCCAGGCAAGGGGCTTGCCAGAGACGCCGAAGAGACGCCGAAGAAACGCCGAAGAGATGCCGACAGAGATGCCGAACGAACTCGACGGCTGATCGATGCAGCCTGGACGCCGCGTCAACCCCCACCGCGCATCGCGTGCGAGGCGCGGTGGACGGACCCGCGAGCGCGGCGCTCGATTGGACGCGCGCCGCCGCGCGCCGCGAGCGCAGGTCAGATGTCGAGGTTCTTCACGTTGAGCGCGTTCTGCTCGATGAAGTTGCGCCGCGGCTCGACCTGATCCCCCATGAGGATCGTGAAGAGCTCGTCCGTCTTCACCGCATCATCGATACGGACCTGGAGGAGGGTCCGCGCGTCCGGGTTCATCGTCGTTTCCCAGAGCTCGTCGGCGTTCATCTCGCCGAGGCCCTTGTAACGGCTGATCGCGATACCCTTCTTGCCCCGCTCCTCGATGTACTCGACGAGCGCCTCGCCGTTCTCGATCGTCTCCTCGCCGCTCGACGAGCGCGCCCGGTACGGCGGCGCGCCGATGGATCGGAGGTCCTGCTCGATCGACCAGGCCTCCTGGTACTCCGGCGAGTTCACCAGATCCCAGTCGATGACGCTCCTGCGCGCGCTGGCGCCGGGCCGCGGTACGACCTCGATGCGGCTCGTCCCGTGCTCGGTGTCCCGGGGCGTCGCCAGCGTGAGCGGGAACAGGTCCGGATACCGCTGCTTCAGGTACGCCCGGAGCTCGTCGGCGGCCGCCGCGACCTTCTTCGTCTCGCGCAGATCGTCGCGACCGAGCCCGCTCGACCGCAGCACCGCCGCCACGATCCGCGCGTCACAGCGCTTGTCGATGTTGGACAGCACCGCGCGGAAGCGCTTCAGCCGCTGCGCCAGCCGGTAGAGCGGCTGCCCCAGGATGCCCGTCTGCCCGCCGCTGGCGACGATCTCGAGCCCGTCCACGGCGTTGCCCACGAGGAACTCGTCCAGCGCGGCCTGGTCCTTGAGGTACAGGTCCCGCTTGCCCTTGCGCACGCGGTAGAGCGGCGGCTGCGCGATGAACAGATACCCCTTCTCCATGATCTCCGGCATCTGCCGGAAGAAGAAGGTCAGGAGCAGCGTCCGGATGTGGGACCCGTCGACGTCGGCGTCCGTCATCAGGATGATCTTGTGGTAGCGGAGCTTGTCGATCTCGAACCCGCCCGCGTCGTTGATCCCGCAGCCGAGGGCGGTGATCAGCGTGCCGACCTCGGCGGAGCTCAGCATCCGGTCGAGCCGCGCCCGCTCCACGTTCAGGATCTTCCCCTTGAGCGGCAGGATCGCCTGGAAGTGCCGGTCGCGCCCCATCTTGGCGCTGCCGCCGGCGCTCTCGCCCTCGACGATGTAGATCTCGCTCTTCTCCGGGTCCTTGGACTGGCAGTCCGCGAGCTTGCCCGAGAGCGACGTCACGTCGAGCGAGCCCTTGCGGATCACCTCGCGCGCCTTGCGGGCCGCCTCGCGCGCCTTGGCCGCGACGACCGCCTTCTCGATGATCTTCTTCGCGCTCTGCGGGTTCTCCTCGAAGTACTGCCCGAGCTTGTCGCTGACGACCGCCTCGACGATGCCCTTGACCTCGCTGGAGACGAGCTTCGATTTCGTCTGGGAGTCGAACGACGGGTCCGGGTGCTTGATGCTGAGCACGCACGTCAGACCCTCGCGCGCGTCCTCGCCCTGGAGGCCCTGCTTCAGCTCCTTGAAGAGGTTGTGCGCGCTCCCGTAGTTGTTGATCGTCTTCGTGAGCGCGGCGCGGAGGCCGGTCAGGTGCGTGCCGCCGTCCTTGTTGTGGACGTTGTTCGTGTAACAGAAGATCGCCTCGGTGTACGAGCCGTTCCACTGCAGCGCGACCTCCACGCCGACCGGCGGCGCCGCGCTGCCGCGGCCGTTCGCGCCCTCGCCCGAGGCGGCGATCTCGTGCTGCGTGACGAAGCTGATCACGTCGTCGTGAATCGGCTCCTTGGTCTTGTTGAGGAGCGCGACGAACTCCGCGATGCCCCCCTTGTACTCGTAGGCTTCCGCCCTCCCGTCCGGGCGCTGGTCGTCGAGGTGGATGACGAGCCCGGCGTTCAGGAAGGCGAGCTCGCGCAGGCGGCTCGCGAGGATGTCGAAGCTGAACTCGACCGCGCTGAAGATGACCGGATCGGCCTTGAAGGTGAGCTTCGTCCCCGTCTTGTCCGTCACCCCGATCGCCTTGAGCGGCGCCTTCGGCACGCCCCGGGCGTACTCCTGGAACCAGAGCTTCCCCTCGCGCTTGATCTCGAGCTTCAGCCACTCGGAGACGGCGTTCACGGCGCTCACGCCGACGCCGTGCAGGCCCGCAGAGACCTTGTAGCTGGAGTTGTCGAACTTGCCGCCGGCGTGGAGGACGGTCATGACGACCTCCGCCGCGCTCACGCCCTTCGCGTGCATCCCGACCGGGATCCCGCGGCCGTTGTCCTCGATGGAGACCGAGCCGTCGAAGTGGACGGTGATCCTGATCTCCGTGCAGGCGCCGGCGAGGTGCTCGTCGACGGCGTTGTCCACGGCTTCCCAGACGAGGTGATGCAGCCCCGATCCGTCGTGCACATCGCCGATGTACATGCCGGGGCGCTTTCGCACCGCTTCAAGGCCTTCGAGCGCCGTGATGCTGTGGGCGTCGTACGAGGGCTTGGTCAGGTCGGTCGGCTGGCTCAGGGTGGGTTCCGTCATCTCGGTCCTGGTGGCGCGCCCGCCGCCTCTCACCGGGGGGCGCAGAGCGGCGGAGGCCGCTCGGATTGCCGGAGTTCTTGCAGTGGGAGGGGCCGGCTCGATGGCAGCTCGTCGGGTGGGACCCGGGGCCGCGGCCGCGGCGCCGGGTCGCGTCAGAGGCCACGAGCGATCATGCGCGGATCGCTCGTCGAGGCCCCGTAAAGACTGCGGAAATGTAGCTGAAATCAGCGGCTCGGGCAAGCGTTTCGCCGGGTCCGGAGGCCTCGTAACACCGTATTTTCAGCGCCTCGCGCGGGCGCGTCCGGAGCATTCCAACTCGCGCCCTGAGGGGGGTGGATCAACGCCTCTGGCCGGGGTCGCGGTGCCGTGTCGGCGCCCGCTCCGCCGACGCGCCTCACCCCCGCGTGCCCGCCGCGCGCGCTAGCTGAGCGCGCCGCCCTCGACGTGGAAATCGCGGCGTTCCGAGGAAGGTACCCCCGGCGTGACGATGAGATCACGCCGCGTCGTCGTCAGGAACACCTGTCCGCGTGCCATCCCGAGAAACAGGAACAGCGCTGCCGTGCGGTCGGGGTCGAGCTCGCTGGATACATCGTCGAGCAACAGAATGGGCTCTACGCCCCGGACGGACGCAATGGCGGCGGTCTCGGCCGCCTTGAGCGACAGCGTGAGCGCTCTGTGCTGCCCCTGGGAGGCGACAACGCGGGCGGGGTGCCCGTCGAGCTCGAGCAGCAGGTCGTCGCGGTGCGGACCGAACCCGGCGCTCGGCCGGTGGGCGTCTCGGCGCCGCTGCTCGCGCAGCGCCTCTCGCGCCTGCTCGGCATCCCCGGAGCCGCCCGGCGCGTACCGCGCGGCCAGCCTCAGGTCTGGCGCCGCGATGCGGGCGAAGGCGTGCGTGAGCTCCGGCGCGAGCGCCTGGACGGCGGCCTCGCGGGCGCGGGTGAGCGCCGCCCCGTGCAGGGCGCAGAGCTCCTCGAACGCGTCGAGCTCCGAGCTCGCCTGCGCCGCCGCGCCCGCGCCACGGTGGAGCAGCTCGTGCCGCGCGCGGAGCGCCTGCGCGTAGCGGGCCCGGTGATCGCCGCTCTGCGGGTCCATGAACAGCGCCAGCCGATCGAGCAGCGTGCGCCGCGCGCTCGCGGGCCCGGTCGACAGCGCGAGCTCCTCCGCGTGGAAGGCGACGACCGGCGATCGCGTCGCGAAGCTCGCGAGGCTCGGCGGCCGGTTCCCGTCGATCTTCACGACGCACCGCTTGTTCTCCACGGCGGCGGTCTGCTCGCGCGCGAGCGGCGTCAGCGCGCCCCGGCGCTCGAGGAACCGCGCCCGCGCGCTCGCGACCGAGGCGCCGTGGCGCACGAGCTCCGCGGCCCTGTGCGTGCGAAAGCTCCTGGACGTCGCGGCGAAGTAGATCGCCTCGAGCAGGCTCGTCTTGCCCTGCCCGTTGTTGCCGGCGATCACGTTGAGGCGCGGCGCCGGCTCGACGTCCACGCGTCCGAGGTTGCGGAACTCGCGGATCTGGAGCCGCTCGAGGAGCAGGCTCGGGGTACGTCCCAGGAGCTCGTCGGGCGCGCTCAAATCCGCATCGGCATGACGACGGCGACGTAGCTCTGCTGGTTCGACTCGCTGCCGGGCCGGAGCACGGCCGGATCGAGCTCGCCGGAGATGCCGAGGATGATCTCCTCGTCGTCGATGGCCGCGAGCACGTCGAGGAAGTACTTGGCGTTGAAGCCGATCGTGACCTCGGGCCCGCTGTAGTCGACCGACAGCTCGTCGAAGCCCGCGCCGGTGTCCGGGCTCTCGCTGGTGATGCGGAGCGTCCCCGGCGCGATCGACAGCTTCACGCCGCCGGTGCGGTCGTTCGCGGCGAGCGCGATGGCCTTGAGCGCCTCGGCGAACTGGACGCGGGGCGCGCGGACGGAGCGCTCGGTGACGGACGGGATGACCTGCTGGTAGGGCGGGAACTGCGCGTCGACGAGCTTCACCGAGAACTGCATCCCGGCGATGCTGAAGAACGCGTTCGGCCCGCTCTGGGTGATGGCGACCATCGGCGTCTCCTTCTCGGCGCGCGCCTCCTCGGCGAGCCGGCGGAGCTCCGTGATCGCCTTGAGCGGGATGAGCATCGTCGCGGTGGCGGAGCTGCCGGAGACGGTCGCCTCCATCTTGGACAGGCGGTGGCCGTCGGTGGTCACCATCCGGACGCGATCGCCGGCCCACTCGAACAGGGCGCTGTTGACGTGGGCGCGCGTCTCGTCGGTGGAGATCGAGAAGTGGGTCCGGGTGATCAGGAGCGCGAGCTGCTCGACGGGCAGCTCCAGCGAGGGCGCGTCGTGGGCCGGGGCGGGGAGCTGCGGGAACTCTGAGCCGGGGAGCCCGGGGAGCGTGTAGCGCCGGGGCGATCCGACCGCCTTGAGCGACGTGTGCGCGCCCTCGGTGGTGGTGATCTGGACCGGGCCGTCGGGCATCGCTTTCACGCGCTCGAGCAGGTCCCTGGCCGGGACGGCGACCGAGCCGCCGGTCTTGATGTCCGCCTGCGTCTGGCCAGTGACCCCGAGGTACAGGTCGGTCGCGGCGACGCGGACGGCGTTGCCGTCGGCGGCGAGCAGGACGTTGGCGAGCGCCGGCATGGCGCTCTTCTTGTCCGCCACGCCTTGGCAGCGCGCGACGAGGCGAAGCAGATCTTTCTTGGGGATCACAAGGTCCATGGCCGACTCCGGAGCGCACCCTTTAGCAGGGTTATCGCCCGGGTGTGGGCCGGAAATGACCGCTCCGATGACCTTGCGCGGCGCCTCTTCTTTCCATGAAATAGATAGATAAAGACAACGTCTTCGTCGTAGGCGCTGTGGAGGGCGGGGATAACTCGGAATGATCAACGATTCCCATGGGTTAGAAGCGGACGCCCTGGGGTAAATGGACCGTCCTCAGGGGTAGGAGGAAAGGGGACAGCCGGAGGGAGGCTCGTCTCCCCCGCTTTGTCCCCAGGGTTCTCGAAGGGGTTATCCCCAAGATCCCCCTCGAGGAATGCGGGAATGTAGAGCGAGCACAGCGATCGCGCCCTGGCCCCTCGTGCGCTGTGCGGTTCCGAGCGGCACCCGGATGGAGTATTGCAGAATGTACGGACTTGAGTTCGGTGCGGTGCATCCACTGCGGTAACCACCACGACGTGGCGGCGGTCGTGTGTCCGGCGACCGGGCTCGTCATCGAGCCGAGCGGAGCTCCATCGTGGCGTGGAGGAACGCGGGCTGGCGCCGCGGTTGTGGATTCCGTGCCCCGACCGGCCGTGCCGCTGCCCAGGTCGGCGTCCCCCTCCCGCAGGGACGTTCCCGCCGCGGCCCCCCGCCTGGCGACCCGCGGCGGCGCGCGCCCTGAGCTCGGGGTGTCGCGATCGCCGTCGCCCTCCGGCGCGGACTTGCGGATGGCCGCGTGGTCGAGGGGTGACGGCGCGGGCGCGACCTCGCTCGGCCGCTCGCTGCTCGGCCACGTGATCGGCGACAAGTACGGGGTCACCGCGATCATCGGGGAGGGCGGCATGGGCGCCGTCTACGAGGCCGAGCACCTCCAGATCGGGCGGCTGGTCGCTGTCAAGGTGATGCATGCGCGCGAGACGCAGCAGGGCGAGGCCATCTCGAGGCTGGAGCACGAGGCGCGCGTGGCGGGGCGCATCGGTCACCCGAACATCTGTGAGGTGTACGACATTGGGCGACTCCCTGACGGCAGCCCCTACCTCGTGATGGAGCGTCTGCACGGCGAGACGCTGGCGCAGCGGATCGAGCGCTGCGGCGTGGTGCCGCCGGGAGAGCTCATCGACATCATGCTTCAGGTCCTCTCGGCGCTGGTGACCGCGCACGAGCGGGGGATCGTTCACCGCGACCTGAAGCCGGAGAACATCTTCCTCTCGGAGCGCGCCGGGATGCTGCCCGTCGCCAAGCTGCTGGATTTCGGCATCTCCCAGGCCGCTGGCGTGGACGGGGCGGTGATGGATCTGACCCGCACCGGCATGGTGATGGGCACGCCGTACTACATGGCGCCCGAGCAGGCCCGGGGCGACGTGGAGCTTGACCACCGGCTCGACCTGTGGGCTGTCGGCGTGATCCTTTACGAGGCGCTGACCGGTCAACGTCCATTCGTCGCGCGCAACTACAATGCGCTGCTCGTCCAGATCCTCACCCTCTGGCACCGTCCGGTGGTGGAGCTCGACCCGTCGATCTCGCCTGCGTTGTCGAGTCTCGTGGATCGTGCCCTGGCGAAGGCGCGTGAAGAGCGGTTCCAGAGTGCCCGTGAGTTCCAGGAGGCGCTGCGGCGGTTCAGGAGCCAGGCGCCGGCGCCGCAGCGACGCCGGCCGGAGCGCCTCCCGGTGCAGAACATGGTCGAGGATCGGAACGACGACGCGACCATGATGTTTGCTCGGGTCGCGGGCGACAGGGGAGGGGGCGATCCTGGACCGATTCTCGTCGCGAGCGGTCGCGTGCCGCCGGAGCCGGCGAGGCACGGGCCTCGGACGTCGGAGCCAGCGAGGCAGGGATCTCGGACGTCGGCGGGCAAGGGGATCCAGCTACGCCACAGCGTGTGGTCGTCGCGGGCTCTCGAGGCGGCGACCGGCGGGGTCCCTGGGCGCCGGCGGAGCGAGCCGGCGCCGGAGCTGGTGGGCGGCCAGGCCCGAGACGATGAGACGGAGGACCGGCCGACGATCCCGTCGCTGCCTCCGCTCGCGCGGGGTGACGATCTGTCCGACGACACGGAGGCGACCCTCGTGGATCCGACGCCGTTCCCGGAGGACATGACCACGCTCATCCGGGGTGAAGGTTGGGCGCGAGACGGGGACCAGAGCTGAACCGGACGTGGAGCAGAGGAGCGAGGTGAGCGCTGTGGGGACGGTCGAGCGCGTTGTGGCGCGGGGCATCGTGAAGACGTACGGGACGACGGCGGCGCTGCGCGGGGTGAACGCGACGATCGAGGCGGGGCAGTTGACGCTCATCGAGGGCGCGAACGGGTCCGGCAAGTCGACCTTGCTCGGGATCCTCGGCACGGTGGTCCGTCCCACCTCGGGCACGATCGTCTACGAGCCGTTCGGCGAGGACGCCGGGCTGGCCCGCGGCAGCATCGGCTGGCTCTCGCACGAGTCGCTGGCGTATCCGGATCTCTCCGGTCGGCAGAATGTGGAGCTGGCGGCCCGTTTCCACGGTCTCGATGCTCACGAGGCGTGGCGCTACGCGGAGGAGCGCTTCGAGCTGGGGAGCTTCGCGACGAGGCCGCTCCGCACGTGCTCGCGCGGCCAGCGACAGCGCATCGCGCTGGCCCGAGCGCTGGTGCACGATCCGTCGCTGGTGCTGCTGGACGAGCCCACCACCGGCCTGGATCGCTCCGGGGTGGCGCGGCTCCTCACCGTGGTCGAGGCGGAGGTGGCACGCGGCGCGGCCGTGGTTGTCGTCTCGCATGAGCCGGAGGTATTCCGGGGTCGAGCCGCTGCCCGTCTGACGCTTGAGCGGGGGCGCGTCGTCCCGGCGGCTTCCTGAGCTCCGACCCGACCCGGGAGGCGCGGGCAGCTTCGGGGTGGATGAGGAGAGCAGGCTCTTCCTGCCGGTCGTCGCGTTCTCTCCTCGCACCGAGCTGCTGCCCGTCGGATGAATCGAGCGGGGCGCATCGTCCTCGAGGCGCACCGGAGCGAGCTGCGCCGCGGCGGCCGGACCGGTGTTCTGGGAGCGGCGCGTGGCACCACGGCGTCGTTCGGCGACCGATGGTGCTAGAGCGCCGATCAGCTTGAACCCCCAGGAATGAAGAGATTTGAACCACAGAGGCACAGAGGGCACAGAGGAACAACAAACGAAACTCTGCGCCCTCTGTGGTTCGTTTTCTCGAGGCTTCAACCCGTTCGGTGTCCTGGAAGGACAGACGGGTTGAAACCGCTCGAAAGAGCAGAAATTCGAACCGCCAAGGCGCCAAGGACGCCACGATCTGGTTCTCTTCTTGGCGCTCTCGGCGTCCTTGGCGGTTGATTTCGGGGCTGCCTCATCGTCGGTGTTTCAGTGCATTCGAAAGGCCGTTGAACGGGCCCGTGTACATCGTGCCGATCGTCGCTCCGCCGGGTGAGCTGCGGAGCCTGAGCGACTCGGCCCAGGCGGCGTTCACGACGCCGTTCGTCACCGCCTGCTCGGCGACATCGGTCGGCTGACGCGCGAGAAGTGCGGCCGCGGCGCCGCGGTAACGCCCTCTAAGGGAGGACCACCGGGAGGCCGAGGCGAAACGGGCGCCAGACCCGGGGGGCCACCGGGGGTCCGAGGCGAAAAGGGCACCAGATGGGGGGGGCACCGGGGGTCCGAGGCGAGAAGAGCAACCGTGAAGCGGTTTGGGGCAGCCGTGAGGCGGTTTGGGGCAGCCGTGAAGCGGTTCACCGCGACCGTGGAGCGGTTCACCGCGACCGTGGAGCGGTTCACCGCGACCGTGGAGCGGATCGGGGCATCACGGCCGGCTTGGCCCTCAGCGTAGCTTCGCGCACGCGGGGCACGCGATGCGGCCCTGCGCGCCCTGCGCGCCCGGCTCGCAGAGCAGGCGCATGGGCCGTCGCAGGCCGCCGGCTTCGCCATCGCCACGTCGCGCACGTCGGACGTGAGCCGGTCCAGGCTCGACGTGTCGCGGGGCCGTGGGCGCGTGGGCCATGGAACCGGGCGATTTCGCGCGGTTTCAGCCCGTTCGGTGCTCTAGCCTGGCGAGCAACATCAGGCGCGGGCAGGCCGGGACCAAGGAGTGGGCGGATGCGCAGCAGGCAATCTCGGGGAAGACGCCGCGCTGGGCGAGTCCAGCCATCACGAGGGCATCCAGGGCGAGGGCGCTGCGAGGTCTGCGCTCGTCAGTGGAGGTCAACGCCGGGGTCGCGCCCAGAGCGAGCCGCTGCTGCTGGTGCCGGTGCGGTCGCATTCTCGTCGACTCCTCGTTGAGTCCAGCGGGGAGGCCCGGATAGTTTCACGTGAAACAGGGAGCATCGGTTTCGAGCGCCTTCGGGTTGTCCTTCCGCTGCTTCGTGCTCGAACCCGCGCCAGCCGCTTGCGCGAGCGCACCCCGGACCAACCAATCGCGCATCCGCCGCGACGTCCCCGTGACTGCCGACAGCTCTTCGGTCGCACGCCGGGCGGGTGTCGTCCCGACGACGGACGGCATCGAGGAACGCGCCAGGTACCGCGCTTCGCCCCTCGCGAGACCTCCGAGCCAGACTCTCAGAGTGCGAGGCGCGCCAGGGCGAACTGCGCCGAGGCGAGCGACGCCGGCGCCGTCGGAGCGGCGCGCGGCATCACGACGGTGTTCGACGTGATGCCGAGCGATTCGAGCTCTTCAGCATTGGTGCCGGTCGATGCATCGGAGGCCGCGGGCGGATTCAGCAGCACCAGCGCGGGTGGCAGGCCGGGGGCGAGCGCGCGCAGCGCCAGAAGACAGGAGGCGACCTCGTGAAGGATGCCGAGCCGGTCGAGACCGACAAGCACGAGAGCATCCGGAGCGAGCGCGCGCACGAGACCGGCGTTCGCGAGGCCAGGTCCGAGCGGGGAGAGGAGCGCCCCGGCGCTCTCGACGATCACCACGGGAGCCGGTTGCCTGGCGACCCACGCGGTCGCGACGTCCAGCGAGATGGCGACCCCACACCGGCGCGCGGCCAGGTGAGGGGAGACGGGCTCGGCGAAGCGGTAGGGCGCAGCTTCCGGTTGAATCGAGCTGACGAGCGCGAGCTGGTCAGCGTCCGTCGTCGATGCGCCGTCCACGCCCGACTCGATGGGCTTCAGGCCGCAGACCCGGACGCCGCGCGCTGCCAGAGCCGCGACCAAGGCGACCGAGACGTGCGTCTTGCCCACGCCGGTTCCCGTGCCCACCACCGCGACCCGGAACTGCCCTGTTTCACGTGAAACAGCACGGCCCCTCACCGCATCGCCTCATGGAACCCTGCGAGGGCGCGCTCGACGTCCGTTTCGGAGAGGGACGCGCTCGACGTGATGCGGAGGCGCGATGTGCCCGCCGGAACGGTCGGCGGGCGGATCGCCTGGACCAGGATGCCCTGCCGCGCGAGCCGCTGCGACATCTCGACCGCAACGCCGGGCGACTCCAGGACCCAGGGGAGGATCGGACCCGAGGACCCTGGCAGCAGCCGGGCTCCCAGCTCTCGAAGACCAGAACGGAGCCGGTCGGTGACCATCGCCAGGCGCGCCCGACCTGCGTCGTCCGCAGCGGCGCGGCGCACGCGATCGACGGTGGCGAGCGCCACCATGGGGCTGATGCCGGTGGAGAACACGAAGCTCCTGGCGCGATTCCACAGGTAGGTCCGCAGCGTCGAGGACCCCGCCACGAACGCGCCGTGAAGACCAAGAGACTTCCCGAGGGTGCCCACGAGGACGTCCGGGCGAACACCCGCCTCGGCGCACAGGCCAGCGCCGCTCGGACCGCAGACGCCAAGGGCGTGCGCCTCGTCCACGATGAGGGCGGCGTCGTGACGGTCGCAGAGCGCCCGAAGGCCGCGGAGATCCGGCGTGTCCCCATCCATGCTGAAGAGCGACTCGGTCACGACCCACCGGCGGCGAGCGCCCCCGGCGCGGGCGAGGGCGGCCTCGACCGACGACAGATCGCCGTGGCGTACCACCTCGACCGCCGCCCTCGACAGACGGCAACCGTCGATGATCGACGCATGGTTCAGCGCGTCCGAAACGATGACATCCCCGGGCCTGGCCAGCGCGGCCAGGGTACCCACGTTGGCCGCGTACCCCGACGAGAACAGGAGCGCCGCCTCCGTCCCGAGCCAGGCAGCCAGCTCGCGCTCGGCGACCAGGTGGGCCTCATGCGTCCCGCTCACCAGCCGCGACGCCCCGGCGCCGCTCGCTGCGTCGTCCGCCGATGACCACGGGAGACCGGCATACCCGAGGTAATCGTTGGAGCACAGCACCAGCATTCCGGCGGGCGCCGCGGCGACGGGCGGGGTGCGCAGCAGCCCAGCGCGGTCCAGCTCGGAGAGCTCGTCCTGGAGGTGGCGAAGGGCGCTCATGCCCTCGGGGCCTGGGCTGGGGATACGAACAACGTCGTCCACGGGGGCAGGCATGACATCTCCAGTCGGCAGCGAGGCGGGTCACGGGGGCGTCGCCCGGCAGTGGCGACTCCAGCTCAGGGGCGGCGGCGACTCCAGCTCAGGGCGTGCTGTCGTTCGCTTCGCCGGAAGACGACGTCTCGGCGCCGGCGCCGAGCACCGCGTCCACCCGCTGGAGGATACGTCCAAACGCGTCCCGCGCCCGTCCGGCCATCGCAGACGCCCGGGTTCGCTCCTGCTCCAGATCGTGCGCGAGCGCGATGGCCGCCAGCAACATCGCTTGCGGCGTGACAGAGCGGCCGGCGGGCACGACGGTGGCGAGCTTCTGGTCGACGACAGCAGCGAGCCGCTGGAGTTCCTCATCGCTCGCGGAGGTCACCACGCGGTAGGTCTGACCACCTACCCGTAGCTGTACTGTGCGGCGCGCCATGGCCCCCGGACGCTACCATGAACCCCACCCGACGCGCAGGGCGGGCTGCACCGCACGAACGGAGCGACTCGCCGTGGCACCTCGACCGCAGGCCCGGAGAGCTCGTCTCCAGCGCATCAACGGCGGTTTGAAGCGCGCTCTCCAGCAGCGCCCTGTAGCATCGCACCACCATGGCCACGGCGGTTCGCCCAGCACTCTCGGTTGCCGCGCTCCTGGGGATCGTCCTTACGCACGGCACAGCCCGCGCCGAACCCCAGGCGAGCGTCGGTGTCACCCTGGGCGCCGCCGGCGCCGGCCTGGATCGGCACCTCTGGGACACCACCCTCTTCCACGCCGGCATGAGGGGAGACGTCCTGTTCGGCCGCGCCGCCAACGACGAGTTCGGCGTGGGGCCCTACGCCGAGGTGCTCACCCACGCCTTCGACGAGATCCAGCTCGGCGCCGGTATCTCCGCGCTCGCCCCGGTCCTCGAGCTGTTTCCGCTGGTCGTCTCGACAGGGCTGTACGGCCGATGGAGCGAGGATGCCGATGGCGCGGAGCCGGGCGTCGCCGCGGCGCTCTTCTGGGGCGGACGCAGCTACAACTTCCACTCCAGCTACTCGGTGAGCGCAGGGCTGCTCGCCCAGATGCGGATCGGGCTCGGCGCCTCGAAGGAGACCTCGGTCGTCCTCGCGGCCCAGCTCGACGTCGCGCTGCTGGGCCTCCCGTTCGTCTATGCGATCAACGCCATCAAGGGGCCGTCACCCGAAGCGGCCCCGGTGCGCCGAGCTGAACCGGCGCCGTGACCGGCGCCTCTGAATCGGCGCCGTGAAGGCGCCTCTGAACCGGCGCCGTGACGGCGCCTCGATCCGGCGTACTGCGAGGATCCCTCAGAGCCCGAAGCCCGCGATGTGCTCGGCGCAGGTCTGGCCCAGGTTGCGGCAGTCCTGGAGGCCACGGGTGCCACCGCAGGATTGCTCGAGCTCCTCGAGGTCCTCGCACTCCTCGATGGCGGCGCCGCTGCAGCAGACCGGAGGGATGGTGTCGACGCACCGGCTGCAGTTGAAGCAGACCCTGACCGGGTAGGACCACTCGGCGGTCTCGACCTCCTGGCCGCCCAGCGTCCTGCCCCGGATGACGACCGTCGCCAGCACCTCGACGTCGCGCCGGAGCTCCGCCGCCTGGACGCGCAGGTCGTCCATCGTGGCGCCGTCGATGAGAAGGACGTCGGTGCAGTTGTAGCCGGCATTGCTGGAGGTGCCGGGGTCGACCACGCCGTTGATCGGGACCACGTACCCCTCATTCACGGGGTTGCCCTCCATGTCGGAGATGCGGACCTCGGCCTCGTAGAGCTGGACGCGCGAGGTCTCCGTGCGGAGCACATCCGAGTCGCCCCGCTGCACGACCTGGTTGCCGACGAGGAGCTTCACGATGTGGCTGCCCGCATAGGCGGAGTCGATCGCATCCCCGTGCGAGGACGGCTCGCTTGGGCTGCAGCTCACGAGGCATTCCCCTGTCGCCGGCACGGCCAAGCGCTGGCGGATGAACAGGCTGCTCTCGTTGTCGGCGCAGGCGGACGCGAACAGGCCACCCGACGCCGCGAGCAGCGCGAGCGCACACAACCTCGTCAAGAGGCCGGGCGATGCGTTCACGGACCCTTCTCCTTCATCAGTCATGGCAAACGCCTCCACCGCGGAAATGAGCATCAGCGGCGAACATTGGAAACCGCTGGCGCGAGTCGCCCAGCCCGTCGTGGCCGCGCGAGCCGCCCACGACCCGGTGAAAAGAGTAGCGGGTCCGCCCGCCGGGCGGCAAATTCGCGGTGTCCGACCGGCGAGCGGCGCCACAGCGCCTCGCGGGAATCACGCGTGAGCTCCCAGATACGCTACGATGCCGGCGGCGAGATGAGCAAACCCGAGGAGAGCGGCGCCGCCCACGACTGGAGTCGCCTCGCGATCACCATCACCGCGCGCGACGAGGGCGTCCGCATCTCGGTCCAGGTGCGCCCGAGGTCGTCGCGCTCGGCCATCGTCGGGGTGCGCGAGGGCGCGCTCGACGTGGCGCTGGCCGCGCCGCCCGTCGACGGCGCCGCCAACGCGGAGCTCGTCAAGCTGCTCGCGCGCGCGCTCGACGTGCGCCAGAGCGATGTCCAGATCGCCCTCGGCGCGAGCGGCAGGAGCAAGGTCGTCGCCGTCCGCGGGCTCAAGGAGACCGAGGCGCGAGAGCGGCTCGCCGGGGCGAAGCGATGAAGGAAAACGTCGTCCGTTTCGAGAAGTGGGAAGGCCTTGGCAACGACTTCATCCTCGTCGAGGCGGTCCCGATGACCGCCGAGGCGGCGCGGCGCCTCTGCGATCGCCGGTTCGGCGTCGGCGCCGACGGCGTGCTGGTCATCGATCGCGAGCGGCCGCGCATGCAGGTCTGGAACGCCGACGGGAGCCGCCCCGAGATGTGCGGCAACGGCATTCGCTGCGTCGCGGCCTACCTCGTCTCCCGGGGGACCCCCCAGAAGGCGCTCTCCATCGCGACCGACGCCGGCGACAAGCGCTGCGAGGTCACGCGGGTCGGCGACCGCTTCGATGTGCTCGTCGGCATGGGACGCGCCCGCATGGGCGAGCCGCTCGTGGTCGCAGCGCTCGGCGCGGAGCACCGGTTCGCGACCGTGGACGTCGGCAACCCGCACGCGGTGACGTTCGATCCCGCCACGGAGGACACGATCGACGAGCTCGGGCCGATCGTCGCGACGACGCCTGCAGGGGGCATCAACGTCGAGTTCTGCCGCGTTCGACCGGCCGAGCAGGGCGAGGCGGCGTGCATCGATGTCACCGTCTGGGAGCGCGGGGTCGGCCGCACGCTGGCGTGCGGCACGGGCGCCTGCGCCGTGGCCGCGGCGGCCTGCGCGCAGGGTCGAGCGCCTTACGGAGCGCCCCTCCGCGTGGTGCTGCCGGGCGGCGCGCTGCGCATCACCGTCGCCGCCGGGTCGCTGGAGCTGCTCATGCAGGGCCCGGCGCGCCGGGCGTTCTCGGGCGAGGTGGTGATCGCGTGACCGCCTCGCTCGAGGGGGTCTGGAGTCCAAGCCGGGCGCCGGTGAACGATATCTCGCTCAAGGTGCTCGCCGTCATCGCCGACGGGCCGACGCACACGCTGTTCTCGCGGGTCATCACGTCGGACGAGCTGATGCTCGCCAGCGACCTCGCGGAGGGGATCGCGTTGGCCGAGGCCGCCGCGCCGGACGTCGCGTTCATCGACGTCGGGCTCGGGGACGGGGCCGGGCTCGCCATGGTCCACCACCTGAAGGCGCTCGCGCCCGACGCGACGGTGTTCGCTCTGGCGACGAAGGCCGAGCTCGAGGCGGGCGCGCACGCCGTCGCGCTCGGCGGCGCCGGGCTCTTCCTGCTGCCGCTCGGCGGCGACGAGGTGCTGAACGCGGTCGGCTCGGTGCGGCTGCGCTTCGCCGAGCGGGCGCTCCGGATCCAGCTCGAGCAGGAGTCGGCGCGGAGCGCCCGGGCGGCCGGGTGGATCGCCCGCGTCGCGGAGCTCGCCGACGCGCGCGACCGCAACGCCGCGGCTCAGCAGGTCGCCGAGGTGTTCGTCGAGGCGACCGGCGCGGCGGCGGCGGCCGTGTACCTGACCGTGGGGGAGCGATCCAGCGAGCTGACCCGCGCGGCCATGAACGGGCCGCTCGACCGCGCGCCCGCCTACGGGACGGAGGCCGACATCCTCGACTTCGCCCGGCGCGAGCAGCTCGTGGTCGTCCCGCTCGCCCTCCGCAAGATGACCGCAGGGCACCTCCTGCTGCAGAAGGAGCCTGGCCGCAGCTCCGCGTTCCCGTCGGTCAGGCGCCCCGACAGCAGCGCCTCGGCGTCGCGGCGCGCCCCGCTCCTCGATGGCCTCGTCAAGCTGCTCGCCACGCAGGCGACGACGGCGCTCGCCCTGCTCGGCGAGCGCGAGCGCTCCACCGGCGGCGCCGCGATGAAGGACCCGGCGACGAGCGCCTACTCGTTCGCCTACTACGTCGACGTCGCCGGCCGCGAGATCGACAAGGCGCGGCGGTACGGCCGCCGGTTCACCATCGCGACGATCGTGATCGAGCCCGACGCGGCCGCCGCCCCGGAGCGCCCCGGCGATCTCGCGTTCTGGAGGACCACGCCGCCGCCCCCGCCGACCACGCTCAACCCCGGTCAGGTCGCCGAGCACCTGCTCCGCGCCGTGCGCGACACCGACATCCTGGCCCGCGTCGACGAGAACGAGTTCCACCTGCTCATGCCCGAGACGGCCGGCCTGGAGGCTCACGCCTGCCACCGCCGGATGCTCTCCCGCGTGGCCGGCAGCGAGAAGCGCGCGGGGTACCTGCCGAAGGGGCTGCTCGTCGGCCTCGCCACCTTCCCGCACGACGGCCAGAGCCTCGCGCAGCTCCTCCGCATCGCCCGCCAGCGCGCCGACGCCACCAGGTCGTCGGTCGTCCACCGCATCTCCCAGGATCGGCGGAGCATCGGCGAGATCTTCAGCTTGCTCGTGCGCGAGGCCCCGTCCGCCGAGGGGCCGTTCGCGATCTCGGCGCCCCGCGCGCTCGACCTGTCGGTGTCCGACGCGGCGCTGCTCGCGACGTCGGTGGTCAGGAACGCGCTCCGCGGCGGCGCCGTGTTCATCCTTGTCGCGCACCACGACGGGCTCAGCCTGGGGGCGCAGGTGCGGACGCTCCTCGGCGCGCCGCGCGAGGACGTGGTGGTGCACGCCCTCGATCTCCGGTCGTCGCCGGGCTGCGACGACATGGAGGCGCTCTGCGTCCTGGCAGAGCACGGCGCGTATGCCCTGGTCGGTCGAAACCAGGGCGGGTTCGTGAAGGGTATTCACGCGGCTGATCCGCTGCTAGCGGACTTTCTCGCCGAGCGGCTCGGTCGCGCCGTCGGGCTGCGGGTCTTCGGCTGATCGGAGGCGTGGGTCCAGTGTCTCGCAGGGTGCTGCTGGTTGATTCGGACGTGGACGCGCTCGGCGCGCTCGCGTCGGCGCTGCGGGCGCGCGGCCTCACCGTGGCGAACGCGAACGGCGCCTTCGAGGCCGTGGAGCAGGCGTTCAAGCGGCGACCGGACGTCGTGCTCGCCGCCAGGGCGATCGACGAGGACAGCGCGCTCGCGGACGCGTTCGCCGCCGTCCCCGACCTCGCCGACACGCCGATCCTGTTCCTCGTCGACGGCGCGGAGGGCGATCTCGGCCCCGACGACGTGCTGCGCGGGGACGTCGATCACATCGTCTCGCGCATCACCGAGGCCTCGCCGCGGGGCTCCAAGCCGACGGTGCTCCAGGAGACCCGCGGCGACCTCGAGCAGGTGCCGCTCGTCGACCTGCTGCAGCTCCTCGCGATGAACCGGCGGAGCGGCGTCCTCGGGATCACCACGCCGGCCGGCGCAGGCGAGCTGCGGCTCTCGGCTGGGGAGGTGATCGACGCGGTCTACCGTCGCCTCGAAGGGGAGAAGGCGCTGTACCGGCTGCTCGGCGAGCGCGACGGGCAGTTCGCGTTCTCGCCCGGCGAGCCGACGAGCGTGCGCCGCATCATCGCGCCGACGTCGCGCCTCCTGATGGAGGCGCTCCGCCAGGTCGACGAGGTCCAGCGCCGGCGGAGCGAGCTCGCGCCGGCCGGCGAGGCCTTCCTGGTGACCGAGCCGTCCAGCGACGAGCTCGACCTGTCCCCGCTCCAGGGCCACGAGGCCTTCGGCCCGGCGGCCGGCGACGTCGCCGCGGCGGACGACGCCAGCGCCCCGACGTCGGTGCCCGACGTGACCGCCGCGCTGCTGCCCACCGGCGCGGCCAGGGGATCGATGCCGCCGCCGCCGACGCTCCGGGCGGCGGAGCCAGCCGCGAGCATGCTCGCGGTGACGCGCTACCCGACGACGCCGCCCCCGGCGTCCGTCGGGGAGCCGGCGGAGCGCGCGCTCGTGGCCGAGAAGATCACGGCGCTGCTCCAGATGCCGCACAGCCTCGATGAGCTGCTCGACGAGATCGGCGCGCCGGATCTCCTGATCCTGGAGGTCGTGATCGAGCTCACGGCGGCCGGGAAGGTCCGCCGCATCTCGCTCGCCGACCTGACGACGCCGTTCGCGCCGCCGGAGCACTTCCCGGTGCTCCGGTCGCTGGTGACGCGCCTGGCCCGGCCGGGCTTCACGCCGCCGCCGCACGTCGTGGTCGCCGGCAGCGCGCGCCGCATGACGACGCTCTCCCACGCGGTCCGCCGCATCGCGGACGCCGTCGTCCCGGCCGAGCCCCCGCCGCGCGCGCCGCTGCCGAGGCCGCTCGGGGTGATCCGGCTCGGCGACGGCGTCGAGCTCGCCCTTGTCGGCCTCCCCACGGACGAGGGCTTCGCCCCCACCTGGCCGCTCGCCCTGCACGGCGCGGCCGCTGTCGTCCGGCTCGGCGACGCCGGGAAGGAAGCGCTGGCGGCCCACTGCGAGGCGCTGGAGCTCCTGCTGATCGACGCGGAGGCGATGATGGGTCCGCTCGATCTCGCGTCGCCCGGACAGATCACGCTGCTGGTGCGCGCGGCGCTCGAGGCCGCCGCGGGCGTGTGACCCGCCGTCGCGGGCGCCAGGTTGGAGCGAATTTTCCGGGTTTCTCGCCCGAAAACCGGCGTTCTCGACCGCCGGTTGCAGCGTTGCAGCGGCAGCTTTCTGCTATCGTCGCCACGCCTCGCCTCGAGCAGTCCGGCGAGGAGAGGAGCGCGCGTCGTGCTGATCGGAGTCCCCAAGGAGATCAAGACACGTGAGTACCGCGTCGGCATGACGCCGGCGGGCGTCCGGGCCCTGGTCGGGCACGGGCACAAGGTCCTCGTGGAGTCCGGCGCCGGCGAAGGCAGCGGGATCTCCGACGAGGCCTACGGGCGCGCGGGCGCGCTCATCGTGCGGTCGGCCGCGGAAGCGTGGAGCGCCGACATGGTCGTGAAGGTGAAGGAGCCGCTCCCCTCCGAGTACGGCCACTTCCGCCAGGGGCTGCTCCTCTATACCTACCTGCACCTGGCCGCCGAGCCCGATCTCACCAAGGAGCTCGCCAGGCGCGGCGTGACCGGCATCGCGTACGAGACGATCCAGCACGAGGACGGCTCGCTGCCGCTGCTCCGGCCGATGAGCGAGGTGGCCGGCAGGATGGCGGTGCAGGTCGGGGCGTCGTGCCTCGAGAAGGAGCGCGGCGGCAAGGGCGTGCTCCTCGGTGGCGTGCCCGGGACGCGGCGCGGCCGCGTCGCGATCCTCGGCGGCGGCGTGGTCGGGCGGAACGCGGCGACCATCGCGGTCGGGATGGGCGCGCAGGTCACCGTGCTCGACGTCCGCGCCGAGACGATGAGCTACCTCGAGGACGTGTTCGGGGGCGCGATCGAGACGCTCTACTCCAACGCGGAGAACATCGAGACGATGTGCGAGCGCGCGGATCTCGTGATCGGCGCGGTGCTCGTGCCGGGCGCCAAGGCGCCGCTGCTCGTGACCGAGGAGCTGATCCGCCGCATGGAGAAGGGGACGGTCGTGGTCGACGTCGCCGTGGACCAGGGGGGCTGCATCGCGACGTGCCGGCCGACGACCCATGACCACCCGACCTACGAGGTGCACGGGGTCGTGCACTACTGCGTCGCCAACATGCCCGGCGCGGTCTCGCACACGAGCACGTGGGCGCTCACGAACACGACGATCGGCTACGCGGTGGCGATCGCCAACCAGGGCATCATCGCCGCGGCGAAGGCCGACCGGGCGGTGGCCCTCGGCATCAACACCCACGGCGGGAACGTGACCTACGGCCCCGTCGCGGCGGCCCACCGGCTGGAGTACGTGCCGGTAGAACGCGCGCTCGGCTGAGCCCGGAGCGCGACGACGTGGCAGCCGGAAAAAGGAAGAAGATCGCGATCATCGGCGGCGACGGGATCGGTCCGTCCGTCACCGCGGAGGCGAAGCTCCTGCTCGAGCTCTACCAGGCTCGAGCGGGGCTGCCGATCGATCTCTGGGAGCTCGACCTCGGCGCGGACCGGTACCTGCGCGACGGGACGACGTTCCCGAACCAGATCCAGGTGGCGATCCAGCGCGAGTGCTCGGCGGTGCTGCTCGGCGCGCTGGGCGATCCGCGGGTGCCGAACCTCGAGCACGCGCGCGACATCCTGTTCGGGATGCGCTTCGGCTACGACCTCTACGCGAACGTGAGGCCGGTCCGGGCGCTGTCGGACCGGCTCGTCCCGCTCAAGGGCCGGACGGCGAAGGACATCGACTTCGTGGTCTTCCGCGAGAACACCGAGGGCATCTACGTCGGGGTCGGCGGGCAGTTCAAGCGGGGCACGGCCGACGAGGTCGCGATCAACGAGGACATCAACACGAGGAAGGGCGTCGAGCGGATCATCCGGGCGGCGTTCGACTACGCGCGCGCGAACGGGCGGACGCGGGTCACGATGGCCGACAAGTCGAACGCGATGCGGCACGCGCACGAGCTGTGGCTGCGCGTCTTCCACGAGGTGCGGGCGCAGTACCCGGAGATCCAGTCGAACCACGTCTACGTGGACGCGCTGTGCCTGTACCTGATCCAGGATCCGTCGCAGTTCCAGGTGATCGTGACGAACAACCTGTTCGGCGACATCGTGACCGACCTCGGGGCGGCGCTGCAGGGCGGGCTCGGCATGGCCGCGAGCGCGAACGTGCACGCGTCGGAGCCGGGGCGGGTCGCGCTGTTCGAGCCGGTGCACGGGTCGGCGCCGCCGCTCACCGGCAAGGACGTGGCGAACCCGTTCGCGGCGATGCTCACGGCGGGGCTGCTGCTCGCCCACCTCGGGTGGCCCGAGGAAGAGCGGCGCATCGAGCGCTGGGTCTCGCAGGCGCTCGATCAGGGGATGTGCACGGTCGACGTCGGCGGCACGCTCGGGACGCGGGCCGCGGGGGCATGGGTCCGGGAGCAGATCGCCGCGGAGCTGGGGCCGGGGTCGGGGTGACCGACCGAGGTCGAGGCCGACCCGGGTTGGGGCGACCGACCGAGGTTGAGGTGACCGACCGAGGTTGAGGTGACCGACCGAGGTTGAGGTGACCCGGGGTGGGCGCCGTGGGCGAGGGACCGATCGCCGAGAAGTTCGGGTGTCCGATCCTCCTGTGATACGGGACCGCCAATGGGCGTAGGATCGAGGGCGGTGGAGCACGCGGGACCGCGTAGCAATGCAGCGGGCGAAGCTCGGCACGAGCGGCTGGGCGGGGCGCGGGCCGAGTTCGTGGCGAACCTGGGTCGCCACGTGGCCGAGCTCCGCGCGATGGTCCGGCGGATCGAGGCAGACGACGATGCGCCGCGGCTCGTCGCGGAGCTGAAGCGGCGCCTGCACTCCCTCGGCGCCGGGGCGCGCCTCCTGCGCTTCGTGCGGGTGTCCGAGCGGCTCGCCGAAGGGGAGTCGCAGCTCGTCGCCGCCAACGGGGCGCGGCTGACCAGCGAGGCAGCAGCGGCGCTGCGGAAGGTGCTCGAGGAGCTGCCCGCCCTCGCCTGGGGGCAGTCGGCGGTCGGCGAGCAGGCGCCGGCGCCGCGCGAGCAGGCGTCCGCGAGCCAGCCGAACGCCCGAAGCGCCGGAGCCCGGCAGGGCGCCGCGGAGGCAGGCGGCGCGAAGACCCAGGGCACGACCTGGATCGCAGGCGTGAGCAACGGGCGCGGGCTCGCGCCCGAGCCGCTCACGATCGACGAGGACGAGGAGGCGAGCCCGCGCTCGTCCGGCCTGCGCAGCGCCGAGCCGGCGGCGCCCGCCGAGGCGCCGGCGACCGCGGCGCTCGAGGCGCCGATCACGGCGCTCGTCGTGGGCGGCGCGCCGCTCGCCGAGGCGCTCGAGCCGGGCGACGCCGACGCGGGGCCGTCGTTCGAGGTGGAGCGGACCGACGAGGTGGACACGGCCATCGACCTCGCTCGCGCGTTCGCGCCGGACGTGGTCCTGCTCGACGCGGACCTGCCCGGAGCGCGCGCGCTCGCCGAGGCGCTCGCCGGCGATCCGCTGACGGAGCTGGTCCCGCTGGTCGCCGTCGGCCGCTTCGCGCGGCCGGAGGACGCGGCCCCCTACGTGGCGCTCGGCGCCGCGCGCGCGCTCGCGAAGCCTGTGTCGCCCGACGCGCTCCGCCGCGCCGCCGCAGAGGCCGCCGCGACCTGCGTGCGCTCGGGCGACACGCGCGCGGCGCGCGGGCCGCTCGGGCCGGTGAGCCTCGACGAGCTCGGGGCGCGCCTCGCAGAGGAGCTGCGCCGGGGCCTCTGCGACGCCGCAGAGCCGAGGAGCCGCGGGGCGCACGTGGATCTCGGCGATGGGGCCGAGGTGCTCGCGGCGCTCTGGGGCGCGGTCGCGCGGATCCGCGACCTCGTGACGATCCGTTCGCAGGGCGGCGTGCGGTTCTCGCCGAACGGGCCGGAGGGCGCGCTGCCGCTCGCGCCGTGGATGAGCGCGCCGAGCGCCGCCGAGGGCGAGCGCCCGCGGCAGCACAGCGAGGTCCGCGCGAAGGCGCCGGCGCGCGGCGCCGGGGCGTCCGCCGCGGCGCCCGGCGTCACGGCGCTCGGCGCGATGGACATCGTGGTCGCGGACGACGATCCGGCGGTGACGTGGTTCCTCGCCGGCGTGCTCCGGGCCGCGGGGGCGACCGTGCACGAGGCGCACGACGGCGCGCGGGCGCTCGACCTCGCGTACCAGACGACCCCCGACCTGGTCGTGAGCGACGTGCTCATGCCGCGCCTCGACGGCTTCGCGCTCTGCCGCGCGCTCAAGCGCGACGTGGCGCTGCGCGACGTGCCGGTCATCCTGCTGTCCTGGAAGGAGGACCTGCTCCAGCGGCTCCGCGACCTCGGCGCCCAGGCCGACGGCTACCTCCGCAAGGAGGCGAGCGCCGCGGCGTTCGTGCAGCGGGTGCACGAGGTCCTGCGGGGCCGGAGGCGCGTGGCCGAGCGCATCGCGACGGGCGGCGAGGTGCGCGGGCGCCTCGACGGCATGACCACGCGGACGCTGCTGTCGCTCTCCTGCGCGCACCGGCCCGACGCGCTCGTGTCGGTGCGCGACGCCGCGTTCCTGTACGAGGTGCTGATCAAGGACGGCCGCCCGGCGGGGGCGACGCGGACGGCGCAGGACGGGACGTTCCACCGCGGCCCCGCGGTGCTCGCGGCGCTGCTCGGCGTCGGCTCCGGCCGCTTCGCCGTGGCGCCGGCGCCGGAGAGCGAGCTCGCGGCGCCGCCGCGACCCGGGTTCGAGGGGACGCTCGCCGAGCAGCTCGTGCCCTCGATCGCCGCCGCCCGGGCTGCCCAGCGGCTGCTCCACGGGCCGCCGTTGATGCAGGTCGAGCGCGTCATCCTGGATCTGGAGGGGATGGGCGCCACCGCGGACGCGACGCCCGAGCCGGCGCGGTCGCTCCTGCGGGCGCTCGCGCGGGGGGTCTCGCCGCGGTCGGTCATCACCTCGGGCGAGTTCGCCGCGAGCCTGGTCGAGGACGTGCTGAACGACGTCGCGGCGCGCGGCGGCGTGCGGCGCGTGATCGGCCGCGACGGGGACGACCTGCTCGCGCCCGCCGTGACGTGCGAGGAGGAGACGCTCCGCGGCGTGCGGCGCGCACCGGAGCGGGCTGCTCCGGTGATCGCGCTGCCGCCGGAGCTCGGCGGGGATGCGGCGGTCGCGTCGTCGCGCGCGCCCTTCGAGCTCGCCGACGACCAGGTCACGGTGGTGCCCGGGTCGGTGGCGCCGATCTCGGCGATGCCGGCGCCCGGCTCGGCGGCGCCCGGTTCTGCGGCGCCCGGTTCTGCGGCGCCGATCTCCGTGATGTCCGCGCCCGGCTCTGCGGCGCCGATCTCCGCGATGTCCGCGCCCGGGTCGGCGGCGCCGATCTCCGCGATGTCCGCGCCCGGGTCGGCGGCGTCCATTCCCGTGGTGTCGGTCGACGGGGAGGACGAGACGCTCGCGCTCGCCAGCGCGCGCAAGACCGAGGCGAAGACGGTGGCCAGCGCCCGCGTCCCGCGGGAGTTCGCGGAGCTCCAGGGCGATGTGCTGAGCGCGCGGGCGACGTGGACCACGCCGGCCGAGGCCGCGGCCCTGGCGAGCGTGACGCCGGCGGTGCCAGGCGTCGCGCCGGCGCCGCGCCGGCCGGGAGCCACGCTGCCGGCGCTCGAGTACCCGAAGCCTGAGCGGCTGGTGACGCTGGGCTCGCTCCAGCCGCCGCCCGTCGTCGAGGCGCCGCCCGCGGCGCTCAAGGCGCCCGCTCCGCCCGCTGCGCGGGCCGCAGCGCCCGCGCCGGCGCCCGCCATCGACGAGTCGCCGACGCCACGCCGGGTGCGCCGTCCGTCCGCCTATGTGCCCACCCAGCTCCCGCCGGCCCGCGACAACCGCATGACCATGTGGGTCCTCTTCGCGGTGGCGGCGTTCGTCTTCGCGGTGGGCGCGCGGCTGTCGCGCGATCACGAGCTGCAGGGCGCCCAGCCCGTCGCCGCCCCGCCAGGCCCGCCCGCCGCCGAGCCCGCTGCAGCCGGCGCGCCCGGCGCCGCTGTCACGCCGGCCGTCGCCGTCGCGCCGGGCGCCGCCGCCGTACCGGCCGTCGACGCCGCGCCGACCGGGGTTGCCGCCGGGCCGGTCGGCGAGACCACGGCCAACCCCGTGGTCCCCGAGGACCTGCCGCTCACCGCCGAGCACAAGGTGCCCGAGGGGCACGGCATGCTCGAGGTGACCGCCGGATCGGGCGACACGCTCTTCGTGGACGGGCGGAAGGTGGGCACCGGCAGCGTCAAGCTGCCGCTCGCCCCGAAGGCCGGCGTCTACGAGATCCGGGCGAAGCTCCGCGACGAGGAGCGCGTGCGCTTCGCGCTCGTCAAGGCCGGCCGCCTCACCCGGCTCCGCATCGCGCCGCCGTGGCGCCGCTGACCCTCGCCCGACGCGCCGCGCAGACGGCCGGACTGCCCGCGCTCCCCTGCGCGCCCAGCCACGGGCAGGGAACGCCGCTCGTGATAGAGCACGCCCCGTGCGCGCCCGCGTGACCCGAACTCCCCACCCCTCTCCCGCGCTCGCGCTCCTCTCCGCCGCGGCCGCGCTCCTGTCCGGCTGCACCGGGTGCGAGTCGTCCACCCGCGACCTCCCGGCCGGCGCCGTCGTGGCGTCGGCGACCCCCGCGGCGGCGCCGCTGCCCCCGGCGCGCGACCTCGTGCACCTCGTCGACGAGCTGCCGATCTGCGACCTCGAGCACCGAGGCCTCCTGTTCGATACAGGCGCGGGCGCGCTCCTGGGCCGCTTCGCCTGGCAGGGGAGCGCGCCCACCGGCATCCACGCCGTCGAGCACGCCGGCTCCACCTGGGCGCGCATCTCGGAGCGGCAGATCAAGCTCACGTTCGTCCTGCCGTCCGCGAGCCCCATCTTCGTGTCCGCCCGCGCGGTCGGGCTCGCCTCCCGGTACGCCACCGTCTCCCTGGACGACCAGCTCCTCGGGACGCTCCGCTTCCAGCGCGACCAGATCCGCATCGCCTCGACCTCGATCACCTCGCTCCCCGCCGACCCCGGCCTGCACACGCTCACCGTGCGGTTCTCCGGACGGCTGCGCGAGGGGGAGTCGTTCGCCGACGTCGACTGGGTCCGCGTCGGCATCCCCGACGAGGACCCGTCCACCTACGGCCCCCCGACCCTGCGCGACGTCGTCGCGCCCGCCGCCGCGCTGTCGGGCGTCCCGCACCGGTCGATCGCGCTGCGCGCCCCCGGCGCCGTCCGCTGCGCCTTCCGTCCCTCCAGGGCGAGCCGCCTCCGCACCGCCGTCGGCGTGCTGGGCTCCGGCGAAGGGGACGCCGAGATCCGCGTCCTGCGCGACGGCCAGGAGCCCATGGTGCTCCACCGCGTCCACGTCGAGGGCGGCGACAAGGCAACCTGGACCGACGTCGAGCTGCCGCTCGCGCCGTTCGCGGGCTCGCTCATCTCCCTCGAGCTCCGGGCCGCCGCCGCGACCCGCGGCGCGCGCGTCCTCTTCGGCGACCCCGTCCTCGCCGGATCGCCGGAGCCGCCGCCGTCCGTGCCCCCGGCGCGCGCCGTGGTGATCGTCGCCCTGAACGGGGTCGAGCGGCCCGATCTGCCCCCGTGGAGCGCTCGCCCGGAGCCGGGCCTCGCGACGCTCTCCGACCTCGCCGCGTCCGCCACGACGTTCGACCACCACCGGGCGCCGAGCACGGTCGTGTCCTCCGTGATCGCGTCGCTGCTCACCGGCCTGCCGCCGTCGGCGCACACCGTCACCGACACCGGGGCCCGCCTCCCCGCCCGCACGACGACCATCGGCGCCATCGCGAGCGACAGCAGCGTCCGGACCGGGTTCTTCACCGGCGTCCCCACCACCTTCCGGGCGTTCGGCTTCGGGCCCGGCTGGTCCCGTGTCCTCGAGCACCCGCCGACGAGCGGCGAGCCCTCCACCACCCCGCTCGACGCCGCCGCCGCCTGGATCAGCGAGACCGTCCGCCAGGACTCCGCGAACCGCCTGCTCGCGTTCGTCCACGCGCGCGGCGGCCATCCGCCCTGGGAGGTCAGCCCGAAGGAGCTGAACGCCCTCAAGCCCGCCGACTACGCCGGCCCGATCGAGCCGCGCCGCGCCGGCCAGGTGCTGGCCAGGCTGCGGAACCGGCGCCGCGATGTCCTCAGCCCCGACGACCGGGACCGCATCCGCGACCTCTTCACCATCGCGCTCGCCAGCCAGGACCGCGCCCTCGGCAACCTCATCGGAACCCTCAAGGCCGCCGGCCTGTGGGACGAGACCCTCTTCATCGTGACCGGCGACCTCGCCAGCGGCCGCTCCGACGGCGCGCTCTACGCCGAGGGCCTGGACCTCCAGGAGCCGGTCCTGGCGCTCCCGCTTTATGTCCACTTTCCCGGTGACCTTTACGCCGGCCAGCGCGTCTCTACCCCGACCGAGATCATCGACATCGCGCGCACCGCGATCGCCTCCCTCGGCCTCTCGTTCGCCCGCAAACCGCTCGGGAAGGATCTGGCGGCCGTCGCCTCGGGCCTCGAGGGCGTCGAGCGCGAGCCCCAGATCGCCGCGCTCGGCGATCGTTACTCCACGCGTTGGGGCAACCTCGTGCTTTCAGGGCGGCTCGGCGTTCCCCCCTTTCTCTGCGACCTCGACGTGGACCCGACCTGCGCCTTCAACCGCCGCGACGTGATGCCGCTCGCCACCATGGCCCTCTTCCGGCGCACCGTCACGTTCGACCTGTCCGTGCGCGCGCCCGTGGCGCAGCGGGAGCCCGCCACGATCGACGCGGAGACGGCGGCCGTGCTCAACGTCTGGGGCGCGCAATGAGGGGTCGGGACGCGCAATGAGGCCCGCGCGACGCGCGCCCGCGGCCGACGCCCAGCGCTCGCGGAGCAGAGCCCGCTGACGGCGCCCGGCGGCGCGCCGGCGCGAGCGAGGGCGTCCGCGACATCGCGCAGGCCGCGCGAGAGCGCGATCCCGCGACGTCATGATGCCCCGCTGCGAGGCATCGTGCCCCGCTCCGCGCGCGTCGAGCGACGTACGCCCGCGCGCCGAGCGACGTAAGCCCCGCGTCGAGCGACGTACGCCCGCGCCCGCGCGTGCGCGTGACGCGCTCGCCCCGCGCGCGCCGGCGTGCGCGTGATGCGCGCGCTCCGCGCGCGCCGGGCGGCTGGCATGCTTCGCGCAAACGCCGAGACCCGCACAGGGCAGAGCGCCTCGACGGCGCTTCATCTTTCCGTGAGAGGAGTCCCCGCATGAAGGCGACCGACCTATTGAAGGAGCAGCACCAGGAAGTCGACGAGCTCTTCGAGCGCATGTCGCAGGCCAGCGGCAACGAGATCAACGCGCTGCGCGACGAGCTGGTGGCGAACCTCGTGGGCCACGCGGCCATCGAGGAGGAGATCTTCTACCCCGAGTCCCGGGCGGCGCTCGGCGCCTCCCCCCTGATCCCGACCTCGTACGAGGAGCACTCCCTCGTCCACATCATGTTGCAGAAATTGCTCAGCACCGACCCGGGTGACGAAAGCTTTCACGCCAGGCTGAAGGTGCTCAAGGAGCTGGTGCAGCACCACGTCCAGGAGGAGGAGCAGGAGCTCTTCCCCCAGCTCGAGAGCGCCATGGGCGCCGAGCGCCTCGAGGCGCTCGGCGACCGCCTGGAGTCGCGCTTCGTCCAGGTGCGCGAGAGCAACGTCGAGGCGCTCCTGAGCCAGAGCGTCGCGAAGAGCATGCCCGCCACCACCAGCCGCCGCGGCCGGGCGGCGAAGCCGGCGGCCCGCAAGGCCGCGGCGGCCAAGCGTCCGCCCGCGAAGCGCGCGTCGACGCAGCGCGCCGAGCCGGCGCGGGGCGCCCAGAAGGGCCGCCGCGGCGCCGCGGCCGCGTCCACGACCGGGCGGAAGAAGGCAGCCGAGACGGCGCCGGCGAAGACCGGGCGGGCCGCGCCCACGCGCAAGCCGAGCCGGCCGGCGAAGACGACCCGCACGGGCCGCAAGGGCGGTCGCTCGAGCAGCGCCTCCGCGCGTTGACGCCGGCGCCCGTCAGCGCACGTCAGCGGCGCGAGGTCCGTCCGGAGGGGACGGCGGGCCCCGCGCCATCCAGATCGAACAGCGGAAGCGTGCCGCCGGCCTTCGGGGCGGCGGCCTTCGGGGCAGGGGCCCTGGGGGCGGCGGCCTCCGCCGCGGCCTCCTCCAGCAGGGCAGGGTCGTCGTGGCCGACCGAGTTGACCCGCGGCGAGACGGGGCGCGCGGCGAGCGTGCCGGGACGCGCCGGCCGGAGCAGCGCCTCGGCCCGGTCCGCGTCCGCGCCGTCGGCGAAGCCGAGCCAGAGGTCCACGTCCCCGGGGTCCAGGAGGACCGGCATGCGGTCGTGGACCGGCGCGACGTCGGCGCTCGCCTCGGTGGTCAGGATCGTGAAGCGGAGGTCGACGTCTCCCGTGTCGGGGTCCTTCGCCGGCTGACACAGCCCCGCCATGCGGAGCAGGCCGCCGCCCGCGGGGTGGAACCACGTCGGACGCCGCGCGCCCTTCGGCCCGGTCCACTCGTAGAAGCCGTCCGCCGGCACGACGCAGCGGCGCGCCGCGAACGCCTCCCGGAACGTCGGCTTCGTCCGCGCGCCGTCGGCCCGCGCGTTCGCGAGGAGCGTCTGCCCCGCGCTCCCCCTGGCGAAGCGCCCCACGAAGCCCCAGGTCGCGGGCACGAGCGCGCGGCGGCCGTCCTGCGCGCGCAGCACGGGGTGGACGGTCGAAGGGGCGATGTTGTAGCGGGGCCGGTAGCGGGCGGCCGCATTCGGGTCGGCGTCGATCGCGCGGGCGGGGCCGGCGCCCGCGCCGCCCGCGCCGAGGGACGCCTCGAGCATCGCCACGAGGGCGGCAAAGTCCGGAACGGCGAGGGTAAAGCGCGCGCACATAACACTAGATTAGCGCCTTCGGCGCGCCTACAAGGGCGCTCCGGACGTTGGAGGAGGCCGCATGGTGGACAGCTTTGGCACGAAGAGCACGCTGACGATTCAAGCCGATACATACACCTACTACAAGCTCACCTCGCTGGCGCAGGGCGGCGCTTCGCTCGACAAGCTCCCGTTCTCGCTCCGCATCCTCCTGGAGAACCTCCTCCGCCACGAGGACGGCCGCGTCGTGCGCAAGGACCACGTGGAAGCCGTCCTCAACTGGGACCCGAAGGCTCGCCCGTCGCAGGAGATCGCCTTCCACCCCGCGCGCGTGCTGCTCCAGGACTTCACGGGCGTCCCGGCCGTCGTCGACCTCGCGGCCATGCGCGAGGCGCTCGCGAAGCTCGGCGGCGACTCGCTCAAGATCAACCCGCTCCAGCCCGTCGACCTCGTGATCGACCATTCGGTCCAGGTCGATCGGTTCGCGTCCTCGACGGCCTTGAAGGTGAACGCGGCGCTCGAGTTCGAGCGGAACGAGGAGCGCTACGCCTTCCTCCGCTGGGGAGCGCAGGCGTTCACGAACTTCCGCGTGGTGCCGCCCGACCAGGGCATCTGCCACCAGATCAACCTGGAGTACCTCGCGGGCGCCGTCATGCGGCAGGGCACGCTGGTCTACCCGGACACGCTCGTCGGGACCGACTCGCACACCACGATGATCAACGGGCTCGGGGTCGTCGGCTGGGGCGTCGGCGGCATCGAGGCCGAGGCGGCGATGCTCGGCCAGCCGCTCTCGATGCTCATCCCCGAGGTCGTGGGCTTCAAGCTCCACGGCACCCTGCCCGAGGGCGCCACCGCGACCGATCTCGTCCTCACGGTCACCCAGATGCTGCGGCAGAAGAAGGTGGTCGGGAAGTTCGTGGAGTTCTACGGCCCCGGCCTGAGCGCGCTCTCGCTCCCGGACCGCGCCACGATCGCCAACATGGCGCCCGAGTACGGCGCCACCATCGGCTTCTTCCCTGTCGACGACGAGACGATCGCCTACCTGCGCTTCACCGGCCGGCCCGCCCCGCTCGTCGCGCTCGTCGAGGCCTACTACAAGGAGCAGGGGCTGTTCCGCACGGACAACACCCCCGATCCCGTCTTCAGCGACACGCTCTCGCTCGACCTCGGCAACGTCGAGCCGTCGATCGCCGGGCCGAAGCGGCCGCAGGACCGCGTCCCCCTGCGCGACGCGAAGCGCGCCTTCCGCACGTCGCTCCAGGGCATGCTCGAGAAGGAGTTCACCGCCGCCGACCCGGCCGCGGTGAAGGCGTTCCTCGACGAGGAGACCGGCACCGCCGCGGCGCGCGTCCCCGCGCTCGAGAAGGTCATGCGCCCGGCGGACGTCGCCGAGGGCGACACGCGGTACACCCTGCGTCACGGCTCGGTCGTGATCGCCGCGATCACGTCCTGCACGAACACGTCGAACCCGGCGGTCATGCTCGGCGCGGGCCTCCTCGCGAAGAAGGCGGTCGAGCGCGGGCTCACGGTGAAGCCGTGGGTGAAGACGTCGCTCGCCCCCGGGTCCAAGGTCGTCTCCGACTACCTGCGCCAGGCCGGGCTCCTGCCGTACCTCGAGGCGCTCGGCTTCCACCTGGTCGGCTACGGATGCACGACGTGCATCGGCAACTCCGGGCCGCTGCCGGACGTGATCGGCGACACGGTCCGCCACAACGATCTCGTCGTGGCGAGCGTCCTGTCGGGCAACCGCAACTTCGAGGGCCGCATCAACCAGCACGTGCGGATGAACTTCCTCGCCTCGCCGCCGCTCGTCGTCGCCTACGCGCTGCGCGGGGACGTCGACGCCGACCTCTTCAAGGAGCCGATCGGCGCGGATCGCAACGGCGAGCCGGTGTACCTCAAGGACATCTGGCCCAGCTCGGCCGAGGTCAACGAGGCCATCCGGACGGCGGTGCGGCCCGAGCAGTTCCAGGTGCAGTACGAGAACGTCTTCGCCGGCGACGAGGAGTGGCAGAGCCTGTCGGTCCCCGGCGGCCAGACGTTCGTGTGGGACGAGGCCTCGACGTACGTGCGCAGGCCGCCGTTCTTCGAGGGGCTGTCGAAGGACCCGGCGCCGCTCAGCGACATCCGGAGCGCGCGCGTGCTCGCGCTGCTCGGGGACTCGGTGACGACCGACCACATCTCCCCGGCCGGCAACATCGCCAAGAACAGCCCCGCCGCGAAGTACCTGGTCGAGCACGGCGTCGCGCCCGCCGACTTCAACTCGTACGGCGCCCGCCGCGGCAACCACGAGGTGATGATGCGCGGGACGTTCGCGAACATCCGCCTGAAGAACCTCCTGCGCCCGGGCGAGGAGGGCGGCATCACGGTGCACCTGCCCGACGGCGAGAAGACGACGATCTACGACGCGGCCATGCGGTACAAGTCGGAGAGCGTGCCGCTGCTCGTGATCGCGGGCGCCGAGTACGGCACCGGGTCGTCGCGCGACTGGGCGGCCAAGGGGACGAAGCTGCTCGGCGTGCGCGCGGTCATCGCGAAGAGCTTCGAGCGCATCCACCGGTCGAACCTGGTCGGCATGGGCGTGCTCCCGCTCGAGTTCGCGCCGGGCGAGGACGCGTCCACGCTCGGGCTCACCGGCCGCGAGGTGTTCGAGATCGGCGGCATCTCGGACAACCTCACGCCGGGCAAGAAGCTGAACGTGGTCGCGACCGGCGAGGGCGGGAAGACGACGACGTTCACCGTCACCGCGCGCATCGATACGCCGAACGAGGTCGACTACTACCAGCACGGCGGCATCCTCCAGTTCGTGCTGCGCAGCCTGGGCGCCTCGGCCTAGCCCCGCTCGACACGCCGCTCCCCGCGCGCTGGAGTGCAGCCGGGCGGGGAGCGGACCCCGCCGTAATCAGGGCGCGCCGCGTCGCGGCTGCTGACGCCCGTGCGCGCTTCGGCTAAACCCTGGCGCATGCTCGATCCCCGCCACGTCGCAGATCACCTCGATGAGGTGCGCGCGGCGCTTGCTCGTCGCTCGCCCGCCGCCGCCGCTGCCCTCGGAGACGACTTCGCCTCCACGGTCAGCGCGCGGAGGTCGCGGATCCAGGAGCTCGAGGGGTGGCAGGCGCAGCGCAACGCGGCGAACGACGCGATGGCGCGCCTCGACAAGAAGTCGCCCGAGTTCGCGCAGAAGCGCGACGAGCTGAAGGCCCTGTCCGCGAGGATCAAGGAGGCCGAGCAGGTCGTCTCCGAGCTGGAGAAGCGCATGACCGAGCTGCTCTCCGGCATCCCGAACCTGCCGGATCCCTCGGCGCCCGACGGCGCGGGCGACCAGGACAACGTGGTCCTCAGGACGTGGGGCGACAAGCCGAGCTTCTCGTTCACCCCGAAGAACCACTGGGACATCGGCACCGCCCTCGGCATCCTCGACTTCGAGCGCGCGGCGAAGCTCTCGGGCGCGCGGTTCACCGTCCTGATGGGCGCCGCCGCCCGCCTCGAGCGGGCGCTCATCTCGTTCATGCTCGACCTGCACACGCGCGAGCAGGGCTACCTCGAGGTGCTGCCGCCGTTCCTCGTGAAGGACTCGGCGCTGTTCGGCACGGGCCAGCTCCCCAAGTTCGCCGAGGACCTGTTCAAGACGCAGAAGAGCGACCCCGACAGGGCCTACGACCTCTACCTCATCCCGACGGCCGAGGTCCCGGTGACGAACCTCCACGCCGACGAGATCCTCGACGGCGCGTCGCTGCCGATCGCGTACACGGCGTACACGCCGTGCTTCCGCAGCGAGGCGGGCAGCCACGGGCGCGACGTGCGGGGGCTCATCCGGCAGCACCAGTTCGACAAGGTCGAGCTCGTGCGGTTCTCGACGCCCGAGGACTCGCCGCGCCAGCACGAGCTGCTCACCGCGCACGCGGAGGAGGTCCTGAAGCGCCTCGGCCTGCACTACCGCGTCTCCGCGCTCTGCACCGGCGATCTCGGCTTCGGCGCGCAGAAGACCTACGACCTCGAGGTGTGGCTGCCGGGCCAGGGGGTCTACCGCGAGATCTCGAGCTGCTCGAACTTCGGCGACTTCCAGGCGCGGCGCGCGCAGATCCGCTACCGGCCGGAGCCGAAGGCGAAGCCGCGGCTGGTCCACACGATGAACGGGTCGGCGCTCGCGGTCGGGCGGACGGTCATCGCGATCCTCGAGCAGTACCAGCAGGCGGACGGGACGGTGGTCGTCCCCGAGCCGCTCCGGGCGTTCATGGGCTGCGAGGTCCTCCGCGGCAGGTAGCATCATGGCAGCGGACGAGGAGGCCAGGCGCGAGCTTCCGGAGGCGAGGGGCGCGCGCGACGCGGGAGGGGAGGGCGAGCGCCGGTCGCAGCTCCCCGAGCCGAGGAGCTCGCGCGAAGGAGGGGAGGGCGAGCGCCGGTCGCAGCTCCCCGAGCCGAGGAGCTCGCGCGAGGGAGGGCACGGTGAACGCCGGTCGCAGCTCCCAGGGCCGAGGAGCTCGCGCGAAGGAGGGGACGGCGAGCGCCGCTCGCACGCGCCGCCGGTCCACGCGCCGAGCCACGCGGAGACGTCGATGGCGCTCGCGCGCCGGCGGCTGCTCGAGCTCTGCAAGCGGCACAAGGACGAGCTGATCGACGACTGGATCGAGAACGTGCTGGCGCTGCCGCCGGAGCGGGGCCGGTACACCGATCGGCCCGTGGGCGAGGTGACGGAGAACGTCCGCTCCTGGCTCGCCGCGTTCACCAGGATCCTCGAGGACGGCAGCGCCGAGCTGCTCGACCAGTTCATCACGCACCTCGTCGAGCAGCGCTACGCGACCGGCTACTCGATCAGCGGCCCGCTGATCGCCGCCTCCGAGTTCCGCACCGCGGTCGCGGGCGTGCTCGACACGACGCACGACGAGGGCGTCACGGACGGCTCGTCGTCGATCGACGTGCTCCGCGCCGTCGACGCGCTGCTGCTCCAGTTCGAGCACCGCTTCGCCGAGGCGTACGCCCAGCGCTCGCTGTTCGCCTCCGAGGAGCGCTACCGCGAGATCGTCGAGCTCTCGTCGGACGTCCTCGCGACGATCGATCAGGAGGGCATGCTGACGCGGCTGAACGTGCGGTTCGAGGTGCTCTTCGGGCACTCGCGGCAGGCCTGGATCGGCCGGCCGATCACCGCCCTGGCCGTCGCGGCGGACGTGCCTGTCCTGCGCGCGCTCGTGATGAGCGCGTCCCGCGCCGAGGCGCCGCGGGAGGCCACCGTCCGCTGCGCGACGCGCGCCGGCCTGACCAAGGTCATGACGGTCCGGATCACGCGGCTCTACGGCGAGGACGCCTCGCTCGCGCTGATGCGCGACGTCACCGAGGAGGTCGCGCGCCGCGCGCAGATCCTCCACAGCGAGAAGCTCGCCTCGATCGGCCAGGTCGCCGCGAGCGTCGCGCACGAGCTCAACAACCCCATGGCGTGGGTGATGGCGAACCTCGAGCAGATCCGGAGCGGGGCGCACAAGCTCGTCTCCGCGGCGCGCCCCGTCGCCTCGGGCTCCTACGAGGACCTGCTCCGCGCCATCGACCTCATCGACCGGTCCTGCCACGAGGCGCTCGCGGGCGTCGAGCGGATGCGGGACATCGTGACGGACCTCAACCTCTTCTCGAGCAGCAGCGAGCGCAAGCCCGAGCGGGTCGACCTCGTCGACGTGATCGAGCTCGCGCTGCGCATGACGGGCCCGCAGCTCAGCCAGCTCTGCCGCATCGAGCGCCGGTACGGCGAGATGCCCCCGCTCGTCGGCTACCCGGGCAAGCTCTCGCAGGTGTTCGTGAACCTGTTCATCAACGCGGCGCAGGCGATGCCGAACCGCCCGCGCGACGAGAACATGGTGCGCGTGACGACGCGCTTCGACGACGGGGTGCACCACGTCGAGGTGGAGGACAACGCGCGCGGCATGACCCCCGAGGTCGTCGAGCGGATCTTCGACCCGTTCTTCACGACGAAGGAAGAGAGCGCCCGCCCGGGGATCGGGCTCTGGGTGTCGCGCAACATCGTCGAGGAGCAGCACGGCACGATGACGGTGTCGAGCCAGCCCGGCGTCGGCACCGTCTTCACGATCCGCCTGACGGGGCTCAACCCCGCGGATCTGCCCGCGCTGCGGCCGCCGCCCGAGCCGCCGCGCCCCTCGTCGCGCGGGACGATCCTCTTCGTCGACGACGAGCCGATGCTCCTCAACGCGTTCGCGCGCGCGTTCGAGGAGCGGCACGAGGTGCTCGTGGCGAAGAGCGGCCACGAGGCGCTCGACCTCCTGCGGGACCGCGGCGGCCAGATCGACGCGATCGTCTGCGACCTGCTGATGCCGCAGATGAGCGGGATGGCCCTGTACGACGAGATCGGCGAGCGGTTCCCGCAGCTCCAGCCGAAGATGGCCTTCATGTCCGGCGGCGCCTTCACGCCGACCGCGCGCGAGTTCGTCGAGCGGGTGGACAACCCGAAGATCGCCAAGCCGATCTCGCTCGACGACCTGGAGCGGGTCATCGCCGACCTCCTCAGCGGCGGGCAGAAGCGGGGCGCCAGGTGACGGACGCGGGGGCGGTCCGCGAGCGGGCGAACCACGCGCGCTACCGGCCGGGGCAGCGCGAGGGCTTCTACGAGAGCTTCTTCCAGCGCGCGAACCACCCGACGCGCCCGCTCGCCTTCTGGATCCGGTACACGCTCTTCAGCCCGGCCAGCCGGCCCGAGGCCGCCGAGGGCGAGCTCTGGGCCGTCTACTTCAACGGCGAGTCGGGGCGCCACGCGGTCGCCAGGCGCGAGGTCCCGTTCGCCGGGCGTTGCTCGTTCGCCCGCGACGCCTTCTCGGTCGACGTCGACGCCGCCCGCCTTCGCCCCGGCAAGCTCGCCGGCGCGGTCGGCGAGGGGGAGGACGCCATCGCCTGGGACCTCGCGTACGAGGGCGGCGGGGAGCCGCTCCTGCTGCTGCCGGGGGCGCTCTACGACGCCCCGCTGCCGAAGGCGAAGGCGCTGGTCGGCGCGCCGCTCTGCGCCTACAGTGGCGTCCTCCGCGTCTCCGGGCGCGACGTGGACGTGTCGGGCTGGGTGGGCAGCCAGAACCACAACTGGGGGACGAAGCACACGGACCTGTACGCCTGGGGGCAGGTCGCGGGCTTCGACAGCCACCCGGACAGCTTCCTGGAGGTCGCGACGGCGCGCCTGAAGGTCGGGCCGCTCTGGACGCCGAGCATGACGCCCCTGGTCCTGCGCCACCGGGGCGAGGAGATCGCGCTGAGCTCCCTGCTCCAGGCCGTCCGGGCCGAGGCCTCGTTCGATTACTTCACCTGGCGCTTCCGGACGGAGACCGCCGCGCTGAGCGTCGAAGGGCAGATCTCCGCGCAGCCGGGCGACTTCGTCGGCCTCGCCTACAGGAACCCGCCCGGCGGCGTGAAGCACTGCCTCAACACGAAGATCGCGGCCTGCACCCTCACGCTGCGGCGGAAGAGCCTGGGCCGCGAGGTCGGGGTCGAGACCCTGACGACGGCGCGGCGCGCGGCGTTCGAGATCCTCACGGACGACCGCGGCCACGGCGTGACGATCCGCGCCTGATCCGCGCCGGACGCAGCGGGCGAGATCGCCCGGAACGAGCAGTAAAGCGGCCTTCCTCGGTCTCTGGTACATGCGTTCCAGAGCGGCGGTCACCCGCACAGGAGACGGGCCCAGATCGGCGTTTTCGGCGCGCAAGCGCACTCCGGTGCGCTGAGCACCGAAAACGTCGAGATGGGCCCGTATCCGAAGCGGGCGACCGCCGCTCGAGAAAGGCGGACGTTGTGAGCCTCAAGCACCCCCGGACCATCCTCGTTGCCCTGGACAGCTCTCCCAGGGCGCCTCTCATCCTCGCGGAGGGCGTGGACCTCGCGCAGAAGCTCGGCGGCCGCCTCGTGCTCGTCCGCGGCATCGGCCTGCACCACAGCCTGCCGGCCGAGGCGCTGAACGAGTCCCCGACCCGCGTCCCCGAGATCCTGGAGCGGAGCGATCGCGAGGAGCTGGACCAGCTCGCGCGCGGCGTGCCGCCCGAGCTCCTCGCGAAGATCGTGGTCCACGTCGGCGTCGCGTGGGAGGTCATCTGCCGGACGGCCGATGAGGAGAACGCCGACCTCATCGTGATCGGGTCGCACGGGTACTCCGGCATCGACAAGGTGCTCGGGACGACCGCGGCGAAGGTCGTGAACCACACGAGCCGGTCGGTGCTCGTGGTGCGCGACAAGCCGTCGGACTGACGAGGATCGCCGCCGTCAGGGGAGCTTCGCGATGAGCTCGTCCGCGAGCTGCGGCTGGTCGATCTTGCCGAACCAGATCCGCCAGGTGGCCTTCATGAAGTCGAGGCCGCCGACCGTCGCGGTCCCGCCGCCAGGGACCGTGACCGTGGTCGTCTTCGCGCGCGCGTCGTACTCGATGGTGACCTCCGATCCCGCCTTCAGGTCACCCTCGAACCCCGCCACGAACCTCCCGATCTTCACCGTGTCGGTATAGTCGTTCATCGCGTAGGCGTCTCTCAGCGCCTTGACGATGCTCGCGCGGTCGACGTCGCGCAGCATCGTCCAGACGAACTTCTTCCCTGTATCCATGTCGATGACAGCCTGCCTGGACCTCGTTTGCGGGAGCTGGTCCATGTAATGGCTGATCCGGTAGACCTCGATCTTGACCACACCGACCGTCCTCACGCGGACTCCGGTGCCCGTGAGCGTGTAGTCCGGTAAAGCGAAGAGGCTCGCGACGGCCAGGAAGATCGCCGCGAACGCGGCGAGAAACGCTGGAGATTTGCTTCGAGCGAGTTTCATCGGATCGACCTCCTCCGGTATCGCCGGCTTCTGCGGCGCACCGCGCCCCGGCGCCGCGCGCCGGGGATCACCCGTCCACGGTCAGCCTTCGGCCTTCAGCCTGCAGCCTCCAGCGTTCAGCGTTCGCAAGACCTGGACCACGGACGGAGGGACGTGGGGAGTCGCCGTTCTTGCGAGAGCGCGAGTTGTGCCCTGGAGTCCGGCAGGGACGACCCACGGACGTGTGCTCGGAGGAGGCTCTGGACGTGAGGCGGCGGCGCGCCGCCGGGCGAGGGCTGGCGGCGGGGCGAGCGCGCCGTGAGATCTTTTTCCAGACCGGTCCGTAGAAGCCGCGCGCTGCGGGGGCCGAGAGAATGCGGCGGAGGACGCGAGGTCCTCCGGTGACCGCGTCATGGCTCGCGGCGGAAGGAGCTCCTCGATGCGGACGATGCTCGCTGGATTGCTGATGGGATGGGCGGCGCTGGGCTGCGCGGCCGGCGTGGCGGCGCCGCCGGGCACGGGCGACGCGGCCGCGCCGGGCGCGGGGGCGCTGGAAGAGCGCGCGGCGGTGGCCGCGGCACCGGCGGCGGCCGCGGCACCGGCGGTGGCCGCGGCACCGGCGGCGGCCGACGCCCCGGCGCCCGCGCCGGAGCCGGAGCCGGCGGCCGGCGCGACTCGGGGCGTCTGGATCGGCGCCGCGGGCGCGAGCGACTTCATGCTGCCGGGGACGCGCGAGACGCAGCTCGGCGTGTGGGTCGACGTCCCGGCGGCCCGGGCGTCGTCGAAGCGGGCGCGGGCGCCGGCCGCGGTCGCGCTCCTCGTGGACGCCTCCGGCTCGATGCAGGGCGCGAAGATGGAGCACGCCCGCGCGGCGGCGCAGGCGTTCGTCGACGGGCTGCCGGACGGCGACGCGGTGTCGCTCGCGTCGTTCGCCGACGCGGCGCAGGAGCGCGTGGCGCCCACCGTGCTCGGCCCCGCCACGCGGCCGGCGGTGGCGCGCGCCATCGCCGCGATCGCCCCCGAGGGCAGCACCAACCTCTTCGACGGCCTCCGGCTCGCGGAGAAGCACGCGGTCATGGCGCCGTCCACGCACGCGGTCCGGCGCGTGGTGCTCATCTCGGACGGCCAGGCGAACGTCGGGCCCTCCTCGCCGGACGTCCTCGGCGCGCTCGCCCAGCGCGGCGCTGCCCGCGGGATGCAGATCACCTCGCTCGGGGTCGGGGCCGACTACGACGAGCGCACGCTCAACGCGCTCGCCGTCGGCTCCAGCGGCCGGCTGTACCACCTCACCGAGGCGCGCCAGATGTCCTCCGTGCTCGAGCGCGAGCTCGCCCTGCTCCAGACGACGGCGGCGACGGGGGCGTTCGTCGAGATCGTCCCGGCGCCCGGCGTGGAGCTGATCGACGTGCCCAACGAGCGCGCCGACCGGTCCGGCGACGCGATCCGGGTGCTCCTCGGCACGATGTTCGGCGGGCAGCACCGCGAGATGCTCGTGCGGGCGCGCGTCACCGCGCCGGCCGCCGGCTCGCACCCGCTCGCGAGCGTGCGGCTCCACTTCCGCGACCCCGAGAACGGCAACGTCCCCCGCGTGCAGGAGGTGGTGGCTCGCTACGACGTGACGAGCGACCCGGCCCTGGTCGCCGCGCACCCGAACGAGAAGACCCAGACCCTCGCGGCCGTGATCGAGACGGGCATGGCGCAGCTCGACGCCGCCCAGGACGTGAACTCGGGCAACTTCGGCGCGGCCGAGGCGAAGCTCGCCGCGGCCGAGGAGCGGCTGCGGCAGCAGGCGGCGCGCGCCCGGTCGGCCCCGGAGAAGGAGCGCGCCGTCCACGCGGCCGCGGCCGTGGCGAGCGCCCGGAAGACGGCGCGCGCCGCCGCGGCGGCCCCGCCCGCGGCGCGGCGCATGGAGGCGCTCCAGATGAACAGCGCCTCTCCGGTCTGGTCGGGTCGCTGAGCTGGTCCGCGAAGCGCGGGCAGCGCATCTGCTCCGGCAAGCGCGGACAGCGCATCTGTTCCGGCAAGCGCCGACAGCGCATCTGCCAGTCCATGATGGACCGACGAGGCGTCCATCATGGACAGGTTGACCTGAGCATCCGCAGCTCGAGCAACCTGGCCATGGTTGATCAACCAATCAACGTGGACTGACGTGTTCAACGTTGATCAACGTCGGTGCCGCTCGGGTGTCCCTCGACAGGCAGCGGGTCCCGCGCGACATTGCTCAGGTCGCTCCGACATCTCGCCACGCCTGCCACGCCCGCCTCCCGACCCCCACCATGAGCCCGAACGCCTTCCCCGACCCGCGCGCCGGCGCCGTGCGCGAGCTCTGGCCGCTCGACCCGGCGGTCACCTTCCTGAACCACGGCTCGTACGGCGCCTGCCCGCGCGCGGTGCTCGAGGCGCAGCAGCGCTACCGCGACCAGGTGGAGCGCCAGCCGGTCCGCTTCTTCCTCCGCGAGCTCGAGCCGCTGCTCGACGCGGCCCGGGGGGAGCTCGCCTCCTTCGTGGGCGCCGACCCGGAGGACCTCGTGTTCGTGTCCAATGCGACCGCCGGGGTGAACACGGTGCTGCGGTCGCTCCCGCTCGGGGCGGACGACGAGATCTGCGTCACCGATCACGGGTACAACGCCTGTCGCAACGCGGCCGAGGCCGCCGCGGCCCGCGCGGGGGCGCGGGTCGTTGTCGCGGCGGTGCCGTTCCCCATCGAGGCGCCCGAGCAGGTGATCGAGGCGGTGCTCGCGGCCGTCGGGCCCCGGACGCGGCTCGTCCTCGTCGACCACGTGACCAGCCCGACAGGGCTCGTGTTCCCCGTCGCCGCGCTGGCCGCCGAGCTCGCGGGGCGCGGCGTCGACCTGCTCGTCGACGGGGCGCACGCGCCCGGCATGGTGCCGCTCGACCTCCGCGCCCTCGGGGCCGCCTATTACACCGGCAACTGCCACAAGTGGCTGTGCGCGCCGAAGGGCGCGGGGTTCCTCCACGTGCGGCGGGACAGGCAGGGCGCGATCCGCCCGCTCGTCATCAGCCACGGCGCCAACTCGCCGCGCGCCGACCGGTCGCGCTTCCTGCTCGAGTTCGACTGGACGGGCACGTCCGATCCCAGCGCAGCCCTCTGCGTCGCGGACGCGCTTCGCTTCCTCGGCGCGCTCCTGCCCGGCGGCTGGCCCGCGCTCCGGGCGCACAACCGGGCGACGGCGCTGGCCGCGCGCGACGTCCTGTGCGAGGCGCTCGGCTGCCGGCCGCCGGCCCCCGACGCGATGATCGGCGCGCTCGCGACGGTGCCGCTCCCCGACGCGCCGTCGTCGCCGCCGCGCCTCGATCCGCTCCAGGACGCGCTCCTCGAGCGCTGGGGCATCGAGGTGCCGGTGTTCGCGTGGCCCGCGTCGCCCCGGCGGTGGCTCCGGATCTCGGGCCAGATCTACAACGAGCGGTCGCACTACGAGCGGCTCGCGGCGGCGCTCGCGGCGCTGCTGTAGCGCCTTGGCGCCGCGCGCGGCGGGGCCTGCCGGGCTGCGCCTGTCGGGCTGACCGCCTCCGCGCGCCGCGTCGCTCGCGGGAGCCGATCGCGCCGCGCGGCCAGCGCCCGCGGGAGCAGGCGGCGCGACGAGCGGCCAGCCGCGCGGGAGCAGAGCGCGCGCGCCTCCCGAGCAGATAGGATGCGCGCCCCAAGGAGACCCGATGCCACGTCGAATCCTGGTCTTGTCCTCGCTTGCCTGCCTGGCCGCATCGACCCTCGCGGCGTCGCCGTCCGCCGCGCAGCCCGTGACGCCTCCCCCGGCGGCGAGCCCTGCTCCCGCCGCGTCCTCGCCGGCAGCAACGCCGCCCGCTCCGGCAGCGACGCCGCCGGCGTCGGGCGCGCCGCAGCCGCCGGCGACCGCGGCCCCCGTCCCGCCGGACGCGGGCGCGCCCGCGCCAGGAGCGCCGTCCGGGCCAGGAGGACCGCCGCCGGCAGGAGCGCCGCCCGCCGGGGCCGCGTCGCCCGCCGGGGCCGCGCCGCCCGCCGGGGCCGCGTCGCCCGCCGGGGCCGCGTCGCCTGCCGAGGGCGCACCGCCTGCTGACGCCGCCGCGCCGTCCGCCGAGGCCGCGCCGTCCGCCGGTCCCCCGCCCCCTGCTGCATCGCGGGGCGCGTCCGGCGCAGGCCGTGGGCTCCCTGCGTCCGATCCCTGGATAGCCCTCCCGGACGACGCGCTCGGGCCCCCGCCGCCGCCCGTGCCCGCGCCGGGCGAGGGGACGCTCAACCGGGCGAACATCCCGCTCGGCCGGCGCGGCGCGATCGGCGTGGAGACGTCGTCGTTCACCGGCGGCGACAGCGACGTCTCCGGGCTCGCTGTCTCCCTCTTCGCCCGCATGCCGTTCTCCGGGCACACCTTCCTCGACGTCCGCGTCCCCTTCGGGCTCGCGATCGACGAGGGCACCGACGCCGTGCTCGGCAACGTCACGCTCGGCGCCCACCACATCGTCCGCGCTGGCCAGAGGCTCTGGCTCACGGTGGGCGGCGCCGTCGGGCTGGCGACGCTCTCCGGACAGACCCACGACCACGCCAGCTACGAGCCGGTCGGCGCGAGCCGGGCCTACTGGGACCTCCACGAGTTCTTCCCGAGCATCCTGCCGATCCACGCGCGCCTCGGGGCCGAGGCCCATTTCGGCCCGGTGATCGCGCGCGCCCAGCTCGAGCCCGCGCTCTACATCCCGCTCGGCCGCAACGAGGAGTACGAGGTCGCGATCCAGCACGCCGCCGAGCTCCAGCTCGGCCACGGGATCGGCGGCGGTCTGCGCGTACAGGGCATGGCGCTGCCCACGTTCGACAACGTGGACGTCCGGCACGCCGTCGCGCGCAACGTCTACGTCCTCGCCCTCGAGCCGTTCCTCACGATGGAGCGCAGGCTCACGTTCATCCGGACGGGGCTGCTGCTGCCCTTCGACGAGGAGCTCGGCCCGCCGCTCGACCACACCTGGGGCTTCCGGTTCAGCGCGGGTATCCGCGTCGACTGAGCCCTCGGCGGCGAGATCGCCGGCGGCCGGGTCAGCGCTGGTGAGCCCGACGGCGCTCGCGTCTGCAGCGGGCGAGCCCGCTGCGACCGAGCCTGCCGCCGAGCCCGCTGCGGTCGGCCGCGGCGGCTGGCCCGAGCGGCGCTAGGCGCCCCGGGCGCGGCTCGCCTCGCCGATCGCGTGGGTGATGTGCCCTTCGAGCTCGCCAGCAGGCAGCTGCTCGGACTCCACGACGACGAGGCGTGCGCCCGCGTCCTCCGCGAGGAGCTCGAATGTCCGCGGCGCGCGGTCGTGCAGGTGGCTCGGCAAGACGATCGCCAGCGGGCGGAGGCGAACAGCCACCGCCCACGCCGAAGCCGCCTCGCAGGAGCGGACAAGGAAGCGTGCCCGCGCTGCAACCCTGCGGCAACGAGCCAGAAAACTGGGGCTGCAGTCGAGCGCCAGCACGATGGGAATCCGGATCAACTGACTGCTACTGCTACTAGGCGGCTCCGACATAGAAAGATGCTACTCCAGCGAAGCGCGATTGCGCGTCCTCTTATTCCGCATAACCGATACAGAGCTTTCCCGAAATAGAAAACAACAAGCTCGCCAGCTCATGTAAGCAGTCACGCGTTGGTTTGGTGTATTGGGCAACGTTCTGTGAACACAGGATGTTTGAAATCAACCCTGCGAGGAGGGGAACCAGCGCACTACAGCCCACGAAGGGCAGCGCGCAAATTCTCCGAGAAACAAGGCCTCCTCGGCGCACCAGGGGCGTGTAGAACCGTGACGGATCGCGCCTCGATGAAATGATTTGCCATGGACGGAGACGAGCCCGGCCCGGTGAGGCCAGCGTCTCGCGGCGATCCGGCGTCCGGCACGCGCGTACAGAGGCGCGCCGTGCGCGAGGGCCCGACGGTCGGGACGTAGGGTATGAGGCCGGCGTCGACGAGAGCGTCACACACGATGGCTCCATTTCACGCATGGACCCGGCGAGAACGCCGCGGCGGCGCGATGGCATCTCCAGCCCGTCGAGGCTGGCGTACCGCAAGGGAGTTGGCGCGCACACGGAAAGGAGATCGTGTGTCATCGCGACGGGCGGGGGCGCCGCGGTCACGCCGCCGCGTTCCGGAGCCGCCCTCCGGTCACAGCGGCCCTCCCGCGCCGAGCGCCGGGAGATCGCGACCGCCCGGGCCGCGCGCAGGAGATGCTGTTTCTCACCAACCACCCTGCGCACGGAGATCTCACCGGTGGTGGTGAGCGGGTCATGTGCCTCACAGATGCTCATGTGCGCGACCACCTCGTCCCCCACCCGGATGTTTCCGGCAGGTTGCGCGCCTCGGAGACCGCCGCGACGCCGGTGCCCGGCGGGCTCGCCGCCTCGTGCCGGGATCGGAGCCGTCTCCCAGACCGGCGGCTGCAGGGCAGGTGCACCGGGAGAGGCCGAGAGAGATGGCGGTGTCGAGCTGGCAGCCGCAATAAGGAGCCAACTATATCATGTGTTCGCCCGGTGAGAACAGGGCGAGCCGGGGGAAGATGCGAAAGGCTCCGGCCGCCGATGGGACGATCTCGCCGACAGGGCGACGTCCATCCTGTAGTGGGGCTGGAATTTTACAGTGCTGCCTGGACGAAGGGGGGTATCCCCCTCGGGCGCGGCATAGGCGACCTCTTCCTGCGATAGCGTGGTTCAAGTCCAGCGAGGCGGCGCGCGGCCGGCGGGTGCGCTGACCCCGAAGATCCTGCCCCTCCAGATTAAAGAGCTCTCACGTGACGTGTTGGTTAGGAAGGACACTAAACTTTCTCTTCAACTCACCGTCATCTCTCCTGGGACGGCGATGGTGCCCGCCAGCCAGGCGCCGCTGCGGCGGTGGCGCCGTGACGCGTCGTGGCCCGCGCGACGTCCGGGGAGGCCGTCACCGGGAGCCGAGCGCGCCGGGTGGGTAAGGCGGCTCGCCTCCGTCCGGGCGCGGCGGCTCGCGGACGGGCCGCTCGCCGGGAGGACGCTGGGGCGCTCGTGGTATATGCCGGCCCCATGGCGCAGGTGCACGGCGGCAGGCTCGTCTCGAAGGCCCTCGCGAGACACGGGGTGACGCACCTCTTCACCCTCTGCGGCGGGCACATCCAGGCGATCTACGACGGGTGCCTGGACGACGGCATCCGCGTCGTCGACGTGCGACACGAGCAGACAGCCGGACACGCCGCCGACGGGTACGCGCGGGTGACCGGAAGGCCGGGGGTGTGCGCCGTCACCGCGGGGCCTGGCGTCACCGACGTGGTGACCGCGGTCGCCAACGCGCAGCGCGCCGGGATCCCGATGGTGGTGATCGGCGGCGCCGGGCCGCGGGCCCTCGCCGACATGGGCTCGCTCCAGGACATGAACCACGTCGAGCTGATGCGCCCCATCTCGAAGTGGAGCGCCGCCGTCCCGTCGACCGACCGCATCCAGGAGTACGTGGACTCGGCCTTCCGCGTCGCCCAGGCGAACGTGCCGGGCCCGGTGTTCCTCGAGATGCCGCTCGACCTGCTGATGGGCTACGCGGGCGACGACGCGCCGGCCACCGCGCCCATGGCCCCGCCCCGGCCCGGGGGAGACCCGGCCGACATCGGGCGCGCGGCGGCGATGCTGCGGGAAGCGGAGCGGCCGATGTTCATCGTCGGCAGCCAGCTCCGCTGGTCGCCGCGGCGGGACGCGCTGCGCCGCTTCGCCGACGCGGTGAAGGCGCCCTTCTACCTGAACGGCATGGCCCGCGGCGCGCTGCCCCACGCGCACCCGGGGCTGATGAGCCGCTCGCGCCGCTTCGCGCTGGCGCAGGCCGACCTCTGCGTCGTGCTCGGGACGCCCTTCGACTTCCGCCTCGAGTACGGCCGCGCGATCAGCCCGGCCGCGAAGGTCGTCCAGATCGATCTCGACGGCGGTGAGCTCGGCAGAAACCGCCGCGTCGACCTCGGGATCCACGCGGACAGCGGCGTGGCGCTGGAGCAGCTCCTCGCGGAGGTGCCCGGCAAGGCGACCGACGCGTGGCTCGCGGCCGTGCGCGAGGCCGAGGAGCGGTCGCGCGCGAAGATGCTCGCCGAGATCGAGAGCGACGGCGATCCGCCGAACCCGCTGCGCGTCTGCGCGGAGATCGGCAAGCGGCTCGGCAAGGACGACATCGTGATCGGCGACGGCGGGGACTTCGTGGCCACGGCCGCGAACGTGCTGAAGCTCGAGTGGCCGCAGCTCTGGATGGACCCGGGCCCGCTCGGGACGCTCGGGGTCGGGCCCGGCTACGCGATGGCGGCCAAGCTCGCGCGGCCCGAGGCGAACGTGGTCCTCGTGTACGGCGACGGCTCGTTCGGCTTCCACGCGCTCGAGTTCGAGGCGATGGCGCGCCAGGGCATCCCGGTCGTGAGCGTGATCGGGAACGACGCGGCGTGGACGCAGATCCGGCGAGGGCAGGTGGAGCTCTACGGCGAGGGCCGCGCGCCCGCGACGTCGCTCGACTTCACCCGGTACGACCGCGTGGTCGAGGCGCTCGGCGGCTTCGGGGCCTGCGTGGAGCGGCTGGAGGAGCTCGGGCCCGCGCTGGACGAGGCGTTCCGGTGCGGCAGGCCCGCGTGCGTCAACGTGAAGATCGCGAAGAGCGACTTCCGCAAGGGGGCGATCAGCGTCTGATCCCGTGGAGCTCCGGTTCATCTCCCCCGACCTGCAGAGCCTCGACGAGCTCGACTCCGAGGTGCTCGCGTGCGCCCCCTTCAGCGACGCGCTGCCCGCCCACGGCGTGGCCGGCCTCTGCGACTGGCGCCTCGGCGGCCGGATCTCGGACCTCCGGCGGCAGGGCCTGATCACCTGCGAGCTCGGCGAGGTCGTCATGATCCCGTGCAAGCCGCGCATGGCGTTCGACAAGCTCGTCCTGTTCGGCGCCGGCCGGCGCGACGCGTTCGACGAGGCGGTCTTCCGCGATGTCGTGCGCCGGATGCTCGCGACCATGGGCGGGCTCTGCACGCGCGTCGCCGTGGTGGAGCTGCCGGGGCGGCACGACGGGCTCATCCCCGCCGAGCAGGCGGCCGACGCGCTCCTCGACTGCGCGGGCCGGGAGCGCGGCGACAACGTGTGGACCCTGGTGGAGCGCGCCGAGGGCAGGCAGCAGATCACGCAGCACATGATCGAGCAGCGCCGCAGGGTGCGGCGGGCGCTGTAGCCTCCGTCAGGCAGGCTGCTTCGGCAGGTCGACGGTGAAGGCCGCGCCCTCGCCCGGGCGGCTCTCGACCTGGATCGTCGCCCCGAGCGCGTCGGCGATCTGTCGCACGATCCACAGGCCCATGCCGAAGCCGCTGTAGTTCTCGCTGGAGACGGCGCGCTCGAAGCGCTCGAAGATGCGGGCCTGCTGGTCCGGGGCGATGCCGATGCCGCGATCGCGCACGGTGAGGCGGGCGCGGTCCGCGAGGTCGACGAGCTCGACGTCGATCGGCTTGCCGGCGCCGTACTTGATCGCGTTCGAGAGGAGGTTCGTGACGATCTGGTCGAGGCGGAGGCGATCCCACCGGCCGTGGAGCGACGCGGGGATCGACAGGTTGACCGGGCAGCCCGCGGCGGCGAGCTCCTCGCGGAAGCGCTCCAGCACCTCGTTCAGCGTGGCCGCGAGATCGACGTCCTCGAGCTCGAGCTGCAGGCGCCCCGCGGAGATGCGCGAGATGTCGAGCAGGTTCGTGATGAGCCGGGCGAGCCGCTCGACCTGGCGCTTGATCATCTCCAGCCGCGGCGTCGCGCGCTCGGGGGTGAGGCCGCCGCGCTTTCCGGCGCGCAGGAGGCCGTCGACCTGGAGCTGCATGGGCGTGAGCGGCGTGCGGAGCTCGTGCGAGGCGATCGTGAGGAAGTCGTCGCGCGCGCGCACCGCGAGCTGCGCCTCCCGGTAAAGACGGGCGTTGTCGACGGCCAGCGCCGCGCGCCGCGCGAGATCCTGCGCGAGGTCGAGATCGACGGCGTCGTAGCGCCGGTGCGTGGAGGCGAACGAGAGCGTGCCCAGCGTCCGGCCGCGCGCGGTGAGCGGGACCGTGAGGTGCGAGGCCAGGGAGAGCGAGCGCAGCGCCTCGTAGTGCGCCTGATCGAAGGAGATCGCGCGGACGAAGGAGTCGGTCACCCTCGGGATGAGCTCCGGCTGCGCCGTGCGGAGGACCTTGCCGATGCCGCGCGCGGCCGAGTCGGCCGTGATCTTGCCGAGGAGCTCGGTCGCCGCCGCCATGGAGGGGTCCGCGTGGGCGGTCACCTGCCGCTCGATCGCGCCGGACTCGTCCTGGAGGAGCAGCACGCAGATCGACGCGAAATCAGGGAGCGCGACGCGGACCACCCGGCGCAGCGTCTCCTCGAAGTCGAGCGACTCGCCGAGGATCTGCCCGGCCGAGACGAGGATGCGCTGCGCCTCGTGGACCCGGCGGCGCTCGGTGGCGTCCCGGGTGACCTTCGCGAAGCCGCGCAGGCGCCCGGCCTCGTCGAAGAGGACGCTGATGACCTCGTTGGCCCAGTAGCGCATGCCGTCCTTGCGGACGCGGTAGCCCTCCTGAACGGAGCGGCCGGTCTCCACCGTGGCGTCGAGCTCCGCGCCGGGCCTGCCGAGCTCGGTGTCCTCCGACGGGTAGAGGACCGAGCAGTGGCGGCCGATGATCTCGTCGGCGCGGTACCCGTTGATGCGCTCGGCGCCCGGGTTCCAGCTCGCGATGCGGCCCGCGGGGTCGAGCATGAAGATGGCGTAGTCCTGGACGCCCTCCACGAGCAGGCGGAACCGCTCCTCGCTCTGCTTGAGGCGCCGATCGGCGCGCGCCTCGGCCGCCTCCATCTCCCGGCGCAGGAGGAGCTCGCGCATCCTGCGGTTCTCGTCCTCGTAGTGCTTGCGGCGGAGCTGGGCGCGCACGCGGGCCTTGAGCACCGTGAACTCGCCCGACTTCGTCACGAAGTCGTCGGCGCCGGCCGAGAGGGCGTCGAGGATCGCCTTGTGGTCGTCGCGGCCGGTGAGCATCAGGAGCGGGATCGGACGCCACGCGGCGTTGGCCTTGATGCGGAGACACGTGGCCGGACCCGACAGACCCGGCATCACCATGTCGAGCACGATGCCGTCGACGCGCGCCGACGTGAGCCGCGCGAGCGCCTCTTCCCCGGAATGGGCGAGCACCGGGACGTAGCCCTCCTCGCGCATGGCCGCCGCGACCTGGTGCAGGTACGTGGGGCTGTCGTCCACGACCAGGATGCGCGGAGGCGCGGTGTCTGATGGACGGTTCACGGGAGCCCCCCGTGCGGGCTCCGGTGAGCGAGGACTGCCGCCCTGAGGGGGCGCGTGGGCCTGGCCAGATCGGTACAGCACTCGCCGATAACCCTCCGTGGCGCCCCCGCGCTCATTGGCCACCCGTGCAGGTTGGCATGCGTTCTCCCCCGGCCGACGCGAAAAGCCTACCTGGCCCGCTGCACTTTGCGTACAGCATCCTTTATCGAACAGACGCCGCCCGCCCGCAACGTTGCGCTCCCCACCGTCCACCGGAATCCCGGCAGGTGCGCGCCGGGTGCGGTCCGTTGGCCCGAACCGCCCCGAACGGGAGTCAGGAGGATCCCAGATGCCAGATCAGGGAAATGATGATTGACAGCGAGCATGTGGGCACTGTCCACGCTCGATTCGAGCGCTGGGCTGGAGCGCTGTCGCGGACGGGCGGCGCGCCTGCCTCGGCGACGAGGACGTGAGTGCGCGCAGCGCGGAGCTCACTGCCTGTCTGGAGAGCTGCTGAGCGTCGATAGAGCGGCGAACCGGAAGACCGGCGGCAGCCGGGAGAGCGCGGAAGGCGCGAGTCGATCACCCCTCGTCGATGAGCTCGATCATGGTGGCCCGCGCCGGCCCGCCCGCGGGGATCCAGCGGCAGAGCTCGTCGACGCCGACATCGTCGACCACCCGGCGGAGCTCCGCGCGCGCGGCGGCGAGGTCGCCCCGCGCGGCGAGCGCGTGCGCCCGGGTGATGCGGTAGCGCTGGCGCACCTCGGGCGGCTCGTCGCGCTCGCCGTCGCGGCGGCCGACCAGGGAGAGCGCCCCCTCGGGGTCGCCCGCGCGCACGAGCACCGCGGCGCGCGCCCCCCGCACGAGCGGCCGCACCGACGGCGGCGCGCGACCCTCGTCCAGGTCGTCGAGGAGCCGCCGGGCCGCGTCGATGTCGCCGGCGCAGAGCTGCCACTGGGCGAGGCTGCTCAGGAGGAGCAGCCGCACCTGCGGAGGTATCCAGTCCCGCGGGACGTCGCGCAGCGAGGCGGCCGCCGCCTTGTAGTTCCCCTCCCACGCGAGCGACTGGCCGACGACGTGCGCGGCGTAGGCGTAGATGACGCGGGGATCGCCGAGGTGGGTCGGCGGGGCAGCGGCGGGATCCGCGGCGGGGCGCGCGGGCGGCGGTCCGGCTCGCGGGGCCTGGGGGGGCCGCGGGGGCGCGGGGACGCGGGGCGCGCGCGGGATCACCCGGCGGGCTCCTCGGGCGGCCCGGCGGCGCGCGCGACCTGGTCGGGGCGGACCGCGGCCGGATCGAAGCGCTGGGCGGCGGCGAGCATCTTGTTGAGCGTGGGCTCGAACGGCGCGTCCGGAGATCGCTGGAAGCGGAGCGGGTTGATGCGGGCGACGACGAACGCCTTCAGGTAGGGGCTCTCGAAGCCGCGCGCCCGGAGGCCGTCGACGGCCTGCGCGACCGCGTCGTCGAGCGCGAGCAGGAGGTCGGCGCGCGCGCTGCGGGTCTCGAGCGCCTCCGGGAGCGGCTCGTCGAGGAAGCGGTCGATGTGCCGGAGGACCGACTGGTAGGCGCCGCCCGAGAAGCGCGGGCGCCGCTCGTAGCAGAGGCCGAGCGTGAGCAGGCTCGGCTCCTCGAACTCGAGGCGGAACTCCTTCGCGAGCACGCTGCCGCCGTCGCTCCGGATCGCGTCGCCGAGGGCGGCGACCTCCCGCGGGGGCGCGCCGGCGGCGAGCTCGACGGCGTCGAGGCCGCGCGTGCCGGCGGCCGGCGCGGCCTTCTTCCGCCGCGCCCGGGGGGCAGGCGCGGCCTTCGGCTCCTTCGGCGCCCGTGCTCTGGCTGTGCGCTTCGCGGCCATCGATCTTGCTTGGCGACCCCTGAGCATGCTCCGGGGATCGACCCTCCTCAGCGACCCCTGAGCATGCTCCGAGGATCCACGCCCGTCCCCCCTCTCATCGTGTCGGCGATCGCCTGGTAAAAGCGATCGAGCCGCTGGTCCGCCGCGTGGAATACGGTCCCTTCCGGATACCTGCCGTCCGCGTTCGCGACGCCCGCCGGGACGCCGGTGATGATCTCGATGCCCTCTTCCACCGAGCTCACCTCGAAGACGTGGAAGCGGCCGGCCTCGATCGCGGTGACCACATCGCCCCGCAGCATGAGCGCGTCGCGGTTGGCGCTCGGGATCAGCACCCCCTGCTCGCCCGTCAGACCCTTGGCGGCGCACAGGTCGAAGAAGGCCTCGATCTTCTCGTTGATGCCGCCCACGGGCTGGATGCTCCCCTGCTGATCGATGCTGCCCGTCGCGGCGAGCTCCTGCCGGATCGGGACGCCGGAGAGCGCCGACAGGAGGGCGTAGAGCTCGCTGGAGGAGGCGCTGTCGCCCTCGATGGGCTCGTAGGTCTGCTCGAAGACGAGCGAGGCGCCGAACGAGAGCGGGCGGCGCTGGGCGAAGCGGGCGGCGAGGAAGCCCGTGAGGACGAGCACGCCCTTGCTGTGGAGCGGGCCGGACATCTCGACCTCGCGCGCGATGTTCACCGGGCCCTCGAGGCCCGGGTAGACGACCGCCGTCACCCGGCAGGGGCGGCCGAACGTCTGGGGGCCGTCGGACAGCACCGAGATCGCGTTGACCTGCCCGACGTGGCGGCCGGTCACGTCGATGCGGATCGTCCCGTCGGAGAGCATCTCGTGGACGTGGTCGCGGAAATGGCTGCCGCGGCGGCGCGCCGACTCGAGCGCCTCGTTGACCTCGGCGCCGTCGACGACCTTGCGGCCGCGGCGCTGAGCGCGGTAGCCGGCCTCGGTCGCGACCTCGGCGATGAGCCCGACCTGGGCGCTCACCTTGGTCTGGCTCTCGGCGAGGCGCCCGCCGTGGAAGAGGAGCGCGGTCACGCCGTCGGCCGTGATCGGCGGCAGGCCGCGATCGTGCGCGAAGCCGGCGAGGAACGCGGGGTACGTGAGGAACGCCTGATCGAGCGAGATCGTCGTCTCGAAGCGCGCCTGCACCTTGAAGAGCTGCGAGAACTCCGGATCGGCGTCGTGCAGGTCCTGGTAGAGCTGCGGGTTCGTGACGAGGACGACCTTCACGTCGATCGGGATCGGCGGGAAGAGCAGCTCCTCGGCGGTGCCGCGGAAGTACGACGGGTTGTGCTCGGGCACGATGAACTTGCCAGCGAGCAGGCAGGCCTTGAGCTGCTCGTAGAGCGCCTCGTTCTTGAGGAGCGCGCCCGCGGGCAGGATGAGGAAGCCGCCGGCCGCCTCGTGGAGCGCGCCCGCGACGGCGAAGCCGGGCTCCGGGGGGAAGCCGGAGTCGGGCGGCGCGTGCGTGCGGCCGAACAGGGCGCTCAGCGTGGGGTAGGGGACCTCGACGACGGGGGCGCCGGAGTCGGGCGTGTGCTCGGTGAGCAGCGTCGGGACGACGACGCCGCGCGGGAGCGTGGCGCCGCCCTCCTCGCCGCGCGCCTCGTCGACGAGCAGGCGGAACTCCTTCGAGACGACCGTCTCGACGTCCGCGAGGAAGGCGCTGATGTCGTCGCGCCCCTCGAAGCGCGCGAGGACGGGCTGGAAGCAACCCTTCACGCCGTCGCTGAGGAGCTGCTTCACGACGCTGCGCAGCTCGACGTCGGCCTCGTCCTGCACCGTGGCGAGCCGCATCTCGAACTCCTCGATGGACCCGGCGACGGCGAGCAGGGCCTCGCCGTCCGGCGCGCTCGAGGAGTCCTCGAGCGAGGTGATCTGCACCTCGTCCTCGCCGCGGACGAGGTCGAGGCCGAGCTCGCGCGCGGCGGCCTTGAGCTGCTCCTCGAGCCGCCGCTCCTCGGCGTTGACGCGGCGCTGGATCTTGCCGCGCGCCTGCTTGAAGCGCTCGCCCTCGGTGGCGCCCCGCAGCGCGTCGACGAGCTTCTCGTGGAGCTCCTCCATCGCCTCGACGAAGGGGCGTCCCTCGCCCGGGGGGAGCGAGAGGACCGTGGGCTCGCTCGGGCGGTGGGGGTTCGGCAGGAGGAGGATGTCGTCGGGCGTGGGGCGGCTCGCGGCGATGCGCTTCGCGACGGCGCGCGCGCAGAACGTGCGGCCCGTGCCCGGCGCGCCGACGACGACGACGTGAAAGCGGGGCTGGCGGATGTCGAGGCCGAAGGCGAGCGCGGCGAGGGCGCGCTCCTGCGAGCCGATGCCCGCGGACAGCGGGGCGACCTCGTCCGTCGTGGAGAAGCGGAAGCTCTCGGGCTGGACGATCTTGCGGCACTCGCTGGCGGGCAGCTTCCGGGCGACCATATGGCGGCGCACGATAGCGCCTTTCGCCGCCCGTTGGAGTGGAGCCCGCCGGGCGCCGCGCCGCGGCGCCGATCCGCGCTGGCGAGCGCGGTCTACCGCCGCAGGACCATGACCGGGCACGGGGCGCCGCGGAGCACGTCCCGGAAGACGCCGCCGTGCCGGTCGGCGAGCTGGCCGTGCCAGACCAGCACCACGAGATCGCTCGCCAGCTCGCCGGCGAGGCGCAGGATCTCCGCCGCCGGCGCGCCCCTGCCGAGGAAGAACCGCGTGGAGACGTCGTGGGGGCAGTGGCCGATCGCGCCCAGGAACCGGCCCAGGAACTCCTCGGTGAACGCCGGCCACTCGTGCTGGGGCTGGTCGACGTAGAGGGGCGCCACCATCGCGCCCGGCTCGGAGGGCGTCGGCGTCGAGACGGGCGGCGCGTCCTCCGCGTCGTCGCGCGGCGAGGCGCCGCCGACCATCACGATGTCGAGCTCGGCGCCGAGGGTGCGGGCGAGCTCCCCGGCGGGGGTGATCGCCGCGGCCGTGCTGGGGGTGCCGTCGAGCGGCAGCAGGATGCGCTGGAGCCGGGTCGCCGGCCGGTGCGCGGGGCCGATCACGACGACGCCGCACGCGGCGACCTCGAGGGCGCGCGCGGCGAGGCAGCCGACGCCGAGGCGGTTGTCCGTGAGCTCCTCCGGCTCGGACGCCACGACGACGAAGGCGGCGTCGCGGCGCTCCGTCGCGGAGGCGAGCGCGCCGGGGAGATCGTCGCTCGCGTCGACGTGCAGCACCACGCCGTGCAGCGCCTCCGGGTCGACCCCGAGGTGGGCGGGCACGTCGATCGGCTCGATCGGCTCGGAGGACACGACGAGCCCGTGCAGCGGCGCCCGCAGCGCGCCGGCGATGAGCCGCCCGAGCTCGACGGCGCCGAGGTGGACGCGTCGCCCGTGGAGGGCGACGAGCACGTTCCTGTTCCGCACGCCGCTCATCGGCGACGGCTCGTCCTCGCGCGCCGGGTGCGGCGGCTCGAGCTCGGAGACCGATCCGGACAGCGCTCCGCATCCGCCGGGAGACCCGTTGCGCGCGGCGCTCACCATGTCGTCACCTCCTCCCAGGGGTGGAACCGGCCGCCGGCCCGTCGCGCCACGTAGCGGCGGCCCGGCTCGGCCAGCACAGCGCAGGCGGGCGCGCCCGCGTCGAGCGCGCAGATCGTCAGGGGCGCGCTGCCCTCGAGCGCGACCTCCACCGCGCCGTCTTCCACGTGGATCTCGAGCGCGCGGCCCCGCCAGGAGATCGGGATCTCGAGGTGCCGCCACCCTGGCAAGAGGTGCGGCTCGATCCCGATCGCCTCGTCGTCGGCCGGGGGCAGCGGCGCGCGCCCCGGCCCGTCCGGACGCTCGCTGCGCGGCACGCGCGTGATGCCGGCGACGCCGAACGCGACGGCCTGCCAGAGGCTGCCCATCGCGGCGATGTGCACGCCGCCCGCGGCGTTGCCCATCGTGTTGCCGAGGTCGATGTCGGCGGTCTGGTCGAAGTAGCGCTCGGCGAGGGCGTGGAGGTCGAGCCGGGCGGCGACGAGCGCGTGGGCGCCCGGGCTCAGCGAGCTGCCGTGCGCGGTGCGCGGCTCGTAGTAGAGGAAGTTGTCGCGCCGGGCGCGCGCGGGCACCGCGCTCCAGAGGAGCGCGACGAGCTGCACGACGTCGGCCTGCTTCACGACCTGGCAGCCCTGCGTCCGCTCGCGCCCGAGCAGCACGTCGATCGGCGCGCTGCGCACGGCGTGGTCGGCGATCGAGAACGGCGCGAGGCGGAAGTAGCCCGCGAACTGCTCGATGAGGCCCGTCTCCGGGTCGATCCCGAGGGCGATGCGGTCCGCGACGTCGCACCAGCGGTCGGCCTCCTCGGGGCGGAGGTCGAGCCGCGCGAGCACGTCGCCCCGCGCGTCGCCGCGCCGGACCGTCGCCGCGGCGGCGCGGAGGTTGTACCGCGCCATCCAGTTCGTGAAGGCGTTGTCGTCCACGCCCTCGTGGTACTCGTCCGGCCCGATGACCCGCCGGATGTGGGCGCGGCCGTCCGGCCCGAGCTCGGCGCGGCTCGCCCAGAAGCGCGCCGTCTCGATCAGGATCTCGGCGCCCTCGCCGCGCGCGAAGTCGAGGTCGCCGGTCGCGCGGCCGTAGGCGTGCGCCGCGTAGGCGACGTCGGCGCTGATGTGGTGCTCCTGCTCGCCGGAGAGCACCCGGGTCACCTCGCCGAACGGCGTGATCACGAGCGGCGGCGTCGTCTCGTCGCCCGTGTCCGCCGACTCCCACGCGTAGAGCGCGCCCTCGTAGCCGAGCGCCCGCGCCTTGCGGCGCGCGCCCGGCAGCGTGCGGTGCCGGTACAGGAGGAGCGCGCGCGCGGCCTCGGGGTAGCAGTGCGCGTAGAACGGGACGAGGAAGATGTCGGTGTCCCAGAAGACGTGGCCGCGGTACGCCTCGCCGCTGAGCCCGCGCGCGCCGACGGAGCAGCGCGGATCATCGGGGTTCGCGGAGCCGATGAGGTGGTACAGGGCGAACCGGAGCGCCCGCTCGATCTTCGGGGCGCCGTCGATCTCGACGTCCGCGCGGCGCCAGCGCTCCGCCCACGCCCTTGCGTGCTCACCGAGCAGGTCGTCCATGGTGCGGGCCGAGAGCTCCGCCTGGAGCGCCTCCCCCGCCTGGCGCGGCGCGGGGGTGTCGCGCGAGGTGTGCAGCGTCGTCGTGCGGAAGAGGCGGCGCCGCTCGGCGACGCGGACGCTCACCTCGCAGCGCTCGGCGATCGAGCGCGCGTCGGACGTGCGCGCGCACCGCGCGCCCTCCGCGGCCTCGGGCGGGGGCGCGCCCTCCGCGGCCTGCTCCGGGAGCACCCGCAGGTGCGACGTCATCGCGGTGACGAGCCCGCCGTGCGTGCGCCCGACGAGGATCAGGCTCCGCGCGCTCGCGTCCGCCGCGAAGCGCTTCCAGTGCGCCGCGCCGCTCGCGCTCTTCACGTCGCCGCTCAGGATCGCGTCGACGCGGATCGTCCCGGTGAAGTTCAGCGGGGCGACGCTGACCGCCTCCATCAGGACGTGGCGGTCCGCGAGCGAGGCGGCGTGGAGCGTGTGCAGGCGCGCGAGGTGTCCTCCCTCGCCGCACCGCAGGCAGTCGCGCAGCAGCACGCCGCGCCGCATGTCGAGCTCGCGCCGGTGGTGGAGCACGCCGCGCGTCTCCGCGGAGAACGGCTCGCCCTCGATGACGACGCTCAGCCGGCCCCAGTCGGGGGCGATCACGAGCTCCGGGACGCGGCTCACGTCGGCCGAGGGCTCGAACGCGCCCGCGATGAACGTCGCCGGCCGCGACACGCTCGATCCCTCCGCGAGCGACGCGCGCGACCCGAGGTAGCCGTTGGCGATCGCGAGCAGCGACTCGATCTCGTGCTCGCGCGCGACGTCGAACCCCGGCTCGTCGATGACCCACGCGGCGTCGCGCGGCGCCGCGTGGGGGCCGAGCTCCAGGTCGAGCTCGCGCTGGAGCGCGAGGATGTCGCAGAGCCGCTGGGCGCTGGCGGTCGCGTGGATCGCGCCCGCGAGCTCCGGCGCGTCGCGGAGCCCGCCCGCGTACGCCGCCGGCGCGCCGCCGCCCGGGTCGGGCGAGATCGCGAGCCGATCGCGCGGCTCGATGCGGAGCGGCGCGACGACGCGCGCGAGCAGCTCCGCGAGCGCGGAGCGGCCGTCCGGCGCCGCGCGGGCGACGAGCGGGACCGCGTCGCCGCGGCGATCGAAGCCGTGGAGCTCCGCCGCCCCGAGCGCGCCGACGAAGAGCCGCCTGCGCTCCTCGGCTCGCCCGCGGCGCCCGAGCCGCCGCGCGAGGTCGGGCACGGCCTCGGCGGCGGCGAGGACGGCGACGCGCGCCCCCATCGCGAGCAGCGCGTCGATCAGCGGCGCGGCGCGGTCGCCCGCCTGCGCGACGAGCCCCCCGTCGATCGCGAGGAAGCGGAAGCGGCGGTGCAGCTCGGCGGGCAGCCTGATCGCCGCCGGCGCGCTCGCGGCGGCGGGGCTGCTCGACCCGCCTCGCATCAGGAAAGGCGCGCTGTCTGGCATCGGCGCGCTGTCTGGGAGCGACGACATCCTCGACTTCCCCCCCGGACGGCCTACGCGAGGACCGTGCCGCCGCGCCTGTGCAGGCCGGGATCAGCGCGGGCGGCGGCGCGCTCGCGCTGCACGGCGCGGATCAGCGCACGGCGCGGATCAGCCGGTCGAGCACCACGAGGAGCCTGTCGACGTCGAACGGCTTCGCGAGCACGCCGGCCACGGGACCTCGGATGCTGGGCTCGCTCACGCCGGAGAGCAGGAGGACGGGCACGTCGACGCCCGCGGCGGCGAGCGCCGTCAGGAACTCCTCGCCGGTCATCTCGGGCATCACGTAGTCGAGCAGCACCGCCCGGGGCCTGGCCCCGCGGGCGAGGCGGTCGAGCGCCTCCTGCGGGCGCGTGAATCCCTGGACGCGGTACCCTTCATCGGAGAGCAGGTCGATCAGCGAGTCGACCAGCGCCGGATCGTCATCGACGACGAAGATGTCCGCGCCCCCGAGCGGGGAAGCGCCGGTCAGGCTCGGGGAAAAGCCCGGCGAGCTCATCCAACTTCCCTCGATCGCGGGCCTTTTCGGCGCATGAAGCGCGCGAAGGATACCAGATGGCCGCCGTGGCGGCATCGGTGGAGGTTCGCGCGGAGGCGGAGCGAAGCGTCATACCTTCCACGCCGCAGTTCTCCACCGAGCCCCGAAACTCGCTCAGGACGGAGTTTTCCTTATCAATTGGGCTTGCCGCCGCGCCGCTGCTTGCAGATCGTTGAGCACCTGATACCCCTGTAAGGTTCCTCCCAGGACGACCTGAGCAGCTTGACTTGTACTGCTCATGGGTATCGAATTGTGGTCCGAAGGACATCCCAATCCCCCTGTGGTCATCATGGCGGAAACCCCTGCTAGCAAGCTGCACATCTACCTCATCGACGATCATCCGGTCGTTCGCGAAGGCTTCGCTCGAGCGCTCTCGGATGAGCCCGACATGGTCGTCGTGGGCCAGGCTGGGACGGCGGCCGATGCCTTGCGCGAGACCGCGAGCTGCAAGCCCGACGTCGTGCTCGTCGATCTCAACATCCCTGACCGGGACGGCATCGAGCTCCTCGGAGCCCTGAGAGCGCAGCTACCGCAGGCGAAGCTCCTCGTGCTGAGCGGCTATGACGACGAGTTCCGCGTCGCCGAGGCGCTGCGCGCGGGCGCGCAGGGCTACCTCGTGAAGACGTCGAAGCTCGAGGAGGTCATCGAGGGCATCCGTCGCATCGCGACGGGCGGCGCGCCGCTGTCCTCGAGCATCGCGGGCGCGGTCGTGCGCGCGATGCGCAAGCCGGCGAGCGAGGGCTCTGGCGGCCTCGACGCGCTGACGCCGCGCGAGCGTCAGGTCCTGCGGCTGCTCGCGGCCGGCGTGTCGACGCGCGAGACGGCCGCGCGGCTCACGATCAGCCCGAAGACGGTGGAGACCCACCGCGTGCGTATCTACGCGAAGCTCGGGTGCAAGAGCGCGGTCGAGCTGACCCGCATCGCGGTGCGAACCGGGCTGATCGAGGCGTAATCCGGCCTCGATCGCGCGCGAGGCGCTGCCCTCTCATTTTCCGGGAGCGGGGCGCCTCGACTTCTTTTTCTTCGGCTGCGATCGCTCCGGCGTCGTCTCCGGCGACGGACCCGCGCTCGATCGTCCCTTCGCCTCTGCGAGCAGGCGATCGACGCGCACGCCGTCGATGGTGAGCCCATCGATCGTGCAGCCGACGATCTCGACGTCACGCAGGTCCGATCCCTCGATGCGGGCCCCGCGCAGGCTCACGTCGGACCAGCGGGTCGATGCGGCGTCGGCGTCGTCGATGCGGGCGCGGGCGAGCGACGTGTCGTCGATCGACGCGCCGGCTAGGGTCGCGTTGTGGAGGCGGGCGCCGCGCAGGTCGACGTCATCGAGCTCGGCCTCGGTGAGCGCGACGTTCTGAAGGAGGGCGCCGCGCAGGTCGACGTCGTCGAAGCCGGCCTCGGCGAGCGTGACGTTGTGGAGGCGGGCGCCGCGCAGGTCGACGTCATCGAAGTCGGCCCGGGCGAGGGCGACGTTGTGGAAGCGGGCGCCGCGCAGGTCGGCGTCATCGAAGTCGGCCCCGGCGAGCGTCGCGCCGTGGAAGCGCTCGGGCTTCGCCGGCCGGGTGACCTGGTCCTCCGCGGTGTCGGCGCGCGACGGCGTGATCGGGGGCTTCTTGGCCATGGGTCCATGCTAGCGCTAGGCGCAGGTCGCGCGCTCGCGCGGCCCGGAGAGCCATGAACGCACACGACGGCTTCGTGCCCCACCACGCCCTCGTCTCCGCGCCCTCGACGCCGCCCGCCCGCTGGATGCTCGTGCTGCACGGCATCTTCGGCTCGGGCGCCAACTGGCGCACCTTCGTCCGGCGCCTCGTCGAGGCGCAGACCGCCAGCGCTGCGGCGCGGCCGTGGGGCTTCATCCTGGTCGACCTGCGGGCCCACGGCATGTCGCAGGGCCCGCCCGCGCCGCACACGATCGCGGCGGCGGCCGACGACCTGCTCCGGCTCGGCGACCGCCTCGGCCTCGACGTTCGCGGCGTGATGGGCCACTCGTTCGGCGGCAAGGTGGCGCTCGCGTACCTCGAGCGCCGTCCCGAGGGGCTCGAGCGCGGCTTCATCCTCGACGCCGATCCGAGCGCCAGCTCCGCCGGCGAGAGCGGCTCGGAGAGCCCCGGCGTCCTCGATCTGCTCCGCGCGATCCCGCAGCCGATCGCGTCGCGCGAGGCGTTCCTGGAAGCGGTGCAGGCCGCCGGCTTCAGCCGCGGCATCGCGGAGTGGCTGGCGATGAACGTCCGCCGCGAGGGCGAAGGCTTCCGCATCCGCCTCGACCTGGACGTCCTGAACGCGCTGCTCACCGACTACTTCGCCCGCGATCTCTGGCACGTCCTGGAGGACCCGCCGGCGCCGGCCGGCGCCGAGGAGCGACGCATCCACGTCGTGCTCGGCGGCCGGTCGGCGTCGATCTCGCCGGCGTCGCGCGCCCGCTTCGAGGCGCTCGCGGCGCGCGCGCCCTGGGTCTCGGTGCACGTGCTGCCGACCGCCGGGCACTGGCTGCACGTCGATGACCCGGAGGGCCTCTTCGAGGTGATCCGGTCCGCCCTGTAGGGGAATCTCCGGCAGAGGGCGCGCGGCCGCGATCAGGCTTTTCGCCCTGGGCTCCCTCCACTATCGGTGAGCGGACCTATGCGCATCGCGTCCTGGAACGTGAACTCCATCCGCACGCGGCTCGAGCAGCTCACGAGCTGGCTGGTCCGCGCCGCGCCCGATGTCGTCTGCCTGCAGGAGACCAAGGTCGAGGACGGGAGCTTCCCCGAGGCCGCGCTCTCCGAGGTGGGCTATCGCTCGATCGTCTTCGGCCAGAAGACCTACAACGGCGTCGCGATCGCCGCGCGCTTCGGCCTCTCGGTCGACGACGTGAAGAAGGGCCTCGACGGCGATGAGGAGGACGTCGCCCGGCGCATGCTGGCGGCCACGGTCGAGGGGGTCCGGATCATCAACGTCTACGTGCCGAACGGCCAGGCGGTGGGCACGCCGGCCTTCGCTTACAAGCTCGCGTGGCTCGGGCGGCTGCGGAGCGAGCTCGAGGCGCGCTACAGCCCCGATCAACAGCTCCTGATCTGCGGCGACTTCAACGTCGCGCCCGAGCCGATCGACGTCGCCGAGCCGAAGAAGTGGGAGGGGCAGGTGCTCTTCCATCCGGACGAGCGGGCCGCGCTGGGGCGCCTGATGGAGTGGGGGCTCGTGGACGCGTTTCGCGCCTGCCACCCGGGCAAGGCCGCCTATAGCTGGTGGGACTACCGGATGGGCGCGTTCCGGCGCAACAAGGGCCTCCGCATCGACCTCGCCCTGGTGACGCGCCCGCTCGCGGCGCGCTGCACGGACGTCGCGATCGACACGCGCCCGCGGGAGCTCCAGCGCCCCTCGGACCACGCGCCGGTCGTGGTGGAGCTCGCGGACGGCGCGGCGCCGCCCGGGGCCGCGCCGGCGGCCTGAGCGCGGCCGGACCTCAGCGGGGGGCGTCTGCCTGCGCGGCCGCGCCCGCCGCGGGCGGGGCGGCCGTGGTCGCCGGCGCGGCCGCGTCCTCCGCGGTGACGTCCTCCGGAGACGCGAGCGCCGCGGCGTCGCGCGCCTTCTTCGGCTCGCCCGTGGCGCACCCGGGTCGGGCCACCGACTCCTCGACGCAGGCGCCGCGCATCGACGCGGGGCACGCCACGCGGATGTGGAAGTGATCGTTGTGCAGGTCGGCGTCCCTGGGGCTCATCATCGCGGCCGCGGCCCGGGCCCGCATCTCCGCCGGCACGCGCTTCTTCGCGGCGTAGGCGAGCAGCCGCGCCCTCAGCGCGTCGGTCACGAACAGGTACTTGACCCCGGCCTGCCGGTCCTGGAGCAGCGCCTCGACGAGCGCCCAGTTGCGCATGTCGTCGAACCGCGCCCCGGGGAGGCCGATGGCGTTCCCTCTGTCGTCGAACGCCACGAACCGCTCCGTGCGCAGCGTCTTGCCCTTCGAGTTCACGACGTAGAAGCCGACGTCCGCGTCGCGCCCCGTCTGGTGGGAGTTGTGCCCGTCGAGCGCGCCGCCCGCTCTGGCGGAGAGGTCCCCGACGAGCAGCGCGGAGTCGCCGTGCTTCTTGGCCACCTGGAAGGCGGCGCGCCGCAGGGCCTTCACGAGCACGGGCAGCCCCCACGTCCTGGCGCCCTCGCGCGTCTTGAGGTGCCGCGACGACCGGAGCCGCACGGCGCCCGTCAGCCGCCCCCGGTTGGGAGCGCCCTTGGACAGGAGCCTGGGCTCGTCGGCCTCGGCGGCGGTGCCGCCGCGCTTCGCGCGGAAGGCCTCGTCCCGCTTCGCGGCGCGCGTCCTGGCCGCGCGCTCCGGCGCCTTCGCCTTCGCGCCGTCGCGCTGCGCCGCCCGCGCTTCGCTCTCGGCGCCGGCCGAGCTCCGCGCCGCGCGGCGCTTGCCGTGCGCGCTCTTGCCGGCGGCCGGCTGCTGCCCCGCCGCGACCGGCTCCGCGCTCGCCGGGGCGCCGAAGGCCGGCGCTGCGACCAAGAGCGCGAGCAGGAGAGCGGCGACCGGGCCCCGGGAAGCGAAGAGGCGGCGAGAGAGCGGGCGAAGCAGCGGCATGACGGGGGCGGACCCTACCCCGCGGCGCCGCGCGCAGAGAAATTCTTTCGCAGCCGCCCGCCGGCCAGGCGCGGCGGCAGGTCCCGCGCGGACGCTCGGAAGCGATGTCCCGCCCGCGGCGCGGGGAGGCGAGGGGGGGCGGCGCGCGATGCCGCTGGTGCCGGGCGCGTAGCGCCGCGTGGGCAGGCCCGGGAGGCCGTCCGTCCGAGCTCAACGGAGGGGGGCGGCCTGAGAATTGCGCGCGCTACGTCTTCAACGCTTGACACAACCGGTCCGGTGCGGTTAGAAGCGTTCCGCGTGCCCCGCCGAGGGGACCGCAGGAGCGCCCGTAGCTCAGCTGGATAGAGCGTCGGACTTCGAATCCGAATGTCGCCTGTTCGAATCAGGCCGGGCGTGCCGGGCTCAACGGGCGACTCAAGCGATCCGGCGAGACTCCGGGAGCCTGTTCCAGGTTCGGTTGATTGACAATCCATTCGGGCCATTAGCTCAATTGGTAGAGCAGTGGACTCTTAATCCATTGGCTGAAGGTTCAAGTCCTTCATGGCCCACCAAGGATACGCTGAGGATCTCGCGATCCTCAGCGAGACCGAGCTGCTCCGCTCGACGATTCGTGGACGGATCAGTCGAGCGGACTGACCAGCTCGGTCGGTAATCTGGCAAGCGCTTCGCCCGGCCAGGACTCTGCAGTCCTCGCGCAGGGAGCTCCCGGCTCGCCGCGGATCGTCACGCTCGGTCCGTGCAGGCGAGCGTGCTGATCAGCGCGTTCTCAGCCTGACGCGCGTAGAGCCGGGTGTGCTGCGCGCCGGCTGGCTCGGGAAGCACGCGACCGGGCATGTGATGCCGGCGCGTCCGGTGCGTAGAGGCCGCCCCGCGCCTGATCCCGATGGTGACATCACGACATCAACCGAGGCTGCGGCAGGCCGGAGTGCACGCCGCGCGTCGTGCATGTCCTCGTGGCACCGCCACCCGACGATTCATATCCCACCCCGGCACGATGCTTGCCGGAACACGACGACGTGACCGAGCAGCCGCGGTACCGCCCAGCCCGGATTCGATGCCCGCGAGCGGTAGCGGGGCCGCCGCGAAGCAGGATGGCGATCGAGGTGGCGATATGAAGCTGGTTGAGACGGGACGACGGGTCGGCTGCCGGATAGGGCTCACGCTCTGTCTTCTCGCGAGCGTGGCGCTCGCCGGCTGCGGCGGCCCGAGCGCGCAAACCGTTCATGGCACGCAGCTCGCGCCCGGCGCCGACGCGCGCATCACCGCCGATATCGACGCCGACGCCGCGACCACGCGGCTGGCGGTGGACGTCGTTCACCTCCCGCCGCCCGCGCGGATCGAGGCTGGCAGAGAGCGCTTCGTCGTCTGGCAGCGCCCGGGCTCCGACACCCCGTGGCGACGGGTCGGAGTGCTCGACTACGATCCCGACAGGCGAAACGGCGCGCTGGTCGAGACGACCGTGCCACATGCCAGCTTCGAGCTGCTCATCACCGCCGAGACGCAGAGCAGCCCCCCATCCCCGTCGTCTGCCGCCGTCATCGGTCCGACGTCGGTCGGGTAGCGTCGCGCTCGCGCGGTTTTTCGGGCTCATGCGAGATCCCACGGCGCAGCAGGGGCACGGGCATGCTGAGCAGCACGTCTCCACCGCGCGGATCGCCCTCATCGCGTCCGTCGCCGCGCTGGGCGGCTTCCTCTTCGGCTTCGACACCGCCGTGATCAACGGCGCCGTCGGCGCGCTGGAGAGGATGTTCGCCGCGCAGGCGGTCACGGTGGGCCTGTCCGTATCCTCGGCGCTGCTCGGCGCGGCCGCCGGCGCGGTGTTCGCAGGCCGGTTGGCCGACCGCCACGGTCGGACGCGCACGATGCTCGCGACTTCCCTGCTCTTCGTCGTCAGCGCGGCGGGCTCGGGGGCGGCGGTCTCGCCCTGGGACTTCAGCGCGTGGAGGGTGCTCGGCGGCGTGGCCATCGGCGCGGCGAGCGTCGTCGCTCCTGCGTACATCGCGGAGATCGCGCCGGCTCACCTCCGTGGCCGCCTCGGATCGCTCCAGCAGCTCGCGATCGTCGTCGGCATCTTCATCGCCCTGCTCGTCGATTATGCCATCGCGACGTCCGCGGGCTCGGCGGCGAACCCGTTCTGGCTCGGCGCCCGCGCCTGGCGATGGATGTTCTGGAGCGCCATCCCGGCGGCGCTCCTCTACGGGCTCGGCGCGCTGCTGATCCCCGAGTCCCCGCGCCACCTCGCGGCGAGGGGGCGCGTGACCGAGGCGCTCGTCGTGCTCCGCGGCGTCGTCGGCGCGGCCGCCGAGGCGAAGCTCGTCGAGATCCAGAGGACGCTCTCGTCCGAGCGACGGCCGACCCTCGCGGACCTGCGGGGGCGCTCCGGGCTGCTCCGCATCGTCTGGATCGGCATCGGCCTCTCGGTGTTTCAGCAGCTCGTGGGCATCAACGTCATCTTCTATTACTCGAGCGTCCTCTGGCAGGCGGTCGGGTTCTCCGAGCGAAGCTCCCTCGCCATCACGGTCATCACCGGCGTCACGAACATCGCGACCACCTTCATCGCCATCGCGACGGTCGATCGCCTCGGGCGCAGGCCGCTGCTCATCGCGGGTTCCATCGGAATGGCGCTGACGCTCGGCACCATGGCGGCCGTGTTCGGCGCCGCGGGCGAGGACGCCGCGGGCAACCCCGTCCTGCGCGGCGCAGCCGGCCCCGTCGCGCTGCTCGCGGCCAACCTCTATGTCTTCTGCTTCGGGGCGTCCTGGGGCCCGGTGACCTGGGTGCTGCTCGGCGAGATGTTCGACAACCGCATCCGCGCCCTCGCCCTCTCGATCGCGGCCGCCGCGCAATGGCTGGCGAACTTCCTCGTGAGCGCGACCTTCCCCGCGCTCAAGGTGGCCGGCCTGGGCGTCGCCTACGGGCTCTACGCCGCCGCGGCGGCGGCCTCGCTGGCGTTCGTCGTCGCCTTCGTCCCCGAGACGAAGGGCAAGGAGCTCGAGGAGATGTGATCCCGGGAGCTCTCGCTCCTCAGGGACGCTCCAGGACCATCCGCACGCCGAGCGCCACGAGGACCACGCCGGAGACCGCCTCGAGCGTCCGGCGCGCGCGACCGCCGGCCATGGCGGCCTGGAGCCGGCCGAGGAGCAGCACGAGCGCCAGGTACCAGGCGGTGTCCACGGCGACCCACACGAGCGAAAGGACGAGCAGCGCCGACATCATCGGCGCGCCGGTCGGCACGAACTGCGGCAGGAAGGAGGCCGCGAACACGGCCGCCTTGGGGTTCGCCAGGATGGTGAGCAGGCCGATGCGGAAGGCGCTCCAGCCGCCGGCAGCGGGCTCCCTGGCTGCCGACCCCGCGTCGCCGTCGCCGGCCCGACGCCGCCCGAGGATGGACTGAACGCCGAGCACGATGAGGACGGCCGCGCCGGCGAGGCGGAGCGCGTGGTAGGCGACCTCGGAGGCCTCGACGAGCGCAGAGGCCCCGAGCGCCGCGACGAGCGCCCAGAAGAGGAGCCCCACCTCGTTCGCGGCGATGGTCGCGAGCGCGGCGCGGGGCCCGCCGCGCAGGGCCTGCCGCACGATGACGGCGGTGCTCGGCCCCGGGATCATGGCCAGCACCAGCGCGGCACCGCAGAAGGCAAGGAGGGTCGAGGTCACGAGGACCCTTGTGTAGCCGCTGAACGCTCCGCCGGCCAGGCCCGGCCGCGTGCCCTCGGGGCCGGAGCGTCGGGCGGGCGAGTCCGCCCTCCAGGCTCCCTTTCGCCGGAGTGCCCTGGCCAGCGGCCTTCGCCGCCCGAAGCGGCGGCGAGCGCACGCGAAAACGCAATTGTATTGCAATTGATGTTTGGTTGCCCTAGTGTGGCGGGCCCGCGCTGCGGACGCGCGCCGAGAGAGGCCTCTTTGTGACTCCAAAGCTCCCTGTGACCGTGCTGTCCGGCTTCCTGGGCGCCGGCAAGACCACGCTGCTCAACCACGTCCTCGCGAACCGCGACGCGCTGCGCGTCGCCGTGATCGTCAACGACATGAGCGAGGTCAACGTCGACGCGGCGCTCGTCCGGGGTGGGGGCGCGGCGCTCCGCCGCGTCGAGGAGAAGCTCGTCGAGATGTCGAACGGGTGCATCTGCTGCACCCTCCGGGAAGACCTGCTGGTCGAGGTGGCCCGCCTGGCCGCGGAGGGGCGATTCGACTACCTGCTCATCGAGTCGACGGGCATCTCGGAGCCGCTCCCCGTGGCCGAGACGTTCACCTTCGCCGACCCAGCGACGGGCAAGAGCCTATCGGAGCTCGCCCGGCTCGACACGCTCGTCACCGTGGTCGACGCGCAGCGGTTCCTCGCGGACTGGACGAGCGCCGACGAGCTCCGGGCGCGCAGAGCCGCGCTGGACGACGACGACGAGCGCACGGTCGCCGATCTGCTCGTCGAGCAGGTCGAGTTCGCGAACGTGCTCGTGCTCAACAAGACGGATCTCGTCGGCGAAGACGAGGTCGAGCGGCTCACCGCGATGCTCCTGCACCTGAACCCCGGCGCCCGGGTGATCAGAGCCTGTCGCGGCCAGGTCGATCCGCGCGAGATCCTCGGCACGGGGCTCTTCGATTTCGAAGAGGCGGCGCGCTCGCCCGGCTGGATGAGGGCGCTGCGCGGCGAGCACGTGCCCGAGACCGAGGAGTACGGGATCGAGAGCTTCGTCTACCGCGCAGACCGCCCGATGCACCCGGAGCGGCTCTGGGCCTTCCTTCACGGCGCGACCGCGTGGGATGGAGTGCTCCGCTCCAAGGGGTTCTTCTGGCTCGCGACCCGCATGGACACCATCGGCGCCTGGTCGCAGGCGGGCGGCGCGGCCTCGTTCGAGGCGGCGGGACGCTGGTACGCGGCCCTGCCCGTGGAGCAGTGGCCGGAGGACGAGGAGGAGCGCGCCGCGCTCGACGCCGCGTGGAATCCGGTCTGGGGCGACCGGCGGCAGGAGATCGTCTTCATCGGCGTCGACATGGCCCGAGACGAGCTCACGCGCGGCCTCGACGCCTGCTTGCTGACCCAGGACGAGATGGCCGCGGGGCCCTCCGGCTGGAGCCGACTCGACGATCCCTTCCCGGCGTGGGAGCAGTCAGAAGAGGTGGAGAGCGAGGCCGAGACCGAGCAGCCACTCAGCCCTGCGTGAGGCCTGCGTGAGGCCTGCGTGAGGCCCGCGTGAGGCCCGCGTGAGGCCCGCCGCAGCACGACGGGCCCACCCTCCGTGTCGCGCTTACTTGCCGCCCCCCTTCGAGATCTTCCCTTCCGTGAAGACCACGTGTTTGCGGGCGATCGGATCGTATTTCTTCATCTGCATTTTCTCCGTCATCGTCCGCTTGTTCTTCGTCGTGTGATAGCAGTAACCAGTTCCAGCAGACGAGACGAGCTTGATGGTATCGCGCACGAGGTGTCCTCCTTGCTGGCGCGCGTCGACGCTCGCCGACGCTTGACGTCAGGCCGCCTTCCGCGCAGCGGAGCGCCGTGCGGGCCGGACACCGCACCATTACCTCGGCGCGGCTGCTGATGCAACTTGATTGCATCAGCGATGCGACCTGTGGCATCATGGCCCGTGAGGCTTCGTCGCGGCATGACGGCTCAGGCTGCGGCGCACACGGAGACGAACACGATATGATGACGACAACGATCGCTGAGGATCCCGGAGATCTCGCGTCTCCGCGCGCGGAGCCGGGCAGCTCGACGCGCATCGTGACGGAGCTCGCCGACCTGGCCGAGCTCGCGTCACCCGAGGTGAGCGCGTGCGTGCTGCGGCGACGCATCGACGCCGACGTCGAGGGCTTCGTCCGCGAGCGGCTCCTGCCGCGGCCGCTCTCCGAGGCGCTGCTGGTCGATCCCGCCGCGCCCGACCTCGCGGCGCTGGCCGCGGGAGCGCCCCCGTCGTCCGGCCGTGACGCCTTCCTTCACGACGTGCGCGGGCTGATATCGCTCTTCGCGGATCTCACCGGCTGCCCGCGGGTCGGCGTGCGGCTCGCGCGGCTCACGACGCCCATGTGTCCCCGTCTCCACGCGGACATGGTCACCGTCCGCCTGGTGACGACCTATGTCGGGCCCGGGACGGAGTGGGTCGAGCACGCGTCCGTCCGGCGGGACCGGCTCGGACACCGCGCGAACGGCGTCCCCGACGAGCGCTCGGGCGTGCTGCGCGCCGGCGCGCGCCTCCGCCGGATGGCGCCGTTCGACGTCGGGCTGCTCAAGGGCGAGGCCTGGCCAGGCAACCGGGACCGCGGCGCAGTGCACCGGTCGCCGCCCGGGACCGCGCCGCGCGTCGTCCTGACGCTCGACGCCCTGGCCTGAGCGCTACGCCATCACCTGCACGTCGCCGTGATGGTCGCAGTGCCCGCTGTGCGGGTGGTGCAGGTGGCCGTCGACGAGGAAGTCCACGTGGTCTCCGTGGGGGACGGCGGGGTGCCCGCAGCCCTGTCCGTGCTTGTGCTTCACGTCATGTCCCGAGCACGCGTGGCTCGGGGTGCACTGCGCGGGGTTCGCGTCGTCCACCGAGAGGACGTGCTCGTCGAAATGGCCCTCATGCTGATGATGCAAGTGGCCATCATGCAGGTAGTCGACATGGTCGCCGTGGCGGATCGCCTGGTGTCCGCACGTCTTGCCGTGATCGTGCGCATGATCCTGGTGCGTCGCGTGGTCCTTCATCCTGATCTCCTTGGTCGAGCGGGAGGGAACGCATTGCTCCGGAAGAGCAGAGGCCGCTTGCCTCAGCCTCCGAGGCCCCGATCCCTCGGCTGCCATTCACGAGGACGCGGGCCTCAGGTGAGTTAACCTACCGCAGCGCACGCGCGAGTCATTCAATTTCTCGGGGAGCGATCGTCGCCGCCAGAGCCCGTCTCCCGGCCAGCGCGCCGCTCGAATTCGCGCGGCCGCTCGCCGAGGGCGCGCAACTCACCACCCATTCAAGGGATTCCCATTCTCCCGTACCGGTGACTCGCTGAAGTCCGGCCCGCTCGGCCCCACGCTCCTCGCGGACGTTCACTTCCGTGAACAACTGGCCCGCTTCGACCACGAGCGGATCCCGGCGCGCGTCGTGCACGCGCGCGGATCCGGCGCTCACGGACATCCCCGCGTGACGCCGACGGCAGTGTCGGTGGATGGCGGCAGATGTCGGCAAATTCCGCCGAATGTCGCCGCGCCATGGGACGCCTGCGGGCCTGCGTGACGCCCGCAGGCGCTGCGCGACGCCGCCGGCGGGCGCCGCGCGCCGCAGGCGGGCGCGGCCGATCCGTCTCCCTCGGACCCGCATCTCGTCCTAGACTCGCCGTCGATGGTCGAGCTAGCCAGGCACGCCGACCCGGACCAGGCGCGGCAGGCACCCCCGGAGAGACCCACCCGACGTTGCCCCGTCTGCGGGGTCCGGTACCCGCTCGACTTCCTCGTCTGCCCCATCGACGCGACGGCGCTGGAGCTCCAGGGCGTCACCGCGACCGACCCGATGGTCGGCGAGCTGCTCGCGGGGAGCTTCTGCATCACCGGCGTGATCGGCGCGGGCGGCATGGGCCGCGTCTACGTCGCCGAGCACATCCGCCTGCCGAAGCGCTTCGCCGTCAAGGTGCCCCACGAGCACTTCGCCAGCCACCGGGAGGCGATGGCGCGCTTCGAGCGCGAGGCCCAGACGATCGCGCGCGTCGGCAACGAGCACGTGATCGACGTCGTGGACGTCGTGCGCCTCAAGGACGGCCGGCCGTGCATGGTGACCGAGCTGCTCAAGGGCGAGGACCTCGGCAGCCTCCTCGATCAGGTCGGCAAGCTGCCGCTCCCGACCGCCATCACCATCTCGCGCCAGGTGTGCCGAGGCCTGGCCGCGGCCCACGCGACCGGCGTCGTCCACCGCGACCTCAAGCCGTCGAACCTGTTCCTCGTGCGGCGCGAGGGGGGCAGCCTCCACGTGAAGATCCTCGACTTCGGGGTCGCCAAGGTGCTCGACGGCGCCGACCTCACCCGCACGGGCTCGGTCGTCGGCACGCCGCAGTACATGGCGCCCGAGCAGGCGCGAGGCTCCGCCGAGGTCGACTCGCGCGCGGACATCTACGCGGTGGGCGCCGTGCTGTACCGCATGCTGACCGGCGATCGGCCGTTCCCCGACGAGGAGCCGACCCGGGTCATGATCCGCCTGCTCACCGAGGATCCGCGGCGCCCGCGCGACATCGACAGGACCATCCCGGAGGGGCTCGAGGCGCTCATCCAGCGCGCCATGGCCCGCGCGCGCGAGGACCGTCCGCCGTCCGCCCAGGAGCTCGATCGCCTGCTCGCGGACTTCGACATGCAGGACCCGCTCAACCCCGCGCGCGCGCTCGCGCTGCCCACGGCGGTGACCGAGGGCGCGCCGAACGACGAGGTGGCCACCGTCGTCATCCCCAACGCCCAGGGGCAGACCGCGGACGACGTGACGCGCAGGGCGCGGCGCGCGCGGCCTGTCGCGGTGCTGCTGTCGATCGCGGTGAGCCTCGCGGCGGGCGCGGCCGTCTTCACCAGCGCCGCGATGGTCCTGCGGATGATCTACGGCATCACCGAGCGGCGGGCGCTCGACGAGACCGAGCTCCTCATCGCCGGTGGGGCCGCGGGGGCGCTCTCGCTCTTCGCCTTCATCGGCACGATCCGGGTGCTCGTCGGCCGCTGGCGGAGCGCGCCGGCCATGGAGCGCCTCGGCAAGGGCCTGCTGGCCACGCTGGTGTGGCTGTTCATCTCGTGCGGCGTGCTCGCGCTCTGCGCCGCCGCCTACAACGCGTTCGCGCTGCCGATCCCCGCGGCGTGGCTCGCGCCGACCGACTGGCTCGGCTGGATCAACGTGGGCGTCGTGGGGCTGCCGACCCTGATCGCGCTGGTGGCGCTCATCGTGGCGCTGCGGCGGGTGACGCGCGTCTCCTAGCCCGGCCCCTCCACGGCGGCCCACGGTGGGCGGCGATTTGCGGGCGCAGGGGAGGGCGAAATCCGGTCATCCCGCGAGCCCGTCACCATTCTCTCATGCATTCGACAGCTTGTAAATAGGTGGTTGAATCGGCGAGATCTCCGGGCCCGCAAAGCACCCATGAGGAGGCGAGATCATGTCCGCACGATTCAGGCCTGAGATGTATGCCGTCGATTTCGGTACCTCCAACTCGCTGCTCTCGGCGGCGAGCGCGGAGGCGACCTGCCCGCCCATCCCGCTCGACAGCGCGGCGGCAGACCCGACCGTCCTCCGGAGCCTGCTCTTCTTCGGGCAACAGCGGTTCTCGTGCGGCGCAGCGGCGATCACCGATTTCGTCGCGAACGGGATGCAAGGGCGCTTCATCCGCTCGATCAAGAAATACCTCCCGGACCGGAGCTTCTCCGGCACCCAGATCGGGCACCGGGTCGTGACCATCGAGGACCTGATCGGTCGGTTCCTCAAGGAGATGCGCGATCAGGCGAACCGATATTTCGAGGCGGACGTCGCGCGCGTCGTGCTGGGCAGGCCGGCGAAGTTCTCGACCGACCCGGCGGACGATCGGCTGGCCGAGGAGCGGCTCGAGCGGGCGGCGCGCATCGCCGGGTTTCGCGAGATCTTCTTTTGCCCCGAGCCGGTCGCCGCCGCGCACGATTTCCAGCTGGAGCTCGACCGCGGGGCCGTCGTCCTCGTGGCCGATTTCGGGGGCGGGACGTCCGATTACACGATCGTGCGGATGCGCCGGGAAGGGTTCGCGCCGTCGGACGTGCTCTCGCTCGGCGGCGTGTCGATCGCCGGGGACGCGCTCGACGGGAGCCTCATGCGGCACAAGATCGCGCGCCACTTCGGCGCAGAGGTCACCTACCGCGTCCCGCTCGGCTCGAACCTGCTGACCATGCCCCGGCCCATCGCCGAGAAGCTCTGCTCGCCGGCCGACATGACCGTGCTCCAGCACCGCGACGTGCTCGCCTTCCTCCGCGACGTGAAGGCGTGGTCCCTCGGGCCCGAGGACCGAGAGCGCATGGATAACCTGCTCTGCCTCGTCGAGGATTCCCTCGCCTTCCGGTTGTTCGAGGAGATCGAGCGCAGCAAGTGCGCGCTGTCCGGCGAGGCAGCGACGGAGTTCCGCTTCGACTACCCGTCAATGCACATCCGCGAGCCGATCGCGCGGGAGGACTTCGAGACCGCGAGCGAGCGGCAGATCGACGCCATCCTCCGCGCCCTCGACCACACCGTGCAGGACGCGGGGATGTCGTTCGACGACGTCGACGTCGTGTGCTGCACCGGCGGCACCGCCAGGGTGCCGGCCCTCCGACGCGCGATCGAGCGCCGCTTCGGCCCGGCCAAGGTGAGGCAGCTCCGGAGCTTCCACTCGGTCGTGCAGGGGCTCGCCGAGCGCGCGCGCAGCATCGCCGCCGCGTCCGCCTGATCGGCCGCCGTCGGCGCCCGGGGCCGAGCGCGCGCCGTCGGCGCCCGGGGAGGGCACGGCCGCGCTCGCCGCCGCCCCGCCGCCGCCGAGCCAGCGGGGGTCGCCCTCGACGATCCACGGGTACGCCTCGTGGAGCGCGCGCTCCATCCGGCCGCCGTAGGTGTGGCCCGCGCCCTCGGCGTGGAGGACGCGCGCGGTCAAGCCGCCGCGCTCGAGCACCGCCTGCGTCTCGCGCGCCTTGGCCGCGCAGTCGGCCCGGCCGCACGCGAGCAGCACCCGCGCCCCCCCGGCGCCGCGAAAGCGCCGGGCGGTGCCCAGCGTCCACTCGCCGAAGCCGCCATAACCACCCTCGATCAGCGCCGCCCGCGCGAAGCGCGCGGGGTGCCCGGGCAAGAGCAGCGCGCCCATGATCGCCCCCTGCGAGAACCCCGCATAGACGGGCTCGCGGAGATCCACCCGATCCCCGAAGCGCCGCGCCAGCGCCGAGACGGCCGCGGCGACCTCGCGGCTCAGCGCGCGATGATCCGGGTAGTAGAAGATCCCGTCCGGCACCCGCGCGTCGATGGGCTTGCCGCGCGGGCAGAGGATGAACCCGGCGCCCCGCACCATCGCGCGCCAGACGTCGCAGTGCCACTCGGGCCGATCGCCGGCGCCGTGCGCCACCACGATCACCGGCCGCGGCCCGTCGCCGCTCGGCAGCACGACCACCGCGGGCCCGTAGCCGGGGACCTCGAGATCGACGAACGCTCCCTGCTCGGACGGCGGCGGCGGCGGCGGCGCGGGCGCGGGCGCGGGGCGATCCTCCGGCGCGTCGAGGGACGCGTCGCTGCGGCCCACCGGCGCGGCGAGCGGCGCGGGCGCGCACCCACCGGCGCCGATCGCGAGCGCGACAGCGAGGAGAAGCGCCCCTCGCGGGCCGCAGGTCGGCAGCGCTCGTCGGCTCGTCACGCGCATCGCGACTCGGAACCTGAACACCAGGAGCGCGAGAATCAAGAAGCGGAGCAGAGGCCCTATCCCGAAATACAGGGAGAACCTTCGCGAGCGCGCGAGCGCTCGTGGGAGCCTCATGCAGGGAAAAGGGGATGTTCCCCCACCCGTCGTGTCGAGCGCCACGCCGGAGCCGGACAGCGCCTAGGCCGCCACGAGCACGATGCGGCTCACCTCGGGGGGCGCGCCGATGCGCGCGGGCGGGCCGGCGGTGCCGAAGCCGCGGTTGATGTAGAGATGCGCGCTGCCGCGCTGGTAGAGCCCGGCGACGTAGCCGTGAGGGAGCACCACGTCGGCGGGCCGGACGACCAGGTTGACCTGGCCGCCGTGCGTGTGGCCGCTGATCTGCAAGGCCACCTCGCCGGCCGCCTCCGGGAAGAACACGGGGTTGTGACAGAGCAGCACGCGCGGCAGGTCGCGCGGCACATCGGCGAGCGCCCGGCCGAGGTCGGGGCCGCCGCCGGGCACCCGACGCCGCGCCCACACGTCGTCGACGCCGAGCAACGCGAAGGCGCCGCCGGCCCCTCCGATGACGCGCCCCCGATTCTGCAGCACGTGGGCGCCGCCGCGCTCGAGCGCGTCGATCGTCGCGTCGATGCCGGCGAAATGGTCGTGGTTCCCCGGGATCGCCGCGACCCCCTCGCGGGCCAGCGGGCCGAGACGCCGCGTGAGCCGCCCGAGGTGCTCGGCGTACCGCGGATCGAAATCGATGAGATCGCCCGTCATCACGATCAGATCGCCGCGCGCCTTGCGCACGAGATCCTCGGCGGCGCGCATCTCGGGCTCACCCACGAACAGCCCGAGGTGGATGTCCGAGAGCTGCACGATCGAGAAGCCGTCGAGGCTGCGCGGCAGCCCCGGTATCGGAATGGCGATCTCCTCGATGACGTAGTCGTGCCGCCCGACCAGCGCGCCGTAAACCGCGCTGCCGCCGCCGATGAGGAACGCCGAGCCCGCGGCCCCGTTCGCGAGAAACGCGCGTCGGGGGAGCGCGGGCGGCGCGCTCGGCGGCGCAGCCGGCGGGATGGCCGGCGCGACGGGCTCGCCCGCGGCGCCGCCCTCCTCGCGCGCCGCTGCGTCCGCGGGTCGGCCGGCCAGGTCGGCGGCGCGCGGGGCCGCGGCGGCGCGCGCGAGCGCGGCGCGCCCGAGCCGCGCGATCAGCCGCCCGAGATCGACGACGGCGAGCAGGACCGCGGAGATCAGGACGGCGAGCGAGATGGTGCTGCCCCCGAGCCCCATCGCGCGGAGCACGCCGTCGGGCAGCGCGCCGCGCCCGAGCCGCGAGAGGGTCATGGCGATGAGCCCGGCCGCGAGCAGAAAGGAGAGAGCGCGCCGGGCGCGAGGCCCCAGGCCGAGCAGCCGGGAGGCGCGCCGGTGCACGTACACGCCCATGGGGCCGACGACGAGGAGGATGATCACCGAGATGATGAGAAAACGCATGGCGGGCTCTGCGGAGGGCGAGGGGACCGAAGCGTAACCGATCCGGCACGCCCGGCCAGAAGCCGCTCCAGGACGGCCCGAGCGAGCCTTTCCGGTACGCGCCTCGCCGTCGCTGGACGCGGCCGGCGCGCTCACCCGGTGTCACATCATGAGCGCTGATCGGGGCGCGAGGCCACGCGGACAGGACGCGAGCGAGCGTCCCTCCTCCGCCGAGCACGTCGTGACGCACCCCATGGCGCCACGCGTCGCACGGTGCTTCGCCGCGGCGCCCGCGCTTAGGTCGTCGGGATCTCCTCGGCGCGCCGACGCGCAATGGGTGAGCTCACGACCACGGATAGGGGGCTGGAAAACTACCCGAAACGATTCTCGTGGTTTGCCATGTCACCGAGTGCCGGGCTGCGCTGTCCAGTCGTGAGGATCACGCGCTGCGTTGAGCGAACAGGAGGCAGCGCGTGCGATGCGCGTCGGCGCGTTCTCCACAGGAGGAGCATCCCTGCGGCGCCGTGGTTGGACGCGCTCGTGACGCGCGCGTGAAGCGAGATGTGGACGGACGTGTTTTATTCGCCGTGAAAAAATAACCGCACGGCAGATGATGAAGCCACGGTGAGATCGCGAAGTCGTCGTTTGTTCTTGCTCCAGCGAAACCGTTGGTCTAGATTCGGCGCGCTAATCTTGACGTGCTGAGTTTGCCTGGTTCCTTTGGCGAAGTAGATGAAAGGCTTAGTATGCTGAGAAGGAATTCGCATCTGGGGTTGAGCAACTGGTGTGCGGTCCTCATCGCCGCATCTCTCGCGGCGTGCTCGGGTGCAGGCGAGAACGGGGGGGACGAGGGAGCGGGCGGCGCGAGCGGCCCGGGGGGCACCGGCGCGGGCGCGCCGACGGGCGGCACCGGCGCGGGCACCCCGACGGGCACCGGCGGTGGCACCGGCACGGGCACCCCGACGGGCGGCACCGGCACGGGCACCCCGACGGGCGGCACCGGCACGGGCACCCCGACGGGCAGCACCGGCACGGGCTCGGCCTCCTGCCCCGGGGGCGTCGACATCACGGCGCCGGCGGGCAACCCGTTCGACGGGGGGACGCTGTTCGTGGACCCGGAGTACGTCGCGAAGGTCCAGTCGTCGATCGACATGACGTCGGACGAGGCCCTCAAAGCGAAGATGGTAAAGGTCCAGTCGATCCCGACCGCGTTCTGGCTCGACAGGATCGCGGCGGTCGACCGCCTCGCGGGGCACCTCGACAAGGCGATCGAGGAACAGAACCGGACGTGCAAGCCGGTCATCCCGGTCATCGTCGTGTACGACCTGCCGAACCGCGACTGCTTCGCCGAGGCGTCCAACGGCGAGCTCCGGCTCGAGAACGGCGGAGCCGAGCGGTACAAGACCGAGTTCATCGACAAGATCGCGGAGATCTTCGCCGCCCGGCCGAACCTGCGCATCGTCACGGTCATCGAGCCCGACTCGCTCCCCAACCTGGCGACGAACATGGGCAAGAAGGACTGCTCCGAGGCGACGGCGGCTGGCTACAAGGACGGCGTCTCGTACGCGCTCAAGAAGCTCAACATGGCGCACGTCCATCACTACATCGACGCCGCGCACTCGGGCTGGCTCGGCTGGCCGGACAACCAGAAGAAGGGCGCCGAGATCTTCAAGGAGGTCCTCGACCTCGCCGGCAATCCGCCCAACGTCCGCGGCTTCGCGACCAACGTCGCCAACTACACCCAGCTCAGCTACAGCACGGAGAGCTACGAGCAGCAGTCGAACCCCTGCTTCGGCGAGTTCGACTACGTCAATCAGTTCGGCGCAGCGCTGCAGACCGCGGGCGTCACCGGCAAGCACTTCATCATCGACACGAGCCGCAACGGCGTCGGCAACATCCGGGACGACTGGGGCTACTGGTGCAACAACATCGGCGCCGGCATGGGCGAGCGGCCCAAGGCGAACCCGGGCGGCGCGACGAACCTCGACGCCTTCTACTGGGTCAAGCCGCCGGGTGACTCCGACGGCACCGCGGACACGACCGCGGAGCGCTTCGACGCGTTCTGCGGCTACGACAATGCGGACCAGCGCGCGCCGGAGGCCGGTTTCTGGTTCCACGAGTACTTCGTGGAGTGCGTGAAGAACGCCAACCCGCCGCTCTGATCGGCGTCTGCGGCTGTCCCAGGCCGTGACGAGCGCGCTCCGTCGAGCGCGCGCCGGCGGCCGGGGCAGGCGAGGAGCGTAAAAAAAGGGGTCTACCCGCCCGCGGGCCGCGCGGCCGGCTGGAGGGTAGACCCCTTGGGAAAACGCTCCTCGCCTGTCCCGGCCGCCGCGCTGTTTTTGTCGACCTCACCACCCGCGTGAAAGGCCCGCCGCCGGCGGGCGGACGCCAGGCCGCCGTGCCGCGGCGAGCCGTGGCATGGTGGTGCCCGGTGCACGACTCCATCACGCTCGATCAGCTCCGCACGTTCATCGCGGTCGCCGACGAGGGGAGCTTCTCGGCGGCGGCCAGGAAGCTCCGCCGCGTCCAGTCGGCCGTGAGCCACGCGATGGCCAACCTGGAGGGCCAGCTCGGGATCGTGCTCTGGGACCGATCGACGAGGATCCCGTCGCTCACGGAGCACGGCCGCGTCCTGCTCGACGCCGCGCGGCGGGTGTGCGCCGACGCGGACGCGCTCAGCAGCGCGGCGCAGCGGCTCGCCGGCGGCCTCGACCCGCTCGTCTCGCTGTGCGTCGACGCGGTGTTTCCGCTGTCCGCGCTGGTCGATCTCTGCGTCGAGTTCGCGCGCGTCTACCCGACCGTGGAGCTCGTCGTCCACACCGAGAGCATGGCCGCCGTCGCCGACAGGGTCCTCGACGGGACGTGCCAGCTCGGCGTCGTCGGGCCGGCCGCGGCGGCCCAGGGGCTCGAGCGCCGGCACCTCACGTCGGTGCGCATGGTGCCTGTCGCCGCCAGGTCGCACCCGCTCGCCGCCGCCCAGCAGGGCGCCGCGCGCCTCGCGACCGAGCAGCTCCGCGAGCACGTGCAGATCGTGCTGAGCGAGCGCGGCGCGGCGCGCTCGCCGGAGCAGGCCGTCCTGTCCCCCCGCACCTGGCGCGTCGTGGACCTCCAGACCAAGCGAGAGCTCCTGTGCGCCGGGCTCGGCTGGGGAAACCTGCCAGAGCACATGATCCGCGACGACCTCGGGACGGGGCGCCTCGTGCGCCTGCGGCCGGACGCGTGGGGCGACGACGAGCACCTCCTGGCGCTCGCCGTGGTCCACCGGCCGGGGCTCGTGATGGGCCCCGCGGGGCAATGGGTGCTGAAGCGCCTCGTCGAGCTCTGCTGCCAGCACGTGGGGTGCCCGGAAGAGCCGCGGTGACAGGGCGCTCGAGCGCCCGCCGGCCGCCGCCGACCTCGCCCGATCTCGTCAGAGCGAGAGCCGCGAGAAGAGCTCGTTGACGCGGATCGCGGCCGCGACGCTCCCCGTGTCATGCGCGTAGTCCATGGCCGCGAACAGGTGTGTCTGCTCGAGGTCGAGCCGCTCCGGCGAGCGCTCGAGGAGCGCCACGTAGTGCTCGAAGAAGCGGCGTTGATCGAACTGCGTGCGCTTCAGCACGGCGTGGCGCACCGTCGCGTGCAGCGCGAAGCGGCCCGCGAACGGCTCCTGCACCAGCCGGAAGCGGCGCAGCGAGGCGAGCGCGTCGCCGGCGCTCCGCCCCGCCCGCGCGAGCTGGGCGAGCGACGCCTCGTCGATGTGGTCGCCGTTCGAGTGCGCCAGCACCGCGAGCATCCGGCGCGCCGCCGGCGCGAGCCCGCGGAAGGCCCACGCGACGAGCAGGCCGACCTCGGGGAGGTCGTCCTCGTGATCGATGACCTGCACGCGGTCGACGCCGCCCGCCACGAGCCAGCCGCGGAGCTCGTCGACGTCGGCCGCGCCGCTCGCGACGATCGCGTCGGCGAGCTCCAGGGAGACGGGGTTCCAGCGGAGCAGGCGCGTCAGCGAGGCGACCGCGGGGAAGGGGCTCTGCCCCGAGGTCACGAGCGGCGCGATGACCGGGAAGATCGAGACGCCGGCGACGAGGCAGCGGCGCGCCGTGATGACCCAGGTCACCGCCTCGTCGCGCAGGTCGTCGAGCAGCTCGGCGACGGCGCGGTCGTGCTCGTGGTTGTCGAGCACGATGAGCATCTCCCCGAGCGCCCGCAGGCGGCGCCGCAGCGCCGGCAGCGAGGGCGACGGCCCCGCCCCGAACCGGAGCGACAGCATGCCGAGCAGCGTGCGCGCGTCCCAGGCGCCGACCCGGAACCAGTGGATCCCGCCCGGGAGCTCGCGCGCGAGCTTGTGCCCGAGCGCGCACGCGAGCGTCGACTTGCCGCTGCCGCCCGTGCCGACGAGCGCGATGCGCGTCGGGCGCGACGCGCGCAGGGCGGCCGTGAGCGTCGCGAGCTCGCGGCGCCGGCCGCGCAGCGAGGGGGGCGGGGGAGGGAACACGTACGGCGAGGCGGTCATCCCCGCGCGAGCCTAGCAAAAGGCGCGGGGGGACGGCGCCTCTTCGCCCGCGTCGCCGCCTCGTCGTGGTCACATCGGCGGGGGCGGCGCGCGCAGGAGCAGCTCGATCGCGCGGGAGATCGGCTCCGGCGACATCGAGGTGAGGCGGAGCCGGCGGAGCTCCTGCCCCTGTCGGCTCAGGAACACCGCCGGCACGCCGCGGATCTCGAGGCGCCCGGCCTCGGCCTGCGCCTCCGCGAGCTGCCGCGCGACCTCGGCGCCGTCGCGCTCGGCCATCGCCTGCGCGGCGTCCACGCCCGGCAGCTCCGAGGCGACGCGCAGCAGGAGATCGTCCGTGATCGTCGGGCGCTCGCGCGCCTGGATCCGGAAGAAGTGGTCGACGAAGTCCCAGAGCCGGTCCTGCATCCCGACGGCCGCGGCCATGCGCGCGGCCTGCACGGAGCCTGGGCCGAGGAACGTGAGGTTCCGGAACACGAGCTTCACCTGCCCGGTCCTCACGTGGCGCTCGAGGATCGCGGGCAGCACCTCGAGCGCATAATCCCGGCAATGCGAGCAGCGGAGATCGGAGAACTCGACCAGCGTGATGGGCGCGCTCGGATCCCCGAGGACGATGCCGTCCTGGGGAATGCCGGAATAGAGGCCGACACCCGCGCTGGCCGCGCCGGTGGCCTCCTGTTCGGGCTCCTCGCCGGCGCCCTGGCAGGCCGAGATCCCGAGCAGGAGCGCGGCGAGCAGGGCGCCGCGCCGCGGCGCGGAGCGAGGGTGTGAATTGCGCGGATGGGCGAGTGCGTATCGTTCGATCAGCTCAGGCTTCATCCCGGGACACACGGCACGATCCATACCCCCTCACGAGCGCGCCGGAGACCCGCTCACGAGCATTCCGGTAAACGGCGCTGCGCGAGGATCTCCGGGCGAGCAAGGACTCCTGTCCAGCGCGCCGGCGGCGTCGAGGGGCGAGATCGCCGGGGTCGAGCGCGCAGAGATCCGAGATGCCCTGTTCTCTCCCGGCGTCGCTGCGCGGCGGCGGTCCGCGCTGCCCGGCGCCCGCCCGTCGCTCGTCGCTCGTCGCGGCCGGGACCCCGCCGCGGCCGCGCGCGACCCGGCGACGGGGCGCTTGCCTGCGCCCCGTTCCTTCCGCAATGCTCGCGCGGCCCCGCGTGTCCTCGGAATCCCCTCAGCTCAGCGCCGCCCTGCGCCGCGACCGTGAACGGGTCGGCGCCTTCGCTCCGCCCGACAGCGCGGGGGAGGTCGCCGCGCCGCCCGGCAGCGCGAGGGAGGCCGGCGCGCCGCGCGGCGAGGCCGGGCCGCCCCCCGACGGCGTGGCCAGGCAGCTCCGCGAGCAGGCGCAGCGCGCGCTCGGCGAGCTCCTCCGTGGCCTCCAGGCAGCCGATCTGCAGGGCCCGGACGTCGCGCGCGGCGGCACCGCTGCAGGGCGGCGGCACCTCCATGCCGGGCTCGTCGCCGCGCTGATGCGGATCATCTTCCTCCTCTACGCGGAGTCGCGCGGGCTGCTCGCCGGCGCGCCCGGCGACGGCGCGCCGGTCGCGCGGCTCTTCGAGGAGCTCGAGGAGCACCTGCGGTGCGGCGGCGACCTCGAGCGCCGCCACGGCGCGTGGGCGCGCGTCGCGGCGCTCTTCCGCGCCCTCGCCGACCGCGGTCCCCGGGGCGCGCGCGGCGGCCTCTGCGACCCGGACGCGTTCCCCTTCCTGGAGAGCGCGCCCTGGCTCAGCGACGGCGTGCTCCGCCGCGTGCTCTCGGCGCTGCTCGTCCACGACGGCGCGAGGGGCCGCTACGGCGATCTCGAGGTCGAGCACATCGGCACGCTCTACGAAGGCGTGATCGCGCTCGATCTCGAAGTCGCCGACGGCGAGTCGATGGCGCTCCTGCCGTCCCACGTGGTCGTCGACCTGGAGGCGCTGCTCGCCCTCCCCGGCGGCGAGCGGCTCGTGCGGCTCGACGAGGCGGCGGACGTGAAGCTCGGCGCGCGCCACGCCGCCGCCGTCGCCGCGGCCGGCACCGTGGCCGATCTGGCGCAGGCGCTCGCGCGCCGCGCGTCCCCGCGGCAGCCTGGCCGGATCGCGCGCGGGACGCTCTACCTTCAGCCGGGCCAGATCAGAAGGCGGGCAGGATCCTATTATACACCGCGTGACATAGCATGTCACGTCATTCAGCGTACGCTCATGCCCTTGCTCCAGGCCGCGGGGCGGCCGCCGGCGCCCGAGGACATCCTCGCGCTGGCCGTGTGCGACCCCGCGATGGGATCCGGCGCGTTCCTGGTGGAGGCGTGCCGCCAGCTCGCCGCGCACCTGGCCGCGGCCTGGCAGCGCGCCGGCGAGGGGCCGTACGTCGCGGCCGGGGAGCCGCCGCTCCGCCGCGCCATGGCGCTCGTGGCGGAGCGCTGCCTGTACGGCGTCGACCTCGATCCGTTCGCGGTCGACCTCGCCAGGCTCTCGCTCTGGCTCGTCGTGGCGCAGGGTGACGTGCCGCTGAGCTTCCTCGACGGCAAGCTCCGCTGCGGCGACAGCCTCATCGGCGCCTCGCGCGCGGAGATCGGCGCCTTCCCGGCCGAGGCATGGTCGCGCGGCGGCGCCGCGGACGGCGCCGTGGAGCGGCGAGCGCGGCGGGCGCTGACGCAGCGGGCTCCCGCGCGGGCGGAGGGCGCGCGGGCGCCGCGGGCATCGACCAGCGCGCCCGGCGATGCGGCGGAGCGCGCCGCGGTCGCGGAACCGGCAGAGCGCGCCGCGGTAGCGGAACCGGCGGAGCGCGCCGCGGTCGCGGATCAGACGGCGCTCGACGCCTGGATGGCCCTGTGGTTCTGGCCCCTGGAGGGCGATCCAGCGGCCGCGGCGCCGACCCCGGAGACGTTCGACCGCCACATGGCCGCGGCGCGCGATCCGGCCGACCCGCGCGCCGCGCTCTCGCGCCGCATCGCCGAGGAGCGCCGGTTCCTGCACTGGGAGCTCGCGTTCCCCGGGGTCTTCGATCGCCCGGAGCCGGGCTTCGACGCCGTGATCGGCAACCCGCCCTGGGTCGCGTACGTCGGCCGCGCCGCGCAGCCGATCGCGTCCGAGGTCTTCAACCTCCACCTCCGCAGGAACCCGGCCTTTCACGGCTATCGCTCGCTGCACGGCCTGTTCGTGCGCCGGGCGGCGTCGCTGCTCCGTCCGGGCGGTCGGCTCGGCCTCGTCATCCCGACGTCCGTCTCGGATCTCGACGGCTACCGCCCGACGCGGCGCGCGCACGACGCCCTCTGCGCCGTCGACCCGGACCTCCCGAGCTTCGGCAGCGACGCCTTCGAGGGCGTGTTCCAGCCGTGCATGGGCCTCCTCTCGACCCGCGTCGGCCGCGTCGGCCCCGCGTCCCCCCGGGCGGCGGCCGGCGCCCCGTGGCCCCTCGCGCGCTCGGACCTCGACGTCGTGGCCAGCCGGCTCCTCGATCGGCTGAGCGCGCTCGCCCCGCTCCCCGCCGCCCTGTTCGGGGAGCGCGGCTTCCAGACCACGGCCGAGGATGCCGAGCGCATCCGGCGCGCGGACGTCCCCGTGCCGCCGTACACCTGCCCCATCCGGGAGGGCACCGACGTGGGCGAGCTCATCGCGCGCGCGCCGCGCCACCACGTCGACCGCGCCGCCGTGAAGGGCCGCTTCCGCAAGGACGAGGACTGGAGGGCGGTGCGGCTGCTCATCCGGCAGACCGCCCGGTACCCGATCGCCGCGCTGAGCGACGGCCTCCCGTTCCGCAACTCGATCCTGGCCGGCTTCTGCGACGCCACCTGGAGCGAGTATGCGCTGCTCTGCTACCTCAACTCCTCGCCTGTCCGGTGGTGGCACTACACCCGGCATCGCGACGCGCGCGAGGGCATGCCGCAGGTGAAGATCGCGCACCTGCGCGCGATCCCCGCGCCCCCGCCGGGTCGGGCCGATCTGATCGCCGCGCTGGACGCGCTCGGGCGGGAGCTCGGCCCGGCGAACGCGGGTCTGCCCGGCGAGGCCCGGCGCCACCTGGACACCGTGGTGGCGACCATGCTGGAGATGACCGAGGAGGAGCGTCGCTGCGTGGCGGCCTGGGCGGCGGCGACGCCGCTCCCGCGGCCGGACGGCTGAGCGCCGGCCAGCGGCCCCCGGCGGAGCGCTCCGCCCTGCTGGGCGCAGCGTCCGCGCCGCGTCAGAACCCGCCGTCGAAGCCGGGCGCGTCCTTCGCGCCGTCCTTCGCGCTGTCCTTCGCGCTGTCCTTCAGGCTGAACAGCGCGCTGCGGAGATCATCGAGGTCGAACGGCTTCTCGAACACCGCCGAGGCGCCCAGGCTGCGCGCGGCCGCGTGCAGGTGGGGGTCGCCGAACGCGGTGATCAGGATGACCGGCGGCCGGTGCCTCAGCTCGGACAGGCCCTCCAGGATCTCCATCCCCGAGAAGCACGGCAGCTGGATATCACTGACGATCGCGTCGATCGGCTCCGGCGGCTCCTGCCCACCGAGCCAGGGCGCCACCTTGTCGAGCAGCTCGAGGCCGTTGCGCGCCTCCGAGACCTCGAACCCGTCGCGCCGGAGCGCGAGGGCGAGCGTCGCCCGCATATCATCGTCGTCCTCCGCGAGGAGGATACGCTGACCTTTGCCGAACAAGCCGCAAGGCGGGACCAAGGGCTTGTCGCCAATCCAGCTTTCCGTCAGGTTCATGGCCGCTTCTCCTTAACTACAGTACAGGCCCGCCAACACAGCGCCCTCGGACCGTCCACCGCGATCCTCGGCGATCGAACCCGCAGGATTTGCAGCGCCCGTGCCACCCTGTCCTCCTTGTGCAGTGGAGCGGGCTCGACGAGACTGTTGCGCTCGCGGGACCGCGGTGTCCGCGGCGTAGGGCGCGCCGGCAGGAGTCCCCTTCCGCCTCGTAGGGGCAATTTGTCGCGCGGAGGGGCAGATCACGCGCACGCGTGGGGCACTTCCGTCTCCCCGCCTCGCGGGCTCGCGCCTCACGGCCCGCGCGCGGATCGCCTCGCGCGCAGGGCCGTTCCACTCCGAGCGGGAGCCGTCGGGCCGTCGACGCAACAGCGTCCGTGGCGTCCTTGCCGAAGAGATCGGTGACCTTGGAACAGCCGGAACGGCCGCGGAGGTCGGGCGAGCGAGCAGCGATGAGGCTGCCTCTCTTGACGAGATCGCCCGGCGAGGAGCGGCGGAGAGGGGAGGAGGAAGAGGAGGAGGACGGGCCAGCGCCGCGCGAGTCGGGTCGCTCGGGGGGCGCTGGCCGGGCGGGGAGAGCGCCGTCTACCGGTCGCTACCGGTCAATCGCTGTCGTGGGGCGGTCGCCGTTGTGGGTCGGCTTGCCGGTCGATGACCGATCATCAGTCGCGGTGCGGCGCGCAGAGGCGGCCGTTGTTGTAGTTGTCGAGCGTCTCGGCGAGAGGCTGGCCGACGGTCCAGGGCGTGTTCTTGCCGTTCTCCTTCACGTTGGTGCCGAGCGGGTACTGCTTGAGCCAGGCGTCGGCCTTGGCGATGGTGTCCTCGATGCAGCTCGACTGATTGCCGATACCGACATTGAGCTTGGCGACGATGAGGTGCTTCGCGATGATGTACGTGACGTCGCCCTTGGTCGGACGGCTGATGATGTCGAGGAGCTGGGCCTTCGTGTACGTCTTGCCGCCGATGGTCATCGACGAGACCTTCCACGCGCTCTCGTGGTTCTTCCAGTAGCCGGGGGTGCCGGTGCCGGGGGCCGCGGCCGGGCACGCGCCGCAATCGGCGCTGCAGCTCGAGCAGTCCTCGGAGCCCGCCTTGCAGGTGCCGTCGCCGCAGACGGGCGGGCATTCACCGCAATCGGCGCTGCACGTCGAGCAGCTCTCGCCGACCTCGCAGACGCCGCTGCCGCAGACGGGCGGGCAGATACCGCAGTCGCTCGGGCACTCGAGGCAGTCCTCGCCGGCCTCGCAGCTGTCGTTGCCGCAGACCGCGGGGCAAGCGCCGCAGTCGCCGGCGCAGTTCGAGCAGTCCTCGCCGGTCTCGCAGACGTTGTTGCCGCAGACCGCGGGGCAAGCGCCGCAGTCGTCCGAGCAGGTGCCGCAGTCCTCGCCGGCCTCGCAGGTGCCGTCGCCGCAGACGGGCGGGCAGGCGCCGCAGTCGTCCGAGCAGCTCCCGCACGACTCGCTGGCGTCGCAGGTGCCGTCGCCGCAGACCGGCGGGCAGATGTCGCAGTCGGCGCTGCAGCTGCCGCAGTCCTCGCCGGCCTCGCAGGTGCCGTTGCCGCAGACGGCCGGGCAAGCGCCGCAGTCGACGGCGCAGGTGCCGCAGCTCTCGTCGCCGCCGCAGACGCCGTTGCCGCAGGAGAGCTGGTAACCGAAGTCCGCGTCGAGCAGGTCCTGGGCCCAGCCGAGCGACACCGTGCCCACGTTGTCGAGCCCGCCGTCGGGATCGGCCGTCGGCTCCTGTCCGGCGAGCGGGCCGCTCGTCATGAAGTTGTCGGAGGTGATGACCACCGAGTAGGTGCCCGCGGGGAGGGTGTCGAAGAGGTAGAAGCCGGGCTGGCCGGTGTAGGGGCTGTTGCCGGTGACCGTGAAGTCGACGAGCTGGCCGCCCTGGAACAGCTCGACGCGGACCCCGTTGACGCCGAGCTCGCCGGTTTCCGGCTCGTAAAGCCCATCGGCGTCGCTGTCGAGCCAGACCGTGTCGCCGATCGACGAGTACGTCACGTAGCCGAAGTCGGCGTCGGTCACGTTCTCCCCTGCGTCGAGGGTCACGGCGAGCGGCTCGTCGTCGGTGGTGAGGAAGTGGCCGAGCGGGAGCGTCGCGTCGTCGACGCTGACGACGTAACAGCCCGCTTCGAGCTCGCCGAAGCGGTAAGCGCCGTTCGCGTCGGTCGCGGTCGTCCTGGGGGTCGTCCCGGCGTCGGCTGCGTTATCGCAGTTCGCGTCGACGAAGAGATCGACGACGACGCCGGAGATGCCGGGCTCGGAGGCGTCCTCGACGCCGTTCGCGTTCGCGTCGAACCACACCTTGTCGCCGATCGAGCCCTTCGGAGCCGTGTAACAGACCTCGAGGAGAGGGCGGTACGAGAGGTCGGTGTGGGCGCTGCCCTTGTAAGACGTCTTTCCGGTGGTCCCCTCCTCGAGGAGGACGCCGTAGCTTGGTGAAACCCCGCTCACCCACTCTTGCACGAGCCCGGTGAGGTCGACGCTGCTCCACCCGGTGACGTTGGGCACGAACGAGGTGAGCGCGGCGGGCTCGATGGCGCCGAGGTTGTTCCAGGTGACCAGGTTCTCGGCCCAGGGGGCGAGCACCTGGTGCACGTACACCTTCTGGGCCGTGCTGGTGTAGGTCAGGGCGTAGAACTTGGCGGACGTGACGAGAGAGCCGGCAGGGATGGGGCTCAGGTCGAAGCGGAACAGGGCGCGCTTCTCGCCGACCGTGCTGGAGTACCCCGTGTTCACCTCGTGAGGCGACGGGACGTGGTAGTTCGGAGCAAGGCTCCAGATCTCGGCGTTGAAGATGTCGCCCAGGGTGCCTCGCTTGATCACGGTGCACGTGGGCGAAGGCGCGGTGGTGTTGGCGAAGCTCGTGGCGGTGATGAACAGGGTGGCGAGCGCGGCAGAGGAGGCGATTGCGATCTGCTTCATTGGTAGCTCCTTGAGGTCCTCACGGGTGAACCACTGCTGGAGCGTCATCCGAATAGCAGGCACCATGACACACGGGTCAGGCGAGGTCGGTTTCGCGGGCTCCGGTCGGGCTGCGCCCCGCGGGGCTGATCAGGATCAGATCAGGTACGCGGGCGCCTTGGCTCGGATCGGAGAGCGGATGCGCAAAGAGACAGTGTTTAACTTAGCCACTCGATGTCGAAAGTGTCCAGATCTTTCTGGCAGCGATACGCGAAAAAATCATCGCTGGCGGCGACTTGCACAGTGACGCTTTTGGCCTGTGCGGTGACGCTTTTGGGCACCCCCATGCCCAGACCGCGTTCGTCAGCCCGCATCCACACTCCATGCATTGGAGCGCACGGACGACGGCGGCCCGCGGCGCGCGCTGTCGACGCGCGCTCAGCGACCGTCTCCGCCCCTCTGAAGGACCCGAGGGACGAACAGGATCGGATCAGGTGCGCGGGGTCTCCGAGCGAGATTTGATGCAGAGTGCGCACAGGACCATTTTTCAAGATAACGAGTCTTCGTTTCGCCTGTCTAGATCCTTTTTGGGGCGCGCGTGCTTTTGTGCGGTGCCACGTCGTGCCACGTCTCCCCATGCCGACGGGTGATCCCTCATCTCGTCGTCCTCGTGCTCGTCCTCGTCCTCGTCAGCTTCGTCGCCGTCGTGCCGGTCTGTCCCGAGAGGCGCGAGCGCCGATCGACACCGCGGGCGGGCGCTGCCGGGTGCCGTCCGCGGGCGGGCGCTGCTAGGGTTCCGCCGTGGGACGCCCGCTGCTCGCCTCGCCGGCCCTGCTCCTCGCGCTCCTCGCCTCGTCGCTCGTCGCTGCCCCGCGCACAGGCGCCGCGCAGGACCTGCCCACGCTGAGCGGGTCGTGGACGGCGAGCCCGCTCACCGAGCAGTGGTCGGTCGCCGCGTGGGGCGAGGCGTGCGGGCCGAGGCCGCGACCCCAGGGCGCGCCGGGCGGCGCCGTGCAGATCCAGCAGCAGGGCTCGGAGCTCTCGATCTCGGGCGCCGGCCGGCCGTGGAGCACCGCCGAGTGCTGGGAGCAGATGCCCGGGCTCGCGCGGAGCAAGCACTCGGCGTCCGGCAACGCGCGCTCCTGGCAGACGCGCTGCACGACGCCCCCCAACGACCCCCGCCGCGCGGTCGTCACCACGACCACCCAGGCGACCGACACCAGCATCCAGATGGTCGAGACGGGGCAGTACCAGTTCATCATCCAGGACACGACCTGCAACGCCTCCGTGACGAGGACGCGGACGTACACGCTCGTCCGGCGCGCGGGCGACGCGCCGCCCGCGGCGAGCGCGCCGGCCACCGCGAGCGCGCCGCCCGCCGCCGCGAGCGCGCCGCCCGCCGCCTCCGTCAAGAAGCTAGCGCCGTCGCGCACCTGCGACGCCCCCGGGGAGCCGGCGCGCCTCGAGGTCACGCCGTCGCGCAAGCTCATGCGGCCGGGCGAGCGCTTCCAGTTCCGCGCGCTCGTCATGGACGCGGAGGGGTGCGCGCTCCCGACGCGGCCCACGTGGTCGATCGCGCCCGGGCCGGTCGCGTCCGCCGCGACCGTCGACCCGACCGGCGCGCTCTCGATCGGCGCCGACGCGGGCGAGGGGAAGCTCGGCCTTGTCGCGTCCGTGGCCGGCAAGGGCGTGACCGTCTCGATCGAGGTGACGAGCCCCGATCGGTACGACGCGCTCCTCGCGACGAGCGGGCTCAATGAGGCGGGCGAGAGCGACGAGGCCGCCTCCGTGACGATCGCGACCGGCACCATCGGCGGGCGCACCACCGCGGGGGAGGACCTGGGGCGCCAGCGCAAGAACCTGTTCGTCGCGATCGTGGGCGGCGTCGCCGCTTGCCTCGGGTTCGCGGGGCTCATCCTGCTGCGCCGGGGCCGCCGGCGGGCAGGGGGCGACCTGGAGGGCCCGGCATCGACGGGCAGCGCCTTCGGGGAGCGCGGCGCCGGGGCGGAGGAGGCGCCGGCGTCCGCCGGGGCCCCGCTCGCCGAGGCGCCGGTCCAGCCGGCGCCGCCGCCGCGCGGCAAGATCTGCCCGACGTGCGGCGAGCGTTATCCAGCAGAGGCGATGTTCTGCGGTAAAGACGGCACGCAGCTCGTCCTCGTCAACTGAGGCGCACCGCTCCGCGGCGATCGCGCGCAGCATCGAAGCGCGCTGCGTCATCCCGCCGCACCGCGCCGGAAGCGCGCTGCGCGATGACGCGATGCCGGCGGTCCCGTCCCCGGTTCACAAAAAAAGTCGTCGCCTTGATCGGCCTCGCGGCATCCCGCTATCCTGCCATCAACACGACCGGGACGCGTGTACGTGCGCGTGTGTGGTCGTTGAACCCATGCCCGCAAGCCGGAACGGGAAGGGCGACAGTCGCATGAAGATTACGTGTGAGTCTTGCCAGGCGAAGTACACGATTGCCGACGAGAAAGTCGTCGGCAAGACGGTCAAGATCAAATGCAAGAAGTGCAACCACGCGATGGTCGTCACCGGCGCGAATGACCCTTCCGCGGCGGCAGCCGCGTCGCAGGACGCGACCGTGGGGCAGCAGGGCGATCTCTCGGACGACGCCGAGTCGAAGCCCGACGCGGGCGGCGCGGCCTCGCCCGACGCGTGGACCGTCAACGTCGCCGAGGGCGACGAGCGCACCATGACGACGGCCGAGCTCGTGGAGGCGTACGCCCGCGGAGCGCTCAGCAACGACACGTACGTCTGGAAAGAGGGCATGGGTGACTGGCTGCCGATCGCCAGCGTTCCCGAGCTCCGGCAGCAGTTCTCGACGCAGGCGGATGCGGCGCCGGCAGAGGCTGCGGTCGCTGCGGCTGCGGCGACGCCCGCGGCGACGGCGGTGCCTGCGCCCGCGGCGGTGCCTGCGCCCGCGGCGGTGCCTGCGCCTGCCGCGGTGCCTGCGCCCGCGGCAGTGTCTGCGCCCGCGGCAGTGTCTGCGCCCGCGGCAGTGTCTGCGCCCGCGGCAGTGTCTGCGCCCGCGGCCGCGCTCGCATCGGCGCCGGTGCCCGTGGCTCCGGCCCCGGCCGGGCTCAAGTTCGGGCCCGAGGGCACCGTGGTCATGAAGGACCAGCGGCGCGGGCTGAACCAGCCCGGCGCCGCGGCCGCGCTCTCGGCCCCTGCGGCGGCGTCGCCCGCCGCACCGGCGCCTGCGGCGGCCGCCGCGGTGGCATCCGCGCCGGCTCCGGACGCCGCGGCCCCGGCGGCCACCCCGGCCCCGGCGGCCGCGCGCCGCGCAGGTCGGGCAGCCGCTGTCGATGTCTTCAGCGCGGCCGAGCGCGCCGCGGAGCCGGCGGCGGCGCCCGCGCCGCAACCCGGCGCCGACCGCCAGGTGGGTGAGCGCAACGAGAACTCGGTCCTCTTCTCGCTCTCGGCGCTCACGGCGACCGAGAACGCCGCGGCCAAGCAGGCGCCGGAGGAGGCCCCGTCGGGCCGGCGTCCCTCGACCCGCCCCGCGAAGAACAACGGGCGAGCCGGCTATGACGACCTGCTGAACCTCGGCGGCGGCGCCATCGCCTCCGCGCCGCTGCTCGCGCCGCCGCCGCTGCTCGCGCCGGTGGCGGACTCGCGGCCGCCCCCGTCCATGTCGGGATCGGCGAAGTCGTCCGTGCCGCCGGCGCCGCTCTCGTCGCTCCCGTCGCTCTCCGCGTTCACGGCGCCGGAGGCGCCCGCAAAGCGGAGCCGCACGGGCCTGATCGCCGCCGCGGCCGTCGCCGTCGCGCTGATCGGCGGCGTCGCCTTCTTCTTCATGCAGTCGCCGAAGGAGGAGACGGTCACGCCGGAGCAGACGAACACAGCGCCCGTCGAGGCGACGCCCCCGGCGGAGACGACGACCCCGCCGCCGGCACCCACGCCCTCCGAGACGGCGGCGGCCGACACGCCTCCCCCGGCGGAGACGGCGGCGCCCGCCGCTTCGGAGGAGGCCGCGGCCGGCGCGGCGACGCCGGCCCCGGCGCAGGCCTCGCCCGCGGCCGAGAAGCCGGCGGCGGCGGAGCGGGACAAGCCTGCCCCGGCGGCGCCCGCCGGGGCGAAGCCGGCATCGAAGCCCGCGGCGGAGGCGGCTTCGTCGGGCGGCGGCGAGTTCAACCGCGGCGCCGCGAGCTCGGCGCTCGGCGCCGCCGCTGGATCCGCCAAGAGCTGCAAGAAGGCCGGCGGCCCGACCGGGACCGGCAAGGTCAGGGTCACCTTCGCGCCGAGCGGCAACGTCACGTCGGCCGAGGTCCAGGGCGCGCCGTTCGCCGGCACGAGCGTCGGCGGCTGCGTCGCCAGGGTGTTCCGCGGCGCGCGGGTGCCCGCTTTCGGCGGCGCGCCGGTCGCGGTCAGCAAGTCCTTCACCATCAACTGAGCGTAGCCCTGGCCAGAGCGCTTCCGCGCGAGAGGCCGTCGCCATGTGCCGGAGAGCTTCCTTCGGGCGCGCGAGGGTTGCAGTGGCGGGTCGGAGGGCTCTCGTCATGCGTGCGGAGCGTCTCCGTCGCCCGCGGGAAGGCTTCCGACGCGCGCCGGGTGCATCCGCCGCCGGCAGGAAGGCTTCCGACGCGCGCCGGGTGCTTCCGTCGCGGAGGCGGACGCGAAATCCTCCGAGAAATTCGCTCTCAGCCGCGGACCGGCGGCGCCGGGAGTGAGCCTGCGCTGCTAACCGCGCGAAATCTCGTGCTCTGGAGCACGCCCGAGGGCTTCATTTCCGCGACGGAAGCTTCCGGCGCGCGTCGGAAGGTCTCGGGCATGTGCTGGAGGCCGGCACACTCGTGTGCTGCACTGCTTCGGTCGGGTCGCAGCCGCTTTCTCGACGGTTCACCAGAGATCGAGCGAGTTCGGCCGCGACAGGAGGAGTCGAAAGTGCGCTGAGCACGGGCGGGGTGGGCAGCACTGGCGCGTGCGAAACACGATTGCGAGATGAGATGGATTGCGTTGCCGTAATTGCGTGACACGGCTCGATGCCATCTCATGAATCGCATTCAGAAATAGATTTCTTTTCATGGCCAACCTGTCTGTGGCTTGCTAGCGGATCGGCCGTCGGAGACGGCGCGCCGCCGATCTCGTGCTCGGCGGCGCCAGGCCGACGTTTGTCCTCGAGCGCCGCGGGGGCGCTTGCCCCATCACCACGGCCGGCTGCGCATGCCGGCCAGGAGGATCGACCCATGGGCGTGCACGTGATTCTCGACATCGATCCGCGAGGCATCGACGAGGCCAAGTGGGCAGCCACTTACGACGAGACGCTCGCGCTCCTTTCGGCGTGGCATCCGCGCCTCCTGGGCTGGGGCTGGCGCTCGATCGAGGGGGTGCGCGTGCCGATGTACATGCGCTCGCTCTGTCGTGACGTCGATGACCCCAGGCAGGTATGTTGGTCCGTGATCGGCGACGGCGACAGCCTGCAAACGGCCGAGTGCCAGTCGCTCTACCGCGACCTCGGCCGGTACGCGGCGCACCGGGATCAATGCCCCGACGGCGATGTCGTGGTCACCGCCGCCATGCCGGACAGGGGCGACACCGGGGGGCCCGTGCGCGTCTTTGGCGACAAGACGCAGGGCTATCCGTACCATTTCGCCGTGCTCGCGGCGGCGATGCTCGTCGAAGAGCGTTTTCCGCGGCATGCGATGGTGTGGGGCGACATCGATCGCGGGCAGGCCGAGGCAGCCAGGCGGCTGGCTGCGCCCCTCGTCGGCCGCGAGCTGCCGCTACCTGTGCGCGTCGATGCCTCGCGGCTCATCGAGCGCTTGCGTGCTTCCTACGCTGCCGGCGAGTTGCCCGGCGCGTTCAAGCGTGTGTTCCTCGGAGAGGCGGGCGAGCAGGACGAAGCCATGCTGCGCGCGTTCCCGGGCGAGGACGGCGCGCGTGAATGGCAGCGCGCGCTCGCCGAGTGCGCGTCGCCGGCCTCGCTCGGCGCGCTCCGCCTGGTGATCGCGTGGCTCAACGCGGGGCGTGGTCTGCGTGACGCGTGCCGGCTCGCATGCCTCGCGCCGGGAGGGCCGCGCTTCTCACCGGAGGATTTCGTCGCGACCCTCGCTTCGACATGGGTCGCGGTGCCGCCTCCTGCGCGCGAGCCGCTCGGCGCGTTTTGCAAGCCGCCGGGGGTGCCGCACACGGTCGCGTCGCTGCTCGGCTCTTTCTTCCTCGATATGGCGGCCACAGGACGGCACCTTCGGATCAGCATCGAGCCAGCGGCGATCGCCGCCGATCTCTCGGAGGTCTTCGGCGATCGAGGTCCAGCGCTCGCCGCGCGGCTCTGCGAGAAGAGCGCGAGGATCGAGGCGCAGCTTCGCGAGCACGCGGGCGCCGTGAACGCCTTTGTCGCGGAGGCGGGCGACTCTGCCGGCGACGACACGGAAGCGCTCGCGGTGCTCCGCTCTGCGGACGCGATGGGCCGGATCCAGCGAACCTGGGTACGGGCGATGGCGTGGAGCGTGATGACGGTGCTCGAGGGCCTCCGTGGCGGGGACCCGAAGGTCGTGCAGGCGCTCGACGACGCGGAGCAGGGGAAGCGCCTGCTCGTACGGATGCTGGCCGAGGGATCCCCGGTGCTCACCGAGGAGGCGTGGGATGGTGTCCTCGCGGAGCGCAGAGCGGACGTCATCGCGTGGTGGGTCGCGCTCGTCAGCCTGCGCGCCAGCGAGCTGCACGCGTCGCAGGTCTGCCGTGCCTTCCTCGAGAACGCGGAGCTCCGGAACTATGCGATCGCCATCGGCCGTGACGAGCGGGAGATGCGTGAGCTCGGCGAGCTCGCTGCCAAGATGCGCGCCGGCGGGGTGTGAGGATTGATGACGCCCACCCCTCACGACGCCGGCCGGCGGGCAGGCGAGCGAGATGGCCGGCTGGAAGGGCAGCGGAGCACGTACGGGCGCGGCTGCAGAAGGAGCCCCTCGGGCGTAGGGGCGGGGGTGCCCCTCGGCCTCCTCGTGCGTCTACGCCTTATCTCTGCGCCGCCGGCAGAGCAGACCGGCCATCGCGAGCCCGGCGAGCCACCCGGCGCCGCCATCAAGGCCTCGCGGGCTCGTCGCGCAGGCGCCGACCATGCCGCTCCCGGCCGCGTAGAAGCTCTCCGGCTCCAGCGCGACCTCGGTCGGCGGCGCGCCGGGGGCGGCGCCGTTGCCGTCGGTCGGGTCGTCGCTGACCGGCGCGCCCATCGCGCCGCCGGCCGCGATCTTCGCCTGGTTCTTGATGAGGTCCGGCGCCTCCACGTCGACCGTGACCTCGAAGCGCACGGTCACGCTCCCGTCCACAGGGATGCCCCCGCCCCGCGCGCCGTCCGCGCCCTCGCCGAGCCGGAACGTGACGGTCCGCGTCTGCGGATCGTACTCGCCGAGGTCGTCGCCCGCCCTGTCCGTCTGCGGCCCGGCGCTCGGCCCGTCGACGATCTCCAGCGAGCCGGGGACGAACGTCACGCCGGCGGGCAGCGCGTCGGTCAGCACCACGTCGACCGCGTCGTCGTTGCCGGTGTTGGTCGCCGTGATGCGGTATTCGATCGTGTCGCCGCGGTAGGTCGGCGGCCCGCCGAGGTCCTTCGCCACCTTGCTCGACTTGCTGAAGTCGGGGCCGAAGTTCGAGATCGACGTCACCCACCCCCCGAGGAAAAAGAGCTCCTGGCTGCTCGTGGCGACCAGGGTGGCCCGATCGTTCCCCGGCTTGAGCTTCGCGCTGACATCGACGATGTCGATGTCGACGCCCGACATGCTCTGAGGCGTCCCCGCGATCCTCGGGAGATCGCCTTCCACCGACACCGGTTTTCCGAGCGTCGAGCGGGTGCTGTTGAAGAAGTTGTCCGCGGGGTTCAGCTCGTTGCTCAGCGCCTCGGCCGCGTCGGGCTTCCCCGGGTTCTGCGGGTTGAAGAACACGCTGTCGCCCGAGTTCGTGTTGTCGCCCTCGAACGCGATGATGCCGAGCTTGGCGGTGAAGCCGGCGTCGGGCACCTTGAAGCCCGAGAGCTCGACCTGCTGCGAGTTCCCCTCCGAGACCCGATCGAGCCCGTCGAACAGCGCGAGGTTGCGCATCGGCGACCTCGGCGCCTCGTAGAAGACCACCATCCACCACGCCACGAACACCACGTCGTCGTCGCTGTCCCTGACGTCGACAACGTCCACGCCGCCCACCCGGTAGGCGCCCGCGCCGCTCTCCTTCACGATCGCCGTGATGTCGGCGACCGACTGGTAGTTGTGCGACTCGTTGGGCTTGCCCTCGTTGATCACCGTCTCGACCGAGTCGATCGACGTGACCTTGCCGTCGAAGCCGCCCTCGTGGTGGAGCTCGACCTCGGTGTCTGCGCCGGCGGCGTTGCGCGCCGCCCAGTAGAGGTACGCGTGCGTCACCGTCGCTCCCTCGGGGAGCTCCAGCACCGCGGTGGTGCGCGCCGTCTCCGGGGTGATATCGAGGTTGGCCTCTGCCTTGCCGTCCTCGGGCGAGTCCGAGCGCCAGAGGAGATCGGGCCCCGACTCGACCGTCGACGCGCCGCAGGCGCCGACCGTGCCCTCCGCGGGCCGCGGCGTCGACGAGCGGCACTCCTGCCCGATCGAGCTCCCGATGAGGGCGAAGTCGCCCTGCTGATCGACCTGCACCCGCAGCTTGGGCTCGGCCGTCGCGCTGGCCGTCGTGAGGCCCATCAGCGTGAGTAGCGCGAGACCGGTGACGCTCAACTGCTTTCTCATCGATCTTCTCCGGTTTCGACCTGCGGTTTGTACGCGGCCTTCTTGATGATGTTGAACTGGACTCGCCTGTTCCTCTGGCGCCCCGCTTCCGTCTTGTTGTCGTCGATGGGCTGGTCCCGGCCATAGCCCTGCGCCGTGAGCCTCGTCGAGTCGATGTCGCGCCGCACCAGCGCCGCCATGACCGAGTTGGCGCGGTTCTGCGACAGGGTCCGGTTGTGCTCGTCGGTGCCGCGGTCGTCCGTGTGACCCTGGATCTCGATGAGCACGATCTCCGGGTGCTCCTTCAGCACCTGGGCGACCTCGTCGAGCAGCGGATCGCTCACCGGCTTGATGGTGGCCTTGTCCGTGTCGAACTGCACCTGCTGGAGGATGACGACGTTCTTCTCGGTCACCCGCACCGCCTTCGGGCAGCCGTGCTTCTCGGGATCCGGATCCGCGAAGCCCTTCTCCCTCGGGCAGGCGTCCTTGTCGTCGCGGAACGTGTCGCCGTCCGTGTCGCGCGGGCAGCCGTTCTTCTCCGGGTCCTTCGAGCGGAACCCCTTGACGTCGGGGCACGCGTCCTCGCCGTCGGGCACGCCGTCCTCGTCCCGGTCCGCCGGGCAGCCGTGCTTGCGCGGGTCGTCGCTCCGGACGCCGGCGACGAGCGGGCACGCGTCCTCGCCGTCGGGGATGCCGTCCTTGTCCCGGTCGAGCGGCGGCGGGCAGCCGTGCTTGCGCGGGTCGTCGCTGGCGACGCCGGCCACGAACGGGCACGCGTCGTCGGCGTCGGGGATGCCGTCCTTGTCCCGGTCCGGCGGCGGCGGGCAGCCGTGCTTGCGCGGGTCGTCGCTGCGCACGCCGGGCACCTTCGGGCAGGCGTCTTCCGGGTCGCCGATGCCGTCCCTGTCCTGGTCCGTGGGCTGCTCCGGCGTGAAGGCGGCCATCGCGACGACGCGCAGGTCGGGCGTGCCGATCCCCGAGGTGAGCCCCGGCCCGACGCCGATGCCCGCCTCGACGAAGGGGAGGAATCGATACCTCGCGTCGAGGAGGAGCTCCGCGTTCAAGGTGCGACCGCTGATGTCCTCGAGCACCATCGCGGTGGTGAGCTCCGGCCCCACCTGGAGCCGGCCGTCGGCGGCGAGGATGCCGACGCCGCCGCCGAGGGTGAGCATCGTCCCCTGCGCCACGCCGCCGAACGACTGGGAGCGCCGCAGCTCGGTGCCCAGCGCGGTCGACCACACGAGCCGCTCCATGCGGCCGCCGACGGCGACGTAGGGCATCGCGCGGACGCTGCCGTCGCTCACGAACCCGTCGTCCGCGCCGGTGGGCAGCCAGAGGTACGCGCCCAGGGCGACCTGGAGCGGGTCGTGGTACGCGCCGAAGAGCTGCACGCGCGCGCCGAACCGCAGGTCGCCGATGTCCGCGCCGCTCGGGGAGGTGAACTGCTGGCCGCCGCCGTTCGGGCTCTCTCCCGACTGGACCGCGGTGACCGGCGCGTCGAGGCTGACGCTCACCTTGTTCCAGAGCGGCAGCGACGCGTTGAGCCGGAACGTGAGCTGATCGCTGACGACCGCGCCGATCTCCGCGTCATCGCGCTCGCGCCGCAGGACGAGCGGATTGCTCGCGTAGTCGGCCATCAGCATCACGTGCGGCGTCAGGTGGCCCGCGGCGAACGGGGAGGGCACGCTGAACATGCGGTCCCCGGCGGGCGCCGGGACGAAGCGGCTCAGGGCCATGCCTTCGGGCTTGACGGGCGCGTCCTGCGCCCGCGCGGGCGCAGGCGTGACGGCGAGAGCGGCCAGCGCGGCGGCCAGCGAGAGGAAAGAGCAAGGTCTCATGAGGTGGCACCCTGCGTCGGCGGGTTTCGCATGACGATATAAGACGCTGTCGCGGATGAGTATACAGGTCGGCAACTGCGGAGTCTTGGGCAACGAGCGACGCCGGCCGCATCTTCGTGGGACCTGCGCGCACCTCCCCGGACCATCTGAACGAACGAGGGGCTATCGCGCGCGCGATCCGAGGAGGGCGCGGGCGCGGGCCCCCGCCGGGCCGCCCGGATGCTCGCGGCTCGGCCCGCCCCGGCGCCGCGGTGAGCCGCGGGCGGGCCGAGCCGCGAGCCGGGCGGCGGGCTGGGCGACGCCGGTCGCCATCGGCGCCTGCGTTCTGGACGACGAGCGGCTATGGTGGGCCGGACACGCGATGGGCATCCTCCTCAAGCGCGCGCTCGACCAGGCGGCGGTCTGGCACCGGGCACAGAAGCGCAAGTATCCGAACGCCGACGTCCCCTACATCAGCCACCTCGCCGGCGTGGCGGTGCTGCTCGCCCGTCACGGCTTCGACGACGAGGTGGTCGCGGCCGGCGCGCTGCACGACGCCATGGAGGACCAGGGCGTCACGTTCGACGAGATGCTCCAGCATTTCGGCGAGCGCGTCGCCACGCTCGTCCGCCACGTGACCGAGCAGGACAGGTCGCTGCCCTGGGAGGACCGCAAGCGGCTCTATCTCGAGGCGTTCCCGAAGAAGCCCTGGGACGCGCAGGCGATCACGCTGGCGGACAAGATAGACAACTTCCAGTCGATCATCGTCTGCTCGCGCGAGCACGGCGACCCGTGGTCGATGTTCAAGCGCGGCAGGGAAATCCAGGTCGCCAGGTTCGAGGAGCTGCGCGCGATGTCCCGCGCGCTGCCGCCGCACCCGCTGCTCGACGAGTACAATGCCGTGCTCGACGAGCTCCTGTCGACGGGCTGAGCGCCGGCCCCGCGCGACGGAGCGCCGGCCGCTGCGCGCGCCGCGGCCGCAGCGGAGGTGGAGAGGACGCCGCTCCGCCTCGGTAGTGACGTAAGTGATCGATCTTAAACAATATTTTTGATATCCGGCGCGCCGCCGCCCGCTCCGGAGCTCCCGGAGGCGCCGGCCGCCTCCGGCAGGGAGCGGGGGATCGATCGGGGGAAGCGGAACACCTCGCGCGGGTCGTACCTGGCCTTGATGGCCGCGAGCCGCGCGACGTTCGCACCGTAATAGGCCGTCAGCCAGTCCTCGAGCTCCGCGTCGATGTAGTTGATGTAGGCGCCCCGGGTGTGGGGCAGCATCGCGCGGCGGACCCGCTCGACCCAGGCGACGTTCGCCTTCTCTTCCGCGGCTGCATTCCAGTAGGCCTGGTATTGCAGGCTCCACAGCGCGCGCCGGTGCGGGAACGCCGTGGCGTCGGGCGCGACCCGGCCGACGGCGCCGCCATACGCGTCGAGCTGGACAAGGCACCTCGCGCTCGGCGCGCGCGAGAGCTCGGCGGTGAGCGCCGCGATCGCCTCGGCGCCGAAGCGATCGTACGCATAGGCCGACGCGTTCTTGAAGCTCGCCTGCGCCTGGCGCTGGTGCACGGTCCATCGGTCGGGATCGCTGCCGATCCCGCCGAGCTGGCCGACCGCGTTGAGATGAGGCAGGGTCTCGATCGACACGCTGGTAGGCACGGCTGCCCGCATGGAGAGGAGCGGCTGGATCGTTCGATAGAGCTCCTCGCCTGTCCCGAGCATCTGGCCCACACACGAGATCTCGCCGGCGGACCTGGCCGTCAGCTTGAGGATGCACGTCAGTCGCTCGTCGGTGAACGGGGCGAACGCCTGCCACGCCTCGAGCACGCTCGTGAGCTCGCCCCAGGGCCAGGAGATCCTGAAGATCGAGACCTCGGAGACAGGGTGCGTCTTGAACGTGAACGACGTGACGACACCGAAGTTGCCGCCCCCGCCGCCCTGGCAGGCCCACAGCAGATCCTGGTTCTCGCGCTCATCGGCCCGGATCACCTCGCCGTCCGCGGTCACCATCTCGACGGCGAGCAGGCTGTCGCACGTGAGGCCGAGCGCGCGGGAGAGGAGGCCGAACCCCCCGCCGAGCGTGAGCCCCGCGATGCCGACCGTGGGGCACGAGCCCGCAGGGAGGGTGACGCCGACCTGCCCGAGCGCGTCGTAGACGGTGATCAGGTCGGCGCCGGCGCCGACGACGGCGACGCCGCGCTCGCGGTCGACGCGGACGCCGCGGAGGTCGCTCACGTCGATGACGAGCCCCGCGTCGACGACGGAGAACCCCTCGTAACAGTGCCTGCCGCTCCTCGCCCGGATCTCCGCGTCTCGCGCGGCCGCCCACCGGACGGCGTTCGCGACATCCTGCGCGTCCTGGCAGAACACGATGGCAGAAGGACGACGCGAGAAGCGCGCGTTGTACACCTCGCGCGCGTCGTCGTACCCGGTGTCCCCGGGAAGGACGACACGACCGGTGAGCCGCGGCTCCGCGCTCATGACAGGAGCCTCGCCCACGGGCAGCCGCCGGCCACGCGGCGCTCCGTTCGCGCGGCCCGCACGTTGAACGACGCGAGATCTGCCCGGCATGCGCCGGAACCTGCGCCCCCCGCCGGACGCGTCAAGCCGGGCCGGCGGGCGGGTCGTGATCGCCTTGGCCGGGAGGGAGCTCGCATGAGGGCGGGAGAGCGTTGCTATCCTGTCTTCTCGTCTTCTCGTGTCGCCGTCTCTTCGTCTCGCCTTCTCCCCGCCCTCCTGCTCGATTCCAGCCACCACCGGCGATCGCCCCGCTCGTTGTGAGCACGATGAGCACCCTCGCGCCCGTCCCGGACGCGGGGTGGTCGCGCGGCGCCCCGGCGATCGCGACATTCCGGGGCGGCCTGCGCGCGGTGAGCCGCTCTCCTCGGCGCATCGCCTCGGCACATGCGATGCACCTCCCGTGGAGAGAGCTCCTCCAAGGAGGGACCGATGACGCTCCTGTCTCCGCGCCACCATGGGTTCATCGATTACGCGGCCGTCGTCCTGCTCGCCCTCGCGCCGCTCGCGCTCCGCTTCGGGCCGGTGCCGACGGCGGTCTGCTATGTCACCGCCCTGGCGCACCTCGTCGTGACGCTGCTGTCCGATCACCCGCTCGGCGCCGCGCGGAAGATCCCGTTTGCGGTGCACGGAGCGGTGGAGTTCTCCCTCGGCGTCGGGCTCCTCGCCTCGCCCTGGCTGTTCGGGTTCTCCGACGAGGTCCCGGCGCGCGCCTTCTTCGTGTCCGCCGGGATCGGGCTCCTGCTCGTCGTCCTCGCGACGCGGTACACGGCCGGCGTGATCTCCCGGCCGGAGCCCTACGATCGCTACGATCGCTGAGCCGCGCGGGCGGCGCTCAGCAGGCCGCCACCGCCGCCTGCGCCTCGCGCATCACCTCGGACCAGGACGGATCCGGGCGCGACACCTCCAGCGCGATCGACAGCGGATCCTCGTCGGCCTCGATGGCGAGGCGCGCGGCGGCGGAGCCGGTGAGCAGATCGAAGGCGGGGATCGTGTCGACGTACTCGTAACGCTCGGTGCGGAAGCGGAACTGCTCGGGCTGCTGCCGGCGCGCGAACGCGGTGAGCGCGACGTACGTCGCCACCGGGCGGAAGGTGCGCGGGTCGGTGACGTGGATCTGCACGCCGCCGCAGATCTTGCCCGCGTGCTTCTGGAACGTGGGCCGGAAGGTGAGCGGCCGCGCGACGAAGCCGAGCAGCCCCGTGGACGCGAGCCGCGCGGCGAGATCGCGGCCGTCGAGCCAGGGGGCGCCGACGATCTCGAACGGGCGCGTCGTGCCGCGGCCCTCCGACAGGTTCGTCCCCTCCAGCAGGCAGCCGCCCGGGTAGACGAGCGCGGTGTCCGCCGTCGGCATGTTGGGCGACGGGAGGACGAACGGCCGATCCCACTCGGCCGCGAGCCCCTCGCGGCGGTGGTCCGCGACGGCCACGACCTGAAGCCCGCACGCGACGTCGCCGAGCGGGATGCCCTCGCGCCGCGCGAAGAGCGCGACCAGCTCGCCCACCGTGAGCGAGTGGCGGACGGGCACGGGCTCGAGCCCCACGAACGAGAGGAACCCCGGGGCCTGCGTCGCGCCCTCGACGCTCTCCGTCGCGCCGCCGATCGGGTTCGGCCGGTCGAGCAGCACCACGTGCACGCCCGCCGCGTGGGCCGCGCGCAGCGCGAGCAGCGCCGTCCAGACGAACGTGTAGTAGCGCGCGCCGACGTCGGCGAGATCGATGAGGAGCAGGTCGATCTCCGCGAGATCCGCGGCGGAGGGCGAGAGATCCTCGAACCTGTCGCCGTACAGGCTGACGATGCGCGCGCCCGAGCGCGCGTCGACGTCGCTCGTCACCGCCGCCATGTCCTGCGCCTCGCCGCCGTAGCCGTGCTCCGGCCCGAAGAAGAGGCGCGGGCGCACCCCGAGCTCCTCGAGGACGAAGGCGATGTGGGTGAGCTCGCGATCGACGCTCGCCGGGTGCGCGAGGACGCCCAGGCGAGCCGACCGGAGGCGCTTGAGCTGCGGGAGATCGGGGAGGCGATCGAGACCGACGTGCACGGTACCGTGACTACCAAGGCGAGCGCGGGCAGTCCATTCGTCCGCGTCGGATTTTCCGGCGACCGCCGCGCGGCGTGGATCAGCGCGTGAGCGCCGCGTAGAACGCCGCGCCGCGGCGCTGGACCCGGACGAGGAGCTCGCCGTCGCGCGCGGCCTCCTCGACCTCGGCGGCGGTCGGCGCGCGGTTCCGGTCTGCCTCCAGAATGACGTCGCCCGGCCGGAGGCCGGCGCGCTCGGCGGGCGAGTCGCTCGCGACGGCGACGATGCGCGCGATCGAGCCGCCCTCGCGGCCCGGGCCGCGCGGGGCGGGCGCGTCGCGCAGCGTGAGGCCGAGGCCCGGGTGCTGGGCGGGCGCGCGCTGGACCGGGAGCGCCGGCGGCGGCGGCTCGCTCCGCGGGGCGAGCGTGACGCGGGCCTGGTACCGCTGGCCGCCGCGCACGACCTCGAGCGCCAGCGTCTCGCCGACGTTGTGGTTGAAGAGCTCGCGGATGACGTCCTGCGCGTCGCGCACGGGCCGGGTCGCGACGGACGTGATCACGTCGCCCGGCTGGAGGTTCGAGCCGGCCGCGGGGCCGCCCGGCGTGACGGCGTTGACGAGCGCGCCCGCGCGAGGCGGGCTCTGCATCGCCGCCGCGAGCTGGGGCGTGAGGTCCTGCAGCCCGACGCCGATGAACGCGCGCTCGACGCGGCCGCTCCGGAGGAGCTGCTCCGCCACGCGGCGGGCCATGTTCGCCGGCACGGCCAGGCCGATGCCCTGCCCGCGGCTCACCACCATGGTGTTGATGCCGAGCACGCGGCCGTCGAGGTCGACGAGCGGGCCGCCCGAGTTGCCCGGGTTGATGCTCGCGTCGGTCTGGAGGTAGTCCTCCACGTCGTTCACGCCGACGCCGCCGCGCCCCTTGGCGCTGAGCACGCCGGTGGTGACCGTGTGGTCCAGGCCGAACGGGGAGCCGATCGCGACGACCCAGGCGCCGACCCGCGCGGCGTCGCTGTCGCCGAACGTCGCGACGGGGAGGTCCTTCGCGTCGACGCGGATCACGGCGAGATCGGTCGCGGGGTCGCGGCCCGCGACGCGGCCGGCGAACATGCGGCCGTCGCGGAGCCGGACGGTGATCGCGCGGGCGCCGTCGATGACGTGGTTGTTCGTGAGGATGCCGCCGTCCGGGGAGAAGATGACCCCCGAGCCGAGCCCGCGGCGCTGGCCGCCGTCGCGGAACCAGCGCAGCGGCGAGGAGACGTCCTCGCCGACGGTGACCTCGATCTGGACGACGGCGGGGCCGACCTTGTCGGCGACGTCGGCGAAGGCCTCGCCGAGGCGGCGCAGGTCGGCGGCGCCGGCGGCCGCGGCGGCGCTGGACGCGGCGGCGCGGGACGGCGGCGCGGGGGGCGCCTTCGGGGCGGGCGAGGGGGGCGCCTTCGGCGAGGGCGCCGGCTCCGCGGCCGGCTGGGCGCCCGCGAGCGACGAGAGCGAGAGGGCAGGGACGAGCAGGGCGAGGGATACAGCGAGCCGACGCGAGTTCATGCTTCCTCCAGCGCGTGGGAGAGATCCTGTCCGCGGTCCGCGGCGCGGTGCCCGGCAGCGACGCGAGAGGTAAGACGGGAAGCGCGCGCGAACGCAACCTCCTGGCGCGCGGAAACCGCGCGGGTCACCGAGCGGGCGGAAGGTGCGCGCCCGCGCCAGGGCCAGCTTCGGGCGGAAGCGACGCGTCCGCGTCGGGGCCGGACGGGGGCACGTGCGACGCGTCCGCGTCGGGGCCGGACGGGGGCACATGCGACGCGTCCGCGTCGGGGCCGGACCCGGGCACGAGCGACGCGTCCTCCTCCGGCTCGGCCCACGCGGGCGAAGCCTCGTCCGCCGGAGGGCCCGCCGAGGGACCGGCCGGCCACGCTTCCTGGCCGTCGTCGCGAAGGTGGATCTGCTCCAGGTAGAGCCCGTCCGGCGGCGCCGTGATCCCGGCGTCGCGCCGGTCCCGCGACGCGAGCGCGCGCGCGATCGCGCCGGGCTCCAGGTGCCCGCGCGCCACGTCCATCAGCGTGCCGACCAGGATGCGCACCATGTTGTGCAGGAAAGCGTTCCCGTCGACGTCGATCCGGACGAGGCGCGGATCCGCAGGATCGAGCGACAGCTCGACGCCGTACAGCGTACGGATCGTGGTCGTCCGCTCGTCCGCGCTGGTCCTGAACGCGGCGAAGTCGTGCGTGCCGGTCGCGGCGGCGGCCTCGGCGCGCGCCCGCGCGATCGCCTCGTCCGTGAGGCCCTCGACGCGCCAGGCGCGCCGGCTGAGGAACGGATCGCGGACCAGATCCCGGAGGATCAGGTAGCGGTAGCGCTTGCGGAGGCTCTCGAAGCGCGGCGAGTACCCGACGCGCACGACGGCGGCGCGCCGGATCACGATCTCGTCCGGCAGGTGGCGCGCTGTCGCGAGGACCCAGCCGCGCGGCGGCAGCGGCGCCGCCGTGTCGAAGGCGACGCGCTGGTCGCGCGCGTGGACGCCCGCGTCGGTGCGGCTCGCGCCGCGGATCTCGCGGATGGCCGGGTCGATGGCGCGCAGCGCGCCGAGCAGCTCCCCCGCGACCGTGCGCTGGTCGCGCTGGCGGGCGTAGCCGGCGAACGGGCGCCCATCGTAGGCGACCGAGAGCAGGATCCCCCGGCTGGACGCGGCGACTAGCCTCGGCACGGCACGATGGGCGCGCGGCCTAGCCGCTGCTCCCCCCGGCGCCGCCCGCGCCCCCGGCAGCTCCGGCGCCGCCCGCGCCCCCGGCAGCGCCGGCGCCGCCGTCGCCCCCGTCGCCGCCCGCGCCGCCGCTGCCTCCCGTGCCGCTCGCCGACGTCGTGCTGCTCGTCGACGTCGTGCTGGCCGAGGAGGTGAGGGGCGCATAGCCCCTGACGCACTCCTGGTTGATTTGGCCCTCCGCGTTCTTGCAGCACTCCTCGGGGGCCGCCGCGGCGCCGTTCACCAGACAGTACGGGAACTGGTGGCAGCCGTCCGGATCCTTCACGATCCCCTGCTCGGGATCGATGTTGTCGTTGCAGACCGGCGTGGTGCCGTCTTCCGCGCGGCACGCGGCGCTCTGCAGCGCGAGCGGCGCGAGCGCGAGGAGGAGCAGGCTGGCCATCCGGAGGGGGAGCGTACGCATCGGCTGCTTCCTATTGCTTGATGGTGAAGTTGATCGGAACGTTCACCACGACGCATCCGCTCTGCGGCGGAGGCAGTGATTTGCCGCGGAAACGTCCCAGGACGCAAGACGCAATCTCGCCCGAGCCCACCGTGTCGTTGAGGATCGAGGCGCTGCACACCGCGCCTGTCGAGGCGACCTGCACGCTCACCGTCAGCTTGCCGGAGACCTCCGAGGTGCGCAGCGCGCGGTTATAACAACCCTGCGCCGAGCGAGCGAGCCCGAGGACGGCGGAGTCGAGCGCGGGCGAGCTCGCGCCGTCGCCGCACTTGCCGGAGCAGGGCGACTTGCCCGTCGTGGCCGGGCCCTGGCCCGACGCGACCTTGCCGGCGTCCGCGCCGGCGTCCTCGACCTCGTCGACGGGCGGCGGCGGCGGCGGCGCGAACAGCGGCGGAGGATCCGCCGGCTTGCTCGCGACGGGCACGGCCGCGCTCGGCGCCGGGGTCGGCGCGTCCGGCTCCGGGCTCATCTTCCAGTAGAGCAGGCCGGCCATGAGCGCGGCGAGGACGACCATGCCTGCGATGTAGAGACCTGAATTGCCGGATTTTCCGGGGATCTGCTGAGATGACGGGGGCATCGATGCGGACACGTGAGAAGTCCTCCCGGAGAGGCGCGCGAGGCCCGTCCGTTTCGGCGGGGCCTTCGGGCGCCGGAGCCGAGACGCACGTGCGTCCGGCGGGGGGCGAGTCTACAAGGGCCGACCGGGAAGCGCGCCAGGAAACTGGATGCGCCGGGGATGAACACGGCGGGGCTGCGGGGGAGGGCGGCGCCGCGCGCGGGCGGGTCAGCGGCGCCGCGCGCGGGCGGCTCAGCGCGCGTAGAACGACACCGCGGTGTCGCCGTAGGTGCGGACGGCAGCGCAGGTGAGCCCGGCGATCTCCGGGGAGGGGTCGCGCCGCGCGTGCTCGAGGACGAGGCGCCCGGCCGGCGCGAGCAGGCCGAGCGGCCCGGCGAGGCGCGCGGCCGCGGCGGCGGCTCTGGCCAGGGCGGCGTAGGGCGGGTCGAGCAGGGCGAGGTCGAAGGGGCCCTCGTCGCGGAGCAGATCGAGCGCGCGCTCGACCGGGAGGGGGACGACCCGCGCTTCCTCCTCGAGGCCGAGCGCGGCGAGGTTCTCGCGGAGCGTCGCGAGCGCGGGCCGGCCGTTCTCCACGAAGACCGCGCGGCGCGCCCCGCGCGAGAGCGCCTCGATGCCGAGCGCGCCGGTGCCGGCGTAGAGGTCGCAGACGAGCGCGCCGGTCACGTCGCCGAGCGAGGAGAAGAGCGCCTCGCGCACGCGGTCCGCGGTCGGCCGCGTGCCCTCGCCGCGCGGCGCGGCGAGCCGCCGCCCGCCGAGGCGGCCGGCGATCACCCGCATGGTCGTCGCCCGCTCGCCGCGGGCCGCGCGGCGCGGCTCACCAGCGGTACGTCAGGTCGAGGGCGCCCGCGCCGAGGCCGACGCTGGGCTGCACGGTCCAGCCGGTGCGCTCCCCCGCCCGGCCGTCGCTGGTCACGAGCAGGTAGGCGCCGAGGCCCGCGGAGATCACCGCCAGCGGGTAGAAGACGTACTGGAGCGCCATGAACGTGTCCGCCCGCTCGCAGAGCTTGACGCCGGCGTCGGCCGTCCGGCCCTCGCTGCCGGCCAGCCCCCGGACGGACTCGCGCTGGTCGGGGGCGCAGACGTCCTTGACCTCGGTGCCGAACAGGTTCCGGTAGGCGTCGTAGCGCGCGTCGCCCTGGATGGTCGCCACCTGGACCGAGCTGATGACGCCCACGGTCCCGAACACCGCCCCTGCGCCGAGGCCGATGAACCCGCCCACGCGCTTCCAGTTGGTCTGCGAGGCGTCGGCGGGCATCTGGCTGAGCGCGATGTCCGTGGTAGCGATGGGCCGGACGAGGACCGACGCCTCGGAGTCGAGGAAGCCTGTCGACTTGACGAGCACCTTGTGGGGCCCGGCCGTCACCGTGAACACCCCCTCGCCGTTCTGCACCTTGCCGACCGGCTTGCCGTCGATGAGCACGCTCGCCTCCGCGGCGCCCGTCCTCACGCGGAGCGACCCCTGCGGCGGCCCGCCGGTCAGCGTCGCGAGCGCGTCGGCCGCGATCTTGCGGAGCGGCTCGTCGTTGGCCTCGGTGAGGTTCGCGCTGTACTTCACCGGCACGCTCGCGGACGGCTTTCCGCGGGTCCAGAGGTGCACGTCGCCCTCGACGTTGGCGTCGCTCTTGCGGAGCACGCCCCAGAGGTAGCGGTCGCTCTTGATGTGATCGGCGATGCGCGTCTCACAGGCCGCGTCGGGCCGATCCTCGCACTGCAGGGACAGCGTCAGCACCTCGAGCGAGAAATCCCCCTCGCCGACCGACCACCCCGCGCTGTTCTTGATGGCGTACCGCAGCGCCCTGGTCAGCGCCTCGGCCTGGTCGTAGGCATCGTCGGTCCGGACGGCGATGACGGTGATCGGCAGGGCGGCGGGCGACGGCTCCGCCGCCCGCGCGGCGTCGGCGCGGGCGAGGCAGGAGAGGGCCACCAGGGCTGCGAGACCGGTTCTCTGTGCGCGCGTCATCATGCGGTCCTGGGCTCCACGCGCCAAAGTTACCTGGCCGACGGCCGGGAACGCAATGTGTGAGCCGCGAGCCGCGCGAGCCGCGCGAGCTGCGCGCGCGGCGTTTTTCGTTTCACCCACGATTGCGCCGTGTCAGAGCATCCTCGGCGCCGCCGGCCCGCGCCGCAGCGTGGATAGCCGAGCGCTCAACCGCTGGTCCATGAAGCTCCCCCGACACATCTTTCGCGAGTACGACATCCGCGGCGTCGCCGAGCGCGACCTCACCAGCGAGCTCGCCCGCGAGCTCGGCGCTGCCTTCGCCCTGCTCCTCCGCCGCGAGCTCGCCGACGGGGCGCACGCCGGCGCGGCCCGCCCGCGCGTCGCTGTCTGCCGGGACGGCCGCCTCTCGAGCGACCGGCTGTTCGCCGCCCTCACGGACGGCCTGCTCGCCGCCGGCGCCGACGTGATCTCGGCCGGCGTCGGGCCGACGCCGCAGCTCTACTTCGCCGCGCACCACCTCCGGACCGACGGCGCGATCATGATCACGGCCAGCCACAACCCGGCGCCGGACAACGGGTTCAAGCTGATGCGCGGCAAGGCCTCGTTCTTCGGCAAGGACATCCAGGCGCTCGCCGACCTCATCGAGGAGGGCGCCGCCGCCGACGGCCGCGGCGCGCCGGTGGCGCGGGGCGCGCTCACCGAGGTCGACCTCGCGGCCGACTACATCGCGGCGGTGCGCGCCGCGTCGCGCCTGTCGGGCACCGACGTCCGCTTCGTGATCGACGCCGGCAACGGCGCGGCCGGCCCGCTCGGCGTCCGCACGCTCGAGGCGCTCGGCTTCGCGCCGGACGCGCTCTTCTGCGACATCGACGGGCTCTTCCCGAACCACCACCCGGACCCGACCGTGCCCGAGAACCTCGAGGCGCTCCGCGCCCGCGTGCTCGCGACAGGCGCCTCGCTCGGCGTCGCGTGGGACGGCGACGGCGACCGGATCGGCGTCGTCGACGAGCGCGGCGAGGTGCTCTGGGGGGACAAGCTGCTGATCCTGTTCGCGCGGTCGCTCCTCGCCGAGCGCCCCGGCTCGGCGGTGCTCGGGGAGGTGAAGTGCTCCGAGACCCTCTACGCGGACATTGCCTCGCGCGGCGGGCGCCCCATCCTCTGGAAGACGGGGCATTCGCTCATCAAGACCAAGATGAAAGAGGAGGGCGCCTTGCTCGCCGGCGAGATGAGCGGGCACATGTTCTTCGCCGATCGGTGGTTCGGGTTCGACGACGCCGTCTACGCGACCGTCCGCCTGCTCGAGATCGTGGGCCGCGCGCGGCGGCCGCTCGGCGAGCTGCTCGCGGACGTCCCGGAGACCTTCGCCACCCCCGAGATCCGGGTCGACTGCCCCGACGCCGTGAAGTTCGAGGTCGTCCGCCGCGTGACCGAGCATTTCCGCCGCGCCCGTCCGGTCGTGGACATCGACGGCGCGCGCATCGACTTCGGCGGCGGGGCGTGGGGGCTCTGCCGCGCCTCGAACACCGGTCCGATCCTCGTGCTGCGGTTCGAGGCCCGGTCGGCCGCGGACCGCGACGCGGCCCGCGCCGAGGTGGAGGCCGTCGTCTCCGACGCGGTCCGCGCGTCCCTCGCCGCCCCTCTGCCGTGAACAAGCCCGACGTCGAGCCGCAGAACGAAGCCTGGACGATCCGCCGCGTGATCACGTGGGCCTCGGGCGACCTGAAGAAGCGCGGCGCGTCCTCCGCGCGCCTCGACGCCGAGCTCCTCCTCGGCAAGGTGCTGGGCCTCGACCGCGTCGGGCTGCTGATCGACGCCGAGCGGCCGCTCGACAAGGCCGAGCTCGCCGCCTACCGGGAGCTGCACCAGCGCCGCCGCGCCGGCGAGCCGGTCGCGTACCTGCTCGGTGTGCGGGAGTTCTACGGCCGCCCGTTCCGCGTCGATCCGCGCGTGCTCATCCCGCGCCCCGACACCGAGATCCTCGTGGAGGTCGGCCTCGCCCGGACGCGGCGCGTCGCGCTCTCCGCGCGCGTGCTCGATCTGTGCACCGGGTCCGGCTGCGTCGCGGTGAGCCTCGCGTGCGAGCGGCCCACCGGCCGCGTGCTCGGCGTCGACCTCTCGGACGCCGCGCTCACGGTCGCCCGCGAGAACGCGCTGCGCCTCGGGGCGGTCAACGCGGGGTTCCTGCGCTCGGATCTCTTCGCCGGCGTGCCGTCCGGCCTCCGCTTCGACCTGATCACCGCGAACCCGCCGTACATCCCGGACGAGGACGTGGGCGCGCTGCAGATCGACATCCGCGGCTACGAGCCGCACCTCGCGCTCGCGGGCGGCGCCGACGGGCTCGACGTCACGCGCCGGATCGTCGCCGAGGCCCCGGCCTGGCTCGCCCCTTCCGGCGTGCTGGCGATGGAGGTCGAGGCCGGCAAGGCGGCCGCGGTCGCCGGGCTCTTCGCCGCGGCGGGGTTCACCGAGGTCGCGAGGAACCTCGACTACGGCGGGCACGAGCGGGTCGTCTCCGGCGTCCTGCCCTGATCGCCCGCGGCGCGCGGCGCACGCAGAGGTCGTCCGGGGGCCGCGCAGCGCGCGCGCGCCTTCGCGAGGATGGGGCTGGCGTGCCGTATGCACCGCGTGGCGCGGTCGGCGGCGGGGGCTCCGCGGCGATCCGGGTGCGCCGGAGGTTGCCTGCTCCGCTGCCGGAGCGCGTTCCCTGAGGCGGAGAGGTGTTCCATGAGGCAGGTGGATCCCAGGCCCGAGAGCTCGACGGCGGACCTCGTGAAGGAGGCGATCGTCGAGGCCCGTGAGCTGATCGAGGTCGAGGTCGCGCTGGCGCGCGACGAGATCAACCAGGAGATCGCGCGGGCGAAGACGTCGGGCGTCGCGCTCGGCGCGGCGGCCGCGGCGGCGCTGCTCGGCGTCGCGCTGGTGCTCGTCGCGATCGCGCTGGCGATCGCGCCGGCGCCGCTCCCGGCGCTCGTGATCGGGCTCGGGCTCATCGCCGTGGCCGTGGCGGTGGGGCTCGTCGGCTACGGGCGCGCGCCGAAGAGGCCGCTGGAGCGGACGCGGGGCCGCCTCGGGTCGGACGTGCGGCTGGTCCGGGAGCACATCGTATGAGGGGGCTGAACGGCCAGCGCGAGGAGTTCGAGCGGAAGGCGGACGAGCTGCGCGATCGGCTGCTGCACACGATCGAGGCGATCGATCAGCGGCGCCACGCGCTCCTCGACGTGAAGACCCAGGTGCGCCGGCACGGCGCCGGGGTGGTCACGGGGGGGCTCATGCTCGTGCTGATGGGGGGCGCGGCGGTGATCTCGGTGATCCAGGAGGCGCGCGCCCGCGACGCGCGGCTGCGGCGGGAGCGCGTGCGGGCGCTCGTCCGCTTCTGGCGGCACCCCGACTGGGTGGCGCCGCGGGGGAAGCCGAGCGTGCCGCGCGAGATCGGGCGGAAGATCCTGGTGGGCGCGGTGTCCTTCCTGGCGATACAGCTCATCCGCCGCGGCATCCGGCTCACGATGGCGGCGCCGGAGCGGGAGGCCTTGCCGCGGAGGCGGGTGCCGGAGCTGCAGGCCTGAGGGCGTCTTGGCGGGGCTTGCCGAGATGGCCGGCCCCCGGAGAGGGTGTTCTCCGCGCGGGGTGGGGGCCCCGCCGAACTCGCCTTCGACATGAGTCATCCGGCAAGCCGGATGACTCATGTCGAAGGCTCAGACATCGGCCCATCCCCCACCCCGCGCGGAGAACACCCTCTCCGGGGGCCTACGGTGGATCTGGGGGCACGTGGCTCAGGGGTCGGTGTAAAGGGCGGTGCGCCAGCCGAGGTAGAACCCTGGCTGGCGCACGGACGTGCTCCATGTGTAATCGGCGTAGAGCCAGGGGCCCATCGACACCTTCCAGAGGCGGAACCCCTCGTAGAACAGGCCGCCTCCGATGCGGGCGGGGAGGGCGCCGTCGATGGCGTCGGTGTCGGCGGCGTCCGCGGCCGTGTAGGCCACGCCGGTGCCGGCGTCGAGGATGACGCCCACGTCCGTCCAGCGCTCCCCGAGCGAGAAGAGCGGGAAGATCTCGGTGTGGAACATGAAGCCGCCCGCCAGGATGGAGTGGTCCGCGGCAGCCAGGGCGTGCCCGCCAACCCCGGCGCCGAACGTGAGCCAGTCCGCGAGCACGCCGCCGAGCCAGACGTAGCCTCCCCCGCCGACGCCGACGCCTGTCTCTGTGTAGTGACGCTGGAATCCTATCTTCTGGACGTCATTCGGGTAGCCGGCGGCGGTCCCGAGCGCGAGGCCGCCGGCGATCCCCGCCGCGAAGCCGCCGCGCCGCGTCGCTCGCCTCGGCGAGAACAGCGGATCGATCGCGGGCGCCTCGGCGGCAGGCTGCGGGGCCGCGGCGGCGGGGTCGTCCGCTGCGCCCACCGGCGGCGGCTGCGCGTCGGTGGGGGCGGCGGGCGCGGCGGGCGCGGTCTGCTGCGCGCCTGCGGTGGACTGCAGCAGGCAGATGCCGAGGAGCGCCGGCAGCGCGGTCGCGCGTCCAGGGGGGAGGGGCGTCGCCATGGGCTTCCTTCCTATACGATGCCCGGGGCACCCCGCATCGCAATCCGGCGGTCTCTCGTCGGCGCGCGTCCGGTCCTCGCTGCGCGCATCGGCCTTGCCCGATGAGCGGGTCGGCGGCGCAGGCCGCCGCGCGAGGAGGCGGTCTGTCCACGAGGCAGCTCGGTCAGCGGGCAGCCGGGGCACAGCGCACCCGGATGCGCACCACGGCGTCCCTCCGCTCTGCAACGAGCACGAACGGTGGATCCATGTCGCCGGCGCTGGCCTCGATCGCTGCGATCATCTCGAGCACGAAGATCGGGGAGATGTGCCCTGGTTTCAGGTGAATGATGCCGAGAAACGGCTCGCCGTCGTGATAGGCCAGCATCCCGAACTCACCATCATGGGTCAGGGCAACTCGTCCCTGACGATGTCTGCCGGATGATAGCAGCGCGAGCGCCGGGTCTGCACCCGCGCGTGGGCGCTCGTTCGCCCCGCCTGCACGCCAGCGCCGCGTTGCGCGGGGCGGGCGCGGTACGGAGCGCCGCGCCGGGGAGAGCTGGCCCCGGCCTCATCACACGCCGAGGGGAGACGCGCGCGCCTCCTCCACGCGCCTCCTCCGCGGGGCGCAGACCCGCGAGCCCAGGTGCGCGGGCAACGCGGGGCGCGCTATGCTGCTCGTCCCATGAAGGCTTCTCCCGGCCTGCTCCTCGCGGCGTTTCTCGCTGGCGCCTGTGGAGGTGCCGACGCACACCGAACGGGTCCCACCATGACTGCAAGCTCCTCGTTGCCCCCCGGCGCGGCCAGCGCTGCGCCCGCCCCCGCTCCCCCTGACCGCCCCGCGTACCCGCCCACCCGCGCCGTTCCGGTGAAATACACCCTGCATGGGGTCGAGATCACCGATCCGTACCGCTGGCTCGAGGACGGCGACTCGCCGGAAGTGAAGGAGTGGATGAAGTCTCAGGACGCGTTCACGCGCGCCGAGCTCTCCCGGCTCCCCGAGCGGGACGCGATCGCGTCACGGCTCAAGCAGCTCTTCTACATCGACGCGGTCTCCGCGCCGCGCCACCGGCGGGGCCGGTACTTCCTGAGCCGGAGGCACGCGACCAAGGAGAAGTCGATCATCTACTGGAAGGAAGGAAAGGGCGGCGAGGAGCGCGCGCTGCTCGACCCGAACCGCTGGTCCGACGACGGCAGCGTCTCGCTGGGCGGCTGGGAGGTGTCGTGGGACGGCAAGAACGTCGCCTACAAGGTCCAGAAGAACAACTCCGATGAGGCGACCCTCCATGTGATGGATGTCGCGTCCGGCAAGCGCTCCGAGGTGGACGTCATCGAAGGGGGCAAGTACGCGTACGCGTCGTGGACGCCCTCGGGCGACGGCTTTTACTACGTCTGGCTCCCCACCGACCCGTCGATCCCGGTGGCCGACAGGCCCGGCTACGCGGAGGTGCGCTTCCACCGGCTCGGCCAGGATCCGAAGCTCGATCGCGTGGTCCGCGGCAAGACGGGCGACCCGAAGACGTTCCTCAATGCGTCCCTCTCCAAGGACGGCCGCTTCCTCGTGCTCACGGTGTCCCACGGGTGGACCTCGACAGACGTCTACTTCCGCGATCTCCGCAAACCGGGCGGGCAAACGGTGGACAGGCCGCTCGCCGTCGGGCGCGACGCTCATTATACCGTCGAGGTCTACAAGGACCGGTTCTACGTCCATACCGACGAGGGCGCGCCGCATTACCGCCTCTTCGAGGTCGACCCGGACAGGCCGGAGCGCGCCGCCTGGAAGGAGATCGTCCCGGAGCGCCCCGACGCCACGCTGGACAGCGTCTCCGTCGTGGGTGGGCACCTCGCGCTGAGCTATCTCAAGGACGCCTCGAGCCGGGTCGAGGTGCGCTCGCTCGACGGCAAGCTGGTCCGCGAGGTCCCGCTGCCCGGCATCGGCACCGTGGGCGGCCCGTCCGGGCTGCCCGACGAGGACGAGGCGTATTTCTCGTTCGAGTCCTTCACCTCGCCTCAGGAGATCTACGCGACATCCATCAAGACCGGTGAGACGGCGCTCTACGCGCGCATCGACGTGCCAGTCGACCCGTCGCCCTTCACCGTCGAGCAGACGTTCTTCCCGTCCAGGGACGGCACGAAGATCTCGATGTTCATCGTCCGTCGCAAGGACATGAAGAAGGACGGTAACTCCCGCGCGCTCCTCTATGGTTACGGAGGGTTCCAGATCTCGCAGACCCCCTCGTTCACCGCGTCGATGTACCCCTGGCTGGAGCGGGGCGGCGTGTACGCGGTGGCGAACCTGCGCGGCGGCGGCGAGTACGGCGAGGCGTGGCACCGGGACGGGATGCTGCTCAAGAAGCAGAACGTCTTCGACGACTTCATCGCCGCCGCGGAGCACCTGGTCCGCGAGGGGTACACGCGGCCCGAGCGGCTCGTCATCCAGGGCGGCTCGAACGGCGGGCTGCTCGTCGGCGCCGCGCTCACGCAGAGGCCGGAGCTGTTCGGGGCCGTCGTCTGCGGCGTCCCCCTGCTCGACATGGTGCGATATCACCTGTTCGGCTCCGGCAAGACGTGGATCAGCGAATATGGGTCCGCCGACGATCCGGAGCAGTTCAAGGCGCTGTACGCCTACTCGCCCTATCACCGCGTCAGGCCGGGGACGAGGTACCCGGCCGTCCTCCTGCTGTCGGCCGACAGCGATGATCGGGTCGATCCCCTGCACGCGCGCAAGTTCGCCGCCGCCCTCCAGGCGTCGAGCGCGGGCGGCCCGGTCCTGCTCCGCATCGAGCGCAACGCCGGGCACGGGGGCGCGGATCTCATCAAGGCGGCCGTCGAGAAGGGCGCCGACCAGATCTCCTTCGCGCTGTCGGCCACGAGCGCGTCGGCCACGAGCGCGTCGGCCACGAGCGCGAAGGCGCCCGCCATCAGGTAAGGCGCGGGGCGCGAGGCGCGGGCGGCGCGACGGACAGGCTTGCGGCTCAGCGCCGCGACGGGTAACAACGCGCCGCTGTGCGAATGCTTCACCCCGGAGCCGGGTCCTCGCGGCGCGGGCCTTTGACCTCGCGCCCCCTCGCGACCGCCGTCTCGGCGCTCGCGGAGGAGCCGCGCGCGCCGCTCGCGGGGCTCTCCGACCCCGCGGCGGTCCTGGCCGGGCTCATGGACCTGCACGGGAGCGTCTCGCTCGCGCGCGAGCTCTCGCTGCTCGACCGCGCCGCCCCGTCCTCGGCGCCGCCGCCGGCGGAGGGCGCGCGCGCCGAGGTCCGGGCGCTCACCGCCGATCGCCTCGGCGAGCTCGCCGAGGCGCTCGACCACGTGTTCGCCGCGCCGTTCCACCGGCGGAACAAGCTGCCCGACGCCGGGGCGGTGCTCGCGACGCTGGAGCAGACCGGGGTGCTGCCCGCGCGCTCGCGCGCCGGGCGCGCGCTCGCGTACGCGGCGGGCCAGCTCTGGGAGCCGTTCGGCGAGCTCGCCGGCCGCGCCCTCGGGCGCGTCCGGCTCGAGACGCGCGCGCTGCGCGAGGAGCTCGCGCCGTCGCTGCGGGCCCTCGGCCCGGGCGCCGCGCGGCTCGAGCGGCTCGACGCGGCGATCTCCGCCGCGACCCAGAAGCGGCGCGAGCGCGCGCTCGCCGAGCTCGTCCCCGGCCTCGCGCGCGCCTTCGCGCGCGGCCTCCGCGGGGCGGTGGCCGCGCTGCCGGAGGAGGCCGGCCTCGAGGAGATCGCGGGCTGGTTCGGGCAGGAACAGTGGCTCGGGCGGGAGCTCCAGCGCATGGAGCTCGTGGTGCAGGCGGCGCTCGCGCACGAGGCGGGCCGGCTGCTCGCGCTGGTCGACGGGGCCGCGGCGGCGGGCGAGCCCGCGTAGCCCGCGGGGGGCTTGACGATGCGGCTCGCGACGGCGCGGCAGTGGACGACGCGGCTCCTGGTGCTCCTCGCCGGGGGGCTCGGCCTCGCGCTCGTGGGGCGGGCGGCGCTCGTCTACCGCGGGACGGATCCGCTCGCGTACCGCCTGGTGCAGCTCATCGCGCTGGGCCTCGCGCTCGGCACGCTCGAGCTGTTCGTGCGCGCGGGGCGGGCCGCGCGGCTCGGGCGCGAGATCGCCGCGCTGCCGCGGCCGGCGACGCGGGCGGCGATCGAGCAGAGCAGCGCGCCGCTCCGGCCGCTCCTCGAGGCGCGGATCGCCGGGGTGGCGTCGCCCACGGCCGGCGCGTCGTTCGCGTCGTACCTCGTCGGCCTGCTCGTGACGCTCGGGCTGCTCGGCACGTTCCTCGGCCTGTTCGAGACGCTGCGGGGGGCGCGCGAGGCGCTGACCCTGAGCGGTGATGTGGACGCGCTGCGGGAGAGCCTGGCCGCGCCGATGCAGGGCCTGTCGCGCGCGTTCGGCACCTCGGCGGCTGGTGTCGCGGCGTCGGCGATGCTCGGGCTCGCCGCCGTGCTCGTGCGCCGGGCCGAGGCCGGGGCCGCGGCCGCGCTGCAGGCCTACGCGGCGGGTCCGCTCGCGGCGCTCACGGTCGCGGGCCGGCAGCTCGCCGCGCTGGAGGCGCTCGCGCGGCAGGGCGACGCGCTGCCCGCGGCGGCGGCGTCGCTGCGCGAGGCCACGACCCGGCTCGAGCGCCTCGAGGAGCGGCTCCTCTCCGTCCAGGTCGAGGGCGCGCGCCAGACCGCCGCCTCGTTCGCGGAGGCCGCGGCCGGGATCCGCGGCGACATCGCGGCGGGCCTCCGGCAGACGGCCGACGTGGCGGCCGGCGTGGTGAGGCCGATCCTGGCGGAGGCGGTGGAGCGCGCCGGCGCGACCGCGGGCGAGGCGCTGCAGGCGGTCGAGCGGCGCCTCGACGACGAGGCGCGCGCGCGGCGGGAGGCGGACGTCGCGTCGGCGGCGCGGCTGGAGGGCCAGGCGGAGCGGCTTGCGGCGGTGGTGGGGGAGGCGATCGAGCGGCTGGAGAGTGCGCAGGCGGCGCGGTTGGCCGAGGCGGCGGAGCGGCAGGCGGAGCTGGACGCGGCGCGCGCGGCGCACCTGACGGCGCTGGGCGAGGCGCTGACGGCGCCGCTGACGGAGGCGGCGCGTGCGGCGCAGGCGGCGCCGGAGGCGGCGTCGCGGCTGATCGCGGAGGCGTCGGAGCGGCTGTCGGCGCGGGCGGAGGCGGACGCGGCGCGGGACGCGCGGCTGGACGCGCTGCTGGAGAAGCTGTCGGAGGCGACGGCGGGGATGTCCGGGAGCGCGCGGGAGCAGGCGGAGCGGGTGGCGGCGCTCGCGGAGCAGGTGGCGCAGGGCGCGGCGGAGCGGGACGCGCGGGCGGAGGCGCGCGTCGCGGCGCTGGGGGAGGCGGCGGGGGCGCTGCTGGCGGAGCAGGCGGCGCGGCTCGCGGCGTTCGAGGAGCGGCTGGACGGCGCGCGGCGGGAGGCGGCCGAGGGGCTGGCGGAGCGGCTCGGCGCGCACGCGCGCGGCCTCGGCGAGAGCCTGGAGCGGCTCGAGGGAGGGGTGGCGTCGCGGCTGGAGCGGATGGAGGAGGGCGCTGCGAAGCGGTTCGAGCGGCTGGATGGGGAGGCTGTCGCGCGGCGGCAGGCGCTCGAGGCCGAGTCGGCGGTGCGGCTGGAGGGCCAGGCGGAGCGGCTTGCGGCGGTGGTGGGGGAGGCGATCGAGCGGCTGGAGAGTGCGCAGGCGGCGCGGTTGGCCGAGGCGGCGGAGCGGCAAGCGGAGCAGGACGCGGCGCGCGCGGCGCACCTGACGGCGCTGGGCGAGGCGCTTGCGGCGCCGCTGACGGAGGCGGCGCGTGCGGCGCAGGCGGCGCCGGAGGCGGCGTCGCGGCTGATCGCGGAGGCGTCGGAGCGGCTGTCGGCGCGGGCGGAGGCGGACGCGGCGCGGGACGCGCGGCTGGACGCGCTGCTGGAGAAGCTGTCGGAGGCGACGGCGGGGATGTCCGGGAGCGCGCGGGAGCAGGCGGAGCGGGTGGCGGCGCTCGCGGAGCAGGTGGCGCAGGGCGCGGCGGAGCGGGACGCGCGGGCGGAGGCGCGCGTCGCGGCGCTGGGGGAGGCGGCGGGGGCGCTGCTGGCGGAGCAGGCGGCGCGGCTCGCGGCGTTCGAGGAGCGGCTGGACGGCGCGCGGCGGGAGGCGGCCGAGGGGCTGGCGGAGCGGCTCGGCGCGCACGCGCGCGGCCTCGGCGAGAGCCTGGAGCGGCTCGAGGGGGGCGTGGCGTCGCGGCTGGAGCAGCTCGAGGGGGGCGTGGCGTCGCGGCTGGAGCGGATGGAGGAGGGCGCTGCGAAGCGATTCGAGCGGCTGGATCGGGAGGCTGTCGCGCGGCGGCAGGCGCTCGAGGCCGAGTCGGCGTCGCGGCTGGAGGGCCAGGCGGAGCGGCTTGCGGCGGTGGTGGGGGAGGCGATCGAGCGGCTGGAGAGTGCGCAGGCGGCGCGGTTGGTCGAGGCGGCGGAGCGGCAGGCGGAGCTGGACGCGGCGCGCGCGGCGCACCTGACGGCGCTGGGCGAGGCGCTGACGGTGCCGCTGACGGAGGCGGCGCGCGCGGCGCAGGCGGCGCCGGAGGCGGCGTCGCGGCTGATCGCGGAGGCGTCGGAGCGGCTGTCGGCGCGGGCAGAGGCGGACGCGGCGCGGGACGCGCGGCTGGACGCGCTGCTGGAGAAGCTGTCGGAAGCGACGGCGGGGATGTCCGGGAGCGCGCGGGAGCAGGCGGAGCGGGTGGCGTCGCTCGCGGAGCAGGTGGCGCAGGGCGCGGCGGAGCGGGACGCGCGGGCGGAGGCGCGCGTCGCGGCGCTGGGGGAGGCGGCGGGGGCGCTGCTGGCGGAGCAGGCGGGGCGGCTCGCGGCGTTCGAGGAGCGGCTGGACGGCGCGCGGCGGGAGGCGGCCGAGGGGCTGGCGGAGCGGCTCAGCGCGCACGCGCGCGGCCTCGGCGAGAGCCTCGACGCGACGGCGGCGGTGGTGCGCGAGGCCTCGGAGCTCGTGCGGGCCGGCGGCGCCGAGATGACGGCGGTGGCCGAGATGTTCACCGTCGCGGTCGACCGTTACCGCGACGCCAGCGATCGCTGGTTGAACAGCCTGGGCGCGATCGAGGATGCGATCGAGCGCCGCGAGCACGGGGAGGCGGCGGACCTGCTCGGCGCCTACCTCGACCAGACCCGCGAGGTGTTCGACCATTCGTTGCAGTTCCAGCGCGAGCTCTTCTCCGAGCTGCGGGCGCTGAGGACCAGGACGAGCTGATGCGCCGCCCCGCGCTGCCGCCTTCTCCGGGTTCCTCGTGCCCGCTGGTCGTCAGGTCCACGGCCTGCGCGGACAGCTCATCGATGTTCCTGGTGCCCGCCGTGGGAGCTCGCCGATGTCCCTGATGCCCGCCGAGGACGACGCCTCCGAGCAGGCGGCGGTCTGGCCGGTCTTCGGCGACCTGATGGCCTGTCTCTTCGGGCTCTTCGTGCTCTTCTTCGTCTGGGCCATCTCGTTCCAGGTCGATCTGACCCGCGATCTCGCCGTCGAGCGCGCCACCCGCGCCGCGGAGCGCGCGCGCCTGGAGTCGCTCGAGCGCGCCCTGGCCGGACCGCTCGCCGAGGGGAGGATCACGCTGACCGAGGGGCGCATCGGGATCCGCGGCAGCATCCTGTTCGAACTCAACTCCGCCGACCTCCAGCCGGAGGGCGTGGCGCTGCTGCGCGCGCTCGCGGACCCGCTCAAGGCCTACCTCGAGCATCATGACGAGCTCATCATGGTGAGCGGGTTCACGGACGACCGCCCGCTGACGAGCTCTTCCCGTGGGTATGCCGACAACTGGGAGCTCTCGGCGCAGCGCGCGCTCACGGTGACGCGCGCGCTCGCCGCCGCCGGCGTCCCCGACAAGGCGCTGTTCGCGGCCGGCTTCGGCGAGCGGCACCCGGTGGCGTCCAACGATACGAGTGAGAACCGAGCGAAGAACCGCCGCGTCGAGATCTCGCCCATCCCGCGGCGGGGCGCGCCCTGATGCCGCCGACGGTGGATTTTTCGCCGCTGGCTGTCGACCCGGAGGAGCGCCAGCGGCGTCCAGCTCAACCACGGTCGGGGCGCCCGCCTCAACCTCGGTCGGCGGCCGTGGACCCTCAACCCGGGTCGGTTGTGGCCGCTCCTCAACCTCGGTCGGGCGGCGTGGACCCTCAACCCGGGTCGGTTGTGGCCGCTCCTCAACCTCGGTCGGGCGGCGTGGACCCTCAACCCGGGTCGGGGCGCCCGCCGCAACCTCGGTCGGCGGCCGTGGACCCTCAACCCGGGTCGGTTGTGGCCGCTCAACCTCGGTCGGGAAGCCCGCCGCAACCTGGGTCGGCGGCCGCGGACCCCCAACCCGGGTCGGCCGCGGACCCCCGAGCTGGGTCATCCGCTACCCCCCACCCTGGGTCGTCCATCTCTGCAAAACCCGGGTCGCCTCCTCGCACCGTCGACCGCGGATCGTCCACCGCCACCCACCCCGGGTCATCTTCTACCCCCCGCTCCTCCCACCCCCTCCCCGCCCGCCTCGCCGCCCTCCAGGCAGCCGGCGCCCATCGCTTCGACCCCGCCAGCTACCGCCTCATCGAGGCGCTCCTCGAGCGCGCCGGCTCCCTCGACGGCGGCGCCCGCGCCCGCCTCGCTGCCCGCGCCGCCGACCGGCTCGCGGCGCTCGAGGCCTCCTTCCACCGCGCGCGCGCCGAGGCCGAGGCCCAGCTCCGCGCCCTCGCCGACGCCGGCATCCCCGACGACGGCGCGCTCGCCGCCGCCCTCGCCCTCGGCGACCTCCCCGCCGTCGGGCGGGCCGCTCGCCGCCGCCTGCGCGCGCTCGCCCAGGGCCGGCAGAAGACCGCCGTCCCCTCGCTCGCGCGCCTGCGCGGCGAGATCGCGGCGCGCGACGTGCGCCTCCCCGAGCCGCTCGCGCGCGACCTCGCGCGGCTCCCGTGCGACGGCGACGTCGTCGAGCGCCGGGTCAAGCGGCAAGCCCAGGCGCTCAGCAACGCGCTCTCCACCGCGCTCTTCCACGAGTCGCTCGTGAGCGCCCGCGCCACGCTCGCTGTCGCGCGCGCGGCCGACAACGTCCCCGAGGACGCCGGCCCCTACAACGCCCAGGTGCTCGCCGCCCGCGCGCTCTGCGCCGCCGAGCGCCTCTCCGAGCCCTACCTCCGCGCGCTCGTCGCCAGCCTCCAGGACCTCGGCGCCCTGGCCGCCGCGCTCGAGCCGCCGCCAGAGAAGCCCACCCGGAAGAAGGCCGCCCCGCGGAGCGCGCCGGACGTGAGGAACGCCGCCGACGCCGGCGCCCGCCGCCGGCCCGGCCGAAAAAAAGAATCCCTTTTCCGCGGATCGCGTTAGGTAAGTAGTCCCCATGCCTCGCTCGCCAGGCCGATCCCTCGCTGCCCTCGCGCTCGCCCTGCTCGCCGCCTCCTGCTCCTCCGCCGCCGACAAGGTGCAGAGCGGGCCGGCGACGCCGCCGCTCAAGCAGTGCGGCACCGAGGTCGTCCGGCGCGGCGACGGCTACAACGGCGCGGCGCGCGAGTGCATCTGGCAGGCGTACAGGAACCGCGAGCCGTCCGAGTTCACGACGACCCGGTACACCATCGAGGGCGACCCCGTCACCTACCACCTCGAGGTCACGGCCACGGGCGTCGTGGTCGTCGTGGACAGCAAGGACCGCTACGCCATGCAGGGCGTCTTCCGCCACGCCTGCCGCAACCTCGAGCGCATCACGCAGGAGGGCACCGAGGACCGCTTCGGCTTCGCGCTGAGCGCCTGCTCCGGCGGCGGCGCCGAGCGGCTCGCGGTCCCGTGACGGGCCCGCGGCGCGCCGGGGCGTTCCGGTCGGTCCGGCGGCCCACCGGCCCCGCCGCAGGCCCCTGCGGGGCCACGGCGCAGGCGGACGGCGCAAGCGGCGGAAACGAGGCGGCAACCCGCGCGCAGCAGGCGCTGCACACGGGCCGCCCGACCTCCGCGTGGACGGCCGCAACCAGGCGCGGCCCGAGGCCTGATCTGGTGGACGCGACCGATCCTTGGCGCGTAGGCTCGCACCAGGCCACCGGAGCGGGCAGCACGATGACTAGACGGACCGTCCTGTACTGCACGATCGGGCCGAGCCAGGCGCCGGAAGGGCGCGGATGACGCACGATGAGCGCCCGTCGTCCGGCAGTTCGACAGAGCGTGCCCGCGAGCAAGCTGGGGGGAAGCGCCGTGCAGCCTCACCTCGTCCTTGAATCCGCCGGGATCAGCCACCCCGGCATGGTCCGGGACACGAACGAGGACAGCTTCGCGATCCTCGAGTCGCGGGGGCTGTTCCTCGTGGCCGACGGCATGGGCGGGCGCGCCGCCGGGGAGGTCGCGTCGCGGATGGCGATCGACACCGTGCGCGACTTCTTCAACGATCCGGAGTCGACCTGGCCTGTCGCCGTCAGCGTCGGTCCGGCCACGGTCCGGGGCTCCGAGGCCCGCTACGTCGATCAGGGCCTGCCGCTGCTCGTCGCGGGCATCCAGCTCGCGAACGGCCGCATCTTCTCCGCGGCGCGGCGCGACAGGGAGAAGCGCGGGATGGGCACCACGTTCGCCGCCGTGCTCGCGCGCGACGGCTTCGTCGCCATCGCGCACGTGGGCGACAGCCGCGTATACCGCCTCCGCGATCAGCGCCTCGAGCAGCTCACCCGCGATCACTCGCTGGTCAACGAGTGCATCCGCCTCGGCCACCTCCTGCCCGAGCAGGCCAGCTCGTTCCCGCTCCAGCACGTGATCACCCGCGCCCTCGGCACCGACGAGGCCGTCGAGGTGGAGACGCGGATCGACGCCATCGAGGCCGGCGACGTCATGCTCCTCTGCTCGGACGGCCTGTCCGGCGTGGTGCCGGCGCAAGATATCGCAAGTATCCTGGGAGAGCGCGTCGACCTGGGTGAGATCACCGCGCGGCTCGTCAAGCGCGCCAACGAGAACGGCGGCCCCGATAACGTCACCTGCGTTGTCGTGCGCTGGCGCGCCTCTCCCGACGGCCAGCCCAGGCGCTGAGCCGCGCATCGCACGGGCGGTGTGCGTCCGCGCATTGCGCGTGGCTTGTCCCCTTTTCCATGAAACGTCAACTGCCGGAGAGCGCGCCACCATGTTAATGCCGGTCGGGAATCCCGATGGGCGCGCGAACGAACGGATCGGCACAGCCGCAGTTGACGAACTCCACGACATCCACCCCCCGGAGCGCGGCGGCGGCCAGCGCGGGGAAGCTCCGCGGCGCGCGGCGCGCGGCGCCGGCCGCGCCGGCGCTCGATCCGGCGGAGCACCGGGCGCCCCTCAAGCTCCTCGATGCGGCGCGCGAGCCGGATTTCATCGAGGTGCTCGGCTCGCGCGAGCACAACCTCCACATCGATCGGCTCGAGGTGCCGAAGCGCAAGCTCGTCGTGTTCACGGGGGTGAGCGGCTCGGGCAAATCGAGCCTCGCGTTCGACACGCTCTACGCCGAGGGGCAGCGGCGATACGTCGAGACGCTGAGCTCCTACGCCCGCCAGTTCCTCGGTCAGCTCGAGCGCCCGCAGGTCGAGCACCTGCGCGGGCTGTCGCCGACGATTGCCATCGAGCAGAAGAGCGCGTCGAGCAATCCGCGCTCCACGGTCGGCACGATCACGGAGGTCTACGATTACCTGCGCGTGCTCTATGCGCGCGCCGGCGAGCAGCATTGCCATCTCTGCGGCAAGCCGGTGAAGGCGCAGAGCTCGGAGCAGATCGTCGACGAGCTCCTCGCGATGCCCGAGGGGACGAAGTTCGTGCTGCTCGCGCCGCTCGTGACGCACCGGAAGGGGGAGTTCAAGGACCTCTTCGAGGAGCTCAGGGGCCGCGGCTTCGTGCGGGTCGAGATCGACGGGGCGCAGCACCGGCTCGACGAGGCGCCGCGGCTCGACAAGAAGCTCAAGCACACCATCGCGCTCGTCGTGGACCGGCTGGTCGTGCGCGCGGACGAGCGCCAGCGCATCACCGAGGGCGTCGAGCTCGCGCTCCAGGAGGGCCGCGGCGAGCTCCGGGTCGAGCTCCAGGCCGACGACGGGGCCGCCGCGCGCAAGCGCCGCCCGGCGGCCCCGCTGCTGTTCAGCGCCGCGCGCTCCTGCTGCGGCCAGAGCTTCCCCGAGCTCTCGCCGCAGAGCTTCTCGTTCAACAGCCCGCTCGGCATGTGCGGCGCCTGCAACGGCCTCGGCACCCGCCTCGAGATCGACCCCGACCTCGTGATCCCGGACCCCTCGCTGTCGATCCGCGAGGGCGCCATCGCCCCCTGGGCGACGGCCATGGCGCGCGGCGAGGGCTGGACGTTCCGCATCATCGACGCCGTGGCCAAGGCGTGCTCGGTCGACCTCGACGCGCCCTGGCGCAAGCTCGGGGCGAAGAAGCAGGAGATGGTGCTCCATGGCCTCTCGGGCAAGCGCATCGCGGTGACGTGGGGCAAGGAGGGGACCGAGACGCACGGCACCTGGGGCATGCGCTTCGAGGGCGTGATCCCCAGCCTGATGCGCCGGTTCCAGCAGTCGTCGTCCGAGTCGGCGCGGGAGGCCTACCGCAAGTTCATGAGCGAGCGCGCGTGCGACGCCTGCGGCGCCCGGCGCATGCGCCCGGAGTCGCTCGCCGTGCGCGTCGCCGACAGGGGGATCGCCGACGTCACCGCGATGACGGTGCGGGACGCATTCGACCATTTCTCCCGGCTGGAGCTCCCGGGTAACCGGCAGAAGATCACGGAGGGGGTGCGTCGGGAGATCACGAGCCGGCTAAGCTTCCTCCTGAACGTGGGCCTCGATTACCTGACGCTCGATCGCTCCGGCCCGACGCTGAGCGGCGGCGAGGCGCAGCGCATCCGGCTGGCGAGCCAGCTCGGCAGCGAGCTCTCCGGGGTGATGTACGTGCTCGACGAGCCGAGCATCGGCCTGCACCAGCGGGACAACCAGCGCCTCATCGAGACGCTGCGGCGCCTCCGGGATCTGGGCAACACGGTGCTCGTGGTCGAGCACGACGAGGAGACGATCCGGGCCGCCGATTACGTCGTGGATTTCGGCCCCGGCGCGGGGCACCTCGGCGGCCGGGTGATGGCCGCGGGGACGCCCGAGGAGGTCGAGCGCCACCCCGACAGCCTGACCGGCGCGTACCTGTCCGGGCGCGCGCGCATCGAGGTGCCCGCGGCGCGGCGCGCGCCGCGCGGGTGGCTGGAGATCCTGGGCGCGTCCGAGCACAACCTGCGGAGCATCGATGTCCGGTTCCCGCTCGGGGTGCTGCTCGCGGTGACCGGGGTGAGCGGCGCCGGCAAGAGCTCGCTCGTGAACGGCATCCTCCTCCCGGCGCTGGGCCGGGCGCTCCACAACAGCACCGAGCCGGTCGGCGCGCACCGCGCGATCAAGGGGCTCAAGGCGCTCGACAAGGTGATCGCGATCGACCAGAAGCCGATCGGCCGCACGCCGCGGTCGAACCCGGGGACGTACACGAAGGCGTTCGACCAGATCCGCGAGATCTTCGCCGAGCTGCCGGAGTCGCGCGCGCGCGGCTATGGCCCGGGGCGGTTCAGCTTCAACGTGAAGGGCGGGCGCTGCGAGGCGTGCAGCGGCGACGGCATGGTGAAGGTCGAGATGCACTTCCTCGCCGACGTCTACGTCCCTTGCGACGTGTGCGCCGGCAAGCGGTACAGCGCGCAGACGCTCGCGGTGCGGTACAAGGGCAAGAGCATCGCCGACATCCTCGACACGAGCATCGAGGACTGCCGGCAGCTCTTCGAGCACCACGTCGCCCTCCGGCGCGTCCTCGACACGCTGGTCGAGGTCGGCCTCGGGTACATGAAGATCGGCCAGAGCGCGCCGACGATGAGCGGCGGCGAGGCGCAGCGCGTGAAGCTGAGCCGCGAGCTCGGCAAGAGCCAGACGGGGCGCACGCTCTACGTGCTCGACGAGCCGACGACGGGCCTGCATTTCGAGGACATCCGCAAGCTCCTCGGCGTGCTCCACCGGCTGGTCGAGGCGGGCAACACCGTGGTGGTCATCGAGCACAGCCTCGATGTCATCAAGTGCGCCGACTGGGTGATCGACCTCGGCCCCGAGGGCGGCGCCGGCGGCGGCCGCGTCATCGCCGAGGGGACGCCGGAGGACGTCGCCAAGGTGCCGGCCTCGTACACCGGTCAGTTCCTCGCCCCGCTGCTGGGCGCCGGCTAGCGCTCCCCCGCGCCTCCCGGCGCAGCGCTGCAATGTAATGATCAATTCATTAAATCCGGCGATCCTGCCTGTCCATTGATTACAGAAATGGCGCCAGGGGCGGATTTGTTCCGCATGCTTGCGTCGCGGCACAAAAGCGCGTAGCCGGGATCGATGGACACCAGCGTGTCCTCGAGTGCGAAAGCACCCCACCAGCTGCTTCAGCAAACCACTCTGATTTCCCAAGCGAGCCGGGCTGTCGCACACGCCCCTGTGCTCGAAGTCCGTCGACGGGAGGGCCCATGCAGATCTCGAAGCACTCTCTGTTTCTCGGCCTAGGACTGTGGCTGGGCGCCGTCTCCGCGGTCGCTTGCTCCGCCAGCGGTACATCGGCGCCTGCGTCCTCCAGATCGGGATCCTCCGGTCCTGGGAGCACGAGCGGCGCCGGCGGCGCCGGCGGCTCGGGCGACGGCGGCTCGACGGCGACGGGCGGCATCCCGGACGATCTCGGCAGCGGCGCCACCACCACCGGGGTCGGCGGCGGCGGCGGCGATGTCCTGGTGCCGGCGGAGGATCCGAAGACGTGCGCGGAGGCCGCCGCGAACAAGTCCTATGTCGGCTGCGACTTCTGGCCCACGGTCACCGCCAACGTCGTCTGGTCGATCTTCGACTATGCGGTCGTCGTCGCGAACGCGGGAGACGAGGTCGCCGAGGTCGAGGTGACGCGCGCCGGCGAGGCCGTCGCGCAGGCCGAGATCCCGCCCAACAGCCTGTCCAAGATCTATCTCCCCTGGGTCCCCGAGCTGAAGGGACCCGACGCGAATGCGTGCGCCTCGGGCCGGTCGATCGACCGGTCGGTCCGCGTGGACGGCGGCGCGTACCACCTCGTCTCGACCAGGCCGGTCACCGTCTATCAGTTCAACGCGCTCGAGTACAAGGGCGCGGGGGGCCCCGCCGGCAAGGACTGGGCCTCCTGCCCGGGCAACCAGGTGTGCAATGGCAGCACCGCTGGCTGCTTCTCGTTCACCAACGACGCCTCGCTGCTCCTGCCGAGCACGGCGATGACAGGCAATTACCGCATCACCGGCCAGCAGGGCTGGTCCCAGGTCTCGATGGGCGGATACATGGTCATCACCGGCACCAGGGACGGCACCAGCGTCACGGTGAGCGTGGCCCAGGACGGCGCGGTGGTCGCCGGCGGCGGCATCCCCGCCACGCGCGGCGGCGAGCGCTTCACGGTCGAGCTCGACGAGGGCGACGTCGTCGAGGTCCTCGGCGACCCGGCCACGGACCTCAGCGGCAGCCTCGTCACCGCCACGAACCCCGTCCAGGTGCTGACGGGTATGCCGTGCGTGCAGTCGCCGATCGGCCGCGACGCGTGCGACCACATCGAGGAGTCGGTGTTCCCCGCCGAGACCCTGGGCAAGCGTTACTTCGTCACGGTCCCGACGTCGCCGGGCGGCCAGGTCGTCGGGCATATCGTGCGTCTTTACGGCAATGTCGACGGCACGGCGCTCACCTATCCGTCCGGCCGGCCGGACGGCGCGCCGACCAGGATCAACGCCGGCCAGGTCGTCGACCTCAGCATGGTGCGGAGGGACTTCGAGGTGGTGGGAGATCACGAGTTCGCGGTCAGCTCGTTCATGCTGGGCGCCGAGGCCGTCGAGAGCTCCACCGGCCAGACCAACGAGAGGGGCGACCCGTCGCAGAGCCACCCCACCGCCGTCGAGCAATACCGCACCAAGTACGTCTTCCTCGCGCCGAGCGACTACGACGAGAGCTACGTCGACATCATCCAGCCGATGGACGCCTCGGTCACGCTCGACGGCGCCGCTCTGGACGCCGCGCCGACCCCCATCGGCAACGGCTCGGGCTTCGGCGTCGCGCGCGTCAAGCTCGGCCGCGGCAACAGCGGCGCGCACGTGCTGATCGCCTCGGCCCCCGTCGGCGTCCAGGTGATCGGCTACGGCTCCTACACGAGCTACCAGTACCCGGGCGGCCTCAACCTCCTCACCATCGCGCCGCCGCCGCCCCCGCCCCGGTGACCGCGCCGGCAGGGCGTCACCGCCGCTGGATTGTCTTTCCCCGCCGACTGACCTAGCACCACCGCATGGCGGCCAAGCAGCGCGTCACGGCCCGGGGCGCGGCGCTCTTCGTCGTCCTGGCCAGCCTCGCCTTCGCCACGAGCGGCCCTCTCGCCCGGTACGCGCGCCCGGTCCATCCGCTCTTCATCGCCTTCGGCAGGGTCGCCCTCGCCGCCGTGGCGCTCTCGCTGATCGACCTGCGCGGGATCGCCCGCTCCGCCGCCGCCCTCTCGCTGCGCCAGCGCGCCGCCGTCCTGGCCGCGGGGCTCCTGCTCGCCGTCCACTTCGCGCTCTTTCTCTGGGGGCTCGACCGCACCTCCCTCGCCGCGGCGCTCTCGCTCATCTCGCTCGAGCCGCTCGCGGTCGTGCTCTGCGCGTGGGTGTTCTTCCGCGTCCGCCCCACGCGCTCCGAGCAGGCCGGCGTGCTCCTCGCCACCGCCGGCGCCGCCCTGGTCGCGCGCGCGGCCGGCTCCGGCGATCACCGGCTCTCGGGCGACCTCATGGTCGTCGGCGCCACCCTCCTTTACGGCCTCTACGTCTCCTTCGCCCGCGCCCTCCGGGACGCCTTGCCGGCGCGGAGCTACGCCGCGCTCGTCTACGCGAGCGCCGCCGTCTTCCTCGCGGCGGCGCTCCCCGCCGCGCCTGGCGCGCTCGAGGGCGTCTCCCCGCCGCCCGCCCACGCCGCCGTCGCCATCGTCGCGCTCGCGCTCGTCCCCACCCTGGTCGGCCACACCGCGGTGCAGGCCGCGGCGCGGCGCATGTCCCCGGCGATCGTCGCGCTCGTCTCCCCCGGCGAGACGCTGGGCGGGATCGTCATCGGCGCCCTGTGGCTCGACGCCATCCCGACGGCCACCGAGGTCGCTGGCGCCGCGATCATCCTCGTCGGCGCCACCGTCGCCATCCTGGGGTCGAGCTCGCCCGCGGCCCAGGGCGCCGGCTGACGCGCTCTTCCATGCGCCGCCCGCGCCGCCCGCGCCGCCCGCGCCGGTCGGACTGGATGTCCGGATCGCGACACCCGGGTCGCGATGGAAGCATGCCTGTGCAGCGAGGGATCCGAGCGCTCATGATCTCCGGCAGGACGGAAGTCGCCGGCGCGCGCCGCTCCGGTCGAACTCCGCGCCACGATGATGGGGAATCGCGGGAGAAGCGCCCTCGCGCGCTTGACTGCCGATGATTCGAAGCGACGCTCTCCACCATGTACGGTGGGCTGTTTCGAAACATCCTGTTTCCGCTCTACGAGACCCGGTTGAGGGGCAGGGACACCCTCAGAGCCCTGGAGGAGCTCGAGCGCTCCCAGTGGCGATCGGAAGGAGAGATCCGCGATCTCAGCTTCCGGCGGATGCTCGCGGCGCTCCATTTCGCCGAGCAGAACGTCCCCTTCTACCGGGCCCGGTTCGCGGAGCACGGCGTGCGCGTCGCCTCGGTGAAATCGCCGGAGGACCTCCTGCGGATCCCGGTCCTCACGCGGGCCGATCTCCGCGCCCACGGGCGCGATCTCCTCGCCGAGGGCTTCGTCGGGCGGCTCTACGCGAGCGGCACGGGGGGCTCCACGGGAGAGCCGGTGCAGTTCCGGTTCGACCACCGCACCTACGAGCGCCGCATCGCCGCGGCCATGCGGTCCGACCGGTGGGCGGGCGCCCGGCTCGGCGACAGGGAGCTCCACCTGTGGAGCACCCAGCTGCTCCCCGAGACCCTCGCGAAGAAGGCGAAGCGCTCCCTGCACGAGGCCATCCTCCGCAAGAAGATGATCTCCGCCTTCGACATGTCCGAGCGGCGGCTCGCCGCGCTGCTCGACGAGATCGCGCGGTACCGGCCCCAGCTCATCGTCGGGTACGCGGGCGCGCTCTACCAGGCGGCGCGCTACGCGCTCGCGGAGGGGCGCGCGCTCCCCGCGCCGCGCGGGGTCGTCACCAGCGCGGAGCGGCTCTTCGCGCACCAGCGCGAGGCGATCGAGCGCGCCTTCGGCGCCCCGGTGTTCGACCGGTACGGCTGCCGCGAGCTCATGCTCATCGCCGCCGAGTGCGAGCGGCACGCCGGCAAGCACATCAACATGGAGAGCGTGTACGTCGAGCTGCTCCGCGACGGGCGGCACGCGCTCCCGGGCGAGGCGGGGGAGGTCGTCGTGACGGACCTCGTCTGCCGATCGATGCCGCTCATCCGCTACAAGAACCAGGACGTCGCGATCGCCGCCGGCGCGGCGTGCGGGTGCGGCCGCGGCCTGCCGATGCTCGCCTCGGTGGAGGGGCGCGTCCTCGACCTGCTCGTCGGCCCCGACGGCGAGCTGCTCGCGGGGGAGTTCTTCCCGCACCTCATCAAGGACCAGCCCACGATCGCCCGCTACCAGGTCTACCAGGACCGGCGCCGCGCGATCACGGTGAGGCTCGTGCCCGCCGAGGGCTTCCAGCCCGAGACCGCGCGGCTCATCGAGCGCACCGTCCGGCAGCACCTGGGCGAGCGCGCCGAGGTCTGCGTCCAGCTCGTCGACGACATCCCCCTCACGAGCGGCGGCAAGCACCGCGTCACCCTCTCGGAGGTCCCCATCGAGCTGAGCCGGCGCTCCGCGGCGTGACCCGAGCCCCCGCCGCCGCCGCGCGCGCCGTCTTCCGTCCTGCCCCGCGCACCTCGGCGCCAGGGGCGCGGCGCGCGCGCACGTACAGCGATCTTTCTACAGACCTGCTGGAGTCGCCTGGCGGCTGGCGCGCCGCGGCCCGCTCGCGGCGCGCCGCCCGGCTCGCCAGGGCCCGAAGCGCTGGCGGAGCCGCGCGGTCCGGGGTATTGGGCAGAGCAGTACGATGTCCGACGTGCAGAGACCGCTTCCGCCGAAAAAGGACGTCGCGCTGGCCCTCCTCGAGCGAGAGCCGAGCGTGTTCATCCACCTCGACCCGCGCCGGCCCGGTGTCTTCGTCCCCAAGTGGTTCACGGGGCAGCCGCAGCTCATCCTGCAGGTCGGGATGAACATGGCGATCCCCATCCCCGACCTCAAGGTCGACGACGAGGGGATCAGCTGCACGCTCTCGTTCAACCGCGCGCCGTTCCTGTGCCGCCTGCCGTGGCACGCGATCTGGGCGCTCGTGAGCGAGGACCAGCGCGGCATGGTGTGGCCCGAGGACATCCCGGCCGATCTCGCCGCGCAGAAGCAGCAGCGGCCCCAGGCGGGCCCGCCGCAGAAGCCCGGCAAGCGCCCGCGCCCCCGGCTCGCCGCCGTCGCGACCCCCAGCGACGACGAGCGCTCGGACGAGGCGTCGGACGAGGCGCGCGCGCGCGACCGCGGGCGCCGCCCCGAGGTGGATCCGGTGGAGACCGGCGAGCGCCGCAGCGCCGGCGAGGCCCCGGCGCGCGACGCCGGCGCGCCCGTGAGGCCGCTCGCGGCGGTGCCCGCCCCGGCCCTCGCGCCGGTGCGGCCCGCCGCGGAGGAAGGCGAAGACGACGAATCCGGCAGCTCCGGTGAGGCGGATCCCAGGCAGCGCCCCGGATCGGGCAAGCCAAAGCGCGAGCTGCCCCCCTATTTGCGCGTCATCAAATAAAGCTACCGCTTGACGGTACGGCTCGGCCCAATCAACTGTGGCCCGGCCATGCCTCGACCGTTGCAGCGCGTCCTCCAGGCGCTCGGGCTCCTCGGCGTCGTCGTCGCCCTGGAGTTCGGCTTCGAGACCCTCTTGCCGGACGCCGCATGGCGGCAGCTCGCCCTGTTCGCGATGGTCAACGTCATCGCGGCGCTCTCGCTCAACGTCATCAACGGCATGGCGGGCCAGTTCTCGATCGGCCACGCCGGCTTCGTCGGCATCGGCGCGTACACCGGCGCGATCGTCGCCGGCAACCTGCACCAGCAGCTCGGCGGCGGCGATCCGCTCTTCGGCAACTCGTTCCTCGTGATGCCCGCCTCGCTGCTCGCGTCCGGGCTCGTCGCGGCGCTCTTCGGCCTCATCGTCGGCCTGCCGAGCCTCCGATTGCGCGGCGACTACCTCGCCATCGTGACCCTCGGGTTCGCCGAGATCTTCCGCCTCACGATCGCCACGGCGACCACCGGCGTCGCCGACCAGGGGACGGTCGGCAGGCTGCTCGGCGCGCTCGGCGGCCCGATCGGCTACGCCGGCCCCGACGACACCGGCGTCCCGCAGTACGCCGGACCGTTCTGGATCTTCGGCGCCGTCGTGGTCGCGACCATCATCGCGTGGCGGCTCAAGTTCTCCGGCTGGGGCCGCGCCCTGCGCGCGCTCCGCGAGGACGAGATCGCCTCCGCCGCGGTGGGCGTCGACCCCACCCGCTACAAGGTCACGTCCTTCGTCATCGCCGCCGCCGGCGGCGGCGTCGCCGGCGCCCTGCTCTCCGCGATGCGCGACGGCAACCCCACGGTCCAGCCCGACCAGTTCACGTTCAACTACTCGTTCGACGCCATCACGATGGTGATCCTCGGCGGCTCGGGCAGCGTCACCGGGTCGATCGTGGGCGGCGTGCTCGTGACCTTCACGGTGAAGCTCATCGAGCAGCTCCAGGGCCTCGACAGCGTGCTCGCGCTGAAGGCCGCCTACCCCGCGCTCGACCTGAACGCCCTGCGGATGGTGCTCTACGCCGCCATCCTCATCGGGCTGATGATCCTCCGCCCCGAGGGGCTCTTCGGCGAGCGCGAGCTCTTCGACCGGCGCTGGGCGCGCAAGAAGCGCCCCCCCGTGGGGCCGGCCGAGCCCGTGCCCGCCACGACGGGCGCCGAGGCCGCCGCCGAGCGCGAGGGCGGCGCGCCCCCCGCGGAGGAGCGGCCCGGCACCGCCCTCGAGCGCGAGGTCAAGCCGACCGGGAGGGAGCTCGAGTGAACCTCGATCTGAAGCATGTCACGAAGCGGTTCGGCGGCCTGCGGGCCGTCGGCGACGTCTCCTTCTCCGTGCCCGAGCGCTCGATCTTCGGGCTCATCGGCCCGAACGGCGCCGGCAAGACGACGGTGTTCAACCTGATCACCGGCGTCTACAAGCACGACGAGGGCTCGATCCACTTCGGCGGGACCGACCTCGCGCCGCTCAAGCCGAGCCAGATCGCCCGGCTCGGCGTCGCCCGCACGTTCCAGAACATCCGCCTCTTCGGCCAGCTCACGGTGCTCGAGAACGTGCTCGTCGCCTGCGAGAACCTGCGCCGCTCGACGCTCGCCTCCGCCCTGCTCCGCTCGCCGTTCTTCTACAAGGACGAGCAGGAGATGACCGAGCGCGCGCTCTCGCTGCTCTCGGTGTTCAAGCTCGAGGACATGGCGGACGAGATCTCGACGTCGCTCTCGTACGGCAACCAGCGCCGCCTCGAGATCGCCCGGGCGATGATGCTCAAGCCGAAGCTCTTGCTGCTCGACGAGCCGGCGGCGGGCATGAACTACGGCGAGGCCGAGGGGCTCAAGCAGCAGATCCGCTGGCTGCGCGACACGTTCGAGATCACGGTCGTGCTGGTCGAGCACAACATGCAGGTCGTGATGGGGGTGTGCGAGGAGATCCACGTCCTCGATCACGGCGAGACCATCTCGCACGGCGCCCCGGAGGCCGTGCGCAAGGACCCGAAGGTCCTCGCCGCCTACCTCGGCGAGGAGGTCGCCGAGGAGCCGGCCGAGGCCCGCCCCGCGGCCTCCGCGGCGGCGCAGGAGCCCGCATGAAGACGACGCACCCGACGCGGCAGCCCCCCTCGGTGGCCCCCGGCGAGCCCCTGCTCGTCGTCGAGGATCTCGCGGTCAGCTACGGCGGCATCAAGGCGCTGAAGGGCGTCAGCCTCGAGGTGCGGCGCGGCGAGATCGTCGCGATGATCGGCGCCAACGGCGCCGGCAAGACGACCACGCTGAAGACGGTCGTCCGCCTCCTGCCGATCGCCGCCGGTCGCATCCGCTACGACGGCAGGGATCTCGCGTCCGTGACGGCCGAGGAGCTCGTCGCGTCCGGCGTCTCGCTCGTCCCGGAGGGGCGCGCGATCTTCTCGAACCTGACCGTCCGCGAGAACCTCGAGCTCGGCGCGTGGTGCCACAAGCACGGCCCCACCATGGCCGAGACCCTCGACGACGTGGTGAAGCTCTTCCCCCGCCTCGGCGAGCGCATGCACCAGCACGGCGGCACCCTCTCCGGCGGCGAGCAGCAGATGCTCGCGATCGGCCGCGCCATGATGGCGCGCCCCGCCATGCTGCTCCTCGACGAGCCCTCGCTCGGCATCGCCCCGCGGCTCGTCGCCGATATCTTCGAGTCGATCGCCACGATCGCGGCGTCAGGGACGACCGTACTCCTCGTTGAGCAGAACACCCGACTCGCCCTCAAGTACTCCACCCGAGCCTACGTGCTCCGTACAGGGCAGATCGCCATGAGCGGCGACTCGAAGGATCTCGCGGCGAACGAGGAGATCCGAGCGGCCTACCTCGGCGGCTGATCCCGCGCCGAGCCCGGGCACATCCGGCGCGGACCGCGGGCAAGTCACGGAAGAGACAGGCGGAAAGCGCTGGTGTTTCAAGCGCGTATCAACGCGTCGCGTGATGCGATGAGGCGCGTTTGACATCGCGCTTTGCCTCCGATGGAGTATGGTTTCCGTGCGCCAGGCGATGAAGAACTGGTCTTAACCATCGCGGTCCGTGGTGGCCGCCAACGGGGGATACCCATGGAGATCGAGAGCACGACCCGCGTTCTGGTGATCGACGACGACGCCAGCAACTCCCAGCCGCTCGTCCACTTCCTCTCGTCCCGGGACTACACGGTGGAGACGTGCTGCGGGCTCGGCCATGCGCGTGACGTGCTTGCCCGGTGGCGTCCTCACGTGATGGTGCTCGTTCCGCGGGACGAGGCGGAGGTGCACAGCGAGATGGAGGAGCTCCGCCGCATGTCCCCGCGCGTGCCCGTCGTGGTGCTCACGCTCGCGGCCGGCCCGCAGATGATGCTCGACATGGAGGCGTTCGCGCCCACGTTGCCCGCGTGCCCGTCGCGCGGCCTCGCGTACATCGAGTCGGCGGTCGCGGACGCGTCGGCCATGGGCTGAGCGGCCGCGCGCGCCCCGGCGTGAGCGCGCCCCCGCGCTCCCCGCGCCGGGGCGCGCCCTCGCCGGCCGCCGGCGCCGCCGGTCCCGGCTTGCCTCGCGCGGTCAGGCGGGCGGGGCGATCCCGTCCGGCAGCCCGTCGAAGAACTCCTCGACCACGGACGCGATCCAGGCGCGCACCGGCTCGGTCGCGCAGAGGCTCCGCACGACGGGCCAGAGCGCGGCCGCGAGCGCGTCGAAGTCGAGCGCGGGCCTGATCCCGAAGCGCCCCAGCACCTCGCCGAGCGGCTCGTTCGCGTGCGCGGCCACGAACGCCGCGGTCGCCTCGTGGAGCCGCTGCCGCACGGGCCGGTCCCGGAGCACCTGGGCGGCGACGTCGGCCCCGAGCTCCTCGGCGAGCGCCGAGCTCTTCGCGTCGAGCTGACCGATGAGCTCGCTGACCTGCTGTTCCAGCACCCACGTCGCGACGTGCTTGCGCAGGCCGACGAACTCGGGCGTGTCGCCCTTCGCGACGACGATGTCCTGCACCTGGCGCATCGCCGTGCGCGAGAAGCCCTGCAGGAACCGGCGGATCTCCGGCTCGAGCCGCCGCTCGAACTCGCCCCGCATCGTGCCCATGGTCTTGCCGACCCCGCCGAGGCCGAACGGGGCGACCCGCTTGAGCAGCGCGGGCAGGCCCCACTCGGCGAAGAACGGGTTCACCTTCTCGGAGAACTCCTTCAGCGCGTCGTAGAGGACGTCGCGCATCACCGCGTCGAGCGCCGCGCTCTCCAGCACCTCGCGCACGAGCCGCTCCGGGACGAGCTTCGGCTGCTCCAGGATGCGGTCGATCTTGGCGCGCGCCCCCTCCGGCATGAGCTCCTTCGCCCGCCGCCGCTCGGCCCGCGCCGCCTCGACGAGCGCCGCGAGCGCCGCGGCGGCCGCGGGCTGGACCGCCCGCCGGAGCGACTCCTCCGCGGCCAGCGCGTCGAGCGCGCGCGCGATCGCCGCCGCGTCCGCGAGCGCGCCGAGGGGCGTCGCGAGCAGCGCCGCGAAGCCGGCGGGCAGCCGCTCCCGGAAGTCCCGCGCGGCCGCCTCGGAGACGAGCCGCGCCTCGAGGAACGCGATCTGGCGAGCCTTCAGTTCATTAAGTAGCGCGCGACTCATCCGGGAACGGATAGCCCCGGCCCCCCGCCGGCGCCAGGCGCAGATGACCCCGGTCCTCGGCCCGCGCCGGGTGCGCGCCGGGTGCGCATGATCCCTGGACAGGCCTCAAAAATCTCGCGGGACTGTGGAGCACTGTGAATCTGAGCGTCAGGTGAAGCCTGTAGTTATTGAACCAGGCACCAGAGACTCCCTTACGAAAAGCACCTTACTTCGGCGACCGCTGTCGGGAGATCACCTTACTCGGCGTGTCGCTTGCGCACGCGCTTTGGCGCGGCGAACCCGCGGCGAACGCCGCGCGGACGGCCGGAGAGGGATTGTCGGTGATTGTCATTTTCCTGGGGGGAGGACTCGGCCCCGGAGTCAACTTTCCAGGACTCGTGACAGAGAGTTGCAACGAATTACAAGTGCATGACAACTTCGGATCCGGCGGATGGTACGCGTTCGTCACCCGCCAGCATTTGCAGGCGTGGAGACCGGCGCTCTCGCCCGGACCCACGCCTGGAAGGCACCCGCTGGCGGAAGGTGCTCCCGATGCTCTCCATGCTGCTCTGTGTGCTCTACTTCGGCGTGCTGCTCGGCCTCAGCGCCTACGGCCTGCACCGACTGCACCTCGTGGTCCTCTGCCGGTTCAACCGCGCGAAGATCGCCCGCGCGCAGGAGGTCGCCGCCCTGACCGATCGCGATCTTCCGCCGGTGACGATCCAGCTCCCGCTGTTCAACGAGTCGACGGTCGCGGCGCGGCTGCTCGATGCGGTCGCGCGGATGGATTACCCGCGCGACAAGCTCGAGATCCAGGTGCTCGACGACTCGACGGACGAGACGCAGGGCCTCGTCCGGGCGCACGTCGAGCGGCTGCGGGCGCAGGGCATCGACGCGGTGTACCTGCACCGCACGGACCGGGTCGGCTACAAGGCGGGCGCGCTCGACGCGGGCCTCAAGGTCGCGAAGGGCGAGCTCGTCGCGATCTTCGACGCCGACTTCATCCCGCAGCCGGGCTTCGTCCGCTCGATCGTCGGCCACTTCGAGGATCCCACGGTCGGCATGGTCCAGACGCGATGGGGCCACCTGAACCGCGACGTCTCCATCCTGACGCAGGTGCAGGCCCTGATGCTCGACGGCCACCACCTGGTCGAGAACCGCGCGCGCTTCGGCGCCGGCCTGCTGTTCAACTTCTCCGGCACCGGCGGGATGTGGCGCAAGGACGCGATCCTCGAGGCCGGCGGCTGGCAGCACGACACGCTGACCGAGGACCTCGACCTGTCGTACCGGGCGCAGCTCGCGGGCTACCGCTTCATCTACCGCGAGGATGTCGTCTCGCCGGCGGAGCTCCCGGAGGACATCTCGGCGCTGCGCGCGCAGCAGTACCGCTGGGCCAAGGGCACGGTGCAGACCGCGCGCAAGCTCATGGCGACGGTGCTCAGCGCCAAGCTCTCGGTCGGGCAGCGGATCGAGGCGTTCTTCCACCTCACCCCGCACTTCGCCTACCCGCTCCTCGTGCTCCTGAGCGTGCTCCTCTTGCCGGCGCTCGTCCTGTTCCCCGCCGCCGACACGCTGACGATGGTCGCCATCGACCTGCCGCTCTGCACGGCGACCACGGGCTCGCTCGCGGCGTTCTACATGCAGGCCGAGACGGCGCAGGGCCGCTCGCGGTGGGGCGCGGTCGTGCGCCTGCCGATGTTGATCGCGCTCGGTACGGGGCTCGCGCCGCACCTCTCGAAGGCCGTGATCGAGGGGCTCCGCAGCATGGCCGGCGAGTTCGTGCGCACGCCCAAGCAGGGCGACAACAAGGGCCGGTACCGGGTGCGCACCGACCTGCCGCTCACGGAGGCGATGCTCGCCGTGCTCTCGTGCGGCGCGGTGGTCGCGTCGATCCAGACGGGGCACTACTTCGCCACGCCGTTCGCGGTGCTGTTCGCGATCGGCTACCTCTACGTCGCGTTCATGGTCGCCGGGGAGCAGTTCGCGCGCCGTCGCGACGCGACCTCGAGCGCGCCGGCCGTCTGGAGCGACGCGCCGTCGAGCGACGCGGCCGTGGTCGGCGCCTGGTCGAGGCAGGCGACGAAGGAGCGGCCCCTCGGCGACCTCGCTGCCTGAGCGGCCCCCCGCCGCGGCGAGCGCGTCCAGCGCCCGCGCCCTCCCGCGCTCCCCCGCGCCCCTACACCAGCATCCTGCCGCCGGGCCTCCTGGCCGCCGACGCCGAGGCGGGCGGCGCGCGGCGCCGGTCTCGACGTCCCCCAGGCCTGCTCCGAGCTCCGCTGATCCGCTGGAACTGTGCATGAAGTGCGCCCACCGCTATCGGGCGGAGCCTGCGTGACCCCCCTAGACCTCCCCGACGCAGGCTGGCATCCTGCCCCGAGCCGGTCGGGGGACCGTACGCGGCTTCCTGAACGGTCTTCAGGGGTTGCGGCGCGTCCCCCGCTCTGCAAGGGCGTTGGGGGTGTCATGACGAAAGCCGAAATCGTTCAGGCGGTCTACTCCCGCCTTGGCGGGTTCTCGAAGAAGGAGTCCGCCGATCTGGTGGACCTCGTGTTCGAGACCATGAAGGAAACGCTGGGTCGCGGGGAGAAGATCAAGATCTCCGGATTCGGTAACTTCGTGCTGCGCGACAAGCGCCAGCGGCAGGGCCGTAACCCCCAGACCGGCGACCCGATCCTGATCACGGAGCGGCGGGTCCTGAACTTCAAGGCGAGCCAGATCCTGAAGCAGGCCCTCAACCCGCGCGAGACGGCCTCGGCGGCCGAGGAGTAGACCGCTTGGCGGTGCGCCAGCAGCTTCCGGCGAAGCTGTACTACCGGATCGGCGAGGTGGCCGGCATCGTGGGGGTCGAGCCGCACGTGCTCCGGTACTGGGAGACGGAGTTCCGCTCCATCCGCCCGCAGAAGTCGGCGAAGGGGCAGCGGGTCTACAGCCGGCGCGACGTCGAGACGCTCCTCAAGGTGAAGGAGCTCCTCTATTCGCACCGCTTCACGATCGCGGGGGCGCGGCGCAAGCTGCGCGAGGGCGGCATCGAGCCGCCGCCCCCCGACGCGGGCGCGAGCAGCGAGGAGGTGCAGCGCATGCGCGCGGCGCTGGTCGAGATCCGCAGCGAGCTGCTCGCCTTGATGGATGAGCTCGATCGCGCCTGAGGTGCACGGCGTCGCGCCGGGCGTCGCGCTGCGGCTCTCGCTGCCCGCCGGGGCGCGCGACACGCCGGCGGAGGCGCTGCCCGCGATCGACGTGTCGGCGATCGCGGGCGCGAAGGTGACGCTCCGCCGGGGCGTCGACGCGGACGGGCTGTCGCTGCGCGCTGTCTGCGTGACGGCCCCGTCGCGGCAGTGGGTCACCGGGCTGGAGGAGCTGGTGCTCGACCGGGCCACGGGGCTCGTGCGCGGGGCGCTCGGGGTGGCGATCGAGCGGTGGGAGGCGGGGCAGATCCGCGCGGACTCGCGCCGGTTCGAGCAGGCGTTCGAGGGGGCGGGGAAGGTGGGCGAGCGAGCGACGGCGATCCGCGGGCGGCACGTGCTCGGCTTCGCCGGGAGCGAGCGCGACGCGGCGCTCTGCAGCGTGGTCTGCCTGGAGCCGGCGCAGGGGGCGGGGGCGCGCTGCGGCGAGCTGCTCGGCGCGACCGCGATCGAGGGCGCGCTCGTGGAGGCCCCGGAGCCGGGGGCGCTCGCGCGGGCGATCTTCGTCGCTGCCGAGCACCCCGCGGCTGCGGCTGCGGCGATGGGGGTGCTCGCGGGGGCGGGCGTGGCTGTCCTGCTGGCGCGGCGGCCTCGGCCGAGGCCTCTGTGAGCGCGGCGGGGAGCCGAGCTGCCCGCCCCGAGGGGCAGGGGCTCCTCGGGCCTACCATCGCCGCGAGCGAGGAGATCGGCGCGGGCCCGAGGAGAGCTACCGTCTCGGTGAGATCAACGAGAAGGAGAGTCGTCTCGGGGGAACGCCCGCGCCTGGCGCAGCGGAGCGATCAGAACGGGATGTCGTCGTCGTTGCCGCCGCCGTAGCCGCCGCCGAAGTCGTCCGCAGGGGGGCCGGGATCCTGCGCCGCCGGGGCCGGGCGACCGCCGCCGCCACCGCGGTTGTTGTAACCGCCGCCGGCCGGACGCCCGCCGCCGCCGCCACCACCGTAACCGCCGCCGCCACCACCACCGCCGCCGCCGGCGTAGCCGCCGCCGCCGCCGGCGTAGCCGCCGCCGGGGTCGGCGCCGAACGCGCCCGCATCATCGCCGACCGCGCCGCGGCCGCGGCCGCCGCCCGTCAGCAGGACGTTGTTGGCGACCACCTCGGTCTTGTAGCGCTTGTTGCCGTCCCGATCGTCGTAGCTCGACGTGCGGAGCGAACCCTCGACGAAGATCGAGGAGCCTTTGCTGAGGATCTTGCCCAGGGCTTCGGCGCGCTTGCCCCAGATCACGACATTGTGCCAGTCCGTCCGTTCTTTCCGGACCTTGTCGCGATCGAGGTACGATTCGGTCGTGGCGAGCCGCAGGTTCAAGACGGCCTGCCCTCCCTGGGTGAACCGGAGCTCGGGGTCGGCGCCCAGGTTGCCGAGCAGCATCACGCGATTCAAGCCTTCGGCCATCTTGACTCCTTCCCTAGGAGGGGCTCAGCGCGACTCGCGCCGAGCGGAAGACGCCTGTTTCACTCCCCCATGGGGGCCGACGCGTCAAGGGTCGCGGCGCGCCGGGAAGCACGTGGCGCGCCCGCGCGGCGTCGGCGGCGCCGCCCTCGGCGCCGGCGACGCCGCGCCGCACGAGCCGGCTCACCCGCCGGCGCCGGCCCCGGCGAGGAGGTCGGCCAGGAAGATGCGGGCGATCGTGAAGTAGAGCAGGATCCCGAGGACGTCGACGAGGCTCGCGATGAACGGCGTGGAGCTGGTCGCCGGATCGAGGCCGACGCGCCGGAGCAGGAGGGGGAGCATCGCGCCCACGGTGCAGCCCATGAGGACGATCGCCATCAGCGTCACGCCGATCGTCAGGACGAAGCCGGTGCCGTCGCCCCAGAGCCAGACGCGGAGCATGCCGATGACCGAGAGGATGAGGCCGAGCACGACGGCCTGGCCGAGCTCGCGGACGAGGACGCTCGCCCAGTCGCCGACGCGCACATCGCCGACGGCGAGGCCGCGGATGATGAGCGACGACGACTGCGAGCCGGAGTTGCCGCCGGTCGAGATGAGCAGCGGGACGTAGTAGGCGAGCGTCGCGACGGCCTCGAGGTCGTGCTCGAAGCGACGGAGCACCTCGCCGGTCATGAACTCGCCGACGAACAGCACGGCGAGCCAGGGGGCGCGCTTCTGGATGAACGTCCAGAAGCTCGTCTTGAAGTAGCTGTCCTCGATGGGGCCGACGGCGCCGAGCCGCTGCACGTCCTCGGTCTGCTCCTGGGTGAGGACGTCCATCACGTCGTCGACGGTGATGACGCCGAGCAGCTTCCGGTCCCCGGAGAGCACGGGCAGCGCGCTGAAGTCGTACTTCGCCATGGTCCGCGCGACCTCTTCCTGGTCGGTCTCGGGGCTGACGGTGAAGACGTTCTCGGTCATCACGTTCGAGAGCCTCTCGGACGGCGAGGCGAGCAGGAGATCGCGCAGCGACACGACGCCGATGAGGTGCCCCCGCTCGGAGACGACGTACACGTAGTAGATGGTCTCGGCGTCCTCACCGACGGCGCGGATCCGCTCGATCACGTCGGCGACCGTGAGGTTGATGTGCACCGACACGTAGTCGGTGGTCATGAGCCCGCCGGCGCTGTCCTCGGGCCACTTGGCGAGCTCCTCGACCTCGGCGGCGGCCTCGGGGTCGACCTTCTCGAGGGTGGAGAGGAGCGTGTCGCTGACCTGATCCGGGAGCGCCTCGATGAGATCGGTGCGGTCGTCGGCCGCCATCTCGGAGACGATCGGCGCGATGCTCTCGACGCCCATCTTCTCGACGAGCGCTTCCTGGATCTCGCCGTCGAGGCGCTCGAAGATCGGCGCGGCGTCCTCGGCCTTGAGGGCCATGAGGACCTTCGCCGCCTCGGCGTCGTCCAGCAGGCCGATGAGGTCGGCCAGGTCCTCGTCGTGGATTTCCTCCAGCAATTCGGAGAGCTGCGCTGGATCCTCGGCGAGGAGCTGCCGTACCTCCGGGACCATGGCGAGGGCGACGCGCAACATGCTGGTCGGGCACTGACCACAACTCGGCCCTGCTGGGAAGCGTCATTCCCCCCGCCGACGCCGGTCGCCCGAGCGAGCCGGCGGCCCCCGGCCGCCGCCCTCCGACCGAGGTTGAGGTCGCGTCGACCGACCCAGGTTGAGGTCGCGAGGCCCGACCCAGGTTGAGGTCGCGAGGCCCGACCCAGGTTGAGGTCGAGGCGCCGACCGACCCAGGTTGAGGTCGCGGAGGTCGCGCCCCGTGTCGAGGCCCGCCTACTGAGTTGTCTACGGCGCAATCCAGTTGACGGCGCCGCCCGGCTCGGCGAGGACGACCGCCGCGGCGGCGCGGCGGCACCCGCCTTGCTTGAGCGCCCTCGGGCCTACCCGGGCGGGCTCGAGCCGGCGGCCAGGTCGAATTGACAGCGTTCCGCTCGGGTCCCTAGCATCGGGCTCCGTCGAGCCGCGGATCGCCTGCGGAAGTCGGTCATGGCCCGTGAATGGCGGGTCTTTTCTGTGGCTTGACCGCCGCGCAACCGGATCGGTGGTCGAAAGGAAAGTCGAATGATGACGCGGATTGAGCGTGAGAGGAGGCGCCCATGGACGGGCGCGGTGAGGTTCGCCCTGGCGGGCCTCCTGATCGCCGGCACAGGCACCGCCTTCGGATGCCTGAGCCGCCCCATCGCGAGGAACAATCCCCGCACGACGGCCACGATCGTCGAGCGGCTCACGCAGAGCTCGGTCGACAAGATCGACCTCCTGCTGGCCATCGACAACTCGGGCTCGATGGCCGACAAGCAGGACATCCTCGCCTTCGCGATCCCTGACCTCGTCGAGGGACTCGTCAACCCGCGCTGCATCCCCGCGTCGGGCATGGGCGACGCCCAGACGGTCAACTCGCCGAACGCCGACTGCCCGGCGGGCTACAAGCGCGAGTTCGAGCCGGTCAAGGACATCCATATCGGCATCATCAGCTCGAGCCTCGGCGGCCACGGCTCGGGCGCCTGCCCGTCGACCACGAGCCCCTCGAACGTGGACATGGCGCACCTCCTCGCGCGCACCAACGAGAGCTCCACGACCAACGACATCCCGACCTACCTCGACAAGGGCTTCCTGGCCTGGGACCCCGATCAGAAGCTCGACGGCGAGCCCGAGGTGCCGGACCCGCAGGACGGCGAGGCCGACATCAACGCGGACTCGGGTAACGACCTCAACGACACCTCGCTGGTCGGACAGCTCACCGCGATGGTGAAGGGCACGGGGCAGGCCGGCTGTGGCTTCGAGGCGCAGCTCGAGAGCGTCTACCGCTTCCTCGTCGACCCGGAGCCCTACGCGTCCATCGAGCTCCAGGGCGACATCGCGGTGCCGACGGGCCTGGATGCGGCTGTCCTGCAGCAGCGCGCCGAGTTCCTCCGGCCGAGCTCCCTCCTCGCGATCATCATGCTCAGCGACGAGAACGACTGCTCGATCCGCGAGGAGGGCCGCAACTACCTCGTGGCCGAGACCAGGAACGGCTTCCGCCTCTGGCGGCCGCGCCCCGAGTGCGCGACCAACCCGGGTGACAAGTGCTGCCGGTCGTGCAGCCAGAACCAGGACGGCTGCCCCGCCGCCGCGGAGTGCACGGGCGACGACGGCTTCCCCGCCCGCCTGAGCGCGGCGGAGGATCCCGTCAACTCCCGCTGCTGGGATCAGAAGCGCCGGTTCGGCTTCGACTTCCTCTACCCGATCGAGCGCTACCGGCGCGCCTTCACCGAGGCGCAGATCGAGAACCGCAAGGGCGAGCTGGTCCCGAACCCGATCTTCAGCGATCCGAACCCGGAGGACGACGACAACAACATCCGCGATCCGGCGCTCGTCTTCTTCGCCGGCATCGTCGGCGTGCCGTGGCAGGACATCGCGCGCGTGAACGAGGCGGGCCAGCCCGACCTCCTGCGCGGCCTCAACCAGGACGGCGAGCCCGTCGGCGGGTTCAAGAACGCCGACGAGCTCAGCGCCCCGCTGCTCGGCGGCGCGTTCAGCAGCACCTGGGAGCTCATCCTCGGCGATCCCGCGAACTACGAGCGGCCGAAGGATCCGTTCATGATCGAGTCGACGGCGCCGCGCTCGGGCGTGAACCCGATCACCAACGATGCGATCGTCCCGCCGACGGAGGCGGGCTGGAACGGCATCAACGGCCGCGAGTACACGATCCCGACGGGGAGCACGGGCGACCTCCAGTACGCGTGCGTCTTCGACCTCATCGACTCGAAGACCTGCGAGGGCAACTCCCAGAGCTGCGACTGCAGGGAGGTGGGCGGTCAGCCGAACGACAACCCGCTGTGCGAGCCGGAGGCCGGCAACGATGAGGCCGATCCGCAGCCCAGGACGACGACGCAGATCAAGGCGAAGGCCTACCCGGGCCTGCGCGAGCTGCAGCTCATCCGGGAGCTCGGACCCCAGGGCATCGTCGGCTCGGTGTGCCCGAGCCAGCTCACGAACGACAACGCGGCCGACTACGGCTACCGGCCGGCGATCGGCGCCATCATCGATCGGCTGAAGACGGTGCTCGGCGGCCAGTGCCTGCCCCGCACCCTGACGCCCGACGCCGAGGGGCAGGTCTCCTGCCTGATCCTCGAGGCGCGCAACACGCAGGGCGCGTGCAAGTGCGACGACACGCCGGCGCGCACTAACGTCACCGAGCTCCACAAGGCGGCGATGGACAAGGTGCTCGAGGATCCGATCGCGGAGGCCGCCGGCTGGGACTGCGTGTGCGAGATCCAGCAGCTCGCGGGCGAGGAGGCGAACGCGTGCAGGAGCGACCCGAGCGACAACGTCCGGGCCAACGGCAACGAGGTCAACGGGTGGTGCTACATCGATCCGTCGATCCGCATCGGCAACCCGGAGATCGTCGCGACCTGCCCGCCCACCGAGCAGCGCATCATCCGGTTCACGAACAAGGGCGAGGCCCAGCAAGGGGCCACGCTGTTCATCACCTGCTCCGGCGAGTAGCCGGCGGCTGATATCGCCCGGCGCGCGGGGCCCGATCGCGAGATCGCGCCCCGCGGCGCTTTTTGTGGCCCCGGAGCCGGCCGCGCGGGCCGCCCGGCGGCGCTCTGGCCGGCCCCGGCGGGTTTTGTGCTAGAACCGGCCCCGGTCGTGGCCGCACGCAAGAAGATTCTCATCATCGAGGACGAGCCCCACATCGTGCTGGGGCTGACGGACGCCCTCGAGTTCGAGGGCTTCTCGGTGGCGTCGGCCTCGAAGGGGAAGGACGGCGTGCTGCTCGCGCGGCAGGAGAAGCCGGACGCGATCCTCCTCGACCTCATGCTCCCCGACACGAACGGCTTCAAGGTCTGCGAGGACCTGCGGCGCTGGGACGCGTTCGTGCCGATCATCATGCTGACGGCCCGCGGCCAGGAGATCGACAAGATCCGCGGCCTCGACGCCGGCGCCGACGACTACGTGACCAAGCCGTTCAGCGTGGGCGAGCTCATCGCCCGCCTGCGCGCCCTCTTCCGCCGCGCCGCCCGGCCCGCCGAGGCGCCCGTCGAGGTGTTCACGATCGGCAACGCGCAGGTCAACATGACCGCCCACACGGTCTCGCGGGGCTCGCGGTCGGACCAGCTGTCGTTCTACGAGGTCGAGCTCCTGCGCCTCCTGCACGAGCGCCTGGGCCAGCCGGTCTCGCGCGAGGAGATCCTCCAGAAGATCTGGGGCATCGAGGCCGGGCCGTCGAACCGCACGGTCGACAACTTCATCGTCAAGCTGCGCAAGAAGATCGAGCGCTCGCCCGACAAGCCGGAGCACATCCTCACGGTCTACGGCTTCGGCTACAAGCTCGCTCCCTGACGGAGCGGCAGCACGTTGCGCAGGTCGCACGGCACCGTCACCGCGGCGTCGGTGATGCGCTTCGGGTCGAGATCCGAGAGGCGCGCGCCCTCGCGGAGCTGCCGGGCCTCGAGGTGCAGCCGGACGAGGCCCGGGCTGCCGGTCTCGCCCGCGTACCCGACGACGTCGCCCGCGTCGAGGCGCGCGCCCGCCACGACGCCCGGGCCGGGGCGATCGAGGTGCCCGTGGACCAGGATGTACCGGCGCGCCCGGTCGCCCTCGCGCACGTCGTGCGCCGTGGCGACCGTGATCCCGGACAGCTCGCCGACGAAGACGACCTCCGCCTTCCCCTCCTGGCCGTCGAGCCTCAGCGCCGCCACCCGATCGCCCCGCGCCGCGGCGATCTCGACCCCGCCCGTCCACGACGGCGGCTCGGGCCGCGCGGCGCCGATCGCGGCCACGGGGCCCGCCGGCGGCGGCGCGCCTGCCTGCGCCGCGGTGCCCTCGACGAGCAGGAACGCCGGCGGCTGATCCGGCGCGCCGATCGGGAAGGCGTACGCGCCGGCGCTCGCTGGACGCTCCGGGCGGCGCGGGATGTGCTCGTAGGCCTGGCTGCGCGCGCCCGCCCCGGCAGGGCGCGCCCCGCCGGGGCCGTAGATCGCCGCCGCGCCGCCCTCGACGAGCGGCGCGCCCGGAGCGGGCAGCGGGATGCACGCGGCGCCCTCCGGCACGGTGCGGGGACCGCAGAGCGCCCCCGCGCCCGCGGCGCCGCGCGCTGCCGCCGCCGGCGGCACGACCGCGGGCGGCGGCGGCGCCGGGTCGTCGAGGCCGCCGAGCGCAAGGACGAGCGCGGACGCCGCGGCGCCGCGCACGAGCGGGGAAGGGGAGAGCGCCGCCCTCGTCGGGCGGGCCTGCGGTGAGCCGGACGCGCGCATGCCATGAACGGTCTACCGCATCGGGGGCAGCTGGCGAGCGCGGCGCAGCGGCGCCGCGCTCGACCGCGCCGAGCCCGGGCGCGGCGGCGTCGGCCTGGCGGCGCGCGGCGGCGTCGGCCTGGCGGCGCGCGCGTGTCGGCTCGCGGCGCGCGTGGCCGCGCCCGCCGTGGACGGGAGAGGGACGCGAAGAAATGGAGAGGAATTCGCGGGGAAGAGGCCCCTGCTGCCTGCCGGCTTGCGGAGGCGGCGCGCTGTTGATAGCTCCTCTTCGTGCAAAATCGCCAAGCCATCGAGACGACCCTGAACAAGCTGTTCGACGCGGAGCGCACGGCTCGCCGGCTCCACGACGACCTCGCGGCCATGCCCGGCGATGCGCTGCTCGACGTCCTCACCGACGCGATCGCGAGCGCGGCGCGCGAGGAGGACGAGGACGAGGCGGCGCTCCGGCTGGTCCGCGTCGCGTCGCTGCTCGGCGAGCACGAGGGCCCGCGCGCGCTCGACGCGCTCATCGACGTGCTCGCCTCGGAGCACCCCGAGGCGCGGCAGGCCGCGGGCGAGGAGATCGAGTCGCTCGCCTACGACCGGTTCAAGGAGGTCGCCCAGGCGATCGAGCGGGCGCTGAAGCGGCTGCCGGTCGGGTCGTCGGCGCTCCCGGAGCTGCCGTACCTCGTCGCCGAGGTGCCGGAGCCGGGCGTGCCGAAGCTGCTCGGCCAGTTCCTGAGCCACAAGGATCCGGACGCGGTGGCGGCGGCGATCGAGACGCTGGTCGAGATCGGCGACCCCGCGCACGCGCCGCTGATCCAGCCGCTGCTCGGCGACACGCGCACGGTCGAGCTGGCGGACGACGGCGGCGGCGACGAGGCGACGTCGGAGGTCACGATCGGCGAGCTCGCCGAAGAGGCGCTCGGCCTCCTCGCGCCCTACGACGACGAGGAGGGGGACGGGGCCGCCTGATGAACGGCCCGCCGCTGAGCGCGGCGGACGCCGTGTTGTTCGAGCACGCGGTCGTCCCGCGCTACATCTCGTTCTTCGCCTCGCTGGCGGTGAACATGCTGCTGCCCTCCGAGGCAGCGCGGATCGTCCATTTCGGCTGCAGGAGCGGCTTCCCCGATCCGATCGTGGCCGACAAGCTGCCCGGCGCGGCCCTCGTGGGCGTCGACGGCTCCGCCGCGGCGCTCGATCTCGCGCGCGCCAAGGCGGCGCTGTTCTCCGGGATGAACGCGAGCTACGTGCTCGCCGACGCCCTGCCGACGCCGCTGCCGAGCGAGAGCTTCTCCCACGCCTTCACGCTGCACCCGGTCTGCCGACCGAGCGAGCGGGCGCAGCTCCTCGCCGAGCTGCGCCGGGTCCTGGTCCCGGGCGGCCAGGCGCTCATCGCGCTGCCGCTGCGCGGCTCGTTCCCGGAGGTCGCCGACATCGCGCGGGAGTGCGCGCTCAAGCAGGACCTCTCCGAGCTGGGCGCGGCGGTCGACGCGGCCGCCGTCAGCCGACCGACGATCGAGACGATCGCCGAGGAGCTCGAGGGCGCGGGGTTCGACGAGGTCGAGGTCGACGTCCAGCTCATCGCGGTGTCGTTCGACAGCGGGCGCGAGTTCCTCGAGGACCCCATCTCGCGGCTGATGGTGATCCCCGAGGCGACGGCGATGCTCGACGTGGAGCCGCAGATCATCGACTCGATGCTCAAGTACCTGCACCACGCGGTGTCGAAGTACTGGTCCGAGGGGGTGTTCGAGCTGACCGTGAACGTCGGGTGCGCGAGCGCCAGGCGCCCGCTCGGCTGACGTCGGGCGCGCGGGAGCGGGCGAGCGTCGGGGCTGGTCGCGCGTGCGGCCAGCGTCAGCGCTCGTGCCCGCCGCCGCGGAGGCCGAGCTCGTCGAGCCCGGCGAGCGCCGCGAGCGAGACCGGGTGGTACGGGGGCCGCGGCGTGATCGGCTTCTGCACGTCGCCCCCGCGCTCCTCGATGAGGCGCGCGCAGAGCGCGAGGCACCACTTGCCCTGGCACCAGCCGGTGCCGAAGCCCGTGTAGCGCTTGACCGACTCGATGTCCTTGTAGCCGCGGTCCATCGCGGCCTCGAGCTCGTGCAAGGTGACGTCCTCGCAGCGGCAGACCAGCGTCTTCATCGCGCTAGTCGCCCTCGTACTCGCAGCGGGCGTCGCAGGTCTCGAAGATGGTGACCCGGTTGAGCGACGGCAGCGACGGCGCGAGGCGGCTCCAGATCCACCGGGCGAGCACCTCGCTGGTCGGGTTCTCCAGCCCGGGGACCTCGTTCAGGTAGTTGTGGTCGAGCAGGTCGTGGAGGGGCGCCCAGGCCTCGTAGAGGTGGCCGTAGTCGATGAACCACCCCGTCTCCTCGTTCACGGGGCCGCGGATCGCGACCTCGACCTTGAAGCTGTGGCCGTGGAGGCGCGCGCACTTGTGCCCCTGCGGCACCTTGGGGAGGCGGTGGGCGGCCTCGAAGCGGAACTCATGCACGAGACGGACGTTCATTGGAGCAGCGGTCATGGGGCGGGCGCCGTGAGGCGTCAACGCCCCGCGGCCTCATCCGGGGCTCTCGTCCGGCGCTCTCCGTGCGGGACCTCACGCGGTGCGGGCGGCGTGCGGCCAGCGGGCGCGGCGTGGAACGAACGCGGTCGCGCGCCGGACGGGGTTCCCTCGAGGAGCTCGAGCGGCTATACCCCCGGCCATGCCGCAGAAGCCCGCAGTGAGAGCCAAGAAGAAGCGTCGCGACACCAAGCGCCTGGCGAACTGGCGCGCCAAGAAGGAGCTGCAGAACGCCCAGGGGACGCCGCAGGCCGACCCGACCGCCGCGCAGCCCAGCAGCTAGGCCGCGAGCACCGGCCGAGGCCGGTGCTCAGTTCGCAGGCTCGTCTTCGCCGTCGTCGTCCGGTTCCGACCCCGGCTCCAGCGACGGCCGCCCCTTGCGCCGCGCGGCGCGGACCGTCGCGACCTCGGCCCGGGACGGGTTGATCACCAGGAAGCCGTGGTCCGCGTCGAGGAGCGCGACGTCGCCCGGCGACGCCCAGCGGAACGCGCCCGCCACGTCCACGATCGAGGGCACGCCGAGGAGCTGGAGGAGCACGAGCGAGCGCGGCCCGGACCGGTCGCTGAGCGCGACGCCCACCGGATTGGCCCGGGCGGAGATCAGGAGATCGAAGACCGTGAGCTGGTCTCCGACGAGGACCGCCTTCGACGGGAGCTGGGCCCGTGCGTCGGGGGTCGCCAGCATCAGGATCGCGTCGCAGAGGTCCTCGATGTCGCGGGCGCGGTCCTGCAGGAACGGGTCGCCGACGATGCCGTTGGCGGCCCGCGCGACCTCGCGGGCGACCGTGCCGAGCGCCTGCGCGACGCTGCGCCCGCCGGCCGCGAGCTCGAAGGCGCGCGCGCGCAGGCGGCCGTCTCCGATCATCAGGAGGTACGCCGAGAGGAACGCCGCGTCCTGGGCGATCCCTCGCTCCGCCGCGCGGGCGTGCAGGTCGACGAGCGCCTTCTCCGCGGTGTCGAAGGCGAACCGCAGGAGCTTCGGATCGCCGCGGCCCTGCTGCGAGCCGAGCGACGAGCTGGCCGGCCGCCGCAGGGCCGCGATCGCGCCGAGCGCGCGCCCCGGCACGACGGGCAGCCCCGGCAGCGTGACCTTGCGCGTGCCCCCGCCGGTGCGCCGCCGCCGCTCGCGCAGCTCGTCGAGCACCTGCGCGTGGCGCGCGCCGGCCGCGATCGGCGCCGTGAGGGCCATGACGAGCTCGACGTCGCGCGCGGTGAAGGCGCGATCGCCCGCCCGCTGCACGACCAGGGCGCCGAGCGGGCGGCCGCTGCCCAGGATGGGGGCAGCGAGGAAGACCGGGAACCGCTCCTCGCGGAGCTCGGGGAACGCCCGGTAGCGCTCGTGCTCCGTCGCCTGGACGACCGAGATCGGGCGCAGGCACTCGACCGCCATGCCGGTGATGCCCTGCCCGACCGGCAGCCGCACCGTGCCGCGCGCCTCGCGCGGGAAGCCCACGTTGCCGCGCAGCACCAGCTCGTCCCCGTCGCCCTCGAGGAGGTACAGCGAGGCCACGTCCGCGCCGAGGATCGCGGCGATCCGCTGCGGCGCCTCGTCGAGGAGGAGCGACAGCGGCATCGGCTTCGCCACGAAGGCCAGGTACTCCAGGACGAGATCCAGGCGCTCCTCGCGGCGCACCTGGATCCTGGCGGAGGCGACCGAGGGCGGCGCGCCCTCGTCCTCCGCGTCCGCGCCGCCGGCCGAGCCGCCGGACGGCTCGCTCGGCGCGGACGCGTCCCGGTCGGCCTCGAGCCCGCCCGACGCGCCGTCCAGGAGCCTGTCCCGTGAGCCCTCCACGCCGAGCGGCGGCGCGGGCGGGCTCGTGATCGCCTCGAGCTCCGCGGGCGTGTGGGTCGCCTTCGGATCGGTGCGCGACGACATACGATGATCGCTATCACACACCGTCGCTCGAGCGCACCTCGCACACGCGAGCGCCCGGGCGGCTCGGCGCGCCGGCGGCGTGTGTGGCAGCGCGATCTGCGCGCTCCGGCGCGCCCTCGGCGCGGGCCGGCGGTCCAGTTGAGGCCGTCAGCGCGCCCGCAGGTCGACGGGGCCGTCGAGGGGCGGGCGCTGCATCCATCCCAGCGCCGAGACCCGGGCGCGCGGGGCCGCCGCGGACGCCGCGCGCGCGAGCTCCCCGCCGCCGCCCGCGCCGATCGCGGTGATCGCGCCGCGGATCGGCGCGAGCAGCGCCGGCGCAGCTTCCGCGCTGCTCGCCGCCACGTGGACGACGCGCGCCGCGGGCGGCAGCAGCAGCGATCGCGGCGCCGCGTCCAGGCCGACCCCGTGCCCCTCGCCTTCCCAGAACGAGCCCACCGCCTCGAGCGTCGCCCGGTACATGGCGATCTCGGCGCGCGCGGCGCCGTCGATCGGCCCGCGCGGGACGCGCGCCCCCGCCTGCCCGAGCGCCTCGTGCAGGGCGCGCGCGAGCGCCTCCGCGCGCTCGATCGGCCCCTCCACCAGCACGAAGCGCGGCGACAGGCAGCCGCGCTGATCGAACGGCACGACGTCGTCCGCGATGTCCCGCGCCGCCTCGGTGACGCCCGCGGCGGGGCCGACCACGGCGAGCCCGAGGCCGGCGCCGTGCCCGCGCACGAGCACGCCCCGGCCGGCCCGGGCCCGCAGCGCCGCCACGGTCTCGTCCGAGCCGTAGATGTGCAGCTCGGCGCGCGGCTCCTCGCCGGCGGCGCCCTCGCCGGCGTCCTCGAGCGCGAGCTCGCCGACCAGCGCGATGGCGCCGCCGGCGCGGGCGAACGCCTCGTCCGTCTGCAGCGCGCGCACGAGGAGCTCCGCGACGACGGGATCGCGGCGGGACGGGCGCACGAGGACGTCCGGCGCCGTCGCCGCCGCGACGGCGATGGCCCGCAGGGGCGCCGTGCACACGTTGGCGGCCAGGACCACCTGGCAGCGGCGCGCGCGCCCCGCGGTCGCCACGAGGGCGTCGAGCTCGCCGCCGCTCGGCGCGACCTCGAGGTGGCGCGCGAGCGCGAGCTCCACGCCCTCGGGGGAGAGGCCGCTCGTCGAGGGCAACCGCCGGCGCGCCTCCTCGCCCAGCGGATCGCGCGGGTCCGCGATCCGCGCCGCCGCGGCGACCGCGCGCTCGACCCGGCCGCGCCGCGCCGCGCCGGCGTCCATCACGGGCCGCCGCCGAGCATCTGGTCGAGCGCGATCGAGCAGCCCCGCGGCGGCGCCCCGGCCGCGCGGCCGAGGAGCTCGACGCCCCCCTCGGTGACGCGCACGCGGTCGGCGGTCTGGATGGCGACGGCCGAGTCGACGTTCGCGAGATCGACGATCCGCGCGAGCCCGATCTCGCCGGCCGGAAGCGGCGCGAGCGTCTCGGGGTCCACCGCGGTGACGCGCGTCCAGGGCGGCGCGTGGTAGAGCCCCGGCGCGGCGCGCGCGGCGACCGCGGGGCCGCCGAGCGCCGCCGCGAGCGTGCCCTCGTAGAGCTGGCTGGAGAGCTCCGTCATGCCGTACTCGCCCACGACGTGCGAGGGCGGCACCCCCAGCGCCCGCGCGATCGCGGCCCGCAGCTCGTCCGCGGGCACCTCGCGCGAGCGGCCCTTGTAGCCGCCCGTCTGCATGACCCGGCTCCCCGCGGGCAGCAGCGTCGCGCCGCCGGGCAGCGGCGCCTCGAGCAGGTGCACGAACGCGAACGAGGTGCCGAGCACGATGGCCGGCTCGCCCGCGGCGCGCGCCTCGCCGCACGCGCGGGCGAAGCCGTCGGCGTCGAGCTCGCCGCCGCGCACGTGCCACGTCGCCGGCCCCGAGAGGCGCGCCGCGAAGCGATCGATCATGAAGCCGAGCGACGAGTCCGGCGCCTCGTCGAGCGGCGGCGCGAGGACGATCGCCCGGAGCCGCGCGCCGTCCGGCCACAGCAGGCGCTCACCCCAGGCGAGCGCCGCGAGCTCGTACGTCGCGGTCGTGCGGAACGGGTGCTCGCCGCGGGACGCCGCGCCGAGGGAGGTCCCGCTCGTGCGGAAGACGCGCACGTCCGCCGCCGGCGGGTGGGCCGCGACGCGCGCGAACCGGAAGACGTCGCACGGCACCGCGGGGATCTGGTCGGCGCGCTCGATCGCGGCGACGTCCGCGCCGCGCGCCCTGAAGAGGCGGGCGACCGGCGCGCAGCGCGCGGCCTGGTGCCGCGCGATCGCGATCGCGAGCGCGTCGAAGGTCTCCGGGAGCGCCGCGCCGCCCGGGAGGAGCGACGCCTCGATGAACGCCCGCGCGCGGCGGTGCAGCGCCTCGCTCTGGTCGAGTGATTCCACGGGGACGGGGATAGCACGCGCCGCCGCGCGCGCGTGCTCCAGCGCGGCGAGCGCGCGGGCCAGGTCGAGCGCCGCGCGGAGTCCGACCTAGCCCGCCAGCACGCGCGCGAGCGCGCCGGCCGCCGCCGACAGCAGCGCCTCGGGGATGGTGAGCGCCGGCGTCAGCGTCAGCGTCTCGCCGCGCACCCCGCCCGTGAGGATCAGGTAGCCCTCGGCCAGCATCCCGCGCATGGCCCGGAGCCCGAGCTCGGCGCTCTCGAGCTCGACCCCGACCATGAGCCCGGCGCCCCGCACGTCGACGATGCCCGGCGCCCGCGCGAGCGCCTCCCGCAGCGCCTGCTGGAAGCGCGCGCCGACGTCCCGCGAGCGCGCGGCGAGCTGGCCTGCGGAGAGGGCGTCGAGCGTCGCGAGCGCGGCGCTCGACGCGAGCGGCGACCCGGAGTGCGTCGAGGTGTGCACCACCTCGGCCTCGCGCGCCCACGCCCGCATGATCGGCTCGGGCGCCACGCACGCGGAGATCGGAAGCCCGCCGCCGAGCCCCTTGCCGAAGCACACGATGTCCACGGGCGCGCCGATCTCGCCCGTGCGCGTCATGGCCCCCGACCGACCGAGGCCGGTCCAGATCTCGTCCGCGATCACGAGCGCCCCGCGCCGGCGCGCCGCCTCGCAGACCGCGCGCAGGAACCCGTCCGGCGGCACGACGCAGCCGCCCCGCCCGAGGATCGGCTCGAGGAGCACCGCGCCCGCCTCGCCGCCGCGCAGCGCCGCCTCGATCGCGTCGAGCGAGCGCGCGGCGCTCGCCTCGTCGCGCGGGTACGGCGCGAACGTCACGCGCGGGTTGAGCTGCTCGGCGAACGGCGCCCGGTAGCTCTCGCGCAGCCCGCACGCCGCGAGCGGCGCGTACCCGAGGCCGTGGTAGGCGCCCTCGAACGCGACGAGCCCCGGCCGCCCGGTCGCGAGCGCCGCCGTCTTGATGGCCGCCGTGACCGCGTCGCTGCCGCTCTGGCCGAGCAGCGCCATGGGCGAGGGCCCGGGGTGCAGCGCCGCGAGGCGCTCCAGCAGCGCGATCTTCACGTCGGCCGAGTACACGTCGCCCAGCGCGAGCGTCAGCCGCGCCATCTGCGCCTCCGTCGCGCGCCGCACCGGCTCCGCCGCGTGGCCGAGCAGCAGCGCGCCGAAGCCCGCGCACAGGTCGACGTAGCGGTTGCCGTCGACGTCGCAGACGTTCGCGCCGCGCCCGTGCGACAGCACGATGGGCAGCATGTCGGCGCCGCTCTTCTGCGCCCGCGCCTCGCGCCGCCGGCCGAACGCCGGGCACTCGACGCGCTCGAGCCGCTCGAGGGCGCTCCGCGACAGGGGGCCAGGCGGCGGCACCCGCACCTCGGGCAGCTCGCCGCCGTCGCCCGTGCCCAGCGCCGCCGTGCGCGGCAGCTCGCTGTTCGGCATCGTCGTTCCTCCGCCGGACCCTTAGCGCAACCGAGGCCTGGAGCTCAGGCGCACACCCGGTTTCTTCCGCTGTTCTTCGCGTGGTAGAGGCGCTCGTCGGCGCGCTTGATGAGGTCGTTCGCGGTGCGATCGCCCTCCTGCAGCAGCGCCACGCCGACGCTGATCGTCACGCGGATGCTGTCGGCCTGGAAGACGAAGAGGTGCTCCGCGACCTTCTGTCGCAGGGTCTCGCCGAGCGCCGCGGCGCCCTCGATGGACGTCTCGGGCAGGATGATCGCGAACTCCTCGCCGCCGTACCGCGCAAACACCTCATCGCGGCGGATGCGGCTCTGCACGATGCGCGCGACCTCCTTCAACACGAAGTCGCCGGCCAGGTGGCCGTGGACGTCGTTGATGCGCTTGAAGTGGTCGATGTCGAACAGGAGGATCGCGAGGTCCCGCTCGTGGCGGCGCCCGCGGATGATCTCGCGCTCGAGCGCCTCGTAGAGGTAGCGCTTGTTGTGGATCTGCGTGAGACCATCGATGATGGTCATCCGGTAGATCTCTTCGTGGTATTGCGCCTCGACGTCGGCGCCGGACAGGAACTTGAAGATCGTGGGGCCGATCTTCACCCGGTCTCCGTTCTTCAGCACCACCTCGCGGGAGATCTGCTCATCGTTGCAGTACGTCCCGTTGGTGCTCCCGTCGTCGACGACCATCCAGGCGCTCGGCCGCTGCTCGAAATGGGCGTGGCGTCGTGACACCGAGTCGCCGTCGAGCACGATGTGGTTGTCGGCGCCGCGGCCGACCCGCGTCGGGTTGTGCTCCAGCACGAACCGCTTGCCGAGCAGCGTGGGCTCCTTCGTGTAGATCACGACCAGGCAGTCGGTCGTGTTCTTGCTGCCGCCGCCCGGTGGGGGCTGGACCACCTGCGTTACACGAGTCTTTTCGTCGAAGTCGCTCACGCGCGCTCAGCCCAACCCGTCGTGCGACCTAGCTTCGACACGTCTCGAGCTCCTCCGGAGACGGAACCTACCCGGGCGCGGCGCTTCGGTCGCGATCCAACGGCTCGATATGCCTTAGCTCGCCCGAGATCAAAGCGTACTGACATGTCCCGACTCCCGTCAAGACGCCCATCCGGGCGGCGCTGTCTTCGGTGCTTCCTCCGCCCTCCTGACCTGACAGCGGCGTACGTCGCCCTCTGCGGTCCGTCGCACCCTTCCACGTTCTCGGCTTGTTCCCCGCACGCCGTTCGCCCCCTGCCGCTCACTCCGCACCACATCCCTGTGCTCGCTCACGTGCATTGTGGGGCATTGTGCGTGTCCATCGCAGTTGACACGCTGCCCGTCTCCTCTTGTACAGCCCGCGCTCTCGACGATGCGGCTCTCTCTATGCGTTTCCCGGGCGCGCCGCCACCCGTCCGGCGAGCAGTTGGGCCTGCAGGGCAGAGAATGGTTCGCTGGAGCACGATGTGTCTGTTCGGTCGGCATGTCCGCTGCGGGACGAGGCTGCGCGAGTTCTGCCTCAAAACCTGGGTGCATCACAACGCTGAACTGACCGCTGCGCACGCCGTCGCTGCGCGCCGCGCGCGGGTCTGCTGCTGAGGAGCGCCGGTTGGTTGACTTGGCATACGGGGTGCGTAGGATAGACCTGCGTCGCGGCGGAGACCTTCCCCCCCCAGGTCCGTCGCGACGTTTTTCATTTCCGGCCGCCCGTTCCCGTCTCCAGACCGGCATGGCCGCGTGCTTCCTCCTGGGATGATCCTCGGAGCACAGCGTTTCACGCCCTCTGAGGGTTAGCCACGCTCCGTCTTTGCTGGAACCGTCCGTCCCGAAGCTATATCGAATGTTCGAGCTCAGCCGCGACGCGCGAGGTGACCAGAGGCGGCAGCGTCGGCAAAGCCAGCAGAGACTGCGGAGGCGAGGGGCGCGACAGAGGTGACGCCGGGTCAGCGGCGAAGTGGCCTCGAGAACCGAGCTCGACCGCAACGAGCGTGTTGACGGCCGGTGCCCGGGCCGCCGCGAGCCGCCGGGAGCGAGCGCGAGAGCCCGGGTCGGGCCTCGGTCACGCGCGCGGCGCGCGGGAGGAGAGCGACGCGCGCGCCGCGCGAGAGGGGGGCGCGGCGCGCGAGGGGAGCGTCGCGCGCAGCTCGCCGCCGTCGAACACCCAGAGCTCGCCGGGCTGCCCCGGGGTCCAGGTCTCGTTCGCGGTGAGCGGGGTGGTCGCGACGACCGCGACGCGATCCTTCGGGGTCGTCACGGTGGAGAAGTCGACGCGGACGTCGTCGTCGACGAGCGCCGCGACGCCGAACGGGGCCTTGCGCACGATGTAACAGAGCCGGGTGGCGCAGCGGGCGAAGAGGTGGCGGCCGTCGCCGAGCAGGAAGTTGAACGTGCCATCCTGGCCGAGCTCGCCGCCGAGCGCCGCGATCGCCTCCCAGAGCTCGCTGGTGCGGCGCGGATAGCCGGGGAACGCGCTGCGGAGCCCCTCCAGCAGGTAACAGAAGGCGTGCTCGCTGTCGGTCGTGCCGATGGGGTTGAAGCGGCCCAGCGCGCGGCGCCGCACGCGGGGCAGCGTGCCGTTGTGCGCGAAGACCCAGTGCCGGCCCCAGAGCTCCCGCACGAACGGGTGCGTGTTGGCGAGCAGGACGTCGCCGCGGGTGCGGCGCCGGATGTGGCCGATCGCGAGCAGCGTCTTGATGGGGGTCTCGCTGAGGAACCGCGCCAGCGGGCTCTCCGCGGCGGGGCTCGGATCGAGGAAGACGCGCGCGGCGCGCCCCTCGAAGAACGCGAGACCCCAGCCGTCGGCGTGCGGGCCGGTGCGGCCGCCCCGGTGCCGCAGACCGTTGAACGAAAAGACGACGTCCGTCGGGACGTTGCACTCCATGCCGAGGAGCTCGCACATGCTCGCGGCTGCACGATACCACCGCAGGAGGGGGCTGAGACCGGCGAGTCGATGCGCCGGAGAGGTCTGCGACCGTCTGCGCGACCGACGCGTCGATGGGCCGGCTCGGCCCGGGCAGGGCGCGCGCTCCTGGACGGCCGCGCGCTCCTGGCCCGCCGCGCGGCGCTCGGGGCGCCGCGTCAGCGGTTCGCGTCGGACTGCAAGGACGAGCGCGGGACGGAGTGGACGAGGTCGATGACCGCCTTCACCGTGTCGACCGGCGTCTCGGGGATGATGCCGTGGCCGAGGTTGAAGATGTGCCCCGCGCGCCCGCCGGCCTCGGCGAGCACCGCCCGCGCCCGGCGCACGGCGACCTCCCGGGGCGCGCAGAGCAGCAGCGGGTCGAGGTTGCCCTGCACGGCGCGATCGTGGCCGATGCGCTGCCACGCCTTGTCGAGCGGCGTGCGCCAGTCGACGCCGATCACCGTGCCGCCGGCGTCGCGCTGGGCCTCGAGCAGCGCCCCCGTGTTCGTGCCGAAGTGGATGACCGGGACGCCGGTCGCCTCGAGGTCCCGGAGGATGTACCGCACGTGCGGCTGCACGTGCTCGCGGTAGTCGTCGATCGAGAGCGAGCCGACCCACGAGTCGAAGAGCTGCACCGCCTGCGCGCCCGCGGCGACCTGCGCGCGGAGGAGGCGGCGGACGACCTCGGAGATCTTGCCCATCAGCGCCGACCACGCCTCGGGATCGCTCCACATGATCTGCTTCGTGAGCCGGTAGTCGCTCGATTTGCCGCCCTCGACGAGGTAGCTCGCGATGGTGAACGGCGCGCCGGCGAAGCCGATGAGCGGCGTCTTGCCGTCGAGCTCCTTGCGGATGAGCCGCACGGCGTCGAGCACGTAGCCGAGGCCCTCCTCGGGCTCGAACACGCGCAGCCGCTCGATGCCCGCCCGGTCGCGCACGGGCTCGTGGATGACCGGGCCCTCGCCCTTCGCGAACTCGAACGGCGCGCCCATCGGCTCGAGCGGCAGCAGGATGTCGGCGAAGAGGATCGCCGCGTCCATGCCGAGCCGCAGCGGCTGGAGCGTCACCTCGAGCGCGAGCTCGGGCGTCTTGCAGATCTCGAGGAGCGTGTGCTTCTTCCGGAGCTCCCGGTACTCGGCCATGTACCGGCCGGCCTGGCGCATGAACCACACGGGCGTGACATCGGTCGGCTCACGTCGGCAGGCGCGCAGGAAGCGATCGTGCATGGCTGGCTCCAGGATGGGTCGAGGGACGTCCTCGGGGCGTTCCTTCATGTCCGTTCAGCCATCCCCCGGCAATCAGTTTCTGGACGCTTCCGCGCCACGGGGAGCGCGGCGGTCGGCCTCCGCGGCGGGCGGCGCGAAGGGGGGACCCAAGCGCCGGCTCGGTCGCCGTGTAGACTGGGGACATGGCGCGTCCTTCCAGACCTCCCGGCTTTGACATGACGTACAGGCCCGAGAAGCGCATCGCGTTCGGGCCGCCGCTGAAGGAGCGCATCCCGGCGCTGCTTTACTTCGCCTTCGCCATCGCCGTGACGGCGGTGATCCTCTATGGCCAGAACGCCCCGTCGAGCTCTCGAATCTTCCAGTACGTGGTCGAGGGGGACCGGCACCGGCTCGTGTCGTCGAGCGTCTGCGCCATCGTCCTGTGCGTGAGCGCGCTCGCGGCGGTGCTGCGCGAGCAGATGCGCGGCGTTGTCGTGCACCCGGACGGGATCGAGCTGCGCGAGCTGCTCGGGTTCGGGCTGCCGCGCGTGCGGCGCTTCGCCTGGTCGCAGATCGACAGGATGTCGGTGCCCCCCGCGCGGGCCGGCGCCGGCGGCGCGGGGGCGGACACGGAGGAGGGGAAGCTGTCGGGCAACATCCGGCTGGATCTCTGGGACGGGTCGCGCACGTGGCTGCCGGACGTGGGCGACAAGATCGCGCTGTCGGTGGTGCTGGAGCGCGTGGCCCTGGCGCGGGCGATCCCGATCGAGGGGGGGACCGGGCTGATGGATGACCTCGGGAACCCGCTGCAGGACGACGGCTGAGCCGGCTCAGGCCGCGGTCGCGCCGGCCTTGCGCTGCGCGAACTCCTCGCGCACGGCCTTCCGCAGCTCGGGATCGAGCAGGAGATCCGCGCACGTCATCGCCATCGCCTTGGCGGCGATCAGCATCGAGTCCTGACCGGAGGGGCTCGCGGCGCGCGCGGCGAACGCGTGCTGGTGGCAGGTCGTCTCGTTCTTGCCGCAGATCGCGATCCACGGGTGGATGGCGGGGAGCGCGTGGGAGACGTCGCCCATGTCGGTCGAGCCGGTGCCGACGGCGGGGTCCATCTCCATGGGGGAGCGGCCGAGGGCGCGCAGGTGCTCGCCGAAGCGGCGCGCCATCTTCCGGTTGTTGACCATGTTCTTGTAGCCGCCCTGGTCGACGAGCGTGAGCTCGACGCCGCTCGCCATGGCCGCGCCGCGGGCGCAGCGCTCGACGATGGCGCGCACGCGGGCGAGCTCCTCGGTGTCGAGGGCGCGGACCGAGAACTCGGCGACCGCGAGCTCCGGGATGATGTTGACCGCCTGGCCGCCGTTCTTGATGAACCCGTGCACCCGGACGCCGTCGCGGAAGTGGACGCGCTGGCCGTCGATGAGGCGGAAGGTGTCGAGGCAGGCGGTGAGCGCGCTGCTCCCGTCCCACGGCGCGAGCGCGGCGTGCGACGGCTTGCCGCGGAACTGGAGCTCGAGCCAGGTGCTCGCCAGCGTGTCGTGGGCGAGCAGGTCGCGGTCGAACGGGTGGAACATCATCGCGGCGTCGACGCCCTCGAACGCGCCGGCCTCGAGCAGCCTGATCTTGCCGCCGCCGCCCTCCTCGGCGGGCGTCCCGACGAGGTCGATGGTGCCGGCCACGGCGTCCTTCTGCCGCGCGAGGGCGAGGAAGGCGCCGAGCGCCCCGGCCGCGATGAGGTTGTGCCCGCAGGCGTGGCCGATCTCCGGGAGCGCGTCGTACTCGGCGAGGATGGCGAGGTGCGGGCCCTCGCCCTGGCCGATGCGCGCGCGCAGCGAGGTGGGCATGCCGCCGAGCCCGCGCTCGACCTGGACGCCGTGCTTCTCGACGGCCTCTGCGATCCACGCCGCGGCCTTGTGCTCCGCGAACCGGAGCTCGGGGTTCGCGTGGATGCGCCCGGCGATGTCGCGGAGCTCGGGGGAGAGGTCGTCGATGTCGCGCTGGATGCGGCTCGGGTCGAGGCTCATGGCGGGGCGATACTACTCTGGATCTGCGCGCTGCGCCTGGGCCATGGTGGCGCTCACGGAGTCAGGATCCTCGAATGCACCGACCGCGCTGTTCCTCGCGCTTCATCGTCTGCTCCCTCCGCCTCTGCCTCGGGGCGATGCTCGCGCTCGCCGCGTGCGACGTGCCGGCGTGCGCGCGTGCGCGTGCGGTTCAGGAGAGCGCGCCGGCCGCCTCGACCGACGCCGGTCTGCCTGGGCCGTCCCAGGCGGCGCAGGCGCGGGCAGCGCCCGCCCGCGTCGTGGTCGAGGCGAGGGCGATGGGCACGAGCCTGGTCCTCGCCGCCTACACGAGCGACGTGATGGATGAGGCGGCGATCAGGGGCCGGCTGGAGAAGGCGATCGCCGAGATCCGCAGGCTCGAGGGGCTGATGACGACGTGGCGGCCGGAGAGCGAGCTGTCGCGGGTCAACGCGGCGGCCGGCAAGGGCGCGGTGGAGGTGAGCCCGGAGTCGCTCGCCGTGATCGAGAAGAGCCTCTGGATCAGCGAGCGATCCGGGGGGGTCTTCGACATCACGTTCGAGGCGATGCACGGGCTCTGGAAGTTCGACGAGGACATCGACGACAACGTGCCGCCGAGCGAGGAGGTCGAGAGGGCGCGCGCGCTCATCGACCACCGGCAGATCGCGATCGACCGCGCGCGGCGCACGGTGATGCTCGCGAGGCCGGGGATGCGGCTGAGCCTCGGCGGGATCGCGAAGGGGTACGCCGTCGACGCGGCGGCGCGGGTGCTGCGGGCGGAGGGGCTGACGTCGTTCTTCGTGCAGGCGGGCGGCGACCTGTACATCGCGGGGAAGAAGCCGGACGGCTCGCGGTGGCGGGCGGGGGTGCGGGATCCGCGTGGCAAGGACGCGAACGACCACTTCGCGATGATCGAGGTGGAGGACCACGCGTTCTCGACGGCGGGCGACTACGAGCGGAGCTTCCTCAAGGACGGCAGGCGCTACCACCATATCCTCGATCCGCGGACCGGGTTCCCGGCGACCGAGAGCCGGAGCGTGACCATCTGGGCGAGGGACGCGCTGACGGCGGACGCCATCGATGACGCGGTGTTCATCCTGGGAGCGGAGAAGGGGCTCGCGCTGGTCGAGGAGATCGAGGACTGCGGGGCGGTGATCGTCGACCGGAACAACAAGGTGTGGGTGTCGAAGCGGCTGGAGGGGAAGGTCGAGGTGCTCCGGCAGCCGACGGAGGGGTTGTAGAGGGCGCGGGCGCGGGGGGGCAGGCGCAGGGCGACTCCCCGCGATCTGCGGCGCTTCAGCCCGCGAAGAGCTCGTCCAGCGTCCCGGCGACGAGGACCCGCTCGGCCCACACCGCGAGCTGCTCCCCGGAAGCCGCGCGGACCTGCGCCCGACCCGCCTCGGGCACCTCCCCGAACCGCGCCTGGAGCAGGCGCAGCAGCATGGCGCGCTGGCCCTCGTCGAGCGCCGCCTGGCGCTCGCGGGCCTTGATGGCCTCGATCTCCGGGTTGCCCTTGCGCTCCAGCGCGCGGACGACCTCACGCTCCGCCGCCGCGCCGTCGAGCAACGCGGGGACGGGGACCGGACGGACGAGGCACGGATCCTCGATCGTCGCGTCGGGCGCGAGCGGCACGAAACGCCCCTCGGCCACGGACCACTCGGCGACCTCGTCGCGCTTCACGAAGAGGGCGAAGACGCGGCGCACGCCACGGGCGACGAGATCCTCGGCCTTCTCGCGCACGTCCCGCATCGATTGCTCGTTGACGATCTCGAACGAGAGCTCCTCCAGGTAGCGGCGCCCCGTCGCCGGGTCGGTCCCCGCCTTGCGGATGGAGAGGTCGGTGGCGAAATCCGAGCCGCCGGCGACCCGGGTGATGAGATCGGCCGCCCCGACGTAGCCGGGCTGGAGGTGCGGCGCGATCAGGAAATCCAGCCGCACCTGCTGCTCGGCGTGCGGCTCGAGCGACGGCGCCGCCACGACCTTGCGCCCGCGGATCACCTCGTCGCGCGTCACCTCGGGCCTCACGAGGTGCTCATCCACGGGCGGGAAATGCGCGCGCCGCGAATCCGAAGGCGGGAGCCTCGCCGCCGCGCCGCCCCGGGCGGCCGGAGCGAGCAGGAGCGTGGCGCCGGGCGGCTTGGGATCCATGAGGGGTGAGACTAGCACGACGGCCGTGTCACGGCGGTTCGGTGGCCCCCAGCGCGCTCCGCAGGGCCTCTCTGGAGGGGAGCAGCTTCGCCCGCCGCTGGCGGCCCTCACCGCCCCTCGCAGCCCTCACCATCGCACGCGACGCTCACCCGCCGCACGCAGCCCTCACCGACCCTTGTAGACCGGCTTCCGCTTCTCCGCGAACGCGCGCAGCGCCTCCAGGCGATCCTCGCTGCGCAGCGTCTCGTCGTAGTGCACCCGCTCGATCTCCAGACCGAGCTCCAGCGGCACGTCGTAGCCGTCCTCGATCGCACGGAGCGCCGCGGCCTGCGCGATCGGCGCGCCGGTCGCGATCGGCTCGATCCACGCGATGGCGTCGTCGACCACCGGCGTCCCCTCGGGCGACACCCGGTTCACGAGGCCCCAGGCGAGCGCCTCGGCCGCCGTGAGCCTCCGGCCGAGCAGGATCATCTCCTTCGCGCGCGCCTCGCCGACCACCCGCGGCAGCCGCTGCGTGCCGCCGGCGCCCGGGATGATGCCGAGCGACGTCTCCGGGAGCGCGAGCTCGGCGTGCGGCGCCGCCACGCGGAGATCGCAGATCAGCGCGAGCTCCAGGCCCCCGCCGAAGGCGACCCCGTTGATCGCCGCGACCACCGGCTTGGGGCTCCGCGCGAGCACGCCGAGCTCGGTCCGGTACAGGCCGACCTGACGGCGGACGTCGTCCGGGCTCATGCCCTGACGCTCCTTCAGGTCGGCGCCGGCGCAGAACGCCTTGTCCCCGGCGCCCGTGATCACGATCGCCCGCACCTCGGGGTCGTCCGCGAGCTCGCGCCCGAGGCGCCCGAACGCGAGCAGCGCGTCGCGGGAGAGCGCGTTGCGGCGATCCGCGCGATCGATGGTGAGCACCGCGACCGCGCCGCGGCGGTCGAGCTTCACGGGAGGGGCCTCGGACATGACGCCTCCCTAGCCGACCGCGGCGGCGCGGCAAAGGGGCGCGCTCACCTCGCGTCGGTCGCCTTCTTGGCCTTGCTCCCCGCCGCCTCGAGCTTGCCCAGCCGCGCCCGGACCTCCGCGTTGTCGCGGCGCAGCGCCTCGAGCTCGTCCCGCAGCCGGTCGAGCTCGCGCTTGCCCGCCCCGCCCAGGTCGCGGAGCACCTCGCGGATCCGCCGCCGCACCCGGCCGTCGAGATCGCGGTCGAGCTGCCGCTGCAGCGCGCCGCGCGACCGGCCGTCGCCGAGATCGCCCAGCGCGCGCGCGACGTCGACCCGGAGGTACGGGTCCGGCTGATCGAGCAGCTCCTCGAGGAGCTCGCGCGTCCGCCGATCGCTGGAGAGCTTCGGCAACGCCATGATCGCCGCCCGGCGCCCCCGCGTCGGGATGCCGTAGCGCGTGCGCGCCGTCAGGTGCGGCACGGCGCGCTCGTCGCGCAGGTTCGCCAGCCCGTCGATCACGCCGCAGCGGACGACCTCGCCCCACGAGGGGCGGTCGAGCAGATCGATCAGCGTGTCGAACCCGGCGCCCTGCCGCGTGGCCCCGAGCGCCCGCGCCGCCTCGGCCTGCACCAGGTAGCTCGCGTCGCGCAGGGCCAGCCTGGAGAGGGCCTCCGCGGCCTTCGCCGACCTGAAGTTGCCGAGCGCGGCCGCGACCGCGCGGCGCACCTTCGGGTGCTCCACGCCCACGCTCCCCTCGAGCAGCGCGAACGCCGCGCTCGACTGGAGCGCGCCGAGCGCGCCCGCGGCCGCGGCGCGCACCGCCCAGAACTCGTTCGCGTCGGCGAGCGCCTGCCCGAGCGCCCGCGCCGTCGGCGGGTCGTCGCGCCGCGAGAGCGGCTTCGCGGCGAGCAGGCGGCCGCGCGCCGTCGGCGCGTGCGCGAGCTGCGCCCGCAGCAGATCGGCGGGCGCGTCGACCTTGACCTCGCCCAGGATCCTGAGGTCCGGATCCACCACCACGAACCGAGGGCGCCGCGGGAGCGGGATGACGAAGGTGTGCGCCTGCTGATCCACGCGCCGCACCTCGCGGCGCACGCTCGAGCCCTTGCCCTCCGTGAAGCCGAAATCGAGCACCAGGTCGAACGCGAACACCGGCGGCGTCGAGGCCTCGGGCTGGAGCGCGTGCTCCCGGCTCGGGTGCTGCCCGGGCGCCTGCGTCTGCTTCACGGTCACCGTGCACTGGTCGCCCTCGAGCTCGATCTTCACGTCGAGCTCGGGGTGGCCGGCGCGGAAGACCCACTGCTCGAAGAAGCGCTCCAGCGACTTGCCGCTCACGTCCTCGAGCGCGCGGGCGAGATCCCGCGTCTCGGCGACCCCGCGCGCGTGGCGCGTGAGGTAGGTGTTCACCCCGCGCCAGAAGAGCTCGTCCCCGAGCTCCCGGCGGAGCAGGTGGAGCACGAGCCCGCCCTTCTCGTAGAGGTGCCGATCGAAGACGTCGAGCGGCGCGTCGTAGTCCTGACAGACGATCGGCCGCCGGTAACGCCCGCGCGCCTCGCCGAGGTAGGAGTCGAGATCGGCCTTCAGGCTGTGATCGTACTCGTCGGCGCCGAGGTGGTGCTCGCGATAGACGTGCTCCATGAACGTCGCGAAGCCCTCGTTGAGCCAGCCGTGCGACCAGTCACGGCACGTCACGAGATCGCCGAACCACTGGTGCGCGAGCTCGTGGGCGATGAGATCGTCCGACGAGATGTCGAGCGCCGCCCGGTCGTCGAGCAGGATGTGCTCGTACATCGTGGTGGCGGTCGTGTTCTCCATCCCGCCGAAGATGAAGTCGCTCACCACCACCTGGGCGTAGCGGCGGAAGGGGTATTTGACGCCGAGCTTCTCGCTGAAGTGACGGATCATGTCCGGCGTGCGCGCGAACGTGCGGCGGCCGTCCTCCTCGCGCCCCTTCGGCACGAAGTACGCGAGCGGGACGTCGAGCGCCGCGTCGTCGATGCGCGCGAACTCGCCCGCCACCAGCGTGAACAGGTAGCTCGGGTGAGGCTCGTCGAGCCGGTAATGGTAGACGCCCGCCTTCTGCGACTTCGCGTCGCTCTCGAGCTCGCCGTTCGAAAGGCAGTACCAGCCCGGCGGCACCTCGGCGCGGAGCTCGGTGGTCTGCTTGATGTGCGGCTTGTCGATGCAGGGGAAGATGTGGCGCGCGTCCTCGTCCTGGCACTGCGTCCAGACCTGGCGCGGGCGGTCGGGGACGTGCTCGTCGGGCTGGAGGAAGTAGAGCCCCCGCCGCGGCGTCGCGCGGTACCGGACCAGGATCGACGCCTCGGCCGCGTCGAGCGGCACGGCGACGCGGAGCGTCTCGCCGTCGTACGTGTGCTCGGCCGGCTGGAACGCGCCGCCCGCCGCCTTGCCGCCGCCGCGCCGGGGCTTCGCGGCGCGCGCGGCGCCGGCGCCGGCGCTGATCTCGACCGCCTCCAGGTCGAAGCCGATCGCGTCGAGCGCGATCTCGCGCGCCCCGGGGTCGACGCGGACCGCCTCGAGCCGCGCGGTGCCGCGGATCGAGCGCTCCGCGACGTCGAGCGCGAGATCGAGGGCGATGTGCCGGATCGTGAAGGGGCGGGCGCGCTCGTAGACGCGCTTCGTCCCGGCGAGCGTGAAGGGACGCGAGGCCAGCGCGAACTCGGACGACGACAGGACGGAGCCGCAGGCGCAGCGCGAATGAAGCCGGTACTCTAGGGACATCGCGGCCGAGTTTCCCCGCGCGACGCCCGGCCCTGCAAGGGAGAACTGGCGCGCTCCGGCGGGCGGCCGGGCGGCTCAGCCCTTCTTGAGGCCGTCGAGGACCTCCAGCGCGAGCTCGTACTTGCCGAGCGGCGGCATCAGGTACGCCCCCTGGACCCTGTCGCGCACCGAGAAGAGCATCTCGCGGGCGATCTTCACCCCCTCCTTGCGCGCCTCGGGGCCGGCCGGCACCTTGCGCATGCGCTCGCGGATCTCGTCCGGGATCTGCATGCCAGGCACCTCGTTGTGGAGGAACTCGGCGTTCTTGTAGCTGACCAGCGGCAGCACGCCGACGAGGACCGGCATCCCCAGGTGCTCGATGCGCCTCAGCACCTTCTCGAGCAGATCCTGGTGGAAGATCGGCTGCGTCATGATGATGTCGGCCCCGGCGGCGCGCTTGCGCTCCAGGCGCGCGATCTCCTTGTCGAGGTCCGGGGCGCCCGGCTCGAGCCCGGTGGCGAGCAGGAACGACGTCTTGCCGCCCGGGATCGGCTTGCCGGCCGGGTCGAGGCCGCGGTTCATCGTGCTCGCCATGTGGAGCAGCCCGATCGAGTCGAGGTCGTAGACGGCGGTCGCCTCCGGGTAGTCGCCGACCTTCGGCGGATCGCCCGTGATGACGACGAGGTTCTTGATGCCGATCGCGTGGGCGCCGAGCAGGTGCGCCATCTGGCCGATGAGGTTCCGGTCGCGGCCGCAGACGTGCAAGATCGGCTCGATGCCGTAGCGCTGGAGCAGGAGCGCGCAGAAGGCGAGGTTCGTCATGCGCGCGGTGGCGCGCGGGCCGTCGGCGACGTTCACGACGTCGACGCCGCTGTCGATCAGCATCTTCGCCGCGCTGAGCGCGCTGTCCGGGTTGAGGCCGGGGGCCGGGTTCACCTCGACGGAGACGACGAACTTGCCGGCGGCGATCTTCGCGGCGAGGGGGCTGCGCTCGCCGAGCGGCGTGGGCTCGCTCCCGGTGGGCGCGTCCATCGCGATGTGCGGGCGCGAGGCGACCTCGGGCGCGGCGCCGCCCCGGAGCATGCGGGCCGACTTGGCCATCCACTTGACGTGCTCCGGCGTGGTGCCGCAGCAGCCGCCGATCATCGCGGCGCCCGCCTGGATCATCCGGCGGGCGAAGACGTCGAAGTACTCGGGCGTCGCCATGTAGAGCAGGCGGCCGTCGACGGTGCGGGGCAGGCCCGCGTTCGGCTGCACGCAGAGCGGGAGCCCGGCGGTGGCCATCCGCTCGGCCATCGCGAGCGAGAGCTGCGGGCCGTCGCCGCAGTTGACCCCGAGCAGGTCGACGCCCCAGTCGCGCAGCGTGCGGGCCACGCGCTCCGGCTCGCTGCCGTCGGCCACGACGCCGCTCGTGTCGAACGTCATCGACGCGAGGACCGGGAGCCCCGGCGCCGCCTTGCGCGCCGCCTCGATGGCGAGCTTGATCTCGTCAAGGTGGCGAAATGTTTCGATGACCAGGACATCGACGCCGCCCTCGGCGAGCGCGCCCGCCTGCTCGGCGAAGGTCTCGGCCGCGGCGGCGAGGTCGTCGCGGGTGGCCACGCCGGGCACGAGGCCGGTCGGGCCGATCGAGCCGGCGACGTACGCGTCGCCGCCCGCGATCTCGCGCGCGATGCGCGCGCCCGCGAGGTTGAAGTTGCGCACCTCGTTGACGAGCCCGTAGCGCTCGAGGCGGAACCGGTTCGCGCCGAAGGTGTTCGTCTCGATGACGTTCGCGCCCGCCGCGACGTAGTCGGCGTGGACCCTCTTCACGAGGTCGGGCCGCGTGACGTTGAGCTGCTCGAAGTTCTGGGTGACGAACACCCCGCGTTCGTAGAGCAGCGAGCCCATCGCGCCGTCGAACACGAGGATCGAGCGCTGGAGCGCCTCGAGGAGAGGGGCTTCTGGTCTCGTGCGGGACATGGGGCGCATCGTAGGGGCGCGCCGGCTTCTCAGGAAGGGGGGGCGCGACGCGGTTGACGGCGCGGTCAGGATCTCGGTAGGCAGATCTCGAGATGAGCACGCCCCGATGGCTCCGCGCATTCGCCCTGGCGGCCTCCGCCGCTGCCTCGTTCCTCGCCGCCGCCCCCGCGGCGCACGCCTGGCATCCGCCGGTGCACCGGTCGGACGCGGGCGTGGACCTCTACATGTGGAGCGCCCGCTACTACGGCACGTCGCTCGCCACGGTGCCGTTCGTGCAGTTCGAGCCGACGCCCGACCTGTTCATCAACCTGCAGTTCCCGGTCGCGCTCTCGATCGACAGCCGCCGCGGCGGCGTCGACCTCAGGAGCGAGTCGCGCGCGGGCCTCGGCAACCCCACGTTCGCGCTCTACTACTCGGACATCGACGGCAAGCTCACGTGGTACGCGGGCGGCCGCATCTCGCTGCCGCTCAACGCGGTCGATGACGTCGACTGGCGCTGGGCCACCTCGTCCGCCGGGTGGGCGATGGCCCTGTACGACGCGCACCTCTGGGCGACGGACACGCTGCCGATCGGCGGGTTCGGCGGCATCGAGTACCGGTTCGGGCGCCCGTTCGTGCTCAGGGCGGGCGGCGATCTCACGTTCATGCCCCCGCTGAGCGACCGGGTGCGCAACATCGGATACCTGGGCTCGAACGATCTCGACGTCGTGTTCCAGACGAAGGTCGAGCCCGAGTTCCAGAGCCGCGCCGGCTTCGGCGGCGGCGTCTCGCTGAGGATGGTGTGGGTCCCGACGGCGCCGGACGTCGTCGACGACGCGCAGGTCTCGCTGATGCCGTACTTCGTGTACGACAGCCAGAAGACCTTCTTCATGCGGGCCGGCCTGCTCCTCGCGCTGGACGAGCCGGCGGGGCCGGCGTTCGACACGGGGCAGGTCGCGTCGCTCTACCTGCAGTTCGGCGGTCACCTCGACTAGGCCCCGGCCCGGCGCCTCGGGCGCGAGCGCGACGCGCGGAGGCCAGCGCCGGGGCGCCGCCCTCGCACGCATGGAGGCTCGAACATGACCCGTCGCCGCGCCATCGCCTGGGGCGCCGCCGCCGTCGCCGTGGTGGCCCTCTTGCTCGTCCTGCGCAAGCTGAACCAGTTTCCGCCGGACACGACGCCCGAGGGCGCGTATCTCCGCATCGCGTACAACATCGGCGCGAGCGAACCGCGCGCGTGCTTCCCGTACCTAGAGGACCGGGCGCAGCACGCGGCCTACACGGTCCGGGATTACCGGCGGAAGGCGTTCGAGCGGATCGAGGCGAGCTATCCGGAGCCGGAGCGCACGCGCCTGATCGAGCAGTACCGGGCGCACGCGATGGCCGAGGACGGGGCGGACGTGTGGGTCGACCTTGCAGCGAAGCAGGGCTTCATCACGCGGCTCCGGCGCGACCTGTCCGGCGTCGGGAAGGTGGAGGTGACGGGCGAGCGCGCGACGGTCGAGACGGCGCGCGGGACGCGGTATCCGTTCCGCCGGAGGGACAACGGCATCTGGGGGCTGACGCTGTTCACGGCGGAGCTCGTGGCGGAGGCGGAGCGGGCGGCGCGGGACTGGGATGTCGTGGAGAAGGCGGCGCTCGATTACGAGCGGGGGCGGTGAGGGGATCCGGGGCTCGTCCCTGGTTGCGCGGGGGAGGTCTCGCCGAGCAGCCCGGCCCCCGCAGAGCGTCGGCGCCGCGGTGAGCGCGCTGCTCCGCGAGAGCGAACAGGGGCTCGTCCGCATCGTCATCGACGTCTCGCCGGCCCGAGCGCACCGACCGGCGCTGGCGACCGGTGACGCTGCGCTTGACAATGATAAGGCCACATATTATATGTGGCTTTATCAACTGGAGGTCGTCATGTGGAGCATCGAGGAGTCGCGCATCGTCAACGCCGCACCCGAGCAGGTCTGGTCGATCTGGACCAATGTCGACGGCTGGAAGGTTTGGGACAATGAGATCGAGTGGAGCCGGCTCGACGGCGAGTTCGCGGTCGGGTCACGCGGCGTGCTCAAGCCCAAAGGAGGACCGAAGTCGCCTTTCGTGCTGACCGAGGTCTCCCCCGGCAAGAATTTCAGCGATGTCACGAAGCTGCCTTTCGCGGAGCTCCACTTCATCCACAAGGTCGAGCCGCACGGCGGAGGCTCCAAGGTGACGCACCGGATCGAGCTGCGCGGGGCCCTCTCGGGGCTGTTCGCGAAGCTCATGGGCAAGAACTTCCAGCGCGGGCTGCCGTCGGCGGTCGAGCGCCTCGCCTCCTTGGCCGAGGCGTCGTGACCTCGCCGGCCCAGCGCTACTGGGTGGGCGTCGCTTCGCGCGAGCACGTCCTCGCGGGCGTGCGGGCCGGCTTCGCCCAGGTCTGCCATGGCAAGGCGGGCCCGCTCGCGCGGATGAGGCCCGGTGACGGCATCGTCTACTACTCTCCGCGCGAGCGCTTCGACTCCGACGTCCCCTGCCGGGCCTTCACCGCCCTCGGGCACGTCGTCGGCGAGGCGCCGTACCGCTTCGATATGGGCGGCGGGTTCGTCCCGTACCGCCGCGACGTCGAGTACGTCCCTGCGCGCGACGTCCCGATCGGGAAGCTGCGCGGCAGTCTGTCGTTCCTGAGCGGGTCGAGCTCGTGGGGCTACGTCTTCCGCCGCGGGTGCTTCGAGATCCCCGCCCGCGACTTCCTCCTCATCGCCCGCGCCATGGGCGCTGCCGCGCCCGCGCGCTCGAGCGGCCTTCTTCCCCCTTCCGTGTAACCCACCCAGCGCCGGGCAGGGGGCGCCGGCGGCGCCCCCTGCCGCCGCGATCAGCCGCTCCGGCGCGTCATCTTGACGAGGATGTCTTCGCTCGGCTGCAGCAGCACGCCGCCGATCGGAACCGGGTGCGAGATCGGCTCGAAGCGGAAGTGACGCGCGAACTTGGCCGTCATCAGGCGCAGCTCGAGCTCGGCGAGCGACTTGCCGATGCACAGGCGCGGGCCGTGGCCGAACGGGAACAAGGGCTCGTACGCGCCCGTCGTGTAGCGCTCCGGCTTGAACTCCTCCGCGTCATGGATGTACTTCGCGCAGCGGTTGCCGATGAACGGCAGCAGCATCACCCGGGAGCCCTTCTTGAAGAGGTACCCGTCGACCACCACGTCCTCGACCGCATAGCGGATGTTGAACCACAGGACGGAGTAGATCCGCATCGTCTCGAGGACCACGTTGTTCACGAAGGTGAGCCGCTCGATATCCTCGCGCGTCGGATAGGGCGCCCGCACCTTGGCGACGACCTCCTCGTGGGCCTCTTGCGCGACCTCGGGGTGCATGGCGAGCATGTAGAATATCCAGTTGATCGTGGTCGAGGTCGTCTCGTAGCCCGCCACGATCATGTTCAGGATCTGCTCGAGGAGCTTCTGCCGGTTCTCCGGCTTTTCGAGGCCGCCGTCCAGCGACCGGAGCATCACGGAGACGAGCCCGAAGTCCTCTGCCCCACCGCGGAGGTGGCTCTCGAGCAGCTTCTCCGCCTGCCGCATGAGCGCCTCCTTGTACTTCTTTGCGCGGCGGATGAAGTCGGACTTGTGGAACTCGAGGATGCTCTCGTCGAGGATCCGCTTGATCTCCATGAAGTCCGCGTCGCTCACCGGGTGGCGCGGCGAGAGGATCTCGCTCATCACCCGGCCGGAGAAGAGGATCGAGATCTCGCTGATATTGACGACCTTGCCGCCCTCGCAGCTCCCGATCTCCGCGAGCAGCCGATCGAGGTGCTTGCAGAGGATCGTATAGTAGTGGTTGAAGACGTAGCTCGGATTGAAGCTCTTCGTCATCGATCGGCGGTGCGACTCCCACTCCGAATCCATGTGGGTGGCGAGCATCCCCTTGCCGATGAGCGCCTGGAGCTTCTGGATGTCGACGGCGGGCTGAGGGTACTTGGTGAACGCCTGGGTCGCCGTGAAGACCTTCGTCATGATGCGTGGATCAGCGACGAGGTACGTCCGCTCGATCAGGCCGGAGCGGAACGCGCAGACGTCGCCGTACTTCTCGACGATCGAGCGGAAAACACCGAGGATCCGGTGCGGGTCGGTCATGGCCTTCCCATTGCGGATGAAATAGAAGATCGTGGGTCCGGGCGGAATGCGACCATTGGTCGACGCCTCGACGGCCACGTCATCGAAAAGCTTACGAGCGGTCGTATTGGCGGACATGACACCGATCCCTTTCGAAGAGGGTGCTGGACAAAACCGGGGTTGGGGCGGTGCCTGGGCGGAGAGGCCGTGGACCCGCCGCGCCCTCGCGGACGCCGAGGTCGCGCTGGCGACGCTCGCGGCGCCGACGAGGACGAGGAGGGAACGCGGCCCAGGAGCGCCGCCGCTTCAGGGATATCGGCGCAAAGCACGCCTGCGCCGGCGCCGCCGTCCTGTGCCTCTCCGGGGGGATCAGCGGCCGTGATCACGAGCCGAGCGTGGCGACCGGGGGCGCCTGGATCGAGGCGCCCGCCGCTCGTTCGCCGTGCGTCCGGGGGGGCGCGGAGGAGCGCCCGGGGACGCGGTGGAACGTCAGGAGTTCGCCTCGGCGAGCTTCGCCAGCTTCTTCACCGAGTCCGGCAGCCCGGTCTCCATGCCCTTCCAGATGACGTTGGCGAAGAACCCGGCCTGCTCCTCGGCGATCTCGGCGACGATCGTGTGCGTCACGATGCTGCCGCCCTCGGACGGCTTGACCTCGTGGATCGCCTTGATCGTGCCGAACGGGAGCTCCGTCGTGTCGACGAACTTCTTGTTCTCGACGATCTCCTGGATCTTGGCTTCGACCGGCTCGGGGCTGCCCTTGGGCGTCAGCTTGAACGTGCTCCCGACCTGGAAGTCGTTCTTCAGCTCGCAGGCGTCAAGACCCACGTCCCAGCGGGTCCACTGGTTCACGTCCGCCCAGATCGAGAACACCGTCGAAGCAGGGGCGCGCGTGGACTCGCTGTGCGACACCGTGAAGGTCTTCTTGCTCATGGTAACCGTCTCCCGAAACAGTTGGTTGTGGTTGTTTGCGCTGCGGGTGCGGCCGGATCGCTCTGCGGCTCCTGCGGCCTCTCGGTCCGCTGGTCGTCAGCCGCAATCCACGTCAGCCACGAGTGCTTGCACCCATTGAACGAGCGAGCTGGCGACATTTTCCCGGCAAATCTCGGAATTTTCTGGCCTGCTCCCCCGCGAACGTGAGCAGATGGCGCATTCCGATAGGCAAGCGACGATTGTCATGGATTCGCACAGATGGCCGCGCTCACCGGCGGCCCGACCGCGGTGGCGACGCGCGCGATCTCACGGCGGAGCGCCACGAGGGCGGCGGAGCCGGCGAGCGCTGCTCGCGATCCCTGCGGGGGCACCTTCGCAGGCCTGGCGGCGGGGACGCGTGCGGCAGAAGCTCGGGTCGGAGAGGTCCGTGGGGCGGGTCGAGGGCCCTCTTGCGGCGCCTGGCGCACACGACGAGGCCCGGCAGGGCTGCCGGGCCTCGTCGCGGGGGCGCTCGTGCCGAATGGCGGAGCGACGGCTCAGGCGCGCATCGCGCCGGCCGCTGGCATGCGCGCCGCGCGGAATGCAGGGAGCAAGCCGCCGATCACGCCGAGGACGAGCGAGCACCCGATGGCGATGACGACGACGCGCGCCGAGGGCTCGAAGCCGAGGACGATCTCGGCGCGGCTCTTCAGGTTCAGCATCGATATCCGCACGAGGCCGAGGGCTGTGGAGAGCAATGCGCCGAGCGCCCCCCCAACGCCGGCGATCAGCACCGACTCGGCGAGCACCGCGGCGAGGACGTCGAGCTTGCTGAAGCCGAGCGCGCGCAGGATCCCGATGTCCCGCTGCCGGCTCGCCACGGCCGAGAGCATCGTGTTCATCCCGCCGAGCATCGCGGCGACGCCGAAGAAGAGCCCGACCATCGCCCCCATCACGCCGATGAACGCCGCGGTGCCGTCGGTCTGCGCCGCGAAGAACTCCGACTCGCGCGAGGCCTGCAGCCCGAGGCGCCTGTCCGACTCGAGGGCAGCGCGGAACGCGTCGAACGACCCGGCGCCGTCGAGGCGCGCGTAGATCGACGAGATGCGCCCCTCCCGGCCGAACGCGGAGCGGAGCGCCTCGCGGTCGAGCCATACCTCCGAGTCGTACGCCGCGCCGGCCCGGAAGACGCCGACCACGGTGAGCATGCGGCCCTTGCGCAGCTCGAAGCTGCCGCCCAGGGTGAAGCCCTCGTAGCGGCCGAGGAGCTGCTCGCCGATCATCACCTCGTCGCGGCCGAAGACCGGCGACCGCCCGGCGACGAAGGCGACGTCGCGGCGGGCGAGCAGCGCCGCGTCGGTGACGCCGCGGAGCTGCACGTTGCCGCGGCCGCCGGCCGTGCGCGCCATCGTGGCCACGAGGACGACCTCGTTGGACACGAGCGGCGCGTCGGCGCCGCGGAGCAGGCCCGGCTCGGTGGCGACGACGTTGGCGTCGGCCTCATCCATCGAGCTGCTGAACTCGTTGTCCGCGCTCTTGCGGATCACGATCACCGCGTCCTCCCGCCCGGCGCTCTTCATGGCCGTCTGGATGCCGTCGGCGAGCATCAGCGTTGCCGCTACCACGAACGCGACGAACCCGACGCCCAGGGCCGCAGCGGCGGTCGTGCCCCTCCGGACGACCAGGCTCCGTAGACTGTATCGAACAGGAATCATCGTTCGTCTCCTTCAGGCTCGGTCAGATCACGCGCCGCAGCGCTTCGGTGACGCGCAGCCGCGAGACGGCGAGCGCAGGGAGGGCCGCGGCAGCGCAGGCGACGAGCATCGACGCGAACAGCGCCGTGAACGCGACCCGCGGCTCGATGGAGAAGTAGGGGAGGATGCCGTCGATGTTCTTCTCGATCCAGCCCCCGAGCCCCCGCTGCACGACAGGATAGGCCAGCCCGACGCCGAGGCCGCCGCCGAGGCCGCCCACGAGCACCGCCTCGCCGAGGACGAGCAGCGCGAGGCGGCCCGGCATGAAGCCGATGGCCCGGAGCGCGCCGTACTCCGACGTCCGCTCCCGCACCGCCATCGCGATCGTGTTGCCGACGAGCAGCGCCATGATCACGAGCAGGCCGAGGCACGCTGCGTTCATGGCGCGCATCATCGCGTCCATCCCCTCGCCGAACGACGCCTGGAACGCCGACTCGTCCTGCGTGAAGGTGTGATCCCCGTGGCTCTGGAAGTGGGTGTCGATCTCGTCGACCACCTCGCTCGTGCGCTCCGGATCGCGGGCCTGGGAGATGGTCCAGCCCACCTTGTCCTTGTGCCACGCGTCCGCGGACTCATTGAGATAGTCCCAGCGGAGATAGAAGTTCGACCGGTTCACCGATCTGCCGGTGGTGCGATAGACGCCGACGATCTCGAAGTCCCACGAGGGGCGCTCCGGATAGAAGCCGGTCTCCAGGTGCACGCGCTGGCCGACGGTCCAGCCCATCTTCGCCGCCAGGACGTCGCCGACGATCGCGGCCGACCGCTTCTCCTCCCAGGCGGCGAGCGCCTCGGGCGGCAGCTTGATCTCCGGGTAGAGCGGGAAGAAGCTCGCTCCGTCGATCGCGAACGTCGCGAAGAAGTCGTTCTCGTGCATCGGGTCGCGGCCGCCGAACCAGTTCACGTATGTCGCGCTGCGCACGCCAGGGAGCTCGCGCAGCTCGTCGACGTAGCGTCGCGGCAGGAGTAGCGCGAAGGAGGTGTTGTGGTGCGTGACCAGGTGGTCCTTGCTGCTGTGCGCCGCCACGCTCGACCACGAGGTCTGGACCGTCTGCAGGAGCACGAACGTGAGCGCCGCGAGCGCCGTCGCCGCGATGGTGAGGACCACCCGCGCGCGGTTGCGACCGACGTTGCGCCACGCGAGCCGCGTGAGGCTCATTGGAGGGCTCCTTTCTGCAGGGTTCGGATGGCGTGCGCCCGGTTCGCCGCGAGCGGGTCGTGCGTCACCATCACGATCGTCTTCTTCAGCTCCTCGTTGAGCGCCTGGAGCAGGTCGAGGATCTCGTCCGCGCTCTTGCGATCGAGATCGCCCGTCGGCTCGTCCGCGACCAGGATGGCCGGGTCGTTCACGATCGCCCGGGCGATGGCGACGCGTTGCTCCTGGCCGCCGGAGAGCTGCCGCGGCAGGTGACGGGCTCGCTCGGCGAGCCCCACGACCCGGAGCGCCGTCTCGGCGCGCTGGCGCCGCTCGCGCGCGGGCACGTCGGTGAGCACGAGCGGCAGCTCGACGTTCTCCACCGCCGTGAGGACCGGGATCAGGTTGTAGGCCTGGAAGACGAAGCCGATCGTGCTGGCGCGGAACCGGGTGAGCTCCGACTCCCGCATCTGGTCGAGCCGGTGCGAGGCCACGGTCACGCTGCCGCTCGTGGGCTTGTCCAGCCCCGCGATCAGGTTGAGCAGCGTCGATTTCCCGGAGCCCGAAGGGCCCATGATCGCGATGTACGCCCCGCTGGGAACGTCGAGATCGAGCTTCTCGAGGATCGTGACGTCCCCCTGACCGCGCTTGTAACGCTTCTCCACGCCTCGCAGCGCGATCGATCGGCTGGTCGTGACGGCCGCGGCCTCGATCTCGCGCGCCACGGCGCGCCCTGCCCATGTCTCGCTGTGCATCATTGTCCACCTCGTTCCACCCGATCTCCGTCCTCCAGAGAGGGCGGCGGGCTCTTGATCACGTGCGCGCCTGCCTCGGGTCCCGCGGCGAGCTCGACCGAGCTACCACGCGAAGGCCCTTTGACGACCGGGACCTGGCGCGCGCGGTCCCCTTCCACCACGAACACGACATCTCGCTCGCCGCGGCGGACCACCGCCTCGGCGGGCACCGACTTCGATGGAGGCGCGGCGGCGACCTCCTTGCCCTGTCCAGCGCAGGTGACGCGCCCGGCCATGTCCGCGAGCAGGTCAGCCGGCGCGTCCTCCAGCTTCACCTTCACCGTCCCGGTCGCCTTGGACCGGTTCATCCTGGACGCGACCTCGGCGACGACGCCGCGGTGGTGCCGCCGCGGATACACGTCCAGCGTGACCGTGCACGCCGCGCCCGGGGTCACGAGCCCGACGCGCGCCTCGGGCACGTCCGCCTCGAAGCGCAGCGAGTCGAGGTCGACGATCTCCGCGATGGGCGCGTCCGGGCTCGCCATGTCGCCGGGCTGCGCCGGCTTGCCGACCACCACGCCGCGCATCGGCGCGAGGAGGCGCGCGTCGCGGACCCGTAGACGGCCGAGCGCGACCGCCTCCGCGACGACATCGCGCTCGGCGGCCAGCGCGGCGACCTCCTGCTCGAGCGTCTTCTTGTGGGCGAGGTCGTCCTCGTGCGGCGCCGCCGGCAGGGCGCCGCGGAGGACGAGCTGCTCGTTGCGCGCGAGGCGCTGCTCCACCTCGCCGAGCGCCGCGCGCGCCGCGCCGACGCGCGCGCTCGCGGCGCGGAGCTTCGACGCCTCGAGCGACAGCTCCCGCCTCGGCTCCTCCTCGTCGAGCACGAAGAGCACCTGTCCCGGCTCGACGCGGGCGCCTTCCTGGATGTGCGTCTGCAGGATCTTCGCCGCTCGCTTGGGCGCGATCCGCGAGACCACCTGCGGCACGAGGTAGCCGGTCGCGGTCAGCTCGGCGCCCTGGCTGCCGGCCGGCGACTCCGACAGGACGCGCGCGACCTCCACGGTCGCGCGGGGCGCGGCGCGCGCGGCCACGCGCGGCAGCGCCCACGCCGCCCCCGCGACGGCCGCGGCGGCGGCCGCGCCGACGAGGAGCGTCGTGGGGAAGCGCCGCCGCGCGCTCGTCGCGCTGGGCGACGCGCGCGAGATCACGAGCGAGCGCAGGTCTGTCGAAAGATCATTGGGTGTCGTCATCTGTCAAACCCCATGTGCGCCCACGCGGGGCATCGCTAGACGCGGCGGCTCACGCGCGCCGAGGTGAGGAGCCCGAATGGCTCCCAGCCATATCGTCCCTCCACCGCGAACGGCCCCTCGCCGTCCTCCAGATCAAGCTCGATGCGGAGCTCCGCGCCGAGGAGCCCGCGCGACGCGGAGCTCCCCTCGCAGACGGAGCGCACGCGGGCCTCCTGGAAGCCGACGTAGCGCCGCACGTGCCGGTCGAGGGCCTTGTAGAGCGCCTCCTTGGCGGAGAAGCGGAGCAGCACGGCGCGGGAGCGCGCCGGCGCCCCCTCGGCGTCCACGTCGGCGCGCTCCGGCGCCGTGAGCACCAGCTCCTCGATTGCAGGGCGGAACCGCTCGACCGCCTCGACGTCGATCCCGAGCGTGCCCTCATCCGCCCGCCCCACGAGGGCCACGGCGACCTGCGCGTTGTGCGCGATCGACCCGGTGAGCGGCGAGGGGAGCGTGGGGGCGCCGCGGTCGTCCGGGAGGATGTCCGCGGGCTCGACGCCGAAGGCCCTCGCCGCGACCCGCATGGCCACGCGGCCCGCGACGAACTCGCCGCGGACGCGCGCGCCGAGGCGCGCGAGGTGCGCGCGCTCCGCTGGCGAGAGGAGCGAGGAGGAGACGGCCGCCGCCTCCTCGCGCCCCGGTATCGCGACCACCGCGACGACGCCGTAGCTGCAGCTCTCCACGCGCACGGTGTCCATCGGCCCGCTCACGCCGGGACGGCCTCGACCAGGCAGGTCATCGGTTGCACGGGCGTCACGCGCTCGAGACGGAAGCCCGAGGCCGCGAGCAGCTCGGCGAACTCCTCGCGCGTGCGCTCCTTGCCGCCCGTGAGCGCGAGCATGTTGAGGTCGGTCATGCGCGCGAGATCCGGCTCTCCGCTGTCGCCGCCGAGCGCCATTTCGACGAGGAGCAGCCGGCCGCGCGGCCCCATCGCCTCCTTGCACTGCGTGAGGATGGCCACGCTGCTCTTGTCGTCCCAGTCGTGGATGATGTTGGACAGGACGTAGAGGTCGCCCCCGCGCGCCACGCGCTGGAAGAAGTCGCCGCCTTCGAGGCGGCAGCGATCGGCGACGCCGAGCTTGCGGAGCGGCTCGCCCGCCGTGGCGATCACGTGCGGCTGGTCGAAGAGGACGCCGCGCGACCCGGGGGCGCTCCGGAGGATCGAGGCGAGGAGCGTCCCCTGGCCGCCGCCGACGTCGACGATCGTCGCGTAGCGCTTGAAGTCGAACGCCTCGACGACGCCCGCATACAGGAACTCGGCGAGCCCGGTCATCGCGCGATCGAAGCGCCGGGCGACGTCGGGCTTGCGGCCGACGTACTCGAACAGCGAGGAGCCGAAGACGAGGTCGAACGCGGTCCTGTCCGCCCGGAGCGCGTCCGGCAGGCCGCCGTACGCGTCGCGGAACTCCTCACCCCAGAGCAGGGTCCAGTCGGCGAGCCCGCCCTTCGCCCCGGCGCGCAGGCAGCTCCCGAGCGAGGTGAGCTCGAACGTGTCCCCGGCGTGCTCGGCGAGCAGGCCGAGCTTCACGAGCACCCGCAGCACGCGCCGCAGGGGATCCTCCGGGATCGCGCTCGACCGCGAGAGCTCCGCGATCGGCTTTTGCCCCTCGGCGAGCCGCTCGATCAGCTCGAACTTGACGGCGATGTAGATGGCGCGCGAAGCCCACTCGGCAGCGATGATCTTCAAGAGGTCGAATTCACGAGGGATCATGGCAGGACTCCTTGGGTTGTCTCTCTGTCCAGAACTCACGCCTTTCCGAGGACGAGCGCGACCGCGCGGCCCGCGTCGTCGCGCCCGTGCACGAGCGCGTGCCGGATCGGCATCGGGAGCGGGCGCTCGACGACGTGGGCTCCTACCGGCGGCGCGCGGAGCCCACGCGCCGCCGCGGGCGTCGGCGCCGCCGCCTGTCGCTCCAGCGCGAGGCAGCCGACCGCGAAGTTCGCCGCGAACGCCGCGCCGATCGCGTCGCCGTAGAGGCGGGTAGGCGCGCTCATGCGGAGCGCCTCGTGGCCGGCGAACACCGCGCCGAGCGCCTCGTACTCGACCGCGTCGAGCTCGGGCTTGCCGGCGCCTTCGAGGATGACGAGGTCGACGTCCCGCGGCCCGCACCCGGCGGACGAGAGCGCGCCGCGGATGGCGTCTTCGAGGCGCGCTGCCCGGCCGAGGCCGCGGAGCTTCGCCCGGACCCGCGCGCCGCGCGCCCTGGCGTGCGCCTCATCCTCGAGGGCGACGAAGGCGGCGCCCTCGGCGAGCAGCGCGCGGGAGCCGCCCTCGTCGAACGCGGCGTGCTCGGTGCCCTCCGAGCACGCCCCGGCCGCGCGGTGCGCGTTGAGGACGAGCGCGCTGAGCGGCGCCTCCGCGCCGCCGGCGAGGATCACGGGCTCGCGGCCCGACTCGACCACGCGCGCGGCGTGGTGGAGGGCGAGGCCGGAGCTCAAGCGATCTGCGGAGAGCGTCTTGCTGTAGCCGCTGAGCCGGTGAAAGATCGATATCTCCCCCTGCGCCGCGGCCGGGAACCACGCCGTCGCCACGTAGGCGTTGATGGCGTGCATCCCCTCGGTGTAGAGGCCGTACATCATCGGCTCGACGAACGTCCAGCCGCCCGTCGCGTTGCCGATCACCATCCCCACGCGGTCGCGCGCGTCGCTCTCGGCGAGGCCGGCGTCGACGAGCGCGGCGCGCGCCGCGCTCATCGCGAGCAGCGTGAAGCGGTCGATCTTCTTCGCGTTGCGCTTCGAGATCCCGGGCTCGAGCTCCCCGTCGTCGACCTGCCCCGCCCACACGGCGGGGCCGCGCTCGCCGTAGGGATAGCAAGGCGCGAACGCCGGCGTGCCCGCCGCGAGCCGCTGCCAGAGCGCCTCGACGTCGCATCCGCCCGGGAGCGCGAGGCCGAGTCCCGTAACTGCGATTCGATCCGAGTCAAACATGACCTCACCCTTCCCACTTCCGGATTACGAGGCTCGAGTGGATCCCGGAGAATCCGCTGCTCGTCTTGAGCACGCAGGTCGGCCGCGTCTCGCGCGCGACGTTGCCCACGACGTCGAGCGCGCAGCGCGGATCGCGCCGATCATGGTTGATCGTCGGCGGCACGATCCCGGTCACGAGCGACTGCACCACCGAGACGACCTCGATGGCGTTCGACGCCGACAGCGGGTGACCGATCTGCGATTTGATCGACGTGACCGGGATCCGCTCCGCGCGGGGGCCGAAGAGCCGGTGGTACGCCTGCGTCTCGGCCACGTCGTTCTGCGGCGTCGACGAGCCGTGCGCGTTGATCGCGTCGATCCGATCGGCGGACACCCCGGCGTCGGCCAGCGCGCGGACGGCCGACTCGGCGATCTGCTCGCCGGCCTCGGGGATGTCCGTCATGTGATAGCAGTTGTTGACGCTGCCGTACCCGGCGACCTCCGCGAGGATCGTGGCGCCCCGGGCGCGCGCGTGCTCCAGCGACTCCAGGACGAGGAGCGCGCACCCCTCCGCGAGGACGAAGCCGTCGCGATCGACGTCGAACGGCCGGCTCGCGCGCTCGGGCTCGGCGTTGCGGAGCGACGTCGCGCCGATCATCCCGAAGGCAGCGACGACGAGCGGCGTGATCGGGGCCTCGGTCGCCCCGGTGACCACGAGATCCGCTTCGCCGTCGCGGATCGCCTGCATCGCGTAGCCGATGGCGTCGAGCCCGCCCGTGCACCCGGTCGGGATCGTCGTGCACCCGCCGCTGAAGCCGAGCTCGGCGTGGAGCGCCGACGCGACGGTGTTGAACTGGAACGCCCGGAGCGCCCTCGCGTCGCCGGCGGCGGCCGATGGCGCGGCGGGGACCGCGCCGATCGGGTCGCGGCGCCCCTTGGATTGCCGGACGAACTCCCGCTCCATCTCGCCGATCTGCGCGATCGCCGTCGAGATGTGCACGCTCCGCGCGTCCGCTTCGGCGGCGCTCTTCGGCGCCTCGATGCCCGCCGCCCGGGTCGCCTCGCGGCCCGCCGCGAGGGCGAAGGCGAGGCTCCGGTCCACGCCGGCCGGGGCGTCGAACCCGTCGACGATCCCGGCGATGGCGCTCCGCCCTTCGGGGATCGGAAACTCGCGGATGCGCTGGACCCCCGAGGTCCCCTGCACGCAGCGCTCCCAGAAGGCGCCCACGCCGACGCCGATCGGCGTCACCGCGCCCATGCCGGTGACGACGACCCTGCTCCGCGATCTCATGTCCTTTGCTCCACGCATTGCGCGCCTCCGCCCTCCAGAAGCCCCTTCAACGTGGCGAGCTCCCCCTCCAGCTGCCGGATCACGCTCGCCCTCCGCTCCTCCGGCCACGCGTCCGGCAGGCGCACGTGGAACCGCACGCTCGTGCTCCCCTCGCCGCCGACCACGTCGACGCGCGCGCGCTCCTGCCGGTCGGGGAACCGGGTGCAGATCGAGACCTCGCGCGCGTCGCCGCTCCGATCGACCTCGGTCCAGGAGACCGCGGGGCCTACCTGGGTCGTCACCCGATAACCGCCCTCGCTCTCCCCGCCGACCTCCACGAAGAACCGCGTCCAGCGCGGCAGGTTCGGGACGTGCGCGATGAAGGCGGCCACCGCGTCCGCGGGCCTCGCGACCGAGGTCGCCCGATCAAACGGTAAGTACTGCATGGCGCCCTCGCGGCTTGAGGGAGGTCGGAGCGGGCTCGTCGTCGCGCTCGCGCGGCCGCTTGAGGGCGCCCGACTCGAGCGCCTTCTTCCAGCAATGCAGCGCGAACTCCGCGTGCTCGAGGAGCTGTACGCGGATCTTCTCGTCCTGCTCCTCGGGGCTGCCGCCGTAGATATCCTGCGACGTCGCGGGGTTCACCTTCCAGCGGTGATAGGTGACGACCTCGCAGGTGTCGGGCGACAGCGGGGTGAAGCGCCATCCGCCCGAGTGCTCGAGGAGGAAGGCCGGCGGCTGCGGCTGGAAGAACTCGATCGAATCGCCGCCGTCGCACCGCCGGATCGAGCGCACGTTGATCGTGCCCGTCTTCGACTGGACCGTCATCGTGAACTCCTGATAACGGCCGTCGTCGTATTTGATATCGACCGCGAGCACGTGCGGCAGGTGCTGCGTCCAGCCCGCGAGCTCGAAGAGCGCGCGGTACGCGTCCGCCGCCCGTGCGCCGAGGACCGCCTTCGCTTCGCACGAGCCCCGGCGATCCGCGGTCGGCGCCGCGGCGCCGACCGGCTTCAGGGATTCGATGAGATCGAGCGCCTCCTTGACGGTCGTGGTCTTCCGGAGCGCGCGCTCCGGGATCTTGACCCCGAACCGGCTGTTGAGATTCCTCCTGAGATCGACGATCTCCTGCGAGTCCATCCCGAGGTCGGCGCCGAGCCGGGTGTCGGCGTCCACGCCGTCCACGTCGATGTCCATGGTCCGCAGTGCTTCGATGAATTCGCTGATCATGGGGTCCTCCAATAAAGAGAGATCGACAGAGCGAGCCATCTTCGGTTCATGTCCCAACGGCGAGCGCGGCGCGCGACATCGCCTCTTCGATCAGCCGCAGCGCGCGCTCCATCGCGAGGGGCGAGCGCGTCGACGCGACCGTCCCGGCTGCGACTGACCTCTTCACGAGTTTCTCGAGCACGTTGCCGGGGCCGATCTCGATCCAGAGCGGCGCGCCGAGCTCGCGCTCGATCGCGCGCACGCTCTGGATCCAGAGCACCGGCTCGGTGAGCTGCCGGACGAGCTGCTCTGGCCCGTAGGCGCCCCTCTCGTAGATGCGCGCGTCGACGTTGGCGGCGAGGGCGCACGAGAGCGGCGCCACGCCCACGGCGTCGAGCAGCGCCCGCATCGGCGCGGCGACCGGCTCCATGAGCGACGAGTGGAACGCGCCGCTCACGGAGAGCCATACGACCGAGCCGAGCGCTCGCGCCTCGATGCCGGCGGCGACCGAGCGCAGCGCGGCCGTGTGGCCGCTGAGCACGAGCTGCGTCGGCGCGTTGTAGTTCGCGACCTCCACCACGGCCCCCGGGCCCCGGTTGCTCGTGCAGAGGTCCTCCACCTCCTCCACCGCGCTCCCGAGGTAGGCGAGCATGGTGGAGTCGTCCCCGCTCGCCTCCGCCATGTGCTGCCCGCGGGCGCGGACCAGGCGGAGCGCGTCGTCGAAGCGGAGCCCCCCCGCCGCGACCAGCGCCGAGTATTCACCGAGGCTGTGCCCCGCGACGGCGTCGGGGCGCAGGCCGGTCCGCGCCTGGAGCGCGCGGAGGACCCCGACGCTGATCGTGAGGATCGCCGGCTGCGTGAGCTCCGTCCTCCGCAGCCGCTCGTCGCCGTCCGTGCAGCACAGCGCGAGGACGTCGAGGCCGAGGACGTCGGACGCCTCGAGCATCGCGTCATGGACCTCGCGGTAACGCGCGAGCTCCGCGCCCATCCCCTGGCTCTGGCTGCCCTGGCCGGGGAAGAGAAGAACGGTGGGTGCTTGCAACATACTCCTGCTCGCTGCGTGAAGAGGGCTTGTTGTCGGTGCGATTACCCGGCTGCGGCCTCGACCTCGCCGAGCCACTTCTTGCGGTCGTTGGCGACGATCTGGACCATCGGCGTGTTCATCGACCAGTTGCGCTCGCGCAGCGCCGCGCGGTCGTTCCAGTACGCCGGATTGACGAACTCGAGCAGGATGTTGGCGCGCCACTCGCGCCCGAGCTCGGTGAGCTGCATCCGGTCGGGGAGGAGGTCGACGAGGCCCTTCCGCTCGAGCTTGCGCGCGAGATCGCCCCAGTCGTCGAGGAAGCTCGTGCCGAAGGTCTGCTTGTAATGCGCGAAGTCGATGTGGAAGAACTCGAAGGCGAAGATCACGTAGCGCTCGCGCCGGCCGCGATCGTCCATCTTGACCGACACCGTCGAGAACCGGTGCCGTCCCCGATCCACGTCGGCCACGTAGCCGTCGACGTCCTTGTCCGTGCCCACGCGGTAGCCGTTGATGTAGCTGTAGGCGCCAGGGCCGATGGCGAGCGCGTCCTTGTCCGCCTCGCGCCACGACCAGAGCATGTACTGGCTCTCGAACCCGGGCTTCGCGAAGTGATCGAACATGTACTCGCGGTAGCCGAGGCGCTCGGCGAACCGCGTCGCCTCCCGGCGCATCTGGATCACCTCCGGCGACTCGGGGTCGCGGACGGGCGGGATCTTGCCCTGCTTGATGAGCAGGTCCTGGGCCGTCCCCTCGTGGATCCGGTAAAGGTAGATCGTGAAGTGCGTGACGCCGAGGTCCTGCACGCGCTCCAGGTCGCTCTGCCACTCCGCGAGGGTGTGGAGCGGCATGTTGTACATGAGATCGAGCGACACGTCCTTCAGCCCGCGCTCGTGGAGGGCCGTGATGACGCGCGCGCTCTCCTCGGCTGCGTGGGGGGAGCCCACGATCTTGAGGACCTCGGGGTGGAACGACTGCACGCCGAGGCTCACCCGGTTGATCGCCGAGCTCGCGACGTAATCGAGCTTGGGCTCGTCGAAGTCCCGCGCGTTGCCCTCGAGGGTGAACCCGTACCCCTCCGCGAGCGGGAAGCTCTTCTGGATCGCGTTCACGAGGCGCTCCAGGTTCTTCGTCGTGAGGATCGAGCCGGTCCCTCCGCCGATGTACACGGCGCGGCAGCGGCCCTCCTTCCAGCGCGGGTAGCTGCCCCACCGCTCGATGTCGCGGATGAGGGCGTTCAGGTAGCGGTTCTCCTCCCCTTTCGGGTCCTCCGGAGAGAGCGTGTTGATGAAGTACGGGCAGGCCTTGCAGCGTACCCGGCAGAACGGGACCGACACGTAGACTACGTAGTCGCCCGCGGTCTGATCGAGCGCGAGCCGATCGGAGAAGTCGTGTCCTTCGCGGTTGGTCCACATCGCGGGCGGGTAGAGGATGAACGGGAGGCGGCACCTCTCCGCATAGGGCTGAGTCTGAGAGAGCATGGTCGGGCACTCCTCGCCGGTCGTTGGTCTCGGCCGGCACGAGCGGTCCCGCTTTCACCGCGCCTCGGCGCGGCGCGCCGTCGGCGAGAGGAGGCGATCCCGCAGGTTATGGGTCGGCGGTTCGCGACGACACGTCATGTCGTCGCGCGCGCGTGAGCTCCGTCGAGCCGTGGTCCCCGTCCCGCGCTCCGTCCCCCCTGGTCCGGCGCTTGAGCTCGGCGGCCCGCACGTCCGATCAACGATCGACGTATCTCACCATTCCGCTAATTCTCGGCGTGGACATCCTGCTCTTGTGAATGGGCGAGCTGGGATCTTCTGTGTTTCGGCCGGCGATCCGTTCGACGAGGAACACCAGCGCCGTCGGTTTCCGTGGAGGTGGTCGCGCTCCGTGGAGGCGGCTCCAGGGCCGGCGGCGCTCGACGCGCTGGTCTGGGGGGAGCTCAGGGGACGAGCGCGACGACGCGGCTCCAGCCGGCGCCAGCGCGCTTGATCTTGATGGGGAAGCAGGCCACGCGGAACCCGTGGGGGCGGGGGATCCGGTCGAGGTAGGCGAGCCGCTCGATCTGGCAATACTCTCGCTTGCGGCCGTAGAAGTGCGCGGGCCACAGCGCGTCCTGCCTGCCGGTCCGCTCGTACTCGGCGAGCATCTCGCCAAAGGGCGGATCGAAGCCGAAGCTGTCCACGCCGATCACCTTGATCCCCGCCTCGACGAGGAAGGCGGTCGCGTCCTCGGTCACGCCGCGGAAGTTCGTGAAATACTCCGCGGTCGGCCAGAGCCGGTCGGCGCCCGTGCGGATGAGCACGATATCGAGCGGCTTGAGCCGGTACTCGATGCGGTCGAGCTGCTCGAGCAGCTCGCCGCGCGTCACCGGCCCGTCGCGGACGTCGCCGGGGCAGTCGAGGACGACGCCGTCCTGGAAGAACCACTCGAGCGGCAGCTCCTCGATCGACCTCGCCGGCGCGCCTTCGCACGTCGGTCCGTAGTGCGAGGGCGCATCGACGTGCGTCCCCGAGTGGGACGTGAGGCGCACGTACTCGAGCGACAGGCCCATGCCGTCCGGAAAATGCCGGCGATCGATGCCAGCGGGCTTGCCGAGGATGTCCGCCCCTTCCTCGTGGCTCACATAGCCGATCTCCGTGGGCACGGGCTCGGCGCGCGTGGGCTCGAGGATCACGCTGAGGTCGATGAACCGCATCGCGCCCTCGCGACCTCGAAGTAAGCCTCCGCGTCGCGCGGCACGTCGTCGCTGACCGCGAGCAGCTTGAGGAAATAGACCAGGGTGAGCTTCTCGAGCACCACGTCGTTGAACGACCGGCCGAGGCGGTCGATCGCCTTGCTCGTCCAGTGGGCGCCGACGGTCGGGTCCTCGATGGCGAGCCAGTCCGCCGACCCCGAGGGGCATGGGCCCTCCGCCTCCACGGCGTCGTGCTCGCCCCCGAGCAGGACCAGCCGGGAGGGGATGTCGAACGTGGTCGCCCACCGCTCGACGAGGCGCCGGTGCCGCCGCAGGTTCTCGAAGTAGCGGTCGACGAAGGGACGCCTCTTCTCACCGGCGTTGCGGAACGCGACGTAGGCGTACGAGGGGAAGATCCCGAACCCGAAGACCGGATCGGTCGACCACTTGTGCGCCTGGAGGGGGAAAGACACCTTGACGTACCCGCGGTAGGGCGGCGCGCCCGGGGCGAAGCGGCGATCGCGGTTGATGCGCATCACCGTGGTGTTCACCTTGTAGGACACGTCGAGCGACGGGTTCAGCGCGAGCAGCCAGGGGCGCAGGTCGGCGATGAACTTCTTCAGCGGCTCGACAACCTCCTCATGGTAGCGCTCCCGGTTCTCGTGGAACCAGCGGGTGTTGTTGTTCGCCTCGAGGTCGCGCAAAAAAGCCATCATCGTGGACGGGAACGCGCGCGCTCGGGGGCGCTTCGGCGGCGAGATCGCCAGTTGAATCGTCATGTCGTCCTCTCAGAGTGTGGCGTAGAGATCGCGCGCGGCGCGGGAGACGCGCTCCACGCCGCTCGCGGCGGGGGGCGCCCAGCGCGCGCCGGCGCCGGCGAACAGGCCGAGGAAGAACGCGGGCACGATCCACGGCATATGCGGGTCGGCGAAGGCGCGCGCGGCGCCCTCGCCCTCGGGCCCGTCGAGCCACCGGAACGCGGCGGCGCGCTTCTGGGAGAGCAGCGCCGCGGCGCCGCGCTCGTAGGCCTCGCCGAGGAGCCCGCCGCCCGCCGAGAGCACGTCTGCGGCGAGCTCCCCCATCCCGAGCGCGGTGGAGAGCCCCGGGCAGAAGAAGGGGTCGATGAACGCCGCCGCGTCGCCGGCGAGCAAGAACCCCGGCCCGGCGAGCCGCTCGCACTCGATCGACTCGTTGAGCGCAGGGATCACGGGCAAGCAGGGTCGGGACGCGGCGATCGCGTCCTTCAGCGCTGGCCACCGCGCGACGGCCGCCTCGAAGACGCGGGCTGGCGCTCGGCCTGCCCGCTCTGCGGCCGCCTCGCCCACGACGGCGATCACGCTCGTGCGCGACCGCATCGGCGCGACGAGCAGGTAGCCGTCCTCGAACCCCGCCACGGACATGCCCGCCGGGTGGACGAGCTGCTCCAGGTGGCCGCCCGTGAAGTGCGAGAAGACGGCCACCCGGTCGTCGAGCTTCCGGGTCCGGACGGGCAGCGAGAGCGCCTTGCGGAGCACGCCCGTCTTGCCGCTCGCGTCGATGACGGCGCTCGCGCGATGCTCCGCTGTCGTCCCTCCGGCCGCATACCGCACGATCGCGGTCGCGTCCGCCTCGAAGGTGACCGACTCGACCGTCGCGCCGCGGCGGATCTCCGCGCCCGCCGCGGCCGCCCTGTCGAGCAGGAGCGCGTCGAAGGTGGTCCGATCCAGGGTGAGCCCGTCGCCCCCCGCCGCCGCCTCGACCGTCAGATCGATGCGGAATACGGCGGGCGCGCCGAGGCGCCGGTACGAGATCGACGGGGGCGCGCCCAGCGAGCGCCGGATGACGTCCTCGATGCCGAGGCGCTGAACGAGCTCCGGGCGCAGGCCGAGGTACGTCTCCGGCAAGTGCGGCGCCGGCTCGCTGCTGCGCTCGAGCACGACGACGCGGCGCCCGGCCTGGGCGAGGAGGATGGCGGCCGCGGCGCCGGCAGCACCTCCGCCGATCACGACGATATCTTCCAGCGAGCGCATCACGATCCTCCTTCCTTGCTGGCGCGCCGGCCCGAGGGAGCCGCGGGCCGGCGCTCGGCGCCGACCGACGCGAGGATCGCCTCGAGCCGGGCGCGGAACGCCGCCCGGAACCGCGCGCGCCGCTCGACGAACATGGCGTCGTCCTCCGCGGCGAGGCGCCTCAGCTCGTACTCGCGCTCGATGCGCACGTGCGACCTGTCGGCGGAGAACGGGGTCACCGCCCACAGCCCGCGGTGGAACGTCATCGCGGGCGGCGCGACCGGGTTGAAGAACTCGACGTCGTTGCCGCGGAGGAACCGCACGACCCGGATGTGCTCGAGCTCCCCGTCGCGATCGACGACCATGCTCACCTCCTGGTGCGCGTCGTCCTCGTAGTGCACGTCGAAGGCGACGATGGCCGGCCAGCTCTCGCGCAACCTCTCCAGCGACCAGAACGTCTGGACGGTGGACGCCGCTGGTAGGGGGACTATCCCCTCGACGATGAGCGTGGTCACGGGGCCGCCTCCAGGTGCGCCTTGAAGTGGTTGAGGTTCGTGCGAAGGTACGTGCCGAGCCGGGACTTGAACCCCTCGATGGCCTCGGGCGTCGACTCGAGCAGGTCGAACCACCGCTCGGCCTTGACCTCGGTCACGCTCCCTTTCTGCGCGAACGTCCAGACGCCGACCATGCGCCGGAACGAGGGGGGCGGCTTGGGCTGGACGAGCTCGATGCGCTCGCTCGGGGTGCAGAACCGGATCCCCCGGACCGTCTCCGGCCCGGCGGGCCGGCTGACGGTCATGAGGAACTCCTGGTGCTTGCCGTCGTCGTAGACGATCTCGACGCCGAGAACGTCGGGCAGCACCCTCTTCCACGTCGTGAGATCCGCGAACGCGCGATATACCGATTCGACGTCGCGCTTGATGGCGACCGACTCCGTCAGCATGACACTGCCTCCTTGGAGCGGGCGCGCGTGCTCGCGAGGCCGCTCCGTCATCGCTGATCGGCGCGGCCGAGGCGAGGTAGACCCTCAGGTCTCGGACGTTTCGATCAGCAGTTTCATCGCGTGACTGAACTGGTCGAGATCCGACCCGAGCGGAGCGAAGAAGCTCTCGTCCGCGTTCTCGACCAGCTTGATGGCGCGCTTGAGGAGCGCCTCGCTCTCGGACGCCAGCACCATGCACTTCGCGCGCGCGTCGTGCTTGTGCGGCTTGCGTAGGACAAGCCCTCTGCTCTCGAGGACCCGCAACACCTGAGAGGTCGTCATGACGTCGATCTTGGTGTGCCGCGCAAGATCGACCTGGGTAACATCACTCTGCGTGCGATTCAGCCAGGCGATCCCGGCCAGCAACACGAATTGCACGTGAGTCAGGTCAACCGCTTCCAGCTCCTTTCGGATCCGGCGGTGCCAGGCGTTCGATAGCTGCCACAACAAGAATCCAGCACTTTCCTTTGGGGTTGTGAACCGCGATGCTTTGAGGGGCATCGCCTGTGCAGTCTTGGTGGCCTTCACAGGGACCCCCCGGCGTGCCTCGGGCGACAGGACATCGCCGCTGCCGCTCGTAAGGAGAACGATCGAGCCAGCGGGTTTTTCACGTCGTGCCGTGGGGCGCGCGCCGCAGGCGCGGCCGCGGGACAGCCGTCCGAGCGCGGGCACACCTCGGCCATGCGCCCCGGTGCTACGGGGCAGCTAGCCAGATTTTGCATGGAACCTTTTTGTAAGCGTGCGTATCATATGTCAAGGCAACGCGGCGTTCATCTGGCTGAAATACCGCTGTTCCGCCCGCTCACGGAGGGAGCCGACGAGGCGAACGGTGCGGGGTCCGCGCCGAGCCGCGCACATGCGCCGTACGTTGACGGCACGCCGTCCGAGGCCCGGACGCGCAGCGGAGGGGGACGATCTCCGACGCGCTGCGCCGACCATCGCCGCTGGCTCACCGTGCGTGGGACGCGCCGCTCGGTTGAAGGGGCGGAGCTTCCGGAGGGTCCGAGTTGACTCCGGTGAAGGAGATTCGATGGGATCGCCTCGCGCTCGCCGGCGTCGTCGCGTGGGACGCGCCGGGCCGAGCGCCGGGATGCCGCGTTCACGAGGCGCCGTGATCTCGCTTCAGGTCAGCTCGACTGCCGGGCGTATCGCGGACGTCATCGGCGTTTCCGGGACCTCCCGCAGCTTGCCGCGCCTGCCCGGCGTCTTGTCAAAGAGCAGTATCCGCAGCTTCTTCTTCGCGCGGAACACCCGGGTGCCGACGGTCGCGGGAGGGATGTTCAGGCGGCCGGCGATCTCCATCTGGGAGAGCCCTACTTCGAACTTCAGCATCATGACCTCGCGCAGGGGCCTCTCGAGCTGCTCGATGCCGTCGCGCAGCGTCTCGACCGGGAGGGAGCACCACTCCGGCTGCTCTTCGGGATCGGGGCTCGGGAGCGACGACAAGGCCTCTTCGGTGAGGTCGGTCCGGCAGCGGTGCTCATAGGCGCGGCGGCGGTCGAAGAACAGATTCCGCATGGTGGCATGAAGCCACGCGCAAGCGTCAGGCTCGGAGAGGTCGCTCGGCAGGCGTCGCATCGCCCTTTCCAGCGTGTCCTGGACGAGATCGGCCGCATCGGTCTCGTTGCCCGTGAGCCGCAACGCCCGTCGGTAGAGCACCGCCCTGTGGCAGCGCACGAGCGCGTCGAAGCTGGCGCTCATGGTCGAGCAAGTCGTCCGAGTTACAAGGGCTCCCCGCGCATCTCCATCATCGTGTGCAAGACGTTCTGTGAGCATGTAACGACCTCCCCTGGTCTCGTCGGCAATGCCGCGGCCGGAGATACACGTCGGCCGGGCGAACATGGCGACGTTCGCCAGACCCGGGGCCGTGCGGCGCGCCAAAGGCGCCTACCGTGCCTCTCTCTCCCTCGCGTGGCCTGCGGCGATCGCCCGCGGCGTTGCGCGCGGGCGATCATAAGTGATGCTTACAATAAGAGGTTTTACTAGTCAACCGGCTGCCGAGCATTTTCGTGCCGGGCCACGAGGCGCCGGAAACGTCGGTCTCTCGCTCCGCCTCCGGCTCTGCGCCGCGGGCGCGGGCCGCTCCCGGAGAGCCTCCGGCGCCCCGGGGGAGGGCGCCCCGCGCCGACCCAGGGGAGAACCCCGGCCACCCCCCGGTTCTACCGGGGGCGCCTCACCCCTTCCGGACCCGCGCCAGCGCCTCGTCCGTCGAGAGCAGCACCTGCTCCCACTCGTCCAGCGCGTTCGGCCAGTGCGGCGAGAACCGCAGCACGCCGTCCGGGATCGCGCACGCGATCCCGAGCGCGGTGAGCTCGCGGTGGAGCTCCACCACCGAGGCGCCGCCCGGCGGCCTCACCCCGAGCGCGCACCCCCGCAAGGCCGGATCCTCCGCGCGGAGGCTCTCCCAGCCGCGCTCCCGGAGCGCCTCCTCGAGCGGATCAAGAAAGCGATTCGCGTGCTCGTGGATCCGCTCGACCCCGATCTGCAGGATGAGATCCACCGCCGCCTCGAGCCCGGCGTAGCCCCCCGCGTTGAGGTTGCCCCCCTCCACGAAGTCGGCCCGCTGCCGGATCGGCCGGTCGTACCGGAGGTGCCCCGGGCCCTGCAGCAGGAAGCTCACGCCGTCCTCGTGGCTCAGCCAGCCCGCGACCGCGGGCCGCAGCGCCGGCAGGCGCTCGCGGCGGATGTACAGGAAGCCCGTGCCCTCCAGGCCCATCAGCCACTTGTGGCCGCCGCACGCCAGGTAGTCGATCCCCGCCGCCTCGACGTCCACCGGCGTCGCGCCGACCGCCTGGACGCCATCGACGCAGAGCTCCGCCCCGTGCGCGCGGCAGAGCGCGCCGATCGCGGCGAGCGGCATCCGGAGGCCCGTCTGGAACTGCACCGCGCTCACCGCGACGAGCCGCGCGCCGCGCCGGAGCTCGTCCTCGAGCCGCGCGAGGCCCGCGCCGCTGCCGTCCGCGAAGCCGCCGAGCGGCAGGAACACGACCTCCAGGTCGAACATCGCGGCCGCGCGCTGCCACGGGGTCACGTTGGCGGGGAACTCCCCTTCGAACAGGATCACCCGGTCGCGCGGACGCCAGGGGTAGCAGAGGGCGATGTCGCTCAGCCCCCGCGTCGTGCTCTGCACCAGCGCGATGTCGTCGGCCGGCGCCGCGGCCCCGACCAGCCGGCCGAGCTTCTCGCGCAGCCGCGCGCGCTGCGCGAACCACGCCGGGAACGCGGCCGCCCCCCGCGCGGCGTAGTCGTCGAGCAGCGCGATCATCGCGAGGCGCACCGGCCGCGACGGGGGCGAGATGCCCGCGTGGTTCACGTAGACGAGCGGCGCGAGGTGCGGGAACAGGCCGCGGTCGCCGAGCTTCGCGGCGAAGGTACGGTCCTTATCGGGTTCGGCGGTGTGTCGCATCGGCTGGCTTCCCACGGCGCTCGCCGCGGACCTTGGCGAGGTAGCGCGGCGGCGCCCCCTTGCCGGCCGCAGGCGGCACGAGGCAGTGCGGCTTCGTGCCGATGAGATCACCGCGGCCCGCCTTGATCAAGGCCTCCCGCGCCTCGTCGTGGTGCGCCGGATCCCAGTAGAGCAAGAGCGCCTTCTGGAGCTTCTTCTCCCGCAGATCCTTCGCCGTGTAGACCGGCTCGCGCGTGAGCGGGTCGATCCCCGTGTGGTACATGCACGCGGCCATCGACATCGGCGTCGGGATGAAATCCTGCACCTGGCGCGGCCGCATGCCGTTCTTCTTCAGGTACACGGCGAGGTCGACCATGTCCCGGAGCGTCGAGCCCGGGTGCCCCGAGATGAAGTAGGGCACGAGGAACTGGTTCTTGCCGGCCTCCTCGCTCGCGCACCGGAACTGCTCGGCGAAGCGCTCGTAGCTCTCGATGCCCGGCTTCTTCATCTTGTCGAGCACGTCCTTCTTGCTGTGCTCGGGGGCGACCGAGAGCTGGCCGCCCGTGTGGTGCGCGGCCAGCTCCTCGATGAACTCGGGCGACCGCTCGGCGAGGTCGTAGCGCACGCCGGAGGCGATGAAGACCTTCTTGATCCCCTCCTCCTCGCGCACCGCCTTCATCAGCTTGAGCAGCGGGCCGTGGTCGGTGTTCAGGTTCTCGCAGACCTCCGGGAAGACGCACGAGAGCCGCCGGCACGCGTTCTCGATCGCCTCTTCCTTGCACCGCATCTGGTACATGTTCGCCGTCGGCCCGCCGAGGTCGCTGAGCACGCCGCGGAAGCCGTCCATGCGCCGGAGCGCCCGCACCTCGCGCAGGATGCTCTCGGCCGAGCGCGACTGGATGACCCGGCCCTCGTGCTCGGTGATCGAGCAGAACGTGCAGCCGCCGAAGCAGCCGCGCATCGTGACGACCGAGTGCTTCACCGTCTCGTAGGCGGGGATCGGCGCGTCGTACGACCAGTGCGGCACCCGGGTGAACGGCAGGTCGTAGAGCGCGTCCATCTGGGACGTCTCCAGCGGGAACGCGGGCGGGTTGAAGTAGACCGCCTCGGCGCCGTGCGCCTGGAGGAGCGGGCGCGCGTTGCCGGGGTTCGTCTCGAACTGGAAGGCGCGCGACATCTCGGCGAAGGCGCGCCTGTCCGCGGCGACCTCCTCGTAGCTCGGGAGGATCACCGGCTTGCCGTCGGCGACGTAGCGCGAGCCCTCGATCTGCTCCCACTCGCCCTTGCGCAGGGGGAAGGCCGTCCCGCGGACGTCGCGGATCGAGCGGACGGGCTCGCCGCGGCGGAGGCGGTCGGCGACCTCCCAGACGGCCTTCTCGCCCATGCCGAAGAGGAGCAGGTCGGCCTTGGCGTCGAGCAGGACCGAGCGGCGGACCTGGTCGGACCAGTAGTCGTAGTGGGCGATGCGCCGGAGCGACGCCTCGATGCCGCCGAGGATGATGGGGACGCCGGGGAACGCCTGCCGGCAGAGGTTGGCGTAGACGATCGAGGCCCGGTTGGGGCGGAGGCCCACCTGCCCGCCCGGCGAGTACTGGTCCTCGCTGCGGACCTTCTTCTGCGCGGTGAGCTTGTTGAGCATCGAGTCGAGGTTGCCGGCGGTGACCCCGACCATGAGCCGGGGCACCCCCATCCGCAGCAGGTCGCTCGTGTCCTGGTAGCGGGGCTGGGAGATGATTCCGACACGGAACCCGCGCCCCTCGAGGAAGCGGCCGATGATGGCGGCGCCGAAGGCGGGGTGGTCGACGTAGGCGTCGCCGTTGACGAGCAGGATGTCGAGCGCGTCCCACCCCCGCGCGCGCATCTCCTCCCGGGTCGTCGGCAGGAACGCGGTGAGGTCGCGGGCGGCGGCGCCGGCGCTGCGGCGGAGCTGGAGGAGGGGCACGGCGCCGTCACCCTACGGGCCGGGGGGGCGGTCGGCAAGGGGGCGGCCCGGGCGGGCACGGGCGGCGCCCGCGGGCGCGAGCGCGCGGTGGCGGGCGGGGCGGGGGCCCGCAGGCGCCGTCGAGCTCGGTGAGGCCGGCGGCGAGCGCCGGAAAGAGCGCGGCCGAGGCCGGCGGGGGGCGGGCGGACCGGGGGGCATCCCACGCATTTCGCGGCGGAAACGCTCAAGTTACCCGACACCCGACGACCTGGTCACGGCTTCTGGTGACCGAGTATCGAATTCAGGACGCGACATGAGGGCTGGCGAGGCGCGGGCGTGTCGCGCGCCGGTCACAAAAAAACTGCGGCAAAAACCGGGGTTTCTGGCGAGAGGAGGCGGGTTCCCAAATGACTCGGAATGACGGCTCGTAAAAATTATATGTGGAATCTCGATCAGATAACGCCGTCCGCGAGAAACAACACAGCTTCGCTGTGGTGCACGAGGTGGGCGCTCCCTTCCTCCGGAGGATGCTCCGCGGGTACGGCGTCGCGCCGCACGATCGCGAGGACGTGCTGCACGACATCCTCCTCGTCGCCTACCGCCGCCTGGAGAGCTTCAACGCGAGCCGCCTGCTCCGCGCCGCGCTGGGGGTGCGCGACGACGACGAGGAGGACGCCGCCGACGAGTTCGTGCCGCTGAGCAGGGTGCTCCCCTACCTCGCCGGCCTGCGGGCGCGTCGGGCGTGGGACCCGCTGTACCGGTGGCTCTTCGGGATCGCGTGGCGGCAGCTCACGCACTACCGCGAGCGGGCCTTCCGGCGCCGCGAGATCCCGGTGGGCCTGCAAAGCAGCGCGATCTTCGCCGACGTCGACCGGCGCCCCCGCCTGGAGCAGCAGGTGGAAGCGGCGGAGCGGGCCGAGGTGATCGACGCGCTGCTCGCCGGCCTGCTCCCCGAGCGGCGCGTCATGCTGGTGATGCACGACATGCTCGACATCCCGGTCGTGGAGATCGCCCGCGAGCTGGAGATCAACGAGAACACGGCCCAGAACCGGCTCAGGCTGGGCCGGGAGGACTTCCGGGCGGCGGTGAAGCGGCTCGGCGCGGAGCAACGCAGCGCGCTGCGCCCCGGCGACAGGCCGTTCGCCGCGGAGGCGACGACGCGGCGCCGGCCGGCGCCCCGGCGGCGAGGGCCGGAGGGATGAGGGGCGTGACGCCGGGCGGCGATCGCCGGAGTCGCTGCGCGCGTCCTGCTCGATCGGCCCACGCTGGCGCCGCCCCTGGACTGGCCTCACGGGAGGCGCTCCGGGGGAGCGACACGGCGACTTCTGGCGTCGTGGCGGAGCCGGAGACGCCGCCGTGATCGGCCCGGGTCAAGGCTGGATCGGCGGTATCTGGCTGATCTCCGCGGGGGCGTGCGGCTCGACCCCGATGAGCGGGCGCCTCTCCTCGGGGATCATCCAGAGGATCTGCTCGACCATCACCCGCGGGTTCGAGAGGCAGGGGCAGCCAGCCCACTGCTCCTGGGCGACGTTGCCGTACAGGACCACGCCGACGTGCGACGAGCGGTCGGCGTCGACGTCCGGGTCGGGGTCGACGAAGCCGAACCGCTGTCGCACGAGCTCGAGATCGGCCGGGCTCCCCGTCAGGAAGAGCCAACCAGGCCCGACGTCGTGGGCCTCGGCGTACGCGCGCAGCGCCTCGGGCGTGTCCTCCACCGGCTTGAGCGTGAACGAGTACATGAACACGTCCCGTCCGACGGCGTCGCCGAGCTCACGCTGGACCTTGCGCAGGTTGGCCGTGGTGCCAGGGCAGGTGCCCTCGCACCGCGTGTACATGAAGTTGATGACGACCGCCTTGTCCTTCAGGAGGTCGTCGTAGAGGCGGACCTCTCTGCCTTCATGGGTGCGCAGCGGCACGTTCGGGAAGTAGCTTGCGCCGAACCCCCTCGCGGCGGGCGCGAAGCGGGCGGTGGTCCGCGGCTTCGACAGGACCCCCTCGCTCGCCAGGACGTACGTCGCGGGGGCGATCGCGCAGAGCGCATAAAGCCCCCACCGCAAGAGCCGAGTCGACATGAGCATGGTGGTGCCCTCTTTCTCTCTCCGTCAGGGGGGGACGACGTCCCAGCGGAGCATCATGGCGTGGTCTTCGTGAACCGTGTTGTGGCAGTGCATCGGGTAGCGCCCGACGAAATCGCGAAAGCGCATGAAGAGCTGCACCTCGCTCCCGTTGGCGCGGCCGATCTCGATGACGTCCTTGCGCCCGGCGAGCCGCGCGGGCGGCCGCTCGCCGTCGATGCTGAGGACCCGGAACTCTTCGAGGTGGATGTGCACCGGGTGCGACCAGCCGCCCGAGTCGTTGCGCAGGATCCAGATCTCGGCCGTGTTCCGGCGCGGGCTCGCCCTGATCACGTTGACGTCGAAGAACTGGTCGTTGATGGCCCACGCGCCGCGCCTGCGATCGAACTCCCACACGCGCACCGCGGCCGCCTCGGCGACGTTGATCGCGGGCAGCGGCCGCAGCGCCGCGGGCACGCGGCTCGGGTCCGGAGCGTCTCGATCGACGTCGAAGCGCAGGACGGCGTTGCCCCGCCCGGCACGCAAGATGTCCCCCGTCGGCCCGCGGCCGTCGTCCTGCTCCAGGCGGTTCTCGAGGATGATCCTGTCGCCGATGTTCGTGTCGCTGAAGTCGACGATCACGTCCACGCGCTCGGCCACCGCGACGCGCACGCTCCTCGACGTGACAGGGCTGGGCAGCAGGTTGCCGTCGCTCGAGATGATCGTGAAGGGGAGCCTGTTGCTCAGGAAGAACTCGTAGAAGCGCGATGGACCAGCGTTGAGGATGCGAAAGCGGTACTTGCGCCGCGCCACCTTGAAGAACGGCTGAATCCTGCCGTTGACGACGAACTTGTCGCCGAGGATGCCATCGAGGTTGAACAGATCGAAGAAGAGCTGGCCGTCCTCGTCGAAGACACGGTCCGTGATCATGAGCGGCACGTCGAACTCGCCGCTCGGCAGGCGCAGCGCCCGCGGGTTCCTGTCCTGCTCATCGCCCGAGTCGAGCTCGTCGAAGACGAGATAGAAGCCGGCGAGGCCGCGGTAGACGTTCTGTGACGTGAAGTCGACCCGGTGATCGTGGTACCAGAGCGTGCCGAGCGCCTCGCGCGGGTCGCCGAGCGGCGCGAACTCGGGGGTGTCGAAGCCGGCAAATGCGTTGACGTAGTGGTGATCCTTGAACAGGCCCGTCGGGTAGAAGTCGGTCGGGAAGCCGTCGCTCTCGGTCGCCGTGTGCATGTTGTGCAGGTGGGTCGTGAGCTCGGGCCGGCCGAACCCTCGGTGGGCGGCGACCGTCGGCAGCCGGTTGCGGAAACGCACGATGATCGGCTCGCCGTAGCGCGCCATGATCGTCCTTCCCGGCACCGTTCCGCCCCAGCCCCAGGCCGTGCTCGCCGGCAGCTCGGGGTGGAAGCGGTGCTGGAGCTCCCTGGCTTCCAGCTCGTAGGTCCTCCGGGGCCGGAACCGGCTCCAGAACTGGTGAGCCGCCCGCGGCGCTTCGCCCGCCACCCGGAGCTCTCCCGGCGCAGGCGTCAAGGAGACCGGCTGCGCCACGGGCGGGATGAGCAGCGGCTGCACGAACGGCTCGGTGGGCGGGCTACTCGACGCGCTCAGGGCGGCGCGCGCGCTCAGCCCGCTCTTGGTGACCAGAAAGCCGCTCCCCGCGATCAGCCCCATCTTGATGAGGTCGCGCCGTGTGAGGCCGGTCTGGATGATCTCCTGTCGATTGTTCCGGGAAATGACGGCGAGCTTGCTCGGTCTGTACTTGAGCAGATGCACTGCGTACCTCCTGCGGCGACGACGACGTCCCCGCCGCCGGTTCAGGGCGCTCCGGGGACCGATCTCAGGAAGGTGTCGAGCGACGCTGGCCGTTCGGCAGCACGGCTGTTGGCCCGGACGGTCCATGTGCGCGCCAGGCGCTCCACGATGAGGGAGGTCCAGGGAGCGCCTCATCGTGGGGCGACCGCGCGGAGCGAGGCGAGTCGATCGCCTCGCTCCGTGCCCGCGAGTCTACGTCGGGAAAACGGTTAGTAAACGCCGAAAAGTCGATTTCCTGTTGTGCCGCTCCGGCCGAACTGGCGCCGGCCTCGCCGCGCCGTCCACGCGGGGATCCGTCGGATCAATCGTTCGCGCGGCTGTGTGGCGTGTGCACACGCGATCGCGTGCGCGTCGCTCCTCGCGAAGTCCAAGGCATCCTTCGTCTGCGTCTCCGCCGCGAGCGGCGTATTTCGTCGGACTCTCCTGTACACCACGTGCCACACGAGCGTGCGTGTGAACGCACGAGCGCGAGTTCAACGCAAACTCCCCGTGCGGCACTCAGCTTGCCAGCAGCCTCTCCCCGGCTCGCACAGGACACCACGAGCAGAGGTGCACGCGCGGCGCACCGCGAAGAGCGCCCTGCGCGGCACGCCGCGGGCTACATGGAGGAGACATCGATGTCAAAGATCGCCAGCCACACAGGGTCTGGCCGCGGGCGCGCCGCCTCGACGCGCCCAGCGTCACGCAGGCGGCGCGCCGCCGTTCGCGGTGCACGTGCGGAGAAGCGACGGCTCACGGTGCTCGTGCTCGCCGCGGTCGTCTCGATCGCCGGCAGCCTCGCTGTCGCGCGGACGGCCAGAGCCCAGGCTCCGGTCGGAGCGGGGTTCAACCTCGACGCCGGCGACCTGCGGTTCATCTTCCGGCAGATCGAGATCGCCCAGGCGCACGCGGCCGGGGGAGAGCTGCTGGGGCCCGGGCCAAACCAGGTCAACGAGCCGCGGCTGCCGTTCGGCCTGCGGACGGTCGACGGGTCGTTCAACCATCTCCTGCCCGATCAGACGAGCTTCGGCGCCGCGGATCAGCGCTTCCCGCGCATGACGACGCCGAGCTTCCGCGCCGCGGAGGCCGGGACGTCGTACGCCCAGAGGACGGGACAGGTCGTCGACGCTGGGCCGCGCGTGATCAGCAACCTCATCGTCGATCAGACGGACGGCAACCCGGCCGCGCGCGCGGCCGCCGGTCCGGACGCCGAGCCCGACCCGTCCGGCACGCTGTTCATTCCCAACGTGGCGCCCGACGCCGGCCTGTCCGCGCCGTTCAACACGATCTTCCCCTTCTTCGGCCAGTTCTTCGATCACGGCCTCGACCTGCTGGCGAAGGGCTCCGAGACGGTCTTCGTGCCGCTACAGCCGGACGACCCGCTGTTCGTACCGGGCAGCCCGACCAACTTCATGATCCTGAACCGAGGCACGAACGATCCCGGTCCAGACGGCATCCTGGGCGACGACCCCGCGACCCCAGGCGTGGACGAGGGGGCCGACGACCTGCAGGAAGGGCGAAACAAGACGACGCCGTTCGTCGATCAGAACCAGACCTATACCTCGCACCCGTCTCACCAGGTGTTCCTGCGCGAGTACGAGATGATCGATGGCAGACCGGTGGCGACCGGCAGGATGCTCGACGGCGCCGGCGGCCACATCGGCAACTGGGGCGAGGTCAAGCAGCAGGCCGCCGCGATGCTGGGGATCGGGCTCGTCGACACGGACGCGCTCGACGTGCCGCTGCTGGCGACCGACCCTTACGGCCGCTTCCTGCGCGGCCCGAACGGCTTCCCGCTGCTCGTCATGGCGGACGGCGTGACGATGGTGGAGGGCGATCCGTCGGCTCCCCTCTCCACCGCGGGCTCGAGCAAGACCGGCCACCAGTTCCTCGATGACATCGCGCGCGCGGCCGATCCGACGAGCCCCGGGTACGACGCCGCGCTCCTCGACGCGCACTTCGTGACCGGCGACGGCCGCGGCAACGAGAACATCGCGCTGACCGCCGTACATACCGTGTTCCACTCGGAGCACAACCGGCTCCGCGACGAGATCGATCGGCTGATCAACGGCCCTGGCAGCCTGCTCACCCCGGCGGAGATCACGGCGTGGAACGCCACGGACCCGGCGTCCGGCTGGGACTACCGCGAGCGGCTGTTCCAGGCGGCGCGGTTCGTCACCGAGATGGAGTACCAGCACCTCGTCTTCGAGGAGTTCGCGCGCAAGGTGCAGCCGCTGATCAACGTGTTCATCGTGGACGGCATCAACTTCCAGAGCGACATCAACCCGGCCATCGTGGCCGAGTTCGCGCACGCGGTGTATCGCTTCGGTCACTCGATGCTGACCGAGACGGTGTCCCGCACCGTCATCAACCCCGACGGGACGGCGACGGGCCACGACATCCCGCTCCTCGACGCGTTCCTCAACCCCCTGGCGTTCACGAACGTCGGCGGCCAGGTGCTGACCGCCCGCGAGGCGGCCGGGATGATCTTCCAGGGCGGGACGCGTCAGATCGCGAACGAGATCGACGAGTTCAAGACAGAGGCCCTGCGCAATCGCCTCCTCGGGCTCCCGCTCGATCTGGCAGCGATCAACCTGGCGCGCGGCCGGAGCGAGGGCATCCCGCCGCTGAACGAGGTGCGCCGCCAGCTCTACGAGGCCAGCGCCAACTCGAGCCTGCTCCCCTACGAGAGCTGGAAGGACTTCGAGCTCGGGCTCAGGCACCGGGAGTCGGTGATCAACTTCATCGCCGCGTACGGCGAGCACCCGACGCTCGCCGCGGCGACCACGCTGGCCGACAAGCGCGCCGCGGCGGAGGCCCTCACCGCCGATGCGGGCTTCATGTTCGGCGACGCCGGGGAGACCGGCGTCGAGAACATCGACCTCTGGGTCGGCGGCCTCGCCGAGAAGCAGGCCCCCTTCGGCGGCCTGCTGGGCTCCACGTTCAATTTCGTGTTCGAGACGCAGCTGGAGAACCTGCAGAACTCCGACCGGTTCTACTACCTGGAGCGCCTCGACGGGCTGAACCTCCTCGTGCAGCTCGAGGGCAACTCGTTCGCGGAGCTGATCTCGCGCAACACGACGGCGGCGGGCATGCCGGCCGACGTCTTCGCGCGGCCGGACTTCGTGCTCAACGTGCCGCGCATCGCCGGGCCGGGCGGCTCGATCGAGGACGACCCGTCGACGCCGGACGACGAGTCGGCGATGCCGGATCTCCTCCGGATGCCCGACGGGACGTTCCGATATACCGGGACGGCTCACGTCCTCTGGAACGGCGGGGACGACACGGATGACAGCATTCGATCCAGCGAAGGTGACGACACCCTCCGCGGCGACGGCGGCGACGACCGGCTGGAAGGCGGCGACGGCAACGATCAGTGCATCGGCGGCCTCGGCGACGACATCATCACGGACACGTTCGGGGACGATGTCCTCAAGGGCGGAGACGGCGACGACGCCATCAGCTCGGGACCGGGCTTCGACCTGAACCAGGGCGGGCGCGGGAAGGACTATATCGTCGCCGGATCCGACGGCACGGAGACCTTCGGTGGCCCCGGCGACGACTTCATCTTCGCCGGTGACGCGGAAGATACGGTGTTCGGTGACGACGGCGACGACTGGATCGAGGGTGGCCCGCAGCTCGACCTGCTGCAGGGCGACGCGGGCAACCAGTTCCAGGACGATCCCAACGGGGGGCACGATATCATCATCGGCGGCCTCGGAGACGACGACTACGACTCCGAGGGCGGCGACGACATCATGGTCAACGACTCGATGGGGACCGAGCGAAGCGAAGGCATGCTCGGCTTCGACTGGTGCACGTACCGCGGAGACCCGCTGCCGGTGGACGCCGACATGGCGATCCCCGTGTTCGCGGGGCCGACCCTCGACGAGCTCCGTGACCGGTTCGACCGCGTCGAGGGCCTGTCGGGATGGAGCAACGACGACATCCTGCGCGGCGACAGCCGCGTCGCGGCCGACATGGTCCAGCACGAGCTGACCGAGGAGGGGAGCGCGCGGATCGCCGGGCTGCGCACCCTGCTCGGCGGCGCGACCACCTTCACGGGCGGCAACATCCTCCTTGGCGGCGCGGGCAGCGACCTCCTCGAAGGCCGCGGCGGCGACGACATCCTCGATGGTGACGCGTGGCTGAACGTGCAGATCGAAGGGCCGGACGTCGAGAACGGCGGCACGAAGCGGGTCGACAGCATGCTCGCGTTCCGGGCAGACGTGTTCGCGGGCAGGGTCAACCCGGGTGACCTTCATATCCGCCGCACCATCGAGCTGGCGGACGCCAGCGCGGAGGACGTGGACACGGCGGTGTTCTCGGGCCCTCAATCCGAATACGTCATCTCCACGAACCCGGACGGCAGCTTGACGGTGAGCCACCAGGACGGCGCGGGCGTCGACGGCACGGACACCGTGCGGAACATCGAGCTGCTCGCGTTCGCGGACGGGACCCTCTCGACCGAGAGCACCAGGCTGGTACCGGTTCCCAGCGTCGTCGGTCAGACGCAGGAGGAGGCGGCGGCGGCGATCGAGAGCGGAAGGCTGCTGGTGGGCGACGTGACGTTCGAGAGCAGCGACACGGTCGCGGCGGGCAGCGTCGTCCGCCAGACGCCGGCCCCGGGCGAGACCGCGGCGCCGGGCACCCCGGTGGATCTGGTCGTCTCGCGCGGCGCCGCCGGGCCGGTGCTCGCCGGGACGTTCGTGGGGAGCACCCTCTGGGGTGGCGCCGTGACCAGCCCGTCCATCACGCCCGGCGCGGACACGCTGCTCGTCGCGTACGTGGCGGCGGGGGGCCGGAGGGGTGCGGGCACGGCCATCACCGGCGTCACGAACACGGGCGCACCCCTGACCTGGACGAAGGCAGCCCGATGGGGCGGCCGGCTCGGGACGGCGGAGGTCTGGTGGGCCCACACGACGTCCGCCCACGCCCGGATGACGGTCACGGCGACCCTGAGCGGGCCGCAGCCCGCCTCGCTGGTCGTCATGGCGTTCACCAACGCGGACCCGTCGCTGGTCGAGGAGATCCTCGCCGGCGGCGCGCGCGGCGCGCCGCCCCGCCTCTGGTGACGCCCGCTGCCTCGGGGAGGGTGGGCTCGAGCGGGCGCGATTCCCGTCGACGCGACGGGCGCCCTCACCCCTATTCGTACTGCACCGACTCCGCCGCGTTGCTCCGCCCCGCGCTCCGCGCCGGATAGAACGACGCCCCGAGCGCCACCGCCGTCGCCCCCAGCGCCGTGAGCACCCCGTACTCGGGCGGGATGCTGAACTCGACCTCGAAGGTCGACACCGTGCGCAGCGCCCCGAGCGCCGCGGACCCCAGCGGCACGCCGAGCAGCACGGCCAGCACGCCGCCCAGCGCGCCCACCAGCGCGCCCTCCATCAGGACCATCCGCCGGACCTGCCCCGCCGTCATCCCGAGCACCCGCTGCAGCGCGAGCTCCCGCCGCCGCGCGTGCAGCGCCAGCACCATCTGGTTCGCCACGCCGATCGCCGCGAGCACCGTCGTGAAGCCGAGGATCATGTCGAAGATCACGAAATCGCGCCCGGTCGCCTTCCGCCGGATCGCCTCGATCTCGACCCCCGTCTGCATCCGGACGTCCCGCGCCTGCGGCACGCCGGCGAGCAGCTCGCCCCACGGCGGCGTCTCGGATCCGCCCCGCGCCGCCGCGGCGCCCGTCTCCGGATCGGCGACCGCCACCGTGTGGCCGATCGCGGTCGCGTAGGGCGAGATGACAGGGAAGTCCGCCGCCTCGATGACCGCATAGGTCCGCAGGTTGCGGTAAGCCCCGGGCGCGTGCACGTAGCCGAGATCGTCGGTCACGCCGACGACCTCGAAGCGGCGCACGCCGGCGCGCCCGCCCACCTCGAGCTGATCGCCGGGGCCCACGTCGTAGCGGCGGGCCATCATCGTGGAGACGATCGCCTTGCCGGGGCCGAAGCGGCGGCTCAGCGCGATCGACTCGGGCCGGCCCGTGGCCTCGGCGAGCGCGCGGAGCTCGTCGGCCGGGGCGGCATAGACGACGTTCGGCCACGGCGTGCGGCCCGAGAAGCGCGCGGCGACAAGGCGCGGCGGCAGGGCCGGCAGCATGCGCTGGGCGTGGCCGAGCGGCTCGTCCGGGTAGAAGAACGTGTAGGGCGCGAGCGCGCGGCCGGCCCACGCCGAGACCTCCTGCTTGAGCGCCGCGGTGGCGATGTGCAGCGCGAGCAGCAGGGCGAAGACCATCATCACGCCGCCGACGCTCCAGGCGAGCTCGTGCCCGCTGTGCTGCACGCGGCGCTGGAGCAGGAGGCGCTCGGCCGCCCAGCGGCGCGGCGCGAGGCGCACGGCGACCGCGCCGAGGCGGGCGACGAGGTCGGGGACGAAGACGATCGCCGCGAGGAACGCCGCGCAGACGAGCCCCGCCTCGAGGACGAAGAAGGCGAACAGCGGGACCGACTCCTGGAAGAAGGGGCGGAGCAGGCCGTAGACGAGCACCATGAACGGCAGCGCGAGCAGCGTGACGCCCCGCATGCGGCGCCGCTGCTCGGCCCCGCCCTCGAGGAAGCGCGGGCGCAGGGCGCGGGCGATGTCGACGCGGAGCGCCTCGCGCACCGGGCGGAGCACGCCGAGCAGCGCGGTGAGGGCGCCGGTCCCGCAGACGAGCAGCATCGCGCTCCACGGCAGGCGGATGGCGTGGAGCGGGATGCGCGCGCGGCCGGTGGTCGTGATGCCCGCCTTCGCGGCCAGGTACGCGAGCGGGATCGACGCGAGCAGGCCGAGCGCCGCGCCGCCCACGCCGAGCACGAGCGCCTCGAGGACGAAGACCGCCGCGACCTGCGGGGGCAGCGCGCCGGCGCTGCGCAGGAGCGCGATCTCGCGGCGGCGGCGCTCGACGGCGACGTTGAAGGTGAAGAAGACGATGAGCGCGCCGACGAGGAACGCGGAGAGCGAGCCGAGGCGGATCGCGGACCGCATGATCTCGTAGTCCTCGTGCGTCTCCTCCTGGGCGTCGGCCTCGGAGGTGGGCTGGCCGTCAGGGCGGAGGCCGCGCAGGGTGACGGTCTGCTCGGTGAAGACGGGGAGATCGGGGTTGGTGACGAAGCTCTTCGCCTCGACGGCGCGGGTGCCGACGTCGAGGATGAGGACGACGTTGACCGTGGCCGCGCCGAGGGCGACGCCGAGCAGGGCGGCCATCGCGCCGAAGCGGTCGGCGCGCAGGTTGCGCAGGGCGAGCATCCGGACGAGCGGCTGGAAGAGGGCGCGGAGGAGGAGCATTCAGATCCCGAGCTCCTTCAGGCGGTCGTGGACGGCGGCGGACGTGACCGCGGGGCCCGCGAGGGCGGCGTCGTGCAGGAGGAGGCCGTCGCGCATGAAGACGACGCGGTGCGCGCGGGCGGCGTCCTCGGCGTTGTGCGTGACGAGGAGCATCGCGCTGCCGGCCTCCTGCAGGGCGTCGGCGAGCAGCGCCATGATGCGGCGGCCGGTCGCGACGTTGACGTTGCCGGTCGGCTCGTCGGCGAGCACGAGCGCGGGGCGGCGGACGAGGGCGCGGGCGATGGAGATGAGCTGCATCTCGCCGCCGGACATCTGCGAGGGCAGGTGCTCGGCGCGGGCGCGCATGCCGACCCGATCGAGCATGCGGGAGGCGGCGTCGTGGTCCGGCGCGGCGCCGTCGATGAGGTACGGCAGCACGATGTTCTCGTAGCCGGTGAGCGTCGGGACGAGGTTGAAGAACTGGTAGATGATGCCGATGCGGCGGCGGCGCAGGAGCGTGCGGCCGTGCTCGTCGAGGGCGGCCATGTCCTCGCCGAGGACGCGCACCTCGCCGCGGTCGGGGGACTCGAGGCCCGCGACGCATGAGAGCAGCGTGCTCTTGCCGACGCCGGAGGGGCCCATGATCGCGCACATCTCGCCGGCGTGGATGTCGAGGTCGACGCCGCGGAGCACCTCGATCGGCGTGGCGCCGAGCGCGTGCGCCTTGTGGAGGTTGCGGACGCGGAGGACGGGCTCGTCGGAGGTCGCGGGGGCGACGCGCACCCCGCCAGCAGGGGAGACCATCCGGCTACTCTAATCTCACCTTCTGGCGCCGCGTAAGCTCCGGCGGTCGGGAGCAATGTCCCGCGGTCCCGTCGCCGTGCGAGCGCCTACGCCTCGATCTCGAGCGCGCCCGCGAGCGCCGGTCCTCGGCTCACGGGAGCCAGGAACGCGCGCACGTGCTCCATGACCATCTTGATCTTGGGGATCTCCGAGAGCATCTCCGGGACGCTGAGCCGCACCGGCCGCTCCTGCCCGACGATGTCGGGGAGGACGGGGACGAGCACGTCCGGGCCCACGCCTGGATCGGGCAGGAGCGCGTCGGGGATCAGGCCGATTCCCAGGCCGGAGAGGCAACAGTGGCGGATGAAGTGGATGTCCGTCGCGATGAGGGACGGCTCGACCGTGAAGGACGCGCCCCGCCACGTCCGCCAGATGCGCGCGTCCTCGCCGGGGGCCTGCCACGCGAACAGCTCGTGGTGCTTCAGGTCGTCGATCGACGTGGGGGTGCCGCGCCATTCCAGGTACGCGCGGCCGGCGACCAGCCACTCGCGGGCGCGCAGGACGACGTGCGATAGCCAGTGCCCCCGCGGCGCGTCCTCGCCGAAGTGGACGGCGATGTCGATGTCCGTCAGGGCCTCGCCCAGCGGGTCATTGCTGAAGCGGCAATGAAAGTGGAGCCTGGGATACGCTCGGCGCACGGCGGCGAAGAGCGGCGTGAGCACGTGCGGCGGCAAGCCCACGGGCAGGACGACCCGCAGCGTGCCCGAGGGCGCGTCGCCGATCTCGCGGATCGAGGCCAGCAGCGCGGCGGCCTCCTGCATCATGCCGCGCCCCCTGCCGGCGAGCACCTGCCCGGCCTCGGTCGGCAGGACGCCGTGCCGCACGCTCTCGAGCAGCGGGACGCCGGCGCGCGCCTCCAGCGCCGCGACCTGGCGCCGGAGCGTCGTGCGCGACGTGCCGAGCGCGCGCGCGGCGCCCAGGTACGAGCCGGCCTCGACGACAGCGAGGAAGGCGCGCAGCTCTTCGAGGTCCATACACCCTGCCACTGTCCGCATTCTAGCCAGGGGTGTCCGTCTTCGGCCATCGCGCTCAGGCGCGGCTCGATAGCGTGGTTCCTGGAGGAGAAAAGCCGATGGCACGAGACGCTTCGCCTGCGCTGACGCGCGCAGGATCGCTCGGTATGCTGGTCCTGTTGACGGCGGTGATCGCGGGGTGCGGGGGAGGGGAAGAGGCCGGCGCGACGCCGGAGACGACGACGACGATGTACGAGGATCCCCCCGAGCTGCAGCCGGGAGAGGACGGGGCGTTCGAGCTGCGCTTCGGCCCGAGCGCGGTCGAGATCGGCGGGCGGCGGTTCTGCCTCCGCGCCTACAACGGCATGACGAGCGGGCCCACGATCCGCGTCCCGAAGGGCGAGGATCGCAGGGTCCACGTGAACCTCCACAACGACTTCACGCGGAGCGACTTCCGCGAGATCGCGAGCATGATGGGGCACGGGGCGAGGTCGTGTCACGACTTCAACCTGACGAACCTTCACGGGCACGGCCTGCACGTGCAGCCCAACTTCGCGACCGACGATCCCGCGGACCCGTGCGAGGGCGACGGCTGCGCCCCCGGCGGGCGGTACTTCGGGGATCACGTGCTCCACGCGGTGGGGCCGGGGGAGAGCGCCCGGTACCGCTGGGACCTCGACGAGGACGGGATCCATCACGAGGGGACCGACTGGTACCACCCGCACATCCACGGCTCGACGGCCATCCAGGTCATGGACGGCGCCGCCGGGGCGCTCATCATCGAGGGGGCGCTCGACGAGCTCCCCGGCATCGCCCGGGCCAGAGAGCGGGTCATGGTCATGACGCAGGTGCCCATCGATCACGAGAACACGGTGCCGTTGAGCGAGGGAGAGGACTGCACCGAGGACAACCTGTCGGTGACCGACTTCCTCGCGGTCGAGACGCTCCGGGCCACGCTGATCAACGGCAAGCTCAGGCCGCGCATCGTGACGCCGCCGGGGCAGGTGGAGCGGTGGCGCATGGTGTACGCCGGCAGCCCGGACGAGATGGGGATGAAGCTGCACGTCGCGAAGGACGCGGCGTGCTCCGACTTCGACAAGGTGCCCATCGAGACGACCCAGATCGCGCGCGATGGCGTGACGCTGCCGCAGTTCTACCGGAGCGACACGGTGTGGGTGTCACCGGGGTACCGCGCCGACGTGATGGTGAAGATGCCGGAGCAGGAGCAGACGCTCTGTCTGGTGGGGCGCCGGCCGAACGATCTCCTGGGGAGCGTCATCGCGATCGTCGACGTGAGCAGGAGCGCGGGCGAGCCGACCGAGGTGAACCTGCCCAGCGAGGCGGACGTGGCCGCGCTCGCGCCGCCGACCTCGTGGACCGGGATGGTCGACGGGCAGGAGACCGAGGTGAGCTGCGATTCGGTCAAGACCGTGCATCAGAAGGTGGTGCTGCTGGTGCCCACGCCGGGGTCACAGCCGCCCGATCTCGGCTCGGACGTGGCGCTCATGTCGTGCGATCCCGAGGCCCACCCGCACGCGATCGATCCCGACGCGCCCGTGTGCCTCTGCCCGGATCCGAACATCAGCTGTCGCAAGTTCGACGACCGGCGGCTCCGGGGCTACCGGAGCGACCGTGTCATGACGGCGGGCAACGCGGAGCGGTGGGAGATCCGCGCGTTCGACGGCCACCCGTTCCACATCCACATCAACCCTTTCCTTGTGTGCCCGAACAAATCGAACAAGGAGCCCAATTTCCCCCACTGGCGGGACACGATGTGGGTCCAGCTCGAGGACGGACCGCGTGACGTGCTCATGAACCCGCGGAAGTTCACGGGGCAGTTCGTGCTGCACTGCCACAAGCTGAACCACGAGGACGAGGGGATGATGGAGCTCGTGGAGATCTGCGATCCGGAGGATCAGGAGTGCCTGTGCCTCGGGACGGACGCGGACGGCGCGTGCATCTCCCAGGCGGGGTGCAAGCCGGACGATCTGCAGTGCCAGTTCGCGAGGGCGGCGACGGACGCGTACCCGGCGCCGCCGGCGCCGAACCCCGGGCTGTGCGGGCCGTGATCCGCCGAACGCCGCGTGATTGAAGGGGCCGCCTTCGCTCCGCGGCCTGCGGGGTGGCTTCCTCCAGGAGAGGCGCGGATCCAGAGGCTCATCAGGAGATCTTCCGCCCGTGGCGTCGCGGACGCAGCCGCCGCTACCGCCCGATCACCGCCCGATGCGCGCGCGGATGGCGGCGCGCGTCTCCGCCGAGAGCGTCTCGAGGTAGGCGTCCGAGAGCGCGCGCAACGCGTCGTCAGGCATGGCGAGCAGCACTTGCTCCGGCGGCAGCCCGGCCACCCGTTGCTCCGGCGGCAGCCCGGCCACCCGTTGCTCCGGCGGCAGCCCGGCCACCCATTGCTCCGGCGGCAGCCCCGCCACCCGCTGCTCCGGCGGCAGTCCCGCCATCCGCTGCTCGGGGGGCAGCCCCGCCACCCGCTGCTCGGGGGTGTAGGCCGCGAGCACCTGCTCGGGGGTGTAGGCCGCGAGCACCTGCTCGGGGGTGTAGGCCGCGAGCACCCGCTCGGGAGGGAGGGTTGCCAAGAGCTTCCGGACGACCTCCTCGAAGCCTTCCAAATCCTGCATCTCCATGGACATCTCCTCGGCGCCAAGCTGCTGAGCCAGCCACTGGCGGGCCTCGCGCGTCCGGGCCTCGCCGTGGCCGAACAAGCGTAGCAGATCGTCGTCCTCGGCCTCTGCCACCGGGTCGATCTCTGCGACGATGAACGCGAAGGCCGCGCCCCGGAGCTGCCAGTAGCCGTCGCCGAGGTCGTTCCACTCCATGCCGAGCGCCGCCGCATCCGCGTCGAGCGACCTCGTGCGCGACGGAACGAGCAGCACCCCGCACAGGTCGCTCCGCTGCTCGAGCCGCTCCGGCGTGTCCGCGAAATACAGGAGCAGATAGCTGTACAGCCGGTCGAGGTTACGGCGGCGGTAGGGCCGGCCGATGCTCTTGAACTCGACGATCGCCTCGCTGGGCAACAGGTCCCACAGTCGCCTGAGCGTGCCGGCTGGCTCGCTCGACTCGGCGCGCTTGCGCAGGAACAGGTAGTCGGCCCGGAGCGGCTCGGCGGACAGCGGCACCTCGCTGCGCACCTCGAACCGCCGCGAGCCGCGCTGGCTCAGCAGCGCCACCAGCAGCACGTGCCACGCCGTCCTCGTCGAGCCCATCGGGCGCCTCTCTAGTGTCGTGGAGGGACCCGGTACAAGAATTCGTAGGCTGGCGCTCTCCGGAGGATCGCGAGGATCCTCCCCGCTCAGAAACCGACCTTGAGGTGCCCGCCCACGGTCGTGAGCAGCAGCGTATACTCCCCGTTGCCGAGGTCGTAGTCGGACGCGGTCACCGTCCGCGGCAAGATGCCCTGCACGCGGACGTCGGCCGAGAGCGACACGCGATCGCTCACCGTGTAGACGCCGCCGACATCGCCTATCAGCCGGTGGTTGTCCGGAGAGGCCACGTCGATCGTGCTGTCCGGCGAGGCGGGCGACTGATACCCGACCGACGCTGTCGCGAGCAGCGCCTCGCTCAGCTTGTACTTGGCGCCGGCCTCCACCCACACGGTATCATTCCACTTGCGCGGCAGCGTCACGGCCACGCGGTCGGCGATCCCGAGCTTCGGCTGGGCGAGATCCGGTGAGGAGGCCTCGACGACGAACGCCTCGATGTCCGAATAGAGCACGTACGACAGGAGGCCATCGATGCTGAGCTTGTCGTTCACCCGGTAGCCGACGCCCGCGGTGAGGCGCTTCGGGAGCGTGAACGAGAGCTCCGCGTCGCCCTCCACCAGGGGCTTGTACCGCAGGCCCTGCTCGGCCAGGTCCTGCGTGAAGAACGGGTGGTTCATGTCGATGGCGAACTTGCCCTTGTACCGCATCGCGGCGCTGTGCTGGTACGTGAGGCCGAAGCGGAGATCCTTGTTCGGGTTGAAGGCGAGCCCGACGTGGAACGAGGCGCCGTGCGATATCGCCTGCTTGAGCGAGATGGGGCGCGCCAGGACGTCGAGCTCGCGCAGCTCGGACGGCGTGGTCGGGCCGAAGTCGTTGTCCTGCTTGAGGTAGGCGAGGCCGTCGCGGAACTCCTTCATGCTGGCGAAGTCCTGCACCTTCGAGAGCTCGGCGATGCCGCCGACGTACGAGATGCCGGCGCCGAGCGAGAGCTGCTCGGTCAGCTTGAGCCCGGCGGCCAGCGTGAGCGAGGTCGAGACGATGAACGCCTGCTGGAGCTGCCAGCGCTGCGGGCCGTCCGGGAAGCTGAGCGCCGCGGCGTAGGGGACGTAGAGGCCGACGCCCAGCGTGAGGCGGTTCGGGATCGTCGGGAAGGCGAAGAAGGCGTTGCCTGTCGGCGCGATCGGCGTGGTCGAGACCTCCTCGGCAGGGCCGGTCCTGGTGGCGTCGACGTTCGCTGGATCGAGCGGGAGCTTGAACTGCAGGGTGTCCGGCGTCTGGTAGGTGCCGCGCCGCTCGCGCGCGTAGGTCGCGCGGCCGACGATGAGCCCCGCGCCGAGCAGGAGTTCCGGCCGCTCGACCCCGGCGAGCTCGGCCGGGTTCCAGAACACGGCGGCGGCGTCGGCCGTCGTGGGGCCCGAGAGGCCGCTCGTCACCCACGGCGCGTCGATACCCGAGGCGCGCGCGTCGCCCGCCGTCCAGCAGACGAGGCCTGTCGCGAGCGCGAGCGCGGCGAGCTCACGTCCTCTCCGTTGACGGGCACGGGCACGGGCACGGGCACGGGCGCGGGGCCGCGGGGCGGGCAGGGCTCCTGACATGAGAAGGGTCCTCACAGGGGGTGATCCGGCTAGTTCAGCCGGGTGAGGGTGAGCGAGAGGCGATGGGCGCTCGGCTTGTCGCCGATCCTGATCTCGTAGCGGCGCCCCTCGTCGTCCTCGAAGTACAGCGCGTCTCCCGGCTCGACCTCCACCTTCTCGTGGAGCGTGTCGCCGTCGATCTCCTCGGTCGTCGACACCTTCTTCGTGAGCTCGGGGTCGGCGAAGAAGCCCGGATGCGCGTACGCGTACTCGCGCACGCGCGCGCCCTCGGCGTCCTTGCGGATGTCGTCGGGCGCGACGAAGTAGAGGTAATCCCGCTGTCCGGCGACGCCGCTCTCGATGCTCGGCTGGTACAGGTAGAAGTCCGCGTCGCCGGCGGAGTTGTCGTTGAGCTCGATCGCCATGTCCTTGAGGACCGCGGGATCGCTCGAGAGGTTCTCCTTGATGCTCGCGACGAGATCGTCGGTCTTCACGCCGACCGGGACGTCGCGGAGGGTCACCTCGATGTCGGCCTCCCCCTCGGCGAGGCCGCCGTCGTGGAGCCGCGCCTGGGCCACCTCGAGGAGGATGTCCCAGAAGTACGACGCCGGCGGCGGCTCCTCGAGGACGACACTCTCATCGACGCTGATCTCGGTCCATGCGGCGCCGTCGACGCAGACCTTCACCGGCTGGTAGTCGCTCGTGGAGGTGCCCTGGGGCCCGTAGGTAGAGCAGTGGTCCTCGAGCTGCGCTGCCCTGAGCTCGCCGGCGCGCGCCAGGATGTGCTCGAACTCCCAGAGCGGCTGTTCCCATACGGGCGAGTCGCCGCGCGGGGTGGGCTCCTTGTTCGTGCCGCCGGGCAGGTGCATCGGGCTCTCGGGGATGGCGAGGGTCAGCTCGCCGATGCTGAGGTTCCTCGACAGGTTGTCCAGCACGAGCCAGTCCGGCTCGCTGAAGTCGAAGAGGGTGTCTATCTGGCCGGGCGTGCTGTTGACGCTGGCGACGTCGGCCGCCGTCGCGTCGACGCCCTTGTACGGGAGGGCGTTGACGTCGACCTTGACCGTCATCGTGAAGTCGTCGAGGGCCGCCTTCACCCCCGAGGCCGCCTTGATGAACCCGGGGTGCTTCGCGCCGTCCGGGTCGTCCGGATCGAGCGGCGCCGGGCCGAACTGCCCGGCGAGGCCGGCGAAGTCGGTGACGACGTCGTGCAGGGTGACGGGGATGGAGTGGGGGGCGACCGGGTACACGCCGTCCGGGTGCTCGTCGCTAGGCGGCCCTCGCCGTGTCTTCGTGTTCGGGTGCGTGCTGACGAGGTTCTCCAGGACGGCTTGCGCGGTGAGCTCGACGGGGATGATCCGCTCGTTGCCTGCCGCGCCCACGAGATCGGAGAGGATCTTCGACGTCGGGATCCCGACGGCATTGCCGACGCCGAGCAGGCCCTCGAGGCTCGTGCCGCGGAGGTCGGCGTTCTCCGGCGTCATGTTCAGGAGGCCGACGAGGTTCTGCGCCGCCGGAGGGAGCGCGGCGATCTCCGCGGGGGGCATGTACATGACCTTGAGCAGCGCGTTCTCGATGAGCGTCGAGATGTCGAGATCGAGCAGCCAGATCCCCTCGAGCGTGGGCCGCGGGAGCGCCCTGAGCTCCTCGAGCGTGAGCGTCTTGGCGAAGCCCCGCGCGTCGAACCGCAGGAACTCGAGCGTGAGGGTGCGGCTCTCGTTCACGCCGAGCGCCGCCGGGGGCGGCGGCTGCTCCACCGTGACGGCGTCGACGCAGGCGGGCAGCGCAGAGGAGAGCGCGGCGGCGGCGGCCAGGGGGCCGAGCCGGGAGAGCCGGCGGCCGGCGGGGGCGGCGGGGCGGTTGCTGTCTCGCGCGTCCATGATCAGAGCCTCTTCACGTCGGCGGTGATCTCCACCGGATCGTTGGTGTCGGGCACGTGGAAGCGGACCTCGTAGACGGCGGCCTCGTCGTCCTGCATGTACAGCGTGGTCTCGCCGGGCGGCAGCCGGTATTTCTCGTGGGTCGTGTCGGCGAGGCCGTCGAGGTCCTTCTTCGAGACCTTGCTCCCCTCGTCGAGATCGGGGCTCGTGAAGAAGCCCGGGCGATCGTAGGTGTAAGGGCGCGGGGCATCCGCGCCTTGATCCGGCGGCCGGAGATCGCCCTCGGCGACGAAAACCAGGTAGGGAGCGCCGCCCGGCTCGCTGCGGCTGTAGAAGAAGTCGAGCGCGTCGTTGTTGACCCAGTACCGGCCCAGGATGATCTCGGCGATCTGCTTGGCCTGGCCCTGCAGCGTCTCGCGGAGCTCGGTGACGATCTCCTCTCCGGTGAGGCCGATGCCGACGCCCGGGAGCGCGAAGACCGGCTGGGCCTTGCCCTCCACGATGTCGGGCATGCCCTCGCCGGTCGGGTCGTGGATGGCGACCTGCGCCACATCGGTGAGCAGCTCCCAGAAGAACTGCGGATCCGGTATGCGGGGCGGCGGGTCGGGGGGGAAGGAGATGTTGCCGAGGAAGACGGACCAGCCGGGCGGATCGCCGTCCTGGCCGATGTTCACGCCGAGCCGGCACGTCGAGCCAGATTTGAAGTAACACCCCGAGAACCGGCGATCGCCGTACGTGAGGTAACCTGCGGTGGCGATGATGGACTCGAGGAGGTACGGGGGAACCGTCCAGATCGTGTCGGCGCCGACCGGGTGATCGGGAGAGTTGGTCTTGCAGTCCGGCGTGTTGCTGCCGCTGCAAGAGGGCACGACGGTGGGCAGCTCGCGCAGCGAGATCCGCATGTCCACTGTCGGTGCCTGTGCAATGCCGCTGACCTGGAGCTTCTCGGGATCGGTGAAATCGAACCGCAGCGGCGCGTCGCCCTCGCGCAGGAACATGTCGCCGCCTCCCTTCGACAGGTCGATCCCGGAGACCCTGCGCAGGCCGGACTCGGCGACGACGCGCATCGAAAAGTCGGGGAGGAGGACGTCGCTCTTCGTCGTGAAGGTGTCATTGTCAGGGACGAGCACGCCCGGATGATTCCCGGCTGGGCCGAGCTTCTCATCGAGGGGCTCGAGATCGTGCAACGCTTCGTACAGCGTGACAGGCAACCTCACGCCGTCGGGGGTCGGGATGGCCGGGTGAGAGCCGAGCAGCTGCTGCTGGAGGGCGCTGATGAGCTTGTCGATTGGCACGAGCGGCGCCGTCCGGTTCTCGCGCGTGACCGTGGGGTCTGGCTGGACCGCCAGATCGAGGTTGATGCTATCGGCGAGGATGTCCGCGAAGTCGAATGCGAAGGTGCCGGGGTTATCATTGAAGAGCGCCTTCAGCTCCGCGAGCGACGTCCCCGTCACGTTGGCATTGGCAGGTGTCATGCTGAGCAGCCGGACGAGCGCGAACTCCGGCGATGTCTGCCATGGTGCCTTGAAGCTCTGGCCGAGCGGGGTGAGCGTGCAGTCGTGGCCAGGGTTCACGTCGTCTTCTCGCCAGGAGGTCCCGCACGCGTCCTGGATCCGCTCGAGCGCGTTCCGGAGCAACCCGGTCGTGTCGACGTTGAGGACGGTGATCTGCCTGGTGCCGTCCTCGCCGAAGACCTGCATCGCCTTCTGCCTGTCGAGCTCGAGCGTGACCGCCGGCGTCTCCGCGTCGTCGATGCGCATGCGGAACCGGTTCGGCTCCTCGATGACGGGGCTTCCGCCCGCGCCGTCGTCGCCGCCGCCCCCGCCGCCGGCGGCCCCGCTGCCGCCCCCACCGCCGTCGTCGCCGCACGCGGCGAGCGTGGCGAGCGCGGCGAGGAGCAGGAGGGGAACACGGCCGCGGAGCGAGGCGCCGCGCCGGGAGGAGAGTGCGAGCGGGGAGTGCGTCATGCGAGGGCTCCTCATCGAGGGACCTTCTCGAGATCCACGGGAAGAGACGCCCGATGCTACCGAACTTCGACGCGCGGGCGCGACAAAGAGTGCGCGCCGCGACGCCGCGGAGCGCTCGATCCCGCGCCGCCGTCAAAGAAGGCCAGGACAATTGTCGGTGAAGCCAGGTGTCCTCGCGTTTTTCCGTCCGGTGCGCGAAGCGCGCTAGACGTCCTCGCGATCGCTCCGGGCGTCCGTTGCTGCCCCGGACGGCTCGTGCGGGGAGGCCGCCGGCGCGTCGACGACGGCCGCGGAAGGCGCGTGCAGGGCGGCTTCCTGGGTGTCGGCTACCGCTGCGGACGGCTCGTGCGGCGCGGCCGCAGGCGGCGGCCGGGTGGACGGCGCGGCCGCAGGCGGCGGCGCGCCCGCGAGCTCGCGCGTCCGGTCGAACAGCGCGCGCAGCAGCGAGAGGCTCGGCTTGCGCTGGCGCGCCGCGATCGCGAGCACCTCCTCGCGGACCGCGGCGTTGATGGGCGTGGCGATGTCGAGCGCCGCGCCGCGCGTGACGACCTCGCCGTTCAGGAAGTCGACGGCGGGCGGGCGGCCGCGCTCGATGGCGGCGAGCATCGACGAGCGCATGCGGCGGTAGCGCGCGCCGACCGCGAGGACCAGCGCGTGCTTCGCGAAGAGCCCGGGCGAGCCCACGGCGGAGCGCTCGGCGTCCGTGAGCGCGACCCAGTCGAGGTCGAGCGTCCCCGCCACCTTCTCGAGGCGCACGCCGGCCGCGCGCGAGACCTGGACGGTCTCGGTCATGACCTCCAGCGCGAGCCGGCGGACGAAGCGGTGCCGGAGGAGCGCGCCGAGGCGGTCGCCCCCGACGGTGCCGAGCGACGAGATGGCGCAGTTGATGGCGAGCTTCGACCAGCGCGCGCCGGCGAGGTTGTCCGTCACGGTCGTCGGGCCGATCGCCTCGAGGATGCGCGCGAGCTCGTGGAGGCGCGGGTCGCTCGCGCCGTCGAGCCGGCCGAGGACGAAGCCGCCGCTCGAGGTGCGGTCGTACACGCCGGGCTCCACCATGGAGGCGCCCCACGCGATGACCCCGCCGAAGGTGCGCTCCGGGCCCGCGATGCGGGCGATGCGCTCCTCGCAGAGGCCGTTCTGGAGGCAGATCATCGCGCCCGTCGGGGCGAGGTGCGCGACCACGCTGCGCGCCGCCTCCTCGACCTGCGGCGGCTGCGTGGCGAGCAGGACGTAGTCGAACGGCCGGGTGTCCGGGCCGAGCTCGCGCACCGCGCGGCCGCGCACCGTGCCGGGGCTCGCCTCGCCGCGCACCCGGAAGCCGACGGCGTTGATGGCGTCCGCGATGATCGGGTTCGTCGTGAACGCGGTGACGTCGTGCCCCTGCTCGACCAGGTGCGCGGCGATGATGCCGCCGATCCCGCCGCACCCGACGACCAGCAGCCGCGGGGCCGAGGCGCCGCGCGACCCGGAGGAGCTCGGGGCAGCCTCGCCCGCTGAAGAATCGATGAAGCTCATGCGAGATCCCTTACCACCGCTGCGGCGCGGGCTCGACGGGCTCGAGGGGAGCGCCAGCACGGGGCAGGGGGGTCGGACACGACGAGCGGGGAGATGGCGCTGCCGAGCGTGATGACGGGGCGCGTCGAACCGCGCCACCGCTGCCGGCGCTCGCGCTGGTGATGTCCCGCCGACCGGCGTACATACTACGCCATGTCGACGGAGCGATCAGCGCCCGGCCTGCGGCTCACGAGGCTGGACGTCCGTAACTTTCGCGGCATCGACGAGATCAGCCTCGATCTGCGCGACGCGCGGGGGACGGCGCTCGACCTCATCGTGCTCGCAGGGGCCAACGGCTCTGGCAAGACGGCGCTGATGGAAGCGATCCTCCTGCTGCTGCACCGGCCGGACCTGCTGCCGCGGGATGCCGCGCCCCTCCGAGAGCAGATCCGTTTCGGGGCCGAGGCCCTGGAGCTCCGGGGAGAGTTTCGCTTCCCGGACCGCAACGATGCCGTGGACTTCTATACCGTGCTGCGCGTCGACCACGATACACCTGCCCGGTCGGGAAACTTTCTCAGCGCTCGCGGCCTCGAGCCGCAGGAGACCCTCCCGGGCTACGGCTGGAGCGAGCATGCTCGGCTCGACGTGAACGTGGAGTACTTCTCCGCCCGGCGTGAGCCCGAGGCGCTCGGCGAGGTGGTCAGTCCGGGCGCCGCGCGCTCCGACGTCGAGGCGCACCGGCTACGCGAGCTGAAGAGGCGCTTGATCAGCGCCTACTACCGCGATCTGCGCGCCCAGGCGAGGCGCGGCAAGCCTGTCACAGAACCGCCCGCCAACGGGGGCGCGCGAGCCGCACCGGGCGATGGCCCCTTCGCCCGCTTGCAGCGCCTGTGGGAGCGCTTCAACGGTGACGGGCAGACGCTCGACGTGATCCCGGTGAGCAACGATCCCGGCTCGGGCGACGAGGTGATACTCCGGGACGACCGTCCCGTCCCCGAGGACGTGACCAGCATCGAGATGGCGCGCCGGCTCGCCTCGGTCCGCCCCGATATTCCGCGCATGGTGCCGCTGGATCGCCTGAGCTCCGGCCAGGTGGCCTTGTTCGCGTTCGCCGGCCCGCTCGTCTTCCGGGACGCGCCGACGGACGTGCTGCTGATCGATGAGCCCGAGCAGCACCTGCACGTCCAGTGGCAGCGCCTGCTGCTACCCGCCTTGCGCGAGCTCTCTCCGGCGACGCAGATCATCGTCGCGACGCACTCGGAGGCCATCTTGGACTCGGCTTTGAGCTTCGAGCGCTTCATCCTCGTCGAGGACGAGGATCCGCGGGCGCAGCTCGATGACGGCGGGGACGATGACGACATGCCCGCGGCGGTACCGCCCTCATGAAAACCACGCTGCGCGACCTGTATCGGGGTCCGCTCACCGTCTGGGTCGAGGATCCGGTCACGCACGCTGTCCTCACAGATGTGTGGAGTGATCCGCAGATCAACGTGCTCGTCGGCAATGGCAAACCGGGCGTGACGCATATGGTCACCTCGAGCCCGCGCGGGCCGCATGTCTACGGGGTGGTGGACCGTGACTTCGACGATGACAACAACTCTGGCTGGGCCTCGCCGGGCTGCCGTGTTCTCCGGCTTCCGGCGCACGAGATCGAGAACCTGCTCCTCGACTTCGACATCCTGGCTTCGCTTTCCGGCAGCGAGTCAGCCGCTCGTATCTTGAAGGTCGCTCATGATCATGCGCAGAAGATGCATTTCTGGATGGTCTGCTGCAGCGTGCTCTGGAATATGCAGCGAGACCTGGGCAAAGGCTTCCCCGAGCGTCCCAGAGACCCCACGGGGATGCAGAGCCTCGAAGAGGTGAAGCGACACCTCGATACGAGCGACTACTGGTCCGAGCACGGCGCTGCGTGGCAGCGCTGGAGCCATGGCGGCGTGCGCTCCCAGATGCTCGAGGCCGCTCGCAGCGACTTCCAGAACCACCTCGATGGCGACGAGTGGATCCGCTCGTTCTCGGGTAAGGAGATATTCCGCTTCCTCCGGTCGAAGGTCCCCGGTCTCGATCGCGCCCCGGCGCGACCTCCGCAGCCGAAATCATCCGACCGAGACCTGAACCTGGCCAAGGAGGTCGCTCGCAAGATGCGGGAGCTAGGCAGTATCCCCCCTGCGTTCGTCGAGCTTCGGCAGGTGCTGCGGAACAAGGCGGGCCTCGCCTGAGGACATTTCTGGATGGATGCCGTGGCGGCGCGTTGCGCGACCACAACGCATCGTGATCGACGGCGAGCCGGCTCGTCCGCAACCACAATGCGTTCTGGTGCGGTCCGACGGAAGTCCTCGGAACTCCACGAATTTTTCGAACCACGTGAGGTGGTTCACGGGAGTGCGTGCGCTCAGCTCTCGCCGGGTCGGCGAGGAACCCCTCGCCGTCGAGCTTCTCGAGGGTGTCACCGGGGCGCTTCAGCGCGAGGCGCAGCGCCGCGCCCCGGCGCTCCGCGGCCGCGGCGCGCGGCGAGATCGCGGCGCCACCGGCCCGGCCAGCCGGTCCTCCTTCCGCGCCGCCTCCACCCGCCGCGCCCTCAGTCGGCCGGCGCCAGCACCTCGATCGCCTTCGGCTCCATCGTCACCGTGATCGGCAGCCGTCCGAGCGGCTCGCCGTCCACGTCGAGCAGGAACGCGTCCTCGACGTCGCGGTTCAGGAGCGTGAGCTCGATGCGGTCGCACTGGAAGTGGCGGACGTCCGGGTGGCGGATGTGCGCGCCCGTGTACATGCCGGTCGACACGGCGGCGAAGCGGACGTGGGGCGCGCCGCCGAGGTCGACGACGTCGAACACGCCGTCGTCGGCCCGCGCCATCGGCGCGACCTGCATGCCGGCGCCGAAGAAGCGGCCGTTGCAGATCGCCACCGTGCGCGTCGCGAGCTCCTCCTCGCGCCGCTCGCCGCGCAGCGTCGCCACGCAGCGCACCCGGCCGACGCGGCTGCGGACGAGGCCCCGGAGCGAGGCCATCGTGTACGCCAGCGAGTTGCCGAGCGCCCTCGTCGTCTCGCTGACGATCTGATCCACGAGGCCGCTCATCCCCGCGGACAGCACGTTGACGAAGAACGCCTCGGCCTGCCGCCCGTCGTGCGTCTCGTACGAGAAGCGGCCCACGTCCATCGGACGCGCGCTGCCGCTCGCGATCGCCGCGCAGTACCGGTCGAGCCGGTGGTTCAGCTTCAGCGTCCTGCAGAGATCGCCGCCGGTGCCCGCGCCGATGATCCCGAGCCGGGTGCCCGTCGCCCCCCGGTCCCGCGCCTGCATCAGGCCGTTCACCACCTCGTTCACGCTGCCGTCGCCGCCCACCGCGACGACCGTCTCGCGCCCCCCGAGCGCCGCCTCGCGCGCCAGGTCCACCGCGTGCCGCGGACGCTCGGTGTGCACGACGTCGAACTCGCCGAGGACGCGCCGGATGGGCGTCTGCATCCCGTCGAAGAGCTTGCCCGTCTTTCCGCCGCTGGAGCGGGGATTCACGATGAGGAGGGGGCGCATGCGGGCTCCGATGCTAGATGCCGCAGGCCGCCCAGGGCGAGGTGTTTTTGTCGCGCGGCCGGCGCCGCCGCCGTCAACGCCGCCCGGCGCGCCGATCCGCGCCGCCGGCCTCGGTCACGGCTGCTTCGTGCAACCGCAGCCGCAGTCGTCGCTGAAGTAGCTCCACCCCGGCTCGCACACGAAGCGGATCCGCGCGCACGCGTCCTGGCTCTGCCCGACGTACTTCATGAGCGGCCCGTCGACGCAGCCCGGCGCGCCGCCCGTGCCCGCCGCGCCGCCGGCCCCGGTCGGATCGCCGGCGCCTCCTGCGTCCTCCTGGCCCTGCACGTCCACCGCCTCCGCGCCCTTCCCGGTGTCGATCGGCGGAGGCGCCATGGGCGCGCCGCTCTGGGAGCCCTGGCAGCCCGCGGCGAGCGAGCCGCACAGCACGAGCAGCGATGTGGACAAGGTGAGTCTGTGCGGCATGGAGGCGTCCTCGCGGTCAGGTTCAACGGAGCTCCGGGGACAGGCAGCGTCGGCTACGCCCTCCCGCCATGGAGCCCCGAGTGGTTCGAGCGGATCGGGTGGGGCAGCGCGATGTCGCCGCCCGCGCTCTTCTCGCCGCCGCCTCGCGCGGGGCGCGCGGCGCCGGCCGGGAGCGCGGCGCCCTCGACCTTCTCCTTCTCGGCCTTCGGCACATCCGCGCCGGTGTCGTCGGCGTCCTTGGCGCCGGTGCGCTTCCCGTCGGGCGAGCGGTGCTCGATGATGGCGTTGATCTCGGCCCCGAGGAGCACCGCCATCGACGAGATCCACATCCAGAGGAGGAGGATGATGACGCCGCCGAGCGCGCCGTAGCTCACCTCGTAGCTGCCGAACTTGCCGACGTAGAACGAGAATCCCAGGGACGCGATGGCCCAGATCAGGACCGCCACGATCGAGCCGGGGGTGATGAACCTGAACTTCTGCTCGACGTCGGGGAGCACGTAATAGAGCGCCGCCAGGACCCCCATCACGATGACCGCCGAGACCGGCACGCGGAGCCAGAGGATCAGCGTCCCCAGCGGGCCGAGGTGCTCGGCGACGGCCGGCGTGGCGACCGTGAGCGCCGAGGCGAGCGTCAGCAGGACGGCGCCGCCGAGGGTGACCAGGAGGGCGATCCCGCGGCGCTTGAGGAACGACCGGCTGTCCTCGACGCCGTAGGCCGAGTTGAGCGCATCCATCAGCGCGATGACGCCGCCCGAGGCGGCCCAGACCGCGCCGAGCGCGCCGACGGTCAGGAGCGCCGGGCTCTGGCCCTCGGTCAGCGCGTGGAGCCGCTCGCCGAGGATGTTCGCCACCGCCGGAGGGGCGACCCGGTAGAGCTCGCCGACCATCCGCGCCGCTTCCACCGGATCGATGACCAGGCCGGCGAGGGCGATCGCGAAGAGCAGGAAAGGGAATATCGCCAGGACACCGAAGAAGGTCAGCGCAGCAGCGACGGTGTCGACCTTGTCCTTGACCCATTCCTGCTTGATGTCGTTCAGAAAGTCCTTCCAGGGGATCTCTTTTCCGGGCAGGTGCATAGCGGACCTTCACTGCAGGGGCGCGCGCGGCGCGGGGATGTACTTCCTGGGCGGCTCAAGCCGGGGCGGCTGCCCGTCACCGGTCACCCGCAAACCAGCAACGCGGATGCCAGGCCGAGCGCGGCGGCAGCTCGACCCACACGGTGACGATCTCCCGCCTCGCAGCCCGTCCGGGCGCTGCGCGGCTCCGCCCGCGGGCGTGGCGCGAATTGCCCCACGCGGCACAAAGGCCACATCGAGGCGCGGGCGGACGCAAGCCACCTTTCCTCGGCGCGCCGCGCCCGCTCCGGCGGCTCGTTGCAGGCGCTCTCCCGCGCGTGGTCGCGACGCTCAGGCGGGCGATCGCTGCCTGGTAGCCAAGGCGGGCGCGCCCGGAACGGACGTCGCGCGCCGGCCGCCGCGCGGCGCGAGGGCGTGGGCGATTCCGCTCTGGAGGGTGCTGCGGGTGGTGATGCCGGTGAGGTCGACGCCGAGGTCGACGAGGGTCTGCGCGGTGTCGGGGCCGATGCCGGTGAGGACGAGCTGGGCGCCGAGCAGGCGCGCGGCGCGGGCGATGCGGAGCAGGGCGTCGGCGGACTCTGCGTCGACGTCCTTGACGCCGGTGACGTCGAGGATGGCGGTGTGGAACTGGTGCAGGACGATGCCGTCGAGGAGCTTCTCCATGGCCTGCTGGGCGCGGGAGCGGTCGAGGGCGCCGATGAGGGGCATGGCGACGACGCCCTCGGCGAGGGGGACGAGGGGGGTGGAGAGCTCGCGCAGGGTGGCCTGCTGTGCCTGGATGACCTGCTCCTGGAGCGCGAGCCGCTCGCGCTCTGCGTCGTAGAGGGGGGTGAGGTCGCGGGCGATGGTGGCGAGGGCCGGGGGCCGCCCGGCCTCGGCGGCGAGGGCGACCATGGAGACCTGGCAGGGGATGGTGCGGCCGTCGTGCTGGACGAGGCCGAGGGTGCCTTGCCACGAGCCCTGCTCGAAGCACTGCTGCACGACCGCGGCGAGCTGGTCGACCTCTTCTGCGCGGTAGAGGTCGAAGAGGCTCTTGCCGAGCGCGCCGTCGCCGTGCCCTGTCATGGCGCGGAAGGCCTGGTTGGCGTGGAAGAGGGCGCCTTCCCTGGAGGCGATGCACACGCCGTCGGGGGCGCTGTTCACGAGCGCCTGGAAGTCGCGCAGCTCGGCCTGGGCATACGCCAGTCGCCGCTGCGCCGTGATGTCGTGCGCGACCCAGAGCACCGTGTCGTCCGTGAACGGCTTGCAAAAGGCCTGACACCACACGTCGTCCTGGCCGAAGCGAACGGGGTACTCCAGGCTCGCGATCGTCCGCGTGGCGAGCGACTCCCGGATGGCCCCGATGCAGCGCTCGAGGTAGTCCTCGCGGACCACCGCGGCCATCGGTAGGGCCAGACACCCGCTTTCCACCCTCCCGGAGCGGCTGAGGAGCGTCGCGAACATCTCCTGGACGACCCCGTCGCGGTCGATGAGGGCGATGAACGCCCGGCTCACCGAGCAGAGCGCTTCCAGCTTCGCCTCGGCTGCTTCGAGCTCGGCCACCCGCCGGCGCAGCGCTGCGTTCTCGCGTTCGATCGCACTCGAGCCCTGTTCGTCGCTCATCGTCGCCGCACGCTATACCATCTCGATTCCACCGTCAGCCACGCCGACCCGCGCTGCGCCCCGGGCGACGCCGCGGCGGCAGCGCGCGCCGAGGGGATCGGCGCTCCCGGCGCGATTCTCCGGTCGGAGGACGCGAGACTGTGAGGCAGCATGCGCAGGCGCCAGCGCAGGTGTCCCGGGGGGCTTCGCGCCGGGAAGATAGGCAGTCCCCCACCTGCCCGCGATCCGCTACCTACCTGAGGCGAGCTAGCTCATCGCCTTGCCGATGAACTCGTGCAACGCCGGATCCACCCCGGGCCGGTTCCTCATCGACGGCTCCTCCTGGTACATCCGGTTCAACGATCTCTCGATCCCGGGGTTCTTCCCCGTGAAAGCGTCGATGAGCTCCCGCATGCGCCGCACGATCTGCTGCACCGGCTCGCTCTTCGGATCGGAGCCCTTCTGCATCTCCGCCCGCATGTCATCGTAGATCGTCTTCCACGCGTTCTCTGCCTCGCGCATCTTCTCCGGGCCGAGCGCGTCCGCGCGCTGCTTGAGCTCCGCGAGCTGCTCTGGGGTGTAGTACTTCTCGATCATGGTCATCACCTCGACGGTCTGAAGGAGCTGCTCCACAGAGACGTCCTCCCCCGCCCGCAGGACACGGGCCAGGCCCTCGAGCCGCGCGCAGAGCTTCTGCTCCAGCGCGATCTGCTCGCGCAGCCGCGACAGGTGCAGCTCGATGGTCTGGAGCGGAGAGAAACCCTCCTTGTCCAGACACCCGCTGATCTGCTCCAGGCTGAAGCCGAGCTCTCGCAACGACTTGATCTGCTGGAGCCGGGCGACGTCGCCTGCCGAGTACATCCGGTGCCCCGACGCGGTGCGATGCGACGGAGACAGCAGCCCGACCTCCTCGTAATAGTGGAGCGTGCGTACGGAGAGGCCGGTCTGCCTGGCGAGATCGCCGACTTTCAACGGTGCTGAACGCATGGTGTTTCCCCTGGTTCCAGGGCGGGGGAGGACGTCCATGCCCCGGAGGCTAGGTCCTCACGTAGCGTGAGGATCAAGGCACCGCCTCCACTTTTTTTGCTGCCCTCGCGCGCCCCGTCACTCCCCGTCGCCAGCGGCGGGCGCCGCCACGACGCTCGCGCGGAGGAGCACGCCGGCGAGCGCCGCCGCTGCCGCCGCAGCCCAGAACGGCGCGCCCACGCCGACCCGCGCGTAAAGCTGGGTGGCGACGAGCGGCACGATCACACAGGCCAGCTCCTGGAGCGCCTGATGGCCGCCCTGCGCCTGCCCCTGCGCGGCCGGCCCCGCGGCCCGCGACAGGAGGGCGGAGAAGGACGCGGCGAGCAGCCCCTCGCCGCCCGCGAACGCCACGATGGCCGCGACGAACGCCGGCGCCGAGGGGCGGCAAGCGACGACCGCCATCGTCGCGAGGGCGAGGACGACGAGGCCAAGGCCCAACCCGAGGACGCGCGCATCCCCGAGGACCCTGGCCAGGCGCTCCAGCAAGATCCCCTGTACGCACACGTCCGTGACGCCGACCGCGATGACGGCGAAGCTCACCGCGTCGGCGCCCCACCCGAGCCGGTCCTTGGCGAGCAGCGCGAACGTCGCCTGAAGGGAGACGACGGCCGCCGTGAAGAGCACGCCGACGGTCAGGAGCGGACGGAGGTGGCCGAGGCGCAGCAGCCCTGAGAGCTGCGAGAACGGGTCGAGCTTTCTCCACGACATCGCCCGGGCCCGGCGCGCGGGGTCGAGGCTCTCCTCGAGGAACAGATAGCTCCCGGCGGCGTTCAGCGCGGTGAGGAGGGCCGCCAGGAAGAACGGCGCCTTCAGGCCGAGCTGCAAGGCGACACCGCCGAGCGCGGGGCCGGCGATCAGGCCCGCCCCGAACATCGCGCCGATCCGCCCGAAATACCGGGCGCGCTGCTCGGCAGGCGTCGTGTCGCCCAGGTACGCGAACACCGTGCCCACGTTGCCCGCCGTGAGGCCGTCGATCGCGCGCCCGAGGAGCAGGAGCGGAAGCGCGTCGGCGAAGCCGAACAGCGCGTACCCGGCCGCCGAGCCCACCAGGCTGAGCAGGAGCACCGGGCGGCGCCCGACAGCGTCGCTCAGCGCCCCGAGCGCCGGCGCGGCGAGGAAGGCGCAGAGCGAATAGGACGCGCTCAGCAGGCCCACCGCCGAGGCCACATGGGCAGGCTCGCCGTCGAACCGCGCGGCCAGGAAGGGAATCACCGGGGCGACCAGCCCGGTGCCGGCCGCGCTCAGGAAGGCCGTGGCCTGGAGGAACAGGAGCGCCCCGGGGCGTACGCCTGCGCCGGGACGGCGCTGGACGGCGCTCGTCATGCGGAGAACGTGACGACCGCCGCGCCGCCTCGATTGAACAAACGCGACGCGGCGCGCGCTCGCGGGCCGATCAGGTCAAGCGCGCGCGCCGCCGGCTCGGGGGGCGCCCGGCGCGCCCTCGCCGCGCGGCCAGAGGCGCCGCACCTCGTCGGCGTACCGGCCGGGGCTCATGCCCGCGAAGGCGCGGAACTCCCGGGTGAAGTGCGCCTGATCCGCGTAGCCGAGCTCGAAGGCGAGCGCGGTGAGGCGCGCGCCCGGGTCGAGCTCGAGGCGCTCGGTGGCCCGGGAGAAGCGGATGAGCCGCGCGAGCGCCTTGGGAGACACCCCGGCGGATCGCTTGAACTGCCGCTCGAGCTGCCGGACCGACAGCCCGAGCCGCCCGGCGAGCGCGCCGACGCGCGCGCCCCCGTGGCTCGCGTGGAGCTCGATCCCCGCCGCCTCCACCGGGGCGGCGGGCCGGCGGGCCACGCGGCGCCGCGCGAGCAGCCACCCCTCGATCAGCCCGAGCGCCGCGCCGCTCTCGCCCGCCTCGAGGAGCGGGCCGACCCGCGCGGAGAGCGCGCGCAGGCCCGGGCCCACCATCGTGCCGTAGCCGCGCAGATCGGCCTCGTGCTCGAGAAACGAGGCCGCGTGCCACGGATGAAAGCGGACGCCGAGCACGCGCGACAGGCCGCGAGACACCATCCTGGCAGGCTCGTCCCGCACGCCGATCACGAAGACCGGCGGCAAGGGGCGCAGGCGGCCGTCGCGCCCCTCGATGCGCGCGTCGCCGCAGTGGAACACGAGATCGATGCTGGCCTCCGGCAGGAGCCGGTGCTCCTCCGTGCTCGCCGTGTGGCGCTCCTCGTAGAACGAGCAGCTCTGCACCGCGCCGCGCAAGAGGGGGTGGGGCGCATGCTCGCGGTAGCGGACGTGAGCTGACGTCATCGGGTCACCGCATCCGCAGCGTGTACCTCTCGACCGACCTGTACTGAGGCGGCCACTCCATCTCGAACCCCTGCTCCGCGGCGGCGTGCCGCGTCCAGTACGGGTCGTAGAGGTGCGCCCGCGCGAGCGCGCACAGGTCCGCCCTGCCGGCCGCGATGATGCTGTTCACGTCCGCGTAGCTCTGGATGTTGCCCACCGCGATCGTCGGCACCTTCGCCTCGAGCCGCACGAGCTCGGAGAGCGGCGTCTGGAACAGCCTCCCGTACTCGGGCTTGCTTACCGGGTCCGTCTGCCCCGCCGAGACATGGATGATGTCGGCGCCGTGCTCCCGGAGCATCACCGAGAGCGCCACGAGATCGTCCGTCGTGAGCCCGCCCGGCGCCCAGTCGGTCGCGGAGATGCGCACGCTCATCGGCTTCTCCTTGGGCCACGCGGCCCGCACCGCGTCGAACACCTCGAGCGGGTAGCGCATCCGGCGCTCGATCGGGCCGCCGTAGGCGTCCGTGCGCCGGTTCGTGAGCGGCGAGATGAAGCTCGAGAGCAGGTACCCGTGCGCGCAGTGCAGCTCGATCAGGTCGAACCCGGCCTCGTCCGCGCGCCTCGCCGCCTGCACGAAATCCGAGGTCACCTGGTCCATGTCCGCGCGATCCATCGCCTTCGGGACCTGGCTCTCTGCGAGGTACGGCACCGCGGACGCGCTGAGCAGCGGCCAGGCGCCGCGCTCCAGCGGCTCGTCCATCCCCTCCCACATCCGCTTCGTCGCGCCCTTGCGCCCCGCGTGCGCGAGCTGGACGCCGATCCGGGCCCGGGAGTGCGCGTGGACGAAATCGACCACGCGCCGCCAGCGCCCGGCGTGGTCGGGCCGGTAGAGCCCCGCGCAGCCGGGCGTGATGCGCGCCTCGGCGCTCACGTCGGTCATCTCGGTGATCACGAGCCCCGCCCCGCCGAGCGCCCGGCTCCCGAGGTGCACGAGGTGCCAGTCGTCGATCTGCCCGTCGTCCGCGGAGTACTGGCACATCGGCGACACAACGACGCGGTTCTCGAGCACGAGCGACCGCAGCCGGAACGGCGTGAACATCGGCGGCGGCGGGCCGCCGCGCGCGTCGACGCCGCCCGCGTCGACGACGCGCGCCCCCGACTGCTCCTCGGCCTTGCTCGCCACGTGCGCGTCGACCTCGCGCACGAACGCCGGATCGCGCGCCTTCAGCCCCTCGTGCGTCACCCGCAGGCTGCGCGTCAGCAGGCTGAACATGAACTCCACGGGGTCGAGCGCCATGTAGCGCTCGGTGTTCTCGAACCACCGGAGGCTCACCTGCGCCGCCCGCTGGAACGCGGCCACCTTGGGCTTGCGCTCCGCCTCGTAGGCGGCGAGCGCCTCGGGCACGCGCGCGTACCGCCCCAGGCTCTCGACGAGCGCCATCGCGTCCTCGAGCGCGAGCTTCGTCCCCGAGCCGATCGAGAAGTGCGCCGTGTGCGCGGCGTCCCCGAGCAGCACCACGTTGCCCGCGCTCCAGCGCTCGTTGTGCACCGTGGGGAAGCTCCGCCACACGCTCCGGTTCTTCAGCAGCCGGTGCCCCCGGAGCTTGTCGGCGAAGAGCTCCTCGAAGTACGCGATCGTCCCGTCCTCGCCCGCCTGCTCGAGGCCCGCCCGCCGGAAGGTCTCCTCCCGGCACTCGACGATGAACGTCGAGCGATCCGGCTCGTAGCGGTACGCGTGCACCCGGAAGAGCCCGTGGCGGTTCTCCGAGAAGTAGAAGGTGAACGCGTCGAACGGGAACGTCGTGCCGAGCCACACGAACCGGTTCGGCCGGACGTCGATGCGCGGCTGGAACCTGTCGGCGAAGCGCTCGCGGATCCGGCTGTTCACCCCGTCGGCCGCGACGACGAGGTCGCTCCCGGACAGGAGCTCGTCCGGGTCGAGGACCTCCTCCTCGAAGCGCAGGACGACGCCGAGCTCCCGCGCCCGCCCCTGGAGGATCTCGAGCAGCCTCCGGCGCGAGAGGCCGCTGAAGCCGTGCCCCTTCGAGACGAGGACGCGCCCGCGGAAGTGCGCGTGGAGCTCGTCCCAGTGGGCGAGGCTGCCCCGGATCGCGTCGTAGGTCGGGCGGTCGGCGCCCTCGAGGTTGTCGAGCGTCGCGTCCGAGAACACGACGCCGAAGCCGAACGTGTCGTCGGGCCGGTTCCGCTCCACCACGACGACCTCGCGCCGCGGGTCGCGCTGCTTCGCGAGCAGCGCGACGTAGAGGCCCGCCGGCCCGCCGCCCACGCATGTGATCCTCACGCCCTGCTCCCCTGCTGCCGCGCCTGCGCCCGCGCCGGAGCCTACACGAGAACGTCGAGCGCAGCGCCGCCCGCGCGGATTATAACGGCGGTATGAGCGACGAACGGAACTTCCCGGACTGGCAAGAGCTGTATCGAAGCACCCCGGCGGAGAGCATGCCCTGGTACCACGCGCGCCTGGATCCCGACCTCGAGCGGGCGCTCGAGCAGCGGCAGATCGCGCGGGGACGGGCGCTCGACCTCGGCACCGGCCCGGCCACGCAGGCGTTCGCGCTGGCCGAGCGCGGGTTCGACGTCACCGGCACCGATCTCTCCCACGTCGCCATCGAGCAGGCGGCGGCGCAGGCGGCGCAGCGGGGGCTCTCCGCGCGCTTCCTGCAGGACGACATCCTGGACAGCAAGCTCGACGCCCGGTTCGACGTCGTCTTCGACCGCGGCTGCTTCCACTGCCTCCCGCCGGCGCGCAGGGCTGATTACGTCCGCACGCTGAAGCGGCTGGTCGCGCCCGGAGGGCACCTGTTCCTCAAGTGCTTCAGCGCGCTGGAGCCGTACGACCAGGGCCCGTACCGCTTCACGCCCGAGGCGCTGCGCGAGATCTTCGGTGCGGACTTCGAGGTCCTCTCCGCCGAGGAGACCATCTACCACGGTCCCCTGGAGCCGCCCCCGCGCGCGCTGTTCGCCGTGCTGAAGCCGCGGTGAGCGGGGCGCGCCGGAGCGCCCGCGGCGTTCGCGGTATAGTCGTGCCGTGACGCACGAGGCTTCCCTTGACCAGGCGCCGGCGGGCGGGATCGTCCTCCGCTGGCTCATCGGCTTGCGCTGGGCGCTGTTCGCGGTGCTCGCGGCGACCCTCGCCCTCGACGAGGTGCTGTTCGGCTACCACGTCCGGTACGCCATCGCCGTCCCCATCCTGGCGCTGGCCGCCGGGCTCAACGTCGTCCTCGCGCGGCGGCTGAGGTCCGAGCAGGGGGCGCAGAGCGCGCTCGTCGCCGGCGTCGTGGCGCTCGACCTCGTCGCGATCGCCGGCGTCCTCGCCGCGTCGGGCGGCGCGGGCAACCCGTTCAGCGCGCTCTTCTTCGTGCACGTCGCCCTCGCCGCGGCGCTCCTGCCGGCGCGGACGACGTTCGCGCTCGCGGCGCTCGCGGCCTGCCTGTTCGCGGCGCTCTTCGCGCTCCCCTCCGGCGCGTGCTGCCCGAGCCACCCCGAGCACGGCGCCTTCTCGGCCCACCTCTACGGGATGCTCCTCGCCTTCGTGCTGAGCTCGGCGCTCGTCGCCCACGTGCTCCTCAAGGTCCGCCGCGCGCTCGACGAGAGCGCCGCCGAGAACGCGGCGCTGCGCCGGCGCGCGGAGGAGGCCTCGCGGTTCCAGGCGCTCGGCGCGCTCGCTGCCGGCACCGCCCACGAGCTCGGCACCCCGCTCGGGACGATCGCGGTGCTCGCCGAGGAGAGCCTCCACGACCCCGCGTCGAGCGACGCCGCGCGGCGCCGCGCCCGCACGGTCGCGGAGCAGGTCGAGCGCTGCCGCGTGGTCATCGCGCGCATGCGGGCGGACGTCCGGGCGGACGGGCTGCGCGCCGGCGTCGACGTCGGCCAGGCGACGCGGCGCGGCGTGGCGGCGTGGCAGGCGGCGCACCCCGGGGTCGCGGTCGAGGTGCGCGGCGACCTCGCGCCGCGCCGCACGGTGCCGCTCGACGCGGCCGACATCGAGGCGGCGCTGTTCGCCCTGCTCGACAACGCGCTCGAGGCGCTCGGGCCGAGCCCGGCGGCCGCGGGGCCGATCGTCGTCACGGTCGGGGACGAGGGCGGCGCGCCGGTGATCAGCGTCGAGGACGGCGGGGTGGGCGTCCCGCAGGGCCTCGAGGGGCGGCTCGGCGAGCCGTTCGTGACGACCAAGGCCCCCGGCGAGGGGATGGGCCTCGGGCTCTACCTCGTGCGGACGCTCATCGAGCAGGTCGGAGGGCGCCTCACGGTGTCGTCGAGGCAGGGGCCGGACGCAGGCGGCGCGGGCAGCGCCAGCGGCGCGCGCGGCACGCGGGTCGCCCTGCGCCTCGCGCCGGTGGACTCATGAGCGCGGAGCCCGCTTCCGAGCCGACGCTGCTCATCGTCGACGACGACGCGACCTTCCGGTCCGCGCTCGGCCAGGCGCTCGGCAGGAACGGCTTCGCCGTGTTCCTCGCCGGCAGCGCGGAGGAGGCCACGGCGATGGCGCGCGAGCACGTGTTCGAGTACGCGCTCGTCGACGTCCGGATGCCCGGGCAGAGCGGGATCGAGCTCGTGGGGACGCTGCGGGGCATGGATGACGGCATCCGCATCGTGGTGTTCACCGGATACGGCACGATCGCGAACGCGGTGGCGGCGATCCGCGCGGGCGCCGTGGATTACCTGACCAAGCCGGTCGACGCGGCCCGGTGCGCGCGGTCGCTGCTCGGCTTCGCCCCCGCCGCGGGCGGCGACGAGGACCTGCCGTCGCTCGAGCGGGTCGAGTGGGAGTACCTCCAGCGCGTGCTCGCGGACTGCGAGGGGAACATCTCCGAGGCGGCGCGCAAGCTCCGGATGCACCGCCGCTCGCTCCAGCGGAAGCTCTCGCGGCTGCCGCCGCGATCGTGAGCAATTTAACATTCCAGATTTGCCGGGGGGCGGTTCCTATCGGCCGGGCGGGCGCTATGGAGAGGCCATGCCCTACAAGCCCATCGAGTCCTACGGCGTCATCGGCGACATGCACTCCGTCGCGCTGGTCGGGATGGATGGCTCCATCGACTGGTGCTGCCTCCCCCACTTCGACTCGCCGAGCGTGTTCGCCGCCATCCTCGACGACAAGCAGGGGGGCAGCTTCGAGCTCGCCGCGGCGCACAGCGCGTCGCGCAAGCAGATGTACCTGCCGGACACCAACGTGCTCCTCACGCGGTTCCTCGACGCGGAGGGCGTCGGCGAGGTCTGCGACTTCATGCCGATCCACCGGGACACGTACGGCGCGTACCGCCGCGGCATGCACCAGATCGTCCGCGTCGCGCGCGCCGTCCGCGGGGCGGTGCGCTTCCGGCTCTCGTGCCGCCCGGCGATCGACTTCGCCCGCCGCCCCCACCGCGTCCTCCTCGACGACCCGCGCGGCGCCGTCTTCGACTCGGATGGCCTCGACCTCGCCCTGATCAGCCCGGTCCCCCTGCTCCCCGACGGCGCGGGCGGGGTGACCGCGGACTTCGTCCTGCAGGAGGGCGAGTCGGCCACGTTCTCGCTGCGCCAGGTCGAGGACTGGACCGCGAACGCCGACCTGCTCTCGACGCCGATCAACGGCGAGGAGGCGCTCCGGCGCACGGTCACCTTCTGGCGGCAGTGGCTCGGCAAGTCGCGCTACAAGGGGCGCTGGCGCGAGATGGTCGACCGGTCGGCGCTCGTCCTCAAGCTGCTCACGTTCGAGCCGACCGGCGCGATCGTCGCCGCGGCGACCACCAGCCTGCCCGAGGAGATCGGCGGCGTCCGCAACTGGGACTACCGCTATGTCTGGGTGCGCGACGCCGCGTTCACCCTCTACGCGTTCCTCCGGCTCGGCTACACCGAGGAGGCCGCGCGGTTCATGGAATGGCTGAGCGCCCGCGTCTCCGAGGAGGACGGCCCCACCGGCCCGCTCCAGCTCATGTATGGAATCGACGGGCGCCATGAATTGCCCGAGGTCGCGCTGACCCACCTCGACGGCTACCGCGGGTCGAAGCCGGTCCGCGTCGGGAACGGCGCGACAGAGCAGCTCCAGCTCGACATCTACGGCGAGCTCATCGACTCGGTGTACCTGTTCGACAAGTATGGATCTCCCATCTCCTACGACTTCTGGCGCGAGCACCGGCGCATGGCCTACTGGGTTTGCGAGAACTGGGACAAGGAGGACGAGAGCATCTGGGAGGTGCGGGGCGGGAAGCGGCAGTTCGTCTACTCCAAGCTCCAGTGCTGGGTCGCGCTCGACCGCACCTTGCGGCTCGCGGACAAGCGCTCGCTGCCGCTCGACCGGCAGCGCGTCGCCCGCGCGCGGGACGAGGTCTACGAGACGATCATGACCCGCGGCTGGGACGCGGAGCGGCGGACGTTCGTGCAGTCGTTCGGCTCGGCGGCGCTCGACGCGAGCAACCTGCTCATGTCGCTCATGCGCTTCATCTCCCCCACCGATCCGCGCATGGTCGGCACGATCGATCGCACGCTCGCCGAGCTCGCGAGCGACACGCTCGTCCACCGCTACGAGCTCGGCAAGGGCGCCGGCGATGGCCTCGACGGCAAGGAGGGCACGTTCAGCATCTGCAGCTTCTGGCTCGTCGAGGCCCAGGCGCGCGCTGGCCGCCTCGACGACGCGCGGTTCCTCTTCGAGAAGATGCTCACGTACGCCAACCACCTCGGCCTGTACTCCGAGCAGATCGGGCCGAGCGGAGAGCTGCTCGGCAACTTCCCCCAGGCGTTCACCCACCTCGGGCTGGTGAGCGCGGCGTTCTACCTGGATCGCGCGCTCGGTCAGGGCGGCTGAAGGTGGAGCGACGGCGGGTGGAGTGACGGCGGGTGGAGTGACGGCGGGTGGAGTGACGGCGGGGGGGATTGACGGCGGGTGGATGGAGGGCTCGCGCGATCCCCACCGGCATCGGTGGGGCGGCTTCCGCGCGAGCGTGAGGAGGGGAGAGGGAGCCGCCGGCAGCCCGGGATATCCAACCCCGGGCTACCGGCGCTCGGGAACCCATCGAAGAGGAGGGCCGGAGCGGCGCCGTGGCATCCTGGGACGCGGAGCCTGTGGCGCCGTCCGGCGCGGTGCGGTCAGATCAAGCTCACCAGAAGCCGCCGATGCCGCCGAAGCCGCCGCCGAAGCCGCACGGGCTGAAGCACGGGTTGACGAACGTCGGGACGAGGCTGGTGATCGACGTCGTGACCGCCGTCAGACCGCAGCCGAAGCCGCCGCCGAAGCCGCCGAAGCCGCCACCGAAGCAGCGCGCACCGTCACGCTGGCTGGCGTCCTGCCCCACGAGGCCCGTCTGCCCGACGCCGACCTGGCTGATGCCGGCCGTCTGACCCGTCTGCGCCCAGCCGAGCTGCCCCTTCGAGGCGACCTGCGCCTGCGAGCTGATCTGCGCCTGCGAGCCGATCTGCGCCTGCGAGCCGATCTGCGCCGGCCCGACCTGCGCCTGCGAGGGGCCCATCTGCCCGACGGCGGACTGGCCGATCTGCGCCGGGCCTTGCTGCCCGTACTCGCCCTTCGTCGGGTAGCCCTTGGTCGGGAGACCCTTGGTCGGGAGGCTGCCCTTGCTCGGGAACGAGGCCTTGCTGGGCAGGAGCTCGCCCTTGCTGGGGCCGAACTCGCCCTTGCTGGGCAGCATCTGGCCGACCTTCGAGGGCAGACCCTTGCTCGGGGGCAGGCCGAGCTTGCTGGGCCCCATCTGGCCGACCTGGGCCTGCGACTGAGCCGCGTACCCGCCGCGCTCGGCCTCTTCCAGCGCCGCGGTCGTGGAGTCGACGCTCTCCTCGTCGAGCTCCACCGCGTCCATGTCGACCTCCTCGTCCGCGCCCGCCGCGCACCCGGCCCCGAGCGCCAGCACCATCGCGAGACCCATCATCTTGCCGTGAATCGAGATCATTGGTCCTCCCCGGTGTCCATGCCTGGCCTTGCGGCCCCGAACACCTTGGCTCACCTATGAGCAGGGTGTGTGCCTCGCTCTTCTGTGCAGGTGCTGCCGCTCCGAGCCCGCGTGGATTCGCGCGCTGCGTCCGCGAAATAGGCGCTCCTCGGATCTGCGCGCCCTTGGGACTTCTCCGCGATTCGAGCAAATTGGACCCTGGTGACGCGCGTCGCGCGCGCGCCTCGGCGCTTGTTTTCGCGCCGGATCGGCGGCTCGTCGTCCTCGCCGCGCCCCTGCGCGCGGCAAAAAACGATACGAGACATGGCCCACGCGCTCTCTGCCGCGTGGAGCTCCCGCCGCGGCGCGATCCCGCGCTGCGGTCGTGGCGAGCTCAGGTGTTGTCAAAATGTGGAGCTCCCCTCCGCGGGCAGAAAAACGCGGGCCGCGCGCAGCGCCGACGCAACCGCTCGCGCCGTCCCGGGGAGACGGCCGCGCTGCGCCCTGCCTGCTCAGCGCCGTACGGGTCGTCACGTTTGTGCATCCGCGCGCTCGCAGGAGCGGAATGCTCGCTTCGGGCCGGAATGCTCCGCCGTGGCCGTGATCGAACCCTCCACGACATAACCGCTCCGGGCCGTGTCGCCGCCATGTCGCGACGTTACGCGCCGTTCATGCGTGCTCGCATCCGGCTAGGTCGCGTGTCCGCAGCTTTCCGCGTTGGGCGCAGCTAGGACGTAAAATAACAGGACCGCAGGACCGCTGGAGTGGAGAAGACGCGGCGAGTCGGGGCGCGAAGAGGCGTTTGCCGCCCGGCGCTCGGATCTCCTGTCGAGCGCATCGGGCATCGATCTCCAGCGGCCTTCCGGGGGCTCCAGCAGGGCAACTCGGTGGTAATGAAGTTTTACGCTGAGATTGCAGCCATTACCCGCGGGGTGGGACTGAGCTAGATTTCGTGCTGCGCTCCTCGAGCTCCTCCCTGGAGACGAAGCCCGTTGCCCCGGCGGCACCGCGCCGGCTTCCGCGGTGGATCCGGGAGGCAGCGAGGGCACGGAGGAGAAAGAACGAGCGTCTCTGTGTCCTCTGCGCCTCTCGGGCCCGTCTCATGAATCAGGGGCGAGCCGGGAAGCGCGGTACCAACGCGAGGTCTTCACATGAGTTCGAAACGTTCCTTGGTGATACTGGGCTTCTTGGCTTGTGGATGGATGGCCTGCTCGTCGTCGGGCGGGGAGGAAGGCACGGGCGGCGCGGCCGCGTCCGGCGGCGGCGACCCCGGCGTCACCAGCGCCGGCAGCGGGACGACGAGCGGCGTCGGGGCCGGCAGCGCGAGCAGCGCCTCGGCCGGCAGCGCGACCAGCACCTCGGCCAGCAGCGCGAGCAGCACCTCGGCCAGCAGCACCGGGGCGAGCAGCGCGAGCAGCACCTCGGCCAGCGGCGCGAGCAGCACCTCGGCCAGCAGCACGACGGGCGCGGGGGGCAGCGACCCGGGCACCGGGTCGGATTCTCCGGCGTGCGCCGGGCTCAACAACGGATCGGGCACGACCATCCCGTGCGCGACGACGGTCGACGGCAAGGCGGTGTGCTTCGCGTCGACCACGCCGACGACGCTCACGTACGAGGGGGGCGGGGAGATCACCGGCGTCGTCCAGGTCACGGGCAAGGGCTTCACCGAGGAGGCGTGCGTCCTGCTCGACACGGGCGCGGTGCACTGCGGCCGTCACACAACGATCTCCAGGACGCCCACCGTCGGCGCGGGCGCGACGATGGTCTCCGGCGGCCTCAACCACGCGTGCGCGATCGTCGGCAGCGCCGTCAAGTGCTGGGGCGGGGACGTCCCCGCGGACGTGACGTTCAGCGGCGAAGCGCCCGTCCAGGTCGCTTGTTATTACCATGGCTGCTGCGCGGTGACCGACGCAGCGAAGCTGTACTGCTGGGGCGAGAACAACGGCGGAATGCACGGCATCGGCACCTCATCAGGCACGGGCGGCCCCGTGTCGCCCACGACGGTCCCGGGCAGGGCGCTCTACGTCGGTCCGGGTCAAGATCACATGTGTGCGGTCTTCGAGGGTGGCAAGGTCCAGTGCTGGGGTCAGGACTGGAACAAGCAGCTCGGCGGCCTCGGCGCCTCGTCCGACCCGGGCGTCACCCTGGTCGAGTCGGGGGCGGTCGCCGTGGTCGGCGGGCAGTTCCACACCTGCGTGCTCCTGGCGACGGGGCAGGTCCAGTGCTCGAGCGGCGGGCAGTCCGAGGGCGCAGGGCTCGACATGGGCCGGCTCACGCCCGTCGCGGGCATCTCGACCGCCGTCGCGCTCTCGGCGGGGAAGCACTATAGCTGCGCCCGGCTCGCGGACGCCTCCGTGCAGTGCTGGGGCGCGATCAACCACAGCGCCACCCCCGCGACGATCAGCGGCCTGAGGACGCGCGACTGCGACTGAGGCGCGCAGGCCCCCATGCGCGGCCGGCCCCGCGGACCTGCGACGCGCCGCGGCGCGCGCATCGCGGGCGGGCGGATCGCCCCCGATGCGACGCGCAGCGCCGCCGCGCGCCGCTCCTCCGGGAACGGACGGGGGCGCAGCGGCGTCATTCCCCCTTGCGCAGGACGTTCAGTAAATGGTCCAGTGGATGACGTCGGAGACGGGGAGGGAGCATCCGAGTTGTTGGCTGTCGCACGGTGCCTGTCGTGTCGACGGCGGATTGTCTCGTGCTGTCCGGGACACCGGCTCGACGCGGTACCCGGCGCTGGCCGATCGGCGCCGGTGGGGCTCCGGATCGAGCCTTCCCGGCGGAGGATTGCATCGTCGGCGCGCGCCGGGGGCGGGCGCTGGAGCAGAGCGGGAACATGCTTGAAGGGCGCATCACGGCCGTCGCAACGTATCTTCCGGAGCGCGTCGTCACGAACCAGGAGCTCGTCACGAGCTACGGTCTCCCTTGCTCCGCCGACTGGCTCCAGCGGGCGACGGGGGTCGTGGAGCGGCGCTTCGCCGGCGCGGCGGAGACCACGCTGTCCATGGCCGCCGCGGTGCTGCGGCAGCTCATCGAGGCGGGGCGGCTCCGCGACCCGTTCGTCGACGTCCTCATCATGACGAGCGGCGACGGCGCGCGGGGCGACGGCGGCGCGGCGGCGTTCGCCGCGTGCATGGCCGGCCTCTCGCCCGAGCTGGTGCTCGACCTCTCGTCCGCGCAGGGCGGCCTCGCCGCGGCGCTCCACGTGGCGAACCGGCACCTCGACAGGGGCTTCCGGCGCGCGCTCGTCGTCGCGAGCGAGGTGCGGTCGTCGCGCCTGCGCGCGGGGCAGCCGTGGGCCGGCCACGACCTCGAGGCGGTCCTCGGCGACGGCGCCGTGGGCGTGCTGCTCGAGCGGGGCGACGGCGTCGTGCCCGACGCGCGCGGCGCGGCGCTGCTCGGGTCCCGCGCGGCGGCGCCGCTGCTCGGGTCCCGCGTGGCGGCGCCGCTGCTCGCCGCGCCTCACGCGAGCCGCGGATAGACCTCCTCCTCGAACAGCGTCTTCACCTCGTCGGTGGGGGCCTCGGCCACGAAGTCCTCGTGATCCTCCGCCGCCGGCACGCGGTATCCGCCCCTCCAGGGCGCGACAGCGTTGAGCCACGCCATGTGCTGGGTGAGCCCCGGCCGGAACGACGGGTGCCCGAGCTTGCAGAGCGGCCCGCGCGCCAGGTTCGTCGCGTCGAACACCCAGATCTCGGCCCGGTGCGCCGTCGCGACGAGCGCGACCACGTACCCGTCGGTGTCCGCGCCGCTGCCGCCGCGCCGCGGCACGAACTGCAGCGAGCTGATCCAGCCCCCCACGGCGCGGCGCGGGAGCTCGTGGCGATCCTCGATGCGCATCGCGCGGTGGTTGAACCGGAACAGGCTGTCGGGGTGCCCGCCCTCGGCGCGCATCCGCCGGAGCGCGGCCAGGGGGAGCGACCGGTGCGGGTGCGCCGCGTAGAGCCGGTCGATGAACTCGGTCGAGAGCTCGTCCCAGACCCCGACGCCGCGCCAGTAGACGTTCTCGAGCCGATCGGGCGGCATCCACGACGCGCCTGTCTCCCGGTACGTGTAGAGGCCGACGCCGAGCGCCCGCGCCGGGTCGGCGAACACCGTTTGATCCACGACCCGCTCGGCGGCCGCGTCGAGCGTGTACCGGCCGATCCGGTGCACGTCCGCCTGCCCGGACGGGGACATCCCGCGGAGCCGCGGCGGCGCCGGGGCCTTGCTGGCCGCGTGCCGGTCGAAGGACCGCAGCCACTCCCCGTGATCGGTCGCGCAGCTGTGCGCCGCGTGCACGGTGATGCGGTCGCCCGCGTCCTCGTAATCGACGAGGAAATGGAGCGTCTCCAGGGGGACGACGACCTTCTTCACGACGGCCTGCCCGCCGCCTGGCCGCAGCGCGTCCCGCCGGACCAGGTAGAACGTCGTGCTCGGCTCCTGGGGCATGGTGAGCAGCGCCCGGAGGAGGCGCTCGACGCCGGGGCTCTCCGGCGCGCTCTGGCTGACCACGCTCTCCAGGCCGATCCTGGGCGCCGTGTCCGCGAGCACGACCCAGCGCCGCGTCAGCCCGAGCTGGTGCACGCTCTGCTCGATCCGCAACGGCCGCACCGCCGCGCCGCCCGGCGCCGGCAGGACGAGCTGGTGCCGCTCCGGCTCGTTGTGGCCGTCCCACCGCAGCAGGAACACGAAGTCTCCCCCGGCCTCGGCGAGCGGGGTGCCGCCGAGGCGCGCCGCCTGCCGCGCCAGCAGGTCGCCCGGGCCCGGCGGCGCGCCCGGGCGCAGGCGCGCGGGCAGGAGCTCGAGCGCGCGCTTCGCGAACAGATCGAGCCGCTCCGCGCTCGGCCGGAGCATCTGCTGCTCGATCATCGACGCGGCCGCCGACGCGAGCCGGTCCCAGGAGCGCGGGAGCGCGCCGAGCTCGTCGAGCCACGGGAGCGACGCGAGGAAGCGGGGGAGGAGCGAGCGGCCGTGGTTGACGGTGAAGAGCTCGCCCCGCGCGGCGTCGAAGCACGGGTGCGCGGTCGCCAGCGTCACCGGAAACGGGTGATCGACGGGCACCGCCGGGTACCACGTGCTGTTGCGCCCGACCGGCGTGACGAGCTCCAGCGTCGCCGGGTCGATCTCGTAGGGTCTCCCGGCGTCCCCGGTGACGAGGAGGCGCGCCGGCGCGCGCGGCGCGTGCATGGGCACGAGCGCGTGGTTGAGGTGGTTGCGCAGGCCGAGGTGGGGCGAGAAGCGGAGCAGCCCGGCGTCGCGGAAGCCGAGCGCCTCGAAGCGCGTGCCGGGCCGCGAGGCCGCGTCCGCGTGATAGCAGGGGGTGCGCGCGAGCCGCGACGTCAGCCGGACCGGGCCGCCCGTGTCGAAGTCGAGCCGGTAGATCATCCCATTGCCGTTCGGGATCGGCGCGCTGTCCGCCCCGGGCAGGCCGCTATCGATCGAGCCCGCCGGCCCGATCGCGAATACATGGCCCGTGAGGTCCCTCGGCACGCCGCTCGAGAGCGACGATTCGAGCACGGTGAGCTCGACGCCCGTGAGCTCTTCCGCGCTCGCTGCCATCAATGCATCGGGGACCCGCTGGCGCATGGGCGACCTCGGTCACACCACGCTACGCCAATTCACGCGCCGCGGGGAGCGCGCCGCGCTGCGCTGCGCGATTTCGAGCGACGATTCCCGCCTGGGACGGAAACATGAGTGAACGCGAACGCCTCGGCGTGGGAGCAGAAGCGTCACCGCACGGCGAGCGCTGGAATCGAGTCGGCGCGGCGCTCGCCGCCGATTTCGGGGCCATTCCACCTCGGCTTCCACCTCCGCCTGGGTGCGCCTGCGCATTGCGGGGCAGATTGGCGCGAATGGTCCTGTTTTCCATGCGCCGGCGCGCTCTCGGCGGCTTGCGAAGGCGCTTGTCGGCCCCATCTGTGCGAGTGCACCAGGAGGCACATGTTCGACCACGGGTTGACTGTCCTGAGGATCCGGGGAATCCCGATCAAGCTGCACATCACGTTGCTGATATTCCTGCCGTACGTCGCGTATGTGGCGGCGTCGCAGTTCTCGCTGATCGCGTCGTCGCTCGAGATCCCACTAGAGTCCATGCGGCTGCCGCCGCTCGCCTGGGGAGGGATCCTGGCGGTGGGGCTGTTCGTCGCGGTCCTGGCGCATGAGCTGGCCCACTCGTTCGTCGCGCTCAGGAATGGAGTCCGGGTGCGCTCGATCACGCTGATGATGCTGGGCGGCGTCTCGCTGATGGAGCGCGACGATCCCGAGCACGAGGCGTGGATGGCGTTCGCGGGGCCGCTGATGAGCTTTGGCATCGCGCTCGGCAGCTACGGCGCCTATCGCCTGCTCCCGGGGCCGGCGGAGGTCCGCGCGGCGCTCCTGGCGTTCGCGCTCACGAACGCGATCATCGGCGCGTTCAACCTGCTCCCCGCGTTCCCGATGGATGGCGGCCGGGTGCTGCGCGGGCTGCTCCGCCGCCGCCTCGGGCCGGTCCGCGCGACGCGCGTCGCCACCGCGGTCGGCAGGGGCATGGCGGTGGTCTTCGGGCTCTTCGGCCTGCTCTCGTGGAACTTCATCCTCGTGCTGATCGCCGTGTTCGTCTACATGGGCGCCTCGTCCGAGCAGGCGCGCTCCAGCACGCGCGAGCTGCTCCGCGGCGTCCCCGTCGCGCGGTTCATGACCGATCGGCTCGGCGACGCCTATGCGGACGAGAGCCCTCGCGCGGTGGCCGAGCGGCTGCTGCGCGACAACCTGGTCGGCGCGCGGGTGATCGACGAGCCCGTGGGCGGCGAGGGGCGCCGGGAGATCGGCGTCGTCACGGTCTGGGACCTCGCGCGCCAGCTCGGGCGCGGCGTCGCCCCGGCGACGGTGGGCGCGGTGATGCCCGTCGACGTGCCCAGGGCGCGCGCCGACGACGACGCGTCGCGCTCGATCGACGCGCTGGCGAGCGGCGAGGCGAGCGCGGTCGCGGTGCTCGACGGGGGAGAGCACGTGATCGGGCTGGTGACGACGGCGGAGATCCAGCGCGCGCTCGCGCTCGCCGGCGCGCTCGGCGCGCCGCGCGCGGGCGGCTGAGCGCTCCGTCACCGGAGATCCCGAGTCGCGCCGCCCCGCGCTGGCACTCGCATTGCTGAGCTGCCCCGCGAGGAGCACGAATGTGAACCATGACATGAAGCATGACGTGAAGCGTGACGTGAAGCATGACGTGAAACTGAGCAACACGGTGACTTCGCTCGTGCGAAGACGGCCCACGTGTCGCTCGGTGACGAGGTCCGTGCTCACGGCGGCTGCGCTCGGGCTCGGCGCCTCGCTGCTCACGGGCTGCCTCGCGACGGTCGGGACGGAGGGCTATGTCGTGTCCGGCTATCCGGCGGTGCGCGCGGAGGTCGTTCCGGTGGAGATCGCGGCCTATCCGCGCGTCTATTTCCGCGGGACCTACGCGTACCTGGTCGACGGCCAGTGGTATTACCCGACGAACCGGGGCTGGGTGATCTTCGAGGAGGAGCCGGTGGAGCTCAGGCGCTACCGGCAGACCTACCGGGCGTCGCCGCGGTACGTGCCGGAGCGCGAGCTGAGCTATCCGCGCGAGCGGGGGCGCCGTTTCTACACGCCGCATGGACGGTGAGGCAGCAGCGAAAGGACAGGTTCGAGGATGAATCAGGAGAAGAGCGTCTTTCCCCTCTGCGGTCTCGCTTTATCGGGCTTCCTGGCCGCGGGCTGCATCGTCGACGTGCGGGACGGGGCTCGTCCCCGGCCAGCCGTCGGGAGCCTCACGGTCGAGTGGACGGTGAACCGCCGGAGCGACCCGCGGGTCTGCGACCGATACGGCGGCCGCCAGGGCGCCGATTTCGAGCTGATCGTCTACCGGGGCAGCCGCGAGGTGGCGCGGGAGTACGCGAGCTGCGAGGACTTCAGCATCACGGTGGATCTCCCGCCCGACGAGTACAGGGCCATAGCCACGCTCGTGGAGCGGGGCGACGAGCGCCCTGTCACCACGACGCTGCCGCTCGAGGACCTCCGCATCGTGCGGGGCGCTCAGCTCAACGTCGACGTCGACTTCCCGTCGACCTCGTTCCTTTGAATGACGAGCCGCTCGTCTCTGATACCGCGAAGACGGTAGGCCCCCGGAGAGGGTGTTCGTCGCGCGGGGTGGGGGATGGGCCGATGTCTGAGCCTGAGACATGAGTCATCCGGCAAGGCCGGATGGCTCATGTCTCAGGCGAGTTCGGCGGGGCCCCCACCCCGCGCGACGAACACCCTCTCCGGGGGCCGGTCAGCTCGGCGCTACCCCGATCGAGGAATGGTGAGCCGCACCCGCGTCTCGCCGCGCGGCCCGTCCTCGATGGTGAGCCCGTAGTTCGTGTGGGCCGCGATCGCGTGCGCCGCGATGAGCGGCACCGCCGGAGGCCGCCCCTGCGCGACCGCCTCGAAGTCGCGGCTCAGCACCACGCTCCGCGCCGCGGCAGGGAGCGCCGGGCCCGCGTCGTCGAAGGTGATCTCGACCCCGCTCGGGTTGTCGACGAGCGTGACAACCACCTCGCTGCCCGGCGGCGACGCGCTGATGGCGTGGTCGAGCAGCGCGTGCAGCAGCACCGTCAGCGCGCCCTGCGGCACCACCTCCTGCGTCGCCTCCGGCGACTCGAGCACCACGCGCACGTCGTGGCGGGCGGCGCGCGCGACGTCGTCCTTCACGACGTCGCGCAGCAGGTCGGCGACGTCGCAGTGGCGCGGGAACTCGTGGAGCGGGCACGCGCCCAACCTCGCGAGATCACTCACGGTTTCCGAGGCCGCCGTCACGTGGCGCCCGACCGACGAGGCCGTCTCGCCCACGTCGCCGCCGTGGCTCCGGAGCGGCGCGATGTCGCGGCCGATCGCCGACAGGATGCCGCGGAGCTGCGTCCCGAGCACGCGCGCCGCGGCGACGAGCACGGCGAGGCTGTCGCCGCTCGGCGGCAGGTGCGACACCGGATCGCTGCCGAGCCGCGACACGGCGCCCGCCAGCGACCCGCGCTCGCGCTCGCCCTCGACCCGCGAGAACACCGCGGCGAGCTCGCGCGCGTAGGCCTCGCCCTGCGCCTGCGCCGCGGCCAGCTCCTTCTTGAGGCTCTCGACCTCGAGGCGCTGCTGGTCGATCTCCGCGGGCAGCGTCAGCGTCTGCATCAGCCCGTCGAGCTCGAGCCGGCCGCCGTAGCGGAGCGCCATCCGCGACAGCCACACCCGCTCGGTCTCGAAGTTCACGGGCGTCTCCGGGCCGAGGTTGACGCGGACGCTCACCTCCTCGCCGACGCGGCGGATGCTCACCTCGGGCGCGCCGGCCTGGCTGGTCGGATCGCCGCCCTGGGCGATGAGCACCTGGAGCATCCGCCGGAGCTCGGTCTCGTCGCCGAACACGGTGGTGCCCTCGCCCATCTCGATCTGCACGCGCGCCTCGGGCGCGACCTCCCAGAGCAGCGCCGTGAGGTCGACGCGGCCGCGCCGCCCGCGCGCCATGGGCCGGCCGTGGAGCGACGCGAGCATGCTCACCGCCTCGTCGAGCCGGTTGAGCGTGCTCTCGACGCCGCCCGCGCCGTCGTCCTGCGTCGGCAGCGGCGGCGGCGTGGCCTCGGTCGCGATCATCCCCACGCCTTGGCGGAGCTTCTGGGCGGCGCTGCGCGCCTCCTGCGCCAGCAGCCACGTCAACTCGGGTCGGGTCAATCTGTCGCTGGTCACCCTGTTGTCCCTCTGTCCGCCGCGCTCCGCGGATTCGCGCGCCATGATGCCAGACGTGGCGGTGCCCTGCTACGCTCATTGCCGCTCACCTCGCTCGATGCCGATCCCCTCGACCTCCTCTGCCTCTTCTTCCTCCTCGATGCGTATCGCGCTTCTCGGTGCCGTCTGGTGCGCGGCCCTGACGGGCGCTGCCTGCAGCTCGAGCGCTCCGAGCCCCTTCCCGTCCACCGGCGGAGCGGGCGGGGCCGGAGGCGAGGGCGGCGCCGGCGGTGAAGGGGGAGAGCTGGCTCCCGCGGACCCGACGCTCGGCGGCCCGTGCGTCGACGACGAGCAGTGTGAGGACGGATTTCCCTGCACCTTCGACGCGTGCGACACCGCCGCAGGGCGGTGCCGCTTCACGCCGGAGGACAGCGCGTGTCAGAACGACGTCTACTGCGACGGGGTCGAGCGCTGCAACCCGCAGCTCGGCTGCGTGCGCGGCGAGCCGATCGGGTGCAGCGACGGGAGCTCGTGCACGATCGACGCGTGCGACGAGCGGACGAGGACGTGCTCGAGCGCGCCGCGCGACGCCGATCTCGACGGCGATCCCGACGCGCACTGCGGCGGGGGCGACTGCGATGACGCCGATCCCGCGACGTCCTCGTCGCAGCCCGAGGTTTGCGGGAACGAGCGTGACGACGACTGCGACGGCGATACGGACGAGGACGGCTGCGTGTCCCCGGAGCACGACACCTGCGCCGACGCGCTCGAGATCTCCGTGCCGGGCTCGTACGGAATGACGACGGCGGGCGCGGGCTTCCACTACGCCAGCGCGTGCGGCTTGCCCCGCCCGGCGAGCACGCGCGACGTCGTGGCCGCGGTGCTCTTGCCGCCGGGGCCGCCGGTCGACGTGCAGGTGACGGCGCGGACCGAGGGCACGGACGTCGCGGTGACGCTCGCCGGCCAGTGCGGCGACGCCGCGACGGAGCTCGCGTGCGGCCGCCCGTTCGCGACGGCGGAGGGCGGCAAGCTCGCGAAGCTCCGCGCCCGCGGCCTCGGCGACCCGGAGCGGACGACGGCGCTGCCGGTCTACGTGACGACCGCGGAGGGCGCGCCGGTGCTGGTCGACGTCGCGTTCCTCCCGCCCTCGCCGGCGCCCGAGAACGAGACGTGCGGCACGGCGGCGCCGATCGCGCCGGGCGAGCCGGTGCTGGCGACGATCCTCGACGCCGCCCGGGATCTCGGGGGCGCGTGCGAGACCGAGCTCGGGGAGCTCGTCTACGCGTTCGAGCTCACCGAGCCCCGGGACGTCGACCTCTACGCGGTCTCGACCGACGGCGACGGCGCGCCCTCGCTCTCGCTGCGGACCGCCGCGTGCGCGCTGCCGGAGGACGAGCTCACCTGCCAGACCGCCGTGGCGACGCACCTCTTCCGGCGCGCGCTGCCCGCGGGGAGCTACGCGGTCGCGGTCTCCGCGACGGCGCCGACGTCGGCGCTCGTGACGCTGGAGCTCTCGCCGCCCACCGAGCCGCCGCCCGACGAGGGCTGCGCGTCGGAGGCGGCGCTCGAGCCGAACCGGACGGTCGCCGTGTCGCTCGTCGGCCACCAGGACGACGTGGATCTCGGCTGCGGCCCGGCCGCGGTCGACGCCGTGTACGCGCTCGAGCTGCCGGTCGCGTCCGACGTGCTCCTCGTCGAGGAGCTGTCGTCCGGCGACGCCGGCGCGATCGCCCTGTCCGCGCCGGCGTGCGGCGGCCCCGACGACCGGCTCGCGTGCGGCGAGGGCGACGTCTCCCCGCTCCGGAGCGCGCGGCGCGGGCTCGCGGCGGGCTCGTACCGCGTCGTGGCGGAGTCGCAGCTCGGCCAGCCGGTGAGCGTGACGGCGTTCGTGCGGCCCGCGGCGCCGCCCACGCTGGTCCCGTTCTCCGACGCCTGCGAGGGCGCCCTGGAGATCCCCGAGTCCGGCGGCTTCTTCCAGGGCAACACGACCAACGCCGCCGCCGACTTCGACGCGGGCTGCGACAGCGCCGGCATCGAGGATCGCGGCGCGCGGGACCAGCTCCTGAAGCTCACGCTCACCGCGCGCCGGCGGGTCGTGCTCGACATGGCCGGGTCGAGCTACGAGACGCTGCTCTCGGTCCGCCGCGGCCCGACCTGCCCCGGCACCGAAATGCCGCTTTCCTGCACGATCGGTGTGGGCCCCCAGCGGAGCTTCCTCGATCTCGCGCTCGATCCGGGCGTCTATTACCTCCAGATCGACGGGCACGCGATGGCGCACGGCCTGTGGTTCCTCGACGTGCGGGTCGTCGAGCCCGACGACGCGGCCGACCCGTGACCCGCGGCCCTTTGCAAGCTCCCCCTGTCCCTTGCTAACGTCGCCCTGATGTTCGGCCGGATCTCCGCGATCGCGCTCAACACCTACCGGGAGTCGCTCCGGGCGCGCATCCTGATCGGCCTCGCGGGCGTCGCGTTCGCGGTCGCCTTCTACGCGATCATCGTCGGCGCCTACACGCTCCGCAACGCGCCGCGCGTCGTCAGCGATCTCGGCGTCGCGTCGCTGTCGGTGTTCAGCATCGCGGTCGCGGTCATCATCGGCGCGACGTCGCTCTACCGGGAGCTCGAGCAGAAGACGATCTTCCCGATCCTCGCCCGCCCTGTGCGGCGGGGCGAGTACCTCGTCGGCAAGTACCTCGGCACGCTGCTCACGCTCGCGGTGTTCATCCTGGCGGACGCGGGGCTCGTGCTGCAGATCAGCGCCGTGCTGGCCGGCCGTCCTGCGGCGCTCGTGGCGGGCGCCGGCGCCGCGTCGCTCGCGGTGCTCGGCGTCGCGGCGTGGCGCTCCCCCGCGGCGCGCACGTACGGGTTCATCCCGTGGTCGGTGGTCTTCCTCGCGCTCGGCGTGCTCTTCTCGGCCGCCGCCCCCACGGAGCGGCGCGTCGTGCTCGCCGGCAGCGCGCTCGTGTTCCTCGAGGTGGGCATCGTCGCGGCGATCGCCACGCTGTTCTCGTCGTTCTCGACGCCGTTCCTGTCGTCGCTGCTCACGCTGGGCCTCTTCCTGGTCGGGCGCAACGCCGACTCGCTCGCGCGGCTGCCGGTGAAGTACTTCGGCCCGCAGATCAGCGCCGCGGGGCGCGCGCTGTCCCGGGTCGTGCCGAACCTGCAGATCTACGTGCCGCCCCGCCCGCTGCTCGCGGGCGAGGTCGCCGACGCGAACCTCCTCGTGTACCTCGGCTGGGCGGCGATCACGTGCGTCGGCTGGGCGCTCGGCCTCCTGGCGGTCGCGACGTTCGTCTTCAAGAAGCGCGACTTTCTGTGAAGCTCTCGGTCGTGCTCGGCGTCCTGCGCGGCCTCGCGCTCGTCGGTTTCCTCCTCGGCGCGGCGTCCGTGCGCGTGGTGGTCGCGGGCGAGCGGGAGATCGCCGAGAGCACGGAGGCCCTGCGCGCCGGCGATCCGCACGCCGCGGCGCTCCATGCCCGGCGGGCGGCGGGCTGGTACGCGCCCGGCGCCCCGCACGTCCGGGTGGCCTACGAGCGGCTGATCGCGCTCGCGACGGCGGCCGAGGGCCTCGGCCAGGCCGAGCTCGCGCTCTTCGCCTGGCGCGGGGTGCGCACGGCCGCCCTGGAGACGCGGTGGCTCACGACGCCGCACGCCGAGGACCTGGAGCAGGCCAACGCCGCGATCGCCCGGATCTCGGCGGCGGCGCCTCGCCCGCCGGGGACCCGGACCGAGCCTGCGGCCGCGGTGGCGCGGGAGCACCTCGAGGCGCTCGCGCGCGACGACGCGCCGCGCGTCGGCTGGGTGGCGGCGCTCGTCGCGGCGTTCGTGGCGTGGGTGGCCGGGGCGATCTGGGTGGTGCGGCGCGCGGTCACGGTGACGGGCCAGTGGGTCTGGCCGCGGGCCGCCCCGGGGCTCGCGATCTGCGCGGCCGGCGTCGCGGTGTGGCTGCTGGCGATCTGGCAGGCCTGACGCCGGGCGAGGCGGGCGGAGCGGGCGAGTCGGGGCGAAACGGGGCGGCGGGGCGAAATGGGGCGGAGCGGAGCGGGGCGGGCCGTCCGGGCCGCCACGCCGGGAATCCGCCGGATGGGACGACTGCTGATCGTGGCACGCGGCATTGCAATGCCGCGGAGCGCGACACATCGATCTCCGGGAGCGGCGTTTGCGGCGCCCTTGTTCCGCGGTTTCCCCGAGGTCCACGGGTTCGTGGGAGCGGCGCGCGCGGCGTTCCGCTTGGTGGAGCGGTGTTTGCAGCGCTCCATTTCAGGGTTCCGAGGAGGTAACGAAGTTCATGAAGAATCAGATCAAGACGATCCTGTTGCTCGGCGTCATGTCGGCAATCCTGGTGTCCATCGGTGGGGCGCTAGGGCCGGGGTACCTCGTCTTGTTCGGCGTGCTCGCGCTCGCGATGAACCTGGGCGCCTATTTCATGTCGGATCGCATCGTGCTCGCGATGCACAGGGCCGCCGAGGTCTCGCCGGACGAGGCGCCGGGCCTGCACCGGATGGTGGAGGAGCTCTCGCGTCGGGCGGAGATCCCGAAGCCGCGCGTCTACGTCATTCCGGACGCGCAGCCGAACGCCTTTGCCACCGGGCGCAACCCGGAGCACGGCGTTGTCGCGGTGACCGAGGGCATCCTGCAGCTCCTGAGCGAGCGCGAGCTGCGCGGCGTGCTGGCGCACGAGATCGCGCACATCAAGAACCGCGACATCCTGGTGTCGACCATCGCCGCGGCGTTCGCCTCGGGCATCACGTCGATCGCCCATGCGGTGAGCTTCGCGGGGCTGTTCGGCGGTGGGCAGTCCGACGAGGAGGAGGGCGGGGGACTGCTCGGGGGCCTGGCCCTCGCGATCGTCGCCCCGATCGCGGCCACGCTCGTGCAGCTCGGCATCTCGCGCTCTCGCGAGTACCTGGCCGACGAGGTGGGGGCGAGGCTGTGCGGCGATCCGGAGGCGCTCGCCAGCGCGCTCTCCCGGCTGGAGCGCGGGGTCGAGCTCGTGCCCTCCGAGGCCGCGCGCCCGGCGACGGCGAGCCTGTTCATCGTGAGCCCGCTCGCCGGGGCGAGCTCGCTGCTGAAGTGGTTCTCGACGCACCCGACGACCGAGGAGCGCGTGAGCCGGCTCCTGTCGATGGCCGCGAGCGGCCGGACGGTGCCGCGCTGGACCGGGGTGGTCGCCTGACGCGGCGTCGCCTCCCCGGCGGATGCATCCCGACATTGCCCTTCCGGGATGCATCCCGGCGCTGGTCCGGCGGTGGCGCCGTTCTCCCGTGCTCGCCCCGCTCGCCGCGTGACACGTGACGCGCGAATGACGCGCTGCGAAGATGGAATAGCAACCACCCGGCCGACGTCAGACCGGCCGAGCGCGTGGCGCCAGGAGCGCCTCGGCTCGCTTCGCAGCGACCTCGTCGCCACCGCATCGCGTTCTTTCGAGAGGCAGGATCCATGAACAAGCTCGTTCGCATCACCTCGGCGCTCGCCGCGCTCGTCGCCCTCTGCGCCGCCGCTCCCCCGGCCGCGGCTGCGGCCAAGGAGACCCCGGCGGCGGCCGCGAAGGCGCCGCATCACGGCCGCGCGAAGGGCCGGCCCCAGTTCCCGCAGGACGCCGCCAGCTTCAGCAAGCGGGTCGACGCGAAGATCGCGAAGCAGCGCGCGAAGGTGGAAGCGAAGATGCAGAAGGGCGGCGTCCCCGACGCGCGCCGCGCCGAGATCCGGAAGGCGCTCGACGACGCCCAGGCCAAGGTGCGCGCGGCGGTCGACAGGGCCGCCAAGGACGGCGTGATCACCCAGGACGAGGCGAAGCAGGTCCGCAAGCTCGCGCGCGAGGCGCGCAAGGCGATCGCGGAGCAGCTCGGGCTCGGGAAGAAGCACGAGAAGAAGGCGAAGCGCGAGAAGGTGAAGGGGCGTCGTATCGTGGTTCCGGTCACCTAGCGCGACCGAGGACGGTACGAGGTGGATGCCGGCTGGCGGCACGCCGCCGCCGGCCAGGGCGCCAGCCGTGATGTTCTGTCACCGATGCCTGGCGCGCCGCCGCGCCAGGGGGCACGGCGGGGAAGCAGAGGCGAGGCGGCCGACCGCAATCGCGGCGCCGGCGCCGGCTTCCTGGCCGCTCCTCAGTGCAGCTTGTTTTTGGCCTCGGCGAGCTCCTCGTTGATGCGGTTCACGAACGCGTCGAGGGTCATCGGCCCCTTGCCCGCCTTGGCCGCGGCTTGAACGGCGTCCGTCGTGATCGCGGCGAGGCGTTCGACGTAAGCGAGCTCGGCTTCGAGCTTCTCGTAGTCGCCGCTGGCGAAGTACCCGCTGTCGTCCTTGACCTCGAGCTCGGGCGCATAGCGCTCCTTCACGTAACGCAGGATGGCGCACACGGCGACGTGCACCTTGGGACCGGCGAACTGCGTCTTGGTCCAGTTGTAGCGGCTCCCCTGCTTGAAGAACTCGACTCCTGGCGCCTCCGGCAGGGCGGGGACGGCGATGCGCGGCGCGCCGGCGCGCCCGGCGTCCGCCGGCGCGCTTTGCGAGCTCCGGGCCAGATTGCGGGTGAGGGCGGCGGACTCGGCCAGCGCTTGACGCATCATGTCCGCCATCTCGGTGTTGCTGAGGAGGGCATGATAGTAGTGGTTGATGAAGGTGCCTTCCTCATCGAAATGGAAGTGCAGCGGCTCGCATTCGCGATGGGGGTAGAGCGTGATCCCCTCGAGACCGGAGCAGGTGACGCGCTTCTCGGCGACGAGCTCTCTCATGGTCTTGCTGAGCCAGCCGGCAGACTCGGCCTTGGCGGCGAGATCGCCGACGAGCTCTGGGACGAGGGCCGGGTCACGGAGCTTGCCGCTGTACGCGATGGAGATGCCCATGGTGCCTCCTGGTCAATCCCCTTTACTCCACCGCGGCTGTCGCGGCCAGCGCGCTCCGGCGCGCGATCTCGCACCGCGGCGACCCTCGCGGGCCGGCGATGGCGACGCCCATCCCGCTTACGTCCTGTAACGCTTGTTCATCACGCCTCCCGGAGAGAACCGCCAGGAGGCCGCCGGCCCCGACCTCGACGACAGCTTGTTTCATCGGCTGCGCGAGGCGTCCGCCTCCGGATCCTCGGCGTGCCACAGGGCACCTCACGGGTCGGCTGGCGCGGTCCCCGAGGCGACCAGCGCCTCGAACGTGGTCATTACGTGAGTGTTGTCGAAATTGTCATCGATTGCGTCACGTCGGTAGGCAGGACGTGACCGACGGAATTCGTCAGGACGCCGCGCGCGGCGCCTCACCGAGGAGCTCGAGCCTCGCCAGGCTCGCGCAGGTCTCGGAGAGCGCGCGCATCAGCCGCAGCCGGTTGTCCCGCACGGCCGCGTCGTCCGTCATCACGAACACGTCGATGAAGTACTGGTGGAGAAGCGGCGCGAAATCCGCCACCGCCCTGAACGCAGCGTCGTACGCGCCGCTCTTCACGTCCGACGCGATCTGCTCCCGCAGCTTGAGGTACCCCGCGAAGAGCGCCGTCTCGCTCGCGTGCACCTCCTGCCCGAACGGCGCGACCGGCTCGCCCGGAGGCGCCTTGTCCGCGATGTTCGTCGCCCGCTTGAACACCTCGCCGACCCGCGCGCGCACGTCGGGGCTGAGCGCGTCGATCGCGCGCACGCGCGCCCGGAGGTCGAGCGGGCGGTCCGCGGCCACGCGCAGGCACGCGAGGACCGCGTCCTGCGGGAGCCGGTCCGACAAGAGGCCCCGCAGCCGCTCGGCGAAGAACTCGCCGAGGCGCGCCGTGAGCTCCTCGCGCGAGGCGCTGAGCTCCACGCCCGCGTAGCCGTCGTACGCGGCGCTGAACGCGGCGCCGAGGCGCAGATCGAGCTCGCGATCCAGCAGCGTCCGCAGCACGCCGAGGCAGGCGCGGCGCAGGCCGTACGGGTCGGCGGTGCTCGTGGGGATGAGCCCGATCGAGAAGCAGCCGACGAGCGTGTCGAGGCGGTCGGCGATCGCGACCAGCGCGCCGGCGTTCGTCGGCGCGGTCGCGTCCGCGGCGCCCCTGGGCAGGTAGTGATCGCGGATCACGTCGGCGACGTCGGGGCTGACCCCCTGGGCCAGCGCGTAGGCGCGGCCCATCTCCCCCTGGAGCTCGGGGAACTCGCCCACCATCAGCGCGACGAGATCGGACTTCGCGAGGTGCGCCCCCGACGCGGCCGCCATCAGCGTCGGCTCGGGCAGCATCAGGAGCAGGCCGAGCTCGCGGGCGAGCCGCTCGACGCGCTCGGCCTTGGCGAGCACGCTGCCGAGCCGCTTCTGGAACACGATGCCGCCGAGCTTCTCGCGGCGGTTCGCGAGCGGGATCTTGACGTCCTCCCGGTAGAAGAACTGCGCGTCCGACAGGCGCGCGCGCATCGTCTTGTCGTTGCCGCGCTGGATCGTCTCGGGCGCCTCCGCGGTGTTCACGACCGCCAGGTACCTCGGGAGCAGCGCGCCCGTCTTCGCGTCGCGCACGCCGAAGTAGCGCTGGTGCCCGCGCGCGACCTCGAGGATCACCCGCTCCGGCAGCTCGAGGAACCGCTCCTCGAAGCTGCCGACGATGACGTGCGGCTCCTCCACGAGGGAGAGGTTCTCGCCGATCAGGAAGTCGTCCTCGATCAGCGCTCCGCCGGCGTCGCGGGCCGCGGCGACCAGTCGCTCGCGCATGAGGCGCGCGCGCTCCTCGGTGTCGACGATCACGTGCGCCGCGCGCATCGCCTCGACGTAGTCCTTCGCCGCGCCGATCGCGATCTCGCCCGGCGCGAGGAAGCGGTGGCCGCGGCTCGCGCGGCCGCTGCGCACGCCGGCGATCTCGACGGGGATGACGTCGCCGCCGGAGAGCGCGACAAGCCACTGGATGGGGCGGCCGAAGGCGAACTCGCCCGTCCCCCAGCGCATCGACTTCCGGAACGGGATGGCCGCGACGAGCGCCGCGAGGACCTCCGGCAGGAGCTCGGTCGCGGGCTTGCCGGCCTCGCGCCGGGTGCCGGCGAGGTACTCGCCCTTGGGCCCCTCGACGCGGCGCAGATCGGACACGGCGCAGCCGAGCTTCTGCGCGAACGCCTCGGCCGCCTTCGTGGGCGCGCCGTCCTTGAAGGCCGCCTTGACGGGCGGGCCGGTGACCTCCTCCTCGAGGTCCGGCTGGCGCGCCGCGACCGCGGAGACGAGCAGCGCGAGCCGCCGCGGGGTGCCGAGCGCGCGCATCGCGCCGTGGCGGAGCCTGAGCTCTGCGAGGCGCTTCGTGGCGAGTTCCGGGAGCGCGCGGAGCGCGGCCTCGACAAACGACGAGGGGAGCTCCTCGACGCCGATTTCGAGCAGGAGATCGCTCGCTTCGTTGGACATGGGACCGCGGACGCTACCCCAGAACCGCCCGTCCGGCGAGGCGGTCGATCGATCCACGCTGGGCCACCTCGAGCTGCGGCTCGCCGCGCCACCGCCGCGCCGCTCCCCACGCCAGGCCACGCCGGACCGAGCGCCCGGCCGCGCGGCTCAGCGGCGTGGCGCCGCGTCCTGGAGGGCGCGCGCGAGCACCTTCTTGAGGGCGCGAGCCTCTCCTCCGTTCGGGTTGTTCTTGCGCCCGTAGTGGCTCGCCGCGCCGACGCGCACGATGCACTGGACCGTCCGCGTGTACCGCCGGGCTGCCTTCGCGACCGCTCGATCGTCCGGCGCGGACGCCGACGAGACGGCCGCGCCGAGGTCGTTCAGCGCCGCGTCGAGCGGCGGGCAGCCCTCCGGCGTGCCGGGCAGCTCGAGGGGGGGCGGGGCGTGGCAGCAACGGGCGCGCAGGGCGGCGAGGGCCGCCATGTCGTACCAGCGGAGCACGCCCCATTCCTTCGTCGCGTCCGAGATCCCCGTGGGCCCGGCGGCCTGGGCGAGGTGGCTCTTCAGCGCGGCGACGCCCTTCATCGGGTCGACCTCGGCGCAGACGAACGCCATCTGCCCCGCGGTCGCGGCGTCGACGCTCTTGCCGGGGAAGAGCGGGGTCATGCACGCGGCGAACTCCGCCGAGGCCGCTTCTATCGCCGCTGCGCTCGCCGCGCCGGCGTCCACCGGCTCAGGCGCCGCCGCGGCGGCGTCTTGCGTGGCCGCGGAGGCCGCGTCGTGCGCCGCCGCGGAAGCGGCCGGCGGGGCGCCTGGCTCCGCGGGGGTGGCGCAGGCGGCGGGCGCGGCAGGCAGCGCCGGGACGGGCGGCGGGGGCATCGCGGCATCGCGGTGGCGCAGCCAGAGCCAGGCCGCCGCGGCGGCGCCGGCGAGGACCACGGCACAGAGGACCAGCGCCGCGATCCGGCGGGCGCCGGACGGCCTCTCGCGGCGCGGTCTCGGCGCCGCGGCCGGGGCGCGCGGCGCGCCGGGCCCGGGCGCGCGGACACGCGCGACGTCGCTGGCGGGCGCGAGCGCGAACGGCTTCGAGGGGGTCGGCGGCACCTCGTCGCCCGCGAACAGCGGCACAGCGACAGCGCGCAGCGGTGGCGGGCTCTCCGGCTCGTCGTCATCATCGCCCGCAGCGGAAAACAACAGTGCGGGCGAAATGGACGGCGGTTCCGCTGCGGGCCAGACGGCCGGCGGCTCAACCCGCGCCGGCGACCCTGCCGGCGCGGGCGGGCTGCTGGAGGCACCTGCCGGCGAGGCGCTGGCGAGCTCCGACGGACCGGGAGGCGAGGCCGGGGGCGCGTTCACGGGGCGATCCGGCGCCTCGGGCACCGGGGTGGTCGGCGCGCCCGCCGTCGGTCGAAGGCCCAGCGTCGCGAGCCCGTGGAGCGGGATCGGCGTCCGGCGCGCCGTGGCGCCCCCGCCGTGTGGCGGCAGCGAGCTCGCGTGGCCACGAGGCGGCGGGCTCCAGCGAGGCGGCTGGAAGCCGCCGGGGCTCTCTCCGGGCGGGGCGCTCCTGCGCGGCGGCTGGGAGCCGCCGGGGCTCTCTCCGGGCGGCACGCTCCTGCGCGGCGGCTGCGAGCCGCCGGGGCTCTCTCCGGGCGGGGCGCTCCTGCGCGGCGGCTGGGAGCCGCCGGGGCTCTCTCCCGGCGGGGCGCTCCTGCGCGGCGGTTGCGAGCCGCGAGAGCTCTCTCCGGGCGGAGCGCTCCTGCGCGGCGGCTGGGAGCCGCCGGAGCTCTCTCCGGGCGGGGCGCTCCTGCGCGGCGGCTGGGAGCCGCCGGAGCTCTCTCTCGGCGGGGCGCTCCTGCGCGGCGGCGGCTGCGAGCTCGACGCGCCCCGCAGGCCGCTGCTCGAGGGGCGCGGCGCCGGCACGGTCCTCGCCGGCTCCGCGAGCGGGTGCTCGTCGAGCGGCGGCAGCTCCTCCAGGCCGTCGCCTGACCGCGCCGCCTCCAGCGCGCGGCGGAGCGCGGCGACCTCGACGATCCGCTCTCTGGCGTCGCGCGCGAGCGCCTGCTCCAGGACGCGCCACAGCGCGTCGCCCTCCTCGCCCGCCGGCGTCACCCGCGGCGCGGCGCCGGCGCCCTGCAGGCGGCGCAGCTCCCTGTCGCTCTCGGCCGGGAAGGGGAGCTTCCCCGAGAGCGCCACGTACAGGGTCACCGCGAGCGCCCAGGTGTCATCCCGGCGGGACGGCCCCTCGCCGGCGGCCCGCTCCGGCGAGCGGTAGCCCACGAACGCGGGCGTCGCGAGCGGATCCGAGAGCCACCCGCTCGACGCGCACGGCTCGCCCTCCATGACGACGCACGCGGCCGACAGCCGGCCGTGCACGGTCCCGCGCCCGTGCAGGCGCTCGACGCGCTTCGCCAGGCGGATGACCCAGCCCACCGCGTCCCGGGCCGGCAAGGGTCCCGCGCGTGCGATCCGCGCAGCGAGCGTCTCCATACGAGCGCGGCAGCCTAGTGCGGCGCCACGCCGCGGACCACATTGTGGCGCCCCGCGCGACCCGCCGGAGCGCGGGTCGCCCGCCTCGTCATCCCGTCGTCGCGCCGCCTCCTCGTCCGGCTGCCCGGCGTCGCCGTCAGCCCTCGATCACGTCCGCCATCGTGTAGCGGCCCGGCGGCTTGCCGTGCAGGTGCCACGCCGCGCGCAGCGCCCCGCGCGCGAAGAGATCCCGGCTCGTGGCGCGGTGCGTGAGCTCCAGGCGCTCGCCGGGGCCGAGCAGGTGGACCGTGTGGTCGCCGATGACGTCTCCGCCGCGCACGGCGAAGATCCCGAGCTCGTTCGCCTTGCGGGGGCCGACGTTGCCCTCACGGCCGTGCACGTCCGAGAGCGCCGCGGCCGCCTCGCCGGCCTCGCCGCGGGCCGCGCGCACGGCGTCCGCGAGCCGCACGGCCGTGCCGCTCGGGGCGTCCACCTTGGCGCGGTGGTGCACCTCGACGATCTCGACGTCGTAGCCGGGTCCGAGCCGCCGCGCCGCGCTCGCCGCGATCTCCGCGAGCACGTGGATGCCGATGCTCGTGTTCGGCGACCAGAGCACGGGCACGTGCCGCGCCGCCTCGTCGAGCAGCCGCTCGCAGGTGGCGTCGAGGCGCGTCGTGCCGCTGACCACCGCGACCTTGGCCCGCATCGCGAGGTGCAGGAGCCGCGGGAGCGCCTCCGGCCGCGAGAAGTCGATGACCACGTCAGCGCCGAGCAGCCCGGCGCTGACGTCGTCGCTCATCGCGACGCCGATGGTGCCCGTCCCCGCGAGCTCGCCGACGTCGCGGCCGATGCGCGACGAGCCGCGCGACACGATCGCGCCCACGACCTGCGCGCGCTCGTTCGCGGCGAGCCGGACGATCGCCTGCCCCATCTTCCCGCTCGCGCCATGGATCGCGACCTTCAGCGAGTGGGCCTCCTCGGTCGCGGCGGCCCCCAGCAGCACGCCCATCGGTACGCCTCGATGATCGCCGTTCGATTTCACGTCGCCTCGCGCCTCGCCTCGAGCCGCCGCACCGCCTCGGCGATCTGCTGCCTGGTCGCGTCGCCGGCCGGCGCCAGCGGCAGCCGCACGGCGGGGCTCATGCGGCCCAGCGCGGCGAGCGCGGCCTTCGCCGGCGCGGGGTTCGGCTCGACGAACATGAGCCCGTGCAGCTCGAGCAGCGCGAGGTGCGCCGCCCGCGCGCCCGCGAGGTCGCCGGCCAGGAACCGCCGGGTCACCGCGCTCGTCTCGCGCGGCAGCACGTTCGACGTGACGCTGATGACGCCCTTCGCGCCGAGCGCCATCGTCGCGACCGTCAGCGAGTCGTCGCCGCACAGCACGGTGAGCCGGTCGCCGAGGCGCCGCACGAGCTCCTGGCAGCGGAGCACGTTGCCCGTGGCGTCCTTGATGGCGACGACGTTCTGCGCGGCCGCGCAGATGCGCTCGGTCGTCTCGGCGGACAGGTCGACCCCGGTCCGGCCCGGGATGTTGTAGAGCACGATGGGCGCCGAGATCGCCTTCGCGACGGCCAGCATGTGCTCGCGGAGCCCGTCCTGCGACGGCTTGCTGTAGTACGGCATCACGATCATCACGCCCTCGGCGCCCGCCGAGATCGCGGCGCGCGAGGCCTCGATCGTCTTCTTCGTCGAGAACGAGCCCGTCCCCGCGATCACCGGCACGCGGCCGCGCGCCGCCTCGACGACGCGCCGGATGACCGCTGTCGTCTCCGATTCGCTCAGGGTCGGCGACTCGCCCGTGGTCCCGCACGGCACGAGCCCGCTGACGCCCCCCGCGATCTGCGCCTCGACCAGCGCGTCCAGCGCCTGGAAGTCGACGGCCTCGCCGTCGGGCGTGAACGGCGTGACCAGGGCGGTGAGGGTTCCCGACAAGGGGAGCTGCGTCATGAAGGGACCATGATCGCCACCCGGGGTGCGCGTCAACAGGAGAGGACAGGTTCACCACGACCTCCGCGCACTCCGCGGGTTCCCGCCGCGCCGCGCGCCGCGCCGCGCTGGTCGGGCGCCGCCGCGCTGCGCCGGACGGGCGGCGCGCGCCGCGTGGTCGGGCGCGGCGCTCCGCGCCGATCGGGCGCGGCGCGCCCGTCGACCCACGCCGGTCGGGCGCGGCCATGGAAGGCCTGCGGCGCGGGTCGGCGGACGCGCCGCGGGGCTGACGGATCGCGCCTCGGACGCCTCGAGGAAGGCCGGCATTCTGCTAGCCTGCTTGGTGTGGCACCTCGCTCGTCAGGGCCGTATGCCCGCGCGCGTCAGGTCCCGGAGAAGCCCCCCGCCATGGATCTCGCCCAGTACATCAAGAGCATCTCCAGCGCGGCCACTACCATCCTGGAAGGGATGGCGGTCACGTTCTCCCATCTGTTCCGGGAGCCCATCACCGTCCAGTATCCCGACAAGACGGACCGCCCTGTCAGCGAGATGCTCCCCCCGCGCTACCGCGGCTTCCTCGAGGTGCAGATGGACATCTGCACCGGGTGCAAGCGCTGCGAGCGCGCGTGCCCCATCGAGTGCATCGCCATCGACCTGGAGAAGGACCCGGCGACGAAGAAGCAGGCGATGAGCCGCTTCGACATCGACATGGGCAAGTGCATGTACTGCGGCCTCTGCGTCGAGGCGTGCAAGACCGAATCGACCGGCGCGATCCGCCACACCCGCGAGTTCGAGGGCGCGGCGCCGACGCTCGATCACCTCACCTTCCGCTTCATCCCCGAGGGGCTGGTGCCGCTGTACAAGGCGCCGAAGGACCTCGGCGAGGTGCCAGTCGGCGAGTACGGGCCCCACGCCCGCGAGGCCCGCGAGCGCGCCATGCGCGACAACCCCGCCGCGCTGGAGGAGCTGCGCGCCATCTGGCGCAAGGAGCGCGGCAAGGAGAAGGGCGCCGAGGGCGGGGCCGAGGACGCCGGCGCGGCGGACGCGTGAGCCGGGGCGCCGCGCTTGATGGCTTGATGGGCGGTGGGCAGCGATCTAACGTCGCGGGCCTCACCACATGCCCCCCCTGAGCACACTCGCCTTCCTGGGGCTCGCCGCGCTGACGCTCGGCTCCGCCGGGCTCGTGGCGTTCTCCAGGAACATCATCCACTCGGCGCTGGCCCTGCTCGGCACGTTCCTCGGCGTCGCCGGGCTGTACGTCACGCTGTCGGCCGATTTCCTCGCGGCGACGCAGGTGCTCGTCTACGTCGGCGGCACGCTCATCCTCATCCTGTTCGCCGTGATGCTCACGAGCCGCATCCAGGAAATGAAGATCTCGAACCCGCGCGGCGGGCTCGCCGTCGCCTTCGTCCTCGTCACGGCGGTGCTCCTCGTGCTCGGCAGGGTGGCGACCCGGACCCCCTGGCCCGCCGAGGCCCGGCCGGCGATGCCGTCCACGGCCAAGCTCGGACACGCGTTCCTCGGCGAGTACCTGCTCCCGTTCGAGCTCGGATCCATCGTCCTGCTCGCCGCCATGATCGGCGCTGTCGTCCTTGCGCGCCGCGCCGTCAAGCGCGCCTGGGAGCGGGAGTAGGCGATGGAGATCGGGCTCATCCATTACCTCACGGTGGCCGCCGTGCTCTTCGGTCTCGGGCTGTTCACGGTGATGACCCGGAAGAACGCGGTGGGCATCCTCCTCGGCGTCGAGCTCATCCTCAACGCGGCCGCGCTCAACTTCGTCGCGTTCGAGCACTTCGTCGCGGGCGGCGTGGCCGGCCAGGTGTTCACGGTCTTCATCATCGTCCTCGCCGCGAGCGAGGCGGCGATCGCGCTGGCCATCGTGCTCCAGGTCTATCGCAGCCACCGCAGCATCATGGCCGACCAGCTCACGTCGCTGAAGCACTGACGCGAGCGCGGCCATCCGTGCGGAAGCGTGGGATGGACGACGCGCCGCGCTCGTCGCGCCGCGCGGCGAGGCGAGGCGGACGACGCGCCGCGCGGCGCGACGAGCGCAGCGATGGGCGGCGGGCGATCGCGATCGACGACGCGGCGCGCGCGACGCCCGGACCAGCGCGTCGCGCGCCCTGCGGACCGCGTGTGCTGGGCTGCGCTGTCGTGGGGGAACAGGCTTGACATGCGCGCAATCTGCCTGTTCCGGTGGAGCTCAATCCCACCGACAAGCAGGAAAAACCTGACCTTGCTAAGCCCCTGCGGGCGACCCACGTTCGAAGCATGCAGAACCTATCCAAGTCGGAGCTGGTGGGGTTCGTGGAGCTCGAGGTCGGCTCGCTTGCTGTGCAGGTGCCGATCCGCGCTGCAGCGGCGGCGACGGAGCTCCCCCTCGCATCGTTCGAGGCCGAAGGGGACAATTGCGCCATCCTCGTGCGCGGCGACACGTCCTCCAAGGCGGTCGAGGTCGCGCTGCGGCAGGCGGCGCAGGAGGCGGTCAAGCACCTCTCGAAGAAGCTGCTGAACTAGCGCGGGCGATCGTCCGCGGTCCCGGCGCGTGGGGCTGCGGGCCGTCGCCTCCGACGCACGGCGCCCGGGCGCCGTAGCTCCGAGGAGGAGCGACGCGGACATGTGAAGGCGGGCCGCGATGTGATCCGAGGTGAATCCCTCGACGCACATCGTGCTACGCTGCGCCGCGACATCCCCCGTGAAGCTCATCATCCAGATCCCTTGCTTGAACGAGCGCGAGACGCTCGCGCAGACATTCTCCGACCTGCCGAGGTCGATCGACGGCGTGGACGAGATCGAGGTCCTGATCATCGACGACGGCAGCACGGACGGGACGAGCGAGCTGGCCGAGCAGCTCGGGATCCACCACATCGTCCGCTTCGCCATGAACCGCGGCCTCGCCGCCGGCTTCATGGCCGGCATCGACGCGTGCCTGCGGCTCGGCGCCGACATCATCGTGAACACCGACGCCGACAACCAGTATCGCGGCGCGGAGATCCCGAGGCTCGTCGCTCCGATCCTCGAGGGCCGCGCCGACCTGGTGATCGGCGACCGGCAGACGGACAGGATCGAGCACTTCTCGCCGCTCAAGAAGGTCTTGCAGCGGTGGGGCTCGCGGCTCATCCGGCGCCTGTCGGCCACCGACGTCGCCGACTCGCCGAGCGGCTTCCGCGCGGTGAGCCGGAAGGCCGCGCTGCAGCTCTTCGTGCACAACCGCTTCACCTACACGCTGGAGACCGTGATCCAGGCAGGCCGCCGCGGCCTCGCCGTGGAGAACGTGAAGATCACGACCAACCCGAAGACGCGTGAGTCGCGGCTCTTCCGGTCGATCCCCGACTACCTGCGGCGCGCCGGTCCGGTGATGTTCCGGGCCTATGCGATGTACCGCCCCGTGCAGCTCGTGGGCTGGGTCGCGGCCATCTTGCTCGTGTTCGGCGTCGCGCTCGGCGTCCGGTTTCTCTATTTCTACCTCCAGAACCCGGATTACAGCGGTTATATCCAGTCGCTGATCGTCGCCACCGGCGCCGTCGTCGTGGCGTGCATCCTGGTGGCCGTGGCGCTGCTCGCCGAGCTCATCGCGGCGAACCGCCGGCTCGTCGAGGAGGTGCTGATGCGCGTGCGCCGGATCGAGACCGAGCTCGCGCAGCGGGCCCCGGGCGTCAGGCCGGAGGGCATCCACACCACGGGCGCGAAGCCGTGGCGCGACCAGCAGGTGCACAAGGCGCGGGCGAGCGCGGGGTGATGGTCATGTCGGGGAACATCGTCGGCAATCATTACGACAAGTACGGCACGAAGAACCCTGTCGCCCGGATGCTGATGGGCGGGTTCCTCGGCGCTGTCACGGACCTCTACCGCCGCGTCGCGCCGCGCTCCGTGCTGGAGGTCGGGTGCGGAGAAGGCCGGCTGGCCCACCACATCGTGACGAGCGCGCCGCGGCCCGAGCGGTTCGTGGCCACCGACGTCTCGCTGGAGCGCGTCGCGCCCGACGTGGATCCGCTCATCCAGTTCCGGGAGGCGTCGGTCTACGAGCTGCCGTTCGAGGATCGCGAGTTCGATCTCGTCGTGTGCTGCGAGGTGCTCGAGCACCTGGAGGACCCGGCGCGCGCGCTGCGCGAGCTGCGGCGCGTGGCCGGCCGCTGGGTGATCGCGAGCACGCCGCGCGAGCCGCTGTGGCGCGCGCTGAACGTGCTGCGCGGCCGGTACCTCGCCGATCTCGGCAACACGCCGGGCCACATCCAGCACTTCGGCCGCCGCGATCTCGTGGCGCTCGTGGGGAGCGAGCTCGCCGTCCGCGAGGTGAAGAGCCCGGTCCCCTGGACGGTGCTGCTCGCCGAGCAGCGACCGTAGCCCTGCCGGGCCCGGGCGCTCAGCCGCCCGGGTCCTCCATGTCGTCGTCCTGCGAGGGATCCGCCGGGTCCGAAGGCTCCGGCGCGGACGGCGCGTCTGCCGGCTCCGGCGGCGCGTCGGCCGGCTCGGGCGCGGACGGCGCGTCCGCCGGCGGCGGCGCCTCTGCCGGGGCGGCGCTGCGCTTGTCCCGCAGGTACACCGTGTAGTTCTTGAAGCGCTCCGCCGCGGAGAACGCGCTGTCCAGCTTCAGCGCCCGGCCGCGCCGCGCCGCGTCCTTTCCGACCACCACCGCCTCCGCGGCCTCGACGAGCGCGGCCTGCGCCCCGCTGTCCCTGGGCCACGCCTGGGCGGGCTTGGGTCCCTGGCCCTTGGGCGGCTGGAGCTTGGGGAGGATGTGGAGCGCCTCGACCGGATAGAGCCCGTCCTCGTAGCCCGGCGCGCCGAGCGCCAGCACCTCGTAGGGCAGCGCGTCGGGCGGCGGCGGCTCCTTCGGCATGGTCACGAGCTGGAGGCTGCCGAAGCGGCGCTTCTCGGTCGCGTGGCGGTGAACGAGCTCGTTGAACAGCACGGCCGCCTGGATCGTGTCCGGCGGGCGCTGGTTCGGCGGATACAGGATGTGGGTGATACCGACGCTCCGGTAATGCTCGTAGAGCTCGCGCGGCCCTCGCACGGGCTCGTAGAAGATGAGCGACTGCCAGGCCTGGATATCGAAGACGATGTCGCGCTCGATGCCGAGCGTCGTGCGGTAGTTGCGCGCGAGGATGCGCGCGTCCGGCGGGGTCGCCTGGGTGATCGCGCGATGATTCTCGCGGAACTTGAACCGCTGCGCGTCGCTCCATTTCTTCTCGTACGTGGAGCGGATCAGCGAGAGCGCGCGCTCCAGCCGGTCGGGGCCGGAGTAGAAGGGCACGTCGCCGCTCCACACGATCTGGAACACAACGAGCGGCACCAGGCCGAGCCGCGCGACCGTCCCGAGCTGCCAGGTGCGGACGAGCATCGCGGCCGTGGCGGCGATCGGCACCGCGAGCAGGCCCTGCAGGTAACGGTCCGCGGTGTACGTGTTGCCCCACACCCAGATGCCGGCGAACGCCGCCCAGGCCGCGAGCGCCGGCCGGCGCCGGCCCCGGATGACCAGCAACGTCGGCAGGAGCAGCGTGAAGAGCGAGCCCATCGACGGGACGTAGCGAGTGAACGAGTAGTGCGGGGAGAACGAGAACGAGAAGAAGTTCCCGACCGCGATGAGCTGCCGCTCCAGCCCCTTCCCCTTCGGCAAATAAGGCTTGTTGGGGTACGCCTTCTCCATGAACTCCGCGGAGCGCGCGTGTTGCGGGTACGACCGCGTGAACACGCGCTGCGCCATCGGATAAACGGGGTTGTTGTAATAGATCGTGTTCTTGACGAAATGCGGCGCGGCCGTGCCGAGCGCCACGCCCGACGCGATGAGCCCCGCGACGAGGACGCGGCGCGGCGAGAGGAGCGGGCGCCGGCGCTTCTTCGCGGCGCGGAAGGCCGCGCGACCGAGCAGGTACGCGGCGCGGGGCACGACGATCGCCGCCGCCATGCCGAGGTGGTAGACGGCCTGGTACTTCACCAGCATCGCGCCCCCGAGGGACGCGCCGAGCAGGACGGCATACCGCCTGTCGAAGCGCTCGGCGAAGCGCATCGACGCGAGCAGGACGGGCGCCGCGAAGAAGCCCAGGAAATGGTCCGCCGAGCCGCTGGGGTTCTGGTCGTGGACGAACAGCGACGGGAACAGGAAGAACGCCGCCCAGAGGCCGGGGACGCGCTCGCCTTGCAGCAGGTACCGCGCGAGCGCCGCGACGCCGACCACCTTCCACGCGACGAACACGAGCTCCAGGTGGAGCGCCATCATCCACCGCTGCTCCACGATCATCGCGGGGACGCTGAAGCCCCAGGCGTAGAGCATGCTCGCAAAATGGGGGAAGGCGCGGTTGACGTCCCCGTAGAACGGCACGATGCGGCCGGCGCGCGCGTAGTCCTGCCCGATCGGCAGGTGATACCAGGTCGCGTCGAAGCCGATGGACTCCGGGGTCAGCGACATCAGGTAGAGGAGCACGAAGCCCACGGCGCCCACGCCCGTGGCCGCGAGCCACAGCCAGCGCATTGCCCCCCTCGGCGTGATCGAGGCGTCGAGATCTCCCTTCAACCGCGACAGCCAGCGCGGCAGTTCGAGGAGGCCGCCCGCGAGGAGCGCCGCCGGCAGCGCGAGCCCGAACCAGGGCCGGATCCAGCCGACCGCGCCGGCGAGGTACATGCCGAACACGAAGGCGATGGTGCCGAGCGCCATGCCGAACAGGCCCTCTTCGACCGGCGGCAGGTGCGCGAGGCGGACCGCCCGGCGCAGCAGCACGAGGCCGATACCGAGGCTGGAGAGCAGGAACAGCAGCGAATAACCCCAGAGCGGCGCGAGCCGCCACAGGAGCCAGTGCTGCACCGGGATGTGCTTGTGGACCGCGAACGCGTAGCAGGCGAGCCCCGCGACGCACGCGACGGCCGCGAAGGCGCCGCGCAGGAGCCTCGGCCGGGGCGAGTCGGAGGTCAGGGCGGCGCGCAGGCGAGCCAGGGGCGAGTCGGGGGTGAGGGCAGCACGCAAGCGAGCCAGCATGGCGGGCGCGCATCCTAGTACCGGGTGTCAGAAATCCAGGCAGGTTTTATGGCCGAAGCACCGCGGCGACGGGCGCGGCGCAATGGGCCGGTTTCGCGCGTCAGTGATCCCGCCAGGGGATCGCTGAGGCGTGAAACCAGCGGCGGCCGCGAAGCGGACGCCGGGGTTCGGGGCGGAGCCCCGAGAGGGGACTACTGTGGTCGGGATTCCGCCCCGCGCCGCCCGCTGAGCAGGCGCGCTGCGAGCCAGCCGCCCACGTCGACGGCGAGCGAGGTGGCGCGCGAGATCACCGCGGCGCCCAGCGCGGCGGCGGGGCCCACGGCCGGGGCGAGGCCCACGGAGAGCAGCGCCTCGCGCACGCCGATGCCGCCCGGCGTGGCCAGCGCGAGGAAGCCGAGGATCGGCGCGAGCACGAAGAGGCCTGAGCCGCCGAGCGCCGCGCGCGGCGTCGCGCCGACGGCGAGCGCCGCGCAGGCGCCGTGCGCGGCCCAGGTCAGCCAGTACGCCGCGTGGGCGAGCGGCAGCCGCGCCGGCATGAGCGGCCCGCGCCCCTCGGCCGCGAGGAGCTTGCGCACGCGCGCGGGCGCGCGGGCCCGATCCACGGTCATGAGCGCGACGAGCACCACGCCCACGGCGAGGAGCAACGGCAGGCTCCACCGCCCGATGAGCGCGCTCACGCCCGCGACCTGCTCGCCGCCCGCCGCGAGCAGGCCGAGCCCCACGATGGCGCCGACGGCGACGAAGCTGATCAGCTCGACGGCGAAGGAAGACCCCACCACCGCGCTGGTCGTGCCGATGCGCGGCGCGCCGAGCATGCGGATCAGCGGTACGCCGACCTTGCCGGGGATGTACCTCGCCGCCTGCGACTCGATGTGCAGGGCGATCGCCGGCCAGCGGGGGATGGACCGGCCGGTCAGCTCCTCGAGGAGCCAGGCCCACGCGAGCCCGAGCACGACCGCGCCCAGGGCGAGGGGCAGCACCGACAGGGCCACGAACGCCGGGCGGACCTCGATGGGCTCGCCGCTCTCCCACCGGCGCGCGAGATCCCGCCCGGCGAGCCCGATGAACAGCGCCGCGGCGACCAGCATGACCGGGCGCAGCGCGGCGCGCACCCTGGCGAGCGGGCCCCCGATCCCTTGCGGCGGGCCGGGGGCGCCGGGCGCCGGCTCGGGCGGAGCGGCCGGGATCCTCGGGGGGGCGGGCGGGGCGTCTGGGGGCGGGGCGGCAGGGAGGTCGACGAGCGGCGCGGGCCTGTCCTTCACGTCGGCCGGCGCCTCGCCACGCAGAAGACCGACAGCCCGAAGCGCGGCCGGTAACCGCGCGCGATGAGGTCGACCTCGGCGCCGAGGACGGCCTCGAGCGCGGTGGAGGCGAGGCCCGACTTCGGCGAGGGCTGCTTCATGCTGCCCTGGCCCGGGCGCAGCTTGCGCGCGGCGCTCCAGACGGCGCGCGAGCCGACCGCGGCGGGAAAGAGGAGCTGGTTGAAGTACGCGCAGGCCTCCACCTGGAAGTCGGCCGGCAGCGCGGCGCGGAAGCTGCCCGCGGTGTACCGGCGGAAGTGCTGGAGTGCGCGGTCGTGATCGCTGAACAGCCACGGATACGCCGGCACCGTGGCGACGAAGATCCCGCCGGGGCTCAGGTGATCGTGGATCCACCGGAGCGCGGCGCCGTCGTCCTCGATGTGCTCGATGACGTCGAGCGCGCAGATGACGTCATAGCGCCGGTCGAGCTCGAACGGGAGCGGCGCGCTGTAGAGCGTCCTCGCCGCGCCGGCCTTCGCGATGGACTCCTGTCCGAGGGGGCTCACCTCGTTCGCGTCGACGGCGCCGAACTCCGCGAGAACGCTCAGGTTCTGGCCGACCCCGGCGCCGACCTCCAGCAGCTCGAGCGGCCGCCGCGCGGGGGCGAACTCGCGCACCAGATGGGCCAGCAGCCGAGCTCTCCCCTTCCTCAACCAGTCGCCGGATTCCTCGGAGTACTGCTGGTATGCCGTCGTTTCCATCCGCTCTTTTATTCTGCGTGCGTCGGTGCTTCGGGGGGAGGCGGCTCGCTCGGGGGAGGCAGATCCGGGGGTGAGGTCGGCTCTGCCTCGGCCGGCTCCGGGACCGGGTCCGGGATCTCGATCGTCAGGTCATCCACCTTGGTGGCCGGCTGCTTCCGCGGCCTCTTCGGCGGTGGCGGCGGCGTGCGCCGCTTGCGCGGCGCGGTCGATGTCGCGGCGGCGCTCGCCGACGGCTGCGCGGCCGGCGCCGCCGACGCGGCCGGCGCCGTGTCGCTGGGCGGAGGCGCAGGCTCCTGCGGAGGCGCCGGCTCGGTCGCGACGGCCGGCGGCGCGGGCTCGACCTCGGCCGCCGGCGCGCCCAGCGGCGGGAGTCGCAGGCGAACGACCTGCCAGACCGCGACGCCGGCGAGGACCACCAGCGCGAGCGCTCCCCAGCGGGCGAGCCGGCGCCGGCGCGAGCCGGGGTCGAACTCCGGGAGCTCGCCCTCGTGTGCCATCCCGTTCACGGTGGAGCCCCTCATCCAGTGCTCCGGCGTCTGGCCGGCGCGGGCGGTGCGCTCCGGCGGGACCGGAGCGTGCTCCGACGGGACCGGCGCACGCGCGATCGGCGGCTCGGGGGGCTGCGGCGCGCGCGGCGCGGCGGGAGGCGCGGCGCTCAGGGCCGCGACCGCCCCGACGGCCGCTGGCTCGACGCCGTCGCGACGCTCTTCGGGCAGCGCCTGGCCCGGCGGCGCGCCGCGCACGCTCGGCGCCTCCGTCGGATCGCCCGCCTGCAGCGCGGGCGCCTGCGGCGGAGGCGGCGCTGCGGCCGCCGACGCTGCCGGCACGACGAGCGCGAACGCCTCGCCGCTCTGGGGCGCCGCGTCCGCCGGCTCCGCCGTGTCCGTGGCCGCCTGCGGCGCGAGCGCCGCGGGCTCCGGGGAGGCGAGCGCCGTGGCCGCCTGCGGCGCAAGCGCCGCGGGCTCCGGGGAGGCGAGCGCCGTGGCCGCCTGCGGCGCGAGCGCCGCGGGCGCGGACGGCTCCACCCAGGGCTCGTCCACGTCGGTGTCGATCGCGTCCTCTTCGAAATCCTCGATATCGACGTCGACGAGCGAGGGCGCGCTGTCGGCCGGCGGCCGGGGCGCTCCGCTGCGCGGAAGCGGCGTCGATCCTTGCGGGACCTCGAGGCTGCCGTCCGCGGTCGCGGGTCGCGCGCCGCTCGGTGGCGCCGTCGCGGGTCGCGCGCCGCTCGGCGGCGCCGTCGCGGGTCGCGCGCCGCTCGGCGGCGCGGTCGCGGGTCGCGCGCCGCTCGGCGGCGCGGTCGCGGGTCGCGCGCCGCTCGGCGGCGCCTTCGCGGAGAGCGGCGGCGCGTCGCCCGGCTGCGCGTCGCTCGGGGACGCGGTGAGCGGTGCCCTCGCGGAGGGCGGCGGCGTCCGGGCGAGCGGCGCCCCCGTGGAGATCGGCGTCGCCGTCTGCGAGGCGGCGTCGCCGCGCCGCGGGGGCAGCGGGGGCCGCTCGCCGCGCCGCGAGGACAGCGGCGGGGCCTCGCCGAGCGGGGGCCGCTCGGCGAGCGGGGACGACGTGGGCGGCTGCTCGCCGCGCTGCGCCTGAACCGCAGGTCGCTCGGTGAGCCGCGGCGGCGCTGCAGGTCGCTCCGTGGGCCGCGGCGGCGCAGGGGGCCTGTCGGTGAGCCGCGGCGGCGCCGGCGGCCGTTCGCCGAGCCGGGACGACAGCGGCGCGCGCTCGCTGAGCGGAGGGCGCTCGCCGAGCGCGGGCGGCGCCGGCGGCCTGTCGGTGAGCCGCGGCGGCGCCGGCGGCCGCTCGCTGGGCCGCGCGAGGATCTTCGCGCTCGGCAGCGTCGACAGCGGAGCAGCGGCCGCGGGCCGATCGCCCGGCCGTCGATCGGACGATCCTGCCGCGACGTCGCCGTCGGGGTCGGCCATCCGAGGCAGCGGCGGCGCCTTCGGGATCGTCGAGCCCGTCGCGGGCCGCGGCGGGGCCGCGGGCGGGCGCGTCGGCGCGGATCGAGGCGGCAGCGGCGGCGGCCGCGGCGAGCTCAGGCTGCTCGGGGCCTCGGTCGACAGGTCGGCGATGCGGGCGAGCGCCTCCGCCAAGTCGCGCGCGCTGCTGAAGCGCCCCTCCGGATCGCGATCGCACGCGCGCGCGAACCACGCGTCGAACGTCGGCGGCAGCTCCGGGTTCACCCGCGAGGGGACCGGGATCTCGCCGACCGAGATCTTGATCAGCAGGTCGCCGACGCCCTCGCTGTCGAACGGGAGCTCGCCCGTCACGCACTGGTAGACGATCACGCCGAGCGCCCAGAGGTCGGCGCGGTAGTCGACCTCCCGGAGCCCCTTCACCTGCTCCGGGCTCATGTAGTGCGGCGTGCCCATGAGCGTGCCGACCGTGGTGCGCTGGGCGGCGCGCTTGCCGTGGCCCACCTTGGCGATGCCGAAGTCGAGGATCTTGACGACCTCGTCGTCCTCGTTCGCGCAGAGGAAGAAATTCTCAGGCTTGAGGTCGCGGTGCACGATGCCGGCCCCGTGCGCGCGGGTGAGCGCGCGCGCGACCTGCGTCACGATCTTCGACGTCTCCTGGATCGAGAGGCGGCGCCGGCGCGCGAGCCGGTCGAAGAGGTCCTCGCCCTCCAGCAGCTCCATCACGATGAACGGCTGCTCGCCCTCGATGCCGTGATCGAGGATCTGCACGACGTGCGCGCTGCGGAGCTGCGCCGCCGCCGTGGCCTCGCGGCGGAACCGCTCGCGCGCGTCCTCCTGCTTCGCCAGGTCGGGGTCGATGAGCTTGACGGCGACGTGCGTGCTGAGGGCCAGGTGCTCGGCGACCCACACCGAGGCTTGCGCGCCCTGCCCCACGGGTCGGATGAGGCGGTAGCGCTCGCTCAGCACCTGACCTGCTGCGATAGACACGGCGGCAAAAGCCTACGTCGAGGGGAACATCCGTGTCGAGTTCCTGCGCACCGTCTCAGATCTCCTGACGAGCCGTTTCCTTCATCAGCGCGCGCCACTCGTCATGGGTGAGCTCCGGATAAATGTAGTCGCCCTCGAAATTTGTATGGTGCAGGAGCAGCCTCGCGACGTGCGCGATGACCCCGGCGACGTCGCTGCCCTGCGCGGCGCGCGCGAGCGCCTCGGTCGCGTCGCGCACCGCGGCGTGCTGCTTCAGCGCGACCTGGACCTCCTCGGCGAGCCCGCGCGCCTGGAAATGCGGGAAGAGCGCGGCCTCTTCGTAGCGCATGTGCCGCTCCATGGGCCCGCGGAGGAAGGCGAGCAGGCTCTCGCGTTCAGCGCTCGCCTCGTCCGCGGAGCGCTGCGCCATCGCGAGGAGCTTCCTCGCCATGTCGCGAGCGAGCTCCTCCTCCTGGAAGAGGTCGCTCACCATCCGGTCCAGTTCCATGACGCGCCGACCCTCGTAGTTCAGATCCCGCGGAGGGTCGAGCGCGTCCCGACGCGATCGGAGCAGCGCGCGGCCGTCCGGCTCAGTCGCGCGCGGCCTCCCGGGACCGGACGATGGCGGCGAGCCTGCCGACCACGCCGTTGGCGACCATCGTGAGGACCTGCTTCTCCAGCGCCTGTCGCTCGCTCGGCCTGCCGCCGAACGAGATGCGCGAGCGGGCGGTGGGGCCGCCGACGACGCGGCCGACCACGGTGCAGCTCACGCGGTGGACGTCGCCCCGCGTGGACGAGGTGAACTCGACGACGCGGGCGCTGAGCACGACCGATTTCGCCTTGCCGAAGTCCGCCTTCTTCGCGGCGCTCGCGAGCAGGCCGCGCAGCGCGCGCGCCCGCCGGGCCTGCCCCTCGCCCGCGGGGACGTCGACGCTCTTCCAGTCGACCTTGGTCTCGCGGGCGGAGGCCATCGCTGGCAAGGCCATGAGCGTGGTCAGGGCCATCACCGCCAAGAACACCCATCGTGACGCGTGCCGCAGCATGCGAGCCACGCTAGTGGGCCGCGCGCTGGCCGGCCAAGTTCGCGCACGGCGATCGCCGCGCCGGATCGCACGCGCGCGGCGGCCGCGTCCGTGCGATCCGGCGCGGTGATCGCCGCGCTCGCGCCGCGATCGGGCTCGCGCTATGCCGTGGCCTGGAAGCGAGGATCGATGGAGCGGAGCTCGCCGGGGGAAGATCGACGCGGTCGACGAGGGCGGCGCGATCGGCTGGATCAACACGATCGACGAGCGGGGCGCGCGCGCGCCCGCGCGGCGCGTCGCGGCGCATGGGTCGCGGCGCTGCTCGCCGTCGCGGCCGCGCCCGCCGCGGGCAACGCGCAGGCGCCGCGCCCGGGCGGCGCGCCGGCGGACGCGAGCGCGCCGGCGGACGCGAGCGCACCGGCGGCGGACAAGGCGCAGGCGCCGCGCCCCGGCAGGGTCGTGGCGCCGCGCCTGCCCGCGGCGGGCGGCGCGCCGGCGCCGCGCCCGGGCGGCGCGAAGGTGGAGGCGCGCGCGCCCGCGGTGGGCGGCGCGCAGGCGACCGAGAAGCGCTCGCCGATCGCGCCGGCGCCGCGGTGGACCGCCGCGACGCCCGACGAGATGCTCGGCGCCGCGCTGGCCCGCGCGCGGCGGGGCGGCGACGACGCGATCGCGGGGCTCGTGATCGCGGCGGCGCTGTCCGACCGCGCGGCGCAAGGCCGCGCGCGCGAGGGCCTCGCGCAGATCGCCGCGTCGTCGTCGCCGCTCGCCGACGACGCGCGCTGGCTCGCGGCCTCGCTCGCCCCCGAGCCCCCGGCCGCGGCGTGGCCCGGCGCGCGCGCCGTCTCGTACGACGCGCCGCCGGATCCGTCGGGGCTCGTGAAGGCGTTCGCCGTCCTGGGGCCGTTCCAGGACAGCTCGGGCGGCGGGCTCGCGCGCCGCGAGGGGCCCGAGGCCGAAGGCCAGCGCTTCTCGGACATGAGCGCCCGCTACGCGTGGGGCGTGTACGACGTCGCGTGGCGCCGGGCGCTGCCCGCCGCATCGACGGCGCGCGGCGTGCCGCTCGACCTCTACATCCACCCGCGCGCCGAGAGCTGCACGTACCTCGCCTCGCGCGTCACCGTGCCGGCCGCGCTCGATCGCAAGCCGCTCCTCGCGCACGTCGCCGCGACCGGCGCCGTGCGGCTCCAGTGGGACGGCGTCGACGTCGCCGCCAGCGACGTGGAGCACGAGCGCCTCGTGCTCGACCGCATCGCCGCGCGCGTCGAGGCGCCCGCGGGCGATCACCTGCTCGCGCTCAAGGTGTGCACCGGCGCGATCGGCGACGAGGGGCGCGTCCGCGTGCGCTTCACCGACGAGCAGCGCCGGGCCGTCGCGCTCGCGACCTCGTCGGACCTCACGCCGCTCACGCTGCCCCCGGCCGCGCCCTCGGCCGTGACCCCGGTCAGGACGGCGCTCGACAGGGCGCTCGACGCGGGCGCGTCGCAGGCCCTCGATCAGACGCTCACGGCCGTCGTGGCGCGCACGCTCGGGGGCGCCGAGGACCAGCGGTCTCCCCGCGCGCCCGGGCTGCTCGACCGCCTGACGCGCGCGGCGGGCGTCTCCGCCGACGCGATCGCCATGGCGGGGTGGGTCTCCCCGTTCGGCGCGAACCGCAGCGGCTGGCTCGAGGCCGCGCGCGCCCGCGGCCTCGCCGACAAGGACCGGGCCACCGCCTCGTTCGCGCAGCGCCGGCTCGTCGCCGCCCACCTCGCCTCGGACCGCGTCGACTGGGCGGCCTCCGCGCTGCGCGAGGATCCGCTGCGCTCGGCGCGCGATCCCGAGGCGCGCGTCCTCAGGGCCCTCGTGAAGAAGAAGCTCGCGGCCTCGGGGCTCACGCGGGCGGCGCTCGACGATCTGCTCGCGATCGAGCGCGAGCAGAAGGACCGCACCCCGGTGGTCGTGTGGCAGGAGATCGCGGCCGCGGCCCGGTCCGACCCGGCGCTCGGGCTGCGGGCCGCGCGCCGGCTCGCGGAGATCTCGCCCGAGTCGCGCGGCGCGGGCTACGTGCGCGCGTTCGAGCACGAGGGCGGCGCCGCGCTGGAGGTGGCCGCCGCCGGGGCGCTCGCGCAGCAGACGTCGGCCGAGGACGTCATCCGCATCGGCCGCGCGCTCCACGACGCGGGCCGCGCCGCGTGGGCGCGCGAGGTGCTGGCCTACGCCGCGCACGTCGCGCCGAACCAGCCCGCCGCGTTCCAGGCGCTCGCCGCCGCCCGGCAGGGCGCCGGCGCCGCGCCGTGGCCAGCCCTCTCGACCGCCGCGCTCGCGCGGGCGCGCGACCTCACGCCCGGCGACCCGTTCCTCAAGGCCGAGCTCGCGCTCCGCATGGGCGAGGGCTCGGCCGGCGCGCCGGGCCGGCGGCGCATGCGCGACGAGCAGCACCTCGTCGCGCCCGACGTCTTCCTCGCGCGGGCGCGCAAGGACCCGGCGAAGAAGGGGGAGATCGCCGACCGCCAGCTCCACTGGGTGCGCGTCGTGACGTACCACCCGGACAAGCGCGTCTCGCAGCTCATGCACTACGCGCGCGAGATCGTGATCGAGCCGCGGACCGATCAGGATCTCTACGAGCGCGACATCCCCGCCGAGGCGGCGGACACCGAGCTGCTCTTCGCGCGCGTGCATCGCAAGGACGGCACCGTGGCGCAGCCGGACGAGCAGGGCGCGGGCGGGCAGAGGCCGTTCGTGCGCTGGCCCAAGCTCAAGACGGGCGACGTGGTGGAGGTCGCGGTGCGCTCGTGGACCCCGGGCCCGGTCGGCCGCCGGGGCGACGCGCCGTTCTACTTCATCGATTACGTCGGCTCGACCGACACGCGGCCGATCCTCTACAACGAGGTCGTCGTCGACTCGCCGAAGAGCGATCCCTTGGCGATCGACGTGCTCAACGGCAAGGCGGAGCGGGTGCTCACGTCGGAGAAGGACGGCCGCCAGGTGACGCGGTTCATCTGGGACGACCCGCCCGAGGTGCCCGAGGAGCCGCTCGCGCCGCACCTGTCGGAGGTGCTGCCGGTCGTCGTGGGCTCCACGTTCCACGGCTGGCACGACTTCCGGGAGTGGTACCGGGGCGCTGTCGCGGGCTTCATGGAGCCCGACGACCAGGTCCGCCGGCTCGCCGCCGAGCTCACGAAGGGCAAGGCGACGCGCGAGGAGAAGCTGCGGGCGCTCTTCGACTTCGTGGCGGACGACATCCGTTACGTGAACTTCGTCTCGGGCGAGTGGTGGCTGCCGAACCGGCCGCAGGAGCTCCTGGCGCGGCGGCAGGGCGACTGCGACGACAAGGCGATGCTGCTGATCACGCTGCTCAAATCGATCGGCATCGAGGCGACGGAGGTGCTCGTGCAGACGCGCTACACGAGCCAGCCGTCGCTGCTCCGGAGCGAGGTCGCGGCGATCCCGGTGTTCGATCACGGCATCGCGTACCTGCCGGGCGCGGGCGGCGCGCCGGGCATGTGGCTCGACGCGACGAGCCCGCAGAGCCGGCTCGGGCCGCTGCCGGCGATGGATGCGCGCACGCTGGCGCTGTTCGTCGACGAGGGGCCGCCGAAGATCGTGGAGACGCCAGCGAGCTCGCCGGCCGATCACGGCGTCGACGCCGAGTGGACGATCGCGCTGCAGCCGTCGGGCGCGGGCGAGCTCACCGCGAAGGAGCGGCACATCGGCGACGCGGCGTTCGAGCTCCGGTCGAACCTGGCCGAGGCCGACGCGCGCGCGCAGTGGGTCGAGCAGTACCTCGCGTACGGCTGGTTCCCGACCGTGGACGTGAAGCCGAAGGTGGCGTTCCAGGCCGATCTCCCGCACGGCGCGGCGTCGCTCGCGTACGAGGCGCGCTCCGAGGGCCTCGCCCGCCGCGAGGGCGCGGAGCTCTCGGTGCCGCTCTCGGGCACGTCCACGATGACGTCGCAGCTCGCGCCGCTCGTGAAGCGCACGCTGCCGGTGGTCCTGCCGCCGAGCCTCGCGCCGCGCCACCATCACCGGACGATCACGATCGCCGCCCCCGCCGGGTTCACGTTCGCCGAGCTCCCGCCGGGCGGCGACGAGAACGGCGGCGAGTTCGGCCGCGCGACGCTCTCGTTCGCGAGGGTGCCGGGCAGGAACGCCGTGGTGGTGAAGGAGCGCGTGGTCCTCGATCGCTCGACCATCCCCGTGGCCCAGTACGCCGCCTGGCGAAGCTGGCTGCAGCGCGTCGACGGCCTCCAGCACCGGATGGTGCGGCTCGTGCCCGTCGCGCCGGCGAACAAGAAGGCGCCGTGAGAGGACCGCCGTCCGGAGGTGTCCTCGGGCGGCTCGGCCGGGTCGGTCTCCCTGCCCTGAGACCGCCCTGAGGCCGCCCCGAGGCCGCCCGTCGGCGTCCGTTGGTACCGTTCTGGCTAGCCGCTCTGCAACGCACCCGCACGCCAGCGCTACCCAGGGGAGGGATCTCGCCATGCCGCTAGAACAGTACCGACGCCCGCGCATGATCGTTCTGAGCCCGCGCTCGACCGCTTACGACGCGGTGAGGGCGATGGTCGACAACCACGTCGGCGCGGTCCTGGTCCACGATGGCCAGCGGATCGCCGGCATCGTGACCGACCGCGACGTCGCGCTCGAGATCGTGGCGGGCGACCTCGACGCGCGCAGCACCATGCTGCGCGACATCATGTCGGACGAGGTCGCGACGCTCGAGATCGACGCGTCGATCGACGACGCCGTGCGCATCATGCGCGATCAGGCGTGTCGACGCGTGCCGCTGACCGAGCAAGGGCGGCCCGTCGGCCTCGTGACCCTGGACGACCTGCTCGCCGACGGCGCCGTCGACACCGAGTCCGCCGGCTCGGTCGTGCGCGCGCAGCTCGAGGTCGCCGCCCGGTTCAAGCCGGGAGGCGCGCTGCACCCGGAGGGGATCGCGCGCCCCGAGCGCTCGCGCGGCCCCGTGCGCGCCCTCACCCGGCGCAAGGCGCGCGCGGACAGCGCCTATGGCCGGCTGCTCCACGCCGTGGAGCGCCACAGCGGCCTCCAGCAGCGCGACCGCGCGGAGCTCGCGCTCCAGATCGTCCTCGGCAACCTCTGCCGCAGGGTGACGCCGCAGGAGGCGCGGCACCTCATCGCGCAGCTCCCCTCCAAGCTCCACCCGTCGCTCGATCCGTTCCTCGACGGGCCCGACAAGCGCATCACGACGGCGACCATCGAGGACGACGTCGCGCGCGAGCTGCGCATGGACCGCGAGGCCGCCGGCTTCGTGCTGCAGGCGATCTGCGAGGCGGTCGCGGACAGCGTGTCCGCCGGGGAGATCGAGGGGTTCCGCGGTCAGCTCCCGCTCGACATGAAGGACCTGTTCCCGCCGACCCCGCTGCGCCGGGCGGTCTGATCCGCGGCGGCGCCTCAGGGGGCCGTCGCGGACGCGGGCGCCGCGAGCAGCTTGCGGACCGTGCCGAGGAGCTTGTCGGCCGTGAACGGCTTCTTGAGGACGGCGTGCACCCGGTCGCCGAGCTTCTGGAGCAGCTCCTGGCGCTGCTCGACCGCGCTCATGATGACGATCGGCATGCCGTCGAGCCGCTGCTCGTCCTTCACCGCCCTGACCAGGTCGAACCCGCTCATGATGGGCATCATCAGGTCCACGAGGGCGAGGTCCGGGCGGGCCTCTCGCAGGTAGTCGAGCGCCTGCTTGCCGTCGGAGCACGTCACGACAGAGTACCCCTCGTCCTCGAGCAGCCCCTCGATGCACGCGAGGAGGTCCGACTCGTCATCTACCACGAGCACCGTTGTCACAGCTCCCCTTCTTTCTCCTGGAATCCGGCGAGCTGCCGCGCCTGCCCCGAGAGGATCTGCTCCGCCGAGCCGAACGAGCTCGCCACCTCGATGCCGCGCTCGGAGATGACGAACTCGCGGATCGACCTGTCATAGGCGCTCTCTCGCATCTTCATGATCGAGAGGAGCCGGTGGATCTGCGACTTGAGCTCGACGTAGCGGAGCAGGACGACGGTCTCGACCACGTTCCCGAGCTCCGGGTTCGGCATCTTGATGAGCGGCGTGAACAGATCGAGCTCCTCGGTCACCACCGTGGTCACGTCGAGCATCCTGAGCTGGTTGGTGAAGGCCGAGAGGAACCGCGGCATCCGGTCCGGGTAGACGGACGCCGCCCGGAAGCCCTCGATACCGTCGATGAACAGCCGTCGTCGCGGCTTAGGGTCCTGCCGGAGCAGCTCGATGAGATGCGCTGCCAGCGAGTCCATCATGTGCTCCAGCGGCGGCTGCCAGATGAGCCGGATGGTGCCCTTGTCGATGTGCGTATCGAGGTCGATCCCCACCATCCGGGCCTTCTCGCGGAGCCGCGGCGGAGGCTCGTAGAAGCCGAAGTAGATCCCCTCCTCGCCGCGCCTCGCTCCCTCGACCAGGAACGAGAGCCCGAGGAGCGTCTTGCCGGTGCCGGGCGCGCCGAGGAGGGCCGCCGCCGAGCCTGACGGCAATCCGCCCTCGATCATCGCGTCGAAGCTCTCGATCCCGAAGCCCATCCGCTCGCGCTCCTCGGTCGCGCTGGCGCGCGGGCTGTCGAACTGGATCTCGGTGCGAGGGTGGATGACCATCCCGGACGTGTCGATCTCGACCTCGTGCTTCCCGCGCAGGTAATCGCTGCCGCGGAACTTGTGGACCGTGAGCTCCCGGACGGCCCTCGGCCCGATGAGCTGATCGGTGAGCTCGATGATGCCGTCGACGAGCGCGTTCTCGGCGTGCGACCGCTCTCGCATGCTCGAGAGGAGGAACGTCGTGCAGTCGCTGAGCGTCGAGAGCCCCTGGATCTCGTGCACGAACTCCCGGTAAGCGAGCGCGGTGGGCGCGCGTTGCTCGACGCTCTCGAGCCCGTCGATCACGAGCACATCGGTGCCGCGGCGCTCGCGCAGCGTGCGGCGCAGGAGATCGAGCAGCCCGTCGAGGCCCTGATCGCGGAGCGCCGGGTAACCGCTGATGTAATACATGCGGTCCGGGATCATGCTCGGATCGAAGAACCTCATGCCGCTCAGGTGGCGGATCATCTTGCTGTGCGACTCGACGAGGAGCGTCACGTAGACGCACCGCGCGCTCGCGCTCCTCCGCACGTGCTCGAAGCAGAGCTGGTTGCCGAAGATCGTCTTCCCGCTCCCGGGCGGGCCCATCAGGGCGTAAGTCCCGTTCCGGAGGAAGCCGCCCTTCAGGATGTAGTCGAGCCTCGGAATGCTCGTCTCCAGCCGGGGGACGGCCGCGCTGGAGCCGCCGCCCTCTGCGTCTTCCGCGGAGGACCCCTGTGTGCCTGTCTGGTCTTCTCGTTCTCGCGTCATGCCTGTTCCGCTGATGCTTCTGCTGTCGACTGCTCCACGGGCAGGCGCACGACGAACGCCGCCCCGCCGCTGTCGGGCGACTCGATGGAGATGCTGCCGCCGTGCGCCTGGACGATCTCCCGCACGATGTAGAGGCCGAGCCCGAGGCTCTGTGACTTGTAGGTGGACGCGATCCGCTGGAAGGGCTGGAAGACCCGGTCGCGGTCGTCCGCGGCGATGCCGGGCCCCTGGTCGCGGACCGTGAGCCTGGCGGTCGCCCCCTCGCGCGCGACGGAGACCTCGATCGGGCTGCCTCCGCCGTACTTCAGCGCGTTCGTGAGGAGGTTCTGGACGACCTGCTCGATGCGCGCGCCGTCCCAGAGGCCGTGGATCGGCTCGCCGGTCACGACCCGGACCGGCGTCCCGGCCGCGCGGGCGTGCTCGGCGACCGCCTCCGTGGCGTCGCGCACGATCTGGAGCAGATCCTTCGGCTCCAGATCGAGCTCGAGCCGGCGGGCGCGGATCCGCGTCACGTCGAGGAGGTTCTGGACCAGGCTGGTCAGGCGGTCGACCTGGCGCTGCGACATGTCGACGAGGCGATCGAGCTCGGAGGGCGCCTCGTCCGACGGGACGCGCAGCTTGACCCGGTGGATCGTGAGGAGCAGGGCGTTGAGGGGCGATCTGAGCTCGTGCGCCGCGATGGACAGGAACTCGTCGCGCGCGGCGAGCGCGGCGCGCGTGTCGTCCGTCCACCGCTGGAAGGCGGTCACGTCGACGAAGGTCAGCGCGGCGAGCTTGTGATCGAGGTCGACGGGGTCGCACCGGACGATGAGCGCGACGTCGCCGTCACCGGTCTTCCAGTGCGTCATCAGGGGGCCGAACGCCTCGCCCCGGAGGGCGCGGGACCGGGGCCGCTCGTGCGGCGCGATCGGCGCTCCGTCGGCGTCCGTGACGTGCGGGGTCTGCCCGTCCAGGTCCTCGTAGGCGAAAAAGACCTCGCGCGCCGACGCGTTGGCGAAGACCACCCGGCCACGCCGCTCGATGTCCAGCAACACGAGTCCCACCTGAATCGAGCCCACGGTCGGTGCATCGGTGGATAGAGACGGTCTCACCAGGCTTGCTCCCTCGCTGCTGCGAAGTCCCTCTGGCAGGCTCATCCTGCAAGCGGCGGACCGCGCCGCGACTCCGGCGGCACCGTCGCCGTTGCCGGACGCGGCTGTGGCGTAACGCCATCACGCGGGGCAACTTGGCGCGTGCGGGGGTGGTGACGGGACCACCCTGGGAGCTGGATTGGCGTGCTGATATCGCCGCTCTACCGCCTCTCGGCGCGCGGCGGCCGCGAGCTCCGCGCTCGGCTTACGGCTGCGGCCAGACCACGCCGCGCGCGCGCAGGTCCGCGACCGTGTCCGCGAGCGTCTCGACCGGGTCGCGGGGCGTCCACCCGAGCTCGCGTCGGGCCTTGGTCGAGTCGAGGTACCAGAAGTGCTGGGCCATCTCCGCCGACACCGGGTCGACCGGCAGGTCGAACGGGAGCCGCTTGCGCGCCCGCTCGATGAGGTGCGCGCCCGCCTTCGCGAGCGCGATGCTCCGGGGCAGCCGCAGGGCGGGGGCGGGGACGCCGGAGACGCGCGAGAGGCGGTGGAAGAAGACGTCCAGGCTCATGTTCGCGGCGCCGAGCAGGTAGCGCTCGCCCGGGCGGCCCTTCTCCATGGCCAGCGCCATGCCCTGCGCCGCGTCGCGGGCGTCGACGAAGGACAGCCCGCCCGCGGGGATGAACGGCAGCCGGCGCTCGAGGAAGCTCACGACGTCGCCGGTCGACGCGCCGTGGACGTCCCCCGGCCCGAGCAGGATGCTCGGGTTGACGGCGACGACCTCGAAGCCCGGCCCGCTGCGATCGAAGGCCGCGCGCTCGGCGTACAGCTTCGAGCGGTAGTAGGGCCAGCCGGCGATCACGTCGATCGGCGGCGGCGCCGTCTCGTCGCGGACGTCGCTCGGCTCCCGGCTCACGGCGACGACGCCGCTCGTGCTCGCGATCACCGCGCGCTTCACCCCCGCGTCGCGGCAGGCGTCGAGGGTGATCTTGGTCCCCTCGACGTGGGTCCGGTAGAGCGCCTCGGCGTCCTCGCGGCGCCGCGAGACGCGCCCGGCGCAGTGGAAGAGCCCCTCGCAGCCCTCGGCGGCGGCGCGGACCGACGCCGCGTCGAGGATGTCGCCGCGGCGGAGCGCCACGCCCTGCTCGACGAGCGCCGGCGCCTCCGACCGGCAGAGCGCCACGACGTCGTGGCCCGCCCCGCGGAGGGCCGTGACGAGGTGCGAGCCAAGGAAACCGGTCGCGCCGGTGACGAGGTAGCGGCTCATGCGAGGTCGAAAACCTTCTGGAAGGTCTGGAGGAGGGAGATGTCGTTCGATTTCACGAGGCCCGTCATGAACTCCATCGGGCTCGGCGTGTAGGCCTCGCGGACGATCTTGGTGAAGATCTCCGGCGTCGTCTTGAGGACGCAGTCGGCTTGCTGGCTCGGCTTGCCGATCCGCGCCTCGCAGCCGGCCGGATCGATCCGCAGCGTCCACTTCGCCTCCTCCTCCGCGCCGAGCGTGACGTAGTACGTGATCGGCTGGGCGACCCGCCCGGCCACGTACTTCGCCTCGAGCTCGCGGAACAGGACCGTGAGCGGGTGCTCCTTCGTGGTGGCCGCCTGGTCGATGCTCTCGACCCGGCGCAGGTCGAGCGCGCCGCCTTCCCGCAGCTTGATCACGGCGAGCTGCGTGAGCTCCGCGACCTTGCGGCAGGCCACCGCGTACTTCATCCCGGCGGTGAGCCGCTTGAGGTCGGCGATCTCGAGCGGCGGCCCGATGCGCGCGACGAGATCGCGGCGGATCGGGACGCTGCGCCCCTTGGGGAGCGCCTCGAAGGTGCCGCCCAGGTAGAGGGGCAGGATGTCGACGTTGTGCGTGAGCGCGAGGTGCCCGATCGCCGGCTTGAACTCGAGGATGCTGCCGTCGGGGCTGCGCGTGCCCTCGGGGAAGAGCAGCACGGTCCGCCCCCGGTCCAGGATCTCGCCGGTCTGCCGCAGCGCCGTGCGCAGGCCGCCCTTGCGGTCGAAGGGCGCCAGGTTCGTGAGGTTCTCGAAGTAGGCGCGCCGCCAGCGGTTGCCCTCGAAGAAGTAGTCCTGGGCGGCCAGGGAGACGAGGCCGTCGCCGTAGCTGCCCAGCGCGAACTTCACGAGCCCCATGTCGAGGTGGCTCGCGTGGTTCGAGACGACGATCGTGTTGCGGTTGTGCGGGATGAACGCGCGCCCGTAGACCTTCGGGCGCATGACGTTCCCGTAGAAGCCGGACTGGACCTTGTTCATCCAGTGCTTGGCGAAGTCGGCCACGGGGCGGGGGATGTGGATCGGCTCCTCGCCCGGCGCGTGCGACCTCGGCTCGATGCTCCCCGCGGCGCCGTCGTGCGCGAGGCTCCCCGCGCCGGCGTCGGCCGCCGCGGACGCGGCCGCCTCGGCGGCGAGGCGCGCGACGATCGCCTTCACCTCGGCGCGCTTCACCTGGCCGGACGCGGTGCGCGGCAGGTCCGCGTCGTGGAGGTGCACGGCCATGGGGTGGCACGGCTTGGGCAGCGCCTGGATCGCCGTCCGGAGCGCCTCGAGCGCGCGCTCGTGGTGCAGCGCCCACGCGAGCTCCTCGTCGTCGCCCTCGTCCTTCGGGCCGGGCGCCGTGGGGACGGCCAGGCACGCGACCTGCTCGCCGCCGCGGCCGTTGTCGATCCCGACGATCGCGAGCTCCTTGATGTGCTCGACCTTGCCGAGCATGCGCTCGATCTCGGCCGGGTACACGTTCTCGCCCTTCGCCGCGGTGATCACCTCGCTCTGCCGGCCGACGAGGGTGAGCCGCCCCTGCTTGTCGAGCTTGCCGAGGTCGCCGGTGTGGAGCCACCCGTCCGCGTCGAGCGCCGCCTGGGTCGCGTCGGGGGCGTCGGCGTAGCCCTTCATGACGTTGGGGCCGCGCGCGAGCACCTCGCCCACGCCGCTCGCGTCCGGGTTCGCGATCTTGATCTGCACGCCGGGGAGCGGCTTGCCGACGTTCCCCGGGCTCGCCGCCGGCGAGGCCTTGGCGACGGTGAGGAGCGGCGCCGCCTCGGTCAGGCCGTAACCCTCGGCGAGCGGCAGGCCGAGCCCCTTGAAGAGGGCGGCCGTGTCCCTGGGGAGCGCGGCGCCGCCGGAGATGAGGAAGCGGACGTTCCCGCCGAGCGCGTCGTGGACGCTGCCGAAGAAGAGCCGCCCCGCGTTCAGCCCGAAGCGCTTGCCGAGCATGCGGTTCAGCTCCATGGCCCAGTTGAACGCGGCGGCCGCGGCGGGCCCCTGCTCCTTCATCCGGGCGACGATCTGGCGCTCCAGCATCTGCCAGAGCGCCGGCACGCCGACCATCGCCGTGACGCGCACCTTCTTCAGCCCGTCGCTCACCCGGTCGGCCGACACCTCGTCGAGGTAGATGATCCGCGCGCCCTGCGACAGCGGCAGGAGCAGGCCGCAGGTGACCTCGAAGGTCTGGTGGAGCGGCAGCACGCTGAGCACGCGGTCGCTCGCCTTGAGCGGGAAGAGCGGGGCGAGGGAGGCGAGCAGCGCGGTGAAGTTGCCGTGCGTGAGCAGCACGCCCTTCGGCTCCCCGGTGGTGCCGCTCGTGTAGACGACGCTCGCGACGTCCTCGCTGCCCACGCGCACGTCCGGCGGCGCGAGCCCGTCGCCCGACGCCGGCCCGAGGTCGGCCGCGCGGCCCTCGGCGAAGCCGGACAGGTCGAAGGCGTAAAGATTCGGCAGCGCCGCGCGCACGTCGGCGCCGATCTTCTCCTCCACGCCGCTGTCCCAGAGGACGACCTTCGCGGTCGACGAGCGGACGACGGCCGCGAACGCCTGCGCGTCGACCGTGGGGTCGATCGGGACGGCGACGGCGCCCGCGCGGAGGATGCCGAAGTAAGCGACGGGCCACGCCGGCTGGTTCGCGCCCGAGAGCGCCACGCGATCGCCGCGGCGGACGCCGAGCGCGGCGAGGCGCGCGGCCGTCTTGCAGGCCGCGTCGCGGAGCTCGCGGTAGCTCGTGCGCGAGAGCCCGTCCTGCTCGATGCGCTGCACGGAGAGCGCGTGATCGAAGCGCTCGGCGACCTCGTCGAGCAGGTCGACGAGGCTGTCGTAGGGCCGGAGCGCCTTGATCTCCCGGCGGAGCATCTCCTCCATGAGCGGGAAGGCCCACTTCTCCAGGCCGGGGAGGTGGACGTTCCAGATGTAGTCGCGCCAGTCGATCTTCTCGGGCGCCCAGACGAAGCGCGCCCGCTCCTCGGGCGGCATGCGGGCCATGGCCGCGCGGGTGTTGGCGCAGGAGTAGACCCAGTCCGCCTCCGCGACGAACGGCATGAAGACCTCGAGGAGGGCGGCCGTCTTCTGCTCGGTCTTCGCTGCGCTCTCCAGCGCGGCGGCCGCCGGCTTGAGGAGCGCGGCGGCGGGGCCGACGCCGGCCGTCTTGAGCAGGCCTCCGAGGCCGCGGAGCGCGCCCTCGATGGCCCGCGCGCCGTGCGCGTTGTACTGCTGCCGGCTGAGCCCGCGCGGCTCGAAGCGGGACGACACGACGTCGAAGAGCGCGGTCTTCTTCCCCTCGAAGACCTGCCGTCGCTTGTAGAGCCCGGCGAGCTCCAGGTAGCGCGTCACGCGGCAGCCGTTCGTGTCGGTGCTCCCGTACTGGTACACGGCGGGCGCGCGGCCCTCGATCAGCTCGCAGAGCGACGCGATCATGCCGCTCGCGGTCATGTCGACCGGGATGAGGTCGAGCCGCACGTCGTGGTCGCCCGGGAACTGCACCTGCCCCTTCGAGGCGAGGTAGAGGTAGGGCGCCGAGGTGTTGATCCCCTCGTTCCAGCCGCAGAACGGGAACTCGACGGCGGTCTCGACGACGGCGGGGCGGACGATGGTGAAGGGCAGCCCGGAGCTGGCGAGCACCTGCTCGCCGATGCTCTTCGTGTAGGTGTAGATGTTGGTCCACCCCCAGAAGAGCGCGCGCTCCTTGCCGGCCTCGACGAGCCGGTCCTTGATGAACTTGCGCTTCACCCGTGCGAGCTCGTTCTCGAGCGCGCTGCCGCGGCCGGGCTCGCCGCGCGCGGCCAGGTTCGCCTTGGCCTCGTCGAGGAAGGCGCTCTGCCGGAAGGCGTCCTCGCACCGCTGGCGCGCCTGCTTGACGAGGTCGAGGCACTCGCTGATCTCGCGCTGCGGGTCCCAGTGCGATCGATCGAGCGTCCGCTTCGGGCAGGCGGCGCCGAACCACGTCTCGCCTGCGGCGCGGGGGAAGGGGATCTCGGCCGGGTGGTTCTCCTCGATGAGCCCGGAGCGGTACCCTGCGACGAAGCAGGTGCTCGTGTGCATCACCTTGGCCCCGATAGTCCGCGCGAGCTCGACGATGTTGCTGATGCCGAACGCGTTGACCTCGAGCGCCTCGTCGAGCGGCGGGTTGAAGTCGACGACGCCGGCGACGTTCACGACCGCGGCGATCTGGCCGGTGAGCTCCCCGACGCGGTCGCCGAGCCCGAGCAGCGGCTGGCCGACGTTGCCGTTCATGGGGGTGATCTTCTGCCGGAGGTACTCCTCGAAGGCGGGCCCGGGGTGCTGCTCGCGGACCGGATCGAACACCGGCGAGGTGGCGATCTGCGACCAGAAGCGCTCTTCCGGCGACTGCCCCTCCTTGGCCCGGACGAGCAGGTAGATGTGGGCGATCTCCGGGAACCTCGCGAGCAGCATGGCCAGCCAGACCTTGCCGAGGAACCCGGTGCCTCCGACCACCACGAGCCGCTTGCCCGAGAGCACGTGAGACGGCACCAGCGGCGGGGCCGCCGCGATCTCTTGGCGGCCCGCTTCACCCGGCGCCCCGGGCTCCGTCGCTCTGGCCCCAGCCCCGTTCGTAACACCCATATGGCTCATCGAGACTCCAGGAAGGCCGCTCAATTCGCGCCTGGGCCGGAACGCGTCAAGGGCGAGGTGCCGCGAACCGGGGTTCGCGCCCTCCAGGCATGGGGTTTGCTCACATCTTGTTCGCAGAATTGAGCATGTCGCGGCGTGTCGACGGCGTGTTCCGGGCATGTCGTGTCCGCGCGTGGCGCGAGCGTGTGGTGGGCCGGTGCGGTGGCAGATCGCGCGCGTTCAGCGCAATGCCTTGCCCGCGCGCGCGAGGCGACCCAAGCAGTGCGGCCCATGATCTTCGGCGCGCACGAGTCCGTGGCCGGCGGCCTTCACCGCGCGATCGCGCTGGCGGGGGAGGACCGCTGCGAGGCGATGCAGATCTTCACCAAGGTCTCGGGCCAGTGGCGCGAGCCTGCGCTGAGCGCGGAGCAGATCGCGGCGTTCCGCGCCGCGCGCGCGTCCTGGGCCGGCGCGGGTCGGACGCTCGCGCATGCGAGCTACCTCATCAACCTGTGCGCTGATGACACCGCGATCCTCGAGCGCTCGCGGGAGGCGCTGTACCAGGAGCTCGCGCGGTGCGACGCGCTCGGGATCGACTTCGTCGTGTTCCATCCGGGCGCGCACCGCGGCCTCGGCGAGGAAGCCGGCCTCGACCGCATCGGCGAGAGCCTCGCGATCGTGCTCTCGCGGGGGAAGGGGCTCCGCGCGCAGCTCTGCATCGAGAACATGGCCGGGCAGGGGTCGACGCTCGGTAATCGGCTCGACCAGATCGCCGCGATGATCGAGCGCGCCGGGCCGGAGGGGGCGCGGCTCGGGGTCTGCATCGACACCCAGCACGCCTTCGCGGCGGGGCACGATCTCCGCGCCGAGGCCGGCTACGAGGGGTTCTGGGGCGACTTCGGCCGGCTGCTCGGCATGGACCGGCTGCGGTGCATGCACGTGAACGACTCGAAGGCGGCGCTCGGTCAGCGGCTCGATCGGCACGAGCGCATCGGCGACGGGGAGATGGGGCTCGCGCCGTTCTGGCGCCTCGCGAACGACGCGCGGCTCGCGCGCGTGCCGGCGGTGATCGAGCTGCCGCCGCTCTCCAAGGAGCGGCGCGGCTACGCGGAGGAGCTCGCGCGGCTGCGCGGCCTCTGCGGCGCGGCAGCGCCGGCGGCGGCGCCGGTCCCCGTCGACGCCCGTCCGGCGAGGAAGGGGAAGCCGCGCGCCCCACGCGCGTGACGCTCGCGCGAGCCGGTGCTTCCAGGCCGGTGCCTCCCAGGGATCGCGGCCCCGCGGCGCGGCTCGCGCGCCCCCAGCGCTCCGCCCGGTCACCCCGCCCGGTGCGGCACCCTGACGCCCTTCTCGTCGGCGACGCGGAGCGCCGTCTCGTACCCCGCGTCGGCGTGCCGGATGATCCCCATGCCCGGATCGATCGTGAGCACCCGCTCGAGCCTGCGCCGGGCGGCCTCGGTGCCGTCGGCGACGATCACCATCCCGGCGTGCAGCGAGTTGCCGATCCCGACGCCGCCGCCGTGGTGGAAGCTGACCCAGGACGCGCCGCCGGCGGTGTTCGCGAGCGCGTTGAGGATCGCCCAGTCGGCGATCGCGTCCGAGCCGTCCTTCATCGCCTCGGTCTCCCGGAACGGCGACGCGACCGACCCGCAGTCGAGGTGGTCGCGCCCGATCACGAGCGGCGCCTTCACCCGGCCGGTGCGCACGAGCTCGTTGAAGGCGAGCCCGACCTCCGCGCGATCGCCGTAGCCGAGCCAGCAGATCCGCGACGGGAGCCCCTGGAACGCGATCTTCTGCTCCGCGAGCTCGATCCAGCGCCGGAGGTCGGGGTCGCCCGGGACCGCCTCGAGCACCGCGCGGTCGGTGGCGAGGATGTCCTCGGGGTCGCCGGAGAGCGCGACCCACCGGAACGGGCCCTTGCCCTGGCAGAACAGCTCGCGCACGTACGCCGGCACGAAGCCGGGGATCGCGAACGCGTCCTGGCACCCCGCCTCCATCGCGCAGGTGCGGATGTTGTTGCCGTAGTCGAAGACCTCGGCCCCGCGCCGCTGCATCGCGAGCATCGCGTCGACCTCGACCCGCATCCCCTCCTTGGCGCGTGCGACGTACGCCCCGGGGTCGCGGGCGCGGAGCTCCGCCGCCTGCTCCAGCGTGAGCCCCGGCGGGACGTAGCCGACGAGCGGATCGTGCGCCGCGGTCTGCTCGGTGACGAGGTCCGGCGTGACGCCGCGGCGAACGAGCTCCGGGTACACGTCGGCTGCGTTGCCGCAGAGGGCGATCGAGCGCGGCGCGCCGCGCCGGACGCTCTCCAGGACCGCGTCGAGCGCGCGGTCGACGTCGTCGATGCGCTCGTCGACGTAGCGGGTGCGGAGCCGCTTCTCGATGCGCGCCGGGTCGATCTCGACGCCGAGGCAGGCCATGCCCGCCATGGTCGCGGCGAGCGGCTGCGCGCCTCCCATGCCGCCGAGGCCCGCGGTGAGCACCCAGCGCCCGCCGCCCTGGACCCGCGCCGCGTGCGCCTTCCGCGCGGCGACGAACGTCTCGAAGGTGCCCTGCACGATGCCCTGCGAACCGATGTAGATCCAGGAGCCCGCGGTCATCTGCCCGTACATCGTCAGGCCGAGCGCCTCGAGCCGCCGGAACTCGTCCCACGTCGCCCACCGGCCCACGAGGTTCGAGTTCGCGAGGAGCACGCGGGGAGCGTCCGGGTGCGTGCGGAAGCGGCCCACCGCCTTGCCCGACTGCACGAGGAGCGTCTCGTCGTCCGCGAGCTCCCGGAGCTCGCGGACGATCACGTCGAACGCCTCCCACGATCGCGCGGCCTTCCCCGTGCCGCCGTACACCACGAGATCGTCGGGCCGCTCCGCGACCTCCGGATCCAGGTTGTTGTGGATCATCCGGAGCGCCGCCTCCTGGATCCACCCCTTGCAGCTCCGCTCGCTCCCGCGCGGCGCGCGCACCACCCGGGCCCCCTGCTCTCCGGTCGCCATGCTGTCGTGTACTCCAGCCGCCCCGGATCGACCAGGCAGCGCGGCGCCCGCCGCGCGCCACGCTGCGTGGCGTAAGCCTGCTCCGCGAGGTCGGTCGCTCTCCAGGGCAGCCGGCTTCGTCCGAACCGGAGTATGCTCGCCCCGGGCGCGCGCAGCGCCCCTATCCGGGAGAGTCCATGATCTCGAGGATCCGTTCGGCCCTTGCGCGTTGCTCCATCCCGGCCCTTCCTCCGCTCGCAGCGCTGGCGCTCGCCGTCGCGACCACCGGGTGCGACAAGGTCGGGTGCTTCGAGTGGACCGAGCTCGAGGGGGCATGCCCCTCCCAGGCCGAAGCGCTCGCCTACTTCGGCAGCGATGAGTGCAATGGCCAGATCGAGTCGGTCGACAGCGAGCCCGAGTACGACGGGGACTACTGCTGTTACAGCATCACCAAGCGCGACGACTACGGCGCGTGCACCTCGTTCGACGGGCGCTCGTCGCCGCCGTCTCCGCCGCCGCAGCCCGCTCCGGCACCGCAGCCCGCGCCTTCTCCGCCGAACTGAGCCCTGACGCCGGGCCCTCGTGGCCCTCGTCGTCGGGTGTTGCGCCCGGACGAGCGTGGCGCCGCCCCCTCTCGCGATTCCTAGAGCTCGTCCAGCGCGTTCCTGTCGAGCTCCTGGAGCGCCGCGAGATCCCGCGCGGTCATCTCTTCCACGTCGCCGGGAGCCCCGCGCGGGTAGGCGAGCGCGACGTCGCCGTCGTGCAGGTAGAGGTGCTGGTCGTCGATGCACCCGTGCGCGCCCCCGGCGGCGTGGAGCGCCGCGACGGCCTCGCCGAGCCGGGCGCGCTGGCCCCTGGTCAGCGCGCGCCCCTCGTCCGCGAGCGCGCGGCCCTGGGGCAGCGCCACCCAGACCTCGCCGGCGGCGAGGTCGACCCGCAGGACGCACGGCAGGGACGGGTGGCCGGCGCGCGCGAACGCCCGGGCGCGGGCGAGGGTCGCGTCGTCGAGCTGCAGCACGAGGACGTCGCGGTCGAGCCACGCGTCGCGCCACCGCCCCTCCGTGTCCCGGCCGTCGCCGACCTCCAGGGTCGCCGCGAGCCGCGCCGTCGTCGAGGGCGGCGCGTCGCTCGCTCGAGGCCGGGCGCTCGCGCGCGATCGCTGCGGCCGCGCGCGCTCCGGCCAGGAGAGCGCGGTCAGCGCGCGCCGCGCCTCGAACGCGTCCCCGGGCCGCGCGGCCGGATCCTCCGCGAGCAGCGCCGCCACGACCGCGTCGTGGGTCGCCGTGAGGTCCGGGTGGACGTCGCTCGGCGCCGGATCGAGCTGCCCGTGCACCGCCGGGGCGGGCGGCTCTCCGGTGAGCAGCTCGGCGAGCACCGCGCCGACGCCGTACAGATCGCTCGCCAGCGTCGCCGGGCGGCCCATGCGCTGCTCCGGCGACATGTACGCGAACGTCCCGATCGCGCCGGCCGTGGCGGTGGTCGAGAGATCGCCGAGGTGCGCCGCGCCGAAGTCCGCGAGGTGCGCCGTCCCGACCTCGTCGAAGAGCACGTTGCTCGGCTTCACGTCGCGGTGGAGGATGCCGAGCCGGTGCGCCTCGCCGAGCGCCGACAGGAGCGCGCACGCGATCTCCACGGCGCGCGCGGGCGCGACCGGCTCCCCCCGCAGCCGCTCGATCAGCGATCCGCCCGCCATCCAGGCGAGCACCATCGCGGGCCCCTCCGGGTGGTACGCGCGGAGCGCGACGACGTTCGGGTGCCGGAGCTGGGCGAGGGCGCGCGCCTCGCGCTCGAACCGGAGGAGCGCGTCGCGGCCCGCGCCGAACGCCGCGCCCGCGAAGATCTTCACCGCGACGCGCTCCGCCGTGATCCGGTCGCGCGCCTCCACGACGCGCGCGTGCGGCGTGGCCGTGACCTCGCGCAGCGTCTCGTAGCGCCCGAAGAGGAGCGGCGCGCCGGGAGGCCCCGCGGCGGGGACGACGTCGCGCGGCGGGGGCGCCTCCTGCGCTCTCGGATCGAGCTGGGCGATCTCGTCGCGCACGGTCCGCGCGGCGTCCTCGAGCCCGAGCTCGCTCAGGCACCTGGAGAGCAGCGGCAGCGCGCGGGCGCGCTCCGCGGCGTCGGGCGGCAGCCGCTGCAGCGCCCGCACCGCGGCCTCGGCGCGGCCGTGGCGCGCGAGGAGCTCGCCGAGCGCGAGCCACGCCGCCGCGTCGTCCGGGCGGCGGCGGAGCGCGGCCTCGAGCACCCGCGCGCCGTCCGCGGGGCGGCCGGCGAGCTCGAAGCTCTCGGCGGCGCGGCGCGCGTCCTGGGCCGCGGTGAACGCCTCCGCGGCAGCGGCGTGCGCGCCGAGCGCCGCGAACAGCGCGCCGGCGTGGCGGGCGAACCCGCGCGCCGCGAGATCGGCGGCGGCGCGCAGCGCGGCGTCGCGGGGCGCCGTGGCGGCGAGCAGGTCGAGCGCCTCGCGCGCGAGCGCCTCGTCGCCGCCGAGCGCGGCCATCAGCGCCGCGCGGGCCGGGTCCTCGGCCGCCAGCGCCTCCCGGGCCGCGCCGACGAAGTCGCAGGCCCGCTCGAGCAGCTCCGAGGCGCCCGCGTGATCCCCGACCGCGACGAGCAACGCGGCGCCGCGGCCGCGCTGCCCGATGGCGGCGAGCTCGGCCGCGCGCCGTCGCAGGTCCTCGTGCGTCACCCTGACGCCGATCGTCAAACGGTCAGTGCGCGGCGATGCGCGCGCGGCCGACCACGGAGAGATCGAAGCGCACCTCGCCGAGGTCGATCCCCGAGGCGCTGAACGGCACCTGCCGCGTGCGGTGCACGGCGAGCGTCGCGATCGCCGGCAGGGGCCCGAGCGTCGAGGGGTCGAGCAACGAGCCCGGGATCACGCCCCGCCCCGTGTCCTTGAAGGCGCACCGCACGGCCGCGCCGCGCGTGGAGGTGACGTCGACGTAGATGACGTCCCGCGACCGGCCCGCCTCGGCGCCCTCGTCGGCGCGCCACTGCACGACGGCGCCGACACCGGCGTCGAGCTCGACGCCGTCGGCCAGCTCGGCGTCGCCGACCCGCACCTCTTCAGGGCCCGCCGGCGCGTCGGCCTCGAAGGAGAACCGGTCGAGCAGGCCCGACCCGGAGCTCTCGAAGACGTACCGCGCCGGCGCCGGCAGATCGCTCGTCGCGTCGCGCGACGTGTAGAACACACCGAAGACCAGATCGCCGACGTCGGGGAATGCGCGGGCGGCGAGCGGCATTGCCGTGCTGTCGGTCTTCATCGTCACGTCGCCCGCGTCGAGGAGCTCGATCGGCCCGAGCGAGCTCAGGCTGCTGGTCGCCGTCTCGTCGTCGGCGGGCGAGAGGACCATGCAGCTGCCGGCGGACGGAAGGTCGAAGGGCGAGCCGACCACCCGCTCCGCGAGCTCGGAATCGGCCGCGGACGAGAGGCGCATGAACTTCGCCGAGACGTTGGTGACCGACCCCGACCCCTCGACGGCGGCGCTCGGCAGCGCCGCCTCATCGAGCTCGACGGCCGAGGTGGTCCAGGCGTCGTCCCGGCTCAGGTTGATCGCGCGCTCGACGCGCACGACCCCCTGGGTGACCACCCCGCTGGCGCCGGCCGCGTCGTCGCCCGCGACAGGGGCCGAGCAGCCGATGAGAGCCGCACCGGCGAGGACGAGGCATGAGGTGCAGAGGGCGCCGATGGGACGCATAGATCCGAGTCTAAGGCCGGTCCTCCGGGCGGGCAAGCGCCTGTGCAGCCTACAGAAAATGCAAGAAAATCCGCCAGCTTGCGGTCAGCTTGCGGTCTGGCCGGCGGCGGTTACGGCCGCGTCAGAAGGTGACCGTGAGACCGCCGCCCGGAACGACGGTCCCCTGGTCGAGCGCCACGGGAACGCCGGCGATCTCGCCCTCGGCGTGGTGGTAGGTCGCGGTGGCCTCCAGGGCGACATGCACGTGGCGGAACCCACCGCGCACGCCCAGCACGAAACCGACCCGGAGGTGCTGGCCCGACGCATCGACGAGGGGCCCCGGGGCGGCTGCCCCGGCGGCGGGCAGCCGCACCTCGCCGCCGAGGAGCTCGAGCCCGAGCCGCGGGCCGAACCAGAGCGCATAGAGATCGGCGTCCGAACGGAAGCCGAGCAGGACGGGAACGTCGATCCCGGCGCCGAGGACGTCGCTTCCTTCCGAGCCCGGTCCGCCCGCGAAGAGCGCGGAGGCGCCGAGCCCGACCGACAGGGCCGCCTCGCCGATCGGGAACGCGTGCCGCCCGTCGAGCCGGAGGGCGCGCCCCGTGTACGTCAGCCCCGCCTCGTTGTCGCCCGCGATCCCGACGCGGGCGCTGGCCCAGGGCGCCACGCCGGGCGCCACGGCGATCTCGGAGAGCTTCCGCCGGGCGGCGCCCTCCGTCGCCGTCGGGCCGCCGCTCGCGTCCGGCGGGGCGGTCGTCGCGCCGGCGAGGACCATCTCGCCGGACAGGCCTCCGCCGAAGCTCACGGTGCCAGGAAGGAGCGGGTGGGCCGGGTGCAGCAGCGGGCCGCCGCCGTGGCAGCCCGCGCACGCGCTCGCGAGGAGCCATGCGGCCCAGCGCCGGGTCACGGCGTGACCCGGGCGCCGAATCGAACCGACGGGGCCGGCGGAGACATGGCAAGCGCGGCCCGGGTGGCGACGCGATGTGGATCGAGAGGGGGCGCTACTTGCGGAAGCGCGAGGGGTAGTCGTTGGCGGCGGCCCGCTTCTGCAGATCGGCATCGTCGGGGTGCAGCTTGATGGCGCGCGCGATGAGGGCCTCCTCGGTCTCCACGATTTGCGGGTTGGGCAGGCAGCACTCGACCGGGCACACGGCCTGGCACGCTTCGTGGTCATAGAAGCCGACGCATTCCGTGCAGAGCTCCGGATCGATCACGTAGATCTCATCGCCCTCGCTGATGGCTTCATTCGGGCATTCCGGCTCGCAGGCGCCGCAGTTGATGCAGTCTTCGGTGATGTAAGTCGCCATGACCTTCGCTTCATTCTCCGGGGTCCAACCCCGGTCCGCTCGTTTGTAGAGGCCTGGCCGCAGGGTGTCAATTCGGGCGGAAGCAGGCGCCGGTTCTGCGCGCCAGAGCCGCGCCTATGCTTGCGCGCGGGCGCCCCCGCCAGTACTAAGCGGCCCTCCTCGATGCTTCGCCTCACCGGGCCCGCCCAACTGCTCGTCGTCCTCGGCGTTTCCTCGCTGCTCGCCGGATGCGGCCCGCAGATCGGCGATGAGTGCACCACGTCGCTCGACTGTGTGCAGCAAGAGCAGGCGCTCTTCTGCGACACCACCCAGCCGGGCGGCTACTGCACGATCTTCAACTGCGAGCCGAACGGCTGCTTCGGCAGCAGCGTCTGCGTCGCCTTCAACCCGGTGCTGGACCAGGCGTGCGGCGCGCTCGAGAACGCCCGGTGGCCGCGCTTCGAGCGGACCTTCTGCATGGCCACGTGCGACGAGGACGAGGACTGCCGCGGCGGCTACGCCTGCGTCCCGCTCCGCGATGTCCGGGAGGCAGCGGCGATCGCGCCGGGCGAGCGCAACGCCGTGATCGTCGACACGGAGCCCGAGGGCTGGAAGGCGTGCCTGCCGCTGCCGTCCTCCTCGCCGAGCGCGCCCGGCGAGCCGTCGGGCGAGGCCGAGAGCACGCCCGGGATCTGCGGGGCCGCTACCGAGCAGCCCGAGTGGACTCCTTATACGCCGGGGTCTTCGGGCACGGGCGGGGCGGGGGGCGAGGGCGGCGCGGAGGGTGACGGCGGCGCTGGCGGCGGCTCGGGCGGCGCCGGCGGCTCGGGCGGCGCCGGCGGCTCGGGCGGCGCTGGCGGCGGCTCGGGCGGGGCCGGCGGCTCCGAAGGCGACGGCGGCGCGGGCGGAGGCTGAGCGCTGCTCGGTCGATCCGGCGTCGCGCGTCGACCGTGCTAGCGTTGGCCGCGTGTTCGGACCGGCCCCTGCGAAAAGGACGCTCGAGGCTGCGCTGCGCGACGTCGGCTCACAGAAGCCCGCCGTGCGCGTGGAGGCGGTGAGCGACCTCGTCCCGTACGCAGCGACGGCGCGGGAGCAGGTCCTGCGCGCGGTCGAGGGCGCGCTGCGCTCCGATGCGCACGCGGCGGTGCGCGCGGCGGCGGCGATCGCGCTCGCCGATACCAAGGCGGTCGAGGCGCTCCCCGCGCTGCTCCTCGCCGTGGAGGACGTGGACCCGCACGTCCGGCAGATGGCGATCACGGCGCTCGGCGAGATCGGCGACGGGCGCGCGACGGGCCGGCTCCGGCGCGCCCTCTCGGACGAGCGGCCCGAGGTCCGCTTCCAGGCGGTGATCGCGTTCCCCCGCGTCTGCGCCCAGCGGGCCGACGCGGTCGACGCTGTCATGCAGGCCACGCACGACGACGACCCGCTCGTCTGCCACATCGCCCTGCGCATGTTCGAGGAGCTCGGGGAAGCCGCCGGCGAGCTGCCGCCGCTGGCCATGGATCGAACGCGGGCGCTGCTCGGCCACGCGTCGCCGCTCGTCCGGGCGGCGGCGGCGGTCGTCACCGCGCGCTTCGGCGATCCGATCGGCCACCCGGTGCTCGTCGAGATCGTGGACGGGAAGCTCCGCGGGGTCGACCACGAGGACGAGGCCGCGGCCATCGAGCTCTGCGGCGAGCTCGGCCTGCAGGCCGGCCGGAGCGCGCTGGAGCGGCGCGCTTTCGGGCTCAGGATCGGCTTCGGCCGCGACCCGCTGCGCTGGCACGCGCGCGTCGCGCTCGCGCGCATGGGGCACGAGCGCGCGGTCCGGGAGATCCTCAGCGAGCTGGGCGCATGGGACCGCCACCGCCGCACGCTCGCCGTCGCCGCCGCCGGTCGCGCCCGCCTCGAGGCCGCCCGCGCGACGATCGCGGCGATGCGGGGCGACGAGCGGAAGGCCGATCAGGGGGCCGTCGAGGAGGCGCTCGCCGCGATCGCCTCCGCCGCCGAGGGCGCGCCGACGGCGCCCGGCAACTGAGCCGCGCGGCGGCCGCGCGCGGGGCATGCGGCGCGGTCGAGGGTGGCGTAGAGGGACGGAGCCAACCGCGGGCAGGTCGCCGGGACGCCGCGCTGCCCCCACCGAGGTGGATGCATGAACGATGAAGCGCAGTTCAGCGAGGCCGACCTCGCCCCGGGCCCCGAAGAGCGCGCCGCGTCGCGCCGCTCCCTGATCGACCGGGTGGCCGCGAGCGTGGCCGCGCTCGCGGCGGGCGCCTGGGCCGGCGGGATGGTGGCGCTGGGGGCCTGCGCCGCGCCGTTCGTCTTCCGGCTCGCCCCGGCCCCCTTCTCCGGTGACGCGATGAGCGCGGCGTTCGCCCGCTTCGATCAGCTCGCGCTCGGCGCCGCGGTGATCCTCCTCGGCGCGGAGGTGGCGCGCACGTGGGCGGCAGGACGTCAGGGCGCGGGCCCCGCGGCCCGCGTGCGCCGGGTCGTCGCCATGGTGATGGCCGGCTGCGCCGCCTACGTCGGCCTGGCGCTCACCCCCCGCATCGCCGCGCTCCACCGCGACGGCGTCCGGCGCGGCGAGGGGGAGCTCGGCATGGAGCTGGAGCGCGCCCACCGCCGCGCCGAGCTCGTGGGGCGGTCCGAGGTGTTCCTCGGCGCGGGCCTGGTCGTGCTGCACGTCTTCACGCTCGGCGCGCGCCGTCCCGACCAGGACGATGACGACGACGAGGCGGCCGCGCCGCTGCCGCCCGGCCCGCGGTGACGCCGCGCCCACGACAGGGAGAGACCAGGTGCCGCGCGACAACAAGCTGTATAGCGGCTTCGTCAACCACGATTACATCCTCACCTTCTCGATCGCCGACGAGGCGAACCGGGCTCGCCTCGTCGCGCTCTGCGCCGGACCGTGGCAGGGCGACGAGGTCACGCCGGATACCTGGGAGGTGTCCAACACGCTGAGCCCGGACCAGATGGAGCGCGCCATCCTCGAGCTCATGGGCGACGCGGACCGCGCCGCCTATTACTATCTTTCCGACAGCAAGCGCATGTTCCGCGTCCTCCTCGGCTGAGCGCGGGCGCGAGGGATGTGAGCCGCTTCGCTCCGGCAGGCGACCAGGGCGAAAGGGCTCGTTCCGGCGGGCTGAAGGCGCCACGATCGCCGCCATTTCGCGGTATGGTCGTCACGTCATGAGCGAGCTGGAAGCCACGCCGCCCGGCGCCACGACGAGGCCTGCAGCCGACGCCTCTCCGCCCACCGCGCCGCCGTCCCGAGCGGCGGAGGGGGACGACGAGGGCCTGCTCAGCGTCCTCCGCGACGACGGGACGCTGGACCCCGCGACCGATCCCGGCCTCGCCGACGCGCTGCTGCTGCGCGCCTTCCGCGAGATCAAGCGGCTCAGGCTGCTCGACGCGCGCATGCTCCTGCTCCAGCGGCAGGGGCGGGTCGGCTTCTATGGCGCGTGCACCGGCCAGGAGGCGACGCCGATCGCCGCGGCGCTCGCGCTCGAGCCGGGCGACTGGGTCTTCCCCGCGCTGCGCGAGAGCGTGATGATGCTGGTGCGCGGCTTCCCGCTCCGCACCTACGTGGCCCAGGTGTTCGGCAACGCGGGCGACCTGCTCAAGGGGCGCCAGATGCCGTCTCACATGAGCGGTCGGCGCGTGAACCAGGTGTCCTGGTCGAGCTGCATCGGGCCGCAGATCCCGCAGGCGGTCGGCGCCGCGTGGGCCGCGAAGCTGCGGCGCGACAGCACGGTGGTGGTGGGGTTCATGGGCGACGGCGCGACGAGCGAGCCCGACTTCCACAGCGCGATGAACTTCGCGGCGGTGTTCAGGGTGCCGTGCGTGATGATCTGTCAGAACAACCACTGGGCGATCAGCGTGCCGACCGAGCGGCAGACGGCGTCCCGGACCATCGCCATCAAGGGGCGGGCGTACGGCGTCCCGTCGATGCGGGTGGACGGCAACGACGTCATCGCCGTCTACCGCGCCGTCTCCGAGGCGGTCGCGCGGGCCCGGTCCGGCGGCGGGCCGACCTTCATCGAGGCGCTCACCTACCGCGTCGGGGCCCACTCCTCGAGCGACGACCCGAGCCGCTACCGGTCGCAGGAGGAGGTCGATCGCTGGACGCAGCGCGACCCGCTGCTGCGCCTCGGGCGCCACCTCGCGGCCCGCGGCCTGCTCGACGACGCCGCGGAGGCGGCCCTGGAGGCGGAGCTCAACGCGGAGATCGCCGCGGCGGTCACGGAGGTCGAGGGGATGGACCCGCCCGCCCGCGAGACGCTGTTCGAGGACGTCTACGCGGAGCTTCCCTGGCACCTGCGCGACCAGCGCGCGGAGCTCCTGCGCTCCCCGAAAGCGCCCGCGCACGGCGGCGGACGCTGACCACGCGAGGGATTTCCCCTCGGTGCGAGGTCGTGTAAGCCCGCCGGAACCCAGGGTACGGCTCGCCGTGGCGGGCGCGGCCTCAGGGCTGGTCAGCGAGGGGCTTGCCTGGCCCACCCCGGCGCCCCTATTCCAGTCTCCGAAGCGCACAAAAGGACAAGGATGAAGACCTACGACGCGATCGTCATCGGTGCCGGCCCCGGCGGTTACCCCTGCGCCATCCGGCTGGCTCAGCTCAAGCAGAAGACGCTCTGCATCGAGAAGGAGCAGCCCGGCGGCGTCTGCCTCAACTGGGGCTGTATCCCCTCCAAGGCGTTGATCTCCGCCGCCCACCTCTACGAGAAGTCGCAGGCCGGCGCCTCGATGGGCATCAAGGTCAGCGGCGTCGAGCTCGACGCCAACGCGATGCAGGACTGGAAGGAAGGCATCGTCAAGAAGCTCACCGGCGGCGTCAGGTCGCTGCTCAAGGGCAACGGCGCCGATCTGCTCACCGGCACCGCGACGATCGTCGGGCCGAAGCGCGTGGACGTGACCCTGCCGGACGGCTCGGTGGAGCAGATCGAGGCGACCAAGGGGATCGTCATCGCGACCGGCTCGACCACCATCGAGATCCCGACGTTCAAGTTCGACGGCGACGCGATCATCGGCGCGAAGGAGGCGGTGAGCCTGCGCCGCATCCCGAAGCGGCTGCTCGTGATCGGCGGCGGCGTCATCGGGCTCGAGCTCGGCATGGTCTACCAGGCGTTCGGCGCCCAGCTCACCGTCGTCGAGGCGCTCCCGGACCTGCTCACGGGCGTCGATCCGGACTGCACCAAGATCGTCGAGCGCAAGATCCTGAAGCGCGGCGGCACGATCTACAAGAACGCCAAGGCGCTCGGGTACGAGAAGCAGAAGGACGGCTCGGTCGGGGTGAAGATCCAGATCGAGGGCAAGGAGCAGACGATCGTCGTGGACACGGTGCTCGTCGCCGTGGGCATGCGGCCGAGCTCGAAGGGCCTCGGCCTCGAGAAGGTCGGCGTGACGGTCGATCAGCGCGGGTTCATCCCCACGGACAAGGCGGGCCGCACCAACGTGCCGTCGATCTACGCCGTGGGCGACGTCAGCGGCCCGCCCCTGCTCGCGCACAAGGCGACGAAGGAGGGTGAGATCGTCGCCGAGGTGATCGCGGGCCACAAGGCCGAGAAGGACTGGGTCGCGATCCCGGGCGCGATCTTCACCGATCCCGAGATCGCCACGGTGGGGCTCACCGAGGCGGAGGCGAAGGCGAAGGGCCTCGACGTCAGCGTCGGCAAGTTCCCGTTCGCGGCGCTCGGTAAGGCCATGGCCATGAACGAGACCGAGGGGTTCGTGAAGATCGTGGCCGACAAGAAGACGAAGCAGGTGCTCGGCGTCCACATCGTGGGGCCGGAGGCGAGCACGATGATCAGCGAGGCCTCGCTCTCGCTCGAGATGGCGGCCTTCCTCGATGACCTCTCGCTGACGATCCACCCCCACCCGACCCTCGGCGAGTCGCTGATGGAAGCCGCCGCCCACGCGATGGGCGCGGCGATCCACATCGCGAACCGCTGAGCGCACACGCTGGCAGAGCCGGCCGGCGGCTCACGGGACGTGACCGCCGGCCGTCAACGAGCCGGTGCGTTGCTCCCTTGAAGCAACGCCCGGCTCGAAAGGGCCAGAAATAAAACCACAGAGGCACAGAGGGCATAGAGGAAAGAGGAGATAAAATTCTCTCTCTTCCTCCGTGCCCTCTGTGCCTCTGTGGTTCTAACTTCTTCTTCTCCTCGAGCTGCTGTGCTTCAGCCCGGCGATCCGGTCGCAGAAGAGAGCGCGCCGCCGGGGCAGACCGTACCCGCCGCGTCAGTCGCGCATGTAGTGGCACGTGTACCCGCCCGGGTACTTCTCCAGGTACTTCTGGTGGTACTCCTCGGCGCGCGTGAACGGCCCGGCCTCCACGATCTCGGTGACGAGCGGCGCGCGCCACTTGCCGCTCTGGCCCACGCGCGCCTTCACCTCCTCGGCGACGCGGCGCTGCTCGGGCGTCGTCACGAAGATGGCTGAGCGGTACTGCGTCCCGACGTCGTTGCCTTGGCGGTTGCGCGTCGTCGGGTCGTGCATGCGGAAGAACCACTTCTCGAGCAGCTCGGCATAGGACAGCTTCGCCGGATCGAAGACGATACGCACCGACTCGGCGTGGCCCGTGTCGCCCGTCTTCACGTGCTCGTAGGTCGGGTTCGTCATCCGGCCGCCCGTGTAACCGACCTCTGTCTCGAGGACCCCGGGGATCCCCCGGAGGATCTCCTCCATCCCCCAGAAGCAGCCGCCTGCCAGGATCGCCGTCTCCAGCGTGGTCTGGCAGCCGGGGGCTTGCCCGGGCGCCGGGGCGGCGCAGGCGTTGGCGCCGGCCTGCGCCTGAGGCGCGCCGCTCCCGCCCTCGAACAGGGCGCGGTAGGCGCCGTAGCCCTCGGCCTCGAGGCGATCCAGCGGGATGAACCGGAGCGACGCCGAGTTGATGCAGTAGCGCAGCCCGGCCGGCGCAGGCCCGTCCTCGAAGACGTGCCCGAGGTGCGAGTCGCCGTCCCTGGAGCGCACCTCCGTGCGGACCATGCCGTGGGCCCTGTCGACGCGCGCCACGACCCGCTCCGGCGCCACCGGGCGCGTGAAGCTCGGCCAGCCGGTGCCCGAGTCGAACTTGTCGAGCGACGAAAAGAGCGGCTCGCCGCTCGCGACGTCCACGTAAAGGCCCGCGTCGTGGTTGTTCCAGAACGCGTTGCGGAACGGCGGCTCGGTCGCGTCGCGCTGCGTGACCTCGTACGCGAGCGGCGTGAGCCGCTTGCGCAGCTCCTCATCCGACGGTTTGCGATAGCTTCTGTCCGACATCGTCACAGCCTCCTTGGACCCAAGAGCAACCTCGCTCGCGCGCCCCGCCTCGCCCGCGCGCCGGCACGCGAACAAGGCGGCGCACCCGACGAGCAAGAGCGCGAAAAGTAGACGAGCAGCGCGGAGCCAATTCATATCCACCTGGCCTGCGGGAAGGGTAGCGTAACCACCCCTCCTACGCCGCGCAGCGCCGCCGGTTTCGCCTCGCCGCGCCGATTTCGCCCCGCCGCGCCGATCGCGCGGCCGGCGCAGCCTCGCGGCGCCGGACTCGGCGTTACGGGCCGCCGCTCTCGAGAGCGACGTCGCCCTCGGCGGCGCGCCGCTCGAAGCAGTCGTCGGGGATCTCGCGCGCGCGGCGGACGAGGCGGGTCGCCCCGATGAACGCCGTGGTGACAGGATCGTGGTAGCCGCTCGCCCCGTGCAGGCCAGGGACGGCGCGCTGGTAGTGGCGCGCGACCCGCTCCATCAGCGCCTCGCGGACGTACTTGCCCACCATCGACGCCATCGCGACGCACAGATCCGAGGCGTCGCTGTCGCGGACGAACGCGATCTCGCCGAGGCCGGGGAAGCGGTAGGCGCTGCGGGCGCGGCCCTCCTCGAGCACCGCGTGCAGCCGCCCGGCGAGCGGGCCGAAGGCGGAGCCGTACTTGCCAAAGCCGCCGACCTTGCCGCACACCGCGAAGACCTCCGCGCCGGCCAGGCCGCCGAGCTCGAGGATGAGGCGCTCCATCGCGTGGAGGTCGAGCACGAACCGGTTCTTCCCCGCGCGGACGCCGTCGTTCATCCGCTTCACGCAGAGCAGCATCGAGCGCACGGCCACGATCTCGACCCCCTTCTCCGCGAGCTTGTCGAGGTCGCGGCCGATCGCGCGCAGCAGCTTGTCGGGCGCCGTGAACGCCTCTCCCTCGGTCGACCAGCACTGCTCCTCGACGTGGCCCGGGCAGAGCGCGCGCAGCGCGGCGCGATCGTCGAGCGAGACGGCATCTAGCAGCTCGTCGACCGACGACGCGTCGCTCGGCGCCCCCGCGCGCCCGCAGCCGCGGGCGACCAGCGCGCGGGTCCAGGCCTCGCCGAGCGAGACGTCCCCGTACGCGACGAGCTGCTTGGAGTCGCCGAGCCGCTGGGCCAGGGCGCCGCGGGGCGCGCGGCTGGCCGTGTCCCAGCCGGGCCCGGTGACGCGCGAGAGGACCGCCGTCACCACCATCGGGCCGAGCCGCGGGCCGAGGCCGTTCTCGTCGACGCCGATGCGGTAGCGAATGGAGGTCTCGGCCGACGCCATGTCCGCCCCTTGCCACACGCCGCCGCCCGCGTCACGGCGCGAGGCGAACCGCCAGCGTCATCCCGCGCGCCGCCTCGTACGAAGTCGACCAGCGCGCGTCATTACGGTCTCCGCCTCGAGTTTTTCTCCGGAGCGCCCCGCGAGCGCCGCGATATAGTTCCCGCCCGATGCGCATCCTCCCCGTGCCCTGCCTCAGCGACAACTACGCCTACCTCGTGGCCGCGGACGGGCGGAGCGAGGCGATCGTCATCGACCCATCGGAGGCACCGCCGGTCATCGAGGCGCTCGAGCGCGAGAAGCTCCGTCCGGTCGCCATCGTCAACACGCACCACCACCACGATCACGTCGGCGGCAACGAGGCGCTCCGCGCGCGCTATGGCGACCTCCCCGTGTACGCGCACTCGAGCGACGTCGGCCGCGTGCCCGCGCAGACGGAGCGGGTCGAGGAGGGCCAGCCGGTCCGGGTCGCCGGCCTGGAGCTCCGGCCGCTGCACGTCCCCGGGCACACGCTCGGCGCCGTCTCGTACTGCGTCGAGGACGCCGTGTTCACCGGGGACACGCTGTTCATCGCCGGCTGTGGCCGCATGTTCGAGGGCACACCGGAGGGGATGCACGCCTCGCTCTCCAAGCTGGCCGCGCTCCCGGGGCACACACGCGTGTTCTGCGGTCACGAGTACACCGTGAACAACCTTCGTTTCGCCGAGACGGTCGAGCCCGAGAACGCGGCTGTCCGCAAGAAGCTCGAGGCCGCCCGCGCGGCGCGCGAGCGCGGCGAGCCGACGGTGGGGAGCACCATCGCCGAGGAGCTCGCGACGAACCCGTTCCTGCGCTGCGGCGAGCCGTCCGTACAGGCGCGATTCCCGGGGGCCACGCTGCCCGACGTGTTCGCCGCCGTGCGGCGCGCCAAGGACAATTACCGCTGAGTGACGCGGTCGCGCGCGGCCGTATTCCGCTCGCGCCCGCCGCCTGATTTCTATACGACTACGGGCATGGACTCCCGCGCTCCCATCTTCGGGTTCAACGACGCGCGCGACGAGATCGTGCGCACCGTGGTCGACCGGGTCGTCGGCGCCACCAGGGATCCGCTGCTCGCCATGAACGAGGCGGCGTATCAGGAGGCGAAGCGGCTCGAGGGCTCCCGGAAGCCGCAGGACGTCCGCGAGCTCGCCGAGTGGCAGCGGCTCGCCCGCTCGCTCGGCCGCATGCACGACGCGGAGCGCCGCCGCCGCCTGCGGGAGCTCTCGGAGGAGTACGCGTGGGACATCGCCGGCAACTTCGACCGGCGCGTCTACCAGCTCTCGTCGCGGCTCCTGCCGCCGGTCGTGAGCGCCCTGCTCGCGCCGCGGAAGCTCGTGACCGTGGTCCGCGACCCGCGCAAGCTCGTCAGCCTCGAGCTGCTCGCCGACCGTGTGCTCGTGCAGGGGCCGCTCGCGAAGCTCCGGTCGCTCGTGCAGCGCGGCACGGCGGTCTATGTGCCGACGCACCTGTCGAACATGGACTCGATCGTCTTCGGCTATGCCCTCGAGCGCGCCGGCCTGCCGCCCGCGACCTACGGCGCCGGCAAGAACCTGTTCACGAACCCGGTCCTCTCGTTCTTCATGCACAACCTCGGCGCCTACCGCGTCGATCGGCGCATCCGGCACAACCTCTACAAGGACGTGCTGAAGACGTACTCGGGCGTGCTGCTCGAGCGCGGCTACCACTCGCTGTTCTTCCCGGGCGGCACGCGGTCGCGCTCCGGCGGCATCGAGCGGAAGCTCAAGCTGGGCCTGGTCGGCAGCGCGTTCGAGGCTTACACGCGCACGCTGCTCAGCGGCCGCGAGCGCCGCGTCTTCTTCGTCCCCGCCACGATCAACTACCTGATCACGCTCGAGGCCGAGACGCTCATCGCCGATTTCCTCTCCGAGGCCGGCAAGGGCCGCTTCATCATCGAGGACGACGAGTCGAGCCGGATCGGCCGCATCGCCTCGTTCCTCCGGAAGCTCCTTGCGATGAACGCCGCGGTGGTCATCCGCTTCTCGGAGCCGCTCGATCCGTTCGGCAACCGGGTCGACGAGCTCGGCCGCTCCTTCGACGCGCGCGGCCGCGAGGTCGACCCGGCGAGCTACGTGAAGAACCAGGACGGGGCCCCGGTGATCGACGGGGCGCGAGACGCCCAGTACGCCCGCGAGCTCGGCGAGGAGATCTGCCGGGCGTACGCGCGCGACACGGTGGTCATGGCGACGCACGTGGTCGCTGCGGCGAGCTTCGCCCGGCTCCGCGCGCACGCGCCCGCCGCGGATCTCTTCACGGTGCTGCGCCAGCGCGACGTGCTCACGGTGCCGCGCGACGACCTCGCGGCCGACGTGATGGCCCTCTGCGAGCGCCTGCGCGAGCTGGAGCAGAGGGGGTGCATCGTGCTCGGCGAGGACGTCCGGCTCGGCTCGGGCGGGGACGTCGTCGAGCGCGCGCTGCGCGCCTTCGCCGGATACCACTCGTCGCCGGTGCTCGACTCGCGGCCCGACGGCATCGCGATCTGCGACACCAACCTGCTCTTTTACTACCAGAACCGCCTCGCCGCACACGGCGTGGCGTGGGACGTGATCGCGCCGCCCGGCGTCCCATCGGGCCTCCAGGTGCAGCCGCCGCTGCCGCCGCTCGCGCCGTCGTCGCCGCCCCCGCCGCTCGACGACCGGGGCGCGGCCTCGTCGCGCGGCGGCGCGTCGCTCGGTGTGGGCGGCGCGGGCGCGCGCGCGGGCTCGATGAACGGCGCCGGGGGTGGCCGGTGAGCGCGCGTCCGGCGGCGACGGTGGGGGTCATCGGCGGCGGCTTCTGGGGCGTGGCGCTGGCGCTCGCGGCGAGCCGCACCGGGGCGGAGGTGCTGCTGTTCTCGAGGCGCGAGCACCCGCAGATCGACGACGGGCCGCGGATCGTGCGGGGCTACGCGGAGGTGGCGCGGGCGCGGCTGCTCGTGATGGCGGTGCCGTCGAACGCCGCGCGGACGGCGCTGCGCGCGCTCGGCGATCACATGGATGGGTCGCACCTCGTGGTCCACGGCGTGCGCGGCCTGGAGGGGGAGGCGCTGAAGACCGTCTCGGACCTCGTGCGCGAGGAGACGCCGGCGCGGCGGGTGGGGGCGCTGGGCGGCCCGGTGCAGGCGGACGAGCTGAGGGAGGGCCGCCCCTCGGCGATTGTGTGTGGCTCGAGGTTCCCCGAGGTGCACGCGGCGGTGGCCGCGGCGTTCCAGTCCGACGCGCTCCACGTCTACACGACGCCGGATCTCCAGGGCCTGGAGTGGGCGTCGGCGCTCGTCGGCTGCCTGGCGATCGGCGTCGGCTTCGCCGAGGAGGCGGGCGCCGGGCCGGGGCTCCTGGCGGCGCTCATCTCGCGGGCGGTCGACAGCGCGGCGCGCGTGGCCGTCGCGGCGGGCGCGGAGGATCGGACGATGCTGGGGCTCGGCGGGTATGGCGATCTGCTCGCCTCGATCCGGCTCGAGAGCCGGCCCGAGGTGCTGCTCGGCAAGGCGCTCGCGCGCGGTCGGACGCTCGACGAGGCGGTCGCGGGGGCGAGGCTGCGCGTGGAGGCGATCCCGCTGATCCCGCGCGTCGTGGCGTTCGCGAAGGCGCGGAAGGTCGACGCCGGGGTGTTCGAGGCGCTCGAGACGATCCTGCAGGGCGGGGCGCCGAGGGCGGTGCTCGACCGGATGTTCACGGCGTGAGCGGATCGGCTTCCGCGCCTCCTGCGCCACGGCCATGAGGCTCCGGTGGTGCCGTATCGTCGCCAGCGGGTGTGGATCCGGGCTGGGCGCGTCCCCTTCCTCGTCGAGGAGCCTCCGGCGGTAGACCTCCGGAATCCTGTCGATCCATCGCTGGCACGCCTCGACGGGATGACCTTCACGCGAAGCCCTCGAAAGGCCATTTCCAGAACTCTTCAAGACAGGGCGGTTGACCGCCCCTGGTGCTGTCATCTTGACAGCGAGAGGGCGGTCGGACCGCCGTTCCGGCATCCATCTCGACAGCGACGAGGCGGTCGGACCGTCGTTCCGGCATCGATCTCGACAGCGACGGGGCGGTCGGACCGCCGTTCCGGCATCGATCTCGACAGCGACAGGGCGATCGGACCGCCGTTCCGGCATCGATCTCGACAGCGACAGGGCGATCGGACCGCCGTTCCCATCGATCTCGACAGCGATGGGGCGGTCGAAACGTCCCGTCGGCCGCGCTCTCGCCCAGGGGGGACGGTCGGACCACTTGAAGAACGTGTTTCCCGCGAGAGTGGACAGGTCGGAGCAGCCGGCCACGCCTTCAGCTGCCGTCTCGCCTCGTCACGCCGGACGCGTCCGGCGCTGTGGGCAGCTCGGGGCTGTCGCAGCAACGGAATCCGGTGGAGTAGTCGTGATAGGTCGGCTCGTGGGCGATGGTGGTGAAGTAGCAACCCGGGCCGAGCTCGCTGGTCGTGCTGAAGAAGCCGCCCATGAACACGCCGTTGCCCTCGTGCCAGGGCTGGTCGCGGCGCTCGACGCCCTCGGTGCGCATGCGCTGCACGAGCTCGTGATCGACCATGTCGCCGACCCACTCGTGCAGGTTCCCGACCATGTCCTGGACTCCGAGCTCGCTGGCGCAGCCGGGGTGGTCGCCGCTCCTCGCCAGGAAGCCGGGTTTCTGGTTGAGGTCGGCGCTGTTGAAGTGGCGCTCGTAGCTCCACCCGCCCGGCGGGTGGTCGCCGAAGAGCTCGCGCAGGAGGTGGGGCTTGCCGGTGTTGCACCGCCCGCGCTCGCCGCGGGGGCCGTACGGGTAACGTTCAACTCCGTTGCCGCGGCAGGCGCGCTGCCACTCCCGCCGCGTGCACAGGCGCTTGCCCGCGGCGACGCACGCGGCCTTGGCCTCGACGCGGCTGATGTACGCCTGCGGAAAGACGCCGGCCTCGCTGCGGGCGAGATAGCGGACGTTCGGCTCAGGCCGCTGGTAGTGGGGGTGAACGGTGAGCTGTCCGCCGGCGTCGGTGACCAGGTGCGCCTCGTAGCGATCGATGCAGAAGCCGCCGACGAGGACCATCTCGGCGGGGCAGGACCCGAGCTCCAGCGGAAGCCCGAGCGGCCGCGGAGGAAAGACGGCGGGCGCGGCGCTGGCGGAGCCTGGCGGCTGCGCCGCGGCGGGGGCGGCGCTCGCGGCGGCCGCGGTCGGCGCGGGCTCGGCGGCGGCGCCGCCCGGGATGGCTGCGCCGGCGTGCGCGCTGGCCGCGGGCGCGGGCGCGGCGGGGGCCGACGCTGCGGCGGCGGCCGAAGCGGCGGCGAGCCCCGGAGATGCGGCGGCGGCCGAAGCGGCGGCGAGCCCCGCAGCCGCTGCCGGGGCCGCTTCCTCTGCGCGGTGCGCCACGTGGGCCTCGCCGGAGGCCTCGGCCTTCTTCGCCGCGCTGCCGCCGCCGTCGTTCGGACCGACGCAGGCCGCGAGCCAACCCAGGGCGGCCAGCAGGCCTGGATGCGCGCGTCCTGACAGGCGCCGGGGGAGTGAGGATCTCTTCGACAGGCGAGCCCGGAGGCGGTCGCAGGGCGGCGCGGACGGCACGAGGCGGAGTGTACACGCGCCCGGCGCGCTGCTGCGATCCATCGCGGCGCGCTCTTCCGCAACGAAGCCTCGGGGAGGAGCGCAACTCCAGCGAGGAGGCCGCGCGCGATCGACGCCGAGGTGCGGGCGGCCGTCACGGCGGCGTGCGGGCGGGGACGCGCTGTGCTGAGAGAGGGGCTGCAGGTGCTGCACCGCATCGCGGGGCGGCTGCTCGAGCGGGAGACCCTGGAGAGGACGGAGCTGGCGGTGCTCGTGCGAGCAGAGCGTGCCGGCGCGGGACGGCGCGCTGGAGGAGGGGAGGGCGGCCTCGCCGTAGCCTCACCTCGATGCGGGCGGACTGAGGGATGTGCTCGGGCTGACGGCCTGCGCACCGTCGCTCTACGATGGCGCGCATGAAGATGCGTACGTTGCCTCGATGCATGGCCGGCCTCAGCATCCTGGCGGTATCCGGTTGCGGTCTGGTGCTCGGCCTGGACGACTTCAAGGACGCCGCGCCCGCTGACGGCGCGACGTCGGCCGGAGCGGGAGCGGGTGGAGCAGGATCAGGCGGGGGGCCCTCGTGCGAGCCGGAGAGCGTTGCCGAGTGCTACTCCGGCCCTCCCGCGACGGAGGGCGTTGGGATCTGCCAGGCCGGGACGCAGGCGTGCAAGCAGGATGGCTCCGGGTACGAGGCGTGCTCGGGCGAGGTGACGACGGAGGCGGAGACGTGCGCGAGCACGGAGGACGAGGACTGCGACGGGAAGGACTGCGAAGTATGGGCGGTGTCGTTCGGTGGTGAGCTGCGAGACGAGCCCACGGGTCTCGCGATAGACTCGTCTGGGAACTCGTACGTTATCGGTGAGTTTTCTGGTCGAATCGACGTGAGTGGTTTCGTGCTGTCGACGACGGCGGGAAAGAACATCTTTCTCGTCAAAATAGGCCCAGATGGTAAGCCTCTATGGGCCAGGCAGTATGGCGCCGCTGATGGCTCTGAAGCGATGCTTCAGGTGCCCTCGGCGATCGTGCTCGATCGAGACGGAAATGTGTTCGCGGCTGGATTTTCGTCTGAACCGTTCAGCTTGGGAGGGAACCTCATCGATCGTGGCCACTTCGTGGCGAAGTTTGACCCGGATGGACAGCACGTCTGGAGCAAGCACCTGACGGGCGCCTGCTTGCTCGCTCGCGTTTCATCGCTGGCGACGACAGCTCAAGGAGATCTGTTGGTTACAGGCTCATTCTGCGGCTCGATCGACCTTGGCGATGGTGCGATCCCGTCACAGGGGGCAGACGTGGACGTATTCTTGGCCAAGCTCAGTGGCTCCGACGGGTCAGGCAGGCGAAGCGACGGATTCTGGGGCAAGGCGTTCGGCGGCGAAGGTGCACAGCTTGGCACCAGGGTGATGGTCGATCCCGCCGGCAACATCTGGCTCGCGGGAAATTACGCAAGAAGCATAGATTTTGGTCTGGGAAGTCTACCACCCGCCGATCGGATGGATGCGTACGTGGTGAAATTCTCCTCGGATGGAGTAGCGGTGTCCGATGCGTCGTTCCACGGTTCCGGTATTCAGACGGTCACAGGCGCTGCCCTGGATGAGATGGGTGGGCCGCTGCTGGCGGTGGCATTCGATGGATCTGTAAACACCGGTGCCGGTACCTTCGTGTCCGACGGTTCGGACTCCTATCTTATCAAGTTGAGCAGTCAGGCAACTTACCAATGGGCCAAGTTGTTCGGTGGCGCCGGTGACTACGACGGTGGAGAGCTCGCCTACGATCGCTCCGGCGACGTGTTCTTTTCTGGAGCCTTCGATGGGGACATGTCGATCGGTGGCGAAGAGCTATCTGCGTCCGGAGACTCGAGCGATATATTTGTGGTGAAGCTCACGAGGCTGGGTCAGCCGCTGTGGAGTAGGCGGTTCGGCAGCCCTGAAGGCGACCGGGTGCTCGCCATCAAGAGCGACTCTCTTGGAGATCCAGTGATTGTGGGAACGGTGTGGGAGACAGTCGACTTCGGTGGCGGTGCGCTCGCGACGAACGGCGGTGCAGATGTGTTCGTCGCGAAGCTCTCGCCGTAGCGCCGCATCCGGGCGTGCGAGCCCGAGCTCGCTACATCCCCGGCTGATTGCAGGGATCTGCGACGGCACCACAGCTCTCGCTGCAATCCGTGCAGGCGCAGGCATAGACGGCTTCAGCCATCTCCGCTGCTCCAGGGTAATCTGTGTTGCAGTCGCTGAAGCACTGCGGCTGCGGATCGCTCTCCATGCATGTCCGTGCGCAGCCAAGCCAAAGTAGGCACGTGCCGTCGCGCGCACAGTCGGTCAGACAGCCGTTCTGTCCCGCGCAGCTCAGGCACTCCACGCCGCTGCCTCCCCCTTCTGTGCCCTGGCACTCGCTCAGGCAGCCGGCGAGCTCTGGATCGACAGCATCGCTTGAGATCGACTGGATCTGCTCGCACGACGCATCGAGCACGCACTGAGCGCTGCACTCCGCGGCCGGGTCTGCGCAGTCGAACGTGAGGATGCTGCACACCGGAACCATGCATTCCTCTGCCTTCTCGCAGGCCTGATCGCACACGGTGTTGCTGCCGGGGCCGCCGCCATCGCCCCCAGCTCCGCTCGACGTCGTGGCCGCCGACGTCGTCGTCGCCGAGGTCGTGGTCGTGGCTGCCGTCGTGCTGCTCGTTGTTGCCCCGCTGCCGCTCCCGCCGCTCCCCCCGGTCCCGCCGGGGTTCTCCGTCGTCTCCCCCGAGCAGGCCGAAAGCGCCGCGCCCGCGGCCACGCAGAACACGAACACAAGAGAAGAAGTCCTGTTGCGCATCTCCGCTCTCCTTACAGGGCACGCCGCGCCCGTTCCGCCGCGTTACTCCAACGCCGCGCGATCGTTCGCCTACCTCATTCCCTCCGCAAGATTTTTTTCTCACACCCGCGCGCCCCGTCGCCTGCGTCCCCACCACCCCGGCGCCGGTTGGCATCGCGCCCCGGCTCGGCTACCCACCCGCCCCATGCCCGGTCTGCCCCCTGCCGCGCTCATCTTCGATATGGATGGCCTCCTCGTGGACTCCGAGCCGCTCTGGCTCCAGGTCGTGCAGGCCTTCTGCCGCGCGCGCGGCTTCACCTGGACCAAGGAGCACCACGCCGGCTGCGTGGGCGGGGGCCTGCGCGCCACCCTCTCGGCCACGAGCGAGCGCTTCGGGTTCGCCGTCGATCCCGAGCGCGACATCGCCGCCCTCCTCGACGACTTCATCGGCTCCGTCGGCGGGCTCGCGCTCAAGCCCGGCGCCGCCGAGCTGCTCTCCGCGGCCGCGCTCGCAGGGCTGCCCACGGCGCTCGCCTCGTCCTCGCCGCACCGGCTCATCGCCGCCGTGCTCGAGCGCTTCGCCCTCCGGCCGCGCTTCCAGGCCGTCGTCTCCGGCGACGACGTCGCCCACCCGAAGCCGGCCCCGGACATCTTCCTTCGCGCCGCGGCCGAGCTCGGCGTGCCCCCGGCCCGGTGCGCCGTGCTCGAGGACTCCCTCGCGGGCGTCACGGCCGGGCGCGCCGCCGGCATGGTCGTCGTGGCCGTCCCCGAGGGCCCCTGGGAAGGCCGCGGCTTCGAGGCGCTCGCCGCCGTCTGCCTCCCCAGCCTCGAGCACGCCCACCGCTGGCTCGGCATCGCCGCCCCGGCCGCCGCCACCGCCGCCGGCGATCCCTGACAGGCGCGGCGCGCCCGGACGCGCCCCCGCCCGGCGCCGCCGCCGCGCCCGCGGCAGCCCGCCCCGGCCCCTCAGCCCGCCCTCAGCCCCCCTCAGCCCCCCGGCGAGAGCGCCCCGAGCTCCGCGCCGCTCCGCTTGTTGCCGAGCAGATCCCGCGCCGGCATCTCGCGCGCGTCGCCCTGCCCGAGCAGCATCTTCGACGACCGCTTCGGCCTGAAATCCGGGCGGTTCGGGTTGAGCTTCCACCAGCTCCCCTCCAGGACCACCCACGGCTCCTCGCTCGCCCGCACCACCTCCGCCGCGAGCCGCGCGCGCGTGATCCCCGTGATCGCCCGCGTCTCCGGCAGCGCCGCCGCGAGCCGCTTCAGCCCGTCGGGCATCCCGCCGTAGCTCACCTGGGTCACCACGTTGTGCTCGGCGTCGAACCGGTAAATCCCCGTGCTCAGCACCTCGATCGACGACGCCGCGTCGTTCACGAAGATGTTGTTCCGCAGCCGGCAACCCCAGCTCCCGTTGCCGCACTGGAGCGCGGCCCGGCCGCTCGTGTTCATGATCACGGTGTTGTTGCGGATGAGGTTGTTGCGGCAGCCCCAGAGCGGCAGCGCGTCGGGGCCGCTCACCTGCTCCGGAGAGCGCGGGCCGGGCTCCACGTACGCCCGGTCGAACGGGTTCGCGTCGTCCCACTGCGCGATCCCGCTGGCGAGGTTGCCGTAAACGAGGTTGTTCTGGATCAGCGAGTCCGACAGCCCAGCCAGGTTGATCGCCCCGCCGCCGACGCGCCCGTTGCCGTTCATCACGTTCTGCTCGATGATGAAGTTGACGCCGCGGCCATCCGGAAACCCGTGCTCGCCGAACCTGTCCGTCGCGAGCTTCATCAGCCCCGCGGCCCAGGCGCGGGTCGGCTGCATGGACGGGTAGCCCCGGAACGACGGGTGCTTCATCACCTCCTCGAGCGACGCCTCCGGATCGAGGTTCGCCTGGAACCCGCCCGCGTTGTTGCCGAAGAACACGTTGCGACGAACCACGTAGTTGTCCGAGCCGTCGGACACGTACGCGCCGTGCTCGCGCGCGGACAGCGCGAACAGGTTGTCCTGCAGGAGGACGCTGTGGCTGTCGGTGGAGTGGAACCCCCACATCCGATGGTGATGGGAAAAGTTGCCGACGATGGCGATGTGGTGCGCGAGCCTGCCGGTCTCGCCGAACGCGCCGTCGACCATGATCCCCGCGCGCGGCGAGCCGGCGCTCTGCTTGCCCGGCTCGCTGCTCCCGGCGAGGTTGAAGCCCTCGATCACCACGTGGTGCGACGTCTTCAGGTAAATCATCCAGCTCGGGTCGGCGGTACACGCCCGGTCGATCACGACCTCGCCCGGGCTCCCCAGGGCCTTGAAGTGGATGTACTTCTCCTGGCCGGCGCTCGGCTTGTCGCCCATCGAGAACCCCGCGTACGTCCCCGGCAGCACCGCGACGAGGTCGCCGCCGCGGGCCGCGTCTGCCGCCTCCTGGAGCGTCGAGAACGCGCGCGTGACCGGCAGATCCTGCGGCTCGGCCGCCGCGTCGCGCGCGTTCAGATCGAGCGCGGCGACGCGGATCGCGGCGGGGGCCGGCGCGCCGACGACGAGGACGCGCTCGTACCGCCGCTGCAGCTTCAGCGTCTGGCTCACCCACTCGTCGGAGTCCCGCGTCTTCACGAACGGCTCGACGGGCGCGGGCGCCGGCGGCTCCGGCGTCGTGAGGGGCCCGGCCGGAGCGGGCGTCTTCTTCTGCGGCGCCGGCGGCTGGGCCGTCTCGTCCGGCGGCGGGCCCGCGACCTGGATCGTGGGGCTGCAGGCGAGCGCGGCGACCGCGGCGAGCGCCGAGGCGATGCGCACGCAACCACGGGCCCGCTGGATGACGCTCATCGATCCTCTCCTCTCGACGCTCCGGGAACGCCGCCCCTCCGCGGCACGCGGCCTCATGCGGCGCTGCGCTCTGTTGACCTCTTACCCCGAAGCGCGCGTCTCAGCCAGACGAGCTCGCCCTCGGCGAGAGCCCGCGCACGGCGTGACGCAGGCCACGCGCGCAGCGCGCGGCGGGCCACAGGGCGCCGCCCGTCGTGGGCCACCCCGCGCAGCGCGCCACGAGCCACGGCGCCCGGGAGCGCCGCGCGGAGTGCGACACCGCCTTCCAGCGGCGGCTTTCCTGCGCCCGGCACGTGGCCGTGCGCTTCCTTCGCTGCCGTTCCTTTGGTACGTAGAGCACATGAAAGCGCTCCCCTCGCTCGTGAGTGTCGCTCTCGCCGGCGCCACCCTCCTCACGCTCGCGCCCGAAGCGCAGGCGAACATCAAGAATCCGAACGACCACCCCGACTACGTGGCCGAGCTCGAGCCGCACGGGAACTTCGTCTTCTTGCACCGCGACTACGGCCTGCGGCGGTTCCGGGGCAGGTACGACGGCGTCGGGGACCCGGAGTTCGGCCTCGGCTTCAGGGCCACGATCGAGCTCGCCGATCCGGCGTTCATCCCGCGGCTCAACAACACGGTTGGCATCTCGTTCGGCCTGGATTTCACCAACTGCACGTACTGCCGCCGCGACTTCACCATCTGGAGTCCGGTCACCATGCAGTGGAACTTCTTCTTCAACGATAAGTGGAGCGCGTTCGCCGATATCGGCGGTGTCCTCCGGACCGACGGGTTCTACGACGACGTGTACCTGGACTTCGTCACCATGGTCGGCGGCCGGTACCACTTCAACGACGACATCTCGCTGACGATGCGGATCGGGTATCCGTTCTTCAGCTTCGGCGTGTCGTTCTTCACCGGCTGAGCCCCACCCCGCCCGTTCTCTGGCCGGACTGAGCCGCCACGGCGCTGCCCGGCGGTCTCGCTGCCCTGCTGCCGGCCGGGGGAGCGCCGGCCTCCGCCGTGGGCGGCGGGATCTCGCCGGGGCGGGCGTACGGGGTGGTCATCGGGCGCGTGCGGAGGAGGCCCGCCCTGGTTAGACTAGCCGGAGATGTTCGGCTGGTATTTTGTAGGCATCCTCGGTCTCGCCCTGCTGATGGTGGTCCACGAGGCAGGGCACTACTTCGCCGCGCGCGCTTACGGCATGCGCGTCCTGAAGTTCTCGATCGGCTTCGGTCCCACCTTCTTCAAGGTCGTCCCGAAGGACGGGTACTTCTGGTTCACGACCGCCGCGGACAAGATCCGCGTGCGGCTCTGGCGTCACAACCCGGTGAAGCACGGCCCCACCGTGTTCCAGGTCGCGATGATCCCGTTCCTCGCGTACGTGCAGATCGCTGGCATGAACCCGCTCGAGGACATCGATCCCGAGGACAAGGGCAGCTACGCGAACGCGAGCCTGGTGGGCCGGATCGCCGCGATCTTCGCCGGTCCGCTCGCGAACTACCTGTTCGCGTCGGTGCTCTTCTTCGCGAGCCTGATGGTGGGCGGCAAGCCCTACCGGTTGACCGACATCGGCGTGGTCGCCGGGATGCCCGCGGCGGCGGCCAACCTGAAGGACGGCGACCGCATCGTCGAGATCGACGGCACCCCGGTCCAGGACTGGGAGAAGATGGCGGAGATCATCTCCAAGAGCCCCGGCCGCCCGCTCGATATCATCGTGGAGCGCGCGGGCGAGCGCGTCGAGGCGAAGGTCACGCCCGCGAACGAGAACGGCACGGGCAAGATCGGCGTGATGGCGATCGGCGCTGTGCAGTCGGCGCCGGTGACCGTGAAGGAGGCCGCGGTGCTCGCCGTGACGAAGCCGCCGAAGGTCGTGCAGAGCCTGGTGGTCGGGCTCGGCCAGTACCTGACGGGCAAGGTCGACGGGGAGCTCGGGGGCCCGAAGCGGATGATCGAGGAGACCGCGCACGCGGCCAAGCGCGGGTGGGCCGACGGGCTCGAGTTCCTCGGGCTGCTGTCGGCGTACCTCGGCGCCTTCAACCTGATCCCGTTCCCGGCCCTGGACGGCGGCCGCCTGATGTTCCTGTTCTACGAGGCCGCCACGCGGCGCCGGCCGAACGCCCGCATCGAGGCGCACATCCACCTGGTCGGCGTGGTCATGCTGCTCGGGCTCATGCTCTACGTCACGGCGAACGATTTCGGCCTCGGGTCGAAGTAGCGCTCCCCGCGTGGCATCGAGGCGGCCCGCGCGGGTTCCGGCGTCGCACCGGCGCCGCGCCCGCGCGCCGGCGCGGCGGCTCGCCCACGTGATCTCGCGCCGCTTCGCCCGCGCGGCGGCCTCGCTCTCGCTGCTCGCGCTGGCCGGCTCGCCGGCCTCCGCGCTGGCGGCGCCGCCGGGCTCGGGCGCGTGGTCCGACGAGGAAGAGGCCGTCTTCGACGTCCCCGCGCCGCCGACGCTCCCCGGGCTCACGCGGCGCGATCCGACCTTCACCTTCGAGTACACGGCGGCCGTGATCGAGCCCGAGTCGACGAGCCGGGCGAGCGGCAGGACCGCCTTCGCCTGGTACTCGCACGGCGAGATGGAGATGCCGCTCGTCCCCCGGAAATGGTTCGTCGGCGCGGTGCACGACAGCGCCGCCGCGAGCGTCCCGGGGGTCGCGCGATCGATCCTGCTCGGGAGCCCCGAGCTCTACGGGCGGGGCGTCTGGTCGAGCGCGCGCGGGCTCTCCTCGGGCGGCGGCTTCGGCGTCGTGATCCCGGTCCCGCGCGACGTCTCGCCCCAGGAGGCCGAGGTGCTGCGGACCGCGCGTGTGGTGCGGCCGTGGGACGAGACGCGCTTCCGGGATCTCACGCTGACTTTCCGCCCCTGGTTCGACATGCGGCACATCACGGGGCCGTTCATCTTCCAGCTCCGGCAGGGCCTCGACTGGTCGCTGGTCGTGCGCGGCCTCAGGTCCGGCGAGCGGCGCACCGACATCCGGGCGCACACCGCGTTCTACTTCGGCTACCGGATCGCGCGGCCGGTCGGGGTGGGGCTCGAGCTGTGGGAGGTCTACCAGCTCACGGAGGGCCTTCCGGACGACAGGCGCGCGACGTTCGCGATCTCGCCGAGCGTCCGGTTCATCCTGGCGAACGTGCAGCCGGCGCTCAGCGTGCTGCTGCCGATCGCGACCCCGCTGCGCGGCGACGTGGCCTCGTACTACGCCGCGCGGATCAGCGTGGGGTTCGCCTTCCCGACCGACGATCCTGCGGCGCGCCCGTGAGCGGCGGGCGCGCCTCCGCGCGGGCGCTCCCGGCGGGCGCGGCGGCGCGCCGCGGGCGAAGGTGCGGGGGGCTCGTTCGAGTGCGTGCATCCAGCGCGGCTGCTGGGTACCCTGGGCGCGTGGTCAAAGCGGCATGGCTCCGGCGCGGTCTGGTTCTCGCGGCGCTCCTCGGGGCGACAGGCTGCTCGACCCAGCTCGTGAGCCTCAACGAGGGGCCCCGCGAGTACGTGGCGACGGACTACGAGAACGTGCTCCGCGCCTGGACGCGCACGGAGCACCTGTTCGCGCTCTCGGAGCTCGACAACTTCCTCACGGCCACCGCCACGTTCGAGTCGTGGGACTTCCGCTGGGCCTACGTCGCCCGCTACGCGCAGGACTACCGGCTCACGATCGAGCAGCGGCAGAAGCTCCTCGAGAAGACGCTCGAGGAGACGCGCCACCATCACCAGTTCTTCGTCGCGATCTTCGGGGGCGAGCGCAAGTACAACGACCTCTCGACGCCGAACAGCGCGTGGATCGTCCGGCTGATCGACGACACCGGCAACGAGACGGCGCCCGAGGAGATCATCGCGATCACGAAGCCGAACGCGCTCGAGCGGACCTACTTCCCGTACAACACGGTGTGGCGGCAGGCGTTCCGCATCCGCTTCCCGCGCGCGACCGCGGAGGGGAGGCTGACGATCTCGCCCGCCGCCAAGTGGTTCGGGCTGCGCTTCGCCGGAGCGCAGGGCAACAGCGAGCTCGTCTGGCAGTTGACGGAGGACGAGGAGCCCGCCGAGCCGGTCGAGCTGGAGCAGGAGGCCGCGCGGCGGCTGCGCTCCGTGGCGGGCCGCTGACCGGCCCGGGGGACCGGCCGAGCCTGCGGCGGGATTAGCGGCGCGAGGCTCGACCCGCCCGGGGCTTCAGCCGCGCTGAGCGCTCAGCGAGACGGACTGCGCGAGGATGGAGAGCAGCTCCGGCGTGCTCTCGAACAGCTCGCGCAGCACGGGGTGGTCGGCGATGAGCACGAGCGCGCCGCCTCCAGCGGCGCGAGCGATCGACGGCGCCGGCTGGCCTCCGAGCAGCTCGGAGGCGAACAGGAGCTCACCGGGCCGCGCGGCGCCGATGGCCTGGTGCGAGCGCTCGTCGACCAGGTCCAGCGCGCCGGCGCCGATGATGACGAGCCCGGGCATGGGATTGCCGGCGTGGACGAGCTGCTCGCCGGGCACGAGGCCGCGCACGCGGAGCCGGCCCAGGACCCGGCGGAGCAGCGACTCCTCGAGCTCTCCGAGCGGCCCCATCGTGGCTCCAGCGAGCGACTGGATCCGGTCTGCGACGGCGCGCAGCTCATCGACCACCCAGGGGCAGGTGCGGAGCGCGTTGTCGATGGTCGCCTGGTCCCAGATCGCGACCCGCGCGCCGCCTGCGCCGGCGACGACGCGCAGCGGGATCCCTTCCTCGAGCGTGCCGCGCGACGGCACGAGCGCCCCGATGGCGGCGCGCTCGGCCGGCACGTCGACGATGCTCGCGCACACGGCGACGCTCCCGCTCAGCACCAGCGCCGCGCCGTCGACGGCGAGCTCCTCGTCGGGCGCGAGGTCGTCGACCTGCGCCGCGCGCGCGAGCTCGTCGTGCATCTCCTCGGGGAGGTCGGCGAACGCCTCGATCTGCTCGATGTCGCGGCCGGTGATGACGGCGGTCGGCGGGGCGCTGGCGACCGGCGCGGCGCCGGCGCCATCCGGCTGCGGTAGATCCGGCGCGATCTCCGGGTCGATGTCGAGCGCCGCGATCGCTCCCTCCGCCGGTGGCGCTTCGGACGGCAGGTCGAGCACCATCGCGCCGAGGTCGACGGCGTCGCCTGCGTCCGGTCCGGGAATCTCCACCGCGAGCACCTCGGGCGGCGCCGCGGCGGTCCCCGGGCGCGCATCGCCTGCCGGCGCGCGGGCCGATGCCGGGCGCGGTGGCGGCGGCTCGGCCGCAGGGGCCTGGGCCACGGGGGCCCGGGTCACGGGCGCCTGGATTGCGGGCGTCTCGTCGAGCGCGATGTCCGCCTCGTCGAGCAGCTCTTCTTCCGCCGCGGGCTCGGCGACCGCCTCGCCGAGCTCGCGCGGGGGCTGCGCCGGGGCGCTCGCGACGCCGGAGGCGGGCTCGCCGTGGGCAGGGTCGGCTTTCGCCTGCAGGTCGCCGTCCTGCACCGCCGCCTGGGGTGCTGGCGCCGCGTCGTCGCGCACCGACGGCGGCTGCGCGTCGAGGTCGTGATCGGAGAGCTCGATCACGACGGTTCCCTCGGGCGTCGACGCCGGATCCGACGCTTCTGCGGTCGCAGGGGGCTCGATCGGCTCGTCGCGGATCGAGGACACGACGGCGCCCTTCGGGGGGATGCTGTCTGCCGACGTCCCGAGGTGTCCGGGCGGTTCGCTTCCGGCGGGGGTCGCTGGCCGGGGGCGGGCTGCCGGCGCCGGAGGCGCGGGAGGTCGCGCGGAGATCGGCTTTCGCTTGAGCGTCAGATCGAGCGGCGCAGCCGAGGTGATGACCTCGTCTTCGTCGCCCTCGTGCGGCGTCGAGGGAGGCCGGCGAGCCACGAGGTACGTGTCGCCGCTCGGCGAGATGGTCTCCTGCGGGGGCCGAGGTGGTGCGGCCGCCTCGGCGTCATCGGACCAGGGGTCGAGGATCGGCTCGCGCGGCTTCCGCCTCGACATGGCCGTCCCCGGAGCGGGCGCGGCCGGGCTGGGGCGGGTCGCGGCGGGAGGCGAGGCCTGAGCCTCGACGAGGATCTCGCCGACGTCGACATCTGCCGCGGGATCCTCGGCGCGCGTCGCGGGGCTCGGGCTCTGCGGCGGCGCTGACGGCGACAGCGGTGCGGCCGAGGGCAGAGCCGCGGCGGGCGGCGGTGACGACGGCGCGACGGTCGTGGCCGGAGACGGAGGCGCCGCGGGCGGCGGAGGCGGCGCAACGGGAGCCGACACGGCCGGCGCCGCAGGGGCCGAAAGAGCCGGCGCAGCGGCAGGCGGAGGCGCCGTGGGCGGCGCAGGAGGCGGCGCAGCGGACGCCGACAGGGCCGGCGGTGGGGTTGATGGAGGCGCCGCGGGCGGCGGCGCTGGCGGTGCAGCGGGCGCCGACAGAGATGGAGGCGACGCAGCCGATACGGCGGGCGGCGGTGGCGGTGCAGCAGGCGAGGGTGGTTGCGGTGGAGCGGGCACCGGCGGGGACGGCGGCGCTCCAAGCGCTGCCGGCGGCGGCGGTGCGACGAGCGGCGGCGGAGGCGGAGGCGGCGCGACGGATGCCGGCGCGGCGGGCCGAGGAGGCGGCGCTGCGGAGGTCGACGGGGCGAGTGGCGCCGAGGCAGGCGGCGCGACGGACGCCGACAAGGACAGCGGCGGCGCTGAAGGCGCTGGCGGCGCCGAGAGCGGCGGCGCTGAGAGCGGCGGCGCTGAAGGCGCTGGCGGCGCTGAGAGCGGCGGCGCTGAGAGCGGCGGCGCTGAAGGCGCTGGCGGCGCTGAGAGCGGCGGCGCGAGGGGCGCAGCGGGCGGCCGCGATGCCGACGGCAGGGTGTGGGGTGGAGGTGGCGCCGGCGGCGGCAGCGCCTGCGGATGCGGCGGCGCGACCGGCGGCGGCAATGGCGATGCAGCGGATGCGAGCGTCGAGGGGGGCGGCGGCGCGACCGGCGGGGGCAGCGCCTGCGCATGCGGCGTGACCGGCGGGGGCAGCGCCTGCGCATGCGGCGCGACCGGCGGGGGCAGCGCCTGCGGGGGTAGCGGCGCGACCGGCGGCGGCAGCGGTGCAGCGTAGGCGGCCGTCAAGGGCGGCGGCGCGACCTGCGGCGGCGCGACCGGCGGGGGAAGCGCCTGCGGGGGCGGCGGTGCGACAGGCGGCGCCGCCGCGGTCGCCGGCGCGGCGGCTGGAGGCGGCGGCTGCGGGCGCGGCGGCGCGAAGGTCGGCGGATGCGGCGCCTGCGCATGCGGCACTGGCGGCGGTTGCGGGCGCGGCGGCGCGAAGGTCGGCGGATGAGCCGGCGCCGGCGGAGGTCCGAAGGACGGCGGATGCGGCGGCGCTGGCAGTACCCCAGGAGACGGCGGATTGGACGGCGCTGGCGGAGGCCCGAAGGACGGCACCGGCGGAGCCCCGAAGGACGGCGCTGGCGGAGCCCCGAAGGACGGCAAAGGCGGCGCAGACGTCGGGGAAAGGCGAGGCGGAGCCGACGACGGCCGCTGCGATGCGGCGCGCGGCGGGGCCGGCGGAGGCGGCGGGGGCACGCTCTGCGGCTTCGACGGCGCGGCGAGCCACGGCGGGTCGGCGGCGACCTGCGGCCTGTACGACGGAGCCCCGGACAGCGGAGGCGGCGGCGGGATCGCGCTCGCAGCCTGCGTGGCGGCGAGCGGAGACGCCGGCGGCGGCTGGCTCTGATAGAGGGCGCTGCCCTGGAGGGTGGTCACCCCCGGCGGCGGTGCGGACGGCGCGACGGGCGCCGGCGGCTGGGCGTGGGGGGGATCGAGCCGCTGCGGGTACGCGGCGGGGGGCGGCTGCGAGCGCGGCGCTACAGCCTGCGCCGCCGGCGCGAAGGGCGGCGGCGGCTGGACGGGCGGCGCGGCCTGCGGGAACGGGGCGCCCGGAGGCTGCTGCGTCCTTCGTTGCGGCGGGGGCGGCGGCGCGGGCGGCGGGGCGCTGCCCTGCGCGATGCCGGGAAGCGCCGGGGCATACGGCGCGATCGGTCGGGCCGCGGGTGCGTCGTCCGCGGCCGGGTGGATCACCGGCAACGGCCGTGAGAGCGGCGGCGGCACGCGCTCCGACTCGGCGGCCAGCTCCGGCTCCGAGAGCGGCTCGAACATGTCGATCTCGATCGAGGGCATCGAGGCGCGCAGCTCCTCGGTGAGCGAGCGGCGGCGGCGCCAGGTCTGCTCGTCGGAGGGCGGGCCTTCGTCGTCGGTCTCGGTGTCGTCGGACGTCAGGGTCAGCTCGTCGTCCTCGTCGATCGTCTCCAGGAGGTCGGGATCGCTCGGCTGACCGACCTCCGAGGCCATCACCTCCTCGAGCGCGGTCGCGCAGAGCCCGAGCTCCGAGGCGCGGAACGTCTGCCCCGCGGCCCCGGCCGCGTCGGCCGCGCGCCGCAGCCACACGATGGCGTCACGTCGCTCGCCTCGCGCCCACAGCGCGCTGGCCGTGGAGATCCCCCACACGACATCTTCATCGTCATTCGGGTGCGGTTCGGGGAGGGCGACCACGCGGTTCGCCATGAGCAACACCACCTATCACAGGCCCAACAGCGGCCGTTGACCCCATCGTACCTGGCGAGCCGACGTCCCGGTTCGAGCGTCGCGCGAGCCTCACGGCGCGGGATACCGCGCCACCCGGAGCTTAGCCGCGCTGGATACGGCACGTACAAATTACGGCACCGCGGTCGGCTTCCGGCCGTCGCGGCCGCTGGATACGGCCGCCGGAGCCCGCCGCCCGTCGCGGCCGCGCATGGGGCGGGAGGCGCCAGGGAAGCAGGACGACCGCCTCGCGCCCGCCGCGGAGCGCTGGTCAGCGCGTCGGCAAGGCTGCTCTCCCGCGGCGCCGGCGCGGCGCCCGATCAGCGCCGCCCGATCAGGTGGACCGCCGCCCGCCCATGCGCCGCGGCCGGCAGCCCAGGACCGCCGCGCGGCGGCACATCTCGTCGACACCGTCGCGCGACGCCGCCTCTCCGGGCATGCGCCTCGCGAGCCAGCCGATGAGCGTCAGCCCCGCTGCGCGGGCGTCCGCGGGCATCGTTCCCTCTTTCAGGAGGCTCGCGATCTGAGCGATCAGACGCGTGCGCGTTTCCTCAGGCGCCATCCTGCGTGCTCCATGAAGCATTCGAACGGGAAAGTCAAAACAACCGCCATGCTAGCGCGCTGCCCCCGCGGCGGGGACGCCGGGGCTGTGCTCTCCTCAACATCCGTCTCGGTCTGCTCGCCCGGGTCGACCGCGTGGCAACACGCACTGCGGCGCGGCGTCAAGACAGATCCCGTGAGGGTCAGATCGGCGCGATGAGCACCTCGCGATCCTTGGCGCCGTTGGCCGGCCCGACCAGCCCGCGCTTCTCCATCGCCTCGACCAGCTTGGCGGCGCGGTTGTAGCCGACGCCGAGCTTGCGCTGGAGCCAGGAGGTCGAGCAGCGCCGGGTGTCGGCCACGATCCGCACCGCGGCGTCGTACATGGGATCGGCCTCCGCGTCGGACGTGTCGGGCTCCTCGCCCTCGTCGTCGCGGGGCCGGAGGATCGCCTCGTCGTAGACCGGCTCCCCCTGGAGCCGGAGGAAGTCGGTGATCTTCTGGACCTCCTCCTCGGAGCAGAACGGGCACTGCACGCGGCGCGTCTCGTTGGAGCCGTTCATCTTGATCAGCATGTCGCCGCGGCCGAGCAGGTGCTCGGCGCCCTGCTCGTCGAGGATCGTGCGGCTGTCCACCTTCTGCGCGACCCGGAAGGCGATGCGCGTGGGGAAGTTCGCCTTGATCATGCCGGTGATCACGTCGACGCTCGGCCGCTGCGTCGCGAGGATCACGTGCATGCCGGCGGCGCGCGCCTTCTGCGCGAGCCGGGCCACGCTCGCCTCCACGTCCTTGCCCTGCTGCATCATCAGGTCGGCGAACTCGTCGACGACGATCACGATGAAGGGGATCTTCTCCGGCAGCGCCGCGTCCGACCCGTCCTTCGCCGCGTCGATCTCCACCTCGAGCCCGTCGGCCCCGATCGCGCTCACCTTGGCGGGCGGCTTCGGCGGGCGCGCCTCGCCGCGCTGCACGCGCTCGACCCAGGCGTTGTAGGTCGTGATGTTCTTCGTCCCCGCGTTCGCGAAGAGCTGGTACCGCCGCTCCATCTCGTCCACGGCCCACTTCAGCGCGTTCGCCGCCTGCTTCATGTCGGTCACGACCGGCAGGAGCAGGTGAGGGATGCGGTCGAAGGGCGCGAGCTCGACGACCTTGGGATCGATCATCAGGAGCCTGAGCTCCTCCGGCGTCTTGCGGAAGAGCAGGCTCACCAGCATCACGTTGAGCCCGACGCTCTTGCCCGCGCCGGTCGCGCCCGCGACGATCACGTGCGGCATCGACGCGAGGTCGGCGAAGTACGGCGTGCCGATGATGTCGCGCCCGAGCACGCAGGGCAGCGGCGCCTTCATCTCGACGAAGCGGCGGTCCTCGACGAGCTCGCGCAGGTTGACGGGCAGGCGGTGCTCGTTCGGGATCTCGAAGCCGATCCGGTTCTTGCCGGGGATGGGGGCGACGATGCGGACCTTGCGCGAGAGGCCGAGCGCGAGGTCGTCCGCGAGGCCCGCCACCTTCGAGACCTTGGTGCCGGCGGCGGGGGAGACCTCGAACGTCGTCACGGTCGGTCCAGGGTGGATCTCCTCGACCTTGCCGCTGACGCCATAGTCGGCGAGCGTCTTCTCGAGGAGCTGCGCGGTCGCCTTGAGCTGATCCGCGTCGAGCTGGATGCGCCCGCCCGCGGCCGCGTCGAGCATGTCGGTCATCGGCAGGCGGAAGCCCGCCCCGGTGGCCGGGACGACCTTGACCACCGCCGGCTTCTCGCTGACGAGCTCGCGGCTCGTGTCGACGATCGTGGGCGCGCGCGGCGCGGCGCCCTGAGATCGCTCGGGGCCGCCGGCCGGCGGCGGCTCGCGGTGCGCCGCCCGGGCATCCGGCTCCCGCGGCTCGCGTGCAGGCAGGTCACGCGCCTCGTGCGCGGGCAGATCGCGCGGCTCGCGGGCGGTCGGATCGCGCGGCTCCCGCGGCTCGCGGGCGGTCAGATCGCGCGGCTCGCGGACGGTCAGGTCGCGGTGGGCCACCCTGGCGTCGGGCTGCCGCGCCGGCAGCTCGCGCACGGGCAGGATGGGCGACGGCGTGGGCACGTCGAGCGCTTCCGGCGCTGCGAACGCGGCCACGCTCTCCTCGTCGGCCTCGGTCTCGACCGCGTCGTCCTCATCGAGCTGCGCTTCCCTCTCGAAGAGGCGCGCCTCGCCCGCGAAGGGCGACTCGTCGCCGTCCTCCAGGGCCGCGGCGCCGCGCGGCTCTGCGGCGGCCCCGGCGCGGCGCCGCCCAGCGCGGCGCGGTCCGCCGTCGCGCGGCTCGACGGCGCGCTGCGCTCGTTCGCGCGGCTCGACGGCGCGCTGCGCTCCTTCGCGCTCCTCTCCCTCGAACAGCTCGACGAACCGCTGCCCCACCTCGCGCGGCGCGGGGCTGTGCTGCGCCACCTCGCGCAGCGGGTCGCTCTGCGGCGCCTCCTCTTCCGGCTCCGGCTCGGCGCTGTGGATGACCACCTCGTGCGCCTCGCCGCCGTGGATGACCACCTCGCGCGGCTCGGCGCTGTGGATGACCACCTCGTGCGCCTCGCCGCCGTGGATCACCGCCTCGCGCGGCTCGGCTCCCTGCGGCGCCGCCTCGCTCGCCAGCGGCGCCGCCTCGCGTGGCTCGCGCGCCGGCGCCTTCCTTCCGCGCTTCGGCTTCGACGGGGCCGCCGGCTCCTGGGGGGCGGCGCTGGTCGGCGCGCTCTTCCACAGGTCGAGCGCCGGCGTCTCGACGCCGGCCGGCTCGACGGGCGTGCTCCTCGCGCCGGGGTCCGAGAGCGGCTCGTCGGCGTCGTCGGCCAGCGCGGCGATGATCGCGTCGGGGCTCGAGTTGCGCGCGATGATCGGCGGCGCCTCCTGCTCCGAGCCCGTCGCCCGCCGCTCCAGGTCGCGCGCCGCGGCCCACGCCCCGAAGAGCGCGCGCGCCCAGCCGGCGATGCGCGCCGCGATCGCGACCGCGAGCTGCTCGGCCCGATGCGCGAGCTCGATGAACGAGAACGTCGCGCGGCCCATCAGGATCAGCGCGACGATGGTGAGCCCGATGATGTACGACCCGATGTTCGAGAAGAGCGCGCGCAGCACCTCCCCGAACAGCTCCCCCACGGCGCCGCCGAGCGGCATCGCGCCGAACGCGACCGCCCGCGGGAACGCGACGTGCGAGAGCGCCGCGAGCACCACGACCACCACGATGTCGCCGCTCAGCCGGAACAGGCTCGCGATCGAGCGCTTCGCCCCGAGCAGCGGCATCGCGAGCAGCGCCAGCTCGAGCGGCACGAACCACGCGATGACGCCGACCGCCTCGACCGACGCGCCCGCGAGCGCCGCCCCCACGGGACCCACCCAGTCCTCGCCCGCGATCTCCGGGCGCAGCGGATCCCCGCGAAACGAGGCGAGCGCCAGGGCGCTGTACAAGGCGGACACCAGGAGGACCAGCGCCGCCGCGTCCCGGGCGTAGCTATGCCCCTGCGGCGCGGCAGGGCCCGCGACCCCCACCGGGCTGGTCCGTGCGGCGCCACGTGCCCCGGACCGCAAGGGCTCGCCAGGGCCGGCGGCGGGCTGGGCACGGCGAGGAGCGAACAAGGGGACGTTCATACCTACCTAAACCTACTTTGCTCACATATGCGTACTCCGCCCCGGGGGCAAGAAGTCTGGCAGGGCTGGTAAGAATCGGGCAAGGGCGGAACAGACGGGCGCGGCCGCGTACATCCGCGCGCTTGCGTGCGCTTGCGTGCGCGCGCGTGCGCCCGATTTCGCCGGGGGTGCGGGCTCAGCCCTCTCCGGCCCGTGACGGGCGCGACGAGGGCAGGGGACGGAGGGCAGGGGACGACGCCGCGCTGGAGTTCCGGCCCGATTTGGCGGAAACTTCGCTCGGGCTCCCTTCTCGTCGGCCTTGAAATTCTTTCAAACAGGACGCGGCGGGCGGTACCATCCCCACCCTCCTGAGACGTGCATGGAAACTGTCGAACGAGCAGGGCGGCGCGTCGGCGCTGCGGGCCTTCTTTTGCTGTGCCTCGCCACCGCCGGCGTGGGGCTCGCCACCAGCGGGTGTCGCGTCAACGAGAACGACATCCACCGCTGGGAGAGCACCGCCCACGGGCCGGACAAGCTCAGGGCCGTCTTGTTTCACGACAAGTACGACAACTCGCTCCGCGTCGAGGCGGCCACCTCGCTCATCCGCATGAAGCCGCGGCAGGGCCGGCGCGTGGGCATCGGCATCATGGTCGAGACGCTCGCGACCATGGCGCCCGAGGCCCGGCAGGCCATCGTCGCGGCGCTCGTGCCGACGATCATCGCCGAGCTGAGAAAGCCGCCGCCCGTCGCGCAGCCCGGGCAGCCGGTCCCGCCGGACACCTCGTTCCCCTACAAGGACGCGGCGTACGCGATGCTCACGTCCGACCGGACCGTGATCATCGCGGATGAGGGGCTGAAGGAGGGGCTCAAGGCCGCCCTCATCGACTGGGCCATGGCGGACTTCGAGCACCGGCTCGAGGACCGCTCGCAGGCGTACGGGATGGAGCAGCTCCTGCGCTTCATCGGCCCCCCCGCCGTGGCCGGCCTGCCCAAGCTCATGACGCGCGAGGCGAAGCGGCTCGACCAGATGGCGTCGCTCGTGGCCGAGTACGGCGACCCGCAGACCAAGGAGGCCGCCTCGGCGAACCTGGTCGCCATCGCGAAGTTCGTCACCTCGAGCGACTGGGTCAACGTCAAGAAGCCCGATCTCCAGGCGGCGAACGCCGCGTCGAAGCTCACGCCCACCGAGAAGCAGTTCGAGGCGCAGCTCGCGCAGTACCAGGAGGAGGAGCTCTTCCGGGTCTTCGGCTCGATGAAGAAGCTCGGCGGCCGCCCGTCGGTGGACTTCCTCCTCGGCTTCGCGGCGGACACCCAGCAGCCCGAGAAGCGCCGCCAGGCCGCGCTCGCCGCCCTCGAGGGCCGGCTCGATCGCAACAACCCGAGCGACATCCAGCGCATCCTCGAGATCGCGACCGCGGACGCGCCCGACGTGGTGCTCGACCAGGCGTTCCGCCGCGTCGGCGAGATGCCGCGCGAGCTCGTCGTCGAGAAGCTCTACGGCCTCTTCAAGACCGACAAGTGGAAGATCCGCCGCGCCGCCGCCGCGACCATCCTGAAGATGTCGACGGTGAAGCACATCGACGAGTTCATGAGCAGGCTCCCCGACAGCAAGGGGTTCGCCATGCCCGAGGCGCTCACGTACGGCGCGGCGTTCGGCGACCTGAAGGAGGGCTCGCCCCTCGAGGCGCTGAAGAAGCACTTCGCCGCGGGGCCGGCGCCGGCGCGGACGAGCGCCATCGCGTACTACTTCACCTTCGGCACCGCCGCCGACCTCGCCGCGGTCAAGCCGCTCGAGGGCGACACCACGCGCGCGCCGGTCTGCGATGCCGACCCGGACTGCAAGTGGGCGTGCGAGGTGCCGAAAGAGGGGTCCAACGAGCGCGAGCTCAGGGACGTGAAGACCGTCGGCGAGTTCGTTCAGTACTGCATCGAGCCGGCCATGCAGGAGCGGAAGCCGGAGGGCGAGAAGAAGTGACGCGCGCGTCAGGTTTCGCGGCGAGCTGCGCGGGCGATCACGGGATCTCACGACGGCATGTTCAGGGTCGCAGCGCGCCATCGGCGCGGCCGAGAGCCATCAGGTGCTTGCAGGGAAGAGGCCGGGAGGAGGCTTCCCAGCGCAATTCATCCTCCATTATCGTTGGGTAGAGATGAGCGCGGATCCGAACAAGAAAAGCGCACGGACGTTCCAGTGTCGCGATGTCCTTTGGGAGACGTTCGAGCAGATGGCGCGCGAGCTCGAGTGCTCCATCGACTACCTCATCAACGAGTCGATGAAGCAGTACGCGCGGCAGCGAAGCTACAGCCCGCGCACGCCTTTCCCGCCGCCCGCCAGGGTCGACGCGCCTCCCGGCTCCGGTCAGCAGGCGATCGCGCACGCTCATCAGGCCAATGCGATGCCCCCGAACCCGCCGCTCCAGCCGCCCGGGCTGATGACGCCCGGCTCGCCGCCGCCCTTCGGCGGGGGCGTCTCGCTGCAGCAGCAGCCGGCGGTCGGCGGGTCGCCTTACGGGGCATCGCCCGGCGCGCCCGCCTACGGCGCGCCGTCGCCGCCCTACGGCGTGCCGCCGGTGGGGCCGATGCCGACGCCGGTCCCGGCGCTCACGCCGCCGCCGCCGCCGCCCGGGCAAGTCCGGCAGGGCGCGCCGCCGCCGCCCCCGCCGCCGCCCGGCAGCAGCAACGCCGGCGGGAAGCGGCCCAGCTTGCCCGTGCCGCCGCCGATCCCGGGCCGCATGGGCGCGCCGCCGCCGCCCCCGCCGACCAGCGTGACCCGCCTCGGCGCGCCGCCGCCGCTGCCGTCGCAGGCCTCGGTCCCCGGTGGGCGCCAGAGCATGCCCGGCGCGCCGACGGGCCGCTCGGGGCCGCCGCCGCCCCCGCCGATGAGCAGCGTGACCGGGTACGCCTCGCCGATCGGACCTCCGGTGTCGCCGCCGTACGGCGTTGCGCCGCCGACGGCCAGCAGCGTGCCGGGCCCGCCGCCGATGGCCATGGGGATGCCGAACCAGGTCCCCGCCGGCCCGGTGCTCGCCGCGTTCTACGCGGGGCAGCGCTTCGTGGTGAACAAGGACCGGTTCATCATCGGGCGCGGCAAGCAGTCGAGCGATCTGACGATCAAGGACCCGAACGTGTCGCGCCAGCACGCCATGGTCGAGTTCCTGAACGGCCAGTACTACATGGTCGACATGGGCTCGACGAACGGCGTCGAGTACAACGGCCAGCGCATCGCCCGGAAGGCCATCGTCGAGGGCGACCTCTTCCGGATCTGCGACCACGAAGTGCGCTTCTCGTACCGCTGATCGCGGCAGGTCCTTGAGCGCGCGCCGCGTCCCGGGATCCCGCCGCGAGAGGGGGATGCGAAGCGCCGCAGCGGCGGCCGCCCTCGGCGCGGCGGTCTGGGGTGGGGCGGTCTTCGCCTCGCAGCCCCCGCCGTGGGTGCCGGCGGGCGAGCTCCCGCTCCCGGCGTGGGTCAAGAGCGCGCGCGTGCTCAAGCGGGATCAGCCGCTGTTCGAGGCGCCGGGCGAGAACCCGCGCCGGCGCGGCTCGGTCGATCGCAACGTGCAGCTCCCCATCTTCGCGGTCCGGCGCGGCGACGGCTGCCTCGGGCGCTGGCTCGAGGTGGGCGCCACCGCCTGGGTCTGCGACGACGCCGTCGAGCTCTCGGCCGCAGGTCCGATCAGCCCGCTGGTGCGCACGTGGCGCGACATGCCGGACGGGCTGCCGTACCGGTACTATTTCGTCGGCCCCGAGGGGACCTTCGGCTATCGCCGGGCCGAGGCGGCCGACATCGACGCGCCGGACGCGCAGCTCGAGCCCGGCTTCGCGGTGGCGATCGTCGAGGAGCGAGCCCAGGGCGGGGCGCGGTACGGCCGCACGAACAGCGGGTTCTGGGTGCCGATGCGCGATCTCGGCCCGGTGCGCGCCTTCGCCTTTCACGGCGTGGACGTGCCCGCGGGCGCCGAGCAGATCGCGACCGCGTGGGTCGTGTCGGAGAAGGCGCCGCTCTTCCGGAGGACGGCGGCGGGCTTCGCGCGGACCGAGGAGAGCAAGGCGCGGTTCGAGGTCGTCCCCTACCTGGAAGAGGCGCAGGGCGCGTCGGGGAAGCTCGCGCGCGTCGCGGACGGCGACGGCGCGGCGTGGATCGCGGCGCGCGATCTCCGGCGGCCGTCGGTGGCGCCGCCGCCGCCCGAGGTCGACGTCGAGGCGGGCGAGCGGTGGATCGACGTCGAGCGATCGACGCAGACGCTCGTCGCGTATGAGGGCCGGCGCCCCGTGTTCGCGACGCTCGTCTCGACCGGCAAGGGGGCGCCCGGGTCGCCGCGCGCCACGCCCGCCGGCACCTACCGCGTCTGGGCCAAGCTGCTCACCTCGGACATGGACAACCTCGAGGACGAGGGCGCCGATCGCTACTACCGGATGGAGGACGTCCCTTACGTGCAGTACTTCTCCAGGGGAGTCGGGCTGCACGGCGCGTTCTGGCATCGCTCGTTCGGCCAGGTGCGGAGCCACGGCTGCGTGAACCTGGCCCCGCTCGACGCGCAGCGGCTGTTCTGGTGGACGTCGCCCCGGCTCCCCGCCGGATGGACCGCGGTCCTCCCCACGGCGCACGAGCCAGGGACCGTGGTGCGCGTGCGCTAGCAGCGGGCGTCGGAGCATCGCGCGGGCCAGGGCGCGCGGTGCGCGTGCGACGGCGGCGGGGAGCGGGGACATCGCGCGCGCGGGCGAGGCGCTCCGTGGGCGGAGCGCTCGACCGGCGCAGCAGAGAGGGCGGAGGGGAGGCGGGGGAAGGAGCAGCGAAGCCGGGCCCGGTGGGCGCGGCGAGCGCTGGCTCAGGGGGCGATCTTGCCCTGGAGGAAGAAGGCGATGACCCAGGAGAGGAGCACGAGCGACTCGATGAGCGCCAGGCCGAGGATCATCGGGGTCTGGATACGGGCCGCAGCGCCCGGATTCCGGGAGATGCCCTCCAGGGCGGCCGCCGCGGCGCGCCCCTGACCCATGGTGCCGCCGAGGGCAGCGATGCCGATCGCGAATCCAGCCGCGACGGCGAGCCACGAGTTCGCATCGTACTTGTTCGACGCCGCGCCATCCTGCGCGAGCGCCATAGCGGGAACCAGTACCAGCGCAGCGCCGACAACGGCGGACAGCGACAGCTTGCTCTTCAGCGACATCCGAATCTGCTCCTTTCAAGCCACACAACCCGCGCGGGGCTGCATGCGTAACATCTGCGTGGGTCGGGGGCTCCGCGGGCGGCCCCCTATCGAGCTCCGGGGATCGCTCCCGGGACCTCGGCGACTGCATCGGTAGGGGACGCGCTTCCGCGATCCACCCACCTCTCTGGGGCAACCCATCGACAGCGGGGCCCCTCTAATCCGTTTTTCGAGGGCTGGCTAGCCTTCTCTTCACCCCCGAGCGCTGTTCTCTGCTGCGCCGGTAGGCCCCGACCGAGCGGTCGGGCGAAGCGTTCAGTGGTGATCCGCCTTCTCCGTCGCGAGCCCGATGTAGATGCAGCTCAGCAGGCAGAACACCAGCGTCTGTACGGTGATGACGATGATCGCCAGGAACATCAGCGGCACCGGGACGAACAGCGCGACGAGCCCGAGGAAGATGCTCGCCACGAGGTGGTCGACCGCGATGTTGAGCATGAGCCGGATCGAGAGGGTGACCGGACGGACGCAGGTGGAGATGACCTCGATGGGGAAGATCAGCGGCGCCAGGTACCACTTCGGCCCGGCGAGGTGAGCGATGTAGCCCCAGCCGTTCTCCTTCAGCCCGTAGTAGTTGAAAAGGACGAACACGACGACGGCGCACCCGATCGTGACGTTCAGGTTCGAGGTCGGCGGGTTCACCCCCGGGATCAGCGCCGACGCGTTCGAGAAGAAGACGAACGCGGCCGAACCACCGATGAGCGGGAAGTACCGCTTCGCGTTCACGGGCCCCATCACGTCGCGGGCCATCCCGTAAAAGTAGCCGAAGAACGCCTCGAAGAACGTCCGCAGCGTGAGCTTGTCCTCCGGGATCACCGACTCGTTCAGGCGCCGGTACTGCGCGCGCACCTCGCTGGCGAGGAGCACGAACAGCACGATGATGAGGAGGCTCATGAAGATCGGCTCGGTCCCGCGGTAGTCCACGGTGTGGTGACCGATGAACGTCTTGCCGATGTTGCGAGCGTTCTCCCGGAGCCCGGGGAGCTGCGCCAGGAGGTACGTGAGGAACCCTGTATGCTCAGGCATGGCTTTCGTCGTCGATGCGCCGCGCTGGCAGCCGCGCGGCAGTGCTGAGACGGCCGCGAGCGCTCGCGCGCCTTGGAGGAGTTCGCCCTCGGTCGAGGGGGCCTCGCCTCTACCACAACTCGCCTACGATGGGCACCCTTGGAGCGCGCCAGGCCCGCTCCAGGTGACGTCAGGTACCGCGCTGGTCCCCCGGGCGCGGCGCCGGTCCCCGCGGGAGATCAGCCGGGAGCGCTCGGCGGGGCCCCCTCCGCAGGAGGCTTCGGTCCGAACAGCGTACCCAGGCTGATGCCGACCACGAGGGAGGCATAGCCGACCATCAGGGCGACCCCCGAGACGGTCTCGCTCTTCAGGATGAGCCACACCCCGCCCATCAGGGCGGTGAGCTTCACCATCGCGATCACCGTCCACGACACGGTGTGGCCCCGCCGCGAGATGAACGCGTCCACGATGCGGGCGAAGACGTAGAGGTTCGCCGTGGCGATCGCGCCCCCGATGGCGACGCCGAGCGCCGCGCGCACGCCGTACGCGAGCAGCCCGGCCACGGACAGGACCGCGGCGGTGCCGGCGACCCAGCGGAGCACGGCGCGCATGGTCGCGTCCCCGACGCCCGGCTTCTCCTCCGCGTCGGGCTCGCTGTGCGGCGGCTCGCCGCCGCGCGCCCCGGATCGTCGCTCAGCGCTCATCGTGCTCCTTCGCGGGCTGCCGCTCGTCGGGATCGAGGGCGACGCTGCCGGAGACCGCCCGCCGGTCGTCCTCCGGCGCGCGATCGTCCTGCCGCGCCCTCCGGTCGTCGAACATCGGCGCGGGGTTCCCCTGCTCGCGCTCCTCCCGCGCTGCCTCCGCCTGCATTTCCTTCCACGCCCGATGGACCGCCTTGCCGGCGGCGCCGAGCCCGAAGAAGAACCAGAGCACCGACATCAGCGGATCGGTCCCGAGCTTCCCGTCGAGCCAGCGGCCGATGAACAGGCCGAGGAGGATGCTCAGCACCACCTCGAGGCCGATGGTCCCGTAGCTTCCGACGGCCTTCCAATCCTGCTTCATCAGGGGATCCGATCACCCGGCAGTACCTGGGTGCCTCAGGTCGCGATTACAAGCGGTCCCGGACGGGGTCAACCGCCGTCGGGCGCCCGGCCCGGGGCGCCGCGGCTAGCCACCGCTAGCAGCGCCGCGCGATCAGCGCGTCGAGCGAGGACCGCATCGCCCGCGCGGCCTTGCCGCGGTGGCTCACGAGGTTCTTCTCGGTCTCGCCGAGCTCGGCCATCGTCCGTCCGTAGTCCTCCACGACGAACAGCGGATCGTAGCCGAATCCGCCCGCTCCCCTGGGCTGCCGGCCGATCCAGCCTTCGCAGCGCCCCTCGGTCACGATCGGCTGCTCCTCGGATCGCGGGTCGAGCAGCACCATCACGCAACGGAAGCGCGCGCGACGCTGGTCGTCCGGCACGCCCGCGAGCGCCGAGAGCAGCGCCTCGTTGTTCTCCGCGTCGGTCGCGCCCTCCCGCGCGAAGCGCGCGGACCGCACGCCCGGCCGGCCGTCGAGCGCGTCCACCTCGAGCCCCGAGTCCTCGGCGAGCGTCACCATCGACGACCGGAGCGCGCCGGCGCGCACCTTGAGGAGCGCGTTCTCGAGGAACGTCTCACCGTCCTCGACGACGGGCGGCGCGCCCGGCAGCACCTCCGCGAGCGAGAGCACCTCGATCGGGAGATCGGCGAGCAGCGACCGCAGCTCCGCGAGCTTCCCCCGGTTCGAGGTCGCGGCGAGCAGGCGCATCGGCTCCCGGCTCACGCGACCCTCCAGTGGTCCGTCTGGAACAGGCCGGAGAGATCCACGCCGGCGTCGGCCAGCGCCCGGTGCTGCGCGCTCGCGAGCGACGCCACGCCCGCGAGCGCGAGGTCGATCATGCTGTCGAGCTCCGTGCGGGGGATGGCCTCGTCCTCCGCGGTCGCCTGGACCTCGACGATCGAGCCGACCGCCGTCGCCACGACGTTCATGTCGACGCGCGCCGCGCTGTCCTCCGTGTACACGAGGTCCAGGGCGAGCCCGCCCGGGAGGTGGCCGACGCTGATCGCCGCGACCTGATCGCGGAGCACCGGCCCCTTGAGCGCGCCGGCCGCGCGCAGGCGATCGAGCGCCAGCGCGAGCGCCACGAACCCGGCGGTGATCGACGCGGTCCGCGTCCCCCCGTCCGCCTCGAGGATGTCGCAGTCGATCGCGATCGTCTGCTCGCCGAGCTGCTTCAGGTCGACCGCCGCCCGGAGCGCGCGCCCGATGAGCCGCTGGATCTCCTGCGTGCGGCCGCTCGGGGCCTTGCCCCGCCCGTCGCGCGACTCCCTGCGCGCGGGGCTCGATCGCGGGTGCATCTGGTACTCGGCGGTGAGCCACCCCGCGCCCTTGCCCATCATCCAGGCGGGGACGGTGGGATCGACCGACGCCGTGCAGAGCACGACCGTCCTCCCGGCCCGGTAGAGGACGGACCCCTCTGCGTTGCGGTGGAACCCGAGGATCATCTCCACGGGGCGGTGGGCGTCGAGGGGGCGACCGTCAGGGCGATTCACGAGCGCCGCCTTAGCACATCTCCGGCGGGGCACGGCCGCGCCTCGCGGCGGCGCGCATGGTGCGCCGCGGGCCGCGGCCGCTACATCCCGAACCAGGGGCCCGGGTCGATCACCTCGGCGCCGCGCCTCAGCTCGAAGTAGAGCTTCGCGCCGTCCGGCCCGCTCGCGACCGTGCCCACCCGCGCCCCACCCGCGAGCTGATCGCCGGCGCGCGCGTCCGCGGCGCCGAGGCCGGCGTACACCGAGTAGTGCCGCTCGCCGTGATCGACGATCACGGTGAGCCCGTAGTCCGCGTAGGTGTCGGCGAAGGCCACCCGCCCCGCGGCCACGCTGCGGACCGGCGCGCCGTCCAGCGCGGTGAGCTCGACGCCCGGCCCGCCGGCGCCGCGGCGCGACACCTTGCGCACCTCGGCGCGCCCGGCGATCGGGAAGGGGAGCCGCCCGAGGAGCGAGCGGAAGCCGGCGCGGCGATCGAGCTCGGCGGGCCCCACGTCCGCTCCGTAGATGGCGACGTAGTCGGGGCGCACGCTGGTCTCGAACGCGCGCGCGAACGCGGCGCGGCGCTCCTCCTCCTGGGCGAGCGCGACCCGGGCGCGGTTCATCGCCTCGCGGTGCACCTCGAGGGGCGCGCGCTCCGCGCCGAGGTGCGTGAGGCGGTCGGCGAGCTCGGCGCTGCGCCGGGTCAGCTCGGCCTCGCGGGCGAGATCGCGCTCGAGGGCGAGCCGGGTGCGCTCCACGCGGGCGGCGTGGTCGACAAGCGCGTCGAACCCGCCGCCCACCGGGAGGAAGCCGGCGCGCACGTGGCGGTAGTACGCGCGCCCGCGCGCGATCATCCGGCGGCGCGTGACCTCCAGCGCGGGGCCGATGGAGTCGAGCTCCGCGCGCAGCGCCTTCTCCTCGGCGTCGAGCTTCGCGAGCAGCCGGTCGAGATCGTTCTCCGCCAGCGCGGAGCCCGGGCGCGGGGCCGGCGCCCTCGCGGCGGGCGAGGGCGCGCGCGCCGCCGCCGGCTCCAGCGCCGGGACCTCCGCGCCGCTCGTGGCGGCGCCGGTCAGCAGCGCCAGCGCGATCGGCGCGATCCGGGCGCGGCGCCTCACACCGCCACCATCTTGCGCAGCGTGAGCAGCGCCGTCGCGGCGCCGAGCGCGGCGCCGAGGGTGACCATCCCGAGCGCGACCGGCCAGGGCAGGAACGACGGCGAGACGCCGAGCAGGTTGGCGAGCTCGTGATCGAAGCGGCCCCGCACCATCAGGAACAGCGCCCCCAGCATGAGCAGCGCGCCCGCCGCGCCGGCGGCGCCCTGCGTGGCGCCCTCGACGATGAACGGCCGGCGCACGAAGCCGTCGGTGGCGCCGACCAGCTTCAGCACCTCGACCTCGATCTTGCGGCGGTGCAGGAGGAGCCGCATCGTCGAGCCGATGACGCTGACGACGGCGCAGAGGACGATCGCCGCGAGGCACCCGCTCGCGGCCACGCCGCCGCCGAGGAGCGACGAGAGCCGCTCGGTCCAGCGCTGGTACGTCTCCACCGTGTCCACGGCCGGCAGCGCGCGCAGCTTCACGGTCATCGAGGCGAGCGCCTCGTCCGAGATCTCCTCGGTGAAGCCGACCTCGAGCGACGCGGGAAACGCGCTCGGCGGCAGCGCGGCGAGCGCCTTGTCGCCGTCGTCGTGCACCACCTCGCGCCGCGCCTCGGCGCTCGTCACGAGCCGGACCTTCTTGACGCCCTGGGTGCCCTCGAGCGCGCGCGCGAGCTCCGCGGCCTCCGCGTCGGTCGCGCTGTCGCGCAGGTAGATCGTGGCGCGGCCGGCGCGCGACCAGCGATCGCGCACCGCCATGAGGTTCGTGACCACGAGGAGGGCCGACGCGAGGCAGACGAACGCGACCGCGAGCGAGAAGATCGACAGCGCCTGCAGGCGCCAGTCGCTCCTCCCGGCCCGCCAGGTGCGAAGCCACCTCCGCCGATCGTCACGTTCGCTCGTCTGCATCCGGTCCCTCTATCCGTCGATCGCCTGGGCGGCGCCCTCGGCCTACGCCGCGCCGCGCACGCCGCTATCCATCTCGTCCTCGTCCTCGCCGCCGGCGAGGTCGCCGCCGCCGAGGCCGTGCGGCACGTCGGTCGCCTTGCCGTCGTCGAGCACCACCACGCGCCGCGGGCGCACGTCGAGCAGCGTCCGATCGTGCGTCGCGAACAGCACCGTCGTGCCGGTCTCGTGGATGTCCTCGAACAGCCCGAGCAGATCGATCGCGAGCTGCGGATCGAGGTTGCCCGTGGGCTCATCCGCGAGGATCAGCGCCGGCTCGCCGACGATCGCCCGCGCGATCGAGACGCGCTGCTGCTCGCCGCCGCTCAGCACCTGCGCCCGGTCGCCGCCGCGCCCCGAGAGCCCTACGCGCTCGAGCGCCTCGCCGACCCGGGTCCGGAGCAGGCGCGACGGCAGGCCGAGCACCTCCAGCGCGATCGCCACGTTGTCGAACACCGTCCAGCTCGGGACCAGCTTGAAATCCTGGAAGACGAAGCCGATGTTGCGCCGCAGCGCCGGGATCGACGTGTCGGTCAGGCGCGCGATGTCCCGGCCGAGGAAGAGGATCCGGCCGTCGTCCACGCGCTCGGTGCGGTGCACGAGGCGGAGGAGCGTGCTCTTGCCCGAGCCGCTCGGGCCGGTGATGAACACGAACTCGCCCCGCTCGATCGAGAGCGACATCCCGCGCAGCACCGGCTGGTCCGCGCGGTACGACTTATATACGTCCTCGAACACCAGGATCGGCCGGCGCGCGGCGGACGCGTCATAGCGGTGGCCGGGCCGGAGCGCCGGTCGAAATGAGCCTTGCGGGGGGGGCGCCGCCATCGGACCCTTCACCTATCAGCCTGCTCGGACACGGAAAACTTTTCGGCCGAGGTGCGGAGGGGCGACCCCTCCGGGTGGCCTTCTTCGGCCTCCCGCTCGCGGCGTTGCTGCTCCACGCCGACGGCCACGAGATCGCCCTCGCCGCGATCAGCCGCGCCGACGCGGTGGGGCTCCGCCGCGCCCGCCGCGTCTTCGGGGAGCGCCTCCTGATGCGCCCCGACGTCGAGCGCCCCGGGCTCAGGTCGCGCGTCCAGGCGCTCGCGCCCGACCTCCTGGTGAGCTGGTTCTGGACCACGCGCCTGCCGATGTCGCTCGTGAGGGCGGCGCGGCTCGGGGGGATCGGCGTGCACCCCTCGCTGCTCCCGCGCCACCGCGGACCGGACCCGACCTACTGGGCGATCGCCTCGGGCGACGCCGAGAGCGGCGTCACGGCGCACCGGATCGAGGCGGAGTACGACACCGGCGACATCCTGGACCAGGAGCGGCTCCCGATCGATCCGGCGTGGACCGCGTGGCAGCTCGCCCGCGCCCTGGATCGCCCGAGCCTGCGCGTCCTGCGACGCACGGTGGCCCGGTTCGCGCGCGGCGAGGAGGTGGCGGGCGTCGCCCAGGATCCGGCGCTCGCGACGGCGGCGCCTGCGCCGGACGACGAGGCGTGCGCCATCTGCTGGTCGTGGCCGACGGAGCGCGTCCTCCGGCACGTCCGCGCGCTCGCGCCGGCGCCGGGGGCGTGGACCGAGATCGAGGGTGCCTGCGTCATCGTCCTGCGGGCGGCGCCGGCGCCGAGCTTCCCGGAGGCGCTGGCGCCGGGCGAGGCGGTGGCCCAGGGCGGGGTGGTCGTCGTGCGGACGGGCGACACGGCGGTCGCGTTGCTGGAGGGGGAGATCGACGGCGAGCCAGCGTCGGCGGGCGAGCTCGCGGCGCTCGTCGCGCCGGGCGCCGCGAGCGGGTGACCGCCGGCCGGGGCGCGCCCGGCGGCCGTGGCCGGCGGGGTCGCCTGGCCGGCTCGCGGGCCATCGAATCCTGAACCTGCGCGCGCGCGACCGCGTAGGATGCGCCCCTCGGAGGATTCATGTCGGAACCCGCGCAGCTTGCGAAAAGCGCCCGCGAACTGCTCGCGGCGGCGCTCAATGCGCTCCAGTCGAACGGGGGAGTGTCGCCTCAGGTCGAGGCGCTCGCCGAGCCGATCGCGCAGGCGATGGGCATCATGCACCGCATCGAGCGCTCCGGGGGGCAGACCCTCGACGGCAGCGACGTCGCGCTCGGCCACGTGCGCGACGTCCTGAACCGCCTGCAGAGCGTCACCGTGTCCGATCCGGTGGTGGACGTGCTGATGGAGCACGTCGCGTCGTCGCTGAGCAAGGTGCATGCGCTGAGCAGAGCGCAGGCGGCCGGCGCGCAGGCGCCCGTGGCTGCGCCCGCGCCCGTCGCGGCGGCGGTGGCTGCGCCCGTCGCGGTGGCCGCGCCCGCGCCCGTCGCGGTGGCTGCGCCGATCGCTGCGCCCGTCGCGGTGGCGGCTGCGCCGATCGCTGCGCCCGTCGCGGTGGCTGCGCCGATCGCTGCGCCCGTCGCGGTGGCTGCGCCGATCGCTGCGCCCGCGCCGGTCGCCGTCGCTGCTCCTCCGCCGATCGCTGCGCCCGCGCCCGTCGCCGTGGCCGCGCCGCCGCCGGTCGCCGTCGCTGCTCCTCCGCCCGTCGCGGTGGCCCCGCCGCCCGCGCCGGTCGCCGCTCCTCCGCACCTCCAGCAGACGCTGCCCTCGCCGCAGCAGCCCCGGCACGCGCCCGCCCCGCCGGCTCACCCGGCCGCGGACGCGCGCAGCGCGCCGCCGTTCCAGGCCACGCTGCAGTCCGTCGACAACCGCGCGCCCGCCGCGGTCGTCGATGTCGAGCTCGGCGCTTTGACGCCGTCGAATTTTTACAAAGGGCTCGCTGGCAACGACGTCGTCGAGCACGGCGGAATCTTCGTCGCGACCTACAAGATCCCGCCGATCGGCACGGCCGTGACCCTGCGCGTCCGCTTGCCGGGCAACTACGAGTTCACCGCGCTGGCGACGGTCCGGTGGACGCGCGAGGCCGGCGGTTCGAGGGACTCGGCCGAGCCCGGCTTCGGCGCCCGGATCACGCAGATCTCGGCGGAAGGGCGCCAGCTCGTCTCCCGGTTCACCCGCAACAGGGAGCCGCTCTTCTACGACGACCTCTGACACCGTCACGTCGCATCGATCTCCGGTGAATCTCCTTCCCCCGCGGCCCGGCTCGCGAGCGAGCCGGCCGCTCCACCGCGCAGCCTCCGTCCTCTGTGCCGTCGCCCTCGCGGCGCTGCTGCTCCTCGCGCCGCGGCCCGCCCGGGCGACGGGCGACCCCGACCTCGCGTTCTGGACCTACGAGACCGCGCACTTCCGCGTGCACCACCCGCAGGGCCTCGAGCCCATCGCGGCGCGCGTCGCCTCGCTCGCCGAGACGATCTACGGGCGCGTCGAGGACGCGCTCGGCTACGCCCCGAAGGGTCACACCGAGATCGTGATCACCGACGACTCCGAGATCGCGAACGGGTCGGCCGGCACGATCCCCTACAACGCGATCTCCCTCCTCGTGTCCGGGCCCGAGGACCTGTCGACGCTCGGCGACTACGACGACTGGTACCTCGACCTCGTCACGCACGAGTTCACGCACATCGCGCACATCGACAACACCTCGGGGATCCCGGCGCTCCTGAACGCGATCGTCGGCAAGTCGTTCTCGCCGAACCAGGTGCAGCCGCGGTGGATCATCGAGGGCCTCGCGGTGGTGAGCGAGAGCCATCACACGAGCGGCGGCCGCATGCGCTCGACCATGTTCGACATGTACCTGCGCGCCGACGTGCTCGCGGACAACATCGCGGGGCTCGATCAGCTCTCGAGCTCTCCGGTCCGCTGGCCGCAGGGCAACCTCTGGTACCTCTACGGGTCGAGGTTCCTCGGCTGGATCCTCGACGTCTACGGTCCCAACACGATGCGCGCCGTCTCCGCCGACTATGGAGCGTCGATCCTCCCGTGGGGGATCAACCGCGCCATCCGCCGCGTGACGGGCAGCACCTACGTCGATCTCTACGAGGGCTGGAAGGACCACCTCCGCCGGCTCTACCAGCAGCAGATGGCCGCCGTCGAGGCGCGCGGGCTCCGCGAGGGCGCGCGCCTCACCCACCACGGGCGCATCGTGTACTACCCGCGGTTCGTGCCGCCCGTCGCGCGCCGGGGCGCCGCCGACGAGATCGTCTACTACCGCGACGACAGCCACGATCGCCGCGGCATCTACCGCCTCTCTCTCGCCGCGCCGGCGCCCGCGCCCGGGAGCGCGCGCCCCGAGGCGCTCCTCGCGCGCACCAGCTCCGCCTCGCGGCCGGCCTTCACGCCGGCCGGCGATCTGATCTTCACGGCGCTCATGCCGTGGCGCAACCAGTACTACCGCGACGATCTGGTCCTCCTGCCTCGCGGCGAGGCGGCGCCCGACGGCGACGAGCCCCGGCGCCGCCGGCTGACGCACGGCCTCCGCTCCTCGGCGCCGGACGTGAGCCCGACCGGGGACCACGTCGCCTTCTCCCTCAACAGCAAGGGCACGCGTTACCTCGAGATCGCGCGCCTCTCCAGGGACGGCGTCCTCTCGGAGCGGCGCGACCTCGTGCCGAGCGCCCGCTTCGAGCAGGCCTACTCCCCGTCGTTCTCGCCCGACGGCAATCTCCTCGCGTACAGCGTCTGGACCGCCGGCGGCTACCGCGACATCCGCGTGGTGGACGTCGCCACGGGCAGCTTCCGCCAGGTGACGCGCGATCGCGCGACCGACATGAGCCCGGTCTGGTCGCCCGACGGCGCGACGCTCTATTTCACCTCCGACCGCACCGGCATCCACAACGTCTACGCCTGCGAGCTCTCGACCGGCGCGCTGCGGCAGGTCACCAACGTGAGACTCGGGGCCTTCCAGCCGGCGATCAGCCCCGATGGCAAGACGCTTGTCTATGTCGGGTACACGGCCCAGGGCCACGACCTGTTCGTCATGCCGCTCGATCCGGCGCGCTTCCTCCCGGCGCCGCCGCCCCCGGGCGATCGCCCCGATCCCGCGACCGAGGCCTCGGCGATACGGCTCGAGCGAACGCCGTACAACCCGCTCCCGACGCTCGCGCCGCGCGCGATCACGCTCGACTACGCGCCAGGGAGCTACGGCTCCAACGCGCTGACGGTGAGCGTGACCGGCTCCGACATCGTCGGCCGCCACGCGATCTTCGGGCAGCTCACGGTGCAGCCGGACGCGCCGGCCCCGGACGTCCTGCTCGGGTACACCTACGGGCGTCTGCCCGTCGACCTCGGCGTCCGCGGGTACTACGTGACCTCGCCGCGCCGGGGCTACCGCATCGGCGGCCGGGACGTCACCTACGACGAGCGCGCGATCGGGATCGTGTCGGGCATCAGCTATCCGATCCGCGGCGAGTTCTCGCGGCAGACGCTGAGCGCGTCGTTCAGCAGCGTTGGCTTCAAGGGCAAGCTCCCCGTCCGCGGCAACATCGACCCCTACGCGCCCAGGACCATCCTCCCGCCGCAGGGCGCGCTGAACCTCGTGCACCTCGGCTATGGGTTCTCGAACGCCGAGGGCTCGCTCGACGCGGCAGGCGCGGTGCGCGGCGTCTCGTTGAGCGCCGGCCTCGATTACGCCGGTCCGGAGACGGGCAGCAGCTACAAGACCTACGCGTTCTCGACGGCCCTGAACGCCTACGTGGCGATGCCCTGGGCGCGCGACCACACCCTCGCGTTCCGCGTCGCCGGGGCGGTCTCGGGCGGCAACTTCCCTCGGGGCGCCGCCTACGCGGTCGGCGGGTACGATCTCGAGAACCTCACGCTGGTCGACACCCTGCTCACGGGGGTCACGAACAGCTCGTTCACGCTCCGCGGCTACGCGCCGGGCGTGATGTCCGGCCGCTCGTATTTCTCGCAGACCTTCGAGTACCGCGTGCCCGTGGCCGAGCCGGATCGCGGCCTCTCGACGCTGCCGATCTACCTGCGCCGCATCGACGCGAGCCTCTTCCTCGACCACGGCGGCGCGTTCAACCGCTTCGAGACCGACGACCTCGCGCTCTTCACGAACGGGAGCCTCCTCTACTCGCCCCAGCTCCACACCTCGGTGGGCGGCGAGGTGTGGTTCAGCATGAACCTCGGGTACGTCGCCTTCTCGCAGCTACGCTTCGGCTACGCCTACGGGCTGAGCGAGCGCGCGATCCCGGGCGGACAGCTCTACTTCGTCGCGACGAACTCGTTCTGAGCGCCGCGCGCCCGCTGGAAATTTTGCCCGCGCGGGCCGCTTCGCCCACGGTGCTCGGCCATGCGCCGCGTCCTCCTCGCCTTGTGCCTGCTCCCCCTCGCCAGCTGCGGCATCGCCCCGAGCAACTCCCAGCGTCTCACCGAAGCGGCGCTCGAGATGAACACGGCGACCCGGTTCGGCCGCATGGATGTCGCGCTCGAGCGCGTGGGATCGAGCGCGCGCCAGGACTTCATGAGCCGCCACGCCGCGTGGGGCACCCGCCTCCGGGTCGTCGACGTGGAGTTCGGCGGCTTCGAGATGGTCCAGCGCGACGAGGCCGAGGTCTACCTCGACGTCCTCTGGCTGCGGAACGACGAGGCCACGGTCCGCACCACCCGGATCGCCCAGCGCTGGCGCGACGCGCGGGGCCACTGGGAGCTGATCGGCGAGGAGCGGCGAGACGGCGACGTCGGGCTCCTCGGCGAGCCCCCGCCCAAGGCGGAGGAAGCCGGCGAGGCGTCGAGCGCGGTCGACACGGGCCGGAAACACGGCCTGAGCCTCCACACGCGCGTCATTCGAGATGAGTGAGCGCCGCCGCGGATGCCTGAGGCGTGCGGCGGCGCGCTGAGGACCGCGCCGGGCTCGAGCTCATCGCTGGCCGGCGCGATGTCGGTGATCGACGGGACCGCGCGGCAGCGGCGGTCCCCCGCGTGGCCGGCCTGCCGGCCACGCACCCGTCAAGCAGACGGCGCAGGGCTGGCGGGAGCGCTGCTCTTCGCAGCCCGGGGCTTCTTGGCCTTTCCGGCGACCTCGGTCGTGGCCCGCGTCAGCTTGCTGCGCTTGGCGCGCTCCTTCTTGGCAGCCTGCGCCTTGCGGCGCCTCATCTTCATCGACTGGCGACGATCGCGCTTGCCCATCTGCTTCAATCTCCTCACGGTCGGGGGCACGGGCGCGGCATCGTGAAGACAGCTCGCCAGGCGAGCCCCATCCTGCAACCGTGTGGATGGAGTACCGCGGGGCCCCTCGAAGGGAGCGGGAATGTGCCCAAGAGCGAATGGGAGCGCAAGGGGCAATGCGCGCGGAGGCGCAGTTCTCGAGCTAGACGCGTGTGCAGTGCCTCACGCGCGCTCTCGCAGCTTCATGTCCGCGATGTCCGCGTCGGCACGTCGTCAGCGGGGGTCCGGCGCGCTCTCGCGCTGCTCGGCCGCGCCCGGCTGGCTCAGCCCCCGACCGCGCCGTCCAGCGCGACCTCGCGGCCGCGGACCTCGAGGCGGTACCGGGAGTTCACGGTCTCTATGTAGAAGACTTCGCGCCCAGCGAGACGCAACACGCGCTTGACCGGGGTCGTCACGTATTCATGCATTCCGTCGGAAAACTCGATGACGATGACCGAGCCTTTCCGTGGTGCACGGACGAGCCGGCCAACGACTGCGCGCGATCCCCGGCCGAGCTTGCGGAGCACAACCTGCACAACAGAGATGCTAGCACGCAGATCTCGGCCGAGCACAAGCTGCACAAGCGGCACCTCTCGCAACTAGGTCCCACCCTGGCCCAGGGTGTCCGGCTGCATCGGAGCCGCCCGGACCTGCGCGCCGCGGACGGCGAGCGGGTGTAGGGGGGCCGGCTCCCGGGCGGAAAAGTTGTGTAAATGAATGGCCTTGGCGCCGCATACAATGGTTCAGCAAACCCTGCCGGACGACGAGCGGACGCGACGACCCGCCGCGTCGTTTGTCGCCAGGGCGCCGAGCCGCCGGCCGGGCGGAACGAGGCGAACGCTCTCGGCCGTTCAGCGAGGGCGCACAGGCTAGGCGATCGCTGGCCCGGTGCCCAGCCCGATCCGGGCGCGGCAGCGCTGCGCCGCGGCGCCGTGGCGGGCGCTCGGGTCCAGGCGCCGCCGGGCTGCGCCGCGCGGCGCGACGCAATGCGGGCCGGGTCGGATCCGGCGCCGAGGTCCGTCGGCGGACGTCAGCGGCGCTTGGCTGTCGCGCCCGTCCGATCGTTCGGATCGCTGACGCCGGGCGCGCCCTGATCCGCGAAGTAGGTGCGGAGCATGTCGCACGCCACGTTGGTCGCTTTCACCCGCCATTTCGCGCCGTTCGCGACCATCACGGAGATCGCGACCTCCGGCTTGCGGCTCGGGGCGAAGCCGACGAACCACGTGTAGAAAGGTCCCTCGGGCGTCGGCTTCGTGAGCGTCCCCGTCTTGCCCGCGACGCGGATATCCGGGAGGTACGCGCGGCCGTTGCGATCGTGGAACGAGCGGTAGCTCGTCCCGTTATCCACCGTCGCCTCCATCATCGTGGTCACGGCGCTGGCCGTGCTCTCGTCCATCACCCGCTTGAGCACCTGCCGCTCGCTCGCGCCCTGGTAGATCTCGCCGATCTCGTCCTTGACGCTCGACACGACGTGGAGCCGGATCATCTCGCCGCCGTTGGCGACGATGGTCGCCAGGTTCGCCCCCTGGAACGGCGACAGCGTCGTATTCCAGAAGCCCGCCGCGGTCCGCGCGAAGCCGAGATCGTCCTCCGGCAGCGCGATCGTGCTCGTCGCGACCTTCACGTCGAACGGCGTGTCCTGCCCCCAGCCGAGCTTCGCGGCCACGCCGCCGAGCTTCTCGTGATCGAGGTTCTTGGCGGCGAGGCGCGCGAACACCGTGTTGATGCTCCGGCCCATCGCCTGCGCGAGCGTCGCGCAGTACTTGTCGCGCCGCTTGTTGTCGATCATGTCGGCGGCCCGGATCGAGTGCTCGCCGCCCGAATAACACTGCTTGGTGCTCGGGCTCAGGCCGGCCTCGATGAGCGCGGTGCCCGTCACGACCTTGAAGATGCTCGCCGACGGCGCGGTGGCCTCGGCGGCGACGTCGTGCAGCGCCCCCTCGTTCACGTAGCTGGCCCAGACCAGCACCTTCCCGGTGCGGATATCGGTCATCACGACCGCGCCCTCCGGGACCTGGCCCGCCCGCAGGAAGCCGAGCGCCGCGCGCTGGTACAGCGGGTTGATGGTCAGCTCCGCGACGCGGCCGCCGTGCGCCGGCGCCGTCGGCGGGCTCCGCCGGTCGTCGATGCGCGTCAGATCGAGGTCCGTGAGCGGCGGCGGCTCCACCTTACGGGTGATCGTCGGCCCGCCGGCGGTCGTCTTCTTGGCGAGCAACCCCCCGAGCTGGACGTCGTGCTCGCGCAGCATGGGGAGGGTCACGGCAACGAGCCCGACGGCTGCACCGACGGCGATCCACTGACGCATGTCGCGCATGGCCCGACGGGTACCCCGCCGCGGCGCGCTGGGCCAAAATTGAGGCGCGCCGCCCGGCGGCCGCGGCGCCGGGGGCTGAAGGCGTTTCGTTGGAGTGCAAACGATCCAGGGACGCGGTCGGCGCGTCGCCCGCGGCGGCGACGGGCGGCGCGCCCGCGGGCGTCAGAAGGACACGGCCAGTCGGGCGCCGAGCTCGTGGAGCGCGTGCGCATCCGAGCGGGACGCGGCGCCCAGGGAATTGCCGGGCACCCGGAGCAGGTTCTCGTTCGAGCCGCTGCCGGGCGTCAGGTAGGCGTTGTAATTGACGCTGAGCCGCACGTTCCTCGTGTGCCAGTAGTTGGCGGCCAGGCCGATCTGCAGGACGTCGAGGTCGGTGCCCGGCCCCCTCTCGGCGCCCGGCGTCGTCTCGTCATAGTCGCCCTCGCGGGACGCGCCGTCGTATGTCGCGCTGATCCCCGAGAGCAGCGCCGCCACCTCGAGCCCCGACTTGGGCTTATCGATCGGCTTCGAGAGGTCGACCTTCGTGGGGCGCGGGCTGAACCCGGGATCCCCCGAGACGTAGGCGTCGCCGACCGGCCACGCCGAGAGCTGCACGTACCAGCCGAGCCCCTTCACCTGCCCGAGCCGCTCGGTGTTGGTGAGCTGATAGCCCTCCACGGCCTCGCGGGTGTTGTTCGCGACGTAGTACGCTTCCGCCCGCAGCTCGACCATCTTGATGGGCAGCCGGAGCTCGCCGCCGATCGCGTTCTGCGCGCCCGACGGGATGACGTGGATGTTCCGGCGCAGCGAGTCGCGGTAGCCGCCGCCCCACAGCGTGTAGCCCTGCCCCGTCCTGATGGGCGCGTAGTCGTAGCCCACGTACGCCTGATCGCGCTCGCCGTGGCGCGCGCTGATGCCGATCTGCGCCTTGGCGAGCAGCGCCTTCTTGTCGCCGCCGAACGGCCGGGCGAACACGCGGGCGACGAGATCGGGCGAGGCGTCGACGCCCGGCCGGTTCTGCCCGTCGCCGCTGATCACGCCGACGCCGTAGCCGAGCTGCCTGTCGCCGATGTCGCCCCAGATCGTCAGGCCGATGTCCTTGCCCTCGGGGAGCGCGAAGCCCCGGATCGCGATGTTGCGCTCCATGAACGTGGTGCTGATGTCGCTCGTCTGGTTCTCCAGCGAGAACGCCGGCGAGTACTGCCCGAACATGAAGTTCAGCGCCGGCATGACCGAGTAGTTGATCCAGACGTCGACGAGCGCGGCGGTCGGCGCCGCGGCCTCGATCGGGGCGAAGCGCGCGCTATCAGCCGTCGGCGCCTGGCCCACCGGCGCCGCGGCGTTCTGCGTCCGGCCGTTCGTGTTCGAGAGCCCCTGGCCGCCGAACTCGAGGTCCATATCGAACGACCACTTCTTCAGGAACTCGCCGGCCAGCTCGAACCGCGCGCGGCGGATGAAGAAGCGCGGCTTCAGCGCGCCGCCGTTGTCCGTCGCCGGCACGTCCGACGCCCCGCTGCCGAAGGTGCTGTAGAAGTCGAGGCCCATCCGCCCCTTCGGGTAGAGCCGGAAGGTGTCGTTGGCGTCGCGGAGGAAGAAGCCGCCGTGCCATCCCGCGAGCGGCTGCTGCTCCGTGACGACGGCTGCATCGGCCGTTGGCGCGAACACCGGCGGCGGCGGCGGCGGGGGTGCCGGGGCCGCCGCCGCTCCAGGAGGAGGCGGCGGCGGGACCTGGACCGCGGGCGGCTGCGCCAGCTCCGGCGCTTGAGGCGCAGCGGTGGCGGGCGGCGCCGGCGGCACCGCGCCTGCGGGCGGGGCCGCGGCCGGGGGCGGCGTCGGGGCGGCCGGGGGCGGCGTCGGGGCCGCGGCGGGGGGCGGCGTCGGGGCCGGTTGCGCCGGGCCCTGGGGCGCAGGCTGTGCTAGCGCCGAAAGGCCCGACAGCGTAACGGTCATGCCCAGCAGCGCCGATGTAGCTAACCTCATGCAGTTCTCCCTTGTGCGGCTCGCCCGCACGCCTGAATCGACCATGGACCCCGCAGCAGGATTATGACCTGGACGTTACGATTCTGTGTAGTCCAGAAGACGCGCGGGCATGACAATCACGTAGAGGGTGGGTGGGTCAAGAGCCCGCTCCGGCGGGACGGTCGCGTCGGCGAAGGAGCGCCGGGGCAATTTCCGGGAAGGATCACGCGATGACGACGAGCGTGCGGATTACGGCGGATGTCGAGGTGCTCGACAGCAGCACCTTGGTGGCCCTCGCGGGGCCGGGAAACGAGAACCTGAAGCTCATCGCGCGCACTCTCGGCATCGAGTCGGGCGTTCGAGGCAACACGATCCGGCTCGCCGGGGACGCCGACAAGGTCGCGCTCGCGGAGCGCTGCCTGGCGGAGGCCGCGCAGATGCTGAGGAGCGGCGTGGTGCTCGATCCGCAGGACTATGTGCGCGGGGTGCAGGCCCTCCGGGACGATCCGGCGATGACGCTGCGCGAGCTGTTCGAGGACGTCGTCCTGATCTCGGCGCGTCGCCGGCCGATCTCGGCGAAGGGGCTGGCGCAGAAGCGGTACATCCAGGCGATCCGATCGAACGACATGACGTTCGGCATCGGGCCGGCGGGGACGGGCAAGACCTACCTCGCGATGGCGATGGCGGTTCACGCGCTCCTCGAGCGCCGTGTCAAGCGGATCATCCTGACCCGCCCGGCCGTCGAGGCGGGAGAGCGGCTCGGCTTCCTGCCCGGCGATCTCGCCGAGAAGGTGAATCCCTACCTGCGTCCGTTATATGACGCTCTCCATGACATGATGGACGCGGACAAGGCGCAAGGCCTCGTGACGCGCGGCCAGATCGAGGTCGCCCCGCTGGCCTTCATGCGCGGCCGCACGCTCAACGATTGCTTCGTCATCCTCGACGAGGCGCAGAACGCGACGAGCGACCAGATGCGCATGTTCCTCACCCGCCTCGGCTACGCGTCTCGCGCCGTGGTGACGGGCGACGTCACGCAGGTCGATCTCCCGCACGGCGCGCGCAGCGGCCTGGCCGAGGCGCGCGAGCTGCTCGCGGGGATCGAGGGCATCGCGATCTGCTCGTTCACCGAGGTCGACGTCGTGCGCCACCCGCTCGTGCAGCGGATCATCGTGGCGTACGAGCAGCGCGACGCCGAGGTGGCGCGCCAGCGCGAGGAGCGGCGCGAGGCGGCGCGAGGCGGCCTGCGCGGTGGCGCGCCGGCGGGAGAGACCGGGGCTGCGCCGCAGGGTCGACCGCCGACGGACGAGCCGGGCGGAGCCGGCGCCGCGGGCTGACGCGAGGCGCCGCTGGGCGAGGCGCCGGCGTCGGCGCGCTCGTCCAGCGGTGCGCCTCATTTCTTCTTCAGCTCCACGGGGGACTCGCGCACCAGCATCGCGTCGGGCCCGGTCACGCGCATCTCCGCGTCGATCGCGTTTTCCTTCAGCTTCCCGACCAGGATGCCGGTCATCGCGTTCGGAGCGCGCGGATCGTCGGGGAAGACCGAGGCGCGGACCATGCCGTCCTCGACCTTGCCGACGAGGGTCGCGTCGCCGAGCGCTCCCTTCGCGGTGCCCTTCAGCTCTCCGCTCGGCTCGATGGTCACGGTCACCGTCCCCGCGCCCGTCGCCACCTTCCCGTCGTCCTTCTGGCGCACGGCATCCTTGACCTTGGGGGGCAGCACGACGCTCCCTTTCTTGGCGTCGTAGCGCCCTTCCCACGTGCCCTGCCACGCCGGTGTGCCCTGGGGCTCGCCCGCGTCTGCCGGCGCGCCCGCGCTGGGCTGTTCCGTGGCCGCCGGGCTGGCCGCCGGCGGTGCGGCCGACGCGCTCGGCTGGGATGATGGGGGCGCGGGCCGCTCCGGTTCGCTCGGGCGCGGCGGGCTCTCCTCGCAGGCCGCGAGGAGGGTGAGGGTCAGGAGGAGCGCGCGGGCGACGCCGCGCGCCCGGCGAGCTCGTGTTCCGGTGGGATTCACGCGGACGCTTTTATTACGTGCCGGGCTGGCCGTCGCGCTGATTTGACGGGCCGGCGCGCCGTCCGCGGTCGGCCGCGCGTCACGGCGCCTTGCGAAACGCCAGGGTCCAGTGCCGGTCGCTGGTCATCTGCGCGCATTCCGGGGGAATCTGGAGCGAGCGCAGCATCTCCCGCAGCTCGTCGAGCGAGAGCGCCGCGCGCAGGGACGCGTCGAAGAGGGCTCGCTGGTACGCGGTGTCGTTCGCTGCATACGTGGCGACGAGGGCGGCGAGCGACGCCTCCGTATCCGGACGGACCAGGTCGCGCACGAACAGGAGACCGCCGGGCTGGAGAACGCGGAGCATCTCGCGCAGCACCGCCATCGGCTCGGGGATGTGGTGGACGATGCTGTTCGAGAGGACGGCTGAAAACGTCTCGTCCGGCTCGGGCAGCTCCTTCGCGTCCACCACCGCGAGCGTGATGGCCGCGGTGAGCCCGGCCTGCTCCACGTGGCTGCGCCCGAGCGCGAGCATCGACGTCGAGAGATCGATCGCCTTGAGCCGCGCCGTCGGAACGCGCTTGCAAAGCTCGATGGGCAACAGGCAGGTCCCTGTGCCGACGTCGAGGGCGTAGGCGAGATCGGGACCGTGGGAGAGGAGGGCGTCGCAGAACGCCGTGTTGACGGCGGCGTGGTCCATGCTGTCATAGGCCCGCGCGTCCTCGTCGGTATCCATGACCTCCGGCTCGAGCACACGGACCAGCGACATGCGCGCATCCTTCTCGCGATGGGGGCGCATGTCAACGAGGGGCGGCGGCTGGCCAATCTCGGCCGCCTCCGGGGGGGCGCAGACGCTGGGATCGTCATGGAGGATGCGCGGTCAGCGCTCGAGGATGCCGGATCGGCGCAGATATGGACAGGAAGGCGTTTGAAGAAGCCGAGGTGGAGCGGGCCGGCGCCTCGGCCGTCGTCCTTGCATTGGAGCAGACGACAATGTCGTAGAGGACGTGCGCCCCGGGAGCGGCCCGCGCGCTCGCGAGCGCCGCATCAGGCGCCGAGCTCTCCAGGGAGCGCCGAGCAGGAGACCTGACAATGGCGATGAGCCCGCTTCGGCGCTCTGTTATGTAACGAGAGCAAGCCCTTGCCGTATGGACCACGCGTGCGCGGCCGGTCCGCCGGGCGCGGCCCGCCCCAAATGCGTCCCCCTGCGCCGCCCGCGGCGGCTGCGCGCGTGGATCTCGAGACCGGCGCTGCGCTGTACTGCGCTGTACGAGGAGAGCGCGCCTCGAGCGGGGGCCGGCGGACGCCGGCGCGGGGTCGGCATTCCGAAGAGCCCGGCGGGTCCCTCGTTGAACGGGCGAGGTGGCCGAAGACACGGACGCGCGCGTTCCCGTCCCTCCCAGTCCGATGAGCGGATGTCGCGCGAAGAGCTCGACCAGCGGCTTGCGATGAGCCTGCTGGCGACTTACCTCGTCGTGGTTGTCGCTCGAAGCGGGCGCGCGGCTGTCGCGACGCGGGCGGACGGGGAGGCATGCTCCCAGCGCGAGGCCCTGGCCTGTGCTGGTGGACGAGGCGCCCTCGTCTCGGCGGTGATTGCCGCCCCTCGGCGCGCGTCGTGAAGAGCCCTGCGGCGTCGCTCCGCCGGGCGGCATCGTATCAGGATCCATCACGGGTCAGTCGTGTGCCCGGGGCGTGCAATGTAGCCATGCGCTGGTCGCCTGTGTGGCGTCGCCAGGCGCTCGCACCCTGCGCGGGGCGCTTCAATGGTTGGGGAAGGCGCCAGGCCGGAGGTGGATGCGCCTCTGCGTTGTGCGCGCGCCCGCATTGCCGCCCGCGACGGGCTTGATCCAGGGAGCGGGCCGCCCGGTCTCATACAGCGGTGACCTGACCGGCCGCTAACCCGAGACACGCAATGCCGCAGTGCATCGTGAGCAGGTCTGAGAGGGATTTGGCGCGGCCCGGGCCGTCCTGCGCGGGGGAGGGGTCTCGGCTATCAATTGGCGCTCGCGGCGCGGGCGATGCTCGCGGGGCGCTCATCGCTCGGCGCCTGTCGAGCAAAGCAGCCCAGCCGTTCGTGGCCGTCCAATGAGCTCTCCGATTGAGCCCGCCCGCAGCGCCTAATGAAAGAAAAGACACCCCTGTGTCCTCAATTCGCTTGACCAGGCAAGTGGCAACGGCATAGTCGTATCCAACCGCCGAGCTGGATTCGGCGACGAGGGAGAGCACATGGCAACGGATGCCTTTTCACAGCAGATTGTAAACCTCGTGCGGAAGATGCCGGACGAGGCGATCCTCGCGCTCGTCAAGAATCAGCTGGGCGCCGTGACCGGGGAAGCGCCGTTGGTTCCTCCGCCGGCGCCTCGCCGCAGCCGCGCGCGTGCCCGCGCTGGAGCGGTCCAGTCCAAGACGTCTTCCGTCGCGGCCAAGCGTGGCGCCGCGCCGAAGCGCCGGCCTGGTCGCCCGCGCAACTCACCCGCCGCCTCAGCGGAGCGTCAGGAGACGCTCGATGCGGTCGAGCGCGTCGTCAAAGCGAGCTCTGGCGTCAGCGCGAGCGAGGTCGCGAAGCAGGCGGGGATCCCGCAGACGCGCGCCGCCGCAGCGCTGAAGGAGCTCAAGCTGGAAAAGCGGATCTTCCAGGGGGGCGATCGCCGATTCGCTCGCTATGCAGGCGATGCGAAGACCGCCGAGCAGGCGAGCGCGAACGCAAGAAAGACCGCGGCGGGGCCTGCGCCTGTGAAGAAGCCGAGCGTCAAGGGCCGCAAGCGTGTCGCCCAGGCTGCCGCGCCGGCGAAGTAGGTCGGGCGACCACCGCGCACGCCAACGTCAGAGGGGGATGAAGCTATGCTGACGCGCTGCGTTCAGAATGGCTGTCCCGTTCGAGACGGAGCTCAGGGCGGGCTCCAGGTGAGCCCGCTGTCTTCAGAGGCCGCGACGTACCAGCCGCGTCGCGATGTCCCGGTGACGTCGGCCTGGAGGAGCATCACGAGTCGATTCCCGAAGGAGAGGAGTGCTCCGAGCTCGATACGGCCGCGCTCGCCCGTGCCTTCTCCGATGATCCTCGGGACGTCGTAGATCTTACCTGCTTCCGGCGATTGCGCGATGTAGAGCCCCCATCGCGCTGCGGCGCGGGAGGTCAGGACCGCCGCGACGCCCTCGCGTGTGGGCGCCAGGGCGACAGAGCGTTCATGCGGCTCCAGCCAGGGGCGAAAGGGCGGTTTCTCGGCGAGGATGCAGGCGCCTTCGAGCGTGCACGTCGCGATCGTGAGCTCCTTGGTCGCGGGCGCGACGACCTCGACCATGATGCGATTGGCGGCGCAGCCAACCGCGGCTCCGGGGGCGGCTTTCGCGGGCAGCTTCAGGACGGCTGTCTGCGTCGCGGAGATGGCGACGACGGCGGTCGTGTCGGGCGGCTGAGGCACGAGCTGGATCGACCACCCCGCGAAATCGCACGCGGGTGTCGCGGAGAGCGCGGACGTCGCCGCTGGGCTCATCACGACCCCATCGACGCTCCGGGGCGCGTCGAGCGGAGCCCCCGGCGCAGGGACGGGTCGCACGAGGAGGTTGCGACCGCGCAGGGACAGGAGCGCTGGCGGGCGGCCATACGGCACGGGCAGCGCTTGTTCCTGCGCGGGCAGCGCCACCGGCGCCACCGACGGAGCGCCGGGCGGCCCCGCATAGACGAGCGTCGCGCGCCGGGGCTTCGGCTCGATGAGCAGCGCGGCGATCTCGGCGGAGAGCACCGCAGGCACGGCGTTCACCGGCGACCGCGCTCCGCGGCTCAGCTCGGGCAGCGTGACCGGCGACGGCGCCGACAGATCGGCCGCCTCGAACGGCGCAAAGAAGAGGTTCGGCGGCTCCACCGCGGGCGGCGCCCCGGCACCGCGCGCCTGCTTCGAGAGATCCTGGCTGCGCGGACCGACGGTGAGCACGGTGGCGCCGTCCTCGCCGACGGACCAGGTCGACCACCCCTCGCGCAGGCGCCGCAGAGAGCGCCACGTCCTGCCTGCGTTGTCGGTCACGAGCGCGATCGCCTCGTTCTCGACCTCGCCTGTCACCACGGCGCGCTTGTCGTCCAGCACGAATGCCCGCCGCCAGCGCGTCGACGACGGCGCGAGCGCCGAGTGGATTCCTCGCGCCTGGCCGATGGCCGTGGTGAGCTCGTCCGAGGATGCCGCGCCCGGGGGCGGGACGGTGATCGGCTCTGCCTTTTCCTTCTTCCTGCACCCGAGCGCCAGGAGGGCGGTCACGGCGGCCAGCGCCACCGCCAGTCTTCTCGAGCCGCCGCCCCGGACTCTGCGCCCGCGTCGCGGCCGCTCGGCGTCGGCCGCACCTCGTGCGGCCCGCACTAGTCGACCTGCTCCGGATCCATGCAGCACCGGAAGCCCGTCGAGTAATCGTGGTACCCGAACGAGTGCGCGGTCGTCGAGTACTTGCAGCCCTCGCCGTTGCGCGTGGTGTCCATGAAGTAGCCGCCGCGGAAGGTGCCGTTCGGGTCGTCAACCCACTCGTGCAGGTTGCCGACCATGTCGAACACGCCGTAGGCGTTGGTGCACGCGGAGCGCTCGCCCGTCGAGAGCAGCGCGTGGGAGAGCTGGTTGATGAGCGGGTTGTTCATCGCCGTCGTCCAGAGCTCCTCGGACTTGATCTCGAGGAGCGCCGCGATCTCGGCGACGGGGTGCACCGGGCGCTCGTCGTCGTTGCACACGCCGTGCTGCCGTTGCGCGCCGTAGGGGAAGGTCGTGTCCTCCGGCCCGCGGCAGGCGCTCACCCACTCATCGGAGGTGCACAGGCGCTTGCCCGACGCCGCGCACGCCATCTTGGCTTGCCGCCCGCTGATGTACCCCTGCGGGATGACCCCCGGCCAGGACACGGCGCGTACGCGGCGCTCGTTCCCGTCGACCGGATCGAACGGCGACCAGGGGCGCTCTCCGCTGGGCGTCAGCTCCACGAGGGAGCTTTCCCACCGATCGACGCACACGCGATCTTCGACGAGGGCCATCTCGGCGGGGCAGCGCGTGCTGCCGGTGGAGGAGAACACCTGACCGGCGCCGCTCTCGGGCGCGATCGTGGACTCGAGCGCGGCACCGTCCTTGACGGTGGTGGTCGCGCTCTCCTTCGCCTTCATGGGCCGTTCCGCGAGGACGGCGGCGCTCGCGTCGAGCGAGGCGCGCATCATCACGCGCGGCGTGATCTGCTCCGCTGTCGTCGATCCCGGCGCGCAGCCGGCTGACGCGACCAGCAGACCTAGCAGGGCACCGCCGCGGAATGGACGCGCCCCCGACGAACGGGAAGGGGAGGTCGCTTGGCGCGGTCGGGAGGAGTCCTTGGCCACGGAGGAGCCGAGGATCCCTTCCCGCCATCTTTTTTGCAACCGAATACCGCGCTCAGGGATCGCCCGAAGGCCCGTACATGAGAGGCTGCGTACGTCGCGGCGCTAAGGTGGGCGTGAGCTGGTGAGAGGCTCGAAGGTCACCGGATGTGCGTCGCGTGTCGGGGGAAAAGAACCGCGAGAGCAGAGAGGGCGCCGGTGGCGCTGTGACCTTGGCTCCCCGACGGCGACCTGTTCAGCCCTCGAAGTACAGGGCCTCCATGTAGCACTCGTCGTACGCCTCCTGGCAGGTGACATCGAGGTTGTTGTTCATGCACTCCACGATGGCTTCCTTTGTCGCCGTGTTGAACGGGTTCAGTTGAGCCGAGCACGTCGCGCGGTCGAACGTGTTGGCGTCGCAGGCGTCGAAGATGGTGTCGCAGATCTCCGCCGCCTGGTTGGGGCACGCGTTCGCGTACACGCGGTCCATGCAGTCCTCGACGGGCGACTGATCGCACGCCTCCTGCACGGGGATGTCGCTCAGACAGTCCACGAGGTCCGCGGCGTGCCCTCGGGCGAAGATGACGAAGCCGTGCTTGCACAGCCCGTAGCCGATCGGCGGCTCGTCGCGGCCATCGCCGCACTGGCTCGTCGCGCCCTGCGCCGGCGAGATGTTCAGCTCGTCGCACGCCGCGACCGTGAGGTTGCCGTCCGAGTCGTCGACGCACGCGCCACCCCCCTCGCCGCCGCCACCTCCCTGGCCGCCCTCGCCGCCGTCACCTCCCCAGCCGCCGTCACCTCCCCAGCCGCCGTCACCTCCCCAGCCACCTTCGCCGTCGTCGCCGCCGTCGCCCCCGCCGGTCGACGAGCTGCTGGTGACGCCGGCGCCGGTCGCTTGCTCCACGTCGTTGTCGGTGTCCTCCGACGTCACGACGCAGCCGTAGACGGCGGGCAAGATCAAGGTAAGCGCGAGGAAAGAATGGCGATGACGAGCAAGCATGGTCACGTTGCCTCCTACAGTGTCAGGGAAAAGCTCCTGGGCCTGGTACGTTCGACTGAACCTGGGGCTCTCCTATTCCCCTCGCAATCCTGTTCTTCGCCCTTGCCGCGCCGGACGAGCATGCGCCCGGGGTGGGCGCAGCCGGTCCGTGCGGGCCGGAGCGCCGCTCAGATCGCCTGGTCCGCCTGTTTCCGTCGTGTTTCGTGATTGTCAAGGCCGAGCTCAGGGGGTATGACCGGTCCGTGCGCCGGCCCTGCTTCAGGACGACGCCCCCCGGATCCTCCGGACGCCCGTTCAGGAAAGCCTGAGAATCTGCTCAGGGGGAACCGGCCCGAGCAACGCCCGAGCAACAAACTGAAGGATCGCGCTTGCGTACCGCGCGCCCCGCTGGTAATCACCGCGCTCCGTTTTCCCGGGCGATCGGGTGTCCTCCCGGTCTCCCAGTAGAAGAGCCGTAACGGCGCTTCGATCTCAGCTCCGCCCCTTCGGCCGCCGCGGGCCTCCCCCCGGTGACGCGAAGGGGGTTCGCGTCGGTGGACGTCGGGCTGCGACCGGAAGCGTACGACGGTGCAACCGGTTCGAAGTGAACCGAAACCCGGTACGGAGTCTCTCCGCCCGCCGGTGTCGCGAGGTGTCTCGAATGGTAAGCAAAGCCAGTGCGATGTTTTCGCGGATCGCCCCGCGCAAGGCACGCATGATCGCCGATCTCGTCCGGGGTCGCGACGCGGACGAGGCGATCCAGCTGCTCTCGTTCACGCAGAAGAGCGGCGCCCCTGTGCTGCGGAAGATCATCGAGAGCGCGGTCGCGAACGCCCAGCAGGCGGGCGCCGACATCGACGCGCTCTTCATCAGCAAGGCGACCGTTGACAAGGGGCCGAACAAGTTCAACCGCCGCTGGCGGCCGCGCGCGATGGGCCGTGCGACCCGGATCACCAAGGGCGTGTCGCACATCGTCATCGAAGTCGACGAGAGAAAGTAAGTAGAGGACCTGCCGATATGGGACAGAAGACCCATCCGTATGGCTTCCGCGTCGGTGTCATCAAGACGTGGAGCAGCAAGTGGTACGAGGACGGCGCCGCGTATCAGAAGTGGCTCCACCAGGACATCCGCATCAAGCGCGCGATCAAGCAGTACCTCTACAACGCGAACATCGCCGGCGTTGAGATCGAGCGCGCCGCGAACCGCGCGAAGGTGATCGTCTTCACCGCCCGCCCCGGCATGGTGATCGGCAAGGGCGGCAAGGGGATCGAGACGCTCAAGAGCGGCAATGTCGGCACGGCGTCCAAGGGCGAGACCCTCTTCCCGGGCGTGTCGTCGTTCACGGACAACGAGGTCTTCATCGACGTGCAGGAGGTCCGGAAGGCCGAGACCAACGCGCAGCTCGTCGCCGAGAACATCGCGACGCAGCTCGAGCGCCGGATCGCGTTCCGCCGGGCGATGAAGAAGGCCGTGTCCACCGCCATGAAGTTCGGCGCGAAGGGCATCCGCGTGCGCTGCGCCGGCAGGCTCGGCGGCAGCGAGATGAGCCGCGTCGAGACCTACCGCGAGGGCCGGGTGCCGCTGCACACGCTCCGCGCCGACATCGAGTTCGGCCTCGCCGAGGCGAAGACGAAGGTCGGCATCATCGGCGTGAAGGTCTGGATGTTCAAGGGCGAGGTCCTGCAGCGTAAGGCGCGCCGGATCCAGTAGAGGGATTGCAGAATGCTGTCTCCGAAGCGAACCAAGTTCCGCAAGATGCAGAAGGGGAACAACCGTGGCCTCGCCCTCACGGGCAGCGACGTCTCCTTCGGCGACTTTGCGCTCCAGTGCGTCGAGCCTGCCCGCGTGACCTCGCGGCAGATCGAGGCGGCCCGTATGGCGATCCAGCGGCACGTGAAGCGCGCGGGCAAGCTCTGGATCCGCATCTTCCCGGATCGTCCGGTGACGAAGAAGCCGCTCGAGGTCCGCATGGGTGGGGGCAAGGGCGCGCCCGAGGAGTGGTGCGCGCTCGTGCTGCCCGGCCGCGTGATGTACGAGATCAGCGGCGTGAGCGAGGAGATTGCGAAGGAGGCGTTCCGCCTCGCGTCGCACAAGCTCCCGATGCAGTGCAAGTTCCTCGCCCGCGGGCTGACGTGAGGTAGGCGATGAAGGCGAAGGATTTGCGTGAACGCACCACCGATCACCTGCGCGAGCTCGAGAAGTCGCTTGCGGCGGGCCTGTTCGAGGCGCGCTTCAAGAATTTCACGAACCGGCTGAACGACACGGCGACGATCCGCAAGGCGAAGCGGGATCTCGCGCGGGTGAAGACGATCCTCACGCAGCGCGCGCGTGCCGAGGAGAAGGCGTAGCCATGGCGAAGAAGAAGGCAGAGAACCAGCAGCCGGTCGCTGCGGCGCCCGAGCTGGCAGCCGCCGCGCCTGCGCAGGCCGAGACCGAGGCGAAGGCGCACGGCTTCCGGCGCAAGCTGGTCGGCAAGGTGACCAGCGACAAGATGAACAAGACGGTCACCGTCGAGGTCATCCGGAACGCGCTCGATCCCGTCTACAAGAAGTACGTCCGTCAGCGGGAGCGCTACAAGGCGCACGACGAGACGAACCAGTACAAGGTGGGCGACCGCGTCGAGATCACGGAGCACAGGCCGATCTCCCGCGACAAGCGGTGGCTCGTGACCAAGCTCGTTGCCCGGCCGGTGGAGGAGTAGCGCCATGATCCAGGTGTCGACGCATCTCGAGGTCGCGGACAACTCCGGCGCCCGTGTCGTGAAGTGCATCAAGGTGCTCGGCGGCTCGCGCCGCAAGTACGCCGCGCTCGGCGACGTCATCGTCGTGTCGATCAAGGAGGCGTTGCCGGGGACGAAGGTGAAGAAGGGTGACACGGCGCGCGCCGTCGTCGTCCGCACCGCCCGCGAGTACCAGCGCTCGGACGGCAGCTACATCAAGTTCGACGGCAACAGCGCGGTCCTGATCAACAAGGAGAAGGAGCCGATCGGCACCCGTATCTTCGGGCCGGTCGCTCGCGAGCTCCGCGCGAAGAAGTTCATGAAGATCATCTCGCTCGCCCCGGAGGTCCTCTGATGAAGCGCCTCAAGGTCGGTGACCTGGTGCAGGTCATCAGCGGCAAGGAGCAGGGGAAGCAGGGCCGCATCACCAAGATCCTCGCCGACACGGACCGCGTGGTCGTCGAGGGCCTGAACACGGTGACCCGCCACCAGCGGCCCACGCCGCGCAATCAGGAGGGCGGGAAGATCACCAAGGAGGCGCCGATTCACGCCTCGAATGTCATGCCGGTCGATCCGGCGACGGGCAAGCCGACGCGCGTGAAGATCCGCGTCGGTGAGGACGGCAAGAAGACGCGCGTCGGCAAGAGCGGCAGCGCGATCGGTGTGGGCTAGCCATGGCGGACAAGAAGGACAAGGACAAGGCGGCCAAGGACGGCGGCAAGGGCAAGGACAAGCCCAAGTCGCAGCAGGCCAAGCCGCAGGCGCCCGCCAAGAGCAAGGAAGCCAGGGGCGCGAAGGCCAAGGGCGCCGAGCCCGAGGCCACCGGGCCCGCCGAGGTACGCCCGCGCGACCCGAACTACACCCCGCGGCTGCGCGCGCACTACCAGAAGAGCGTGACGGCCGCGCTGTCGAAGCGGTTCGGCTACAAGAACCCGATGATGGTGCCCCGCCTGCAGAAGGTGGTGATCAACATGGGGCTCGGCGCCGCGGTGCAGAACCCGAAGATCATCGACTCCGCGGTCGAGGACATGCGGGCGATCTCTGGCCAGAAGCCGGTGGTGACCCGCGCCCGGAAGTCGATCGCGACGTTCAAGCTGCGCGAGAACCTGCCCATCGGCGTGATGGTGACCCTGCGTGCCGAGCGGATGTGGGAGTTCGTCGATCGTCTGATCGCCTTCTCCCTGCCGCGCGTCCGTGACTTCAAGGGCGTCAGCCCGAAGGGGTTCGACGGCAAGGGCAACTTCACGATGGGCCTGCGCGAGCAGATCATCTTCCCCGAGATCGACTACGACAAGATCGACGTCGTGAAGGGGCTCAACATCTCGTTCGTGACCACGGCGAAGACGGACGAAGAAGGACGCGCGCTCCTGACCGAGCTTGGCATCCCGTTCCGGCATTGAGGGATTTTCGATGGCCCGTGCAAAAGAGTTTGCGAAGCTGAACCGTCCGCCGAAGTTTTCTGTGCGGCACAAGAACCGTTGCAAGGTGTGCGGGCGCTCGCGCGCTTACTACCGCGACTTCGAGCTCTGCCGTGTCTGCCTTCGGTTGTTCGCGCTCCGTGGTGAGCTCCCTGGTGTGATCAAGGCCAGCTGGTGATTCTATGATGACCGATCCCATCGCCGACATGCTGACCCGCATTCGCAACGCGGCGCTCGCGCGGCACGACCGGACCGAGATTCCTGCCAGCCGCATCAAGGTTGCGGTTGCGGAGATCCTCAAATCCGAGGGCTTCATCGCCGACGTGCGCGAGACCGAGGGCGAGGGTCCCAAGAAGCTCACCATCGTGCTCAAGTACGGGCGCGATCGGCAGAGCGCGATCGACGGCGTGCGCCGCGTCTCCCGCCCGGGGCGCCGCGTGTACGTGCGTCACGACAGGATCCCGCGCGTGTTCAGCGGGCTCGGGATCTCGATCCTGAGCACGTCCCGCGGGCTCATGAGCGACAGGGATGCGCGCCGTCTGAAGGTGGGCGGCGAGCTGCTCTGCGAGGTGTGGTGATGGAAGCTCAGGCGAACGCAGCCCAGCCCGCGAAGGGCAACGCGAACGGTGACAGCCGGCTCGCGCCGAAGACGTCGCGCGTCGGCAAGCGGCCGATCGACCTGCCGAAGGGTGTCACCGCGACCGTCAACGGCCGCCGGATCGACATCAAGGGTCCGAAGGGGCAGCTCTCCCGCGCGATCACCGAGCGGGTGGACATCAAGCTCGACGGCGGCAAGCTCCACGTGAGCTCGCTCGCGCCTGGTCGCGATGGGTCGCGCCTCCAGGGGCTCACCCGGGCGCTCGTCGCCTCGATGGTGAAGGGCGTCGCCGAGGGCTACGAGCGGACGCTCGAGCTCAAGGGCACCGGTTATCGCGTCGAGCTCAAGGGCACGACGCTGAACTTCGCCCTCGGCTTCTCCCATCCGGTGACGTTCGCGGTCCCGGCGGGCCTCACCGCGACGATCCCGGCGGACTCGAAGGGCACTGTCCTCGTCCTGACGGGCGCGGACAAGGAGCTCATCGGGCAGACGGCCGCGACGATCCGCGGCTTCAGGCCGCCGGAGCCGTACGGCGGCAAGGGCGTCCGCTACCGCGGCGAGCGCGTGCGGGAGAAGGCCGGTAAGGCCGGCAAGGGCGGCAAGAAGTAAGGGCGAGCGGCGGCGGGTACGCCGCTGCACCGAGGTACGAGACGGTCATGGGCATGAAAATCGTCGGTCGGGAGCGCCGGAAGCTCCGCATCCGCAAGAAGGTCGAGGGGACGCCGGAGCGCCCGCGCCTCAGCGTCTTCCGCAGCACCAAGCACATCTACGCGCAGGTCATCGACGACGTGAGCGGCAAGACCCTCGCCCACGCCTCGACGCTGTCGAAGGACCTCAAGGGCTCGCTCGACGAGGACAACAAGGTCGAGGCGGCGAAGAAGGTCGGGGCGCTGATCGCGAGGATCTGCAAGGAGAAGCAGATCGACAAGGTCGTCTTCGACCGCAACGGCTATCTGTACCACGGGCGCGTCAGCGCCCTCGCCCAGGCGGCGCGCGAGGCAGGTCTCGATTTCTGACTCCCACAGCCGCTGCCCTGCAGGTGAGGGCGGCGGGCGCGGTCAACTGCCGCGGCGGAGAACGTGATAGAGGACGGATATGGCGTTCGATCATGTCGACGAAGAGAAGCTGAAAGAGCGAGTCATCCACATCAACCGCGTCGCCAAGGTCGTCAAGGGCGGCCGGCGTTTCAGCTTCTCGGCGCTGGTCGTGGTGGGCGACGAAGCGGGGCACGTGGGCGTCGGCCTGGGCAAGGCCAACGAGGTGCCGGAGGCGATTCGCAAGGGGAACGACCAGGCTCGCAAGAACCTGTTCCGCATCCCGCTGGACGGCGTGACCATCCCGCACGACTCGTTCGGGCACGTCGGGGCGGGCAAGGTCCTGCTGAAGCCGGCGAGCCCCGGGACCGGCGTCATCGCCGGCGGCGCGGTGCGCGCCGTCGTCGAGTCCGCGGGGATCCACGACGTGCTGTCGAAGTCGCTCGGCACGAGCAACCCGCACAACGTCGTGCACGCGACGGTCGCGGCGCTCCGTGGGCTCAAGAGCCCGGAGAGCGTCGCCGGGAAGCGGTCGATGCAGCTCGACTCGCTCGACTACCAGCGCCGCGGCGGCACGAACACCGCGGCCCGCCGGCGCGCGAGCGTCGCGCCCCCCGCGCCCGGCGGCGCGCCGCAGGGCGGTGGCGGGGGTGAAGGAGGCTCGCAGTGAAGCTCCGCGTACGTCAGAAGGCCAGCAACATCGGCCAGGTCGAGCACACCCGCAAGGTCATCAAGGGGCTCGGCCTGCGTGGGCCGGGGTCCGAGGTGGTCGTCGCGAACACGCCCTCGTTCCGTGGCATGGTCAAGAAGATCCTCCACCTGGTCGAGGTGGAGGAGGTCGCCGACGAGGCAACCTCCCCGAAGTCCTGAGAAGCGAGATCGTCATTCCAGCGGGTTTGCCGCGTACGGAAGTGTGAAACATGGACATCCTTTCTAAGCTCCAAGCCCCTGAAGGCGCCGTAACCAAGAGGCTCCGCGTCGGCCGCGGCGTGGGATCCGGCGTCGGCAAGACGGCTGGCCGAGGACAAAAAGGGCAGAAGGCTCGGGCGGGCGGCAACATCAACAAGAAGCACTTCCAGGGTGGCCAGACGCCGATCCAGCGTCGCCTCCCGAAGCGCGGCTTCCGCAACCCGCTCGCGGACATCGTGGCCAACGTCAACGTCGGCGCCCTCGAGGCGTTCGACGACGGCGCGCAGGTCGACGTGGTCGCGCTCCACGCGAGCCGCCTGGTGCAGGGCCGGTTCGACGTCCTGAAGATCCTCGGCGGCGGTGAGCTCACGAAGAAGCTCACCGTGACGGCGCATCGCTTCTCCAAGGGAGCGATCGAGAAGATCGAGAAGGCAGGGGGCAAGGCCGTCGTGCTCGAGGCGCCCGCTGCTCAGGGCAACTCGACGGACTCCTCGTCCTCCTAGCCAGCGCGCAGGCGCACCCCCTCAAGCCGGAGTCCAGGAACGCCCATGGCCAGCCTCGCGGGAATCACCAACTTCCACAAGATCCCCGAGCTCCGGCGGCGCGTGATCTTCACGCTGGTGATGCTCGCGGTCTACCGGGTCGGCGTCTTCGTGACGACGCCCGGCGTCGACCGGAACGCGATGCGACAGTACGTCGCGAAGCAGTCGGGCGGGCTCCTGGGCTTCTTCAACATGTTCTCCGGCGGAGCGCTGGAGAACCTGTCGATCTTCGCGCTCGGGATCATGCCGTACATCTCGGCATCGATCATCATGCAGCTCATGGGCATGGTCTACAAGCCCATCGACGAGCTGCGAAAAGAGGGCGAGCAGGGGCGTCGCCGGCTCGATCAGTACACTCGGTACGGTACGGTCGCGCTCTCGCTCTTCCAGGCCTTCTCGATCGCGAAGATGCTCGAGGGCCTGTCGAGCAGCGAGACCGGGGCCGGGATCGTGAACCACCCCGGCATCGGCTTCCAGCTCATGACGGTGATCACGCTGACCACCGGGACCGCGTTCCTGATGTGGATCGGCGAGCAGATCACCGAGCGCGGCGTGTCGAACGGCGTCTCGCTCCTGATCTTCGCGAGCATCATCACGAGGATCCCGGAGGAGATCGGCAACTACTTCGCGCAGAACTCGGGCGATCTCCAGCCGCTGTCGATGGCCGCGATCGCTGCGTTCATCGTGTTCGTCATCGCCGTCATCGCGTTCTTCGAGAACGGCAGGCGGCAGATCCCGATCGTGTACTCGCGCCGGCAGGTCGGGCGGCGCGTCTACGGCGGTCAGACGGCGCACCTGCCGCTCAAGGTGAACACCGCCGGCACCATCCCGCCCATCTTCGCGTCGTCGCTGCTGATGTTCCCGCAGACGCTCGCGAACATGAACGTCCCCGGGGCCGACCAGCTCCAGGCGATCATCAACCGGGGGGACTGGGTCTTCAACACCGGCTACGCGCTGCTCATCATCTTCTTCTGCTTCTTCTACACGAACGTCACGTTTCAGCCGGTGGACGTCGCCGAGAACCTGAAGAAGCAGCAGGCAAACATCCCCGGGATCCGGCCGGGCAAGCAGACGGCGGACTACATCCACCGGGTGATCCAGCGGATCACCGTCGGCGGCGCGCTCTACGTCGCCGCGGTGTGCGTGGTCCCGTCGATCGTCGGCAACCTTCTGCGCATCCCCTTCGGCTTCGGAGGGACGTCGCTCATGATCGTCGTCGGCGTCGCGCTCGACACCGTGAACCAGCTTGAGGCGCACCTGATCACGCGGAGCTACGAGGGCCTTACCGGCCCCGGCGCCAGCCGCATCCGGGGCCGAAGGCTCCCGGAAGCGTGATGGAGGTCAAATGATCTTGGTTCTGGTGGGACCACCTGGCGCTGGGAAGGGTACGCAGGCGAAGCTGCTGTGCGTGCGCTTCGGCATCCCGCAGATCTCGACGGGCGACATGCTGCGCGAGGCGAAGCGGTCAGGCACGCTGGAGAAGCGCTATCTGGACATCATGGACTCGGGCGGTCTCCTGCCGGATGAGGCCGTCATTGGCCTCATCGACCGCAGGACCGCCGAGCCCGACTGCCTTGGCGGCTTCCTTCTGGACGGATTTCCCAGGACGGTGCCCCAGGCGGACGCCCTCGACGGGCTCCTCGCCGGCCAGGGGAGCGGCATCGATGCGGTGATCCAGCTGGACGTTCCGCGCTCCCTGCTCGAGGAACGGTTGATCCATCGCCGCACCGACAAACGCAGTGGACAGATATACCATCTCGTTTATAATCCGCCGCCCCCCGGTGCGGAGCTGGAGCATCGGGCCGACGACCGGCCCGAAGCTGTCGGCAAGCGTCTCGACGCCTACGAGGCGATGACGGCCGCCCTTCTTCCGTTCTACGAACAGAAGGGACTGCTGCGTCGCGTTGACGGAGTCGGGACGCCGGAAGAAGTCACGCAGAGGGTGATGTCGGCCCTCGGCCGACCGGGCTCGGGTGGAGAATGAGGCGATCAAAACAAGCCAGAGCGCCGAAAGAACCGAAGGGCGACAAGCTCGAGTTCGACGGCGTGGTTCAAGAGGCCCTGCCGAACGCCATGTTTCGCGTGAAGGCGGACAACGGCTTGGGTGTCCTCGCCACCATCAGCGGCCGGATGCGGCAGTACTACATCAAGATTCTGCCGGGCGACCGCGTGACCGTCGAGGTCTCGCCGTATGACCCGAGCCGAGGCCGGATCACGTACCGGCACAAGTAACGTATTTTTTGAGGAATCTGGAGGCTCCCCGTGAAGGTGCGCCCGAGCGTCAAGAAGATCTGCGACAAGTGCAAGGTGGTGCGGCGGCGTGGTGTCGTTCGGATCATCTGCGAGAACCCCCGCCACAAGCAGCGCCAGGGGAACTAGCTCTTTCGGCGGAAGCCCGCCCTCGTTTTCGGTTTGGAGTAACCATGGCTCGTATCGCTGGTGTCGATCTCCCGCGTCGGAAGCATGTCGCCTACGCCCTACCGTACCTCTACGGCATCGGGCGGACTCTCGCCTTGCAAATCTGCGAGAGGACCAACATCCCGCAGGACAGGCGGATCGAGGAGCTCAGCGACGCTGAGGTAAAGGCGATCCGCGACCTCCTGGACGCCGAGTACAAGGTCGAGGGCGACCTGCGGCGCGAGGTGCAGCTCAACATCAAGCGGCTCATGGACCTCGGCTGCTACCGGGGGCTCCGCCACCGGCGCGGCCTCCCGGCGAACGGGCAGAGGACGCACACGAACGCGCGCACCCGGAAGGGTCCGCGCAAGGGCATGTTGCAGCGGCGTCCGGCCGCGACGAAGTGACGAGCGGGGATTAGGACGCCATGGCGCAAGCGAAGACGGCTGCCACCACCAGCAAGACGAAGCAGAAGAAGAAGGTCAAGAAGAATGTGTCCGCGGGCATCGCGCACATTCAGTCGACCTTCAACAACACGGTCGTGACGATCACGGACATCAACGGCAACGCGATCGCGTGGTCGTCCGCTGGCGCTCGCGGCTTCAAGGGATCGCGCAAGTCGACGCCGTTCGCCGCGCAGCTCGCGGCGGAAGAGGCCGCGCGGCGCGCGCAGGAGCACGGCATGCGATCGGTCGCCGTGTTCGTGAAGGGGCCGGGGGCCGGGCGCGAGAGCGCGCTCCGCGCGCTCCAGACCGCTGGCTTCAAGGTGACGCTGATCAGGGACGTCACGCCGATCCCCCACAACGGTTGCCGGCCGCCGAAGCGGCGCAGGGTTTGAGGTAATTCACGATGGCTCGCTACATTGGTCCGGTCTGCAAGCTCTGCCGCCGCGAGGGGATGAAGCTCTACCTCAAGGGAGAGCGGTGCTACTCCGAGAAGTGCGCGTACACGCGGCGCCCGTATCCGCCCGGCCAGCACGGCCAGGGGCGCATCAAGCTGAGCGAGTACGCGGTGCGTCTGCGCGAGAAGCAAAAGGTGCGTCGCATCTACGGCGTTCTCGAGCGGCAGTTCAGCGGGTACTTCCAAGAGGCCAACCGGCGCAAGGGCCGGACGGGCGAGGAGATGCTCGCGCTCCTGGAGCGCCGGCTCGACAACGTGGTGCACCGGATGGGCTTCGGCTCGTCCCGCGCCGAGGCGCGCCAGCTCGTCCGGCACGGTCACGTCCACGTGAACGGCAAGCGGCTGGACATCCCGAGCTACGTGGTGCGGACCGGTGACCGGATCGATCTCACCGAGGGGGCGCGGAAGTTCAAGAGCGTCCTCGCGTCCGTTGGCGGCGCGGACAAGCGCCCGATCGCGAGCTGGATCGACGTGGATCGCGCGGCGTTCACCGGCGCGGTCAAGGGCGCTCCGATCCGCGAGGATCTGAACGAGCCGGAGATCCGCGAGCAGCTGGTCGTCGAGTACTACTCGCGCTGATCGCGCGAGGCGGCGCCGAGGAGGCAGCGTCGTGAGCGCACCCAGCGGGGTGCGCTCCGGCGCTGCGGGCTCCCCTCGGCGTCGTTGTCCTGCGCGCAGCGCGCGCAGGCGTATGGAGCCACGAATGCGGGCAGGAGGCGGCGCCGGACCGGTCGAGTGCGGCCGCGGCGTGAGACCTCCGCGCAGACCCATGAAGGAAGGAGAACGTCATGACGATGAACAACCCGAACCTCACGATGATCGCCCGGAACTGGCGCGATCTGATCCGGCCCAAGGGCATCTCGATCGACGCGGAGAGCGGGACCCAGTTCTACGCCAAGTTCACGTGTGAGCCCCTGGAGCGCGGCTTCGGGATCACGATCGGCAACTCGCTGCGGCGGGTGCTGCTCTCCTCCCTCCAGGGCGCGGCCGCGACGGCCATCCGCATCGAGGGGGCGCTCCACGAGTTCACCACGGTGCCGGACGTTGTCGAGGATGTCAGCGACATCATCCTCAACGTGAAGGAGGTCGTCTTCAAGGCGGCGACCCCGAAGACGTACTCGGTGCGGATCGACCGCGAGGGCCCCGGGCCCGTCTACGCGCGCGACATCCAGCTCGTCGAGGGGCTGTCGGTGCTCAACCCCGACCACCTCATCGCCGTGCTCGACAAGAAGGGGCCGCTCTCGATGGAGCTCACGGTCAACGTGGGCCGCGGCTACGTGCCCGCCGAGCGTAACAAGACGCCGACCATGCCCATCGGGACGATCCCGATCGACGCGCTGTTCTCGCCGATCCGCAAGGTGAACTACACCGTGCAGAACGCCCGCGTCGGGCAGGTGACGGATTACGACAAGCTGACGCTCGAGGTCTGGACCAACGGATCCGTCTCGCCGGCGGATGCGGTCGCGTTCGCCGCGAAGATCCTGAAGGAGCAGCTCTCCATCTGGGTGAACTTCGAGGAGAGCGAGGAGACGAGCTACCAGGCGGTGATGAGCGACGACGAGCCGCTCAACGAGAACCTGTTCCGCTCCGTCGAGGAGCTCGAGCTGAGCGTCCGCTCCGCGAACTGCCTGCAGAACGCGAACATCACGCTCATCGGCGAGCTCGTGCAGCGGACCGAGCAGGACATGCTCAAGACCAAGAACTTCGGTCGCAAGTCGCTGAAGGAAATCAAAGAGATCCTCGCGAACATGGGGCTCTCGCTCGGGATGAAGATCGACAACTGGCCGCAGCTCCTCGAGCGCTGGAAGGCGCAGCAGGCGCAGGCGTGAGTCGGTACTGAGGGAACGTCATGCGTCACAAGAAAGCGGGCAGGCAGTTTGGTCGGGATACCTCCAGCCGCAGGGCGATGCTTCGCAACCTGACGGCGAACCTGATCACCCACGAGCGGATCGAGACGACCGACGCCAAGGCGAAGGAGCTGCGCCGGGTGGCCGAGCGGCTCATCACCAAGGCGACGCGGCTCGGCAAGGTCGCGTACACCGCGCACACGGAGCTCAGCCCTGGCGACAGGGCGCGCCGGCTCCACGCCGAGCGGCTCGTCGGCAGCTACATCCCTCGCTGGGGCGTCGCGACCGACGGCAAGAAGATCGACATCATCGCGAAGGTGATGATCGATCTCTCGAAGCGGTTCGAGGGTCGGCCGGGTGGTTACACGCGCATCATCAAGTTGGGACCGCGTCGCGGCGACAACGCGCCGATGAGCCTCATCGAGTTCATCGACGCGCCTGCAGTCGAGGACGCACCCGCGCAGGCGGCTGAGCCGGTTGCGGCGGCGGAGCCGGCCACGCCGGCGACCACCGCGGGCTGAATCGGACCAGGCCGGCGCCCCGCGGGGCCGGCGCAGTCACAGAGGCGCCGGGAGAGCGACGAGCTCACCCGGCGTCTTTGCTTTGTGGGTCCGGCTCCGGGCCGGCCGACGTCGGCTCCTGGTCCGCCTGCGACGGCGGGGGCGCGGCGCTGGCCGGCGGTGCCGTGGGCGACTGCGGGGGAGCGGCGCTGGGCTGTGGCGGAGACGGCGGCTCCGAGGCCGCGTGCGACTGCGGGGGCGCGGCGCTGGGCTGTGGCGGAGGCGGCGGCTCCGGGGCCGCGTGCGGCTGCGGGGGAGCGGCGCTGGCCTGCCGCGGCGCGGGCGCCGGGTCGCTCCGACGGCGGGCGATGAAGAACATCGCCAGCATCGCCACGATGCCCACGGCTCCCGCGGCGATGTAGCGATTTTTCTGGCTCTTTCGCTCGGCGACCTTGTCCCCGAGCGACGCGAGCGCCGCCTTTGCGCCGGCGTGGGCGGGATCGAGCTCCAGCGCCCGCTCGAGCACGAACTTGTCCGGCGTGCTGCGATCGATGAGGAGCGCGCCTTCCAGGTAGGCGATCTCGGCGTCGATCTTCTTCGCGTGCTCGCCGGTCGGATCGAGGCGGAGCGCCTTGCGCAGCATCGCGAGGGCGTCCTCGCGACGTTCGTCGGCGAGCGACCTAGCCCGCTCCACGTAGGCCCCCACCATCTCCTTGCGCCGCTCGAAGAGCGGCGCGCGGGCGAGGACCTTGTCGAACGCGTCGGTCGCCTCGGCCAGCTTGCCCGCGCTCGCCGCGGCGACGCCCCCGTCCATCAGCTTGTACACCTCGGCGAGGCGCGCGCGATCGTACGTCGCGAAGAGCTCGCGCGCGATGCGGTCCCACGACCACTCGCGCGGCGGCTTCTCGCCCGTGAGGTTCAGGTACGCGTCGCGGAGCTGCCAGATGCCCGGCTCGCCGATCGCGGAGATGGCCTCCCGGGCAGCGTCGCGCAGCCGCGCGCGATCGCTGTTGCAGAAGCTCAGGACGGCGCGCATGGCGTCCACGTCGCGGACACGGCCGTACGCGCGCAGGACGTCGGCCAGGATCTGCGTGTCGTTCGACGCGATCGCCTCGCCAGGGATCGCTCGGCCGAGCAGGTCGAGCTGCTTGTTGGCCCACCGCTGGACGATCTTCGCGTCGTGCTGGCGCGCCTCGATCAGCGCGGGGACGGCCTTGTCGCGCAGCTTCGCGATCTGCCGCTGCAGGTCGATGCGGAGCAGCTCGCCGAAGTAGGCGTGGAGCGCGATGAGCTCGCGCACCGCCGGCGTCGTGCCCGCGGCGACGAGCATCCGCTCCATCGCGAGCAGCTTCACGACATCGCGCCACGCGCTGTCGCGCGGCCGCGGCGTGGCCAGCATGAAATCCAGCCAGTCGCCCTCGCTCTCGTCCTTCTCGTCGTCGGCGCCCTTCTTCGCGCCCTGATCGGCCCTGGCGTCCTTCCTGGTGTCGCCCGCGCCCTTCTTCTCGTCGGCAGCGCCCTTCTTCGCGTCCTTCTTGGCGTCGCCCGCGCCCTTCTTGGCGTCGCCGGCGCCCTTCTTCGCGCCCTTGTCGGACTTCCCGTCCTTCGCGTCCGCGCCCTTCTTCTTGGCGTCGCGCCCGTCGTCGTCCTTCTCGGACTTCAGCGCCTTGCGCCCCTCCCGGCGCGCCTCGGCGAGCACGCGCGGCGCCGCGTCCCGATCGAGCGAGCCGCGGATGTCCTGCACGCGCAGCCGCACCGCGTCGACGATGCCCGGGATCGGCTCATCCAGGCCCGCGCGGGCGCTCTCGCGCGAGCGCGGGTCCTGCGACGTGAGCTGGTCGAGCACGCGATCGAGCTCGCGGATCGCGGCGATGTCGGGCTCCGGACGCGCGATCGGCGCGAGGCGCGGGAGCTCCGGTAACGTGGACGAGGCCGCCGCCGCGACGCCCGCGTCGCGGTCCAGCGCGGCGTGCGCCGAACGCAACGCGAGCGGCGCACCCGCGAGCAGGCTGAGCAGCACGAGCCACGCGCCCGCCGGCCTGTAGCGCCGCGACGGCCGCGCACCCGTGTTTCCCAGGTCAGACAGACCGCGTGCCAAGTCCCTCAATCCGTGATGCGGAAGTCGAAGAAGTCGCCCGAGAAGCCGCGCCACCGGACGTCGACGCGCTCGACGCGCGCCGCGCTCGGGCCGCGGTTGGCCCAGGCGATGAGCTCCTTGAGCTCGTCCTCCTCACCCTCGGCGAGGACCTCGACGCTGCCGTCGGCGCGGTTCTTCACCCAGCCGGTGAGACCGAGCCGCTTGGCCTCGCGCTGCGTGGAGGCACGAAAAAAGACGCCCTGGACGCGACCGCGGACGAACAGTTGAACCTGTTTGAGCCCCATGGAACCAGCTTGACTTAGCCGCGCATCCGGAGGGAGGCAACTTCAGGCAGCGCCAGGGCGCTCCGGGCAGCTCGCGGCGGTTCGCCCCCGCCGTTCCGCGCGAGCGTGGCGCGGACGACCCCCATGTCCACGGCCGCCGGCGCGCATTGACAGAGCAAACGCGCTTGATAGAGTCGCCGCCCGATCGGCAAGCGCAGCCCGCCGATCGAGCGACATGAACGTGAGGGGCGCCGGTGACGAGGCGAGCCCTCTTCCCCCTGGCGACCCGCCGACATCGACGACATGCTCGGCCCCGCCTCGGGCCCGACCCGCTAGACCCCCCCAACCAGAAACCATCGACCGACGGCCTCCACGCCCTTGACAGGGAGAGCGCCGTCGCATCCTGGAGCTTTCCGACTCATGCACCTCAGGGAACTGAAGCAGAAACCGATGGCCGAGCTCGTCCAGATGGCGAAGGGGCTCAACATCGAGGGCGCTGCCGGGCTGCGCAAGCAGGAGGTCATCTTCGCGCTCCTGCAGGCCCACGCCGCGCAGGACCAGCCGGTCTACGGCGAGGGCGTCCTCGAATGCCTGCCCGACGGCTTCGGCTTCCTGCGGGCGCCGGACTACAACTACCTGCCGGGCCCGGACGACATCTACGTCTCGCCGTCCCAGATCCGGCGCTTCAACCTCCGCACCGGCGACAGCGTGAGCGGCTCGATCCGGCCGCCCAAGGAGCGCGAGGCGTACTTCGCGCTGCTCAAGGTCGACAAGATCAACGGCGAGCCCCCGGAGGTCGCCCGCGACAAGATCCTCTTCGACAACCTGACGCCGCTCTACCCGCAGCAGAAGTTCAACATCGAGAACGGGACGAAGAGCTTCTCGACCCGCATCATCGACATGCTCTGCCCCATCGGCAAAGGGCAGCGCTGCCTCATCGTCTCGCCGCCCCGCGCCGGCAAGACGGTCCTGCTCCAGCAGATCGCCAACGCGATCTCCGCGAACCACCCGGACACGACCCTCATCGTGCTGCTCATCGACGAGCGCCCGGAAGAGGTCACCGACATGCAGCGCACCGTGAAGGGCGAGGTGATCAGCTCGACCTTCGACGAGCCGCCGACGCGCCACGTGCAGGTCGCCGAGATGGTGATCGAGAAGGCCAAGCGCCTCGTCGAGCACAAGCACGACGTCGTGATCCTCCTCGACTCGATCACCCGCCTGGCGCGCGCCTACAACACCGTCGTCCCGCCGAGCGGGAAGATCCTGTCCGGCGGCGTCGACTCGAACGCGCTCCACAAGCCGAAGCGGTTCTTCGGCGCCGCGCGCAACGTCGAGGAGGGCGGATCGCTGACGATCGTCGCGACCGCGCTCGTCGACACCGGCTCGCGCATGGACGAGGTCATCTTCGAGGAGTTCAAGGGGACGGGTAACAGCGAGATCCACCTCGATCGCAAGCTGATGGAGAAGCGGATCTTCCCCTGCCTCGACATCAACAAGAGCGCGACCCGCAAGGAAGAGCTGCTGCTCCCGGAGTGGATCCTCCAGCGCGTGTGGCTGCTCCGCCAGCTCCTCCATCCCCTCAACGTCATCGACTCGATGGAATTCCTCCTGGACAAGGTGAGCCGCACCGAGACCAATCAGGAGTTCCTCGAGAGCATGAACCAGTAGCCGCTCGTCTCGGGGGCGCTCCCGGCGGACGTCGGGGGCGCTCTCTGCCGAACGGACGCGTCGCGCAGGGCCCGCGCGCGCGCTTCCCCGGGCGAAGTCGTGTTAGCGTCTCCCGGTGACCGCGAAGGCGGAACAACGCACGAAGGCGCTACAAGCTCGTATTCAGGAGCTGGAGGCGCGGCTCGCCCAGGCCGAGAAGACCGTGCAGGCGCTCCGGGACGTCGGGCTCGCGCTCGGCAGCACCCTGGATCTCGATCAGCTCCTCGCGCTCATCCTGAACAAGATCACCGAGCTGCTCGACGCGGACAGGGCGACCCTCTACCTGCTCGACGAGCAGCGCCAGCGGCTGTTCTCGCGGATCGTCATCGGCGAGGAGGCGCGCGCGATCGAGCTGCCCGTCGGCGCCGGGATCGCCGGCCACGTCGCCAAGGTCGGGCGCACCGTCCGCGTGAAGGACGCCTACCGGGATCGCCGGTTCTCGCGCGACTGGGATGACGTGACGGGGTACCGCACCCGCTCGATCCTCGCCGCGCCCATGAAGAACCACGTCGGCCGGACGATCGGGGTCATCCAGGTCCTGAACAAGCACGGCGAAGGGGAGTTCTCGGTCCACGACGAGGAGCTCCTGAGCGCGCTGGCGACGCAGGCGGCCGTCTCGATCGACAACTCGCGGCTGTTCCTGTCGGTCATCCAGAAGAACACGCAGCTCGTCGAGACCAAGGAGCAGCTCGAGCACCGCGTGAGCGACCTCAAGCTGCTCTTCGAGCTCGAGAGCGCGATGGGCCGCGCGACCACGATGGAGGACCTCGCGCGCGCGGTGATCACGTCGGCCGGCAGGGCGTGCGAGGCGCGCGCGGGGGCGATGCTCGTCGACGAGATCGAGGGCGGCCTCGTCCTTTACTTCTTCGACCTCGCCGCCTTCGAGGAGGGCAACCCGCCGCCGCGCTCGCCCGCGTCGGGCGACGAGCCCGAGGGGGTGGTGGACGCGTCTCCGCCGAGGCTCGAGGTCAAGCGCATCGCCATGCGCCGCGGCGAAGGGATCGTCGGCCGCGCCATGGTGCACAACGAGGCCGTGTGGTTCTCGAGCGCGGGCGGCGACGAGGGCGACATGCCGGTGTCGCCCCGGCTCGCCCAGCTCCTCGGCGCGGAGCTGAAGACGGCGATCGCCGTGCCGCTCGAGGGCGAGGACGCGGTGCCGATCGGCGCCATGGCGCTCTACAACTCCAGGAAACCGCACGGTTTTTCGAAGGACGATCGCGCGCTCCTGCGGCTCGTGTCGGCGAACGCGTCGACCGCGCTGCGGCTGTTCCGCTCGCGCCTCGAGCGGGAGCAGAGCGAGCGGCTCACCACGATCGGGCGCCTGCTCTCGGGGGTGATGCACGACGTGCGCACCCCGCTCACGGTGATCAGCGGCTACGTCCAGCTCATGGCCGGCGCGCCGGACGCGGCGACGCGGGAGGATCACGCGAGGCTGATCCTCAAGCAGTTCGACGTGATCAGCGCGATGCAGCGCGAGGTGCTGGAGTTCGCGCGCGGCGAGCGGAGCATCCTCGTCCGCAAGGTGTACCTGACCAAGTTCTTCGGCGACATCGAGAAGCAGCTCGAGCAGGAGCTCGCCGGGACCGGCGTGACGCTGTCGCTCGTGCTCGAGGACCGTGGGACGGCGCGGTTCGACGAGGCGAAGATGACGCGGCTCCTGCACAACCTGGTCCGCAACGCGGTCGACGCGATGCGGCCGGGCGGCGGCAGGGTGACGATCCGCGCTTACCGCGACGGGGGCGACCTCGCGATCAGCGTCGCCGATACGGGCAAGGGGATCCCGAAGGAGATCCAGGGACGGCTCTTCCAGTCGTTCGTCACCGCGGGCAAGCGGGGCGGTACCGGGCTCGGGCTCGCGATCGTGAAGAAGATCGTCGACGAGCACGCCGGGACGATCGAGGTCGAGTCGTCCGACAAGGGCGCGAAGTTCACGATCCGCCTGCCCCAGGAGAGCCCGCCGTCGCGGTCCTCGACGGCCGCGGCCGCGGAGGGCGCGGCGGAGGCGCCGTCGCGGCTGGCATCGACGGACGGCGAGCCAGCGACCCGGCCGAGCGCGGAGGCCGCGCCCGTCGTCCACGAGGGGTCGCCGCGCCGCAGGCCGGCGGGCTCATCATCCCCAGCGAACGAGCGAGGCAGGCGCTCGTCGAGCAGCGGGTCGGACGCGTGACGCGCCCCCGCCGCTTGCACGAGGCGCGTCCGATGGAGAGACTCGAACGGTGCCCCAGCTCCGCCTGAAGCTCCTCGAGCCGCACCGGACGTCGCTCGAGAAGTGCGTCTACTGCCCCAAGCTCTCCCGCGCCGCGTGCCCCGTGTCGAACGTCGAGGCGAACGAGACGGTCACGCCGTGGGGGAAGATGTCGATGGCGTACTTCGCCGGGCGCGGCGACGTGCCGCTCGACGCGCGCCACGCGGACCCGGCCTGGGCGTGCTCGGGCTGTTACGCGTGCCGCGAGCGCTGCGACCACAAGAACGAGGTGGCCACGGTGCTGACCGACGCGCGCGCGGAGTTCTTCGCGCGCGGCCTCGCGCCGGAGGGGGCCAGGCGCGCGGCGGAGCGCTTCTGGGCCCGCGAGGAGCGCGGTGACGGCGAGCCGGACGCGCGCGCCCGCGCGGCCGCGGGCGCGCCGGGGGCGGTCCGCGTGCTGGTCGGCTGCGGCTACGTCCGCCACGCGCCGGACGTCGCAGAGGACGCGCTCGACGCGACCGAGGCGCTGATCGGCGCGCCCGTCCGCCAGGTGCGCGCCTGCTGCGGGTTGCCGCTCCTCTACGCCGGCGATCGGCCGGGCTTCGAGGCCGCGGCGCGGCGGCTCGCCGCCGAGGTGGCGGAGGGAGAGCGGTTCGTCGCTGTCGACCCCGGGTGCGCGCGCGCCGTGCGCGTCGAGTACGCGCGCGTCGGCGTGGACGTGAAGGCGCCGGAGCTGTTCGTCGACCTCGCGGTCGCCTCGCTGGACCGGCTGCAGCGGTCGGCGTCGGAGCGGCGGGTGCGCTACCACGACCCTTGCCAGCTCGGGCGCGGCCTCGATCGCTACGACGCGCCGCGGGAGATCCTCGCCCGCATCACGGGGCGGCCGCCGGAGGAGTTCATCCACCGCCGCGAGCACGCCGACTGCAGCGGGGGCGGCGGCCTCGTGCCCGCCACGCGCCCCGCCTCGTCCGCCGCCATCGCCGACGGGAGGATCGCGGAGCACCGCGCGCTCGGCGGCGGGCTGCTCGTGACCCACTGCGCGCAGAGCCTCCGGCGGTTCAGGTCGCGGGGCGAGCCCGCGGAGGACCTCGCGAGCCTGATCGCGCGGGCCGTCGCGCCGCGATGACCGCGCCGGCGCCGGCCGTGGACGGCGCGCGCGGCGGCGCCGCGGGCCCGGAGGGGCGCGCGCCGCACAAGCGGCGCACGGTCGCGGGCAGGCTCCTCGCGAGCTACCTCGTGGTGCTGGCCGCCTTCGCGCTGACCGTCGGCTGGAGCGTCCAGGCGCTCCGGGCCGCGTCGCGAGACGCCCAGCTCCTGCGCGCCGGGTACGTCCCGCTGCTGCTCCACATCGGCGAGGTGCTGGCGGAGCAGAACGTCTTCAACGCCCAGCTCAACCACATCACCGCCGCGAAGAACCCGGGCGACGTGCGCGAGTGGATCGAGACCGCCCGGCGGACCCGGCCGCTCGCCTTCTCGATCGTCAAGGACGCCGCCCGCGCGCTCGCCGGAGCCGACGAGAAGGCGGCCGGCGGGGACGCGGGCGTCGGGCAGGCGGCCGCCTCGTCGGGCGTGCGGCGGTTCAGCGAGGAGATCGCGGCCGAGGTGGCGGCGATCGAGCGGCTCGTGGGGGCGAGCCCCGAGCGGTTCTCCCAGCTCTTCCAGGCGCTCGCCGTTGGCAACCGCGAGCTCGCCGAGCGCACGCGCGACGAGCTGGTCAAGCGCGAGGTCGAGGGGGCGCAGCGGCTGCGGGCGATCAAGAGCCGCGTCGAGGAGCAGATGGAGACCCTCACCGTCGAGGCGCGGCGGCGCGAGGAGCGCTCGATGCACCTGCTCCTCGGGCTGGGCGTGCTGACGCTGCTCGTCGGCGTGATGATGTCGCTGTACGCGCGGCGCGTGCTCGCCCCGCTCACCGCGGTCACGGAGCGGGCGAACGCGGTCGCGCGCGGCGACCTCACGCCGAAGCAGGTGCTCGCGACAAACGACGAGATCGGCGAGCTCGCGACGACGTTCGAGGACATGGTCGCCGCGATCCGCCGCGCGCGCGCCGAGCTCGTGAACGCCGAGCGGCTGGCGGCGATCGGGAAGATGGCGGCGCACGTCACGCACGAGATCAGGAACCCGCTGTCGTCGATCGGGCTCAACCTCGAGCTGCTCGAGGAAGAGGTGGCGCGCGCCTCCGCCGAGGGCACGCCCGACGCGGAGCTCAGGCCCGTGATGAAGGAGTCGGCCCAGCTCGTCACGGCGATCCGCGCCGAGGTGGATCGCCTGTCGCGCATCGCGGAGCAGTACCTCAGCGTCGCCCGGCGCCCCCGCCCGCGGCTCGTGCCCGAGCGCGTCGACGACCTGGTGCAGGAGCTCGTTGCGTTCGTGCGGCCCGAGCTCGATCGCGCCGGCGTCGCGGTCCGCGTCGAGGTGGACGAGGTGGGGCCGGAGATCCTCCTCGACGAGTCGCAGCTCCGTCAGGCGCTCCTGAACCTGCTCCGCAACGCGCGCGAGGCGATGCCCAAGGGCGGCGAGATCGTGGTGAGCGTCAGCTTCTCGAGCGGCGTCGCGACCATCGCGGTCGACGACACGGGCCCCGGTGTGCCGGAGGAGCTGCGGGCGTCCATCTTCGACCCGTTCTTCACGACCAAGCAGCGCGGGACGGGGCTCGGGCTCGCCGTGACGCGCGACATCATCGAGGCGCACGGCGGCACGATCTCGTGCGAGGCGCGCGCGACGGGGGGCACGCGCTTCCGGATCACGCTGCCCGCCGGCGGCGCGCCGGCCCAGGGCCGCGCCGCGGAGGAGCTCGAGGCGCTCTGAGCCGTGCCGGCTACCTCGGCCCGTCCAGGTACTCGAGGGCGATCCCCATGAGAAGGAAGCCCACGACGGCGAACAGGATCGCCGCCAGCACGTAAACGATGGTCCGGAACGTCCGCGCCGGCGGCTGCGCAGGAGGCCGCTGCTCGATCGGCTCCGGACCGCCGGGGCCAGCCAGCCCCGAGCTCACCGAGCCCATGCTGGGCCGCGTGGGCTTGTAGATGAGCGTGGGCCCCTGGCTGGTCGACCCGGCCGAGCTGTCCTCGGAGAGGTCCAGGATCCTCGGCGGCCCCGCGGGTGGGGGCGCGATCGGGACCGCGAGCTCGCTGGCCGCGTTGTTCAGCACCATGGTGCCGTTCGGGCCGGTCCACTGCATGGGCGGCGCGGTCAGCTGTCCGCCGGCCGCGTTGCCCGCGTGCGACGGGCGCTGGTCCTCGGTCTGCGCGAGCGGCGGCTCCCCGAAGCCGTGGGCCGCCAGATCATGCCCGCTGGCCGGGCGCGCCACGGCCCCGACCGGCGCCTGCGCCCCTGGATCGGTCTGTGTGCGGATCAGGACGTGGTCGACCGGCGGCTGCAGGTTCTTGAGCGCGCCGGAGGACGGGGGCTTGACGGTGTGCGGGGGGAGGGGCGTGACGAGCGCGTTGCCGGCCACGTTGCCGCCGGCCAGGGACGCGCGCGAGCCGCTGATCGGGTGGCTGGAGGGCCTCGCCGGCCGCAGCTCCCGCCACGCGGTGAGCCCCTCGAGCGCGCTCTGGAAGCGGTCGGCAGGCTCGCGCGCCAGGCCCTTCGCGAGGAACGCCTCGAGCCGCGGATCGACCGGGCCGTCCATCGCCTCGGCGAGCTTCCGCGCGTCGGTCTTCTGCTTCATCTCGACCATGATGAGCAGGTTGCGCGCCTGGTAAGGGAGCTGGCCGCTCATCGACTGGTAGATCATCGTGGCGCAGGCGTAGATGTCCGCGCGGTGGTCGACCGTCTTGGCCTTCCCGATCTGCTCGGGCGGCATGAACGAGAAGGTGCCGAGGCTCTGCCCCATCTCGGTGAGCGTCTCCCCGCCCATCTCCTTCGGCAGCTTGGAGATGCCGAAGTCGAGGATCTTGACCCGCGTCGACCCGTCGGGGCGCGCCTCCAGGTACACGTTCGACGGCTTCAGATCGCGGTGGATGATGCCGGCGCGGTGCGCGTCGGCGAGGCCCATCCAGACCTGCTCGATGATCGGGTGCAGCTCATCGAAGGCGATCGGCCCCGTCCGCTTCAGCCGATCGATCAGCGACTCGCCTTCGAGCAGCTCGAACACGAGCACGATGCCGTGCTCGGGGTCCTCCTCGACGTCGAGGATCTCGGTGACGTGGTCGCTGTTGATCGAGCCGGCCGCGCGCGCCTCGCGCCGGAACCGCTCGGCGGCGGACGACTTGGCCTTCGAGTCGGCGCGCAGGAGCTTGATCGCCACCTGGCGGCCGGTGCGGATGTTCTCCGCAGCGAACACCTCACCCATGCCGCCACGGCCGAGCTGGCGGATGATGCGATAGCGGTTCGCAACGACGGTTCCAGCTTCGAGCTCCAAAAGCGCCTCGCCCCAGATTATCCCCCGCGCCGACGCGGCGGATCAAATTCTCCGGCGCGAACGAGGAGATCCGACCGTCGACAGCAGGCCGCCGGCCGTGAGCCGCCGCCGTCCTGCGCTGGTCGGGGACGGCGAAAGAGCCATGGTGCCGAGCTCTTCCATGATTTCTCCGCCCTCTCGCTGGCGATCCAGCGCCTCCCCCATCCCGCGCGATGCCGTCTCGTCGGCCGCAGGGGCACGACCGTGCCCCTGCGCCGAGGCGAGGGTCACTCGTCTTCCTGCTGCTGGAGCTTCGCCACGACGCTCAGATCCTCCAGCGTCGAGGTGTCGCCGGTCATCGCCCGGCCCGCGGCGACGTCCTTCAGCAGCCGGCGCATGATCTTGCCGCTGCGGGTCTTCGGCAGCGCGTCCGCGAAGCGGATCGCGTCGGGGCGCGCGAACTTGCCGATCTCCTTGGCCACGTGCTCGGCGAGCTTGCCCTGGAGCTCCGGCCCGGCCGCGAACCCCGGCCGGAGCGAGACGAAGACCACGAGCGCCTGCCCCTTGAGATCGTCCGGGCGGCCGACCGCGGCCGCCTCCGCGACCGCGGGGTGAGAGACGAGCGCGCTCTCGATCTCGGCCGTGCCGATGCGGTGGCCGGCCACGTTCAGCACGTCGTCGATGCGCCCGACGACCCAGTAATAGCCGTCCTCGTCGCGGCGCGCGCCGTCGCCCGTGAAGTAGCAGCCCTCGATGTCGCTGAAGTACTGCCTGCGGAAGCGATCGTCGTCGCCCCACACGGTGCGCAGCATCGACGGCCACGGCTTCTTCAGGACGAGCAGCCCGCCCTCGCCGGCGGCCACCGGCTTGCCGTCCTTCGTCACGACCTCGGGCACGACGCCGAATATCGGCAGCCCGGTCGACCCCGGCTTCGCGTGGACCGCGCCGGGCAGCGTGGTCATCATGATCGCCCCGGTCTCGGTCTGCCACCAGGTGTCCACGATCGGGCAGCGGCCGCCGCCGATGGTCCGGTGGTACCAGATCCACGCCTCGGGGTTGATCGGCTCGCCGACCGAGCCGAGGAGCCGCAGGCTCGAGAGATCGCTCTTCGCGGGCCACTCGTCCCCCTGCCGCATGAAGGCGCGGATGGCCGTGGGGGCGGTGTAGAGGATGGTCACCCCGTGCTTCTCGATCAGCCGCCAGAAGCGACCCCAGTCGGGGAAGTTCGGCGCGCCCTCGTACATGAGGCACGTCGCGCCGTTCGAGAGCGGGCCGTAGACGATGTAGCTGTGGCCCGTCACCCAGCCGACGTCGGCGGTGCACCAGTAGACGTCGTCGTCGCGCAGGTCGAAGACGTACTTCGTCGTGACGTGCACGTTGACCAGGTAGCCCGCGGTCGTGTGGAGCACCCCCTTGGGTTTCCCCGTCGAGCCACTCGTGTAGAGGATGAACAGCGGGTGCTCGGCGTCGACGACGGTCGGCTCGCAGGAGGGCGAGGCCTGGGCGAGCAGGTCGTGCCAGAAGACGTCGCGACCCTCCGACATCTGCACCTCGCAGCGCTCGCTGCCGATGTGCTGGTACACGATGACGCGCGTCGCGCTCTTCGCCTCCGGCTGCGCGAGCGCCTTGTCGACGGTCGCCTTGAGCGGCACGACCTGCCCGCGCCGGTACGCGCCGTCCTGCGTGATGACGAGCTTGGCCTGGCTGTCGTGGATGCGGTCGCGGAGCGCGTCCGCGGCGAATCCGCCGAAGACCACGGTGTGGACCGCGCCGAGCCGGGCACAGGCGAGCATCGCGACGGCGACCTCGGGGACCATGCCCATGTAGATCGCGACCCGGTCGCCCTTCTCGATGCCGAGCCGCTTGAGCGCGTTCGCGAGCAGCAGCGTCTCGCGGTGGAGCTGGGCGTAGGTGAGCGTGCGCGTGGCGCCGTGCTCCCCCTCCCAGATGATCGCGGCCTTGTTCCTGGTGGCCGTCGTCAGGTGTCGATCGAGGCAGCTCTCGGTGACGTTGAGCGTCGCGCCGAGGAACCACTTCACGTGCGGCAGGGACCAGTCGCTGGTCGTGGTCCACGGCGTGCGGAACACGAGGTCGCCCACCTCGCGGCGCCAGAACGCGTCCGGCTGCTCGATGCTCTCGCGGTAGAGCGCCTCGTAGGTCTCCCGCGCGCCGACGCGCGCACGACGCGAGAACTCGGCCGGCGGCTCGAACCGGCGCGTCTCCTTGAGCAACGACGTGATGGCATCTTGCGACATGGTCACCCCTTGAGGGGACGGCGAAGTCCGATCCCCGGCCTACGTTGGAGGGGACGGCGAAGGCCGATCCCCGACCCATGTTGAAGAGGACGGCGAAGTCCGATCCCCGACCTACGTTGAAGGGGACGGCGAAGTCCGATCCCCGACCTACGTTGAAGGGGACGGCAAAAGCCGATCCCCGGCCCATGTTCCCCGCTGGAAAGCTCGGCGAACCATCTCCGACTCCCCGCGAGGGCGTGCGAGAATACATCCGCCGAGCGGCAGAACAAGGATGGAACGAGCGATCCGCCGGGCTCGGCGCGGCCCGATCACCAGAACGCGTAGCCGGCGTGCAGGCTGCCGCCCAGATGCAGCAGCACGGAGGAGTAGAGCGGAGGGCCGTCCTCGCCCTCCTCGTAGTCGATGCCGCGCGACGACTGGAAGTAGCTGTCCAGCGAGAACCCGAGGAGCACCCCGTCGAGGTCGAGCTCGACCCCTGCCTCGGAGAAGACGAACGCGTTCACCCCCGAGGCGGGGCGGCACCGGCCGCCGCAGATGTCCCCGTCCGTCGTTCCGACGTTGTGGAACCGCACCTCGTCATAGGTGAGGCCGCCGCCGATGGAGCCCACGAACCTCCAGGTCTGCCCGGGGGTCATCAACCGGACATTCAGCCCGAGGCGCGTCGAGCCGAGCGTGTAGCTCGCGTTCTGGTAGGCCGTGTCGTCCGATTCGATGTTGATGTTCGCGTACTGGAGCATCAGGTCGAACGCCGCGGGGGTGTTCACCCGGTAGCCCACCCGGATCGAGCCGGCGCCGCCGCTGTTCGCCTCCGGCTCCGGGAAGGCCCGAGGATGGCCGAGCGGCCAGAGCAGCGACGCCGCGCCGATCACGTAGTAGCCCTGCGGCGCCAGCGAGAGGGGCACCGGCCGCGGCGCTGGCGGGGGCGGCGGCGGCGTGAACGGCTCCGCCTCCGGGGGCGCGGTGGGACGCTCCCGTGCCAGCGACAGCTTCACCCGCTTGCCGCGCTCGCCGCTCACCACCGTGATGCTCTGCTCGGCGCTCACGTGGCCGTCGGCGCGCGCGCCGATGCGGTGCACCCCGGGCCCGAGCTCCACGACCCGCGTCCCGGACGACGAGGGGGGGTGCTCCTGGCCGTCGATGAACAGCGTCGCGCCCTGCGGGCTGAGCTCGATCGTGACCTGGGCGAGCAGCGCGCGCATCTCCTCGATGGCGCTGCGCGCGGTCTTCTCGTCGCTCTCGTCCATCGTGTCGCGGTGCTGCGCGAGCGCGCGCTCGAGCGCCGCGATCGCCCGCGGGTAGTTGAAGAGGGCCTTCTCGGCGAGCGCGATGTTGAACAGCGGGCTGGCCTTCGGCTTCTCCTTGTAGGCCGCCTCGAACTCGACGATCGCCGCCGGGTAGTTCCGGTCCTGGAACAGCTTGATGCCGTTCTCCATGTGCTGCCGGTACGGCTCGACCTGCGCGAGCGCCGGCGAGAGCTGCAGGGCCAGCCCGAGCGTGGCGGCGCAGAGCGCGATCGGGAGTCGTCCGTGCGATCGGCCCAAGCCCGCCTCAGTCCACCTTGAGCTGCAGACCCGCCGCGACCCCCGCCGGCTTCGACGTCACGACCGCCGGGGTGGCCTGGCTCGACGCGGCGGGCTTCGCGCCGGTGCCCGCGCCCCTCGGGCGCGCCGCGAAGGGGAGCGTCGCCGTCTTCTTCGCGCTCGGCGCGGCCCTGGGGGGCGGGGCGGGCGCGGTGGGCGCCGGCTCCGCGGTCGTCTCGATCGCCGCAGGCACCGGCGTGACGGCCAGCGGCAGCGGCTGGAGCAGGACCTCGATCGGGGTGCTGCCGGCCTGGAGCGTCACTTCCTTGTCCACGGGCGTGTAGCCGGAGGCCTCGACCCGGACCCGCTTCATCTCGCCCGTGCGCCCGCGCAGCGTGCGGTCGACCAGGGCCACGCCGTCGACGGTGAAGCGCGCGCCCTCGGCGTTCGTCCGGAGCTCGATCGAGACGTGGGCGGCAGGCGCCGGCGCGATGGCCGCCGTCCCTTCCGCCGGCGAGCGGCGCGCGTGGAGGACCGCGCCGGCGAGCCCGCCGATCAGCGAGAGCAGCGCGATCGCGACGAGCACGAGCCGCCGCGGTCCTCGCGCGCCGGTGCGCCCGTTGCTCACCCAGCCCACCTTCGAGCCGCTGCCGGGCACCTCGAGCGTCGGATCCAGCCCGATGCCCGGGTCGGCCGGCGTCTGCTTCGCCGGCGTGTGCCCGGGCACGCCAGGCGCGATCGCCGCGGGCACGGTCAGCTCGTCGCTCGAGCTGCGCCGCGGCCCGAGGAGCCCGCCGGCCGCCCCGATCAGCGCGTCCAGGAAATCCCTTGCGGAGGAGAACCGCTGGTCCCGGTCCCGCGTGAGCGCCTTCGCGATGACGCGCGCGATCGGCTCGGGGACGGCCGGGTTGCTCATCCGCACGTCCTGCGCGTCCTTCATGCAGATGTTGACGATCACCTGCTCGTACGAGTTGCCGCTGTGCGGCGGGTGCCCGGTGAGGCACTCGTAGAGGATCGCGCCGACGGCCCAGAGGTCCGTCCTGCCGTCCACGTCGGGCAGCGCCTGCGCCTGCTCGGGCGACATGTAGAACGGCGTGCCGAGGACCGTGCCCTCCCGCGTCAGCGTGTGGGCCGGCGCGCCGTCGACGCGGCGCACCTTCGAGATGCCGAAGTCCAGGATCTTGGCGAAGTTCGGGTCGTCGTCGCGGTCGACCAGGAAGATGTTGTCCGGCTTGAGGTCGCGGTGGACGATGCCCGCCTCGTGGGCGCGGTGCAGGCCGCGGAGGATCTGCGCGGTCACGTGGAGCGCCTCGCCGAGCTCGATCCTGCCGCAGCGCCGGATGCGGTGGCCGAGGTCCTCGCCGCGGAGCAGCTCCATGACGAGGAAGGGGATGTCGTCGGCGAAGCCGGCGTCGAAGATCTCGACGATGTGCGCGCTCTCGACGGCGCTCGCCGCCTGCGCCTCGCGGTGGAACCGCGCGACCGAGTCCTTGTTCTGCGCGAGGTCGGCGTCGACGAACTTCATCGCGACGCGCTTGCCGATGGCGGTGTTGACCGCCTCGTAGACCATGCCCATGCCGCCACGGCCGATCACCCGTACGATTTCGTACTTCTGCACCCGCTTTCCGACGAACGACCCCTCGACCGGCTGAGTCGCTGCGGCAGTGGTGTCGGTGCTGCTAGGCATGGCGGTTGCGACTCGGAGGGGGCGGGGTGGGCGGAGCCGATGAAGCCCTATGGACGAACGGTATCAAAGAAAGCTGCGCCCCGTCCCCGCGCGGCAGCTTATCACCTACCCACGCCGGGGTGCACCTTCGCCGGCGGCAGCCCAGGGGCGCCCGGCCGGGGTCTCCGTCGCACCTCGCCTGCCTGCGCCGCTCAGCGCGGCATGGCGGGTGCGTCCGCGCGCGGCGCCTCGGCGAGCCGCGCATCGAGCGCGCCCTGCTTCTCCAGGGCCGAGAGCTCGCTGAATCCGCCGACGCTGTCCCCGTTGATGAAGATCTGCGGGACGGTCCGCTGCCCGGAGGCCTTGACCAGCCAGGCGCGGAGGTCGTCGCGGTCCTCCACGTTGATCTGCGTGAAGCGCACCTGCTTCTGGGTCAGCAGGCGCTTCGCCATGGTGCAGTATCCGCAGTATTCGGTGACGTAGATGGTGACTTCGGCTGCTTGCATGGGCATCTCGTCCTCTTTCCTTTCCCGGGACGGCCAAAGATGCAAGCGCACAGGGCCCTTCCTTGGGGTAGGCTGCGCGCATGGCCGAGAAAGAGGGGACGATTCACCTCGATCGCTATACCGGCGACGCGAAGCAAGTCGTCGCCGGCGCCCAGCAGATCGCGGACGAGCGCCAGCACACCGAGGTCACGCCGCTGCACCTGCTGACGAGGCTGCTGGAGCGTGACCGGGGGGTATCCGAGGTGTTTCGGCGGGCCGGAGCCGACCCGAACGAGGTGCTCCAGCTCGCCGAGAACGCGCTGAAGAAGCTGCCCAGGGCGGGCGGCGGGGTGGCGTACGTGAGCCCGCGCCTGCTCGACCTGCTCGGGCGCGCCGAGCGGGAGGCGACCCGCGACAAGTCGGCGAACGTGGGCATCGAGCACCTGCTCCACGCGCTCGCCCAGGAGATCCGCGGGCCCGCGGGGGAGATCCTGTCCTCCTTCGGCGTCGGCCCCGGGGCGTTCCGGCCGCACCTCGGCGCGCTGGAGGTGGCCTCGCGGGAGCCGTCGCCCACGCCGGCGAGCGCGTCGGAGCCGGGCCAGCCCGCGCCCTACACCCGGGACCTCGTCGCCGACGCCCGCGAGGGGCGGTTCGATCCGGTCATCGGGCGGGACGTCGAGGCGCGTCGCCTGCTGCAGATCCTCGAGCGGCGGTTCAAGAACCACCCGCTCATCGTCGGCGAGCCCGGCGTGGGCAAGACCGCGCTCATCCGGGGCCTCGCCGACCGGATCGCCCACGGGGACGTGCCAACGAACCTGGCCGGGGCCCACCTCTACGAGCTCGACACCGGCGCGCTGGTCGCCGGGGCGAAGCTGCGCGGCGAGATCGAGCAGCGCCTCAAGGTGCTTGTCGATCGCCTGCGCGGCGAGCAGGACGCCGAGAGCATCCTCGTCGTCGAGGACCTCGACGCGCTCTTCGGCCAGGGGGTGCAGGGCGCCGGCGTCGGCGAGCTCCTGAAGCCGCTGCTGTCGCGCGGCGAGATCCGGATCATCGCCACCACGACGCCGGAAGGCGTGCGCAAGATCAACGAGCGCGACCCCGGGATCATCCGCCGGTTCTCGACGATCACGCTGGAGGCGCCGAGCATCGATCAGGCGACGGAGATCCTGCGGGGGATCGCGACGAAGTACGAGGCCCACCACCGCGTCCGCGTGGGGGAGAGCGCCATCGCCTCGGCGGTCGCGCTGGCCAAGCGGTACATCTCGGACCGCGCGCTCCCCGACACGGCGGTGGACCTGCTCGACGAGACGTCCGCCCGCAAGCGGGTGGAGGTCGACGGGGTGCCGGCCGAGCTCGACGCGCTCAGCCGGCGCGTCGACGCGCTGCGCGCCCAGATCGCCGCGCTCGCCGACGACGACGACAAGCTGAGCGTCCAGACCCGCACGCGGCTGGAGGCGGAGCTCGCCGAGATCGAGCCGAAAGCGTCGTCGATGCGGACCCGCAACGCGTCGCGGCGCGGCGTCATCGCGGCGTGCCAGTCCATCCGCCGGGAGCTCGTCGCCGCGACGGACGCCTTGAAGGCGGCCCAGCGCGACAAGGCGTTCGCGAAGATCGGCGAGCTCGAGCACGTCACGATCCCGGAGATCAAGCGGCGGCTGCAGGCGGCCGAGGAGGCGGCGCAGCGGGAGGGGGTCGCGCCGACGTCGAACGTCGTCAGCGAGTCGGACGTGGCGGCGACGCTCAACGACTGGACCGGCATCCCGGTGGCGAAGATGCTCGAGGGCGAGGCCGAGAAGCTCCTCAAGATGGAGGAGCGGCTCGCGCAGCGCGTGGTGGGCCAGGACGAGGCGGTGCGCGCGATCGCGAAGGCGGTGCGGCGCGGGCGCGTGGGGCTGCGCGACCCGGGCAAGCCGATCGGCTCGTTCCTGTTCCTCGGGCCGAGCGGCGTCGGCAAGACGGAGCTCGCGAAGGCGCTCGCCGAGTTCCTGTTCGATGACGAGCAGGCGCTGACGCGCATGGACATGAGCGAGTTCATGGAGCGCCACATGGCCCAGCGCCTGATCGGCGCACCGCCGGGCTACGCGGACAGCGAGCAGGGCGGCTTCCTCACCGAGGCCGCCCGGCGCCGGCCGTACAGCGTGCTCCTGTTCGACGAGGTCGAGAAGGCCCACGCGGACGTGTTCAACCTGCTGCTCCAGATCCTCGACGACGGCCGGCTGACCGACGGCCGCGGGCGGCTCGCCGACTTCTCGAACACGGTCGTGATCATGACCTCGAACATCGGGTCGAAGCGCGTGCTCGACACCGACGCGAAGCTCTGGTCGACGGAGGACGGGCGCGAGGCGATCCGCGACGTGCTGCTCGAGGAGCTGCGCGGGTTCTTCCGCCCCGAGTTCCTGAACCGCATCGACGACATCGTCGTTTTCAAGGCGCTCAGCAAGGAGGACCTCCGGGGCATCGTGGACATCCAGCTCCGCCGCCTCGAGCAGCTCCTCACGGACAAGGACATCCGCCTGGCGCTCACGGACGCCGCGAAGGCGCGGCTCGTCGAGCTCGGCTACGAGCCGAGCCTCGGCGCGCGCCCGCTGAAGCGGGCCATCCTGCGCGAGCTCCAGAACCCGCTCGCCGAGACGATCCTGGCCGGCGGGTACCAGGCCGGCCAGAAGATGCTGGTCGACGTGGTCGACGAGAAGTTCGTCTTCACCAAGGCCGAGGGGTAGCGAGCCGGGCCGTGGTCCGGGTCGCGTCGGACGCGGGGGCTACGCCTGGGGGCCGTCTGCGGGGCCGCCAGCGCGCAGGCGGCGCTGGCAGCGCGCGGGCGGCCGCGGGCTGTTTCCCCGAGCGAAGAACCTGGGCGAGGGCGCTGCGAACCTCTTGCCAAGCCGGAGAAGGTCCGTATACTGCCGCTCCCTCGCTCACCGGGCCCTCCGATCGAGGGCAATTGCGTGACGTAAGGTGAGGGATCGCGGTCCCCAGGTTGAGGAAGACGCACCATGTACGCGGTCATCAAGACGGGCGGCAAGCAGTATCGGGTCGCCGAAGGTCAGAAGCTCCGGGTCGAGAAGCTTGCCGGCAATGCCGGTGACAAGGTCACGTTCAGCGAGGTGCTCCTCGTCGGCGGTGACTCCCCCAAGATTGGCAAGCCCCTCGTGAGCGGCGCCTCCGTCGCGGCCGAGATCACCGGGCAGGACCGCGGCAAGAAGATCGTGGTCTTCAAGTTCAAGCGCCGGAAGAACTTCCGCCGCAAGAACGGCCACCGGCAGCCGTACACCGAGCTCAAGATCACCGGCATCACCGCCTAGCAGGAGAGGTAGACATGGCTCACAAAAAAGGCGGCGGCTCCTCCAGGAACGGCCGCGACTCGAACGCGCAGCGCCGCGGGGTGAAGATCTACGCCGGGGAGCCCGTTCGCGCGGGCAGCATCCTGGTCCGGCAGGTCGGCTCCTCGATCCACGCCGGCCACAACGTCGGCACCGGCCGCGATTTCACGCTCTTCGCCCTCGTCGACGGCGTCGTGAAGTACGAGTGGAAGTCCAACACCAAGAAGCAGGTGTCGGTCTACCCGGGCTCCTGAGCCCGCCTTCCGGATACCGCGCCGAGCGCGGTGCCATCCAGTCCAGCTAGCTCCGCCTGCACACCCCGCGTGTGCGCTCGATCTGCTCAAGGCGCTGCTTGATGAACGTCGCGAGCGGCCCGAGACCGGCAAGAGCAAGCTCGGAAACCTGCGGTACTTCGAGCGAGCTCGACCGCTCAGTCCGAGCGGCGCAGCGGCTCGTCGGACAGAGCGTAGCGCGGTGACCACCTACAAGCTCCTCGCCCTCGATGTCGACGGGACCCTCGTCCGTCGTGATGGATCCATTCACGAGGACGACCTCCTCGCCATCCAGCGGCTCCAGGCGGCCGGCGTCCCGGTCTCGATCGCGACGGGGCGTCTGTACTCGGGGACGCGCGAGGTCGCGCGGCGGGTCGGCATCGTCGGCCCGATCGCGTGCGTCGACGGCAGCCACATCGTGCACACCGAGGGCGACGCGCACCTGTACTCGCGCACGATCTCGGGCGCCGAGGCGGCGCTCCTGCGCTCGATCACCGAGCGGCACGCGACGGCGTCGTTCCTCTTCGCGCAGGACAGCATCGTCCACGACGCGACCGGCGCGCCGCACGTCCACTATGTCCGGGGGTGGTCGACCGCCATCGCCGAGGTCGAGCGGGTCACGTCGCACCCGTACTGGGAGCACGAGCACGGCCTGCTCGGGCTGGTGGCGATCGGGACCGAGTCCCAGGTCACGGCCGCCGTCGAGGAGGTCCGGTCCGAGCTCGGCCAGGCGGCGTTCGTCGTCTCGTTCCCCCTCCTGCACGACGTCTTCGCGATGCTGGTCCGCGCCGCCGGGCCCACCAAGGGGACGGCGATCGCGTGGCTCGCAGAGCACTACCAGTGCTCGCCGTCGGACGTGGTCGTGGTCGGCGACTGGCTCAACGACCTGCCGATGTTCGAGGTCGCCGGGCGCTCCTTCGCGATGGGGCAGGCGCCCGAGAACGTGAAGCAGGCCGCGACGGACCGCCTGGACGCCGACGGCCTGCTGGGCGGTGGCATCGCCGAAGCGATCCGCCGCGCCTTCGGTCGCTGAGCGCCGGTCAGGCTGCTGCGGTCAGCCTCTTCTGCTGGTCGCTGAGCTGAGCGAGGGCGATGGCCCCGCCAGGGCGAGCGGCTGCTGCTCGTTGCTGAGCTGCTGAGCGCCGCTGAGCCGCGGGGAGCGCCGCCTTGGACGCTCCCCGCGCGGGTCTTGCGTGCTCGTCAGGTCTTGCGCTGCGCCGGCTGGGCGGCCGCGGCGAGCTGCTGCTGCTGCTGCTGCAGGTACTGCGCGACGGCGCGCGAGCGCTCGATGGCGAACTGCTTGACCTCCTTGTTCGGAGATCCGGCGAGCGCGTTCAGCAGCTTGGTCACCTTCTCGAGCTGGCGGGACTGGAAGAGCGCCTCGAAGTAGTTGTTGGCCAGGCGCACGTCGCGGCTCATCTTCGCCTCGTGCGGCTGGAGCAGGCGGACCACGGCCTCGAGGTCGTTCTTCTGCCCGTACAGCGCCGACAGGCAGAGCAGCGCCAGCGGGTCGTCCGGGTTCAGCGCGACCGCCTTCTTGGCGTACTCGACGGCCTTGTCCCGCGTCTCCTCGTTGCTCGCGTAGAAGCCCTGGATCGCGATGTACGGCGCGGCCGTCTTCTTGTCCGCCGAGATCTTCTCCATCTCGGCGACCGCGCTCTCCTCGTCCCCGCGCTGCTTCAGGTACTGGAAGAGGTAGGCCCACGCGTCGATACATCCGGCGTCGATCGCGATCGCCTTCTCGATGTACTCGCGCTCCTTCGCGTCCTCCTTGCGCGCCTGGTAGAGCTTCGCGAGGTGCAGCGAGGGGTAGGGGTTGTCCTTCAGCAGGTTCTGCGCCCCCTTGAGCGTCCCCTCGGCCTTGTCGTGCTTGTCCTGCGAGAGCTGCGCGATGCCGAGCGCGAGCCAGTCGTCGCCCGTGCCGCCCTTCGCCACCACCTTCGAGAGCACCTGCTCGGCGCGCTGCAGCCGGTTGTGCTTGAGGAGCTCCTGCGCGTAGATGCGCCCGCGGTTCAGATCGTCGGGCTGCTCGGTCCAGTGCTTCTCGAGGCCGGCGAGGAGGTCCTCCAGGCCGATCGCGATGGGGCGCCCCTGGTCGTCCTGCACCTGCACCGCCGGCCCGTTGAAGCCGAGGAGCTGCCACATCTGATCGAGGGTCACCGCCGTGGGGCCCTGCTCGAGGAGCCCCTTCAGCTCATCGGTCGGCTTGTTCATCGGGATGACGATGAGCGCGTTCCCCGGCACGCCGTTCGGAAACGCGCTCACGGGCGCGACGATCGCCGCCCCCCCGCTGATGTTGAGCCCAGCCGCCTGCTGCTGTCCGTTGGTCGTCATCGTCGATGCTCCGAGATCTCTCCCCCACGCGCGCCGAGGGGCAGGAATCGCCCAGCCTCGCCCCGGTACCCTGCGCGCTGAAGTGATGGGGATCGTAGTTCGTGTAGAGGGGGCGCGAACGCTAGCAGGGAGGGCCGAGCCGGGCAACGGGGGAGCTCCGAGCACGCGGGCCCTGGCCGCGGCGGCTCCGCCGCGGCTTCCACCCGTGATTCCGCTCGTGAATCTCGTCGCGCCCCCCGCGCTCCAGGCCAGCCGCGCTGGGCCCTGCTGCGCCGTCGCCCTGGCCGGTTCGCGCGTCTCGCGCTCGCTCGAGTGATCGTTGTCGTGGTCGCTGTCGCCGTCACGGACGCTCATGTCGCTCGCCCTCTCGGCCGACGTCCTAGTCGAGTCGCGGCCCGGCGGCGAGAGCCGGCTTGGGCTCGAGCGCCGGCCCGGAGCGCGCCGGCGCCGCGCTGCGCAACCGCTCCGCGAGGTGGGTGCGGCGCTCCTCCTTGCGCGTCTCCGCCAGCGCCAGCGACACGGCCCGCGGATCGGCGACGAGCACCACGAGCCGCTTGCCCCGGGTCACCGCCGTGTAGATGAGGTTCCGCGACAGCATGACGAAATGCTGGGTGAGGATCGGCACGATCACGGCCGGATACTCGCTCCCCTGGCTCTTGTGGATGCTCGTCGCGTAAGCGAGCGTCAGCTCGTCGATCTCCCCCTCTTCGTAGTCGACCTCGCGATCGTCGAAGCGGACCTGGAGCTTCCGCTCTTCGGCGTTCACTTCCGTGATGAACCCGACGTCGCCGTTGTAGACCTCGCGGTCGTAGTCGTTGCGGAGCTGCATCACCTTGTCGCCGAGCCGCAGCGTGCGCGCGCCTCGCGTGACGCTCGGGCCCTCGGGGTTCAGCGCCGCCTGGAGCCGCGCGTTCAGGGCGATCGCGCCGGCCTCGCCCTTGTGCATCGGGGTGAGGACCTGCACGTCCCGCCGCGCGTCCAGCCCGAACCCCTTGGCGATGCGCTCCGTGACGAGGTGCAGGATCAGCTCCGCCGCGGCCTCGGCCTCGGTCCGCTCGATCACGTAGAACTCGCCGCCGGGGCCGCGCGCGCCCTCCGGCGGCTCGCCGTCGTGGATGCGGTGCGCGTTGCGGACGATGAGGCTGCCCTCGGCCTGCCGGAAGATCTGCGTGAGGCGCACCGTGGGCACCTCGCCGGAGGCGATCACGTCCCGCAGCACCGCGCCGGGGCCGACCGACGGGAGCTGGTCGACGTCGCCCACCAGGACGAGCCGCGCCGCGTCCGCCGTGGCCTGCAGGAGCGCGTCGGCGAGCGCCAGGTCGAGCATCGACGCCTCGTCGACCACGATCGCCGCCGCCTCGATCGGCCGGCCCCGCTGGCGCCCGAACTTGCGCTGCTTCGGGTCGAACTCGAGCAGCCGGTGGAGGGTGACGGCCTCGCGCCCGGTCGCCTCGCTCATCCGCTTGGCCGCGCGCCCCGTCGGCGCGGCGAGCCGCACCGGGAGCCGGGCGCGATCGAACAGCGCCAGGATCGCCCGGACGATCGTCGTCTTGCCCACGCCGGGACCGCCGGTGATGACCAGCACCTTGTTCCGCGCGGCCTGCTCCACCGCGGCGCGCTGCGCGGCCGCCAGCGAGACCTTCGTCTTCTCCTCGAACGCCGCGATGGCCGCGTCGACGCCCTCCGCGAGGCGCGCGTCGCTCGCCGCGTCGTCCTCGTCGCCCCCCAGCAGGGAGCGCATCCGGCGCGCGAGCCGCACCTCGGCCTCGTAGAGGTCCTTCGGGTAGACGGCGACCTCGCCGGTCGACAGCGCCTCGACGCGGACGTGGCCGCTCGCCACGAGCGCGTCGATCGCGCTGTCGACCTCGGCGGCGTCGCGCTCGAGCATCGTCGCGGCGAGCTCCGCGAGCTCCGGCCGCTCCGCGAGCGTGTGCCCGCGCGTCGACAGGTCGACCAGCGTTTGCAGCACGCCCGCCTGCGCCCGCTCCGGCGAGTCGGCCCGGACGCCGATCGAGCGCGCGATCCGGTCGGCGGTCTTGAAGCCGATGCCCCACACGTCGAGCGCGAGCCGGTACGGGGAGCGGGAGACGATGTCGATCGCGTGGGGGCCGAACCGCTTGTAGATGCGGCTCGCCAGCGCCGGGGACGCGCCGTGCGCCTGGAGGAAGATCATGATGGCCCCGATCGCCCGCTGCGCCGCCCACGCCTTCGCGACGGCCTGCGCCCGCCGCTGGCCGAGCCCGGGGACCTCGGCGAGCCGCTCCGGCGACCGGTCGAGGATCTCGAGCGTCTCGGCGCCGAACGCCTCGACGATCCGCTTCGCGTACGCGGGGCCGATGCCCTGCACCATGCCGGAGCCGAGGTAGCGCTCGAGCCCGTCCAGCGTGGCGGGGGCGATCGGCAGCAGGGTCTCGACCTTGAGCTGCTCGCCGTGCTTCGGATCGCGCTGGTAGCGCCCCGTCGCGCGCACGCGCGTGCCCGGGCCGACCGGCGGGAACACCCCGACCCAGACCTCCGGCGCGGCGCCCGGGGTGACCTCCACCCGCAGCACCCGGAAGCCGCTCGACTCGCTCTCGTAGGTGACGCGGACGACCTCTCCCTCGACCGTCGCGGACCCGTCGCCCGCCACCTCCCTGGCCGAGAAGAGCTTCTGCTGGCCCCCGCCGCCCGGCTGCCGCTCACCCGCCGCGGCCGGTCGCTCACCGGCCCCGGCCGGTCGCTCGCCGCGCTCGTGCGGGCGCGCGCCGTCGGGCGCCGCGGCCGGCCCCGGACGGCGCGCCGTCGCGGCCGCCCCCTGGGCTGCCGGATCGGGGCGGCCGCTCCGCTGGAACCCTTGCACGAGGGCAGCATGTAGCCGCCGCCCAGCCGGCGGCAACGCCCTCGTGCGCCGCGGCGCGTGATAGTCCTCGCGGGTGCCGGAGCTCCCGGAGGTCGAGCACGCCGCCGCCTCGCTGCGCCGCTTCCTCGCGGGCGACCGGATCGTGTCCGCCGAGGGCGATCCGACCCGCGTGTTCCGCCGATCGAGCCGCGACGCTTTCGAGCGCGAGCTCCCGGGCCGCGCGCTCGAGCGCGTCACGCGCTTCGGCAAGTACCTCGTCCTGGAGCTCGAGGGGGGCGTGGTGCTGCTCAGCCACCTCGGGATGTCGGGCAAGTGGGTGCGCCGCGCGCCGGGCGAGCCCGCGCCGGGGCACAGCCGCGCGCGGCTGCGGCTCACCTCGGGGAGCGTGCTCCACTACAACGACCCGCGGCTCCTCGGCCGGCTCGCCGTCCTGCGCGGCGTCTCGCCGCGCGAGATCCCCGAGATCGCCGCGCTCGGCGCCGATCCGCTGCGCGACGGGATCGACGTGGACGCCCTGCTGGAGCGCGCCAGGGCGAGCGCGCGCGCCGTGAAGGTGATCCTGATGGACCAGGCGGTGATCGCCGGCCTCGGCAACATCCAGGCGACCGAGGCGCTCTTCCGGGCTGGCGTGCACCCGGCACGGCCGGGCCGCTCCCTGTCGCGCGAGGAGGTGGTCGCCATCGCCGCGGGCATCGAGGCCTCGCTCGCGCACACGATCACGGCGATCGGCGCCGGGGAGATCGCGTACCTGTCCGAGTCCGGCGCGGCGCCGAACCCGTTCCAGGTCTACGCGCGCGCCGGCGAGCCGTGCCCTCGCTGCGGCGCGGCGCTGGAGACGCGCGCGATCGGCGGGCGCTCCAGCGCCTTCTGCGCCCGGTGCCAGCCCGAGCGCAGCCGCGCGCGGCCGCGCAAGGCGCCCGGGCGCTGAACACGCGTCGCGTGAAGGGCGCTGTGCGACCGCCGGGCCGCGGTTGGCGTGTCTTCCTCGTGCCGGTATAGTGGCGCCGCGATGGGCCGCAGCACCTTGGTTTCCGTCCTCTGCGCCCTCGGCATCGCGGGCTGCGCCGGGAGATCGCCGGAGGCGGCGCGGTCGAAGGACAGCCTGCAGCGCGTCGTCGCCGCCGCCTCGGCGGAGCACGGCGCGGGCACGCAAGGGGCCGCGCCCGGGACAGCGGCGGACCACGCCGCGCTCGCGGCCGCCCACGACCACGACCACGACGACGAGGTGGACGAGGACGGCGGGGAGGTCGACGACGACCTCGAGCTGCCGGCGGAGCCGGGCACCGGCACGCCGGCGCGCTCGCCGCTCGCGGCCATGACCGACGCGCAGATCGAGGAGCTGCTGTCGAAGGACCCGGCGGCGCTCGGGCCGATGTCGGTGGGCGCCACCAACGCGGGCGCGCTGTTCAACGGCCTCCGGATGCCCGAGAGCGACCGGTGGGAGCTCGTCGACCCGGGCCACGCCTGGGGGACGCGCGAGACGGTCGACGCGCTCGACCGGGCGATCGCGGAGGTGCACCGGCAGTTCCCGGGGAGCCCGAAGCTCTACATCGGGCACATCAGCGCGCGGGACGGCGGCCGCCTCTCGCCGCACAAGAGCCACCAGGCCGGGCGCGACGTCGACATCAGCTACTTCCTCGACGCGCGGCACCGCTGGTACCAGCGGGCCACGGCGGCGAACCTCGACCGGGAGCGCACCTGGGCCTTCGTCCGGGCGCTGATCACCGAGACCGACGTGGAGCTCATCCTCATCGACACCAGCGTGCAGAAGCTGCTCAAGGAGCACGCGCTGAAGATCGGGGAGGACAGGGACTGGCTCGACGACGTCTTCCAGTTCGGATCGAGGAAGCCGCGGCCGCTGATCCGTCACGCCCGGGGGCACGCGAACCACATCCACATCAGGTTCTACAGCCCGATCGCGCAGGAGTCGGCCGTGCGCGCGTACCCCATGCTCGTGAAGCGCGGGGCGATCAGGCCGACGGCGCAGTACGTGCGCCACACCGCGAAGAAGGGGCAGACCCTGGGCTCGCTGGCGCGGCGATACGGCACCACCGTGGAGGCGATCAAGCGGGCCAACGGCCTGCGATCCACGGCGATCCAGGCGAAGCGCGTCTACAACATCCCGCGGCCGTCCGGCGGCCCCGCCGCCCCGCCGAAGCACGTCACGGTGCCGCCGCGCCGGCTGCCGCCGCCGCGGGCGGCGGACGCGTCCGCGCCGGCGCGCCACGACGAGCCCGGGCCCGCGCTGGGCGGCTGAGCCGGCGCGCGCGGCCTCAGTGCTTCACGTCGACGACGAGCCGCGCCGGCTTCGTCAGCTCGAGGACGCGGTACCGGTTCGGCGACGAGACCCCGAGCACCCAGGTCACCTCGGCCTCGAAGTCGCACGTGCGCTCGAGCTCCACGGCCACGCCGAGCGCGAGCTTCCGCTCGCGGAACGGGATCGTGGCCTTCCCCGCCTCCGTGTGCGCCGCGGCGGGGGTCATGCGCACGGCGAGCCACCCGTCGCCGGCGATCTCCGTGGCCTCGCCCGAGCCGCACTGCCGCACCGGCTTGTCGATGTAGTCGATGTGGTAGCCCGGCACCGTGTCCCCCTCGAACTCGAACACGATGCGGTCGTAGTGCTCGTGCCGGGCCGCGCGCACGTCGCGCAGGACCGCGACCTTCGCGCCGGCGCGCGGCTTGTCGGTGGCGCCCGCGGTGCCCTCGAACGTGTCCGTGCTCGTGGGGTCAGCCTCCTTCGGGGGCCGCGGCGTGGGCGGCTCGTCGTCCGCTGCCGGATCGGTGGGGGGGCGCGTGTCGATCGGCGTGACGTGCGGGACGGGCTGAGCAGGCTCGCTGCCGCCGCCGCGGCAACCCGCGGCGAGCGTCACGAGCGCGGCTGCGAGCAGCAGGTTCGCGGTCCTCATGGAGGTCCATCCATGGCTCCGCCGCCGCCGCCCGTCCACCGCGACGCGGGCGGCGCGCACGCGGTCACCGGCGCGGGCGGCGCGCGCTCCGCGGATCACCGCGCCGCCGCGCGCGCCCGGGCCAGGATCGCCTCGAGCCGGGGGACGATCTCGTCGACAGCGCGGTCGCCCTTCACCGACCCCTCGACGCGGAGGGGCGTTCCCCGGCCGTCCGCGCCCGGCACGACGAAGAGCGGGATCATCTCGGACGCATAGCCGGCCTCGGCGAGCCGGTCGCGGTCGCGATCGAGGTCGAACTCGAGCAGGCGCAGCGCCGGGAAGCTCACGTCGAGCTGGCCCGCCTTCACGGCGTCGTGGAACCTCGTGCACGGCTCGCACCACGACGCGCCCACGTACACGACGAGCTCGCGCCCCTCCCGCCGGGCGCGGTCCCGCGCATCCTGCACCAGCGCGGGGATCTCGCCGCCCTCCGGCGCCGGCACGACCTCGGCTTTGAGCGCAGCCGGGCGCGCGGCGCCGCTCCCTGCGCCTGGCTGGGAGGTCTCTTCCCGCGAGCAGCCGAGGAGCGCCGCAAAACAGAGGATCAGCCCGGCTCGCGCCGCCCGGTTTCGGCCATGACCGCTCATGTCGTCTTCCTCCCGGCCACCGTCATGCTCGCCCTGTGATGGGGAAGAATTTGAACCACAGAGGACACAGAGGGCACAGAGGGAAGAGAGAGTTTTTTATTCTCTCTTCTCCCCTCTGTGCCCTCTGTGCCTCTGTGGTTCCTTTTCTCATGAACCAGGGATGAGCCCTGACGGCGTGGGACTGGCGTCAGGGCAGCACGAGCTTGATCGAGAACACGTAGTCGACGTTGACGGGCCGTCCCTGGTACGTGACCGGCCTGTAGCGGCTCGCCGCGAGCGCCGAGAGGACCGCGCCGTTCATGTGGGGGACACCCTTGACGATGCGGCAACCGGTGAGATTCCCGGCCGTCGTCACCACGCACCGCGCGAGGACCGTCCCCTCGACGCGGGCCTGCCGCGCTTCCCGCGTGTAGACCACCGCGGGCGCCTCGATCGGCACGGGGCGCGTCATCCCGTCCTGGAAGCGCAGGATCTCGGGGGCGGTCGCCATCGGTGCCGGCGCGGCCGGCACCGCGGCGGGCACGGCCTCTGGAGCCGCCGGCAGGGCGGCCGCGCTGGGCTGGGCGGCGCCGGCCTCGGTCGCAGCGGGCTCGGCCGCGGCGCCCTCCTCGCGCAGCGCCTCGTCGTAGGGAGCCGCCTCCGGGAGCGCGCTCGCCGCGACCTGCAAGACTGGCGGCGGGGGAGGCGCCGGCGCCGCGGCCAGCGCCTCGAGATCGGCCGAGGCGGTCTCGTCCTCGGGGCGCACGACCAGCACGGCCGGCTTGTAACCGGGCCTGGTGAGCCGGAGTCGGTACTCGGCCCGGGTCCCGGCGCCCTCCAGGACGAGCCGGCACGGCGTCGCCAGGCACACCTCCGTCCCGCGGTCGGACACGCGCGCGCCGGGCGGCGCGCTCTCGATCCGCACGATCCTGAAGCCGGCCGCCGCGCCGGGCGCTCTGTCCGCCGAGGCCTCGGCGGGGACGGCGATCGGCACGAAGACGGACTGGACGGCCGCCGGGGTGCTCGCGGCCTGCGGCCCGCGCGCGTGCCCGCCGATCGCCATCACGAGGCCGCCGCCGACGAGCGCCGCGATCGGCGCCACGAGATAGAGAGACAGCGGCCGGTGTCGGGGCGGCGCGACAGAGCCGCTGAACGTCGGGGAGACCTGGGGAGGAGACAGCGAGTCGAGCTGGATCGAGCGAGGCGACGCGCCCGAGTCGGCCGGCGGCGGCGAGATCTCCGAGATGAGCGGCCCCGAGCCCGACGGCGCGGACGGCAGCGCGCCGCCGGGTTGCGACACGGGCACGCGGTCCGGCGTCGAGGCCCGCGCGACGTCGACCGGCTCGCCCGCCGCGCCCTTCAGCGCGAGGAGGCACTCCTTCATCGACTGGAAGCGCCTGTCCGGGCTCTTCTCGAGACACCGCATCACGATCGCCTCCATCCCCGGCGACACGGGCGCGCCCGGCGCGTCGCCGGAGGCGCGCGCGAGCGGCGGCGGCGGCTCGCTGACGTGGGCCATCAGCGTCGCCGTCGGCACCTTCTTGTCGAACGGCGCCTTGCCGCAGAGCATCTCGTAGAGCAGCACGCCGAGCGAGTAGATGTCTGCGCGCGGCGAGAGCTCGTTGCCCAGCGCCTGCTCCGGCGCGGTGTACCGGGGAGAGCCGATGAACAGGCCCTTCTGCGTCAGATCGTCGAGCTGCCCCGAGACGTCCTTCACGAGGCCGAAGTCGAGCACCTTGACGAAATCCTTCTCGTCCCCCTGGTCGACGAGGAGCACATTGCTCGGCTTGAGGTCCCGGTGCACGAGCCCGAGCCCGTGCGCCTCCGCCAGCGCGCGGCAGATCTGCCGCGCGATCCGGCTGGCGCGCGCCTCGGGGAACGGGCCCTCGTCGTGGAGCACGCGGTGGAGCGTGCGCCCGGCGATGTACTCCATGGCGATGAAATAGATCCCGCGCGGATCGTCCTTGCCGTAATCGAAGACGGTGACCGAGTTCGGGTGGGTGAGCCTCGCCGCGGTCGCGGCCTCGCGCGAGAAGCGCCGGAAGAACTCCGGATCTTGCTCGCGCCGCTCATCCGGGACGAGGAGCTTGAGGGCGCAGATCCGACCGAGCGCGAACTGCTCTGCCCTGTAGACCTTGCCCATACCCCCGCGGGCGATGAGCGAGATGATCCGATATCGACCCGCGATCGTCGCGCCGATGAGCGGGTCTTGACCGCTGCTCCTGGCCGCACCCATGGCGTTCATCATACGCACGAGGACGAGCGTCCGGCTACCCCAACGCCCGTGTCATTCTGGTTGCGTGAGCCCCGATCGTCCCTGCGGTTCCGGGTCGACCGTCGGTGTGTCGCGCCCGATACCATGGTGCGATGAAGGGGGTTTTCTGGTCGACGTCTCGGCCGGTGCGTGACGGTGAACCGGAGAGCACCGGAAGGTTGCGCTCCGGTTTCGTGGCGACTCCGCGGCGCGCCGCCGTCCGGACGCGCGGACCGGCGGTCTGGATTTTATTCAACGGCCGAGGCGCGAGGTCGCCGCTGAAAATTGCGTTGCGGGTCCGGAACCTGGGGCAGGGGCCGCTGTCGATCTCGGGCGTGAACGCGGTGCTCCGCGGCGCACGCAGAGCGCGGTGAAGCTCGCCGCGCGCGCGCCGGGAGCGCCGCTCTGGCGGGCTCTCGCGGGCTCGCTCCATTCAGACCGCTCGCTGCGCGGCTCACGCCGCGCGCGCGGGCAGGAAAGGGCTGTCTCCGATGGACACGTTCAAGGTGGCTCCGAGCATGGCATCGTCGAACCCGTTTCTTGGTAATCTGCCCTTCAGCCCGGCTCCGGCCTGCGATGCCGAGGTGCCCGCGGACGCGCCGGAGGGCTCGTATACCTACGCGCTGGTCAAGAGCGCGCCCGAGGTGCCCGCGGACGAGTGCGAGACCGAGGCGCTGTCCGTCGAGGTGGTCATCCGGTGGGGGGACAGCCTGCTTCACATGGCGCACCTGACGCCGCCGCGCGCCTTTCACGTCGGGGAGCAGGACGGCGCCGAGGGCGGGTGCGACTTCTTCGTACCCGCGGCGCGGCTCGGCGCGGTGAGGGCGCCGCTCGTGCTCGTCGGAGACGGCGGCGAGGTGAGCGCCGTGATCCCGCCGGGCGCCACGGGCATGATCGAGCTCGGGAGCTGCACGATGACGGTCGCGCAGGCGATCGCGTCGGGCCGCGCCGTGCCGTGCGCGGCGCTCGACGGCGCGCGGCAGATCGCGCTGCCGCTCGGCGGCCGGGCGAAGCTCGATCTCGGCGACTTCGGGGTCGAGGTCGCGGTGGGCAGGGCGGGCCGCCGCGTGGCGGGCAAGGTGAGCCTCGACCGCCGGAGCCTGCCGTTCACCGCGCTCTCGACGCTGATCCACGTCGGCCTGCTCTCGGCCATGGCCGCGTTCATGCCGCCGCTGGCCATGGCCGACGACGGCGGCGTCAGCGCGGAGCAGGCGTACCTCCTGGCGCAGGCGCTCGCGGCGACCGCCGAGCGGGAGCTTCCCGAGGCGCACGAGAGCGCGGAGGCGAGCCGCCCGAACGAGACGGAAGGCGGCACGGGCGCGGCCGCGATCGGCGAGTCGGGCAAGGCCGGGAGCGCGACGAGCCGGAAGACGAACGGGCGCTTCGACATCGAGGGGCCGAAGGACAACCTCGACGTGCGGATCTCGCGGGCGCAGGCGCTCGACGATGCGGCGCGCTTCGGCATGATCGGCGTGCTCCAGGCGGGCCTCGGCGGCGATCCGAACGCGCTCTCGGCGCCCTGGGGCGGCGTGGACTCGCTCGGGAACGGCGCGCGGAGCGTGATCGCCAACCTGTGGGGCGAGACGATCGACGAGTCGGCAGGCGTGGGCGGCCTCGGGCTCCTCGGCGTCGGCGAGGCCGGCGGCGGGCGCTTCACCGGCATCGGGATGGGGCCCCTCGGCACCATCGGCCACGGCAACGGGCTCGGCGACGGGCAGGGCTTCGGCCCTGGCCACGGCGCGTCGCGCTTCGCCGGCGCCCGCGGTCACAAGCCGGACGCGCCGCGCATGCGGGTCGGGTCGCCCTCGGTGTCGGGCCGGATCCCGCCCGAGGTCATCCAGCGGATCGTGCGGCAGAACTTCGGCCGGTTCCGGCTCTGCTACGAGAACGGGCTGCGCAACAGCCCGAGCCTGGCCGGGCGCGTGTCGGTCGGCTTCACGATCGGCCGCGACGGCGCGGTCTCCAGCGTGCAGAACGGCGGCTCCGATCTGCCGGACGCCGGCGTGGTCGCCTGCGTGGTGCGCTCGTTCTACGGGCTGTCGTTCCCGCCGCCGGACGCGGGCATCGTGACCGTCACCTATCCCCTCCTCTTCAGCCCCTCCGGCGGCTGACTCACCCACTGACCTGGCCGACGGCGCGCTCGGCCTCGGCGATCTCCCGCTCTCGCTGCTGGATCATCACCCCTTGCGGCGGACCCTGGAAGCGGCGGCGCTCCAGCGCGAACCAGATGATGGCCGTCAGCGCGAACACGATGAGCATGATGACAAGGGCCTTGTCGTTCGGCGGCTGGACGCTCACCACGATCAGCATCAGGCACGCGAGGACGCTGATGATCGCGAGCGGCCGGTAGAGGGGGCCGAGGTCCCACGGCCCCATCGTCACCCAGGTGCGGCCGTAGGCGCGCACGCCCATGATCGTGGGCATGACATAGGAGATGTAGAGGAAGATCACGCAGACGGCCGTGATCGTCGAGTAGACCGGCGTGTACACCGTGAAGGCGATCGTCAACCCGCTGACGACCCAGATGGCGGTGGCCGGGGTGCGGAACCTCGGGCTCACCTTGCGGAGCTGCTCCGAGAGCGGGAGGCCCCCGTCGCGGGCGAACGCGAAGGTCATGCGCGAGGCGGACGTCACCGTCGCCAGCCCGCAGAGGTACTGGGCGATCGAGATGCCGGCGTAGAGCGCGATCCGGAGCCTCTCCGGGATGACGCTCTCCATGATCCAGAAGAAGACGCCGCCGCCCTTCGACGCGGCCTCGTCCATGTCCGGGATCGCGAGCACGATCGCGCTCAGCATGAGCCACCCGAAGACGCCGGAGACGAGCACCGCCCGGACGATGCCCCGCGGGACCGTCTGCGCCGCGCCGATCGTCTCCTCCGACGTGTGCGCCGACGCGTCGTAGCCGGTGATCGTGTACGCGGGCAGGAGGAAGCTCAGGAGGAACAGCATCGTCATGCTGTCCGTCTTCGGCCACACGTCGCCGCCCTTCGGACCGCTGTAGTTCGTGAACGTGACGAGCCGCCCGAGATCGATGTGGGGCGCGTGGAAGAGCATGGCGAGCGTGAGGACCACCGAGACGACGAGGATGAGGTATCCGCTGAAGTCGGTGAGCAGGGTGGTGACGCGGATCCCGAGGTGGTTGAAGAGCGCCTGTGTCCCGGTGATGAGCGTGACCCCGACGATCTGCGTCCAGAGGGCCTGATCCGGCGCCATGGTCGCGATGTCGACGCCGAACAGCGGGCCGAGCGAGCTCATGATGAACAGGTAGGCGCCGACGTTGATGGCCGCGAGGACGGTGACGAGGCCGATCAGGTTGAACCACGCGGTGGCCCAGCCGAAGCCCCGGCCGCCGAGGATCGAGGCCCAGTGGTACAGGCCGCCCGCGGTCGGGAACGCGGACGCGACCTGGCCCATCGTGAGCGCGGTGCAGAGCGAGAGCGCGCTGCAGACAGGCCAGCCGATGCCGATCCCGGCCCCGCCGATGCTGCAAAGGCCCATCTGGAACGAGGTGATGCCGCCCGCGATGATGCAGATGATCGAGAACGAGATCGCGAAATTGGAGAAGCCCCCCATCCGGCGCAGGAGCTCCTGCGCGTAGCCCATGCTGTGGAGCGTCTTCACGTCCTCGGCGATCACGCCCTCCACGCTGCGCGGCCGGTCGCCGGCGAGCGGCCCGACGTCCCCCTTCGTCTCACGGCTCATGAGCGATCCCTTTCATCACGGGTCTGGAGCTCGGGACCGACGGAGCCCGTCAAGGCCCCGTCAGGATCGGCGTCATCGCCGATGAGCGCCCCTCCCGGGGATCTCGCCCGTGCAACGCGAGCCTACATGGGGGCACGTGGTACTGCATAGGGCGACAGGACGAGAGATTTGAACCTCCAAGGGCGCCAAGGGCGAGAGAGAATCTCCTCTCTCCTGGCGCTCCTGGCGCTCCTGGCGTCTTGGCGGTTGTTCTCACGATCAGCCCGCTGCGCTGGAGTTCGCCGCGCGCACGGCGGCGGCGTGGACGGCCGTCGAAACCTGCCTGTCGCGAGCGGGATACAGGACCAGCCCGCGCGCCGCCGCCGGCACCCCTCGCTGCTACCCTCGCCGCCGATGGCCGCCACGAAGCTCCCCCCGCTCTCGCGAAGGCGCGCGCTCCTCGGCCTCGCCGCGCTCGCCTCGACCTCGTGCCGTCGCAGCAGCAGCTCGCCGCCGGAGCCGGCCCCGGCGCCCGCGTCGTCCGGAGCGGCCCCTTCAGGCTGGAAGGACCTCGCGTTCGAGCCGGCCGGCGACGAGGGCCCGCAGCGCGCGCTGCTCCTCGCGCCCGGAGGCGCGGCGGCGCTGCCGCTGCTCGTGGCCCTGCACGGGCGCGGCGAGGCGGTGCGGGGCGTCGAGGTCGGCGCGCGCGGGTGGCGCGATGACTACGGCCTCGACGCGACGCTCGAGCGGCTCCGCGCGCCGCCGCTCGAGCCGGAAGATCTCGGGCACATGGCGACGCGCGAGCGGCTCGCGCAGCTCAACGCCTCGCTCGGCGCCCACCCCTACCGCGGGATGTCGATCGCGACGCCGTTCACGCCCGACCTCCGCGATCGCTCCGTCGAGGGGGCCGCGGGCTTCGGGCGGTTCGTCGTCGAGCGGCTCCTGCCGCGGGCGCGCGCCGAGGGCGGCTGCCAGGCCGCCCGGGAGGCGACCGGCATCGACGGCGTGAGCCTCGGCGGCCGCCTCGCGCTGCTCGTCGGCCTGTCGCACCCCGACGTCTTCGGCGCGGTCGGCGCCCTGCAGCCCGCGGTGCGGGCGGGCGAGGCGGAGATGTTCTCGATGCTCGCGCGACGGGCCATGGAGCGCCGCAAGGTCGCGCTGCGGCTCGTGTCGAGCGAGGCCGACCCCTTCCTGCCCGCCATCCAGGCGATCAGCGATCGGCTGCGCCAGGACGGCGTCGCCCACGAGCTGCTCATTGTGCCCGGACCGCACGACTACGCCTGGAATCGCGGGCCCGGCGGCGTGGAAATGGTGCTCTGGCACGAGCGCGTCCTGCGCGGGTTGAGCCCGCCGTGACCGGGCCGGTCCTGGCGTCACAAGCCCCTGACCAGGCCGCCGAACCGTGTTACTTCCTCGGCAACGACGTGGCCGACCCGACACGCATCGCCCGCGCCGACAGCGCGACCGACCCGCCCTCCGTGCGCGAGTGGCTGAAGCCGCTCGAGAGCGCCGGCCAGCGCCGCCACACGAGCGCGAAGCGCGTCGGCGGCAAGGCGGCGTCGCTCGGGCGCCTGCTCCGCGACGGCCTCCCGGTGCCGCGCGGCTGGGTCCTCGACGCGCGGTGCTTCACGGAGCTCGTCGACCGGCAGCTCCCGCCGGGGCACGACCTCGCGACGCTGATCCGGCTCTCGGGCACGAAGGCGGGCGTCGACCGGGCCGCCCGGGCGCGCGACCGCATCCTGAGCGAGCCGCTGCCCGAGGCGCTCTCGACGGCGCTGCGGGCGCTCTGGCAGGCCGTCGAGCCCGACGCGCCCTGGGGGCTCGCCGTGCGATCGAGCGCCACGTGCGAGGACAGCGACGAGACGTCGATGGCGGGGCTCGCCACCACCGTGCTCGGCGCGCGCGGCGAGGCCGAGCTCGACGCGGCGATCCGGCAGGTCTGGGCGAGCGCCTTCCTGCCGCGCGCGCTCGCCTACCTCGCGCACACGGGCGTCCGCGACCTCGCGATGGGGGTGGTCCTGCAGGTCATGGTGCGCGCCGAGGCCGCGGGCGTGCTCTTCACCGCGCCGCCGCCGGGGCTCGAGGGCGAGCACTGGCGCGCGGGCGAGCGGCTCGTGAACGTCACGCTCGGGCTCGGCGCCCCGGTCGTCGACGGCGCCGTGGCGGCCGACACCATCCGGATCGCGCGCGACGGCGGCCGGGTCGTCGCGTCGGCCGTGGCGCAGAAGCGGCGCGCGCTCGTCGTGGGCCTGGCGGGGATCGAGGAGGTCCCGGTGCCCGAGGAGCGCGCCGAGCGCCCGGCGCTCGACGAGGCCGCGCTGCAGCAGCTCGCCGAGCTCGCCGCGCGGCTCGAGCAGGGCGGCAAGGGCCCGTTCGACGTGGAGTTCGCGGTCGAGGGCGGCGACCCCGGCCGCCCGCCGGAGCCGGAGGCGCCCGAGCCGCCGGACGGCGCCGCGCCCGCCGGCGCGCCGCCGCCGGCCGAGCGGCGCGTCTGGCTGCTCCAGGTGCGTCCGGTGAGCGGCGGCGGCTTCCCCGAGGGGGGCGGCCCCGACACGATCTGGTCGCGCGCCAACGTGAGCGAGGCGCTGCCGGGGGCGGCGACGCCGCTCACCTGGTCGGTGGCCCGGGCGTTCTCCGATCGGGGCTTCCGCGAGGCGTTCGCCGCGCTCGGCTGCCGCGTCCCGCGCGGCGCGCGCCTCGTGACGAACGTCTACGGGCGCTTCTACCTGAACCTCACCGCCTTCATGCAGATCGCGGCGCAGGTCCCGGGGCTCTCGCCGCGGGCGCTGCTCGGCATGAGCGGCGGGGCGAGCGAGCAGCTCATCGCGCGGCTCGGCGAGCAGAGCGCGGGCGTCTCGCGGCGCCGCTTCTACGCGCGGCTGCCGCTCACCGGCCCGCGGCTCCTCCTCCGGCAGGCGCGGCTCGAGCGCGAGGTGGCGGCGTACGAGGGCGAGGCGCAGTGGGCGCAGCGCGCGCTCTCCGAGCTCGACATGACGCTGCTTCCGGACGACGCGATCGGCACGACGCTGCGGAGCGTCTTCCTGCTGCTCGAGCGGACCGGCACGCTGATGCTGCACTGCGCGTCGGCGTCGCTCGCGAGCCACCTCGCGCTCTGCAAGGCGCTCGAGCGGGTCACGCGCCGCCGCGCGTCCGCGCGCTCGGCCTCCGGGGAGGCGCCGCTCGACGAGCCGGCCGGCCGCGCGGAGACGAACATCGAGCACCTGGCGCAGGTGCTCGCGGGCGGCGTGCGCGAGCTCGACAGCGCGGGGCCTGGCATCGAGCTCGCCCGGGTGGCCGAGCTCGTCATGCTGGATCGGGTCGCGCGCGAGCGGCTCCTCGCCGGCGAGGTGAGGTGGCCGCGCGATCTGCCCGAGGGCCCGGCGCGCGACGCGCTCGCGCGCTTCCTCGACGCGTACGGCGATCGCGCCGTGCGCGAGGCGGAGCTCGCGACGCCGCGCTGGCGGGAGGACCCGTCGCCGGTCATCGCGATGCTGATGGCGTCGCTGCGCGGCGCGCCCGGCGATCCGGAGCGCGCGCTGGCGCGGGCGCGCGCGCTCGCCGACCGGGAGATGGCGATGCTCGAGACGCGCCTGCCGCGGGTGGAGCTCGCGCTGCTCCGCGCGCTCGTCGGCCGCGCGCAGCGCTACGTGCGCCTGCGCGAGCGCATGCGCACCTGGGTGACGCGGGTGCTCGGCATGCTGCGGAAGGTGGCGCTCGACATCGACCGGCGGCTCCGGCGCATCGAGCCCTCGCTGCTGCCCGGGAGCGTCTTCTTCTGCACCTACGAGGAGCTCGCGACGGCGCTCTCCAGCGGCCGCGCCGACGTGGGCCACGTCGTCCGGCTGCGCCGCGCCGAGCACCTGCGCGACGCCGCGCGCCCCGATCCGCCGCCCACGTTCATCGGCCGGCCGCCGCCGGTCGTGCTGCCGCCGGCGCCCGGGGTCCGCCTCCTCGGGCTGCCCGCGAGCCCCGGGGTCGTCGAGGGTCGGGCGCGCGTGCTCGATCCTGGCACGTCGGCGCTCGACGCTGTCGAGCCGGGCGAGGTGCTCGTCGCGCGGACGACGGACATCGGCCTCTCGCCGCTGTTCCTGGTGGCCGCCGCGGTCGTGACCGAGCTCGGCGGCCCCATGTCGCACGCCTCGATCGTCGCGCGCGAGTACGGCATCCCTGCCGTGGTGAACGTCCCCGGCGTGACGCTGGCGATCAAGACGGGCGATCGGCTGCGGATCGACGGCGATCGCGGCGTGGTCGAGCGCCTGGACGAGCGCGCCGCGCCGCCGTCGCTGGGCGGCGCGCCGCCGTCGCTGGGCGGCGCCGTCGGCGAGGGCGCGGCGCCGCTCGCCGCGCCGGCCGGATGACCGCGGCGCGCTGGCGCGTCGGGCCGGCGGATGGCCCCACGGTGGCCGACGTCCTCGAGCGCATGGGCGGGGCGTCGCGCGGGTTTGCGGGCGCGGCGGCGGAGGGGCGCGCCTTCCTGAACGCGCGGCGCGCGCGGCCTGACGACGCGGTGGCGGTCGGCGACGAGCTCGCCGTGTGGCCGGCGCGGCGCGATGCGCCGGGCGGGCCGCCGGTCGAGGTGCTGGCGCGCTGGGGGGAGATCCTCGTCGCGTCGAAGCCGGCGGCGCTGCCGACGACGCCGGAGCGCCGCGGCACGCGGTCGCTGGTCACGGAGGTCGCGGAGCTGCTCGGCCTGCGCGCGCCGCCGCACGCGGCCTCGCGGCTCGACGTCGGCGTGAGCGGCGCGGTGCTGTGCGCGACGGGCGTGCGGGGCCAGCGCCACCTCGCGGCGGTGCGCGAGGCGGGGCGCGTCGCGCGGGTGTACGTCGGCGTCGCGGCGGGGCGCGTCGAGGGGGCGGGCACGTGGGATGCGCCCATCGGCGCGGCGAGGGCGCGGGGCGGGCGCAGCCTGCCGGCGGTGGGCGGCGCCGGGGCGCGGGACGCGGCGACGCGGTACCGGGCGGTCGCCTGGGCCGGCGGCGGATCGGCCGTGGCCACGCTGCTCCGACTAGATCCGGTGACGGGCCGCATGCATCAGCTCCGGGTGCACGCCGCGCATGCGGGCGCGCCGCTCCTCGGCGATCGCGATCATGGCGGTGCGCGGTCCGTGACCACGGCGCGGGGCCGCGTGCTTGCGCTGCCGCGCATCGCGCTGCACGCCTTGCGCGTCACGGTGCCGGACGAGCGCGGCGACGAGCGCACGGCGCTGGCCCCTGTCCCTGACGAGCTGCGGGATCTCTGGACGGCGCTCGACGGCGACGGCTCCGCGTGGGAAGAGGTGCTGTCTGCGACGCCCGAGGCGGCTCTGCTGCTCGGGGCTCCTTCCGGTACCTGATGACCTCGCCTCGTCCTCTCGTTCGTGTTGCCCTGGCGACCCTCGCTGGCCTCGCGCTCGCCGCTGCTGGCGTGGTCGCGGTCGCCGAGCCTGGCGCTCCGCCGTCCCGCGCCGGGTATGCGCCGGACCCGGCGGTGCGTCCGAGCGACAGGCAGTGGGTCTTCGAGGTGCAGTACGCGAGGGGCAGGGGCTCGATCGCGGGGGTGCGCCCGGTGAAGCTCGACAGGGCCGTGTCGACGGCGCGCGTGATGGGCCGTTTCGCGATCGAGCTCTACGTCGGCCAGGAGCTGCTCGACCGGGTCCGGTTCGACGTGCCGCTGACGGGTGACGCGCCCGAGCGGCAGCCGGACGTCCTGTTCCGCCGGCCGACGTTCGACGAGGGCGTGACGACGCGGCTGCGCGTGCAGATGGCGGACAACCCGCGCGCGAGCTGGGCCAAGCTTGTCGATCGGAAGACGGGCGCGGAGCAGCGTTTCCTGTGGCCTCCGGGGCCGGACGGCCGGCTGGTGTCGCTGGACGCGCAGGGTGCGGCGGCGCTCGACGGCGGCGTGCTGCCGGATGGTGGCAGGCTGCCGGTGGACGGCGGCGTGCCGGTGGATGGTGGCAGGCTGCCGGTGGACGCGGGGCGTCCGGATGCGGGCTGGCCGCCGGTGGATGCGGGGCAGCCGGACGGGGGTTGGCCGCCGGTGGACGCGGGGCGTCCGGACGGGGGTTGGCCGCCGGACGACGCTGGGGTGCCCGATGCGGGCTGGCCGCCGGTGGATGCGGGGCGGCCGCCGGACGCTGGGGTGCCGTCGGACCCGTTCAGGCCGCGGCGAAAGTAGCTCGCCGCGCAGCGTGCCGCGCCACGCCGCGCCGGGGTCGACGGCCACGGCGACGGGGCCCGTCAGGGTTGCCTGGCGTTGTCGGCCTGTGCAGCAAGGTTTCCCCATCGAGGCGTGGCTGCGGTACCTTGGTGGGCATGCAGGACCGCTCGCTTGCTGTCATCGCCTCGTTCGCTTTCGCTGTCGCCGTTGCGGTGCCGGCCGCTGCCCAGCAGACGGCTACGGACTCCGCGGCGCCGCCTGCTGCTGCGGCCACGTCGCCGAAGGATCCCGAGGGGCGGAGCGGCATCAGCCCGTACACGGAGCAGATCCTGAAGGGTCAGGGGTCGTTCGTGGCGCGCGACATCCCCGGCGCGATCGCGGCTTTCCAGGAGGCGATCAAGCTGGATCCCACGAAGATGCTCGGCTTCTACCGTCTCGGCGAGGCGATGCTCGAGTCGGGCAACCAGGCGGAGGCCGAGGCGGCCTGGACGACGGCGCTCGGCAAGAAGGGCACGGACGCGCTGCACGCCAAGGTGCTCTTCTGCCTCGCGGATCTGCGCGAGCGTCAGAAGAACTGGCAGGGGGCGCGGGATGCGTGGGGCGCTTACGGCGCGTTCCTGACCAGCAACCCCAAGGCGGGGGGCTACCCGGCGACCGTGACGGAGCGTCAGAAGCAGATCGACCGGCGGGTGAAGGACGAGAAGGACTACGCCGCGGTCAAGGAGCGCATCGTCCAGCGCGAGGCCGAGCGTCAGAAAGAGGCCGAAGAGAACGCCAAGAAGGACAAGCTGAACCGCTAGCGGCGTGTGCCGGAGCGCGATCGCGCCCTGAACCGCGGGCCTCCTCGGTCGTCGACTCTCCCGCTGCCCGCTGATGCCCGCTGCCTCCTTGACGGCCCCCCTTTCTTCAGGAGCTGGCGTAGGGGGTAGAGAGCGCTCTGCACGCGCGCGGGGACGGGCCGATGTCTGAGCGCCTCTTGCCCGTGCTTGTCCCTCGCGCAGCGAGGGGCAAGCACGGGCCCGCGCGAGTTCGGCGGGCCCCCGCGCGCGTGCAGAGCGCTCTCTACCCCCTACGCCAGCCGTCGCCCTCGCTGGGTTGGGCCCCCGACTCGGTCCACCGGTAGAACCCCTCCCCGGTCTTCTTCCCGAGCCTCCCCGCCCTCACCATCTGCCGCAGGATCACCGGCGGCCTGAACTGCTCCCCGACCTCCCGGTGCAGGTGCTCCAGGATCGCGAGCCGCACGTCGAGCCCCACGAGGTCCGTCAGCTTGAGCGGCCCCATCGGGTGCCGGTACCCGAGCTCCATCGCGCGATCGATGTCGACCGCCGACGCCACCCCGGCCTCCAGCATCCGCATCGCCTCCGCGCCGAGCGCCACCCCGAGCCGGCTCGTCGCGAAGCCGGGCGTGTCGTTCACCACGATCGGCGTCTTGCCGAGGCGCCTCGCCACCGAGAGCGCCGCCGTCACCGTCGCCTCGTGGGTCTCCAGGCCCCGCACCACCTCGAGCAGCTCCATCACCGGCGGCGGGTTGAAGAAGTGCAGGCCCACCGTGCGCGCGCCCGCCCCGAGCCGGCGGCCGAGCTCCGTGATGCTCAGGCTCGACGTGTTCGAGCCGAACAGCGCCCGCTCCGGCGCCGCCGCCTTCACCCGGCCGAGCACCTCGACCTTCAGGTCCATCCGCTCGGGCACCGCCTCGATCACGAGATCGACGTCCGCCGCCGCGCGCTCGAGATCCGGCGACGCGACCAGCATCCCGATCATCTCGCTGCGCGCCTCGTTGAGCATCTTGCCCTTCTGCACGAGGCGATCGGTCGCGCGCTTGATGTCCTCGATCGCAGCGCCGATCCGCGCCGCGTCGACGTCGTGGAGGCGCGTCACGTAGCCGGCGACCGCCGTGACCTGCGCGATCCCCTGGCCCATCGTGCCCGCGCCGAGCACGAGCACCGCGCGCACGCGGGCGCCGGCGGAGACCTCCACCGGCTCGCTCACTTCTTCGGCGCGGCCGGCGGCTGCTGCGCGCCGCTCTTCTGCCGCGCCTCCTGCATCTGCTTGCGCACCCGCTCCACCTCCTCGGGCGTCAGCTTGCGCAGGTTCGCCGAGCCGGGCGCGGCGGGGGCGCCCAGGGCCTCGGCCGCGCGCAGGGTCTCCGCGGCCGCGCCCGCGGTGGGCCCGGTGGGCGCGGCGGGGCGCGCGCCAGGCTGCGCCAGCCGGCGCCCGGAGGGCTGGTCACCCTGAGCCGCCGGGCGGGCGCCGTCCGCGGCCGCCGGACGCGCGCCGGCCGCGCCCGCAGGGCGGGCGTCCGCCGCGGCCGCCGGACGCGCGTCGGCCGGCGCGGCCTGCCCGCTCCCGGCGGCGTCGTCGCCGCTGCCCATCGCGAGGAACGTGACGCCCGCGACAACGAAGATCGCGAGCCCCAGCGCAGGGACCCAGTTCGGGGTGGGCGGCTCGTCGGCCGGCAGCGCGCGGGCGGGCTCGCCGTCGAAGCCGTGGTGGTCGCTCGCGTCGTGCGCCGCGGCCGCGTGAGTTTCTTGATGGGCCGTGCTCATGCGCGCGACAGTTGCCGCACTTCCACAGCGGCGTCGAGGGGGTACCACGCCCCGCCGCGCGAGCGGCCCGGCCCCGCGGCCGGGCGCGCTCAGCCCGCGAGCTTCCGGTGGCTGTCGAGCGCCGCGCGCTGATCCTCGAGGTCGTCGCCGTAGACGGCCTCGAGCGCCTCGGCCGCGAGGCGGTGCTGCCGCTCGGCCGCCGGCTTCGGCTGCATCCCGTACGCGGCGTCGCGGATCAGCACCGTGCAGAACTCGAAGCGGTGCTCTCCCATCCGCGACCAGATCCGCTGCGCCTCCCCGAAGCGCAGGTGATCCACGAGCACCGACGCGTCCGGGATCATCCGCGCGAGCACGCGCGTGTCGAACTCGCGCCCCAGCACCGCCGCGGAGACGACCGTCTGCCGCGTCCGCGGCTCGAGCCGCTCGAGCCGGGCGACGAGCAGGCTGTTCACGGTGCGCGGCGGCATGAACCGGCTCGAGCGCGCGCCCTCGTGGGTCGACCCGTACCGGCCGTCCTCCAGCCAGTACGCGAGGATCTCCTGCGCGAAGAACGGGTTGCCGCCCGCGGTCTGGCCGAGCAGCGACTCGAGCATCGTCGGGAGCGGGCCGCCGAAGAACGGCTCCGCGAGCGCGAGCAGCCGCTCCTTCGGCAGCGGCGCGAGCTCGATCACCTGCGACGGGATGCCGTCGTCGAGCGGGATGCGCACCGCGCCCTCGTCACCTCCGGGCGCCGGCGGCCGCGCCGAGCAGATCACCGCGAGCGGCAGATCCCGGCACGCGGCCGTGATCGCGCGCACCACCTCGAGCGACGTCGGGTCGGCCCACTGCGCGTCGTCGAGGTGCACCACCACCGGCTGGAGCGAGCTCTCCGCGACGAGCAGCGCCGAGAGCGCGGCGAGCGCCTCCTCGCGCCGCTCGGCCTCGGCCTCCGGCGTCGCCGGCTCCTCGCTCCGCAGCCGGAGCAGCCGCGCGAGCGCCTCGCGCGACCGGTCGATCCCCGACCGCACCTCGGTCCAGCTCTCGGGCAGCCGCTCGAGGAGGAGCTGGAGCGCGAGATCGAGCCCGGCCTGCTTCGCGTGCTGGCCGATCTCCGAGGAGATCCCGAGGTACTCCTTCAGCGCGAACTCGAACGCGTAGAGCGGCGTCTTCAGCGTCTGGTCGCAGCGGGCCTCGATCCAGAGGAGCGGGCGCATGTCCATGAGCTGCGCGCGCTGGTGGCGGTAGCTGTGCACGAGGTAGCTCTTGCCGATGCCCGCCTCGCCGAGGATGTACACGACCCCCGCGGAGCGCCCGGCGAAGATCGGCTCGAGCGCGCGCGTGAGCCGCTCGAGCTCGGCCTCGCGGCCGATGGGGCCGAGGTCGTAGAACTCCTCCTGCACGGCGATGCGCCGCCGCTCGAGCGAGTAGACGAGGATCGGCAGGTCGAACCCGTCGAACCGGAAGATGTTCTCGGTCGACCACTGGTGGCTCGCCTCGCCCGCGAGGAACGCCCGCTCGTCCGCCCAGATCGACGACGGCGCGGCCTTGCGCGCGATCTGCGCGGCGAGGTGGACGGCGCGGCCGAGGCAGGCGAACTCGCGGCGGCCCGCGCCGCCGAAGAAGCCGATGAGGCAGCGCGCGCGGGTGATGCCCACCGCGAGCCGCTGCACGCCGAGGCCGTTGCTCTTCAGCTCGAGCGCGAAGTCGAGGGCGCGATCGTGGTCGCTCTCGTGCGAGACCGGCGCGCCGAAGTAGAACAGCGCGCCGTAGCCGCGCTCGGTCACGTTCATGCCGGCGAACGTGGCGCCGTACATCGCCGCGATCTCGTGGAGCTGCTGGATGAGCTCCGTCGGGCTCGCCACCCGGTCGAGCGAGAGCGAGACCGTCGTCACCTCCCGGATCTCGCCCTCCGGCGCGAGATCGCCCGCGCCCGGCGGCAGGAACGCCTCGGCGTCCGCGTCGGCCCGGGTCTCCGCGACGGTCAGCGAGGGAGGCGCGCTCAGGAGATCGGCGTCGTCGAACTCCACCGCGCTCTCGCGCGCGCCGGCGGCGGGGAGCCGCTCGCGGAAGCTGCGATCGAGGTGGAGCTCGCTGTCGTCGCCCCCGCGGTCGGTCGCCTGGCAGGCCTCGAGCGCGGGGCCGTAGAGCAGGAAGTACGCCCGATCCTCGGCGATGCGCACGATCGTCCAGTGGACCGAGCCCCACGCGAGCCCGATCCGGAACGGCATCTGCGCGCCCCCGGCGCCGAGCGCGCGGCGCGCGGCGAGCTCGAGGAGGCTGCGCCGCATCGCGAGGGCCGCGCTGCGGGCGTGCCGGGTGACGTTGCGCCCCGGCCGATCGGGGAAGAGCGCCGTGAACCCGCCGCCCGGCGAGAACGCCGCCACGAACCCGCCCGACTGGTGCACGGCCTCGAAGAGCGGATCGAACAGCGAGCGCAGCGCGTCCGGATCGATCGCCTGACGCGCGATCATCTGCTCGGCGAGTTCGACGACGGCCGGGAGCGAGACGTGCAGGACGGCGGCGTCGACCGCTCCCGCGTACTGCCCTTCGGCATCCTGTTCGAGGATGAAGTCCGGGACGAGCGGATTCATGTCGAAACTGTATCGGGGATCTCCTCCCGACACGAGCGCGGCGGGGGGGCTCTGACGACTCCCCGGGTGAGCGCCCGGAGATGCGCCGGAAAGGCGCTCTCCGGACGAGGGCGCGGCGCGCGCGCCGGCGTCACCACGTCACCAGGGGCGCGCCGGGAGCTCGTCGACGGGCACCAGGCGGGAGGTGAAGAAGACGCGCACCGCGCCGATCTCGCGCCGCGCGCCCTCGAGCGTGAAGGGAATCTTCCGCGTCTCTCCTGCGAGGCGCAGGGTCAGCTCGCCGCGCACGACGCCGGCCGCGCCGGGAGGGGCGGACGGAGAGCCGTCCTCCCCGGCGGAGGCGCGCGCGATCTCGACGATGTAGCTGCCCTTGGGGAGGCCGCGCAGCGCGAGGGACTCGGCGCGTGTGCTGGTCGCGTCGCGCGAGCGCACACCGACCGACCCGAGGGTGGAGCCCATCCAGGAGAGGCGCCGGCCCTGCGCGTCGATGAGCGCGAGGTCGAGATCGGCGCCGCCGCTCCACTCGGCGCTGAGCTGCACGTCGCCCGAGAGGCCGGCGGGCGGCGCGGCGTCCGGCTGAGCGAGGCGCCGGTCGACCTCCGCCCGGATGGCGGAGGTCACGTCGAGGCGGAGCTGGCTCGCGAGCTCGCCCATGCCGCTCTCGCCGGCGCACCGGATCGCCGCGGCGACGAGCCGCGCGTCGGCGGGCGCGAGATCGGCGAGCGCCACCCGGTGCTGGCACGCGAACGCGGGCCGTCCCGCGGCGTCCCAGAGCTCGACGAGGCGCATCTGGACGGCCCTGTCGCCGGGGCGCACATCGGCGAGGCCGCCGAGGATGCGCGCCGCGCGGTCGCGATCGCCCTGGCGGGCCGCGAGATCGGCGCGGGCGATCAGCGCGTCGGGGTCGAGCGCGTCGCGGCCGCTCCAGCGCGCGGTCAGCTCCTGGGCCTCGCCGAGCCGGCCGGTCGTGGCGTAGAGCGCGTAGAGCCCCATCGTCCGGTCGCGGCTGTCGGGGGACGCCGCGAGCGCCGCCTCGGCGGCCGCCGTCTTCGCGGCGCCCTCGGGCGCGAGCGTGTTCGTCGCGTCGAAGCTCACGTGGCGATCGAAGACCCGGCGCATCGGGATCATCCGCCGCGGCGCCGGCAGTTGCCAGGCGGGCTCGGACGGGCGGGCGCTGGTGGCCGCTGGCCTCGGCGCGTCTTGCTCGGCGATCTCCGCCGGCATGTCCCTGTCGAGGGACGGCGATCCAGGCGCGCTCGGGCGCGGGGGGGACATCGGCGCCGGCGGCGGTGCCGGCCTCGCCCGCCGGGGGAGCGCGTCCAGGCTGGACCGGCCGCCTCCGCCGAAGCCCGTGCCCGACACCCCGAGGTCCCCCGCGGCCTGGGACCGCTCCCCCTTCGCCTCCGCCCTCGCCTCCGGCGCGTCGGCCCCGAGGTCGTCGTTGAACGCGTTCCCGCTCTCCGCCGCGTCGTCCGGCTGCTCGCCCGCGGCGCTCGCGCTCACGCGCTCGGCCTGCTCCTCGCCGGTGAAGGCCGAGGCGAGGCCGTCCCGCTCGAGGCCGAACGCCTTGAACATCGCCTCGCTCTCCAGGACGAGCAGCGACGTGAACCGGCTCGCCACGGAGAAGCGCCGCGACAGCTCGATGATCGCGGGCTTCTGCGCGTCGCCGCCCGTCTCCTCGAGCTCCGCGATCTTCGCCGCCGCGTAGAGGCGGGGGACGAAGGCGTTGCCCGCGCCCGTGCCGGCGGCGATGGCGACGGGGTAGGTCTGCTCGAACCGCTCGCCCGAGACGCGGCCGCGGAGGCGGATCTCGCCGGTGACGTCGGCGCCGGAGCTCATCCGCGCCAGGACGAACGCCTCGCCGCCGGCGCGGATCGGGTCGAGCCGCGCCGGCGTGACCTGGGTGAGGCCGGGGGGCAGCTCGATCTCGGGATCGCGCAGCACGAGGCCGTAGGCCGCGCCGAGCACCGACTGCGCCGCGCTCGCGACCCGCTGGCCGGGCACGTAGGGGACCATCACCCCGCCGCCGCCGCGCGCGAGCGCCCGGAGCGACGTCGTGTCCGCGTCGCTCCCGAGCGCGACCGCGACCACGGCGGCGCCGTCCGCGGGGACGGCGCCGCGCACAGCGGCCTCGATGTGCGAGGGGCGCGTCGGCCCGACCGACGGCGTGCCGTCGCCGAGGTAGAGGATCCGCAGCTCCTTGCCCTGGAGCGGGCCGGCGGCCGCGCGCGCCGCGATCATCGCGGCGGCGAGATCGCTGCCGCCATCGGGCTCGATGCGGCCGAGGAACCGCTCGACCTCGTCGGCCGACGCGGCGCCGGGCGCCATGGGCCGCGCGGCGCCGGCCTGGCCGCCCTCGCCGAGCGAGCGGCAGAGCGTGTCGCACGCGAGCACGACGACCTCGTCGCGCCTGTCCATCTCGCGGACGATCGACGAGGCGAGCCGCGTCGCGCGGGCGAAGCGCTCGCCGATCATGGAGCGGCTCGAGTCGACGACGATCGCGTGGAGCCGCGACGTCGACTGTTCCCAGCGGGGGAGCCGCGGCCGGAGCGCGATCGCGACGTAGGGCGAGGTGTCGCCCGCGATGGCGCGCGCCGCGGCGAGCGACGCCTCGTGCTCCGCGCCGCCGCTCCCCGGCGCGCCGGCCGGCCTGCGCGGGGCCGGCGGCGCCGCGGCCGCCTTCGGCTCGAGCGCCGGCGCCGCGGCGGGGGGCATCCGGTAGGCCCACGCCGTGACCGGGCGATCGCGATCGGGGAGCGCGTACTCGACCGTGAGGTCGCCGGCCGGCGTGAACCCCTGCGTGTGCAGCGTGCGCCGGTCGGCGGTGCCCTCGGCGGGCGCCGCGGCGAGCTCGTAGCCGCGCGTCTCGACGCCGAACTCCCGGTCGTGGCCGAGCACCTGGAGGTCGAGCGAGAAGTCGCCGATGGTCGTCGTGCCGCTCTGGTCGTGCGCGAGCGGGTAGGTGAAGCGCCGGACGCCGGCGGCCTGCTCGACGATCTGCGTGTAGGTGAGCACGACGCGGCGCGCGCCGCGCTTCGGGATGGGGAAGATGCGCAGCTCGAACCGGCCGCCGCGCTGCCACTCGAGCAGCGCGGGGTCGCGCCACGGGCCGGGGACCCAGATGATCTCCTCGCGCGGCTTCGGGGCCTTGGGGGCGGCGTTCTGGAGGACGCCGCGCCAGATCGCGGCCCCGCGATCGCGGTCGACGAACGCGCCCTCGATGAGCTTGCCGTCGACCTCGAGCGCGAGCCGCTCGATCTGCGCGCCCGGCGGGAGCGGGAAGCGGAAGATGCCCTCGAGCTCCTCGTCGGTGTCGTTGGCGAAGGTCTCGTCGATCTCGGTCCTGGCGACGACGTCGACGATCCGCACCTTGACCGCGTGCTTCGCGAGCCGCACGGCCCGCTCCTTCTCCTGCGTGGCGCCCGGCTTGCGCGCGCGGAGCTCGCCGAGGCCGCGGAGCGCCGGGGCGTCGGCCTCCTCGGCGGACCTGTCGCTCCACGAGAGCGAGTCGGCGAGCGACGTCGAGCTCGCGACCCGCGGCGCGGCGCCCCTCTCGAGCGTGGCCTCCTCGCCGGCGCGCACCTCGACGGGCTCGCCCTGCTCGCCGGTGACGCGCACGGCGCCGCGCGCGACCTCGACGGAGGCGCGCTCCGCGCTCGCGGTGACCGCGAGCTTCGTCCCGAGCACCTCGATCTCGCCGTGGGGCACCTTGATGCGCGCGGGCGGCGCTCCGGCGGACGGGACGACATCGAGGACGACGGCGCCCTCGTCCACCCGCGCGGCCCGGGCGTCGCCGGCGCCGAGCCACACGCGCGAGCCGCGGTCGATCGCGAGCGCGGAGCCGTCCTTGAGCGCGACGTGCGCGCGCGTCCGCGCGTCGGTGCGCAGGGTCGCGCCCTCGGGGAGCTCGGCGCCCGGGGCGAGCGGCGCGCAGGCGCCGGCGGCGTCGCACGCCTCGAGGCCGCCGGAACGGTCGGCCGAGGCGCGCGACACGGAGGCGACCTTGCCGGACCAGGGCGAGCTGACCGCCGCCGCGCCGGCCGGGACGTCCTTGTCGTCGCGCATCAGGACGACCCCGGCCACCATGGCCGCCGCGGCGGTGAGGGCGGCGGCGGCGATCGCCGGGCGCCGCCCGAAGAGCGCGCCGCGCGGGCGGCGCGGCGCCGGCGCGGCGCGCCCGGCGCTGGAGGAGCGTGGCGCGCCGGTGTGCGCGTCGGCCAGGGCGCCGCCGGTGCGGGCGTCGGCCGTCGCCTCACCGGCGCGCGCCTCGCTGTCGCGCGCGCCGCTCAGGTCGCCGGTGCGGGCGTCTGCCCTCCCTTCACCGGTGCGCGCCTCGCTGGTGCTGGCGTCGGCGAGATCGCCGCCGGTGCGGGCGTCGTCCGTCGCCTCACCAGCGCGCACGTCGCTGCTGCGCGCCTCGTCCGTCGCCTCACCGGCGCGCACGTCGCTGCTGCGCGCGTCGTGCATGGCGTCACCAGCGCGCACGTCGCTGTCGCGCGCGCCGCTCAGATGGCCGCCCTCGCTCGCGTCGGCCCTCGCCTCGCCGTCGCGCGCCTCGCCGTCGCGCGCCCCCGGCACCGCCCTGAGCACGGCGCCGCTCGTCGCGCCCTCCGAGGGGCGCGCCGCCTCGATCCGCCGGAGCAGCGCCTCGGCGAAGTCGTCCGCCGGCCGGAAATCCGCGCCCGCCGCCGCCGCGGCCTCCGCGGCCCGCGCCGCGTCGTGCCGGAGGTCGCGGCACGCGTCGCAGCCGGCGATGTGCTCGTACAGCGACGGCCGCGCCGTCCCGTCGATCACCTCCGCGAGCTGCTCCTCGACCTCGCCGCACAGCCCAGTCGAACCCGTTCCTGTCGCGCTCATCGCCCTCACTCCTCGCCCAGCTCGGCCCTGAGCCGCCCGAGCGCGCGGCTGACCCGCTTCCGCGCCGTCGCCTCGTCGATCCCGCACGCGATGGCCACCTCCTTGAAGGAGAGCCCCGCCTCGAACCGCAGCACCACCGCCTCGCGCTCGCTCGGCTTGAGCCGCGCGAGCGCCGCGCGGGCGCGCTCGGCCCGCTCCCGCTCCAGCGCGATGTCGCTCGCGTCGGGCCGCGGCCGGGTGTCGTGCACCAGGCGCAGCCGCGCCTCCCGCCGCGCCTTGAGCTCCGTGTGACGCCCGCACAGGCGCCGCGCGATCCCGAAGAGCCAGGCCCGCACGCTCCCCTCGGCGCGGTACTGGGGGAACGCGTCGAACGCCGCGAGCAGCGTCTCCTGCACCAGCTCCTCGCTCTCGGCCTGCGATCCCGTGAACGCCATGCACAGCCGGCCCAGCGGCATCGCGTACGCCCTGGCGCACCGCGACAGCGCTTCCCGGAAGTCGCCTGCCCCGATCAGCCCCTCGATCGCCCGCGCCTCGTCGGCCCGCGCGTCTTCCCCCGACCCCACGAGCGCTAACCCAGCTGCCATCGCTGCCTCATCGCCGGCCATGTGTCCGCGTCCCCCGGGTTCGTGACCGGATTTCTTCTTCGCCCCCGCCCCCCGGCGGCATCCGGTGCCCGATCCCACAGTACAGGCGGGTCCGGCCTTTGCCTTTTGCAATACGATCCCAGCCGCAGCAGAATCGGCAGTCGCCTCAGGAGCCGCGCTTATGAATGAGACAAGCCCGTCTGAGCTCGCGAAGGCACTCGCGCCCGGAGATGCCGGACCGAGCGCGCCCGTTGACACCTCGCCTGTGAAGCGATGGAGACGGTCCCTCGCGTTCGCCCTTGCCCTGTCCGTCGCGGGCGCGCTCTCGTCGTCCGCGGCGCGCGCGCAGGAAGCGGGGGAACCGGACGAGGAGGCGCAGGAGGCCGAGGCCGAGGCCCCGCCGCCCGCCCCGAAGGCGCGCAGGAAGGTGATCCCGGCGCGTGCCGACGTGGGCGGGAAGGACCGCAAGGCGGCCCCCCCGGACGCCGAACAGAAGAGGGGCCCGGCCGAGAAGGACAAGGCGGAGCGCCCCGTCGAGGAGCGCGCCGCGCGCGGCGTGGCGATCATCGAGCGAGGCGGGCAGGTGCTCGGCCTCGGCGCGGTGCTCGCGGGCGACGGGCGCATCCTCACGGCGCTCTCGCCGCTCGGCGCGGGCAACGATCTGTCGGCGCGCCTCGCCGACGGGACCACCGTGCGGGTGAAGCTCGGTCACCACGACCGGGTGTGGGACCTCGCGCTGCTCGTGCCGCAGACCGGCCGGTGGACCGAGGGGCTCACCGCCTCGTCGCGCGATCCGGTGCGCGCGGACGCGCAGATCCGCTCGTTCTCGGCCGCCCGCGGCAAGGTCGCGGCCGTCCCGCTCGTGCTGCGATCGCGCAAGACGCTGATCGGCGGCGACGACCGGCAGCTCGACAGCGCGATCGAGCTCGGGTCGCGCGTCTCGCCGATGGATCTCGGCGCGCCGATCGTCGACGAGGACGGCCGGGTCGTCGCGATCCTCGGCCGCGGCTGCGCCCCGAACGAGGGCAAGCCCTGCACGCCGGTCGCTTACGGCGCGCCGATCAGCGCGATCCGGGGCTTCCTTCGCGCGGTGCCGGCGACGGCGGTCCAGCCCGCGGCGTGGCTCGGGATCCAGGGGGTGAGCGAGGCCTCGCCGGTCGCGAAGGGGGTCCGGGTCACCGTCGTCCACCCCGAGAGCCCCGCGGACGAGGCCCGCTTGCAGGGCGGCGATCGCGCCGCGAGCGACATGATCCTCGCCGTCGACGGCGTGCCCGTCACCAGCCCCGAGGCGCTCTCCGACGCGATCCGCACGCACGCGGTCGGCGAGAAGGTGCCGCTGCTGCTGCTCAGCCGCGGCAAGTACCGGCAGGTCACGGTCCTGCTCCGCGCCGCGCCGGATCCGAAGGCCGCCGCGGCGAAGAAGCCCGCGCCCGAGGCCGAGCTCCCGCCGCCGAGCTCGAGCGGCAAAGCCACCGAAGAGTACCGCAAGTAAGCGAAAAATGATGGGGGCCCGCGCGCGGATTCTATAAGCTCGGCCCTCGGGCGCGATCCGGTTGACACTCCGTCAACCAAACCTCCAGGATCGGGCTTGAGCGGCTCGGTCTGGCGCGCTCGCGGTTCTCATTCAGCCTCGCGCCTCGCGCGGGGCCTTCGATCGGGTGATCCGTGTCCCAAACGTTTCGAATCGAGGTGGCCGGCGAGACGAACGTCGGGCGCAAGCGCAACCACAACGAGGACAACTTCGGCATCATGGTGGAGTACGGCCTCTTCATGGTCGCCGATGGGATGGGCGGGCATGCGTCCGGCGAGGTCGCGTCGAAGATGGCTGTCGACGCGATGCAGGATTTCTTCGCGCAGACGCAGGACGACCCCGAGCGCACCTGGCCCTACAAGATGGACCGGTCCAAGGGCTACGAGGAAAACCGCCTGATCACCGGCATCAAGCTCGCGAACCTGCGTATCTACGAGACGGCGCAGCGCGAGGCGAAGAAGCGGGGAATGGGGACGACGTTCGTCGGCATCTTCACGGCGAACGACGGCGTCTACGTCGCCCACGTCGGCGACAGCCGGGTCTACCGCTTCCGCGAGGGCCGGCTCGAGATGCTCACCGAGGACCACTCGCTGCTCAACGACTACATCAAGATGAAGCGGCTCACGCCGGAGGAGATCGCGAACTTCCCGCACAAGAACGTGATTGTGCGCGCGCTCGGCATGAAGGATACGGTCAAGGTCGACACCCGCTTCGAGGTGCCGCAGCTCAACGACCTTTACGTCCTCTGCTCCGACGGCCTCTCCGGCCCGGTGAGCGACCACGAGATGGCCCAGATCCTGTCGGACCACCAGGACATCCAGGTCGCGACCTCGAAGCTCATCGAGCGCGCGAACGAGAACGGCGGCCCCGACAACGTCACGTGCGTCCTCGTCCGCTGGACGCAGTGAGCGACGGGCACCCGCACAGGAGACGGGCCCACCTCGACGTTTTCGGTGCTCGGCGTACCGGAGTACGCCTGCGCGCCGAAAACGCCGATCTGGGCCCGTCTCCTGTGCGGGTGACCGCCGCTCGGCGACCGCCGCTCCGGGGGGAGCGCCGGTCAGGGTAGTGCGCCGCCGCTCCAGGGGACGAGGACGAGGAAGACGAAGGCGATGAGGGCGAGCATGAACAGGCTCGTCATCAGGTAGGTCGAGCGCGGCGAACGCGCGGTGCTCCAGCCGTCGCCGTAGAACTTCCCGCGAGAGCGCGTGCGGATGCGCTGCTGCACGCCGCGGAGCAGGCTCGGCGGGGCCGCGGGGGGCGCGCGCATGGCGCCGCGGACCAGCTCGCGCAGATCGACCTCGTCGACGAGCGGCAGATCGCCGTCGTCGGGCAGATCGCCGTCATCGGGGAGGTCGCCGTCGTCGGGCAGGTCACCGTCGTCGGGCAGGTCGCGCGGCGGAGCAGCGGCGTGCGGCGCGGCGTCGCGCGATCGCTCCAGGGGCGGCGTCGTGGGACGGCTGCCGCTCTCCACGCCGGGAGCGGCCGGATCATCGGCTTGCCCCGTGCGCCTGGGGTCGTCCGATCCGCTCATTTGCCGCCCCTCATCTTCTCGCCCATCACCTTCTCGACCAGCGCGCGGAGCTGCCCGCGCGCGCGATGGATCCGGCTCTTCACCGTCCCGTCCGGCAGCCCCGTCACCGAGGCGATCTCCTCGTAGGACATGTCCTCGACGTCGCGAAGGATGAGCGCCTCCCGGAACTCGGGATCGAGCTGCCCGATGGCGCGCTTCACGACCGCCTCGAGCTGCATCCCCTCCACGAGCTCGTCGGGGCGGCTCACGTCGCCGACGCTCACGCCCTTGGCGGCCGACAGCGGCACCCGCTCGACCATGGCGTCGACGTCGTCCTGGGCGCCCGCGTGGCGCCGCGAGAGGTACTTCGTCCGGTTCTTACAGAGGTTCACGGCGATGCGGTAGATCCAGGTCGAGAGCTTCGACTCGCCGCGGAACTGGTCGATCGCCTTGAAGACCTGCACGAAGACCTCCTGGGACAGGTCCTCGGCCTCGTCACGCCGGCCGAGCATGCGGTAGACGAGCGCGAACACGCGGCGCTCGTACAGGACCACGAGCTCGTTGAACGCGCTCTCGTCGCGCGCGACGAGCCGCGCGATGAACTGGGACTCGGTCGCGTCGAGCGGCGCCGCGAGCTCCCGCTCGGGCTCCACGGCCGCATGGATCGGCGCGCCGCGCCCGCGGTCCACGTCCGCGCGGGCCGGAGCGACGCGCCCGCGGTCCCCGTCTGCGCGGGCCGGTACCGCTCGCCCGCGCTCCACGTCCGCGCGGGCCGGGGCGCCGCGCCGGCGGTCCGCATCTGCATGGGCCGGTACGCCGCGCTCGCGGTCGTCCCCTTCATCGCTCGCCACGCCGTCCGGTCCTCCAGGATGCAGGGCCTCGCCCCCGCCGCGCGGCAGGCGCGGAGCCCTCGGTGAGACCACGGTAAACAACCCCGGCGCGGCCGCGCCAGACAATAGCGAGCAGGCAACGGCGCCCGTGACGCCCGCGACGCGGCGCGACCGCGCCGGAGGCGCTCCCGTGCGCTCGATGGAGACCACCCGCCACGATCCCCCTCAGAGAGCGCGGGCGCTCATTGGTTCCGGCGCGTGGATTCGAACCACGATTAGGGGATTCAAAGTCCCCCGTCCTGCCCTTGAACGACGCCGGAGTGCCGCGGGATCGGAGCTGACCGCCGCGCGGCGCGCACCTTAGCGCGAGTCGCGCTCGATCGCACCCGTCCCGACCCATGAGCCGGGGCCGCGACCCGGATAGCTGATGCCGCGCGCGGTGTCCGCCTCGGATCGACCTCGCCGCAGGCGGACCTGCCCGCGCTCGCGGCGACCCACGGGCGCCGGCTTCGCGCCGGCCGCCGCCGGAGCCTTCCCCGCGCGGTGGACCGGCGGCGCGGGCGCGCCGGGATCCTCGGCCGAGGCTGCGCCCTCGAGCACGGAGGTCGCCTGGGCCGCGGCGGGGAGGGCGGCGGCGGCGGGATGACCCGCAGCGCCGGCCGTCCCGGCGAGCTCCGGGACGGGGAGGACGACCTGGGCGGCGGCCGCCGCGACGCCGTGCGCGACGCCGAGGTGCGCCGCCGGCGGGGCCGCGGCCTTGGCGGGCGCGCGCGCGGGGCCGAGCGCGCTCAGCACGGAGAGGCCCAGCGCGAGCACGACGGCCGCGCTGCCCGCGGCGAGCGAGACCGCGCTGCGGGAAGCGCGGGCCCGCCGCGCGAGCCGCGACCAGGTGCCCGACGCCCGCCCGCGCGCCGCCTGGGCCGCGTCGCGCGCGCCGCGCGCCGGACCGAGGTTCGCGGCGCTGAGCCGCGGGCCCACGGCGCTCGGGAGCGTGTCGGGCGCGGACGAGGGGATCGCCGGAAAGCAGGACGGGATCTCGAGGGAGATCGGCGGCGAGGGCATCTCGCGCTCCGCCGTGGGCTCGGCCAGCGGGAACGGGCCGAGCACGAAGGAGTCCGCGCGCTCGTCGCGGGCCCCGGCGGGGCCGCCCTGGTGGAAGCGGGGCGCGACGGACCTGAGGTCGTCGGGCGTCAGCGCGAAGCTGAGCGGGCCGGTGGACTCGGGGCCGTCGCCCGCGGCGGAGACGGCGGGCGCCTCGTCGCGCGGGGGCGGCCGCGAGATCGTCCAGCCGAGCGCCTTCACCTCGCCGGCGGGCGTCCAGCACTCGAGGCCCTCGCGCCACACGCGCGTGCTGTGCGGGAGCTCTCCCTCCTCGAGCGCGCGCCACAGCGCGACCGTGGTCATCGCCTCGAGGTGGTCGCCGTGGTCGACGCACCAGGGCCTCGACTCCGGCGGTCCCTCCACGCTGCCCGTGTCCGAGCTGAACGGCATCGTGGGGGCGCTGCAGAGGCTGAGCTGCCCCTGCTTGCGCGCCTCCACGCCGCTCGGCGCCGGCACCCCGTCGCAAAGCCCCTCCACCTTGTACGCCGCGCTCGGGCCCATCGGTGTCTCCCTAGCGAGCCGCGGCGACCCATCCGAAACTTCCGGGTGCACCACCGCTGCTCTCGTGCGTCGGTAGCGGATGCTGGCGCGGTGGGCCAAGAAAGTGCGGGACAGCGCCAGGCGCCCGCGCCCGCCGAGCCCGGCCGGCGGTCGATGCGGCGGTGTTTGCTGCGGCGGGAGGCGCGCGCGGCGCGGTGGGCCGCGCCGCTGCGCCTGCGGTGGGCGGCTTCGCTGCGTGTGCAGCGCGGTCGTCCGCGCCTGTCGGCGCCGGCGGTCAGAGGTCCGTGTAGTTGTCGGAGAACATCGCGCGCTGGCCGAGGAAGCTGATCTCGAGCATGCCGCCGACGTCCGTCTCGCCGGTCGAGCGCCGGATCACGCTGAGCGCCGGCATCAGCCGGATGAGCCCGCGGTACTTGGTCCCTTCCGGCGCGCGCGCCAGCGTCACGTAGACCGGGGCGCGCACGTTGACGCCGACGTCGGCGGGCGCCTCGTCGTTGAGCGCGACGGCGACGCGCGCGCCGATCGCCGCGCGGAACGTGGCGTTCGCCACCTTGTCGACGAGGCCGGCGTGCGCCGTGATCGTGAGCTCCTGGCTCCGGGCCGGCGCGCCGAGCACCTCGCGCCGGCAGCGGTTCGCCGGGGCGTACTCGGTGGACTGGGTGACCGGATCGACGCCGCGGACGACGTCGCCCACGGGCTCGCACCAGTCGAGCGTGTCCGTCGACGCGGTCCAGCGCGAGTCGAACGCGATCTGCCCCTCGAGCGTCGGCGCGAGCTTCTTCCCGCCCTGGCCGACGTAGACCGCCGCCGCGCCGACGCTCCAGGGCACGGCGACGAGCTCGCGCGGCACGAAGGTGGGCGGCAGGCTCTCGTCGCGCCGCTCGGGGCCGGGGCCGAGATAGCTGAACCGCGTGCGGCCGACCTTGCCGCCGACGTAGAGGATCAGCGGCGGATACGCCGAGCTGCCCTCGCCCTCGAAGTCGAGGCGCGCGAACGACGCGGACAGGCGCAGGCTGCCGACGGGCGCCTGGGCCGTCTCGCCGGCGCTCGAGAGGCCGATCAGCGTGGCCAGCCCGCTGTCGGTCGCCACCTCGGCCTGGAGGACGGTGCTCACGTCCCACGCCGTCGGATCCGTCACCTCGCCGAACCCGGCCAGCACACCGAAGCCGACGCGCGCGAGCGCCGTGCCGTCGGAGGCGCCCGTTATCTCGGCAGGGACGAGATAGACCAGCTCGCGGCCCGTGGCCGCCGGCGAGATGGGCGCGCCGGCGACGGGGGCGATCGGGGCGATCGGCGCGTTCGAGGCGCCCGGCGCGACCGGCGAGATGGCGCGGCCCGGCTGCGCGGGCGCCGCGGCCGCGCCGGCGTCCGGCGCCGGGGCCACGGGCTGGAGGGGCGCGGCGCCGGGCGGCACGGGCGCCGCCGGGGAGGCGGGCGCGACGGGCGCTGCGGGCGGGGCGGGCGGCGCGCCCGGCGGCGCCGGATCCGACGGCGGCGGCGCGCTCTGGGCGAGGGCGGGCGAGGTCAGCGAGAGCGAGAGCAGCGCCGCGGTGGGCAGGAGCAGCAGCGATCGTTTCATGGCGTCACCGTGAACTTGAACGTGAGGTGCTCGGCGCCGCTCGACGTGTCGTATTCCGCGCGCGTGCTCTGGTTCGTCTTGGGGTCGAAGGCGAAGACCTGGAACTTCCCGCTGCCGTTCCGGACCCTGAAGCGGAATACGTAGTTGCCGGGCTCCAGATCGAACTCGGGAAAGACCGTGTTGCGGATCGAGAACGGCCGCACGCCAGCCGGATCCATGTCCGGTGGGGGGTCCTCGAACAGGTAGCCGACCGCGCTGAGGTGGTACTCGTCGCTGTGGAGCTTGAGCTTGATCCTCTTCATGGGCGATCGCGATCCTCTCACACGCGCGCGGCACGGTACAGCGGCTGAACGGCGCGCGACGTCCTCACCAGGGGATCGGCTGTCGCTGCTGGAACGACCCGCCGGGCCGCCGTGCCGGCGCGCTCGGCCGGCGCCTCGGGGCGGGCGCCGCGCGCGACGTTGACGCCTCCTCCCGCCGCGCGGCGGCCGACTGGGCCGGGCCCGGACCGTGGGGGGCAGAAGGGACGGCGACGTCCCGTCGCGCCCTGCTGATGCAGCGCGGCAGCGCCGGGACGCCGAGGTGCGGGGTTCCTCGAGCTTGTCAGGCGCCGCCGCGGAGCGCCGCGTCCCCGGAGCTCGTCCCTAGCTCCGGGATGGGATGGGAAGAGAAGAGTTTGAACCACAGAGGCACAGAGGGCACAGAGGGGAGAGTGAAGAGAGATTTTTGTTCTCTCTCCTCTGTGCCCTCTGTGCCCTCTGTGCCCTCTGTGGTTCGTTCTCTCATGAACCGGGGACGCGCCTGGGCGAGGCGGTGGTCGCGCCCTTCTACGATGCGAACACCAGAGCGGGGGCGCGAGGTGCGGCGTGTGCGGGATGCCGGTCGTCAGCAGCGGCCGCAGGTCCTGTTGCAGTGCCCTTGCATCCAGGGTTCGTTGCACTTGCCCCAGCTTGCCTGTTGAGCACAGGTGTACTGGCTGTCAGGCGGCGTATCATTGCACGTCCCGCCGCCGGTGGTGGTCGTGGTCCCGCCGCCGGTGGTTGTGCTGCTGCTTCCGCCGCCGAGCTCGCCGTAACCCGCCGAGTCGTCGGTCTCGCACGCGTGCCGCGCCGCGCGCCCAGGTCGCAGTTGCCTTCAACATAAGTGCATGTCCTCCAAGCGAGCATAGCCACCCGACACGGCTGGCTGGTGCTGCCAGCGAGCACGCGGTGGACCATTGCGCTGCGGCGCTCGGTTGGTTGACGAAGTTTGATGAGATTACCGGCGGTTACACGACGACTGGAACCATCTTCGAGGATCTTTGCCCCTGTCGCTGAGCTTAATCGGTTCATCTTGGGGAACGTTGATCCACCAGCCTGCGTTCGCGTTTCGCGCGCAGGACCCGACCTCGGCCGCCGAGCGCATGCAGGAGCGCTCACACGAATCCACGGCAAGCCTCTTGCCCCCTGGCGCGGCGGCCGCCACGCTCGCCGCATGAGCCGCCGCTTCAATACGGCCGGTCCCTGCCGCCCGGACCTGCACTACATGGCGCCTGCGGCGCAGCGCCTGCCCCGCTTCGAGGAGGTGCTCACCCCGTCAGGCCGCCGGGTCACGGTCCTCCGCGCCTGACAAGGCCTGACGGAAAGACGCTTCCAGCCGCGTTGCCAGCCGCCAAGGGCGGCGCAACGCGCGCGCCGTCACCGCCGCACGACGAACATCGCGGCGAAATACCCGTCCGTGCCGTGCACGTGCGGCAGCAGCCGGAACGCGTCGCCGCCGGCCGCGAGCTCCCGCGCGATCTCCGCGTCGAACGGCGCCGGCTCCAGGCGGACGCCGAGGTCGTCCTCCGCCGGGGCCGCGAGCCGCGCGGCCACCGCCTCGCACTCCTCGCGCAGCACGCTGCACACGGCGAACACGAGCCGGCCGCCGTCCCGGGCGCGCGTCGCGGCGCGGCGCGCGATCGCGACCTGCAGGTCGGCGAGGCGCGGGAGGTCGTCCGCCTCGCGCCGGAGCGCGATCTCGGGGCGCCGCCGCAGCGTGCCGACCCCGGAGCAGGGGGCGTCGACGAGCACGCGGTCGTAGCCCTCGGGGACGTCGCCCGCGCCCACCGTCCAGTCCACGGCGTACGTCTCGCGGACGAACGCCGCGGCCCGCGCCAGCCCGCCGCCGCCCGCGCCGGCCAGCGCGTCGCCGCCCTCCGCGCCCGCGCCCTCCGAGCTCGCCGGCGGCGCGCTCAGCGCCGCGCGGAGCTGCGAGAGCTTCGCGGGGTACAGGTCCGCCGCGTCCACCGCGCCGCCGGGGAGCACCGCGCGCGACAGGAGCCACGACTTGTTGCCCCGGCCGGCGCACGCGTCGAGCACCCGCTCGCCGGGCCGCGCGCCGAGCGCGAACGCGAGCGCCTGCGCGCCCTCCTCCTGGCCGATCCACGCGGCGCCGAAGCCGGGCAGCCGCCGGAGATCGCCCGCGCCGCGCGCGACGATCGCGCGCGGCGAGACGCGACCCGCCTCGAAGGACGCGGACGGCGCGGCGGCCCGCAGCGCGTCGAGCCACGCGTCGCGGTCCTCGCCGGGCGCGAGGCACAGGCCGGTCGGCGGCGGCACCGGGCCGGCCGACAGGAAGGCCTCGGCCGCAGCCCGGCCGAGCGAGCGGCGCAGGGCGCCCCGGAGCCACCCCGGCGCGGACGCCACCACCGCGCCCGCGAGCGGCGGGCGACCACCGGCCTCCACCGCGGCCGCAACCTTCCGCAGCACCGCGTTCGCGAACGCGCCGACGCGAGGACCGCCGGCCGCCTGCGCGCCGTCCACCGCCTCCGAGACGGCCGCGAACGGCGGGACCCGATCGAGGAAGCACAGCGAGTACGCGCCCATCAGCACGTGCGCGCGCACCAGCGGATCGGCGGTCCAGCGACCCTTCGCGGCGAGCTCGGCGATGCGCGCCTCGAGCGCCCCCTGCGCGCGCAGGACGCCGTAGACGAGCTCCGTCGCCAGGCCGACGTCCCGCGGGTCCAGCGCCGGCGCCCGGCGCAGCTCGGCGTCGAGGGCCGCCGAGGCGAAGGCGTCCGAGCCCCACACCCGCGCGAGCACCCGCGCCGCCACCGCGCGCGGCGCGCTCTCCCGCTGCCGCGGCGGAGCGCCCGCGTCGGGCCTCGCAGTGCCCGCGTCGCCCCCGGCACCGCCCGCGTCGCCGCCGGCGCCGCCCCTGCCGCCCTTCGCCCGGTCAGCCAACGAGCTCCTTGAATTGCCCCTGGATCACATCCCAGCGGCGCTCGACGTCGTTCTTGAAGGCGATGCCCATCAGGCCGATGAGCACCACCAGCCCGACCAGGCTCGCGATCTCGCGGACGCGCAGCGGCAGCGGGCGCCGCAGCACGGCCTCGAACGTGAAGAACAGGAGGTGACCGCCGTCGAGCACAGGGATGGGCAGCAGGTTGATGAGCCCAAGGTTGATCGAGATCACCGCCATCGCCCAGACGAAATAGCTGACCCCCTTCGCGCCCTCCTCGCCGATCACGTCGTACACCGTGATGGGGCCGCCCAGCGTGGAGATGCTGACCTTGCCCTCCATGATGCGGACGATCCCGACCACGATGAACCGGATGACGTCGTACGTCTCGTCGACCGCGCTCTCCAGGGCGAACTGGAAGGCGGACGGGCTGTCGACGTAAGGCTCGGCCACCATCGGCGACCAGTTCGAGGCGCGCAGGTAGAAGCGCGGGCGGTGCTGGCCGTACTCGTCGATCCAGTCCTCGCGGCGGAGCTCGATCGTGCCGCTCTTGCGCTGGCCCGATCGCTGCCAGGTGATGACGTGCGGCCGGTCGGGCGCCGCGAACAGCCGCTCGACGAACGTCGACCAGGCGGTGACCTCGACGCCATCGACCTCGGTGATGCGATCGCCCGGCCGCAGCTCGGCGTCCCACTCGGCCGAGCCCTCGGGCACCTCCGCCACGTAGAGATCGGCCGGCTCGATGCCGGTCCGCGCGAGCAGGTCGCCGTTGCCCGTCTCCGGGGTCAGCGCGGCGACGCCCGACTCGTAGACCGCCATCTCGGCCAGCCCGCCGAGCGCGCGCGACACAGGGACCGGCCGCAGGTACGTGACCGGCACCGTGGCGCCGCGGCTCTCCTCGAGCGCGATCTCCAGGTCGGCGAAGGTCTTCACGGGCGTGCCGCGCACCTCCGTCACCACGTCGAACGTGCGCAACCCCGCGCGGAACGCGGGCGAGTCGGGCCGCGAGACGCCGACAACGGCGGCAGGGCGGCTCGGCTTGATGCCGATCTCGCCCACCCGGTCGACGATCTCCAGCGGCTTCTGGACGAGCTTCTCCTCCGGGACGACCGTGACCTCGACGTGCTCCTTGTTGCGGAACACCTTGAGCCGGAGCTCCTGGTTGGGGCTCTTGGTCACGATGCGGTGGAGCTCGGCGAAGGTGCTGACCCGCTCGCCGTCCACCTCGAGGATGCGATCGCCCGGGACGAGCCGGCCCTCGGCCGGGTGCCCCGGCAGGACCACGCCGACCGTGGGCGGGACGAAGCGGGTCTCGCCGATGAAGACCGCGAAGTAGAGCAGCACCGGGAAGAGCACGTTCATCGCCGGGCCGGACATGACGATGATCACGCGCTTCCAGAGCGCCTGGGACTCGAAGGTGCGCTTGCGATCCTCGGGGAGCACGGCCTCCTGCCGGTTCTCCTCGAGCATCTTCACGAAGCCGCCGAGGGGCAGGAGGGCGATGCAGTACTCCGTCTCACGGCCCCGAAGGCGCAGCACCCGGGGACCGAAGCCGATCGAGAAGGTGAGGACCTTCACGCCGAAGATCTTCGCGCACACGAAGTGGCCGAGCTCGTGCACGAAGATGAGCACGGAGCAGAGCAGCGCGAAATACAGGAGGTCCACGGCGGGGCCTGTCTTTACGCGAGGCCGGGCGCGGTGGCCACTGGCACGGCGCGGAGGCGCGACGGTCCCGGGCCGGCGGCGCGCTCAGGTGAGCGGCGGCGTCGGCTGGCCGCCGTCCACGCCGCCCGCGCCGTTCGCGCCGCTCGCGCGGGCGCGGGCCCGGATGACCTTGCTCCGGGCGCGGCGGAGCTCCAGCTCGGCGTCCTCCTCGGCGTGGAGGCGGTCCTCGAGCGCCGCCAGGAGATCGTCCGACCAGGGCTTGCCCTCGGACGCCTCCAGCGCCGAAAGGAGCAGGCGCGCCCGCGCGCGCCGCTCGATCTCCGCGCGGTACCGCTTCCGCTGCGCGAGCAGCGTCGTGACCCAGACCGCGAGCGCGACGGCGATCGCGGCGAGGATCCACGGGAGCGCGCTGACGAGCTGCGCCCCCTCGTCCGCCAGGTCGCCGACCCGCGAGAGCATCGACTCGCCCTGCGGCCCGCCGCTCCGCTGCTGGACCTCCGTCAGCGCGTCGTTCGCGCCGGCCACCATCTCGCGGCCGATGACCCGCGCCGTGGCGCCCAGCGCGCGCTGGAAATCCTCGCTGCCGAGCAGCGCGGTCATCCCCGGGCCCAGGTTCTCCGCGATCACCACCTGGAGCGCCGGGCCGAGCTGCTCCCGCAGCGCGGACGACATCGCCGGGCCGAGGTCGGCCTCGTCCAGGCTGTCCCGGAGCTGCCTGACGCTCGCCTCCACCAGCGATCCCGTCATGCGCTGGAGATCGCGCCGGCTGTCCTCGCTCAGCGCGCCGTCCATCGCGCCATCCATCGCGCTCCGCACGACGCCGCGCATGTACTCCGCGGTGAGCTCGTTGACGCGCGCGGCGCGGTCCGCCTCGCCCAGCGAGGCGAGCGTCCCGTCGATCAGCCCGGCGATGAGCTGCCGCTGCGCGGCCCGCACCTCCGGGCTCGCCATCAGGCGCGCGACGCGCCGCTGGGTCTCCGCCTCCTCCAGCTTCCCGAGCCCCTCGTCGATCGCCGCCGGCGTCTGGACCCGGGCCACCTCCTCGTCCACCGAGGTGATCCGGGTCGGCAGGGCGCACCCCACGGCGCCGAGCAGCAGGACCGCTGCGGCCGTGAGCCCCAGGAGATCTCCAGATCGAGCGCCGCGCACACGCATGCGAGGGCGCTTTGCATCCGCGGTGCCTCCCGCCGAGCCCATCGCGCCTCGCCGCGGTCGACCCGGCGCGCCGTGCGGAAGAGCCCACAAAAGGCCGCCATTCCGCCTCGTGGCGAAATGCCACAGAGCGCAGAAGTGGGTCAGTGGCCGTCCCGGGCCGCGTGCTCGGCGTATCCGTGTTATCTCATCGATGGAAATCGGCCTGGCGCCGCGCGCACGTCTCCGGCGTGGACGGTCCTCCGGCCGGTTCTCGCGATGTGCCCTGATACGAACTGCGAGGTCCCATCATGAAGCACACGATTGAGCACGACCTGAACGACGGCGAGGCGAAGCTGGCGACCGAGCGAGCGATCGCGCAGTACCGGGAGCGTTACGCGGAGTACGAGCCATTCCTCGTCTGGCGCGACGAGAAGCGCGCGGAGCTCGGCTTCTCGGTGAAGGGGGTCAAGCTGAAAGGCAGCATGGAGCTCCGCCCCGGCGCCGTGGACGTCGATCTCGACGTGCCGTTCCTCATGCGCCCTTTCAAGGGGATCGCGCTCGCGGCCATCGAGAAGGAGGTTCGCCACTTCATCGAGGAGGCGCACAAGGAGCGGGGCCAGGGCGCGGGCAAAGCCACCTGACGAGCGGGCTGTTCCGGCGTGGACACCTGCGCCGCACCGCGCTATGTTGCTGCAACACAGATTCAACTTCGCCGGCCGAAGCGCGCCCCGCGATACGACTCACCCCAGCGCTCGGCCGGCAGGGGGCTGCCTCCTCGCCGCGCATTGACGTCATCGACGTCATCGACGTCATCGACGTCATCGACGTCATCGACGTCATCGACGTCATCGACGTCATCGACGTTGAGCATCGTTGATGCGTCGTCGACGACCGTCACGGGGCGAGCGGCCTCACGGCCGTCAGCTTCTGCGAGGCGAGCACGGTGTGGATCTCCGTGATGCGCCCGCGCGCGTCGACGTCGCAGCGCAGGACGTACCGCGGCGCCGCGCCGGGCAGGCCGGGCACGCGCTCGATGACGATCGCGGGGAGGCCGTTGATGAGGCGGATCTCGTGGCGGAATTCGCCGTTGCCCTCCCATCTCAGCAGGCCGATGAAGAGCCGCGCGACCCGGTTCGGGCCGACGACGATCCGGCGCGCCGCCTTGTACTCGCCGTTCGCGTCGTTGACGACGCGGACGCCCTCGCCGAGGAGCGCCTCGATCGCGGCGACGTCCTGCGTCGCCAGCGTCTGCAGGAAGCGCATGAGCGCCGCGCCCGAGCGCTCGACGAGCTCGGGCGAGGGGCGGCAACGCTCGCGGTCGTACGGCTCGAGGGCGCGGCGGGCGCGGTGGTGCGTCGTCTTCACGCTGGCCTCGGACAGGCCGAGCGCGTCGGCGGTCTCCTGCACCGAGTAGTCGAAGACGTCGCGGAGCAGGAGCACCGCGCGCTGCTGCGGGGTGAGCGCCTCGAGCGCGATGAGGAAGGCGAACGACGCGCTCTCGAGGAGATCGTAGCGGCCTTCGGTGCCGTCCTTGCCCGGGATCTCGAACGACGGCGGCTCGGGCTCGGCCTCGATGGGCGAGGGGAGCCATGGGCCGTCGTAGGCGCGGCGCTTGCGGCGCCGGAGCGCGTCGCGGCCGAGGTTCATCGCGACGCGGGTGAGCCACGGGCGGACGGGCTCGTCCGTGCGCGCTGGCGGGTGCTCCAGCGCGCGCACGAACGTCTCCTGCACGATGTCGTCCGCGTCGGCGGCGCTGCCGGTGAGCCGGTACGAGACGGCCCAGAGGAAGCGCTCGTGCTCGCGATAGCTCGCGGCGAGGAAGCCGTGCGTCGACGCCGGCGAGGCGGGCGCCGCGCGCGGGGCGGGCGCCGCGCGCGAGGCGGGCGCCGCGCGCGGGGCGGGGGAGGCCGTCGAGCTGCTCATGGAACGCCCGGGTAACCCCGTCACGCCGCGCGGTCGAGCGCCCGGCGCGCGCTTCGCGCGAGGAGGGCGCCGGCGGCGTCGCGCGCGCTGGCGAGGCTCGCGTCGGCCAGCATGCCCGTCGGTCCGACCCAGTCGCCGGCGAGGAAGAGCCCGTCGATCTCCGGGACGCTGACGCCGGGGCGCGCCGCAGTGCCGCCCCCCTCCGCCGTGACCACGGCGTTCGAGACGACGAGCGAGGGCAGGAAGCGGCGCTCGACGATCCCGGCGCGGTATCCGGGCTGCGCGCGGTCGAGCAGGTCCTCGAGCTCGCGCTCGGCGTCGCGGCCGGCGAGCTCGGGGCCGTACTGGACCGCGTGGAGCAAGGCGCCGCCCTCGGGGGCGAGGCGCGCGGACGCCGAGTGGAGCGCCAGGTAGAGGGGGCGGTCGATGCCGAGCACGACGCGGACGCGCGGGCGGGGGAGGCTCGACAGCGCGAGGTCGAGGCACGCGGCGCGGACCGGGACGGCGCGCTCGGCGTGCGCGGCGAGCGCCGGGCTCCCGGGCACGAGCGAGGCCGCGGCGCGCGGGCTCGCGGCGACGACGACGGCGCCGGCGCCGAGGCGGTCGCCGTTCGCGAGCTCGACGGAGGAGACGGCGCCGCCCTCGACGGCGACCTGCGTCGCCCGCACGCCGGTGAGGATCTCGACGCCGGCCGCCGCGGCGGCGTCGCGCAGGCCGTCGACGAGCGTCTGCCAGCCGCCGTCGAGGTAGAGCACGCCCTGGCTGAAGGCGAGCTGCAGCTGGGCGAGCGCCGCGCCGGCGCTCTGGCGGTCGGCATCGGCGCAGTAGGTCGTCAGCCGGACGAGCATGCCGACGAGGCGGCGCACCTCGGGGGTCCGGAACGTGTCGCGGAGCCAGGTCGAGACAGGGACCGACGCGAGCGGCGCGGGGCTCATCGCGGCGAGGCCGCCGAGGACGCGGGCCATCTCGAGCTTGGCGGCGACGCCGAAGAGGCCCGTCGTGAGGAGCGAGAGGGCGCCGGAGGGCAGCGTGTGGAAGGCGCCGCGGTCGAACGCGAGCGCGCCCGACGCGGGCGGCGGGGCGCCGGTGTAGCGGACGCCGAGCTCGCGCAGCACCTCCTCGGCGGCGCTCCCGCGGTAGAGCGCGTGGGCGCCGAGGTTCAGCGAGAAGCCGTGGCTCTGCTGCGTGACGGCGCGGCCGCCCGGCGCGTGCGCCTTCTCGATGAGCGCGACGGACCGCCCCGCCCGGCCGAGGTACGTCGCCGCGGCGAGGCCCGCGAGGCCGCCGCCGATCACCACCGCATCTTTTGTAGTGCGCATTACATGTTCCCTTTCCTGGCGGTACCACGATCGGGGGCCCGGAAAGGTTACGCGTGCCGTGTCGATTGTTCGGGGCGGGCCCGGAGGACCGGACGGGGAAGGGGGGGAGCGGCGCGCGGGCGCTCAGGTGGCGCGGACGAGCGGCGTGTCGACGAGGTGCTCGGACAGGAACCACACCTGCATCTCGTTCGTGCGGAGGACGTCGCTCATGAGCAGGTCGGCGGTGCCGTCGTCGCGGTTCTCGGTCGCGAGCGCCACCGCCTCGCGCGTCTCGGCGAGGATGACCTCGTGCGCGTCGAGCAGGCGCGAGAGCTGGGCGGGCACCTGCTCGCGGCCGCGGGGCGGCCGCTCGATCTTCGTCGCCTCCGCGACGTCGTGGGCCATGGCGATCGCGACGCCGCCCAGCATCTGGATGCGCTCGCCGAGCATGTCGATGAGGGCGGTCTGCTCCTTGAAGTGCTTGTCGAAGAGCAGATGGAGCTGGAAGAACGTCGGACCAGACACCTGCCAGTGGTGCTTCTTGTACATGTCGCGCAGGACGAGCGTGTCCGACAGGATCTGATTGAGCGCCTTGACGCTCTCCGCGCGCGGCTTCGCGGCGAGCGCCAGCGGATATTCCACGAGCGTCCCGAAAGGCTGGATCTCCCTGCCTCGCTGGCGGAGGACGGGCTGGGCCTCCAGCGCCCGCGCTTCTCCGCCCTTGCCACGCCGCTGCTGCTGGCCCCTTGCTGCCATGGTCCCCTCCACGTCGATCGGTTCACTACGTATCTAGAGCCTGAGCCCGCTCCGTCCATGGCCGCAGTGTCCGCGGGCCGCTCTGGGGCGCGCGTCGCTGGAGGGCGCGGCGCCATCGGCCGCTCGCCTCCGGCCGGGATTTCGTGCAAAGTCCAGCCCAGCATGAAACGGCTCCTGCTCACCAGCGCGCTGCCCTACGCCAACGGGCACATCCACATCGGACACCTCGTCGAGTACACGCAGACCGACATCTTCGCCCGTTACTGGCGGATGACCGGGCGGAGGTGCGTTTACCTGTGCGCCGACGACACCCACGGCACGGCGATCATGATCCGCGCGCGGCAGGAGGGGCGGAGCGAGGCCGACGTCATCGCCGACATGAGCGCGGCGCACCAGCGCGATTTCGCGGCGTTCCAGATCCGGTTCGACCACTACGGCAGCACGAACTCCCCCGCGAACCGCGCGCTGTGCGAGGAGATCTGGGCGTCGCTGCGCGAGCGCGGCAGGGTGACCACGAAGGAGGTCACGCAGCTCTTCGATCCGAAGGAGGGGATGTTCCTGGCGGATCGCTTCGTCAAGGGCACCTGCCCGAAGTGCGCCGCGCCGGACCAGTACGGCGACAGCTGCGATCGGTGCGGCTCGACCTACGCCGCGACCGATCTCGTCGAGCCGAGGAGCGCGCTGACGGGCGCGCGGCCCGAGGTGCGGAGCGCGCAGCACCTCATGGTGGCCATCGAGCCGGAGCGGCCGTTCCTGGCGACCTGGACGCAGGGCGAGGGGCGGATGCCGAAGGAGATCGCGAACTACCTCGCGGGCCACTTCCTGTCGGAGCCGCTGCGCGACTGGGACGTGTCGCGCCCTGCGCCCTATTTCGGGTTCGAGATCCCCGACGCGCCCGGGAACTACTGGTATGTCTGGTTCGACGCGCCGATCGGGTACATGGCCGCAAGCAAGGAGTGGTGCGACCGGGAGGGCGAGGCGTTCGACGACTGGTGGCGATCCGAGGAGACCGAGATCGTCCACGTCATCGGCAAGGACATCGTGTATTTCCACACGCTCTTCTGGCCGGCGATGCTGCGGAGCGCGCGGTTCACGCTGCCGTCGCGCGTGCAGGTGCACGGGTTCCTCACGGTGAACGGGGAGAAGATGTCGAAGAGCAAGGGCACGTTCGTGCTCGCCTCGACGTACCTGAAGCACCTCGACCCGGCGTACCTTCGTTATTACTACGCGAGCAAATTGAGCTCGAAGGTCGACGACATCGATCTGAACCTGGAAGAGCTCGTGAACAAGGTGAACGCCGAGCTCGTGAACAAGGTCGTGAACCTGGCGAGCCGGTCGTCGCGCTTCGTGGCGCAGGCGGGGCTGTCGGCGGCCTACCCGGACGACGGGGGGCTGTTCGCGGCGGCGGCGGCGGAGGGGGAGGCGATCGGGGCGGCGTACGCGGCGTTCGATTATGCGCGGGCGACGAGGAGCATCGTGTCGCTGGCGGACCGGGCGAACGAGTATGTCGACCGGATGCAGCCGTGGGCGCTGGCGAAGCAGCCGGAGAAGAAGGCGGAGGTGCAGGCCGTGTGCACGGTGGCGCTCAACCTGTTCCGGCAGCTCGTGATCTACCTGGCGCCGGTGCTGCCGAAGCTGGCCGAGGACGTCGGGCGGCTGCTCGGGTGCGCGATGGACCGGTGGGAGCTCGCGAAGACGCCGCTTGTGGGGACGAAGGTGGCCGCGTATGAGCACCTCATGAAGCGGGTCGATCCGGGAGCGGTGGAGAAGATGGTCGCGGAGAGCCGCCCTGCCGACGAGGCGGCGGTGCAGGGCGGGGCGGCGGCGGCGCCGGGGGCCGCCGCGGGGGCGGCGACCGAGGGCGCGGGGGCGCAAGGGGCGGGGAGCCCCGCGGCGGGCGGGGGCGCGGCCGCCGAGGACGACGGCGCGGCGCTCGCGAAGGAGCCGCTCGCGCCGGAGTGCACGATCGACGACTTCGGCAAGGTCGACCTGCGCGTGGCGCGCATCGTCGCGGCGGAGCACGTGCCCGAGGCGAAGAAGCTGCTCAAGCTGACCGTGTCGCTCGGCGGGGAGGCGCGGAGGACGGTGTTCGCCGGGATCAAGGCGCATTACAAGCCGGAGGACCTCATCGGGAGGCTCGTCATCGTGTGCGCGAACCTGGCGCCGCGGAAGATGAAGTTCGGGCTGAGCGAGGGGATGGTGCTCGCGGCGGGGGATGAGACGGTGCACATCCTGTCGCCGGACTCGGGGGCGAAGCCGGGGATGCGGGTGCACTGAGCCGAGCTTCTCGGGGGCCTTCGGGGGCGGCCGCGCGCCGCCCGGGGGGGGCGCCTCCTGCCCATCAGTCGAGGTCGTCGCGCTGCTCGAGCGACGGGAGCGCCTCGCCCTCGCGGGCGAGGTACATGACGACGACCGTGTTCCCGCGCTCGTCCACGCGCGGCGGCGTCGAGAACACGTCCGCGTTCCAGCCCTTCGACGCCGGGTTCTTGAACGCATCGTCGAAGAGCCTCCCTCCGTCCGTGGGATCGCGATGAGCCGCCTCGACCCGGCAGAGCGACGCGCGGCACTCGACGGCGTGGATGGCCGACGAGCGAGGCAGCGCGGCGGCGAGCCTCTCTTCCAGCGCGCGCTCGGCCTCCCGCGCCCAGCCCGGGTCGGGGGCCTCCCCGAGAAACACACGCTCGACGCGGTCCTGCGCGTCCTCCAGGTTGAGCGGCCTTCGGTGCTCCGCGACGAGCCCCGCGTCGGCGCGCGTCGGCGGCGCGGTCGCGTCCTGCGCCCCGGCGCCGTCGCCGTCGGGCGGCGCCGCGCCGCGGGTGCGCCCCGCGTCGCGGGGGCGCGCCGCGGAGACGGCCGCGACGCGCGCCTGCGCGCACCGCGCGTCGGTCTGCTCGATCGACTCGGCCAGCGCGGAGACGCGCGCGCCGAGGCCGTCGATCTGGTGCTGCTGCGCCCGCACCTTGGCGACGCACAGGCCGAAGCCCGCGGTGACCATGGCCGCGGCGCCGAGTACGTACACGATTCGCATGCGCTCCTCCGGGATGACGGCGGCGCCGCGGCTCGCGCGCGCGGGCTGTGCCCGGCGCGCGAGCCGCGGAGGTGGACCAGCGGACGAGGGCCGCGTCGCGCCGCCGCCGGCGCGCGGCGCGGCCCCCTCTTCCGTGCTCGGACTCGAGTCGTTGACGACGTGGCCCTGGCTGCCTGAAAGGGCAGGCTCAGGGCGCGCGGCAGGTGATCACGGCGTCGTTGCCGCCGCCGTCGGCGCAGTAGGCGGACAACGCATCGCCGCGGGCCGCCGTTCCATACGACGTGCACGTGGCGCCGCCGCCGCAGATCGCTGCCGTACCCGAGCCCGGCGAGGCGGTGTCGTCGCACGCGACCGCGACGGGGATGGATCCCACCACGAACCTGTCGCAGATCTGCCCCAGGTTGACCAAGGTGCAGTCGCCCCAGCACTCGACCTTCACGGCGCCATACGACTCCGCGAGCGCGGGGAGCGAGGCGAGGCCCACGCTGGAGCTGATCATCATCCCCACGGCCCAGCGGTTCAGCACGGAAAAGCGATTCCTCAACATAGGTGTCTCCTTCATGATACGGCTCCTCCGCGCGACGGCCTCCAGTCGACACGATGTCTCCTGTTCTCGTCCGCCGCGCTGCTGGTGAGCCGCGCGCTGAGCTTGATGGCAACGGCCGGGCCAGCCGCGAGGCAGCGCGGTCGCGCGGTCATGCGCCCGCGCCAGGGCCATGTCCCCCAGCCCGAGCACGGGGGCGCGCGCAGCGGGCGGCGCGCGCGCCCGCGGGCGGTCCCATGGGACGCGCCGCGCCCGGCGCGATCGGACCCGGATATCCCGTCCTGCGCGGCGGCACATGGGTTGCTCACCGGTGGAGGAGTCCCGCCGCGGTCGCGAGATGGTCTCGCGAAGGAATGCGGACGCAAACCTCGCCGTCGCGCCGCGGCGGCGAGCGGGATGTGACGAGGAGGAGAACATGGGATTCGGTGTTGGTTCGCGGGGCCCCGGGGTCGCGGTGCTGCAGCGCAAGCTCGACGCGTGGATCAAGAACGCCAACGCGCTCGGCCAGGAGACCGGCCTGATTGGCCTCATCCCCGACGGCGCGTTCGGCCAGAACACCCAGGCGGCCGTGGCTGCATACCAGAAGTTCATCGGCAGCTCGCCCTCGGGCTTCGCCGACGACGATACGCTGAGCTCGCTCCAGCTCGACGGCCTCACCCCGGATATCGAGGTCGTCGACAGCACCGGCGCCGGCGTCTGACTCGGGTTCCGCTCTTGCTGTTTCCCGTCGCCGGGGCGCGCGCGGGCGGCCCGCGGGCGGGGGTGGGACGTCCCGCGGGCCGCCCGCGCGCGGGGCGCACCGGACCCCCTCCGAGGTCCTCCGCGCACCAGGCGAGCCGACAGGGCGCCTGGTGCGCGGATTGCTCTCCATCGCGCGTTCATGAACCCGGAGACGCACCTCTGGAACGGCGGCTTCTTCGCGACCCTGCTCGGCGAGCCCGTGGAGGGCAGGGTGACGACGGTGGCCTACCTGGCCCGTGAGGGAGAGGCGCTGCCCTCGATCCCGGACGCGCCCTGAGCCAGAGACCATGTCTCCTTGACAGCACTCGAGAACTTGAGACACGACTAGATTATGGACCTGCACGACGGCGGCGAACGCCAGAACCACCCCCGCCTCCTCGCCCGTGATGACGTCCTCAGCGAAATCGACGACCTGATCCAGGGAGGCGCGACCAGCGTCCTGGTCACGGGCGTCCCCGGCGTGGGCAAGAGCGCGATCCTCGCCAGCTATGTTCAGCGGGTCTCCTCGACCTCGGACGTGGACCGCGTGCGCGGCAAGATCGCCGGCGCGAGCCGCCACCTCGCCCGCTGGGCCGAGGTGGTCGAGCGCAAGGTCCGGACGAAGGAGCGCTGGGCCGTCGCCTGCCACTTCCTCCGGACCAGCGCGCTCGATGACCCCGAGACGGTCGTGCGCTCCCTCGTGAAGCAGATCGAGGACCGCTTCATCGACGTGCGCGACAAGGACGCGGGCGACGATCGCCGCCTTGGCGAGCTCCTCGCGCGCGTCTCGACGCGCGTGCTCGAGCCCGAGTCCATGCGCCTCCTGCTCGTGATCGACGACCTCGACGAGGCCGAGGACGAGCAGGGCTTCACCGAGCTCGCCCGCATGCTGCCCGTCCCGCTGCCGCCGCGGGTCGTCTTGCTCGCCTCCTCGCGGCCCATCGTCGACCTCTCCGTGATGACGCGGTACTCCCCCGCTCGTATCGACCTCGACTCCCCTCGATGGAGCGCCTCGAACCACGCTGCCTGCCGCGCCTTCTGGGACGGCGTCGCCAGGGAGCTACAGGTCCCGGGCGACGTGGCCGAGAAGGCCGCGGAGCGCGCTCAGGGCAACATGCTGTACTCCGTCGAGCTCGCCGAGTGGCTGAAGCGGCTACCTCCCGAGCGCCGCGCCGCCGAGCCGTTCCCCCGCACCCTGCGCGACGTCTTCGCCAGGCTGTGGCGCCAGGTCACCCACCTTCCTTCCGAGCAGGAGGCGTTGGTCAGGCGCAGCCTCGCCGTCCTCTGCTCCTCCCCGTCGCCCCTGCCGCTCTCGGCCATCGCCGAGCACGCCGGCTGGAGCGACCGCCTCGACGCGACCACCTTCCTGCGCGTCGCCCGCCCTTTCCTTCAGTGCTTCTCGACCAAGGGCGCCGAGGACACCTTCTATCCCTTTCACGACGAGCTCCGGACGCTGATCTCGGAGCAGCTCGCCGGCGAGTCCGCCTCGCCCGCGCCGGGCCCGCACGACGCTGGCGCGGCGACGGCCGCACCCCACCGGGATGCCGCGGCGCCGGCCGCGTCCTCCGGCGCCGCGGCGGCGCCGGCCCCTCAGGCGGCCGCCGGCGGCCTCAGCGCCCAGGAGCAGCTCCTCGCCGCCATCGCCGCGGCGAAGGAGAAGGCGATCGGCCCGGTCGCCGGCCGTTACGCGTTCCTCGTGGGCGTCCGTCGTTACGACGACAAAGACATCGGAAACCTGAACTTCTGCGTCGACGACGTCGTCGCGCTCCGCGCTGCCCTCGAGGAGAAGCTGGGGTATCGCAACGTGATGTCGATGCACGACGACGTCGAGGACGAGAGCCTCCTGCCCATGCGCAACCTCGTCAAGAACAACCTGATCCGCTTCTCTCGCGGGCTCAGGCCGAATGACATGCTCCTTGTTCACTTTTCCTGTCATGGCACCTTGCTCGATGGCAAACCGGTGCTCCTCTTTCGCGACACCGGCCTGGAGGCCCTCGCGGAGTCCTCTCTCTCGGTCGAGGAGGTGAAGAAGATCCTCCTCGAGTCCCCCGCTCGCCGGAAGGTCCTTTTCCTGGACGCCTGCCACGCGGGGGTCGAGCTCGGCCGCGACCTGGGAGGCGCGGCCCTCGATCCTGCCTTCGTCCATAACGTCTTCGAGCTCGCCGAGGGGCTCGCCGTCCTCTCGGGCAGCACGGCCCAGCAGAGGGCGCGGGAGCGCCCCGAAGCCAAGCTCGGCGTCTTCACGTCGTTCGTCATCGAAGGCCTCCTCGGCAAGGCGGACCGCTCCAGCCCCCCCAAGGGGTTCGTCACCGTCGATGACCTGAGCTACTACGTGACCGATGGAGTCCAGCAATGGACCCGCGCAAAATCCATGTCGCTCCAGCTCCCCACCGCGAGGATCGAGGGGACAGGGAGCATGATCCTCGCCGATTTCCGGGATCAGAAGGCCTGACGCGCCGCTCCCCGGCGGGCGAGGCGCTCGCGTCGCCGCGCCTGCGCCGACGAGCCGAGAGGCGGGCCGCGCGCGCCGCATTCGCGCCGCGCGCGGCTCGTGAGCCGGGGCCGGCTCTTCAGTCGGTGGCTGGATACTCCTCCTCGTCTTCCCAGGCGGTCAGGTCATCGGTCATCCTTGTCTCATCCGTCGAGACCTTCACCGGCGGCGCGCGCCCGTCGAGCGCCTCGGCGATCTCGTCGCGGCTGAGGGGGCGCAGCGCGCTGATCACGCGGACCTTTCCGGCCGCCGGTACGGTGAACCATCCCTCGGACGGGACGCGCGTGGTCACGCCGGCCTCGACCCGGAGGGGCTCGCCGCCCTCCGCGTAGACGAAGACCTCCAGGCTGGGCTCGGCCACCACGACGAGGTACACGTAGGCGTCCCGGTCGCTGGCGCCCAGCGCGGCGATCCTCGTGCCTTCCGGCGCCACGAAGTCCTCCGTCGCCTCGCTGGGGAGCGTCGCCACCGCGTCGCCCGACAGGTCGACGGCGATCAGCAGATCCCAGGGCAGGCGGCGGAACCCGCTGTCCGGGGTGGGCTCGGCGCCCTCGTCCACCTCCGCGGAGGCCGTCTCTTCCGGCGCTTCGCTCGGCGGCGCAGCGCTCATGTCCGTCGTGTCAGGACCGTCGGTCGTCATGGAACTTGTCTCCTGGATCGTTGGTGATGAAACGGCGATTATCAGACAGGCACCGCCGGAGAGGCGCGAGCGGGAGCGCCGGGGCCCAGGCGCTCATCGCCTCCGCGCCCCGGCCGGCGGCGGCCGCGTCCGCGGCGATCTCCTGGTCTCCCGCGCGCCCAGGCCTCGAGCGCTTCAGCGAGAGGCGCAGCGAAACCCGACGCCGGCGAGCACGTCGCCTCGCTTCCAGCGGGCCCGCGCCGCGCCGCGAGACGTCGTGTCGGACGACGGCCACGAGCCGCCGCGGCGGACGCGCACGTCGTCCACAAGCGATGTCACGGGACCTTCCACGACGGGATCGAGGCAATCGCCACATGCAGGATAATAGGGTAGCAAGAACCGATCCTGCACCCACTCCTCCACGTTGCCTCCCAGGTCCCAGACGCCTTCCGGTGTCCTGTCCTGCGGGGCAGTGCCCACGTCTCGATCCCTCTCCGGGAGGTCCGGGAGGCCGTGGCACGCGCCCTTGTCGTAACGGCCAAAGACGACCCCGTCACAGCGGGGCGGGGCCTCACCCCAGGGATGCTTGCGCGACGTCGCTCCTCGAGCGGCGAACTCCCACTCGGCCTCGGTGGGGAGGCGCTTGCCTCGCGCCTTGCAGTAGAGCGAGGCGGCGTCCCACGTCACCTGGGCCACGGGCTTGCGCTCGGCACCGGGGCGCGGCGCGAAGTGATTGCCGGGCCGGTAAAGCAGACCCGAGTACTCGGGGAAGAGATCGACCAGCAGGAGGTCCGGCGCAGCGGCGCTCTCGGCGGGATGGTACACGTAACGCACGATGCCGTGCTCCGGGTCCTCCTTCACCTTGAGGGTCGGCCCGAGCAGCTCGAGCCAGGCGGCGAACTCGGCGTTCGTGGTCTCGTGAGCGTCGAGGTAGAAGGGGGACACGGTGACCTGTCGGGTCGGCTGCTCTCGCTCGAGCAGATCCCGCCGGCACCTCGGTCCGAGGCGCTCGCACTCGGCGTCGATCTCGGCGGGCGTGCTCCCCATCCGGAACGGGCCGCCCGCGAGCCGTACCATGTCGGACAGCGTCACGGGCGCGGCGGCGGTGTCGGCGCGGCGCGCGCGGAGCAGGCCATAGGAGCCGCTCGCGAGCAGCGCGATGGCCGCGAGCGCGGAGGCGCTGCGGAGCCGCCGCCGCGCGGGCCGCGCGGCGCGCGAGGGCCCGCCGGCCGGGGCGGCGCGGACGTCCTCCGGCGATGCCGGCGCCCCGGCCTCGGGGGCGACCGACTTTGCGGCCTCGAACGGAGCGACGTCGGCCTCCTCGGCGGCCGGCGCGCCCGCCGGCGGGGGCACCTCGACGCGGGTGGTCCATGCCCGGGCGGCGATCTTCTGCTCGGTCGTCCTGCCGGCGGGCTCCGCCGCCAGCGACGCCCCGGGAGGAGCGGACGCCGCGGCCCGCGTCGCCGGCGCCGCGCCGTCGCGGCGTATGGCGTCGTTCACCTCGGCGATGTCCGGCCGCCGGGACGGCTCCTTCGCCAGCATGCGCTCGATGAGGCGCGCGATCTCGCGCGGGACCTCGGGGGCCACCGACTCCAGCGGCCGCGGATCCCGGAACAGGTGCATGCGCAGGACCTCGACGGGCTCCCCCTTGAACGGCGGCTCCCCGGCGAGCAGCTCGTAGAGGACGACGCCGAGGGAGTAGACGTCCGATCGGCCGTCCACCGACGATTGACCGGCGCATTGCTCGGGCGACATGTACACCGCCGTCCCGAGCACCGAGCCCGGCGCGGTGAGATCGGCCCCGTCGCCGGCGAACCGGGCGATGCCGAAATCGAGCAGCTTCAGCCGCTCGCCGCCGGGCGCCTCGTCGTCGGCGACGAGCATCATGTTCGAGGGCTTCAGGTCGCGGTGGACGATCCCGTGCCTGTGAACCGCCGAGAGCGCGGACGCGCCCTGACGGGCGATGTGGAGCACCTCCGGCAGATCGAGCCGCTCGCGCCGCGCGATGCGGGTCCGGAGCAGCTCGCCCCGGAGGTACTCCATGAGGATGTACGGCTCGCCCCGGGGCGTCTCGCCGAAATCGAAGATCTTCACGAGCCCCGGGTGATCGACGAGGCTCAGCGCCCGCGCCTCGTTGGTGAACCGGCGATGGGAGCTCGCGTCCTGGGCGAGCTGGCTGGAGAGCACCTTGACCGCCGCGACCCGCCCGACACCGCGGTGGACCGCCCGGTAGACGACCCCCATCCCCCCGCGCCCGATCTCCTCGGCGATGAGGTACTGGCCGATGCTCGATCCCACGAGCGACGCCGCGCGGCGCCCCGGCTCGCTCTCGCTGGGCTCCTCGTGCATCGATCGAACTTTACCGCAGCGCATCGCTCCGGAGAACGTCGCGGTCGAGCGGGGCAACGCGCAGTGAAGCGGCCGCGATCACGAGCTGCCGCCCCGGCTGTAGCGCCTCGCTCGCGCCGGGGATGCCGCGGGCGCGGCGCTACAGCCGGGGCGGCACCTCAGCCGCGGAAGCGCTGCACATCGAGGCCGTGATGGGAGATCCAGCGGTAGATCTGCTTGCGCGACCGGCGCACCGCCCGCGCGATGTCCGCCACCACGCCGCGGTGCGCGCGGAGCAGCGCCTCGAGCTGCTCCCGGTCGGGCGGGGGTTCCCGCTCGTCGGTCTCGCCGCGTTCCTCTTCGTCCTCGGCGGGCGCCCTGCGGTCCGGTGGTGGAGCAGGCGGGCCGCTGGACGTCCCTCGCGGCGCCGCGGCCGCTCCGGCGGGCGGCGAGGGCGAGAGCCGGTCGGCCACGAGCTCGAGATCCAGCACGTCTGCCTCGCCGCCGCGGATGCGGAGCTGGGCGGCCAGGGCGAGCAGCTCGCGCACGTTGAACGGCCACGGATGCAGGAGCAGCGCCTCCGCGAGCGGGGCGCTGATCCGCGGGCGCGGCGCGCCGAGCGCGTGCTCGAGCAAGGGCAGGATGTCCTCGCGCCGCGCGCGGAGCGGGGCGATCCCGAGCGGGAACTCCGAGAGGCGCGCGAAGAGGTCGCCGCGAAAGCGGTGCGCCGCGATGTCCGCCGTGAGGTCGCGGTTCGTCGCCGCGACGATGCGCACGTCGCAGGCGACCGGGGCCGTCGCGCCGACGGGGAGCACCATCCGGTCCTGCAGCACGCGGAGGAGCTTCGGCTGCACCGCCTGCGGCAGGTCGCCGACCTCGTCGAGGAAGAGCGTGCCGCCGTCGGCGGCGCGGAACAGCCCCGGGCGGGCCACGGCCCCGCTGAACGCGTTGGCCAGGTGGCCGAAGAGCTGGCTCTCGGCGAGGCCCTCGGGGATGGCGCTGCAGTTCACGGCCACGAACGGCCCTCGCCGCCCGCTGGCGTCGTGCACGGCGCGGGCCACCACCTCCTTGCCGCAGCCGCTCTCGGCGAGGAGCAGCACCGTGACCGCGGCGGGGCCGACGCGGTGGATGGCGGCGCGCAGCGCGCGCATCGACGGGGCGTCGCCGAGGAGCGACGGCACCGGAGCGTCGGGCTGGCGCTCCGGCTCGGCGCGGACCACGAAGTGCGAGTCGCCGATCGAGAGCACGTCGCCGTCCTCCAGCAGCGCCTCGTCGACGCGCTGCCCGTTCACGTGGGTGCCGTTGCGGCTCTTCTCGTCGACGACGCGGAGCCGGCCGAGCGCGTCGCTGTGGAGCGTCGCGTGGAGCCGCGACGCGCGGCCGTCGCGGGGCACGCGGATGCCGCTCTGCACGTCGCGCCCCACGGGCGTCGCGCCGCGCGACGGGGTGAAGAGGGCCGGCGGGCTCAGGATGTCGTCGCTGGAGTAAACCAGCCGCAGGCGGAACACCTGCGCCGGGCCGCGCCGGATCACAGGCGCCCTCTCCTCGGTCGTCGCGTCGACCGCGACGCCGCCTGGCCTGCCGCTCTTGGGGACATCCTGGGGCATGCACAGGACAAATAGCGCATCGGGGAGGTCGCCAGGAACGCGGACGGCTTCGTCGGCGCCGCGCGCCCCGCGGCGGCGCCTGCGGCCACTTTCGTGGCGCTGGAATCGTCGCGCCGGTCCAGGCCTCGGTTCCCTGCGGTGGTCGCGGGCGCGCTCCGCTCCGCTCAGCGAAACGGCCCCGCTGCCGGCGCGCCCGGCAGCTTGCAGGATCCGCCCGCGCACGATGGGTGTCCGAACCAGCCCGCGATCCATTTCCTGTTGCCCGAGAGCGCGTGGAAGAAGCCTTCCGCCACCTTCGAGAGCGTGTCGCCGCTCAGCCGGTACGACCACTCGCGGTAGGGCTCGAGGGCCCATAGAGCGACGATGAAGGCCGCCGGGCCGGCCCAGACCTCGCCGCGGTCGCTGACCACCACGAGGTCCTCGCCGAGCCATGGCACGGCCCCGAACCGCGCCGCCGCCTCGCCCGACCCCGCGGGCAGGAACTCGATCTCGACGAGCGCTGCCTGGCGCTCCATCCACTGGCGGCATCGCACGCACAGCGCGCAGTCCGCGTCATAGAGGACGGTGATCCGCTTGATCATGGCTCTTCTCCTCTGAACGGGGAGCAGGCTCCCGTCTCCCCTCTTCCTTCTCTCCTCTTCGGTCTCTCATCTTCCGTCTTTCGTGCTCGTGCTCGTGCTCGTGTGCGCTCTCTCCGTAACCGCCTCTTCCTCTTCGTGCGCGTGCGCGCTCCCTCCGTGACCCCCCCTCGTCTCCTCCCCGCCTCCCGCCCTCCGCGCTCGCGCACTCCCTCCCTACGCGCGCGCCTCCATCCGCATCTGCGGCGCGACCGGCGGCGGCAGCACCGCGAGCTTCGCGCGCCGGCGAATGCGGTGGAACACGTAGAGGTTCCCGAAGTGCATGACCGCGAGCGAGAGCAGCAAGAGCCCGAGCTTCGACGACAGCACCTCGATCCCGCCCGCCACCGTCGTCGAGGGGTCGGCCTTCAGGATGAGCGACGCATATCCCAGGTTCACCAGGTAGAAGCCCACCACGAGCAGCCGGTTCACCGCCTCTGCCATCCTCGGGTTGTCCGCGAACACGTCCTCCAGGAACACCGCTCCGTTCTTGAACAGCGTCCGCGCGATCCAGATCGTCAGTCCGACGCTGATGATCGCATAGGCCCCGTACACCGCGACGATATAGCCCTCGAAGGCGCCTGCCATTTCCATTTCCATGCTCCGTCTCCTCGACACCCCCCTCAGCAGCCCTCGTGCCACCCCAGGATCCACGCGCAAACGAGGCTCCGGCGCGCCCCGTCGAACCCTCGCGCCCGCCTCGCGCCCGCCCCGGCGCCCAGCGCGTGGACAACCCCCTGTCCACGCCGTGGATACCTCGCACCCCCGCGTCCTCCGGCGCTATCGTGCCGCCTCCCACCCCGCCGACCCACCCCGCCGAGGCCCCGTGAGACCCCTTGTCGCCCTCGCCTATTATCCGCTCTGGGCCGTCGTCGTGACCGTCGCGGTCACCGCGCTGCGCCTCGGCCGCAACGTGGGCCGCGGCCTCGTCGCCCTCTGCTTCTTCCTCGCCTTCTGGATCACGGGGCTCATCCTCCTCGAGACCGACAGCACGCTCCGCCTCGCCGAGCACGTCCTCCCGAGCGGGATGATCCTCGCCGCCGGCCTCGCGCACGCGTACGCCGACGTCGCCGGCACCTCGCGCCGCCCCGTCGCCGTGGCCTACGCCGTGAGCGCCGCGGTCGCGCTGCTCGGGGCCGTCTCCCCGCGCCTTCTCTACGGCCCCGCGGCGCGCTCGCCCGGCCCGCTGTTCTTCCCGCTCGCCGTCGTCATGGGCGTCACCGCGATCGCGATCGGCGTCCGCCTCGGGCGCGCGGTGCTCGGCGCCCGGCGGCTACAGCAGCGGCGCCTCGCCGCGCTCTTCTTCGGCAGCGTGCTCGCGACGCTCGGGGGCGGCTTCGTCGTGATCCTGCGCGTGACCGGCCTCGGCGACGTGATCGTCGCCGCGCCGCTCCTCCTGGCCGCGATCCTGCTTGTCGCCTACGCCGTGCTGAGCAGCGAGCTCGGGCGATCCCGCCGCGTCGTCCTGCAGGGGCTCGCCTACGCCGCCCTCACGGCGCTGCTGTCCACGTTCGGGCTCGCCGCCTTCTTCAAGCTGCTGCCGCACCTCTCGCCCGGCGGCGGCGCGTCGCTCCCCTGGCTCGCCTTCGTCATCTTCCTGGCCGCGCTCCCGCTCGACCCGCTGCGCATGCTCGTCGTCGAGCACCTCGGGCGCCGGCTCTTCGACAGGCCGATCGGCGTCCGCGACCTCGCCGACGAGGTCGAGCGCGTCGAGGTCCGCGCCGACCAGGCCGAGCGCCTCGCCGAGCTCGGGCGGCTCGCGAGCGCCGTGGCCCACGAGATCCGCAATCCGCTCGGCGTCATCGCCGCCCAGGCGAAGCTCCTCGAGCGGCAGGGCGCGAAGGCCGAGACCGTGGCCGCGCTGCGCGCCCAGGTCGACAGGGCGCGGCGCTTCCTCGACGATCTGCTCCGCTACAGCCGCCCGAGGCCGCTCGAGGTGAGCGAGGTCGACGTGCTCTCCACGCTGCGGCTCGCGGCGAGCCACGTGCGGCAGATCGTCGGCGAGGGCGCGCCGACCATCGAGATCGCGTCCGAGGCCGGCGAGGCCGTCTTCGTCGAGGCCGACCGCGGGGCGTTCCTCGACGTCGCCACGGCGCTCCTGCAGAACGCGGCCATCGCGCTCGACGGGAGCCCCGAGGGGCGGATCCGCGTCCGCGTCGCGCGCGGCGAGGGCGGCTCCGTGGTCGTGCGCGTGGAGGACAACGGCCCGGGGGTGCCGGAGGAGATCGAGGCGAGGCTGTTCGAGCCGTTCGTGACGGGGCGCGGGCGCGACGCGAAGCACCCGGGCACCGGCCTCGGGCTGGCCGTCGCGGCGCGCTGGCTGGAGCGGCACGGGGGCGCGCTGCGCCACGAGCGCGCGCCGGCAGGCGGCGCGCGCTTCGAGGCCCGGTGGCCCGGGCGGGGGGCCGAGGCGGGGTGAGGTCGCTCAGCCGGGGGGCATGCTCGCCGGATCCGCCGGATCCGTCCCGGCGTCCTCCTCGTCCCCGTCGAGCGCCCCATCACCGTCGCGGTCGAGCGCCATCCGCACCCCCGCGCCCGGCGGCGCGCAGGTGTAGGTCAGCGCGTGCCCCTCGGCCGCGCGCTGGCGCAGCGCCGCGTCGCCGATCGCGGCGCTCCCCGCCCTGTTCCTGCGGAACTTGCCATCGCTCGGCTGGTAGAGGAACCCCCTCTCCTCGCCGCCCATGCGGCCCTTCACCACGAGATCGCACTCGCCCGCGCTGGCGCGCGCGATCATGAGGTCCACCCGCTGCTCGGCCGCCACATCGCTCGCGCCGGCGAGCGTGGCCTGCTGGCCGACGATCGGCGCGAGGTTGTTGTCGAAGGCGTGCAGATACGAAGTCACCTGCCGGCGCAGCACGTCGCCCGCCTCGCCCGGCGGGAAGCCGGCGATCCCCGGGGCCTCGTTGAAGCCGCGCTGATCGTGGAAGCGGAAGACCGTGTCCACCGTCCCGTCGTGGGCGAAGCCGAACCCGCGGATCTGATCGCCCTGGAACTGGTTGTCTCGATCGTTGAAGCGGGGGTTCTGCACCATGCCGAACATGCCCACCTTCTGATAGAGGCCGCGGAGCTGGGCGACCTTGAAGCTCTGGAAGATGAAGTCGAACGTGTAGCGCCCGTCGGTCCCGAAGAAGCCCGGGAACTGGACCCCGTGCTCGGCGTTGGCCGTTGGATCGAGCACGTGGCATGAAGCGCAGGGGCCGCCCTCGCTGGGCGGCAGGGTGAAGAAGGCCTTGCCCGCCGCCTGATCGGCGGTGAGCGTGTTGTCCAGCCGCCGGATCGGGTTGGGCGGGTACATCACCTGGAGGACGAAGTCGGTGAACGCCTGCATGTCCGTCGCGGGGATGGGCGCGTCGCGCCCGAGCAGGCCGACGAAGGCGACGTTGAACTTCTTGAACGCGGCGTCCTCGTCGAAGGTGCCGCTGTCCGGCTGCGCGCTCGGCGCGTCGTTGCCGCCGGTGCGGTCTCCCCGCCAGTGCATCGGACCGTGGTTGGCCATCCCGCGCAGGGGCTGCGTCGTCATCGGCCCCTTGAGCGCGGCGAACTCGGCGGGCTGGCCGAAGATCGTCGGATCGAGCGCGAAGGGGCCTGGCATCGGCGTGGTCAGCGCGTCCGGGTCGCCGAGGTCCCACGCCAGGCTGTCGCCGTCGCCGAAGACATGGCAGCTCGCGCAGGCCGAGTCGCCGTGGCTGGACGAGAACGAGGCGTCGTAGAGGAAGCGGCGGCCGCGGACCACGCTCTCCGGCTCGGGGCTGTACATGGGCACGTGCGCGACCTCGGCCCGGACGTCGGTGTCGATGACCGCGATGGAGTTGTCGAAGCGCGTGAGGGCGTAGAGCTGGCCGCGCGCCTCGTCGAGCACCACGCCGGTCGGCCCGCCGCCGGAGACGGGGATCTGGCGCGCGAGCCTGGGCACGAAGGTGTCGGCCTCGAGCGCCGCGGTCTGGAAGACGCCGATCTTGTCCGAGCCGAGCGCGGCGACGTAAAGCCTCTTTCCATTCGCCGAGACGGCCATGCCCTGAGGCAGCGCGAGGCTCTTGCGGTTCTCGGCGTTGGGGACCGGCGCGCAGCACGCGCTGTAATCGATGTGCTTGTTCAGGTGCCGCGGGACCACGGCGCCCGTCGCCGGATCGAGCACGGTGATGCGGTTGTGGTTGAAGCGGCCGCGCACGGTGTGGCCCGCGAAGACGCCGGCGCCCTCGAAGCGCTGCTCGTTGAACGCCTCCGTGTTGGCCACGTAGACGCGCCCGCTCACCGGGTTGACCGCCATGTTGTAGAGGATCGTGCCGACGCCCCCGAAGGCGCCCGCGGCGCCCGCGACCGGCGCGGGCGGGTCGGCCAGGGCGTCGAGGACGAAGACGTCCTTGTCCGGCAGCGCGAAGTTCACCTTGTCGTCCCAGGAGCGATTCAGCTCGTCCACCCAGTGCTGGCCGTTGAATCGGACGATGAGCGGCGCCGAGGGCTGCGCGACGCCGGCGATGTTGGTGGTCGGCGGCGGCAGGCCGAGGCCCAGGTTCACCACGTTGGTCTCCACCACCGTGGTGCGGTTGCCCGAGTGGAAGGCCGCCGCGTAGACGCGCGCGCCGTCGGGCGTCGCAGCGAGCGCCCGCGGCGTGTCGCTGAAGAGGGTGATGATGGTCAGCGGCGCCGCGCTCGGGCTCGACGCGGAGAAGACCCAGACGTCGGCGCGGCCCACGCCCGGCGTGGTGAGCGCCGGGTCCACAGGGCTGTTCTGGCCGCGGTGCGCGGTGGTGATGAAGGCGCGGTCCTTGCCGGCGCCCGCGAAGACGATATCGCGAGGCTCGTCGCCGACGAGCAGGGTGCGCACGACGCGGGGCCTCCTGGGCTGCGAGACGTCGACCACGCTCACGCTGTCGGAGAGGTGGTTGACGACCCAGACCTCGTCGTCGCTGCGGGCCGCGACGGCGACGGGCTCCAGGCCGACGGCGACCGAGGCGCGGTGCTCGAGCGTTCCCCTCCTGACGCTGAAGATCTCCAGCCGGTTATCCGGCGTGTTGACGGCGAAGAGCGTCGACCCGTCGGGCGAGAGGGCGAGAGGGCGGACCTGGCCGCTCTCGAAGAGGGTGTAGGACGGGACGGCGGCGAGCGCGCTCGGGGCGCTCCCGGCAGCGCGGGGTTCGTCGAAAGGCGTGCCGGTGTCGCCGCAGGCGGCCAGGGCGAGCGCCGGGAGCGACAGGAGAACGAGCTTCATCATTGGGCACCTCGGAGGCTGGAGGAACATACAATGATGACATAAGAGTATAGTCGCCTGGCAAGAGAGAAGATTCAAATCATGATAGGGTTGTTTGGTAAGACACTTTTCCAGGGCGAGATGCCCTCGTAAGGAGCGCTCTACACTGTGTTACAGGTCTTCCGTCGTGGGCTCCTGGCCCACAACGAGCGCCGCGGCCGGGCGGCGCATCCAGGTGAGCGCCGTATAGACGACGAACGAGATCGAGAAGCCCGAGAACCAGGCGTAATGGTAGAAGTCCATCCACGCGCTGGACACCTCCACGACCTTGAGGGTGCCGAGGAAGCCAGGCAAGTTGGGCAGGACGCCGGCGACGAGGGCGACGATCGCGATCGGATTCCACCCGTTCGCGTACCAGTAGGTGCCTTCCCGCTTGTAGAGCTGGACGAGATCGAGCCTGGTCCTCCGGATCAGGTAGTACTCCGCGATCAGGATCGCGCCCACGGGGCCTAGAAGCGCGGAGTAGCCGACGAGCCAGGTGAAGATGTACCCCGTGGGGTCGCTGACCAGCCGCCAGGGCTGCATCAGGATCCCGAGGATGCCGGTGATGAGGCCGCCGGTCCGGAAGGAGATCCGTGACGGCCAGAGGTTCGAGAAGTCGTTGGCCGGGCTCACCACGTTCGCGGCGATGTTCGTCGCCAGGTTGGCGATGCTGAGCGCCGCGAGCGAGACGATCAGGACGACAGGGCTCTCGAAGCGCGCGAGCAGGACGACGGGATCCCAGATCGTCTCGCCGTAGATGACGACCGTGGCGGAGGTGACGGCGACGCCGATGAACGAGAAGAACGCCATGGTGGGCGGCAGGCCGACGGCCTGGCCGAGGACCTGATCGCGCTGCGAGCGCGCGTAGCGCGTGAAATCAGGGATGTTGAGCGCGAGGGTGGACCAGAAGCCGACCATCCCTGTCAGCGCGGGGAAGAAGAAGCTCCAGAACTGGCCTTCCCGGGGTTGCCCCGGCGCGAACGACGAGGGCTTCTCGAGCATGGGGCCGAACCCGCCGGCGCGGTTGTACGCCCACAGGAGCAGCAGGAGGCCGAGGGCGACCAGGAGGGGCGCCTTGATGTTGAGCAGGATCCGGATCGACTCGATGCCCATGTAGATGATCCAGACGTTGATGCCCCAGAACAGCAGAAAGCAGGCGAGCTGGGGGGCGTTGACGCCGAGCGGCGTCACCGGCATCTGCTCTATCGACGGCATGAAGACAGCGACGATCTTGTAGATGGCCCACCCGCCGAGCCATGTCCCGATCCCGAACCAGCCACAGGCCACGAGGGCTCGCAGCACCGCGGGCACGTTGGCCCCTCGGACGCCGAAGGCGCTCCGGCAGTAGACGGGAAACGGAATGCCGTACTTCGTGCCCGCGTGCGCGTTGAGGATCATGGGGAGCAGCACGATGACGTTGCCGAGGAGTATCGTGAGCTCGGCCTGCACCCAGCTCATGCCCTCGGCGATCAGACCCGAGGCGAGCATGTACGTGGGGGTGCAGGCGCACATGGCGATCCACAGTGCGGCGATGTCTTTCATCCCCCATTTGCGCTGGCTCGAGCGCACGGGCGCGATGTCTTCGTTGATGGTGCGGGGGTCGAACTCGCCTTCTAGCCCGTGGAAGCCGTCGCTGGTTCTGGCGCCTTGATCTGCGGGTTGCACGTCGGGTCGGGCAGTCGTGTCCATGTGCGCCATGATCGATCAGGCTACACGACAGCGCGTGAGATCCAATAGAGGATAGACGCCTCGGCGCGACCCGTCAGCGGGCCGGCGGCCCCGCGCCGGCGGGGCCGCGCCGCAGGGCGAACGCGATACCCTCCTTCAGCGTCCGCAGCGTCACGACGCCGCCTACACCGACGCCCTGGTCGACGAGCGTCTGCGCTATGCGCGGCTGGATGCCGGTGAGCACCACCTGGGCGCCGAGGAGCCTCACCGCCTTGGCCAGCCGGCTCATCGCGTCAGCGGCCTGGGCGTCGATGACGCCGACGCCGGTGATGTCCAGGACCACCGTCGCGGCGTTGTGCGCGATCACCCCGTGGAGGAGGGTCTCGAGCGCCGCCGCGGCGCGGGCGCTGTCGAGAATGCCGATCAGCGGCATCGCGATGACCTGATCCGCCACCGGCATGAGCGGGGCGGACAGCTCGCGGACCATCTGCTCGAGCCTCATCGTCTTCTCCGCGACGCGCAGCTCGAGCTCGGCGTTGAGGCGCCTCACCTCGTCCTCCGCCTGCCGGCGATCGGTGACGTCGACGCCGATCGCCTGGAACTCGGCGTCCGGCCCCCCCTCGCCGAGCGGGGCGCGGTTGGTCCAGTGCATCCAGCGGGTCGATCCGTCCGGGCGCACGACCCGGTGCTCGGTGTGCACGATGGGGTTGTCGGGGCCGAGCTTCGCGAACTGCTGGTCGAGGAGCAGCCGGTCCTCGTCAGGGACGAGCGGCGTGAAGCGGTGACCGACCAGCTCCTCCTGCGTCTTGTCGAAGTAGCGGCAGTACACCTCGTTGACGAAGGTCAGCGTGCCATCCATCCGGAAGCGGCAAATGAGCTCGGTCTGGTCCTCGACGATGCCCCGGTAGCGGGCCTCACTCTCCCGCAGGGCGATCTCCACGCGCCGCTTCTCGGCGAGCTCCCGCTCGAGCTCGGCATTCCGCCGACGGAGCATCTCCAGCTCCGTCTCTGCAGCAGCACCGGTTCTCGCACCGACCTCGTTCATGATCCCGTGGTCCCTCGAAGCGCAGATGGAAGGCGGCGCCCTTCCCAGCCACCGTACCAAAAGCAAGGCTGCCCCGGGCGAACTTCGGACGTCCGCTCGCCGCGCGCAGCGCCTCCGACACCGCACGACCTTCACGTTCGGTCGACGTACGCGAGCGCACCGTCGCCGATCGTGCGCTCCGATACCGTGCGAAGCTCCGGTGAGGATACGCTGCCCGGATGACCCCTCGGACCATCGATATCCTCGATCCAGACCTCTACCTGGCGGGCGCGCCGCACGATCGCTTCGAGATCCTGCGCCGGGAGGCGCCCGTCTACTGGCACCCCGAGCCCGCGGGCAGGGGGTTCTGGGCGATCACGCGGCACGCCGACGTCGCCCGCATCTCGCGCGACCCGGCCGCGTTCTGCTCGGGGCGCGGCCTCTTCATCGAGGATTTCCAGCCGGGGGACATGCGCGACAACCCCGATGTCATGATCATGATGGACCCGCCCCGGCACGCCCGCTTCCGCGCGCTGGTCAACAAGGGGTTCGCGCCCCGTGTCATCCAGCGGCTCGAGCAGCACGTGCGGGAGCTCGTGACGGGGCTCATCGACGAGGCGTGCGCGCGCGGCGGGTGCGACTTCGCCAGCGACATCGCGGGCAAGCTCCCCCTGGCCGTGATCCTCGAGATGCTCGGCGTGCCCCGCGAGGATCAGGAGCAGATGCTCACCTGGACGACGCAGTTCTTCGGGGCCAGCGACCCGGACCACGGCGTCACGCCAGAGGAGCTGAACGCGGCGCTCCACAACATGAACGCCTATGCCCACAGGCTCGCCGAGGAGCGGCGGAGGGCGCCCAGGGACGATATGCTCAGCCTGCTCATGACCGCCGAGGTGGACGGCGAGAAGCTCTCCTACACGGAGTTCGGCGGCTTCTTCAACCTGCTGCTGACGGCCGGCCACGACACCACGAAGAACCTCATCTCCAGCGGGATGCTCGCGCTGATCGAGCACCCCGACCAGCGCCGGCGCCTGCTCGCGGATCCCTCGCTCCTCCCGACCGCCATCGAGGAGATGCTGCGCTTCTCGCCGCCTGTCTATTACTTCCGGCGCTCGGCGGTGCGGGACACCGAGGTGGGCGGGCAGCGGATCGCGGCCGGGGACAAGGTGGTCCTCTGGTACGTCTCGGCGAACCGCGACGAGGCGGTCTTCAGGGATCCGCATCGATTCGATGTCGGCCGGACGCCCAACGAGCACCTCTCCTTCGGCGTCGGCCCCCACGTGTGCCTGGGCCTCGCGCTCGCGCGCCTGGAGGCGCGGGTCGCGTTCGAGGAGCTCCTGCGCAGGCTCCCCGATCTCGAGCTCGCCGGGCCGACCGTGCGGCTCCGCTCGAACTGGGTGAGCGGCGTGAAGTCGATGCCGGTCCGGTGCGCGCGCCCCGCCAGGTAGCGCGCGGAGGCCCCGGACAGGCCTGGATCCGCGCCCCGGCGGCGCGGTACGGTCACCCGTGACCGAGACTGTCCTGCTCATCGACGACGACCCCGGGTTCCGCGACGCCTACCGCGAGCTGCTCGCGCAGGAGGGCTACGCGGTGGCCGAGGCCGGGGTCGCCCCGAAGGCGCTCGCGGAGCTCCGCCGGACGAGCGCGCGCCTCGTCGTGCTCGACCTCATGCTGCCGCCGTCGGGCCGCCCGGAGGAGGGCGCGGCGCTCGCGGAGAAGATCCTCGCCGAGCGGCCCGCGGCCAAGGTGATCGTCGTCTCCGGCGCGGGCGAGACGCCGCTCGCGCTGCACCTCGTCCAGCGCGGCGTGTACGACTTCCTGGCCAAGCCCGTCGACCCCGACGTGCTGCTCGCCGTTGTCGCGCGCGCGGCGGCGCGCCTCGCGCTGGAGGACCGGGTCGCGGAGCTCGAGCGCTCGCTCACCGCCCGCGAGGGCGACGCCTCGGCGCTGCTCGGGCAGTCGGCGGCCTTCTTCGAGGCGAGGACGCTGTGCGAGCGGGCGGCGCCGACCGACGTGCCGGTGCTCATCACGGGCGAGTCGGGGACCGGAAAGGAGGTGTTCGCCCGGTACCTGCACGCGAGGAGCCGGCGCAAGGACAGGGCGTTCATCGCGGTCAACTGCGGGGCGCTCGCGCCGACCCTGCTGGAGTCGACGCTGTTCGGCCACAGGAAGGGCGCCTTCACGAGCGCGATCAAGGACGCTCCCGGCCTGTTCGTCGAGGCGGACGGAGGGACGCTGTTCCTCGACGAGATCGGCGACATGGATCCGGCGCTGCAGGTGAAGCTCTTGCGCGTGCTCGAGACGGGCGAGATCCTGCCCGTGGGCGCGGCGCGCCCGGAGACCGTGGACGTCCGCATCGTGTCGGCCACGCACAGGGCGCTGGAGTCGATGGTCGCGAACAAGACCTTTCGCGACGACCTCTACTGGCGCGTGCGGGGGATCGAGATCGCCTTGCCGCGGCTCGCCGACCGGGTGGGCGATCTGCCGCTGCTCGCGCAGCACTTCCTGAACATGGCGCGGGCGCTCGTGCCGCGCTCGCCCGCGACCGCGATATCGCCCGGCGCGATGCGGCGGCTCGAGGCGTGCGACTGGCCCGGCAACCTGCGCGAGCTCCGCCACGAGATGCAGCGCGCGCTCGTGATGGCCGGGGGAAGGGGAGAGATCCTCGAGGAGGACCTCTCCCCGGCGCGGCGAGGCGGCGCGCCCGCAGCCGCGGCCGCGGGCGGCGACGAGCCGGGCGAGGGGGCGACGCTGGAGGAGAAGATCGCGGCGCTGGAGCGGCGGGAGATCGCCGCCGCGCTCCGGGCGACCCAGGGGAACCGGAGCCAGGCAGCGGCGCGGCTCGGGCTGTCGCGCCAGGGGCTGCTCAACAAGATGGATCGGTACGGGCTGAAGTGATGGGCCGGGCGAGGATGCGGTGGTGAGGTAAAAATCTGCTCACCTGAAAACGCAACCGCAATCGGCGGGCACCCACAAAAACATGAGCCGCGCCGAGCTCGGGCCGGCACTGAAGGGACCGAGAGCGCGGTTCGTCATGATCTGCAGCTCGTACTGCGCCGCCCAGGGTCGTCCCTGGTCTCAGGAGAGAGGGAACCACAGAGGCACAGAGAGCACAGAGGGAAGACAAGTGAGGAGAGAAAAGATTCTATTCTCTCCTCTGTGCCCTCTGTGCCTCTGTGGTTCAATTTCTTCCCCTCTCGGACCAGGGACGAACCTGGGCGACAAGGTACCAGCTCGGACCGATCGGGACGACGCCGGCCGCTCAGCACGTGCGATGTCGCTCGCTCGCTCGCCGCTCGCGCAGCGAACATCACCATTCGAGCAACTTCAGGAGGAGTCATGGCGCTTAGCAGAATGATGCTTGTGGGCTGTCTGTCGCTGGTCGGATCTGCCCTCGTCGGCTGCGGGCTCGCCGGCGCCGATCGCGTCGGCGAGGGGAGCGGCAACGTGGTCGCGACTCCCCCCACGTCCGAGGGCGACGGCTGCACGCTCACGCAGGGCTACTGGAAGAACCACGAGGAGAGCTGGCCTGTGTCGTCGCTCACCATCGGTGGCGTGGCGTATTCGCAGGAGGAGCTGCTGGAGCTCTTCCGGACGCCCCCGAAGGGCGATGCAAGCCTGATCGTGGGCCACCAGCTCATCGCCGCGCTGCTCAACGTGGCGAGCGGCGCGAGCGACGCCGCCCTCGGCGGGGCGCTCGCGGACGCCGAGGCGTGGATGGCCGCCAACAAGGACGCCGACGGCCGGCTCCCGTACGGCGTGAAGCGCGGCAGCGCGGCCGACGCCGCCGTCTCGCTCTCGGGCGCGCTCGCGGACTTCAACGAAGGCGGCATCGGCCCTGGCCATTGCGACGACGGGCCCGGCAGCGGCTCGGGCAGCTCCGGCAGCACGGGCGGCGGTGACGGCGGCGACTGTGATTGCGATGGCGGCACCGGGAGCACCGGCGGCACGGGCGGCAGCGACGGCGGCACGACCAGCACCGGCAGCGGCGCGGGTGGCTGCGGCCACGACGGCGGCACGAGCAGCAGCAGCGGCAGCAGCAGCAGCGGCACGGGCGGGACCGGCGGCAGCAGCGGCGATCCGGACGGCGGGGAAGGTGGGTCCGCCTGGACGTGCGACGCTCCCTGCAGCAACGGGGACGCGTGCTCTGCCGGCTACTCCTGCGTCCTCGGGTGCTGCACGTTCGTCGCCAACTGACCGCCTTCGGGCCGGAGCACCAGTGACGGCCTGAGCCCGCCGGCCATCAGATCACCGCGCCACGGATCCTCGCGTGACGGGAAGCGGGCTACTCCCCCTCTCGTCACGCCGCCGCGCCGGCCAGGCGTGGCAACAGCGATGGCCAGCTCCGCGGCGGCTTGAACAGGTACGCCGGCTCGGGACCATCGACGATGTGCTCGACCTCGTCGAGCTGACTCCCCGGCAAGAGCACCCCACCCAACGACTCCCGCACGAGCGGTATCCGCGCCGGATCGAAGCCCATCCCCTGCGACGCGATCCCGTCGACCACGCTCGGGTCGAACCCGCCGATCAGCAGCCCCGCGCGCACCGGCGTCGCCCCGAGCGGCCCCTCGCCCTCGCCGGCGACGATGCCGTCGACGATCGTCAGGTACCGCCGCTGCGGCTCCCCGCGCAGCGCGCCGCTCCGGTCCGCGAAGAACAGGATGCGGTTGAGATCCAGGATCGTCCGCCAGAGCGTGTTGTTCCCCTCCCAGCTCCCGTCGATGACCTTCGGCGGCGCCGCGAGCCGCGGCGCGCGCGCCACGAGCGAGTGATCGCCCGGGAGCGGGAGCCGGCTCAGCTTGTTCTCCACCGCGTCGCCGAGGCCCTGCGGCCGGTCGAACTCGTCGCCGCCCACCGACGGGTCGCCCTCGGTGAAGTGCGGGAGCCAGTACTTCTCGTTGGTCAATCCGATCACGCTCTTCAGCGAGAGCGTGACACCGGTCTTCTTGTGCGTCTTCAGCTTGGGAAGGTTGATGACGACATCCGCGTCGAGGAGCGTCTGGGGAATGCTGTACTCGTGCCGCTCCCCGCTGTGGTGCGGCACCGGCGTCGCGTAATGGCTGCGGTGGAACCGGAGCGCGCCGGAGCGCGGGGCGCCCGCGGCGGCGAAGAAGCTGTCCCGGCCGAGGTCGACGACCCGGTAGCCCCGGGGATCGCCGGGGAGGCGGCGGCGGAGGAGCAGGCCGAGGTTCCACGAGCGGCCGAGGCGGCGCACGTCGTCGAGGGCGAACACCGGCGCGACCCGGAAATAACGCAGGTCGATGAAATCGATGTCGTGCCCCTGCGCCTTGAGGTGGTCGATCACCTCGAAGATGCCGAGCGGGCCCGCGACCTTCTCGATCTCGCAGCCCTCGACAGGCGAGTCGACGACGCGCACCCGCCCGCGCGGGCCCGCGGCGCGGAGCGCGTAGTCGAGCACGGGGCGGAGGAGCGAGCCGTGCGTGCTCGAGGCCGCGAGCCGCTCGCCCGTGATCTTCTGGTGGAGGTTCTTCGACGAGACGAGGTTCGGCTTGATGATCACGCGGTCGCCCGGCGCGATCAGGTCGCCGAGCGGGTTCCACGCGGGCGTGCCGGCGCGGGCCGCGTCGAGGCCGAGCCGCCGGAAGAGCGCCTCGACGGCCTCGTAGACAGGGTTCGGCGGGTCGAACGGCGCGCGCTCGGCGTAGCTCACGCCCGGCCTCGAGACCGTCACAACGCGGTTCATCGTCGCTGCCATCGGGGGCTCCTCGTCAACCGCCCGCGCCGCTCTCGCCGGGCGAGAGGATCACCGCCGGCGCGGCGCGCTGGAAGTCGACGTTCAGGCGCGAGACGCTCGCGAGGTGCTTGCCCGTGCGGACGAGCGCGATGTCGTCCGCGAACTCGACGGAGATGCGCATCCGCTCGCCGAGGTAATGGCGGAACGTCGCGAGCACCTCGTCCAGCACCTGCTGCGAGAACCGCCCGCCCTTCACGACCCGGAACGTGATCGCGTCGCGCTCCTCCTGCACCACCTGGAAGCGCTTGATCGCGTGATCGAACTCCTTGAGATAGTGCGCGAAGAACGTGCCTGGCAGATACCGCCCGTCCGTCCCCCGGATGATGGACTGGACCCGCCCCTCGATGCGGCCCACGCGCGGCGCCCCCCGGCCGCACGGGCACGGCACGGCCGGATCCATCGCCTCGGCGAGATCGCCGATGCGGTACCGCACGAACGGCATGCAGAAGTTGTTGAGATCGGTGATCACGACCTCTCCGATCTCGCCGGGCTCCGCGGGGCGCCCGTCGCGCAGGACCTCGACGAGGTAGCCCTCGGCCACGACGTGGTGGCCCTCGTGCGCGTCGCACTCGTACGCGATGCCCGAGAACTCGCGGCTCCCGTACTTGTCGAAGACCTTGCAGCCGAACGCCTCCTCGATGAGCCGGCGGCTCGGCAGCGGCAAGGTCTGCGCGCTCGACATGATCGCGCGCGGCCGGGCCGCGACCTTGCCGGTGCTCTTGACGTAATGGGCGAGGAAATCGAGCGCCTCGGCGTAGCCGTCCATGAGCACCGGCTGCACGTCGGCGATGCGCGCGATCATCTGGCTCAGGTTGTCGTCGGACAGCTCGAAGATCGGGATGAACGTCCGGTTCGACAGGATCGCGTCCGCGCGCTCGCGGGCCGCCTGCCACTTCGTCATGCCGATCGTCTGGTGCCACAGCCGCACCGTGGGGTCGCCGAAGCGGTACCCCGTCCACTCCTGCGCGCGCAGCGTGGCCGCCCAGCGGAACTCGAGCTGCGCCCTGTCGGCGTAGCAGACGAACGGCTCGCCGGTGGAGCCGCTGGTCGTGATCTTGAGGACCTGCGACTTGTCGTGGTTCTCCGACATGATGTCGAAGTAGAGGTGGCGCCGGATATCCGCCTTCGTGAGGAACGGCAGCTTGTGGAGGTCGTCCTGGCCGCGGATGTCCTCGGGCCGGAGCCTGAGCTCCTGCATGCGCGCGCGGTAATAAGGCACGTTGCGGTAGCAGTGGCGGATGAGCCGCCGCAGCTTCTCGTCCTGGAGCTCGCGCGTCTGCGCCGGCGCGAGCCACTGCGTCTTGCGCAGCGTCTCGTAATAGTGCTCGACGTCGCGCGTGATCATCCAGTGGGTGTGGTTGAACGCGGCGAGGTACGCGCGCCACTTCGCCGTGGTGAGCGGATCGCGCTCGGGCGAGCGGCTCGTGACCGGGTGCCGGCGGAGGTACTGCGTGGCGATGTCGGCCGGGATCCTGTCGACGCGGTACTCCCACACCGCCTTGCCGAGGTCGTGAAACGACTTGGCGACGGCGCTCACCTCGCGCTGGTCGAGGAAGGAGGTGCCCTGTCGCCGCTGCTCGAAGAGCGTCTCGACCTCCTTGTACGAGTAGCCCTTGGCGTGGGCGGCGACCAGGATGAACGACTGCCAGTAAAAGTAGCTCCCCTCGTACGTGAGCAGGTCCTGGAAGACCTCGCGCGCGCACATCACGAAGCCGCTCTTGTTGTCCTGGAGCGACATGCCGAAGGTCTTGTTGAGGAGGTAGTTGAGCCCGCGGCTCAGGTGATACCGCCTGTCCCGGCGCCGGCCGACGGCGCTCCGCCAGCCCTGGACGACATCGACGCTGTGCTCGTAGAGCTCGCGCCGGAGGCGCAGGAGGTCCTCGGGCTGGTACTGGAGATCGGCGTCGATGATGGCGACGAGCTTGCCGCGGGCGGCGGCCGCGCCGGTGCGCCACGCCGCGGTGATGCCGCGGTTCTGCGGGTGGAAGCACCCCACCACGAGCCCGGCGTGCGCGGCCGCGAGCGCCTCGATCGTGGTCTTCGTACCGTCGGTCGAGCCGTCGTCGACGAGGATGAGCTCGCCGGCGAGGCTCCCCTCGCGGAAGACGCCGAGGACGCGCTCGGCGAGCTCGGGGATGTTCAGCTCCTCGTTCAGACAGGGCACGATGACGGAGAGCTCGATCGACGTTTCGGGCGGCGTCTCGGGCGGCGTCTCGGGCGGCGTCTCGGGCGGCGTCTCGGGCGGCGTCTCCGGAGCGAGCTCAGAGGGGGTTTCGGGCATGGTGGGTTTGCGGGGGGTCACAGGGGGACGCAGCGGAAGCACGCGCGGATCGGCAGCGCGTCGTGCGGCGCGGCGCGGCGCTCGGTCACGCGGAAGTGGCGCGCGAGGAGGCGGCCGAACTCGTCGGGCGTCCACTGGTGCAGGTGGTAGACGTCGCCGCCCCACTGGATGCGGTCGCGCAGGAGGTAGCCGACCGGCGTGCGGCGGACGATGCCCTTCAGCTTCGCGATGAGCGGGTCGTTCGGGACCGTGATGGCGGCGACCCCGGCGGGGCGCAGCAGGCGGGCGATGGCCGCGAGGACGGCGGCCGGGTCGACCGTGTGCTCCAGGACCTCGGTGCAGATGATGCGATCGAAGCTCGCGGCGGGGAGGTCGAGCCTGTCGATCTCGCCCTTGAGGAAGCGCGCGTCGTAGCCCGCGAGGTTCTTGCGGGCGGTGTCGAGGAAGACGTCGGAGACGTCGATCGCCGTGATGCGCGCCCGCGGGAACATCCGCAGCACGTGCCCGCCGCCCGAGCCGACCTCGGCGAGCTCGAGGCCGGCGCAGTCGCCGAGCATGTCGCGGATGATGGCGAGCCGCTCGCGCTCGATGAGCCGGATCGGCAGCGGGGCGCTGTCGTAGTAGTCGTCGATCGGGTGCTCTCGGGCGAGGCGGTCGTTGAGCGCCTCCACGTCGATGTCGCCGGCCACGTTCGGCATGGCCGCCCCATAGCACGGGGGCCGCGGTGCCTCACCCGGGGGGCGGCGCCCCGGGAGGCAGGCGGCTGGCCTGCGGCTCGGGGGTGGCGCTATCCTGTGGCGAGGACTCCGGCAGATGGGCAACGCCGCAATTCGACAGGCCGCCATGACCTTCGAGGCCGCTGCGCGCCTCGATCCAGACGACGCACCGGGAGAGCTCGACGCGGGGAGGTGGGTGCCGGTGACGAAGAACACGTGGCGGCACGGTGAGGTCGCCGGCAATGTCTACCTGCTGCTCCGCCTTTATGCGCGCCAGCATCCGGGCTGGAGCGTCGCCGTGGGCGACCCAGGCACCAAGCTGGGCCATGATCCGGACGTCCTGCGCGGCCCCGACGTGGCCATGGTCCGGGCGGATCGCAGGCCGCAGGGGCGCGGCGCCGACGGCTGGCTCGAAGGGGCGCCGGACGTCGCGGTCGAGGTCGTCGGAGACAGCCAGTCGGCCTCCGAGCTGGCCAAGAAGGCGCTGGAGTACCTCGCGGCCGGCGCGAAGCTCGTCTGGGTGCTGGATCCAGAGCCGGGCCGGCTGATGATCTTCACGCCCCCCAACCAGATCCGCGTGCTGGGGCGCGGCGACGCGCTCGACGGCGGCGACGCCTTGCCCGGCTTCTCCTGCCGGGTGGACGAGCTGTTCGAATAGGTCGAGAGAGCTTCCCGGACCCGTGGAAGCGGGCTCCCGCTGGACACGCCGGCCGGGCGCGGCGCGTGGTGTCTGCGCTGCCGCCTCAGCGCGCGCCGGTCGAGCGCGGGTAGCTCCCCAGCACCTTCACCATCTCGCAGCGGGCGCGCAGCCGCTCGACCGCCTCGGCGACGCGCGGGTCGCTCCGGTGGCCCTCGAGATCGACGAGGAACACGTAGTCCCAGTGCTTCTGCCGGCTCGGCCGCGACTCGATCCGCGTGAGGTTGATCGCCGCGTCGTCGAAGATGGCGAGCACCCGGCGGAGCGCGCCGGGCTCCTCCTGCACGGAGAAGACGAGCGACGTCTTGTCGGTGCCCGTCGGGGGCGCGTCGCCCGGGGCGATGACGATGAAGCGGGTCGCGTTCTCGGGGCGATCGTGGATGCGCTCGCGCAGCAGCGGCAGGCCGTAGAGCTCGCCCGCGCCGCGGCTGCCGATCGCCGCGGCGGCGGGGTCGCCGAGGGCCTCGTGCGCCGCCGCGGCGGCGGAGACCGTCTGGACGATCTGCGCGCCGGGGAGGTGCTTCGCGAGCCAGAGGCGGCACTGCGAGAGCGCGTGCGAGTGCCCGTGCACCCGCGCGACGCCGCTCAGCCCCGCCGCCTGGCTGAACAGGCAGTACGCGACGTCGAGCACGAGCTCCTGCCGGATCTGGAGGTCGCTCTCGATCAGGGCGTCGGCCGTCAGCGTCACCGACCCGTCGGTCGAGCTCTCGACCGGGACGACGCCGCAGGCCGCCTCGCCTGCGCGCACGGCGTCGAAGACGCCCTCGATCGTGCCCGTCTCGCGGTAACGGGCCGCCAGCCCGAACAGGTGCCGCGCCGCGACCTCGGCGAAGGCGCCCTCGGTGCCCGGAAAGGCGACCTTCATGGGCTCCTCGAGCGACAGGCAGGCGCTCATCACCTCGCGGAACACCACCCGGATGGCGTCGCGCGGGAAGCGGCCCGCGCCCTTCGCCTGGAGCCGGGTGAGGACGCGCCGCTCCCGCTCCGGGTCGTGGAACTGCGTGGCGTTCGCGGCGCGCTTCGTGTGCGCGACCTCGACGGCCACCTCGGCCCGCTCGGCGAGGAGCTCGAGGATCCGGTCGTCGATGCTGTCGATGCGCACACGAAGCTCGTCCAGGGTCGCCATGAGCTGCTCCACCTCGGAAGGGGCGGCCATCAAAGCGCAGGGGGCGGCCCTGCGCAAGGCTCGCCTCGGCACGGGGGCGTGCGCGAAACGCGCGCGACGGAGACGGGCGTCAGGGGCGAAGCGGCATCCGTGCGGGCTCGACGCGTGGAGCGGATGGGCGAGAGAGGACCGGTGAGGGCGCAGAGGAAGAGGGAGCTCCTGGCGCGGGCGCGGGAGGATCGGGCGCGGGCGCGGGAGGATCGGGCGCGGACGCGGGAGGATCGGGCGCGGGCGCGGGAGGATCGGGCGCGGGAGACGTTACGCTTCCGGGCCGAGCACCGGGGCGGCGACGGACTCGGTGGCCGTGGCCTTGAGGCGGGAGCGTCGTTTCAAGCTCGTCCGGTAGCGCGACACGAATCTGGCTGTGATCCTGGGCTGGTCGCGAAAGGCGTAGCGGCCGCCCTCGCGGATCTCCTTGGCGAGCTCGTCGGCGGCCCAGAAGCAGCGGTTGCGGAGCTCCAGGGCGTGCGCGGCGCTCGCGTCGGAGGCCTCGTTGGCGGCGGCCTCCGCGAGCTCGTCGGCGAGCGCGATGGCGCGCTCGAGATCCTTTCGGGTGATGTCGGTCACGCCGAGCGCGCTCTCGTGGTCGGACCAGAAGTCGACGAGATCGCGCAGGTCCTGGATGGTGTCCGCGAGGCCGGAGCCGTCGGCGATGCGCGAGAGCTCTGCCTGGGCGGCGGCGTCGTTGCGGCAGCCCCACCGGCCGCCGGCCACGAGCTTCGCGTCGAGCGCCTCGGCCTCGTCGCGGAGCTTTCGCTGCGCGGCCGTGAGCTTCACGGCGCCGCGCGCCCTCTGCCACGCTTTCTCGAGCGCGCCGAGGCGCCGCGCGAAGCGGGCGAGGAGATCCACCTTGTCGGCGGTGATACCGATCCTGGAGAAGCGCGCCTGCTGCGCGTGCGCGAGGCGCGAAAGCGAGGTGAGCTCGCGCTCCGCGACGCTCACGGGCATGTCGGGCGCGGCCGCGTACGTCGGGTCCAGCGCTAGGAGCGCCTCGTCGGTGGTCGCGTCGGCGCGCGGGGGGCCCGGGCGTTTCGTTCGCGGGGTCGGCGTCTTCGTGGACGATCGGAGCTCAGCCTTGCTGGAGACGGGTTTGCTCTTGGCGGTTCGATTCGGGGGCACAGGTTCCCTCCTGGTTCAGCACAACCGGGGGATGGTCGCTCATGAGGAGCCGCTGTCAACAGCGCTCAACGGGGCCAGACGTCGGAATGTTGCTGCAACGATGTTCTTGCGCAGCTTCCGATAGCGGGCGTCCGGCGATCGGAGAGGACGGCGGCGCGACTTCCTGGCTCTCGTTCGTCGCGTATTGACACGGTGCGTCCTGCTGTGGATACGTGGCGTCAACAACAAACCTTGCATCGGGGATCTCGAATGCGACACGCGGGCTGGTTCTATCGTCTCGTGGTGTGCTGTGCTGTGGTGCTGTTGCTCGGGCGGGGGCACGAGGGCCTCGCGCTGGCCGGGCCTTCGGAGCCGCGCCTCTTGCCGCTGTCGCCTCCGGGCGGCGGGGTGGCGCTCTCCACGGTTCCTTTGCGGTTGCCGAGCGACGGCGCAGGGGGTCTGTCGCTGGGGCCTCGTGTCGACGCGCCGCTCATCGAGGACGTGGGGGCGCCTCATGGCGAGATGGTGCTCCCCGACAAGGCCCGGGTGGTGGCGTTCGCGGGGGCCGCGCTGGAGATCCCCGAGGGCGCGGTGGACGAGCCGGTGCGGATCACGATTCGCCCGCTCGACCCAGGCGACGTGCGGCCGATGGGGAGCGCGATGGTCAATGTCACGCCTGGAGGGAAAGCCTACCGCTTCGGGCCGCACGGGCTCAGGTTCAAGAAGCCCGTGCGGCTGACGCTGCCTTACGACGAGCACGCCATTCCGCCGGGGATGACGGCGCAGCACATCACCGGCTTCTATTTCGACGAGGCGCTCGGCGCGTGGCAGCGCGTCGAGCGGGCCGGCGAGGCCGCCAAGGGGACGCTGGCGAGCCTGACCGATCACTTCACCGATTTCATCAACGCCACGCTGGCGATGCCCGACGCGCCCGGGGCGCGCTCGTTCGATCCGAGCAGCATCAAGGGGCTCGCGCTCGGCAGCCCGCTCGCCGGCGTGACGATGATCGCGCCGCCGGAGGCGAACTCGAGCGGCTCGGCGCATCTGAGCCACCCGATCGAGGTCCCGCCGGGGCGCAACGGCATCCAGCCGTCGCTCGCCATCCGCTACGACAGCGAGCATCGCAATGGCTGGCTCGGCGTGGGCTGGGATCTGCGGCTGTCGCGGGTGGAGATCGACACGCGCTTCGGCGTACCGACGTACGCGACGGGTGAGGAGCGGTACGCGCTCGACGGGAGCGAGCTCGTGCGGACCGGCGACGCGTCGGGCGAGCCGCAGGTCTACCGGCAGCGGGTGGAAGGGCGCTTCGCGAGGATCCTGCGCCACGGGACAGGACCCGACAGCTATTCGTGGGAGGTCACGGACAAGGACGGGACGACGTATGTCTACGGGCGCAGCGCGACAGCGCGGCTCGCCGATCCGGACCCGGGCCGTCCGAGCAACGTGTTCCGCTGGTACCTGGAAGAGGTCCGCGATCCGTTCGGCAACCAGATGTTCATCCATCACGCGCGCTGGTCGGACGCCACCGGCCCGGCGCCGCGCGTCGAGGTGCACCCCGAGCGAATCGAGTACACGGCCAACACGTCGCAGGGCGTGGACGCAGCATACGCCGTGGATTTCATCTCGGAGGGCGGGCGCCCGGACGTGATGCTGAGCGGCAGGCCGGGCTTTCTGGAGCAGACCAGCCAGCGGCTCGCGCGCGTGGACGTGCGGTTCGGCGATACCGTCATCCGCAGCATTGCGCTCGAGTACGCGCAGGGCGACTTCGGCAAGAGCGTGCTCCAGGCGATCGCGGTGCGCGGCAAGGGGAGCCGCAGCGCCGACGGCACGCTCACGAGCCAGGAGCTCTATCGGCACACGTTCGAGTACTTCGCCGCGCCGCGCACCGCGACGGGGCAGCCCGCCGCGTTCGCGGCAGACGCCGTGACGTGGGGGCAGGCGTGGTCTCAACGTGGCCTGTCGCGCACGGAGGACTCGACGTTCGGCGGCAGCGTGTCCGTGGGGCTGCTCGGCATCGTCAGCGTGGGCGGCGGCGGTTACAGCGGCAACCAGACGACGCGTGCCAGCCTGCTCGATCTGAACGGCGACGGATTGCCCGACTTCGCCGGCGACGGCGGGGACGCGCTGCGCAACCTGCTGCGCCTTCCCGACGGGAATCACCTCGATCCGTTCCACCTCAGCGGGCTCACCAGCGACGATCTCGGGTTCACGGACACCTCGGGATGGAGCGTTCACGCCGGCATCAATGTGGGCGATGCGCTCAGCGCGTCGGCGGCGTACACGCGGAGCCGGGCGGAAGACGAGCGGGTCGTCTCGGATCTCAACGGCGACGGGCTCCCTGACCTCGTGTCGGTCGGAGCGCTCGGGCAGCTCCAGGTGGCGATCAACGATCGACGCGGCGGGTTCCAGGGCGTGAGGGACTGGGGGACCCTCGACGACAGCGCGCCTTCGGGCAACCCGGACTTCACGCTGGCGTCGCGCGCGGACTTCCATCCGGCCGACCCGATGCTCCGGTGGACCGCGCCGTTCGAGGGGGATGTGCGCATCGAGGGCGTGCTCCAGAAGCAGGAGGCGGGGGGCGACGGGGTGCGGGTGGAGCTGGTTCGCAACGGGGAGCTGCCGCCGCTGTTCAGCCACGTGTTCGGTCCGGACGAGCTCGGGCCGTGCGCGGTGGGCGCGGGCGATTGCGGGGGCGCGGCGCTCTCGGTCCACGTGATCGCGGGCGATCGCCTCTACTTCCGGGTCAGCGCGGCGCCCGAGATCGACCCGGAGCGGGCGGTGAACACGGCGTCCGACCTGCTGTCGTGGAGCCCGTCGATCACCTACGAGGTCGGCGAGGAGCTGCTCGGGCACGTGGGGCCGGACGGCCGGCCCATCCATCGATTCGCGTACGCCGAGGATCACCGCCTCGGAGGGCAGCCCGAGGTGCCGTGGGTGGCGTCGTCGGACGGCCTCGTGAGCATCACGGGCGATCTGGTGAAGGCGTCGACGAGCGATGCGCTGCGGGTCTCGATCGCGCGGGAGAGCGAGGGCACGTTCCGCAGCGTGATGGATGAGGAGGTGGTGAGCGCGGACGCAGGGGTGCTGGCGCTCGCGGGGCGGATCCATGGCGACGCGAACGGCCTTGTCGAGGTGAAGGAGGGCGATCGGCTGTGGTTCCGGGTGAAGTCGGATGTGCCCGACGACCCGGCGCGCGTCGCGTGGACGCCGACGGTCGACTACCGGACCTACTGCCGCGCCGATCGACGGACGGGTGAGCGACGCTGCGGGCCGGTGGCGTGCGCGATCCAGCCGAACGGGCGCGCCGGCTGCAAGCTGGACAGCGACACGGCCGAGGACGCGGCGCTGCCGGTGGCGCTCCTCCAGCAGCAGCCGTACGTGGCGATGCCGGTGCGGCGGTGGAGGCCGGCGCGCCGGGCGCCGTGGATCGCGCCGGAGACGGGGACCGCGCGGCTCGAGGGGACGCTGGTGGTGCCGGGGACGAGCACGCTTGCCCAGCCGCTGACGCTGCTGGTCCAGGGCGTTCACCGGCTGCTGTACAAGCAGTCGTATTCGGCGCCGAGCAGCGCTGGAACCGCGTATCCCGTAACCGTCGACCTGGAGGTCCAGGCCGGCGAGCCGATCTACGTGACGCTCTTCTCGGAGCAGACGCCCGGGGGCTTCGCGGTCCTGAACAGCGCCAGCATCGATGGGGAGCCGGTCCAGGTCGCCTTCCTCGTGCCCGATCCTGCGTCCGAGGCGCTTGTCGACGGGGCGCCGCAGGATCCGACCGCCGGCGGATTCCACGGCTGGTCGGTCGGCTTCATGAACGGAGACCGCGCGTTCTCCGAGGCGGACATCCTGTTCCCGACGCGCGATCCCGAGCGCGGGTTCACGCTCGCGGTGCCGCTCTCGCCGGAGGAAGGCGCGCCGGTCTGGGGCGCGGCGTCGTCGGAGGCGTTCGTGGGCGGCGATCGGGTGCTGCCGTCGGTGGTGGGGCGGCTCTCGGGGCGGCGCCAGCGGGGCAGCGTGCGCTACGCGGAGACGTGGAACGCGGAGCTGACGGCGGGCGCAGGCCCCGTGGGCGGGGGCTACAGCTTCGGCAGCACGACGACGGATCTGGAGCTGATCGATCTGAACGGCGACCGCTATCCGGACAGCGTGACGCGCGAGGGCGCGGCGCTCAACACGGGCGCGGGGTTCGGTGCGAGCGCGTCGTTCTCGCTGCCGGACGCGCTGCGGCGGGTGGAGCACCGGACGGTGCGGCTGAGCGGCGACCTCGCGTCGCTCACGTTCAGCGGGGGAGACGAGGAGGAGCAGACGCTCAACAAGACCGACAGCCGGGGGCGCTCGCAAGGCTACCTGCGCACGAGCTTCAGCGCCGGGACCAGCTACGGGCTATCGGCGGCGCACGTGGAGCTCATCGACATCAACGGCGATGGGCTTGTCGACCAGGTGGCGCAGAACCCCGAGAGCGGGCAGATGACGGTGGCGCTGAACCTCGGGTATCGGTTCACGGCGCCGGTGCCGTGGCAGCGGGGCGGGTTCAACAAGGCCAGCTTCAACGCGGGCGCGCTGAACGATGCGCTGGGCGAGGTGCTGGGCTTCTTCACGGACGCGGCGGGCGTGGAGGCGGTGCGGCTGGAGGACACGGGCGCGCAGAGCGTCGGGTTCGGGGCGAACGCAGGCGGCTCCAGCGGCGCTGTGAGCGCGAGCGTGGGCGCGGGGATCGGGTACACACGCACGACGGCGCGCACGATCGTGGACTTCGCGGACGTGAACGGCGACGGGCTGCCCGACAAGGTGATGAAGGATCCGGCGGAGGCGTCCTTCCGGGTGCAGCTCAACCTCGGCGACCGGTTCGCGGCAGAGGAGGAGTGGCCGGCCGGCGGCTGGGGCGTGAACATCGACCCACCGGAATACGCGTTCATGGGGAGCGGCGATGCGGTGAGCTTCCGGCGCTCGGAGAGCCTCGACGGCAGCGTGTCGCTCCAGGTCTGTTACTTCGTCTGCATCGGCGGGTCGGTCTACTACTCCGAGGGAACCGGCGCGTCGCACCTCGGGTTCGAGGACATCGACGGCGACGGGCTGGCCGATCACGTGCTGAAGCAGGACGGCGACAGCGCGGTGCGGGCGCGGAGGAACACGATCGGCAAGGCGAACCTCCTGTGGCGGGTACACCGCCCGCTGGGAGGGAGCGTGGAGATCGACTACCGGCGCGAGGGCAACCTGGTTGTGCCGAGAGAGGTGCCGGCGGGCGGGCCGGTGGACGAGAATGGCCTGCCGATGGACGACGCGCGCACGGAGGCGGACGATCGCACGGCGGCGGTGGACATGCCGTCGAGCCAGTGGGTGCTGAGCGATGTGGTCGTGCGCGACGGCGTGGAGGGCGTGAGCGGCGCGCACGGGGTGCACACGTACCGGACGCGCATCGAGACGTTCGTGGACGGGGTGTACCACCGGGACGAGCGGGTGGACCTCGGGTACCGGCATGTCACGACGACGACGCTCGACGAGGATGGGGTCTCCGCGATGGCGATCGAGGAGGCCGGCTATTGGAATGAAGACGTTTACCGGCGAGGATTCCTGGCGCGCTCGGCGCTGCGTGACGGCGACGGGATGCTCTACACGGTGGAGGAGATCGACCACCTCTCGCCGGACCTGGCGCACATCGCGGCGAACGGGTGGTTCTTCCCGAGGGAGACGGAGCGAAGGAGCGCGTTCTACGAGGGGACCACGGACGACCCGGAGGCGACCCACAAGAGCACGCGAGAGACGCGGTCCCATGACGAGGAGGGCAACCTCACCGGCGTGTACGTGTACGGCGAGGAGGGGACGACGGCCGACGACGTGCACCACCACGTCGAGTACGAGAAGGACGACGCACCGTACATCAGGAAGCCGAAGCTCGTCCGGACGACGGACACGGAAGGACGCGTCCTGCGCGAGCGCACGGCGACGTACTGGCCCAGCACGGGCGCGCTCGAGACGCTCACGAACGTCATCACCGGGGGCAAGCGTCCGGACGGGTCGCTGTACGCCGGCGACGAGGCGACGTGGCGCTTCGACTACGATGACCTGGGCAACCTCGAGACCTTCACCGACCCGAACAGCTACACGCTGACCTACGGCTACGATGAGCTGACGCGCAGCTACCGGACGTGCGTGGTCGACAGCTTCGGGTACCGCTCGAACAGCGTGCCCAACGTGCTGTACGGCACCGTGGCGCAGGAGACCGATGTCAACGGGCACACGATCGCGCATCGATACGACGACTTCGGCCGGCTGATCGGGGTCTGGGGGCCGAACGACCTCACCGAGGCGCAGGCGCTCCCGGTCGACTGCACGCCGAGCAAGATCTGGAGCGAGGACGAGCTCGATGGGCAGGGCGAGCCGGCGGTCGGGCTCGAGTATGCGCTCCAGCCGGATCAGTCGACGGCGATGCCGGCGTGGGCGAGGACGAGCCACAAGGACGTGGAGCACCCGGACGACCCGATCGTGACGGTGACGTTCGCGGATGGCCTCGGGCGGGTGATCCAGACGAAGAAGGACCTGGAGCGCGACACGGGCACGGGCACCGAGGTCGGGATGACCGTCAGCGGCGCGGTGGTGTTCGACGCGCTCGGTCGGGTGGTGGAGCAGGGACAGCCGGTGTTCAGCGCGGAGCCGGACACGACGTTCACGGCCGTGGAGCTCTTGCGGAGCACGCGCTTCGAGCACGACGTGCTGTCGCGGACGCGGCTTGTCGAGGTGCCGGACCCCAAGGCGACGCTGACGGGCGGGTACGCGCAGACGCGGGTCGAGCGCGACGTTGTGCAGTTCGACGGGCAGCTCCTGTTCCAGGAGACGGTGATCGACGCGAACGGCAAGTCGCGCAACACCTACCGGGACGTGGGCGGGCGGATCGCGGCGGTGGAGGAGTGGAACACGATCGACGAGGTCGAGCAGCAGATCGTGACGCGGTACGCGCACAACCCGCTGAGCGAGCTGGTGCGGGTGACCGACGCGCGGAGCAACGCGACGGAGGCGAGGTACGACACGGTCGGCCGGATGGTGGAGCTGGTGAGCCCCGACGCGGGGCGCACCGAGTGGCGCTACGACCTCGCCGGGAACCTTCGCGGGAAGCAGACGGCGGAGCTCGCGCGGGGCGGGCAGCTCATCCGGTACGAGTACGATTTCAACCGGCTGAGGAAGATCGACTATCCGGTGACGCAGGACGTTGTGTACGCGTACGGCAGCCCCGAGGAGGCCGGCGATGCGCAGGGCAACCGCGCGGGGCGGCTGGAGCAGGAGACGAGCGTGGCGGGGACGCGGAGCTACCGCTATGACCGGTTCGGCAACGTGGCCGAGCTCTCGGCGGAGTTCCCGCGGCTGCGCGAGCCGCACCGGGGGCCGTACCAGGCGGGGCTGAAGTACGTGTTCGACTCGCTGGGTCGGATGCAGGAGCTACACTTCCCCGGCTCGGGCGAGGAGGTCGTGCGCTACGGGTACGACCGCGGCGGCCTCTTGGTGTCGGCGGTCGGGGAGAACCAGCAGGTCAATCCGCAGCACCCGGACGAGCCGAGGACGACGGAGTACCTGAGGCACATCGGGTACGACGAGCACGGTCGGCGGGTGCGGGTGGTGGCGGGCAACGGGGTCGAGACGAAGTACCGATACGACCCGTCGACGCGGCGGCTGTCGGACGTGGACGCGGATCATCAGTCGGCGCAGATGCGGCGGATGGGGCGCGGGCCGAGGGCGTTCCAGCGGCTGCGGTACGACTACGACCTCGTGGGCAACGTGCTCGCGCTGCGCAACGAGGCGCAGTTCGACGAGTCGCTGGGCGGGGCGGTGATGGTCGCGAGGACCGAGCAGCGGTTCGCGTACGACGACCTGAATCAGCTCACCGAGGCATCGGGCACCTACCAGGAGCGGGGGAACGAGCGGCAGGGGTACGCGCTGGAGATCGCGTACGACGTGCTCGGGAACGTGAAGAGGAAGGGGCAGGAGGTGGCCCGGTACGCGCCGAAATGGGGCCCCCCGGCCGGGGAGTGGGAGAAACAGGGCGTCATCCAGGAGAGGACGTACCGCAACGAGTACCGCTACACCGGGTCGCGGCCGCACGCGGCGAATCAGGTGGACGAGTTCGTACATGCCGAGGCGAACCCTCGGCTGCGGGAGCTGTTCTACGACGCGAACGGCAACCACAAGGAGTGGAGATACCGGGATAACCTGCAGCGCACCCTGGGCTGGGACGAGGACAACCGGCTGGTGTCGGTGAGAGAGAACAACCAGGAGGTGTCGCGCGCGCTGTACGACGGCGCCGGGGAGCGACGGGTGCACCGGCACGGGGTGGCCGGCGAGGAGGAGACGGCGTACGTCGACCAGCACCTCGTGGTGCGCAACGGGGTGGTCGCGACGAAGCACATCTTCGCGGGCGAGACGCGACTGGCGAGCAAGATCGACGCGGACTGGTTCCAGAGACCGCCGGTGATGTACTACCACCCCGACCACCTCGGGAGCACGCAGTACGTCACCGACCAGGACCAGGAACTGAGCCAGCACGTCGAGTACCTGCCGAGCGGGGAGCTGTGGGTCGACGAGTCGGACTCGCGGTTCCAGAACCGGCAGCCGTACCTGTTCACCGGCAAGGAGCTCGACCTGTCGACGGGGCTCTACTACTACGGGGCGCGGAGCTATGAGCCGCGGCTCGGGGTCTGGCTGAGCCCGGATCCGATCCTCGATCAGTACATGCAGGGGGCGCCGAACGGCGGGGTGTACGATCCGATCCACCTGGGGGTGTACACGTACACGCGGAACAATCCGCTGAGGTTCGTCGACCCGACCGGGATGAGTGAGACATGCGCCGGCGGTAGCTGCGAATCGTATGCGGGAGCTTTGGACTCCGAGGCTCAGAGCGTCGAACGAGCCGCCACAGAATGTACCTCCGGCGGATGCGTGAGCGTGAGTCCCACTATCGTGCAGCTGCATGAGATAAGGCAAGAGCAGGCGGCGAGGGAGCACGCGGATCGGGTCGCCAGGGAAGATGTACCCGTAGAGACCCCACTGGTCGATCCGATCGACCTGCTGGGCGCTGGAGGCGCACTCAAAGCCCTGTTGACGACCGGAGGCAAGGCGCTGGCCAGGCTGACTGCGCGGAAGGCCATCACGAAGGCGGAAGCTCTTGCCGCAAAGGCTGGATCCGGCATATTCGGAGAGAACACCGTCGGTGCGGCTGCCCTCAGAGCGCTGCAGACAGGCGGAAACAAGATCAACCCTGGAACCGCGCAGGGGCTGAATGAGGCACTCGGGATGAACCTATCCCGGCGAGAGTGGGGCCGCGCACTGGAGGCCCTAAAGACCGAGCGCGGGCTTCCTCCGAACTTTCATGGGAAGATTCTGTCGTCCGGGGATTACGTGGACGAAGTGGGAAATGTAATTGACAACCTATTGGCGTACGTACCATGAGTAACGATGGGCAGGACTTTATGGAGTCTCGAAGAACTCCCTATAATGAGCTGTATCCTACCTGCGAACGAGCAGATGCTACTCTGCGCATATACGCCGAGTGTATTCATCCGCAGGAAATTACTAGGCGGCTCGCCGTGGAACCGGACAGTGTTCAAGTGAAAGGAGAGGTGAGGGTCAACAGCGTCGGTCGTGCCAGGGTCATTGGAGTTAACGGTTGGTTTATTTCTTCCGAAACCAAGGTTTCGTCGAAGGACTTGAGGCATCATCTCGACTGGATTATTGGCGCTATTTACCCGGTTCGAGAGGCGCTGCTCAAGCTTCAACAGACTCGAGGCGTGAAGATGGACGTCAGCTGTGTGTGGTGGTCGGCGCACGGACATGGCGGTCCGACGCTTTGGCCGGAGCAAATGCGTCCATTGAGTGACCTCGGGCTGGAGTGCGGCTTTGACGTGTATTTCTTCGGTGAGGATTGGCAGCAAGTCAGGTAGGTAAATTGCCGATTCACTCCGGCAATCGTTGTGTACCGCGGGTTGCCAATAATGCGGGACCGGCGCAGGTCCACTTGGCGCCGTCCGCCTTGTGTTCGATGGGGGTGGAAGTGGTTTCCCCCCCTCGTCGCGGCCACGACTACGGACCGGGATTTCGGCGCGCGCTGTATGACGGCGCCGAGGAGCGACGGGTACACCGGCACGGAGTGGCGGGCGAGGAGGAGAAGGCGTACGTCGATCAGCACCTCGTGGTGCGCAACGGGGTGATCGCCACGAAGCACATCTTCGCGGGCGAGACGCGGCTGGCGAGCAAGATCGACGCGGACTGGTTCCAGAGACCGCCGGTGATGTACTGCCACTCGAACCACCTCGGGAGCACGCAGTACGTCACCGACCAGGACCAGGAGCTGAGCCAGCGCGTCGAGTACCTGCCGAGCGGGGAGCTGTGGGTCGACGAGTCGGACTTACGGTTCCAGAACCGGCAGCCGTACCTGTTCACCGGCAAGGAACTCGACCTGTCGACGAGACTCTACCACTACGGAGCGCGGAGCTATGAGCCGCGGCTCGGGGGGTGGCTGAGCCCGGATCCGACCCTCGGCGAGTACATGGCCCGCAGGACCAACGGCGGTGTGTACGACCCGATCCACCTGGGAGTGTACACGTATATGCGGAACAACCCGCTCAGGTTGGTGGATCCGACCGGTCTGGCAGAGAAATGTGCCGATGACGTATGTCGATCGTTCGTGGGACCTCTGGACAGTCCAGAACAGAGCATCGACCCGGACGATACGATGTGCGGTTATGGCATTGGCGTAGATGGAGGGTTAGCTTCTGGAGTTGGCCCACGAGATCAGGGCGTCGTTTCGAAAAGAATAGAGAGTCCAAGTGACGGCAATCGAAGAGTCAATCCCGGGCGTAATCTCTGAGAGGATCAACGCTGTGGTAGGGAAGCGTTGCTGGTACGTTGGTGCGGGAGGACTGGGCGGGTCGTCCTTCTCGCTGGCGCTTGGTGCTCGAATTCCTCGTGAGCGGCTCCTGCGAAATGCAGAGGAAGGCGAAGAGATAAGATCATTTCAGGGAGAGTTTCGGTTTCTGATTTGGTGTTCATGGCGATTGGACGGCGACGTGGCGCCTCTCTCAAGCAGTGATCGAGGAACCGATGATATTGCTCGATCTCTTGAGGCTCTGCGAAACCAAACGCTCGTGAGGGCGACATGTTACGCTCCGGCCTGGGACATATGTTTGGTGTTCTCCGGTGGGCTCCGGTTGTCTGTATTCTGCGACCATCTACCCGGAGATGCCAGCATCGAACAGAACTGGGAACTCTGGTGCGGTAATGAAGCTTTGTTGGCCGGTCCAGGTTACTCGTGGAGAGTACACACGGAGAAGCGATAGTTGATGTTTCTCCTGGCTATCATGATTCCACGGAGGCGAGGTACGACACGGTCGGTCGCATGGTGGAGCTGGTGAGCCCGGACGCGGGGCGCGTATTGTCAGTACCTCGGAGCCGCGTCGCCTTGTGTGTGTTAGTGTATTCGACAAGGAGTGCGGCACGTATGATTGTGAGTGTGAGCTGGCGTCCGGGCCTGCGGCGACGGACTACACATCTACAGGAAGGCGTGAGGCGGTAACATGCGACGAGCTGCTCGAAGTGCTGATGAGGCACCTGGGCTGAACAGCGGATGTGCTCGCTAGCCAGTCATCGAACACAACGTCCTCGAGAGCGTGAAGAAAATAGGGTCGGAGGTCGCCTGATAATGCCCAGGCAAATGCCGGATGGCGTGGTCGGAGGGCGGTCGGATCACCTGACCCGGGAGAGGACGTGCCGCTACACGGGGCCGCGGCCGCAGACGGCCAATCAGGTGGACGAGGCCGCGCATGCAGAGATGCAACCTCGGCTGCGGGAGCTGTTCTACGACGCGAACGGCAACCACAAGGAGTGGAAGTACCCGGGAACAAGTCGGTGGTCGATGGTCAGGGGATCGCTGCACCACGCCTGCTGCGCAGCGGCCACGGCAACCACACGACGAGCCGATGAGGCTGGCGATGCGCAGGCGCTCCTCGCCGCGCTCTGCGGATCAGCCGGCCTGGTCAGCCGCGTGGGCGTCGCTGACCAGATCGTCTGTCTCGCCGGGCGCGAACCCGACCAGATCGGGCTCGACCGAGAGCGCCACGCCGAACCGATCGAGCACGCCCCGCCGCACGCGCCGCGCGAGGTCGAGCAGCTCCGCCGCGGTGGCGCCGCCGCGGTTCACCAGCGCGAGCGTGTGCCGCGTCGAGATGCCCGCGGCGCCGTGGCGCGTCCCCCTGGCGAAGCCGGCGCGCTCGATCAGCCAGGCCGCGGACAGCTTCACCCGGCCGCCGCCCGCCGGGTACTGCGGGATCGCCTCGCCCGGCGCGAGAACGCCCGCCGCCTCGATGCGCGCGATCGCGCCCGCGGCGGCGCCGGCCGCGAGCGTCGGGTTCATGAAGAACGACCCCGCGCTCCGCCCGTTCTCGTCCCCCGGGTCGAGCACCATCGACTTGCCGCGGCGGAGCCCGATCACCGCGCCGCGCACCTCGCCGAGCGGCGGCGCCGCCCCGCCCGGCGCCGCCGAGAGCGCCCGCTGGAGCTCGGGGTAACGCACCGTCGCCGCGCCGCCGGGGCGAAGCGCGAAGGTGACCGCCGTGATGACGTACCGCCCGCGCCAGGCCCGCTTGAACAGGCTGTCGCGGTACCCGAAGCCGCAGTCGGCGCCGGCGATGACGGCCACGGCCCCCGTCGCGCGGTCGACCGCCCGCACCTCGGCGATCGTCTCCGCGACCTCCTGGCCGTAGGCGCCCACGTTCTGGATCGGCGTCGCGCCGACGTCGCCCGGGATCCCCGACAGGCACTCGACCCCCGCCCACCCTTCGGCGACCGCGCGTGCCACGAGGTCGTCCCAGCCCTCGCCCGCCCCGGCGCGCACGAGGACGCGCCCGGCCGGATCGAGCCCCTCGCCGCCGACGGCCTCGCCGCCGACGACCTCGACGCCGCGGACCCGCACGCGCAGCACCAGCGCGTCGACGCCGCGGTCCGAGACCACGAGGTTCGAGCCGCCGCCCAGCACGAACAGCGGCACGCCGCGCGCCTCGGCGAAGCGGAACGCCTCGACCACCGCGGCCTCGCCCGCGGCCTCGGCGTAGAAGCGCGCCGGCCCGCCCACGCCGAGCGTCGTCAGCGGGGCCAGCGGGACCGACTCGCGGACCTCGAGGCTCAGGGCTTCTTCTCCGGCTTCTGCGGGCTCGCCGCGCCGCCGCGACCCGCCCCGGGCTTCTGCGCGTCGCCGGGCGGCCGCGCAGTCCCCGCCGCCCCCGCCGCCTTCGCGGTCCCGGCGGCCCCCGCGGGCCGCGCCACCCGGATGCCCGCCATGAAGCCGCTGTCCACCGCCTGCACCCGCTCGACGAACGCCCGGTACGCGTCGGTCGCCACGGTCCCGGTCGGCAGGCTCAGCGCGAAGTCCTCCTCGATCACCGCGCCGTAGCTGCCCTTGCGCGACGCCGTGAGGCCCGCGTCCTCGACGCGCACGCCCTCGGGCGCCCGCGCCACCGCGTGGCCCGCGGGCAGCTCGATCCGGCGGCGCACGTGGTACTGGAGCGCTGTCTCGATCGCGAGCGCGCTCTTGCGGGCGCCGCGCGAGGCGTACGTGGCGCCGAGCGTGCCCGTGAACGCGCGCGGGAACACGAGGTGCACCGGCTCCAGCCCCGGCAGCGTCCACGCCGCGGCGTCCTTGCCCTCCGGCCGCGCGAAGCCGTGGATCGTCACCGCGGCGCGGAGCGCGACCTCCCACGAGCCCTCCGTCGAGGAGACCGTGACGTCCTCGACGTCGGCCCACGGCAGCCAGCCGAGCACCACGCCGCGGAGCATCTCGCGCCGCGCCGTGCCGACCACGGTCTCGAACGCCTCCGACAGCGCCTGCGCCGCCCGCCCGTGCAGCAGAATCGTGAATGTTCCCGCAGCGTTACCCTGCTCGTCGACCGTGAGCCGCAGGTCGACCTCGTCGCCGGTCTCGCCGCTCGTCCCCGCCACGGTGACGAGCTCGCCGCCGGGCAGCATGGCGGCGCGGCCGCGCCGCTCGGGGCTGATGCGCCCGGGCGGCAGCGGCGGGCCCTCGACGTCGGCGTCGATCCACACGTCGCCGCCCGGCAGGCGCGCGATGACGAGCGGGTGCTGGAAGCGGCCCGCGTGCGGCGGGAAGTCCGCCGACGAGCTGAACGGCTCGGTCTCGGCGATCGCGAGGTCGGCGCGCACGCCGAGCTCGCGCAGCGCGCGGTAGATGACCCACGACCGGCTGCCCTGGCCGAGCTCGATCATCGCGCGCGCCGTCGTCCGCTGCGGGCCGCCGCCGAGCAGCGCCGCCATGTCCGAGAGCTCGGCGCCGCCCGCGACCTTCACCGCCTTGCCCGCGGCCGCGACGACGCGCTCGATCAGCGCGGGCGACGGCGCCCGCTCGGGGCCCGCGGCCTCGCGCGCCCAGCGGGTCATGTACGGGTCGCGGTCGAGGAGCGCGCGGAGGTTCTCGTCGATCGCCGCGGCCACGTGGCCCCATGTCTGCGTCCCCAGGCTGACGCCGACGCCCATCTCCACCCGGGGCACGCCGTCCTCCATGCGCCGCGGCGGCTGGTCCTTGAGGCGCCAGACGCTGACCGTGGAGGCGCCCTCGGCCCGCTGCTCCGCGGCGCCGAGCAGCGGGTGCGACCAGACCGCGAGCCGGAGCGACGACGGGCGGCGCACCTCGATCTCGGCCTCGCGCACGCTCGTGCGCTCGGGGAGCAGGTCCCATGTGTCGATGACGAGCTGGCCGCTGTCGCCCGGGAGCGCGTGGCCCTCGGTGACCTGCTCGACGTAGTCGCCCTGCTCGAGCTGCGAGAGGTCGCTGTGCTCCTGCGCGGCGTTCGCGGCCGCGTCCGGCGCGAGGATGCGGCCGTCGCGCTTGTGGATGCGGCGGCGCAGGAGGCGCGCCGCGCCGCGGCCCTCGATGAGCGGGCCGTACGCGACCGCGCCCTGGGCCACGTCCGTGGTGCCCGAGACGCGGCGGAGATCGTACGTCACGTAGTGGACGAGCCCGTCGGGCGAGATCGTGAACCGCTCGACGTGGCGGAGCACCGCGGTCGCGGCGCCGGGGAGGAACGCCTTGGCCTGGTCCTCCAGGACGAGCTTGCGCCCCTCGGCCTCGAGCGCCGGCGCCGGGTCCGGGATGAGGCCGAGCGCGCGGGTGATCGGGCCGATCCCGGCGGGGGTGTCGCGCGCCGTGGTGCGGTCGCGGGCGAGGCGGCCGCGCACCGCGCGCACGTCGCCGCGGCCGGCGGCGAGGCCGAGCGCCTCCAGCATCACCCGGTCGCCCGGCGGCATCGCGTCGTACACCGCGAGCGCGCCGCGCAGGTCGCCGCGGGCGACGCGCTCGCGCAGCTCCACCTCGCGCAGGGCGTCCGGCGCGCGGCGGAGCCGGCGCAGCCGGGTGATCTCGGCGAGGACCGCGGCGCGGTCGCTCGCGTCGAGGAGCGCGCCGAGGCACGCCGTGCTCGAGCGGTCGAGCCCGCCCTCGCAGGCGGCCTTCACCGCGTCGACGCCGACGCGGCCGTGGATGCGGTCGTCGACGGCGGCGAGCAGCGCCGAGCCCGGCGCCGCCGCGGCGAGCTTCGCGTACGCGGCCTCGGCGACGTCGGTGACGGCGGCGCGGCGGGCGGTCACCGCGAGCTCGGCGAGGACCATGCGGTCGGCGTGCGGGACCCCGGGCGCCTTCACGGCGCCGCCCGGCCCCGGCGGCGCGACCTTCACCCCGAGCTCGCGGAGCGCGTCCATGGTGCCCTCGCCCTGGCCGCCGCGGCGCTCCGCGAGCTCTGCCTCGTAGAGGCGCGCCTCCCACGACGCGGGCCACGCGGCGAGCACGCGCTCGAGGGCGGCGCGGATGCGCTCGACGACCTCGGTCTCGGGCAGGTCGCCCACGCGGCGGATGGCCCTCGCGTAGAGAAGGTCGTGCCGCGGCTGGCGCGGCGCGGGGGCCGCGGCGGGGGCCGCGGCGGGCGACGCGGGCGCGGCCTGCCCGCGCGCCGGGGGCGTCGCGGCGTGCCCGCGCGCAGCGCCGTCGCCGGAGGGGCCGTCGCCGGAGGGGCCGTCGCCGGCCGGGTCGAGGAGGTGCTCCGCCGCGCGCGCGTCGCCGAGCGCGAGCAGCGCCGCGGCGGCGACCTCGACGGACGCCGGGCCGCCGCCCGGAGGCGGCGCGAGGCGGACCGCGGACGGCCGCGCCGCGGTCGCGGTCGCGGCGGCGCCGGGGCGCGGCGCGCGGGCGCGGAGCGGCAGGCCGTTCTCGCCCCACGCGCTGAGCTCGATGGAGCTGCCGTCCCCCTTCTGCGCCACGCGCACGACGACGCGCAGCGTGCCCGGCTGGGCCTCGACGGTCGCGAAGCGCGTGACCGGCCCGCCGCCCGCCGCGTAGTCGCGCTCGAGGGCGGGCACGCCGCCCACCTCGAGCGCGGCGGCGGACCCCGAGGCGAGCGCGAGGCTCACCCGCTGGGCGACCGGGTTGTGGAGGTCGACCACGACGGCGCGCGTCCCCTGGAGGGCGCTCACCGCGTCGACGTCGATCGCGCACGCGTCGGCGCGGACGACGATCGGCGAGACGCTCGGCGCGAACGGCGCGATCCCCGGGTAGGACCGCGCGAGCGGGGCGCCCGGCGCGGAGCTCACGGGCGACGGTCGGGCGAGGCTCTGGAGCGGCGCCGCGTCGAGCGGGCCGACGAGGGCGGCCTCGCCCGCGCAGCCGCGGCGCGCGCTCCACGTCGCCGCCGCGGCCTCGTCGCCGACGAAGAGGGCGATGCGGTGGAGCGCGCTCGCGAGCGTGCCGCGCACGAACGGCATCTCCGGGGCGCCGCGGCCGCTGACGTCCGCGAACGCCCAGGCGCGCTGGAGGCGGCGGGCGACCTCGGGGAGCGCCTCGCGCGAGCGGAACGCGATCGCCGAGGCGCCCGGGTCGGGGCCGCCCGCGGTGCCGGCGCCGAAGACGAGCGCGTCGGTGGACGCGATCACGGTCGCGAGCGCGCCCGCGTCGCTCGGCGCGTCGACGGCGCGCTCGAGGGCGTCGAGGTACGGCGCCGCCGCGGCGGAGCTCGCGATCTCGGCCTCCAGGGCGGCGGCGAACGCGGCGGGGAGCGGCGCCTCGACGGCGAGCGGCGACGCCGCGCCCCGGGGGGCGCACCCCGCGGGCGCCGCGCCGGCGAGCGCCGCGGCGAGCGCCAGGGCGGCGCGGCGGCCGCCGACGAGGGCGCGCGCGCCGCGGCGGGGGCTGCGAGGGCCAGCCGCGCGCTGGCCGGCGTTCGTGGTGCTGCGGGGCTCGGTGGTCACGATCGGCGTCTCCCGGCGCCGCGCGCGGCGTCGCCTGTCCGCCGTTCCTTACGGGCCTGGGATTGCCGACGCAAACGCGAACTTCGGCGGGGGAGGGCGGGCTGCCTGACCGCGGGGCCGGTCCTGCGGTCGGGGGACGCAAGGACCGGAGAGGATGCGGCGACGTGGACGAATCGCGACGACGGAGGCATCGCGTCAGGCGGGCCTCGCGGAAGGCAGACAGGACCACCCTCTCCGCTCTCACACACTCTCTCTCGACAATCGCGCCCTCGCGGTCCTCTTCTCTTGCTCTCCGATGCTGCCCGACACGGCGCTTGTGCCGACGACCGCATCGCGCCCGCGGCGCAAGGCCAGATCGTCGCGTCGGGTGCCATCGAGTGGGCGGGGTGGCCGCCCCTCCGCCATGGCGCCGCCACCCCCTGAGCTGGACCTCGCCTCGCGTTCTCCCGTCGTTTCGCGTCGGCACGGGGTGTGCTCAAGGCCGAGCGTCATGCCGACGCTCGAGCACAACGCCCTCGTCGAGATGTTCCGTGAGCACCCGGAGCTCGCGCCCCACTTCCTCGCGACGCTCCTCCACGTCGAGGTGCCGCCGCACGCCTCCGTCGCGGTGGTCGAGTCGTCGCTCGACCAGCTCATCCCGGTGGAGTTCCGCGCGGACCTGGTGCTCGAGCTCCGCGGCGCGACTGGCACGCTCGTGCTGGCGATCGTCGTCGAGGTCCAGCGCGACGTGGACCCGGACAAGAAGTTCTCGTGGCCGACGTACGTCGCGGTCGTGCGCGCCAGGAAGCGCTGCGGCACGGTCGTCCTCGTGGTCGCGCCGGACGCGGGCGTGGCGGCCTGGGCGGCGGAGAACATCGACCTCGGCCTGGGCCTCGGCAACGTCGCGCCGCTGGTGCTCGGTCCGGCCGTCGTCCCCGAGATCACCGACCCGGCCGACGCGGAGAAGGAGGCCGAGCTCGCGGTGCTCTCGGCGGTGGCGCACGGCAACGGGCCGAACGGGCTCACCGTGGTCAAGGCGGCGCTCGTTGCCCTCGGCCGGCTCGACCAGGAGCACGCCATGGTCTACTTTCAGCTCATCTGGAACGGGTTGCGTGAGCCCATGCGGCAAGCTCTGGAGGCGTTGGTCATGGAACGGCAGATCGAAGGCGAGGCGACTTTTCCCCCGTTCGTGCAGAGGCTCATCGATCGCGGCAAGCTCGAGGGCATGCGGGAGGGTATGCGTGAGGGCGAGCTCAAGGGCCTGCGTGAGGGCAAGCTCGAGGGCAAGCTCGAGGGCAAGCTCGAGGGCAAAAGGGACACGCTGCTGCGGCTGCTTGCGCGGGCAGGGCTCGTGCTCACCGAGGACGAGAGAGCGCGACTCCAGGCGTGCACGGATATCGCGACCCTCGACCGCTGGATCGATAACGTCCTCGGGGCGAAGACCGCCGCCGAAGTGCTCTCCTGACGGTGGATGGCTGCGGCCTGAAAGGCCGTGAATCAGACGGGCCTTGCCCGCCGCCCGCCTTGAACCCACCCGGCGGAGCTGGCGTGTCCACGCGGGCGCGCCTCCAGCGTGCCCTCAGCCTCGGCGCGGGCCGCCCCCGGGGAGCCTCGGCGCCGCGCCCTCGGCGGGGGCGCGCGACGCCGCGCCGCTCGCCGCCGCGCGCTGCATGCACAGCTTCAGGCCAGCGCGGAGGTTCCCCACGGTCGCGATGCCCGACATGTCGAGCCCGAGGGAGACCATCGTCTGCGCCACGTTGGACCGGATGCCCGTGATCACCCCCTCGGCGCCCAGGAGCCGGATGGCGCGGACGAGGTCGATGAGGTAACTCGCTGTCTTCGTGTCGACGACCTCGACGCCGGTGAGGTCCAGGATCGCGAACCGGGCCCGTTTGTCCGCGACGGCGGCCAGCAGGTCGTCCATCACGTCGGCGGCCCTCTTGCTGTCGACGACGCCCACCATGGGGAGGGTCAGCACGCCGTCCCAGACCTCGATGATGGGCGTCGACAGGTCGCGGATCACCTTCTGCTGGCGCTCGATGATCTCGAGCCGCGACTTCAGCTCGTCTTCCCTGCGCTTCGCCTCCGTGCCGTCGAGCGTGAAGCTGACAGCGCCCTCGGGCTCCCCGTGCGCGCCGCGGAGCGGGATGACCCACGTCTCCCAGGCCATCCCGAACGCCTCGACGCTGGTGCGGACGAGCTCGCCCCGGACCGCTCTCCGCATCGGCTCCATGTCCATCGGCGCGGGAGGGGGGTCGAACACGTTCATTCCGACGAACTGGCCCGGCCTCAGGCCGAGGGACGGGAGCATCTTGCCCTCGTGGAAGGTGCAGAATCCATCCCGATCCATCCGGGTCACGGACGTGTCCACCGCGCCGAGGATGGCCCGGAGGATGACGTCGCGCTCCCTCAGCTCCTCGACGGCCTTGACCTGCTCCGTGATATCCTGCCCGAAGCAGAGCAGCCGAATCGGCTCGCCGCCGTCGCCCACCACGGGCGCATGTCGCCACTCGCACACGACGGCGCGCGCGTCCTTGCGGGCATGGGTGCACCGGAGCGGGGCGCTCGCCTGCCCGAGCGAGCGCCGCCACGCCTCGGCGTCCGCGCCGCTCAAGATCGTGTCCGTCAGGCGGCGGCCCACCGCTTCGTCAGCGGTATATCCAAAGATGCGCTCCGCCTCGCCATTCCACTCGACGACGACGAGATCGTCGAGATTCCCCGCGCACTCGATCACCGCGAAGGGCGCGCTGCGCACAGCGCTCATGTAGCTCGTGGGGAGCCCCGGGGACCCGAGGGGAGTCGCTGTGCTCGTCATCTTTCGTCCTCAAGGTAACGTGGGCCGGCGGTCGGTGTCGAGGACGACCGACGAGAGGCCAGCAAGGGGCAAGAGGGCTGACCCGAGCGTGTGAGGTGAACTTCAATCGGCCCGAGATGACACCCAAGATGCGGATACCACCGAAGAATCGCCGGTCGTATCAGGCGTCGTGTAGGGAGCTCCCTTCCGCGGGCCCGCGGCGTCCACAGCGAAGAGCGGGGCAGAGCCGCAACGAAGCCGCGGTGGCGCCCGCAAGAAAGTGGACCACCCGACGTGGGTTCTGCTAGGGGGGTGTCATGATCATCGCGCTCACCGGACAGAAGGGTGGGATCGGCAAGAGCACCACGGCCGTGAGCCTCGCCATGGCCGCGCTGGCGAAGGGCCGGCGGGTGCTGCTCGTCGACGCCGATCCCCAGGGCACCGTCCGCACGTGGGGCGACGTGGCCGCCGAGGCAGGGCACGAGATCCCGACCGTCATGGCGATGGGCGCCTCGATGCACAAGCCGGGGCAGCTCCCGGAGGTCGCGGCCGCGTACGACCTCACGGTCATCGACTGCCCGCCGCGCCACGGTGAGATCGCCCGGTCGGCGCTGATGATCGCCGACGTCGCCGTCTATCCTTGCGGCCCCACGGCCGCGGACGCCTGGGCGCTCACCGCCGCGATCGAGGTGTTCCGGGAGGCCGCCGCGCTGCGCAGCGGGCTCAAAGGCTGCATCCTCATCACGCGCAAGCAGGGCCGCACGGCGCTCGGCAAATCGGCGCGCGCCGTGCTCGAGACCTCGGGCCTGCCGGTGCTCGCCACGGAGCTCGGCTATCGCATTGCCTATCAGGAGTCCCTCGCCTGCGGGCAAGGGGTGACGGGCTATGCGCCGCGGGACACCGCGGCCAGAGAGATCACCCACCTTCTCGAAGAACTGGAGACGCTTCACCATGGCGAAAAAACAAGTCGCGGTCTCGCTAAGAAAGCCGCCGTCGCCTGAGAAGGTCGACGCGTTCGTCGCGGGCGGCGCCGACGGCAAGCCGGCGCACGACGACGACCGAACGAGGCGCGCGCCCGACGCCGAGAAGCCGAAGGCCGCCGCCGAGAGGCGCGCGCTCGACGCCGAGAAGCCGGCTGAAGCGAGGCAGGAGCCAGCGCCGCAGCCGAGCGCCGAGCCGCCCGCGGCGGCGCAGCCCGCGGCGGCGAGCGCCATCGCCGGGCCCCAGCCGCTCGCCACCACCTCGCCGGAGCCGCCGGCCGTCCCGCCGGTGCTCGTCGGGAACGACGGCCGCGCGCGGCGCGCGGTCACGGTCTACCTCCCCGATCCGCTCGCGGACCGGCTGCTGCTCCACTGCATCGAGCACGACCGCGACATGAGCAACCTGATCGGCGAGGCGGTCGAGGTGCACCTCGACCGGCGGCTCGGGCCCGCGCCCGCGTCCGCGACGCCTGTCGAAGGCGGCGCCGCCGCCCGCGAGGCGCCGCCCGCCGGCCCGAGCTACCGCGCCGAGCCGTTCCGCGCCGAGCCGTTCCGCGCCGCCGACACGAGCCCGAAGGGGCGGGTCGGCCGCATGGTCCAGGTCGGGCGGGTGCTGATGACGCTGTGGCGCGAGCGGCCCCGGGTGAGCTGACCCGCGAGCGCGCGCGGCGCCGCCGCTCGAACAACGCATGCAGCACCGCCTCTGCGGGGGCGGCCGCATCCGAGCAGGAGGCGAGAGCAGGGAAGATAAGGATCTTCCTGCCTTCCTGCTCCGTATAAACCTCTCCGGGCCCAATCCCCCTTTCCGGGGGCCCGTTGACATCGCCAGGGTGACCGGGCAGTCTCGGAGTCGAGACGCCGCGCAACAGGCTCCGAGCCCGCCGAGTGCGTGATGAGCCGCCGCGTCACGGAGCCGTTCGCCGCGGCGGCGATTGACCACCAGGACGAGCGATGACCCAGCATTTCCGGGACGAGGGGGCGGCCGCGCGCGGACTGAATCCGATGGAGGCGCAGGCCGCGTCGGACGCCAGCCGGTCCATCCACTCCATCCACGCCCTGTTCACGGAGGCGCCCACCGCCATCGCGGTGTTCCGCGGGCCCGACTGGGTGATCGATTTCACGAACCGGCTCGCGCAGCGCCTGTTCCGCGACCGCACCGTGGTCGGCAGGCGCCTGCTCCAGTGCGCCCCGGAGCTCGCCGGCTCCCAGGTGGCCGAGCTGCTCGAGCGGGCCCACGGGTCGGGCCGGGCGGCCGCCGCGTGCGAGCTCCTGATCCTCCTCGACCGCGGCGACGGCGCGCTGGCCGAGGGCTATTTCAACGTGACCCTCGAGCCGATCCCGGCCGCGGCCGGCGGGACGGAGAGCGTGGTGCTCTTCGCGGTCGAGGTCACCGACCAGGTGCTCGCGCGGCGCCGCATCGAGCAGCTCGCCGAGCAGCTCGAGCACGAGCGCCACAAGCTGGAGCAGATCATCCAGCAGATGCCCCACGCGGTGTACATCGCGGAGGCCCCCTCGGGGCAGCTCGTGATGGGCAACGCGCAGGGCGCCGCGCAGCTCGGCCGGCCGTTCGTGGCGTCGACCGACATCGCGGCGTACAGCGCCGGCTACCAGGGCTTCCACGCGGACGGCCGCCCCTACGCGCCGCACGAGTGGCCGCTCGCCCGCGCCGTGGCCAGCGGCGAGCTCGTCCGGGCCGAGCCGGTGGAGATGCAGCGCCCCGACGGCTCGCGCGCCATCATCGAGTACAGCGCCGCGCCCATCCGCGACGCCGCGGGGCAGATCGTCGCCGGCGTCGTGGTCGGCGTCGACGCGACGGAGCAGATCCGCGCCCTGCGCGAGGAGCAGCGCCGCAGCGAGCAGCTCCGGGGGCTCGCCGAGGCCTCGCTCGCCGTCAACTCGGCGCCGTCGCTCGACCGCATGCTCGCCGAGATCACCGAGCGGGCGCGGTCGCTCATCGGAGCGCACCAGTCGGTCATCAGCATGACCCGCGACCAGAACTGGGCGCATGCCATCAACGCGGTCAGCCTCTCGGACAAGTACGCCGCGTACCGCGGCTACGACGCGAAGACGAACGGCAGCGGGATCTACACGCTGGCCTGCCAGCAGAACAGGCCGCTCCGCATGACGCAGGCCGAGCTCGAGGCGCACCCGGCGTGGCGCGGCTTCGGCGGCGAGGCGTCGCGCCACCCGCCCATGCGCGGCTGGCTCGCCGCGCCGCTCGTCGCCCGCGACGGCAGCAACATCGGGCTCATCCAGCTCTCGGACAAGGTCGAGGGGGAGTTCACCGGCGACGACGAGTCGATCCTGATGCAGCTCGCGCAGCTCGCCAGCGTGGCCATCGAGAACGCGCGGCTGCGCGAGGAGGCGCTCGCCGCCGAGAAGCGCTTCCGCTCCATGGTGGAGGCGACCACGGTCGTCGTCTGGCGGACCGGGCCGAACGGTCACGTCGTGGAGGACTCCGCGTCCTGGCGCGACTTCACCGGGCAGCGCTACGAGGAGTGGCTCGGCTACGGGTGGCTCGACGCCGTCCACCCCGACGACCGCGCGCACGCGAACGCCGCGTGGCGCGGGGCGGTCGCGTCGAGGTCCCGCTACGAGGTGGAGTACCGGCTGCGCCGGCGCGACGGCTCCTGGGCCCACACCGTCGCGCGCGGCGTCCCGCTCCTCGCGGACGACGGATCCATCCACGAGTGGGTCGGCTGCAACGTCGACGTGAGCGACATCCGGCGCGCCGAGGAGGCGCTCCGCGTGCAGCACCAGATCGTGCGCACCATCGCCGAGAACGCGACGCTCGGCCTGTTCATGATGGACGCGCACCAGCGCTGCACCTTCATGAACCCGGCGGCCGAGAAGATCACCGGCTTCTCCTTCGACGAGATCAGGGCGCTCGATCGCCCCCTGCACGAGATCATCCACCACAGGCGGCCGGACGGCAGCCATTACCCCGTCGAGGAGTGCCCGATCGACCGGGCGCTGCCGCGCAAGAGCCAGGAGCAGGGGGAGGACGTCTTCGTCCACAAGGACGGCTCGTTTTACCAGGTCGCCTTCACCGCGAGCCCCATCCTCGACGGCGGCGCCCCGGTGGGCACGGTCATCGAGATCCGCGACATCACCGAGCAGAAGCGCGCCGAGGCGGAGCGCGAGCGCCTCATCGCCGCGCTCGAGCGGAGCAACAAGGAGCTCGATCAGTTCGCGTACGTGGCGAGCCACGACCTGAAGGCGCCGCTGCGCGGCATCGCGAACCTGACGCAATGGATCGAGGAGGACCTCGCCGGGACGGTCGAGGGCGAGTCGCGCGAGCACATGAGCCTGCTGCGCGGCCGCGTCCGGCGCATGGAGGCGCTCATCGACGGGATCCTCGATTACAGCCGCGCCGGGCGGATGCGGCACGAGGTGGAGGCGGTCGACGTCGGCCAGGTGCTCGCGGACGTGATCGAGCTGATCGCGCCGGCGCCCGGGGCGAGCGTCGAGGTCGCGCCGGGCCTGCCGGCGCTGCGGACCGAGCGGATCCCGCTGCAGCAGGTGTTCATGAACCTCATCGGCAACGCGCTCAAGCACGCGCGGCGCGCCGACGTGCGCGTCCGCGTCGGGCACCGGGACGCAGGCCCGCACCACGAGTTCTTCGTCGAGGACAACGGCCCCGGCATCGCCCCGGAGTTCCACGATCGCGTCTGGGGCCTCTTCCAGACGCTGGAGGCGCGCGACAAGGTCGAGGGCACGGGAATCGGGCTGTCCGTGGTGAAGAAGATCGTCGAGAGCCGCGGGGGCCACATCTGGATCGACTCCTCCCCGGGCCAGGGCGCCACCTTCCGCTTCACCTGGCAGAAGCGCGATCCGAACGATCACTGAGCTCCCCCGCAGCGGCGCCGGCGAACCGGGTAAGTGGCAAGCTCAGCGGCGGGAGGCGCTCCTCATTGCAGTTGAATCGGGCGAGCCGGTGGTCCAAGCTCGAACAATGAGACACTCCGGGAGAGCTCGCGCGACAACTCGCGCGACAAACTGCGCGCCGGAGTGCGCTCGGGCACAGCGGCGGCCGCGAAACCTCCGCGGCGGTCGCCCTCTTGCCATGATAAGTGCGGCGGCGGCCATCGCGCGGAGGTTGACGTTCACGTCCTTCCCGCCAAGGAGAACAGGGAGACAATGAACGTCGAAGAGAAGCTCCTGAACATCCTCCTCGTCGAGGACGACGAGGTCGACGTGATGAACGTCCGCCGGGCGTTCAAGAGGAACAACATCTCGAACCCTCTGTGGGTCGCCGGCAACGGCGTCGAGGCGCTCGAGATGCTGCGCAGCGGCGTCATCCCGGTCGAGCGCCGGCTGATCCTGCTCGACCTCAACATGCCGAAGATGAACGGGATCGAGTTCCTGCGCGAGCTGCGCGCCGATCCGGAGCTCGTGTCCACGTCGGTTGTCGTGCTGACCACGTCGAACGACGATCGCGACAAGGTGGGGGCCTTCAACCTCAATGTGGCCGGCTATCTCCTCAAGCCCGTCACGTTCCTCAGCTTCGTCGAGCTGATGGCGGCGCTCAACAAGTACTGGAGACTTGTCGAGCTACCTTAGCGAAACTCACCAGCTTTCTGGCAGCCTTCACAGCGCCCGCGGCCATCGTGACCACCGCGGCCATCGCGGCGCTCGCGGCGCTCGTTGCGAGGCGAAGCGCGGCGGAGGCCGATCCGACACGAAGAGCTGATTGCGCCCCTCGCGGATCTGCCGGATAGGTGGGAGCATGCGGCTCCCCAAGCTCCGGACCAGCGTCGCGCTCACGGCGCTCCTCGGCCTGTGCTCGATGGGCACCTTCTGCATCTGGCCCGATCCCGGCGGCAACAACGGCCCGCCCGACCCCTCGACGGCGTGCGCCGACGGCGAGCCGCCCGCGGCCGGCGCAACTGGCCTGTTCTTCAGCGATCCGGAGGGCGGCGCGGCCCCGCTCGCCGAGGACGCCTCGCTCCCGATCGAGTACGGCCCCCAGGGCGGCCAGCACGTGATGGTGGCGATCCGGCACCACACGCGCGGCGAGGGCGTGTGGGCCTACCGCCTGGCGTTCGAGCCGGAAGCGCCCGATCCGGCGGCGCCCGAGCCCGATCCGGCGGCGCCGCGCCGGCCCGTGCTCGAGGGCTCGAACACCGTGCCCGTCAACGCGTGCGCCTCCGGGTGGACCGAGACGATCGCGCCCGTGTTCCTCGACTTCCAGGACAGCGGGCAAGCGGACGCGGCAGGCGAGATCCCGGCGGCCCGCGGCGTGCTCCGCCTCGTCGCGACCCCCAAGGAGGCGGGCGAGAAGCTGTCCGCGGAGATCCCCGTGCAGATCGCGATGTGAGCGGGCGCGCGGCCGCTACTTGCTCCGCTTGACCACGCCGAGCGCCCGCTGCGCCGCCCGGAGCGCGGCCTGCGCGTCCTTGCCCTCGGCGCCCGCGAGCGCCGCCGCGACGGCGCTCGCGACCTCGCGCCGGCTGTGCGGGTGCACGTCCGCGAGCTTCAGGTAGAGCTGCGCCCGCTCGGGGAAATCCGCTTCGCCGCGCCGCGCCTCGACCCGCTCGAGCAGGCACCCCGCCACCGCGGCGTCCTCCATCTTCTTCAGCGCGTCGAGCGCCGCCGCGCGCTTCGCGATCTCCGGCCGCGCCTCGATGAGTTCCACGAGCGGCGCGAGCGCCACCGGGCCGAACGCGCGGATCGCGTCCGCCACGATGCCCGGCTTGTACCCCTCGGCGTAGGCCGCCAGGAGCTCGCTCAGCCCGCGGACGTCGCCGAGGTAGCCGAGCGCGTACGCGGCGATCTTCGCCTCCCGCTCGTCCTCGCCGCGGCTCGCCAGCATCCGCACGAACGTCTCGACCATCTCGACGTCGCCGAGCTGGGCGAGCGCGTAGGCGGCCTCCTCGCGCACGCCGCGGGCGGCGTCGGCGTAGAAGGCGCGGCGGAGCGCCGGCAGCGCGGAGAGGTCGCCCAGCTCGGCGAGCGCCTTGAGCGCCTCGCCCCGCTCCTCCTTGGTGGGCGCCGCGCCGAGCGTCTTCGCGAGCTCCTGCACCCGCTCCATCCGGGCGGCGCGGCGCGCGCGCACCGCGCCGCCGCCCGGCCCGGCCGCGCGTGCGTCGAGCGCGTCGAGCACGTCGAGCGCGTCGCGGGCGAGCGCCCGCAGGCCCGCGTCCTTGGCGTGCTCCGCGACCCGGCCGAGCATCGCCGCGGCGTCGGCCGAGGCCGCGCCGCCGTGCAGGGCGACCGCCTGCAGCACCCGCACCGCGGTCAGCTTCGCCACGCGGCCCGCCTTGACCGTGAGCGCCCGCTCGGCGGCGGCGATCGCCTCGGCCCCGAGCGGCGCGAACGTCCTCGCGATGGTCGGCGTCGCGGTGCCGTCCGCCCAGAGGGGGAAGATGCTCTCGACGAGCTCGCTCGCCGGCAGCGATTCGTAGTGGCGGGCGTAGTGGACCGCGGCGACGTAGCGGCTCATCGCGCCCGCCGCGCGGCGCCGCGCCACCTCGTCCGGGGGGAGCGCCTCGTCGGGCCGCGCGACGGTCACGCTCTCGTACGTCGGCACGCGCTCGGTCGAGGCGCTGTCGATGTGCGTCGCGCCGGCGAGGCGCACGAGCGCCATCTCGAGCACCTGGTAGAGCTTGATGAAGTCGTCGAGCCGGTCCGCCGGCTCGGGCCGCTGCGGGAGCCCCTGGAGCAGCGCGGCCTGCTTCTCCAGGCGCAGGTCGCGGAGCCGCTCGGCCAGCGGGTCGGTCACGCGGGCGCCGAGGCCGGTGAGCCCGGTGGCGAGCGCCTCGGCCAGCTCCTCGCGCACCTCGCCGAGCGCGATGGCCGCGGGCGAGGCGCCGGCCTCGCGGGCGGCGGCGTTCCAGGCGGAGCCCTCCAGCGGGCCGCTCCGCGCCGCGGCGCCCTGCTCCACGACCGGCCGGAGCTCGAGGCCGAGCGGGCCCTCGACGACCGCGGCGAGCGGCCACAGCGTGGGCAGCGCCGCGTCGATGCCGACGTCGCCGAGCAGCGCGCGCAGCCGCGCGTCGCGGAGGGAGCCGGCGAGCCGCTCCTCGAGCGCGGCGTCGTCGGGCAGGTGGAGGGCCTCGCCCTTGTCGTCGACCGCCGAGAGCCGCGCGCCGCGCGCGAAGAGCGTGTCGATGCGCACCGCCACGGGCACGAGGTCGGGCGCGAAGACGTCCTTGCGGTGCTCCTGGAGCGCCGCGAGCGCCGCGCCGACGTCGGGCAGCGCCCGCGCGAGCACCGCTTCCAGGGCGCCGGCCTCGAGCGGGCGCTTGTCGCCGAGGTCGGTGAAGTCGAGGCGGAGCGGCGGGTAGCCGGGGTAGGTCGTCGCGCGCGCCCCGGCGAGCACCTCCCCGGCGAAGCTCCGCTTCGGCTCGGTCCGCTTCGCCATGAAGGCCGGGAGGATCTGCTTCTCGCTGAAGTGCCGGCCTGTCTCGAGGTCGAGGAAGCGGCTCTCCCGGATGACGTAATCGTCGCTCGTCGTCCGCGTCGAGAAGGCGTACTCGACGAGCGTGAGCCCCTCCGCGGGCTTGCGGTCGGACGCCTTCCACGTCTTGCCGACGAGCTCCTCGACGTGGCGGTCGTCGAGCGGCTCGCCCGCGAGGTGCTTCTCGAGCTTGCGGGCGGTGAGCAGGAGATCGGCCATCAGGTTCGCGTACGCGACCGCCGGGAGCGCGCCGCGGCGGGCGCCGGGGGCCTGCGGGCCGCTCGCGGCGGGGCCAGCGCCTGCGGCGGGTCCACGCAGCAGCGCGGCGAGGTCGAGCGTCCGCGCCGAGAGCCGCCGGAGGCGGTTCTCCCGGAGCCCCTCGGCGAGCTTCTCCATCTGCTCGATGCGGTCGGCCCCGATCGCCGCGACGCCGGCCACGGCGAGCTCGCGCACCAGCGTGCCGACCTGCTCGACGCCCGACTTCATCAGGGCCTGCGCGTTCGCGCTGCCCTTCTTCACGCTCTTGCGTGCCGTCTCGGCGCCGGGCGCGCCGGGCGGCGCCGCGTCGCTCACGACGAACGACTCGGGCGCGCGCGCCCAGGCGACGAGCAGCGCCGCCGCGTGCTTGCAGAACGCGGTGTTGAACGTCCGCGCCGGGCAGGTGCAGCGCCCCTTGAAGGCGGGCGCCGGCGAGCCGCTGTAGACGAGCGTGACCTTGTAGGGCGCGGCCCCCGAGCCCCTGGCCTCGCAGAACAGCTTGTTCTCGTGGCGGGCCAGGTTCAGGAGCTGGCCGCCGTCGTAGAGCAGCGTGCCCTTCTTGAGCTCGCCCGCGTCCTGGATGAACGCCCGGAGCTCGCCGGCCCCGATGCGCTGCACCTCGCCCGGCGCCGCGCTCACGGCGCCTCCGCGGGCGAGCGCGCCGCGCCGGGCGCCGGGCGCTCATCGACGCGCGCGCGCAGAACAACGACCGCTCTCGGGAACAGATCCAGGGCCGCCGACATCGGCCCTGGAGCCTACCATGGTCCGCGGCGCGGGAGCCCTCGCCGCGCCTGCGCCGGATGCCGCGCTCAGGCCGACGGCTGCGCGGCGGCCTGCGCGTCGCCGAGGCGCGGATAATCGGTGTAGCCGCGCGGCCCCTCGGAGTAGAACGTCGACACGTCGGGCGGGTTGAGCGGCGCCCGGCGCGACAGGCGCTCGGGCAGGTCGGGGTTGGCCAGGAACGGCGCGCCGAACGAGACGAGGTCCGCCGCGCCCGTCCGCAGCGCCGCCTCCGCGGTCTCGAGCGTGTAGCCGCCGTTTGCCATGAGGACGCCGCGGAACCGCTCGCGGAGCAGGGGCATCACGCGCCCCGCGGCGTCCTCCGCCTGCCCGTCCACCGGCTCCACGACGTGCAGGTAGGCGAGCTTGCGCGCCGAGAGCTCGGCGGCGACGTGGCCGAAGATCGCCTTCGGGTTCGAGTCGCTCATGTCGTTGTAGCCGCCCAGCGGCGAGACCCGCGCGCCGACCCGGTCCGGGTCGAAGACGCCGGTCACCGCGTCGACGATCTCGAGCAGGAACCGCGCCCGGTTCTCGACCGAGCCGCCATACGGGTCCGTCCGCTGGTTCACGCCGTCGCGGAGGAACTGGTCGATGATGTAGCCGTTCGCCGCGTGGAGCTCGATCCCATCGAAGCCGGCCGCCTTCGCCCGGCGCGCGCCGTCCTCGAACTGCGCGACGACGCCGGGGATCTCGCGCGTCTCGAGGGCGCGCGGGGTGCTGTACGGCTGCGGGCCCTCGGGCGTGTGCGCGTGGCCGGTGCGGATGCGGACGGCCGAGGACGAGACCGGCGCCTGCCGGCCCGGCTGGAACGAGACGTGCGACGCCCGCCCGACGTGCCAGAGCTGGGCGAAGATGCGCCCCCCGGCCCGGTGCACCGCGTCCGTGACGAGCCGCCACCCCTCGACCTGCGCGTCGGTGTGGATGCCCGGCGTGCGGAGGTACCCCACGCCCTGCGGGCTGACCTGCGTGGCCTCGGTGACGATGAGGCCGGCGGACGCGCGCTGCTCGTAATACACCGCGTTGAGCTCGGTGGGCACGTTGCCCTCGCCCGCGCGGCAGCGCGTCATCGGCGCCATCACGAGGCGGTTCGGCAGCGACAGGGGGCCGAGCTTGAAGGGGCTGAACAGCAGATCGGCGGCAGTGGTCACGATCGACGCTCCTTGTAAAGAAGATGTTACTTCCGAAAGAGAAGCAGCATCCGTCAGGAAAGCATCATGGGCACGCGCTACCTCGTGTCAAGGGACTTCCTTTTTGGTAGTGAAGGGGTCATCCTGTCCAGGAAGCGGAATGAAGCATTCATGCCAGCACCTCTGCGACGGGTTCCAGGCGGCGATGGACGTGCTCGCGAAGCCGTGGAACGGCCTCATCATCGCGACGCTCGACGAGGGCCCGCTGCGCTTCGGCGAGATCGGCGAGCGGCTCGACGCGATCAGCGACCGGATGCTCTCCAGCCGGCTGAAGGAGCTCGAGGCGCTCGGCCTCGTCGTGCGGCGCGTCCTGCCGGGGCCCCCCGTGCGCGTGGAGTACGAGCTGACCGACACCGGGCGGGGGTTCAGCGAGGTCGCGCAGGCGATCTCGCGGTGGGGGGCGATGCTCGCGGAGAGCGCGGGGCGCCGCGGCGCGGGCGCGGGCGCGGTGAAGAGCGGCGCGCGCGGCGGGCCAGCGGCGTCCGGCGCGCGCGCGGCGACCCGAGGGGCAGCGGCGAAGCGACCGCGGGCGCGCCTGGTCTAGGCGGCGTGACCGACGTCACGAAGACATCGGCCGATGCCCTAGTCCTGTTCAGGCAAAGCCTGATACCGACTCGACGTATGGCGAGGTACCTGGATGAATACTTGTCCTCGTTCCCAGGAAGATCTTGCCGGTCAGGGGAAATGGTGATGTGATTCCAGGGCTTCGCGCGCTCGGCTCCTCCGATGACGCGAAGCGCTGACGCGGTGGCGTCCTGTGGGCGTCGCGGTGGATCGTCGTATGGCAGTGGAGCACCAGCGCCGACCCGCGGGGATGAGGCTCGCACATCAGTTCTTCTTGTCTCTTGTCCTGCCCATCGCGATCGCCACGTTGCTGTACGGCGTATTCGCGTCGGCGCACCGGACACAGGTCTTGCGGGAGGAGGCCACGGCCGAGCTCCGCAATTATGCCACCCTGCTCCAGGCGTTCGTCGAGAGCGCGCTCCAGCGCCGGGACCTCGCGCTCGTCCGGCGGCGGGCGGAGCACTTCGCGAGCGCCGAGCGCATCCTGGGCGTCGCCGCGTTCACCCGGGAGGGTGAGGCGGTCTTCATCACGGAGGGGGTCAAGGGGGAGGCCGAGCGCCTCGGGGAGATCGCCCATCGGGCGTTCCTCGAGGGGGGAGACATCGAGGAGACCTCCAGCCTGGTCGGGCAGTCGGTGCTGCTCCGCACCGTCTCCATCCAGCCGAGCAGCGCCAACCCGCCTCTGGTCGCCATCCTGGTGCGCGATCGTCATTACATCGAGGTGCTCGAGAGTGCGTTGAATCGCGGGCTGGCGGTGACGGGCGTCGTGCTGCTGCTGATCAGCGCGGTCGTGGCCGGGCTCGTGGGGCGCTTCACCGTGGCCGTCCCGGCGCAGGCCATCCTCTCCGGGGCGGAGCGCGTCGCCAGCGGCGATCTGGACGCGGCCGTGCCCGAGAAGGGCGCGGAGGAGCTGTCCCGGCTGGCCCACGCCTTCAACACGATGACCTGGTCTCTCCGGGAGGCGCGGGCGCGCGCCGAGCGGGAGGAGACGGCGCGGGTGAACGTGGAGCGCCGGCTGCAGCAGGCTCAGGCGCTCGCCGCCGCGGGGCAGGTGGCGACCTCGCTCGGCCATGAGATCGGGTCGCCGCTCAACGTGATCCAGGGCCGCGCGCGGCGCGCCGCCGACCTGCCCGGCTGCCCGGAGCACCTGCGCGCCGAGCTGGAGACCATCGCGCGGCAGTCCGAGCGGATCACCCGCGTCGTCTCCCGCCTCGTCTCGCTCGCCCGGCCGTCTCGGCATCAGCAGGAGGACAGCGATCTCCGGCGCGTCATCGAGGACGTGGTCGCGTTCCTGGGCCCGGAGTGCAGGAAGCGCGACATCGAGACGACGATCGTCTGTCCGCGCGATAGCGGGGAGTGGGCGCGCGTCGCCCTCGACTCCGATCGTCTGTTTCAGGTCGTGTTCAATCTCTGCTTGAACGCCATCGAGGCCCAGGAAGGCGGCGGCGCGCTCGCGGTGCGCGTCCTCCCCGCGTGCGACGGTCCGGCGGGCGCTCGCGCCGTGTGCTTCGATGTCGAGGACGCCGGGCCCGGGGTCCGCGTCGAGGACGCGCGCCAGATCTTCGAGCCGTTCTTCACGACGAAGTCGACCCGCGGGGGCAGCGGCCTCGGGCTCGCCATCGTCCATGGCATCGTCCAGGAGGCGGGCGGATCGGTGGAGGTCTCCTCCTCGCCGACAGGCGGGGCACGCTTCCGGGTCACCCTGCCCACGACCGTCTCCGGTCCGGCGTCGAGCGCGGAGGCGAGCTCTGCAGTGAGGCTCGAGGCGTCGCCCCAGGGCGATACGCCCGAAGAGAGGACGGACGCGAGCATGGAGGAGAGCTCCTGAGCACGGAGGCGAGCACCAAGGCACCTGAAGCCAGGGCGCGAGGCGCCGGGGCCGAAGGCGCAGGACAGACAGGGAGAAAAAGCAGGGAGCACAGGAGGCAGGAGGGATGAGTTCGAGCTCACCGACGAAGGTGTTGATTGTTGAGGACGACGACGATCTCGGCCGGTTCGTCGTTGACATCGCGACCGATCACGGCTACCACGCGACGCATGTTGCCGATGCCTTGTCCGGCATCAGGCTGCTTCCCTCGGAGAAATTCGAGCTCCTCATCACGGACATCCGTATGCCGGGGATGGACGGCATCGAGCTGATCGCGCGAGCGAAGGAGCACGACCCGTTCCTCGCGATCATCGCGATCACCGCCTTCGGCTCCGTCGAGACCGGGATGCGGGCCCTCCGCGTCGGCGCCTCCGATTACCTCTCCAAACCTTTCCGGTCCGATGAGCTAAGCTCTCGCATGCGACGCGCGCTCGAGCGGCGCGCCCGCGACATCGAGCACGCTCGCCTCCAGCGACAGGTCGAAGAAGTTCTGCGCCGCGGCAAGTCGTGAGACGGCGGCGCGCCGGGTCCTCGTGATGCCGCCCTCCCCCGGCATCGTCGGGGCCTGATCCCACGAAGCGAGACCGAGATTTCCAGGCGCGCTATCGTCGTCAGGAAGGTATTCATGCAACCGAACAACATCGCGTCGGCGTCGAAGGACAAGAACGGGAGCGCAGCCAGCAAGAAGAAGCCGCCCTCCCGCAGGCGCGGCGCGGACGGGCTCAGCCTCGACGTGCGGGAGATGCAGCTCCAGGCGATCCTGGAGGTGCTCAAGGCCGTGAAGGCCGGCAACTTCTCGGCGCGCGTCGGCATCGGCGAGGTGCCGGGGACGATCGGGCAGATCGCCGACGAGGTGAACGACGTCGTCCAGCAGCTCCAGACCGTCGGCTCGGAGATCACGCGCGTCGCGCGCGAGGTAGGCACGGAAGGCAAGCTCGGCGCGCAGGCCGAGGTGCAGGGCGTCAGCGGGACGTGGAAGGACCTCACGGACAACGTGAACGTCCTCGCGGGCAACCTGACGAACCAGGTGCGCAACATCGCGGTGGTGACGACGGCGGTCGCGAACGGCGACCTGTCGAAGCAGATCACGGTCGAGGCGAAGGGGGAGATCCTCGAGCTGAAGAACACCATCAACAAGATGGTGGAGCAGCTGCGCGCGTTCGCGTCGGAGGTGACGCGCGTCGCGCGCGAGGTAGGCACGGAAGGCAAGCTCGGGGCGCAGGCCGAGGTGCGGGGCGTCAGCGGGACGTGGAAGGACCTCACGGACAACGTGAACGTCCTCGCGGGCAACCTGACGAACCAGGTGCGCAACATCGCGGTGGTGACGACGGCGGTCGCGAACGGCGACCTGTCGAAGCAGATCACGGTCGAGGCGAAGGGGGAGATCCTCGAGCTGAAGAACACCATCAACAAGATGGTGGAGCAGCTGCGCGCGTTCGCGTCGGAGGTGACGCGCGTCGCGCGCGAGGTAGGCACCGAGGGCAAGCTCGGGGCGCAGGCCGAGGTGCGGGGCGTCAGCGGGACGTGGAAGGACCTCACGGACAACGTGAACGTCCTCGCGGGCAACCTGACGAACCAGGTGCGCAACATCGCGGTGGTGACGACGGCGGTCGCGAACGGCGACCTGTCGAAGCAGATCACGGTCGAGGCGAAGGGGGAGATCCTCGAGCTGAAGAACACCATCAACAAGATGGTGGAGCAGCTCCGGACGTTCGCCGCGGAGGTGACGCGCGTCGCGCGCGAGGTAGGCACGGACGGCAAGCTCGGCGGCCAGGCGCAGGTGCCCGGCGTCGCCGGCACGTGGAAGGACCTGACCGACAACGTCAATCAGCTCGCCGGCAACCTGACGAACCAGGTGCGCAACATCGCCCTCGTCACGACGGCCGTCGCCAAGGGCGATCTGTCGCAGAAGATCACCGCCGAGGCGCGGGGCGAGATCCTCGAGCTGAAGGACACCATCAACAAGATGGTGGAGCAGCTGCGCGCGTTCGCGTCGGAGGTGACGCGCGTCGCGCGCGAGGTAGGCACGGAGGGCAAGCTCGGCGCGCAGGCCGAGGTGCGGGGCGTCAGCGGGACGTGGAAGGACCTCACGGACAACGTGAATGTCCTCGCGGGCAACCTGACGAACCAGGTGCGCAACATCGCCCTCGTCACGAAGGCGGTCGCGAGCGGCGACCTGTCCCAGAAGATCGCGGTCGAGGCGAAGGGGGAGATCCTCGAGCTGAAGGACACCATCAACAAGATGGTGGACCAGCTCCGCGCGTTCGCCGCGGAGGTGACGCGCGTCGCGCGCGAGGTAGGCACGGACGGCAAGCTCGGCGGCCAGGCGCAGGTGCCCGGCGTCGCCGGCACGTGGAAGGACCTGACCGACAACGTCAATCAGCTCGCCGGCAACCTGACGAACCAGGTGCGCAACATCGCCCTCGTCACGAAGGCGGTCGCGAGCGGCGACCTGTCCCAGAAGATCACGGTCGAGGCGAAGGGGGAGATCCTCGAGCTGAAGGACACCATCAACAAGATGGTCGATCAGCTGCGCGCGTTCGCCGCGGAGGTGACGCGCGTCGCGCGCGAGGTAGGCACGGAGGGCAAGCTCGGCGGCCAGGCGCAGGTGCCCGGGGTGTCCGGCACGTGGAAGGACCTGACGGAGAACGTCAACGTCATGGCCTCGAACCTCACCTCGCAGGTGCGCGGCATCGCCAAGGTCGTGACCGCGGTCGCGAACGGCGACCTCCGCCAGAAGCTGGCCCTGGAGGCCAAGGGCGAGATCGCGTCGCTCGCGGACACGATCAACGACATGACCTACACGCTCCGGGTGTTCGCCGAGCAGGTGACGACGGTGGCGCGCGAGGTCGGCATCGAGGGCAAGCTCGGCGGCCAGGCCAAGGTGCCCGGCGCGGCGGGCACGTGGAGGGACCTCACCGACAACGTGAACCAGCTCGCCGGCAACCTCACCACGCAGGTGCGCGCGATCGCCGAGGTCGCCACCGCCGTGACCAAGGGCGACCTGACGCGGGCCATCTCCGTCGAGGCGCAGGGCGAGGTCCTTCAGCTGAAGGACAACATCAACCAGATGATCTCGAACCTGCGAGACACGACGCGCGCCAACCAGGAGCAGGACTGGCTGAAGACGAACCTGGCGCGCTTCTCCGGGATGATGGCCGGGCAGCGGACGATCGAGGCGCTCAGCCGCCTCATCATGTCCGAGGTCACGCCGCTCGTCTCGGCGCAGCACGGGGCCTTCTACGTGCTCGAGTCCGAGGACAAGCACCCGACCCTGAAGCTCACGTCGAGCTACGCGTTCCAGAAGCGCAAGGGCATCTCCAACCGGTTCGCGCTGGGCGAGGGGCTCGTCGGGCAGTGCGGCCTCGAGAAGAAGAGCATCGTCGTCACCGACCTGCCGGACGACTACATCCGGGTGAGCTCGGGCCTCGGCGAGGCGCCGCCGCGCAACATCTGCGTCCTGCCGGTGCTGTTCGAGGGCGGCCTCAAGGCGGTCATCGAGCTGGCGAGCTTCCAGAACTTCACGCCCATCCACCTCACGTTCCTCGAGCAGCTCACGCAGTCGATCGGCGTCGTGTTCAACATGATCGGCGCCAGCATGAGGACGGAGGAGCTGCTCCAGGAGCTCCAGAGGTCCAACACCGAGCTCGGCTCGCGCTCGCAGGAGCTGGAGGAGAAGGCGTCGGAGCTCGAGATCAAGAACCGCGAGATCGCGCGCGCCAGCGCCTCCCTGGAGGAGAAAGCCAGGGAGCTGTCGCGCACCTCGAAGTACAAGTCCGAGTTCCTCGCGAACATGTCGCACGAGCTGCGCACGCCGCTCAACAGCCTGCTCATCCTCGCCAGGATCCTCGCGGACAACGAGGAGCACACGCTCACGCCGAAGCAGGTCGAGTACGCGAAGACGATCGCCGCCGCGGGGCAGGACCTCCTGCAGCTCATCAACGAGATCCTCGACCTGTCCAAGATCGAGGCCGGCAAGATCGACGTGAAGACCCAGCGCGTGGCGCTGAGCGAGCTGGCGGAGTACGTCGAGCGGAGCTTCCGGCAGATCGCGGAGCAGAAGGAGCTCGAGTTCTGGGTCCGGGTCGGCACCGGCGTCCCCTCGACGATCATGACGGACCTGCAGCGGCTCCAGCAGATCCTGAAGAACCTGCTGTCCAACGCGTTCAAGTTCACGTCGTCGGGCCGGATCTCGCTGGAGATCGAGGTGGCCAGCCGCGGGATGACGTACAAGCGCGACACGCTCATCAAGGCGAAGGCCGTGGTGGCGTTCGCCGTCACGGACACCGGCATCGGGATCCCGCCGGAGAAGCAGACGCTCATCTTCGACGCGTTCCAGCAGGCCGACGCCTCGACCAGCCGCACCTACGGCGGCACGGGGCTCGGGCTAACGATCAGCCGGGAGCTCGCCAGCCTGCTCGGCGGCGAGATCTCGCTGCACAGCACGCCCGGGCTCGGCAGCAAGTTCACCCTCTACCTGCCGGCGGAGCGGCCGGAGCAGAAGGCCACGAAGGCTTCGCGCGCCGAGCTGCCCGAGCCGATCGCGCCGATGCTCACGAACGGCTCGTCCTCGGTCGCGCTCGCGGGGCGGAACGTGCTCGTCATCGACGACGACGCGCGCAACGTCTTCGCGATCACGAGCCTGCTCGAGCGGCGGGGCGCGCAGGTGCTCCTGGCCGAGAACGCCAGGCACGGCATCGAGATCCTCCGCGACGCCGACGCGACCGTCGACATCGTCCTCATGGACATCATGATGCCCGAGCTCGACGGCTACGAGGCGACCCGCGAGATCCGCAACGATCCCCGCTTCAGCGATCTGCCGATCATCGCGGTCACGGCCAAGGCGATGCCGGAAGACCGGCAGAAGTGCCTGGACGCCGGCCTCAACGACTTCGTGGCCAAGCCGGTGGACGACGCGCGCCTCATGTCGGTCATGCTGCACTGGCTGCGGCCCGACTGAGCGACGGAGCCGATCGTGTCCTCCGCTCCCGCGACGACCAGCATCCTCCTGGTGGATGACCAGCCGGAGAACCTGGCAGCGCTCAAGGCGATCCTCGCCGACGAGAGCTACCGCCTGGTCACCGCGGCGAGCGGGAAGGACGCGCTCCTCAGGATCCTGTCCGAGGACTTCGCCGTCCTCCTGCTCGACGTGCGGCTGCCCGACATCGACGGGTTCGAGGTCGCCTCGCTGGTGAAGCAGCGGGAGCGGTCGCGCCACACGCCGATCATCTTCCTCACCGCGGCGACCGACGATATGTCGGCCATCTACAAGGCGTACGCCGTGGGCGGCGTCGACTACCTGCTGAAGCCGCTCGAGCCGGAGGTCGTCCAGGCGAAGGTCGCCGTCTTCGTCGAGCTCCACCGGCGCGGCGAGCAGATCAAGGAGCAGGCGGAGCTCCTGCGGAAGGCCGAGCAGCGGCGGCGCGACACGGAGGTCGAGGAGCTCCGGCGCGCCGCGCAGGCGAGGTACCAGAACCTCGCGGACGCCATCCCGCAGTGCGTCTTCACGGCGAAGCTCGACGGCGCGATCGACTACGTGAGCTCGCGCTGGCTGGAGTACACGGGGCTCGCGCTCGACGCGCTCCGGGGCTGGGGCTGGCAGGCCGCGGTGCACCCGAACGACCTGAACCAGTTCGTGAACAAGTGGCGTCGCTGCCTCGAGTCCGGCGAGCCGTTCCAGGGCGAGTGCCGCCTCCGGTCGGTCCACGGCGTCTACCGGTGGCACCTCTGCCAGGCGGTGCCGGAGCGGGACGTCTGGAAGCGGGTGGTCGGCTGGCTCGGCAGCTTCACCGACATCGACGACAGCAAGCGCCACGAGCAGGAGCGCATCCACCTCCTGACCCGCGAGCGGGCGGCCCGCGCCGAGGCCGAGGCCGCGGTGCGCCGCTCGGAGCTGCTCGCCGAGGCGTCGAGCTCGTTCTCGGCGTCGCTCGACGAGGACAGCGTCGCCAGGGCGCTGACCCGCCTTGTCGCGGAGCGCATCTGCACCTGGTGCGTGCTCGACCTGCGCAAGGAAGGCGGCGCCCGCCGGGTCGCCGCCGCGCACCGGTCCCGCGAGGCGGCGCGGTTCGCCGAGCGGTTCGTCCCCCGGGAGCTCGCGCTATCCGGGGACGGCATCGCCGCGGTGCTGACGACCGGGCGGCCCGATCTGCGGGTCGAGTGCGCGCCGCGCGACGTCGCCCAGGCGCTCGACCCCGAGGATCCGGCGGTGGTCCACGAGCTCGGCGCGAGCAGCTACCTGTGCGTTCCGCTCGTGACCCGCGGCAGCGTGCTCGGCGCGCTCAGCATGGTCTGGGTGGAGCCTGGCGAGCGCTTCGATCCCCCGGATTTCGCGGTCGCCCTCGACGTCGCGCAGCGCGCGGCGCTCTGCCTCGAGAACGCCCGCCTGCTGCGCATGACGCGGGAGGCGGTGCAGGTGCGCGAGGACTTCGTGGCGGTCGCCTCCCACGAGCTCAGGACGCCGCTCAGCGCGCTGGTCTTGCAGATCCAGGGCCTCACCCGCGCCCTCTCCCGGGCGGGCGTCGCGCTGCCGGTGGACCAGGTGCTCGCGAAGCTGTCCCAGGCCGACGGGCAGATCGAGCGGCTCACGCGCCTCATCGACACGCTGCTCGACGTGGCGCGCATCAACAGCGGTCAGCTCGAGCTCTGCCTCGAGGACGTGGACCTGTGCGACGTGGCGCGCGACGTGGCCTCCCGGCTCGAGTCCGAGCTGGAGCGGGCGGGTTGCACGCTCCAGATCGAGATCCCGGAGCGGGCGGTCGGCCGGTGGGACCGCCTGCGCATCGACCAGGTGATCACCAACCTGCTCATGAACGCCATCAAGTACGGGCGCGGCAAGCCGATCCACCTGCGGATCTCGGTCGACGGGCGGTCCGCGGTGCTCCAGGTGATGGATCAGGGCATCGGGATCGCCCAGGAGTACATCGGCCGGATCTTCGGGCGCTTCGAGCGGGCGGCGCCGACCAGCTCGTACGGGGGGCTGGGCGTCGGGCTGTACATCGTGGATCAGATCCTCCGGGCCCATGGGGGAACGATCCAGGTCGAGAGTGCCCCAGGGATGGGGGCGAGGTTCCAGGTGGCGCTGCCGCTCCCGCCCCGGTCGACCGGCCCGGACGGCGCGCTCGGCGAGCGCTCCGGGTCGCCGTGGACCGGCTCCGCGAGCTGAAAAGCCCTGTTTTCCCGGGTTTGCCCGGTGTTTCCCGGTCGGCGCCGCGCTGCCGTGCTGCCGCCGCGTTGCGCCACGGTTGCAACCGGTGATTTCAACCGTGAAAGGCGCCGCACGGCCAGCGCGGGAAAAAGGGCGATGCCCGACTCAGGCCGTCGTTGGCCTGCATCGTGCAACATCCCCGTGACAGAGCGCCCGGTGCGACACCCGGGGCAATCCCTCGTCGATCACCACGGAGACACGGAGGCACGGAGCAAACCCAGACCCGTGCCTTCGTGCCTCCGTGGTGCATGCGTGTGTGCGTCCGTCGAGAGAGGCGGAAGGCGAGTGGAACTCCCGGGTGGACAAGTTCACGTCCGGACGGGCGCTCCAGGGCTCGTGATCCTGGCGTTGTGACGCTGCGTAAACGATCGAAACAGTTTATAGGTGATGAGTCCTCCGCTGCACGACGTGATTGATCCGCCACCACATCGGTAGTTCAAGTGAAACTTTCAATCAGCCAAGTTGGCTTCTCGATCAGCGCCGTGGGCAGCACTGGTCCTCTTCGGGTCGAGGCGCCCGCGCGGGACGAGGTGGTTCGCTCGGCCGGCACCCGCCGCCGCGCCGCCGCGGGCTCTGCCCGGACCGCCACGCCGCGGAAGCGCGCCGCTGCCCGGCGGACGGAAGAGCGCGCCTCGAAGGCGCTCCGCAGCGCGCGCTGACGAGGGCCGCGCGGCTTCGGTCGTCCAGGGCGCGGTGACGCCCGCGCCGCCAGCCGAAACGCAGCGGAAACGCAGCGGATACAGCGCCGATACGTAGCCGATACGGTGACAGAGCGCGCAGCGGCGCGCCGTCAGCCCCCGAGAGAGGGTCACGGGGGCACAGAGGACGCAGAGGAGGAGAGAGAGCCTCTGCGTCCTCTGTGCTTCTGTGATCCCGGGCCGCGCGGGGCGCTCACCGCGCCTCGGCGCCGAGCAGCGGGCCGAGGTCCTGACCTCGCATGAGCCGCTCCACCACCTTGACGAGGAGCTTTGGCGTGCAGCCGAAGCACGGGGTCCCGAGGGCGGCGAGCTTCTGCGCCATCTCGTGGTCGTACGAGGGCTTTCCGCCGTCCGACAGCGCGAGCAGGCAGATCGACTTCACCTTGCTGTCGGCGAGCTGGCGCATGCGGGCGACGAGCTCCTCGGCGTTGCCGCCCTCGAACAGGTCGGTGATCAGGATGAGCAGCGTCTTCTCGGGTCGCTCGATGAAGTTCGCCTGGGCGTACGCGACGGCGCGGTTGATGTCGGTGCCGCCGCCGAGCTGCGCCGTGAACAGCACGTCGACCGGATCGACGAGCATCGGAGTCACGTCGACGACCTCGGTGTCGAAGAAGAGGAGCCGGGTGCGGAGGACGTCGAGCGACGCGAAGATCGCGGCCATGATGGAGCTGTAGACGACGCTCTCGCCCATCGAGCCCGACTGGTCGACGAGGATGGCGACGTCCCACTCGTGCCTTCGCGTCTGGTTCGCCCAGAAATAGAGCTTGTCCGGGACGAGGCGGCGTCGCTCCGCGTCCCACCCCTTCAGGTTCTTGCGGATGGTGCGCTTCCAGTCGAGGTTCCTGAGGACGCGCAGCGGGCTCGTCGTGTTCCGGCGCAGCGCGCCGAGGACGGCGGTGCGGACCTCGGACTCGAGCGCGCGCCGCACCTCCTCGACGACCTCGCGCACGATCTGCCGGGCGGTCTCCCGCGCGGCGTCGGGGATGAGGCCCTTGGCGCTCATGAGCGTGGCGACGAGCTCGACGTTCTTCTCGAGGAACGGCAGCGTCTCGGGCTCGAAGAGCAGCTGCGTCAGCCCCTTTCGCTCGATGGCGTCCTTCTGGACGAGGGCGACGACCTCGTGGCTGAAGAACTCGCGCACGGCGGAGAGCCACTCGGGCACGTACGGCCGCGAGCCGCCGAGGTTGCCGGCCCGCTCGTCGTAGATGAACGACAGCGCCTTGTCGAGGTCGCCCAGCCGCCGCGGGTCGACGTCGAGCGCGGGCGCCGCGCCGCCGAGCCCGCCCAGGGAGAGGCGCGGGTCGACCCGCTCGGCCTCGGGCCCGAGCGCGAGCCGCCAGCGCAGCAGCGCGTCGCGATCGCTGTCGGTGAGGTCGTCCGGCGCGCCGGCGGGACCAGCGGGCGAGGCGGGCGGCGGGGGCTTGCGGGGGGTGCGCGCGGGCATCGCGCGTAGTGTCGGGGAAACGGGGATCACCGTCCAGAGGACCGAGCCGACCGGGGCGCGAGGCGCCGGTGAGGCCGGCGCGGAGGCGCGGGGAGCGCCGCGGGCGCGCCGCGCGTATCGCTCGCTGTCTCGATGTGCTCTGTGCCTCTGCCATTCGATCTCTCCATCGAGGCGACGTTGCATCCGGCGCGGATCCGAACCAACGCAGGAGGATGGGACGGAGAACTCCGCGGGGCCTGAGCTGGCTCCGTTTTCCGCGGCCCGTGCGCCTGAGCGCGCTCCTCGGGGCCGCCACGCTTCTTCTCACGAGCGTGGCCATCGTGGTCGCCGGCGCGCTGATGGTCGCGTCGACGACCATGCAACAGGCCACCAGGATCCTCGGCGCCACGGTCGAGAGCGTCCGGCTCGTGGAGCGGCTGGAGATCGACCTCCTGCTCGACGCGCACCAGAGCGGCCGCGCGGTCGGCTCCGACCGCGGAGAGCTGGCCCCCTCCGTGGCGGCGTGGGAGCACGGCCTGAGGAGCGGCCTCGCCGCGGCGCGCGGCCACGTGAGCAGCCCGGAGGAGGGCGAGATCCTCGAGCACGCCGAGCGGCGCGTGGAGGACTACCTCGCCCGGCGCCGCGCCGCCGACGCCCGCGAGCTCCCGTCGGCGCCTGGCGCGCGCGATCCCGCCCTGCTCGGCGTGCACGACCCCGCCCTCGACGAGGCGTTCAAGGCGCTCGATCACCTGGTCGAGATCAACCTCCAGCAGGCCCGCGCGTCGGAGGCGCTCGTCGCGCACCTGACCCGGCGCACGACCGGCGCCGGCGTGGCGGCGGTCGTGTTCTTCCTCGCGGGCGCTTCCACGGTCCTCCTCAGCGCGCGGCGGCTCATCTACCGCCCGATCGTCGCGATCCAGGAGGCGATCGGGCGCTATGGCGCGGGCGACCGCGCCGCGCGCGCGCCGCTGATCGGGCCGCGCGAGCTCGGGGAGATCGCGCGCGCCTTCAACGACACGGCGGAGTCGCTGGAGCGCCAGCGCGAGGCGCAGTTCGCGTTCCTCGGCGGCGTGGCCCACGACCTCAGGAACCCGCTCTCGGCGCTCCGGATGTCCGTGCACGTCCTCGACCTCGACAGCCTGCCCCCGGCGTCGAACGTGCGCCGGACCATGGCGCTCGTGGGGCGGCAGGTCGACCGGCTCGAGCGCATGGTCGGGGACCTGCTCGACGCGTCCCAGATCGAGGCCTGCAAGCTCGATCTCCGGGTGGAGGCGCGCGATCTGCGCGACCTCGCGCAGGAGGCGGTGGACCTCTATCGCCCTGTCTCGCCGGAGCACCCCATCGAGCTGTCGCTCCCCGAGACACCGGTGCTCGTCCCCTGCGACGCGACCCGGATCGCGCAGGTGCTGAACAACCTGCTGTCGAACGCGCTCAAGTATTCCCCCGCCGGGGGGCAGATCGACGTGGCGGTCCGCGCGGGCGGCGATGGGGCCGAGATCGCCATTCGCGATCGAGGGCTCGGGATCGAGCCCGCGGAGCTGGCGCACCTCTTCGAGCCGTTCCGTCGACTCAAGTCCTCGTCTGGATCCATCCCGGGCACGGGCCTCGGCCTCGCGGTGGCGAAGCGCATCGTCGACGCGCACGGCGGCCGGCTCCTCGTCGAGAGCCGTCCCGGCGCCGGCTCGGTCTTCCGGATCGAGCTGCCGCGCTCGCCTTCAAGGGAGCAGGCGGACGGCCCGCGCGGCGTCTCCCATGGATGAGTCCGCGGGGATCTGCAGCGCGGAGCGCGCCGCGCGCAGGAACTCCGCGAGCGACGTCAGCGCGTGGAGGTCCTGGGGAGAGAGGCTGTCCGCCGCGGCGTAAAGCTGCTGGCGGGCCGCGTCGGCGGGGCGGGATCTCGGCGGCTCGGAGCGCGCGTCCGGCCGCGCGTGCTCGAGGGCGACGGGCGTCAGGCCGCGGGCGTGAAACCACCGGAGGATGGCGACCCGGATCTGCTCCTGCCGGAAGGCGCGCCAGCGGCGGAGCTGCTCCGGTCTGGACGAGAGCGCGGCCTTGAACCGCCGGAACGACCCTGGGCCCTGCATGCTGTGCAGGAGCGCCAGCCGGAACTCCAGATCGTCGACCGTCGGGATGAACGCCTCCAGCCATCGATACTGGTCCCGAGCGGCGATGGCCTCGATGAGCACGCACCCCGGATCCTCCTCGATGCGCGCGCGCGTGGCGGGATCGACGAGCCGCTCGTTCAGCCGGAGCACGGCGCCCGTGTCGAGGTGAAGGAAATGGCGCACGCCTCGAGCGATGTTGTCGAAGGCGTTCGCGAGCGCGATCCAGTCGACTGGCACTCTCCGGCCCGGAGCGGCGGACTTCGCCGTGGTGTGGCTCATGTTCGCGCCCGGCTTTCAGGCAGCTCTCATGCCACGAGGCAGAGTCGCGGGCGCCCGCGCGCGCCCGCGAGCGGCGCTGCCGATCGCGCGGCGGCGCGGGTGTCGCGTTCTGCAACAGCGCGCGGGACGAGCGGAGTCGCCGCCGTGAGGCGCTCTGGGCATCACCTCCGGCGCGACGCCGGGCGGGTCACGGCTTCGGGTCGCTCGCGCGCCCCGCGCGCAGGCCGTACCGCTCGAGCTTCCGGTACAGGGTCGCTCGATCGAAGCCCAGGATCTGGGCTGCCTGGCTCTTGTTCCCGCCGACCACCTCCAGGACGCGCAGGATGTAGCGCCGCTCGACCTCCTCCATGGGAACGAGCTCGGTCGGGTCGTCGCTGGAGACCAGGACGTGGGAGCTCCGGTAGCTCCGTATCTTCTCGGGGAGATCGTCGACCGTGATCTGATCGTACCGCGCGAGCGCGACCGCCCGCTCGACGCAGTTCTGGAGCTCGCGGACGTTGCCGGGCCACGCGTAGGCGACGAGCTTCTCGGCCGCTGGCGCAGAGAGGCCCTTGATCGGCCGCTCCTTGACGGTCGCGAAGTGCTCGAGGAAGCGCTGCGCGAGCAGGAGCACGTCGGCGCCGCGGGAGCGGAGCGGCGGCAGATCGACGTGGACCACGTTGATCCGGTAATAGAGGTCCTCGCGGAAGCGGCGCTCCTCGATCGCGGTTTCGAGGTCGCGGTTGGTCGCCGCGATGAGCCGCACGTCGACGGGGACCTCCTCGTCCGCGCCGACGGGCCGGACGACGCGCTCCTGGAGGGCGCGCAGGAGCTTCGGCTGGAGCCCGACCGGCAGCTCGCCGATCTCGTCGAGGAACAGGGTGCCGCCGTGGGCCCGCGCGAACAGGCCGCTCCTCGGCCCCTTGGCGTCGGTGAAGGCGCCCCGCGCGTGGCCGAACAGCTCGCTCTCGAGCAGGGCGTCCGGGACCGCCGCGCAGTTCACCGCGACGAACGCGCCCTGGCCGCGCCGGCTGCGCTGGTGCACGGCGCGCGCGACGAGCTCCTTGCCGGTGCCGCTCTCGCCGGTGATGAGGATCGATGTGTCCGAGTCGGCGACCCGGTCGAGCAGATCGAACACGCCCTTCATCGCCGGGCTGCCGCCGAGGATCTGCTCGTAACGGTGGGAGTCGTCCACGGCGCGCCGCAGCCGGCGCACCTCCTCGCGGAGGGCGCGGTGGCGCAGCGCGCGCTCGACGGTGAGCCGGAGCGCGTCGAGCTCGAACGGCTTGGTCACGAAGTCGTAGGCGCCGGCGCGGATGGCCGACGTGGCGGTGTCGAGGCTCCCGAACGCGGTGATGACGATGACCGGCAGATCGGGCCGGTTCTGGGCGATGCGCTCGCAGAGATCGAGGCCGCTCATGCCGCGCATGGTCATGTCGGTGACGACGACGTCGAAGTCCTCCGCGCCGAGGAGCGCGAGCGCCTCGGCGGCCGACGTGCGCCACGCCGCCTGGAAGCCCCGCTTCCTCAGCCCGGCGTCGAGGAGCTCGCAGACGCCCCGCTCATCGTCGACGATCAGGACGCGTCCGCTCATGGCTTCTCCTGCGGCAGGTACATCGTGAACTGGCTCCCCGAGCCGGCGTGGCTGTCGACGTCGATCCAGCCGCCGTGCTCCTTGATGATGCCGTAGGCGACCGACAGGCCGAGCCCGGTGCCCTCGCCGACGGGCTTGGTCGTGAAGAACGGCTCGAAGACGTGCTCGAGGACGTCGGCCTTCATGCCCTGTCCCTCGTCGCGCACCGACAGCGCGATGTAGTCGCCCTCGGCCCCTCCCTGATCGGCCGGGGGCCTGGCGCGGACGGTCTGGGCGCGCACCGCGATCGTGCCGCCGGACGGCATGGCCTGGATCGCGTTGACCACCACGTTCGTGAGCGCCTGCTGGAGCTGGTCGGCGTCGGCGTGCACCAGCCGATCCGGCGTGTCTCCCTCCTCGACGATCGTGACACCCTGCTTGTCCGCCAGCGGCTTCAGCATCGTGAACGTGCCGCGGATGACGCCCCGGAGCGCGGTCTCCTGCTTCTCGGCGCTGCGGCGCCGGGCGAAGTCGAGCAGCTGACGGATGATCTGGGTCATCCGCTGCGACTGCTCGAGGATGATCTGACCATTGCTCGGCACCTCATCGCCCGACACGTCGCCGTCGACGAGCATGCGCGCGCGCCCCGTGACGACCTGGAGGGGCGCGCCCAGCTCGTGCGCGATCCCGGACGCGAGCTTGCCGACGGTCGCGAGCCGCTCGGCGTGACGGAGCTGCTGGAGCGCGGCGATCCGCGCGGCGGCCTCGGACTCGAGCCTCTGGTTCGCCGCGGCGAGGCGGTCGCACATCGCGTTCATCTCGCGCCCGAGCTCGCCGATCTCGTCTTCCTGGCGCAGCGCCAGCCGCCTGGAGAGATCGCCGGCGCCGATCCGCCGCGCCTGGTCGATCAACGTGCGCATGGGGCGTCCCACCAGCCAGACTCCGAGGCCCGTTGTAAGCAACCCACATACCAGCGTCAGCGCGGCTGTGGTGATCGCCGTGCTCAGGATCATGCTCCGGATGTAGCGGCGCGCGCCCGCGAGCGACTCGGAGAGCTCGAGCGCGCCGGCGCGGTCGCCGGGCACGGGCACCGGCACGCAGGTCACGAGCAGATCCGCGTCTTTCTGGGGGATCCGGCGCACGACCGCTTGCCCCCCGGCGACGGGGACGAGCAGCTCCGGGGCCAGCCGGGGGCGATGGGGCTCGTCGGCCTGGCCGTCGAGCCAGACCCAGCGGATGTTCACCTGCTGTTCCCGCTCGTTGGCGTCTTCCACCAGGCGCAGCGCCCGCGCCGCGCCCTCGGAGCGCCACACCTCCATGACGGCGGCCGCGAGCGCGCGCCCCATCGTGTGGTGATCGCGCTGGACGTCGTTCTCGAACACCAGGGCGTCTCTGCGGATCTGGGCGTAGGCGCTCAGCGCGAGCACGAGGAAGACCCCGAACACGAGGGCGAGCGTCAGCTTGCGCGCGAGCTTCATCGCCCGGCGTCGTAGCGCAGGTGGCGCGCGGCGCAGGTGCGCGCGTCCAGCCGCCCGCTCGACGCCGTCGCAAAATGCGACATGCCGCGTTGTGCGGCACCCGTGTCGGCCGTCCTGCCGTGGCGCCGCGCTCGCCCGCTCAGGCGGCGGGGAAGCGAACGCGCAGCGAGCTCGGCCCGCGGTCCTGCAGGTTCGACCCGGCGTAGCTCAACGTCTGTTCGGCGAGCTCCCAGCGCGGCAGTGAGAGCAGGGCGCGCAGCGACTCCTCCACTTCCATCCGGATGAGCGGGGCCCCCGGGCAGTAATGAGCGCCGCTCCCGAAGGTCAGGTGCCGGCTCTGCTGCCGGGTGATATCGAAGCGATCCGGCTCGGAGAACAGCCCGGGATCGCGGTTCGCTGCGGCGATCATCGCGAAGACGAACTGCCCCTCGGACACCCTGGCGCCCCGGATCTCCGTGTCCCTCTTGCACATGCGGCTGAGGGAGAGCACGGACGGCTCGAAGCGCAGGCTCTCCTCGACCGCGCCGCGGACGAGGTCCGGCGCCTCCCGGAGCTTCGCGAGCTCTGCGGGGTGGTTGAGGAGCGCGAGCACGGTGTTCGCGATCTGGTTCACGGAGGTGACGAATCCGGCGGCGACCATCTGGAAGCACTGCATGGCCGCCTCGCCCGCGAGCTCGGTGTCACCGTCCTCCGCCGCGATGAACCTGCTCGCGACGTCCTCGCCCGGCGCCTTCCGGCGCTCCTCGACGAGCCTCGTCATGTAGTCGAGCATGTCGCAGCAGCTCTGCTTCACCTCGCGCTTCTGCTCCTCCGAGCTCACCCCGCCGCCGGCGAGCTTCAAGAGATCCGTCGACCATCTCAGGAACTGCGGGCGATCGGCCTCGGGGATCACGAACATCTCGGCCAGCGTGTTGAGCGCGACCGCCTCGGAGAACGCCGAGACGACATCCATCTCGCCGTCGCGCCGCGCCGTCTCGATGGCCCGCTGCACGAGCCCCGCGACCCGCGGGCGCATCCACTCGACGGCCGAGGGCGAGAACCCTTTCATGATGAGCTGTCGAAGCTGCGTGTGGCGCGGCGGGTCCTGGAAGAAGGCGAGCCGGGACAGGGAGTCGAACGTCTTCCTCGAGAGCTCGTCCTCGCCGAGCATGCCGAGGCCGCCGAGGAGCGCCGTCGCCCGGCGCGCGGTGAAGCTCGAGTCCCTCACGAGCCCCTCGATGTCGGCAGGAGCGGTGATGAGGAAGCACTGTAGCGGCTCGAAGAAGTAGACCGGCGCCTCGGTCCGGAGCCGCTCGAGCGTCGGGAAGGGGTCGGCGAAGAAGCGCTCGCTCGTGAGGTCGAATCCAGAGGGAACGGCCATGAGTCCTTCTTTCCTTGTGGCGCCCCTGGCGCGGCTTGTTGCGCCCGTGGCGGCGGACAGCCACGGCCAGGCTAGGGTATCCCCACGCCGCCGTGAAGCGCGCTGCCTGCGCGTCGATCGCCGCGCGACGGCGCCCGAGATGGGCGCGCGACGCTCCGCAGGGCGCCCTGCGTTCAGCCTGCAGGCGGGGCGTGTGGGACGTTCGCGGCAGGTGTGGCGCACGCGCGCATTGCGGCTGCGCTCCGGACGAGCGGCATGGATGCGCGCGGCGGACGGAGCGGATCAGGGCGAGCCGGTGGAGGCCTTGTCCGGACAGCAGAACAGGTGATCTGGCACCAGCATGGCGCAGCCGTCTTTCCAGGGATCGTCAGGCGCGTAGTCCGTCCGGTTCTCCGCAGGATAGAAGTACGCCCTGGGCTTCGCCGGATCCGTGCAGGCGCTGTCGCGCTCCGGCGCCGCCTCGCGGTGCTTCGGCCCCCCGGTGCTCCTGGAGCAGGCCGCGAGCGCGGCGCCGGCTGCGAGGAGCGCGATGAGGGCGGCGGCGGGCGCGCGCGGGGCGCGGCGGTGGTCTCGGTCGAGCGTCGGCGGCTTTCCCATGGCCCCATCCTGCACCTGCCGGCGGCGCGGCGGAAGCCGCGCTGCAACAGCGAGCGCCTCGGCGGTCTACCCGTCAGCCCGTCGCGGCCGTCCCCGCCTGCCGCGCGGCGACGTCGGTCAAGGCGTAGTGCCTCATCTCCTGGATACGCTCGTAGAACGGCTTCACCTTGGCGAAGAACGACGGGAACGCCGCCGCCTTGCGGAAGCCCTGGAGGTGGCCTTGCAGCGAGTCCCAGCAGATGCGGACGACGAAGCTCGTCGGATCTTCGACGCAGCGGGAGATCTCGTAATCGAGGCAGTGCTCCGAGCCGCGCAGCTCCGCCGCGGCGTCGCGGTAGGCGGCCAGGAACTCCTTCTCTTGCTCCGCGGGGATCGTGTAGCGGATGTACTCGATGATCATGGGGTTGCTCTCCTCGGCCGGGGGGCAGGCGCGCGCCGCGCGGCGGCATGGGCCGTCCGGAGAGGAGAGATAGGCACCCGCGCCCCGGGCGTCGAATCGACAGTCGGCGCGGCGAGCCATAGACAGCGTCGATGGATCGCCGTGCTATCCATCGACCATGCGCCTGCAGTCGGTCGACACCCACCTCGTCGTGGCGTTGCACGCCCTGCTCCAGGAGAAGAGCGTCACGCGCGCCGCGCGCCGCGTGGGCGTGACGCAGCCCTCGATGAGCCACGCGCTCGCGCGGCTGCGCGCCCATTTCGAGGACCCGCTGCTCATCCAGGTCGGTCGGCAGATGACGCTGAGCGAGCGCGCGCGGGACCTGGCCCCGCGGGCGGCCGAGGCGGTCGAGCGGCTCGAGCAGGTCTTCCGCCCGGTCGATCGGTTCGACCCGCGTCGGTCGCAGCGCACGTTCCGGCTTGTCGCGACCGACAACCTCGAGCTGCTCGTGCTCCCGGCGCTGACCGCGCTCCTCGCCGTCGAGGCGCCGCGCGTCAACCTGCGCTGCCGGAACATCCCGGCCGACTTCGCCGAGCTCCTGCGCCGCGGCGAGCTCGACGGCAAGCTCGGGCGCGGCGGACCCGTGCCCGACGGCTGTCGCTCCACGCTGCTCGCGGCCGAGGAGATCGTCTGTGTGATGCGCCGCGGACACCCGGCGTCCCGGGGACCGCTCACCGCGGCGCGCTACGCTGCCTGCGAGCACCTGATGGTCTCGCCGCACGGGGAGGACCATGGCGTCATCGATCGGGCGCTGGCGGAGCAGGGATTGCGCCGGCGGGTGGCGCTGACCGTGTCCCATTTCCTGGTCGCCCCGTTCATCGTCTCCGGCTCCGACCTGCTGCTCACCGTGTCCGCGCGCGTCGCCGCGGCCCTGGCCCGGAGGCTCGATCTCGCGGTGCGGCCGTGCCCGTTCGCGCTCGAGGGCTACACGCTGACGCTCGTCTGGCCGGAGCGCTCCGAGCACGACGAGGGCCACCGGTGGCTCCGCGACGCCATCCAGCGGGCCGTCGCGCTAGATCCGGGATCCCCCGCGCCGGGGGCGGGACCTGACGGCCGAGTTTCCGGCGTCCGGCGCGGTGCGGCGCCGCCCGCGTCGGCGCTCGATCGTCGGGCCTCGAAGCGGTGACGGGGCGCTCGTGCCACGCGGCGTGGGCGCGCGGCTACACCTTCAGCGCGCGCCGCGCGGCTTTCCTGGCCGCGGTCCACGGCACACACCATGCTCTCTCGGCTCCGCATGCTGCGCTCCCGACCTGCTGCGTTGATCGTCTCGCTGGCGCTGATCTCCGGCTGTGCCGCCCGGCCGCGGCCTGCGCCCGCCGCCTCCACCGACATCCAGCTCGCGCCCGCCCCGCGCCCGTCCGAGCCCCAGGCGGCCGGGGACGCCGCGACGGCCGGGGTGGTCCTGATCTGGGGCAGCACGGGCGAGGGGACGCCGAGGACGTGGCACGTCGCCGAGGGCGGCGCGGTGATCCGCGAGGAGCCCGGGATCGTCGTGGCGACCCGGCGCGGGGAGTGGCGCTGGGAGGCGCGCGCGAAGGAGGTCGAGACCACGCCCTGCGAGCTCTGGGACGGGGACACGCGCGAGCCGGGCGAGGGGACGGCGACCGACGCGGAGCTCGTGCTGCGCGGGGACGGCGAGCGCCAGGCGGTGGTCACGGCGCCGGACCAGGACGAGAGCAACGAGTTCCAGCACAGCGCCGCGCTGATCGGCAGCGTGGGGCCGTACCTGTTCATCGAGGAGCGCACGTACAGCGATCTCTGCGGCGCGCACGGCTCCGAGGGCGCCGCGTTCACGGTGTGGGACGCCGAGCGCGGCGCGGCGGTCGACCTGCTCGCCGAGGTGTCCGGCGTGCCGTCGCTGCAGCGCGCGGCCGAGGCGACGCTCGACGACCTCGAGGAGGACCCGGAGGCCGCGCGGCGAGAGAAGGATCTACCGCAGCTCGTGAAGGTCGCGCCGGCCTACGACGCGCGGGGGTCGCTCCGGCTCACCGCGCAGCTCGCGCGCTCCGCCTGCTATGCCTGCGGCGACGGCGCGTGGAGCTCCTACTCGCGCTCGGCGACGGCGCCGATCCCGCGGAGCCCGGGGCGCCTCGCGGCGTGGGCGTCGCCGCCGCCCGCCGTGCAGGCGTTCCTGGCGCAGACGCCGGGCGTCAAGCTCGGCGGCTGGTCGCGGGCCGGCCAGGACGAGTGAGCCTGCGGCTTGGGCCACGACCCGACCCAGGTTGAGGCCTGATGTCGACCCGACCCAGGTTGAGGCCTGATGTCGACCCGACCCAGGTTGAGGTCCGGCGACCCGACCCATGTTGTCGACTCGACCCAGGTTGAGGTCCGGCACGACCACGACCCGACCCAGGTTGAGGCCTGATGTCGACCCGACCCAGGTTGAGGTCCGGGACCCGACCCCAGGTTGAGGTCCGCTGACGCGCGGCGGCCCAGCGTGGCGGAAACTGGCGGAAATCGCGGCCGCCACCCCCCCCAGCGGGGTAAATATTTGAAATCATTCGCATCGCTTGATGGCGCAGCGCTTGTCTACGTGATCCAGCCATGAGCCAGCCTCGCGAGATCGCTCCCGGCGCCACGTACCTGATCACCCGTCGCGTTCTGCGCCGGCATCTCCTGTTTCGCCCCGATGCAGCCATCAACCAGTTCTTGGTCTATGCCCTTGCTGTCGCGGCCCGCCGCTATGGCGTTGAGGTTCATGCCCTTTGCGCGATGTCGACGCATCTGCACCTTGTCGTGACCGATGTGCAGGGCGTCCTGCCGCGCTTCTTGCAATTCTTTCATCGCATCGTCGCGCTTGGCACGAAGGTGCTGCGCAAGTGGGAGGGCCCGGTATGGGACCATGAAGCCACGAGCGTGGTACGGCTGCTGACTCGCGCGGCGGTTGTGGAAAAGATTGCCTATGTCCTTGCAAACCCTGTTGCTGCCGGTCTCGTCCGTCATTCGAGTGAATGGCCCGGCGCCAAGGTAGATGTGGGCGAGATCGGCCACGGCATGATGCACGCAGCTCGTCCCTCGGCGTACCTCGACCCGGAAAATCCACGGTGGCCCCAGGAAGCAACGCTACCGCTCACACTGCCGCCCACCATCGAGCAGGACGCCGCGGAGGCCTTCCGCGGCGAGATCGCAGCCGAGCTCGAGCGACAGGAGGCGCTGGCCCATGCCGAGGTGGAGCGGCATGGCCTCCGCTTCTTTGGTGCCGAGCGAGCCGGCAACGTCTCACCTTACCAGCGTGCCACGAGCTTCGAGGCGCTGCGTGGCCGCAATCCTACGTTTGCGGTGGGCCGCGAGCAGGGAGGAGCGTGGCAAACCGCTGCTGCGTCCGTGCGGGCGTTCCGCGCGTCGTACCGTGCGGCGCTCGAACGCTGGCGTGCCGGTGTACGCAGCGCCGTATTCCCGGTGGGGACATGGTGGATGCGAATGTTTCACGGGGTCAGCGTGAGTGACGTGGTGCTGGTGGTGTAGAACCGCCCGCGGGAGCGGGATAGTGGGATGGCCAGAAGGTTCAAGGGGTGGGCGACGACACCGACACGCCCTCAGGCGAACGTGTGCCTTCAGGAGGTCCAGCAAGTGGTAGATCCTCCATGCGGCATCACGCGCATACGTCACGCCGTGTTGAGCGTGCAAGCAGCGGAACAGAATCCGTGGTGTCGAGGGCTATGCTTGACCGAAGGGAACCGTTCTGTACCGTGAACCTAGAACTCAACCTGGTTCGGGTCGTGTCTTCTCAGAGCAACTCGTCCAGGTCGTCCATCGCCTGCGAGAGGTCCTCGCTCATCTCCTTCAGCTTCTCCCGGTCCTTCTCCAGGAGCACCGCCTGCGCCGCGCGCGCCTTGCCCCCCAGCTTTCGCGCCGCGAGCACGTTCTCGAGCAGGTACCGCCGCTCCGTCGCGCCGAGCCCCGCGAACGCGCGCCGAAGTACCGGCAGCGTGTCCTTGAAGCGCTCCGGCGCGATCCCCCGGAGGAACGTGTCCAGCGCCTCGACCACGGGCCGGCTCTTCACCAGCACCAACGCGTTCACCTCGAGGAACCCGGCCAGGAACGACGCCGCCGCCTCGGGCGCGGCCGCGCCCCCGAGCCGCAGGCCGACGACCCGCGCCACGTCTGCGTCGTCGATCGCCTGCGCCAGGTAGAGCAGCCCGCACGCGAGGCCGGACGCCGTCGGGTTCACCGCCTCGCTCTCCACGAGTCCCCGCGCCGCGTCGAGCCACGCCCCGCGGTCGACGATCGGCTGCGACAGCGCGACGTCGTGCAGTGTGCGCAGCGCCTCCTTGGCGGCGGCGACCGCCTCGTCGCTGCCCGTGCAGCCTCCGTGGACGCGCAGGACCGCGCGCGCGAACGTCTTCTCCAGCATCGGCGCGATCACCCCGTCGCCGAGCGATGACAGCGACCGCGACGATCCGAACGATGCGAGCCCCGCGAACGCGCGGCACGCCCGGGCCAGCGACGGCAGATCGCTGTCGCCCGCGGCGAACTCGTCGCACGCGCGCAGCGCCGCGGCCACGGCGCGTGCGCTCGACGCGAGCACCCCGTTCAGCAGCACGTCCGCGGCCTCGCCGGTCGTGTGGCACGCCGCGAGGTCCTCCTCGAGCAGTCGCGTCGCCACCTGCTCCAGCGTGTCGCCCAGGACGATCTTCTCGACCAACGCAACGTCGGTCGCCGGCGTCCATTGCGCCTCCCATGTCTCGCTGAGCTGTCCAAGCAGCTCGTCCGCCGGCACCTCCTGCGCCGCCTGACCGCGCCGCCGCGCCGCGACTCCAGTCCTTCGTGTGCCAGCGTACGCAGCGTACGGAATCTTGGCGATGCGGAGCCGGTGCAGGAGCACGCTCGTTCCAACCTCAACCTGGTTGGTGAGAGAGAGCCGGAACGACTCGGGCGCGTCCGTTGCAGGGAGCCCTCTTTCTCGCACCTCGCGCCAGAATTCCTCCTGGAGCGAATTCTTCCCGATCCGGCTCCCGACCCGACCGACGTTGCGCCCGATGACCGCCGGCCACAGGAAGCCGTCAACGTGGGTCGCGTCGCCGCGGCACATGGTCGCGATCGTCGCCTCGCGCACCTCGTCGAGGCCCGGCTCTGCTTTGCCGCGGAGCTCGGCGAGCGCGACCGCCAGGCGGAACGCCTCGATGGTGTCCGCGAGCGACGCCATGAACCCGCGCAGTCGGAGGTGCTCGGTGAAATCGATCAGCACCTCGAGCGTTGCGCGCCGGAAGTCGCCCCCCGCGTCGTGCGCGCGCTGGTAGTACTGCGGCGCCCGGTTCCCCGCGCCGTAGCCGAGCTGCTCGGACAGCCGCGGGAAGCTGAACGGGATCAGCGTCACCGCGCACGGCACGGGCGCCGGCAGCCGCGCCTCGAGCGCGGGATCGACGTCGCGCGCCGCGAACGCCGCCGCGTGGGCCGCGCCGAGCACGGCGGCAACCTCGCTCGGGGCGAGGTCCGGCCCCATGCGTTCGAGGATCTGCCGCGCCATGTACGCGTCGCGCGCCCGGTGGACCAGCCGATCGCCGTCGCCGCGCGCGAGGTCCGCGTAGGCGAGGAGCGCCTCCCGGAACGACCTCGGCTCGTAGCGGGGCGCCTCGAACGAGGCCTCCCAGAACTCCTCGAACGAGCGGAACCCTCGCGCCCTCGCGCACGCCTCGTAGATGCTCTCCTGCGCCCCCTCCGCGCCCGCCGCCCCGTCGTCGTCGCCCGCCTCGTCCGCGTCCTCCCCGCGCTCCGCGTCGCCCTCGCGCTCGTCCTCGCGCTCGTGGCCGCCCGGGTCCTCGGCGTCGTCGTGGCCGACCGTGGCGCCCTCGAACGGCGCGAGGGTCATGCCGACGGGCACGTCGATGAGCTCCACGCGCGCGCCGTGCTCGAAGGCCCACTTCACCGCGACGTACTCGGGCGAGTACGCGGCGAACGGCCACAGCGACGACGCGGGCGTCCCGTCGGTGCGGTAGCCGAGGATCGCGACCGGCGGCACGGTCTTCGGATCGACGAGCGCCTCGAGGAGCTCCGTGGCGTCGCTCGGCCCCTCGACGAAGATCGCCTTCGGCCGCACCTCGTCGAGGTATGCGCGCAGCGTCGCGCTCGATCGCGGCGAGTGATGGCGCACCGGGAAGAGGTGGACGGCGGCGAGCCGGTCGAGGTCCATCGGGTCTCCCTCTCTCAGGGCGCGAGCCGCTTCCTGGAGGCAGCGTAGAACTCCTTCCAGAGCCCCGCGCGTCCCTTGGCCACGGTCTCGCAGTACTCGCGCACGGCCTTGAGGTCGTCGCCGCCTTCCTTGCTCACGGCGCCGAGGAGCGAGCGCGACAGGTCGTCGGCCGTGACCTTCCCCGTGCCGAAGTGCTGCGCGAGGATCCCGCTGTTGAACAGCACGCTGATCGCCTCCGCGGTCGACAGGACCGAGCCGGGCGTCTTCACCTTGGTCTTGCCGTCCTTGGTGACGCCGGCGCGGAGCTCCTGGAACAGCGTGACGAGCAGCTTCGCGAGCTCGGCCGGCGGCTCGACGCCGACCTGGTAGTCGCCGCGGAGCTCGGCCTCGCGCTTCTGCACGATGCGGATCTCCTGCTCGAGGTCGTCGACCACCGGCACGGTGATGAAGTTGAAGCGGCGCTTGAGCGCGGCGCTCATCTCGTTGACGCCGCGGTCGCGGGTGTTGGCGGTGGCGATGAGGTTGAACCCGCGCTGCGCGGAGACCACCTGGTCGAGCTCCGGGACAGCGATCTGCTTCTCGGACAGGATGGAGATGAGCGCGTCCTGGATCTCCGACGACGTCCGGGTGATCTCCTCGAACCGCGCGAACCGCCCGTCGCGCATGGCGCGGAGGATGGGCGAGGGCACGAGCGCCTTCTGCGACGGCCCTTCGGCGAGGAGGAGGGCGTAGTTCCAGCCGTATTTGACGTGCTCCTCGCTGGTGCCCGCGGTCCCCTGGACGACGAGGGCGCTCGTCCCGCTGATGGCCGCGGAGAGGTGCTCGGAGAGCCAGCTCTTCGCGGTGCCTGGCTCGCCGACGAGCATGAGCGCGCGGTCGGAGGCGAGCGTCGCGAGGGCGACCTGCACGAGCGAGCGATCGCCGATGTACTTGGGCGTGATCGCGACGCCGCCGACGGGCTTGTCGCTGCCGAGGATGTAGGTCTCCACGGCCCTCGGCGAGAGCCGCCACCCTGGCGGCCTCGGCGCCGTATCCTCGGCGGCGAGGGCCGCGAGCTCGTGTTCGTACTTGGTCTCGGCGGGCTGGCGCAGGTCGCTCATGGGCCGGCAGAGGCTATCGCAGATCGGGGGCGCGGGGAGAGCTCGGCGAGGAGCGCAGGGGCGAGCGCGGCGAGCGATGGGGTCATGGCCGCATGGCGCCCCTTCATGTCCAGCAGGACCTGCGGCGCGCGCCGTGAAGTCGCCATGGGCGCCGAGGAACGAACGAGAGGCGATCCACAGCTCCGGCGCGACCCGGCTTCGTGTCCTGGCGAGATCCTCGTCCTCACAACAGCAAAGGGATGCCGTCCTAGCGGCCTGGGACCGCCGCCGCGATGACAGGCCGACACGGCCCCGGGCGCGTGCACCCGACATCTGCCATGTGTCAAAGTGGGTCAGCCGAGGAGGGGTTCGGGGCTGGCTGAGCTCCGTGCCGCGGGCACGTGCCACATGCGGCGTGTCGGATGGGGAGGGCGAATCGTGCGGCGACGTGGTCGCGATGTCGTGGGCCGACGAGCACGCAGCCTTTGATGTTGGGGACGGCTCTCCAACACCAGGACGCTGCGCCGAGGACACGCAACGAAGGCGCCGGGGAGCGGGCGAGCGCCTCGCCGCGTCCACCTTGGTCGCTGTCACGGTGGAGCGCGCGACAGGCGCTCTCCGCCGTGCTGCGCGCCGCTCGACTCGGTCAATCCATCGCGTCGATGGGCAGGGTGACCGGCTCGGACTCCCAGCACCAGTCGTCCGACGAGTGCGCGACGCAGGCGAACTTGAGCTCCTCGAAGCGCTTTTCGCCCACGAGCTCACCGTCGACGCGGACCTGGACGTCGATCCACGCCGGCTCGTAGTGCGGCGGCGGGCTGTCGACGTAGACGACGAGCGCGGTCGCGACCGCCCCCGACCCGCCGCCACCGGCTCCCCCGCCGCCGCCCTGGTCGACCTCCACCCTGACGCCGAGCGGCTGGTCCTCGCTGGTGCTGGCGACATCGAAGACGTCGCCCTCGCTGGTCTCGACGACGAACGTCAGCGCGGCGACGGGGACCGGCTCGGCGAGCTCGATCGTCGCGGCCGAGCAGCGGAACGCGTTGGCGCCGCCTGCGCCGTCGTAGAAGCAGTCGTCGGCCGACGTGACCTCGGCGGGATCCTTGTCGTCGGGGGCCCCTCCGCCGCCGCTGCCGCCCCCGCCGCCCGATGCGCTGCTCGTGGAGCCCGGCCCCGAGGTGGCGCTGTTGTTCCCGCCCTTATCGTCGCTACATGCGGCCACCAGGAGCGCGGCGGCCACGAACCCGAAGCTGAAGAGCGTGTGTCTTGCCATGCTGGTACACACGCAAAGATCGCGCCTTGTCCTTCGCGACGGGAACCTGCTGGCCGCGGCGCCGCGCGAGCTCTCGAAAGGCTGCGCCCGTCAACGGGCTTTGCGGTTCCTCGGCGCAGGAGGTCAGACGGCGTCGCTCCGGAATGGACTCGAGCGGACGCCGGGCCTCCTGGCGAGATCGCCGCCAGGGACACGAAGGTTGCCGTCAGGGACACGAAGATGGCCGCCAGGGACACGGAAACGTGTCGACGGGACGAGGTAGCGCTGCTGTCAGGGACACGGAGATCGTCGCCCGGGACGAGAGCTGGCGCGTCAGGGACACGGAGATCGCCGTCCGGGACGAGAGGTGACGGGCCAGGGACGTCCTGGCGCTCCTTCGCCTGTCCCTGGACGGCGTGCGCGGCGAGCGGGCGTCGCGCCGGTCACTTCCGCGCGCCGGTCACCTGGATCTCGCGGAGGCGCGCCCGCAGCGCCGCGTAGTACGGCTCGATCTCCTTCGCCGCCGGCGTACCCCAGAGGTTCTTCCGCTCCTCCGCGTCGCTCGCCAGGTCGTACAGCTCGAAACGTGCGCCGCCCGAGATCGTCAGCTTCATGTCGCCGCGGATGAACGACCGCCGCGCGTCGTTGTAGGGCCCGGCCGGCATGTCGATCAGCACGTCGCGCGCCTGCGCCTGCTCGCCGGGAGGGAGGAACACGTCGGGCAGGAGCGACGCGCCGGACAGGAAGTCGGTCGCCGGCGCGCCCTCGCCCGGGCCCGGCACCCGCATGAGCTCGAGGAGCGTCGGCGTGAGATCGATCAGGCTGCGCCGCGCCGAGACCCGCGACGGCGTCGCGCCCGGCACGTGGACGAGCAGCGGCACGCGCACGAGCTCCTCCCAGAGCTCGAAGCCGTGGCGGAACATCTTGTGTTCCCCGAACGCCTCGCCGTGATCACTCGTGACCACGATCGCCGTGCGCGCGGCGAGCGTCGGCGCCGCCGCGATCGCGTCGAGCAGCCGGCCGATGTGCTTGTCCGTGAAGGCCACCTCGCCGTCGTAGAGGTCCCGCTGCGACTTCGCGCCGAAGTCGGGCACGTCGTCGTGCCGGAGGTAGTCGGCGTGCGGATCGAGGTAGTGGACCCACAGGAAGAAGCGCCCGCCCGTGTTCTCGGGCGACGCGAGCAGCCGGAGCGCGGCGTCGGTGAGCGCGGGGCTCGTCGCCTTGTTGTCGACGTCCCACGGCGCGCCCTCGGGCGGCGCCGCCGACATGTCCACCACGTCGAAGCCGCGATCGAGCCCGCCGAAGCTGCCGAAGTACCGGTGCCCGTGCACGCTCATCGTGCGCACCCCGGCGCCCTTCAGCCGCTCCGCGACGAAGGTGTCCTCCTCGCTGAACTTGTTGAAATGACCCCAGTTTCTGTGGGTCTCGCTCCCGTACTTGCCGATGAGCATCGGGCCGATGCTCTTGCCCGTGTAGGACGCGAGCGCGTACGCGCGCTCGAACACGGTCGATCGCGCCGCGAGCGCGTCGAGGTTCGGCGACACCGGCCGCGGGTTGCCCGCGTAGCCGAGGTCCCAGCGGAGCGTGTCGATCGTGATGAGGACGACGTTCAGGTCCGCCGGGAGCCGCGCCGCGGACGACCCGCGCGCGTCGGCGCGCGCCGCCGGCGTGGGGGCGGGGGCGAGCAGGGCGAGCGCCGCGGCGGTCAGGTCGCCGCCGGTGCAGTCGTCGTCGACGCCGTTGTCGAGGATCTCCTCGGCGAGCGGGTGGACGCGCGCGTCGCGGTCGTCGCAGTCGCCGCCGCCGAAGAGCGCGGCCGCGCGGTCGCCGTCGCGGTCGGCGGCGCGGCGCAGGACCGCGAGGCTCTTGCCGCCGACGGGCGCGTCGCGCTCGAGCGCCTGGCCCACCGCGGGCTGGGCGTTGAGCGACGTGGCGGCGCGCGCGGTGAGCGCGAGCGGCAGGAGCGCGAGGACGAGCGCGAGCGGGGCGCGCACCGTCCGGATGGCGGCCGGCGCGAGGAAGGCGGCGAGCGCGACGACGAGCAGGATCGCCGGGGCGCGCAGGTCGAGCTCGGGGCGCTTGAAGACGCCGTAGATGCCGAGGAACCCGCCCTCGCCGGAGACGCCGCCCGTGGCGACGCCGAGCGCGAACAGGGACGCGGCGACGCCGAGCGCGACGCCCCCGGTGACCGCCGGGTCGACGCAGGCCGGGCGCCCGTCGCTGGCGTTGGCGAGCGCGCGCCGGAGCGGCGGCGTCAGGGCGAGGACGGCGAGGCCCGCGATGAGGCCGATGCCGAGCGCGCCCGCGGCGACGGCCGTGCCGACCAGCAGGGGGGCGGCCTCGAGCCCGAGCAGCGCGCGGGCGAGGTGCGCGCACAGGGTCATCCAGAGGAAGGCCGCGAGGACCGCGAGCGGCACGAACGCCGCGATGTCGGCGGGCCGGCCGATCGCGCGCACGCGCAGCGAGGCGACGAGCGTGGCCGGCGACGGCGGGCGCGACGGGTCGACCACGATCGCGGCGGCGCCGCCGAGCAGGCCGACCGCGAGCGCGACCGGCGCGAACACCCCGATGTCGGCGAGGTAGGTCGCGAGCTGGAAGGCGGAGTCGTCGCCGGTGCCGGCCGTGGCCCACCCGGCGTCGAGGGACGCGGCGAGGGCGCCGAAGACGCTGGCCCCGAGCGCGCTCGTGGCGAGCCGCCCCGCCCACGCGCGGGCCAGCGTGGGGACGGCGGGTCCCGGCGAGCTCTGGGCCCGCTTCACGAGGGGCTCCGCTTGCGCGCCATCGGGTGGGCGGCGTCGTAGACCTTGAGCAGGTGGTCGATCGAGACGTGCGTGTACCGCTGCGTGGTGGCGAGCGAGGCGTGCCCGAGCAGCTTCTGGATGGCCCGGAGGTCGGCGCCGCCGTCGAGCAGGTGGGTCGCGCAGGTGTGCCGGAGCGCGTGCGGGTGCAGGTCGGCGCGGCCGGCGCCGAGGGCGCCGTAGCGCTGGACGAGCGCCTGGACGCGGCGCACCCCGATGCGCGCGCCGCGGCGGGACAGGAACAGGGCGCGGGGGTCGCGGGCGCCGGTCGTCGGATCGGCGAGCTCGGCGCGCCGCTCGAGGTAGCGCTCGATGGCGGCGAGGGCGTGGGAGCCCAGCGGGACGATCCGCTCCTTGTCGCCCTTGCCGATGACGCGCACCGACGCCTTGCTGGGCTGTCGGTCGACGTGGGCGAGGTCGAGCCCGCAGAGCTCGGAGACGCGCAGGCCCGCGCCGTAGAGGGTCTCCAGGATGGCGCGGTCGCGGAGCCCCTCGGCCGTCTCGGCGCCGGGGATCTCCATGACCTCGGCGGCGGCGTCGACGTCGAGGAAGGTCGGCAGCGGCCGCCGGACCTTGGGCAGGGCGAGCTGGGCGGCCGCGTTCTTGTCGACCTCGCCGCGCCGCTCCAGGTACCGGAGCAGGGCGCGGGCGGCGCCCACCTTGCGCGCGATCGAGGCGGGCGCGTGGGTCCGCGCGAGCGAGCCCAGCCAGCTCCGCAGGAGGAGCACGTCGAGGCCGTCGACGGCCGGGGCCTCGCCCGCGGCCGCCGCCTCGCCGGCGGCGGGGGCCTCGCCTGGAGCGTGGGCCTTGCTGGCGGCCGGGCCGTTGCCGGCGGCCTGGGCCTTGTCGGCAGCCTGGGTGCCGCCTGCGGCCGGAGCCTTCCCCGCGGTCTTCCCCTTGCCCCGCGCCGGCGCCGGGCGGCCCTCGGCGTTCGCGGCCGCCTTCTCGCGGGCGAAGCGGGCGAGCTGCTCGAGGTCGCGCCGGTAGGCGTCCACCGTGTGGCGCGAGGCCCGGCGCTCGGCCGTGAGGTAGGTGAGGAAGCGCGCGATCGCCTGCTCCAGCGTGGTCCCGCCGGATCGATCGCCGCTCCGCCGCGCGTGCATCACGGGTTTGCCCTACCACCAGGACGCGGCGGCAGGCAAAGACTCGCCGGCGGTCGAGCTGAGGTGCCCCGCGGCAGGCGAGCGCCAGGCCGTGGCGGCCGCAGCGGACCGTGCTGGCGACCGTGAGCCGTGCGCCGCTCGCGGTGGGCCACGACGGCCTGCAGGGGCGCGCGCGCGAGGCGTCTTCCGTCAGGGCAGCGCGATCACGTCAGCGCATCGGCCGCCGTCGCGGCGGTGACGGCGCGCTCGAGCCACCGTTCCAGCACAGCGAGCTCGGCGCAGCCCTCGATGCGCGCGTCCTCCTCGGGCCGCAGCGCGAGTTGCCGCAGCGCGAGCACCCTCCGCAGCGCGCTGCGGGCCTCGGAGACGCGGCCCTTCTCGATGCCCCTCTCGATGCCCCTCTCGACGAGCTTCTGCTGCACGTCCGGGTTCGCGCCGAGCAGCGCCTGAAGGATCTCGCGCTCTCGCGCCTTGACCTCCGGGTCCTCGCCCTTGCCAACCCACCACAGCAGCTCCTCGCGGACGGTCGCTGACATCGCAGTGAATCTTACCATGCCGAGCACCCACGCGAGCGGCATTCGCGGCGCGACCCATCGGGCAAACTCGTCGAGCGCCCGTCCTGAGCGGGCCACCAGGAAGGGCACGAGCTCGTCTCGCAACGGCAGATCGTTCGCTGCGATCCACAGGAAAGGATCGGAGAAGGTGCGTTTGGCGAACTGGTCCGGCTGCCCCACGCGGCGCGCAGTAGCAGAGCGCATTCACGGCAACCAGCGTGTCTTGCCGTGGTGTTGTGCCGCTCCGGAGCTTACGTGCTGATAGGCCGGCGCATCTGGAAATCGTTATATCGGCGCGTCGATCTCTCGAAGCAGCCAGTCCATCGCTGGCTCGCAGCGACGACCTACCCGCACGCCTCGCCGAGGATGTACCCGTGCTTGCAGACGCAGCGGCACTCGACCTCGAACTCGGGCTCGTTGCACGCCGGCCGCACCTGTCTCACCTGCTCCACCTTCCGGCCGTCCCTGTCCGTCACCTGCACGACGATCTCGTAGTCCTCATCGAACATGTTCCGGCCGGACCAGTTGTTCGGGCAGACTCCCACGTTCGCGAACGTCGAGATGTCGGCGTCCACGCTCGCGCCCCAGCCGTCGCCGGTCGGCCTCAGGTTGACCGTCCTCGCCTCGGACATGACCCGCCCGGACTCGGTGTCGCGGAGCGAGCCGGAGAGCTTGACGCCGCAGGCGCTCAGGTTCGTCGCGCGGACACCCAGGAAGATCACCCGCCCTCCCTGCGGCGGCATGATGATGTCGACCCCGTCGCCGTCGCTCACCGGGCGCGCCACGCCGCTCGAGTCGAGCGCGATGACCTCTATCTGGATGTCCGCGCCCTCCTCGCCCAGGTACCCGAGCTTGCACGGGTCCGGCGGGGGCTCGTCGCCGCAGGCGGGCGCCGCGAGCAGCAGCGCGACGAGGGCAGGCCCCGCGAGACGCGGCGCCCCCGGGCGGCCCGGCCAGGCCATCAGCGATCCCGCCTCTCCGACGTCGGAGGGTCGCCCGTGTCCTCGTCCGGCTCCTCCCGCGGGATGGGCGCGCGCGGCGGGCGCCGCGTGGCGCCGAAGGGGCTGGAGCTCATCGGCGGCGTCGCGCGCGAGTCGGGCGCGTGCTGGGACGGCGAGCCGCCGCGCCACCTGCCGTCCACGTCGGCCTCGGTCAGCCCCGGCGCTGCGCCGGACGTCGCGCTCCACTCGTGCAGACCGGCCTCCGGGAAGGGCGTGCGCTCCGCCAGGTAGGCCGCGAGCAGGCGGTCGCGCTCCAGCTCCTCCGTGCTCGGCGGCGGCGGCGGGTCGAGCGTCGGCAGGTCGTCGGTCCAGGTCAGGTCCGCCTCCTCCAGGGTCATCGCGGCCCCGGCGCTGGAGAGCCCCCGCGGCGCGTTCCGCTCGGTGGCGGCAGGCTCCGGCACGTAGCCGAGCGCCCGGTCCAGCGCGTGGCCGGGATCTGGCCCGGCGGCGAAGCTCGGGGTGGTGGGGCGGTCCGGCGGCAGGCCAGGAGCGCGCCCGGGCATGAGGGTGGCGCTGGAGCCGCGGTCCGGCGGGTAACCGGGCGCGAGGCCGGCGCTGGCGCCGCGGTCGGGCAGGTAACCGGGACCTCGGCTGGGCGCGAGGGTGGCGCTGGAGCCGCGGTCGGGCGGGTAACCGGGGCCTCGGCCGGGCGCGAGGCCGGAGCTGGAGCCGCGGTCCGGCGGGTAACTGGGCGCGAGGTTGGAGCTGGACGTGCGGTCCAGCGGTGGAGGCGCGAACGTGGGGCTGGACGCCCGATCCGGCGCGTGGCTCGGGGGCCGGTCCGGCGCATGGCTCGACGGGCGGCCTGGCACGTTGCTCGGGGGACGCTCGGGCGCAAAGGAGGGGCTCCGCGAGGTCGGCGGCGGCGGCGGGGCCGGCGGATCGATGGTGGGCAGCTCGTCGTCCCAGTCCCAACTCTCCGGATCTGCTCGGGAATCCGACCGGCGCGTCGTCGGGCCGAGCCGGGCGTCCCCCGGCCTCCGCGACGCCGGGAACGCCGCGGGCGGGCCGATCGTCGGGAGCTGGCCCACGCCCGGATCCCGCGAGGGCGCGTCGTCCCGCCGCTCGAGGCGCCGCGACGGGCGCGTCGGCTCGGCCGGGGGCGCGGCGTACCTCGTCGACGGGACCTGCCCGAACGGCCGCGAGTCCCGCGGCAGCCGCGGCGGCGGCGGGACCGCGGTCGCCGCGCTCGCCGCCGCCGTCGAGGGGGGCGGCTGCGTCGAGATGAGGTTCTCGTTGCGACCGCGCTCCGCCGGCGGCGGACGATCCGCCGGCGCAGGCTGCCGGGGCTGCACGCTGACCGGGGGCGGCGCGGCGTGCGCGGAGCCGGCGAGCGGCCTGCCGAGCCACGCGGCCTCCTTGCGCGCCTGGGCGGCGCGGGCGCCCTCCTCCGCGGCGCGGATCGCGCGCGGCGCGAGCGTGTCGCCCGGCTCGGTCGGGGGGACCTCGTCGCCGAACAGGACCGGCGCGACGGCGGTGACGCGCGACTCCACGCCCGCCGCGCCCCTGCCGGAGCGGAAGCCGAACGCGGCGCGGATCGCCCGCTCGTGGTGCGGCTCCACCTCGACCGGACGCACGATGAAGCACGGCTCCGCGCCCGGCGCCCGCTGCGCGAGATCCACGTCGAAGGGCGCGCCGAGGAGGTGCCCCTGCTCGTCGAAGAGCACGCGCACCGGCGGCTGCGCGAAGCGCGCGGGCGACGAGGGGGTCGAGAGCACGACGCCCAGCTCCCCGGTGCTGAGCTGGACGAACGTCCCGGTCGGGATGATGCCGAGCGCGCCGATGAGCAGCTTGCCGATCGCCCTGTCGGTCGCGCTCTCGGCGCCCGCGAGCATCCGCTGGAGCACGGCGTCGAGCGACGAGCCGCCGCTCGATCCGCCGCTCGAGCCGCCGTCGAGCGCCGGGAACGGCGCCGCCCGGAGCTCCGTGAACTGCCGGGCCGCGGCGAGGATCCGCGCGAGCACCGTGGGGCTGCGCCGGCCGCCGTAGAGCGCGCCCTGCCGCCCGCCCGGCCGCAGCCCGAGCGCCTCGTAGGCGATCACCGTGCGCGTGATCGACGGCGCGTGCAGCTTGCCGAGCGCCGTCAGCATGACGGCCGCGCTCGCGGGCAGCCGCTCCTTCTCGTCGTCGCTCAGGCTGCGCTCGAGCAGCGAGCGCGCGGCCGGCTCCTCGCCGTCGGCCGGGCCCGCGAGCGCCCCCGTGAGCCGCAGCCGGCTCACGTCGTAGAGCAGCGCCGCGGTGACGAGGCTCCCGAGCATCCGCCGGTCGGTCGTGAGCTGGCGGGCGACGCCCAGCGCGACGATCGCCGTCGAGACGCTGAGCCCCGCCTCGTCCGGGTCGGCGACCTTGCCCGCGGCGACCGCGAGCAAGAGGCGCGCGTCCTCCTCGGCCGCCGCGACGAGCTTCTGCGCGACGCGCTTCACCCGCTGCGGCAGCGCCGGCTCCGCGGCGCGCAGGGCCGCGTAGAACGAGCGCATCACCAGGATCGCCGCCGCGTAGGTGCGGCTGATGCGGCCGATGCGCGTGCCGTCGCCCTCGATGGCCCCGGCGGGGAACGGGTTCGTGAGCTTGCGGACGCGGACGCCGCGCAGGTTCGACTGGAGCAGCCGCGCGGCGATGCTGCGGTCGCGCTGCGCGTCGGCGAGGAGGCGCGCGAAGGCGGCGAGCTCGGCGCGGCGGACCGTCTTCTCGAGCACGAGCTCGGAGACGTCGCACGCCTCGAAGAAGCTGCCGAGCTCCAGGGCGATCTCGTACGTCTCGCGCGAGGCGCGGAGCATCTGGCCGTTGAGGAAGAGGGTGTTGCCCGCGAACACCAGCGTCGCGGCCTCGGTCCCCGAGAGCTCGCAGTACTGGACGATGCTGTCGATCGCCGACGGGACGAGCGAGAGCACGGCCTGGTTCGAGTCGCTGTGCAGCAGGCACGCCTTCGCGAGCCGGTAGATCATCTGCACGAGGCCGAGCGCCGCGCGCCGCCGCACGTCGGCCTTCACGCCCGAGATCGCCGTCTCGCCGGTGATCTCGTGGAGGTTCGCCTTCTCCTCGCTCACGGCTTCCTCCCGCCCCGGGGCGACGGCGACGGCGCGGGCCTCGTCGACGGCACGGCGCTGCCGGGCGCCGGCTCGATCGCCTGGCGGCCAGACGAGCTGAGCGGGAGCGACGCGGGGCCTTGTCGTACGCTGTACGGCGGGGCGCCGGAGGGCGGGGCAGGGGGGGACAACGGCGAGCCCGGGCGGGGCATCGACGGCGGCGGCGCGGCGGTCGGGGTGGACGCCGCGGCCGCGGAGGGCGGCGACATGCGCCGGCTGAACGGCACGGAGGTGGGCGGCGCCGAGGCGGCGCCGATCGAGCCGGGCGCCGGCGACACCATCGGCGGCCGGTAGGCGGGCCGCCCCGCGTCGCCGCCGTGGGGGCCGGCCGAGCCGCCGTGGGGGACGGCCGAGCCCGGGCGCGGGGTGCTCCACGGTTCGAGCTGTTCCGGCAGGCTGAGCGGCCCGGTCGCCGGGCCCACGCGCCGGACCGAGACGGGCGAGTACGAGCGCGCGGCGCGGGAGGGCGGCGCGCTCGCGTCGGGGAACGACGGCGACAGCGACGCGGTCGACGGCGGGCGATCGCTCTGGCGGGTGGGCGCGACGAGCCGCGCGGCGATCGCGACCGCGGCGCGGGCGGCCGCGTCGCGGACCGGCGGGGTGTTCCACCAGCGCGGCTTGGTCGCCTCCTTCACGGCGCGGAGCGCCTCGTAGCTCCGCGCCTGGCAGAGGAAGTGCGCGGCGAGCTCGCGGGTCTGCTCGATCGCCTCGGACGGGATGAGCTGGCGCTTCTCCAGCAGCTCGATCGCGAGCTTCTCGGCCCGGGCGGGGTTCAGCAGCGCGACGGTCTCGATCCACTGCCGCCGCTCGGCGGCCGGCAGCTCATGGAACGAGGGCGCGACGATCCGCCGCACGAGCGTCGGCCCCGCGGCGAGGACGCCGAGCTTGCCGATGAGGCGCAGCGCCTCGCGGCGCACCGGCGGGGCGGGGTCGTCGAGCAGCTTCTGGAGCTCCTCGCGGACGCGCTCGGCCGCGGCGCCGGCGGGGGCGCCCTCGCCGCCCGCGGCGTCCGGGAGCTCGGCGAGCGCGCTGATGCGCACCTCGACGTGCGGGCTCGCGAAGCCCGCCTCCAGCGCGGCGAGCGCCTCGGGGGTCCTGAGCTGCGCGAGGAGCTGGATGAGCGTCAGGGCGAGGGGGGCCGGGGCGCGCGAGAGCAGGTCCCCGAGCTCGGCCTCCCGGCCGGGCGCCCACCGCCGCAGGTACGCGAACAGCACCTCGCGCAGGCGCTCGGACTGCACGGCGCTGTAACACTGGCAGACGGCGCCGAAGAGCGCGCCGTCCCCGAGCGCGTCGAGCGCGTGGGCCAGCCCCTCGACGATCGCCGGGTCGAGCGGCGCCATGCTCCGCCCCGGGCCGGCCTGCGCCGCGCCCCGGCCGGCGCCGGCCTGCGCCGCCGCGCCAGTCTGCGCCGCGCCGGCGTGCGCCGCCGCGCCGGCGTGCGCCGCGGTGCCCACGCTGGCGGCGGCCGCCTCCTCCGGGTGGGCCGTCGCGAGGTCGTCGAGGATCGCCCGCAGCGCCTCCACCGGGAACATCGCGTGCGCGAGCGCCCGGTCGACCGAGCGCAGCGAGAGCGGCGGCATCGCCGCCCCGTGCCTCCCCCCCGCGCCGGGCGCGCTCCGCTGGACGCCGTCGAGGCGCGCGGCGAACGCGCGCCGGAGCATCGTCTGCACCTCGAACGCGATCTCGTAGCTGTGCAGGACGATCTGGTCGGCGGTCCACGCGGTGAGCGCCGTGGTCAGCCGGTCGAGGTCGCCGTGCCGGACGGCGTCGACGTAGCCATCGACGAACGCCTCCATGTAGCGCTCGCTCCACTGCTCCGCCGGCAGCGCGATCTGGGCGCCGAGGGTGCTCCGGGTCAGCGGGTCGATGGCGAGCGCCGACGCGGCCGCCCCCGTCTCGGCGAGCGCGGCCTCGACGTTCCTCTGCAGCGCCCTGCCCGCGAGCGAGCTCTCGTCCCAGAGGCTCTCGATCTGCGCGAGGGCCCGCGCCCCGGTCGCGATCTCGCGGCACTCCTCCTCGAACTCCTCCGGGTCGACGTCGCCCGCGGCGAACTGGTCGATCGCCATGTAGGCGATGTGCTCGAAGCGGCGATCCCAGAGCGCCGTCACCGCGTCGTCGTCCTCGCCGATGCCGAAGCTCTGGTCGCGGAGCAGGATGGCGGCGAAGTCGCGGAGCTCGGCCTCGGTGACGCCGGGCTTGATCTGGATCTTCCGGACGCCGTCGGCGAAGAGCTGGTAGGGGATGCGGTCGAACGGCGGCCGGTCGGGCTGCCAGATCGGCTGGCCGCCGGAGGTGAACGCGCTCGGGGTGACCTCCCAGCGGACGCCGAGCGGGTTCTGCGCCAGCGTGCGCGTGATCTCGTCGAACGCGAAGTGGATGCCCTTGTTCACGTGCGGGTGGTTCCACCCGTACTGACGGATGTTGCTCAGCACGAGCGCGAGCTGCTTCCACACGCCGACGAGCCGCTGGCACGTCTGCTCGACCAGGGCGACCGACGGCGGCTCCTGGTCCTCGTCGATCGCGTCGTTGCCGCGGACGAGCACGCGCGGCGCCTTCTTCTCGCGCGACGGCGTGAGCTGGCCGGCGGCGTGCGCCGCGGTCAGCCGGCGGAGCTCGGCGCGCATCGCGGCGGCGCTCTGGAAGCGGCTCCCGCGCTCGAAGGCGAGCGCCTTGTCGACCAACGCCACGATCTCGACCGGCAGGTCGGGGACCTCGGTCGCGATCGACGGCGCGGTCTGCGTCGCCGCGAGGAAATACGACTCGGACTCGCTCCGCCCGCGGTTGAGCCGCTTGCCCGACAGGAGGGTGAACAGGCTCGCGCCCACCGACCAGAGATCGGAGCGGCCGTCGATGCCCGACACGCCCATGGCCTGCTCGGGCGACATGAACGCCGGGGTGCCGAACGTGAGCCCGGCCCGCGTCGCCTGCCGCTCGGGGTCGCGCATCCGGGCGATGCCGAAATCGAGGACCTTCACGTGGCCGGCGCTCGTGACGAAGATGTTCGCCGGCTTGATGTCGCGGTGGACGATGCCGATCGAGTGGCACTTCTCGAGCAGGTCGAGCACGACGTCGAAGACGGGCAGCACCTGCGCGACGGGGAGGGTGCCGCCGGCGCTGCTCGCGATCCGCTGGAGCGTCGTGCCGGTGAGCAGCTCCATCACGAGGAACGGCTCCCCCCGATCGCTGAGATCGTCCTCGACCACGGCGACGCGCGCGGGGTGATCGACCCGGTTCGCGATCTTGCCCTCGCGCAGGAAACGGTCGCGCAGCTCGGCGTTCCGGGCGAACTCGATGTGGAGGACCTTCACCGCGGCGCGCGAGCCCCTGCGGTGGGTCGCCGCGAACACAGCGCCCATGCCGCCGACCCCGAGCAGGTCGTCGAGCCGCCACTTGGCGTTCAGGGCTGTCCCGATCCGCGCAGCGGCTGTGTCCACGAGGTTCGGCTCCTCGGCGTGCGGATCGAGCGGGGCCATAGACCGGGCGGCGAACGGAGGCCGCGCCGTGCGCGGCAGAAGGCGAATGGAGCAGGGCGAGCATACATGGTTCCCGTTCAAGCGCGAACCATGACAAGGTCGTCCGCCCTCACGGAAGAAAGGTGGGAGAAGCGCTCCGTGCGGTGACCGGAAGGCGTGTGTGGCTCACGCACGCAGCCGAGAACAGACAGCCACCGACGCGCGCCGCTCGCGAGGCTTCAGCGCACGCTGGGCCGCGGCGCCACGCCGGCGTCCTGCTCGGGGGCGCCCGGCCACTCAGGACAGGTGATGCGGTAGGCCATGTCGGGCATGAGCTGCGCCCACTCCTCGCGCGTGAAGTTGCGCCCCACATAGGCGCACGCGCGGGTCACCAGGGGCTCGGCCGCGATCGAGAAGACGCGCGCCGCGCCGTCGTTCGACGCGGCCACCACGCGCGTCGCGTCGGGGGTGAACACGGCGTCCGTGAGCGTGACGCCCTCGGCGCGGAGGGTGAGCGCCTCGCCCTGCCCGTCGACCGGGAGCACCCGCGCGATGCCGTCGCTCGACACGGCCACGACGCGGGCGCTGTCGCTGCTGAACGCGACCGTCCGCACCGCCGTGCCGAGGCCGTTCAGGACGAACGGCTGTCCCTGGCCGTCGGTGCGCAGCAGCCGCACGCCGTCGTCGAGCGCCGCGACGGCAACGTGGTTGCCGTCCGGGCTCACCGCCAGCGCGGCGATCGCGCGGTCGTCGGACCCCGAGGGGATGACGCGCGGGATACCGCGGCCGTCCGCCGGCCACACCTTCACGTTCGGCCCCGAGGTCGCCACGATCTCCTTGCCGTCCGGGCTGAACGCCGCGCGGATCAGCCCCGCGCGCTCATCGCGCAGCACGACGGGCTCCCCCGGAACGCCGACCTCGAACACGCGCAGGATGCCGTTCCACGAGGTCGTGACGATGCGGGTGCCGTCCGGGCTGAAGGCGACGCCGACCACCCGGTTGTCGTGGGCGCCGAGCACGACCGGCGGGCTCTTGCCGTCGGTGCGCCACACCCGCGCGCTCCGGTCGGCCGAGCCGGTGACGAGGCGGCCGCCATCGGGGCTGAAATCGATGCTGAGCAGGTGCTCCTCGTGCCCCCGCAGCACCACGGGCTCGCCCGAGCCGTCGGCCCGGAAGACGCGCGCCGTCCTGTCGGTCCCGGCGGTGGCGATCTTGCTGCCGTCCGGGCTGACGGCGATGCCGGTCAGCGGTCCGGCGTGGCCGTGCAGGAGCAGCGGCTCGCCCGGCGCGTCGAGGCGCCAGACCCGCGCGGTCCCGTCGTCGGACGCGGTGACGACGCTCCGGCCGTCGCGGCTGAAGGCGGCGCTGTTCACGATCCCCTCGTGGCCGTGGAGGAGCGTGGGCGCGCCCTTTCCGTCGGCGCGGAAGATGCTGGCGGTTCCATCGGAGGAGGCCGTGACGATCGCCGCGCCGTCGGCGCTGAAAACGGCGCTGCGCACGGCGCCCAGGTGCCCGCGGAGGACGATGGGCGCGCGATGGCCGGCCGTGAGGACGCGCGCGGTCCCGTCGCCCACCGCGAGGGCGATGCGGTCGTCGACCGGGCTCCAGTCGGCGCTCTCGACCCCGTGCGCGTGCCTGTCCAGCACCGCGGGGGCGCCGTGCCCGTCGACGCGGACCACGTAGACCGTCCCGCTGATCGCCGTGGCGAGGATCCGGGTGCCGTCATGGTTGAAGACCGCGCGCCGGATGTGCCGCTCGCCCAGGCCGACGACGAGCGGCGGCTCGTCGCCCATCTCGGGGCGCCATACATAGATCGCCCCGCTCGTGGTCCCCGCGACAAGGCGGCTGCCGTCCGGGCTGAACGCCACGCTGGCCGGCGCGGTGTCCGGCGTTGTGAGCGTGCCCTCTTCATGGCCGTCCGCGCGCCACAGGCGCACCGTGCCGTCGGTCGAGGCGGTCGCCAGGCGGCTCCCGTCGCGGCTGTAGGCGACCGCGACCACCGCGAGGTCGTGGCCGCGCAGGAGGAGCGGCTCGTCGCGCCCGCCGAGGCGAAACACGCGCGCGAGGCCGTCCGCCGAGGCGGTGGCCACGGAGCGGCCGTCCGGGCTGAAGACCGCGTCGTGGACCGCGCCGCCGTGCCCGGCGAGCACCTCCTGGCCCACGGCGGGGCCCCAGACAACGTCGCCGAGCGCCTGCACCACCGTGGGACCCGCGGGGCGACCGCTCGCCCTGGCCGCGAGGCCGGCCTCCACGGCGAGCAGGCGCGCGCGCTGCAGCCGGCCCTCGGCCAGCTCCTTCGCCGCCTGGGCCGCGAGCCGCCGCGCGTCCTTCTCGCGCGACTCCTGCTGCGCCCGGAGCCGCGCCTGCTCCTCCTTCCCCATCTGCCAGAGGAGCACGAGGATCAGGCTGCCGAGCAGCGTGACGGCGACGGCGAGCACGGTGAGCAGCCGCCGCATCGACCGCTTCTGGCGCTCCGCCCGCGCGCAGGCGGCGAGGAACGCCTGCTCCTCGGTCGAGAGGTCCGCCCGCCCGTCGCACCACGACGTGAGCTCGGCGAGCGCCGCGCCGCCCAGGAGGAAGTCGTCCTTCCGCCCGTTCGCGAGCCAGCGGAGGAGCGGCGCCGAGACGGACCGCTCCGCCTCGCGCGACGCGACCCACGCGCGGTCGAAGACCGCGCCGTAGATGCGGTTGCGGACGGCCAGGCACGGCGCGCCCGCGGGCCCCGCCCGCTCCGCGGAGAGCCCCGAGAGCCGCAGCAGGAGCTGGAGCCGGTCGCCGCTGTCGGCCGCGACCGGGTGGGCGTCGAGGAGCTGCTGGTACAGCCGGAGGAGCTTCGGCGCGTGCGCGCGGTGCGGCCCCTGCGCGTCCAGGCACCGCTCCGCGTGGCGCAGGTTCGGGTCCTCGGTCCGGCCGTGGCCGAGGAACCGCCGCTGCACGGCCTCGTCCACGCTGACGCCGCGCCGCTCCCCGACGAGATCCGCGCAGAGCCGCTGGGTCATGTAGGGGTGCCCCGACGTCCACGCGTAGACCGCGTCGAGCAGCGCGTCGGGATCGGCCACGAGCCCCTCGAGGCCCGCGCGGAACCCCCGCGCCTCGGCGCGGCTGAAGTCGTCGAGCCGGACCGAGCGGCCGATGGTGAACGGCGTCCGGGCCGGATCGGCGACGAGCTCCCACGGCGCCGCCGCCCCGAGCAGGCAGAAGGTGAGCCGGGCGTTGGCCGGGCGCTCGGCCCGCCGGTTCACGAACGACCGGATCACCGCGAAGAAGTCGTCGCGCGAGAACGGCAGAGACAGCGTGGCGTCGATCTCGTCGATGAACAGGACGATCGCGGAGGAGATCTCCACGAGCACGACGTCCTCGAGCCAGCGTAACCAGCAGTGCACCGGCCCGAGGTGCCAGTGCATGTCCCAGAACTCGTCCGGCGGCTCCAGCCCGAGCTGCTCGGCGATCTCGGACGCGATCCCGAGGTACCAGCCGACCGGCGTCGTCGACTCGGCGCCGAGCGCCTCGAGATCGACGCTCGCGCACTCGACCTGCTCGGCGCGGAGCCGCCTCGAGACCCGCAATCGCAGGCTGGACTTCCCGATCTGCCGGGTCGACAGCACATAGCAGAGCTCCCCGTCCCGCAGCGCCTCGAAGAGCTCCGTGTCCGCGGAGCGCTCGATATAGATGGCGCCGTCTCCCACGGTCCCGCCCGCCTCGAACCGGCGCCTCGGATCTCCGGCGCTGGCCTGCGCCTGATCGAGGTCGGGAGGCGCGGAGAAGGTCACGAATCTGACGGTGCCATGCTGCGCCGGGACGGTCAACGGAACGTCACCCAGGGACGTAAGCGTCCCCGGTGAAACACGAGGGCTCGTGACGGCGCGATGACGTCGCAATCATGTCGAACGTCGACAGCGTGGGCCACGCCTCACGCAACGGCCCACGAAAGCCCCGCGCGGCGGCGGCCTCCGGCAGCGCGCGACGGCGAATGAGCCCGTCGCGCGCGCGGAGAAAACCCACTTGCCTCCTGTCGAAAACGTGGACCGCGCGACGGAGGCTGGTGTAGCGTTCGCGCCGTGCGAGGGCCGTTGAGGGTGGGGGAACATCGCGTCGTGGCCGCGCTGGCGGCCATGTCGCTGCTGGGGAGTGCATTGCGCTCCGCGGCTCAGCAGAATCCTGCTGATACTACGGCTTCTCCCGATACGCCGGAAGCTCCTGCCGCAGAGCCCCCGTTATCGCCGCCGCCTCCGGCAGAGACGGCTCCTCCGCCTGCCGATCTGCCGGGCGCGACGCCGCCGCAGCCCGCGGCGGTCCGCCCCGAGCTGCCCGGCGAGGCCGCGGCCGTCTCGTCGCGCGGGCGGCCCGATCCGGGCGCGCCCGCCGCGGCCACGCCGCCGCCCGTCGCGCAATCCAGGCAAGATGGGTTCTCCTTCGGTTCCTATGGTCGCGTTGTCGCCGCGACCGATCTCCGGGGGCGCCCGGGGCGTGACGCTGATATCGTCGCTCACGGCTCCCGCCTCGACGAGTCGAGCTATGTCGAGCTCACGCTCCGCCGCGACGATCACTGGCAGAAGACCGGCGCCTCCACAGGCGTCGTCACCACCCTCGCCCTCGCTCACCCGATCTTCCATCACGACGGGGTCTTCGACGCCTCGATCGCGCTGCGGAACCTCTATCTCGAGGTGGGCGATCTCGGCGCAAAGGGGCTCTCGCTCTGGGCCGGCTCCCGCATGTACCGGGGAGACGACATCTACCTGCTCGACTGGTGGCCGCTCGACAACCTCAACACGCTCGGCGGCGGGGTCCAGTACGCCGTCGACGAACGGACGACCGCGGCGCTCCAGGCGGGCCTCTCGAGGCCGCAGGGGCTGTTCTTCACCCAGTCCGTCGAGCGGCCGAGCCCCTTCAACCAGATGGGCGCCGTGTCGGTCGAGGTGCTGTCGCGCCAGAAGTTCATCGGCAGCGCGCGGGCGGCCCACGTGATCCCGCTCCCGGGACGGGCCGGGCTCAAGGGGGTCGCGTACGGCGAGCTCCACACGCTCGCGCGCGGGCAGCGGCAGACCGAGCCCAACGTCTACGAGCGGCTCCCGGCGGACAGCGGCTATGTGCTCGGCGCCGAGATAGGCGCCTATGCTGGCGAGCGCGACACACACGTGAACCTCTTCGTCCGGTACGCGCGCGGGCTCGCGGCGTACGGCGAGCTCGCGACCCCGGTGCAGCTCGCGGCCGACGGGACGACCTCCGGCGCGCACGAGCTCGTCGTGGCGCTCGGGGGCAACTGGGAGCGCGGCCCGTTCGGGGTCATGGTCGCCGGCTACGTGCGGAGCTTCCGCGACGCGAGCCCCGATCTCGATCTCCACGACGTGGACGAGGGGGTCGTGATGGCCCGCCCGCACGTCTTCTTCGGTGAGCTCGGCGGGCTGGCGGTGGAGGCGTCGTACCAGGCGCAGCAGCGCGGCGTGTTCTCGACCCCGGGGGCGCCGCCGGGCTCGCTCGACGCGCCCGGGGCGCCGCACGCCGCGAGCCTCGTGCGCTTCGGCGTCTCCCCGTTCGTCACGCCCGCCGGCCGCGGGGACCTGAGCCGCCCGGTCGTCCGGCTGATCTGGGCGCTCACGCTGCGCGACGAGGGGGCGCGCGGGCTGTACCCGGAGGACGATGTCTTCGGCCTCCGCGAGACAGAGCACTTCTTCGGTCTCGGGGCGGAGTGGTGGTTCAACACCCCGAGCTGAGGTGATCACGATGTTCCGGCAGCGAACGAGGCACTCTCTCTGGCGAACGGCGCTCAGGCGAGCGGCGCGCGCGTCTGCCTGGCGAACGACGCGCGCGCGCGCGCTGGGCCCGGCGGCCGCCGCCCTCGCGCTCTCCGCGGCGGGGTGCATGTCGTTCGACGACGTCGTCGCGCAGCAGGTCGCGCTCAAGGCGCACGTGAGCGACTGGCGGGAGGAGATCATCTATCAGGTGCTGATAGACCGCTTCGCCGACGGCGACCCGGGCAACAACACCCGGGTCTCCTCGGCGCTCGGCCGCTGGCACGGCGGCGACTGGAGGGGGCTCGAGGACCGGCTGCCCTACCTCGAGGAGCTCGGCGTCACCGCGCTCTGGATCTCGCCGATCGTCAAGAACGTCGACACCGACGCCGGCTTCGACGGATACCACGGCTACTGGACGCAGGACTTCACCGCGCTGAACCCCCATTTCGGCGATCTCGCGTCGCTGCGCCGGCTCGTCGCGTCGGCCCACGAGCGCGGGATGAAGGTGATCCTCGACGTGGTGACGAACCACGTCGGTCAGCTCTTCTATTACGACATCAACCAGAACGGGCAGCCCGACGAGTCGGTGTACGGCAGCGGCAGGCCCGGGCAATCGCCGCTCGAGCGCATGAGCGAGTACGACCCGGATTTCGACCCCCGCGGCGTCCAGGCGCGGACCTCGCTCGGCGAGTCGGGCCCGGCGCCGATCGTCTTCCGCTACGACCCTGCGACCAACCACCTCCCGCCGCTCCCCGAGCTCTTCCAGGACCCCGAGGTCTACAACCGCAAGGGGCGCATCTTCGATTTCGACGACGTCGACCAGCTCGTGCACGGCGATTTCCCGGGCGGCCTCAAGGACATCGACACCTCCCGCTGCGACGTGAAGCGGACCCTGGTCGACGTGTTCGTGCGCTGGGTCGAGCTCACCGACGTCGACGGGTTCCGCATCGACACGTTGAAGCACGTCGAGCACGAGTTCTGGCGCTATTTCACGCAGAACGTCCGGCTGCGGCTCAAGGAGCGGGGCAAGACCAACTTCTTCATGTTCGGCGAGGCGTTCGACGGCAGGGACGACCTCATCGGCAGCTTCACGAAGCACGAGGTCCCGGCCCACCCGCACGACGAGGCGCTCGGCGGCGATCTCGATCGCGAGAACGGCAGCGAGGCGGAGGGTGGCTGTCCGGGCGACGCGCCGATCACGGGCGACATGGTCGACGGCGTCTTCTACTTCTCCCAGTACTATCAGGTCTTCCGCGACGTCTTCCGCGACGCGCTCGGCACCCGGCGGATCGAGGATCTCTGGGCCGCGCGAGAGACCCACTACGGCACCGAGCCGAACGCGAACGGCACGGGCCTGCCGCCGACGAAGACGCTGGTCAACTTCATCGACAATCACGATGTCCCGCGCTTCCTCTACGACGGCGCGGGCGTCTCGCCCTTCAAGGCGGACCCCGAGACGGCGCTGAAGAACGCGCTCCTGTTCCTCTTCACGGAGGACGGCATCCCTTGCCTCTATTACGGGACGGAGCAGGGCTTCAGCGGCGGCAACGACCCGGCCAACCGCGAGCCGCTCTGGATCAGCGGCTATGACACCCAGCACCCGCTCTTCCGGTGGGTCAAGCGGCTCACGGCGCTGCGCAGGGGCTACCGGGCGCTCACGGTCGGCGAGCAGACGGTGCGCTGGTCGACGGACCGGACGGGCGGCTCGGACGAGGACGCCGGCATCTTCGCGTTCGAGCGCGGCGAGGCGGGCGGCGATTACGCGCTCGTCGTCATCAACACCCACCCGAAGAAGCACAGCGCCACGAGCTTCGGCGGGGAGGCGATGACGACGGAGCTCGATCCGGGGACCGTGCTCGTCGACGTGCTCTCGCCCGAGCAGAAGAAATATACCGTGGGCGCGAGCGGCGCCGTCGTGGTCAAGCTGCCTCCGGTGAGCGGCGCGCTGCTCGTCCCGGAAGATCAGGTCGTCCAGGGTCTTTGACCCGCTTCAGCACTCCTGCCCCCGAGAGTCTCCAACATGGCTTCTGTCAAAGTGCGCGGACTCAACAAGCGATTCGGCCAGACCCACGTGCTCCGCGGCGTCTCCGTCGACGTGCCCGACGGCTCGTTCGCCGTCCTCGTCGGCCCGAGCGGCTGCGGCAAGTCGACGCTGCTCCGGCTGCTCGCCGGCCTCGAGGAGGCCGACGACGGCACGATCGCCCTCGGCGACCGCGACGTCACCCGGCTGGAGCCGCGCGATCGCGACATCGCCATGGTGTTCCAGTCGTACGCCCTCTACCCGCACCTCACCGTGCGCGACAACCTCGCCTTCGGCCTGAAGCTCCGGAAGACGCCGCCGGCCGAGATCGAGGCGCGCGTGAAGGAGGCCTCGGAGATGCTCGGCCTCGGCCCCCTCCTCGACCGGTACCCCCGGGCGCTCTCCGGCGGCCAGCGGCAGCGCGTCGCGATGGGCCGGGCGATCGTGCGGCGGGCGCAGCTCTTCCTCTTCGACGAGCCGCTCTCGAACCTCGACGCCGCCCTGCGCGCGCAGGTGCGGGTCGACATCCGCAAGCTGCACGACCGGCTCGGCGCGACCAGCGTCTACGTCACCCACGATCAGGTCGAGGCGATGACGCTCGCCGACGAGATCTTCGTGCTCAACAAGGGCGTCGTCGAGCAGTCCGGGCCGCCGCTCGAGGTGTTCGCCCGGCCGCGCACCCAGTTCGTGGCGAGCTTCCTCGGCAGCCCGGCCATGAACTTCTTCGAGGCGCGGGTGGAGAGCCGGGAAGGCCGGTGGTTCGCGTCCCAGGGCGATCTCGCGATCGAGATCGACGCCGCCGAGTTCCCGGGCGCGCTCTCGTCCGGGCGGCGGGTGACGGTCGGCGTGCGCCCGCACGAGGTCGACCTCGCCTCCGGGGACGAGGGCGCCCGGTTCCAGGTCACGATCGTCGAGGCGCTCGGGGCCGAGTCGTACGCCCACGGCACCGTCGGGGGGGCGCCGTTCGTCGCGCGCCTCGACCCGGCGGCGCCCGTCGCGAAGGGGGACACCGTGAAGATCGCGCTCCAGAAGGTGCACCTGTTCGACGCGGACACGGGGCTGAGCCTCCGGGAAGCGTGAGGCGAACCATGCCAGGCCGCCGCCGCACCCCGCCCGCGCCCGCCCTCACGGCCGCCGCGCTCGCCGCGCTGCTGCTCCTCTTGCCGGCGCTCGCGGCCGCGGCGCCGATCCGGCTCTGGCATGCCTACCGCGACGACGAGGCGAAGGCGCTCGGCGCCATCGTCGCGGCCTTCAAGGGCGAGGAGGTCGAGCTCCTCGCCCTCCCGTTCGACGCCTACGCCTCGAAGCTCCAGGCGGCCGTCCCGATGGGGGAGGGGCCCGACCTGTTCATCGACGCCCACGAGCGGCTCGGCGACTACCGCGCGCGCAAGCTCGTCGCGCCGGTGGGCGACGCGCTCGAGCCGGGCGGCGAGGCGGTGTTCCAGGGGCCGGCGCTCGCGGCGGTGCGGCAGGAAGGCGAGATCTTCGGCCTGCCGATCAGCCAGAAGTGCATGGCGCTCTACATGAACACCGCGCTCGTCCGCGAGGCGCCGGCGTACCTCGAGGACATCGCGGCGCTCGCCGGTACCCTGCCGCAGGGCGTGTACCCGCTCGCCTACGAGGCGTCGAACGCCTACGCGCACATGCCGATCCTCGCCGCGTTCGGCGGCACGATGCTGGACGAGCGCGACCAGTTCGGCTTCGTCGGCCCCGGGCCGGAGCGGTCGCTCGAGCTCGTCCGCTCGCTGATCGCGCGGCGGGTCGTCCCGGAGGACGCGAACGGCGCGCTCGTGACCGACCTCTACAACACGAACCGCGCGGCGTTCGCGATCAGCGGGCCGTGGTTCGTGGGCGGCCTCAAGGACGAGGCGAAGCGGCGCTCGCGCGTCGTGCCGCTCCCGAAGGTGCGCGAGACCGGCCAGCCGATGCGGCCGTTCATGACCGTCGAGGCGGTGATGCTCTCGCCCCAGGGCGCGCAGCGCGCCGAGGCGCGGGCGCTCGCGCGCCACATCGCCGGCGCCGCGGCCGCGGCCACGCGCCTCGAGGTCGCGCGCACGCCGCCGGTCCGCACCGACGTGGCGGTCCCGGCCGACGACGCCTTCATCGCGGCGTTCGCCGAGCAGGCCAAGGTGGCGATCCCCATGCCGACCTCGCCGGCGATGCGCTCCACGTGGGAGCCGGCGGCGCGCGCGATCCGCAAGGTCCTGCGGGGCGACGCGCCCCCCGACGTCGCGCTCTCCGAGGCGAAGCGCCGCTTCGACGACGTGCGCCGGCCGCTCCCGCCGCGCGCCTCGCCGGCGCCGCTGCTCCTCGTGCTCGGCGCGCTCGCGCTCGCCCTCGTGCTCCGGTGGGTCGTCGCCGCGAAGCGCGCGGTGTCTGGCCCGACGCGCCCGACGCTCCAGCGCTCGATTCAGCGCTCGCTCCAGGCCTACAAGTACGTCGCGCACGCCGTCGTCGCGATCGGCGTGCTCGTCATGGTGCCGCTCGTCATCGGCGCGGCCACGTCGCTCTTCGGCGGCAGCGGCGAGAGCCTCCGGTTCGTCGGCCTCGCCAACTTCATCAGCATCCTCACGGCGCGCGGCGGGCCGCTCTTCGCGAGCGGCTCGTTCTACCTCGTGCTCGCGGTGACCGTGCTCTGGACGGCGGTGAACCTCTTCTTCCACGTCCTGCTCGGCGTCTCGCTGGCGCTGCTCCTGCACCGCCCGACGCTGCGCCTCCGCGCGCTCTACCGGGTGCTGCTCATCGTGCCGTGGGCGGTGCCGAGCTACGTCACCGCGCTGTCCTGGAAGGGCATGTTCCACCGGCAGTTCGGGGCGGTGACCGGCCTCATCGAGGCGGTGAACTCCGCGTTCGGCACGAGCATCGAGCCCATCGCCTGGTTCTCGAGCTTCACGACCGCGTTCACGGCCAACGTGACGACGAACGTCTGGCTCGGCTTCCCGTTCATGATGGTTGTCACGCTCGGCGCGCTCACCGCCGTGCCCGAGGACGTGCTCGAGGCGGCCGAGGTCGACGGCGCCACGCGGTGGCAGCGTCTCTGGAATATTACGCTGCCGCTGATCCGGCCGGTGCTCGCGCCGGCGGTGACGCTGGGCGCGATCTGGACGTTCAACATGTTCAACGTGGTGTTCCTTGTCTCGGGCGGCGATCCGGACGGCACCACGGACATCCTCGTGTCCGAGGCGTACCGGTGGGCGTTCACGCGAGAGGCCCAGTACGGCTACGCCGCGGCGTACTCGGTGCTCATCTTCCTGCTGCTCACGTTCGCGACGCGCGCCTCGGGGTGGCGCAGGCGGACGCCCGGCTCCTACATCCCGCAGGGCGGCGGGGCCGCCGACGGGTCGGCGCCCGCCCCGGTGGCGGCGACGGAGGCCGTATGACGCGCAAGCCTTCTCCGGTCGAGTCGATCGCGGTGCACGTCGCGCTGCTCGCGGCGGTCGCCTTCGCGCTGTACCCGGTGCTCTGGGTCATCTCGATCGCCTTCTCCGGGTCGCGCCCGCCGGTGCCCGAGGTCCTGCCGATCCCGAACCAGCCGACGCTCCAGCACCTCGAGGCGGTGGTCACCACGTCGCAGAAGGTCGGCGGCGAGGAGATCTGGCTCTTCCCCCGCCAGCTCGCGAACTCGATCGTCGTGGCGCTCGCGACCGCGGCCGTCGGCGTGACCATCGCGGTCCCGGCGGCGTACGCGCTCGCGCGCTTCCAGTTCATCGGCAAGGACCGCGGCGTGCGCGCGCTGCTCGCGACGCAGATGTTCCCCACGGTGGCGAGCGCGATCCCGCTGTACCTCCTGCTCGACGCGCTGGGCCTGCTCAACTCGCGGACGGGGCTCGTGCTCTGCTACGCGTCGACGGCGGTGCCGTTCTCGATCTTCCAGCTCCGGGCGGCGTTCGAGGCGATCCCGGTCGACCTGGAGGAGGCGGCGATGGTCGACGGGGCGACGCGCTTCGAGGCCTTCCTGCGGGTCGTGCTCCCGGCGGCGCGGCCGGCGATCGCGGTGACGGCGCTGTTCGCGATCATGACGGCGTACAACGAGTTCATCCTCGCGGCGACGCTGCTCGGCAAGGAGGAGATGTTCACGCTGCCGGTGGTGCTGCAGCGGTACATCGGCGAATACGACGCGCAGTGGGAGCGGTTCGCGGCGGGGGCGCTGCTCGTGTCGCTGCCGGTCATGGGCGCGTTCTACCTGGTGCAGCGGCACCTCGTGGCGGGGCTGACCACGGGCGGGGTGAAGGGGTAACACGACGCAGACCCCACGCAGAGCGCACGAGGAGCGCACCGAGATCACACGGCGAACGCACAGTGAACGCGCGGTGAGCGGTCGGGGAACGCGCGATGAGCGCTCGGGGAACGCGCGGCGCCCTCGGCTCGCTCCCGCCGCCCCCTCCTGGCGTCGCCCCCGCGCGGCCGGACCGCCGCATCCCACCCTCGCGGCCATGGACGCCCGATCGCGACCCCGCTATCTCCATGGAGCCATGCCGAAGGCCGAGGCTCCCCCGCCTGCCGCGCGGGGGACCAGCAGCGCGGAGCCGCGCCCCTCGTTGGGGGGTGACGCCCGCCCCTCGTTCGCCGGCGAGCCCCGCCCCTCGCTCGCCGGCGAACCCCGCCTCTCGTTCGTCGGCGACGGCGACGCCCGCGGCACCTTCCTGCCGGCCCCGTCCGCGCCTCAGCCGCGCCTCAGCCGCCCTTCCTGGGAGAAGCGGTGGCTGCCGCTGCTCGGCCCCCTGCTCGCGCTGGTCGTCATCGGCGCGGTCACCTCGCTCGAGGCCGCGTTCGACTGGACCGTCCCGAACCCGCCCGCGATCCTGTCGATGATCATCGTCTTCGCGGCGTTCAGCGGCGGCCTCTGGAGCGGCATCGTCACGTCGCTCATCTCGTGCGTCTACTTCGCGATCTACTTCTCCGAGGACGGCGCGCCGCTCCACTACTCCGGGGAGAACCTGCTGCGGGTCATCGTCTTCGCCGTCACCACGCCCGCGATGGCGGTGATGGCGAGCATCGCCAAGCGGCGCGCCGACGCCATGGGCGAGGCCTCGCTCGAGAACGAGCGCGAGCACTCGGCGAGCCTGCGCGCCCTGCTCATGCAGCGCCAGGCGGTCGAGGCCGAGCTCCAGCAGGCCAAGGAGGCCGCCGAGGCGGCCAGCCGCGCCAAGAGCGAGTTCCTCGCCAGCGTGAGCCACGAGATCCGCACCCCGATGAACGGCATCATCGGCATGACGTCGCTCGCGCTCCAGACCGAGCTCACCCAGGAGCAGCGCGAGTACCTCGAGATGGTCAAGATCTCGGCCGACGCGCTGCTCGCCATCATCAACGACGTCCTCGATTTCTCGAAGATCGAGGCGGGCAAGCTCGAGATCGAGCCCGTCGTCTTCGACCCGAGCGAGATCCTCGGCGACGCCGTGAAGACGCTCGCGCTCCGCGCCCACGAGAAGCGCCTCGAGCTCGCCTACGACGTCGGCCCCGAGGTGCCCGAGGCGCTCGTCGGCGACCCGCTGCGCCTGCGCCAGGTCCTCGTGAACCTCGTGAGCAACGCGGTGAAGTTCACCGACGCCGGCGAGATCCTCGTCCGCGCCGGGGTCGACTCGCGCGCGCCCGTCGCGCCCGAGGAGGCCGCCGCGGACCGCCCGAGCTCGGCCGACCTCTACTCGGGCGAGGCGCTCGGCGACGTCGTGGTGCTCCACGTGCGCGTCATCGACACGGGCATCGGCATCGCCCCCGACAAGCAGCGGCTCGTCTTCGACGCGTTCGCGCAGGCGGACGGGTCGACCACCCGCAAGTACGGCGGCACCGGGCTCGGGCTGACGATCTGCGCCCGCCTCGTCGAGATGATGGGCGGCAAGATCTGGATCGAGAGCGAGGTCGGCAAGGGCAGCACCTTCCACTTCACGCTCCAGCTCCGGGCGCTCGAGGGCGCCGCCCGGTCGCGCCGGCCGCAGCTCCCGAAGGATCTCCAGGGCACGCGGGTCCTCATCGCCGACGACAACGCGACCACGCGGCGCATCCTCACGGAGACGATCGAGGGCTGGGGGATGAAGGCGGTCCCCGTCGACTCCGGGGCGGCGGCGATCGCGGCGCTCTCGGAGGACTCGGGGGTGTGGGCGCTGCCCTGGGGCAAGCCGGGGGGCAACGCGGTCGGGCCGAGCACCTCGTTCGGCCTCGCGATCGTCGACGCCCGCATGCCGAAGGTCGACGGCTTCGCCGTGGTCGAGCACTGCCGCCGCCGCGAGATCCTGAAGGGCCGCACCGTCATGATGCTGAGCTCGACGAGCGCGCAGGCGGACGCCGCGCGCTGCCGCGACCTCGGCGTCTTCGCGATGGTCACGAAGCCCGTGAAGCCGTCGCACCTCCAGGAGGCCGTGTTCCACGCCTTCGGCGTCCCGACGCGGAGCGCGCTCCGGTCGGCCGACGTGCGCCGCGCCGCGCCCGGGCCGCGCGTCCGCGGCCTGCGCGTGCTCGTCGCCGAGGACAACGCGATCAACCAGAAGCTGATGCGCCGCTGGCTGGAGCGGCAGGGCCACCACGTGCACATCGTCGAGAACGGCCGGCTCGCCGTCGAGAAGATCGCGAGCGGGCAGTACGACGTGGCGCTGCTCGACGTCGAGATGCCCGAGATGGACGGCCTCCAGGCGGCGCGCGCCGTCCGCGCCCGCGAGCGGCGCGAGGGCGGGCACATGCCGCTCATCGTCGTGACCGCCTACGCGATGAAGGGCGACCGCGAGCGCTGCCTCCGGGCGGGCTTCGACGGCTACGTGTCGAAGCCGGTGCAGGTGGAGGAGCTCTACGACATGATCGACCGGCTCGCCGCCGGCCCCTCCTCCCTGGAGATCGAGGATCCGGCGAGCCTGTCGCTCGGCGCGCCGAGCTCGTACGCGTCGGTGCCCTCGTCGTCGTTCGAGAGCGGGCCGCCGAGCACCCGATCGGAGCGGCTGGCCGGCTCGCCGTCGTCGATCGCGGCGCGGCCGATGTTCGATCGCACCAAGGCGCTGGAGCGGACGGGCGGCGACGCCGACCTCCTGCGCGAGCTCGCCGAGGTCTTCCTCGAGGAGTGCCCCCGCTGGATGGCCGACATCGACGAGGCGGTGACGGCCGGCGACGCGCGCAAGCTCCAGCGGGCCGCGCACAGCCTGAAGGGCGGGGTGGACAGCTTCGGCGCGCGGGGCGCGTTCGAGGCCGCGTTCGCGCTGGAGAAGATGGCGCGCGCGAACGAGCTCGGCAGCCTCGCGGAGGCGCAGTTCGCGCTCCGCGCGCAGATCGATCGCCTGATCCCCGAGCTCGCCGCGTTCATGCGAGAGGGCTCGCCGGCGGAACCTGCGCCGCCGGTGCAGGGCGAACCACGCTCTGATAACGAGGTGACGCGATGGTGAGGGTGCTCGTGGTGGACGACTCCCCGATGGATCGGCGCCTCTCCGGCAGCTTGCTCAAGAAGCGCGCCGGCATGGAGCCGATGTACGCCGAGAACGGCGTCGAGGCGCTGCAGACGATCGCGCGGGCGATGCCGGAGATCGTGCTGACCGATCTCCAGATGCCGGAGATGGACGGTTTGGAGCTGGTCGAGGCGATCCGCCGCGACCACCCGTACCTGCCGGTGATCCTGATGACGGCGCACGGCAGCGAGGAGATCGCGGTGCAGGCGCTCCGGCGCGGCGCGGCGAGCTACGTCGCGAAGCGGAACCTCGCGGCGGAGCTCGTGAGCACGGTCGAGAACGTCCTCGCGGTGGCGCGGCTCGATCGCCGGGAGCAGCAGCTCCTCTCGTGCCTGACGGCGACCGAGTCCCATTTCGAGCTCGACAACGACGTGGCGAAGGTGCCCGCGCTCGTGGGCCACATCGAGCAGAGCCTGGGCCGGATGCGGCTGTGCGACGAGACGGGCCGCATCCAGGTGGCGGTGGCGCTGCGCGAGGCGCTCGTGAACGCGATCGTGCACGGCAACCTCGAGGTGAGCTCGACGCTGCTCGACGAGGATCCGGGCGCGTTCCAGGCGCTGGTCGAGCGTCGCCGGCGGGAGGGCCCGTACCGGGACCGCCGCGTGTACGTGACCGCGCGGGAGACGCGGACCGAGGCGACCTACGTCGTGCGCGACGAGGGCCCCGGCTTCGACCCGCGCGACCTGCCGGACCCGACCGACCTCGCCAACCTGGAGAAGCCGAGCGGCCGCGGCCTGATGCTGATCCGCACCTTCATGGACGAGGTGCGGCACAACGAGAAGGGCAACGAGATCTGCATGGTGATGCGGTGTCGCTCGCCGGACGCGGACGGCGAGCAGGGCGGGTACGACGGCTGACGGGGTGTCGAGCCGCGCGGCGTGCCCTTCGAGGGGGGCGCCCCTCCCGGCACCGACGAGCAGGCCGGGGCGAGAGGGGCATCGCCGGGATGCGCAGCGCAGACGAGCGGCGGGACGCGCCGACGAACGGCGCGCGGGCTACGGCTTGGTCACCTCGAAGGAAGCGACGTTCACCGAGCCGCCCAGGGACTGCGTGGCATAGTTGAAGATGCCGAAGCGGTAGCCGAGGAAGTACTGCCAGTCCTTGTTCATGTTGAGCGTGTTGCCCAGGCTGGTGAACCGGGTGCCGTCGGTGCTGTAGGAGAAGCGCGCTTGCGCGCCGCCGGCATCGGTGCGGACGTTGGCTTCCACGCGCAGCCAGATCTTGTTGCCGGACACGTCGGCGCCGGCCACCTCGGTGCCCTTGCCCGTCGTGGTCCAGGAGGTGTTCATGTTGACCCCGTTGGTCATCACGACGCGCGTCGCCCCGTTGGCCTTCTTGACCCCGATCCACGCCGACGCGTCGCGCAGGGCGGCGAGGCCGGCGACATCGCCGTTCTGCATCTTGCTGTAGTCGAGCTCGATCGTCGCGATCGAGACGGGGCCCTCGATACGACGGGTCAGCGTGTTTCGGGCAGCATAAAGATCGTCGGTCACCGTCGCCGTTTGCAGGGTCAGCCCGGCCCCGGAGGACCATTTGGTGTTGTCGGGGTTGTGGTTCCACTCCCACTCGGGGCTCAGGGTCTCTTTCGCGAAGGTCTCCCTGCTCGCGGGCGGCTTCACCCGGTTCGATCCGCACGGCAGGTCCGGGAAGGGGTACGTCCCTCCCCATTTGCCGTCCACCAGGGTGACCGAGGGCCAGCCGTCGGACCACGTCACCGGGGCCATGACCGGCATGCGGCCGGCCGGGAACGCGTCATTGAACGCGATGTAGTACCAGTCGCCGTTCTGCGTCTGGACGATGCCGCCTTGGTGGGGGCTCCCGCCGGAGCCCGCGGCGCCGGCGTAGGGCAGCTTGACCGCGAAGGGCCGCAGCTCGTAGGGACCGAAGGGGCCGTTCGTCGATCGCAGCACGTACTCGCCGTTCGCGTATTGCGTGGTGAGGATGTAGTAGTTCCCCTCGATCTTGTAGAAGCGAGAGCCCTCCAGCGGCCCGGAGATGTTGCCGGGCGTCTGGAACACGGCCTGACTCTTGACCTGGCTGAAGCCGTCTGCGCTGAGCTGAGCCACGCTGATCGTGCCGTTCCCGTACGCCACGTACATGGTGTCGTCGTCGTCGACCAACAGACCCATGTCGTAATAGCAGCCGCCTCTGTGCTTCTCCCACGGACCTTCGGGGGACTTGGCAGTGAAGACCCAGCCGCCGCCGACGTTGTGCATGCAGCCCATCCAGTAGAAGGTCTCGTTGCTCTTTCGATACTGGAGCGTGGAGGCCCAGATGCCGTTGACATAGGATCTGCCCCCGCTCAGGTCGTACTTCGCGTCGAAGTCCAGCCGGGGGACGGAGTGTGATAGATATTCCCAGTGGACCAGATCGTAGGAGCGGAGGACCGGCGCTCCAGGCGAATGGTGGAACGAGGACGCGGTATAGTAGTAGGTGTCGTCGACGCGAATGACCTCTGTATCGGGGAGGTCTGCCCAGATGAGAGGATTGGAGTAGGTCTCGGGGCAGACGGCAGGGGCGCCGCCGCCCGAGCCGCCGTCACCGCCGCCGGTGCCAGGGTCACCGCCGCCTCCGGACGTCGCCGATCCTCCGCTGGCGCTCGTCGAGCCGCCGCTCGTCGTCTGCCCATCGCTCCCGCCCGAGCCGCTGCTGGTCGAGCCGCTCGTTCCAGGGCCGGTCGTCGTGCTCGTGGCATCGCCGTCGTCCACCGGCGACTCCCCGCTGCAACCTGCAAGGAGCGCGAGAAGGACGGCTGCAGACGCCGCTCCGCCAGTACGTTGGATGCGAGAGCGGGTGTTGGTGCATCGAGAAGCGAAGTGCATGGTGATCTCCTGATGAGAGGTGTCAGCGAGAGCGCTCAGCACGCGGCTCGCAGAGAAATGGTCGCGTCAAGGCGAGCTACTTCCTGGTCGGGGCGGCCTGCCCGGCGCCTCCCCGAGGCTGCCCGGGGGGCATGATTCCTGAGGCATCCCCTCGAATTTCTTCGGAAATCGAACAGGGAGGCGGGGAGACGGGGAGGGAAAGCTTCGAAATACTCCCTGTCTCCCCGCCTCCCTGTTCAATTTCCCCGCTGAAAAGGGCTACAGAACGAGCATTCCTCGGGCTTGATTCACCTCCGCCTGCGTCGCCCGGCCTCGTGTGGTTCGAGGGATCAGGAGCAGATTGTGAACGTTCACACGGCGGCGTCAATCAAAATGACCGGCGCGCGGCGCTCCTCGACCTGCGCCGGGGGGCGCCGCGGCGGTCGGTCGCCGCGCCCGTGTGAGCCGCCGCACGAGCTCCGCCTGGCGCCCTGTTGGTCGAGCTTGCCAGCGCCTGAGCCGCGCTGCCGCCCCTGGGAACGACATGGCGACCCCGGGGCATGCACGAGGTGCTCGATCGGCGAAGGCGGGGATGAAGGAGAATGTGAGCGTTCACATGGTGCGCCGCGCGCCGTGCAGAAACTGGAGCTGCTCCTCGAGGGCGCTCCACACGGCGGCGATGCGCGGCACGTGGCGCAGGCTGCGGGGCGTGACGAGCCAGAGCTCGAGCACGGGACCTGCGGGTAGCCCCAGATCGAGCTCCACCAGGTCGGCGTCCAGATCGAGCGTGCTGCACGGCAAGACGGCGGCGCCGAGGCCCGCGCGCACGGCCTCGATCTGGGCGATGTAGCTGCTCACGACGACCCTGGGAGCCTTCTTCACGTGGCGCCTCTGGTAGTCCTCCTCGACGGTGGGGATGCGGCCCAGATCGACGCCGATCCAGTCGAGCTCGTCGCGGCTCTTCTTCGAGAGCTTGCGGTGGGCGACTGGCACCGTGGGCAGGGTGGCGATGCGCGCGGCCACCAGATCCCCGCTCCTCGGCCGGAAGAAGCGCACGGCGATCTCGGCCTCACGATGGCCCAGATCCGCCGCTTCGTAGCTGGTCAGCAGGTGGACCGACACGCGCGGGTGTCTCTCGGCCAGCACCGGGAGCACGCGCGGAATCACGCCGTGCACGGCGATCGACTCGGTGAGCGCCAGGCGAACCAGGCCCTCGACCTCCCTCTCGTGGCCGCTCGCTTCGCGCACGAGCTGGTCGGCGCCGGCCTCCATCGCCTCGACGTGGCGGCGGAGCCGCTCGCCGAGCGGCGTGAGCATGGAGCCTCCCGGTCGCCGCTCGAACACGGCCCCCCGGAGCGCCCGTTCGAAGGCGGCCATGCGCCGGCTCACCGTCGATTGCTCGACGCCGAGCTTGCGGGCGGCGGCCGAGAAGCTGCCGGTGCGCGCCACCTCGAGGAACAGGCGCAGATCGGCCCAGTCCACGTCGGCGGGCGGCGCGCCGGCGCGCGGGGAGGCGGGAGAGCGAGCCATGCACCCACGCATGGCACGCCTGCTCGGATCGGTCTACCCGGATGCTGATGCATGGCCAAGATCGACGCATGCACCTCATCATCCAAGGTCACCCGGCTCCCGACAGCCTGAGCGACTCGCTCGCTCGGGCCTACGCCATCGGCCTCGAGAGAGGCGGAGCCCGCGTCGAGCACCTGGCCCTGCGCTCGCTCTCCTTCGATCCCCACCTGCGCGCCGGCTTCAGCGGTCGACAGGAGCTCGAGCCGGATCTCCTCCAGGCCCGCACCGCCATCGAGCGTTCGACCCACGTCGCCTGGTTCTTTCCCACCTGGTGGGCGGGGCCGCCCGCGCTCATCAAGGGCTTCATCGACCGCACCTTCTTGCCTGGCTGGTCGTTCGCCTATCGAAAGCGGAGCCCGTTGCCCGACGGGTTGCTCGCCGGTCGCAGCGCGCGCGTCGTGACGACGATGGATAGCCCGAGCTGGTGGTACCGCTTCTGGCACCGGCGCTCGGTTCATGCCTCCTTCGTCAACGCGACGTTGCGCTTCGTCGGCTTCGGGCCCGTCCGCGAAACCACCTATTTCAACCAGAACACCCGGACCCCCGTGCAACGAGAGACCTGGCTCCGGGAGATGGAGCGCATCGGCGAGCGGGACGCGCGGCGGTTTCGCGCCGGATCCGGCTGATCAGGCGGTGAAGCCGCCGTCGATCTTCAGGTTGGCGCCCGTGACGAAGGCGCCGTCGGGGCCGGCCAGGTACGCCACCATGCCGGCGATCTCGTCGCCTTGCCCGTAGCGCTGCACGGGGATCTGGTGTTTGAACTGGGCGGCGAGCGGGCCGTCGGCCGGGTTCATGTCGGTGTCCACGGGGCCGGGCTGGACGTTGTTGACCGTGATGCCGCGCGCACCGAGATCCCGGGCCCAGCCGCGGGTCAGGCCGGCGACCGCTGCCTTGGTCGCGGAGTAGACGGCCATCCCGGGGATGAGCGCGCCGTCGCCGCTGATGCTCCCGATGTTGATGATGCGCCCGCCCTCGCCCATGTGGCGGACAGCCTCCTGCGCCGCGACGAAGAGGCCCCTGACGTTCACCGCCATGAGCCGATCGAACTCCTCCAGCGAGAACTGATCGAGCGGCGCCATGGCGGCGACGCCCGCGTTGTTCACCAGCACGTCGATCCGCCCGAAGGTCTTCACCGTGTAGGCGACGGCGCCCCTCACCGCGTCGGCGTCCGCGCTGTCCGCCCGGACGGCGATCGCCCTGCCGCCCGCCGCCTCGATGCCGTGCACCACCTCGGCCGCCTTCGCGGGCGACGCGGCATAGGTGATGGCGACGGCGGCGCCCTCGTGCGCCAGGCGCCTTGCGATCGCCGCCCCGATACCCCGCGAACCCCCGGTGACCAGCGCAACCTTGCCCTTCAGCGTACTCATCGACAGGTCTCCTTTTTTCTGGAACGATCGTTCCTAAAAAGGAAGCTACGTAGGCTGTTGCTGTCCGTCAAGAGATTTATGGAACGATCGTTATGAAAAAAGCGGCGGGGCAGGTCCAGCGGGGGCGAGGGCGGCCGCGCAGCTTCGATCAGGAGGCGGCGCTGGAGCGGGCCATGGTCCTGTTCTGGGAGCGGGGGTACGAGACGACGTCGCTCGACGAGCTGAGCGCGGCGATGGGCATCAGCCCGTCGAGCCTGTACGCGACGTTCGGGGGCAAGGAGCAGCTCTTCCGGGCGGCGGTCGACCGGTACCTCGCGCGGGGGGGCGGGAACCTGGGCTGCATCCTCGCCGGGGAGCCGACGGCCCGGGGCGCGGTGCGGCGGCTGCTCGAGACGGCGGCCGACGAGCTCACGCGATCCGATCATCCGTCCGGCTGCATGATCGCGCTGGCCGGGACCCAGTGCTCCCCCGGCGCCCGGCCCGTACAGGACCTGATGCGGGGGCACCGCGAGGCCTGGCACGCCTCGCTTCAGGCGCGGATCCAGCGGGGCATCGAGGACGGCGAGCTCGCGTCCGACACGGACGCCGCCGCGCTGGCCACGTTCTACTCGACCGTCTTGCTGGGGATGTCGGTCCAGGCGCGGGACGGCGCGTCACGGGAGAGCCTCCGCGCGGCCGTGGATGCCTCGATGCGGGCATGGCCCGGCGCCCCGCGCGATCCGTAGGCTGCCGCGCCGCCCCGTGGAGAGATCGGAGCCGGGGGGCTCGATCTCCTGTCCTCGCGGAGGCTCCGGCAGCCGTAGGCAGCGGTGGTATCCTCCCAGGATGCCGACTCACCACCTCGCCCAGGTCAACATCGCCTTGCCCCTGGAGCCGCTCGGCTCGGCGCGGCTGGCCGACTTCGTGTCCGCGCTCGACCCGGTGAACGCGCTGGCCGAGGCCGCGCCGGGGTTCGTGTGGCGGCTGAAGACCGACGACGGCGACGCCACCGGGGTGCGCGCGTTCGGCGACGACCGGCTCATCGTGAACATGTCGGTGTGGGAGTCGCCAGAGGCCCTGTCCGACTTCGTCTTCCGCAACCCCGGCCACGCCGCCGTGATGCGCCGGCGCCGGGAGTGGTTCGTCCCGATGAAGGAGGCCATCTCCGTGCTGTGGTGGATCCCGGCCGGGCACATCCCGACCGTGGCCGAGGCCGAGGAGCGGCTCGAGGAGCTCCGCCGCCACGGGCCGACGCCCGGAGCGTTCACCTTCCGCCACCAGTTCCCCGCGCCCGACGCGGAGGCCGCCCCCGCGGGCGAGGCGCCGCGCTGCCCGGCCGGCTGAGCGCTCAGCGCCGGACGACGCGGGCGGCGGCGCCCGCGGCGGGGCGCCTCACGCCGCGCGCCCCGGCGCGATCCGGAGCAGCTCGAACTCCGCCGCGAAGCCCTCGCCGATCGGGCTGCAAGCGTAGAGTCCGCACTCGACCTCGCGCGCCCCGTCGTCCTCGTGCAGGTGCGCGATGCGGAGCTGCGTCCACGCCGCGCCGTCGTCCGAGCCATCGACGATGTAGTCCGGGCCCTCCCGCCGGATGCGCAGCCAGATCTCACGCCGATCCGAGGGGAACGGCTGGGTCGACCAGTCGCTGTAGCCCCCGTTCGTCACCACCGCGCCCAGCCGGCTCGGGCCGTTCGGCTCGAACTCCACGGACGTCTTCAACCAGCACGACGCCGAGAGCCTCACCATGAGCCCCGCCTGGTCGTACTGGTGCGCGGGCCGGAACCGCACATGCGTTGTCATCACGAAATCGCCGCCGGTGCGCGTGAACAGGAAAGGACCGTTGTCGTTCTGGAAGCCGTAGTGTGTCCGCTGCCAGTAGTCCGTCTTCGCGGCGGGCTCGACCACGAGCACGCTCCGCTCCGGCGCCACGACCCAGCGCGCCGGCGGGTGGCGCCACTCGAGCCGCGGATCGACACCGAGCTTGGCAAAATCCTCTTCCAGGAGCATTCCTGTCATGACAACCGGCCTCCCCACATCGCGGGTGGTGCGACCCGCGGTGCGCGGACGCGGCCGGAGCCTACCACGGGCGCCCGCGTCGCCCGCCGCGCTATTGAGGGCGCCCCTGCGCGATCCAGCTCTCGACGAGCTGGATCTCCTCCGCGCCGAGCGCCGGCAGGCCGAGCGGCATCCCGCGCACCGCCGGATCGGCCCGCCCCGCCTCCTCCGCTTGCCGCGACAGCAGCGCGGCCAGCAGGCGCGGAACGCCGCCCGGACCGCGCGCGAACACGCTCCGCCGCTCGCCCTGATCGTCGACGTACCCCGCGGCGATCCCCTCGTACGTCGCGAGGTTCAGCCCGCGCGCCTTGAACCCGAACCCGCCCGTGTTCCCGGGCCCGCCGTCGCCGAGCGCGTAGTCGGGCTCGGAATGGCAGTGCCGGCAGGTGACGCGAAACACCCTGCGATCCACCTCGTCGTAGGTCACCCGCCGCGACAGGACAGGCAGCCTCTCCGGCGCGCTCGCCGGCGCCCGCGGCGCGAGCGGCGTGGTCATGACGAACGCCGCGATGTCGCGCGCCTCGGCGGGCGACATCGGCACCTGCGGCATCGGCGTCCCCGGCTTGATCGCCCCCGGATCGAGCACCCACGCCACGAGATCGGCCGGCTCGATCCGGTCGCGCGCGACCCGCAGATCCGGCGCCAGCGCGACCGCCGCGCGCGTCTCCTTCTCCATCGCCTTGACCGGCGCGACCGCCGTCACGCCGGTCACCCCCGTGAAGGCGTGGCACGTCCCGCACCCCTTGGCCTCGTAGAGCTCGCGCCCCCGGGCCGCGCTCGCGCCCTCCAGCGACGCGATCGGACGTTCGCGCCGCTCGCGCCGCTCGCGCCGCTCGCGGGTGAGGTACGCCGCGATGTCGCTCGCCTGCTCCGGGCCGAGCGCGAGCCGCGGCATCGTCGCATGCAGCCGCGGGCGGAGGTCGCGCGGCTCCAGCAGGAACCCGCGGATCCAGTCGCGCCGCAGCCTGTCGCCGGCCGCCGCCAGCGACGGGACGTCGCGCAGCGACACCAGGTTCTCGTTCCACCGCTTCATCGCCGCGGCTGGCGCCTGGAACCGCCCGGCCGCGATGTCCTGGTGACACTGCACGCAATGCGCGTCGCGCGGCGCGGGCGCGTGCCCGGTCCCGTCGTGGCAGCGGTTGCACTGGTACTCGGCGACGAGCCGCTCCCCGCGCTCCGGATCGCCGGCCGACGCCGCGGCGATCGCGGCCGGCGCCGCGGCGATCGCGGCCGCCGCGCCGCCGTCCTCCGCGGGCGGCGTCGCGGCGGGGCCGGTCCCCCGCGGATCCTCCGAGGTGCACGCGGCGGCGCCCGAGGCGAGCGCCACCAGCGCGGCGAGCAGCGGGCGGGCGCGCATCGGCGTCAGCTCTGCGAGCGCGCGTCGATCGCGCGGCTGCTCCTGCAGAGGGCCGTGTTCTTCGCCATCGCCTCGCACCGGCTGGCCGCGGCGTCGTGCCCCGCGCCGTCCCCCGAGAGCGCGCGCAGCTGCGCGAGCGTCGCGTACCCCTCCGGGCTCGCGAGCAGGTCCTTCTCCGCCAGGTCGCCCAGCAGCTTGAGCGCCTCGCCGCGGTGCTCCGGCGCCCTGGCGAGCGCCTCGCCGAGGTCGGTCTGGAGCGCAGGGTCGTTCTTGCGCTGCTCGTTCAGCCGGCGCAGCGCGCGGATCGACCAGTCGACGTTCGTCTTGCGGTCCTCGGCGGACGCCCCGCCCCACGTCTCGAGCAGCTCGCGCGGCAGCTCCGGGGCGACCTGGAGCGCCCCGCCCGCGCGCGCGGTGGCCACGGCGAGGACGCGGAATGCCCGGTTGAGCAGCGGATCCCTGTCATGGGAGAGCCGCCGGATCTCGGGGAACATCCGGATCACGCTCCCCGCGGCCGCGGTGATCCGGCCGTCGCGCAGCGCCTGCTCGGCCTGCGCGACGCCCATCACGCGGTGATCGATGGCGGGCATGATCTCCACACCACCGCAGGCCGACGCGTCCCCGGAAGGGACGAGGGCAGTCGCGATGAGAGCACCACAAAGCATGAGTCGAACGGCAGGACCCGTCATGAAAGACCTCCTGGGGCAGGCTGAGCCGGCGCGCCCCGTCGCTCATCGGGCGCCACCGTGCGACTGTGACAACGCCGCTCGAGAAAAAGTTGCTCCCGATCGCGCCGCAGCGCTCGAGCGCCCGGCGCGCCGCGGCCTGCACGCAGCCGTGTGGGCAAATGTGCGCAAATGCAATCGCCGGGTTGCCTTGGTGCGCTGGCCGGTGTCCAATGCGACTTCCAAAGGAGATCCGGCATGTTGAAGAAGCGGCGCCTCGCGCTCGCGGTCCTTCTGGCGCTGGCCAGCGCGCTCCCGGCGTGCAGCAGGGACAAGAAGGCCGACTGCGCGACCCCCGAGGTGTTCTGCGTGGGCCTCGTGACCGACATGGGCAAGATCGACGACAAGTCGTTCAACCAGTCGGCGTGGGAGGCGCTCCAGCGGGCGCAGAAGGAGCTCGGCGCCACGACGCAGTACATCGAGACCACCGATCCGAAGGACTACCCCAAGAACATCGCGACCTTCGCCGAGGAGAAGTACGACGTCGTCGTGACGAGCGGCTTCGGGCTCACCGAGGCGACGCACGCCGCGGCCGCGCAGTTCACGGGCGTGAAGTTCATCGGGATCGACCAGTTCCAGGGGCCCGGCGCCGAGAAGCCGAACGTGGTCGGCCTCATCTTCCCGGAGGACCACGGCGGCTTCCTCGTCGGCGCGCTCGCCGCGATGATGACCAGGTCGGGGAAGGTCGGCGCCGTGCTGGCCACCGACGCCGTGCCGCCCGTCTGGCGCTTCGGCGAGGGGTTCCGCGCGGGCGCGCGCCACGTGAAGCCCGACGTCGAGCTCAGCGTCGTCTATCACAACGACGTCGGGTTCGATAAGACGTTCACCGATCCCGAGTGGGGGAAGACGACCGCCGTCTCGATGATCGACAAGGGCGTCGATATCGTCTTCGGCGGCGGCGGCAAGACGGGCAACGGCGCGCTGCTCGGCGCGGCCACGAAGAACGCCTACGCCATCGGCGTCGACACCGACCAGTACTACACGGTGCCAGAGGCCCAGAAGGTCCTGCTCTCCAGCGCCGTCAAGCTCATCAGCGACGGCGCCTTCGACCTCATCAAGATGGCCAAGGACGGCAAGCTCCCGAGCGGGAACTTCACGGGCAAATCGGGGTACGCGCCGTATCACGATCTCGACGGCAAGGTGCCGGCCGAGGTGAAGGCGAAGATGGAGGAGCTCAGGAAGGCCCTCCTCGACGGGACCCTCAAGACCGGGGTGCCGCCGACCAAGCCGGGGCAGTGAGCGCCCGGGGAGCTCGGGCATGCGAGAGAGGCTGATCCGGCTCCTCCGTCCGCTGCTGCTGCCGGCCCTCTCGGTGTTCACCGCGATGGTCCTCGGCGGCGTCCTCATCGCCCTGGCCGGCGGCAATCCGATCGACGCCTATGCGGGCATGCTCGAGGGCGCGTTCGGGTCGCCGCGGGCGGTCAGCGAGACGCTCGTGTGGGCGACGCCGTACATCCTCGCCGGCCTGTCGGTCTCGCTGGCGTTCAAGGGCGGGCTGTTCAACATCGGGGCCGAGGGGCAGCTCGCGCTCGGGGCGCTCTCGGCGGCCTGGGCGGGCCACTGGCTGCCGCGGCTCGCCGGCGTGGCGTTGCCCGCGGCGCTGCACGTGCCCGTGACGCTGCTGCTCGGCGCGCTCGCCGGCGGGCTGTGGGCCGCGATCCCCGGGTGGATCAAGGCGCGCGCCGGCGGACACGAGGTGATCAGCACGATCATGCTCAACTACGTCGCGCTCAACGCGGTGAGCTTCCTGCTGAACGGCCCGATGAAGGACCCCACCCCGGGCAACGTGCTCTCCCGCACGCCCCTCATCGACGAGAGCGCGCGCCTCCCGGCGCTCGTCGACGGCTTCCGGCTGCACTGGGGCTTCCCGCTGGCCCTGCTCGCGGCGGCGCTCGTCGGGTGGGTCTTGCAGCGGACGGTCTTCGGCTTCGAGGTCCGCACCGCGGGGCAGAGCCCGGACGCGGCGCGCTACGCCGGGGTCCGCGTGGGCCGCACCGTGGTCGTGACGATGGCGCTCTCGGGCGCCCTCGCCGGGGCGGCCGGCGCCATCGAGGTGAGCGCGCTGCACCACCGGCACGAGCTCGGGTTCTCGCAGGGGTACGGCTTCGACGCGATCGCGATCGCGCTCCTCGGCAAGGCGCACCCGGGCGGGACGGTGCTCGCCGCGCTGCTGTTCAGCGCCATGCGCAGCGGCGCGACCCGGATGCAGTACCTCACGCAGGTGCCGATCGACGTGATCTCCGTGATCCAGGCGCTGATCCTGCTCTTCGTCGCGGCGGACACCCTGGTCCGGCGCATCTACCGCGTGCGGGGCGAGCGCGAGCGGCTCGTGCTCACGCGCGGCTGGGGTGGCTGAGCGCGAGGGTGAAGATGGCCTATCGACGGTACGGGTTCATCGCCGCGGTCGTGTGCTTGCTGGTCCTCGTCGTCGCGCTGGTCGGCGCGTCGCGGGTGCCGCCGCTCACGATCGTGGCCAGCATGGCGGCCACGACGCTCGCCGTGGCCACGCCGCTCACGCTCGGCGCGCTCTCGGGCGTGTTCTGCGAGCGCTCCGGGGTCGTCAACCTCGGCATCGAGGGGATGATGCTCGCGGCGGCGTTCTCGGGCTGGTTCGGGTCGATCTACGCGAGCGCCGTCCTGCACCTCCCGCCGCTGCCGAGCCTGCTGCTCGGCGTCGTCATCGCGATCCTCACGGGCGCGGCGCTGGGCCTCTTGCTCGCGGTGCTTGCGGTGACCTTCGCGGTGGACCAGATCCTCGCGGGGACGGTGATCAACTTGCTGGCCGTCGGGCTCACCGGCTTCTTCAACCGACAGCTCTTCTTCGGGCCGGGCAGCTCGTTCGGCGGCCAGGTCCCGCACGCGCCCGGCGTCCTGCCGCGCCTCCACGTCCCGCTCCTCGCGGACATCCCCGTCGTGGGCCCCGTGTTCGAGCAGCAGCCGATCGCCCTGGCGGCCATCGCGCTGGTCGTCGTCACGCACCTCGTGCTGTTCCGCACGCGCTGGGGGCTGCGCGCGCGCGCCGTGGGCGAGCACCCGCGCGCCGCGGCCACGGTGGGGATCGACGTGGCGCGCGTGCGCTACGTGAACGTCGTGATCGGCGGCGCGATCGCGGGGCTCGGCGGGGCGTACTTCACGCTGGAGTCGGTGCCGTCGTTCGAGCCGATGATGACGAACGGCCGCGGCTTCATCGCCCTCGCGGCGATGATCTTCGGCGACTGGACCCCGTTCGGCGCGTGGGCCGCGGCGCTCGTCTTCGGCGCCGCGCAGGCGTTCCAGATCAACCTCCAGCTCTTCCGCGACCTCATCCCGCCGTCGTGGTCGTTCCTGCAGCAATCGTCGGTCGTGGGGCTCGTGCCGTACCTGCTGACCCTGCTCATCCTCACCGGCGTCATCGGCAAGACCACGCCGCCGGCCGCCGACGGCCAGCCCTACGAGCGGGAGGGGCACCGGTGACGGCCGTCCTCGAGGCCCGGGGGATCACCAAGCGGTTCGGCGGCGTCCTGGCGAACGACAGGGTCGATCTCGACCTCCGCGAGGGCGAGATCCACGCCCTGCTCGGGGAGAACGGCGCCGGCAAGTCGACCCTGATGAACGTCCTCTACGGGCTGGTGCGCCCGGACGAGGGGGAGCTCCGCCGCAGCGGGCGCCCGGTCGCGCTGCGCTCGCCGAGCGACGCGATCGCGCTCGGGATCGGCATGGTGCACCAGCACTTCATGCTGATCCCGGTGTTCACGGTCGCCGAGAACATCGTGCTCGGCGCGGAGCCCGCGCGGCGCGGCGGCGTGATCGACAGGCGGCGCGCGAGCGACGAGGTGCGCGCCCTGTCGACGCGCCACGGGCTCGGCGTCGACCCCGACGCACGCGTCGAGGACCTCCCGGTCGGCGTGCAGCAGCGCGTGGAGATCATCAAGGCGCTGTACCGCAAGGCGGAGATCCTGATCCTCGACGAGCCCACGGCCGTGCTCACGCCGCAGGAGGCGGACGACCTGTTCCGCGTGCTGCGGGGGCTGACGGCGCAGGGGGTCTCGGTGCTGTTCATCACGCACAAGCTCAGGGAGGTGCTCGCGGTCGCCGATCGGGTGACGGTGATGCGCGCGGGCCGGGTGGTGGGCGCCGCGGTCCCGGCCGAGACCGACGAGCGCGGCCTGGCGGCGACGATGGTGGGCCGCGAGGTCGCGCTCCAGGTGACGAAGGCGCCGGCGAGCCCCGGGGCGGTCGTGCTCGAGGTGGAGCGCGTCAGCGTCGCGGGCCGGCGCGGGGCCGGCGGCGACGCGGTCCGCGAGGTGAGCTTCTCGGTGCGCGCGGGCGAGATCCTCGGCATCGCCGGCGTGCAGGGCAACGGCCAGACCGAGCTCGTCGAGGCGATCACCGGCCTGTCGGCGGCGCGCGGCGGGCGCGTGCTCCTCCGCGGCCGCGACGTCACCGGCGCGCTGCCCCGCGCGCTGATCGAGCGGGGCGTCTCGCACGTGCCCGAGGACCGGCAGCGCCACGGGCTCGTGCTCTCGTACTCGATCGCGGACAACCTCGCCCTCTGCACCTACCACAAGGCGCCGTTCTCCTCGCGCGGCGTGCTCCGCGACGACGCCCGCGAGGAGAACGCGCGGCGCCTGGTAAAGAGCTTTGACATTCGCGCGCCGGGCCCCGATACGCCCGTCTCGGCGCTGTCGGGCGGCAACCAGCAGAAGGTGATCCTCGCGCGCGAGCTGAGCCGCCCGGTGGAGCTGCTCGTGGCGAGCCAGCCGACGCGGGGCGTGGACGTGGGGTCGATCGAGCACATCCACCGCGAGATCGTGGCCGCGCGCGACGCGGGGGCGGCGGTGCTGCTGGTGTCGGCGGAGCTCGACGAGGTGCTGTCGCTGTCGGACCGGATCGCGGTGATGTACCGGGGCGCGATCGTGGCGACGCGGGACGCGGGCGCCGTGTCGCGGACCGAGCTCGGGATGCTGATGGCCGGGGCCGTCCCCGGCGAGGCCGCCCCGGAGGGCGAGGCGGGCGGGGTGGCGCCGTGAGCGGCTCGCGCGCGCTGCGCGCGCTGACCGCGCCGGCGCTGCTCGCGGCGGCGGTCGCGGCCTCCGTCGCGCCGCCGTCCGCCGCCGCGCCGACGCTGGAGCAGTACCGGTATTTCCGCGCGCTCTCCCTCGATCTGGAGGGCCGGCTCCCGACGCGCGAGGAGCTCGCCGAGCTCGAGGCGCCGGGCTTCGATCTCGACGCCTGGATCGAGCGCCGCCTCGACGGCCCGGCGTACGTCGAGCGGCTCACGCGCATCTACATGGATGTCCTGCGGCTGGAGCTCGGCCCCGTGGGGCTGTTCACGCCGTCGGAGACGACGCTCCGCCGGGCGCAGGTGCTCGGCCCGGACGGCAAGCCGCTCTACGTCTATTACCGCCAGAACCAGCGCCGCCTGCTCCCGGTGATCGACGGAGAGTTCTGCTTCGCCGAGGCCGAGAGCGGCCTCCGGGTGGCGAACTTCGCTCAGGTCACGGGGACGCCGAGGCCCATCCCCCAGCGGCTGCTCGACGAGCGGACCACGGTCGTGCGCCCGTTCTGGCTCTACCGCGATTACCTCTCGGTCGTGCCGACGCAGCGTTACGGCGCCGGGTGGAAGGACCCGGACAGCGCCTATGTCCCGCTGCCGCAGCTCCTGGTCGAGCCCGACGGCGCGACGCCCACGGTCGAGGTCCGGGTCTGCAAGGAAGAGGCGCAGACCGCCGACGTCGGCCGCATCTACGCGAGCGACATTCCCCCGTTGCCGAAGGGGGCTCCGCTGCCGGCGGGCCGCGCGCGCCCGCCGATGCCCGAGGATCGTTATGCCAGGGAGCACCGCGGCGAGCCGATCTCGTGCCGGAGCGCGCTCGCCTCGGTGATGAGCGTCGACTGCGGCTGCGGCATCGGCCTCGAGCATTGCCTGCCCGGCGACAGCTCCGGCAGGGATCCGCGCGTCTTCTCGCTGCCGGCGCACGTCCCGCTCGGCATCGAGGCGCCGATCGGCGCCGCGCCCCGCACGATCTCCGGCTGGCACAAGTTCTGGTGGTCGCAGGAGGCGATTCATTTCATGAGTCACGTCTTCGGGGCCGACCGCGATTTCCGGGAGATCCTCACCGGGCGTTACACGTTCATCAACGGGCCGCTCGCGCAGTTCTATCGGTCGAGCGCGCCCGCGGCGTGCTGCTCGCTGCACAGGTCGTTCGGGATGCGCGAGGACGAGGCGCCCCTGTTCTTGCCGGGCGCGGTGCCGCCGGTCGTCGCTCCGCACGACGTCTCGCAGTGGACGTTCATCCCCGATCGCGGGCCGCGCGCGGCGGGGATCATCACGACGCCCGTGTTCCTCACGAAATATGCCTCCCGCCGCGCGCGCGCGGCGGCGCTCTACAGCGCTTTCCTGTGCAAGAGCTTCACGGCCGAGCACGCGGATCTCCCGCCCTCGGACGAGCCCGACCTGATGGTCCGGCCGGGCTGCTCGAGCTGTCACGCGAGGCTGGAGCCGCTCGCGGCGTACTTCACGCGGGTCGAGGAGACGACGTGGACCTATCTGCCCGCCTCCAGGTTCCCGGTCGAGAACCCGGTGTGCAAGCTGAACGCGGAGGGCAAGACGGGCGGGTCGTGCCAGCGCTTCTACGATCCTGCGTTCTCGAGCCGGGAGCGCGGCGTGCTCCGGGGCGCCTATGCGTCACCGGACCACGCCGAGCGCGGCCCGGCCGGCGTCGCGGCCGATCTCACGCGCATGCCCGAGTTCGCGTCGTGCGCGGTCGAGCGCGTGACCGAGTCGTTCCTCGGGCGGCCGCTGCGCGACGAGGACGAGGCCCTGCTCCGCGCGCTCCGCGAGCGGTTCGTTTCGCGCGGCTACCGGATGCGGTCTCTGGTCGAGGCGATCGTCCGCTCGCCGGCCTACGCGCGCGCGAGCAACGATCGCCCCGCGCTCCCGCGCGGCGGCGGGGGCGCGCGGTGATGCGCGGCCGGGTGGGGGCCTTCGCCCTTGCCGGGATGGCCGCGCTGGCCGGCGCCTGCGCCCCGCCGGAGGCGATCGCGCCGCAGCCTGCCGCGCCGCTCCGGGAGACGGGGCGCGTCGCCCAGCGCCGCGACCCGATGCGGGACGTGCGGCTCGTCCCGGCCGAGGCGTACCTGAGGACGTACCTCCGGCTCTTCGGCGGCCTCTCGCCCGCCGAGGTCGAGCGACGCGCGCGGGGGGACGACAAATCGGCGCTCTTCGATACGTGGGGAGACTACCTCGCGGCGCTCGGGCTCCCCGATCACGGCATCGATCTCCCGCGCGGCACGCAGACCAACGCGCTCATGATGGCGGCGTTCGAGCGGCTCGGCATCGCGCTCTGCGATCGCGCCCTGGAGCACGACCTCAAGGCGAGCGTGCCAGTCCCGATCGAGCGCCGGCTCATCTTCGCCTTCGACCTGCCCGCGGAGGATCTCGACGAGCCCGCCTTCGCTCCGCGCTTCGACGTGCTGCACCGGACCTTCCTGAGCTACCCCGCGCGCCTCGCGCCGCCGGACCGGCAGGGGAGGTTCTTCGCGCTCTACCGGGGCACGGTGGCGCGGCACCGCGCGAAGGGCGCGCCGAAGTCGCGGTTCTCGCCGGCCGAGGCGGGGTGGGCCGCGGTGTGTTACGGGCTCGTGCGACACCCGGAGTTCGTGCTGTATTGAGGTTTGCGCTTCCGTCCCGAGCCTCCAAGATCTGCAGAAGGACGGGCTCGCTCACCTGTCCGTGCGCTCGGGCTCCTGCCGCAGCAGGTCGCGTGGCGTCGATCCGGGCGGATGGCGCCGGATGCAGCGCCGGCGTATGCTCCAAGCGTAACGCCATGCACGCGCACAAAATCACTGTCCACGTTCCCAAGTCGCGACGCGTCGAGATCAACCTTCCAGAGGATGTGCCGGAAGGAGAAGCCGAGGTCATCGTACTGGTTCAGAACCAGCGAGAGCCGCGCATGGTGGAAGCTGGGAGCAACGAGAGGCTCCTTGCCGCTTGTCGGGCCGTCGATGGGTGGCGCGAGAACAACCCCGATCGACTTCTGTCGAAGGACCAGATCGATGCCGCGCTCGCCGCGGAGCGCGATAGCTGGGGAGCGCCGTGAGTCGAGTCTATCTTGATTCGTGTGTTCTCATCTATCGAGTCGAGGGCGCGGAGCCCCACAAGGGTTCATCGGATCGCGCGCTGATGTCGCTCGGTTCAAGCAGGGTCTGCATATCCCCTCTTGTCCGCATGGAGTGTCTTGTGAAGCCCATTCGGCTGAATGACAGCAGTCTGCGAGCGACGTACGAAGGATTGCTCTCGGCCTTCGACCTCTTGCCGCTCTCTGCAGAGGTCTTCGACCTCGCGACCGAGCTTCGGGCGCTGCATGGCCTGAAGACCCCGGACGCTCTTCATTCCGCGTGCGCCATTCACCACGGATGTGATCAGATCTGGACGAACGACGATCGGCTGCGACATGTGAGCGGCAGGATCGCCGTGAGGATCATCGGCTGAGCAACATCGAACCGCTGCTCGAACGCGCCCCTGAGGAGGGCAGTCACCCTCGACGTCCAGCGCCTGAACGCCCGCAATCGCCGATGAGCTCGTTCGTGCAGCGCCGGTTCACGCGCTGGCCGCCGCGTTCGACGGCAAGATCGTGCGGGCGCCGCCGGCGTCAGAAGGTACCCTGAGGACCACCCGCGATGCCTCGTCCTGACCCCTGTCCTCGCTGCCACGCGCTCCCGCGCCGCGCGCTGCTCCAGGCCGCCGCAGGCGCGGCGCTCGGCCTGTCAGCGGGCGCGCTCGGCCTGCCGGCGCGCGCGCTCGCCGCGCAGACCAGGGCGGCGGGGGACGAGTTCTTCGTCTTCATCCACGCGTCCGGCGGCTGGGACGTCACGCTCTGGGCCGACCCGCGGAACGAGGCCAGGGGGCTCGTCGACCCGGCGACGACCGACAACACCGACGCCGCGCCGCTCCGCCTCTGGGTCGACGCGCCCGGGCCCGGCGGCGCGAAGACCTTCGCCCCGGTGAGGCCGAAGGGCTCGAACCTCGCGTTCGGCCCCGGCATCGGCGCCCTCGCGGAGCTCTACGACCGGCTGTGCATCGTCAACGGGCTGGCGATGAACACCGTCAGCCACCCCGACGGCATCGCCTTCGCCACCACCGGGAGGCACCTCAGCGGCGGCCGCTCCACGTCGTCCAGCGTCGACACGATCTGCGCGAGCGAGCTCGGCGCGGGCCAGACCTTCCCCGTCGTCTCCGTGCAGTTCCCCTCGGCGTTCGTGGGCGACCGCCTCGACCGCCGCGCCGCCCCGCTCATGGTGGCGGATATCGGCACGATCAGCCGCTCCCTCACCCGCGCGAGGCTCTACGACACCGCCGAGGACCGCGACGCCGTGACCGCGCTCCTCTCCGAGGAGGCCAGGTCGCTCGCCGCGCGCGCCAGCACCACCGGCACCCTGGACGGCTTCGCGCTCCAGTCAGAAGGGCTCGCCAGGATGCTCAGAGCGGGGCTCCAGGACGTGTTCTCCAGGGGCAAGCTCGTCCAGGCGCACCCGGAGTTCAACCATACGGCGCGCTTCGCCAGGCAGGCGGCGGTCAACGCCGCGTTCGCGCTCGAGGCGATGCGGCGGAACGTGGTCCGCTGCGTGAGCTTCTCGAGCACCGGGTTCGACACGCACACGAGCAACTACCGCCAGCACGCGGCCACGCAGCAGGAGCTGTTCGATCTGATCGCCGCCCTCGTCCGCTCGCTCGACGCGACCCCGCACCCGACCCGGGCCGGCAAGAAGCTCTCGGATCACACCCACATCCTCGTGACGAGCGACTTCGCCCGCACGCCGCAGATCAACACGGCGATGGGCCGCGACCACTACCCCAACAACTCCGCGATGGTGATCTCCCCCCGCTTCCGCGGGAACTTCTCGTTCGGCAAGACCGACCCGGAGCAGCTCCTCCCGGCCGCCGCGAAGACGTTCCAGGGCGGCCCGCGCCCGATCGCCCCGCCGGACCTGCTCGCCACCTTCCTGTTCGCCTTCGGCATCGCGCCGCGCGAGCACCTGCGCGACGGCGAGGTCGTGCCGGAGCTGCTCCGGAGCCCGTGACGCTCCTCCGCAGCGCGGCCTCGCGCGCCCTTCTCGCGCTCTCCCTCGCGCTCGCCGGCTGCGCCGGGCAGGCCGCGGCGCCGCCGCAGCCGCTCGCCGTGCAGCCGGTCGCGTTGCCCCTCTCGGCCGAGCTCGGCCCCGTCCGCGCGGTCGCCGACGATGGCCGCCGCGTCGTGCTGTTCCACGACGGCGCCGCGGCCGTCTTCGTGGACGGCGCGCTCGCCCGGGTCGAGCGCGCGCCCCACCGCTGGGTCGGCGCCGCGGCGCTCCCCGCGCCCGACGGCCACGGCACGTGGATCGTCGGCGTCGACGCCGAGGGGCGCCTCCTCAGGCTGCCGGGCCAGGGCGCGCTCGAGCCCGTCTCCGATCGCTACGGCCTCGAGCGCGCCCCGGTGCGGGCCGCGCTCGGCCTCGGCGGAGGCGGCGCCGCCTTCGCGCTGGACGGCGAGCTCGCGGTGGCGGACGGCGCGACGGTCACGCGCTACGCGACCGGGCCGCTCGCGACGTTCGCGGCGGGCGGCGGGCGCGTGGCCTTCGCGCTCGGCGATGGGCTCCGCGCCCTCGACGTCGCCACGCGGGCGCTGCGGTCGTACCCGCTGCCGGACGGCCCCGCGCCGCTCCTCGCCGTCACCGGCGCCGGCAGGCTGCTCGCGGCGACGCCCGCGGCGCTCTACGAGGAGGACGCCGCCGGCGTGCTGCGCCTCCGGCTGCGGGCGAGCGCCGCGCTCCACGGGCTCGCCGTCTCCGGCGATCGCGTGTGGTTCGCCGACGGCGACGAGCTCGGCGTGCTCGACGGGACGGGCGCGCGCGAGACCCGCGGCGCGCGCCTCCCGCGCGGCGGGGAGCTCATCGGCTCGCCGAGCGGCGACGTGTGGCTGCTCGCGTCGGGCGCCCTCCGGCGCTTCTCGGCGGGCGACGGCGACGCCGCGCCCGCCTGGGACGACCTCGCGCCGGTCGTCGCCCGCGCGTGCGCGCCCTGCCACCTCCCGGGCGGCGAGGGCGGGGTCGACCTCTCCACGCCCGCGGCGTGGACGACGACGACGACGACGACCTCGCTGCGGGAGTCCATCGCGCGCCGGGTCCTCGAGGAGCGGACCATGCCGCCCCCGGGGCGCGCGCTGTCCGAGGCTGATCGCGCGCGGATCCGCGCGTTCCTCGGCCGCATGAGGCCGGCCAAACCGTGAGGCGCGCGGCCGTCGCCGCGGCGCGCCCGTCTTGCGCTACCCTGGGGCACCACCGCGAGAGGAGAGCTGCCTGATGATGTCGTTCAGCCCTGATCCACACGTCGCTGAGCAGCAGATGCAAGCCATCATCTACTATCTCACGGGGTTCGGTTACATCGACGGCCAGCTCGACGCGACGGAGAAATCGTTCATCCGCGGCTACATCCAGGAGCTCGTGTCGCAGCGCGCGCGCGACGCCCTCGGCCAGGAGGCCCCGGCGAACCAGGACGTCATCGCGCGGTGGACCGCCCACTTCCACGAGGTGTTCGCCGAGGTCGACCACCAGATCCAGACCCTCTTCACCGAGAGCGTCGCCGACGGAGAGGACCCGAGGGACTTCGTCCTCGCGAAGATCAAGCTCCGCTGCTTCGAGCTCCTCGACGGCTTCGACGACGACAGCCGCGAGGCGCTGCTCGCGATCGTCGACGGGCTCATGCTGGCCGACGGCGTCGTCCACCCGAACGAGCAGCGGTTCCGCGACGAGCTGTTCGCCCTGCTCGCGGCCCCGACCGAGATCGAGGACGTGGACATCGAGCCGGTCGAGCAGGGCGCGATCGTGATCGATCCTGCCACGCGCAAGAAGGCGCGCGAGGTCGATCACCCCTTCTTCAAGGCGTTCGAGTGGGACTACGCGAGCGACCCCGCCACGTTCGCGGAGCAGGCCAAGGTCGACCTCGACCTGATGCGCAGGTTCGAGGAGAAGCTCGAGGAGCAGCGCGCGCGCGGCGCGGGCCGGCTCGACGGCGCGACGGACTTCTCGGGCTTCGCCGGGCAGCCGCCCTTCCTCGACGGCCACATCTACGTCGCCTCGCCCGACCCCGCGGAGGAGGTCGAGCTCCTCGTCATCGGCGACCTGCACGGCTGCTACTCGTGCCTCAAGGCGGCGCTGATGCAGGCCGACTTCTTCGCCAAGGTGCAGGCGCACCGCGAGGACCCGGCGCATAACCCCCGGATGATGCTCGTGTTTCTGGGCGACTACATCGACCGCGGCAGGTTCAGCTACAACGGCATCCTGCGCACGGTGATGCAGCTCTTCCTCGCCGCGCCCGACAATGTCTTCGTGCTGCGCGGCAACCACGAGTACTACGTCGAGCTGAACGGCCGCGTGCTCGCGCCGGTGCGCCCCTCCGAGGCGATGAGCTCGCTCGCGGCGATCGCGCCGAACGAGGTGTTCGCCGCGTACATGCGCCTCTTCGAGGCGCTCCCGAACATGCTGATCTTCGATCGCATCCTCTTCGTCCACGCGGGCGTCGCGCGCGACGACACCCTCGCCGCCAAGTGGCGGTCGCTGTCCTCGCTCAACGACCCCGAGATCCGCTTCCAGATGCTGTGGAGCGACCCCAGCGAGGCCGACGCGATCCCCGCGGAGCTCCAGCGGGCCACCGCCCGATTCCCGTTCGGGAAGCGGCAGTTCAAGAGCTTCATGCAGAAGATCGGCTGTACCACCCTGATCCGCGGCCACGAGCGCATCCCGGAGGGCTTCCGCGTCGTCTACGACGAGCCCGACGGCGTGCTCCTCACCCTGTTCTCCGCCGGCGGGAAGACGAACGACGATCTGCCGCCGACCAGCAATTACCGCGAGGTCACGCCGATGGCGCTCACCATCCGGTACAAGGGCGGAGTCAGTCAGCTCACGCCCTTCGTGATCGAGTACGAGCGGTACAACGACCCCAAGTACAACGCGTTCTTCCGCGAGCAGCTCCCGTCGCTCGAGATCTCCGCGTGAGACGGGCGCGCCCGCCGCTGACGGGCGCGCGCGCCGACGCACATCGGCGCTGATCGGCCGATGGGTGGGATGACGTCGCCTGCGCGCGAGCCGCGCGCTGCCGAACCCGCGCGCTGCCGAACCCGCGCTGCACCTCGACGACGTCGTCACGGTGTGCCGCTCCGCCTGGCACACCGTTGCCTGGCATGCCATCGAACCCGCATGAAACTCCTTCAATCGATGGGCTTATCCTCGGGCGACCGAGGGCACGCGGATTGCAATGCATCCGGCATGCATCGCCGCTTATCCCTCGGTCTTGGCTTGCTTACCTCTCTCCTGCTCGCCGTGGGCTGCGGTGGGGCGGAGAACAACGGTGGACCGGGCGGCGGGGGCCCGGGCGGCGGCGGTCCGGTCGCGGGCAGCGGCGGCGGATCGGTCACGGGCAGCGGCGGCGGCTCGGTCGCGAGCAGCGGCGCCGGCGGAGAATTGCCGGCCCGGTGCGCGCTGCCGCAGGACGTCGGCCCCTGCGACGCGGCGATGCCGCGCTACTGGCACGACCCGAGCACCGGCGTCTGCGTTCCGTTCACGTGGGGCGGCTGCGAAGGCAACGAGAACCGCTTCGAGTCGCTCGCGGCCTGTCAGGAGGCCTGTCAGGGCGGCGCCCCGGACATGGATACATGCGCGTCGGCGGGCGATTGCGTCCTCGCCTCACCGCGCTGCTGCGCCTCCTGCGACCCTGTCGACGCCAGCGCGTTCGTCGCCATCCACCGCGAGTCGGCGGCGGATTATTCGGTCTCCACCGGGTGCGGGGACGTGGCGTGCGCGCCGTGCCCGCCGGCCACCGAGGCCGAGCGCACCTCCCAGTACTTCACCGCCGCGTGCGAGAGCGGGCGCTGCGTCGTCCTCGACGTGCGCGAATCCCCGCTCACCGAATGCACGGAAGACGCTGACTGCGCCCTGCGCGACGGCGTCGGGTGCTGCGAGGGGTGCGACGGGACAGGCATCGTCGCCCTCAACCAGAGCGCGGATCTCCGCGGCATCGTCTGCCCCGAGGGCTTCGGCGCGTGCCCTCCGTGCGCGCCGGTGTATCCGGAAGGGATGACGGCGAAATGCTCGGAGGGCAGGTGTCAGCCCTCGATGCCGTGAATGAAGGCGTCCGCGGCATGCGCCATCAGGCGCCGTCACCCGAGCCGTAGATAAGGCTCTCCCCGCCACCCACAGCCGGCGCCTCCCCGGCCGCAGCCGAGCCGCGGCGCGTCACCACCGCGCTTCGGCATCGCCCCTGAACGGATCCAGCGCGCGGACGAAAAGCGCCCACGGCGCGCTCGCCGCGTTGACGGTCGGCGCTCGTCGCCGATAGCCTGTCTCGGGACCCGCTTGTACATTCTTGCTTTTCGACCTCTCCACGAAGGGAGCTGCCCTTGAAACGAAGCACCCCGAGGATGTTGCTCGCGGCCCTCGCGCTCTCGAGCGCGGCCGCGTGCTCGGGAACCGACCGAGCCCCGGACGGATCCTCCAGCTCTGGCGACGGCCCCGACCCTGGCACCGGCCCTGACACCGGCGTCCAGTGCGCGCCCGGCGTCACCGCGCCCGGCCCGACGCCGCGGCTGACGCGGCTCACGCACGCGCAGTACGACAACACGATCCGGGACCTCTTCGGCAAGGACATGAAGGCCTCGGCGTCGTTCCTCGCGGACCCGGCGTTCGAGGGGTTCACCAACAACGCCAGGGCGCTCACCGTCTCCGACCGCCTCGCCCGCGATTACCGCCGCGCCGCCGAGACCATCGCGGAGGGCGCGGTCGTCGACCAGGCCGTGCTCGGCAAGATCCTGCCCTGCGCCCCCGAGGGCGACGGCGCCGCGTGCGCCAGGCGGTTCATCCAGGAGCTCGGCAAGCGCGTCTACCGGCGGCCGCTCTCGGCGGAGCAGGAGGAGGCGTACGTCGCCGCGTTCGCGCGCGGCGACGGCCTCTTCGAGGCGGGCACGCCGTTCGAGCAGGGCGTCCGGCACGTGATCGAGGCGATGCTCCAGTCGCCGCACTTCCTCTACCGCGTCGAGCTCAGCGAGGAGCTCAATGGCGAGGACATCATCCCGCTCGACGGCTACGAGGTCGCGACCCGGCTCTCCTACCTGCTCTGGAACAGCCTGCCCGACGACGCGCTCCTCGCGGCCGCCGAGGGCGGGGCGCTGGGCACGCCCGAGGGCGTGGAGGCCGAGGCGCGGCGCATGCTGGCCGATCCCAGGGCGATGAGCGCCCTGGACGACTTCCACGACCAGTGGCTGCAGGTGAGCCGTTACGACGACCTCACGAAAGATCCGGCGCTCTATCCGGATTTCGACGCGAGCGTGTCGTCGGCCATGAAGGCCGAGACACGGCAGTTCATCCGGCACGTCGTCCTCGAGATGGAGGGCGATTACGAGGCGCTGATGACCGCGTCCGTCGGCTTCGTGAACGACAAGCTCGCTCCGATCTACGGCGTCGAGGGCTCGTTCACGAGCGAGCTCGTGGAGACGCCGCTCGACCCGGGCGCGCGCGCAGGGCTGCTCACGCAGGCCGGCTTCCTGAGCTCGCACGCGTTCTTCAACAAGACGTCTCCGATCCACCGCGGCGTGTTCATCCAGCGCCAGATCCTCTGCGCGGACCTGCCGGACCCGCCGGCGAACATCGACACGGAGCTGCCGCCCATCCAGGGCGAGATCAGGACGACGCGGGATCAGGTGGAGGCGCACACGTCCCCGAAGGCGTGCAGCACGTGCCACGGCATGATCAACCCGCCCGGGTTCGCGTTCGAGCACTTCGACGCGGTCGGCCGGTACCGCGCCGACGAGGGCGGCGCGCCGATCGACGCGTCCGGCACGATCACGGTCGGCGCGACGGAGATGCGCTTCGACGGGGCGGTCGACCTCGTGAAGCAGCTCGCGCAGAGCCCCGTCGCGGAGCGGTGCTATCTGACGAACTGGTATCGATACGGCAATGCCCGCCAGCTCTCGCCCGAGGACGCGTGCACGATCGAGGAGCTCGACGCGAAGCTCGTCGAGGCCGGGTACAACATCAAGGAGCTGCTCGTCGCGCTCACGCAGACGAAGACGTTCAGGTATCGAGCCGCGGAAGAGGTGGAGCAATGAATCGCAGAACGTTCTTGCGGGGCGCGTGCGGGGTGATGCTCGGCCTCCCGTTCCTCGAGTCGCTGCGGGCGCGCGACGCCAAGGCCGACGCGCCGGCCGCGCCGCGCCGGTTCATCGCCTTCTTCATGTGCAACGGCGTGAACATGGACCGGTTCTTCCCGGGCACGGCGTACGGCGCGCTGACGGCCGCCTCGTTCGGCGCGGAGCGGGCGATCGCGCCGCTCGCCGCGTACCGGGACAGGCTCCTGATCCCGCGGGGCATTCACATGGCGCCGCGCGGCTTCGGGCGGGACATGAGCGCGGGCGACGATCACGCGAAGGGGATCGGCTGCAAGCTCACGGCGCAGCCGCTCGTCCAGGGCAGCCAGTACCCCGCGGGGATCTCGCTCGATCAGTTCATCGCGAACAAGATCAACCCGCCGGGCACGCCCGCGCTGACGCTGATGGTCGGGGCGAAGACCCCCAACGTGCGCGGGCACATCTCGTACAGCGGCCCCGAGCAGCCCGTCTCGGGCGAGAACAACCCGTGGCTCGCGTACCAGGACCTCATCGGCGTGACGAACCTCGAGGAGGAGGCGATCGTGCGGCTCACGAAGCGCCGCCAGAGCGTGCTCGACCTGGTCGGGGCCGAGTACGAAGGCCTGCTCAAGAAGAAGCTCAGCAAGGCCGATCGCGACAAGCTCGACATGCACTTCCAGACGGTGCGCGACCTCGAGGTGGGCATGGGCAACGCGGGGGTCATCCCGCGGGAGCTCCCGCCCGAGCGGGCGGCGGAGATCGAGGGGATCAACCCGGAGACCGTGTCGTTCGACGCCGAGTTCCGGACGATCGGCCGCATGCAGATGGACATCCTCGCGCTGGCCATCGCGACCGGCGCGACGCGCTCGGCGACGCTGCAGTGGGGCTCGGGCGCGCACGGGCCCATCTTCAGGTGGGACGGGATGAACCACGAGTACAACCACCACAAGCTCTCTCACGGGAACACGAAGGACGACGACACAGGGAGCGTCGTGGACGGCTACGAGGAGATGCTCTTCGACATCGATCGCTGGTTCATCGGCGAGTATGTCTATTTGCTCGACCGGCTCGCGGGCTATGACGAGGGCGGGACCTCGGTGCTCGACAACAGCGCTGTCGTGTTCATGAACGAGCTCTCCAACGGGAAGTGGCACGACTTCCGCGACCTGCCGTACATCATCGCGGGGAGCTGCGGCGGCTACCTGAAGACGGGTCAGTACATCAAGGTGACGCGGCAGCAAGACACGGTGCAGGACAAGGACGCTCCCCACAACAAGCTGCTCACGACGCTCGCGAACGCGGTCGGCTGCACCGAGGAGGGCGGGGGTCCGATAGAGAACTTCGGCTCCTTCGGCGAGGAAGGCGAGTTCGACCAGCTGAAGGCCTGAGCAGCCCATCTCGTGGCCAGGCGTCGGCCTGCGCGCCGGAGCGCCGCGCCGGCGCTGCCTGGCACATCCCCTGCTATCCAGCTTCGTCCTCAAAAGGAGCGCTGCCTTTTATGATGAAGCGACCTTCCCGACGGACATTCCTTTCGACAGTGGGTGCCGGCGTCGCGCTCAGCGCATGTGCAGGAAGCGCGCAGGTGGGGCAGAACGCTACATCCGCGAGCGGGGGTTCTCAGGACCCCCCCGAGGGGCCTGCGCCCGGCGCGCCCGGGGAGAAGGACGTCGAGCTGCCGGCCGGGGGCGTGATGCCGACGAGGCCTCTCGGGCGGACCGGCGTGAACGTCAGCCTCGTGGGGCTCGGCGGATTCCATATCGCGAAGCCAAAGGACGAGCAGGAGAGCATTCGACTCGTCCGCTTCGCGATCGATCACGGGATCAACTTCCTCGACAACTGCTGGGATTACAACGAGGGCAGGAGCGAGGAGCTGATGGGCAAGGCGCTCCAGGACGGCTATCGCCAGAGGGCCTTCCTGATGACGAAGCTCGACGGCCGCACGCGCGCCGTCGCCGAGGCCCAGCTCGAGCAGTCGCTCCGGCGGCTGCGGACCGACGTCATCGATCTCGTGCAGATGCACGAGATCATCCGGATGAGCGATCCCGAGCAGATCTACGGGCCGGGCGGCGCGATGGAAGCGCTCGTGGCCGCGAAGAAGGCCGGCAAGATCCGGTTCATCGGCTTCACCGGCCACAAGGACCCGGACATCCACCTGGCCATGCTGCAGATGGCGGAGCGCCAGGGCGTGCCGCTCGACGCCGTGCAGATGCCGCTCAACGTGATGGATCCCCACTACCGCAGCTTCGAGAAGAAGGTGCTCCCCGTGCTGACCGAGCGTGGCATCGGGGTGCTCGGGATGAAGCCGTTCGCCAGCGGGGAGATCATGAAGACCGGGGCGGTCTCGGCGACCGACTGCCTGCATTACCCCATGAGCTTGCCGACGTCGGTGGTCATCACCGGCTGCGACACGATGGGTGTCCTCAAGCAGGCGCTCAGGGCGGCCTACACCTTCCAGCCTCTCGGCAGCGAGCGCGTCTCGGCGATCCTCGCGCGCACCGCCGCGCTCGGGGCCACGGGGAAGCACGAGCAGTTCAAGACCACGGAGCGCTTCGACGGGACGACCAAGAATCCGCACTGGTTGACGACTGCGGAGGTCTGAGCCCGCCCGGCGGCGCGTGATCTGGTGAAGAGAGGGCCGGGGGAGCGCCGCGCTGGAGCGCGTCTTCCGTTCAGAAGCTGAGGCCTCCTCTCGAATTCTTCGGAGAGTTCACAGGGAGGCGGGGAGACGGGGAGGAAATCTGAAGATACTCCCCGTCTCCCCGCCTCCCTGTTCAATTTCCCGCTGAAAAGGGCTGCAAGAGGAGGGGATTCCTCGGGTTCAGAAGCCGAAGGTGGGATCCCTCTCGGCAGCTCCCTTGCTGGTGGGCGCGGCCGGTGCAGGCCGCCTGGGCGGGGGAGGGGACGCCGGGCGCGCCGGCCTCGCCGCCCTCGCGGCGCCCGATCCGGACGCCGCCTGGGGCGTGGCGGGTTCGGCCGAGGCTGACGAGGAGGCGGCGGGGAGGGCGCTCGAGGGAGGCGTGGCGGGCTCCTGCTCGACCGGTGCTGGCGGCGTGGCGGGCTCCTGCGCGACGGGGGTCGGCGGCGCGGCGGGCTCCTGCGCGACGGGCGAAGGCATGTCCGCCGGCGTGACGGGCGCGTCCGGAGCGGGCGATCGAAGCACGACGACGGCGACGATACCCGCCGCGACCGTCAGCGCGCTGGCGACAACGGCGGGCAGCGCCCTGCTGGACGAGGATCGACGCTCCGGTGGCGCGGGGAGGGCGCCTCCCACGGCCTCCAGCGTGCCGCCCGGGCCTGGGACCCCGCCAGGTACCTGCATGCGGCCCGCGACGACCGTCTCGCCCGCAGGGAGCGTGCCGCCGGCGCCGACGCCGACATCGAGGGCCACCGTGCCGCCCCGGAAGGCCGGCGCGCTGTCCGAGCCCGGCGCGCCCAGCGCCGGTGCGTTGCCAGAGCCCGGGGGGGCGTGAGACGGCGCGCTGCCCAGCGCCTGTGTGTTGCCAGAGCCCGGGGGGGCGTGGGACGGCGCGCTGCCCAGCGCCGGCGCGCTGCCCAGCGCGCTGCCCGACCCGTGCACGGCGAGCGCCGGCGCGCTGCCTGCGCCCGGCCTGCCCAGCGCCGGCGCGCTGCCCAGCGCCGCGAGCGCGCCGGTCGAGTCCATCGCGTCGCGCGGCTCCGGGAGGGGCGTGCGGTGCACGGCCGCGGCGAACGCGTGGGCGAGCTCGCTCGCGCTCTGGAAGCGCTCCGCGGGCTCGCGCTTGAGCGCGCGCGCCAGGAACTGGTCCAGCTCGGGCCAGATGTCCGGCGCGAGCTGCGACGGGACCGGGATGTCGCCCGTGCAGATCTCCACGAGCACGTCGCCGAGCTCCTCGCCGGGGAAGGGGAGCTGGCCGGTGACGCACTGGAAGATGATCACCCCGAGCGACCAGAGATCGCTCCGGTGGTCCATCGTCTTGCTCCGGCGCACCTGCTCGGGGCTCATGTAGTGCGGCGAGCCGATGAGCGTGCCCGTCTTCGTCGCGTCGGCGGCCAGCCCGGTGCCGGTCGTCTTGGCGACCCCGAAGTCGAGGATCTTGACGACCTCCTCGCCCTGGCGCGCGAGGAAGATGTTCGCCGGCTTCAGGTCGCGGTGGATGAGCCCCACCTCGTGCGCGCGGCGGAGCGCCTTGCACACCTGGACCATGATGCCCAGCGTCTCGGCCGGCGCGAGGCGCCCCCGGCGCACCAGGTACGCCGCGAGATCCTCGCCTTCGAGGAGCTCCATCGCGAGGTAGGGCGTGTCGCCCTCGAGCCCGTAGTCGTAGACGTGAACGACGTTGGGCGTCCGGAGCTGGGCCGAGGCCTTCGCCTCGCGCTCGAACCGCGCGCGCGCGACCGGGGAGTCGGCGTGCTGCGGCCTCATGAACTTGATCGCGACCTGGACGTCGAGCTGGAGGTGCCGGGCCACCCAGAGGAAGCCCATGGCGCCGCCCGCCAGCGGCCGCTCCAGGCGATACTTCCCACCGACGACGCTCCCCGCTTCAAGCGACAGCATGCGTTCGAGCCTTCCGCGTCCCAGGGTCCTTGCGTACGGGCCCACGGGGTCTAGCAGAGGCGGGGCCCAGTGTCGCCGTTCTTACACCTGCTGGCATCTCGCCTCATCATGCCATGGCCGAGGCGACGCGACGAAGGCCGAGCGCGGGCGGGCTGCTGTCGCATCTTCTCCTCCCGCGCGATCCGCAATGTGAGGCCGAGGGGGCGCGGTGCCGCGGGCGCTCCCGCCGCTCCTGCACCGCCGCTCCATGTGCTCGATCGCACACCGTGTCGCGTGCGGTCGCGATGAAATTTTCTGCTTGTGCGGCAGCGTTCTCCGACGTGGAGGGCCTCCAGCACGACGCGCGGGTTTCCTGCATCGACGGCGAGGCCGTCGCGCTCGCTCGCCGCAGCGCCATGCGCAGCGACGCGGGCACGCGCCGGGCGCGTCCGGCGCCGAGCGCTGCCGCAGCTGAACGGGCGCCCCGACCGTGTGGCGTCGCGCGTGCAGTTCCGATCGAGGTGAGCGCAAGCGAGCCTCCTCCCCGGTCAATTCCTGTCTTAGCGCAGGCTGCGAGGAGGAGCGCCGACGAACAATCCATGTGGGCGTCGACTCCGGTTCGGGCATAGCCTCCCGGAATGGCACGCACTGCACCCTTCCCGAATATCCCGGCGATTCCTGGCATGAACCCCGGCGTGTTCATCATGGGTGGCGGAGCTGGCAGCGGCGGCCGCGGCGGGCCGAACGGAGGAGCGGGACAGAACCGGCAGGGCGCCAATGGCCAGAACGGCGGCAACGATGGCCAGGGCGGCGGCCGCGGCGCGAACGGATGCGGTCAGGGGAGCGGCGCAGGCTGTCCGAACCCGGCCCACGGAGGCGGCGGAGGCACGGCTGCCGGTGATCCGGTCGATATCGCGGACGGGAGGGTCTTCACCATTCCGCAGCTCGATCTGGTCCTACCAGGCCCGCTGCTCCTGCTCTTGCATCGATCGTACTCGATCGTCGGCGCGCGAGCGCGATGTTGGCCTCGGTCCTGGGTGGTCCCACTCTCTCTCTCTCGAAATCGAGGTGCGCCGGCGGACGATCGTGGTCTTTCGGCCGAACGGCACGATCGCCGTGCGGCCGCGCCCTGACGTCGGCGCCGAGGTGGACCTGGGCGGCGGTGTTCGCCTCAGGCGTGATCCGGAAGCCTACGTGCTGGTCGACGCCGATGGGCTCGTCCACCTGTTCGAGCGCGCTCCTGGCGGCGAGGAGCGATGGATCCTGGGCGCCATCGCCGATCTCAGCGGTAACCGGATCGTGCTCGCGTACCGCGGGCGCGATCTCGTCTCGATCACCGATAGCGTGGGAAGGATCGTGCACGTCCGCCGCGACGCGCGCGGGCACATCGTCGCCTTTGATATCGACGGCGGTGGCGGGAGAGCTGTCCGGTATCGAACCTACCAATACGATGCTGCCGGCGATCTCGCGGCCGTGTACGACGGCGATGGTCATGCAGTCCGCTTCGCTTATGACGAGCATCGCCTCACGCGCGTTGCATATGCAGGTGGGCTGCGGGTCCACTACCGATACGACGAGCGCGGACGATGTGTTGAAACATGGTGTGATTACCCGGAGGGGGTCGACCCGGCGCTGGCCAACGACGTGCCAGAGTACCTCGCCGACGGGCGGACCCAGGCGAAAGGGGTCCTTCACTGCCGGTTCGAGTATGCGGAGGGTTATACCGAGGTCATCAATTCTCTGCAGGTGCGCCGGTACGAGATCAACCCGCTCGGAAAGGTAGACAAGGCCACGAATGGCCGTGGCGTGACCACGGTCGCGTACGACGAGCACGGGCATCTGAGGACGTACGCGGACGAGAACGCGGCCTCCACGACCTACCACCGGGACGCCGGAGGGCGCCTCGTCGGCACCACGGACCCCACCGGAGCGACGACGCGCTTCGCCTACAATCAGCGGGGCAACCTCGAGGAAGTCGTCGACGCCCTCGGTCACTTCGCGCGTTATCATTACGACGCGTACTCGCGGCTCGTCGAGACGGTCGACGAGCTCGGCAGCGTCATTCGCTTCGATCATGACAACCGAGGCCAGCGCGTGCGCGCCACGATGCCGGACGGGGCCGAGACGGTGTTTCGATACGACGCACACGGCAACCTGGTCGAGCTCGTCGAGCCGCACGGCAAGCCGCGCAGGCTACGCTACGACGAGGTGGGCCGAGTCGTCTCCTTCGTGAACGAGGAAGGGCACGCCACCGAGTTCTTCTACGATGGCCGCGGCCTGCTCACCACGGTCCGGATGCCCAACGGCGGCGTCCAGCGCGTCGAGCACGACGCCGACGGCCGCCCTGTCCGGCTGTGCGGAGCGGACGGCGGGGTTTATCAGCTCTCGTGGGGAGGCTACGGCCTCGTGCACGAGATCCGCAAGCCAACCGGCGAGTCCGTCCGCTTTCGCTACGACCGCGAGTGCAACCTCGTGCAGGTCATCAACGAGCGCGGCGAGGTACATAGGCTCCTGCGCGATGTGGCCGGGAGGGTCGTCGGGGAGCGCACCTTCGACGGGAGGAGCTACGAGTATCGACTCGACAATGCGGGAGACCTCGTGGGCACCCGGAGCGGAGGCGGGATGACGGTCGAGATGACGCGCGACCCGTGCGGTCGCGTCACCGACCGGAGGTATGCGGACGAGACCGCCGAACGCTTCGAATACGACCCTCTGGGCCGCCTGATCGCCGCGGAGACCGAGCACGTCCGGTGCGAGTTCACGTACGACGCGCGCGGCCGCCTCCTCAGGGAAACGCAGACGTTCGATGGACGGACGCACGCGGTCGAGAGCGATTATTCACCTGCTGGGCACCGTACCGCGCTGCGCACCTCCCTCTGCTTCGCAGCGAGGTTCGAGCCGAACGTTATGGGCCGCCCTGCGCGGGTTCTCCTCGGCGGGGATGCCGCGGTCGCGTTCGAATGGGACGCGCTCGACTCCGAGACGGCGCGCGTCCTTCCCGCGGGAGGGACGGTGCGGAGCCGCTTCGACGTGATGGGCTTCCTGGTCGAGCGTCATGTGGTCACGCCCGGCGCGCGGGCGCCCGCCCCACAGGAGCCGCAATGGGTCGGTCGCCTGCCGCCAGGTACGACGTTCGCGGTCGGCTACGCCTACTCTCCTGGAGGTGAAGTGATCGCGGAGCACAGGGCGGACATCGGTCGGCGCCACCTCTCGTACGATCCGATGGGGCGCATCCTGGCGAGCCTCCCCGCGCATGCGGGCGCGGAAGCCTATGCGTATGACGAGGCCGGCGCCGTGTACGAGACCTCGTCCGGCGCTCCCGGCCGCTCGTACGGACCGGGCGGCGTGCTCGCGCGGCGTGGTACCGCGGAGTACGTGTACGACAGGGATATGCGCTGCGTCGAGCAGCGTGAGCCCTCCACGCAATCCACAACGCGCTACGAGTGGAACGCTCGCGGTATGCTCGCCGCGGTCGTCCGGCCAGACGGGACGCGGGTGGAGAATGTCTATGATGCCTTCGCCCGGAGGATCGCCAAGCGGGTCATGACACCGGACGGCAAGGCCGCGACGACTCGGTTCGTGTGGGACCGAGATGTCCTCGTCCACGAGGTGAAGGAGCCGGGCGCAGCCGGCCAGACGATGTCCTACCGGACATATGTTCATCGGACAGAGGGGCCTCACCCGCTCGCTCACCGGGACACCGTGGTCGTCGGCGACGATCGACGGGACTCGGAGTGGGTGCATTACATCCAGGGGCAGGGCGAGCATCCGGCGGTGCTCGTCTCGGGCAGGGGAGAGGTCCTGGCAGACCTCCGTCCGACGATCTGGGGCCACGTCGAGCCCTCTGCGAGCGCGCGTGCAGAGACGCCACTCCGGTACCCCGGGCAGTACTTCGACGAGGAGACGGGGCTCTGCTACAACCGCTATCGATTCTACGAACCGCGGATTGGCCGGTACGTGAGCCCCGATCCTGTCGGTCTGCTCGGCGGCCTGGATCCGTTCGCTTATTGCCATCAGCAACCGTTCCGGTTCCACGACCCCCTCGGGCTCGCCCCGCCCGTCACCACCGAGGTCAGCGGCAGCGCCGGCTCGTTCCGCCAGGACAGCGGCGGTCAGCCGGGCAGGATACATCCGGTCGTCGAGTCGGCGTTCCCTCCACGCGCTCCGGACAACAACGGCATCTATCCGGGCCACCGCAGCGGCGGTATTCCACCTGGTCAGTCGCCCACGGCGTGCGGCGAGCCGCGCGCGCTCAGCAGATACATCGAAGCATGGGAGGGGCAGCACCGGAGGGATCCCACGACCGGGCAGGTGCGGCCGCTCGACCCGTCGAACCCGAGCGATCACGGTGACATCCAGCGCTGCTTGCAGTCCATCGATGGCATCAGCTCGACCCAGCCTCGGAGCGACGGCACGGTCGGCGCTCGGGCGCCGTGCCCTAACTGCAGCCAGCTCCTCGCGAACCTGCATCAGCAATACGGTCAACCCAATCCCTCGGTCATCCGGCCCGGGGCGACCTCGAGGGACGGGACGGACAGCACCAATTTCTCGCCACCGAGCATGGACTGGGTCCGTGCCCAGCAGGCGGCCATCGCGGCTGGGCGCGGGCGGAGCGGACCGCAGCCGCCGGTCACGCACACGCGCGGCTCGGACGGCAGCCTCACGCCGAGCGCCGTGCCGGCACCGACCGGGCCGGCGTACCCTCCGCACTCCGGTTACGGTACGGTCTATCCGTGAGGCAATGAGATGACCGAAATCAGCGTAGATCCGTCCGAGCGACCGAGGGCGAGCCTGGCATTGCTCGATGTCTTGAGCGAGCACGCCGCGGCTGTGCTCGATCGGCTCGACGTCCGGCGCGACCCCTCAGGGACCTGTTTGCCTATCGAGCTCGCCCGCATGCTCGCCGGGCGTGGTTTGCCTGTCTATGACCCCGTGCTGGAGCTCGAGGCGCGTGCGGGCGGCGTCGTCCTCGGCGACAAGACGCAGCTCGCCACGTTTCGCGCACTCTCGAGCCGCCCCGATTTCGGACCTTCCGACGCCCTCGTCTTCAGAGGGGAGGTGCTCCTGCCGATCCACGGCTCCGAGCTGATGGAGTTCTGGATGGACCGCGAGGGCACGATCTATCGAGGCTGGCCTGCCAGCCCGCCCTGGGATCCGGAGGACTCTGGCTTCTGCGCGCCTGTCTATGCGTCCTACATCACGATGTTCGAGCGTTATGCCTTCCAGCGCGAGCCGTGGTGGGGCGCAGCGGGTGGGCTCGACGATGGATACGGGTGTTCGTTGACGGTCCATGGGCACCTGATCGGTGAGGCGATGGCGCAGGCGCTCGCGGTGCCGGCCTTCAGGCCGGCGTGGGATCAATACGCGCGCATCTGGCATGGTAACGCGGCGCACGTCGAGGAGGCGAGCATGCCTGGCTACCACGTGCACACCAGGGCCGATCTCCGGTCCATCGACGATCTGGTGCGGGCCCTCGAGACGATCGCCCCCCTCATGGACCGTGCGCCGCTCGACATCGGCGTTCCCGAGCGAGCCCTCGTGCAACCTGGCGAACGCGAAACCCTGCGTTTTCGGGGTCTGCAGCCGGGCGATCGTCCCATGGACATCCTCGTCTACGGTGGACCGGGCAGTTACCGCATCGAGGTCCATCGGCTCTGAGCGCGTGCGTGGCGTGGTCCCGCGGCGCCTCGGGCACGCCGCCCTTGCCCTCCGCAGGCTCTCGCCGGCAACCTCCCGGCCGCCGCGTACCCCGCCGCCGCGTACCCCGCCGCCGCGTACCCCGCCGCCGCGTACCCCGCCGCCGCGAACCACGGACGAGCCCGTCTGCTCGCGCCGGGCGCGCGCTCTTCCGTCGCGCCGGGGAGTCTTTGCGGCATCCAGTACTAAGCTGCGCGTGGCATGGCCGACGCCTCCGCGATCACCGCCGTCCTGGGTCCGACCAACACCGGCAAGACCCACCGCGCCATCGAGCGCATGCTCGCGCACGACTCGGGCATGATCGGCCTGCCCCTGCGGCTTCTCGCGCGCGAGGTCTACGACCGCGTGACCACCCGGGTCGGCGAGGCCCGCGTCGCGCTCGTCACCGGCGAGGAGAAGCGCGTCCCCAGGCGGCCGGACTACTGGGTGTGCACCGTCGAGGCGATGCCGATCGACCTCGAGGTCGACTTCCTCGCCATCGACGAGATCCAGCTCGCCGCCCACGACCAGCGCGGCCACGTGTTCACCGAGCGGCTGCTCCTCTCGCGCGGGCGGCGCGAGACCTGGTTCCTCGGCGCCGACACGATGCGGCCCCTCATGTCCGAGCTCGTCCCCACGGCCAAATTCGTCCAGCACCCGCGGCTCTCCCGCCTCGCGAGCGCCGGCGCCGGCAAGCTCTCGCGGCTGCCGCCGCGCAGCGCCGTGGTCGCGTTCTCGACCCCGCAGGTCTACGAGATCGCCGAGCGGCTGCGCGCGCAGCGGGGCGGCGCGGCCGTCGTGCTCGGCGCGCTCTCGCCGCGCACGCGCAACGCGCAGGTCGCGATGTTCCAGTCGGGCGAGGTCGACTACCTCGTCGCCACCGACGCGATCGGCATGGGCCTCAACCTCGACGTGCGCCACGTCGCGTTCGCCGCCCTGCGCAAGTTCGACGGCCGCGACGTGCGCGACCTCGACCCCGCCGAGCTCGCGCAGATCGCCGGCCGCGCGGGCAGGCACCTCGCGGACGGCACCTTCGGCACGGTCGCGCCGCTGTCGCTCCCCGACGGCGTCGCGGCCGCGATCGAGGCGCACCGCTTCCCCGCCGTGCGGCGGCTGCGCTGGCGCAACAGCGAGCTCGACCCGAGCTCGATCGACGCGCTCCTCGCGTCGCTCCGCGAGCCCCCGCCCGCCCGCAGCCTGAAGCTCGTTTACGACGCCGAGGACGCCGCCGCCCTGGCGCGGCTCGCCGAGGACCCGGAGATCCGCGCCCGCGCGCGCGGCAGCGAGGCCGTGGGGCTGCTCTGGGAGGTGTGCCGCATCCCCGACTTCCGCAAGCTGCTGTTCGAGTCGCACGTCGCGCTCCTCGCCGAGATCTATGGGCAGCTCTCGGGCCCGAGCGCGGCGCTCGACCCCGGCTGGATGGCCGCGCGGGTGGCCGAGATCGACGACGTGGGCGGCGACATCGACACGCTGATCACGCGGATCGCGTCGATCCGGACGTGGACCTACATCTCGAACCACGGGCGCTGGGTGCGCGACGCGGGGGCGTGGCAGGACCGCACGCGCGCGATCGAGGATCGCCTGAGCGACGCGCTCCACGAGCGGCTGGTGCAGCGCTTCGTCGAGCGCGGCGGCGGGGCGGCGGGCCGCTTGCGGGCGGCGTCGAGCGGGCGGGCAGGAGCGCGCCCGGCGCAGCGCCGGCCGGAGGTCGAGGAGCCGGTGCAGGTCGCGCCCGATCACCCGTTCGCGCGCATCGCGGCGATGCGCGCCCTGCTCGCGCCGGGGCCGGCGGCGCCCGCGCCCGAGGACGACCGGGCGCGGTGGGTCGAGTCGATCGTGGGGGCGCCGCACGAGCGCCTCTCCGTCGACGTGGCCGGGCGGATCTTCGACGGCGAGCAGCTCCTCGGGCAACTCGCGCGCGGCCCGGCGCTGCTCCTGCCCGACGTGCGGCTCGCGGCGCTCGACGACCTCGGCCCGGGGGCGCGGTCGCGGGTCCTGCGGCGGCTCGTGGCGTTCGCGCGCGATCTCGTCGAGGAGCTCCTCGCGCCGCTGCGGTCGCCCGGGGTGCGCGGGCTCCAGGGGGCGGCGCGCGGGATCGTCTACCAGCTCGAGCAGGGCCTCGGGACGGCGGCGGCGCGCGACGCCGGCGATCAGATCGCGGAGCTCGCGCCGGAGGACCGCGCGCTCCTGACGGCGCACGGCATCGAGGTGGGCGAGCGCGTGATCTACGCGCAGCAGCTCCTCCGGCGCGGCGCGCTGGAGCGCCGGCTCGCGCTGTGCGCGGCGTGGTTCGACCGGGGCCGCGTGCCCGCCTGCCCGGCGCCGGGCGCCGTGTCGGTGGCGGTCGCGCGGGGCGTGGACCCGAGGGCGTACGCGGCGATCGGCTACCCGGTGTTCGGGACGCGGGCGATCCGCGCGGACGTGGCGGAGCGGGTGCACCGGGCGCTCGTGAGCGGCGAGCCCGCGGCGCGGCTCTCGAGCTGGATGGGCTGCCCGGCGCGGGAGGCGCCCCGCGTCGCGGCGTCGCTGCTCGGGTAGGCGGGAACGGGCTCTCTGGCAGGGCGAGCGGCGCGCGCTCTGCGGAGGGTTCTCGGTCGGCTGTGGGACGCTGAGCTACGGATAGGCTAGCTCGAAGGCCGTCACGAGCTTGCTGGTCAACTCCTGAGGAATCCCCTCAAATTCTTCGGAGAAATTCACAGGGAGTCGGGGAGGAAAATCTTCAATCACTCCCCGCCTCCCCGCCTCCCTGTTGAATTTCTCCGCTGAAAAAGGCTGCAGCGAGCGGCTGGGCGGGCCTCGCTGGGACCGAGCCGCGCGCGCGTAGACGAGGTCAGATCTGGCCATCGTGGTCCGTGTCCATGAGAGCCATCGCGTCCACCTGAACGGGATCTCGTCGCAAGCGCCATCGTCGCATGGCCGCCCCACAGCCGTCCGGTGTCCGGCGCGGGAGGCGCCGCGCGCTTGAACGAAGCCCGCGCGCGGACCCTGCGTTGCGCCTACGGCGGATCCGGGGGATTCGCCGCTGGCGTTTGCGGCGCGGCGACGGTGAGATAGCCGATGAGCGCGTCCGAGATTGCCCGCAGGAGGCCGCTCTCCTCGACGCCCGGAGGCGGATCGAGGGCCGCTGCGTGGACGAGCTCCTCGAACATGCGCAAGACCACGTAGGTGGCGAGATCGAGATCCGGCTGCGCGATCTCCGCGCTGTGGCGCGACAGGAGCTGCCGCGTGCTGTCGAAGACCGCCTGGCTCGCGGCGCTCAGCGCGCGCCGTTGCTCCAGCGTCGGGAGGTCGGCGTGGAGGAGCCGCTGTAGCCGCGGCTCGGTCCGATGGACCTCGAGGCCCCTGGCGACGAGCCTCTCCGTCGCCTCCCTCAGCGAGGCGCCGCCGTCCACCGCGCCGACCTGCTCGAGGAGCCGGAGCATCTGGCGCACGTGGCGCTCGTGCAGCGCGGTGACGAGGGCGTCCTTGTTCGGGAAGTACTGGTACACCGACCCGACGCTCACGCCCGCGATCCTGGCGATCCGGTTCGTGTTCGCCCCCTCATAGCCATGCTCGTCGAAAACGCGAGCTGCGGCCTCGACGATGGTCTCGACGAGGAAGCGCGAGCGCGCCTGGCGAGGCTCTTTGCGCGGCGTCTGTGGGCGCTTCGTCGTCTGTCTTCCCAACGCGAGTCTCCGAGGTCCGCCGGATGGCCCAGACTGGCGGCTCATGATCACCTCCAACGCCTTCCCGCGCAATCTGCTCCCGCCCGTTCTTTTCCTCCTCGTGGCGGCGGCCATGGGGCTCACGCACGCCCTCATGCCGCGCCCGTCGGTGCTCCCGGAGCCGTACCGCCCGATCGGCCTCCTGCTCCTCGCGATCGGGGTCGTCGCCTCGATCGCGGCCCGCCTGCAGTTCGCGCGGGCCGCGACGGAGATCAACACCTTCGCCGAGCCGACGCGGCTCGTGACCGGCGGGCTGTTCCGGCTGTCCAGGAACCCGATGTACCTCGGCATGGGCCTCGCCGCCGTGGGCGTGGCGATGCTGAGCGGCTCCGCGGCCTCGTTCCTGCTCGCCGCCGTCTTCGTCGTGATCGTCGACCGATGGTACATCGCGTTCGAAGAGCGGCGGCTCCGCGCCCGGTTCGGCGCTGCCTACGAGACCTACGCCCGGTCGACGCGGCGGTGGATCTGACGGCCCGCGCCGCCGGAGTCGCTCGGACGGCCTCGCCGTGCGCGCGCGGGCGCGGGCCCGGATCGCGCGCAGGAAGGGAGCAACACCGGCCTGGAAGGAGTAGAAGCGAGGAACGGAGGCGCGCCGGGTGACAGACATGCTTCGCGAGGTGGTGGGGACGTGCTGCGCAGCGGCCGTGGCGTTCACGGCGGGGCAGGCGAGCGCCATGCAGCCCCCGCCCGCACCGGCGCCCCAGGTCTCGCCGGCGTCGCCTGCGCCGACGGGCGGCCCGGCAGCCGCGCCGCCGGCGCCGCCTCCGGGCGACGGGGCGCGCCCGCCTCCTTCGCCCGCGCCGCCCCCTGGCGACGCGGCGAGCCCGCCCCCTGGGCCCGCGCCTTCGGCCGGCGCATGGGGCGCGCCGCCCGGGTATCCCCCGCCGCCCCCCGGGTGGACGTGGAGCCCCATCCCCGGGCCGCCGGGGAGCGGGGCCGGCGGCGAGCTGCCTCCTCCGAAGACCGTCTGGTACGGCTGGCAGCACCTCGTCGTGCTCCTCGGCAGCCTCGCCGTCGTGCCCATCGCCGTCGCCACCGAGTCAGAGGGGCTCGCCTGGGTGAGCTTCAGCGGCGCCGCGATCGGCGGGCCGGTCACGCACTGGGCCAACGGCAACCTCGGCAAGGGCTTCATCAGCCTCGGCCTCAACGCCGGCTGCACGTTCGGCGGCGGCATGATCGGAATGCTCCTCGGCAGCATGGCCGACGATCGGTTCGCGGCGCTCGGCGGCCTGGTCCTCGGCGGCGGCGTTGGCCTGGTCACGGCGAACATCATCGACATCGCCGTCCTCGAGGTCGAGGAGCGCGGGACGGTGGAGAGCTATGATTACCTCCGCGTCCGCTCGCCGCGCCTGCGGCTCGCGCCGCAGGTCGGCCTCGCGCCCGGCGGCGCCACCTTCGGCCTCGTCGGCAGCTTCTGAGCGCGCCCCGGCGTCGCTGCTGGTGGCGACCAGCGCCGCCAATCGCGCTTGCCTCGGAGGGCACGAATGCGACCCCTCATCCCGGTGCAGCGCCGGGGATTCGCAGGTAGAGAGCGGAGACGTGGAGAGAGGAGCGCCGGGGGGATGAGCAAGGTGCGCGATGGACTGAAGATCTGCTGCGCAGCGGCAGTGACGTTGGCGGCTGTCCAGGCGGGGGCGACGGAGCCGCCGCCCGGTTCCGCGCCGCAGGTCTCGCCGGCGCCGCTCGCGCCGCGCGCAGGCGAGGCGGCGGGCGCGTCTCCTTCGCCTCCTGCCGGCGCGGCGGGGTATCCGCCGCCCGGGTATCCGCCGCCGCCCCATGGATCGCGCGCTGGTGCATGGCAGACGGCGAGCGGCGGCGTGGGCGCGAAACCCCAGGTGCAGCGCGTCTGGTACGGCTGGCAGCACCTCCTCGTGCTCGGCGGGAGTCTCGTGCTCGTGCCTGCCGCCCTCAGCGCGGAGGCCCCGGAGCTCCTGCTGCTGAGCTATAGCGGGCTCCTGCTCGGCGGCCCGATCATCCACTCGGCGCACGAACACGTCGGCAAGAGCCTCGGAAGCCTCGGTCTCAACGTCGGCGGCACGCTCGTGGGCGGCTTCATCGGCGCGGCGAACGCCGGCAGAGCCGACGAAGGTGACTGGGTCGATCCCAAGGCTGTTGCCTTCATCCTGGGCGGCAGCATTGGCCTGCTCACGGCCAACATCGTCGATATCGCCGCCCTCCCGTACGAGGAGAAGGTGCGGAAGCCGGACAGCCACGTGGCCAACCGCCTGCGCCTCGCGCCCCAGATCGGCTTCGCGCCCCAGGGCGCCACCTTCGGATTCGGCGGCACCCTCTGAGTCGAACGGCGGGAGCGCGCTCCCGCGACCCGTCGCCGGCGTCGGGGGCGGCCGCCGGCCCGGACCGGCGCTTCGCCCCTCGCCGTGCGGCGACGACGGTGTAGCATCCGCGCGTGTTCATTCCGAAATCAGGTGCCCGACGGCTCGCGCTCGCCGCGCTCGCCGCGCTCGCCGCGTGCGGCGGCGCCGACCGGCAGGAGCCTCGGTTCGCGGACTCCCCCGCGGTCCCGCTGCCCGGCCCGCCCGGCGCCGCGCCGCTCGACGCCCCCGACGGCGAGCCGGAGGAGCTGCCCGGTGTCAACACGGCCGAGCTCGTTCGCCGCGAGCGCCATACCTGGTGGCAGCTCGTCTCGCAGCTCTACGCGCCCTGCGCCGAACACGCCGTGTCGCTCGCGCAGTGCGTCCGCGAGGCGCGCCCCTGCGCGGCCTGCGTGCCCGCCGCGCAGCTCCTCGCCGACAAGATCCGCGGCGGCGCGAGCGGCGCAGAGGCGCAGTCGGCGTACGGCGTTCGGTTCGGTCCGAACGTGAAGAAGATCGATCTCGCCGACTCGCCCTCTCGCGGACCGGAGGCCGCGCCGGTGCAGATCGTCGTGTGGTCGGACTTCGAGTGTCCCTCGTGCGGTCGCGCGGTCCCGATCCTCGACGAGATCGTCGAGCGCCACGCGCCGAACGTCCGGCTGATCCACAAGGTGTATCCGCTGCGGTCGCACGCGCACGCCGAGCCCGCGGCGCGCGCGGCCATCGCGGCGCACGCCCAGGGCCGCTACTGGCAGATGGAGCGCCTCCTGTTCGAGAACCAGCAGCGCCTCGAGGAGAAGGATCTGCTCGGCTATGCGCAGCGGATCGGCCTCGACATGGCCCGGTTCCGCGCCGACATGGCGGGCGAAGCCGCCGCGAAGGTGATCGCGCGCGACAGGGCCGAGGCCGACCGTGCCGGGCTGTCGGGGACGCCGTTCATCGTGGTCAATGGCCGGGAGTTCGATCTGGCGCTGTTCAGCCTGCAAGGGGAGCTCGATCGGTGGATCGAGACCGAGCTGGCGATCCTCAAGGGGAGCGGCGGGGCGGCGCCCGCCGGAGGGGCGGCGGGCGGCGCGAGCAGCAGCCTGGATCAGTCGCCGCTCACTGGCAGACCCAGAAATCAGTGGATGAAGCCGAGGGATGCACGCACGGCGGAAGTCCTCGGTCGGCGCGGTAATCATTGATCTGGCTGGCCCGGAACGGGTTCAGCCGCATGCCCCGGAACTTGTCGCCCTCATCGACGCACTGGGTGCCCGAAGTTTCCATGTTGGATTGGATGCCGAACGTCCACTTGGTGGGGCCGCCTGCGTCCCTGAGGAAATACGGGCCGCCCGAGTCGCCCTTGCAAATTCGGTCCCATCCCGCGTCCGTGACGAAGTGCCTCTCGCCTACCCAGTTCAGCGAGTCTTCCATCCAGCGCATGATTCCACCGCCGGTGCCAGACGGGCTTTCGTAGCCTCGCCCATAGAGTCGATAGGGCTCCGCGGGAGACAGCTCCCCTGTGTAGAACCCGTCGGCTGCGTCGGAGGCAGTCACGTTCTGGAACGCGCCGCCGATCGTGCTGGTGAAGGCGACGGCCAGGTCATATTTCGCGTCCCATCCCACCTGGTAGCGGTGCACGAAGATGTCGCGATTCACCTGGCATTTGTCGTTCGAAGGGCTGCCTGTCATGCAGCTCCAGGTGCCCCCGTCGTGCGCGTAGGATACCCTGGTACTCACGAGCCCCGACAGCGCCGTTCCGAGGCTGCTGTCGAAGCAGTGCGCCGCGGTCAGGATCATGTGTCGACCGAGCAGCGTTCCGGTGCAGCCACCGATCTCCACGGTGCCGACCCCGCCGCCTGGCGTGCCGGCGCGGACCTCTTGCATGTCCGTCGCGATCGGTTCGTCGGAAACGTCATCGCTCGCGTCTGCGGCGCTGCACCCCACGGTCGCCACAGCGAGCAGCGCGCCGGCTGCGCCCAGGCGAGCCCAGGCGAGCCCAGGTCCTCCCATTCCGCGGAAGAGCTTCGAATTCTGGTCGCTGATCATAGGTTGTATCGCTTTCGTTATATGTTGAATGTTATGCTTCGTACTCGTGGCACGCAGGGCGACACATGGGCTTTGCTGCTGAAGTCCATGAGGGAGAAGGAAATAGAGACGTTTTGAAATCATGAAGCTCCAACTACGGGACCTGTCCCGGGTTGCTGGAGCGCGTGCGCGAGCTCCTCGCGCGTCATTTGATCCTCGGAACGGCTACTGCGGGCGCCGGAGACCTGAAGCGTTATCCGGGGACGTCTCTAGCAAACGTTCTGGCAAACGTCGGGCCAGGCGCTCCGCACGGACATCGCGCCTCTTTATCGTGCAGGAGGGGCCTGCCACCCAGAAAGGCACGCTGGCACGCTGGCACGGTGGCGCGCTGGCACGCTGGCACGCTGGCACGCTGGCGGTATCGTCCGGAGCCAGGTCGATCGGTGGATCAAGACCGAGCTCGCCATCCTCAAGGGGAGCGGTGGGACGGCGTTCGCCGAGGGGACGGAGAGCGGTCGGACATCCGAGCAGCCGTCTGGATCAGCAGCCGCTCACTGACAGACCCAGAAATCAGGGGATGAGCTCGAGGGATGCACGCACGGTGGAAGCCCTCGGTCGGCGCGGTAATCATTGATCTGGCTAGCCCGGAACGGGGTCAGCCGCATGCCCCGAAACTTGTCGCCCTCCGCGACGCACCCGGTGCCCGAATAGTCCATGTTGGATTGGATGCCGAACGTCCATTTGGTGGCGATGCTTCCCTCTTTGAGGAAATACGGGCCGCCACAGTCGCCGACGCAAACTCGGTGGTATCCCGCGTCCGTGACGAAGTGCCTCTCACCTACCCAGTTCAGCGAATCGTCCATGTAGCGCATGATTCCAGCGCCTGTGCCATCCGGGGTATCGTAGCCTCGCCCGTAGAATCGATAGGACTCCGCAGGAGACAGGCTCCCTGTGTAGAACCCGTCGGCAGCGTCGGCGGCAGTCACGTTCTCGAACGCGCCGCCGATCGTGTTGGTGAAGACGACCGCCAGGTCATATTTCGCGTCCGATCCCTGCTGGTAGCGGTGCACGAAGACGGCGCGGTTCGTCAGGCATTTCCCGCTCGCGGGGCTGCCTGTCATGCAGCTCCAGGTGCCCCCGGCGTGCGCGTACGATATCGTCCTGAAGACGGTCCCCGACAGCGCCGATCCGAGATCGCCGTCAAAGCAGTGAGCCGCGGTCAGGATCATGTGCCGGCCGAGCAGCGTTCCGGTGCAGAGACCGACCTCCACGGTGCCGACGCCGCCGCCTGGCGTGCCGGCGCGGACCTCTTGCGCGCCAGTCCCGAGCGGTTCGTCGGAAAAGTCATCGCTCGGGTCTGCGGCGCTGCACCCCACGGTTGCCAGAGCGAGCAGCGCGCCGGCTGCGCCCGTGCGAACCCAGGCAAGCCCAGGTCCTCCCATCCCGCGGAAGAGCTTGGAATTCTGGTCGCTGATCATAGGTTATATAGCCTTCGGTAGCTGTTTGATGTTCTATTTGATGTTCGTGGCACGTAGGGCGACACACGGGCTTGCTGGTGAAGCCCGTGAGGGAGAAGGAGACACAGACGCTTCGGAAGCATGGAGCTCCAGCTCCTGGATCTGTCCCGGGTTGCTGGAGCGCGTGCGCGAGCTCCTCGCGCATTATTTGATCGGCGGGACGGCTAATGCAGGCGCCCGGGACCTGATGAATTATCCGGGGACGCATACAGCAAGCGTCGGGCCAGGCGCACGGACACCATTCCTCTTTATCGTGCAGGAGGGGCCTGCACCCAGAAGACGCGCTGGCACGCTGGCACGGCAGCAGTCTGGATCAGTCGCCGCTCACTGGCAGACCCAGAAATCAGGGGATGAACTCGAGGGATGCACGCATGACGGAAGTCCTCGGTCGGCGCGGTAATCATTGATCTGGCTAGCCCGGAACGGGGTCAGCCGCATGCCCCGAAACTTGTCGCCCTCATCGGCGCACGCGTCGCCTGAATCGTCCCTGTTGGAGTGTATGCCGAACGTCCATTTGGTGGGGCCGCCTGCGTCTCTGAGGAAATACGGGCTGCCCGAGTCGCCCGAGCAAACTCGGTCGTATCCCGCGTCCGTGACGAAGTGCCTCTCACCTACCCAGTTCAGCGAGTCGTCCATGTAGCGCATGACTCCATTGCCTGTGCCATCCGGGTGATTGTAGCCTCGCCCGTAGAGTCGATAGGGCTCCGCAGGAGACAGGCTCCCTGTGTAGAATCCGTCGGCAGCGTCGGAGGCAGTCACGTTGCGGAACGAGTCGGCCATCTGGTTGGTGAAGACGACGGCCAGGTCATACTTCGCGTCCCATCCCTGCTGGTAGCGGTGCACGAAGACGCCCCGGTCCATGTCGCACTTGGCATTCGCGGGGGGGCCCGTCATGCAGCTCCAGGTACCCCCGGCGTGCGCGTAGGATACCTTGGTGAACACGGTCCCCGACAACGCCGATCCGAGATCGTCGTCAAAGCAGTGAGCCGCCGTCAGGATCATGTGTACACCTATCAGCGTTCCGGTGCAGCCACCGATCTCCACGGTGCCGACTCCGCCGCCTGGCGTGCCGGCGCGGACCTCTTGCGCGTCAGTCCCGAGCGGTTCGTCGGAAAAATCATCGCTCGGGTCTGCGGCGCTACACCCCACGGCTGCCAGAGCGAGCAGCGCGCTTGTCGCGCCCATGCGAATCCGTGCGAGCCCAGGTCCTCCCATTTCGAGACAGCGCTTCGAATCCCTGTTGCTCATCTGCTATGTTGCTTCCAGTGTAAGTGTTGATGTTCCGCGCCATGTTCGTGGCGCGCAGGGCGACGCACACATTTCGTTGCCGAAGCCCGTGAGGGAGAAGGAAAGCCATCCTCCGGGGACCCATGTCGCAAACGTCAGGCCAGGCGCTCCGCACGCGCAGCACGCATTCTTATCGTGCAGGAGGCCCCCCACCCAGAAGATACGCTGGCACGCTGGCACGCTGGCACGCTGGCACGCTGGCACGCTGGCGACGCGCGCCCCGGCCTCAGCCCCTCTTCCGCCCCCGCCGGGCCTTCCCGGCCGGCGCCGGCGCCCCGGCGTCTCGGCCGCCGCGCCGCAGCGCTTCCCAGAGCGCCTGCGCGACAACGCCGTGCGGTCGATCACGGCGACGCATCACGAACAGCTCCATGACGTCGGCCTTGAACTCGGGCACCTGCAACCTCACCAGCTCGCCCGCCGCGAGCGCGTCGGCGGCCACGTGCTCGGGCAGCCCGCCCCAGCCCATGCCCGCGGCGATCACCTCCTTCTTCGCCGCGACGTCGGTGACGCTCCAGCGCAGGCCGCCCTCCAGCACGTTCAGCGACGGCGAGGCGCTCCCCGTCGCGCTGTCACGCAGGACGATCTGCGCGTGCGCCCGCAGCAGCGCCGGCGGGATCGGCGTGCCGCAGGTGGCCACCGGGTGATCGAAGCGCGCCACCGGGAGCACGCGCACGTCGCAGAAGGGCGCCATCTCCACCTCGGACGCGTCGATCCCGAGCCTCGTGGCGACGGCGAGATCGGCGCGGCGCTCGCGCAGCGCGTCGGCGGCGCCCGCCAGCCGCTCGGTGCCGAGCTCGATGCGCACCAGCGGATGACGCGCCTGCACCCCGCGGAAGACGTCCATGATCGGCCCGAGCGGCGTCACCGCGTCGACGGCGAGCCGCACGATCGGCTCCACCTTGCCCGAGAGCCGCATGCCGAAGCTCCGCAGCGCCTCGGTGCTCTCGATGACCGCCGCCGCGCGCTCCTGGAACAGGCGGCCGGCGTCGGTGAGCGTGGCGCGGTACTCGCGGCGATCGAACAGCGTGACCCCCAGCTCGCCCTCCAGGTTGCGCACCAGCTTGCTCACCGCCGGCTGGGACTTGTGCAGCCGCGCGGACGCGGCGCTGAACGAGCCCTCGCCCGCGACGGCGAGGAAGGCGACGAGCTGATCGTAGGTCATGGTGGCGCGCGCAGGGTCCAGAACCGGAGGTTATGGAGTTCATAGAAACATACCACTTTCTTGTTCCGGGGAGTGGCCCCAGGGTGTCGGCCAGAAGGAGCGACACTCCATGTCCAACCGAATCGATCGTGTCATCATCACCGGCGCCAGCAGCGGTATCGGCCTCGATCTCGCGAGGCGCTTCCTGGCCGAGGGCTCGAGCCTCGTCCTGAACGGGCGCGATCCGGAGAAGCTCGACCAGGCGCGGCGGAGCCTCGAGGGCGGCGCGCGCGTCGTCGCCGTGCCGGGCCACGCGGGCGACCAGGCCACGGCGCGGGCGGTCGTCGCCGCCGCGCGGGAGCGCTTCGGCGGCGTCGACGTGCTGATCAACAACGCCGGGATCTTCGGCGTGAAGCCGTTTCTCGAGAGCACGGAGGAGGACCTGGACCGGTTCTTCTCCACCAACGTGAAGGGGACGTTCCTGATGACGCAGGCCGCGGTGCCGCTGATGATCGAGGGCGGCGGGGGCTCGATCATCAACGTGGGCACGGTGCTCGTGCAGCAAGCGATGACCGCGATGCCGGCCTCGGCCGCCATGGCCAGCAAGGGCGGTGTCCATGCGCTCACCGTCTCGCTCGCGGCCGAGCTGGCCCGCCACAACATCCGCGTGAACACGCTGGCGCCCGGCATCATCCGCACGCCGCTCATCGGCGAGAACGCGGACTCGATGGCGTCGATTCACCCTCTCGGGCGGATCGGCGAGGTGCGGGACACGACGGACGCAGCGCTGTACCTGGCCCGGGCCGGCTTCGTGACCGGCACGACGCTCGACGTGGACGGGGGCTACTCCCATGGACGCTGAGGGCCGGAAGCACGTGCTCCTGATGGGGCTCCAGGTGACGGACGAGGCGGCCTACGCCAGCTACCGCGCCCGCATGACGCCGATCCTCTCGACCTACGGCGGCGCCTTCGGCCACGATTTCGTGGTGGCGCGCGTGCTGAAGGGGGATGAGCGCATCAACCGCGTCTTCACGATCGTGTTCCCCGACCGCGCGACGCGGGAGCGGTTCTTCGCCGACCCGGAGTACCGCGCCGCGAGAGCCGAGCTGTTCGAGCCGGCGGTCGCGGCGGCGATCATCCTCGGAGAGCTCGAAGAAGCGGTGGCGTGATCCGCCCCGCCCGCCACGGTGCCTGAGAGCGCGTGGCGCTCTCCAGGCACCGCCGGCCTCCCGTCAGGGGGGCGTCTGGCGGTCTTCTCACATCCCGTGAATGGGACCCGCGCCGGGCCCCACCGGGGCGGTGCTGAACGATCGCAGCCGGATCCCCAGCGCGATCAGGAAGATGCCGAACACCAGCGAATACGCCCCGATCCACAGGACCAGCGCGAGCGCCCCCGCGCCCGGCGCGACGATCATGAGCACGCCGAAGGCGACCGAGAGCACCCCCGCGAGCCCCATGAGCCACTCGCCCTCGATCTGCTTGCGGAGCCGGATCGCCGCGCCGATCTCCAGCGCGCCGGTCACGATCGCCCACGCGCCGATCCAGAGGGCGAGCAGGACGGCGGTGATGCCCGGCCAGAACAGCGTGACGAGCGCGACACCGATGCTCACCAGGCCCTCGAGGAGCAGGACCCACCAGCGGCGCCGCTCGTCGCCGCCGCGGACGGCGCCGACGATGTTCGTCACGCCCTCGGTCAGGGCATACACGCCGAAGAGCAGGACCAGCACCTTGAGGCTGATCCGCGGCACGGCCAGCGTGAGCGCGCCGAAGCCCATCGCGAGGACGCCCCGAACGACAGGCGCCCACCAGTTTCGAACAACGCAGTCGGTGATCATCGGTTCCTCCGCCGGGATCATGCCGCCGGGGAGCGGCGCGGCGCCGCCCCCCGGCCGTGGATGAAGCCAATCAGCTAGGCTGCTTCGCCTTGTCGGACGTCGCCGGGCCGCCGCTCGCGCCCTGCCCGCTCGCCATCTGCGCCGCGGACCCGCCGCTCTTGATCTCGATCGAGCGGCCGCGCTGCTGCTGCGGCAGCTTCAGGCAGACCTCGAGGACGCCGTTCTCGAACGTGGCGTTCACGTCGTCGACCTGCACGCCCTCGGGCAGCGGGATGGACCGCACGAACGAGCCGTAGCTGCGCTCGGTGTAGCTCACCCCCTCGCGCTGCTCCTGCTGCTCCTGCCGGCGCTCGCCCTCGATGATCAGCGCGTCGCCCTGGACCTGCACCCGGATGTCCTCCTTCGTCACGCCGGGCAGATCGGCCTTCACGACGAGCAGGCCGCCGCGCTCGCCCACCTCGATGTGCGGCGCCCAGAGGCCGCCGCCGAGCGACGAGAGCCCCCGCCCACTCCCCTGCTCGGCCGTCGGGCGAGCCTGCCTGTACGGCGAGAGCACCCCTCCGAAGCCGAGATCATCGAACATGCGATCCATGTCCTCCATCATCCGGCGCATCATCGTGAACGGGCTCATGAGGCCACCCGCCCCGCCGTGGCGCCCGACCTGCGCACCTCCTTGCTGGCGCTGCATCCCGGTGGACGGCCCGCCGGTGGCCTGAGAGGAGGGCTGACCCATCGCCTGGCTGCTGGGCTTGCCCTGCTGCGACCTGCCAACGGACACATCTTGACCCGTCTGCTGACGCTGCTGTTCCGCCATGGGAACCTCCTTTCAACCGCAATTTCGTGCAAATGCGGTGCCGCGCCGTGAGCGTGAATCCAGCACAGCCCGGACAGCGTCGCTGAGCGCCCCCGTCAGGTCGCCAGGATCAAGCCCTCTGCGGCGTCACCCCACGAAACGCAGGATGAGCTCGGTGATCCCCGCCCCGACGAGCAGCAGCAGCCCGACGGCGAAGCCGATCAGCGTGAACCGGTCGTCCCGCCACCGCGGCCGGAGCGGCACGATGTCGCGCTCCGGCAGCACGACCGCCCTCATCGTCTGGTGGATCGGCAGCCCGCCCGGCCGCTGCGCGACCGCCACGTGCGGCGGCTGCGCCAGCCCCATGTTGATGAACCGCGTCACCCCCGCGCGCAGCCGGTCGCCCATGCCCGGCAGCGCGCTGCCGATCGCCACCGCGCGGAGCCACGGCGCGCGCTCGAACGCGTTCTCCATCGCGATCACCCCGAAGAGCTGCCGCAGCCGCGCCATCAGCCCCCGCACCTCCGCGAGGTGCTGGAACGCCCGCGTCCTCGCCTCGGGCGGATCCTCCGAGCTCACCCGCGCCAGGCAATACGACTCCAGCCGCGCGTTCAGCCCCTCGAGCTCCTGGAGGATGCGCGGCGCCGTTTTGTCCGGGCTCGTCTCGAGCGGGAGCGCGAAGCCCCAGGGCTCCTCGCGCCCGCGCTCGGCGGTCCACTGGAACACCTCGGCGAACCCCCAGAGCGTGTCGTAGCGCGACAGCACCACGTACGCCGGCACGTCCGCGCGCAGCGCGCGGCCCACCTCGACGAGGTACGCGCGGATGCGGTTCGCGTAGGCGTCGAGCCCCTGCTCATCGAGCTCGATGAACTCGGCGATGCTCAGCACGAGGAGGATGCCGTCGATCGGCTCGCGCTTGCGCGAGCGGCGCAGCTCCTCGCAGAGCTGCGCGAGCTCGGCCGGCTCCCGCCGCGGGCCGAGCACCGTCGCCTCGGGCTCGATGAAGAGCGCCTCGTTCGCCAGCCAGTACGAGCAACGCGCCCCGGGCACGCCGATCGCGAGCGGGCCGCCGCCCGAGGGCCAGGTGAGGTTCATCGAGCGGATCACCGTGGAGCGGCCCGAGCCGGGCTCGCCGAGCACGAGGTAGCAGGGGACCGCGTAGATCCCCTCCGCGCTGCCAGGGTTCGCCTGCTGGACCAGCGCGTGGACGCTCGCCAGCTCGTAGACGAAGGAGCCGCTCATCCGACCCTTTGGGCGATCGTCCACGCCATCGCGGCCGCGCCCGCGAGCGCGACGAGCGCCGCCAGCGTCCGCCCGACCAGCGCGGACTTCCACAGCGGCAGCTTGGGCAGGTGCTGGACCGCGACGCCCTCGACGCGCACCGGCCGGAGCACCCCGCCGTTCCAGTCCCGATCCGGATCGACGCCGAGCTTCAGCGACAGATCGCGGCGGATGCGCAGCAGGTCGTCGATGTTCTGCCCCGGCAGCGCGTAGCGGCCGCGGAAGCCGAGCCCGAGCACGCAGGCGTAGGTCGCCATCACCGGCAGCGGGCCCTTCCGCACGCGCTCCAGCCGCTCGAAGAGCTCGACGCCCGCGTTGTTCGTCGTCCACCGCGCGGCCTGGAGCGGGCGCTGGGCCCACACCGGCCGGAGATCGGGCAGCGACATCGCCAGCTCGTCCGCGAACGCGGCGATCGCGAACATGCCGTCGTCGACCGAGGCGTTCGGCATCTCCCGCCCGAGCCTGGTCCCCTTGAGCTCCTCGAGCAGCAGGTTCGCCTGCCGCAGCACGTGATCGGCCGGCGGCCGCCGGGGGGATTGGCGGAGCATGCAGAGCCAGAGGAGCATCTCCTCACCGAAGACGCCGATGGAGGTTTCCACGCGGCCGCGAGCTTACGCCAGGCGCGCACCGACCGTCGACCCGGGCGCGCGCCCCGCCGGCGGTCGGCCCGGGACCGCCGAGCTCCGCCGGTGCACCGGAGCGTCGACATCCGGAAGGGGCCGTGCCTATGCTCCGCCCGCTTCTCGAGCCCCCCTCGAGAACTTCCGGGGACGCGCGGACGCGGCCCCTTGAGGAGAGGTCATGTCGGAGATCCAGAGCGTCATCGCGCGCGAAGTCATCGATTCGCGCGGCAACCCCACCGTCGAAGCCGAGGTCACCACGCTGAGCGGCACCGGCCGCGCGGCCGTGCCGAGCGGCGCGTCGACCGGCGAGCACGAGGCCGTCGAACTCAGGGACGGCGACAAGAAGCGCTTCCTCGGCAAGGGCGTGCTCACCGCGGTGAAGAACATCGAGACCGTCCTCGGTCCGGCCATCCTCGGGATGGATGCGCTCGATCAGGCCGAGCTCGACCAGGTCCTCATCAAGGCGGACGGCTCCGCGAACAAGTCGAAGCTCGGCGCCAACGCGATCCTCGCCGTCTCGATGGCGGCCGCCCGCGCCGCCGCGGACACGGTCGACCTGCCGCTCTGGCGCTACCTCGGCGGCGCCGCGGCGCGCGTCCTGCCGACGCCCCTCATGAACATCCTGAACGGCGGCGTGCACGCCGACAACGGCCTGGAGATCCAGGAGTTCATGATCGTCCCCTACGGCGCCGAGTCGTTCGCCGAGGCGCTGCGCACGGGCACCGAGATCTTCCACACCCTGAAGGGGCTGCTCAAGAAGGACGGCATGATCACGGCCGTCGGCGACGAGGGCGGCTTCGCCCCGCGCCTGCCGTCGAACCGGGCGGCGCTCGAGTACGTCGTGCGCGCCATCGAGGCCGCCGGCCACCGCCCCGGCGAGGACGTCGGCGTCGCGCTCGACTCGGCGCTCAGCGAGTTCTACGACGCGAAGACCGAGCGGTACACCTTCGACAAGCAGCAGAAGACCCGCGAGGAGATCGTCGCGATCTACGAGGAGCTCAGCAAGGCGTTCCCGATCGTGTCGATCGAGGACGGCGTCGCCGAGAACGACGAGAAGGGCTGGCGGCTGCTCACCGAGCGGCTCGGCAAGAAGGTCCAGCTCGTCGGCGACGACCTCTTCGTCACGAACCCCGCCCGCCTCTCCAAGGGCATCGAGGACGGCCTCGCGAACGCCATCCTCATCAAGCTGAACCAGATCGGCACCGTGACCGAGACGCTCGAGTGCATCCGCCAGGCGGGCGAGGGCGGCTACCGGTCGATCATCTCGCACCGCTCGGGCGAGACCGAGGACACGTTCATCGCCGACCTCGCTGTCGCGACGAACGCGGGCCAGATCAAGACGGGCTCCGCGTCCCGCTCGGATCGCGTCGCGAAGTACAACCAGCTGCTCCGGATCGCGTACGCGCTCGGCGACGGCCAGATCTTCGCCGGCCGCAAGCCGTTCCGCCGCCCCGGCTCGCAGCGCGCCAGCCAGTGAGAGCGCCCGGCGCTGGCCGCACAGGCGCGGCCAGCGCTGGTCGATGCTGTCGATGAGGTCGACGTGCTCGACGTCGTCGACGTGCTCGACGTCGTCGACGTGCTCGACGTGCTCGACGTCGTCGACGTGAACGACGCAGCGGGGCCCCCGCGGCGCGGAGCGCGCCGGGGGGCAGCCTCGCTGCCAGCCATCCGCTGCCGCCGGCGACAGCTATCCGCTGCCGCTGGCGACAGCTATTCGCTGCCGCTGGCGACAGCTATTCGCTGCCGCTGGCTACCAGCGGTCGCGGCCGCCGCCACCTCCGCGGCCGCCGCGACCGCCGCCGCCGCCGCCGCCACGGCCACCACCGCCGCCGCCGCCCCCACGGAAGCCGCCGCCGCCGCCGCCGCCCCCACCGGGGCCGCCGGTGCGCTCGCGCGCCTCATTGACCGTCAGGGTGCGGCCGTCGAGGTCCTTGCCGTGCAGCGCGTTGATGGCCGCCTGCGCCTGGGCATCGCTCACCTCGACGAAGCCGAACCCGCGAGACTGCCCGGTCATCCGATCCGTCATCAACTGAATCGAGAGAACCTCGACACCCGCCGCCTCGAACGCGTTGCGAAGGCTGTCTTCCGTCGAATGGAACGCGAGGTTCCCCACATAAAGCCGCTTGCTCATGTCTGCCGCCGATCCCGTTGCACGATCCCCGCTTCCCTCGCAGGCGGCCCGGATCGTGCCGCGGGCCGCCATGCGAAAACGCTCCCCGACGACCGGCCGTCACCCCACGTTCGGAAGAGGCAACCACGTTGCAGCAGGCGGCCGGATCAGAGGTCGAGGACGAACGAGCCTTGAGGCGCTCCGGAAGCTACCGGCCGGCGACGGTGTACGCAAGGTATTCCCCCTGGATGGCCGCGTCTGCCTGGTGATCGCCGCGTTCGTCGCCCCCCGGTGCCTGGTGATCGCCGCGCTCGCCGCCGCCCGGCGCGCGGCCCGCGACGCGCGTCGCGGCCCCGCGCCCGCGCCGGAGCGGGTGTTTTTATGCACCCTGGACGAACGCCGCTCCGGGATCTCTCCGGCGCTGCCGAGCTCGACGCGTGCGAGATCTCGTGAAGACGTCGTCGCGGCGGGCGGGGGCGAGGCCGTATGTCCCCGATCGTCGCTTCTGGTAGCCTGCCTGTCCGGTGCTCGAACTGGAGGTCAGACCATGAAACCACGCGTGTTCTCCGCGACGGCAGGCTCGCGCAAGGCGGATCGCGGGGCGCTCCTCCTCGCCCTCGCGATGGCGATCGCGGCGGCCGGGGCGGCGTGCTCCTCGTCGTCGGACGGCGGCACGGGCGCGTCTTCGGGCGGGGCGCAGGGCGGGGGCGGCTCCTCGAGCGGCGCCGGCGGCGCGGTGGAGGGGCTCGTCTCGCTGCGCGTCGACCCGGGCACCACCTCGGTCGCGTTCGCGTACGGCAAGGCTGCCACCGTGCAGCTCAGCGCGATCGGCCGCTTCGAGGACGGCTCCGAGCGCGACGTCACCGACCGGGTGACCTGGAGCGCCGACGACCTCTTCGCCCACGTGGACGCCGGGCAGCTCACGACCGCGTCGCCCGGCCTGGTCCGGGTGACCGCCGCGGGCGGCTCGATCACGGCGACCGCCGACGTCACCGTGAAGCTCGCCGACGAGATCGCGCTGCCCGGCGCGCCCCCCGGCGCGAGCGAGGCGCTCGGCGGCGCCCCCGAGGCGGCGAGCGCCCCCGCGATCGCGTACCCACTCGACGGCGCGCTCTTCCCCTCCAACATCGGCTCGGTCGAGCTCCAGGTGCGCCGCGCCGGCGCCGGGCAGCGCGTCGGCCGCATCGAGATCTCCGGCGATTTCATCGACTTGCGGCTCGTCGGCGCCTGCGACCCCATCCCGGACGCCGACGGGTGCGCGATGGCGCTGCCCGCGGATCTCGTCCCGATGCTCGTGAGCGCGAGCGAGGGCGACACGATGGAGACGCGCGTCCGCCTCGCCGCCGAGGACGGCAGCGCGCTCGGCGAGAGCGCGGCGATCGACGTCCGGTGGGCGAGCGCGTCGCTCTCCGGCGGCCTGTATTACTGGCGCACGGACGGGACGACGCTCCAGTCGGCGGCGATCTACCGCTACGACCTCGACGACGCGGCGAGCCCGCCCGAGCTGTTCTGGGAGAACGAGCAGTCGCCGCCGCTGGCCAACGGGCAGGAGATGCCGTGCATGGGGTGCCACGCGCTCGCGCAGGCGGGCGACAAGATGGCGCTGACCTTCGGCGGCAGCGGCCCGTCGTCGTTCGCGCTGGTGGACGTCGCGACCGCGGACATCATCGCGCTCCGCAACACCGAGCCCGGCGGGTTCGCGACCATGACCACCTTCTCACCGGACGGCGATCTCATGGTGAACGCCTTCCGCGGCGTGCTCACGCTGCGCCGCGCCGACGAGACGCTCGAGCCGCTCGGCGATCTGTTCGGCGAGGAGCCCGAGCGGCTGACGCAGCCGTTCTGGTCGCCGGACGGCAAGCACCTCGCCTTCGTCGCGTGGCAGCCGGGCGAGAACGGCGCGGGCCCGGAGCTCTACGGCGACACGGTGCGCGGCGCGCAGATCCTGATCGCGGGCTTCGACGGGGCGGCCGGCTTCGAGGCGCCGAGGGCCCTCGTGCCGCGCGAGCAGGACAGGAGCCATTATTATCCCACCATCTCCGACGACGGCGCCTGGGTGGTGTTCAACACGTCGCGCTGCGACGGGCCGCCCGGCAACGGGGCTGCCGGCAACGACCCGTGCGACTCCTACGACGACAACTCCGCGCGCCTGCGGCTCGTCCCGCTCGAGGGGGGCGAGCCCGTGGACCTCGCGCGGGCGAACGGCGACGACACCTGGGCGAACTCGTGGCCGCGCTTCGGGCCGAGCCACGACACGTACCGCGGCAAGAACATCTACTGGGTCGCGTTCTCGTCGCGGCGCCCCTACGGCCTGCGCCTGCTCGGGTCGACGGACGGGACCTCGAAGCCGCAGCTCTGGTTCGCCGCCGTGACGCTCGCGCCGGGCGGGTCGATCGACGGCGATCCGAGCTTCGCGCCGGTGTGGATGCCCCAGCAGAACGACGACATGGCGAACCCCACGGGCAACCACATCCCGCAATGGGCCGAGAAGGCGCTGCCCGTGCCGCAGTGACGGGGGCCGGGCGGCGCTGATCGCGGCGCCGCCGCGGCGGCCGCAGCGCGCCCCGTCCGGGCGGCGCGCAGGCGGCCGGCGCCGCGCTCTGCCCTGCGCCCCCCTCAGGCCGCCCGCGCCGCGGCCACGGCGGCGCGGGGCTGCACGACGCCCCAGCCTTGCCGCTCGAGCGCGATGCCTGGCAGCCCGCGCGCCGTCTTCATCAGGATGCGCCGGCACTGCTGCGGCGTGAGGCGCGGGTTCGCCTCCAGCATCTGCGCCACGACGCTGCTCACGATCGGCGCGGCGAAGCTCGTCCCGTCCACGTGCTTGTAGTGGCCGGAGATCACCTTCTGGTCGCGCAGCTTGGCCGCCGCGAGCTGGCGCACGAGGTACGGCTCGCGCCCGGCGACGGCGTCGAGGTCCGGATCGACGCCCGCGTGCTCGACGAGCAGCCCTGGCAGCTCGTCGTCCCGCGCGCGGTCGAGCAGCGACAGGAGCTGCGCCTGCGCCGCCGTCGGCGTCCCGGGCAGGATGGGCGCCGCCAGCCAGATCGCCGGCGCGATGATCTCCGGCTTCTGCAGCCCGTCGACGGTGAGCCCGTACGAGGAGTGGTAATTCCACGTCTGCTCCCCGGCGCCGCCGTCGTCGAGCCCTCCGACCGCGATCACGCTCGGCGCGCTCGCCGGCGGAAGGACGTTGTGCGCCGCATCGTGCCCGGCGTTGCCAGCCGCCGCGACGACCACGATGCCGTTCCGGCTCGCGTCGTCGGCCGCGCGCGACAGGCTGCCGGTCAGGTACGACTCCTCGTAATCGCCCCCGCACGAGATGTTGAGCACGCGGATCCCGTACTGCTCGCGGTGCGCGATCACCCACTCGATGCCCCTGCGGATGTCGTCGTGGACGATGCGGTGCGCCGAGCCGACCTTGACCAGCACGACGTTCGCCTCCCACGCGAGCCCGCGGAAGCGCCCGTCAGAGAGCGCGCCGTTCCCGGCGGCGACCACCGAGGTCATCATCCCGTGCCACGACGACACATCCGGGCTGTCGAGCGCCGACAGGCCCGCTTCGGGCGCGAAGAGGTCGTGGTAGGCGAGGATGCGGCTCTGCGGCGTGACGAGATCCGGGTGGGCGTAGAAGCCGGAGTCGAGGAAGGCAATGGTCACGGCCCGGCCTGCATAGCCGGGCTCCGCATGGAGGCGATCCGCGATGGGCAGGATGCGCCGGGGGTCGAGCGACATCGGCGCATGCTAGCGCGGCGGCCAGCTCTCCGCGCCGGCAGCGTTTCTCACAAGGCTGCTCGGCCGCTCGGGCCTGGACTTTCCCGCGCGTCACCGGGCGGATCGAAATCACCCGCCAAGGGCGCCAGGAACAGAACAAGAACTGGCGTCGTTGGCGTCTCGGCGGTTCGAATTTCTGCTCTTTCGAGCGGTCTCGACCCGTTGTCGTTCTAGCTCCAGCCCCGCGCCGATGCGCGGATCCCCTCGCGGAGACTCCGCAGCAGCCCGACCCCGGACAGGTCCGCTCCGGCCTGGGCGAACGCCTGCGCGAGCTCCGGGCGCACGCCGGTGACGATCGCCCTCGCGCCGAGCAGGCGGATCGAGCGGACGAGCTGCGCGATGTGCTCCGCGACGGCCGCGTCCGCCGTCGCGACCCCGGTCAGGTCGAGGATCACGCAGCGGGATCGCCGCTCCACGATGGCGCCGAGGAGCCGCGCCCCGATCTCCGTGCTCCGCGCGCTGTCGAGCGCGCCGATCACCGGCACCGCGAGCGTGCCCCTGGCGACCTCCAGAATGGGCGCCGACAGCGCCAGGATCTCCTCCTTCTGGTGCTCCACGAGCTCGAGCGCCCCCGCGAGCTCCGCGACGAGCTTGGCCCGCGCCTCGGCCGTCTCCTCCGCCGCCCGCAGCTCGGTCTGATCGGTGTGCTGGACCAGCAGGGCGGTGTCGCCGGTCGCCGGATCCGGCACCGGACGCGCCTCCACCACGTGCCACCGCTCGCCCTGCAGCGTCATCACCCGCGCCTCGCGCGAGATCGCCTGCCCCTCGGACACCGCCGCCACGAGCTCCGGCGCGAGCGCCCTGTCGACGAAGCGCTCGTCGAACGGCGCATCCTCGCCGAAGGCGCGCAGCGCCGCGGGGTTGTGGAGCAGCACGCCGCCCTGCGCGTCGAGCAGCGTCACCATCACCGAGGAATGGCGCAGCGCCTCGACGCTCCGGGAGCGCGCCGCCTCCGGCGCCCCCTCGTCGAACACGGCCTGGATCAGGATGCCCTGGCGCCCGTCGTCGAGGTCGATACCCGAGAAGAACGCCCTGAGCGGCACCGGCTTCCCGCCCGGATAGACGGTCCACGTGTCTTCTGCCGTGTCGCCCTGTCGAAATCGGGCCATGTAGCCCGCGAGGCGCGCCTGGGCGGCCTGCGACATGTCCGAGAGATCGCGCGCCAGGAGCTCGTCCAGGCTCCCGGCCTTCCAGAGCCTCACCGCGGCGGCGTTGGCCCAGCGAAAGCGCAGGTGATCCGGGTCGAGGACCAGCGTGACGAGCTTGGAGGAGGCGAGCGCGGCGAGGCGTTCATCGAGCGTCATCGAGACTCCCAGGCGCGACCGAGCCGCTGTTGGCCACGGCATAAGCGCGCCCCGACGCGAATGCAACCCAGCGCACGATCCGGCGGGGCGCGCGCCGCGGCGCCGCAGCGCTCGACGACGCGCGCGCCGGGCCGCGCCCTGCCTCTCTGGACGGGCCCATGCCGCTCCGGCAGGCTCCGCGCATGAGGTCATTCATCGCGACGATGGTCTACGAGCTTCACCCGGATACGCCCCCGGACGCGAGGAAGCTCCTCCGGGCGCACCTCGTCGGCAGGCGCTGGCAGGACAGGCACGAGGGCGCGGCGATGCCGTCCACCGCGGTGTGGATCCGCCGCTCCGCGGAGGACCACGAGACGACCGACGACCTGCACGCCGCGTGCGCGCGCGACCTCGGCGACGCGGCCGCCGCCGTGGCCCGGGCGGGCCGCCCGATCCAGGTGACGCGCGCGTGGATCCAGGTGAGCGGCGCAGGCACGTACGGGCTCGCCGCGCCCGCGCGCCCGGCGGACGGCTGAGCGCGCGGCGCGGAATGCCGGGCCTCACCGCGGCGCTTCGGATAGGCTCGGGGGGCTCGAAGGAGGCGATGATGGCTCGACGACAGGGGTTTGGTACGGCACTGCTCTCGCTGGTCGCCCTCGCAGCCGGCTGCGGGGGGCTCTCGACGGAGGAGTCGCAGCAGCGCTGCGATCAGCTGCGCGACGCGGTGCCCTTCTGCTCCACCGAGGGGAGCTACGCCGCGTGCGTGAGCTGTCACGAGGAGTGCGGCGACGACTGCGCGGCATCTACGGCCTGCCCACAGACCTTTTCCTGCGCGGAGTGAGGGGGCGACGGGGCGATCCGGGCGCGCCCGCGCGCCCCCGGCCGCGCCCGTCGACCGGCGTCACTTGACCTCGACGCCGCAGTTGATGAACTCGATCGAGGTGTCGATCCGGAAGTGGGAGTCGGTCACGTGGCGCTCGGCGAAGAAGAAGTCGAGCTGGTACGTCTTCCCGATCTCCAGCCCGAGCTCGTCGAGGTTGACGATCGTGGTCTGCTCGGCGTGGATGCCCCCGAGGTCGACGACCTTCTCCCCGTTGATGAACGTGAAGACATCGTCGTCGCCGGCGAACGTGAACTGCTCGCCGCCCTTGTACTCGAAGCCCATGTGCATCTCGAAGGTGAAGTGGTAGTTGTGCTCCCGCCCCTCGTTGCCGAAGAGCTCATTGTCGATGGGGAAGAAGAGCTGGTCGTTGTACGTCCACACGCCGTCTCTGTCGGGGTCCTCGAACTGGAGCGTGATGTTCTTCGGCATGTTCACGCCTTCCATGTCGCGGAACCACATGTCGAAGTTCGCCTTGCCGGTCGTGGTCATGGTGCCATCGGGCCCGCCGGCGTAGACGGGCTTCAGGTCCTCTCCGAGGATGTCGGTGACGATCTGGTGGTCGTCGCAGTTCGAGCACTTGCCGGCGTCCTGCGGCTCCATGTCGGGGTGCTCCTCCTTGAAATCGCGCACCCGGCCGGTGAACTTGCCATCGCAGGACTCCCCGTTTTGCTGCCCGTTCTCTCCAGGGTTCCCGCCGCCGGCGCCGCCCGTGGTCGTGGGATTGACCGAGCCGAAGCTCTCGTCGTAACCCCCGGTCCCGCCGGGCCCAGGCCCGCCAGGCCCCCCGGGCCCGCCAGGCCCACCGGCGCTCTCAGACGACGAGTCCCCGCCGCTGCTCTGATTCGCCTCTGCACTGCACCCGCTCAGCACGCCCACAAGCGCAAGCACCGCCACGCAACCCGCCGTCGTCTTCATCGCCTTCATCACCGACCTCGCTCTAAGATGTCGTCCCAAGCCCCGGCGACAAAGTAGCATAAGGTCGCTATCCCGGCGTGTTGACGTAATGCGTCATCAGCGGAATTGCGCGCCTCCAGCAAGCCATTGAGTGCGCTGAGGCTGCTATTTTCTACCATCGATGCTCTCAGGGCATCATGGCCGGAGGCCGGTGGACCCGGATCGCTGAAATTGTTTGATCCCATACGTTTCTGCTCGTTCCGGTGAGCGGTCGGCGTTGAACCCGCCGGACGCGGCCTCGGAGCACCGCCGGGCGGGTCGGTCCCCCGGATGAGCGTGCTCGCCGCCTGCGCCGCGGCGCGACCTGCGGCGCGATCGACGTCGCGGGCCGGGCTCGACCCCATGACGGCTGTGCCCGGCGCTGCGAGCGACCTTCTCCCACAGGCGCGCCGGCGGGTGTGGACGCTGGATTGCATACAGGACATCGCACGGAACGCTGAACGCGTAACGCGGAAGGAGGATCCGACGATGGGTGATCAACAACGTGACGTCACGGAGCGGACGCACGCGCAGACCAGGGCGGGCGAGGGCGCGCCGTCGGAGGAGATCGGCCACAGCCCCGGGCTCGATCCGCCGGGCGCGCAGCCCGAGGACGACGACGCGGATCCCCGGGACGAGGCCTATGCCGACCGGCCCGCGGGCAACGAGCCGTCCGCGCCGAAGGACGGGCGCGAGCCAGTCGGGCAATCCGACTACACCGAGGATGCTTCGGCCATCCAGCGGCCACCGGCCGACTCCTGAGCTGGCCGAGGGCGCCCGCCGGCCGACTCCTGAGCTGGCCGGCGGCCGCCGGCCGACTCGTGAGCTGGCGGCCACAACCATGCTCACCTGAATCCCCTGCCACCTTCATCCTGCCCGCGCGAGCCTTCCCTCGGGCAGCGCGATTTCCCTTTCGCGTCCGCTCGATCACCGCTTTGGGCACCGCTTTGGGCACCGCTCTGGGCACCGCTTTGGGCACCGCTCTGGGCACCGCTGTGGGGGCACCGGCGCGGAGAACATCGCCATGTCCGGCGCGCCGGCACGAGGGGGCTCGACATCCGGGCACGCTCGGAGTACGCGGGGACCGCTCACGGAGAGACGCAGGTGCGCAGTGGACCACGAGACGTCGAGCGACATCGAGCCTGGCTCCAGCGCCGCTGACGCGCGGGAGGCCCGCCATGCCGCCGAGGCGAGCCCGTCGCCCGAGTGGGCCGACGCGCCGTCGACCCGCCCGCCCAGCGCCAGTGAGGCGATTTGCCCTGTCTGTCTCGAGCGCATCACCGCCGGCGTCGCCCTCTGCCCCGAGTGCGGCGAGCCGGCCGACGCATCGAAGAAGCCGGTGCGCGCCCCCTCGGTCCCCGAAGCCCCGCCGGACGCGAGCTGGCTGTCGCTGCACTGGCGCCCGCTCGTCACGATCGGCGCCATCCTCGGGCTCATCAGCACCGGCGCGGCGCTGCGCTACCTGGCGCCCCACCGGTTCTCGCCGTCCAGGGCCGCCACGGCGGTCCCCCCGCCGGCCCCTGTGTGCGGCGCCCCGTGCTGGAGCGGCGAGTCGTGCCAGCTCGGCCGCTGCGTCTGGCAGCGCCCGAACAACGTGGGCCACCTGGTCGACGCGCCGTCGATCGCCGGGCCCTTCACCCTCCCCAAGGACACGGCCGACGCGCTCCCGCTCGACCGCGATCGCTTCGCTGTCGCGCTGTCCTCCGGCCTCGAGGTGCGCAGCTCCAGGACCGGCGAGGCGCTGAGCCTCGTCACCGAGGCGCCCCACGTGCGGCGCCTTTACCGCGTGGGTGACGTCGTGTACGCGACCTCGCCCTCGCGTATCTACGTGATCGACGCCGCCACCACGCGGCTGCTCAAGACGATCGAGCTCGGCGAGGCCGTGGGCGACGTCGTCGTCGGCGCCTCGGGACGGCGCGCGCTCGCCTCGCTGCCGGAGGCGCACGCGGTGGCGATCCTCGCGACCGAGTACCACGCCGAGATCGAGCGCATCCAGTTCGGCGACGACGCCGTGGGCCCCGTGGCGGTCGACGACAGCGGTACCCGCGCGATCACGACCACGGGCCAGCTCCCGCAGCCTGGCCAGCGCGAGCCGGCGTCGGGGGGTGTCGCGTATCCGTTCGACCCGAGCCGGCTCGGCTCGGAGCAGGACCGCGTGCGCACCTCGATGGTGGGCAACCCGGCGAGCGCGCTCATGAGCCCGGACGGCTCGGCGGGGTTCGTCGCGCTCCGGGCCGAGAACACCCTGGTGCCGCTCACCTGGCTCCCGTCGGGCGCGGTGCGGCAGGAGGCGCGCATCACGACGTGCCGCGAGCCGGAGCAGATCGAGCTCGTCCGGAGCGACCGGCGCGCGATCGTGCGGTGCAACGAGGGGCGGGCGATCCAGGTCTTCGACCTGGCGAAGCGCGAGCTCCTCCGCGCGGTCACGTTCCCCGGCCGCGCGCTCGATCTGGCGGTCGCGCCGGACGGGGCGCAGGTGGTCGTGGCGCTGAGCGGCGACGGGGCCGGCTCGGTGGCGCTGGTCGACCTGAAGAGCTACGCGGCGAAGGTCCACCCGCTCGGCGGCGAGCCGACGCGGATCCGGCTCGCTCCGGACGGCGGCTCGGCGCTCGCGCTCGGCGATCGCGCCAAGGTCGCGTGGGTGTTGCGATGAGCGAGCGTCGCGTCCCGTGCCCGAGCTGCGGCGTCCGCATCGTCGAGGGGGCGCGCAAGTGCCGCGCCTGCAAGGCGTGGCTGGGCGAGCGTCCCCGCGGCTCCTCCGCCTCGCTCTCGGGCCGCGAGCCGCGCCTGGCGCGGGCGGCGGTGTCGGTGGCGAGCGGCGTCGCGGCCGTGATCATCGCCACCCTGACCAGCCTGAAGTCGCCCGTCGGCGAGGCCCCGCCGCTGACCGCGCTCACGCCCGAGGGCGCCGCCTCCTCGCCCGAGGTGCGCGACGACGCGCCGAACCCCGCCGCGTTCGGCCCGGACCCGACGCCGCCGCCCTCGCCGCCCGAGCCGACGGGCCGCTGGCGCGCCCGCGAGTTCCGGATCGGGGACGTCCACCCGCTCGACGTGGTCTTCAACCCGAGCGGCACGTCGATCTACGTCAGCGCGGACGACGCCTCGCTGCGCGAGTACACGCTCGAGAGCGGCGAGCTCATCCACAAGGCGTCGGTGCCGGCGCAGGGCGATCACATCCGGCTCCTGTTCGACCGCTACGTCGCGGTGCTGCGGCACGAGGACGCCGCGCGGATCCCGGTGATGGACACGACCGCGTGGGATCGCGACCCGGTCCTGCTCGACGTGGGGCGGAGCCCGGGCGACATCGTGGCGTTGCCGGACGGCAGGACGGTCGTCGCGGCGACGACGGACACGAAGCGGGTGACGAAGTTCGAGCTGCCGACGGGGGTGCGGCTGGCGAACATCACGCTCCCGCACGCGACGGGGCAGCTCTTCCTGGTGCAGGCCGAGGGGCGGCCTTACATCGCGGCGCTCGGCGCGCTGACGCACGCCGGCCGCCCTGCGGGCGCCTGGATCGACCTGTTCGACCCGAGCGAGTCGCCCTTCGGCGCGACGCGGCGGAGCATCGCGGTCGGGCGCGAGCCGCGCGAGGGCGACATCACCGCGGATGGCGGCGCGGTGTTCTTCCCGGACCGGCTGTCCAACACGGCGATCCTGCTGAGCGTCGCCGGGGTGACCGAGACGCGGAAGGCGCCTGTCGGCGTCGGGCCGACCGCCGGCTTCCTGCTCCACGACGACCGGTATGGCATCACGCTCAACGCCGACGGGCGGAACGCGAGCGTGATCGATCTGTCGACGATGGCGGTGAAGAGCACGCTGCCGTTCCGCGGGGTCCCGCGGACGGGCGTGACGTCGCCCGATCGCAGGACGCTCTTCGTGGCGCTCGGCGGGACGCAGTGGCCGCCGGTCGGCAGCGGCGTCGCGGTCATCGCGGACGACCCGCCGAAGGTGGTCGCGTCGCTGCCGACCGGCAAGGGCGCGTGCGCGGTGGCGGTCTCGAAGGACGGCGCGCGGGCGGTGGTCGCGTCCTACTGGGACCGGTCGATCACGGTGCTCGAGCAGCAATAGGCCTGCTCCGCAGCGGGCCTGATCGAAAACCGCGGGCGATCTCGTCCCGGCCATCTTCAGGAAACCTTCCTGCGCGGTGAGCGGGAGCAGGCTCAGCAGAGCCGACGGCGGTTCCGACGGTCGTCTCGTCGCGCGCGCGGCGAGGCCATGGCGGTCGTCCTCATGCCCTTCCTCCTGCTCTTCCCATGACCAACACGCATCCATGTCGAACGTCATTCGGTGTTCTTCTCGGCGCGAGCCTCGTTTGCCTGAGCGCGGCGCGGGCGTCGGCTCAGACCGCCGCAGACCCGGCGGCCACCGAGCCGGCCGCCGCAGACCCGGCCGCCGCAGACCCGGCCGCCGCAGACGCCGTGGCCGCGGAGTCGCCGGCCACGGAGCCAGTCGCCGCCGGGCCGGCGGCGCCTCCTGCGGCGGCGGACAAGCCCAGGCCGCCGCCGTATTCGTTGCCGTTTCAGCTTCGTCCGGTGGTCGCGGCGTCCGTCGCGCGCGCCGACTCGGTGACCGCCTTCTACAGTGCCCCCGGGGCGAGCGCGTCGGGCACGACGAGCGTGTCCACGCTGCTCTTCAGCTACAAGGTGACCGAGGATCTGGCCCCGCTCGTGCGGCTGGGCATCGTCTCGAACTCCCCGCCGGCGGGCGACTCGGGCCTCGCGTTCATGAACCCGGTCGTCGGCGCCATCTACTCGTTGAAGCTCGCGCCAGAGCTGCGCCTCGGCCTGTTCCTCGGCCTCACGGTGCCCGTGGGCTCCGGCGGCGGCAACACGCCGAGCCCCGAGATGGGCCCCACGAGGACGGCGGGGATCTACGCCCGCTCGGCGATGGATAACGCGATGTTCGCCGTCAACGATCTCACGATCTTCCCCGGCGTCGGGTTCGCGTACATCGCGCACGGCTTCACCGCGCAGGTCGAGGCCACCGTGCTCCAGCTCCTGCGGGTCCGCGGCGAGGAGGCGCAGCCCGACGCGTCGAAGACCAATTTCACCGCAGGCGTGCATCTCGGCTACTTCATCGTGCCGATGCTGTCGATCGGCGCGGAGCTCCGGCACCAGCGCTGGCTCTCGACGCCTGTGGCCGTGCAGCGGGACGCGTCGCGCGCGACGCGCGACACGACCACGGTGGCCTTCGGTCCCCGCGGCCACTTCAAGCTGGGCGAGACGATGTGGCTGCGCCCCGGCATCGCGTTCGCGATGGGGCTCGATGATCCGATGAAGGCGTCCGAGCACAAGATCCTGCAGGTCGACGTGCCATTCGCCTTCTAGCTCGCCGAACGCCGCGTCCACGGCTTCCCTGTCCGGCGCAGCAGCTCCGGCGAGGCTTCCCGGGTTGACGCTCCACGCGGCCCGCCCGATACCCTTCGCATGGGCACGGGGAACATCCTGGCCCCCGTCGGGGTCGGGTCGCGGTGGTGATCTCCTCGCCCCTCCGTGCCTGCATGGTCGCGCTGGCGGCGCTGCTCGCCGCCTGCCGTGGCGGCGCCGGCGCGCCTGACGCCGGGCCGGCGCCGGCGCCGGAGGTGGCTGCTGCCGCGCCGGCGTCCTCCGTGCCGCTCGCCCCGGTCCCCGCGGCGAGCGCGGCGGCGCTGGACGCGGGAGCCACCGCGTCGGCGGACGCGGGAGCATCCGATGCGGCAGCGCCGGACGCGGCAGCGCCCGACGCCGGCGCGGACGCCGCCGCCGCGGCGCCCGACGCGGGCTGCAAGCTCCGCCGGGGCCCGCTCGCGCTCTCGCTCCGCGGGCCGGCGCTGCTGTGGTCCCCGGACGAGAAGGCGCGCGCGGACTTCCGGGTGATCTTCAACCGCGACGGCGTGGCGCAGCCCGTCGCGCCGGCGTTCGCCGCGCTCGTCGGCTCGGTCCCGCCGCGCGACGAGGCCGCGATCGACGCCGGCGCCGGCAGCGGAGAGCCCGCGCGCGCGTCGTGGCCGGCCTGCGCGGTGGCCTCCGGGTTCGTTTTCTGCATGGATCAGGGCGGCACGATCCGGAGGACCCCGATGTCCGGCGGGGCGGCGCCGCCCATCGGCGCCGGGCGCCGGGGCACGGGGATCTCCGCGGTTCCGCTGCCCGGGGGGCACACGCTCCTCGCCTTTCTCTCGGATCGCAAGACCAGCGAGGGGGTCGTGACGCAGGCCTTCGCGGTGCTCGACGACAGGCCCGCCGTGCCGCTCTCCGAGGAGGGCAGCGGCGCGACGTTCGTCGCCCTGGCGCCGTGGAAGGACGGCGCGCTCGCGATGTACATCGACGCGCGGTCGGCGCTGACGCCCGTCCACGCCCGCACGTTGCGGCCCACCGCGGAAGGCAAGCTCGAGCTCGGCCCCGACGCGGTCCTCTTCGTCGGCGACGCGGGCGAGTCGCGGATGGGCGGCGCGCTCGCGATCGGGCCCGAGGGGCCGGCGTACGTGCTCCTCCCGGCGTCGAAGGACATGTCGGCGTTCGGCATGGCCGCGATCCGCATCGCCGACGCGCCGCGCGACGACATGCCGGCGGTCTGGTCGCTCTACCCGAACGGCCTCAGCCCCGCGCCGATCGCCGCCACGCAGGGCGTCTCGCCGATCCACGTGGCCCGCGTCCGGCCGACCGCGCGCGAGCCCGGGGCGCGGCACGCGATCGAGATCGGGCAGCTCGACGCGGAGGGGCGCTTTCAGGCGCGCTGCCTGGCCGTGGAGGGCAAGTCGTTCAAGCACGTGGCGCTCGAGGCGGACCGCGACGGCTCGCTCTGGCTGGCGTACACGACCAGCGCCGGCACCTTCGTCGAGCAGCGCGCCGTCGGCCCGTGAGGGCCGCGGCCGCGCTGGCCGATAACCCGCGCGTCTGCGCCGCGCTCGTGTCGCGCGGCGCGCAGAAACCAAGATCGACGCGCCGGTCTACCCGGAACTAGGAGGTATGAGAAGATACCCCATGGGCGCTCCGCCACGTTCTCCCCTCACGGCCGACCAGATCCGACCGGGTGATCCCTACGAGCTCTCGGAAGGAGAGCTGGTCGAGTGCTTGCCGACCGGGGAGCGCGGCGGGCGCGGCAACCTGGTGGGCGGCTCCGTGCTGGACACCGATCCAGCGGTCGAGTCTGCCGGTGTGGATGTCGGCGTCTCCGTGCGCCCGGACATGCTCCGGGCGCCGGACATCTCGGTAGGAAACGTCCAAGACAAGCCCGGATGGGCGAGCGCGGCGCCGCCGCTCGCCGTGGAGTACGCGGACACGGGGCAAGACGAGGGCGAGCTGCAGCGCAAGATGGTCGAGCTCCTCTCGGCCGGCACGCGCTGGATCTGGGTTGTCCGGCTGAGCGGCGCCCGGCGGGTCGAGGTGTACGAGGCGGGCGCGAGCCTGGCCGATGGTGGGGGCCCGTCCCCGGCGCCGTCGCGGGCTGGCGGGCGCGCTCGGCGGCAGCCCGCGCTGAGTCCGGCGCGGGTGGCGTACCCGGGCGAGGCGCTGGAGGCGCCGGGCGTGCTCAGGAACCCGGTGCCGGTCGAGGCGCTCTACGATCGCGAGGCGGCGCACGAGGTGACCCTGCGCAACCTGCTCCAGCGCAAGGGATTCGAGAGCCTGGCTGCGGTCCAGGCGTCGGGGCGCGAAGAGGGGTTGCGCACCGGCCTCCGGGACCTGTGCGAGCTGCTGGCCATCGAGCTCTCGCCCGAGCGCGAGGCGGCGCTCGGCGCCATGAAGGAGGCGGAGCTGCTCGCCTTGCGCGAGCGCCTCAAGCGCGAGCGCCGCTGGCCGTAGCCTCGCGCCCGTCCGCCTGCCATCGCATCGAGTCGAGTCGAGCGGACACGCGGCAAAAGGCCAGCTCCCGCCGGATATGCGCGTGTCACCCGCCGGTGAAGACTCCTGCGCTCCCGGCGCGGTCGAGCAGAGGAATCCGCTCGATCCACGACCCCTTCCGATCCCGCGATGTGCGCCAGGGCCCTTGTCTCAGCGCACGACAGCGCCGAGGCTGTTGCGCCACTCTCCCTCCTGGCGTAAGCCAGCTCCGTGGATCCGCGGATCCACTCCTGTCGTAAATCTTAAGGAGCCGAGATGAAGCTGGATTACGTGCCCACGGGCATTTTATGGCCCCTCGTGTCGCTGATCGCCCTCGGCCTTGCTGGCTGTGGTGACGACGGCAGCGGCGACTCCGGCGGTGGGTCGGAGAGCACCTCGACCGCCACCGGCGGCCAGGACGGGCAGGGCGGCGCGGGCGCCGCCACGACGGGCGCGGGCGCTGGCCCGGGCAGCTCCACGACGACCGGCGTCACCTCGACGAGCAGCGGCGATCCCGGCAACACGACCGCCACGACGACGACCACGGCCGCCACGACCGGCACGGGCGGCGGCGGGTCGGTGAGCTGCGGCTATCCCGCGGCGACCGAGAACGGATCGATCACCTTCTACACGCTCGACATGGGCTCGACCGAGGTGAACTGCAGCTACCAGATCACCGGGCGGAACCCGGACATCGTCGCGCACGTCCCCTTCGGCGGAGGGCAGTACTTCGCCGCCATGAACACCCAGGACTACGATTCTGCGGGGATGTGCGGCGCGTGCGTGGAGGTCTCCCGCGACGACGGGCGCAAGGTGCAGGCCATGGTCGTGGACCAGTGCCCGATCGCCACGAACCCGAAGTGCGTGCGGGGCCACATCGACCTCAGCAAGAACGCCTTCCTCCAGATCGGCGCCGAGCGCGAGGGGTACCTCGGCACCACCAACGGCGGCGCGGCGGGGAAGATCTCGTGGAAATACATCCCGTGCCCGACGACGGCCCCTGTCACCTTCCGCCTCAAGGACGCGACCAACCGGTACTGGAACGAGATCATCGTCGAGGGGCACGCGCACCCGATCGAGAAGGTCGAGGTGGAGATCAACGGCACGTGGCAGACGGCCACGCGGCAGTCGTACAACTACTTCGTCGTCGGCGACGGGAACATGGGGGCTGCGCCGTACCATGTCCGCGCCACCGACATCAACGGATCCGCCGTGGAAGCGATGCTGGACCTCAAGGCCGGAGATCAGCCCGCGAGCGCCCAGCTCCCCGCCTGCAACTGACCTGACCGGCATCCGGCCGATCGAGCCCTGCGCGCCGCGGGCGGCCGCCCAGGCCCAGCGGCGCGCCCCTCGCGCAGCGCGGCGGCGGATCTCACCGCGCAGGGCGCTCTGCTCGCCATGCACGAGCCTACCTCGCCGGAGCGCCCTCGCGACGCCGACTCCCCGCCTCCCGGGCTGGTAGGATGGCCGGCGCCCGCGGTCAGGATGGTTCGCGGAGCTCTCCAGGAGAACGCCGTGCAAGACCCTCGCCCCGCCCCGTCGCTGCTCACCGTCGACGACTTCGAGCGCGCCGCGCGCGCCCGCCTGTCCAGGATGGCCTACGACTACTACCGTTCAGGGGCCGACGAGGGCAGGACGCTCCGGGAGAACCGCCGCGCCTTCCGCCGCCTCGAGATCCACTACCGCGTGCTCGTCGACGTGTCCGAGCGGGACATGAGCACGACCCTGCTCGGCGCGAGGGTGCCATTCCCCATCCTCGTGGCGCCCACCGCCTATCAGCGCCTCGCGCACCCCGACGGCGAGCTCGCCTCCTCGCGGGCGGCCTCGGAGCTCGGGACCATCTTCACGCTCTCCACGCTCTCGACGACGAGCCTCGAGGCGGTCGCCGAGGCGTCGCCGGGGCCGAAGTGGTTCCAGCTCTACGTGCACAAGGACCGCGGCCTCACGCGCTCCCTCGTCGAGCGCGCGGAGGCCGCGGGCTATCAGGCGCTGATGCTCACCGTCGACACGCCGCTCCTCGGCCGCCGGATCGCGGACGTGCGCAACGGCTTCGCGCTGCCCGAGGGGCTCGTGATGGCGAACCTCCGCGACGCCGCGGCGTCCGCCCCGGCGGGGGAGCAGGGCTCGCTGCTCGCGGCCTACGTCGCCGCGCGACACGACGCCTCGCTCACGTGGCGCGACGTCGAGTGGCTCGGCTCGCTGACGAGGCTGCCCATCCTGCTCAAGGGCATCATCCGCCCGGACGACGCGGTCCGCGCCCTCGGCTCCGGCGCGGCCGGCGTCATCGTCTCCAACCACGGCGCGCGGCAGCTCGACGGCGCCCCGGCGACGATCGAGGCCCTCCCCGCCGTCGCCGACGCGGTCGCCGGGCGGTGCCCGGTGCTGATGGACGGCGGTGTCCGGTGGGGTACGGACGTGCTGAAGGCGCTCGCGCTCGGCGCCCGCGCGGTGCTCGTCGGGCGCCCCGTCCTGTGGGGCCTCGCCGCGCTCGGCGGCGAGGGCGTCGCGCGCGTGCTCGCGGCCTTGCGCGACGAGCTCTCGGTCGCCATGGCGCTCGCCGGCTGTCCCTCCCTCGCGGCCATCGATCGCGACCTCATCCGCCGACCCCACGCACGTTGCCGTTGCCACGACCGCTCTCAGGACCGATGAACGGTGCCTGAGTCGCACGAGCATAAAGTTTTCCAAGATCGGTGCTGTCACACACGACCGCACGCCGGATTGCTGCGCTTCCCTGGATGAACGGGACGCAAGAAAAGGTGGCGGCCACTCAACCTCGCCCGTAGACTCGGCGACGGTGAACAGCGCTGTACCTGCGAGGGAGCGGTGGCGGGGGCTCTTCAGGCGAGGCGCTCGCGCCTCAGGGGAGGTATCGGATCCCGGGGCGGCGGACGCGACCATGGGGATTCGCCTCCGGCGCTTCGCCGGGCCGGCCGCTTACCTCGACCAGGTCTCCTCGCTTCGCATTGCCCACCTGACCGATCAGCATGTCGGCCGGGTGACGTCGGTCCGGGTCCAGCGCGCGGCCGTGGCGCTCACGAACCTGCAGCGGCCCGATCTGGTCGTGCTCACCGGCGATTTCGTGTGCCACAGCCAGCTCTACCTCGATCAGCTCGAGGAGGTGGTGCGCGGCTTCGAGGCGCCGGTGATCGCCGTGCTGGGGAATCACGATCACTGGTCGGGCGCCGACGCGGTGAAGCGGGCGCTCGAGCGCGGGGGCGCCGCGGTGCTGTGCAACGCGAACACGGTGATCACGCTGGGCCATGAGCGGCTCCAGGTGGTGGGGCTCGACGACGCCTACACCGGCCATGCGTCGCGCGAGAAGGCGGTGAAGGGGATGCGGCGCGACCTGCCGACGCTGGGCCTCTCGCACATCGCCGAGGAGGCGGACGGGCTCTGGCGTCACGGCGTCCCGCTGGTGCTCTCGGGCCACACGCACGCGGGCCAGGTCACTGTCGCGCGCCTGAACGAGCTCTCGATCGGCAAGATCGCCGGGCATCGTTACATCCACGGGCTCTACGGCACCCGCAAGCGGGCAGAGCCCGGCCAGGGGGCGGTCTACGTGGGGGCGGGGATCGGCGCGGCGGTGATGCCGCTGCGGCTCGGCGAGCGCGGCCAGCGCGAGGTCGCGATCTTCGAGCTCGGCAGCGAGCCGGGGTCGTTCGACGAGCACCACGCCGAGCAGGTGCCGCACCAGGGGCGCAAGCCGTCGCCGGAGCTCCTGGCGAGCCGGGCGGCGCGGGTGGCGAGGAACCGCGAGCGGCGGGCGGCGCGCGCCGTCCGGCAGGCCGAGGGGAGCGCCCAGGGCGAGGAGAGCGCCCAGGGCGAGGAGAGCGCCGGCGGAGAGCCCTGAGCCCGCGCTTCAGGCCTGCCTGACCGGGTAGCTGGCGCGCGGCGCCGGCGTTGCGCGAGGCGGGGGCGCCTCGCGAGGCTCCTCCTTTCGCCCTGGCGGCGCTCCGCGTCAGCTCGCGTTGAGCGCGCGGCGCAGCGCCGCCTCGAACACGGCGCGCTCGTGGTAGATCTCGATCCCGCCGACGGCGAGCTTCATGAGCCAGGCGCCCATGGCCACGATCTTGGCCCCGACGAGCACGTGCTCTGTCACCGACGCGCTCTCCCGCACGGCCCGGAGGTACTCGACGAGGCGGACGCGAACGACCGAATCGTAGCCGGTCACGCCGGTGCAATCGAGGAACTCGTCGATGTGCCCGTGGAGCGCCACGCATTGCAGCGTCGGCTTGACGAGGCTGGCGAGGAGCGGAGCGTCGATGTGCCCCGTCAGACGGTAATAGATGATGTGGCGCCCTGGATACGATACCTCGACGCTGCCCCGATCGGACTCATGGCGGACATCGACGGGAAGTGGCGAGCCGAGCATGTCGTTCTCCTGCGCTCCGCGCCGCCCGGAGGTCCAGGAGATCGCCGTCGAGCACGGCTCCCCACCTTACGCGAGGTCGAGCCGAGAGACCAGCCCGCGATGCGCCTCACTCGACAGGCGCGCTCGCGCACGGGCCCCGCTGATCGACGGAGATGCCGGTGGCGGCCGCGACGCAGGCGTTGGAGTACGTCTGCCCGTCGCACCCGCACACGGGCGCGAGCTCCTTCGTGCAGGCCTCGGGCTTCTCCGCGCAGGTGCCGGCCGCGTCGGCGCGGCCGCAGATCGCGTCGGGCGCGTACTTGCAATACAGCCCGTCGTCGCACACGCGCGGCCCCCCGAGCGTGAAGCCGCCGCAGCTCTCGCCGAGCCCGACGACCGTCGGGCCGCACTCGCCGAGGCTCTTCACCGAGACGCCGGCCATCGCCGCGACGCAGTCGTTGCCGTACGTCCGACCGTCGCACCCGCAGACAGGATCGTAGTCCTGCCGGCACGCCTCCGGCACGAACTCGCACGTGCCGCTCCGATCATAAGCGCCGCAGTTCGCCTCGGGGGCGAAGTCGCAATACAGCCCCTCCGCGCAGCGGAAGCCGGCGATGCCGCCGCACATCGCGCCGGGCTGCGCGAGCGGCGAGCAGACCTCGCCGCCGCAGGAGAGGCGGAGCTCGACCTCGACGGGCGTCCGCTGCGAGAGGACCTGCACGACGTACGATCCGGTGCCCTGGCTCTGCCACGTCGTGGAGCCCTGTCCGAGCGAGCCCCGGACCCGCGGGACGTTCCGCAGCCTCCCGTCGGTCGTGACCTCGTGCACCCTGACGGCGACCGCGGCGCTCCTGCCGCCGGCGACGGCCCGCAGATCGAGCGTGATGGTCCGGCCCGGATGGCTCGTGAAGTGCGCGTAGACCGACTCCCCGCGGCCGACCGAGAGGCGGTTTTCATGATCGAAATACGCCGGGACAGCGGCGACGTCGCTCAGCCTGAGCGCGCCCTCGACTGTCCCCGTCTCCTCCGGATCCGCGACCTCGGCAGGGTCCGATGATGCCGTGCAGCCGGCGAGTGTTACAGCGAGAACAGCACCCAGAACATTCGCCATCTTCATGATCGTGAAAACTCCTCATGAGGAAACGGGCCCAGCGCTCCTGGCGTCCCCTCGGAAATGCGAATCGGCTGCGGGATGGACGACGCCGGCGCGGCCGCGAGGCGCGCTGTCTCGGCCCCTCATCCCGGGCAAGCGGTTGCTAGGACCCGTGGATGGGCCCGTCAACCGCTGTCCGGGAGAGCAATCCGAGCAGCGCTCGTGGCGCGACGGTCCTTCGTCCTGCGTCTCCCTGCGATGTCGCTGTGTCCTCCATGCCGCCGAGCTCTCGCTCGACCTGGGGTGGCAGTGCGTCGATATGTCCACACTCCAGCGCCTCGACGATCGCTCCCCTCATTCATCCACGTCGTCAGCTCTCATCGACTCGGCGTCTGATGTCCTCTGTCGTCCGCCACCTGCGTTTGCAATCAGCGTTCCCCGCGACATGAGATGAGCCCGCCCGCCGCTGCTCTCTGCGGCGCCGCGGCGGCGCGGCGCGCGGCGGCGACGGGGATCCGGGTCGGCCCGGGCGGGGCCAGCGGCGAGAAGGGGACGCGCACACCCTGTTCCCACATCACACGCGGTGATGAGGCGTTCCGCCACACGGCGTCGTTCACTGTACGACGCATCGCGGGGCTGCGGGGCAGTTTGCTACGGGGGCGGAGCGCTCGAGGCGACGCGAGGGTTCGGGGCAGCGGGGCCGTGACGGCCCTTGCTTTCGCTGTGCGAGCGCGGCTAAGTCTTGTCCGCTCGAATGGTCCGTCCCACCGACAAGACCGCGAACAACCGCACCCCGCGGGAGCTGAACCGCGCCCTCGTCCTCGACCTCGTCCAGGAGCACGGCCCGATCTCCCGCACGAACCTCGCGCGGCTGAGCGGGCTGACGAAGCCGACCGTCTCCGCGATCATCGAGGAGCTGCTCGAGAGCGGCAGCGTTCGCGATGTCGGGTCCGAGTCGCGCGGCGGGCGCCCGGCGCGCCTCCTGGAGTTCAACGACGACAGCGCGGCCTTCCTCGGCATCGAGATCGGCGTCGAGCAGACGGCCGTGGCCGTGGCCGACGCGCGCGGGCGGATGCGGGCGCGCCTGGAGCAGCCGGCTGTCCTGCGCGATCCGCACCGGACGGTCCGCGATGTGGTCGAGCTCTTGCCGAAGGTGCTGCAGCTCGCCGGGGTGCCGCGGAAGCGGCTTCGCGGCGCGTGCGCCATCTTGCCCGGGCTCATCGAGCGGCCGAGCGGCGTCTGCGTGCTCGCGCCCAACCTGGGCTGGGAGCGGTTCCCGCTGCGCGCGGAGCTCAGCCGCGCGCTCCGCATGCAGGTGCCTGTGTACAACCTGCCCCAGGCGGCGGCGGTGGCCGAGGGGGAGCTCGGCGCGGCGCGGGGGCATGCGTCGTATGTCTGGATCTACGTCGGGCTCGGCGTCGGCGCGGGGCTCGTCGTCGATGGGCGCCTGTTCTTCGGCATGCAGGGGTACAGCGGCGAGATCGGCCACTGCCGTGTGGCGAACGACGGCCCGCCGTGCGGCTGCGGCCGCCGCGGCTGTCTCGAGACGTTCACCTCGGTGATGGCGCTCCGGCGCGCCGCCGAGGCTGCGTCGGCGCGCTCGAGCGCGCTCGCCGCGCTCCCCCGGCCGCACGCGGTCAGCGCCATCGCGAGCGCCGCGCTGGCCGGCGACGAGGCCGCCCGCGCGATCTTCCACGAGGCCGGCGCGCAGCTCGCGCGCGGCATCGGGGTCCTCCTCAACCTGCTCAACCCGCAGCTCGTCGTGCTCGGGGGCGAGGCGATCGCCGCGCCCGACATCCTCCTCGCCGGCGTGCGCGAGGAGCTGCCGCGCCACGCCGTCCGCGCCGGGGAGGTGCCGGTCGTCGCCTCTCCGCTCGGCAGCGAGGCCGGCCTTCTCGGCGCCGTCCTGCTCGCGCGCGAGGGCGCGGTGCGCTCCCTCCGCCTCGTCCCCGACGGCGTCCTCCAGGACAGCGCCCCGTAGCGCCAGCGCCCCGTAGCGCCCCCGCGGGGCGCGAAGGCGGGCGTGCGGCTTTGTCAAGGGGCTTGTCGAAGCCGCCGGGGCCCGTTGGAGCGGCCCGGGCCTCGCCCACGGCGCCGGTCGGTGCTCCACGAGAAGAAGAGAATTGGAACCACAGAGGGCACAGAGGGCACAGAGGAAGAGAATGAATTATTGAGTCTCTCTCTGTCTCTTCTATCTCTATCTCTTCTCTCTCCCTCTGTGCCCTCTGTGCCTCTGTGGTTTTTCATCTCTTCATCCCATCTTCCACCCGCCGAGCAGCCCAGGCGGGCGACACACGCTCTCCGCGCGCCGCGCTGTCCGCGGTGGACGGCGCGCCGGAGCGCCCCTCGGCGAAGAGCGGCGCGAACGCGCGGCGCTCATGCCAGGTGAGGGCGCCGAGGAGGCCGAGGAGGATGACCGCGTTGACGCCGGCGCGGGGGTCGAGCAGCAGGTGGAACAGGGCGATGTTCACCACGACCGGCCAGAGCAGCGCCACCGCGAGGGCGCGGCGGCGGCCGAGGAGGAGCAGGACCGCGGCGGTGAGCTCCACCGCCTTGACGGCATAGATGTAGCCGCTGTCGACGAGCATCCGGGTGAACGGGTGGAGCGGCTCCGGGACAGGCACGATGCGGACGAAGCCGTTGATGCCGCCGAGCAGGACGATGAGGCCGAGGGCGATGCGGATGGCGTCGACAGCGCGAGGGGGCATGGGTCCTCCTGGTTTCAGGGGACCACCATGCGCCGCGGCGCGGCCGGCTCTTGTACGAAGTGGCTGCGAGCGACGGCGCCCGGCGTGCGGCCCAGCGTCGCGGCGACCGCGCGCGCGAGGTGGGCCTGGTCGTGGAAGCCGCCGGCGAGCGCGGCCCGGGCCGGCGCGGCGCCGTCCACGAGCGCCCGGACGGCCGCCATGACCCGCAGGAACGTCATGTAATCGCGCAGCGGGTGCCCGAACGCGTCGTGGAAGAGGTGGGAGAGCCGCGAGCGCGAGAGGCCCTCCGCGGCGGCCAGCGGGCCCAGCGCGGGGCGGTCCGGCGCCTGCTCCGCGAGGCGGCGCATGGCGCGCAGCACGCGGCGGTCGACCGGCGGCCGGTCCGGCGCGAACGCGCGGGCGCACGCGGTCATGAGCTCGCGCGCGGCGGCGTGGTCGAGGCGACCGCGGAGCACCTCGCGCGCCGCGGCGCGCACCCGCTCGGCCTGCGCCCCCTCGAGCGCGAGCGCCCGCCCGCGGGCGACCGCCTGCGCCCCCGCGCCGAGCCCGTCGGGCGGCAGGAAGGCGGTGACCGTCGGGCCGGGCGCGCTGATCGCGTGGGCGACGCCGGCGCCGGTGAGCACGGGCGCGCGCACCTCGAGCGGCCGCGCGCCCTCGCGCTCGACCCGGAGAGGGCCGTCGACCGGCACCACCAGCTTGACCAGGTGGAGGGCATGGCGGCGCGTCCCGCCGGCGTCCTCGACGACGTGCACGCCGCCCTCGCCGACAAGCGCCGTGTGCTCGCGAGCCGCCACCCGCGAGAGCCAACCACTCCGGCGCGGACGGCGCAAGCGCGCAGCAGCGGTGATCCGCCGCGAGCACCTGAATCCGAAATGAGGCGAAGCGCACGCCCACAAGCGCACGTGAACACGCAAACGATCGGAGCCTCGATGCGCTGTTGACGAAAAGTGACGAAAACTGTCGTCAACGCTGGCAGAGCCGCGCCGGGTCCGAGTAGGATCATCGCCAGTCGGGAGCGACATCACGGCGGATTGGGGCCGCCGGGGTGTTGGCGCCAAGGCCTCGTGCCGGAGGACTGGACGCATGTACAGCTACCTTAAGCATTGCGTTGTCGTGTCCATATTTCTCACTGTCGTGGCGATTTCTTCGTGCGAGCGGCCGAGCCACCTGGGTGGGAGCTGCGAGTCGACGGCCGACTGCGAGTCGGACACGCAGTACGCGCCCGGCACGGAGTGCGCGGACGGGGTGTGCACCTGCGTCCAGGAGGGCCACACCCTGTGCTGCGAGCCCGAGGACACGGCGCCTGACTGCTTTCTCGCGTGCCGGCCGTGCAGCGAGTGCCAGGAGGGCTGGTTCAGCTGCGCGCCGGGGACGGCGGGGACGGCGTGCGACAACGACGCGAAGTGCGCCGGCCCGCCGGACCCCCGCTGCGGCGTCGGGCGGTGCGTGGACCGGGTGTGCCAGGTCGACATCTACCCGGGCCCGCTGCCCTCGCAGGTACGCGGCGACTGCGCGCGGCTGGAGTGCACGCACGCGGGGGAGGTCGTGTCGAGGCCGGACCCGTCGGACCTCTACAACGATGGCAACCTGTGCACCTCGGATATCTGCTCGGAGGAGAACAGGCCTGTCAACGTGCCTCTCGACAACGGGGTCAGCCTCTGGGAGCTCTACAAGGTCGATCAGCTCTGCTACGAGGCGGAGACGTTCGACTGCATCGTCGAGGACAACCAGTGCGGGGCCGACCGCATCTGCATCCCGGTCGTGGGCGCGCAGCGCGGCGGGGGCTACTGCGCGCCGCGCCACTGCATCAACGCGCGGCGCGACCCGGACGAGGCCGACGTCGACTGCGGCGGTATCTGCAGGCGACCTTGCGAGAGCGGAAAGATGTGCACCGTCGCGCTGGACTGCATCTCCGGCGTGTGCCTCGGCAGCCCGGGGACGTGCCAGGGCGCGATGGAGGCCGACGGCGTGCGGAACGGGTCCGAGACCGGCGTCGACTGCGGCGGCCCGTGGAAGCCGTGCCCGTCCGGCGACGGGTGCGCGACGGCGGCGGACTGCGAGGCCGGCGTCTGCTGGGCCGGCGTGTGCCAGAGGCCGACGTGCCTCGACGGCGTGCACAACGGCGACGAGCTCGGCGTGGACTGCGGCGGGCAGGCGTGCCCGGCGTGCCCGCGCTGAGCCCGCGCTGAGCCCGCCGGCGCTGCCGTGGGCCCAGCGCGCCGGCCGGCGGCGCGTTGACGCTGCTGCGTGGAGCGGGCATACGGGGGTCATGCGCAGACTCGCTATCGAAGGGATGACCTGCGGCCACTGCGTCCAGGCGGTCTCGAAGGCGCTCGCGAAGGTGCCCGGCGTCACGCGCGTGGGCGAGGTGAGCCTCGAGCGCGGCGAGGCGGTCGTCGAGGGGAGCGCGACGGCGGAGGCCCTGCTCGCGGCCGTGCGCGACGCCGGCTACGAGGCGCGCGACGCGGGCTGACGCGGCGGTGCGCTGACGTCGCGTGCCGGACATCGGCCGCCTTTGATATGGTGGCGGCCACCATGACGCGAGAACAGGGTCACAAGGGTTTTCCCGCAGGGTTCCTCTGGGGCGCCGCGGCGGCGTCGTACCAGATCGAGGGCGCCGCGCAGGAGGACGGCAAGGGGCCGTCCGTGTGGGACATGTTCTGCAGGAAGCCGGACGCCGTGTGGAACGGCCAGACGGGCGACGTCGCGTGCGACCACTACCACCGGTACCAGGAGGACGTCGCCCTCATGCGCGACATCGGCCTCCGCGCCTACCGACTCAGCACCTCGTGGCCGCGCGTCCTGCCCGAGGGCACGGGCGCGGTCAACGAGCGCGGGCTCGCGTTCTACGATCGCCTCGTCGACGCGCTGCTCGAGGCGGGCGTCGAGCCCCACATCACCCTGTTCCACTGGGACTTCCCGCTCGCGCTCTACCACAAGGGCGGCTGGCTGAACCGCGACAGCGCGGACTGGTTCGCCGAGTACACGAGCGTCGTGGTCCGGAAGCTCGGCGACCGGGTGAAGGACTGGATGACGCTCAACGAGCCTCAGGTGTTCGCCGGGGCCGGCCACTACGAGGGTCGCCACGCGCCCGGCGACCGGCTGCGCTTCGCCGAGGTCCTGCGCCTGTGCCACCATGTCCTGCTCGCGCACGGCAAATCCGTGCAGGCGATCCGCGCGGCGAGCCCCGGCAAGTGCAACGTCTATTATGCGCCGGTCGCGCAGGTGAAATACCCCGCGAGCTCGTCGCCCGAAGATCTGGAGGCCGCGCGCGCGGCCACGTGGTCGGTGAACGCGCGCACGACGTGGACCAACACGTGGTGGATGGATCCCGTGTTCTTCGGCAAATACCCCGAGGACGGGCTCCGCCTGTTCGCGAACGAGCTGCCCGAGATCCGGAGCGGCGACATGGAGATCATCGCGCAGCCGGTCGATTTCTGCGGCGTGAACGTCTACTGGGGGTTCCCTGTGCGCGCCGGCGCGAGCGGCGCCGCCGAGGTCGTGCCGCACCCGGTCGGACATCCGATCACCGCCTTCGAGTGGTCCGTCACCCCCGAGTGCCTCTACTGGGGGCCGAGGTTCTTCCACGAGAGATACAAGCACCCCATCGTGATCACCGAGAACGGCCTGTCCACCCGGGACTGGATATCGCTCGATGGGAAGGTGCACGACCCCCAGCGCATCGACTTCATGGCGCGCCACCTGATCGAGCTCCGCAAGGCGATCGCCGACGGCGCGGTCGTGAACGGCTATTTCCACTGGTCCATCCTGGACAACTTCGAGTGGGCCCACGGCTACAAGCACCGCTTCGGCCTCGTCTTCGTCGATTACCCGACAGGCAAGCGCGTGCCGAAGGACTCGGCGCACTGGTATCGCGAGGTCATCGCCTCGAACGGCGCGACCCTCGGGGGGTGAGCGGGCGGCGGCCCTGAGCCAGCCCGGGGCCGCCACAGCAACACAGGGAGCCAGGAAGCGCCTGCGCAGGCCCGCCGCGCCGGTCCAGGCGCTGCCGGCGGGAGGGCGGCAGCGTGGACGCACGGCGGAGCGAACGACGGGTTTCTGCTCACCGCCCTCGGCGGGTTCATGCCGTCCGCTCGCGTGAGATAGCCTCGCCTCCGTGAAGAGCCGTGCGCCAGTCCAGGTTGTTCTGGGACCTCTCCTCGCGACCTCCCTCGCCGCCTGCGCGAGCGCGCCTGTCGCGTCGAAGCCTGCCGTGGAGTTCCCCGGCCAGGCCGCGCTGAGGGCGATCGAGGCGAAGCCGGCGGCGCCCCCCGCGATACCGCAGGAGCGGGAGGTCGACGGGAGCTGGGCTCCGGCGGGCTCGCTGCCCGAGCTGGCCGGCGACGAGCCGTGGCAGGCGGCGAGCGCCTGGGACGCGGTGTTCAGCGCCGCCATCGGCAAGGCCGAGCGCCCGCCGCGCGTCACGCGGTCGATGAGCTGCGCCGCGCGCGAGATCGGGCGCTTCCTCCTCGAGCACGCGGAGCCGCCTCCCGAGGGGCTGCGCCGCTTCATGACCGCCGCGTGCGGGAGCGCGACCAGCGTGACGAGCTACGCTGTCCACGGCGGCGAGGTCCCGGAGACGGCGACGGACGAGCAGGTGCTCGCGCGCTGGGAGGGCGAGTTTCGCGCGCGCGTCGAAAAGCGCCTTCGCCCAGGGATGGACGTCGCGGGCTTCTCGTTCGAGCGGATCGCGGGTCGCGCGGTGGCGCTCGCCGCCTTCGGCTCCGCGGAGGCGGAGATCAAGCCGTTCTCCCCGGTGCCCGACGCGCGGGGCGAGGTCGTCATCGAGGGGCGGTTGACGAGGCCGGCGGACGAGGTGACAGCCTATGTGAACCGCGGGCGCACCGGCGTGGCGCAGTGCGATGTCGATATGGCGGTCCCGCGCCCGGGCTTCCGGGTGATCTGCCACCCTGATCCGCGCGATCGCAGCGCGTGGATTCAGGTGCTCTACGCGCCGCCGAAGCGCGTCCTCTCGAGGCCGTTCGCCCACGTGCTCGCCCGGCGTCCCGGCCTCGCGCCGGTCTACCAGGGAGAGGCGGACGCCGCCTCCCCGCCGATCTCCCGGCCAGTCGACAGCGCCGCGCAGTTCACGCGCGTGGTGGTCGACCAGCTCAACGCCGCGCGCGCGCAGGCGGGGCTCCGCCCCGTGACGCTCGCGGCGCGGGAGTCTGCGACCGCGGCGCGGCTCGCGCCGCGCTTCTTCGCGGCGGCGTTCGGCGAGACCGAGACGCCGGACGCCGATCTCATCACGCTCGGGCTGCTCGCGGGTTGGGAGGTCGACGGGACGATCCGGGACGGCAACTTCCTCTCGATCTACTCGCCGCGCGGCCTCGACGCGGCCCGCTGGCTCTCTGCCGCGCTGGAGATGCCGATCGGGCGCGCGACGCTCCTCACGCCCGACATCGAGCAGGTCGCGATCGGACCGCTCGTGACGCGTGAGCCCGACGGGCTCGGCGCGATGGTCACCAGCTACCGCTTTCACCACGGCAGCGATCACACCGCCGACGTGAACCTCCTGCTCACCCGCGTCATCGAGGCGCGCCGGCGGATGGGGCTCGCCCCGCCGAAGCGCCTGGCCAGCATGCCCGAGGTGATGAAGGAGGAGCTCGGCCTCGTGCACGCGGGGGAGTCCGATACGGGCTCTGCGCTCGACGCGGTGCTGGAGCAGGCGGTCCACCGGTTCGGGCGCAACATGCGCGGCTACGTCGTCGAGACGACGTCGCTCGACGCGCTGGAGCTCCCGCCCGAGATCCTGCGCCAGCGCGCGCTGCACCTCGACATCGGCGTCACCCACCACCGGCCGAAGGGCGCGGCCTGGGCGCAATACGTGATCTTCATCGTCTACGCCGACTACAGCGCGAACGAGGTGTGAGGCGCGGCCACCCGCCCGGAACCGCCGGGCGAATGGCCGCATCGCCGGCGCGCGCGCTCCGCGGCCCCCGCCGCCGAGGAGCGCCCCGGCCGCTCAGGAGGCGATCGGCTCCTCGCCGTCTTCCTCGTCGTCGAGCGCCTCGTCGTCCCCGCTCGCCAGGTCGTAGCCGTGCGGATCGAATTCGTCGAACATGGCCTGCAGGCGCTCGGTCAGCGAGTCCCACGTGTCCGGCGGCTCGCCGGACTGGCGATCGCGCTCCGCCAGGGCGAGCGCGGCGGCGACCGCCGAGGTCAGCGGGCGCGCGTCCTGGAGCACCGCGACCTTCGAGGCGTCGCCGCTGCACGCGTACGCCAGCAGATACGCCCTGTAGATCTCCTCATTCGTCTTGTCGCTCATTCCTCTTCCTTCGTCCTTGTCGTCCCGCGCGCCCCTCGAGCCGTGCTCTGGCCTCCCGGGCGCCGTGGACCGGGGGTGCGAGCGTAGCCCATCTAGACGCCCATCGGGGCCGCGCCTCGCGCGGGCGGCGCGGGCGGGGCCGGTCGTCAGTGGTGCAGCCGGTCGCGCAGCGTGCGCACGGCGCGCTCGAGCCCCGCGTGATGATGGAAGCAGCACTGCCCGATGCGCGGCTGGCACTGCGACGAGCGGAGCATCTCCAGGAACACGAGCGCGCGCGCGTCGCCCTCGAGCGCCGCGCGCTCGAAGAGCGCGTGCTTGCGCCGGCAGGGGGCCTCGCGCAGCTCCACGGCGATGCGCAGCGGGACGCTCGCGCGCTTCAGCACCTCGGGGCGTCGCAGCAGCTCGGCGGCGCGCTTGCCGCCCTGCGTGCCCCCGTAGCCGCTCACCATCTCGTAGGCGATGTCGAGGCCGTCGGGGCCGAGGCGGCTCTCCAGGGCGTCGAAGATCGCGTCCGCGCGGCCGTCGGTCCGGTACGCGCTCTTCACCGCGACGGCGGCCGCGGCCGTCATCACGTCGCGATCCGCGAAGGCGGCGCGATCCCTGTCGAGCAGCGCGAGCAGCGCTTCCTCTGCCGCCTCCCACCGCTTCGCCTGGACCGCCTCCACGAGGCGCGCCCGCTCCGCCGGCAGGGCCGCGCCGTCGATCGGCCCCGGGCCCGCGGGCGCCGCGCCTGCGTCGGCCGCCGGACCCGCAGCGAGGGCCGCGCCTGCGTCGGGCGATGCCTCCGCGGCGAGCGTCGCGCCTGCGTCGGCCGCCGCCTCCGCGGCGAGCGCCGCGCCTGCGTCGAGCGCCGCGCCTGCGTCGAGCGCCGTGGCTGCGATGGGCGCCGTCGCCGAGGCGGCCAGCCCGGGGTCCGTGGCGCCCGCGGCCGGCGCTGCGGACGGGGCTCGCGGCCGCGCGCCGACGGCGCCCGGCGCCCCGGCGGCCGGCGCCTGCATCGCGGCGGGCGTCTCCCGGAGCTCCGCGCCGGCGACGGTCAGCGCGGGCGCGCCCGCGTCCAGGCGGCGGAGGAGCAGCGCGGCCGCGGCCACGCCGACCGCGCCCACCGCCGCCACGCCGAGGAGCCACCCCAGCGCGCTCCTGCGCTGCCGCGGACCGCGCCCCGCCGCCCCGCGCGCTTCCCTCCCGGCCGCCCCGGCCGCCCCGGCGCCCGCACCCGCGTGCGCCGCGCCGGCACCCGCGCCGCCGCCGGCCCCGGCGCCTGCCCGGTCCTGCTGCGCCGGCGGTGCGGCGGGCTCGATCGCGCGCAGCGCGCCCCCGTGCGGCGCGATGGCGCCCGAGAGCGGCTCTTTCCACGGGAGCAGGCCGATCGCCTCGGACCTCGGCACGGCCGCGTCGAGCGCGGCGAGCAGCGCCCGCGCGCTCGCGGGGCGCGCCGCCGGGTCCTTGCGCAGGAGGCGCATCACGAGCGCCTCCAGCTCGCGCGGCGCGTCCACGCCCGGCGCGCGCAGCCGCAGCGGCGGCGGCGCCGTCTCGCACTGATCGCGGAACAGCTCGACGGGCACGATCGAGTCGAACGGGTGCTTCCCCGCGAGCATCTCGTAGAGGATGAGCCCGAGGGCATACAGATCGGAGCGCTCGTCGACGCTCTCCATGCCCTGCGCCGCCTCCGGCGCCATGTACGCGAGCGTGCCGAAGACCATGCCGCTCAGCGTGATCGGGGCGGGCTCGGGGCGCGCCTCGCCGCTGTGCGCGTCCGTCGTGGAGAGGCGCTCCAGCGGGACCTTCGCGAACCCGAAATCGATGAGCTTCACGGCGTCCGTGCCGTGCTCGACCATGACGTTGCGCGGCTTGAGATCGCGGTGGATGACGCCGCGCTCGTGCGCCGCGGCGAGCGCCGCCGCGATCTGCCGCGCGATCTCGGCGGCGCGCGCGGCGGGCACCGGGCCCTTCTTGATGATGCGGTCGAGCGTCGTGCCGCGGACGTACTCCAGCACGAGGAACCGGGAGCCGTCGGGGAGGCTCCCGAAGTCGGTCGCCGACGCGATGTTCGGGTGCTGGATGTGCGCGCCCGCGATCGCCTCGCGCTCGAAGCGCGCGGTGAGCTCCGGGGAGCCCTTCGCCGCGGGCAGGAGGAGCTTCACCGCCAGCCACTTGCGCAGCAGCAGGTGCTCGGCCTTGTAGACCGCGCCCATCCCGCCGGTCGCGACGAGCTCGACGATCCGGTACCGGTCCGAGATGACCTTCCCCACCATCTGGGCCGCCGCGCTCTCGGCCGGCGCGTCGCTCGCGTCGCTCGCGGCGGGCGCCGGATGGCCGGGGGCAGGGGGCGAGGAGGCGCTCACGGGAAGGCGTGAACTGTCCGGCCTGGTGCGTTTTTTGTCAAAGGCGGAGACGCGCGGAGACGGGCGGAGAGGAGCGTGAGGGGGCGGAGAGGAGCCGACGCAGCGGCCGCGGCGCGCCGGCTTGCCTATTGAATGCGCCGCGTGCCCGGGCCAAGGATGCGCCATGGCCGATCCCGTCCACGCCCTCGCCCGCGCACTCCAGGCGGCGATCACCGCCGCGTTCGGCGCAGAGCACGCCGCCACCGATCCTTCCCTGCGCCGCTCCGCCCACGCCGACTACCAGGCGAACGCCGCCATGGCGCTCGGCAAGCGCCTCGGCAGGCCGCCGCGCGAGGTCGCGGCCGCGATCGTGGCGCACCTGGAGGTCGGCGGGATCTGCCGCAAGGTCGAGATCGCCGGCCCCGGGTTCGTGAACCTGACGCTCGACGACGCCTACCTCACGGGCGAGCTCGCCGAGACGGCGGGCGGCGGGCGGCTCGGGGTCGCGCCCGCGGCGCAGCCCGAGACGGTCATCGTCGACTACTCGGGCCCGAACGCCGCGAAGGAGATGCACGTCGGCCACCTGCGCAGCACGATCATCGGCGACGCCCTCGCGCGCGTCCTCGAGGCGCTCGGCCACCGCGTGATCCGCCAGAACCACCTCGGCGACTGGGGCACCCCGTTCGGCATGCTGATCGAGCACATGCTCGATCTCGGCGAGGCCGCCGCGGCCGAGGAGCTCTCGGTCGGCGATCTCGACGCGTTCTACCGGCAGGCGCGCGCCAAGTTCGACGGCGATCCCGCGTTCGTCGAGCGCTCTCGCCTCCGGGTCGTGCGGCTCCAGGGCGGCGACGAGCCGACGCTCGCGCTCTGGCGGAAGCTCGTGCGCGAGTCGACGCGCTACTTCGAGTCGGTCTACCGCCGCCTCGGCGTGACCCTGACCGAGGCCGATTTCGCCGGGGAGAGCTTCTACAACCCGATGCTGATCGACGTCATCGCCGAGCTCACCGACAAGGGGCTGGCGCGCGAGAGCGAGGGCGCCCTCTGCGTCTTCCCGGCCGGCTTCACCGGCAAGGGCGGCGAGCCGCTGCCGCTCATCGTCCGCAAGCAGGACGGCGGCTACGGCTACGCCACGACCGACCTCGCGGCGATCCGCCACCGCCTCTCGACCGTCGGCGCGCAGCGGATCGTCTACGTGGTCGGCGCGCCGCAGAGCCAGCACTTCGCGATGGTCTTCACGACCGCGCGGGAGGCCGGCTGGCTCAGGCCGCCGGCGCGGGCCGAGCACGTGGCCTTCGGCTCGGTGCTCGGCGCCGACAAGAAGATGTTCAAGACGAGGGCCGGCGACACGGTGAAGCTCGCGAGCCTGCTCGACGAGGCCGTGGAGCGCGCGACGAAGGTGGTGCGCGAGAAGAACGCGGAGCTCGACGCCGAGGCGGCCGGCGCGGTCGCGCGCGCGGTCGGCGTGGGCGCGGTGAAGTACGCCGATCTCTCGAGCGACCGGATCAAGGACTACGTGTTCGACTGGGACCGGATGCTCGCCTTCGAGGGGAACACGGCGCCTTACCTGATGTACGCGCACGCGCGCATCCGGTCGATCTTCCGCAAGGGCGGCGTCGAGTCCGCGCGCGGCGCCGGGTTCGCGCTGGGCGATCCGGCCGAGCGGGCGCTCGCGCTCGAGCTGCTCCGGTTCGGCGCCGTGCTCGAGGACGTGGCCGCCACGCTCGAGCCGCACCGCCTGTGCGGCTACCTCTTCGAGCTCGCCGGGTCGTTCACGACCTTCTACGAGCGCTGCCCGGTGCTCCGGGCCGAGAGCGACGAGGTGCGCCGCTCCCGCCTCGCGCTGTGCGATCTCACGGCGGAGGTGCTGGCGAAGGGCCTCGGCCTGCTCGGGATCGACGCGCCCGAGCGGATGTAGCGCGCGGGCCGCCGCGCCCCCGGAGAGGGCGCGCCCCTGTCGCCGCCGCCCGAAGCGCGGGCGAGCCCATCAGGGCGCGCGCGACGCCGCCCACCTTTCCCGGGGTTCGCGCGCGCTCGTTGCGGTGGCCGTGGCAAAGTACAGGGATGATGAAACGACGTTCTTCTCTCCCCGGGGCCGGCGCCGCGGCGCTGGGGGCGCTCGTCGCGGCGCTCGGGTGCTCGGCGGTGGGGGGCGCGCCCGCGCAGGGCGGCGCGGACGATGAGCGCGGCACGGCGTCCTCGGGGGCCGGCGGCGAGGAAGGCCCCGGCGGGCTCGATGCGCCGGGCGGGCCGGGGCTGGGCGCCGGCGGCGCTGGCCCCGTCGCCGACCCCAACGCGGACAGCGACGGCGACGGGTTCACGCCCGCCGGCGGCGACTGCAACGATGCGGATGGAAATGTGAACCCCGGCGCGATCGAGGTCGAGGTCACGGAGCCTGACGCGAGCGGCCAGGTGCCTGCGCCTGCGGACGAGGACTGCGACGGCGCGGTCGACAACGTGGCGCCGCCCTGCGACGAGGGGCTCGCGCTGGGGGACTTCGATCCGATGAACGGGGCGAGGGCGATCGACCTCTGCGCGGTCGCGTCCCGCGAGGACGGGCGGTGGGGCGTGCTGTCCGCCAGGTACGTCCGCGGGAACGGCTCGCAGGCGGCGCGCTCGCCGGCGGTCGGGCTCTTCGACGGGTTCGGGCCGAACGTGCACGTGCAGGGCGGCGCGCGCCTGCTCGCGCTCTCGACCGGGCGCGCCCGCCTGCCGGACCACCCGGACGCCTGCTGGACCGAGAGCTGCTCGAGCTACGGCCCCGGCGCCGCGCCGCCCGGGTTCCCCCAGGACAACCCGGACTGTCCTCCTTCCGATTTCATCAACGACGATATCGGCCTCGAGGTCGTCCTGCGCGCGCCGAGGAACGCGACCGGCTACGAGTTCCTCTTCAAGTTCTATACGTACGAATATCCGGAGTGGGTCTGCGAGGACTTCAACGATCAGTTCGTCGCGCTGGCCACGCCGGCGCCTCCGGGGTCGTACAACGGCAACCTCTCATTCGACGAGGAGGGCAGGCCGGTCAGCGTCAATATCGCGTTCTTCGATGTCTGCGACGGATGCCCGCGCGGCTCTGGCGAGCTCGCGGGGACGGGGTTCAGCCCGCGCCACGACGGCGGCACCCGGTGGCTGAAGACCAGGGCGCCGGTGCGCGGCGGCGAGGAGATCACGCTCCGGTTCATCCTCTTCGACACCGGGGATGATCGCTTCGACTCCACCGCGCTCATCGACGGGTTCCGCTGGATCGCGACCGGCGGCACGGTGAGCCTGGAGACCGCGCCCGTCGTCGATCCGCACTGAGCTGGCCGCGTCGCGCTGACCTCATCGGGCCCGCCGCGTCACTTGCAGGTCCGGCACGCGCCCCCGCAATCCACGTCGAGCTCGCTCCCGTTCAGGAGCCCGTCATCGCAGGAAGGCTCCTGACAGACACGCTCCCTGCACACGCCGGACGCGCAGTTCTCCCCGGCGAGGCACCCCTCGCCCGCGGGGCAGAGCGGGCACGAGCGGGTGCCGCAGTCGACGCCGGTCTCGAAGCCGTTCTCCACGCCGTCCACGCACGTCGGCGCCTGGCAAGCCCCCAGGCGACATACGCCCTCTTTGCAGTCGAGCCCCGTCTCGCACGCGGCGCCGAGGCGGCAAGGCGCGCACGAACCACCGCAGTCGGTGTCGGTCTCCCCCTTGTGATCATCCATGACGCCATTGCTGCAGTGCGGGGGAATACAGGCGTCTTCCGTGCAGGTCCAGCCCTCGGGGCACTCGTCGCAACTCCAGATCATGATGGCCCCGTTCTCCCCGCACGAAAGGAAAAGAGGCGCGGTCAGCCCCAATGCAATGACGCGTCGAAGCATGGTGCTCGCTCTTCTTTGTAGTTGATGGTCTGGTGACGACGACAGTACATCATGCACGGCGGTCGAGGGCGCCGATCTGGCCGTTTGCGCGCGGATTTGTAGCATTCCGGATTGTCCTTCCAGATTGCCAAATAATCGACATGGGGAGATCCGCCCGGGGGAGGCGACGTCCGGAGATGCCTGGATCGGACGCGTGGAGAGCGCGGCGCCGGAGATCCGACGCGCGGAGATCGGACGTGCAGAGTGAGGACAGGGGAGGGATCTCGTCGACGCGAGAGGCGCTGCGGCGCCGGCCGTTCTCTACGGATTCGACAGGAGCGCGCCGCGCGCGCGCGGCCGACTGGGCCGCTCGGCGCGCCGTGGCGGGGAGGTGATGGCGAAGAGGGGTGCTGTGACGGCGCCCTGGCGGCGCCGCGGGGCGGGGCGCGCGCGGGCGCCCGCGGCGCTCAGGGGCTCGGGGCGGCGCGGCGCGCCGCGACGAAGGAGCGCACGCAGACGACGACGTAGCCCGCGGAGAGGACGGCCATCAGGGACTGCGCGATGACGGCCGCCGGCCGCTCCACGTCGCCGCCGGAGAGCAGCGCCGGCAGCTTCGACAGGCCGCGGGCCGAGCCGAGGACGCCGAGGACGCCGAGCAGCGCCGACGCGTGCATGGCGTGCATGCGGTACTTCTCCTGCCTCGCGACCAGGCCGAGCCCGACGGCGACGACCCCGAAGCCGGCCGGGATGAGCGCCGTCGTCGCGCTCGTCGCGGCGAAGCCGCCGACGCCGAGCGCCGTGAGCAGCGCGCCGTAGCCTATGGTCACATTCGACATGCTCGACATGCAGAGCCTCCTTGTCCGAGCCCCCGGGATACCGCGGCCGGCGCGCGCCCGCCACCGCGGCCTTCCGCGCCCCCGGCGCGACGGCGCCGGTCCGCCGCGCCCGCCGCGCCCGCCGCGCCCGCGCTCGCCGGGGACTCTGCGGGCGGAGCGCTGCGGCGTGGTTAGAATCCGCCCCCATGCTCGGCCTCTCCCGCCTGCGGGACAGCTTCGCCTACACCCCGCGGACGCTCAAGCTCGTCTGGCGCTCCTCGCGGGCGGCCAGCGTCGCGCTCGGCGCGCTCACGCTCGCGGCGGCGGCGCTGCCGCTCGGGGTGGCCTATGTGGGCAAGACGATCACGGACGCGGTCGTCGCCCGCGACGAGCGCGCGGCGCTCGTGTGGGTCTCGGTCGAGCTCGGCCTCGTGGCCGCGCTCGCGCTCGTGCAGCGCGGGCTCGCGCTGACGCGGCAGCTCCTCGGCGCGCGGCTCTCGATCGACATCCACGCGATGATCCTCGAGAAGGCGCTCTCGCTCGATCTGGCCCATTTCGAGGACTCCGAGTTCTACGATCAGCTCACCCGCGCGCGCCGCGAGGCGTCGTCGCGCCCCGCGTCGGTGGTGACCGAGAGCTTCTCGCTCGTGCAGAACCTCATCACGCTCGCGGGGTACGCCGCGATGCTCGTGGGGTTCAGCGCCCTCGCGGTGCTCGCGCTCCTGGTCGCGGCCATCCCCGCCACGGTCGCCGAGGCGCGCTTCTCGGGCGCGGCGTTCCGCCTCCGCAACTGGCGCTCTCCCGAGGCCCGCCGCCTCAATTACCTCGAGTACGTGCTCGCCAACGACGGCCACGCCAAGGAGGTGAAGCTCTTCGGGCTCGGGCCGATGTTCCTCGGGCGGTACAAGGCGCTGGCCACGTCGTTTTACCGGGAGGACAGCGCCCTCGCGGTCCGCCGCGCCGGGTGGGCTTACGGCCTGTCGCTCCTCGGGACGGCCGCGTTCTACGGCTGCTATGGCGCGATGGCGCTCGGCGCCGCCGCCGGGCGCCTCTCGCTCGGCGAGATGGTGCTTTACGTCGCCGCCTTCCGGCAAGGCCAGCAGGCGTTCCAGGCCGTCCTCGCCGGCGTCGGCGGCATGTACGAGCACAACCTCTACATGTCGAATCTGTTCCAGTACCTGAGCATCCCCACCAGCGCGCCTCCCGCGCTGCCGGGCGGCGCGCCCGCGCCCACGAGCGGCGCGCCCGCGCCCACGAACGGCGCGCCCGCGCCCACGAACGGCGCGCCCGCGCCCACGAACGGCGCGCCGGCGCTCCCGGAGGGCGGCACGAGCGAGCGGGGCGTGCGGTTCGAGGGCGTCGGCTACCGGTATCCTGGCCAGTCGCGCTGGGCGCTCCGGGGGATCGATCTCCACATCCCGAGCGGGCAGAGCCTGGCGCTCGTCGGGCACAACGGCGCGGGCAAGACCACCTTCATCAAGCTGCTCACGCGGCTCTACGAGCCCACCGAGGGGCGCATCCTGCTCGACGGCAAGGATCTCCGCGCCTGGGATCTCGACGCCCTGCGCCGGAGGATCGGTGTCGTGTTTCAGGATTTCAACCAATACCAGCTCACGCTGCGCGAGAACGTGGGTCTCGGCAGCCTCGATCACCTCGCGGACGAGCCGCGCGTCGCGCGCGCGGTCTCCGAGGGGGGCGCGGAAGAGGTCGTGGCCGCGGTGCCGGGGGGCCTCGACGCGCAGCTCGGGCGCTGGTTCAAGGACGGCGTCGAGCTGAGCGGCGGGCAGTGGCAGAAGATCGCGCTCGCGCGCGCCTTCATGCGCGAGCAGGCCGACATCCTCGTGCTCGACGAGCCGACCGCGGCGCTCGACGCCGAGGCCGAGCACGCGGTCTTCCAGCGGTTCCGGTCGCTCTCCAGGGGCCGGACGACGATCGTCATCTCGCACCGATTCCCCACCGTGCGCATGGCCGACCGCATCCTCGTGCTCGACGGTGGACGGATCGTCGAGGAGGGCACCCACGACGAGCTCGTGGCCCGCGGCCAGCGCTACGCCCGCATGTTCGCGCTCCAGGCCGAAGGATACCTGTAGAGCTCGAGCGGGCCCTGCCTGCTAGGCTCGGCGCATGCGCGACACGCTCCCCAAGGAGGTCGGCCAGGCGATCCACATCCTCCGGAAGCTTCGCGGGCTCAGCATGCAGGAGTTCGCCGAGAGGGCGCAGCTCTCGGCCACGTACCTGCGGCAGGTCGAGCGCGGCGAGCGGGATCTCGGCCTCGGCGCGCTCGGCCTGATCGCCCAGGGGCTCCAGTGCGATCCGCGCCTCCTGCTCCCCGGCGACGGCCGCAGCCCGGTCGCGTCGGTCGTGGCAGAGCTGTTCGACAAGGCCCAGGAGACGCTCCAGAACGCGATCCTGTTCCTGCTCATGGAGGCTGACGATTCGCCGAGGAAGCAAGCAATGCTCGCCCTGGCCAGCGAGGATCCCGAGCGCTCTCGCGCGGCGGCTCAGCCGAAATCGCGCCCGCCGGAGCGCGCCGCTTCAGGGCGTGTTACCCCGCCCTCGAGCCGTCGTTCCGGAAAGTGAGCGCGCCGTCTCGCGCGCTCGGTGATCCCGATCCGCCCTGCCGACGGCTTCCGCGGGCCTGAGACGTCTGTTACGCTCGCGGTCAACCGATGTTCCCCGAGCCGTGTCCGGGGGTGTCATGGACTCGAACCTCGTGCCGGAGGTCCGACGCAGTGAGCAGAATCTTCTGGTCTGATCCAACATCGCGGCGCGCGTCCGCGCATCGCTCCTGGTTCTCCCCCCGTACAGAAGCGGAAGCTGCTGTGTCCGGCGGGGCAGTTGCGTCGGGGGGCTCATGGTGATCCTGGGCCAGGAGTTCGCTGGCTACACCATCGTCGCCAGCCTCGACTCCCCCGCTCCGGCCGAGGCCTATCGCGCGCTCGACGCCGACGGTCGCGAGGTGACGCTTTATGTCCAGGAGGACTTGGCCCTCGACGCCGCTGCGTTCCGCGGTGAGCTCGAGCGGCTCCTCTCGGCGTCTGCGCCGTTGCACGGCATCGTGCCTGTGCTCCGGGGCGGCATGGAGGGCAATGCGGGCTGGCTCACCGCCCGGCCGAGCGATGATCCCTCGGTGGAAGATCTGCTGCCCCGGCTGCGCTCCGTCGCGTATGAGCTCGTCGTCGACGTCGCGCGGACGCTCGGCGCGGCGCACGCGCTGGGCCTCTCGCACGGGGACCTCGGCCCGCACACGGTGGTGATCTCCGGCCAAGGGGCCGCCCTCGTCCGGGGGTTCGGGCTGCACCGGCTGTTCGGGGCGCCCGCGGACGCGATGGCGGACGCCGCGCGCTACCGGGCGCCGGAGCTCTTCGACGCGCGCGCGATCGATCCGCGAACGGACATCTACGGGCTCGGGATGCTGCTGTATTGCGTCCTCGCGGGCCGGCGGCCGTTCGAGGGGCGCGACGATCTCGACGTGTGCGCGCTGGACGAGGTGCCCCCGCCGATCGAGGGCGCGCCGCCCCAGGTCAACGAGGCGCTCGCGCGCGCGCTCGCGAAGGATCCCGACGCGCGCTTCCAGACGGTCCAGGAGCTCATGACCGCCGTGCGGCCGCTGCTCGTCGCCGACCCGGCGCCCCTCGCGGCGGGCTCCCCGCTGCCGCACGAGGCGCCGCCGGACACCGAGCGGAGCGCGCCCGCCCCCGCGTCGCGCAACACCCTGCCCACCGGGACCCTCCCCCCCGAGGCCATGCGGCACCCCGTGGTCCCGATCGTCGCCCCGCGCTGGCGTCGCGGCGCGCTGCGGGTCGGCGGGGCGCTGCTGCTCGTCGCGCTGACGAGCGCCGCGGTCGCCGTGCCCCTGAGCTCCTACATCGCCCAGCGCGGGGCGCCGCCCCCGGCACCGGCCGAACCTTCATCGTACGAAAGTAATGTAAGCCACAGTTCCGAGCTGATCCCGCCGGTGCACTGCGACCCCGGTGTCCCCGAGGCGGTGCGACCCGCCGTGGACAGGCCCGTGCTGAGGTCCCGGGCGACGCGCCGCCCTGCGCCGGCCTCCATGGTCACGAACCCGGCCGTGGACGCGGGTGGGCGCCCTCGGGAGCGGTGGTACGGCGACCAGCTCTTCTGACGCCCCCGCAGGCTGCTGCCCGAGGTCAGCTGGCAAACGACACCCCGGCGGATTGGGGCCGCCGGGGCGTCTGCATCACAGGCCTCGTGCCGGAGGCCTGGACGCATGGCCAGCCTACCAAAAGCATTCCGTCGATCGATCGTATTTTCTCACGTCGTCGATATTTTTCTGCGACGACCGGCAGCGTCGCCTGGCCCGTCGATGGGAGCGGGCGTCGCGCCCTGGGCGCGCGGCTCGGCGGCGGGGGGCGAGCGAACAGGGGCCTGCGGAGGAGGGGCCGGCGCGCAGCGTTCGCCGCTCAGCGGGGCTCGTTGCCCGGCAGCGGCTGGAACACGTTGGCGCGGTACCACCTGAGCTCCTCGATCGACTCGCGGATGTCGTCGAGCGCGCGGTGGATCTCGCGCTTCTTCGGCGCCGAGCGCGTCGGGTACCAGCGGCGCACGAGCTCCTTCAGCGTGGAGACGTCGACGATGCGGTAGTGCAGGAAGGAGAGGAGACCCGGCATGTAGCGCTGCAGGAAGGCGCGGTCCTTCCACACGGAGTTGCCGCACAGCACGGCCGTCCCCTCGTCGCAGTGCGCCTCGAGGAACGCGCGCGTCTCGGACTCCGCGTCGCCGACCGAGAGCGTGGAGGCGCGGATGCGCTCGAGGAGCCCCGATCGGGCGTGGAGATCGCGGACGAAGTCGCTCATCCCCGCGAGCACGTCCTCGGGCTGGTGGATGACGAGGCACGGCCCCTCGGCGACCACGGTCAGGTCGGGCTCCGTGACGATGGTCGCGATCTCCACGATCGCGCACGAGCTCTCATCGAGCCCGGTCATCTCCAGATCGACCCACACCATGCGCTGCGACCGGTCCGTCATCGGCGGCGAGCATAGCCGATCCGACGCGGTTCAGGTCCACCGCGACCTGTCGCGAGCAGGCTGCCCCGGGAACGGGTCGTGTGCTAAGCACGGGCCGGACGCCGGGGGCTCGGAGGCCTGTCATGCGAGATGTTTTCATCGTGGATGCCGTGCGCACGCCGCGCGGGCGGGGCAAGGCAGGCAAGGGAGCGCTCTCCGGCGTGCATCCCCAGGAGCTCCTCGCGCAGACGCTCAACCGGCTCGCCGAGAAGACCGGGATCCGCAAGCAAGACGTGGAGGACGTGGTCGTCGGGTGCGTGACCCAGGCGGGCGAGCAGGGCGCGTGCGTCGCGCGCACGTCCATCCTCGCGGCCGGCTGGCCGGACGACGTGACCGGCGTGACCGTCAACCGCTTCTGCGGCTCGGGCGCGCAGGCGGTCAATTTCGCGGCGATGGGGGTGATGTCGGGCCAGCAGGAGCTCGCCATCGGCGGCGGCGTCGAGAGCATGTCGCGCGTGCCGATGGGCTCGGACGGCGCGCCCCTCGACGGGAACAACCTCGCGCTCCGCGAGAAGCTGGCGATGGTGCCGCAGGGCATCTCGGCGGACCTCATCGCCACGATCGAGGGCTTCTCGCGCGAGGACGTCGACCGCTTCGCGCTCTCGAGCCAGCACAAGGCCGAGCGGGCCGCGCGCGAGGGGCGGTTCGCGAAGAGCCTGTTCACGGTCGTCGATCGCGACGGCAAGCCGCTGCTCGACAGGGACGAGCACCCGCGGGCCGGGGCGACGATGGAGGCCCTCGCGAAGCTGGAGCCGGCGTTCGGCGGCCTCGGGGCGACGCCGATGGGCACCCGCGGCGAGACCGTCGACGAGCTCGCGCTCGTGCGGTATCCGCAGGTGAAGGCGATCCAGCACGTCCACACGGCGGGCAACTCGAGCGGCATCGTGGACGGGGCGGCCGTGGTGCTGCTCGCGTCGGGCGACTACGTGAAGGCGCACGGGCTCAAGCCGCGCGGGAAGATCCGCGCCGTCGCGACGGCCGGGGCGGAGCCGGTGATCATGCTGACGGCCCCGGCGCCCGCGTCGGAGCGCGCGCTCAGGAAGGCGGGGATGCAGGCGCGCGACATCGATCTCTGGGAGATCAACGAGGCGTTCGCGGCGGTGCCGCTGCAGACGGCGCGCAAGCTCGACATCGATCTCGACCGCGTCAACGTGAACGGCGGCGCGATCGCGCTCGGGCACCCGCTCGGCGCGACCGGGGCGTGCCTGATCGGGACGGCGCTCGACGAGCTCGAGCGTGAAGGCAAGGCGACCGCGCTGATCACGCTGTGCATCGGCGGAGGGATGGGCGTGGCGACCATCGTCGAGCGGGTGTGAGCCGCGCCGGCGCCGCGATGGGGGTGCCCGACGATCCCGGGAGCTCCGCGCACGAGCGCCCTCGCGGGCGCGGCGCGGGGCACGAGCACCACCACGATCACGGGCACGACCGTGATCACGGCGACGGGGGACATCAGGGCCACGGCGGCGCGCGGCGTCACGACCACGGCGACGGCGACGGGCGGCATCACGATCACGACCACCGGCGCGCGCCGCTCCGCCGGCTGATCGCGGCCTTCGCGCTCACGACGTCGTTCCTGCTCATCGAGGCGGCGGTCGGGTGGTGGTCGAAGAGCCTCGCCCTCCTCGCCGACGCGGGCCACATGCTCGCGGACGCCGCGGCGCTCGGGCTCGCGATCATCGCGCAGCGCATCGCGGCGCAGGCGCGGACGCGCGCGCGGACGTACGGCTTCCGCCGCGCCGAGGTGCTCGCGGCGTTCGCCAACGGCATCGCGCTGGCGCTGACGGCGATCTGGATCTTCATCGAGGCGGCCCGCCGGTGGCGCGAGCCGCAGGAGGTGCACGCCGAGGCGCTGACGATCACCGCGGCCGTGGGGCTGATCGTGAACGTGGCCTCGGCGCTGCTGCTCTCGACCGGCGAGCACGGGCACAACATCAACACGCGCGCCGCGCTGGCCCACGTCCTGTCGGACGCGCTCGGCTCGGTCGGGGCGATCGTCGCGGGCGTGCTCATCCTCGCGTTCGGCTGGACGCGGGCCGACTCGATGATCAGCGCGGCCATCGGCGCGCTCGTGCTCTGGGGCGGCTGGCGGCTCGTGCGCGACACGTCGCGCGTGCTGATGGAGGGCAGCCCCATCGAGATCGACCTCGCCGACGTCGAGGACACGATCCGGAGCGTGCCCGGCGTGGTCGATTTCCACGATCTGCACGTCTGGTCGATCTCCGACGGCTTCAACGTGCTCACGGTGCACGTGGTGCTCGCCAGGGGGCACCACGGCACGGACGTGGCCGCGGCCGTGGCGCGGCGGCTGCGCGAGCAGCACGCGCTGAACCACTGCACGATCCAGCCCGAGCCCCTCCAGGAAGAACGCCTGGTGACGCTCAGGCGCCCCGGCGCCCGGTCGCCGGGCGACGGCGAGCCCGCGAGCAGCCGTCGCGACCCGTAGCGGGGCGGGGGGCGCGCGCGGCCGGCCGGCGCCCGCCCCGCCCCGTCAGAGCTCCCGCAGCAGCGCCTCCGCCGCCTCCGCGGGGGACTTCCCGCGCTCGTCGACGGCGACGTTGAGCTCCCGCATCCTCGCCGCGTCGATCTTGCCCTCGAGCCCCCGCAGCGCCTCGACGACCTCCGGGTGCTCCCGCGCGAGCCGCGCGCTCGCGAGGACGACGGCGTCGTAGGGCGGTATCGCCCGCCGGTCGTCCTCGAGCACGCGGAGGTCGAACGACACGATCCGCCCGTCCGTCGAGAACGCGCTGATGACGTCCACCTCGCCCGCCCGGACGGCCTCGTACATGAGCGAGGGATCCATGCTGCGCTGCCTCGCGAACGCGATCCCGTACCGCTGCTCGACCGTCTTCCACTCGGCGCGCTGGAAGAACTCGTAGTCCCCCCCGATCGTCATGGAGCGCGCCGCGGGCACGAGATCGCTGATGGTCCGCGCGCCGATCCGCTCGGCGACCTCGCGCCGCAGCGCGAGCGCGTAGGTGTTCTCGAAGCCCAGCGCGGCGGCGACCACGATCCCGTGCTCCTCGAGCAGGTACCGCTTCACCCCCCGGAGCACCTCGCCCGGATCCGCCGGCAGGTCGCTCCGCTTCATGACCGTCGCCCAGAGCGTCCCCGAGTAGTCGACGTACGCGTCGATCTGGCCCGTCCGCAGCGCGTCGAACGCCACCGTGGACCCCAGCGACTCGACCGTCTCGGTGGGCAGCCCTGTGTCGCGCTGGATCTTCCCTGCGAGGACGCGGCTCAGGATGTACTGCTCGGTGAAGGTCTTGGACCCGACGACGATCTTCCGCGCGCCGCCCCCGAGCGCGCCCCGCGCGAAGCTCACCGCCGTGATCGCGTAGAGCAGGGCGAGCGCGAAGGCCGCCGCCGCGACGAGGCCCCGGCGCCGGCGGCGGAGCCCGACCTCCAGCGCCCTCACGGTGCCGTCCAGGAACAGCGCCAGCGCCGCCGCCGCCGCGCACCCGACGAGCACCGCCGCGGTGTTGCGCGTCTGCAGCCCGGTGAAGATGTAGTTGCCGAGGCTCTCCGCGCCGATGGGCGTCGAGAGCGTCGCGGTGCCCACCGTCCACACCGTGGCCGTCCTGATGCCGGCGACGATCACGGGCATGGCGAGCGGCAGCTCCACGCGCCGGAGCCGCTGGCCCGGCGTCATGCCGACGCCGTCGGCCGCCTCGATCAGGGCCGGATCGACGCTGGAGAGGCCCACCACGGTGTTCCGGAGGACCGGGAGCACGCTGTAGAGCACGAGCCCGATGAGCGCCGGCAGGTAGCCGATGCTCGCGGCGCCGATCGCGGCGAGCGCGGGCACCATGAACGCGAGCAGCGCCAGGCTGGGGACGGTCTGGATGACGCTCGCGACCGCGAGCACCGGCTGCTCGAGCCGGCGCGCGCGGGAGACCAGCACGCCGAGCGGCACGCTGACGCCGGTGCCGACGAGGAGCGCGACGAGCGTGAGCTCGAGGTGCGCGAGGAGGCGCCCGGGGAGGAGGGCGAGCTGCTCGTTCACGCGGCGCGCTCCCCGTCGGGGAGCAGCGCGTCGATGAGCCCCGCCTGCCGCTTCGGCGTCCCGAGGAGCTGCGAGACGTACTCGTCCGCGGGCGCCGTCATGAGCTCCCGCGGCGTCCCGACCTGCGCGAGCCGGCCGCCCTGCATCACCGCGATGCGATCCCCGAGCAGCAGGGCCTCGACCATGTCGTGGGTCACGAAGATCGCGGTCAGCCCGAGCCGGCGCCGGATCGCGAGGAACGACTGCTGGAGCCGGTCGCGCGTCAGCGGATCGAGCGCGCCGAACGGCTCGTCGAGGAGCATCACCCGGGGCTCGGCGGCGAGTGCGCGCGCGACGCCGACCCGCTGCTGCTGGCCGCCCGAGAGCTCCGCGGGGCGGCGATCGCGCACGGCCGCCGGGTCGAGCTCGCAGAGCTCGAGGAGCGCGTCGACGCGCGCCCGGATGCGCGCCGCGTCCCAGCCGAGCAGCGACGGCGTGACGCCGATGTTCTCCGCCACGGTGAGGTGCGGGAACAGCCCGAGCCGCTGGAAGACGTAGCCGATCCGCCGGCGCAGGGCGTGCGGCGGCTCGCGGGTGACGTCCTGCCCGCCGATCCGGATCGCGCCCGACGTGGGCTCGATGAGGCGGTTCACCATCTTGAGCGTGGTCGTCTTGCCCGAGCCCGAGCCGCCGAGCAGGACGAGGAGCTCCCCCTCCTCGACGCGCAGCGAGACCTCGTCGACCGCGACCGTGTCGGCGTAGCGCTTCGTGACCTTGTCGAGCTCGATCATGCTGGCTCCTCGGGCGCGCCGCGGGGATCCGCCCGCGCCGTCATCGAGCGCGCGCGGCGCTCGGCGTCACACCCCGCACGCGACGTTGCCGCGCTGGAGCCCCGCGAGGCGCGCGTCCTCCAGCGCCTCGGCCTCGGCGAGGAGCCACCGGAACATCGCGTTCGCGATCGCCCGCTCCTTGCGGGCGTTGAACAGCCAGACGGCGGCGTGGCACACGTCGGCGTGGAACTTGGGGAACACGAGGCGGCGGAACTCCGCGCCCACGAGCTCGGCCGCGGCCTCGTACTGCGCGCGGAGCGCCGTCCACTCGCGCCACTCCGACAGCGCCGGGAGCTCGCGCTTCTCGTCGACGCGGCGGCGCAGGGCGTCGCACGCGAGCTCCACCTCGGACAGGAGCTCGTCCCGGAGCCGACGGCGCGTGCGGCCGATGGTCGCGCCGAGGTCGTCCCACTCCGCGAGCGGCACGCGCGCCGCGCGCAGCGCCGCCGCGAGGTCCTCCTCGACCGCGCGCGCGACCGGGCCGAGCGCCGCGTGCGCCCCCGAGGCGCCGAGCGACAGCGCCCGCTCGCGGAGCTCGGCCTGGGCGCGCTCGTCCTCGAGCGCCGCGTCCCACGCGCCGCCCAGCCGCCGGAGGTCGTCGCCGGAGACCTCGCCGCGCGGCCGGAGCAGCAGCGTCGCGTGGAGCAGCACCGCCCGGCTCCACAGGTCGCCCTCGGCGACCTTCGCGGCGCAGGGCTCGGGCGCGTCCGGCGCCGGGCGCGGCGCGCCGGCGCCCGCGGCGAGGGCGCGGCGCAGGAGCGGGAGCGTCGCGCGGCGCCGGGGCGCGGCGAGCCAGCGCAGCCAGAGCGCGACCGCGCCCGGCGCGCTCACGTCGCCGAGCAGCCGCGCGGCGGCCGCGCCGAGCAGCGACGTCGCGCGGCCGCCCCCGTGGGCCGCGCGCTCGACGACGGCGGCCCAGTCGCCGCGGGCGGCCGCCTCGGCGGCGAGCCAGCCCGCGGCGATGCGGCGGGCCTCGCGGGGGCAGGCGCGCTCGTCGAGGCTGGCGACGCTCTCCAAGAGCGCCCGCGCGCCCTCGATGTCGCCGCGGTACGCCGCGAGCATCGCGCCGGCCGCCACGCCCGCGCCGCGCAGCGGCTCCGTGCCCGCCGCGCCCGCCCCGCCGTCGCCGCCCCGTCCCGCGCCGTGGCGCTGGCCGGTACCCTCCAGCAGGTCGCCGATCCACGCCTCCGCCGCCGGGTCCGGACGCCGCGCGTGGCAGAGCGCCCACGCCGCCGCGAGCGCCGCGCCGCCGCGCGGGTCGGCGGGCCACGCGAAGAGCGAGCGCCTCGCGGCGGCGTACGCCGCGCGCGGCAGGCCGAGCGGGATGAACACGTGCCGCGCGGCGAGCCAGGGCCCGAAGAGCGCGAGGGGCGGCGCGAGCACGAGGAGGCCAGCGAGCGACCCGCGGGGAACGGTGGACACGAAGAGCACCGCGAGCACGCCCAGGAGGATGCGCGCGAAGGTGCCGCCGAGCGCGTGGTCGTCGGTCGCCCTCTGTGCGTCCATCCGCCGCTCGACGAGCAGGGGCACGACGATGACCGCGGTCGCGACGACGAGGACGGCCATGAACGCGAGGGCGAGGTGGAGCATCACCGCGCCCTCCAGCCGAGGGCCGACAGCGCCTCCGGCCACGGGGCGCGCGGATCCTCTCCGGGCGGCTCCGGCGGCGGCAGGTCGCCGAGGTCGTCGTCGAGGTCGTCCTTCGGCGGCGGCCGCGGGTCGAGCCGCGCCCAGACCTCGTGCGCGAGGCGCCGCTCCGGGTCCCGCAGGTTCGCCATGGCCTGGCGCACCTTGTCGGCCGTGCGGGCGCCGGGGCCGACCGGCGTCGCGTAGGTCGCGGCGCTCGCGAGCTTGAGCTCGAGCATCCCGAGCAGCTTCTGCCCCTCGCGCTCGACCTCCGCGCGGCTCGCGCTCGGGCGCAGGCCGAGCACGTAGAACGGGTTGTCGCGGATGCGGCCGAGCGCGTCGTCCATCACCGCACCCCCGACTCGTGGCCGAGCCTGCGCTTCTGCGCGTCGACGGGCAAGAGCCGCCAGATCTCCTCGGTGATCGCCCGGAGCGCCGTCGCGTCGCCGCGCTCCGCCGCGCCGCGCCCGTCGCGCACGAGCTTCTGCGCGCGGACGAGATCCGACGCCTGGTGCGCCTCGGAGGCGGCGTCCTCGAACATCCACACCCACGCCTTCGGGTGCCGCTGGAACGCCGCGCTGCTCAGGTTGCGGACGAGGCGGAGCTGCCGCTGCAGCTCGACCTGGTTCTTCTCGGCGCGCGCCCGCGCCACCCCCTGCGCGGCCTCCTCGAGGAGCGCCTTCTCGGTGCCCGACCCGAGCTGCGAGATCCACACCGACGCGTTCGCGACGGCGGCCTGGGCCTCGGCCTCGAGCTCCGGCCAGCGCCTGTCGGCCTCGGCCTGCTCGAGCAGGACGTCGAGCTCGAGCAGCGCGCGCCGCGCCTTCTGCCCGGCGTCGGCGTCGCCGCCGCGCGCGGCGGCCACGTCGCGCTCGACCTCGGCGAGCGCGCACTCGACGTAGGTCACCTTGCCGAGCGCGTGCGGCTCGTTCCTGCGCAGGGCGCCCTCGCGCACGGAAGCGAGCCGCTCGCGCATGGCGGCGAGCGAGGCGTCGAGCACCTCGGGCGCCGCCTCGGGGACGAGCAGGTGCGCGACGCGCTCGAACACGAGCCCCTGCGACGGGATCAGCGCGCGCGCCGAGAGGTGCCCGCCGCGGTCGAGCTCGAGCGTGAGCTCGATGGCCGAGCCCGCGGGCAGCGTGGCGGTGAGCCCGCTCCCGTCGATCTCCAGCGCCCCGACCACGCGGCAGAGGTGGGCGACGTCGAGCTCGCCCTGCACGATCGGGATCTTCAGCACGCACGCGCCGGAGCCCTTCGGGACGCTCTCCACGCTGTGGTGCACGAACGTCCGCCGGGCCGGCAGCGGCGCGCCGCGCTCGAAGTAGACCCGCACGGTGTTGTCCGCGAGCGCGACGCCGATCGTGCGCGACAGCGGCGGATCGCTGATGGTGAGCCCCTGGACGATGGTGATCGCCTGCGGGTGCACCGGCACCCGCGCGCCGCCGGCGGCGAGCCCCTCGACGCGGAAGACGTTCGGCCGGCGCGGGAGCAGGTCGACGGTGATCACGAACGCCCCCTCGGCGTCGAGCGGGGCGTCGGCGCTCGTCCAGCCGTCGCCTTCCCGCGCGAGCCGGATCCGCTCGGGCGCGGGCCCCGGCCCCTCCACGACGCGGCCCACCACGTGGGGCGTCAGATCGGACGACATGGCCGGGTACTGGAGCCAGAGCCGGCGGCCCTCTTCCTTGGCCCGCGCGTCCGAGGAGGAGGCCCGCGCGTCCAGGCCCGCCGTGGCCGCGTAGATCGCGGCGCCCTGCGCGACGAGGGTCATCGGGTCGAGCCCCTCGCCGAAGGGCGCGCCGAGCGCGTCCCTCACGCGCGCCCGCAGCGCCGGCATCACCGTCGGTCCGCCCACCAGCACGACGCGCGCGAGCTGCGACGCGTCGAGGCCGTGCGCCGCGAGCAGCCGCCTGCATACCTCGATCGAGCGGTCGATGATCGGCGCGCAGAGCGCCTCGAGCGTCGACCGCTGCAGGACCAGGTCGACGTCGACGGGCGCGCCGTCCACCTCGAACGCCCCGGGGATCGCGAGCGCCGCCTCGTCGGCGCGGGTGAGCTCGATCTTGACCTCCTCGACGGCGAGCTTGAGCTTGCGGAGCGCGGCGGCGTGGCGCGGGTCGGCGCGGCTCACGGTGACGCCCTGGGCGCGCGCGATCTCGGCGAGGGCCCAGTCGACGATGGCCCAGTCGAAGTCGCGCCCGCCGAGGAAGTTGTCGCCGTCGTGCCCGACGACGCGGAGCAGCCCGTCGCGCGTCTCGAGCAGCGACACGTCGAAGGTCCCGCCGCCGAGGTCGTAGACGAGCCAGCTCCCCGTCGACTCCTCGGCCGTCCAGCCGGCCGCGAGCGCCGAGGCCACCGGCTCCTGGATCAGCTCCACGCGTTCGAACCCCGCGCGCCGCGCCGCCTCCGAGGTCGCCGCGCTCTGGGGCAGCTCGAAGAGCGCGGGCACGGAGATCACCGCCGCGGCCGGCAGGGCGCCGAGGTGCTCGGCGACGTCGGCGCGCAGCGAGCGGAGCACCTCGGCGGCGAGCTCCTCGGGCTTCTTGGTCACCTTCGCCGCCGCGAACTCGATCGGCTGGGCGGTGCCCATGAGCCGCTTGAACTCCGCGCGGGTGTTCTGCGGATCGCTCTCGAGGAACCTCCGGGCGCGCGCGCCGACCGTGATCGTCCCGCGCGCGTCGATCCGCACCACGCTCGGGGTGAGCGTCGCGCCCTGGGAGTTCCTGACGAGGGTGACCTTCTCGCCGTCAAAGGCGGCCGCGGTCGAGTTCGTGGTGCCGAGGTCGATGCCGACGTAGAGCGGGCGTGCAGCCATCGCGTGCAAGGATACACGCGCGGAACGGCGGCCGCCCGGATGAGCCGCAGAAGTCCGTGCGGTGGTGAACAGCGGGCGATGGCGGAGCTCGATCGGCTCCGGCGCTCCGGCGCTCCGGCGCGAGTCTCGGCGGCGCCTGACGCCAGACGTCCGCGGTCACCCCGCGAGGAGCTGCGTCACCCAGACCCGCCCGCTCGCGTCGCGCACCACCGCGACGCCCGTCCTCCCGTAGCGCCGGTCGAGCAGGTTGCCCCGGTGCGACGGGCTCGCCCAGATCGCGCGGTGCGCGCCCTCGGTCGTGCTCGAGCTGGCCACGTTCTCTCCCGCGATCGTCGCCTCGTACGCGGCCGCCTTGAGGCGCACCGCCGGGTCTCCCGAGCCCACGTCGTGGCCCACCATCTTCGCCTTGATCATCTCCTCCGAGTGCGCCCGCGCCAGCGCGGCGAGCGCCGGGTCGCGCGCGAGCGCCGGCAGGCCCTCCGAGGCCCGCGCCGCGTTCATCATCCGCAGCAGCGCGTCCTCGTCGTCCTTCGCCCCCTTGGCGGCCTCCTCGCCGGGCGCCGTCGCGCGGACGTACCGGCCCGGCGGCGCGCTCCCGGCGAAGATCATCGCCTCCAGCACGGGCCGCGGCCCTGTCGACACCGTGGCCAGCACCTGCACGAGCCAGCTCCCGGGCTGGTCGACCGCGAAGCTCGAGCGGAGCCGCGCGCCCGACAGCGAGCTCAGCACCGTCCTGGGCGCGCCCCGCGGCCCCAGCAGCACCACCTTCACCGCGGTCGCGGGGACCCGCATCGTCCCCTCGAGCGTCACCCACTGGCCCACCCGCGCCGTGGTCGGCAACGGCGACAGGTCCGCGAGCGCGTCCACCCCGACCGCGGCCACGATCACCGTCCCGTCCGGCTTCTTCGCCTGGGCCACCCCACATCGCCTCACCCCGAGGGTGATCCATCCCGACAGCCACCCGTCGAGCCGCGTCCCGATCTCCGCCGGATCGAGCCCCGGGCCAGAGATCGACCAGCCCCTGGGCCACGCGTGCGGCTCGCCGGCGGCGCGCAGGGTGAAGGCGAGCTCGTCGGGAGGCATGAAGTCCTCGCCCTGGAGCTGCCGCTCGACGTTGCGCCGGGCGACGGCGGCGAGCGCCGCGTCCGCGCTCCCGCAGCGCGCCGCGAGCGCGGCGATGTCCGCCGCGCCCGCCGCGCCCGGCTGCGGCGAGCGCGTCGTCGCCGCCCACGTGAGCGCCGGCGGCTCCGCTGCCGCGGCCCCGGCGAAGGTGAGCGCCGCGCCGAACGCGCCGGATACCCGAGTGGCCCACCACGCCCGCATGCGCCTCGGCTAGCAGGTTTCCCGGGCCGGCGCCCGTCATCGGCCCGCTCCCGGTCGCGCGGTGTGCGCCCCCCCGCATCGTCTTCGCGCCGACGAGAAAGCCGCGCGGTCCCGCGGTCGGCTCGTGCTACCGTGGCCGTCGCGCAGGATGGCTGAGGTCTCCAAGGCCGCGAAGGTCGGCGTCATGACGATCGTGCTCGCAGGCGCGGCCTACGGCGGCTACCGCTTCGTCTCGCGCGACGTGGGCGGCGGGAACGGCTACCGGGTCTGGGCCACGCTGCCGGACGCGATCGGCGTTTCCCCGCAGTCGCGGGTGATGATCTCGGGCATCCAGGTCGGCGTCGTCGACAAGATCTCGCTCTACAACGGCCAGGCGCGCATCGACATCAAGATGAGCCCCGACGTCCCGCTCTACGAGGACGCGGCCGTCGGCAAGCGCGCCACGAGCCTCATCGGCGAGTCGTTCGTCGTGCTCGCGCCCGGCACCGAGGGCAAGCCGCGCATCCCCGACGAGGGGAGGATTCAATATTACATCGACGAGCCGACGATCCAGTCGATGCAGGGCCAGGTCGCCGAGATCCTGAAGGACGTCAAGACCGTCACCGAGACCCTGAAGAACACCGTCGGCTCCGAGGGCGGCCAGGAGCGGCTCGCGCAGATCCTCGACAACCTCGCGGACGTCACCGAGCAGATGAACGCGACCGTGCGCGAGAACCGCGCGGGCGTCACGCAGACGATCAACAACATCAACCAGATCACGGGCGAGTCGGGCCCGCGCCTGCGGGAGATCCTGCGCAACGTCGAGCAGGTGAGCCGCGACATCCGCATGATGACCGCCGCGGCCGAGGTGCCCGGCCGGGACGGGCAGCCCGGGGAGCTGCGCAGCGCCGCGGAGCGCGTCGGCCGCGCGACCGAGAGCCTCGAGTCGGCGCTGAAGCACGTGGACAGCGTCGCCGCGCGCATCGACCGCGGGGAGGGGACGCTCGGCCGCATCACCAAAGACGAGACGCTGATCAACGAGGTCGAGACGGTCGTCGAGGACGTCGGCGAGCTCGTCGGGGGGATCAGCCGGTTTCAGACCGTCGTCGGGCTGCGGACCGACTACAACTTCCTCGCGAACACCATCAAGAGCTACGTCGAGCTCAGGCTCCAGCCGACGGAGGACAAGTACTACGTCGTCGAGCTGGTGAACGACCCGCGCGGCAAGACGGACTTCCAGCAGATCGACGTCGACACGACCAACCCGAACGACCCGGCGCACTACCGGGAAGTCCGCACGATCACGACGAACGCCTTCCGCTTCTCGTTCCAGTTCGCGAAGCGGATGGGCCCGTTCACGGGCCGCTTCGGCATCAAGGAGTCGACGGGCGGCCTCGGGCTCGATCTTCACCTGCTCGACGACAGGTTCGAGCTCCGGCAGGACCTCTTCGGCTTCGGTGAGGAGCTCTCGCCGCGCTGGCGCGTCGCGCTCGCGTACGAGTTCATCCGCAAGCTGTGGCTGCTCGGCGGCATGGACGACATCCTGAACACCGATCGCCGGGATTACTTCATCGGGCTGCAGCTCCGGTTCAACGACGCCGACCTGAAGACGGTCCTGCCCTTCGCTCCGTCGAGCTTCTGACCGCGCCCGTGGCCCTTCGGCGCGGCCCACGGCGGTTCACCCGGGCGCGTGTGCTATAGCGCGGGCATGAAGCGCTCGCTTCTTCGCGGGGTGCGTCGGGGATACGCGCTCTTGATTCCTTTTCTCGCGATCGCCGCGGCGGCGGGCGTCGCGGCCTGCCAGGGGTGCAAGGTCCCGTCGACGGGCGCCGTGAGCGCGGACGCGGACACGGAGCCGGCCGCGACCACGCCGACGGTGCGGCTCTACGTGCTCAGCAACGTCGCCGGCGCGCTGGAGCCGTGCGGGTGCACGAAGGACCAGCTCGGGGGCATCGATCACCTCGCCGCCTTCATCGAGAGCCAGCGCGACGAGGCGCCGAACCGGCTCGTGGTCGGCGCGGGGCCGCTGCTCTTCACCGACCCCGAGGTGAAGCCGGAGCGCTCGTCGCAGGACGCCTGGAAGGCCGAGGCGATGGCGCTGGCGGCGAAGGAGATCGGGCTGGCCGCGTGGGCGCCCGGCGAGAACGACTGGGCGCTCGGCGCGGACTCGCTCGCGAAGTACCAGGAGCAGGCCGGGGCGGCGGTGCTCGGCAAGAACCTCGGGGGCGCGAAGGGCGTCGAGGGCGTCGCCGTGCGCGACGTCGCCGGCGTGAAGGTGGGCCTCGTCGGCGTGAGCGACCCGAAGGGCCGCGCCGGCGCCTACCCCGCGGGCCTCCAGGCCGGCCCGGCGATCGAGGCGATGAAGGCGGGCATCGAGGAGGCGAAGAAGCAGGGCGCGCGGGTGTTCGTCGGGCTCGCGGCCTTGCCGAGGGGCGAGGCGCTGCGGCTCGCGGACAGCGTGCCGGAGCTGCACGTGCTGGTGCTGGGCAAGCCCAGCGAGCGCGGCGACGGCAACGACGGCCAGAAGCCGCCGGTGATGATCGGGTCGACGCTGGTCGTGGAGACGCCGAACCACCTGCAGTCCGTGGCGGTCGTGGATCTCTTCCTCCGCGGCGGCGGCGACGGACCGCTCGTGTTCGCCGACGCGGGCGGCGTCGCCAAGGCCGAGGAGCTCATGAGCCTGTCGACGCGGATCCGGGAGCTCGAGATCCGCCTCAACGGCTGGGAGGGCGACAAGCGCGTCTCGGCGAAGGACGTCGCCGATCGGAAGGCCGATCTGGACAAGCTCCGGGCCGAGAAGGCGAAGCTCGAGGCGGCGGAGACGAAGGTGACCGGCAGCTTCTTCCGCTACAACCTCGTGGAGGTGCGCGAGAAGCTCGGCGCCGACAAGGACGTCGCCGGGCAGCTCCTCGCCTATTACAAGCGGGTCAACGCCCACAACAAGGAGGCCTTCGCGGATCGCGTCCCCGAGCCTGCGCCGAAGGGCGAGGCCAGCTACATCGGCATCGACGCCTGCACGAACTGCCACGACGAGGAGCGCAAGGTCTTCGACCAGACCGCGCACGCGCGGGCCTACGCGACGCTGCAGCAGGACTTCAAGGAGTTCAACCTCGACTGCGTGAGCTGTCACGTGACCGGCTACGGCAAGCCGGGCGGCTCCACGGTGACGCACAACGCCGCCCTGCAGAACGTGCAGTGCGAGGAGTGCCACGGCCCGGGCTCGCTGCACGCGAAGGATCCCGAGAAGAAAGGGCTCATCGTGCTCTCGCCGCCGCCCGAGAGCTGCGTCACGCAGTGCCACCACCCGCCGCACGTCGAGGGGTTCGAGCCGATGGCCAAGATGCAGCTCATCCTCGGGCCCGGGCACGGCCGAGACTGACGGCGGGGGCGCCGCGCGGCGGTGTCCCCGCGGGCTGCTGCGGCATTTCCGCGGCGCGTCGATCGCGCTACGGAGGGCCCCTGTGACGAACGTGCACGCCGTCGTCTCCCGCCTGGGTCCGGCCGAGCGCGCGATCCTCGAGGAGCTCGCCGCGGGCGAGGCGCCGTTCGCCGTGCATCGCCGCGCCGCGCTGAGCGCGACGCTGCGCACGCTGGAGGGCGGCAGCGGCTCGCCGGTGGTCCTCCTGCACGGCCGCGGGAACGCCGCGACGACGTGGTTCCCGCTGCTCCCCGGGCTCGCGCGGCGCCACCGCGTCATCGCGCTGGATCTGCCGGGCTTCGGTCACGCGTCGTCGCCCCCCTTCGCGGGCGGGGGGTTCGAGGACGGCCTGCGCTTCTTCGCCGATCCGGTGGAGGAGCTCCTCCTCGAGATGGACCTCGGCGACGCCGCGCTCGTCGGCCACTCCCTCGGCGGGCTTGTCGCGGTGGAGATCGCGCTCCGCAGGCGCGCGCGCCCGCGGAAGCTCGCGCTCATCGGCGCGATGGGGCTCGGGCCCGTCATGACCGCCCGGAGCCGCGCCTATTTCCGCGCCCCGCCGGAGCGCCTGGTCCGGGTGCTCGGCGCCGCGCTCTTCCGCCGCATCCACCCGCCGCCGCCCACCCCGCTCGGCGAGCTCCTCGGCGCGCTGCACCGGGAGCTCTACGCCGTGCCCGACGGCCGGGTCGCGCCCGTCGCCGCGTTCAACGCGCTGTTCCCCGCCTTCGGCCCGGTCCCGCACCGCCTGGCGCGGCTCGGCGAGATCGACGCCGAGACGCTGGTGCTCTGGGGTGAGCGCGACGACGTGTTCCCGGCGCCGATCGGCATCGCCGCGGCCGCCGCGATCCCGCGCGCCGCGCTGCGCGTCGTGCCGCTCGGGCACGCACCCCACCTGGAGGACCCGGCGCTCGTCCTCCCGGAGCTCACGGCGTTCCTCTCGCCGTCCGCGGATCGGTGAGGGCCGCTGCCGGTGCCCCCACCACGGCAGCCATCGAGTCACATTGCCCTACCTCGGCAGACATGGGTCGGATCACGCCGCGCCGGCGCGTGAAATTTCGGGGAGGGATCGCGCGAACTGTCTAGGTTCACCATGATCCCAGCCACCACGCCGCGGTCTCCCCAGGCGCCCGACGGGCTGCCGGCGGCGTCGCTCGTGACGGCGTCGCTCGACGAGACCGCCGCCCTGCGGTCGGTGGTTCGCGCGGCGATCGCCTGCGTGCTCGGTGAGCGGGCCGATCACCCCGACGTCGAGGACTGCACCCACGAGGCGCTCGCCCGGGCCCTCGAGGGGCGCAGCCGCCTCCGCGACGGCGAGCCGCTGCGCCCCTGGGTGCTCGGGATCGCGCGTCACGTGGCGCTGGACGTGCTGCGGCGGCGCCGTCGCACGCGGCGCGCCGAGGCGCCGCCGGCGGAGGACCCCGAGGAGCGGGGCGAGCTCCTCGAGTCGGTGGAGGACCCGGCGCCCGGGCCGGAGGAGCGCGCCGCTCAGACCGAGCGCGCCCGCCGGATCGATCTCGCCCTGCAGAAGCTGCCGGAGCCGCAACGCCGCGCGCTCCTGGCGTTCCATGTCGAAGGGCTCAACTACCAGCAGATATCGCGCCGGCTCGACATCCCGCTCGGGACGGTGGCCACGTGGATCGCGCGGGGCAGGCGCTGCCTGGCCGAGGCGCTCGGAGAGTGATCGATGCACGACGACGACAAGCTCTCGCCGGATCTCGTATGGCAACCAGACGGCCACCTCACCGACGTCGCGCTCACGGCGCTGGGTGACGGGGAGGAGGCCATCTTGCCAGAGGGCGCGGCCGCGCATGTCGCTCGTTGCCAGATCTGCTCCTCGGCGCTCGGCCGGACGGCGCTCCTCTCGCTCCGCGCGGGGGAGATGCTGCGCGCGCACGCGGCCCCGAGCGGCGCGAGCGAGCCGGCGGCGCCGCGCGCCCCGCTGCCGATCCCCGCGATCGCCTTTGCCCTGGCGCTCTCGGCGCTCGGCGCGACGCCGTCGCTGGTCGCCGGCGCGGGGGGGCTGCGGGAGCGCCTGGCGGCGCTCTGGCATGCCTGCGCGGTCGTGGTGCGGACCGGCTGCGCGGTCGCTGGGAGCGGGGCGCTGTCCGGTTGGCTCACGGCGCTGCCGTGGCTCTCGGCGGCGCTCCTCGTCGTCGTGGGGGTCGGTGTCGCCTGGACCAGGGGAAAGCAGCTCACGCTGAACGGAGGGATGTGATGCGGATCCTCTCGACTCGTCTCTTCTGCGCCTCGCGGCTCGGCGCCGCTGCGCTGGGCGCCGCGATCGGGATCTCGGCCAGCGACGCGGCCATGGCGGAGATCACGCGCAAGGGATCCTGGCCAGAGGTCGAGCCGAAGGTGAGCCTCGAGGTGAGCGGAGAGCCGCGCAACGAGGCGCTCAAGCGCGTCGCCCGGGAGGCCGGGTGGAGCCTCCTGCTCCACGTCCCGCCCGGCGATGTCGTCGAGCTCCACGTCCAGGACCAGCCGGCGGACAAGGTGCTGGAGCTCCTGCTCGCCGACGGGAGCTACGTGGCGACCCGCGACGGCGACCTCATCGCGATCGCCCCGGCGGCGACGGCGCCGCAGTCAGCCTCCGGGCCGCGGCCCGCGCCCGAGCCCCCGGCGTCGCCTGCGGCCCCGGCGCCGCCCGTGCCCCCGGCGTCGCCCGACGACGCGGAGGACGCGGAGGACGAGGACGACGAGGGCGACGAGGAGGCGCGGCCCGCGTCGCGCGGCCGGGATCGGTTCGTGACCGGCGGCAGCCTGCGGATCGAGCGGGGCGAGGTCGTCCACGACGTGTCGGTGATCGGCGGCTCGCTCGACGTGTGGGGCACCGTCACGGGGGACATCGACGTGATGGGCGGCTCCACGCACGTCCACGAGGGCGCGCGCGTGCGCGGCGACGTGTCGACGGTGGGCGGCCCCCTCACGGTCGCCGACGGCGCGCGCATCGACGGCGACGTCGACGTGGTGGGCGGACCGTTCCGCCGGGGCGAGCGCGCGCGCATCAAGGGCGACGTGAACAACGAGGTCAGCCCGGTGGGCGACAGCGGGCCCGGCGCGAAGGGCGCGTCCACGCTCGCGCGCAGGGCCGGCAACGCGGTGACGCGCACGGCGCTCCTGTTCGCCTTCGGCGCGGTGATGCTGGCGCTCTGGCCGCGGCGGATGGAGACGCTCAAGGTCGAGATCGCCGCCCGGCCCATGCGGTCGTTCGCGCTCGGCGTGGTGGGCGTCCTCGGCGCCGCGGCGCTGGCCGTCGCCCTCTGCGTGACGTTGATCGGCATCCCGTTCGCCGTGATCGGCCTGCTGCTCGGCGTGATCGCCGTGGTCGCGGGCGGCTGCGCGGTGCTGGAGACCGCCGGGGCGGGGGTCTTCGGTCACCGGACCAGGAACCCCTACGTCCACCTCGCGATCGGCTGCCTCGGCCTGCTCCTCGTCAGCGGGATCCCCTACGTCGGCGGCGCGATCTGCGCGGCCGTCGCGCTGATCGGCGCCGGTGCGCTCGTCGCGACCCGGCTCGCGGGCCTCATCCGCCCGAAGCCGCGCGGCGACGCGGCGACGGGCCCGTACCGCACGTCGCCCTGACGAGCCTGCGCGGCGCGTCGCCCTCGGCGGCCCGCGCGGCGAGGCGCGCTGCTTCGACGGCGCTCGACGCCGCCTTGCTCGACGGCGCCGCCCCGCGATCGACGGCGCCTCGATCGACCGCTCGGTCCGCTCAGTGCACGCCGCCGACGAGCCACGCCTGCGCCGGGACGAGCACCTCTTCCGGTGAGCCTCCTCCCTGCGACGCGGGGCCGGTCGTGTTGCCGTCGCCGGTCATGCGGAACCCGTGGTCGCCGAACACGAGCAGCAGGGTCCGCGGCGGCAGGCTGTCCATGAACCGCGCGACAACGTCGGCGACCTCCTCCGCGATGGCCTCGATCCGCTCGGCGAACGGCGGCCCCGCGGCGCGCAGCCGCGCCTCGACCAGATCGAGCTTCATCAGCTCGCGCGACCCGACCCGCTCGCGCCGCAGCGTCGCCACGGCGCGCCCGCGGGCGATCGCGGGCTCCGCCTCGCTCGGCGGCATCGTCTCGCGGAGCCCGTCCGGGCCGCGGGCGAGCAGCGAGATCTGCGCCGACGTGGTGGGCGGCAGCGCCGCCCACAGGATCGAGCGCTCCACGAGGATGGCCCGATCCATCATGATCTCCTTGAGGTGCGCGGCGACCCGCTCGCCGAGATCGAAGCGCATCGCGTCCACGAGCAGGAGCTTCACGCCGCGGGCCCCGTTGAGCCGGGCGAGGCGCGCGGCCATGTCCGGCGCGTCGAACACCATGGGCGGCCGCTTGCCGGTCACGCGCAGCGCCGAGAACGCCTCCCGGTAGCTGTGCTCGAAGCTGGTCCTCCAGCCATCGACCACGCCGCGCACGGCCGCGTCCGTCTCGCCCGCGAGCGTCGCGCCGAGCAGCGGCGTGTAATGGGTCGCGAAGAGCTGCTCGATGACCCGGACCGGCTTCGGCCCGCGGGCGTTGTCGAGCTCGACGGCGAGCGCGCGCCACTCGGCCGCGCTGAGGATCCGGTTGCGCGGCGCCTTCCGCTCCCTGCGCGTCGGCGGGAGCGCGTCGGTCTCCGCGTGGGCGGCCTCTGCAGGCGGCGCTGCGGGCGCGGCCTCGTGCGCGGCGCGCGGCGGCCGGAGCGTCGCTCCCGCGCTGCGCTCCTCGACGGGCGCGCCGGGGTCGGCGCTGGCTGCGGTCATCGCGGACGCGTCGTTGGCGGCGGGCGGCGCGCCCGCTCCCGGCGCCGGCGCCGCGCCGGGGCCTCTCCCCAGGGCAGAGATGCCCACCGGCGCGTCCGGTCGGCGGATCTTCGAGGAGCGGGGGGGCAGCACGCCGCGCGGCCTCCCATCGGTCCGCGCCTCGGCCGCGGCGGGCGCCGCGGGCGCTGCCGGCGCCTCGGTCGCGGTCGCCTCGGCCGGGGGCGCCTCTTCCGGCGCCGCGGCGCTGGGCTGCGTCGGCCTGACGTGTCGCTCCGGCTCGCGCGCGGCGACGGGCTCGAGCGCCGCGCCCAGCTCGCGGGCCGCGCCCGGCTCTCGTGCGGCGACGGGCTCCCGCATCGGGAGGCTGCGCACCTGCCCGCGCGGGGAGGCGGCGCTGTGTCCCTCGGGCGCGTGCCGCTCGACGAGGTCCGCGAGCGGCACCGGCGCGAGGACCCTCGCGGACCGGTCGGCCTCGTCGAAGACGAGGGCGACAGGCGCCTCGCGCGCCGCGCTGAGCCAGGCGAGCAGCGTCGCGCTGTCGTCCGGATGGAGCGCCCCCGGCGCCCCGGTCGCGAGCCTCGGCAAGGCGACGGCGAGCCCCGCGGCGCCGAGCGCCCTGGCGCGGAAGACCTGGTCGGCGATCACCGCCTCGAGCGCGGCGCCGGCCTCGACCCGCGGCGGCAGCGCGCCGCGCAGGGCCAGCGCGAGCTCGACGGCCTCGTCGAGGGTCGCGCGGAGCTGCCCGTCCGGCGCCGCCGGGGCGCTCGCCCACAGGAAGCGGCGCCCCCGGAGCTCGCGCTCGGAGTCGGCGCCCTGCCCGCTCGGGGCGAACCGGGCCAGGCCGGACGGGGGCACAGGGGGCGACGGCGGTCGGCCCTCCTCGGGGGCGGAGTCGAGGCGGGAGACAGGATCGAGGCGCATCGCGCGGCAACCTCGCAGAACTCGCGAAAACGGGCGAATTTTCGGCGAGCGGGCGCGCTTCGGCCGGCCCGCGCTCGCCCACGGCCGCCGCCAGGCTCAGCCGGACTCGCGCGCGGTCTCGGCCATGAGCGCGAGCAACGCGCACGCGATGGCGAACCGGGCGTCGATGCGCCCCTGGTTCATCGACAGGTCGAGCGTGAACTCCTTCACGAAGAACCGGAACACCTGCGTGACCTTCGCGACCTCCTGCTGGTGGAGCTCGACATGCCACTTGCCGATGAGGAGCGGGAACATGCGCCGGAGCATCGCGGCGCCGTCCTCCTGCATGAGGCCGACCGGCTGATCGGACGGGTCGAGGATGTCCCATGTGTCGCGGAGGATCGACTTGAGCCCTCGAGAGCGGATCGTCCCGACCCGCTCGCCGGTGCGCGCGTCGAGGACGTCGAGACACCGGTTCAGGGCGACGACCTGCCGTGACCGGATCGTGAGCAGCGGCTGCGACTCCGACTCATCCGCGAAGAGGGTGAACTCCTGACGGAGCTTGAGCAGCGGGTGCTTGACGAAGCACACGAGGGTGCCATCGGGCGCGAAGACATGAAATTTGCGGCCGAGGAGCGACCAGAAAGGCCGCTTGATGGTGTAGGTGGGATGCGCGAACGGTTGAACCGCGAGGCCGCCGTAGGCGGCGGGGACCATGGGGGTGCCAGGCTGCATTGGCGCCGAGTAGGCCGGAGCGGCGCGCCTCGGTCAAGCGGCGTCTGCCGCGCGGGCGGGCGCTCCGCGATCACCGCGCGAGCGGTCGTTCCTCGCCGCCGATGCTCGCCACGATGGCCTTCACGAGCTCTGGCTTGACGACCTTGCCCATCGCGTTGCGCGGCAGGCTCCCCACGACGACCGACTCGCGTGGGACCTTGTAAGGCGCGAGTCGCTCCTTGGCCCAGGCGCGGAGCGGCCCGGTCGCGCACTCCGGCTCTCGCCCCGGCGCGGGGACGACGACCGCCACGACGCGCTCGCCCCACGCCTCGTCCGGGACGCCGATCACCGCGACCTCCGCGATGGCGCCGTGCTCCCGCAGCGCCTCCTCGATCTCGAGGGCAGACAGCTTGTACCCGCCGCTCTTGAGGATATCGACCGAGGTCCGTCCGAGGAGCCGGAAGCGCCCGTCGCCGGAGCGCTCCGCGACGTCGCCGGTCCGGAACCAGCCGTCCTGGAAGGCCGCGGCGGTGGCGTCCTCGCGCCCCAGGTATCCCTTGAACACGCTCGGCCCGCGGATCCAGAGCTCGCCCCGCGCGACCACGCCGACGCCGTCGCGCTGCGCCGACGGCTCGCCCGGCGCCCACGCCGACGCGTTGCCCGCGTCGTCCGTGATGCGGGCCTCGACGGTCGGCAGCGGAGAGCCGACCCAGCCCGCCCGCCGCCCGCCCGGATCGAGCGGATTGCTCATGCCGACGCCGATCTCGGTCATCCCGAAGCGCTCGAGCGGGATCGTGCCGGTGAGGTCGCGCCATCGCTCGGCCAGCGTCACGGGCAGCGCCGCGGACCCGCTCGTGGCGAGCCGCAGGGCCCGCGCCCCCGCGGCGAACTCCGGCGCTCCGCCGCGGTCGACGTGCTCGAAGAGCCGCTGGTACATGGTGGGCACGGCCATGACCGCGGTGGCCGAGCGGCGCGCGATCTCGGCGGCGACGCGCTGGGCGTCGAAGCGCGGCAGCATCCTCGTCGCGCTGCCCGCGAGCAGCGACGTCGTGAGCGCGATGGCGACGCCGTGGAGGTGGTGCAGCGGCAGCGCGTGCAGCAGCACGTCCTGCTCGGAGAAGCCCCAGGCCGCGCGCAGCAGCTCCGCCTGCACCGCGAGGTTGCGGTGCGTGAGCAGCGCCCCCTTCGGCTTGCCGGTCGTGCCGCTCGTGTACAGCAGCAGCGCCGGATCGTCCGCGGCGATGTCCGACACCGCCGACGCCGGCCCCGGCGCGGCGCGCTCGGCGTCCTCGACGCGGAGCACGGCGCGGCCCTCGGCGATCGGGGCGGCCACGGCGGCGAGCTCGTCCCCGACGAGGATCCGCCGCACGCCGGCGTCGCTCGCGAGCCATGCGAGCTCTGCCGGCGGATACAGGGGCGACAGCGGCAGCGCGATCCCGCCGGCGAGGATGACGCCGAGGAAGGCCGACACCCACGCCGCGCCGGGCGGCACGAGGAGCAGGACCCGCTCCCCCTCGAGGGAGCTCGGGCTCGCGCCGTGGCCCGCGCCGCGTCGCGCGCCGCCGGCGAGCAGCGCGCCGCGGACGCGGAGGGCGCGCTCCATGAGCTCCGCGAAGGTGGTCCGCCCCCGCTCGTCCTCGACGGCGGTCCGGGCGGACGATCCGAGCTGCGCGAGCCGTTCGGCGAGCGGGGAGGCCATCGCGCCAACTCTCGCACAGCAGAGGTGCGCGCAGCCAGGCCGGTTGGTTACACTGCCGCGCCATGCGAGCTTCCTCTTTCCGATCCAGCGCCTTGCCCCGCCTCGCGCTCGTCGCCGGCTCGATCCTGGCGGCGGCGTGCGAGAGCGCGCCGAAGCCGCCCGAGCCCGGCGCCGCCGCCACGGCGACCTCGATCGTGGAGGCGCCCGCCGAGCCGCCGAAGCCGAAGGGCATGCCGGAGCTGCTGGTCGACTCCATGGGCCCCTACCTCGGCCAGCGCGTGGATCTCGCGCAGAAGGACGGGGCGGAGAAGCTCGCGAAGGCCATCCGCGCGCTGCCGATCGAGGGCAAGCCGGTCACGCTGCTGGCCGACAAGAGGGCGAAGCCGAGCGCGGTCGCGGCCGTCGTGACGGAGCTCGGCGCGGCCGGCGCGCCGAAGGTCATCATCAAGACCGACGGCCGCGACGACCTCCCGAAGGAGATCACGGTGGTCCCCGAGGGGCGCGTGTCGAAGCCCCCTGCGTGCGCGGTCAGCACGATGGTGCTGAAGGACCTCGCGACGGCGATCTGGCCGTTCGGCGGCGGCATGGGCAAGCGCCAGCGCAAGGGGCTCGCCGGCCCGGACCTGTCGCACACCGGCGAGCAGCTCACGAAGGACATCGCCGCGTGCAGCGCGACGGTGGCCTTCTTCTCGGCGGACGACGAGGTGCCCTGGGAGATGGCGCACAACCTCGCGGGCACGGTCATCGCTTCCGACGCGAAGAAGAAGCTCGACACCCTCGTCCTGCTCCGCGCTGCCCCTGTCGCGGGGCGGCCCGTCCAGCTCGGTGGAGGCTGACGTGCGCGGCGCCAGGGGGGCTCGATCCCTGGATCGCTGCCCCCTCAGGGGCGCGTCCGCTGGAGGGGCGTCCGGCGCTATTTCCGTGCGCATTCTGTCAATTTTCAGCAGCGCGAGACATCATGTCCTCCTGTCGAACGAGGGCATGGCCGGTCAGGGCGACACGGCACGATCCGGCACACGGGATGGCGCGGCGACACGCGGAAATGCGCGGTCGGACGCTCGCCGATGGGGCCGGCCTGGATCATGAATAGGGCGAGTCGCCGGTCCCCTGCGCCATCGGGGGCGTGACGATCACGGGAGGATGGTTCGGACATGTCGAAGCGACTTCTTGCATCGGCCCGCGCGAACAGGGGCCGCAGTCTCCGTCCCCGGGCCTCCCAGCCCCGGGTGTCAGGGGCGCCCGAGGCTCCGGCCTCCTCGACCCGGGACTCCGCGTACCCCGTCGCGGACGGCCCGGACGTCGTCGCCGGGTCGGCAGCGGATCTCTCCGCTGCGCCCGCGCACGCCGCCGACACCGGGACGCGCGCTGCACCGCTGGACGCCGAGGTGTCCGCTGCGCCGCGCGGCGGTGACGCGCCGGCTGCGCCGCCGGTCGCGCGGGCGTTGGCTGCGCCGCCCGTCCCCGAGGCGCCCGCCGCCTTGCCGATCCCGGAGGTCCCCGCTGCGCCGCAGGCCTCCAGGGCACCGGCCGCGCTGCCGGCCGCTTCGAGCGGCGCGAGCGATGCGGCGCCGGTCAAGGCGCGGGACTCCGAGGCGTCGGTCGCGTCTCGACGAGCCGCCGCCGACGATCGGCCAGCTGCCCCCGCGTCCGAGGCCGACGAGCCGGCGCCTGACTCGGACGCGCTCGACCTGATCGACCCTTCCTCGCCGACGGCGGCGTTCTTCCGGCGCGAAGAGGAGTCGTTCCCGCCGCTCACCGACGTGGTCACCGACCCGGACGATCACGCGGACGAGCGCCTCGTGGTGGTCCATCAGCTCTCGCCCGAGACCCTCGCCCGCCGGGCGCGCCTGCGCCGGATCGTCGCGGCGGTCGCGGGGCTCGCCGGGGTGATCTCCGTGGCGGTGGTCGCCAAGTCGGTGCTCTCGAGCAAGCCGTCCTCGCCTGCTCCGGTCGCGATGGCGGCGCCTGCGTCCAAGCCGGCGCCGATGGAGGCGAGGCTCGCGGCCGTGGGGGCGAGTCCCGCGCCTGCGCGTGAGAAGGCGCCCCCGCCGGCCGAACCGGCGCCGGCGCCGGCCGCCGCGAACGTGGCGGAGGCCGCTACCGATCCGGTGAAGGCGGACGTCGAGGCGGAGAGGGCTGCGGCGGAGAAGGCCGAAGCCGAGAAGGCTGCGGCGGAGAAGGCCGAGGCGGAGAGGGCTGCGGCGGAGAAGGTCGAAGCCGAGAAGGCTGCGGCCGAGAAGGCTGCGGCCGAGAAGGCCGAGGCGGCCGCGGTCAACGTCGAGGACGCGGGCAAGCTGAAGAAGGAGGCGCTCAGCTTCCTCAACCGCGGCAGGTACAAGGACGCGATCGAGGCGTCGCGCGCGGCCATCGCGGCCGATCCGACCGACGCGCTGCCCTACCTCTACCTGGGCTCGGCGCTCCAGGACACCGGCAAGTGGAAGGACGGCATCGCGGCGTACAGCGACTGCGTTCGCAACGCCACGAAGGGTCCCATCCACGAGTGCCGCGCCATGGGCGGCCGCAAGTAGCGCTCAGCCCGGGCGGCGCGCGAGCCGCGTGAGGAAGGCCGCGGCCACGGCGTAGCCGAAGGCCAGGCCCGTGGCGAGGCGGGTCGCGTGCCAGACCGGGCGCAGCCCGAGGTCCTGGGTCGCCACGTCGACCACCATCATCGCGCTGATGGCGATGAGGATCGGGCGCAACGCCGTCATCGCCAGGCGGGGCCGCGCGATCGCGGCGCCCGCCGCGACGCCGGCGAAGATGCCAGCGCAGCGGCTGCAGAGCGGCATCAGCACGCCCTCGATCGCGAGGGACCGCTCGGGCATGCGGTGGCACATCGGCACGAAGAAGCGATCGAGCGCCGCGCCGAGCTCGCCGAGCGGCAGGCGGCTCCGCGCCAGGGGGACGCACCAGGGCAGGGCGCCGAGGAGCACCAGCGCGCAGCGCGCGGCCCGGAGCAGCGAGGGCGCCCCCGCCGGCTCCGGCGCCCTCGACCGGCCGCGCGCCGGCGCCGGCGCGTCGGCGTGGCCGATCGAAGGCGCGGCGACGCTCCCGCGCCCGGAGGCGGGCGCGGTCACGTCAGCCTCGGTCGGGCGCGCTCTTGCCGAGGTGGCGCATCACCTCTTTCAGGTCGCTCCACACCTCCCGCTTCGCGCCCGGCTGGCGCAGCAGGTAGGCCGGGTGGAATGTGGGCATGATCGGGATGGAGCCCTTGTAGAGCTTCCACGTCCCGCGGAGCTTGGTGATCCCCTCGTTCGTGCCGATCAGCCCCTGCACGGCGGTGGCGCCGAGCGCGACGATGACCTTCGGCTTGATCAGCGCGAGCTGAGAGGTGAGGTAGGGGCTGCAGGCCGCCATCTCGGCCGGCTCGGGCTTCCGGTTCTTCGGCGGCCGGCACTTCACGATGTTGCAGATGTAGACGTCGTTGCGGTGGTACCCCATCGCCGCGATCATCTTGTCGAGGAGCTGCCCTGCGGGGCCGACGAACGGCTCGCCTTGCAGGTCCTCTTCCGCGCCTGGCCCTTCGCCGACGAACACGACCTCGGAGAGCGGGTTCCCGCGCGAGAACACCGTGTGCGTGCGGCCCTCGTGGAGCGGGCACTTCTGGCAGGTGCGGACCTCTTCCGCGAGGAGCGCGAGCCGCGTCACGCGCTCCTCGGGCGTGTCCGGCTGCGCTGCGCTCGCGCGCGCCGCCGTATCGGCGCGGGGCGTCGTGGCGGCGCTCACGGCAGGCCGCGGGGACGGCTCGGGGCCCCGCGGCGCCTGCACCGGAGGCCGCGCTGCCGGCGCCTCGGCGATGCGCTGCTCCGGAGGGGGCGCGAAGGTGCCCGCGCCGGCGGGGCGCTGCTCCGGATGCGGCGCGAAGGCGGCGCGCTGCTCGACGTGCGGCGCGGCGGCGGGGCGCTGCTCCGGATGGGGGGCGGCGGGGCGATGGTCCGGGGGCGGCGCGGCGGCGCTGCCTCCGCGCGGCGGCGACTGCGCATCCAACCCCGGGAAGCCTCGATCCGCCCGCCGCGGGGCCGGCGGCGCGCCTTCGGCGGAGGATGCGCCCAGCGCTTCGTGGAGCGCCGAAGGAAGGCCCGGCAGCCCGTCGGCGCCTGTCGCTGCGTGCCACTCCAGGAACGCTCGGACCGAGGCGGTCAGATCGGCGAGCTCTTCGCGCAGCGCTTCGACCATCGTCCGTTCCTCAGTGGCCGCCCTGCTGCGCGAGCCAGCGCTCCGCGTCGAGCGCGGCCATGCAGCCCGTGCCGGCGGCCGTCACGGCCTGGCGATAGTTCCAGTCCTGCACGTCGCCCGCGGCGAAGACGCCGGGGATGTTCGTGCGCGTCGAGCCCGGCACCGTCTTCAGGTAGCCGTTCGGGTGGGTATCGAGCTGCCCGACGAAGAGATCGGTCATCGGCGTGTGCCCGATCGCGACGAACATCGCGGCCGCGGGCACGAGGTGGCTGTCGCCCGTCTTCAGGTTCTTCACGCGGACGCCCGTCACCATGTCGGCCTTCACGTCGAGCACCTCCTCGACCACGTGGCTGTAGAGGATCTTGATCTTCGGGTTCTCGACCACGCGCTGGATCATCGCCTTCGACGCCCGGAACTCGTCGCGGCGGTGCACCAGCGTGACGCTGCTGCAGAGCCCGGAGAGGTACGAGGCCTCCTCCATGGCCGTGTCGCCGCCGCCGATGACCACGACGTCCTGGCCGCGGAAGAGCGCGCCGTCGCAGACCGCGCAGGCGCTGACGCCCTTGTTCTTGAGCTTCTCCTCGCTCTCCAGGCCGAGGTAGTTGGCGCGCGCGCCCGTCGCGATCACCACCGACTTCGCCAGGTAGAGCGTGTCCTCCACCCACACCTTGAACGGGTGGCTCGTGAGCTCCACCTTCGTCACGTCCGCCGTCACGATCTCCGTCCCCTGGTGGGCGGCCTGATCGCGAAAGCGCTGCATCAGCTCCTGGCCGGTGATCTTCTCGGGAAAGCCGGGGTAGTTCTCGACGTCGGTCGTGAACATGAGCTGGCCCCCCGGGATCAGGCCGCCCGCGCTGAAGCCCTCGATGAGGAGCGGCTTCAGGTTGGCGCGCGCCGCGTAGATGGCGGCGGTGAGCCCGGCAGGGCCGGAGCCGATGATGACCAGGTTGCGGACGTTCGATTCGCTCATGGTGGAGCCATCTTATAGGCGCGACCGCCTTCCGCGTCGACCGCCCCGGCGCTCCGCCGCGAGCGCCCCCGCAGCGCGCGGCGCGCCCCCGCAGCGCAGCACCCCTGGCGCCGCATTGCGTTCCCGCCCGCTGCGCGGCGTTCCCGCCCGCTGCGCGGCGTTCCCGCCGCTCCGGCAGCCCTGCGCCTGCTGCCGGCCCCGCGTCGAGCAGCCGCCCGTTCAGAAGCGCATCGTTCCGCTCATACCGAACTCGTCCAGGCTGCTCTCGAAGCGGCCGCCGTTGACGCTCTGGACGCTGCGGTAGCCGCGCGGCGCAGAGCCGGAGACGGCCTTGAGGCGCCCCTTCCCGCCGTTGTCCAGCGGACCGAAGAACGTGTGCTGAAACGCGACCGAGACGTCGACCGGGCCCACGCGCGCGGTCACGCCCGCCCCGACGCCGATCCGGTGGCCGAGGTGGAAGTCGAGGTTCAGGTCGGCGTCGTCCTGCCCCTTGGTCTCGAAGAAGCCGCCCGCCCTCAGCGCCAGGAGGTTCTGGAGCACGACGAAATCGCCGCCGAGCCGGACTCCCAGGACATCGCGCCAGCGGTGCGGGACGTCAGCGTTCGGCGGCACCGTGCCGACGACCGTGCCGCGCACCGGAATGCCCTCGCGGAACCGGACCTCGATCGCGTCGACCGCGCTGTTGTGGGCCCACGTGAAGTCGAGCTCCACGTCGAAGAGGTCGTCGACCATCGGATCGCGCACGCGGGGCTCGGCCGCGGAGGAGCGCGCGGGCCGGGCGGCGCCGGCGCGCGGCCGGTGGTACCGGAGGCCGAGCTTCGCCTCCATCGGGATCTGCATCTCGAGATCGCCCGCGCCCTTCTCGTCGGTCACGTTGCAGCCCGGCGATTCCCCCCTGCAGGGGTCCTCGTTCTTGACCCCGGCCGCCGTCCAGTAGCGCGACTCGATGACGAGATCGGTCTTCGCGCGCACGGCGTCCTGCCACTTGAACCACGCGCCCAGATCGAGGTGATCCGTCGCCGCCCAGCGCGCGCCGAGGACGAAGCCCGGAATGAAGAGATCGTCCGCCCGCGCGCGGGTGCGCAGATCGTTGTGCGAATTGAAGTCGTCACCCCCCTCGGCCGAGGTCGCCTCGCTGAAGTTGACGAAATCGATGCTCGCCGTGCCCCAGATGAACCCGGCGCCGATCGAGACCCCCTCCGCGGGCGTGAAGCCGACCGAGAGCGTCGGCATCAAGATCAGGGCGTCGAGCGATGTGAGCAGGTAACGCTGCGGCGACGGCTGCGTCATGTCGCCGAAGCTCGGGTGCGTGTACGGCAGCGACTCGGGCCACTTCCGCTCGCCGACGCCGTGCGGGCCGAGCACCGCGACGCCCACGGCGAGCGCGTCGCTCACGCGCAGGGTCCCGGCGACCTGCGGGTTCGGGAACAGGCCGCTCTCCGCGCACACCTCCGGGTCGGGGCCGGCCTCGCTGCCGGGCGCCGGGATGGCGGTCGTGTAGCTCGGCGGGACGGGACGGCCGTCGGGGCCGAGGCGCGTGAAGCACTGCGCCAGATGGATCAGGTGGACGCCGCCGTGCGCGCTGCTCCGCTGCGCGGCGAGCCCCGCTGGGTTGAAGTAGGCCGCGAGCGGATCGTCCGCCCGCGCGACCCACGCGCCGCCGCGACCGAGCTGGAGGACCCCGATGTCCGGCGAGTCGAGCCCCGACGACGCGCGCGCCGCGCCTGCGGCCACCATCGCGGCGAGCGCCGCGCCCGCGGCGCCGGGAGATCCTCGTCTCATGGGGTCTATCTCCCCGCGCGGCCGCCCCGGCGGCTCACTTCACCGGCGACGCCTTGAGCGCCGCCTTGCCGTCCTTCACGTAGACCGTGAAGCGCACCCGCGAGCAGTTGTGGCGGGCGACGAGCGCGTCCTTGTTGCGCTGCAGCGTCCCCTTGAACTTCTCGAAGGTGAGGGCGTTCGTGGGCTCCCCGCACTGCTGCTTGACCGACAGGAACTCCTCGTAGACGGCGTTCCACTCGGTGAGCTCGTCCGGGTCCCCCGCGCCGTCCTGCCGCGCGGCCGGCGCGCTCGTCGCGTCGGGGATCGCGCTCGCCGCGTCGGGGAGCGGGTTCGCCGGGGCGGGCGCGCCTGGCGCCCTGGGCGGCGGCGGCGGCGGCGGCGGGCGCCGCGGCGGCGGGCGCCCGGGAGCGGCCGAGGGGCTGCGGGCGGAGATCGCGATCGCCGCATCGGAGACCTCCTCGATCGCCTCGACCGGGTCCTCCGACTCGCGCGCCGGCGGCGGCCCGCTGAGCGGGTGCGAGCCGGGCCGCCGCGTCGGGCCGCGCGGGCTCACCATCGGCTTCGGGTACGACGGGCGCGACTCGGGGCGCGCGTCGCCGGGGCCGAGCGGCACCGAGAACGCGCTCATCGCGGGCTGCGCCGGGATCGGGCCGAGCACCTGCTCGAGGTCGGCGGCCTTCCGCGGCGCGCCGCCCTTCGCGGCCACCTTCTCGACACCGTCGTTGATGTCGGCCGCGACCTTCCGGTAGGCGCCGCGGAATCGGCTCGGCGCCAGCACGTCGACGTCGCCCTTGGCGAAGCGCGCCGCCTCGTTGCGGAACACCTGGAGCGGCCTCGTGTGCTCCAGGAACGAGAACACCAGCCCGATCGCGGCCAGGCCGAGGACGGCGGCGAGGATCAGCACCGTGGGCACCTTGCCCTTGTCCTCGTTGTTCGCCTTGTCGAGGAAGTTGAACGGCGAGTCGACCGACGCCGCGAGGCGGCCGACCGCGTAGCCGGCGCCGAGCTCCCACGCCTCGCCGGGCAGCCGCGCGTAGACCACGCCGAGGTGCTGGCCGATGACGCGGACCTCCGAGCGCCCCTTCTCGATGTAGTCCTTGTTGTCGTCGAGCAGCTTCAGATCCTGCGTGATCTGATCGAGGTTCGCCTTGTCGAACCCCTCGGGCGCGCCGGACGCGACGCGCGACCCCTCGGCGTAGAAGCCGACGGCGGCGCCGGTGCGCTTCGTCACCGCGCGGGCGAAGGTGTCGTCGATGATCTTGGCGCCGATCACCGCCCCGACCGGCTCGCCGTTGCCGTCCTGCTCGACGGGGCGCGCCACGACGCGCAGGATGCGGCCCTTCCAGACCCAGGCGTCGTCGCGGATCCAGCCGTGGAGGGCGTCGGCGACGACAGGGTAGCCGCCGAGCTCCCAGTCCTCGCGGTGCTCGAAGCCCACGGACGCGATCACCCGGCCGCTCGCGTCGACGGCCCACACGTGATCGAATTTGAGGTCGGCGGGGACCTCCTCGGTCGCGCTGCGCAGCGCGCCGCGGGCCTTCTCGCGGAGGTCGGGGCCGGGCTTGGCCTCGGTCGACGACTTGGCGAGCGCGCTCCGCAGGGCGGGGTTCAGCGCCACCCGGATGAGGGCGCTGGAGCGCTTCCGGGCGTCGTCGTTGAGGAACCACTCGACCGCGCTGGAGTCGGCGCCGAGCGCCTCGCTCATCGCGCGGTGGCCCGAGCGGTTGTAGAGCTGCGCGGCGACGAAGAGGATGAAGACCGCGGCGCCGAGCGCGAGCGCGAGCACCCCGTACCAGAAACGCGACAGCAGCATGGCCTACTTTCCAGCCTCCGCGCTCGGACCGCCGCTCTCGCCCACGACGAGCGCCTCCTTGATGAACTGCTCGTCCGGGGTCGGCTTCGCGACCACCTCGAGGGGCTTTCCGACCGGCTCGCCGTTGAAGTAGCCCTGCAGCGTGTACTTGCCGTCCTCGAGCTCGATCGTGAAGTTCCCCTGGCGGTCCGGGTACGCGACGGCCACGGTCCTGGGCTCGACGACGATCCACGAGCGGATGCTCGGGGCGAGCTGATCGCGGATCTCGTACTTGCCCGGCCCCGGCGGCGTCCAGGCGCGGGTCTTGGCGGCGGCGACCTCGACCGGCTGGAGCCCCTTGTTGCCGACGTCGTAGAGCTTGTGCGGGAACGGATCGTGGTTCTCGAACTGGAGCTGCTGGCCCTCGGCGACGACGAGGGTCACCGGCGTGGTGCGGCCGCCGGCGATGACGATGGAGCGCGGCGTCTTGAGCGGCGCGCCCTTCTCGGCGAGCGCGGCGACGCAAAGCTCCTTCGGGGCGTGGCCGACCAGGGTGCGCACATCGGCGCGGACGGTCGGGGACGGCTCGCGGAACGTGTACCGGTTCGCCTTCGGATCCTTGGCCTCGTTCCAGACCGGGTTCAGGAGCTTGGGCGTGCCCGTGGTCCTGCCCTTGATCGTCACCGCGGCGAGGGCCGCCCCGGGCACCGCGAGGATCGCGAGCGTCAGGGCCAGGCGCCGGATGAAGCGCGAGCGGCCGTGGACGCGGCGCGTGATGTGGTTTGACGGCCCGAGCCGCGCTGCGCCGGCGAGCGGGCGCTGCTCGTCGTGTTGCGCTCCTGAAGATCGAGGGGATCTCGTATCCATCGCAGGCCCGAAGCTACCGGAAGGGGAATGAGAACGGAAACAAAAGCCGGGCCGCCGTCCGGGCGCAGACGCCGCGCGCGCCGCGCTGCGCCGGCCCGCGGCGATGCCGCCCGCGGCGCCCTTGCGACAGCGGCGCGGCGGCGCCGGCTGCGCGGCGCGCTGCGCCGATCGGCGCGACGGTGCTGCCTGATGCACCGCGCTGCGCCGACCCGCGTGACGGTGCTGCCTGATGCGCCGCCCTGCGTCGATCCGCGTGACGGTGCTGCCTGATGCGCCGCCCTGCGTCGATCCGCGCGACGGTACCGCCTGCGCTCTGGGCTGCGCACCGCGCAAGGGTTCCACCCCGCGCGGGGCTGCGTCATGCCCAGGCGGGCGGCCGCGAGCAGACGACGCCGCGGTGCGGCAGCCGCTGGGCTCAGCTCCCGGAGACAAAAAAACTGCGGGCCGCATGAACGGCCCGCAGGGGAGAGATGTTCCGTACCGCCGAGGACGTGGGCAGAAGGACTTGAACCCCTAGCATAGCTGCTAGGTGGGAGCCTAAGTACCGCTTCAGGCTTCCCGGTGAATGATTCCGGGCCTAGCTCACCACGGTATCGTTGTTGGCTCCCTGGTTCTCGCTTACTCGGGATTCAATCGTCCAGCGCCTCACGAAGTCGGCAGAGGGAACGACCATAGGATAGTTCTCTCGCTGGCTCAGTCAACCGCTCTTCGCCGCGGCGTCGCTCATCTCGCGCCTGGGTGGTTCATGAATGGCGCGTGGCTGGCGCGTCGTCATCGCGTCGTCAGGGCGTCGTCAGGGCGTCGTCAACCACAGTTTGCGCTTGATCTCGCTCGCCGTCTCGCTCTTGGTCTTGATCGCGTCTCGCGTTCATGCAGGGTCGGTCCGCTCCCGTCGGGACGATCCGGAGCTGGCATGACGCCACGCCTAGCGTGCGGGCGAACCTGTGTCGGAGAAGAGCGCGACGATGGGGGCGTGGACGAGCCCGTTGGATGCCACGATGTTTCCTGTGTGGTAGTCCGGCGCTCGGCCGTCGAGCCCGGTGATGACGCCGCCGGCGCCGCGCACGATCGCGCTCCCCGCGGCGATGTCCCAGGCGTGCAGCCGGCGCTCCCAGTAGGCGTCGTACGTCCCGTCGGCGACCATGCAGAGATCGATGGCCGCGCTGCCGCAGCGCCGCACGGCCTGGGCGTTTCGCTTCACCGTGATGAAGGCGTCGAAGTTGTTGTCCGGAGCCCGATCGCGCACCGGGGGGAAGCCGGTCGCGACCATCGCGTGCTGCAGCGACGCCGTGGCGCTCACCGCGCAGCGCTCGCCGTTGCGGCGCGCCTCGCCGACGGCCGCCGGCTCCGGCCCGCCGCCGGGGGGCCGCGGATCGCGGGGCATGTAGCCCGTCCAGCGGATCCCGAGCACCGGCGCGACAACGGCGCCGGCGACGGGCGTGTCGTCGTCCATGAGGCCGACGGAGACGCACCAGAACGGATGCCCGTGGACGAAGTTCGTGGTGCCGTCGATCGGATCGACGTACCAGACGAGCCCGCCGCGGGAGGACGTCGGGCGTGAGGCGCTCTGCTCCTCGCCGACGACGGCGATGCCCGGCGTGAGCGCGCCGAGCCGCGCGATGAGCAGCTCCTCGCTCGCCCGGTCGAACTCGGTCACGAGGTCGTGCGGCCCCTTCTCCTCCACGCGCGGGCTCGCGCGGAACCCAGCCTGCACGAGCGTGGCGGCCTCCTCGGCGACGCGCAGCGCGATCCCGGTGAGCTCGAGCAGCTCCGCTGGCCCGCGCCCGCTCATCGCGACCTCGCCGACAGCGCGCCGCGGAGCTTCTCGTAGATCCCGCCGAACGCCCCGTTGGACAGCAGCGCCACCGTGTCGCCTTCCTGCGCGTCGCGCGCGATCGACGCGACGATCGCGTCGACCGAGGCCGCCGCCTCCGCGCGCTTGCCCGCCTGCTCGAGGTCGCGCACCAGCCGGTCGAGGTCGAGCCGCTCGCCCGCGGCGATGTCCGGCCGACCGAGCGGCGCGAGCACGACGCGATCGGCCGCGCCGAAGGCGCGCGCGTAGGGATCCTGGTGGAGGGCGCGGCACGCGGTCGCGCTGCGCGGCTCGAACACCGCCCACAGCGCGCCTTCCGGGTGCCGGGCGCGGAGCGCGCGCAGCGTCTCGTCCACGGCGGTCGGGTGGTGCGCGAAGTCGTCGTAGACGCGCACCCCGCGCGCCTCGAACAGGAGATCTTGCCGGCGCCGCACGCCCTCGAAGCTCGCGAGCGCGGCGGTCGCCGTCGAGAGCGGCACGCCGAAGCCGTGCGCCGCGGCCGCGACCGCGGCGATCGCGTTGCGCACGTTGTGGTGCCCCGGCATCTGCAGGGCGAAGCGCCCGGCCATGACGCCGCCGGCGTACAGGTCGAACGACTGGCCGCTCGGGCCGGCCTCCGCGGGGGCGGCCAGCCAGTGCGGCGGCTTTCCGTGGGTGTCGTCGCCCTCGAGAGCGAACCAGGCGACCTCGGCGCGCGCCGACCGCGACACCACGTGGACGACCCGCGGATCGTGCGCCGCCGCCACGAGGAGCCCCGTCTCCGGGATCCGCTCGACGAACCCGCGGAACGCCGCCTCGTAGGACGCGGCGTCGGGGTAGATGTCGACGTGGTCGTGCTCCATCGAGGTCACGACGCCCACCTCGGGCCGGTAGTGCCAGAACTTCGGCGTCTTCTCGAAGAAGGCGGTGTCGTACTCGTCGCCCTCGACGACGAACGGCGTCCTGCGGCGACCCGCGCCCGCCTCGTTGAGGAGCGGGAGGCCGCGGCGGTCGCCCGCCGGGGCGGCGCTCTGGGGCAGCCGGAAGCTCGCCTCGAAGTTCTTCGGCAGGCCGCCGATGAGGAACCCTGGATCCCTGCCTGCCTCGTGCAGGAGCCATGCGCACATCGAGCTCGTCGTCGTCTTGCCGTGCGTGCCCGCCACGACGAGCGGGGAGCGGCCGGCGAGCATGTGGTCGGCGAGCGCGTGGGCCATGGTGGTCACCCGCATGCCGCCCTCGATTGCGGCGCGGGCCTCGGGGTTCGTCGGGCGGCAGACGTTGCCGATCACGACGAGATCGGGGCGCGGGTCGAGGTGCGCGGGATCGAACCCGGTCATGAGGCGGATGCCCCAGCGCTCGAGGGCCGGCCCCATGGGCGGATAGAAGGAGACGTCGGAGCCCGAGACCTCGTGCCCCGCGGCCTTGAAGAGCCCCGCCAGCGCACCCATGCCGGTGCCCGCGACGGCGACGAAGTGGACGTGCATCGCGGCGCAGTGTGCCCGAGCGCCCTCGGAGGGCAAGGGGGCTCGGCGCGGTGGATCGCTGGACGACGGCGCGCGGCTCCCGTCGTCACGGCGCGGCGCGCCGCGAGCAGACGGCCGCTGCGGACCCCGATGGAGCGGTGAGCCGAGTTCGGCACAGGGGCTCCAACGACCCTCGATGGACAGGCAGCGCGCGCCGCCGCATGCGTCCTGTCGAGGCGTCGCGCGCTGCCGCATAGGCATCGGTGTTCCGCAAACACCGTATCTGCGCGCCCTCGCGAGCTTGCATATCGCGAGGCGGACACGGGACTCGGTCGCAGCGCTGCACGCCCGATGCGCTATGGGCTCACCGGTCCTGACAGCGCCTCTGCTGCACACGCGCGTGCACGACGCGCGCCTGCTGCACGACGCCCCTCCTCGCGGCCTGGTCGAGCGAGCGAACAGGCCGCGACGAGGCGCGCGGCGCGCAACGTCACGGCGGGATCACGGCGGATCGACGAGCACGAGCGGCCTCAGCCGCTTCAGCGACCGCCGGCCGAGCCCCTTGACCCGGAGCAGGTCGTCGACCTTCCGGAAGCGCTTCATCCTGGCGCGGAGCGCCAGGATCGCCGCCGCCTTGGCCGGCCCCACGCCGGGGAGGCGCATGAGGTCCGCCTCTGTCGCGAGGTTCAGCACGACCTTGCCGTCCGCGGTCACGCCGCCGCCCGCCGGAGCGCCCGCCCCGCCGTCGCCCGGCGGCGCCTCCGCTGCTGCCCCTGCGTCCGCGGGATCGGCCGTGGCGTGGGGCGGCGCGCTCCCGGCAGCGCCGGCGGCGCCGATCGGCGCCGGCCCGCTGGCGACCATCGCCAGCCCAGCCGCCGGATCTGCGGCGCGCCGCGCCGGCAGCAGGCTCAGCGCGTGCCCGGAGCCCACGAGCGCCAGCGCGAAGAACCCCGCGCCGTACGCCACCACCTTGCCGCCCAGCGCGGTCCACGCCGACTCCCGCAGCGCTGCCAGCGCCCTTTTCCGCCATGAACGCCGCGCTTCCACGGCCTGCCCTGCCTCCGCCCGATCGGCGAGCGAGCCCTTCCGCTTCGATGTCTCCTCCATCGTGCCGCGCCTCCTCAACGCGCAGAGGACGTCGCCGTCCGCGCACCGGCGCGCGGCGTTCGTGTCCTCGGCCCGGGCGCCAAGCGAGCGGCATGCCGGCCGCGCGCGCCCTTGAAAACCCGAGCCGATCGCGGGGACCCGGCGCGCCCGGGAGCGGCGCCGCCATGGCGGACGCGGGAGGCGACGACGAGCTCGCCGCCCCCGGGCGTCCGGTCGCCGTGTCTCGAGCGAGAAGCTCGGCTACCATCAGCGCTCCGGGCGCCCGGCGACCCGGCGGCATTCACCCCGCCCCACGGCGCTCACCACGAGGTCTCATGCCCCACGATCCCCGTCGCTTCGTTGATCCCGGCTCCGCGGGGCGCTCGCGCCGAGCCTTCCTGGGCGGGCTCGCCGCCGGCGCCGCGGGCGCCGCGCTCCTCGGCCCGAGCTCGGCGTTCGCCGAGGCGGTCCCGAGCCTCGCGGCCAAGCCGCCCCCCGGCTTCACGCCGCTCTCCATCCCGGGGAAGATCGTGAAGGTCACGAAGGCGAACTCGCTGCAGCCGAACGGCCTCTGGCCCGACGCGTCCGCGGCGAAGCTGATGCTCGAGCGGGCCATGGCCGAGCTCACCGGGAAGGCAGACCTCGGCGCCGCCTTCGGGCGGTTCGTTCACAAGGACGATCGCGTGGCGATCAAGGCCAACGGCATCGCCGGCCAGAAGGGCGCGACCATGGCCACGAACAAGGAGCTCGTGCTCGAGATCGTGCGCGGCGTGATCGCGGCGGGCGTGCCCGCGGAGAACGTCATGATCTTCGAGCAGTACCCGTCGTTCCTCGCCGGCACGCGCTGCGCCGACCGCACCGCCAAGCCCGCCGCCGAGTTCCCGGCCGGGATCCGCGCCGCGGTGCACGAGAACAAGGACGCGGTGATGCCGAGCATCACGGTCTGCGGCATCCCCACCAAGTTCGTCCGCCCCTTCACCGAGGCGACCGCGGTGATCAACGTCTCGCTGATCAAGGATCACTCGATCTGCGGTTACACCGGGTGCCTCAAGAACATCACCCACGGCGCGACGATCAACCCGCACTCGTTCCACGAGCACACCGCGAGCCCGCAGATCGCCGAGCTCTACGCGCAGGACGTCGTGAAGAGCCGCGTGCGCCTGCACATCACGGACGGCTTCAAGCTCATCTACGACCAGGGCCCGCTCGACAAGAACCCGAAGCGGCGCGTCCTCCACGAGTCGGTCTACGCCACGACCGATCCGGTCGCGATGGACGTGATCGGCTGGGGCGTGGTCGAGGGGTGGCGCAAGGAGAACGGGCTGCCCACGCTGAAGGAGGCGAGTCGCGAGCCCTCGTACATCCGCATCGCGGGCGAGCTCGGGCTGGGCGTCTTCGACAAGAATAAAATTGCGATGCGCGAGGTCCGACTGTAGCGGCGCCGCGGGAACCGCTCGCGGGGCTGCCGTCCGAGAACCGCCAGCCGAGGCTCGTGTTGCCCATGCCCTGCTCCAGGCCGATCGCGCGCTCTTTCCTCCGCGGGGGGACCGCGTCGGCGGTCCCCCTGCTCGCCTCCCTCGCGCTCAGCGCGTGCAGCAGCGGCGGTCCGCCGCCGAGGGCGCCCGGTTTGCCGCCGACGCCGGCCTCGGTCACCCGCGAGAACCCGGGGGGCGACGCGGCCGACCCGGAGCGGGCCGCGCTCGAGCGGCTGCTCAAGGAGCCCTGGGGGCGGCGCCGGGACCGGTTCGACACGCTCGATGTGCCCCTTGTCGACTGGCAGAGCTGGCGCAGGGTGCGGATCTGGAGCCACCCGACGCGCGCGACCTTCCGGTACGGCGACGAGCACTACGCCGCCCTGACGATCCTCTACACGAGCACCTCGGGGCCGAGCGATCCCGATAGCTGCCTCGACGAGTTCTGGGCGAAGAACGCGCCGCTCGCCGACGGCTACGGCGTGCGGCTCGGGGAGGCGCAGCTCATCCGGACGACGCAGGAGATCGACGGCGAGGTGCGGCCGCTCGTGTTCAAGGTGCTCCAGGGAAGCCTCGAGTCGGTGTTCGCGAGCGACGAGTACGCGGGCGCGATCGCGGCCTACGAGTCCTGGCCGGGCACATGCCTCGTGTCCGTGCTGGCCGTGAAGGCGAGCCAGCACCCGGAGCTCGCGCGCCGGGTGCGCGACCGCTGGATCGACGAGGGCGCGCCGAAGCTCAGGTGGATCGCCGGCATCAACGAGGCGCCCACAGCCGAGGCGCGGTAGTCTCCGCCCGACCAGCGCCGCGACGCCGCCACGCGCGCGACGGTCGGGGAGGCGACCGCCGCGAGGGGGCCGCGCCCGCCACGAGGGCGGCGCGGCGCCCGCCGATCACGGGCTCATCGATGTCGGGCTCTCCGCGGCCCCCAGCGACCAGTCCGCGCCCTGCGCCATGCTGTGGCAAACGACCGAGGCGGCCGCGAGGAGCAGCGCGATCGCGACCAGCCAGGGGACCCGGAGCGGCGGCAGGACGCGGCTGTCCAGCACGACCTCGCTCGGCCGGTCGTCGTCGGCGGGCTCGGAGGGGGCGGCCGTCTGCGGCCCGCCGCCGAGATCGTTCGCCGGCGTCGCCTGCATGGCGGCCATGGTCGTCTCATCCATCCCATAGCGCGGCGCGACCGCGGGCACGCCCAGCGCGCGCCGCTTCATGATCGCGCTCCGCTCGGACGGCGGCGGGCCGGGGATCGCGCGCGGCGGCTCGGGAGACCGCAGCGAGGCCGGCGCCTGCTGAACGATCGCGGAGAACGCCTCCATCATCTCCTTGCCCGACTGGAACCGCGCGCCGGGATCGAACTGGAACGCCCGCGTGAAGAACGCGTCGACGCTGGGCGGGAGCTCCGGCGCGAGCGCGGACGCCCTGGGGAACGAGGTCTGACAGATGTGCCGGACCAGCTCGTTGATGGTGGCGCCGCCGAACGGGCACTGGCCGGTGATCGCGCGGTACAGGATCACCGCCATGGACCAGAGATCGCTCCGGTAATCGACCTGCTTGGGCGCCATGGTCTGCTCGGGGCTCATGTACCTCGGCGTCCCGAGCACCATGCCTGTCTTCGTGATCCTGTCGCGCGAGCAGGACGACTTGGCGACGCCGAAATCGAGCACCTTCACCAGCTCATCGCCGCCCGAGGACGTGATGAAGATGTTCCCCGGCTTCAGATCCCGGTGGATCACCCCCGCGGCGTGCACCGCGTCGAGGGCCTTGCCGAGCTGCGTGAACAGGGTCGCGGCCTGCGCGAGCGGGAGCTTCTGCTCGCGATCGAGGCGGCGATTCATGTCCTCCCCCTCGAGGTACTCCATCACGATGAACGCGCAGCCGCGATCGACGCCGTAATCGTAGGTCTCGATGACGTAGGGGCTCCGGACGCGCGCGGACGCGCGGGCCTCGCGCTCGAAGCGGGCAATGAGCTCCGGCTCCGTCGCCGCGAAGCTCCGGATGAACTTGATGACCACCCGCCGCCTGAGCTTGATGTCGAAGCCCAGCCACAGGTCGCCCATGCCGCCGCTCCCGAGCCTGCGCTCGAGGCGGTACTTATCCATGACGGCCCGACCTTCAGTCTCCTGCATGGCTCCGCACCTGCCACCCGATGCCCAAGCCTGGGACAAGCGATCACCCGATTTCTGTCGAAGGGCCTACGCCAACGTTAATCCCCACCAGATGATATCGCAATCCGTCCCTGCCGTGCGCTGAAAACGTCTGAAACAGAGCGCGGATACGGTCCATGAGCGTGATGCGATGGATCTACATGGAGCGCTGTATCGTGTAGTTCCTGCGATGGATCTACATGGAGCGCCGTATCGTGTGGTTCCCTCGGTGTCAGCCGAGGTGAGGCGGGCTGCGATTACAGGATGTCGAACGGGTAGGCGCGATCCGCATAGGCACGCACCGCGATCGCCTTGCGCAGCTCGTCGTCGTTCTTCTGAAAGTCCGACACATGCTGCCTGAGCCGCTTCTGCGCGATGCCGATGAACACGGTCGTGAGATCGATCTCCCGCCGCGCCCCGTCCTCGCCGCGCCGCTCGATGGCCCGGGTCGTGCGTGCGATGCACGCGGCCATACAGTAGAGGTCGATGGCCATCTCCGCGATGCGGCGCTGCGCGTACTGCATCTCGGCGATCTCCCGCCCGTGCTTCCGGAGCATGTCCTGGCTCCGGGCGGCGAGCTCGGCCGTGTACTCCTCGAAGAGCACCGCCTCCCGGCTGAGCAGCGGGTGCGCCTTCGACATCCGCTCGCGCCCGAGCACCGACCGCGCCTTGCGCAGCGCGAAATCGCTGAGCAGCCCGAAGCCCTTGATGGGCTCCCGCATCGCCTTCGCCACGTCCGCGAGCTCCCTGCCCGGGCCGCTCATGCCGGAGAGCGCCATGAAGCAGCGCAGGATCTCGTTCGTCCCCTCGAAGATCATGTTGATCCGGGCGTCGCGCAGGTGCCGCTCGTAGGGGAAGTCCTGCATGTAGCCGATGCCGGCCGCGATCTGGAGCGTCTCGTTGACCACGAACCACAGGGTCTCGCTCCCCATGACCTTGCAGATGGCGCTCTCGATCGAGAAATCGGGGCCCTTGGCGTCGACGAGGCTCGCCGTCAGGTACGTGATGGACTCGAGCGCGTACGTGTGCGCCAGCATCGTCGCGATCTTGTCCTTGATGAGCCCGAAATCGCCGATGCTCCGGCCGAACGCGCGCCGCTCCTGCACCCGGTCGAGCGCCAGCCGGATCAGCGTGTTGCACGCGCCCACGCACCCGGCCGAGAGACCGAGCCGCCCGTTGTTGAGCACCTCGACGGCGACCTTGAACCCCTTGCCGACCTCGCCGAGCACGTTCTCGCGCGGCACCTTCACGTCCTCGAAGAAGAGCTCCGTCGTCGACGAGCCCCGGATCCCGAGCTTGTGCTCGTTCGGACCGCTCTTCACGCCCATGCCCCGCTCGACGATGAAGGCGGTGAGCTTCGGCTTGCTCCCCTCCTCGAGCGCGGACGTCCGGGCGAACACCGTGAACACGTCGGCGAAGCCGCCGTTCGTGATCCAGATCTTCGACCCGTTCAGCGTGTAGTACGAGCCGTCGGCCGACACCTCGGCGCGCGTCCTGATCGCCGCGGCGTCGGAGCCGGCGCCCGGCTCGGTGAGCGCGAAGGCCGCCATCCACTCGCCTGTCGCGAGCTTCGGGAGGTAGCGCTGCTTCTGGTCCTCCGTCCCGAAGAGCTGGATCGCCTTGAACCCGATCGACTGGTGCGCGCCGAGGGTGACGGCGATGGACGCGTCGAGCCCGCCGACCTCCTGCATCACGCGCGCGTACGCCATGTTGCTGAGGTTGATCCCGCCGTGCTCGGCCGAGATCTGCAGGCCCATCAGGCCGAGCGCCTTCATCTCGTCGATCAGGCCCGGATCGATGGCGTGCTCTCGGTCGATCCTGGTGCTGTCGACGTTCGCGGCGAAGAACCGCCGCACGCTGTCCAGCATCATCGACGTCGTCTCCCGGTCCTCGGCGGGCATCTCGGGGTACGGGAAGATGATGTCCTCGGCGATGATGCCGTGGAAGAGGGCCTTCATGAAGCTCTGCTCGATCGTCGGCGGCATCGGACCGTCCTTTCAGGGGCAGGCCGCTGCGCCGCGGAGGAGCGCGCGGCGCGCCCGGCCTGCTCAGTGCGTCTTCTTCGGCGCCCGCACGGACTCCGCTGGGCTCTCTTCCTTCGCGCCCCCCTCGCCGTCATCGCTGCCCGCCTGCGCCGCCGCGGCCGCGCCCCGCGCGGTCGACGCGGGCGCCGCGGCAGCGCCCCGCGCGGTCGACGCGGGCGCCGCTGCCGCACCCCGCGCGGTCGACGCGGGCGCCGCCGCGGCTGCGCCCCGCGCCGTCGAGGCGGGCGGCGCCGCGGCGCTCCCGTCGCGCGCCGTCGCGCCGGACGGCGGCACGGGCGTGGGCGTGGCGGGGCGCACGGGGTGCGGCGTGGCCGTGGCCGGCGGCGGGGTGTGCCCGGCGCGATCGCTCTCGCGCTGCCACGGGTACTTGATGCGCCCGTGGTACATGTTGACCAGCGTCGAGGCCATCCGGCTCGTCATGATGCGCAGGTCCTCGATCGTCAGCCCCGACTGATCGAGCTGGCCAGACGCGAGCTTCGAGAACATCACGCGCTGGATCATCTCCTCGAACTTCTTGTGCTCGGGAGGCCAGATGGTGCGCGACGCCGCCTCGATCGAGTCGACGAGCATCAGGATCGCCGTCTCCTTCGTCTGCGGCTTCATGCCCGGATAGCGGAAGTGCTCCTGCGTCAGGTCCTTCGGGTTCCCCTGCTCGACGCACTTGTGCCAGAAGTACTCGACCACCTGCGTGCCGTGGTGCGTGTACGCGAACTCGACCACCGGCTCGGGGATGTTGCCCTCGCGCAGGATCTTCGTGCCCATCACCACGTGCGCCATGATGGCGTCGGCGCTCACCTCCGGCTCGAGATCCTCGTGCGGCGATCGCTCGCCCGGCCCGAGGTTCTCGATGAAGTACTTCGGCTGAACCGTCTTGCCGAGGTCGTGGTAGTAGGCGCCCACGCGCGTCAGCAGGGCGTCGGCGCCGATCGCCGCGGCCGACGCCTCGGCGAGGTTCGCCATCGCGCGCGCGTGCTCCCAGCTCCCCGGCGCCTCCGCCGCCATCTTCTTGAGCAGCGGCTGCTCCAGGTCGGTGAGGTCGAGCAGCTTGTCGCGGGGCACGTGCCCCATCGCGCGCTCGGCCGGCTCCCGGAGGCTCCGCCCGAGCAGGCCGACGAGCAGCCCGCCGCCGATGCAGGCCAGCACGTTGGACCCGAGCCAGCGCTTCAGATCCGCCCCGAGGTCGAAGCTGCCCTCGAACAGCACGGTGAGCGCGATGAACCCGATCGCCCCGGCGAGGCCCGCGAGGCTCCCCGCGATGAGGAGCTGCCGCGAGCCCTTGCGCTTGAAGAAGAACATCGTCGCCGCGATGCCGCGCACGAGCAGCACCGACAGGAGGACGACGTCGAACCGGAGCAGCGACGCGGCGATGAACGCGACGCCCACCTCGACGAGGAACGCCGTCCGCCGATCGAACGCGATCGCGACCCAGAGCGGGAGCGCCGCGACCGGTATCCAGAACTCGGGCAGCGCCGTGAAGAGCAGGAGGAGCTTCGCGACGAGGAACGAGCCCGTCATCAGGACGAACATGCCCACCTGCGTGCGGAGCAGCCGCACCCGGTTCTGTCCGAACCGGCGCAGGTAGACCGTCAGCATCAGGCAGACGATCAGGTAGATGACGTACGTGCTCGCGATGCGCGCGCCGAGCCCGGGCCGCCGCATGCGCCGCACCGTCTCGTACGCCATCGCGGCGTCGTGATCCTCGTTGCGCTCCGACAGCACCGTGCCGCGCGGCACGATGACGCGCCGGTGCTCGTACGAGAGCGAGAAGCCCCCGTCGTGCGAGTCGCGCACGATGCGCGGCCCGTACGGGACCCGCAGCGTCACGGGCGCAGGCTTGCCCATCTCGGGGCTCAGCACGGGGATGAAGAGCTCGCCCACGCTGATCACGGCGAAGAGCGCCGAGAAGAGGACGCTCAAGACGAAGCCGGCGAGGGGACCTGCCCGGATACGCGTGCGCAGCATGGAACCGCTCGGTCTCGTCCGCTGGAGGGAACCTGAGAAACGGTTGACGGGGCACGCTCGCGCGTCACCCCGCCGCCACCGAACGGCCGCGGGCGGCCGCCGATGTCAAGGTGTAGGCGGGACCCTAGCAAAGAAGCGTGGCCGAGTCAGCGTCGTGCGGAGCGTCGCCCCCGGCGCACGTCCCTGGACGAGGGGCCGCCCCGAACGAGAGGCAGCGCCCTGGAAGCCGGACGCGCGGCCGAATGTTGATGGAGGCGCGTCGTCCAACACCCGCGCGCGCCCGCTGTACGCCGGAGCGCCGCGTTCGGACGCCCTCGCGATGTTCCAATTGCTCCCAGAAAACATCGATCGGAGCAGACAATTGCCGTTCGGCGCAAAAGTTGCTACCCACAGGAAATGTCCCCGCTGCGCATGCTGCTCGAACGCCGCAGGAGCGTGGTGATCATGGGGGTCCTCAACCGCACGCCGGACTCGTTCTCGGACGGCGGTCGCTTCGAGAATGAACAGACGGCGCTCGCCCAGATCGATGCGATGCTCTCCGAGGGGGCGGACATGATCGACATCGGCGCGGAATCGACGCGACCGGGGGCGCAGCCGGTGCCTGACGACGAGCAGATCGCGCGGATCGGCGGGAGCGTGCGCGACGCGGTGAAGAGGGGGGCCATCGTCTCGATCGACACGACCTCTCCTGCCGTCGCGGCGCGCGCGCTCGACGACGGCGCGGCGGTGGTCAACACGATCTCGCTCGACAGCGCGGCAGAGCTCGGCGCGCTCTGCGCGCGCCGGGGCGCGTCGCTCGTGCTCATGCACAGCCGCGGCCCGATGTCGGCGATGGCCGGCTTCTCCGCGTACCCGGACGACGCGTACCGCGACGTCGTCGCCGACGTGGCGCGCGAGTGGTCCGTCGCCGCCGCGCGGGCGCTCGACGCGGGCCTGCCGCAGGGCGAGCTCGTCCTCGATCCGGGCCTCGGCTTCGCCAAGAACGCGCGGCAGTCGATCGAGCTGTGCGCCCGGCTCGACGAGCTGTGCGCGCTCGGCTTCCCGGTGCTCGTCGGGCCGAGCCGCAAGTCGTTCCTCGCGCGCGCCGCCGCCTCGGAGCGCGGCGCGGCCGGCGGCGACGCGCTCGCGCCGCCCTCGGAGCGGCTCGGCGGCACCGTCGCGGCCGCGCTCGCGTGCGCGGCGCGCGGCGCCGCGGCGGTCCGCGTCCACGACGTCGGCCCGGTGCGCCAGGCGTTCGACGTGATGCGCGCGATCGAGCGCGCCGGCCCGGGCGGCCGCCGGCGCCCCGGTGCTCCCCTGACCGAGGGGGCGCGCGGCGATGACTGACGGGTTCCTCCGCCTCTTCGCGGCGAGGCCGGTGACGCAGGTCGCCCGGGACCTCGTCGACATCTTCATCGTCGCCTACGTCGTCTACCGCGCGCTGCTCGTGCTGCGGGGGACGCGCGCGATGCAGATGGGCCTCGGGCTCGGCATCGTCTTTCTCATCTACCTCGGGGCGAAGGTCTTCGGCCTGACCACGCTCCTCAACCTCCTCTCGTGGCTGCTCTCGTCCATCATCCTCATCGTGGTCGTCGTCTTCCAGAACGACATCCGCCGCGCCCTCATCCGCGTCGGCGGCAGCAACTGGTTCACGAGCGGCCGCGAGCAGCAGTCGCGCGTCATCGACGAGGTGGTCGCGGCCGCGACCGAGCTCGCCCGCCACCGCATGGGCGCGATCATCGCCTTCGAGCAGGACGCGAACGTGCTGGAGTTCGTCAAGAGCGACGGCATCCACATCGACTCGGTCGTGACCCGGGAGCTGCTCGTGTCGCTCTTCGTCCCCGAGTCGGTGAACAAGCTGCACGACGGCGCGGTGCTGATCCGCGATCTCAAGATCGCGCGCGCCGGCGTCTTCTTCCCGATGCCCGAGACGAAGATCCTCGACGCGAGCCTCGGCTCCCGGCACCGCGCCGCGCTCGGCATCACCGAGGAGACCGACGCGGTCGTGGTGGTGGTCAGCGAGGAGCGCGGGACGATCAGCTTCTGCTTCAGCGGCAACATCGTGTCGAACCTCGACGGCCAGTCGCTGCGGCACGCGCTGCTCGGGCTGTTCGGCCGCTCGTCGCGCCGGCGGCGCTTCGCGAAGAAGGTGGCGCAGGGCGGCCGCGCGAGCCTCCCGACGCCGCCGGTCCGCAGCCCCGCGGCGGGCGCCCCGGCCGGCGCCGCCGCCGCGCCGGGCCACGAGCCCGGCAAGCCCGCCGCGGCCAAGCCCGCGCCGATCGAGGGCAAGCCCGCGGCGCCGATCACGAAGACGACCTCGATGATCAAGGCGCCCGCGGAGGGCGAAGCGCGGACGATGTCGAGGATGTCCACCTCCACGCCGATGCGCTCGGGCGCCGAGGCGCGCGCCCCGGCGGCGTCCAGCGCCGACCTCCGGAGCGCGGCGGCCGCGCCGGCGCCGCCGGACGGCGATCGCCCCTCGTCGGAGCGCGGCCGGCCGGCCATGGTCGACGTCCCGGCGGGCGCGACCGACTCTCCGGTCCCGTCGCAGCGCACCTTCGTTCCGACGGGGCAGGCCGCGGCGACCGCCGCATCCAAGGGGAGCGCGGAGGGCATGCCCCCGCGAGATGAGCCATGACGCTGGCCGGCCTCCGCGAGGCGCTCCGCGCGGCGCTGCTCGACAACCTCGGCCTCAAGCTCCTCTCGCTCACGTTCGCGCTGTGCCTCTACGCCTTCATCCACGGGGCGGAGAACGCGCAGCGCACCTTCTCGCTCGACATCGTCACGATCATCCCGCCCGAGTCCAACAACCGGCAGCTCATGACTCAGGTCCCGAACGCGGTCTCGGTCACGGTGCGGGGCTCGCGCACCCAGCTCGACGACCTCCGCGCCGACGACCTCGGCACGCTGCAGCTCGACCTCCGGAACGGCACGGTCACGCGCATCGAGCTCGACAAGTCGATGTTCCACGTCCCGGCGGGGCTCACGGTCGAGCAGATCTACCCGCCGACGATCGATCTCCGCTGGGACGACGTCATCGTGCGCCCGATCCCGGTGCAGGTGCCGCGCACGGGGGACGCCGCGCAGGGGTTCCTCGTGAAGGGGACGGTCGGGATCGAGCCGGCGATGGTCAACGCCCGCGGCCCGCGCTCGGTCGTCGACGTGATGCAGCTCGCGCGCACCGCGCCGTTCGACATCAGCGGGCTCACCGAGGGCACCTACCAGCGGCTGCTCGCCCTCGACCGGCCGCCGAAGCTCGTGACGTACGACGTCGACAGCGTCATGGCGACGATCGAGATCGGGCGCGAGCTCGCCACGCGTACCTTCGATCGCAGGGTGGAGGTGGTCGGGATCCCGCGCGCCACGGTGACGCCGTCCATCGTGCAGGTGAGGATCACGGGGACGCCGGAGGACGTGGGCGCCGTCAACCCCGACGCGATCCTGGCGCGCGTGGAGCCCAAGGCGGCGAACCTCGATCTGAGCCAGCCGGGCAGCGATTTCCTCGACGTGCTCGTCGACGTCCCGCGCGTCACGGCCGAGGTCAACCCGCCGAAGGTGATGGTGAAGTGGTGAGCGCGCCGCGCTGACGCCGCCGCGTGGACGCTCCGCCGCGCGGAGATCGACGCGGCGGCGCGTCAGCGCGACGGGACCTCGAGCTCGCCCCGCGCGATCCGCGCCGCGAGCGCGTCGACGCGCGCGCTCGCCCCGGCGGGGATCCCGGCCGCGTGCGGGCCCTCGTTCACATAACCGACGCCGCCCTCGGCCAGGCCGAACGACGACAGCCCGCCCTCGAAGCGCCCCTCGACGAGCGCGCGGATCACCTCGAAGACCGCCACGTCGGCGCGCTTGATCATGCTGGTGAGCACCGTCCCCGGCATCTCGTCGTGCTGGTCGCGGTCGACGCCGATCGCCTTGACGCCCATGTCGCGCGCCGCCTCGAACACGCCGTGGCCCGTCGCGCCGGAGACGTGGAAGAGGACGTCGGCGCCCGCCGCGGCCTGGCTCACCGCGAGCGCCTTGCCCTTCACCGGATCGCGGAAGGCGTCCGGCGTCATCCCGGCGTAGGCGACGCTGACCTCGCACGCGGGGCAGACCTCGCGCACGCCCGCGCGGTAGCCCGCCTCGAACCTGTGGACGAGCGGCATGTCCATGCCGCCGATGAAGCCGACGCGCCCCGTCGCCGTCGTGAGCCCGGCGACGGCGCCGACCAGGAAGGCCCCTTCCTCCTCGCGAAAGGTGAGGCCGGCGAGGTTCTCCGGCACGGCGCGGCCCGGCGTCGGCGCGTGATCGAGGCACGCGAAGCGGACGGCCGGGAACGCGCGCGCGACGACCTCCATGTCGGTCGAGAAGATGAAGCCCACGCCGATCACCAGGTCGAAGCCGCGCGCCGCGAAGAGCCGCATCGCCGCCTCGCGGTCCTCCGCGCCGCTCGGCTCGAGCACCTCGGTCGTCACGCCGAGCTCGCGCGCGGCGCGGGCGAGCCCGAGGTCGGCCGCGTCGTTAAAACTCCTGTCCCCGCGCCCGCCCACGTCGAACACGAGGCCCACGCGGACCGCCGCGCGCTCCGCGCCGCCCGGCGGCTCCTCGCCGCGGGCGGGGAGGAGCAGCGACGCCGCGGCGAGCGCCGCGACGGCGGCGGTGACACGGCGGAGGGACGGCGCGGCGGGCATGGGAGCGAGCGGCGAGCGGCGATAGATAGAGGAGCGCCGCCCGATGCATCGGCCGGGCGGACTCGCGCCCGCTGGGCAGGTCAGCCGGGCGGGCTCGCGCCGCCAGCGTCCCGGGATAGCCCGAGCTCGCCGAGCAACGCGCGCAGCTTCTCGGGCCCGCGCTTCGGATCCGCAAGCTTGACGAGCGCGTAGCGCTCCTCCTCCGTCAGCTTCGCCAGCCGGCCGAGCGCGGCCTCGTCGAGCGCGCCGTCCGGGCCGAGCCGGTCGCGCAGCCGCGCGATCACGGCGTCCTTCTCCCACGCGGCGCGGCGCACCGGCGCGTCCGCGAGGGGGGTGAGGGCGACCCCGGCGCGGGCCGCGAAGCCGCGGAGCACCTCCGCGTAGACCGCGACGTCCTCGTCCGTATCCACCGGCAGGTGGCACAGCGCGAGCCGCTCCGCGCGCGACAGCGTCTGCCACCCCGCGAGCGAGATCTTGAGCTCCGCGAGGTCCAGCTTCCGCCGCACCGCGAGCGGCACGCAGTCGAGCACGGCGTGGACCTCGCCCTCCAGCGCGAACTGCCTGTACATGGTCCCCATCTTACCGCCTCGCCCGGGCGATCCGCGAGCTGTCGTTGCGCCTGGGAGGCGCGATGCTCTTGCGGTAGCCTGCTCGCGTGCGCCGCCTCGGGATCTCCACGACGCTGACCGCGCTGCTCGCGCTCGCGTCGCTGACCCGCGGCGCCCGCGCCCAGGAGGCTCCGGTCGCGCCGCCGGCGCCGGCCTCGGCGCCCGTGGCGCTCGACCGCGTCGTCGTGCGCTGGCATGCGCCCGAGACCGGCGGCGTGCGCCGCCCTCAGTTCATCTTCGAGCGGGAGCTCGCCTTCGAGGCGCGCATCGAGGCGCTCGCCGACCCCGACGCGGAGCCCGGGCTGTACCGCGATCGGCACATCCGCGCTGCGCTCGACCGGCACATCGCGGAGACGTTGCTCGCCAGCCTGCCGATCTCGCCCGCGCCGACCTCGACCGAGGTCGCGCAGCGGGCCGAGGCGGCACGGATCTCCCTGGAGCAGCGCGCCCGCGGCCGCGCGCGCCTCCTCGCCGCGGCGGCGGCCGAGGGCGTGAGCTCCGACGAGCTCGACGCGATGCTGCGCCGCCAGGCCCGCGCGAGCCTGTACCTGGACCGCATGGTCGCGCCGATGCTCGAGCCCAGCGATTTCGAGCTCAAGATCGCCCTGCGCTCCGGCGCGACGCCGTTCAAGGATCAGCGCTACGAGGACGTCGCCCCGGCGCTGAAGCGCTGGTACGTGGCGCAGCGGCTCGCCCAGGCGCTCGACGCGTATTACCAGAACGCGCGCGCCCGGGTCTCGCTCAGCATCGTGTCCGCGCGCTGAGCGCGGGAGCGCGCGGTGATCGACGGCCATCACCCGTCGACGCGGCGCGCGACGAGGCGGCCATGGGTCGCTCTTCACGGGTCGCCGCTCGCCGGTCGCCAGCCACTTACAAGGCACGATAGCGCCGACCCGCCACGATAACCCACGACAGGCAGATGCGGCAGAGGCCGATAACGTGGGTGAATTCTGACTCTTGAACTCGAAGAACACCCGGGCAATACTGCTTCGTTGCCTGGTGTTCGCTCAGGCAGCTTGGAGCGCGGGCGCTCCCGTGCTGGCCGCGCGGGATGGGGGTCCAGTGCGCCGTATCCGTAGGGGTATTCGTCGGGGTTACATCCCGGCGATCGGCGTTGGAGGGCGCGTTCCAGGAGCCATGGGATAGAGCACGGGACCGCGGGCGGGCGCCGCTCGTGAGCCGCTGTAAGGCGCTGTGGCGCCCGGCCGGCGGGCTGCGGCGCGCGGGGTGCCGAGCGATGTCGCGCGCGGCGTCGAGGACACCGGGCGCCGGGCCGATCACGGCCGCCGCTGACTCCGCGCGAGCGGCCCCGGCGCGCGGTCATCGTCGCATCGACGCGCGCGCCCCTCGTCAGCGTCGCTGGAGAGGTCTCCGGGACGGCGCATGGCGACAGGCATCGTGACAGGACCTCGCAAGGAGTTGTTTCACATGGATACCGGAGATCGTCCTTTTCATCGCAGGCATCTGTTGCGGGGACTCGGCGGCATCGCGACGCTCACCGCGATCGCGCCTGCGGTGCTCGGCAGCTCGTCCGCGCGCGCGACGACGACGACCGTGCTCGCCTCCGGCTTGCCAGAGGTGGTGGGCATGAGCTCGGAGCGCATCGAGGACGTCTTCGCGCGCGTGCAGCGCCGCGTGAACGACGGCCTCTTCCCGGGCGCGACCGCGCTCATCGCGCGGCGGGGCGTCATCGTGGGTCACCGGGCCTTCGGCAACAAGGTCGCCGGCTCGACCGAGCCGGTCACGCTCGACACGATGTTCGACGTCCTGTCCCTCACGAAGGTGCTGGCCACGGCGACGGCGGTCCTGGTGCTCAACCAGCAGGGGAAGCTCCTGCTCTCCGACAAGGTGGCTGCGTACCTGCCGTTCTTCGGCGCGAACGGGAAGTCGGGCGTCACCGTCCTCGACATGCTCCGGTACTCGGCCGGCCTGCCCGTCGACAACCAGCTCCTCGACGAGCCCAACGCCAAGACGGTCTGGCGCGCCATGGCCGAGACGCCGCTCGAGTACACGCCGGGCTCCTCTGTCCTCTACAGCGATCTCACCTACCGCCTGCTGGGCCGGCTGGTCGAGATCGTCTCCGGCGCGGACCTGAGCACCTTCGCGCGCGCCCACATCTGGGGCCCGCTCGGCATGCACGACACGATGTTCAACCCGCCGGCGGCGCTCGCGCCGCGCGTCGCGGCGACCGGGTACTCGAGCCGCCGCGGCCGCCTCGTGCGCGGCGAGGTGCAGGACGAGCAGGACTTCGCGCTCGGCGGGATGACGGGCTGCGACGGCGTGTTCTCGACGGCCATGGACGTCGCGATCTTCTGCCAGATGATCCTGGGCCTCGGCAGCTACGGCGCCGTCCGGGTGCTCACGCCGCACTCCGTCGACAGGATGACGCGGAACCAGACTCCCCAGGTCACCGCCGCGGCGACGGACACCTCGCCGCTCAACAACCTCCTGCTCGCGCCGAAGGGGCTCGGCTGGGAGCTCTGGACCCCGCGCTTCTCGAACGGTGGAACGCGCCTGTCGCCCGGGTCGTTCGGCAAGGCGGGCGGCGCCGGCACGTTCATGTGGATCGACCCGGCGCGCGAGCTGTTCGGCGTCCTGCTGACGAACCACGGGCTGCCAGAGCCCTTCGACGAGATCGGTTGGAACCGCATGATCGACGGCATCGGCGTCGTCGAGTTCTTCGACGGGGTGATCGGCGCCGTCGCGGAAGAGTGCTGAGGGCTCAGCGCGGCCCGGCTCTCCCGAACATCGATCCGCCTCACTGCGCCTCGCGCGCTCGGGACCGTGCCTGTCCCCCGAGCGACGCCGCCCGGCCGCGGCGAGAACATGATGCAACCCGAGCCGACCGCGTAACGCCGTACCTGGACACGATCGCGTCCACCCACGTGCACTGCAATCGACACTGGCTCGCTCCGAACCTGCGTCAAGCGGTGCGCTATTGACGCGTCGCGTAATCTTGCGGACCGGGGAGCAGGATTCTCACGCGATAGCCTCCTGCCGCTCGGCCCTGCGCGCGCGCGCAGGGTCTTCCCGCTCTGCGGCGCTGCGGGCGCGCCCGCGACCGTCATTGAGGCTCCGCGGGCGCGAGGGGTCGCCTGGAGCTCAACCCGGGTAGAGCGAGGCGCCGCCGCGGCGGCCTCTCGCCTCGCCCCGTGACGAAAAGCCGTGTTCTAGATCCTGAAACAAGGCGCACTCCGGCGCCCACCGCGGCCTCGCCGGGGCAAGAAAAGCGCGCGCCGCCGGGGCTCGCCAGCGCAGCCACCCAGTCAGCGCCACGCGCTCGACGCACTCCCGGCAATACGCGCGGCGCGCGCGTGAATTCTTCTGGCAGCACTTCATCCGACGCGAGTCGTCCGACGCGAGCTGGTTTTGGTGCGACGCGTCAAGGGCGCCGTGGCGCGCGCGCCGGGGAGCCGCCAGTGCCGACGAAACCAAGTGATTTCGGTCACTTCATGATGACGCGCCGCAGAAGTCAACAAACTGCTGTAGGTGCTTCGGAGACCTTTGACATGAACAGAACGTTCCTGTTAACTGTGCCCCCCGCAAGCCCCGCGTGTGTGGCAGCGGGCGGCTCTGTCCCACAGAGCCAACCTTGGATTGTCTTGACAGGCCGCTTCCTCTGCCGCGCTTGGCCACCTGGCCAAACCACGTCCCACCACCCCAAGTACACTCCCAAGAATGGATAGGAGCGTCGTTCGATGACATCACTTAAGACAGACAGGTCGTCGGTTCCCAGCAAGCGAATCGCGGGTCGGCGCACCGTAGTCCGAGCCCTCGGGCTGGTTGCCGCCTCGGCCATCTGCCTCACGGCGGCGCCGCGCTCGGCCCACGCCGTGGGTAGCGAGAACTTCGAGTGGCACTGGTACTCGCGCCTCGGCATGGCGTGGTCTGTCTACGGGCAGAACATCCAGGGCGCGTCGATGAACCTTCTCGGGTTCGGCATCGGCGGTCGTTACGAAGAGGACGACTACTCCGAGCCGTCGTTCGTCGCGCACGTGGTGAAGGGCGCGACGCCGGACGACTTCTTCGTGAAGTCCGAGATGACCTTCGCCATCTGGAAGCAGTACGGCGGGCCGTTCATGCAGCCCGCCTCGAACGGCGGCCAGACGATCACCGTCCAGTTCAACCAGGCCTACATCGAGGCCGGCAACTTCCTCACCCCGGGCCTCAGCGTCTGGGGCGGCGCGCGCTTCTTCCGCGAGCAGTACGCGCCCATCGGCGACTACTTCTACCTCGACGACCTCAGCGGCCAGGGCGGCGGCATCAAGTACGAGAACCTGAACCTCGCCATCCTCGGCTATCGCGGCTTCGGCGCCACCACCCCGGCGTACAACATCGACCTCAACGGCGACGGGGGCATCGACGTCGAGCGCTTCCGCACCATCTTCGCCGGCAACTACAAGTTCGAGTTCGGCGGCGAGGCCAAGCACCACGTCAAGGTCCACGCCGAGGCGCACGTCCTCCAGGCCGCGAAGCAGGGCTCGGGCATCCCGACGCCCGACAACGGCAAGGCCGACTTCGGCGGCGTCATCGGCGCGAAGCTCCACCTCGGCCTCGGCCAGGGCAACTGGAGCGACACGTCCGTGCGCTTCGGCACCGGCATCGCCAACGGCGCCGCCGGCGGCGCCAAGACGTACCAGACGTGGGGCACCGCGAACGACGAGGGCACCTTCGCCGGCTCCTTCGCCATCGAGGCCGTCGAGCACGTCGGCTTCCGGATCGGCGACGCCGCCGCCCTCGAAGGCCTCGCCACCCTGCACTACACCAAGGCGGCGTACGAGGCGCCCGCGGGCGTCACCCCGACCGCCGCTGGCCCGCACGAGAAGCAGTTTGACTTCTCGGTCCAGGCGAACGCCACGATCTTCGCGCACAAGAACTTCCACCCCGTCGTCGAGGCCTCGTTCCAGGGCCGCAAGGACGGCGTGGCGGATCTCGGGACCGCGGTGAAGGTCTCCGTCGTCCCGACCCTCGTGCCCACGGGCGAGCTGAGCGCCGGCGCGCGTCCGCACTTCAAGCTCATCTACACGGCCGCGTTCTACAACGACGCCGCCCGCGAGCAGGCGCTGTCCGCCTACCTCCAGAGGACCGGCGCCGGGTCGAACGTCGGCCACTACATCGGCGCGCGCACCGACTGGTACTTCTAGACCCTGCGGCGACCGACTCCGCCGCTCCCCTCCGTTCGTTCCTCCCACCCTCAGGCCAGCGCTCCGGCGCCGCGATCGCGGCGCCGGGAGCGCGCCCTCACGCCGTATCGCTGCGCGACTCGCTCGCGATCTCCTGCGAGGCAGGACCGGCGTCCTCGTCGGACGGCCCCGGCGCCTCGTGGTAGTGGTGCGCGAACGAGCGCGCCGCGCGCCGCGCCTTCAGGAACTCCGCGAACGCCGTCAGCGTGTCGAGGTCGCGCGGGCCGAGCGCCTCGGCGATGTCGCGGAGGTTCTTGCGCAGGCTCTCCACGCTCTTGCCGCCGCGGCGGGGCTCCCGCACCTCCTCGCGCTCGCGCTCGCGCACGGGCGCCTCGGCCGCAGGGGCGACGGGGGCGGCCTCCGGGCGGGCCGGCACCTCTGGTACCCAGAGCGGACGGGGGACCGGGTTCAGCGCGTGCGCGCTCAGCCACGCCTCCATGAAGATCCGCAGCCGCTCGCTCCGGAAGGCGAACCAGCGCTCCCGCTCCGGACCGTAGGACATCAAGACATCCTTGAAGCGACGGAACGCGCCCTTGCCGTCGATGGCCTGGCTGAGCTTCGCCTGGAGCTCCATGTCTTCCACCATCGGGATGTAGCGCTCCATCCAGCGGTACTGCTCGCGCGAGCTCACGGGATCGATCCGGAGGTAGTTGGCATCGGCCGCGATGCGCGCGTGCATCTGCGGATCGGCCACGCCGTCGACGACCCGCAGCACGTCGCCCGTGCCGAGGTGCAGGTACGAGTGCACCTCTGGGGCGTTGTTCTCGAAGGCGTCCTCCAGCGCCTCCCAGTCGATCGGGATGTCGCGAACGGCCGTCCCGCCGGCTGAAGCATTCTCGGTAGTCGGCATGTCCTCCTCGTCTCCATCGAAAGCAGCGAGGCGGCGGTGGGCTGGCCGCGCGCCTCGGTTCAAGTGCACCAAGTTTGAACGGAAATGCGCCGTCGTCATAGCACTCTACGCTGGTTGGGGGCTTCTGGGCCTAACTCTCGCAACCTAGGGTTGATTCCTTGATCCGGAAGCCCGTTCGGCCGCCGAGCCGCGGCGCGATGACGGCTCGGGAGAGAGCTTCGGAAGACCTGGTTCAAGCGGAAATCAGCGTGGAAATTCGGGGGAATCGTCGAAGAAAGGTGCAAGGTCGAAGAACGCCGAGTGCTCAGGAACGCTGCGACCGCGCGCGGGCGACGGCATCGGCCCAGCGGCGGAGGTGGGCGGATCGATCCGCTTCGCTCATCGCGACCTGGAAGCTCTGCCCGACACGGGACATGCGGGCCGAGTCCTCCTTCGTGCGGAAGAGGCCGGCCCCCACGCCGGCGAGCATTGCGGCGCCGCGCGCCGTCGTCTCCAGGTCGGTGGGGCGCTCGATAGCGACGTTCGCCACGTCCGCCTGGAACTGCATGAGCAGGTCGTTCGCGGCGGCGCCGCCGTCCACGCGCATCCGGCGCAGCGGGTGGCCCAGGTCGTCGGCCATGGCCTGGACGAGATCCGTCACGGAGAGCGCGATTCCCTCGAGCGTCGCGCGGGCGAGGTGCGCCGCGGTCGTGCCGCGCGTGACGCCGGAGATGATCCCGCGGGCGTCCGGGTCCCAGTAGGGCGCGCCGAGCCCGGAGAGCGCCGGGACGAACGTGACGCCCTCGCTGGAGGGCACGGCGCGGGCGAGCGCCTCGATCTCCGCCGCGCTCTCGATGAGGCCGAGGCCGTCACGGAGCCACTGCACCGCGGCGCCCGCGATAAAGGCGCTCCCCTCGAGCGCAAAGACCACCTCGGCGCCGATCTTCCAGCCCACGGAGGTGAGCAGGCCGAAGCGGCTCCGGAGCGGGCGATCGCCGATGTTGGCCAGCACGAACGCCCCGGTGCCATAGGTGCACTTGGCGTCGCCCGTCGCGAAGCAGGCCTGGCCGAAGAGCGCCGCCTGCTGGTCGCCGGCGATGCCCGCGATCGGGACGCCGTCGGGCAGGTGAGGGAAGCCGCGAGTCGCCGCGATGCGCCCCGCCGATCCGACGATCTCCGGCAGGAGCGGGCGCGGGATCTGGAGCATCGCGAGCATCGCGTCGTCCCAGCGCAGCGACTCGAGGCTCATGAGCAGGGTGCGCGACGCGTTGGTGACGTCGGTCGCGTGCACCGGCGAGCCGCCCGCGACGTCGCCCGACAGGCGCCAGACGAGGAAGCTGTCGACGGTCCCGAAGCACAGCTCGCCGCGCTCGGCGCGCGCGCGCGCGCCCGGCACGTTGTCGAGGATCCACGCGAGCTTCGTGCCGCTGAAGTACGGATCGAGCACGAGGCCGGTCGTCTCTTCGACCGCCTGCTCGTGGCCCGCGGCGCGGAGCTCGGCGCAGCGCGCCGCCGTGCGGCGATCCTGCCACACGATCGCGCGGTGGATCGGGCGGCCCGTCGCGCGCTCCCAGACGAGCGTCGTCTCGCGCTGGTTCGTGATGCCGATGGCCTTGATCGCGCTGCCAGCCACGCCCGCCGCCCTGAGCGTCTCGCCCACGGCGTCCTGAACGCTCTGCCAGATCTCCTCCGGATCGTGCTCGACGAGCCCGGGCTCCGGGAAATGCTGGCGAAACTCGCGCGTCGCGCGGCCCAGCGTCGCGCCCGCCGTGTCCATGAGGAGGGATGTCGTGCCGGTCGTGCCCTGATCGATGGCGAGGAGGTACGCGGAATCCATGCGGCCGACTAACGCGGCGGGGTGTGGGCGCATAGCAGTTCCACGCGCCACGTCCAGATGGACTATGGACGAAATACTGATCATATGATCAGTTATGGCGAGGTCCGCTGTTCAGGCGGGCCGACCCGACCGTTCGCTCCGGGCGGTGTCCCGCGCTCCGTGTGCGCGGGGTGGCGCGGCCTCTCCGCCCCGGCTCGCCTGCGCTCATCCCGCTCGGCCCCGGAAGCCGGGCCGGAAAGATTGTCGGTCCGTGCCCGGCTGGGTAATCTCCCAGAACCGATGGCCCGCCTCATCCTGCAGACCGCCGAGGGCCAGCAGGCGATCGAGCTGCGGCCCGTGAACTCGCTGGGGCGCCACCCGAACAACTCCATCCAGCTCCTCGACAAGATCGTCTCGAAGGAGCACTGCATCATCGAGCAGCGGGGCGATCACTTCGTCCTGCGCGATCTCGGGAGCCTGAACGGGACGTTCATCAACAGCGAGCGTGTCCGGGGCGAAGCGCCGCTCAAGCACGGGGACGAGATCGCCCTCGGGTCCACGCGCGGTCGGTTCGACGATCCGGGCGCCGCCGTCGCCCAGCCGATGGTCCAGGGCTGGCCTCCCGGGGTGAACCACCAGGGCGGAATGCCCGCGCAGCCGGCCGGGTACGGGCATCCGCAGCGGGAGGGCGGCTATGCGGCGCCGCCTCCGCCACAGTACGCGCGTCCGCAGCAGCAGCAGCCGGCGCCGCTCGCGGGCACGCCGGCGGCGCCGCCGGTGACGCGGCCGCCGGCGTACGCGCCGCCGCCGCCCCCGCCGCCGCTCCCGGGGCCGGGCGGGACGGCGCCGCTGCCGGGGCGCTCGGGGGCGCACGGCGGATCGTACGTCGCGCAGGGCACGCGCATCGACGTGAACGATCAGGCCCGGCAGATCGGGACGCAGATCGCCGCGGTCGACAAGGGGTTCCTGGCGTTCGACCGGATCGCGAACGACATGAACCAGCTCCGCGCGGACTACGAGCGGCTGCGCCTGTCGCACGAGCTGTCCCGCGAGATCGCCGCCGAGCGCGACACGACCAAGCTGCTCGAGAAGATCCTGACGAGCGTCTTCAAGTTCATCCGCGCCGACCGCGGGGTGATCTTCCTGCGCAACGAGGGCGGCGAGCTCACGCCGCAGGCGATGCAGCGGCGCGACGGGACGACGGCGCCGATCAGCGTGTCCTCGACGATCCTGAACCACGTCGTGCACGAGCGCGCCGCGGTGCTGACCCACGACGCGGCGATGGATTTCGCGGCGTCGAAGGGCAAGAGCATGATCCTGAACCGGATCAGCTCGGCGATCGTCGCCCCGCTCGTGGCGCCGCTGCAGCACAACAACGAGGTGCTCGGGGTGCTCTGGCTCGACTCGGAGACCCTCGCGCAGTTCCAGCCCAAGGACCTCGAGCTCGTGACGGCGATCGCCTACCAGGCGGCGATGTTCATCGAGATCAACATCCTCGGGAAGAAGATCGAGAACGAGATCGTCACGCGGGAGCAGCTCCGCCGGCTGCTCTCGCCGAACATCGCCGAGCGCGTCCTGAGCGGCCAGCTCGCGGTGAAGCAGGGCGGCCAGCACGTCGAGGAGTGCACCGTCTTCAACAGCGACATCCGCGGCTTCACGCGCATGGCCGAGAGCAAGCGGCCCGAGGAGCTCGTCGTGATGTTGAACGAGTACTTCGAGCGGATGGTCGACACGATCTTCCAGTTCGAGGGCACGCTCGACAAGTTCATGGGCGACGGGATCATGGCGCTCTGGGGCGCGCCGGTCGCCCACCGGGACGATGCGGTCCGCAGCGTGGAGTGCGCGCTGAAGATGGGCGAGGTGCTCGGCGAGTTCAACCGCGAGCGGCTGGAGAAGGGCGAGCCGCCGCTCGCTGTCGGCATCGGGATCCACACCGGGCCGCTCGTCGCCGGGTACATCGGGAGCTCGAAGGCGCTCAGCTACACGGTGATCGGCGACGTGGCGAACACGTCGGCGCGGCTCTGCTCCATCGCGCTGGCCGGGCAGATCGTCATCAGCGACACGACGTACGCGCAGCTCGGGGGCAGGTTCGAGACCGAGGAGCTCCAGCCCGCCCGGGTGAAGGGCAAGGACAGGCCGATCCCGATCTACAACGTGATCCGGAGCCGGCCGATGGCGCAGGTCCCGGCGAACGCCTTCCTCAACCCCGAGCCGACGAACGCCGCGCAGGAATGACGGCGATGACGCGGCGCTTCGGCCGAGGGGCGCGCGTCCGCCGCGTCATCGGGGCGATGCGGCGCGGCAGCACAGCGCCGTAGCCGTCCGCCCGCTGCAGCGTTAGGGTCCGGCCCGTGGCTGCTTCCATTCTACCTTTTGAGAGACCTGTCGCTGAGCTCATCGAGAAGGTGCGGGAGCTGCGCGCGCTCGCCGCGGCCGACCCGCGGTTCGAGCCGGAGCTCGCGCAGCTCGAGGACAACACGGGCCGGCTGGCGCGCGAGATCTTCGCGGGCCTCACGCCGATGCAGAAGGTGCTGCTCTCGCGGCACGCAAACCGGCCGTACACGCTCGATTACATCAAGCGGCTGTTCACCGACTGGGTCGAGCTGAAGGGCGATCGGCGCTTCGCCGACGACTGCTCGATCGTGGGCGGGCTCGCGACCTACCACGGGCGGAGCGTCGTCGTGGTGGGCCACCAGAAGGGGCGCGGCGCGAAGGAGAACGTGAAGCGCAACTTCGGGATGCCGCACCCCGAGGGCTACCGGAAGGCGATCCGGCTCTACGAGATGGCCGACAGGTTCGGGCTGCCGATCCTGACGTTCATCGACACGATGGGGGCCTACCCGGGCATCGGCGCCGAGGAGCGCGGCCAGAGCGAGGCGATCGGCGCCGCGCTCGCCGCGATGGCGCGGGTCGGGGTGCCGATCGTGGCGACCGTCATCGGCGAGGGCGGCTCGGGCGGCGCGCTGGCGCTCGGCGTCGCCAACCGGGTGCTGGTGCTCGAGTTCAGCTGCTACTCGGTCATCTCGCCGGAGGGGTGCGCGGCGATCCTCTGGAAGGACGGGGCGCGGGCCGACGAGGCCGCGGAGCGGCTCAAGATCACCGCGCCGGATCTGCTGCAGCTCGGCGTCGTCGACACGATCGTCGAGGAGCCGACCGGCGGCGCGCACCAGGATCACGACGAGGCGGCGGCGCTGCTCGACAAGGCGCTCTGGGCGACGCTCACGTCGATGGACGCGCTCGGCCCGGAGGAGCTCGTCGACGACCGGTACCGCAGGTTCCGCGGGCTCGGATCGTTCGTCGGGTAGCGCTGCCCGGCGCTCCGGCTGGCTCTCCCCGGGCGCCGGGGCTATACGGCTCGCGGATGGACTACGGCAAGGCGCTGCGGACGCTGCTGCTCGTGGGCACCAGCGCGGTCGCCGCCGGCGTGGTCCTCCGGGTGCAGTCGAGGTTCAACGCCTCGGACCGCAGGGCGGCGCTCGGCGTCGTGCAGCAGTACCGCCCGGAGAGCGGCCGGAGCGCGCCGGAGGCGATCGGCGCGCGGCACCCGGGCAAGGCGCCCGTCTGGAGCGCGTCCACCGAGTCGGCCTGCCTCCAGCACGTCCGCGTGCGCGCGACGATCGAGGGGGAGCCGCCGCTCTTCTACGACTTCCTTGTCGACATCAACGGCCCTTCGATCCACCCGGGCAACGGCGAGGGCGAGGCGATCCTGCGCGAGCTCACCGCCACGCCGGCCGCGTCCGCGGGGGCGCCGTGAGCGTCCGGGTCGCGCTGGTGGGCTGCGGTCGGTGGGGGGAGAAGCTCCTGCGCGCGCTGTCGGAGAACGCGCGGGCGCGCGTGGTCGCGGTGGCGGACGTCGATCGCGGGCGCCTGGCGCGGGCGCGCGCGCTCGCGCCGCGGGCGCGGCTCGTGCGCACGGTCGACGAGGCGCTGGCCGCGCGCGTGGACGCGGTGCTCATCGCGACGCCGGCGGCGAGCCACGCGGAGCTCGCGCTGCGCGCGATCGAGGCCGGCGTCGACGTGTTCGTGGAGAAGCCGCTGGCGCTGTCCGCGACCCAGGCCGACCGCTGCGCCGCCCGCGCGGCGGCGCTCGGCCGGATCGGCATGGTCGGCCACCTGCTCCGCTACCACCCCTCCGTGGTGCACCTCGTCGCGCTCGCGCGCGAGCGGCGCCTCGGCGAGCTCGTGAGCTTCAGCGCCGCGCGCCTGTCCACGGCGAGCGCCGGCGGCGGCGGGGCGTCCTCGGCGCTGTGGACGCTCGGGCCGCACGACCTCTCGGTGCTCGCGGCGCTCGACCCGAGCCCGGTCGTCGAGGCGCGGGGCCGCCTCTCGCCCGGCGGCGAGCGCGTCACGGTGGAGGTGCGCCTCGAGAGCGGCCTCGCCGCGCAGATCGAGCTCTGCTCGTCGAGCCCGACCAAGGAGCGGCGGCTGCGGCTCGCGGGCAGCGCGCGCGTCGCGGTCTTCGATGACGTGCGCGCGCCCGACCGGATCCTGTTCCTGGACGGGCGCGGCGCCGAGGCGGGCGAGCGCGCCGAGCGGGACGCGCTCGCGCCGTCCGGGCACGAGCTCGAGGTGCCGTGGCGCGAGCCGCTCTCGGTCGAGATCGAGCACTTCCTCCGCTGCGTCGAGGAGCGCACGCCGCCGCTGACGCCGCTCGACGAGGGCGCCGCGGTGGTGCGGATCCTCGAGCGCGTCGAGGCGACGCTCGCCCCCGTCGAGGCGCGGGCGGTCGCCGCGGGGTAGCCCGGAGGGGCCGCGCCCCGCGGGAAGGGGAGCGCGCCTGGGGGCGTCCGGACGGCGCGGCGAGCGCGGCGAGCGCGGCGAGGACTGACGGCCGGGCGCTGGATCGCAGGGATCTCCGGATTGGCGCGGAACGTGGAGCGTGGAGGCGAGCGCGCGGGGCAGGCGTGCGGCTGCCGCGGGGTCGCCGCCCTTTGCAGCGCCGGATCGGCGTGGTACTGCCGTCGGCTGGAAGGGTAAGATGCCGCAGGATCCGAAGATCACACCCACGCAGGTCAAGGCGCCGCACGGAGCGCGGGTGATGGAGATTCACTGGGCCGACGGGCACCGCGGCGTCCTTCCGCACGAGATCGTGCGCGGGTACTGCCCGTGCGCGAACTGCCAGGGGCACGGCGGCACGATCAACTTCGTGCCCGGCGGCGACCTGAACCTCCGCGAGATCGAGCAGGTCGGCAACTACGCGCTCCAGTTCACGTGGGGAGACCTGCACGACTCGGGCATCTACACCTTCCGGTACCTGCGCTCGCTCTGCCAGTGCGACGAGTGCAAGCCGCAATTCCAGCCGCCCCACTCCAAGTGACCGCCCGCCGCGCACAGAAGGCGCAAGCCGCTCCGAAGGCTCAGGCCGCTCCGAAGGGGCACGCCGCTCCGAAGGGGCACGCCGCTCCGAAGGCTCAGGCCGCTCCGAAGGGGCACGCCGCTCCGAAGGCTCAGGCCGAGCGGCAGCTCGATCCGTTCCAGATCGTCGACTCCTCGTTCGTCGCCGGCGCGGGCACGCTCTCGTCGCTCCCTTCGCCCGCCAGCGCGGAGGTGGCGTTCGCGGGGCGCTCGAACGTCGGCAAGTCGAGCCTCATCAACACGCTGGTCGAGCGCAAGGGGCTCGTCCGGACGAGCTCGAACCCGGGCTCGACGCGGCAGATCAACTTCTACGAGGCCCGCGCGCGCGACGGCGCGGTGTTCCATCTCGTGGATCTGCCGGGGTACGGCTTCACCCACCGCTCGAAGGCCGAGAAGGCGGCGTGGGCGTCGCTGATCGAGGCGTACCTGCGCGGCCGCGTCACGCTCGCCGCGGTGCTGCTCCTCGTCGACGCGCGCAGGGGCCTCGAGGAGGACGATCTCGAGCTCATCCGCTTCATCGAGGCGTCGCGCGACGTCGCCCGACGGCCCGTGGAGCTGCTCCTCGTCGCGACGAAGGTCGACAAGGTGCCCCGCTCATCGATCCGGCGCGCGCTGGATCAGCTCGCCTCCGCGGCCCCGCGGACCGCGGAAGGCGCGCTCCGCCGCGCGGTCGGCTTCTCGTCGATCACCGGAGAGGGCAGGCGCGATCTGTGGCTCGCGATCCGGCGCGCGACGCTGTTCGGCGTCGGCGCGCCGGAGACGCGCAGCGACGCGACGGCGCCGAGCGACGGCGAGACGGCCGAGGACGGATGACGCTGCGCGGGTGCGAGACGCGCGCCGCATCGGCGCGTCGCGCCCCGGATCAGCGCCGATGGAGGTATTGACCCGCCCTCCGGCCCTCCATTAACGTGCGGCTCCTCCGGCTTCGCGGGGGAGTCAACAGAGCCGACAGTCACGCTGTCGCGCGGCGTTTTCAGCGCAGAACGCGCGTGGCGGCCCACGTTCCCACCGGCTGACCCTACGATGCCCGACTACTCCGGCCAGGTCACGCACGTCCACGCGTCGCTGACGCCGCTCTGGTGGATCCCGCTCCTGCCCCTGCTCGGCGCGGCGGTGAACGCGCTCTTCGGCCGGGCGCTGCAGCGGAGCGCGTTCGGGCGCGACCTGTCGAAGCGGCTCCACATCGGGAGCCTCGGCGTCACGCTCGTCGCCGTGGGCGCCATGCTGGGCGCCTTCGCGCTCGGGCTCGCGAACTTCGTGCAGCTCGCCGGGCTCGATCCGGGCGAGCGCGCTCTCTACAGCTTCGCCTGGAAGATGGTCCGCATCGGGTCGCTCGACGCGAACTTCGCGTTCCTGATGGACCCGCTGAGCGGCGTGATGACGCTGATCATCACCGGCGTCGGCGCGCTCATCCATGTCTACGCCGCGGCGTACATGGAAGCGGAGCCGGCCTACTGGCGATTCTTCACGTACCTGAACCTCTTCGTCTTCTCGATGTTGCTCCTCGTCCTCGGGGACAACTTCATCGTGATGTTCTTCGGCTGGGAGGGCGTCGGCCTCTGCAGCTATCTGCTCATCGGGTTCTGGTACAGCGACTACAAGAAGGCCTCTGCCGGCATGAAGGCCTTCGTCGTGAACCGGGTCGGCGACTGGGGCTTCGTGTGCGGCCTCGCGCTCCTCTTCTGGGGCCTCGGCGCGAGGTGGCTCGACGACGGCCGGTACCTCTCCGACTACCGCGCGCGCTTCATCGCGGTGGCCGGAGAGGCGCACGGCGATCAAGGCGCCTCCGCCGGGGCGCGCGACGCGGCGGGGCAGCGCAGGACACCGCGGCTCGCGGGCGCGAAGGGCTATCTCACCTTCACCGGCCACCCCGGCGCGCGCGTGTACCTCGGTATCGCGAACGCGGCGCAGCTCGCCTCGAACCCGCCGCCGTTCGGCGTCTCGCCCTTCATCCGCAAGGAGATCGACGCCGGGGTGCACTCCGTGGTGATCGTGCCGGGCGACGGCGCCGTGATCGGGGGCGACGGCCTCGAGATCGCCGCGATCGATCGGATGCGCGTCGAGCCGGGCAAGGAGGTCGTGGTGGCGACCGTGGGCTCGACGGTCACCTTCCGCGAGATCCACGATCAGCTCGTGATCAAGGACGCGAGCGGCAAGGCCTTCCTCAGGGATGCGCTCCAGTCGAAGACGGTGTGGGGCGGCGTCGCGCTGGTCACGCTGGCCTGCCTCTTCCTGTTCGTCGGCGCGGCCGGCAAGAGCGCCCAGCTCCCCCTCCATGTCTGGCTGCCCGACGCGATGGCCGGCCCGACCCCCGTCTCCGCGCTGATCCACGCCGCCACCATGGTCACCGCCGGCGTCTACCTGATCGCGCGCCTCAACTTCGTCTACGCGCTGAGCCCGGTCGCCAGCGGGATCGTCGCGCTCGTCGGGGCCTCGACAGCGCTCTTCGCGGCCACGATCGGCTTCTTCCAGTACGACATCAAGAAGGTGCTCGCCTACAGCACGGTGAGCCAGCTCGGCTTCATGTTCATCGGGGTCGGCGTCGGGGCGTACTGGGCCGCCGTGTTCCACCTGATGACGCACGCCTTCTTCAAGGCGTGCCTCTTCCTCGGCTCGGGCTCGGTGATCCACGGGATGCACGCCGTGGAGCACGACGAGGCGGCGGCGCAGGACATGCGCAACATGGGCGGCCTCCGCCGCGTCATGCCGCGCACGGCGCGGACTTACCAGGTGGCGTGTCTCGCCATCACCGCCGCGCCCATCCCGTTCCTCGCCGGGTTCTGGTCCAAGGACGAGATCCTCTGGAAGGCGTTCGGCACCGAGAACACCGGTCCGATCCCGGGGCTGCTCATCTACGGCATGGGCCTGGCGGCGGCGCTCGGCACCTCGTTCTACATGTGGCGGAGCTACTACCTGACCTTCGAGGGGCCGCACGCCCGCAAGGAGATCAAGAAGAAGGTCCACGAGTCGCCGGCGGCGATCACCGGGGTGCTCGCGGTCCTGGCGCTCCTGTCGGCGCTCGCCGGCGTGGTGTTCGGCTTCTCGAGCCACTTCATCGGCGGCCACGGCGAGCCCCTTCTCGAAGAGTGGCTCCATCCGGTGTTCGCCCACGCGGACGTCTCGTTCCAGCGCCACGGGCTGGGGCTGGAGCTCGCGCTGATGGCGATTTCCGTCGGCGGCGCGATCGGCGCCTTCTCGCTCGCCCGCGCGCGTTACGGCGAGCGGCGCTCCCCGCGCTGGGAGTCCGAGGAGCGGCGGCTGCCGGGGTTCCAGCTCCTCTCGAACAAGTACCACGTCGACGAGATCTACGACGCGACCGTGGTGCGCGCCTTCCTCTCGCTGCGGCTCTTCTTCGCCGAGATGGATCGGTGGATCGTCGACGGCCTCGTCAACGGCGTCGCGGTCCTGGCCCGGGCCGCGGCCTGGGTCACCGGCGCCATCGATCGGTACCTCGTCGACGGCGTCGTGAACGTCGTCGCCGAGGGCACGCTGAGCGCGGGAGAGAAGCTCCGCACCCTGCAGACAGGGCGCATCCAGAGCTACATCTACCTTCTCCTGGGCGGCGTCGCCTTGCTCAGCATCGTTCATTATTTCCTGCGGTGAACGGCGGATGTCGAACCTCTCCTTCGTCAACATGCCTCGCGGATTCGCCCTCGCGAGCTCGGGCAGAGCCACCACCATGAAGCTCCTGATCTCCCTCCTGGCCGCGCTCTCCGTCGTGCTCGGGGCGGCGCTGCCCGCGCGGGCGCAGGCGCCGAGGGCGGCCGAGCCGCACGGCCAGATCGCGCTGCGCGCGGAGGCGCCCGGCGCCCCGGTCGAGCTCGCCGCGAGCGGGCCGGACTTCGCTGGCTCGTTCACGATCGAGAACCGCGGCGACGGCCCCCTCCGGGTGACGCGGGTGATCGTGCGCACGTCGCCCGAGGATCCGCGCGTCCCGCCGGGTGTCAGCGCGGAGCTCGAGGGCGGCGGCACCGCGGCGACCCTCGCGCCGGGCGCGAGCCGGAAGGTCGTGGTCCGGTGGAAGACCGCGGGCGCGCGCGCGCGCGAGCTCTACGGGCACGTCGTGGTCGAGTCGGACGCTGTCGCGGCCGGCGCGGCCGGCGTGGTGGAGCCAGCGCGGACCGTGGCGATGGGCATCCACGCGGAGCGCGGCCTCGGCTTCGTCGGCGACCACATCCTCTCGCTCATGACGTTCCTGCCGCTGCTCGGGGTGGTCGCGGTCTTCCTCGCGCACGTCCTGCGCCTCCGGGACGACAGGAAGCTCCGGCTGATGACCGTCGTGCTGATGGGCGTGAACCTCGTCCTCGCGGGGTGGCTCTACGCCCAGTTCGACCGGGGCTTCACCGCGGCCGACGGCAACGACGGCTACCAGTTCATCGAGCACGGCGTGTGGATCCGCTCGCTGAACGTCGAGTATTTCGTCGGCGTCGACGGCGTGTCGATCTCGATGGTCCTCCTGACCGCGCTGATCTCGTTCGTGGGCGCCCTCGCGAGCTACAGCGTCCAGGATCAGCTCAAGGGCTATTTCGCCATGTACAACCTCCTCGTCACGGGGATGTACGGCGTCTTCATCGCCCTCGACCTGTTCCTCTTCTTCGTGTTCTGGGAGGTGATGCTCCTGCCGATGTACTTCCTCATCGGCATCTGGGGCGGGCCGCGGCGCGAGTACGCGGCGATCAAGTTCTTCCTCTACACGCTGGCCGGCAGCGTCTTCATGCTGCTCGCGTTCATCTGGTTCTACCTGAACGCCGGCCACACCTACCTGGTCGACGGTCAGGCGACCGAGCGCATCTTCTCGATCCCGGAGCTCTCGCGCGTCGCCTTCACGGCGCAGGGGCTGGAGATCCTCGGCATCGCCGCGGTGAAGGTGGTCTGGGTCTGGCTCTTCGTCGGGTTCGCCATCAAGATCCCGATGTTCCCGTTCCACACCTGGCTGCCGGACGCCCACGTGGAGGCGCCCACGGCGATCAGCGTGATCCTCGCGGGGGTGCTCCTCAAGATGGGCACCTACGGCATCCTCCGCATCAACTTCTCCCTGCTGCCCGAGGCGACGCAGTGGGCCGCGCCGGCGATGGCGGCGTTCGGGGTGGTCAACATCCTCTACGGCGCCTTCTGCGCCATGGCGCAGAGCGACCTCAAGAAGCTCGTGGCCTACTCGTCGGTCAGCCACATGGGCTTCACGCTGCTCGCGCTCGGCGCGATGACGCCGCAGGGCATCCAGGCCTGCCTCGTCCAGATGTTCAACCACGGCCTGATCACCGGGATGCTCTTCACCCTGGTCGGCGTGATCTACGACCGCGCGCACACCCGGGACATCGACAAGTTCGGCGGCCTCGCCGCGGAGATGCCGCTCTACACGGCGCTCGTGGGCTTCGCGTTCATGGCGTCGCTCGGCCTGCCCGGCCTGTCGGGCTTCTGGGGCGAGGCGATGACGTTCATCGGCGCCTTCCCGCGCTACCGCGCCCTCACGATCCTCGCCGCGGTCGGCGTGATCGTCACCGCGGCCTACCACCTCTGGGCGCTCCAGCGGATGTTCCTCGGCACGTTCCGCGCGTCGTGGCGGCAGAGCAAGTACCTCGAGCCGTTCGGCGGGAAGTTCCCCGAGATCAACCGGCGGGAGCTCGCGTCGATCGCGCCGCTCGCGGCGCTGGTCCTCGTCCTCGGCTTCTGGCCGCGCCCGCTGCTCAGCCTCATCGACCGCGGGGCCCTCGAGGTGCATCGCCTCGTCGACAGGCCGGGGCAGTTCCAGATCGCCGGCGCGCCCGGCGTGGACAGCGCCGCGTCGGCCCGCGCCGCGCGGGCCCCGGAGCAGGGCGCCGCGGCGGGCCGGCGCGCCCTCGCCAGCGCCAGATAAGCCGTGGATACCCGCACCCTCGACAACCTGGAGAGCCTCGCGTACTTCGCGCCGGAGCTCGGCCTCATCGCCGCCGTCCTGCTGCTCGTCGCGTGGGACCTCGCCGCGCCGGCGCGCCTCAAGCTCGGCGGCCTCGTGATCATCAGCCTCGCGGCGCTCGGCTGGTCGGGCGGGGTGGGCGCGTACTTCCTGGCCAGCGACGCCGGGCCTCAGAACCTCTTCTACGGCCTGCTCGCGTTCGACCGCTTCTCGAACCTGTTCCGCGTGATCTTCGCGTTTGTCACCGCGGCGATCGTCCTCTTCTCGGTGCCGCCCTCGAAGGAGACGGGGGTCGAGCCCGAGCTCCGCCGCGAGACGGGCGAGTTCTTCACGCTGATCCTCGTGCTCTCGCTCGGCTTGAACCTCATGGCGGCGAGCCGCCACCTGTTGCTCATCTACCTGTCGCTCGAGCTCGTCAGCGTCATCAGCTTCGTGCTCGCGGGCTTCAAGATCAACGACGCGAAGTCGAGCGAGGCGGCGCTCAAGTACGTCATCTTCGGCGGCGTCGCGTCGGGGATCATGCTCTACGGGATGAGCTGGATCTTCGGCATCACCGCGTCGATGCGCCTCGGCGAGTGCGCGGCCCGGATCGCCGAGCTCACCGCGCAGCAGGGCAGGGTGCCCGAGGTCGTCTTCGTCGGCACGGCCTGCATCCTCGCGGGCTTCGGCTACAAGATCAGCGCCGCGCCGTTCCACATGTGGACGCCGGACGTGTACGAGGGCGCGCCCACCCCGGTGACCGCGTTCCTCTCGGTCGGGCCGAAGGCCGCGGGCTTCGCGGTGCTGGTCCGCTTCTTCTGGGACGCGCTCGGCGCCGCGAGCGCGCCGCCCGCCGTCGAGACGCCGTGGCCGGTGCTCGCCGGGTGCCTCGCGATGGCGACGATGACCATCGGCAACCTCTCGGCGCTCGGGCAGGAGAACGTGAAGCGCATGCTCGCCTACTCGAGCATCGCGCACGCCGGCTACATGCTGCTCGGCTTCTCCGTGTTCAGCGACGCCGGCCTCGCCGCGATCGTGTTCTACGTCGTCGCCTACTGCTTCATGAACCTCGGCGCGTTCATGGTGGTGATGGCCGTGGCCGAGACGAGCGGCGGCGACGAGACGCTCTCCGCCTTCCGGGGGCTCGGGCGCCGCGCGCCGCTCGTCGCGGCCTCGATGGCCGTGTTCCTCGTCTCGCTCACCGGCCTGCCCCCGATGGCCGGCTTCGTCGGCAAGTTCTACCTCTTCTCGGCGCTGATCTCCGCCGGGGGCGCGTGGAGCTGGGTCCTGGCCGTCGTCGGCGTGGTGAACAGCGTGATCTCGCTCTTCTATTACGCGCGCGTGCTCCGCGCGATGTACCTCGAGCAGGGCGAGCGCACCGAGCCTGCGCCCGTGCGGCGGCTGCTCGGCGCGATGACCTGCGCGTTCGCGGTTCCGACCCTGCTGCTCGGGGTCTACTGGGGGCCCGTTTACGATTTCGTGGCGCGCTCCCTGACGATCATCCGCTGACCGCGGGCCGACATGCGCTGCTGGCCGCGCGCACCATGGATGACGTGCGCTGACCGCGCGCCGCGCCGCCGTCGCCCCCGGCCGGCGTGCTCGCCGGACCGCACGCGGCGGTATCGATCTCCCGGCGATCCTTGCTAGTGTGCGCGCGCGTGGCCACGACGCAGGACGCGAGCTCTCCAGAGGAACGCTTCACGCGGGGGGTCCGCCTCGTCCCGGGCGGCCTCGACATCGGCGGCAAGCTGGTCCCGCTGTACGCCGGCAGCCTGCACTACTGGCGGCTCGACCCGCCGGACTGGCGCGCCTGCCTCGAGGCGACGCGCGCGCTCGGCGTTCACCTGATCGACATCTATGTGCCGTGGGCCGTTCACGAGACCGGCCCGGGCCAGTTCGATTTCGGCCAGATCGACCCGCGCCGCGACGTCGGCGCCTTCCTCCGGCTCGCGCACGAGCTCGGCTTCCACGTCATCGCCCGCCCCGGCCCGCACATCAACGCGGAGCTCACCGGCTTCGGCATCCCCGAGCGCATCCTCTGGGACCCGAGCTGCCAGGCCCGCTCGGCGCGGAACAACCCGGTCGTGCTCCCGATGCTGCCGTACGGGTTCCCGGTGCCGAGCTACGCGAGCGACGCGTTTCACGACGAGGTCGCCCGTTACTTCCACGCGCTCGGCCCGGTGCTCCGGCCGCACCTCCATCCGGACGGGCCGATCGTGCTCGTCCAGATCGACAACGAGGGCGCGCTCTACTTCCGCGACGGGGCGTACGACCAGGACTACCACCCGGACGCGATTTCCCTGTACCGCGGGTTCCTGCGCGAGAAATACCGCACGATCGAGGCGCTCCAGCGGGCGTACGCGCGGCGGGCGGAGCCGGCGCCGGAGGGCGCCGCGCCCGAGGACGCCGCGGCGGCGCTCCTGCGCGCGGTCGCCCGCGAGCGCGCGCCCGCCGACGAGGGCGACCTGCGGTTCGCGACCATCACGCCGCCGGTCGCCTTCGACGCCGAGACGCCGGCCGATCTCGCGCGCCACCTCGACTGGAGCGAGTTCCACGAGCACCTGCTCGAGACCGCCATGGGCCGCTTCGCGAAGGCGCTCGCCGCGGCCGGCGTCGACGGCCTGCCCACGATGCACAACTTCCCGATGGGGCAGGAGGCGACGCCGCTCAACGCCGCCCGCATCTCGCGCGTCGTCGACCTCGTCGGCCTCGACTACTACAGCGTCGCGAGCCCGAGCAGCCGCCAGATCATCGCCCGCCGGACGAGCGAGCTCGCCGTGCGCTGCGAGGCGCTCTCGCTGCCGCCCTTCGCGTGCGAGATGGGCGCCGGCTTCCCGCCGTTCTTCCCGCCGCTCGAGGAGCGCGACAGCGTCTTCGTGATGATGGCGGCGCTCGCCTACGGGCTGCGCGGGTACAACATCTACATGGCGGTCGAGCGCGATCGCTGGATCGGCGCGCCGATCGATCCGCACGGCCGCCCGCGCCCGTTCGCCGCGTTCTGGCGGAAGCTCTCCGCGGCGCTCGAGGCGACGGCGTTCCACACGCTCCGCCGCCCGGCGCCCGTGCGCATCGTCACGCCGCGCACCGAGCGCCGGCTGAACCGCGTGATGCACGCGTTCGGCCCGCTCACCGGGGCCTTCTTCTCGATCCTGAACTTCGGCGCGCGCGACCGGTGCCTCGAGGACGATCTCGGCCTCGGCTACCCGCTCGCGGTGGAGTCCGACACGTTCGTGCGCGCGTTCGAGGAGGCGCTCGACGGGCGCGGCGTCCCCTACGCCCACGTGGGCGGCGAGGACCGCGACGTCTCGCTCGCCGGCGCGCGCTGGATCATCTGCGCCACCGCGGGCGGCCTGAGCCCCGAGCTGTTCGCGCGGCTCGAGGCGGCGGCGGGGCAGGGGACGCTGATCACGCTCGGCCCGCGCGAGCCCGCGTTCGACGGCGCCTTCCGCCAGCTCCCGCAGCCTTACGACCTGAAGCGGCTCCTCGCCCCCGGCCAGAACCTGCCGGCGCTGCTCCAGGACGACCCCGCGGCGGCGGACAGCGCGGTGTCGCGCGCCATCGACGCGCTCGGCCTGCCGACCTTCGCGTGCGATCCCAGCACCGTGTTCGCCACGCTGCACGAGGACGCATCGGGCGCCCCGCGGGTGCTCTTCCTCTTGAACCCCGAGGACGCTGACGTGGTGGCGCGCGTCACCGTGCGCGCGTCGCGCGCGCGCGACGTGCTGGACGACGCGCGCTTCGAGGCGCGTCGAGGGGCGCTGGAGGTGCGGCTCATGCCCCGCACCGTGCGCATGCTGGCGCTGGAGTGACGGGCGCGGCGGAGCGATCCGGGGTTCGCTCCATGCATTCTTGGATACCGAGGGACGCGCCGAGCGCGCCGATCGGCGCGCGATCTCCTGGTCGTGACCCGCGGTGGAGAGCTCGTAGTCGTTGCCCGGCTGATCGAGGGGGGGCTCGGACGAGAGAGCGAGTTGAACCGACTCGACGCCAGGGACGTGAGGACGTGAGAAGAGCTCTCCGGGGTGCTCCAGGCGTGCCTGGCGTCTTCGCCTGTCTCGTCCGGGCCGCTGCGCGCTGGCCTGTCAGCGGTCGAACCGCAGCGAGTTGCCTTCCGCGTCGCGGAAGCGGCCCATGCCGATCATGAGCGTGTCGATCAGCGACCAGATGCCGAGTCCGCCGCACGTCAGGAGCTTGGCGATGCCGAGGCCGGTCTGGCCGAGGTAGAAGCGATCGGCCCCCAGGGTCCCCAGGAAATACGAGAGCAGAAAGAGCGTGGACTGGCTCCTGGTCGGGTGACCGACGGGCGGGTCGCGCTTGAGCACGAGGCCCTGGGCATCTCGCATGGAACCCGTGCCGATCAGGATCACGTCGATGAGGGTCCAGAAGCCGAGACCACCGCACGTGAACAGCTTCAGGAGCCCGAGCCCGGTCTGGCCGAGGTAGAAGCGGTCGACGCCGAAGATCCCGAGAAACGCTGCGAGCAGGAAGGCTGTCGCCTGGTCCTTGTCCGAGGTGCCCTGGATCGGGCCGGGGTGCGACGGTCCGCCGCCGTACGCGGGCGGCGGCCCCCATCCACTTCCCGGCGGTCCGCCCGGTCCTCCCGGCGGCGGTCCCCAGCCAGCCCCCGGCGGCGAGTATCCCCCGCCGGGCGGCGAGTATCCCCCGCCGGGCGGCGGGTATCCCCCGCCGGGCGGCGAGCCCCACCCTGCGCCCGGTGGCGGGTATCCCCCGCCGGGCGGCGGATATCCCCCTGTCGAGGGCGCGCCACCGCCGCCGGGCGTCACGCCCTGTCCGCCGGGCGTCACGCCCTGTCCGCCCGGCGTCACGCCCTGTCCGCCTGGCGGGCTCGTCCCCCAGCCACCGCCGTTTCCCCAGCTTCCGCCTCCGTTGCCCCAGCCATCGCCTCCGGGCGGAACCCCACCACCGCTCGTGCTCATCCTTGCTCCCTCCAGCGGACGTGGCGGCGATGGCTGTCGTGCGCCTTCGCGGTCGTCGGCCGAGCTTGACTGTATCGCGGAATCTGCGCGCTGCGCTCGAGGAGCCGTGGAAATCGCTGGTGTATGCCGGACGCCCACCCTACCTTGGGCCCGCAACGGGCCGCCGAGGGCGGCGTACAGGCAAGCGCACACGGCAATGAACGAACCTCAGTCCGATCGATGGTTGTCGTTTGCCCTCCGGGCGGGGCTCGTCGCGCTGTTCTTCTGGATGGTCAAAGGGCTGCTCGTTCCGGTCCTGCTCGGCGGCCTGGTCGCGCTCCTCGTCTCCCCCCTCCAGCGCCGCCTCTCGCCTCGACTCGGCCGCTTCCGCAAGTTCGCGCCCGCGATCTCCACGGTCAGCGTGGTCATCCTCGTGTGCATCCCGCTCACGGTCATCATCATCGAGGCCTCCGCCTCGATCAGCCGCTTCTTCGCCCGGGACTGGTCCAGCACCATCGAGCGCTTCCAGGGCATCCTCAACGACGGGCGGATAACGGGGCTGATCAACAGGGCCGGCCTGTCCGGGGACGACGTCCGCAACTACGTGAGCAACCTGTTCCAGCGGGTGGGCAGCTCGATGGCGGGCTTCGCGGGGGGCATGGTCGCCGCGGTGCCGCAGTCGATCGTCGACGCCTTCCTGTTCACCGTGGCGCTCTATTACCTTCTCCGCGACGGCGGCCTGCTGCTGCGCTGGCTGCTCACGCAGTCGCCGTTCCGGCACGAGGAGACGGATGTCCTCTTCGCCTCGATCCAGGACACGGTGCACGGCGCGGTGCTCGGCCTGCTCGCGACAGCCGCCGTCCAGGGGACGCTGACGACGGTCGCGCTCTTCGTCTTCAAGGTGCCGGGCGCGTTCCTGTTCGGCCTGCTGGCCACGCTGCTCTCGCTCGTGCCCATGATCGGGACAACGCCGGTGACGCTGGGCGCGGCCATCTACCTGTTCATCGTCGGGCGCATCGGCGGCGGCATCGGCATGTGCGTCGCGGCTGGCCTGATCGGGCTCTCGGACAACGTGATCCGGCCGTGGGTCCAGAGCTCGCACGGCGGGATGCACCCGCTCATCGCCCTGCTCAGCATCTTCGGCGGCCTCGAGCTGTTCGGCGCGGCCGGGATCTTCATCGGCCCGGTCGTCGCCGCCATCGTGCTCTGGGCGGTCAACACGCGGTCCTCCCTCTCTCGCTCGAGCCTCCCGCTCGGCCTGCACGCCTCGCAGCCGCCGCCGGCCTCGCTGGGGCCGACGTCGCGACCGCCGCCGATGTCCGGCGCGCCGCCGACGTCGCGGCCGCCGCCGACGTCAGGCGCGCCGCCGGCGTCGCGGCCGCCGTCGTTCTGAGGCGGCAGCGCGCGGCGCACGCTCACCAGCGCTCGATGCGGTATCCGCGCCGCTCGGCGACCCGGCGCAGCCTGGGATCGGGGTTGACGGCGACCGGCACGGCGACGAGCTCGAGGAGCGGCAGATCGCTGATGCTGTCCGTGTAGAACGTCGCCTCTTCCAGCCGGAACCCCTGCGCGTCGGCGAGCGCCCGCGCGCGCGCGACCTTGCCTTCTCCGAAGCAGAGCGGCTGCTCGGCGCGGCCGGTGAAGCGCCCGTGCTCGTCGATCTCGAGCACGCTCGAGACGAGGTGCTCGATCCCGAGCCGCCTGGCGAGCGGGTGCGAGGCGTAGCGCGACGCGCCGGTCACGATGGCGCAGAGGTCTCCTGCTGCCTTGTGGCGCCTCACGGCCTCGCGCCCCCCGTCGGCGATGTGCGGCTCGACATGGAGCCGGAACCAGTCGTCGCAGCGGGCCGCCATGACGGTCTCGGGCATACCTTCGAGCGAGAGCAGCGCCCGCTCGGCGACCTTCACGGCGTCGAGCACGCCGAGCGTGTATTGCCCGACCCAGTAGAGGGTCCTCAGCAGATCGCGCGTCGTCGCCTCGCCGATCTGGCGCTGGTACTTCACGTAGAGGCTCGCCGTCTCCTTGCGCAGCAGCGTGCGGTCCATGTCGAACAGCGCCGCGCGCCGGCGCGCCGCGCGGCCGCCCTGCGGCGCGGCGCCGTCGTGCCGCGCCGGCGCGCCGGGGCTGCGCGGCGCCGTGTCGTCGAACGAGGTGCTCACGGCGATAGACCGTAACCGCGGGCGAGGGTGAGGGAGAAGAGGTTGCACGCCGCGTGGAACACGAGCGGCGCCCCGACGCCGCCCGTGCGCGCCCGCAGCCACCCGAAGAGGAGCGCCGGGAAGAACACGGCGAGCCGCGCGGGGTGCTGGATCGTGAGCACGTGCCCGATCGCGAAGATCGCCGACGAGATCAGCCACGCCGGGCCGAGCCTCGCGCCGAGGACGCGGACGCGCGGCGGGAAGACGCGGTCGAGGGCGCTCTGGAGGTAGCCGCGGAAGAACGCCTCCTCGGGCAGCGCGACCACGAGGAGCTGCGCGGCGATCTCGTCGACGGAGGGCGGGCGCAGCACGAACGGCGAGGTCGCGCCCCAGTACAGCCGGTAGCCGAGCCAGAACGGCGGGAACACGATCGCGGCGGCCAGGGCCGCCCACGCGACGGCGCCGAGCGCGGCGCGGGCGAGCCGCCCGGCCGACAGCGGCACGGGCTCGAGGATCCCGCCGAGCGACAGGCCGTGGTCGCGGATGGTCACCTCGTCGTACCGCAGCACGAGCCAGAACGTCGCCGCGAGGAACGTGAGGCCCACGAGCGTGCCCGCGTAGCTCGCCGGCGCCGCGTAGGACACCGCGGTCACCGCGGCGGTCGTGGCGGCCGCGGCGAAGAGCGCGCGCGCGGCGGTGGGCTCGGGAGGCCGCGGGCGCTCGCCGCGGAGCGCGCTCGCGGCGTCCACGTCGGCGGGCGTGCCGGGGGCCTCGCCGCCGGCTCGGGGGTTCGCGTCGCGGCTCGGGTCGATGGGGGTCGGCGGTTGCAAGGCGTGTTCGTCGCGGAGGCGCGCGCGGGATCGCGGCGCCGCGGGCGTCGGCGCGCGCTCAGCGTAACCGCGAGCACGCCGGTCCGCGATGGTCAGCGCTGGACGGGGCGCGCTGGGCGCTGCTCACCGGTCCAGCCTGCGCCCATTTTCTAGCCTTCCCGCGCGGTCTCGTTAGAGTGCGGCCGCTGTGCCGTATTCCCGACTTCGCTGTCTGCTGAAGCCGCTGGCTTGCGCGCTGCTCGCGTCCGTCGCGTCGCTCTCTCCGGGGTCCGCGTCGGCCGCGTCGCCGTTCCTCATGACGCCGGACGCGAGCATCGTCGAGGCGTCGCCGGCGTACCGCTACGCCAACATGACGGACGACGAGGCGATGGCCGAGCTGGATCGCCGGAAGATCCTCTACATCAAGGTCGACCGTGCGCCCGGGGTGCGCGCGCCGATCCGGCTCACGAGCCGGCTGAACGGCGTGCACTTTCATTCGGTGCTCCCGCCCGAGCAGCGCGTGACGAGCGTGTTCGAGATCCTGGACGCGCGCCTCGCGCTCGCGCTCGACGATTTCGCGGCCTTGCTGGCGCGGCACGATATCGACGAGGTCGTCCATTACACGATGTATCGACCCAACGTGCCGATGCCGGGCCGCGACGGCGCGGGCCACGAGGGAGATCACGGGCACCCGACCGCGCAGGCGTCGCCCGCGGACAGCGCCGTCCGCAAGGGGTCGCCGAAGCCCGCCCGGCCCGTGGGCCTCGGCGAGAAGGGGGCGCTCGACGCGACGTCGAAGGCGCCGAAGGAATCGCCGAAGCCGGCGCCGTCCGTGGACCTCGGCGAGAAGGGGGCGCTCGACGCGACGAAGGTGCCCGAGGAATCGCCGAAGCCGGCGCCCGTGGACCTCGGCGAGAAGGGGGCGCTCGACGCGACGAAGGTGCCCGAGGAATCGCCGAAGCCGGCGCCCGTGGACCTCGGCGAGAAGGGGGCGCTCGACGCGACGAAGGCACCCGAGGAGCGCCCGCGACACCCGAAGGAGAAGGGCGCCGCGAAGACCGTGGCGAAGAAAGGCGCCGCGGAGGCGGGCCCGAAGGGCGCCGCGGGGGCGGGCCCGAAGGGCGCCGCGGAGGCGAGCCCGAAGGACAGGGGCGTCGCCGAGGCCATTGCGAAGGAGAAGGGCGCCGCCGGGACAGCTCCGAAGGACAAGGGCACCGCCGGGACAGCTCCGAAGGACAAGGGCGCCGTGGAGGCCGTTGCGAAGCAGAAGGGCACCACCGGCGCAGCTCCGAAGGAGAAGGTCGTCGCGAAGCCGAAGAACGCCGCGGAGGCCGCCCGAAGCGCCGCTCCGAGCGCACCGGCCGATCGGCCGGGGGCGGCCGCGGCGCGCAGCGGGCCCTCAAAGACGGCCGGCAAGGCCGGGACCCGGCGCGTCGCGCTCCGCGAGCCCGTGGGCTCGACCCGCGCCACCGCGTCCTCGCCCAGGCGCCGCGGCGACGTCGCGCTGCGCAGCGACGTGGTTCAGAAGCCGCGCGGCACGTGGGCTCCGCCTGGCACGCGTCACCCCGCGGGCCTTGCCATCGACGTCGGCGCGCTCAGGAAGCGCGACGGCACCTGGATCAGCGTCGCCCGCCATTTCCACGGCCGCATCGGGGACAGGACGTGCGGAGAAGGGGCGCCCCAGCCCGAGCTCCCCGAGGCGCGCGAGCTCCGGTCCATCGTGTGCGAGGCGGCCGATCTCGGGATTTTTACATACGTACTGACGCCCAATTACAACGCGGCGCACGCCGACCATTACCATATGGAGATCAAGGCCGGCGTCCGCTGGTTCCTCTATCACTGAGCGCGCGCCGCGCGCCGGATCCCGCTGCACAGCCCTGAAACGGCGCGCAGCGCGCGCCACTGCACATCCGTTGATTGCGCGTTTTTTGGTGAGTCGCGCGCTTTGTTCGCGCAACTTTCGCCGTGAGAGCGACGATTCCTTCCCCGAACGAAGGCGCCGGCCCTCCGCCGCGCGCCCCCGCAAGGGAGGTCGACGGACATGGTGCAAGAGAACGACGGACAGCCGCTCCCGGGGACTCCATACCGCCTGCTCCGGAGGATCGGGGCGGGCTCGTGCTCCGAGGTCTTCGAGGTGCTGGGGCGCCGCGGACAGCTCCGGGCGCTCAAGCTGCTCCGCGCCATGCACGAGGGATCGAGCGAGATCAGCGCGCGCCTCGTCCAGGAGGGGCGCGCCCTCGCGGCGCTGAGCCACCCGCACATCGTGAAGGTCGAGGAGGTCGGCGTGACGGGCGACGGCCGGCCGTTCCTCGTCATGCCGCGCCTCTTCGGCGAGACGCTGCGCGAGCGGCTCGACGCGCGGGGCCCGCTCGCGACGCCCGCCGCCGTGCGCATCGCGATCCAGGTGCTCGGCGGGCTCGCGGCGACGCACCGGGCCGGCATCGTCCACCGCGACGTCAAGCCGGCGAACGTCTTCCTCGTGCAGCCGAGCGCCGGCGGCGAGCACGGCGCCGACGATCTGGAGTGCGCGCCCGGCGCGCTCGAGATCGACCACGCCGTGCTCATCGACTTCGGCATCGCGAAGGTGAGCTGCGACGGGCTGGAGCCGTCGACCGGCTCGAACGTCCTCGGCACGCCGCGCTACCTCTCGCCGGAGCAGATCCGGGGCGAGGAGGTCGACGCGCGCACCGACGTGTACGCGGTGGGGCTCCTGCTCTTCGAGGCGATCACCGGGCGAGGCCCGTTCCCGGTGGTCGACTCCATGGCGGTGATGCGGGCGCACCTCCACACGCCGGCGCCGCGGCTCCGCTCGCTCCTCTGGGTACCTCCGGCGCTCGACCACGCTGTCGCGCGCGCCCTGGAGAAGGACCCGGCGCTCCGCTGGCAGACGGCCGACGCGATGGCCGCCGCGCTCGCGGAGGCGCAGGGAGAGAACGGCGGCAGGGAGACGCCGTCCGACGGCGGCGCAGGGCTCGCCGCCCCGCCGGCCGGCGAGCGCGGCGCGCGGTCGCTGCTCGCGCACGGAGCGGCGCGATGAGCGGCGCGCCGGCGGAGCGCTCCGAGGCGGGCACCTTGCTGTACGCGCGCGGCGCCTTGCTCGCGCCGAGCCACCCTCGCGCGCGGCAGCGCGGCGCGCTCGTCGAGGGCGGGTCCAGCGCAGGGACGCGTCAGCTCCGCGCGTCCGAGATCGGCTCTTGCGCAGGGGCGCGCCAGCTCGGCGCGTCCGAGATCGAATCTTCCGCAGAGACGCGGCAGCTCCGCGCGCTCTTCGAGGGCGAGCCGCTCCCGGGCACGCCCTACAGGGTGGTGCGCCTGCTCGGCCAGGGCGGCATGGGCGAGGTGTACGAGGTCGAGCACCGCGAGCTCGGCCGGCGGTTCGCGGTGAAGGTGCTGCACCGGATCCACGCCGGCCGCCTCGATCTCTCGGCGCGCATGCGCGCCGAGGCGCGCTCGATCGCCCTCCTGCGCCACCGGAGCCTCCCCGAGGTGTTCGACCTCGGCGCGACCGACGGCGGCCGCCCCTACTTCGCCATGGAGCTCCTCGAGGGGCGCGATCTCAGGACCGAGCTCGCGCGCCTCGGCGTTGTCGCGGTCCCGACCGCGCTCGGCCTGGTCCTGCAGGCCCTCTCCGCGCTGTCGCTCGCGCACTCGGCGGGCATCGTCCACCGCGACCTCAAGCTCGAGAACCTGTTCCTGTGCGACGACGGCACGCTCAAGGTCCTCGACTTCGGCGTCGCGAAGCTCCTCCACGCCGGCGCCTCGCTGACCGACCCGGACGCTGTCATCGGCACGCCGAGGACGATGGCGCCCGAGCAGTGCGCCGCGCGGCCGATCGATCCGCGCGCGGACATCTACGCGATGGGCCTCGTCCTCTACGAGCTCGTCGCCGGGCGGGGCCCGTTCGACGAGCTGCGCGGCCGGCGCGACGCGCTCCGCTTCGCCCACTGCGAGCGGGAGCCGCCGCCGCCGTCGCGCTTTGCGCCGCAGCCGATCCCGCCCGCGGTCGAGCGGCTGATCCTGCGCGCGCTCGCGAAGGCCCCGGAGCACCGCTTCCAGACGGCCGCCGACATGGAGGCCGCTGTGCGCCGGCTGCACGACGGCGCGCAGCCCGGCGCGGCGCCGTCGTCCGTCGCGAGGGAGCTCACCCCCACCGCGACCGACGCGCCTGCGTCCGTCGCGAGCGCGCACGGCGCGCCGCAGCGTCGCCTGCGGCCCGCCTCGTCGATCGGCGGCAGGCCCGGCGCGGCGCTCCTCGCGCGCCGGCCGCGGGCGCGCTCGCGCCAGCGCGCGCGCGCGTCGATCGCGAGCGCGCGCGCCGGGTCGCGCGCCGCCGCGCTCGGGATCTGCGCGCTCGCCCTCGCGTCCGCCGCGCTCGTGCTCGCGCTCGCGCAGCGCTGGCTCCCTGACAGCGATCCTCCCTCGCCGGTGCCGCGCGCCGCCGCGCAGGTGCGCTCGGCTGTAAGGTAGCCTCGTCGAGCCCGTTCTCCGGTCGACACCGCATCACCGCACTGCGGAGTGGAGGCACCATGGACCGGACGCGACGAATCGGGCTGGCTTGTTTGGCGATATCGCTCCTCGCGAGCACGGCGTCCTGCGGCGGCAGCACCGCGCCGCGCCCCGCGGACGCCGCGCCGGCCGGGAGGAGCGCCGTCGCGACTGCGAGCGACCCCGGCGTCGCGCCCTCCGGCGCGAGCGGCTTTCCTGACGGCGCCGCCTTCGAGCCGGGCGCTCCTCCCCCGGCGGCGCCGCTCGACGCGTCGCCCTCCGCGCCCTCGGTCGACTTCGAGCGCCCCGCCGCCGCGCAGGGCGCCGGCCGCGGCGGCGAGGGCGCGGCGCGGAGGTCGCCGAGCCGCGAGATCGCGCCGGAGCCGATCGAGCGCCCGGGGCTCGGCACCGAGTGGGGCGAGACGCGCGTCTCCCGCATCTCGACCGCGCCATTCGTGCGGGGCGATTTCGAGCGCCCGTTCGCGGTCGCGAGCCTGCTCTACAACGACGCCGAGGGCGCCCGCGCCATGGCGAGCGCGTCCGGCTTCCGCCGAACGTCTCCGCAGGCGTTCACCCTGGCCGGCGGCGCCGTCGCGGTAGGGCTCCGCGCCGAGGGTGGCGGCTTCCTGAGCGGCTTCGTCGCCGGCGAGACCAGCCACGTCGTCGGCGAGGCCGGCCAGCGCTACAGCATCGTCCTGCGCAACCTCACGCCGACCCGCATCGAATGCGTCGTCTCCGTCGACGGCCTCGACGTCATGGACGGCCAGCCCGCGGCGTTCGGCAAGCGCGGTTACCTGGTCGAGCCGCACGACGAGCTCGAGATCGACGGCTTCCGCCAGAGCATGGACACGGTCGCGGCGTTTCGCTTCGGCTCGGTCCGCGGCTCCTACGCGAACCAGAAGCACGGCGACGCGCGGAACGTCGGCGTGATCGGCGTGGCCCTCTTCCACGAGCGCGGCACGACGCCCTGGACGCTCGACGAGCTCCAGCGCCGCCGCGAGGCCAACCCGTTCCCCGGGCAATTCGCCACGCCGCCCGGCCGCTGAGCCTTTCCCGCGGGCTTCCGTGCCGCCGCCGCGCTCCGGGAAAATCAAGCTCCCGCTCCGGCCTCCTTCGGGCTACGCCACGCCCCGGTGACGAGCTTATTGAACCCGTCTCAACGTGCGGCCGTCGAGCACGAGCTCGGGCCAATGCTGGTGCTCGCGGGCGCCGGGTCCGGCAAGACGCGGGTGGTGACCACGCGCATCGCCCGCCTGCTCGACCGCGGCATCTCTGCGCGCTCCATCCTGGCGATGACCTTCACCAACAAGGCCGCCGCCGAGATGCACGAGCGCGTCGGCAAGCTGGTCGGCTCGAAGGTCGCGCGCGAGCTCAAGGTCTGCACCTTCCACCGCTTCGGCCTCGACGTGCTCGGCGCGGAGACCCGCGCGCTCGGCCTGCGCGGCGGCTCCTTCGCCATCTTCGATCAGTCCGACGCGCTCGGCGTCATCCGCGAGATCCTCCGCGAGCTGCGCGCCGGGAAGAGCTACGACGTCGGCGCCATCCTCTCGCGCATCTCGAACGCCAAGAACGCGTTCCTCGACGCCGAGTCGTGGGCCGAGGCGCAGCGGCAGGGCAAGGGCATCGACGAGTACGACGAGATATCGATGCTCGTCTACCCGCGCTACATGGCGGCGCTGCGCTCGTTCCAGGCGTTCGACTTCGACGACCTCATCTGCGAGGTGGTGCGCCTCTGGCAGACGCGCGCCGACGTCCTCGATCGCTGGCGCATGCGCTATCGCTTCGTGATCGTCGACGAGTACCAGGACACGAACCGCGCCCAGCTCGAGCTCCTGCGCCTGCTCTGCGGCGAGCACCGGAACGTGGTCGTCGTCGGCGACGACGACCAGTCGATCTACGCCTGGCGCGGCGCCGACGTGCGCAACATCCTCGACTTCGAGGAGCACTTCGCGGGCGCGAAGGTCGTCAAGCTCGAGCACAACTACCGCTCTCGCAAGCCGATCCTCGACGTGGCGAACGCGGTGCTCGCCAAGTCGGGCGGCCGGCGGCACAAGAAGTCGCTCATCGCCACGCGCATGGAGGGCGACAAGGTGCGCTCGATCATCTGCGTCGACCCGGACGTCGAGGCGAGCTTCGTGGCCACCGAGGCGCAGCGCCTCCTCGAGCGGGAGGGCGCGCGGCCGAAGGACATCGCCGTGCTCTACCGCTCGAACCTCCAGGCCGCCGCGATCGAGTCCGCCCTGAAGGAGAGGCAGATCCCGATCCGGATGATCGGCGGCCAGCAGTTCTTCGAGCGCAAGGAGGTGAAGGACCTCATCGCCTACCTCCGCGTCGCGCTCAACCCGAACGACGAGATGTCGCTGCGGCGCATCGTGAACTACCCCGCGCGCGGCGTCGGCGACGCCGCGGTCGCCAAGCTCGGCGCCTACGCGACCGCGCACGACGCCTCGCTCTGGACGGCGGTCTCGCGGCCGCACGCCATCCACGAGCTGAGCGCCGCGGCGATCGAGGGGTGCCGCCAGCTCCTCCGGATCATCGAGGCCGCGCGCGCGCGGCTCGATCGCGGCGAGCCCTCGGCGGAGATCGCCCGCGCGCTCCTCGCGGACGCCGGCTTCAAGGAGGACATCATGGCCGGCTCCTCCACGAACAACGCCGCGGCGCGCCGCTGGGGCAACCTCGAGGGGCTGCTCAACGTCTTCGCGCGCCGCGACGAGAAGGGGAAGGGGGATCGCGAGAACTTCGCCGAGTTCTTGCGGCTGCTCGCGCTCCGGCAGGACTCCGAGGAGGAGGAGGCCACCGACCGCGTGACGCTCACCACGATGCACGGCGCGAAGGGGCTGGAGTTCCCTTACGTCTTCGTGATCGGCCTGGAGGAGGGGCTGATGCCCCACCAGCGCAGCCTCGACGAGCGCGCCACGGACGCTGCGCCGATCAGCGCGGAGGGCGGCGAGACGGGCGGCCACAGCATCGAGGAGGAGCGGCGGCTCTTCTACGTCGCGGTCACGCGGGCCCGCGATCGGCTCTACCTCACGCGGGCGAAGCACCGCGGCTCGCGCGGCAAGATGGTGCCGAGGACGCCGAGCCGGTTCGTGCTCGACATCCCCCCCGAGCTCCTCGACGAGCGCGAGGAGCTCGCGCCCGTCGCGCCCGGGATGGAGAAGGTCAAGGCGGGCGCCGCCGGCGTGCTGGCCGCGCTGGCCATGAACCCCTTCGCTGGCGATCCTCCAGTCATCCCCCGCCGCCGGCTCTAGCGCGGTCTTTCCCCGCTCTCTTCCCCACGGAACAGAGCGGCGTCACCCGCACAGGAGACGGGCCCAGATCGGCGTTTTCGGCGCGCAGGCGTACTCCTGTACGCCGAGCACCGAAAACGCCGATCTGGGCCCGTCTCCGCAGCGGGTGACGTCGCTCTAGATCGCCGCGCCCTCGGCGGCCGCGAAGCCGACGCGGGTGATCTCGGGAGCGCCCTTGCGCGCGACGAAGTCGCGGAAGCTCTCTCCCTCGGCGCGCTCGGCCATGTAGTAGCGCGCGATGGTCGCGATCACCTTGGGCGTCTCCTCCTCGGGGATGCGGCCGTCGAGGCGCTCGCCGATGCGGGCATTCGGGCCGCAGCCGCCGCCGACCCGGAGCGAGTAGTGCGGGCGCTCGACGCCGTCCTTGCCCTTCACCATCAGCCCCGTCATCCCGATGTCGGCGACGTGGTGCTGCCCGCACGAGTTCGGGCACCCCGAGATCTTGATGTCGAACTCGCCGAGGGCGCTCACGAGGTCGTCGGCCTCCTGGCGGTTGCCGCTCGGCACCAGGTGCTCCCGGATGCGCGACCCGACCTGCATGCTCTTCGTGATCGCGAGCGTGCAGTAGTCGCCGCCGGGGCAGGTCACCACGTCGGTGACGTGCCCGGCGTCCGCCTCGGCGAGCCCGATCTGCGTGAGCTCGCGGTGCAGGCTGAGGAGCTGCCCCTCCGGCACCCAGCGCAGCACGAAGTTCTGGGTGTTCGTCGCCCGCACCTCGCTGTTGCTGTAGCGCCGCGAGATGCCGGCCAGGCTCTTGAGCTGCTCGCTCGTGATGTCGCCGAGCGGCAGCTTGACCGTCGCCACCCGGTAGCCGGGCTGCTTCTGCGAGATCGTGTTGGTCCGCTTCCAGCGCGCGAACGCGCCGTCGCCGAGCGTGTCGCGCATCGGCGTGAGCGGGGGCGGATCGCTCTCCCGGTACTCGGACACGCGCCGCGCGATCTCGGCCGCGAGCGCATCGCCCCGCGCCGCCTTGATCCGGTCGAACTCCTCGTCGAGCCGGCGCAGGAACTCGGCCTCGCCGATCTTGCGCAGCAGGAACTTGAGCCGCGCCTTCTTGCGGTTCTTCCGCTCGCCGTCCCGGTGAAACACGCTCACCACCGCCTCGCACACGGGCAGCAGGTCGGACACCGGGATGAACTCCCGCCAGAGGTGCGCGATCTCGGGCGTCGAGCCGAGGCTACCGGCCACGTAGACGGCGAAGCCCTGGCCCGTGTCGCCGATCTTCGCGAGCAGGCCGATGTCGTTGATCATGATCTGCGCGTGGTCGCGCGCGCTGCCCGACAGGGCGATCTTGAACTTCCGCGGCAGGCGCCGGTTGTGCTCGTGGAAGAGGAAGTGGTCGGTGAGCGCGTGCGCGTAGGGCGTCACGTCGAACACCTCGTCCTCGACCACGCCCGCGAGATGGGACGAGGTGATGTTGCGCAGCGTGTCCGCGCACGCGCCGACCGTCGTCACCCCCGCGCGCGCGAGCACGCGCTGAAGGTCGATCGTCTCCTCGATCTCCAGGTAGTGGAGCTGGATATCCTGGCGGGTCGTGACGTGCGCTAGCCCGCGACCCCACCGCTCGGTGACTTCCGCAAGCGCTTCGAGCTGGGCGGCTGTGAGCTGCCCGCCCGGGATCTTGATGCGCTGCATGTGCTTCACGTGAGCGAGCTGCGCGTAGACACCCATGGCCAGCCGCATGGGGCGGAACTGGTCAGGGGTCAGCTCACCACGTTTGAATTTGGCGACGTTCTCGGCGTGCTCGTCGATGGCCGCCGCAAGGCGCTCGACTGGTTGCGACATGACTGATGCTATTCCCTATATTTCCGACGCGTCAAGTGCGACAATTATCCAGGCCGGTGACCGAGGTACCTGGCCGTCCAGCGCCATGAAGATCGACCTGCCGAACTCGACCGATGCCGTGCACGCGGGCGTACTCCGCGAGCGTCCGTCCCACACCCTCGCGCCCGCGATCGCGCAGACAGCCACCTACACGTTTGCGGACACGGCGGATCTCGAGCGCTACTTCGCCGGCGGCGACGCGGATCCCGAGCGGCAGGAGTACGGCCGCTACGGCAACCCGACGGTGCGCGAGGTCGAGCGGCGCATCGCGGCGCTCGACCGCGCGGAGGACGCCGTGCTCTTCGCGAGCGGGATGGCCGCGGTGACGACGACGGCGTTCGCCCTGCTCAAGGCGGGCGATCACGTCATCCTCTTCCGCGACGTCTACCGCCGCACGCGGCAGTTCGTGATCACCGTCCTCGCGCGGCTCGGCGTCGAGCACACGCTGATCGACCCGGGCGCGTTCGACCAGCTCGAGGCGGCCTTCAGGCCGCGCACCCGCTTCGCGCTGAGCGAGTCGCCGACGAACCCGTACCTGCACTGCATCGATCTGTCCCGGTTCGCCGAGATCTGCAGGAAGGCGCGGGTCAAGACGATCGTCGACGCGACCTTCGCGACCCCGTACAACTCCGACCCGATCGGCCGCGGCATCGACCTCGTGGTCCACAGCGCCAGCAAGTACCTGTCGGGCCACAACGACGTCCTCGGCGGCGCGGTCTCCGGGTCGGCCTCGCTGATCTCGCTGGTCCGCGACATGCGGAGCGTGCTCGGGTCGGTGATGGACCCCCACGCCGCGGCGCTGATCGGCCGCGGGATGAAGACGCTCGCGCTCCGCGTCGAGCGGCAGAACGCGACGGGGCTCGCGGTCGCGCGCGCGCTCGAGGCGCACCCCGCCGTCGAGCGGGTGTTCTACCCGGGGCTCCCGTCGCACCCGGATCACCGGATCGCCGCCGAGCAGATGCGCGGCTTCGGCGGCGTCGTGAGCTTCATCGTGCGCGGCGGGCGCGAGGCGGCGGCGCGCGTCGTCGACGGCACGCGCATCGCCGCCATCGCCCCGAGCTTCGGCGGCGTCGAGACGCTCATCGAGCAGCCGTGCATCATGAGCTTCCACGAGCTGAGCGACGAGCAGCTCGCGGCCATCGGCATCTCCCCCGCGCTCATCCGCCTCTCGGTGGGCGTCGAGGAGACCGAGGACGTCGTGAAGGACGTCCTCGGCGCGCTCGACGCCCTCGGCAAGGCCTAGCTCCCGAGCTTCCTCAGCTTCCGCTGCAGCGTCCGCCGGTCGATCCCGAGCAGCTTCGCCGCCGTGGCCACCACGCCGCCCGACTCCCGGAGCGCGGCGCGGATCGCCTCGCGCTCGAGGTCGTCCAGCTTCAGGCTCCCCGGCGGCGGCGTCGGCGCCGTCGACGGCGGGGGCCGCTGGCGCTCCCGCAGGTTCGCGGCCTCGCGCAGCAGCTTGTCCGCGTCGACCGGCTTGCTGAGCAGCGTGTCCGCGCCCTCGCGCATCGCCGCCACCGCGAGCGGGATGTCCCCGAAGCCGGTCAGCATCACGATCGCCGCGTCGGGCTGCAGCTTGCGGTACTGGGCGAGCGCGCTCAGCCCGTCGCCGCGCGGCATGCGGTAGTCGATGACCACGAGGTCGACCGGCTCGTACTCGAGCGCCACGAGCCCCTCGTCGATCGTCGCCGCCGTCCTCGCCACGACGCCGCGGCGCCGCAGCGCCCCCTGCAGCGTCGTGCGGAACGCGTCGTCGTCGTCCACGAGGAGCGCAGTCTCGATCCGTCGCGTCATCTTCACCTCAGGCGGCCCCGGCGCGCTTCAGCGGGGCGGGCAGATCCAGGTCCGTGGGGCCCGTGGTCCCGTCGAGGCGGAGGCGCAAGGTCGCCTTCGCCCCGCCGGTCTCGACGCTCTCCATGCGCAGCACCGCGCTCATGCGCGAGGCCATCATCGAGCTGATGTACAGCCCGAGCCCCATCCCGCCCTGCGACATCTTCGTCGTCTGGAACGGCTCGCCGAGCCGCCCGGCGATCTCGGGGCTCAGCCCCGGTCCGCTGTCGGAGACCGCGATCTCGCAGACGTCGCCGCGCTCGAGGACGCTGACCTCGATCCGTTGCTCGGCCGCCTCCGCCGTCGCCTCGGCGGCGTTGGCGAGCAGGTTGACGAGCACCTGGCGCAGCGCCGGCCTGAGCACGTTCGCCTGCACGGGCCGCGGCGTGTCGAACGCGAGCTCGCCCCGGAAGCCGAGCCGCGCGAGCTCGACCTTCGCCAGATCGCGCACGAAGCGCGTGAGCTCCAGCGGCTCCAGGCGCTGATCGAGCCGGATCTGGCCGCGCATCAGGCTGATGATGTCGCTCGCCCGCCGCGCCTCGCCGGCCACGGTCTCGGCCATGGCCGCCGCGTCCTCCGAGCCCGTCTCGCGCGCCACGTCGACGAGGTCCTTGCTCGCGAGGAGGATCGTCGCGAGCGGCGTGCTGAGCTCGTGCGACATGCCGCCGACCATGCGCCCGAGCATCGCCAGCCGCTCGTTCCGCTGGCTCTGCTGGCGGAGCTCCTCGAGCCGGTGCGCGTAGACGACGACGAAGAAGCCGAGGAACAGCGTCAGCGACGTGAGCGACACGAGATCGCCGAGCTGCCGGATGCGGTCGCTCCCGAGCGGCGCGGAGTCGAGCGGCAGCGGCGCCGCGTGCGTGAGCACGCCGATCGCGGTCAGCGTCAGCAGGCCCACGAGCACGGTCGTGCGCCGCGGGCAGAGCAGGCCGGAGAGGGCGATGTGGAAGGTCAGGAAGACGGCGAACGGGTTCTCCAGCCCGCCCGAGAACCAGAGCATCCAGGCGCTCGCGATCACGTCGCCCACGAGCTGGGCGCGCGCGAGGTCCTGCGCGGGCTCGCGCGCCGACGGCTCGCCCCCGGACCGCTGACGCGCGCGCCGCACCCAGAACGTCCACGCCACGTTGGCCAGCGTGATCGCCGCGATGCCGAGGATGAGCGGCCCGAGCCGGAGGTCGGGCACGAGCTTCCTGCTCGCGAGCGTCGTCGCGATCATCCCCGCGATCGCGACCCAGCGGAGCTGGATCAGCCACCGATCGGCGGTCTCCCACGACGGGGGTTTCGGCCCGGACAGAAGCACCGCGAGCCGGCGCCGCGCCGCCGGGGGCGCGCCGCTCTTGGTGGGGTCGGGACCCGCGTCGAGCGACCAGGACTGGAAGGAGGATTGCATCCGCGCGCGGACAGGGAGGGCTTTCAGGGCGGGGTCGAGCTGCCCGGAGTTCAGCCCCGGAGCAACCTTCCGACCTTGCCTTGCGACGGTCCCTTGTACCGCGCACGAAAGCCGCGAGCACGCCCGAGGTGCGCCGACGCGCAGACCCGGGCGTGATCAGGGAAAAACCCTGAGATTCCCGCGGCTTGTAACTGTAATCTATCTCACGGACGGCGCGCGCTGCGGGGCGCTCGGCCCCGCGGCCGGTCAGTGGGGGCCTTCGGTCCCCTGGTGGACCTGCTTCGGCGGCGGGGCGACCTTGTGCGGCCGCTTCACCGCCCAGTTGTCGACGGCGCGCTTCCCGTCGAACGGCGCCTTGATGTCGGCGGGCCGCTCGGCCTCGATCGGCTCGGCCCGGCCACGGTTGGCCGTGTCGAACATGGTGAAGCCGATGAAGATCGCCAGGAAGATGAGCGACGACGCGAAGATGATGGTGTGGAACTTATGGTCCCACTTCAGGTGCATGAAGATGAGCGCCACGACGCCCGCCTTCACCGTCGCGATGAGGACCGCGATGGCGAGGTTGGCCGCGCCGAGGTCGACGTAGCTCGCCCCCACGGTCACGACCGTGAGCACGAGCAGCGTGAGCCACGTCGCGATGTAGACCTTGAGCGGCAGGACGTGGGGCACGTGGTCTCCGCCGTGCCCGTGGCCATGGTCGTGCCCGTGCCCGTGCGCGCCGGCTGCTTCTGCGTGTGTCGACATGCTGCCCTCAGCCCACCAGGTAGAGGAGGGGGAAGAGATAGATCCAGATGAGGTCGACGAGGTGCCAGTACAGCCCCACCCCTTCGACCGGCGAGTAGTAGCGGCTCGAGAACTCACCGCGCGTGTTGCGGATGAGGATCCACGTGATGAGCCCCATCCCGATGAGGACGTGCAGGCCGTGGATGCCCGTCATCATGAAGTAGATGGCGAAGAAGATCCCCGCGTGGGCCGTCTGGAAGCCCTGGGCGGTGAAGTACTTCCCGGGCAGCAGGCCGTCGTGGAACTTGTGCTGGTACTCGAAGTACTTGATCACGAGGAACACGACCGCGCACAGCAGCGTCACCACGAGCAGCCGCGTGGTGGTCTTCTGATCGCTCTTCTGCGCCGACCGGACGGCGAGCGCCATCGTCAGGCTGGAGCAGATGAGCACCACCGTGTTGACGCCGCCCATCACCTTGTCGAGGTGGTGGTGGGCCTCGACGAAGGAGTCGAAGAACCACGTCCGGAAGATCGCGAACGCGCAGAACAGCCCGCCGAAGAGGAGGATCTCGGTGACCAGGAAGAGCCAGATGCCCATCCTGCCGGCGTCGAACTGCGTGTCCGCGGAGTCGAAATGGTGGGCGACGTGGAAATTGGGGGACAGGGCCGGGCCTGCCTTGTTCGGCCTCTCGACGGCCTCGGCGTGCGCGCTCATGCTTTCTCCGTGTTGAAGTCGTATGCGCCCTTGGTCACGATCGGGGTGCGGACGAAGTTCTCGGTGATGGGCGGGGAGGCGGTGGTCCACTCGAGGCTGAGCCCGCCCCAGGGGTTCTTCGGCGCCGGCGCGCCGGAGCGCAGCGACTTGATGAAGCAGACGAACATCACCATGACGCCGGCGCCCAGGATCCACGAGCCCACGGTCGAGAAGGCGTGCAGCGGCTGGAACTGGTCCAGGTAGTTGTAGTAGCGCCGCGGCATCCCGCGGCTGCCCAGGATGAACTGCGAGAAGAACGTGACGTTGAACCCGATGAAGATGAGCACGCAGGCGATGGCCGCGAGCCGCTCGGAGTACATCTTCCCGGTGATCTTGGGCCACCAGTGGTGGAGCCCGCCGAAGTAGGCGATGACGGTGCCGCCCACCATCACGTAGTGGAAGTGCGCGACCACGAAGTACGTGTCGTGCAGGTGCAGGTCGACGCTGAGCATCCCGAGGAACACGCCGGTGAGCCCGCCGATCGAGAAGAGGATGAGGAACGACAGCGCGTACAGCATCGGGGCGTTGAAGCTGATCGAGCCGCGCCACAGCGTCGCCGTCCAGTTGAAGACCTTGACCCCGCTGGGGATGGCGACGAGGAAGGTCAGGAACGAGAAGATGATCGCGGCGAACTCGCTCTGGCCGGAGGTGAACATGTGGTGGCCCCACACGAGGAAGCCGACCAGGGCGATGGCGACGCTGGAGAAGGCGATCGCCTTGTAGCCGAAGACCCGGCGCCGCGCGTGGACGGCGATGAGCTCGCTGATGATGCCCATGCCCGGCAGGATCATGATGTAGACGGCCGGGTGGCTGTAGAACCAGAAGAAGTGCTGGTAGAGCACCGGGTCGCCGCCGAGCGCCGGGTCGAAGATGCCGATGTTGAACGCGCGCTCCGCGATGAGCAGGAGGAGCGTGATGCCGAGCACCGGCGTCGCGAGGATCTGGACGATGCTGGTCGCGTAGGTCGCCCAGAGCATGAGCGGCATCTTGTACCAGCCCATCCCGGGCGCCCGGAGCTTGTGCATCGTGACGATGAAGTTCAGCCCGGTGAGCACGCTGGAGAAGCCGAGGATGAAGACGCCGAACGTGACGCTCAGGACCGACGTCGTGGTCACCGTGCTCGAGTACGGCACGTAGAACGTCCAGCCGGTGTCGATGCCGCCCGTGAGCAGCGACGAGAGCGTGAAGAGCGCGCCGATCCAGTAGAGGTACAGGCTGAGGAGGTTCAGCTTGGGGAAGGCGACGTCCTTCGCGCCGATCATGATCGGCAGGAGGAAGTTGCCGAGCGCGCCGGGGATGCTCGGGATGATGAACAGGAAGGTCATCACCGCCCCGTGGAGCGTGAACATCTGGTTGTAGGCGTTCGCGCTCATGATCGTCGCCTTCGGCGTCAGGAGCTCGAGACGCAGGACGAGCGCGAACAGGCCGCCCATCAGGAACGCGACGAAGGTGCTGGCGAGGTACATCAGGCCGATCCGCTTGTGATCGACCGTGGTGAGCCACGACATGATCCCGCTCTTGGCCCGGATGTAATCCGTTCCGTGGCCGGCGTCGGGTGCCGTATTGACGTCGACGGTGGTTACTGTCTGCGACATGACTGCTTCTCCCCGGCGCTCACTTCACCGTCTTGAGGTAAGCGATGAGCGCGTCCACTTCTCTGTCCTTGAGGAGCCCCTTGAACGACGGCATCACCGGCGGGTAGCCGCGGACGACCTGGCCTTGCGGGTTGAACACGCTCTCGCGGAAGTAGTTCTCGTCCGCGACGATCTTGGACCCGTCCGCGAGCTCCTCCTCGCGGCCGAACAGCCCCTTGAGCGAGGGGCCCTGGAGGCGCGTGCCGTCGAGCGAGTGGCAGGTCGCGCAGCTCCGCTTCGCGAAGAGCGTCTTGCCGAGCTCCTCGGGCGGGAGGTCGCTGTTGTTGTTGCCCTCGAGCCACTTCTCGAAGTCCGACGGCTCCAGCACCTTGACCGTGGCCATCATGTCGGAGTGGCCGGAGCCGCAGTACTCGGTGCACAGCAGCACCGTCTCGCGCGCCTCCGTCGCCTCGAACCACACCGACGTGTACGAGCCCGGGACCATGTCCTGCTTCACCCGGAACTCCGGGATGTAGAAGCTGTGGAGGATGTCCTTCGAGCTCAGGATCATCCGCACCGGGCGCCCGCGCGGGACGGCGAGCTCGTTCACGGTCGTCGTCCCGTCGGGGTAGGTGAACGTCCACAGGTACATCTCGCCGGTGGCGTTGATCTCGTAGGCCTCGGCCGGCGCCACGGAGGCGTGCACGTAGCCGCGCATGCCCACGAAGAAGAGCGCGATGACGATGGCGAGCGGGATCAGCGTCCACACGACCTCGACGGTCGTGCTGTGGTCGATGGGGCTCGTCTTGTCGTTCTCGCTGCGCCGCTTGTACTTGACGGCGAACAGCACGACCGCCCCGACGACCAGGATGAAGAAGAAGACGGAGACCCAGTAGGCCGCGTCCCAGGCGGAGTCGATGCGCTCAGCGAGCGTCGAGCCCTGGCGGGGCAGCCAGAAGGAGCCGAGTTCGATCGGGTTTTTCATCACCATAGTTGTGGCTCCGCCACCTTGTGTCTAGGAAGCCTCGTTTACGCGCGCCCTCGAGCGGGAGCGTTCAGTCCGCCAGAAGCGAATGAGCCAGAGCCCGATCAGCACGACCGTGACGGCGCCTGACGCCTTCATCAGCCGCTTCGTCGCCAGGACGTACCCCCGGGCGTTGGGATCGTAATGGAAACAGAACAGGAGCACCCGATCCCAGGCGCTCCCCACCTTCCCGCTGCCCGCTTCGCGCAGCGCGAGGCCGAAGTTCTTCTGTGGAAAAGAGATGCCGTACAGCGTACGCGACAGGCGCCCGTCTGGCGTGAAGACAAACGCGCCTGCCGCGTGTGCGTACTGCTTCGTCGTCTCGTCCCATCGGTAGCCGAAGCCCACGGCGTTGGCGAGCGCACGCACCGACGCCTCGTCCCCCACAAGGAAGTCGAAGCCGTCGCCGGTCACCGGCCTGCCGTAGGCCTCAATATAGTTCGCCCGCTTCTTGCGCGCGATATCCGGCGTGTCGCGCGGGTCGAAGCTCACGACCAGGGTGCGGTACTCCGTGCCCGCGCTCCAGTCGGTCTCCTTCATGGCCTGCAGCACGCCGTTCAGCACCAGCGAGCACAGCATCGGGCACTCGTAGTAGCCGAGCACCAGGACGAGGGGCTTGTCCCCCGACGCATACCGGCCGAGCTCTACCTCCTGTCCCGACTGGTCCCGGAGCCGGAGCTCGCGCGGGAGCATCGCTCCCGGCCGCTCCTCGATATCGACGCCGACGAGCTCTGTCGGAATGGTCGTGTCCGCTGCCCGCGCGTTCCGCGCCGGGGTGACGGTGGCCACCACGAGCGCGAGCAGCGCGAGCAGGGCGGACAGCGGGCGGGACATCACTGCACCGGAGCAGGAGGCGCCGGCTTGGGCGCCGCGCCTCCGGGCTGGGCGGGCTTGGCGTCCGCAGGCTTCGCGGGCTTGGTGTCGGCAGGCTTGGCGGCGTCGGCGGGCTTCGCGTCGGCGGGCTTCGCGTCGGCAGGCTTCGCGTCGGCAGGCTTCGCGTCGGCAGGCTTCGCGTCGGCGGGCTTGTTCGCGGCGTCGGCGGGCTTCGTCGCGTCCTGGCCCTGGAGCGGCGCGCCGTTCTCGGCGTTCGGCGCCGCGGCCTCGTCCGGCTTCGTGGCGCCGTCCTCGGGCTGCCCCGGCTGCGCCGCCTGCGCGGGCGTGGCGCTCGCGCCCGGGATGGGCAGCCCGATGCGGTTCTCCTGGTAGGCCTTCAGGGTGAGCGCCACGGCCTGGTCGACAGGGATGCGGACGATGCGGTCCTTCTCGTTCGCCCACTGCAAGCGGCCGAGGCGCTCCTGCTCCATCGCGCGCAGGCCGCGGAGCGCGCTGTTCGGCGGCTCGAGCACCTTGCTCGAGATCTCGCGCTCCATCGTCGCCTTGAAGATCTCGTTGACGAAGAGCACGGTCACCACGAGGGAGGCCAGCGTGGCGATCACGATCACGAAGATGAGCGTGTTGTTCGGGCGATCCGCCTCGGCGTGCTCGTGCTCGCCGTGATCGGTCGCTGTGCTTTCGGTCGCTTCGCTCATGGCCGGCTCCTTACGGGTTGTCGATCCGAGCCGCTTCGGCAAGGTGAGGGTCGTTCAGAGGATACAGCGGGCTCTTGGCCGCTTGAAGCGAGAGCACCCAGGCTCCCACGCCCAGCGGTCCGAGCAAGCCGGCGGCGTCGATCCAGCTCAGGTGCGCGCCGTGGTGATCCACGTTCGGCATGACCAGCCAGTAGAGGTCGACGTAGTGCATAACGAGCATCAGCACCGACGCCGCCCCGAGGACGAGCGGGCTGCGCTTGGCGTGCCGCGAGAGCAGGACGAGGAACGGCACGACGAAGTGACCGAACAGCAGCGCCAGGCTCACGACCTTCCACGAGCCCTCCCAGCGGTGACGGTAGAAGATCGTCTCTTCCGGGATGTTGGCGTACCAGATCAGGATGAACTGCGAGAACGCGATGTAGGCCCAGAAGATCGTGAAGCCGAAGAGGAGCTTGCCGATGTCGTGCTGGCGCTCGACGTTGCTCACCTTGCGCAGGAGCCCCGCCTTGTGGAGGGCGATCGTGATCAGCGCGAGCGCCGAGAGCGAGCTCGTGGCCGCGCCGGCGAACACGTAGACGCCGAAGATCGTCGAGTACCAGTGCGGGTCGATGCTCATCAGCCAGTCGAAGGCCGCGAACGAGATGGTGAGCCCGAAGATCATGACGGCCGGGGCGCTGAACGCCCGCATCTTCGCCGTGGGCCGGAAGTCGGCGCTCTCGTCCTGCGCCCGCGAGGTCTTGATGAACCACAGCGAGAGGCCCGCCCACGCCGCGAGGAACACCGCCGCGCGGATGTAGAAGAAGGTCGGGTTGAGGTAGGGCGTCTTCTGATGGAGGATGTGGTCGTTCGCGGCCTCGGGCCCCATCCAGTGGTGGTAGATGTCGTGGCCGAGCACGGCGACCGGGAGGAACAGCACGGCGCACGCGGGCAGGACGCCGCTCATCCACTCCATGTGGCGGCGCGCGGCCGCCGACCAGCGCGCGCGGGTCAGGTGCTGGATGATCACGAAGAACAGCGCGCCGAGCCCGATGGTCACGAGCCAGGTGAAGCCGGTCAGGTACGAGAACGCGAAGCGCTTCGCGTCGACGACCGCCGCCAGCGCCGAGAGCGCCACGCCGACGATGGCGAGCACCATGCTCCTCGAGACGAGCCGCTTCGCGACCGCCTTATCGAGGACCTTCGTGTCCTCGGCCAGAGCACTTCCGTGGGACTTCATGGAGTTCCGCTCTCCTTCGCGATGTTGCCCCGCTGGGCCTCCGGGACGTCGTCGACGCGCCCGTGCTGGCTCTGCTGCAGCACGCGCACCCACGTGACGATCGCCCACCGGTCCCGGACCGGGATCTGCTTCCGATAAGACGGCATGTTCCGCACGCCGTTCGTGATGACGTGGAAGATCTCGCCGTCGGGCAGCCCGCGCGCCCGGTCGGACGCGAGGTCGATCGGCGGCGGGTACCCGCGCTTCACCACCATGCCCTGCCCGCTCCCGGACTGGTCGTGGCAGGGCGCACAGTAGATGTTGAAGCGATCCTGGCCGCGCCGGATCACCGACTCGTCGACGGCCACGGGCGCCATCGCCAGGAACGTGTCGCCGTCCTTGCCGGTCCGGTAGGCCTCGCTCTCGTCGAGCGCGCCCTGGGACACCGTGCCCTCGACGAGCGGCCGCATGGCGCGACCGTCGGGGAACAGCCGGGTGCCCTCCTCGGGCTGGAACTTCGGCTGCCAGTCCATGTCGCCGAAGACGTGGATCGGCGGATCGCTGCTCGCCTGCCCGCGGCAGCCCGCCAGCAGGACGAGGAGGGGAATACACCAGCGTTTCACGAGGAGACCTCCCTGATGCCCTGCGCGCCGACGCGCTGGAGGAGGTTGCGTGTCTCGGTGGCGTCGAACTTCGGGTCGGTCACCTCGACGCTGATGAAGAAGGCGTCGTCGGTCGCCCGGGGGAACGAGGGGTGCGTCATGGTGGGGTGGAAGAAGGACGGCAGGCGCCCGAGCACGAAGAGCCCGAAGAAGCACGTGAGCGCCGAGAAGAGGACCGTGAGCTCGAAGAAGATCGGGATGAAGGCCTGGTACGAGAACGACGGCTTGCCGCTGATGATGAGCGGGTAGTCGTAGAGCTGCGTGTACCAGGCGAGCAGGACGGCGCTGACGAGCCCCGTCACGCCGCCCATGAGCACGAGCCACGGCAGGGGAGAGGGCTTGAGCCCCATCGCCTTCTCGAGCCCGTGCACGGGGAACGGCGTGTGCGCGTCGAAGCGGCTGTACCCGGCGTCCCGGAGCGCCTCGCACGCGTGGTAGATGTCCGCCGGGGTCGTGAAGTAGCCCATGAGCGCGTACGGGATCCGCTCCCCGGACGCCTCGAGGACCGCGTCCTGCTCGTGCCGGCGCTCGACCTGGCGCTCGGAGGCGAGCAGGGCCTTGCCGTGCGGCCCTTCCTCGTGGGGCTTGTCGTACTCGGCCTCGTCGGCCGGCACGAAGCCCTGCGGCTTGCTGTCGGCCGCGCCGGCGCGGGCCGAGTCCCTTGCCTCCTCGGCGGAGGCGGCCTCCTCGGAGCGCTTCTGGCTCGGAGGGTCGCTGTCACGCTGCATGGTGCGCCTCCTCGTGCTTGTGCGAGCCGTGCGGGTCGGCCGCCGCCGTGATCCCCTTCACCTCGCTGATCGCGACCATCGGCAGGTAGCGGACGAACAGCAGGAAGAGCGTGAAGAAGAGGCCGAACGAGCCGAAGAACGTCGAGATGTCCCAGATGGTCGGGCGGAAGTAGGTCCAGCTGGAGGGGAGGAAGTCCCGGTGGAGGCTCGTCACGATGATGACGAAGCGCTCGAACCACATCCCGATGTTGACCAGGATCGAGATCACGAACATCGCGGGGATGCTGGTGCGCACCTTCTTGAACCAGAAGAGCTGCGGGAAGATCACGTTGCAGCTCACCATGGTCCAGTAGGCCCAGGCGTACGGGCCGAGGATGCGGTTCGCGAAGGCGAACCGCTCGTACTCGTTGCCGCTGTACCAGGCGATGAAGAGCTCCATGGCGTACGCGTAGCCGACCATGGTGCCCGTCGCGACGATCACCTTGTTCATGTTCTCGAGGTGCCGGATGGTGATGAGCCCCTCGAGGCCGAACGCCTTACGCGCGAACACCATCAGCGTGACGACCATCGCGAACCCGCTGAAGATGGCGCCCGCGACGAAGTACGGCGGGAAGATGGTGGTGTGCCAGCCGGGGACGATCGAGACGGCGAAGTCGAACGACACGATCGTGTGCACGCTGAGCACGAGCGGCGTCGAGAGCCCGGCGAAGATGAGGTACGCCTTCTCGTAGTGGAGCCAGTGGCGGTGCGAACCGCGCCACCCGAGGCTCAGGATCCCGAAGACGATCTGCTTCGTCCGGGTCGTGGCCCGGTCGCGGAGCGTGGCGATGTCGGGGATGAGCCCGACGAACCAGAAGAGCGCCGAGACCGTCGCGTACGTCGAGACGGCGAAGACGTCCCAGAGCAGCGGGCTCTTGAAGTTCGGCCAGATGCTCATCTGGTTCGGGATCGGGAACAGCCAGTGGGCGAACCAGATCCGGCCGAGGTGGGCGACCGGGTAGATGGCGGCGCACGCGACGGCGAAGATCGTCATCGCCTCCGCCGCGCGGTTGATGCTCGTCCTCCACTTCTGGCGGAAGAGGAAGAGGATGGCGCTGATCAGCGTGCCGGCGTGGCCGATACCGACCCAGAACACGAAGCCGGTGATGTCCCACGCCCAGTTGACCGTGGTGTTCAGGCCCCAGATACCGATACCGGTCCCGACGAGGTGGACCAGCGAGCCGCCGAGGATGAGCAGGATGCTGATGGCGAGGCACAGCAGGATGAACCATCCCGACGGTGCCTTGTTGAGCACGATGCCCGTGACTTTGTCGGTGATCGAACGGAAGTCGTCCTTCCCCTGCACGAGCGGCGCCTCGTCCAAGAGGGCAGCGCGCTCCGAGAGCCGGGGATGTTCGACCTGGAGGGGTGCTGTGGCGCTCATGCGTCGGCGAGCTCCGGGTTCTTGTTGCGGATCTTCGCGAGGTAGGTGACCCGCGGCTTGGTGTTGATCTCGTCGAGCATCCGGTAGCCGCGCGGGCTCGCGGACGTCACGGAGACCTGGCTTTGCTGGTCGTTGAGGTCGCCGAAGACGATGGCCCGCGTCGGGCACGCGCCCTGGCACGCGGTCACGACCTCGCCGTCCTTGACGTGCTCACGTCCCTCTCGCTTGGCCTCGATCTTGGCGTGGTTGATCCGCTGCACGCAGAACGTGCACTTCTCCATGACGCCCCGCGACCGGACGGTGACGTTGGGGTTGTACTGCATCTTCCGCTGCTCGGAGTCCGGCTGGCCGTATTCGAAGAAGTTGAAGCGACGGACCTTGTACGGGCAGTTGTTGGCGCAGTACTTCGTGCCGACGCACCGGTTGTACGCCATGTCGTTCAGCCCCTCGGGGCTGTGCGCCGTGGCGGCGACCGGGCAGACCTGCTCGCACGGCGCGTTCTCGCAGTGCTGGCAGGGGAGCGGCTGCTGGATGCTCTCCGGCTCGTCCGCGTTCGTGCCCTGGTAGTAGCGGTCGATGCGGAGCCAGTGCATCTCGCGGGTCTCGCGCACGCCGTCGGCGCCCACGACCGGGATGTTGTTCTCCGCCTGGCAGGCGACCACGCACGCGTTGCAGCCGATGCAGGCGTTGAGATCGATGCTCATGCCCCAGGCGTGCCCCTGCCTGCGGTTCGGCTCCTTGAAGAGGCTGAACAGCGCCGGCACGTGGACCTGCTTCTGCGCGAACTCCGGGTCGCTCTGGAGCTGGGCGAGCGTCCCCTCGCGCGCGAGCGGGCGGCCCTCCATGACGAAGTGCTCCTGGGTGCGCGCGAGCGCCGCGACCTCGCCGGTCTTCTCCAGCGAGAAGCCGCCGGCGACCTCGAAGGCGTCGCTCTTCCGGAGCGGCGTCGTGTCGACGCCGACGCCGCGGCCGACGCGGAGCTGCGCGCGCCGCCCCTGGCCGACGCTGATCGCCACCGAGTCGTCCGCCTGCCCCGGCGCGACGACGACGGGGATCCGGACCTGGGCCCCGGCGCCCGACAGCGTCACGATGTCGCCGTCCTTCACGTTGAGCCGCGCCGCCGTCGACGGCGACAGGCACGCGCCGTTGCCCCAGGTGAGCTTCGTCATCGGGTGGGGCAGCTCCTGGAGCCACCCGTTGTTCGCGAACCGGCCGTCCCAGGCGTGCTGGTCGGGCCGGAAGGTCACCTCCAGGCCCTCGGCCGCCGGGGCGAACGCCCGCAGCGCCTCGACCGCGGCCTGCGGCGCGGCGGTGACCAGCTCGTCCGTGAGCTGGGTCCCCGCCACGAGGCCGTCGTGCAGCGCGCGGCGGATGTCCTGCTCCGTGCGCTTCGCGCCCTCGGCCGTCATCCACGTCGCCCGCACGAGGTCGTAGGCCGTCCGCGTGCCGCCGAGCAGGAGCTCGATGACCTCGGCGTCGGTCCTGCCGCCGAAGAGCGGCGCGATGAGCGGCTGCGCGATGCTGGCCGTCCCGTCCTCTGCGCGGACGTCGCTCCACGACTCCAGCGGGTGGGCGCGGTTCAGGTGCCAGCGGGCGCGCTCGCTCGTCTCGTCGACGTGCGTCGAGACGTGCACGCTGACGGGCACCTTGGCGAGCGCGTCGGCGAAGCGCGCGTCGGCGGGCGCGTCGAAGGCCGGGTTGCCGCCGAGGATGAGCAGCGTCTCGACCTCGTTGCGCTCGATGGAGCGCGCGAGCTCGACGATCGCCTCGGGGCCCTCGCGCGACTCGTCGAACGGCGCCACGAGCCGGACCGCCTTGCCGGTGTTGTCGAGGGCGAGGTTGATGAGGTGCGCGACGGCGTGCACCTCCTTCGGCTGCGAGCGCCCCGCGACGACGGCGCCCTGGCCGCGGTTCGCCGCGAGGTCGGCGGCGATGGCGGCGGCGTACCGGGTCGCCTTCGCGTCGAGCCCGCCCGACTTGCCCTCGATCGCCTTGAGCACGTCCGCGTCCAGCGCGACCCCGCGCTTGCCGAGCTCGGCGGCGAGCGCGAAGGCGAAGGCGGCGATCTTGCGGCTCTGGATGCGGAGCCGGTGATCCGCCGACGCGCCGGTGATCGTGAAGGTGCTCTCGACGGCGTACAGGCGGTTCATCGACTGCGGGTCCTTGTCGACCGCGCGGCCCGCCGCGAACGCGCGCGCCTGCTTGATCGGGCTGCCGTCGGTGCCGAACAGATCGGCGTCGAGCGCGACGATCACGCGCGCCTTGGTCAGGTCGAGCGAGGTCTCGAGCGGCCTGCCGAAGGCGAGCCGCGCGCCCTCGCGGGAGGCGTCGCGCGAGAACGGCTCGTACCGGACGACGCGCGCCTCCGGCAGCGTCTTGCGCAGATCGGCGAGGCGCGCCGCCAGGGTGGGCGAGCGGTGGGCCTCGGTCAGGATCGTGAGCCCCTTGCCGCCGCGGCCGCGGAGCTTGTCGCCCTCGGAGCGCAGGAACGCGGCCGCGTCGTCCCACGACCTGGCGTTCGCCCCTTCGCGCGGCGAGCTGCTGCGGTCGGGATCGTAGAGGTCGAGGACGGCGGCCTGGGTGTAGATGGTGGTCGCGCCGAGGCTCTCGGGGTGCTTCGGGTTGCCCTCGATCTTGGTGGGCCGCCCCTCGTGGCTCTCGACGAGGACGCCGAACGCGGTGCCCATCATCGGCAGCGCCGTCGCGAAGAAGAGCGGCTGGCCGGGGATGACCTCCTCCGGCGCGCGCGAGTACGGCAGGATCTGCTCGACGGGCCGGCGGCAGCCGACGAGGCCGCCGAGCGCGAGCGACGCGCCCATGAGGGAGAGGAACGTGCGCCGCCCGACGCCGTCCCCGTCCGTCGGCGGCTCGATCGCGCCCGGCGGGAACTCGCGCGCGATCGCGTCGACGAAGTCGGGGGAGCCGGCGAGCTCGTTCAGGCTGCGCCAGTAGGTCTTTCCAGAGAGGTCCTGGGCGAGGGGGAGAGGAGTTCGTTTCATCGGTGGCACCCCGAGCAGTGGAGCGGCGCCTGCACCTGCCGCCCGGAGGTCGTGACCGCTGGCACGCGATCTTGATAAGGTTCCGGGTTCGGGGGGACCCCGGCCGCCATGACGGCCGTCGAGGGCGCCATATCCATCTTGGTGACGTCGGCGGGATTGCGGAGGTGGGGACCTGGATTGCGGTGGCAGTCCAGACACCATCCCATCGAGAGCGGCGCGACCTGCCGGACCTTGTGCATCTGATCGACGCGGCCGTGGCAGCTCACGCAGCCGACCCCAGCAGCCAGGTGGGCTGAGTGGTCGAAATAGGCATAGTCGGGCAGGTTGTGGACGCGGACCCAGGGAATGGGTTGATCGGTCGCCCAGCTCTCCTGAACGAGCAGAAGCTTTTCGCTGTCCCTCCGCACCTTGGCATGACAGTTCATGCACGTTTCGGTCGGTGGAACGGCGGCGAAGCCGGATACTTCCACAGTGTTGTGGCAATACCGGCAGTCAATACCGAGGTCGCCGGCGTGCAGCTTGTGTGAGTAGTCAACCGGTTGATCCGGTTGATACCCGACCTCAATATGTTTGTTGGTACCGTAGTACCAGAATCCGCCGATCACAGCGGCACCGAGGGGCAGGACTCCGAAGAGGAGCCCCAGCGGGACCACTTTGTTGGCCCATCGTGGGAACAGGAACCGAGCCATAGGGTTTGTGTAGCGTCGGAGCGACGCGCGGGCCCAGTTATGGCCTGCTGGTGGGGTGCGACAAGACGGCAAAACGCCGCGTGACCGCGGCAGATTGCCGCGGGGGAGGGCCATGGGCCGGCAGCGCGGCAGGGCGCCGCGTGCTGCGGCAACTTGCCGCGGCTTGCGGCGTCCACCCTTACGGTGCGCGGGCGACACCGCGGGGCCGCGGGGTGAAAAATCGTCGAAACGCGGGGCGGGGGAGAGGCGGGGGGCTCGTCGAGCGCGGTGGCCGACGGCACCGCCGCGCCCGCAATTCCCGGGGCCGGCTCAGAACACCGGGGTGAACGCGCGCGGCGCTCTCTTCTTCCTGAGGCAGCGGGTCGCCCTGCTCATGTAACAGATGGTGAGGGCCCGCCGCGGCTGGCCGCTGCGGTTCACCGCGGAGCAGTGCCAGAGGTAGTTGTGGATCAGCAGGGCCTCGCCTGCGCGCGCTGGCAGCGCGACCTTGCGGGCGTCCGCGTCGGCGGCGCGCACGCGGTCGCTCGGGACGACCCCGCCGAGCGGCGTCGCGAGCCCGTCCCGGTGGCTGCCCTCGAGCACCTCGACGCAGCCGGCCTCGAGCGGCGCGTCGTCGAGCGCCGTCCAGATCTGCAGCTCGGGGTCGCGATCCAGGCCCCAGTAGCTGCCGCCGTCCTGGTGCCACGGCAGCGGCGTCCCGCCGGAAGCGGCCTTGGTGAAGAGCACGGCGCGGTAGATGGCGATCTCGCCCTCGATGCGCGACCGCGTGATCCGCTCGAAGAGCGGGTTCTCGATCCAGGCGCGGAACAGCGGGTCCTTCTCGAGCTTCTCGATCTTGCGGTACGACGTGCTCGGCCCCTGGTACCCCTTGCCGTACGGCAGGTCCTCGTAGCGGCCCGACTCGGCGTCGTGCTGGAAGAAGAGCCCGGGGTACGTGACGCGCCCGAGCATCAGGTCGTCCGAGCGCGCGCGGAGCGCCGCGAGCCCGGCGTCGCTCATCACGCGGCCGAGCCGCGCGTACCCGCGGGCGGCGTAGTCGGCGAGGGGGCCCGCGACGTCGAGCGTCCTGGCCTCGGGCAGCAGGAAGTCCGTCACCGCGCGTAGCTCGCGTCCGTGCCGAGGTGGTCGCGGTGGAGCGCATCCACGCGCCGCGCCGCCTCCGGCGAGATCGCGCGCCGGGTCGCGTCGGCGGCCGCGTCGAGGTGCTCGACCCGGACGGGGCCGACCACGATGGAGTCGACAACATCCCGCCCCGCGAGCCACGCGTACGACAGCTCGAGCAGGCTCATCCCCTCGTCCGCCGCCACGGCCGCGTAGCTGGCCGCGAGCTCGAACATGCGCCCGCTCCAGTACCGGCGCTGGTAGAGGCGGTTGTCCTCGAAGCGCGAGCCCGCCTGCGTCGCGTCCGGCCCGGCGTGCCGCCCGGTCAGCAGCCCGCCCGCGAGCGGGTTGTACACCGCGGTGGGGACCGAATACCGCCTCGCGAACGCGGCGTACTCGAGGTCGAGCTGACGGATGAGCGCGTTGTAGAGCACCTGAGAGACAGCGGGGCGCGCCTTCCCTTCGGCGTCGCGGCGCGCGATGAGCTCCAGGATCTGCCACGAGGCGTGGTTGCTGACCCCGACGTGCAGGATCTTCCCCTGCTCGAGCAGGGCGTCGATCGCGGCGAGCGTCTCCTCGACGGGCGTCTCCGGATCCGGCGCGTGCAGGTAGTAGACGTCGACGTGGTCGGTGCCGAGCCGCCCGAGGCTCTCCTCCAGGGCGCGGATCACCTGCGCGCGCCCGAGGCCCTCGGCCTTGCCCCGGACGCGGCGCAGGCCGACCTTGGTGGCGATCTGCACCTCGGCCCGGCGGCCGCGGAGCGCCCGGCCGAGGATCCGCTCGGACGCGCCGTCCTGGTAGAGGTTGGCCGTGTCGAACGCGGTGATCCCTCGCTCGAGCGCGCGGTGGACGATGCGCTCGGCCTCCTCGGGCGGCGTGCGGCCGCCGAAGTTCATCGTGCCCACGACGAGGCCCGGCGGCGCGCCCGGGCGCCGCTTCGCCGTCATTGCAGCCTTCACGTCAGCCTTCACGTCAGCCTTCATGTCAGCACGTCGGCCGCCACGCCCTGCTCCTCAGGCCCGCGCGACGAGGTGCGCGAGCACGTACACGATGAGCCACACCAGCCACAGCGTGCTCATCCGCCGCCACCCCTGCCGGAAGCCGTACATCGGCGCGAGGGGCGGCACCACCAGCGCGACGAGCCCGCGCCAGCGGGGCTGGCTCCGGAGCACGAGCCGCGCCGCGAGCGCGACGTGGACGGTCACCCAGGTGGCGAACGCCAGAATGAGCGTCGCGGTCGCCGCGATATCCTTCACGGAGCGAAGCCTAGCGTCACCGGCGCACCTCGCCGCTGGAAATGATCGACCCGGGGTGCGCGCCGGCCCGCCTCGCGCTCCTCGAGCCCCGGCTCTGTCCCGCACCCAAATCCGGGCTAAGCTGGGTCCGTGCCTCTGCGCGAATCACCGTGTTTTCGTCCGGATTCCTTCTTCGCCGCGCGGGCCGTCCCGCTCGCGTCCCGCTGCGCGAGGGCGATCGCGGGCGCCGCCCGCGCCCTCGTCGACCGTGAAGGGCGCCTCATCCCCCTGAGCTTGCTCGCCGGCGCCGCGTGCAGCACCGCAGTCGGCCTCGGCACGGCTCAGGCGATCTCCACGCCGCCCGACACGATGCCCGTCTCCGAGGTGAAGCCGGGGATGAAGGGATACGGCCTGACCGTGTTCTCCGGCACCACGCCCGAGAAGTTCGATGTCGAGGTCATCTCGACCCTCCGCAATTTCCGGCCGAACCAGGACCTCATCCTCATCAAGACGCAGCACCCGCGCCTCGAGATCGCCCGCACCGTGGCGGGGATGAGCGGCAGCCCGATCTACGTGAACGGCAAGATGATCGGCGCCTATGCGTACGGCTGGCTCTTCGGCGCGGAGGCGATCGCCGGCGTGACGCCGATCAAGTCGATGCTCGACGAGCTCGCGCGGCCGCTCCCGCCGGGGATCGCCCCGAAGGTCGGCGGCCCGCTGCCCGCCCCGGTGAGCGCCATCGGCGGCGCGCCGCCGCGCGCCGCGGCGCCCGCCCGGCTCCACGGCGGCCGCGGCTTCGTGGGGGCGGTCGACGCCTACGACCTCGCCGGCCACGCCCGCCAGATCGCCGCGCGGGTCGCGCCGGCGCTCGCCCCGCCCGAGTCGACGGGCCTCGCGCGCGCGTCGACGCCGGTGATGCTCGGCGGGCTCGGCGGGACGTCGCTGCGCATCGCGGGCGACCTGCTCGGCCCGATGGGGCTCGAGCCGATGCAGGCCGGCGGCGGCTCGTCCATGAGCCCCGAGCCGGGCGCGCCGACGAAGTACGTCGACGGCGGGGCGATCGGCGTCGAGCTCGTGCGCGGCGACATCTCCGCCATGGGCATCGGCACGGTCACGCGCGTGTCGGGCGACAAGCTGGTCGCCTTCGGCCACCCGATGATGAACGGCGGCGTGGCCAACCTCCCCACGGCGATCGCCCGGGTGCACTGGATCCTCGCGAGCCAGAACCGGAGCTTCAAGATTGGCGAGGCGGTGCGGTCGGTCGGCTCGCTGGTCAACGACCGGCAGGCCGCGATCGTGGTCGACAGCGCGGCGAAGGCGCCGGTCTTCCCGATGCGCGTCCAGATCGACGGCGTCGACGGCGCGCCGCACCCGACGTGGAACGTGGAGGTCGCGCACGACCAGTTCCTGGCGCCGTCCTTCGTGTCGATGGCGATCGGCAACGCGGTCGAGGCGACCACGGCCGAGCGGCGGGACATGACCTGGCGGGCGGTGAGCCAGCTCAAGATCGGGCGCTATGGCACGATCTCCCTCGTCGATTTCGGCGCGGGCAACGGCACCCCGCTCAGCGCCGACGACTTCGTCCGCAGCCGGCTCGTCCGGGCGATGGGCTCGCTCCTCAACAACCCGTGGGAGGACGTCACGATCGAGCGCGTCGACACCCGCGTGAAGGTCACCTTCGATCGCGAGGTCGTCCTGCTGCGCGGCGCGAAGGTGCTCGAGCCGGAGATCGACGCGGGCGCGCCCGCGCGGATCCGCCTCGACCTCCAGCCCCACCTCGGCCCCGTCGAGTCGCGCGTCATCGAGGTGCCGGTGCCGCGCGAGCTCGCCGGCGGCCAGGTGGACATCGAGCTGTCGCCCGGCTACGAGGTCGAGCGCCCGATGGCGACGCCGAACAACGTCGCCGAGCTCGTGGCGATGCTGCCGCACCAGAGCCACGACCCGGAGAGCGTTGTCGCCACGTTCAAGCTCCGGGAGAACGGCGCCGCGTACCGCGGCAAGGTCGCCTCGCGGCTCCCGCCGGGCGCGATGGACACGCTGCGCCCGAGCTCCGACTCCGACGCGCCCGAGACCTTCGGCGCGCAGGTGCAGGTGCCGGTCTCCCTCAAGCGCTTCCTGGTCGGTAAGGACACCGTGAGCGTCACGGTCCGGCCTATCCTCCGCTGAGCCGCGCTGGCTCCCGGCCTCCCTCTCCTCCCTGACCCCCCTTCAATCCTGCGATCCATGAGCACCAAGCGCTCTCCTGCCCATCCCCGATCCTCACGCCCTCACGCCGTATCCTCTTCGCGAGCGGCCCTCGCCGCGGCCGTCGCCGCCGCGGGGCTCGTCGCGCTCCCGGCCCACGCGGTGGGCACGCGCAGCTTCGAGCTCAAGACGCTCGAGGACCTCAAGGACGGGGATCTCACCGGGGTCAGCGTGGACTCGAACGGCAACGTGCGCGCCGGGCTGACGCTCGGCGCGACGCCGCTGCCGGACGCGACGTCCGTCTGGAGCTCCGCGGCGCTGCCGGACGGGACGGTGCTGCTCGGCACGGGCAACGAGGGGAAGATCTACGGCGTGTCGGGCGGCCGGGTCGCGGTCGTGGCCACGACCGGGCAGATGGCGGTCAGCGCGCTCGCGATCGCGTTCGACGGCGACGTCATCGCGGGGACGTTCCCCGAGGGCAAGCTCTACCGCCTGCCGCGCGGCGGCGGCAACGGCGGCCCTGCGAAGCTCTTCGCCGAGCTCCCGCAGACGGAGGACATCTGGGGCCTCGCCTACGACCCCAGGGCCAGGGCGCTGTACGCGGCGACCGGCCCCGAGGGGAAGCTGTTCCGCATCGACGCCGCGGGGAAAGCGCAGGTGTACTTCGACAGCGACGAGCCGCACCTCGTGAGCGTCGCGGTCGCGGACGACGGCGCCGTCTATGCCGGCTCGAACGGCAAGGCGCTCCTCTACAAGCTCACGGCGCCCGGGCGCGCGACCGTGCTCCACGACTTCGACGCCGACGACGTGAAGGCCATCGCCGTCGCGCCGGGCGCGAAGGGCGGCGCCATCTACGCGATCGCCAACAAGTACGCCGAGGCGTTCGCGCCGCCGAAGCGCAACCGGAGCGGGCCGCCGTCGCCGCAGCCCGCGCGCGCGCAGAAGCCCGGCAAGGGCCTGCTCGTGCGCTTCGATCGGAGCGGCGTCGCCGAGCGGATGATGAGCGACGACGACACCCACTACGTCTCGCTCGGCCTCGGCGACGATCTCACGCCGTTCGTCGGGACCGGCGCGGAAGGCCAGCTCTACACGGTGAGCGACAACCACGTCGCGCGGCTCGTCGCCGACACGGACGAGCGCCAGGTCGGCGCGTTCCTGCTGGCCGGGAAGCGCAGGTTCATCGCCACCACCGATCCCGCGGTGTTCCACGAGGTGAAGGGCGTCGGCGGCGCCTCGGCGGTGTGGACGAGCAAGGTGCTCGACGCCGGGCTGCGGGCGACGTTCGGGCGCCTCACGTGGCGCTCCGACGGCGCGCTGGAGCTCGAGACCCGGAGCGGGAACACCGACACGCCGGACAGCACCTGGAGCCCGTGGTCTCCCGCGCTCGCGGCGCCGGGCGACACGAAGAGCCCGCCGGCGCGCTTCGTGCAAATTCGCGCGCGCTGGAGCCGCGATCCTGGCGCTGTGCTCCGCGAGGTGAAGCTCGCGTTCGTCACCGACAACGCGCGCGCGGTGGTCACGTCGATCGAAGCGGCGCCGAAGGGACAGACGAAGCCCTCGCGCACGAGCTTCCCGCCGTCGGGCGGGGAGGCGCCGAAGCCCGTGACCTCGCTGCAGCTCACGTGGAAGGTCGACAACCCGGATCAGGACGACCTCCGCTACCGGCTGTCCTACCGCATGGAGGGCCAGTCGACGTGGCGCAGCATGCTGAAGCCGGGCGAGAAGGTGACGCGCGCCGAGCACGTGTGGGACACGACCGCGCTCCCCGAGGGGGAGTACCGCATCCTGGTCGAGGCGAGCGACGAGCTGGCGAACCCGCCGGAGCGCACGCTGCGCCACAGCCTCGAGTCGGGGACCGTCCTCGTCGACGCCACGCCGCCGCTGTTCCGGACGCTCGCGCTGCAGGGACGCCGGCTCACGGGCGAGGTCGTGGACGGCCTCGGCCCTGTCGCTCGCGTCGAGGTCTCGATCGCCGGCCTGGAGGAGTGGCGACCCATCTTCCCGAGCGACGGCATCTTCGACGAGGCGGCGGAGCCGTTCGACGCGGACCTCAGCGCGATCGTGCCGCCCGGCTCGCACCTGCTCGCGGTGCGCGCCTACGACAGCGCGGGCAACGTGGTCACCCGTGACATCGAGGCGCGGTAGGCGCCGTCACCGCGCCCTTCCTGCGGTGCGGGGCGCAGCCCTCGGCTGCGGGGCGCCGCCCTCGGCTGCGGGGCGCCGCCCTCGGCGCGACACCGGCGTCATGCTTGCGCCAGGCGCCCGGTCAGGAGCGGCGCTCCCGCGTGCCGCGTACGCCGCGCATCGCGAACGACGGCGTCCCGACCCACGTTGCGCCAGCGTGCATCGGAGGCACGCCGGGACGGCACATTCTATGAATGCTGAATGGGGACATGATACGCTCACTCCGCTTGTTCTTTTCTGGTGACCCTGGAATGAGCTACCAACGTTCCCTGCTGCTTCATGGTCTCGCGGCGCTCGCGATCGCCGCGGTCTCCGCGTGTGGGATGGCCCAGTCCGACGAAACGGCTGGCGACCCCGCGGAGTACACGGGGGGGACACCGGGCCAGGAGGGGTCCACCGGCTCGGGCGACTCCGCGCCGTTCGTGAGCGCCGGCGCCGGCGGCGACGACCTCGGCGGGGGCGGCGGGGCCACCGCGGTGGAAGAGGACGTCAACATCCCCGCGCCCGGAGGGCCGCCGGATCCTTACACGCGCTTCGCTCACCTGTGCGGCGACGGCTGCACGCCGGGGGGCGATCCGGGCGAGTGCTCGTCGTCGGAGGGCGGCGCGGGCACGGGGATGTCCCCCGCGCAGATGCTGCACTGCCAGCTCGCGCTCGTCGACGGCGACGCGATTCCGAGCTGCCGGCCGGTGGGCCGCTTCGACAAGGGCGGCCCCTGTCACCGGGGCACGGACTGCGCGATCGGGCTGGGCTGCGCGGCGGTCGACGGAGAGGGCGGCGTGTGCCGGCAATACTGCTGCGGCAACGTCGAGAGCTGCTCGCCTGGAACGTACTGCGACGAGCGGCCGATGGCCGAATCCATCCTCGAAGGGGGCGCTCCGGTCTCGATCCCGGTCTGCGTTCCCGCGGTGAACTGCGAGCTCCTGAACGACAGCGTCTGTCCGGCAGGGCAGACCTGCACTATCGTCCGCGAGGACGGGACGACGAGCTGCGTGACGCCCGGCGCCGGCCGGGCCAACGAGTCTTGCCCGTGCGCGCCCGGGTTCGTGTGCTCGATGCTGACGAACCAGTGCAAGCAGCTCTGCCGCATCGACGGGAGTGCGCGGGACTGCGGCGCAGGCGCCAAGTGCCAGGGCGGCAGCAGCGCTTACCCTCCGGGGTTCGGCGTGTGCGTCAACACGCTCTAGCTCCACCGGCCCGTTAAAAAGTGTTGCCGGTCCCCGCACCGGCGTGGATCGGAGCGGCAGGCGCGCGCTGCCGTGGTCATGCTGGGCGCGTGCAGCGGCCTCTCCTCCCCTTCCTCCTCTTCATCGGTGTTTTCAGCGCCATCGTGGCCGGCGTCCACTACTACCTCTGGCAGCGCCTGATCCGCGCGCCCGATCTTGGCCCGCTCTGGCACCGCGTCGGCAGCGTGGCCCTGGTGGTGCTCGCGTTGCTCGTGCCGGTCGGCCTCTTCGTCACGCGCGCGCTCCCCCGGCACATCGGCAGCGTCGTCGCGGGCGTCGTCTACACGTGGGTCGGCCTCGCCGTCCTGCTCTTCTTCCTCCTGCTCACCTCGGAGCTCGTCCGCCTCGGCGCCCACGGCGTCACGGCGCTCCTGAGCCAGCCGCCGCTCGACAGCGATCGCCGCACGTTCCTCTCGCGCGCCATCGCGGGCGCGGTCGGCGCGCTCGCGGTCGGCCTCGGCTTCGCTGGCGCCGCGAGCGCCCTCGGCGAGGTCGCCGTCCGCCCGGTGCGCGTCCGCCTCCGCCGTCTCCCCGCCGCCATGTCGGGCTTTCGCGTGGTTCAGCTCACGGACCTTCACATCGGTCCGACGATCGGACGGGAGTGGCTGGAGCGCGTCGTCGCGCGCGTGAACGCCCTCGAGCCGGATGTCGTCGCGATCACGGGAGATCTCGTCGACGGCTCCGTGGAAGAGCTCCGGGAGCACACCGCCCCGCTCGCCGATCTGCGCGCCAGGCACGGGGTCTTCTTCGTGACGGGCAATCACGAGTACTACTCCGGCGTCGAGGCGTGGATCGCGGAGCTCCGCCGGCTCGGCGTGAGGGTGCTCCGCAACGAGCGCGTCACGATCGGCGAGGGCGAGCTCAGCTTCGACCTGGCCGGGGTCGACGACTGGAGCTCCCGCAACATGGGCCGCGATCATGGCCCCGACCTCGCGCGCGCGCTCGCCGGGCGGGATCCTTCCCGGGAGCTCGTGCTGCTCGCGCACCAGCCCAAGCAGATCCTGGAGGCCGCGGAGCGCGGGGTCGGCCTGCAGCTCAGCGGCCACACCCACGGCGGCCAGATCTTCCCCTGGGGCCTCTTCGTGCGCCTCGATCAGCCCTACGTGGCCGGGCTGTCCTCCCACGGCGAGACCCAGATCTACGTGAGCCGCGGGACCGGCTACTGGGGCCCGCCGATGCGCGTCGGCGCGCCGTCCGAGATCTCGCTGATCGAGCTCGAAGGCACCGCCGCAGCCGAGGCCTTGGCCTAGGCCCCGCCCGGCGAGCCGCTGCGCGGCCCGAACCGTCGGCCGCGCTCGCTCGAGATCCCGCCGTACATCGACGTCCGTCGACGGCGCCTGCGCTACCGGGCGATCACGGGAGCGGGCGCGCCGGATCCCTGTCGCAGTTGATGACCGGCGCCGGGTAGCTGCTCGGATCGGTGATGCGCTCCATCGCGAACGTCGATCCCTTGAGATCCAGGGCGATCGGCCTCGTCGCCGTGCCGGTCACGTCGCCACAGACGAAGTCGGCGGGCGCGCAGAGGGCGCCGGTCAGCGTGATGGTGGCCTCGAGCTCGCTGCCGGAGATGGGGTTGGCGTTGCCTGGCACCACGATCGTCGGAAGCTCCGCGGTGAACTGCCCGTCGGCGGACACCTCGTAGGGCCCGACGTCGAACGGCTCGCCCGTGGGCGTCTTGCGATCCGCGGCCTCCAGCGGCTGGAAGCTCAGCGAGAAGCTCAGGCCGCCGTCGCTCGCCTCGGTGGTCAGCTTGCTCAAGAAGACGATGGGGGCCCGTGGGCTGAGATAGGCAGAAAGGCTGAAGAAGAAGTCGCCATCGGGGGCCCCTGCCTCCGGAAGGCAGTCGCCGCTCCCACCACCGCCGTTGCCGCCCTCTCCGTCGTTGCCGCCCTCGCCGCCGGCCTGGTCTTCTCGGATCGCGGTGTCGCGCGTCTCGAAGTCATCGTATCTGCCCTGCGGGTCGGCGCACCCGGCGAGGAGCGCGGCGCAGGAGAGGGTGGCAGAGGCGAGCGTTGTCCGGATGGGGCGGGAGAAAAGCATTTGACACCGTGCGAAAGGTGACATCTGACTCGATCGGGTCGAACGTCCCGCGAGCTGGCAGGTGACACACCCTACCACGCAGGTCTGTCGCAGGTGCGCGTTCCTCCGCCCCGTACCGAGAACACCCGGCCATGCTCATCCACCGCCACTGCATCGCGCTCTCCGTCGGCCTCCTCGGCGGCCTTGTCTGGACCGGGCCGGCGTTCGCCGGCGGCTTCGCGACCGCGCGGTTCGGCGGTGAGCACGGCAACCCGATCACCGGCAATCCGACCGCCGTTTATTACAACCCCGCGGGCCTCGCCGAGAGCGAGGGGATTCACCTGTTCCTGGACGGGACCTTCGCGCTGCGCGCCGCGTCCTACGCGCACACGCAGGCGGCGTCCGACGACGTGACGGTGCCGGAGGCGAACACCGGTGAGGCGCGCCTGCTCAACGAGGCCGCCTCGCCGATGCTCGGCGCGTCGGGCAGGTTCGGCGACCTGGCGCTGGGCGCCGGTATCTACGTGCCCTTCGGCGGCGCGGCGTCCTGGGGCAGGAACAGCGCCTTCGACGACAATGGCGATCTCGCCGGGCCCGTCGACGGCGTGCAGCGGTGGCACTCCATCGAGTCCTCGCTCCAGGCGATGTTCTTCACGCTCGCGGCGGCCTACAAGATCCCGGCGCTCCGCCTGAGCCTCGGCGCGTCGGGGAACCTGATCCGGACGCAGGTGAGCACCGTCCGCGCCCGCAACGCCTCCGGCGACAACCTCCTTGCCACCGAGGGGCGCTCGCTGCTCGAGGTGAGCGGGCTGCACGCGAGCTTCGGCGTCGGCGCGCTGATCGAGGCGATGCCGGAGAAGCTCTGGGTGGGCGCGTCGTACCAGTCGCGGCCGAACGTCACGGGGGGCGAGACGCTCGAAGGCACGCTGACCAACCGATTCAACGGCGTGTCGAGCGCTCCGACCGCCGTCGAGCTTCACCAGGGGCTGCCCGATATCGTCCGGCTCGGCGCCCGCTTCGTCCCGGCGGAGCGCCTGGAGATCCGGCTCTTCGGCGACTGGACGCGGTGGAGCTCGATGGAAAACCAGTGCCTCACGCAGGTGGGCGCGTCGTGCGCGATCGAGAGCGACGGCTCCGCCGTCGACCCCGTCGGCGTGGTGCAGAACATCGTGCGGCGCTGGAACGACACGTTCGGCGTGCGCGCGGGCGTCAGCTACTGGCCGAAGCCCCCGGTCGAGCTCTTCGGCGGCGTCGGGTACGACTCCAACGCTGTGCCTGACGACACCCTGGATCCGTCGGCCACCGACTTTCACGATGTCTCGTTCGCCGTGGGGGGGCGCTTCGAGCTCGCGGAGAAGCTGCACCTCGGGGCGTCGTACACGCACCTGTTCTATGCGAGCCGGGACACCACGGGAAAGAGCATCACCGCAGGCCTGGCGGGCAACTCGAGGGCTCCCGACTCCGGCGGGGTTTACGCGCAGACCATCGGCGTGCTCAACGTCAACGTGGACGTCGGCTTCTGAACGGCCAGCGGCGCCGCGGCGCGATGGCTCAGGAGGCGCCGCGCCGGGTCCGGCGGAGCAGGCTGAAGATGCGCGCCCGGAGCTCGGGGGCGCGGAACGGCTTCACCATGTACTCGTCGGCGCCGCTGGCGAAGGCGTGAACCATGTCCTGCGCCGAGGCGTTCGCGGTCAGGAAGAGGACGGGCAGATCGCGGAGCGCGGGATCCTGCCGCAGCGTCCGGCAGAGCTCGATGCCGGTCATCTTCGGGAGGTTCCAGTCGAGCACCACGAGGTGGAACGCCGAGCCGTGGACGTGTTCCAGCGCCTCCTCCGCGCTGGCGGCGGTGACGACGGCGAGCTCGACAGCCTCGAGCATCGTCGCCAGCATCCCGCGGACGTCAGGATCGTCGTCGACCACGAGCACCCGCGCGCCCTTGCCTCTCAGCCGGGGAGGCGAGGGCGCCCGGCCCGCCGCATCGATGTCCAGGTTGCCGTCCGGCGGCGCGGCGGGACGGACCTCGCCCGCGGCGCGGAGGAGCGCGGCCGCGTCGGTGTCGGGCATCGATCCAGGGCGGGTCGCCTCCGTCTGCGCGAAGTGGGCGAGGCGGCGCCAGTCGCGTGGCTCGAACGTGAGCCGCGCTCCCTCGGGCGAGATGCACGCGCACGCTGCCGCCGACGTGGCGCGGCGGTTTTCGCCCAGCTCGAAGATGGCGAGCACCCACTCGCCGTCGGCGACCACCTCCCCGGCGGGCAGCCCGAGCTCGAGGTCGCCGTCCTCCGGATCGCACACGATTTGCTCGAACTGTTGCAGATCCGGGAAGCGGTAGAGGACGCTCCGCACCCGGCGACGCTACACCCGCGCTAGCATCTCGCAAAGGGTGCGACTAAGCTCGCGCCGCGATGTCATTCCTGCGCTGGATGCTGCCGCTCCTCGCGCTGTCTTCGATCAGCGTCACGGGCTGTCCTGGTAATTCGGGTTCGAGCGAGCCGAAACCGGCCCCGAGCCCGGAGGTTTCGGTCTCGCTCGCCGGTGTGGACACCTCCTCGCTCACGCCCCGCGAGCGTCGAGAGTGGGCCGCCCAGGTCTCCGAGCTCCTCTCGCCCTGTCCGGACACGCCCGTGAGCATCGCGCAGTGCGTGAAGGAGGAGCGTCCCTGCAAGGCGTGCCTCCCCGCCGCGCAGCTCCTGCTCAAGCAGGTCAAGGAGGGCCGGTCGAAGAAGGAGCGCGAGGACGCGTTCCACATGCGCTTCGACGCGAACAAGGTCCGGACGCTCGCCACGGACGGCTCGCCCGACATGGGGCCGCCCGACGCGCCGATCACGATCGTGGAGTGGGCCGACTTCGAGTGCCCGTTCTGCCGGCTCATGTCGCCGGTGCTCGAGGAGCTCGTGAAGCGCTTCGACGGGCAGGTGCGGCTGGTCTTCAAGTTCTACCCGCTCTCGGCGCACGTCCACGGGGAGCCCGCCGCCCGCGCGGCGATCGCCGCGCTCAACCAGGGCAAGTTCTGGGAGATGCACCACCTGCTCTTCGAGAACCAGGACAAGCTGGAGCAGGCCGACATCGAGCGCTACGCGCAGCGGCTCAAGCTCGACATGGTGAAGTTCCGCGCCGACCTGGTCTCGCCCGAGACCAAGGCGCGGATCGACAAGGACAAGAAGCAGGCGGACGAGGTCGGCCTGGACGGCACGCCCCTTGTCTTCGTCAACGGCCGCGAGGCCGACCTGCAGCTCCTCTCGAACCCGCCCGCGGATCTCGAGGAGTGGGTGAAGGTCGAGCTGGAGCTCCTCGGCCACACGCCGCGGCCCGCGCCGCCGAAGCCGGCCGTCGCCCAGCCCGGCGCGACCGACGCGCCCGCCTCCGCGAGCGCGACCCCGGCCGCCAGCGCGGTCCCCGCCGCCGGCAGCAGCGCGCCCGCGGGCAGCGCGGCGCGCCCCGCGCCCTCTGCCGGACCGGCGCAGCCCGCTCAGCCCGCCCAGCCGAGGAAGCCTTGAAGGTCGCCGACCCGTGCGGCTGCTTCCCGACGGGCCGGCACTACCCTGGGATCGCGCACCTCCTCAAGGTGCGCGCCGTCGGCGTCGCGTCCGAGATCGACGCGGGCAGCGCCTGGATCGACCAGCCCATCGCCTTCATCGACGTCGAGACGACGGGGCGCGACCCCGCGGGGGATCGGATCATCGAGCTCGGCATCGTCATCGGCCGCGCTGGCGAGATCCTGACCCGCTACAACTGGCTCATCCATCCGGGGCGGCCGATCCCCGCGGAGAGCACCGCGATCCACGGGATCAAGGACGCGGACGTCGAGGGCAAGCCGTCGTTCGCCGAGGTCGCGGAGGAGATCCTCGTCTGCTTCAAGGGGGCGATCCCGGCGGCGTACAACGCGGCCTTCGATCGGTCGTTCCTCCTCGCCGAGCTCGAGCGCGTGGGCATGCGCCCGCGCGAGCCGCCGCCCGCCATGCGGCGGGAGGTCGACTGGATCGACCCGCTCACGTTCGCCCGTGAGCTCTACAAGAACGAGGAGAGCCGAGCGCTCGGCGACATGGCCGCGCGGCTCGGGATCACGCTGGACAAGGCGCACCGCGCGACGGACGACGCCGAGGCGGCGCTCCAGGTCCTGTACGCGCTGGCGAAGGATCCGCGGGTGCCTCGCGCCTACGGCGGCCTGATCCAGGAGCAGCGGCGGCTGGTTCGCCTGCAGGATGAAGCGCGGAAGCTCTGGCGGAAGGCTCCTGCCGCCGCCGCGCCTCCGACCTCGAAGCCGAGCTGACGTCATGGCCGACGGGCCGAAGCGACGCCTCCCGATCGTCGGCGGCGGTGCGCCCGGCGCGGCGCCTCCCCGCAGCGCGACGGCCGCGCCGGAGAAGCGCAAGCTCCCCGTGCTGCAGAGCAGCGGCGACGAGGAGGGAGAAGACCGTCCGCCGTGGCACTGGATCGCGCTCGGGACGGTGGCGACGTTCATCGCGTGGCTGCCGCTCGCGGGGCTCGTCAACACGCTGCTGCGCCGGATGCTGGAGGGGGCAGGGGACGCCGAGGCGCCGACGCGGGTGCGGCTCGCGATGGTCGGGCTCAACGTGATCGCGTTCGCGCTCGCCGGCGTCGCCGGGGGTTACCTCGTCGGGCGGTTCGGCGGGCGCGCCGGGCGGCGCGAGGCGGCCGCGAGCGGGGCCGTCGTCGCGGCGCTCGCCTGGGCGCTCGCGCTCGCCGAGGGCGCGCCGGCGGGCGCGCTGGGGTGGGCGCTGCTGCTCGTCGTGATGGTCGCGATCGGCAGCGCGGCGTCGTACGCCGGCGGCAGCGCCGGGCTGCGGGCTCGATCCGGCGAGGCGCCTCGCCCGAGCTGAGCGCGCGCTCTGGCGTCGCCGCGGCCGGCCGTCACGGTCGCGCGTCGCCGGGGCGCGCAGATCGAGCGCGCCGTTCAGCCCGGATCGAGCCGGCGAATGGGCGCGCTCGCCTCGGCGAGCGAGGCGTACGCGAGGGCCGTGCGCGGGTCGCGCGCGTCGGGGGCCACGTCGAGCAGCGGCCTCAGCGCGAAGACCCGCTCGCAGAGCCGCGGGTGCGGCACCTCGAGGTCCGGCTCCGCGACGGCCTCGCCCTCCATCCAGAGCAGATCCAGATCGATCGTCCGCGGGCCCCACCGCACCGGATCGGGGCGCTTCCGCCCGAGCGAGCGCTCCACGGCGAGCGTGCGCTCGAGGATCTCACGCGCGGACAGCGACGTGGCGACGAGCACCGCGGCGTTCACGTAGTCGCCTTGCGGCGGGCCACCTGCGGGCGGCGACTCGTAACGCGGCGACTCGCGGACCACCTCGATGTCGGGATCGGCGTCGAGCGCCGCGACGGCGGCGCGGATCGTCGCCAGGCGATCGCCCACGCTCGACCCCAGCCCGATGACGACGCGTCGATGAGACCTCATGACGGGAACCTACCACGCAGCTCCAGGCTGCTCGCGACGCTCGGCGTCGGGTCACCGAGCGCCGGGCACCGTGGACCTCGCGCCGGCGCGACGATCCGCGCGAGCCTCGCGATCACTCCCGGGGGTCGCTGGCGCGGCGTCCGGCTCCGAGCCGCCGGCCTTCGGGACGCGGGGGGAAGACGCGCCGATCCTCGGGGTTGCGGCGCGGGATGGGGGAGCGGCGCTCGACGGACGTGTCGCCCTGCGCCGGCGGCCCACCGCGCTGGAGGCCCACGAACAGCTCGCGCATCTCCTCGAACGTCTCCGGCATGGCGGCGGCGACGGTCGCCGCGTGCGACCGGCACAGGCTCAGCGAGCGCCCCTGGATGACCACGCGGGCCATCCGCGTCCGCGCGCGAGCATCCCCGGACGGCACGCCCTCCCGGCCGTCCAGCTCGCGATCTTCACATACGGCACATCGCTCGAATGACTCGCCCATACGGGAGCCTTCGCAGAAACCGGGCCTCCGGGCCAACTTCCGGATGCCCGGGCGCGTCCGGTCACCCGCGCGTCCGGCCGCGCGCCCGCTCCTCGGCCCAGGCGATCACCCGCTCGGCGGGATCCGTGCCGGTGAAGCGGCCGAGCTCCTGGATGCCCGTCGGGCTCGTGACGTTCACCTCGGTCAGGCGCTCGCCGATCACGTCGAGGCCCACGAAGAAGAGGCCGTCGGCGCGCAGGCGAGGCGCGACCGCCCGGACGAGATCGCGCTCGCGCGGCGTCAGCTCCGTCGAGACCACGCGCCCGCCGACATGGATGTTCGAGCGGTGGTCGTCGTCGCGCGGAACCCGGAGGATGGCGCCGATCGGCTCGCCGTCGAGCAAGAGGACGCGCTTGTCGCCCTGGACGACCGCGGGGAGGTATTCCTGCACCATCGCGAGGCGGTGCCCCTCGCTCGTCATCATGTCCGCGATCGCGCGCGCGTTCTTGTCGCGCTCGCTGATCTGCAGCACGCCGAGGCCGCCCGCGCCGTCCAGCGGCTTGATCACCGCCGTGCCGCCGAGGTCGCGGACGAACGCGTGGATCTGCTCGCGATCGGCGGTGACCAGCGTCCTCGGCGTCCACTCGGGGAAGTTCAGCGCGTAGAGCTTCTCGTTGGCGTCGCGCAGCCCGCGCGGGTCGTTCACGATGAGCGGGCAGCGCCGCGCGCGCTCCAGGATCAGCGTCGCGTACAGGTAGCTGCGATCGAACGGCGGGTCCTTGCGGATGAAGATCGCGTCGACGTCCGCGAGGCGGAGCCGGCGCGGGCCGCCCGCGACGTCGAGCGAGATGTACGGGGGCGCGTCGCCGATGATCACCGGGGTCGTCGAGGCGTGCGCCTCGCCGCCCTCGATCGAGAGGTCGCGCGGCAGGCAGTGGTAGCTCTCGTGTCCGCGCGCCTGCGCCGCTCGGATGAAGGCGAACGACGTGTCCTTGTCGTGCGCCACGCGGCTCAGCGGATCCATGACGAAGACGAAGCGCATGCGGTCTCTCGCGGGTTGGGGTGGTCGAGGGGGGGGAGGGGCGCGCCGCGCACGGGCGGCGCGGGCGCGGTCACTGCATCGCAGCGAGGACGAGCTGCGTGCTGAGGTCGTCGCCGAGATCCGAGGCGAGCGCGTAGCCGACGCCGCTGCGCTCGGCGGCGACGACCGAGTAGCCGTTGATCTTGCCCACGTAGACGGGGCGCTCGCGCACGACGCGCGGCTGGAGGATCGGCTGCGCCTTCTGCACCGGGACCGCGCGTGAGTTGAAGAGGTACACCGTCACGCGGTGGTTGCCCCTCACGACGTACTGGAGCAGCGCGGCGCGCCGGTCGCGCATCGTGTGCACGCGGGCGCCCATGAAGTTCACGGGCATCGACTGGAACTCCGGCCTGCGGACCGGCACGCCGACGAACGGATCGAAGCGCGGCAGGTCCTCCGGGTTGGTCGTCTCCGGCGGCAGCGGCTGGGCGTGCTGGGTGACGAGGTCGTCGAGCAGGATCTCGACGCTCTCGGCGCGCGCCGCGTCGGCCTCCACCTTCGCGGAGCTCTTCGCGACCTCCGGCGGCGGCGCGGCGGCTCGCTGCCGCGTCACGCCCACCATGAACACGACGCCCGCGGCCACGGCGAGCGCGGCGGCGTAGCCCCTGTGCATGAGGCGCGGCCTCGCCTCGAACGACTGCGCCGCCTCGCGCGCGTGCTCGTGCGCGATCGACGCCGCGATGCGCGCCCGCAGCGCGTTCGGGCACGCCGGGGGCTTCGACCGCTTCAGGCTCGCGCGCAGCGAGCGCAGCACCTTCACCTGCTCGAAGCACGGCGGGCACTGGACGAGGTGGGACTCGAGGTCCACCGCGTGATCCGGATCCAGCTCGCCGTCGACGTAGGCCGACAGCGCGTACTCGAACTGCGCACAGCTCTCGATCGACTTCGCGGCGCTCATGCGACACCCCGCTTCCGCTTGCGGTACGCGTCCAGGTCGGCGGGCGCCTCCTTCGGTGCGTCGTCGCTGACGATGCCCATCAGGACCGCGTGCTCGCGCAACGTCTTCTGGAGGAGCTTGCGGCCCCGGTGCAGCCGCGACATCACCGTGCCGATGGGGCAGCCCATCGCCTCGGCGATCTCCTTGTAGGAGAGCTCCTCGATGTCCGAGAGCACCACCGCGAGGCGGAACTCCTCGGGCAGCTCGTCGAGGGCGCGCTGCACCTCGGCCTCGATGAGCGGCGTGAGCGCCTGGGTCTCCGGATCGCGCATCGCGCGCATCGTGGTCGCACCGACCCAGCCGTCGGTGAGCGGCTCGGCGTCAGGGCCCTCGAAGATGCCTCGCTCGAGGCCCCCGCGCCGGTACCGGTTGATGAACGTGTTCGTCAGGATCCGGAGCAACCAGGCCTTGAGGTTGGTGCCGGGCTCGAACTGATCCCGGGCACGCATCGCCTTGACGATGGTGTCCTGGACCAGATCCTCCGCCTCGGTCGAGCTCTTGGTCATCCTGCAGCTCACGCCGTACAGCGTGTCCAGATGACCGAGCAGCTCGACCTCGAAGGCGTCCGCGCGCCCCCCCTCGCTGCTGGATAACGACAGGTCCTGCGCTACGGACGCAGGTTTCTTGCTGAAGAAGAACGGCATGGGATCGACGGGGGAACAGAGGGGCGGTCAGGACTATTCCGGCCTGCTCTCGCCCCCCTGCCCCTCGCCCGCGGGCTCGTCCGTGGCGGAGCCGGCCTGGAGGGGAGCGGTGCCCTCGATCTGCTCACCCGCGCGTCCCTGGAGCTTCGCCTCCAGCTCGTCAATGCGCTGCGAAAGGCGCTTGACATCGGCCTGGAGATCGCGGACCAGCCCGAGACCCGGCAGGATCGACAGGATGCGCTCGTCGACGGCCTGCTGCCACTGATCGAGCGTCTGCTTCGAGCTCTCGACGATGCCGCTCAGGCGGCCCTTCGCGTGGCTCGACCTGTCCGCGTCGAGCGGCGGGGGCGGCTGGGACGGCGACGCGGAGGCCGCCTGCTCCGGCGCGGGCGCCTGCGGCGCGCCCGGCGCTGCAACCCCGCCCTCACCCGGGACCGCGCCGGGGATGAGCCGGCCGATCGGCCCCTCGCGGAGCTGCGAGAGCAGCCGCTCGCCTCGCTCCTGGATCAGATCCCTCAGCGTGCCGAGCGGAACCGAGCGCGGCTGCGACTTGAGGTCCTCCGAGATGATCAGCGCCAGCGTGACCTCGGTCTTGTCCTCCTTGGTCGCGTTGTCGATGATCTGGACCTCCTCGCCGGCCCGCACCATCTCCCCGATCTGTTGCAGGGTGACGTAGCGACTGTCCTTCGTGTCGTAGAGCTTCCGATTGGAGTAGCGCTTGATAACGCGACGCGGTACCTCGCCGCTGCCCAGGGTCTCCTTCGCCGTTTCCATCTCCTCTACGCCTCGAGTCGATTGGACCACCGCTAGAAACCTCGCGCAAGGGAAGATCACTCGATATCACTCGATAAAAGAGGCGGCGCTTGAAGGAGCCGGCGATCGAGCTGCGTGACGTGACCGCGAGCTATCCCACCGGGAGGCTGGCGCTGGAAGGGATCAGCCTGGCGGTGCGCGCGGGCGAGCTCTGCGCCGTCCTGGGGCCGAACGGCGCCGGCAAATCGACGCTGGTCCGCGTCCTGTCCGGAGCCCTGCGGCCAGCGCGGGGGGAGGCGAGCCTGCTGGGGAGGCCGCTCGGCGGCATGGACCGGCGGGCGATCGCGCGGTGCGTGGCGGTCGTGCCCCAGGGCATCGCCTCGGCGCCCGGGTTCACGGTGCGCGAGGTCGTGATGATGGGCCGCGCGCCCCACCAGGGCGCGTGGATGCGCGCCTCCGGGCGCGACGAGGAGGCGGTCGCCCGCGCCCTCGGCGCCTGCGACCTCGTCGAGCTCTCGGGGCGGCCGGTGGCCGAGCTGTCCGGCGGCGAGCAGAAGCGGGTCGCCATCGCCCGGGCGCTCGCGCAGGAGGCGCAGGTGCTGATCCTCGACGAGCCAGGGGCCCACCTCGACATCCGCCACTCGATCGAGGTCCACGAGGTCGTGCGCAGGGAGGTGGCCGAGCGGCGCCTCGCCTGCGTCGCCGTGCTGCACGACCTCAACGCGGCGGCCCAGTACGCCGATCGGGTGGCGCTCCTCAAGGGCGGGCGGCTGGTCGCGCAGGGCACCATCGAGGAGGTGATGACCTACCGCCGCCTCAGGGACGTGTTCGAGGCAGAGCTCTACGTGGGGGTGAACGAGCTCGACGGCAGCCGGTACTTCCTCCCCGTCCGGGGCGCGCCCGGCGCGCCGGTTCGCTGATCAGCGCCGCCCGCGGCGGGGGCCGAGCGCGATCCTCCGCAATCTCGACCGTTTGCGCGGCGCGGTTTATAAGCGGCCCCATGCGCGGATCTCCACCCTGGAGAGCTCTCCCTCGAGGCTTCCTCCCGTGCCTGCTGGCCCTGGTCGCGCTCCTCGGCGCGGCCGGCTGCGCCCGGAGCCGGACGGCGCCCGAGCTCCTGAACGTGATCGACGTCGTCCCGCGCGAGGTCGACCTCGGCGACCGCATCGAGATCCTCGGGACCAACCTTCCCACCGCCGAGGCGAAGGAGGCGGTCGTCACGTTCCGCGGGACGCTGCGGCGCCCGGGCCAGGCGCCGCTCACCGATCAGAGCATCGAGATCGACGACGCGCAGGTCAGCAGCAGCAAGGTCTCGCTGGTCTTCTCCGAGGGGCTGCAGGCGCGCTTCGCCGGCCGCGGCGACGACGCGGTGCACACGACCTTCCACGGCGACGTCGTCGTCGAGATCCCCGCGACCACGCAGGGGGCGCTCCCCGTGGCGGGCACGGTGCGGGGCGTCACGATCGACTTCATCCCGCCGACCCCGCGCCGCGCCGTCATCGAGGCGCGCGAGAAGGAGGGGGCGCGCGCGCTCGCGTTCCTCGGCGTCGAGGTCGCGGCCGAGTCGCCGCCGTCCGGCGGGCTCGTCGTGACGGGCGTGCGCGACGCGAGCCCGGCGAGCCGGGCGCAGATCGCCCCGGGCGACGTCATCACGAGCTTCGAGGGCGTGAAGGTCCTCTCGAGGGGCGACGTGATCCCGAGCGGCCACGAGCGGCTGTCGACGGTCGGGATCCGGCGGGGCAGCGCGACCCCGTCCCAGGTCCAGGTCTCGACCGAGGGGTTCCACGCGAGCGCGCCGACCGACCTGCTCGGCGCCGGGATCATCCTCGGCGTGGCCGCCGCGATCATCCTGCTCTTCATGGCCCCGACCGCGGGGATCATCACCTGGGTCGAGCGCCGCGTCTCGGCGCGCATGCAGTCGCGCATCGGGCCGAACCGCGCCGGGCCGCAGGGCTTCCTCGTGTGGATCGCCGATGGGATCAAGTCGATCCTCAAGGAGGACATCATCCCGGCGGAGAGCGACAGGGCGCTCTTCCGGCTCGCGCCCTACCTCGTGTTCGTCGGCGTGTCGGCGACGTTCGTGGTGATGCCGTTCGGCCAGTACCTCATCGCGGCCGACCTCGACATCGGCATCCTCTTCGTCATCGCCGTGACCTCGCTCGTCACGATCGGCCTCATGACCGGCGGCTGGGCGTCGAACAACAAGTGGTCGCTCCTCGGCGGGATCCGCTCGGCGGCGCAGATCATCAGCTACGAGATCCCCGGCGCGGTCGCGATCGTGTGCATCGTCATGATGACCGGGTCGTTGCGCCTTCAGGACATCATCGGCGCGCAGGGCGGCACCGGGGCCTCGTTCCTCGACGTGGGCGGCTGGCCCTGGTACTGGTTCGTCTTCCGCAACCCGATCACGTTCGCGCTGTTCTTCCTGTACTTCACGACGGCGCTGGCGGAGGGCAACCGCGCGCCGTTCGACCTGCCCGAGGCGGAGAGCGAGCTCGTCGCCGGCTACTCGACCGAGTACTCGGGCATGCGGTACCTCTTCTTCTTCTTCGCCGAGTGGGCGAACGTCTTCGTGATGTGCGGGATCGCGAGCGCGCTCTTCCTCGGCGGCTGGCAGATCCCCGGCGTCTCCCCGGCCCAGCAGGAGGCGAGCTTCGGACTCCAGCTCCTCGGTGTTTTCCTCTTCCTGCTGAAGAGCTGGCTGCTCGTCTTCGTCGTCATCTGGATCCGCTGGACGCTGCCGCGCGTCCGGATCGACCAGATGATGAACCTCTGCTGGAAGTGGTTCGTCCCGCTCTCGTTCGGGGCCTTCCTTCTGACGGCGCTCTGGATGGTGATCGGCGTCAGCAAGACGGTCCAGCTCGTCATCAGCGTGGTCACCTTCGCCGTCTGGGCCTACCTGCTCATCCACTTCATTCGCAGGGTCCAGTACAACCTGCGGCAGGCCAAGGTCGCGCTCCACCTGAATCCGTTCCTGTGAGAGCAAACCCCGGTGCCACCTCGGCCTTGCGCTGAGGTATGCTGTCGGGCGTGGCGGTCCCGTCGAGCCCGGCCTCCGATTTCTGCGCGGCGTGCGGCTTCCCGCTGCGCGGGCCGCGGTGCGAGGCGTGCGGGGTCGACCGCTCGCCGGCGATCTCGCGCAAGCCGCCGCCCGCGGACGCCGACTGGGACGGGAGCTCGGTAGAGGCCTGGCGCGCGCGCGATCCGGTGCGCTTCGTGTCCCACTGCGCGTCGGCGGAGGCCGGGACGAGCGTCCAGGCGACGACGCTGCAGGAGGGCGTGGGGTGGATCGTGCCGCTCGGGGCGGCGACGCTGTTCGTCGCGCTCGACGCGGCGAACGAGCGGGTGTCGATCGACGTCCCGGTCGCGCGCGTCGCGGAGCGGCAGCGGGTGCCGCTCCTCCGGGCGGCGCTCGAGCTCTCCGGCGGCCCCGAGCCCTTCCGGCTCTGTCTGCGGGACGATCTGCTGCTGCTCCGCCGCGTCGGTCGCGTCGCCGCGTTCACGCCGGAGGCGCTGCGCCTGGCGCTGCGCGAGAGCGGCGAGGCGGCGCAGCGGCTCGGGGCGACGATGGCCGCCTGGTTCGACGCGCGACCGCCGTTCTCGGAGGAGCAGCGCGCGAGCCTGACGTGGGCGTCGGCCGGCCGCGCGCGGCCCCTGAAGAGCTTCTCCATCCCGCCGACACCGGGCCGCCCGCCGAGCGCCCCGTCGGTGCGCGCCGTCGCGCCCCCGCCGCCGATCTCGGCGGTGCGGACGCCGCACGAGGAGCACTCGGCGTGGGCCGCGCCCCCGCTGCCGCGCCTGCCGGAGTCGGTCGCGCGCCCCATCCGCGACGCGGACGCGATCCCCGACATCCTGTCGCCGTCGCTGGCGTCCGTCCCGGCGCCGACGTCGATGACCGCGTCGGCGAGGAACGGCGGCGCGCCGTCGGCGAAGGCCGGCATCCTCCCGCCGGCGCACGACGGGGGCGCCGCGTCGAAGGCGATCAGCAGCGTGGCGATCCCGGGGCCCGAGGCCGGCGCCGCGAAGCCGGCCTCGGCGACCGCGGCCCCGCTCTCGGGGGAGCACGCGCCGGCCGCGGACACGCCGGCGCAGATCAGCGATCGCCGCAGCGCGCGCACCGTGCCCTTTCGGCGCTCGAACTCCAGCGTGATGGCCGCCGTGACGACCCCGGTGTCGGTGCGCCCGCCGGCGCTGCCGGAGGTCGAGATCGACCCGCCGTCGCGCCAGAACATCCCGTCCCGCCCCGAGTCGACGAACACGCCGGCGGACCGGTTCTGCCAGCTCCTCCGGGATGCGCAGGTGCTCGGCACGGCGCTCAGCTTCCAGGAGCGGCCGGGCGTCATGGTGCTCCTCATCCGGTGCACCGTGTTCCGGGCGATCTACGAGTACGGCGACACGATGCCGGACGCGGTGGCGCACCTCTACCGCTGCACGGCGGCCGCGACCCGCGAGCTCATCCAGGCCGAGGGCGGCGCGCGCCGCGGGGGCACGGCCGGGGTCGCGGAGCCGGCGTTCCTCGCGATGGAGCGCCTCGTGACGCTGCGCGGGCAGGTCGCGGAGGAGAAGCCGCTGCACATCGATCCGCTCACCACGGCGGCGCTCGCGCGCGAGCACCTCGGCCGCTACCTGCGCGAGATCGAGCGCGCGCCGGCCGACCCGATGCTCCGCCACTTCCTCGCGATCGGCGCCCTCTCGGAGCTGCTCGTGCGCACGAAGCTGCCCCTCAAGACGGAGCAGCGGCTGCGCGACATCGTCGCCTACGCGCAGCGCGACGGCGCGAAGCCCGGCACGATCGATCTGCTGATGACGGCGCTCTCGAGGATCGTCGCCCAATGACGTCGCAGCTCGCGCCGCACGGCGACGGCGATCTGGCCCTGCTCCACGAGCGGGTCGCCCGCGCGCGCCGCTCGATCGTGGCGATCCGCGCCGGCGCGCTCGTCACGACCGGCTGGGTGGCGCTCGGCAACGGCGTCGTGGTGACGAGCCGGCGCGGGCTCGGCTACCCGACGGAGGTCGCGCTGACGCTCGAGGACGGGCGGAGCATGGCGGGGCGCGCGATCGCCGCCGACGTGGGGCGGGACGTGGCGATCGTCGCGCCGGGCGAGCCGCCGGGCGTCGCGGCGCTCGCCGTGCGCGCCCCGGCGGAGCCGCGGCTCGGCGAGCGCGTCGCCGTGCTGAGCTGCCTGCCGGGGCAGAGCCTGCGCCTCGCCGTCGCCAGGGTGTGCCACGTGGCGCGCAAGGTCGACGGGCAGCTCCCCGCGTTCGAGCTCGACGTGGCGGCCCCTCTCGGCGCGCCGGTGCTCGACCCGGAGGGGCGCGTGCTCGGGGTGGTGGCGGCGCCGTCCGGCGTCGCGGGCGAGCTCCCGGGCCACAGCGTCGTGCTGCCGGCGGGCTCGTTCCAGCCGCTGCTCGCCTCGGCCGACCGGCCGCTCGTCGAGCTCAGGGAGAGGGCGCCTGTCTACCGCTGCCCGGCGTGCGATGAGCCGTTCGACGTCGAGAGCGATCGCTGCCTGGGCTGCGGCCGGCTGCTGCCGCACGCGTTCGCGCCGGCCCCGGCCCGCGCCGGGGTCGAGCGGGTGATCCGCCAGGGCCTGTCGGCGCTCGGGATCATCGCCAACCGGGCGCGCGTCGGCCCGAGGACGTGGCGCATCGCGCAGCGGCCGTTCCCGGCGGCGGAGACGGCGACGCAGGTGGACGTCGAGATCGACGAGGCGGGGCGCCTGCTGACGCTGCGCGCGCCGGTCGTCGGCCTGCCGGCGGCGAACCACGAGCCGTTCTACCGGTTCCTGCTCACGATGAACGACCAGACCACGGGCGAGTTCCGCGTGTCGATCACGGGCGACGAGGTCTCGGTCTAGTGCGTGGCGTCGCTGGAGGGCTTCTCGGACCACGACGCGGCGCTGCTGATCGACGGGCTCGTCCAGATGGCCGACGAGTACCGCCGGACCCTCGCCGAGACCTTCGAGGCGGCGCCGCGCTTCGAGTCGGCGCCGCGCTGAGAGGGCCGCGGCCGGCGGGGAGGCTTCGGGAGGCGGGGGGAGGCTTCGGGAGGCGGCGGGGAGGCTCCGGGAGGCGGCGGGGAGGCTCCGGGCGGTGTCGCGAAAGCTTCGCGCGGGGTCTGGAAGCTTCGCGTGCGCTCCGGAAGCTTCGCGCGCGGGTCGGAAGGTCAAATTCTCCGGGAAATTCGTCCCCTGGCGCACGCCGGAAGGCGCCGGAGGCGCGGCGGACGCCGCCAAGTACGCGAAATCTCGTGCTCTGGAGCGCGCGGGAAGCTTCCGGAGCGCGCGCGAAGCTTCAGGACCGCGCGCGAAGGTCTTGGGCGCGCGCGGGAAGCTTCCGGAGCACCCCGGGAGCTGGAGTTCGTGTGTAGGAGCACTCGAAATCGGAGCTCGTGCTCAGGCGCGCCGAGAAGTCAGCCGTCTCTGAATGATGACCACGTGCTCGGTGGAACATCGCCTGCAAGTGCCTCTCGCGCGGCGCGGACGGCCGCGAGCCAGTGCGTCTTCGCTGGATCGCTGTCCCACCGCGGGGCCTCCCGATAGAGCGAGTCCCAGTATTCGCGCGCTGCCGCCTCGGCGGTCGCAAGCTCGCTCTCGCCTTCGGGCGCATCCTCGACGGCATCCACGAAAGCACGCCAGGGGTCCGAGGCGAAGTAGGTCAATTTCGGCCATGGTGGAGCGGGCTGCCCGTCGAAGAGCCCATCGCTGCTCCGGAGATAGCCTTCATAGGCGCGCTGAGCCACGGCGCTTCGCCGGCGACCGTTGACCTCGTTCATGCAGGCGTGGCGGTAAGATTCGGCCCATTCGCGGTCCTCCTCCGGCACGTCGTCTCGCCAGGCGCCCGCATAGAGATCGCGCAGCTCCTGCTGGAGCGCCGCCAACTCCTTGGGATCGTTGCAGTGAAGCCACGCGTCCCAGAGGGCTCGGTTCCGCGCCGCGCTCGGTCCGGGGAGCGGGGGCAGCGAAGACGGCCAGAACCGCGGAGCTTCCAGCCTCGGGGGGATGGGTCTCGTCATGGAGCTCGGGTGCCCATGGCGCCCGCGCCGAAACCCCCTCTGGAAGGCGCGGAGCGCCGCGGGCCGGTCGACCTCGGGGGCGCCGTCGGCCGACAGCGCCCGCCAGAGCGACGTCCGGTCGAGGCGCGTTGCCGGATCACCCGTCGCGCCCTCGCCCTCGCCCGCGACCCTCTGCCCGAAGTCCACGACGAAGGTAAAGAACGCGCTCTTGACGGCTTCGAGCAGCATCGGCCACGGTGGAGCTGGCTCCTTGTCGAACCTGCCCGGGAGGTCCTGGCGAGAGCCCGCGTTCGACCTCGGGCGGATGGCATCGGGCCGCGACTCGTCGACCCACCTCCTGAATTTCTCGCGATGCGCCACGGCCCATGCGCGGTCCGCCTCGGGCAGGTCGTCGTGCCATGCCTCGGCGCACAGCCTGCCCAGGATCTCGAGGTCCATGTGCCGGCCCAAGGCGTCCTGGGGCGAAAAGAGGTGATTCCCCGTGCCCGCCTCGACGAGATTGCGCCGCATGAGGTATCTCATGCGCGACGTCCGGAGCTTCATCGATGATCCCCTGGTTCACCGCCCGTCGGATTGGTGGGTTGCTCGCCCGGAAGGTCCGTCGGCCGAGGCGGGCATCCCCAGCCGGGTCCCGCGCCGAGCGGGCAGAGGAGCGGGACGAGCTCGGGGAAAGCCCATCCCGGAGGCGGCGCGGGGAGCCCGATCAGCCAGTCTATCAGCTCATCTGGCGTCATCCCTCTGGGGCTCGTCAGGTCGGACGGTACCTTCTCCGGCTCGTAGCGGGGATCCCAGACGAACCTGCACTCGACGTGCGTCACGCCCGGTACCTGCTCCTCGTGCAGGATCTTGAGCTTCATGGCCGCATTGCCCCGGCCTTGCAATTCGCCGGCACACATCGTGTAGATCACGGCGATATCTCCTCCTCCAAGGAGGCAGTCGATCAAGTCAGCGACGGTGTACGGCGGCTCCTGGTCGTTCCAGCCGCTCCACGTGCCCCCCGCCTTCAACCGGCACTGGAGCTTGCCCACCTGATCGTCGGGGTCCTTGTAGAGCTTCAACCACCTCAGCGCGTTGGTGTTCATGACCACCTTATCCCAGTACGACAGCGTGTCGGGCGGCAGCGCCGCGATCCGTTCTCTCAGCTCGTCGCGATCGCCGGGATCCATGATCGAGCAGCCGAAGGCGAGCACGACGGCCGCAGCTACCGCCCACATCCTCAGGAAGCGAGCCATGCGAGGGTGATCTCATGGGGGGCGGTGAGCATCAAAGCACAGTCCCCGGGCCGCGCCTTCCTGAGGCGCGCATGCAGGCGTCGCTCGGACGTATCCGCTCCGTTCGCAGTGGATGTTCCGTGTCCACGAAGCACCCGTGAATCGCCACGCCACAAGCTTCATTCGCCGCTCGCCGGGAAGCCTGCTCCGGCATCTTCCCGTCCCGACGTACACGTCGGTGTGACCGACGCGGACGAACTCGACGTGTTCGCGTCGGCGCCGTCCACGTCCGGCGCTCCACGCACGCCGCCGCACGCACAGCCCCCGACGAATGTCAAGTCTCCCACGCCCACGCGGACCGGGCCGTCGCAGTGGATGAGGCCCGTCCGGCACTGCCGCGCCGCCCGCCGGGACTCTCGCCGAGCGACACATGGTAGCGTGAGCCGCGCCAGCACCACGCCGTGCGGCCATCCCCGTCCTCGAGGAGACCATGAAGCGAGAAAAGCGACTGACCAAGCGCGAGCGGAAGGCGCTCGCACCGGCGCGCCCGGCGGCGCAGCAGCACGAGCACAAGCACATCCACTGCGTCGCCTGCGGCAAACACCTCGATGCGGTGGAGTTCGGGGCGCAAGGGACGGCGACGTGGCTCCAGTGCCTGCACCGGTCGCGCTTCGCATCCTGCACCGTATGCGTCGACATATCGAAGCGCCTCCTGGCCGAGCACGACCGCACCGGGCAGCCGGTGCAGTCCGCTCAGGCATGGCACTGAGAACGGAGCCACAGGCCGCGAGCCCCACCAGCCCCGCCTGAGCACGCTCGCACCACGGCGCACACGGGCGGACGATCAGGACAGATCGTCAGCGCACCTCCTTCGCGCGCTCACCCCCAAGGCCGTCCACCCCGGATACGCTTGCGCTCGGCGCCCTTCGCGCCAATGGTTTGCGCCCCATTCATCTCGGAGGATCTGCATGACGAAACCAATCCGCCGCGCGGGCGTCATCGGCGCGGGCGTCATGGGCAGCGGCATCGCCGCCCACTTCGCGAACGCCGGCATCGAGGTCTTGCTCCTCGATATCGTGCCCCCGAACCTCAGCGAGGCCGAGCGGCAGGACCCGGCCGCCCGGAGCCGGTTCGCCGCGGGCGGGCTCGAGAAGGCCCTCAAGGCCAGGCCCGCCGCGTTCTTCCACCCGTCGCACGCCCGCCTCGTGCGCACCGGCAACACGGAAGATCACTTCGCCGAGCTCGCGCAGTGCGACCTCGTCATCGAGGCCATCATCGAGAAGATGGAGCCGAAGCGCGCCCTCTTCGCGCGGCTCGAGCAGGTCATGCGGCCGGACGCGATCGCGGCGTCGAACACCTCCGGGCTGCGCATCGAGGAGATGATGCAGGGGCGCTCCGAGGACTTCCGCAAGCGATTCCTCGTCATGCACTTCTTCAACCCCGTCCGGTACATGAAGCTCCTCGAGCTCGTCACCGGCCCCGACACCGATCCGGCCGTGGTCGCGCGCGTGCGGAGGTTCGGCGAGGACGTGCTCGGCAAGGGCATCGTCTTCGGGAAGGACACCCCGAACTTCGTCGGCAACCGCATCGGCACCCACGCGATGCTCACGGCCATCCACCTCATGATCGAGGAGGGGCTCGCGCCGGAGGACGTCGACGCCATCACCGGCGTCGCCATGGCCCACCCGAAGAGCGCGAGCTTCAGGACAGGCGATATCGTCGGGCTCGACACCTTCGCCCACGTCGCCGAGAACTGCTACGCGTCGCTCGATCGCGACGAGGACCGCGAGGTCTTCAAGCTGCCCTCGTACATCCGGAGCATGATCGAGGCGAAGCTCCTCGGCGACAAGACCAAGGGCGGCTTCTACCGCAAGACCAAGGACGGGCTCGAGACGCTCGATCCCGCGAAGCTCACGTACCGCCCGCACGGCGGCGACGAGGCGATCAAGAAGGCCACGAGGTCGTGCGAGAAGATCGAGGACCCGGCCGCGCGCGTGAAGAAGCTCGCCGGCGACCCGGGCAAGGCCGGGCAGTTCGCCTGGAAGGTGCTCTCCCGCTCGCTCGCGTACACCGCGCGGCGGATCGGCGAGATCACCGACAGCATCGTGGCCGTCGATGACGCCATGCGCTGGGGGTACAACTGGGAGCTCGGGCCGTTCCAGACCTGGGACGCGCTCGGCTTCGCCGAGACCGTCGAGCGCATGCAGAAGGACGGCATCAAGCTGCCCGAGTCGATCCTGCGCATGAAGCAGAGCGGCGCGACCTCGTTCTACCGCCAGGACGGCGCGGTGTTCGACCTGCTCAAGGGGGAGTACGTCGCCCGCCAGCTCGATCCGCGGAACGTCACGCTGGCCGGCGCGCGTCGCGGCGTGAAGGCGGTGCTCGCCAACGACGGCGCGGAGGCGTGGGACCTCGGCGACGGGGTGCTCGGCGTCACCTTCAAGACGAAGGCGAACAGCCTCGATCCGGACTCGATCGGGATGCTCACGCTCGCCGCCGAGAAGGCCGAGCAGGACTTCCGCGCGCTCGTGGTCTTCAACCAGGGCGAGCACTTCTGCGTCGGCGCCAACCTGTTCCTGGTGGCGATGGCCGCGGGGAACAAGGACTGGGACGCGATCCGCAAGATGGTGAAGGCGTACCAGGACGCGACGCAGCGGCTGAAGTACGCGAGCGTCCCCGTCGTGGCCGCGCCCTACGGGATGACCCTGGGCGGCGGGCTCGAGCTCTGCTTCGCCTGCGACGCGGTGCAGGCCGCGGCCGAGACGTACGCGGGGCTCGTCGAGGTCGGCGTCGGGCTGATCCCGGGCGGCGCGGGGACGCTCAACATGCTCTGGCGCGCGTTCGAGGGCATCCCGGAGGGCGTGCCGGTGAACTCGTACGACCTCGTGACGCAGGTCTTCAAGAACATCGCCCTCGCCAAGGTCGCGACGAGCGCCGACGAGGCGAAGGCGCTCGGCTTCTTCCGCAAGACCGACGGCGTCTCGTTCGATCGGGCGCGCCAGCTGTACGAGGTGAAGGCGCGCGCGGTCGGGATGGCCGAGGCCGGGTACCACGCGCCCGTGCCGCGCGCCTACAAGCTGCCGGGCGAGAGCGGGATCGCGACGCTGCAGATGATGATCGACACGCTCGTCGCCGGCGGCCACGCCAGCGAGCACGACGCGAAGATCGCGCGCAAGCTCGCCGAGGTGCTCTGCGGCGGCGCCGGGGGCGGGGCGCGCGAGGTGACCGAGGACGAGATCCTCGAGCTCGAGCGCGAGGCGTTCGTCAGCCTGTGCGGTGAGCCCAAGAGCGCCGAGCGAATGCAGTACATGCTGATGAACAACAAGCCCCTCCGGAACTAGGTGAACGCCATGGTCGACGTCGTAATTGCAGAGGCCGTCCGCTCGGCCGTTGGCCGGGCCCACAAAGGGTCGCTCGCGCTGAAGCGCCCCGACGAGCTCGCGGGCGAGGTCGTCGCCGCGCTGCTCCAGCGCGTCCCCCAGGTGAAGCCGGAGGACATCGAGGACCTCGTCCTCGGCTGCGCCATGCCGGAAGGCGAGCAGGGGCTCAACGTCGCGCGCGTCGTGTCGCTCCTCGGCGGGATGCCGCAGGAGAGCTCCGCGATCACCATCAACCGCTTCTGCTCGAGCGGGCTCCAGGCGATCGCGAACGCGGCGGGGAGCATCGCGATGGGCTCGGTCGACATCGCCGTCGCCGGCGGCGTCGAGTCGATGAGCATGGTCCCGATGACCGGCAACAAGCTGAGCGCGTCGCCGGAGGCGATGGAGCGGTGTCCGACGGTGTACACGCCGATGGGCATCACCGCGGAGAACGTGGCGAACCGGTTCCAGGTGAGCCGCGCCGACCAGGACGCGTTCGCGCTGAAGAGCCACCAGAAGGCGGCGGCGGCGCGCGCGGCGGGGCGGTTCGAGGACGAGATCGTCACCGTGAAGGGGGTGCGCTACGAGAACGGCAAGCGCGCGACCTTCGACTTCCGCACCGATGAGCTGATCCGCAAGGAGACGACCGCGGAGGCGCTCGCCGGGCTGAAGCCGTCGTTCGCGGCGAAGGGGAGCGTCACCCCGGGCAACAGCTCGCCGCTGTCGGACGGCGCCGCCGCCGCGCTCGTGATGAGCAAGGCGAAGGCGGACGCGCTCGGCGTGAAGCCGCTCGGGTTCTTCAGGTCGTTCGTGACCGTCGGCGTCGACCCGGCGATCATGGGCATCGGCCCGGTGCCCGCGGTGAAGAAGCTGCTCGCGAGGACGGGGCTGAAGATGGCCGACATCGACGTCTTCGAGGTCAACGAGGCGTTCGCGTCGCAGGCCGTCTACGTGCAGCGGGCGCTCGAGATCCCCGAGGAGAAGCTCAACGTGAACGGCGGCGCGATCGCGCTCGGCCACCCGCTCGGGTGCACCGGCGCGAAGCTCACCGCGACCGCCCTCTACGAGCTGCGCCGCCGCGGCGGCCGGTACGCCATCGTCACGATGTGCATCGGCGGCGGCATGGGCGCCGCCGGCCTGGTCGAGCTGGCCGGCGCGGCCTCGCGCGCCTGATCCCCCGCCGCGGATCCTCCCCGCTGCGCGCCCCGCCGCGAGCCCGAGCCCCGCGCTCCGGCTTTCCTGCGGCGGGGCGATGGCCTATAGATCGCCCCATGTCCATCCACCTGACCACCTTCCAGGGGTCGATCCCCGAGGCCTTGAAGCGGGCCATCGAAGAGAAGATCGAGGGTTCTACCGCCGAGGTGACGGGCGGCGGAGGGCACTTCAACCTCGTCGTGACCTCGCCGGTGTTCGCCGGCAAGAGCATGCTGGAGAGCCAGCGGCTGGTCTACGGGGCCATCGCCCACCTCATGGCCGGCGATCAGGCCCCCGTTCACGCCATCGACAGCCTGAAGACGCGCACTCCCTGAGCGCGGCGCGCCCGCCGCGAGACGGGCCCGCCTCGCCGCGCGTGGACATTTCTGGTCCAGGTATCCCCCGCCCACGCGGCCGCGGAGACCTCGCGCCGTCTGTTTGACACCGGAATTCGCGCGGTGGTACGTGGCGGCCAGCGCCTGATCCAGGCGCGCTTGCCCGATCGCGACCTCACGAACCCGAGGACCTTGCCATGATGCCTCGTTCCCCGTTGCTCCCCGCCGCTCCGCCGCCGGGCGGCCCCGCTGCGCCAGACGACCGGCGCGCGCTGCCCGCCCACGGTCGCCCCAGCCGCCTCGGCGTCGGGCTGCTCTCCATGTTGCTCGGCGCGGCGATCACTGCCGCGGCGCCGGACGCCGCCGCGCAGGACGCCGGCAGGGACAGGACGCGCACGGGCAACGGCGCCAACGGCGACGGCATGGACCTGCACCTGTTCCGGCCGGCGATCGACTCCAAAGGTCTCTTCTCGGTCAACGGGGCAGACATCCTCGGCGCCAACGACATCAGCCTGGGGCTCGTGCTCGATTACGGGCACAACATCATGCCGCTCAACGAGAACGCCCGAGGGACGGGGGTGATGCTGAATCACGCCTTCCAGGGGACGTTCCAGTTCGATTACGGCATCGCCAACTTCCTCGTCGTCGGGCTGTCGGTGCCGGTGGTGCTCAACGGCGCGAAGGCGGTCGACGACATCGGCCCAGGGCCCGGCGCCAACTACAACGACGACGCGCTCGACGCCCAGACGCTCGGCAACCTGGCGATCCACGCCAAGGTCCGCCTGCTCCGCCCCGATCAGGACGTGATCGGGCTCGCGCTGATCGCGCAGGGCGGCGTCGGCGTGGGCGGGAGCGAGGACTTCGCGTCGGACCCGGGCTTCTTCTTCTGGCCGCAGATCGTGCTGGAGAAGCGGCTCGGCATCACCAACCCGTTCCGGATCGCGCTGAACGCCGGGTACCGCGGCCACACCGGGAAGAACCCCGCGTTCGGCCTCCGCCAGGACGGCCTGACCTTCCAGCTCAAGGAAGGAGACTTCGAGTACTCCGACCTGCTCACCGGCGGGTTCGGGATGAGCTACCGCGTCCTCACGCCGCTCGACCTCGTGGCCGAGACGTACCTCACGCAGCAGGTCGGCGGCGGCGACAGCAGCCGGCAGAAGCTGTCGGCCGAGGCGATCGGGGGCATCAAGCTCTTCATCGAGCGGAACAGCTTCCTCATGCTGGGCGCGGGCGTCGGGTACACGCCCGGGTTCCAGGCGGCGGAGCAGCGCGCGACCCTCGGGTTCGTCTTCGAGCCGTCGATCGGCGATCGCGACGGCGACGGCATCAAGGACGATCAGGACGACTGCCCCGACGAGCCGGAGGACTACGACGGCTTCCAGGACACCAAGGCGGACTCGCCCCCCGGGAAGTACGGCTGCCCGGATCCGGACAACGACGAGGACGGCATCCTCGACGTCGACGATCGCTGCCCGAACAACCCCGAGGACCGCGACGGCGACGAGGACGACGACGGCTGCCCGGAGGGGAGCGACGGCGACCGCGACGGCGACGGCATCCTCGACTCGCGCGACAAGTGCCCGGACGACCCGGAGGACCGCGACGGCTTCCAGGACAAGGACGGCTGCCCGGACCCCGACAACGACAAGGACGGGATCCCCGACAAGTCCGATCAGTGCCCGAACGACCCGGAGGACAAGGACGACTTCGAGGACGAGGACGGCTGCCCGGACCCCGACAACGACAGGGACGGCATCCCGGACGTGGCCGACAAGTGCCCGAACGATCCGGAGACGTTCAACGGCCTCGAGGACGAGGACGGGTGCCCGGACAAGGGCAGTGTCGTGATCGAGGAGAACAACATCGTCATCCTCGAGAAGATCCAGTTCGCGACCGGCAGCGCCGAGATCCTCCCGGAGTCGTTCGGCATCGTGCAGGCGGTCGCCGAGACGCTCAAGCACCACCCGGAGTTCACGATGATCGAGGTGCAGGGGCACGCCGACGAGCGCTCGGCCGACGCGTACAACCTCAAGCTGACCCAGTCCCGGGCCGACGCCGTCGTGGCGGCGCTCGTGCAGCGCGGGGTCAACCGGAGCGCGGTGCGCGCCATGGGCTACGGCGAGTACTGCCCCCTCGACCCGGCCCACAACGCGCCGGCCTGGGAGAAGAACCGGCGCGTCGAGTTCAAGGTCGTGCGGACCGACAAGGGGCCGACCAACGTGGAGCTCGGCTGCGCCCTGGCCCGCTCCAAGGGCGTCGTCCCGCCGCCGCCCTGAGCGGAGCCGGCCGCGCGCGGCTGGTCGCGCCGCCGCGCCGCGCGCAAGGCCGCCGATCTGGACAGGACAGGTCGGCCCGGGAGAGAGTGACACCATGAAGGCCCGCGCCTGGATCCCCGCCGCCGCAGCGACGCTCGCCGCGGCGGCGAGCAGCGGTTGCATCGACACCGACGCCGCCGTGTTCGTCGACCCGGCCATCGCCGCGCCCGAGGCGACCGTCTCCGCGGGCGCGCTCGGGGCGAACCTCGAGGCGCGCTTCACGCTGGAGCTCCACCTCGGCCCGCGGGCGAGCGGCCCCAGCCGCGTCGCGGTCCGCACCTTCGAGATCGCGAGCGCCGATCAGAAGACCTCGATCGTCGCGCCGCTCCCCGTCGAGACCGCGACGTCGCTGCCTGTCGAGGTCGCCCCGGGCAGCGACGTCACCGTGGCGTTCACCGTCGACACCAGCGCCGGGGGCGGGACGCTCCGGGACGACGCCGCGGCGGCGCTCTGCGCCGCGGAGGGGATCCGGATCACGGGCGTGATCGAGGACTCGCTGGAAGACGGGGCGACGCCGGTCGCCTCCGAGGTGTTCCACGCGCGCTGCCCGTGACGCGGCGCGCGCGCCCGGCGCCGCCCCGCCGGCGCCCCCGGCGATGAGCGGCGCCACCGCGCGCGCGCCGCGCTAGATAGAGTCCATGGCGTACGAAGAGCGCACCTCCCCCCAGGAGACCGAAGCGGACCGCGCGTCCGGGTCCCCGGCTCCCGCCGACGAGAGCAGCGCCGACGCGCTTCGTTACACGAACGGCGGCGGCGGCGAGGGCCTCGGGCTCGACGAGGGCGGGCTCGCCGCGCTCCGGCGCGCCGTGGCCGCGTGGCGCGAGGGCCCGGTCGCCGAGGCGTCGGCGCGCTTCCCGCCGCGCAGCGAGCGCTTCACGACCTGGAGCGGCGTCGACGTGCCCGACCTCGCGACGCCGGCCGACGCGCGGGTCGACCACGCGGCGGATCTCGGGCTGCCCGGGGAGTACCCGTTCACGCGGGGCGTCCAGCCGACGATGTACCGCGGCAAGCTGTGGACGATGCGGATGTTCGCCGGCTTCGGCACCCCGGAGCAGACGAACGCGCGGTTCAAATACCTGCTCGCCGAGGGGCAAACAGGCCTGTCCACCGCCTTCGATTTCCCGACCCTCATGGGGTACGACTCCGACTCTCCGCGGTCGCTCGGCGAGGTGGGGATGTGCGGTGTCGCGGTCGACACGCTCCGCGACATGGAGGTGCTCTTCGACGGCATCCCGCTCGACCAGGTGACGACGTCGATGACCATCAACGGCCCGGCCGTCGTGCTGCTCGCGTTCTATATCGCGCTCGCCGACAAGCGCGGGATCCCGCGCAAGCGGATCGGCGGCACCGTGCAGAACGACTGCCTGAAGGAGTTCATCGCCCAGCACGCCTGGCTCGTCCCGCCGCGCCCGGCGATGCGCATCGTGACGGACATGATCGAGTTCTGCGCGCGCGAGGTGCCGCGGTGGAACTCGGTGTCGATCAGCGGCTACCACATCCGCGAGGCCGGCTCGACGGCCGCGCAGGAGCTCGCGTTCACGCTGGCGGACGGGCTCGCCTACGTCGAGAGCTGCATCGAGCGCGGCCTCGACGTCGACTCCTTCGCGCCGCGCCTCTCGTTCTTCTTCGACCTCCACAACGACTTCTTCGAGGAGATCGCGAAGCTCCGCGCCGCGCGCCGCATGTGGGCGCGGTTCCTCAAGGAGCGTTACGGCGCGAAGAAGGCCGAGAGCATGAAGCTGCGGACGCACGCGCAGACCGCCGGCGTCTCGCTGACGGCGCAGCAGCCCTACAACAACGTGGTCCGCGTCTCGCTCCAGGCGCTCGCCGGCGTGCTCGGCGGCACCCAGTCGCTCCACACGAACTCTCTCGACGAGACCTACGCGCTCCCGACCGAGGAGAGCGTGACCATCGCGCTCCGGACGCAGCAGATCATCGCCCACGAGAGCGGGGTGGCGAACACGATCGATCCGCTCGGGGGGAGCTACTACGTCGAGTGGTTGACCGACCGCCTGGAGCAGGAGGCGCTCGCGTACATCCAGCGGATCGACGAGATGGGCGGGATGGTGCCCGCCATCGAGAAGGGGTATCCGCAGCGCGAGATCGCCGCCTCGGCCTACCGGTTCCAGCGAGAGCTGGAGTCGAACGAGCGGATCATGGTGGGCGTCAACCGCTATGCCGCGGCGGGCGAGAAGACGATCCCCCTCCTCCGCATCGACGAGGAGGTGCAGCGCGTGCAATGCGAGAACCTGGCCCGGGTCAAGGCCCGACGCGACAAGGACCGGGTGCGAAGCGCGCTGTCCGAGGTGCGAAGCTGCGCGCGCGGCCGCGACAACCTCATGCCCTCCATCATCGCGGCGGCCAGCGTGTACGCGACCGAGCAGGAGATCTGTGACGTGCTGCGCGACGTCATGGGGACTTACAGCGACCCGGCAGAATTCTGATCCTGCGAGCCGTCCCTGGGGACGCCCGCGCCCGCGGGCGCATCCGATCAGGTCACGGACCGCACAGCGGGCCCAGGAACCCCCCTCAATTCGTCAGGTTGACACTTCTCTACCTCGGCCGGTAGAGTGCGCCGGCGTCAGGTTGCCGCAGTCGCGGCTCATCCGTGGCGCCGCCGTACGGTCTGCTGTTGTCGCTGCGCTGCGGCGCTGCGTGCTGTCGGTCGAGTGAGAGGATCGTCGCTGGCGACCGAGATCGCCGCGAGGGAGCAAGCTTATGAAGAGTCGATCCATGTCGCGCCGCTATTTTGCCCTGTCGGCGCTCCTTCTGTCCGTCGGCGCCACGGCGGCCTGTGGCAACAAGGAAGGCGAGAACGCCAACAAGGAGCCGGGGGCCACGGCTCCGGCCGGGACCGGGACGGCGCAGGCGGGCGGGGCCAAGAGCGGCGGCGCGAAGTTCGTCACCATCTCCCGGGAGCAGCAGGCCTCCTGGGTGCGCAACTTCAACCCGCTGCTCGGCGAGGGGGCCGTGCGCTTCCCCACCGTGGCGGGCATCTACGAGCCCATGATCGTGTACAACACGATGAAGGGCGAGTTCGTGCCGTGGCTCGCCACGAAGTACGAGTGGAGCGACGCGAACAAGAAGCTCACCTTCACGACCCGCACCGATGTCAAGTGGTCTGACGGACAACCCTTCTCGGCGAAGGACGTCGCGTTCACGTTCGGCCTCCTCAAGAAGTTCCCGGCGCTCGATCAGACGGGCGTGTGGAAGTTCGTCGAGACGGTCGAGGCCAAGAACGACACCACCGTCGAGTTCGCCTTCAAGGAGGCGTTCGTCCCCGGCCTCCACTACATCGGCCACCAGCCGATCGTGCCCGAGCACAAGTGGAAGGACGTCGCCGACCCGGTCACGTTCACGAACGAGAACCCCGTCGCGACGGGCCCCTTCACCGAGGTGAAGACGTTCCAGAACCAGATCTACGAGCTCGGCAAGAACCCGAACTACTGGCAGAAGGGCAAGCCGGCGGTCGAGGGGCTGCGCTTCCCGGCGTACCCGGGCAACGACCAGGCGAACCTGGCGCTCATCAACGGCGAGGTCGACTGGGCCGGCAACTTCGTCCCCGACATCGACAAGACCTACGTCGCCAAGGACCCGCAGAACAACCATTACTGGTTCCCGCTCGTCGGCGGCACCGTGACGCTCTACCCGAACGCCACGAAGAAGCCGTTCAACGACATCAAGCTGCGCAAGGCCATCAGCATGGCCATCGACCGGGCCCAGATCGCGAAGATCGCGGTCAACGGCTACACGGTCGGCGCGGACGGGACCGGGCTCGACGACGCCTACGCGCGCTGGCGCAACGAGAAGGCGGTCGCGGCCGGCGACTGGACGACCTACGACGTGGCCAAGGCGAACGCCCTCCTCGACGAGGCCGGCTACGCCAAGGGTGCGGACGGGATCCGCGCGAAGGACGGCAAGCCGCTGAAGTTCGACATCAACGTCGTGACCGGCTGGTCCGACTGGGTGCGCGCGGTCCAGATCACCACGCAGAGCCTGAAGGCCGTCGGCATCGAGGCCACGCTGAAGACGTACGACTTCAGCGCGTTCTTCGAGGCGCTCCAGAAGGGCACGTTCGACATGTCGATGGGCTGGACCAACACCGAGCCCACGCCGTTCAACTTCTACCGCGATCTCATGGCCCCGGAGTTCGTGAAGCCCGTCGGCGAGGTCTCGAACCGCAACTGGCACCGCTTCGCCGCCAAGGAGGCCGAGCCGCTGTTCAAGCAGTTCCAGGCCGCGACGGATGCGGCCGAGCAGAAGCGCATCGTCGACGAGCTGCAGATGATCTACGCGCAGCAGGTGCCGGTCATCCCGCTGTTCAAGAACCCCTCCTGGGGCGAGTACAGCACGAAGCGCTTCGTCGGGTGGCCCAGCAAGGAGAACCCGTACGCGAAGCTCTCGCCGAACAACTCGCCGGACTACCTCCTCGTCCTGACCGAGATCAAGCCGAAGTGACGCTCTCCGCGCGGCGCGCCGGGTAGCCGGCGCGCTGCGCGCGTGTCTCACCGTCGCTTCTCTCTCCTCTCCGCGCCTTCGGCGCCTTCCCCGTCTCAGCACAAACCTTGGCCGCTGGCGGCGCCGGTGCGAAGATCGCGCCGTATGCTCCGCTCGGGCGTCCAGATCGCACGGTTCGCTGCGCTCCTCTCCGGGGTCGTCCTCGCCGCCTGCGGCGGCAACCAGCACGCGGGCGCCGCCGCGTTCTGGGAGGGCGACACCGTCGAACCCTCCAGGCCGCAGGAGCAGGAAGGCGCGAAGCCGAAGGCGCCGCGGCGGGCGTTCGGCACGCCCGACGACTACGGCGGCGCCTCCGCCATGCCGCAGGAGCGGGGGGCCGCGTCGTGGGTCGGCGTGCGGCACGATCTCGCGCTCGCGAGCGCCGCGTCGCCGAAGGAGCGCTGCAGCTGCCTGGCCGTGGAGGTGGCGGAGGCCCGCGATCCGAGGTTCCAGTGGGCGGCCGGCGCCCCGGAGACCGGCGCCGACACGCTCGCCGTCGCCCTGAGCGCGCGCGGCGTCTCCTGCCCAGGCGGCCCCGCCGACGAGGAGCGCCGGCGGCCGTCGATCTCGGCGGTCGATCAGGAGGGGAACGACATCGTCATCGAGGTCGAGGAGCTGCCGCCTGGACGGCCGATCGCGACGGGCGCCGTGATCCCGAGGCCGGCCCCGGGCGGGGCGATCTACGTGAAGGCGCGGAGCGCGGCGGTGCCTTACGCGCGCGCCGCCGGGGGCGCGCGCTGCAAGGTCTACTGAGCCGGTCGGGGCTCAGCGGGCGGGGAGCGCCCGCGCAGAAGGTCCACTGAGCCGGTCGGGGCTCAGTCGGCGGGAGCGCCCGCGCAGATCCAGTCGGTGATCGTCTTGAGGTCGGCCGCGGGCAGCGGCGAGCCCGGGGGCATGGCGATCTCGTCGGGGTCGCACAGGTCGACGTCGTTCAGCTTGTTCATGAGGTAGCTGCTGCTCGGCATGAACGGCACGACGAGCGCGTGCTCGCCGGAGCACGAGTTGGCGCCCTGATTGACGAGCGCGCCGACCGCCGCGGCCTTGTGGAGGTCGAGCCCGCCGGCCGGTGTGGTGTCGCTGCCGTGGCAGAACGAGTTCGCGCAGCTCCGCTCGAGGATCGGCCACACCTGGGCGAAGGTCGCGGTGTCCGGGCCGCAGGCGGGATCGCCCGGAGGCGCGCCGCCTTCGCCGCCCGCGCCGGTGGTGGTGGTGCCGCCGCCCTCGCCGCCCGCGCCGGCGGAGGTGGTCGTGGCGGTGGTGGAGCCGCCGCCCTCGCCGCCCGCGCCGGCGGAGGTGGTCGTGGCGGTGGTGGAGCCGCCGCCCTCGCCGCCCGCGCCGACGGAGGTCGTCGTCGTGGTTGTGGTGGAGCCGCCGCCCTCGCCGCCCGCGCCGACGGAGGTCGTCGTCGTGGTTGTGGAGGTGGTGGAGCCGCCGCCCTCGCCGCCCGCGCCGGCGGAGGTGGTTGTGGAGGTGGTGGAGCCGCCGCCCTCGCCGCCCGCGCCGGCGGAGGTGGTCGTGGCGGTGGTGGAGCCGCCGCCTTCGCCGCCCGCGCCCACGCTGCTGCTCGTGGAGGTGCTCGAGCTGGTGGTGATCGAGCCTCCGCTGCCCGCGACCGACACGATCGAAGGCCTTCCGCTGCCGCTCCCGCAGAACCCCCACGTCGTGGAGCGGCCAGGGTCCAGCTCGGCGTTCCAGTTCATGTTGGCGGCGGTGAACTGCCCGTCCGCGCGGGTGATGTTCGCGACCCACCCGTGGTCCAGCGTCGAGCCGTTGAGCCCGACGACCATGCTCCAGCCGGTGGTCCGGCTGGCGCTCCTGTTCGTGACCGTCACGCTCGCGCAGTATCCGCTTCCCCAGTCCGACGGGAGCGTGAGCAAGGCCTCCATCGTGCCGTCCGCGCTGAGCAATGCGGAGCGCAAGGAGTCGCCTTCCTCGTTGCCAGAGGTCCCAGGGCTGCAGGCGAGCAGAAAGCATGCGAAAGAAGCGGAGAGGCTGCCAAGTAAGCGAGTGGTGCGCATCAAGTTTCTCCAGGTCAGTTCGGCGGAGTCGCAGGTTCTGCTCAAGATGAATAAGTGAATCAGCTCGCCTGCGATCTCTGCCGCTTCATTGGTTTGAGTTCGTCATTCCCGGCCAGCGTTCGGTTGATCACGTCGGTGCCGCCAATTGGCGCTGGCACCGTCGATGAGGATCGTGTTGAGAACGGCCGTGTCCGCCGATCGATGTTGGCGTGATTGATGCTCCGCACATTCTGTGCCGGCCGCAACCCTGGCGATGATGTCGTTATCAGTGCCATCGCGCGTACAGGCGCCTGTGCGCGCGATGGCACCGATCATGAAATCATGAAATAACGCTGGAGCGGCTCGGGCGCGTCTCTTGGATCCCAGGGGAGCTCCCCGGTAATGCGTCCCCGGAGCTCGTCTCTGGTCCCGTGATGATTCCGTGATGGCGAGGACTATGAAGCACCGAGCAACAGAGGTCACAGAATTTTGTTGTTGAGCCCGGCTGTTTCCTCTGTGCTTCGGTGGTTTCTTCTCCCATGAACCAGGGACGAGCCTGGGCGACGCGGCGATAGCCATCCTTCGACGCGCTTCAGAGGGTCGCGTCGCTGCTGATGTCGAGTCGATACGAGCTCACTCGGCGGGAGCGCCCGCGCAGATCCAGTCGGTGATCGTCTTCAGCTCGGCGTCTGACAGCGACCCGCCCGGGGGCATCTTGATCTCGTCGGGGTCGCACAGGTCGACGTCCTTCAGCTTGTTCAGGAGGTAGCTGCTGCTCGGCATGAAGGGCACGACGAGCGCGTGCTCGCTGGAGCAGGAGCTGGCGTCCTGGTTGACGAGCTCGCCGAACGCCGCGCCGTCGCGCAGGTCGAGCCCGGCGGACGGTGCGGTGGGACTGCCGTGGCAGTACTGGTTCGCGCAGTTCGCCAGGATCGGCTTCACCTGGGCGAAGGTCGCCGTGTCCGGTCCGCAGGCCGGATCGGCCGGAGGCGCGCCGCCGCCCGTGCCGCCGCCGCCCGTGCCCCCAGCGCCGCCGGTACCGGCGGTGGTGCTGCCGCCGCCGGTGCCGCCTGCGTCGCCGCCGCCGGTGCCGGCATCGCCGCCCGCGCCGCCGCCGCCCACGCCGCTGCCCGCGTCCGCGCCGCCGGTGCCGGCGGTGGTGCTGCCGCTGGTGCCGGCGCTGCTGCTGCTCTGGCTGGAGCTGCTGTCGCTGCCGGTGGTGCTGGCGGCGTCGCCGCCGCCGGTGCTGGCGGCGTCGCCGCCGCCGGTGCCGAAGTTGTCGTTGACGTAGTCCTCGATGGCGTCAACGTTGCAGGCCGCCGCCGATAAGCCGATGGCCATGCAAAAGACCAGTCGAAGCGAAGTGTTGTAGTAAAGCAAGGTACCTCTTCAAGGTGTTGGCCGCGCGACGTTCGCCGCGCAGGCGGTTCACGGAGAGATAGAAAGCATGGTCGCGCACACGATGCAATGCGTGATGACAGGCAAGCTGGTCACTTTATGCGTGGTATCACTGCAATGCAATGATATCGTTGGAATATGGTGTGCTCTATGGCGCCCAATTTCGGTGCGCAGATGGGGGTTGCTGTCGGATGTCCGGAGATGCCCCGCATCGTGGTGGAATGGATAAAATGCCAGTCTGATCCGAACTCCGACTCCTCGAGAGCGTGCCCGAGCGACAGCATCTCACGCATGCAGGAATGGGCTATCCAGCAACGATCTCAGGACTTTCCTTCCTCGCTCCGAAAACTCGTGACGTCCTGACATGATTTTTCCGGGATCGCCGTCCCAGGCACGGTCCGGGCCAGGTTCTGCATGACGTAACTCGTTGACATGCGGCACGAACCATTCGAGCCTCGCAGGGCGAACGATACACCACTGCAATATTCCGGGTAGACTCGACCGATCGGGCCGCAGCTCGTCGCACAGAGCCACCGCGCACTCGCAGATCGCACCCGATGCCGCGTCCCACGGTAGGCCCGCGGAGAGGGTGTTCGCCGCGCGGGGTGGGGGATGGGCCGATGTCTGAGGCTGAGACAATGAGCCTCCGGCGCAGCCGGAGGCTCATTGTCTCAGCCGAGTTCGGCGGGGCCCCCACCCCGCGCGGCGAACACCCTCTCCGCGGGCCGGGCGTCTCGGAAGTCCCGGCTCTGTCGGAGGCTCATTGTCTCAGCCGAGTTCGGCGGGGCCCCCACCCCGCGCGGCGAACACCCTCTCCGCGGGCCGGGCGTCTCGGAAGCTGCCCGCGAGCTAACCCGCGAGCGCCTTCGACGAGAGCAGCTCTCCCGGATCCCGCTCTGCCATCTCCGCGAAGCGCGGCAGCTCGCCCAGCCGCCGCGCCGTGGTGGCGGAGGTCTCGGCGTCGCGCTCGAACGCGATCGCGCGGCTCAGCCCCTGCTTGGACACCCCCCTGAGCAGCGCCGGCGAGTGCGTCGTCGCCACGATCTGGCAGACCGACGGCCGCGCCGCCCCCTCCAGGAGCTGCGCCAGCACGCCGGCGCGCTCGGGGTGCAGGCCGGCGTCCGGGTCCTCCACGAGGAGCAGCGAGCCCTCGGGCGCCGTGAGCACGCCGGCGATCTTGCCGAGCACCCGCAGCGCGCCGTCCGGCAGGCTCGGCGCCGGGATGCGGGCGCCCCCCTGCTCGACGAGCACCATCATGACGTCGCCGAGGCCCGTCTCCGCGAACTCGATGTCGCTGATCTCCGGCGCGAGGATCGATCGCGCCCAGCCGAGCACGTCGGCCTTGTGATCGGCCTCCTGGCAGAGCCACCGGAGCACCGCGGAGAGGTTCTGCCCGCCGGCGCCGAGGTTCTCGATCTCGTGCGGGACATAGCCCCTCATGCGCGAAGGATCGATGTCGATGGACAGCGTGCTCCGCATCGCGACCTGGAGCGCGTTGCAGAGCGCGATGACGTCCGCGAGGCTCACGTCGTCGGCGCGCCCGCGGTGGTGCTCGATCTGGCCGAGCAGGCTGCGCCGCGCGGGGTTGCGGTCCATCGAGGCGATCCGCATCGAGCGGCCCTTCTTCGACGCCGCCTTCAGCGCGCTGCCCGCGGCGAACCCCTCCAGCCCCCGCAGCGCCGATGCCGTCGTGTCGAAGAGCAGCCCCCCGGCCGACCTCGCCTCGAGCGACTCGTGCTCCACGATCACGTCAGGCTCGACCTGACACGTGATCTTGTGTGTGAGCTCCTCCTTCCCGATCGCCCATCGGCTCTCGATGGTGAACGATTTGGCGCCCCTGTGCGTGGCCCCCTGCGTGCCGCCGCGCAGTCCCGGCCAGATCTCGCGCCTGCCGTCGACGCGGCCGCGGAAGATGTCGCACAAGGGGAGATCGAGCCCGACACCCTGCAAGAAGCGCAGGGCGTCGAGGAAATTGCTCTTGCCGGAGCCGTTCGCCCCGACCAGCAGCGTGAAGGGGGAGAGCTCCACCGTTTGATCGGCGAAGCTCTTGAAGTTCTTGAGTCGAATGGATGTCAGCATGCCTGGCCGCCCGCAGCCGTCCATGTAGCCAGGCGGTCGGCCGGATGTAAAGCGCCGGCCGACGGGTCAGCGAAAGTCGATGAGGTCGATGTCGAACACCAGCATGCCGGACGGGGCGCCGGGGCGCGTCGGCTTCTCGCCGTATGCGAGCTCGGCGGGGATCCAGAAGCGCGCCTTCTCGCCTTTCACCATGAGCTGTACGCCCTCCGTCCACCCCTTGATCACGCCGCCCACCGGGAAGGTGGCCGGCTCGTCGCGCACGATGGAGCTGTCGAACATCTTCCCGTCCGTCGTCCACCCCGTGTAGTGCACCGTGACGCGGCTCGTCGGCTTCGGGTGCTCCGTGCCTGTGCCCTTCTGGAGCACCTGGTAGGCGAGCCCCGAGGCCGTCTTCTTCGCGCCCTTCGGCGGCGCCTTCACGTCCTTGGGCACCGGCGGGGGCTTCGGCGCGGGCGCGAAGTCGAGCAGCTCGACGTCGAACACCAGCATGCCGGCCGGGGCGCCCGGGCGCGTGGGCCGGTCGCCGTAGGCGAGGCTCCCGGGGATCCAGAGACGGCGCTTCTCACCCTTGCTCATGAGCTGGAGCGCCTCCGTCCAGCCCTTGATCACGCCGCTCACGCCGAAGGTCGCCGGCTCGCCGCGGAGGACGGAGCTGTCGAACATCTTCCCGTCCGTCGTCCACCCCGAGTAGTGGACCGTCACCTTGTCGTCCGGGCCGGGGTGCGCCTGGTCCTTGCCCGGCGCCAGCACCTTGAACGCCAGGCCCGACGCCGTCTTCTGCGCGTCGGCGGGCGGCGCGGCGACGTCCGGCGGCGCGGGCAAGCCGGCGGGCTCTGCGGGCGCCTCTCGCGCCGTCGGCTCGGCGGTGGGCGCCGCCGGCGTCGCCGGCTGGGCCGAGGCGGGCGGCGGGGACTCGGCGGTCGGCTGCGAGCTGGACTTCTGGTCGCAGGCCGCGAGAGGGAGGGTGAGCATCGCGAGGAGGAGGGCGCAGCGCTTCATGGGCGGCTTCATAGCTCGTCTGCCGTCGAGAGCCGGTATTTTTGGCGAGGTGCACGCCACATCACGATCCGTCCGTCGGTCGCGGATCCGGGGCGGCGGTCGGCCGTCCTCGCCGGCGTTCGAGGATCTCGACCGGCCTGCGCGGAAGGTCTAGCGTGCGCCCCGCCATGGCGAGATCGATATATTTCTTCGGCGCGGGGGAGGCGGACGGGGACGCACGACAGAAGGACCTGCTCGGCGGCAAAGGGGCAGGGCTCGCCGAGATGACGCGCCTCGGCATCCCGGTGCCGCCGGGCTTCACGGTCACGACCGAGGTCTGCAATGCCTATGTCGCCGCGGGCAAGGTGCTCCCCGCCGGCGTCGAGGGCGAGATCAGGGCGGCGATTGGCCGGCTGGAGTCGCTGCTCGACGCGAGGTTCGGCAACCCCGAGGCGCCGCTGCTCGTGTCGGTCCGCTCGGGCGCGCGCGCGTCGATGCCAGGGATGATGGATACCATCCTGAACCTCGGCATCAACGACGAGATCGCGAGGGGCCTGGCGAGGCGCACGGGCAGCGAGCGATTCGCGCTGGACGCCTATCGGCGCTTCATCCTGACCTATGCCGATGTCGTGCTCCGGGTGCCCCGCGACCGCTTCGACGAGGCGCTCGGCCGCGCGCGCCGGCAGGCCGCGGCGCGGCTCGGCGTCGACGCGACGCGCCTGAACGCCGCGGAGCTCGAGCGCAAGGTGCCCGACTCGCTGCTTGACGAGGGGTCGCTCGCGTCGCTGATCCAGCAGCAGAAGGACATCGTGCGCGAGGCGGCGGGACGGCCGTTCCCCGACGATCCGTTCGAGCAGCTGGAGGGCGCGATCCGCGCCGTATTCGATAGCTGGAACAACCACCGGGCCCAGGTGTACCGGAAGATGCACGATATCCCGGAGGCCTGGGGGACGGCGTGCAACGTCCAGGCGATGGTGTTCGGCAACCTGGGTGACGACTCCGGCACCGGCGTCGCGTTCACGCGCGACCCGTCGACGGGAGAGCGGCGCTTCTTCGGCGAGTGGCTCCCCAACGCGCAGGGCGAGGACGTGGTGGCGGGGGTGCGCACGCCGCACCCGCTGTCGAGGTCGGGCGGCGACGACGACGAGCGCTCGCTCGAGACGCGGATGCCGGAGGTGTACGCGAAGCTCGTCGCGGTGCAGGCCAGGCTCGAGCAGCACTTCCGCGACATGCAGGATCTGGAGTTCACGATCCAGCGGGGCGAGCTCTTCCTGCTCCAGTGCCGCACCGGCAAGCGCACCGGCAGGGCGGCCGTGCGCATCGCGGTCGAGATGGCCCGGGAGGGGCTGATCAGCCAGCGCGAGGCGATCTTGCGCGTGGATCCGGGCTCGATCGACCAGGTGCTCCACCCGAGCATCGACGAGGGCGCGCCGAAGAAGCTGCTCGCGCGGGGCCTGCCGGCGAGCCCCGGGGCGGTGACGGGGCAGGTGGTGTTCACCGCCGACGAGGCGGAGCGGCGCGCGGGCCAGGGCAAGGCGGTGATCCTCGTGCGCTCCGAGACGTCGCCCGAGGACATCCACGGCATGAAGGCCGCGCGCGGCGTGCTGACGGCCCGCGGCGGCATGACGAGCCACGCGGCCGTGGTGGCCCGCGGGATGGGCAAGAGCTGCGTGGCCGGCTGCTCGGCCATCAGCGTGAGCCAGGGCCAGATGGCGGTGACGGTCTACGACGACCGCGGGCACGCGACCGGCACGATCACGGTGAAGGCCGGCGACCTGATCACGCTCGACGGCGGCACCGGCAGGGTCTACCTCGGCGCGGTGCCGACCGTGCCGGCGGCGCTGAGCGGCGAGCTCGAGGAGCTCATGCGCTGGGCCGACGCGGTCCGGCGCCTGCGCGTGCGCGCGAACGCCGACACGCCGCACGACGCGAGGACGGCGCGCAACTTCGGCGCGGAGGGCATCGGGCTCTGCCGCACCGAGCACATGTTCTTCGACGAGGAGCGCATCCAGGCGATGCGCGAGATGATCCTCGCCGCGGACGAGGCGGGGCGGCGGCGCGCGCTCGCGAAGCTGCTCCCGTTCCAGCGCGGCGATTTCATGGGTGTTTTCCGGGAGATGGCCGGGCTGCCGGTCACGATCCGGCTGCTCGATCCGCCGCTGCACGAGTTCTTGCCGCAGGACGACGCGCTGCTCGGGCAGCTCTCGAGGGCGATGGGGGTCAGCGCGGAGGAGCTGCGGCGCAAGAGCCAGGAGCTCGCCGAGTACAACCCGATGCTCGGCCACCGCGGCTGCCGGCTCGCGGTCACGTCGCCGGAGATCTACGAGATGCAGGCGCGCGCGATCCTCGAGGCGGCGTGCGAGGTCGCGGCGGCGGGCATCGAGGTGAAGCCCGAGATCATGATCCCGCTCAGCATGACCCGGCGCGAGCTCGCCATCGTGCGCGGGCTGGTCGAGGGCGTGGCGGAGGAGGTCTTCGCCGAGAAGGGGCGGAGGGTCGATGTCCAGTTCGGGACGATGATCGAGCTCCCGCGCGCCGCGATCATGGCCGGCGAGCTGGCCGAGGAGGCGGAGTTCTTCAGCTTCGGCACGAACGATCTCACGCAGACGACGCTGGGCATCTCGCGCGACGACGCGGGCCGCTTCCTCGGCGCGTACGTCGAGGCCGGCATCTTCGCCAGAGATCCGTTCCAGTCGCTGGACGTGCCCGGCGTCGGTGCGCTCGTCGAGATCGGGCGGGATCGAGGGCGCGCGGCGCGGCCCGGGCTGAAGCTCGGTGTATGCGGCGAGCACGGCGGCGACCCGAGCTCGATCGCGTTCTTCGAGCAGGCCGGGCTCGATTACGTCTCGTGCTCGCCGTTCCGCGTCCCCGTCGCCCGCATGGCCGCGGCCCAGGCGGCGCTCGCGGCCGGGTCCTCGAGCGGTCCGCGCGCGACGGACTGAGCCTCTCCGCCTGCGGGACGTCTCCAGAGGACAGCGCGACATCCGTTCTCACGAGCGTGGTTTGGCGCGCTCACGAGCGTGCTTTGGAGTTTCGCCAGGTCTGCTAAACCAGGAACCTCGCTGTTCACCGCCGGTGTCTGGCTGGGCGCTCGTGTTGCCCCAGGCCGCATCACCGCGCGCTGGCGACTGGAGGTTTCATGCGTCATCTCGGCGTCTCCTCTGCGCTCCTCGCTGTTCTGGGGGCCGCGGCCTCGGGTGCGTTCGTCGCGGTCGGCTGCAATGCCTCGGGGCCGGGCCAGGATCCCGGCGGCGCCGGCGCGTCGCCCGGCGGCTCCGGCGGGGGCGGCGGCGGCGCGGGCGGCGCGGGCGGCAACGGGGGTCTCGAGCCGGGGGACGCTCCGGGCGGGGTCATGCCGTCCGGCGAGGACGCCGGGGTCATCGACGCGGCGGTGAACCCGTGCGGCACCGAGTGCGGTCCGGAGGAGCTCTGCGATCTCAACCACCTCGGGCTCGACGACGACTGCGACGGTCAGGTCGACGAGACGTGCTCCTGCGTCGCGGGGCAGTCGCGCGCGTGCTTCATGGGCGACCCGTCGTACCGCGCGGCGGAGGGGTGCTTTCCGGGCACCGAGCTGTGCAACGAGGTCGGCGTGTGGGGGCCGTGCCTCGGCGGCCGGCACGCGACCGAGCAGTGCTTCAGCGAGAACCCCGCGGGCTGTCACCCGCTGCAGGTGCCCCCGTTCGCCGACGTGAACCTGAAGGACGGGACAGGCACGTTCAGCGCGGACGCGGAGCCCGGCTCCGAGGCCTGGACGGTCGTTTGCCCGACAGGCATCGATCCGTGCCCCGCGGTCTCCGGAGCGAGCCCGGCGGATGACTACAAGCCGCTCCAGTCGGGGGAGTACAAGGTCGTTTACACGAAGCGCCTCGCGGACGGCACGAGCGACTCGTGCGAGTATGCCCTCTACGTCGGCGCGCCCGGCCTGCGGGTCGAGCTCGAGTGGGAGCACGACCTCGGGGGCGACGGGGTGGATCTCGATCTGCACCTGCACCGGCCGAACGACATGGATCCGTGGCGGGTCGGCGGCTCGCCGAGCGACTGCGGGTACAACAACTGCACCATCGAGATGCTCGAGTCGGATCCGGAGATCCGCTGGTTCAGCGACAACGCGACGCCGCCGGAGCCGGTGAGCTGGTACGCGGACCCGATGGAGGCCAAGAACACCTGCTATCATGCCCCGCGCGGCGCCGGGCAGGCGTGGCGCGCGCTCGGCCGGGGGTGCCACAACCCGCGGCTCGACATCGACAACATCACCTGCGACCCCGGCGTCACGGACCCGAACAGCGACGACTTCTGCGCGCCCGAGAACATCAACGTCGATTTTCCGCCGCTCGGGCAGTGGACGAGGATCGGCGTCCACTACTACTCGAATCACGGGGAGACCTACGCGGTGCACCCGCGGATCAAGATCTTCTGTAACGGCGCCCTCGGGGCGGATCTCGGCCCGACGGGGTTCCACGACCCGGAGGCGCCCGTCACGTTCGACGCGAGCGACGGGAGCGTCCGGTACTGGCTCGTCGCCGACGTGGCGTTCGTCGATGGGGGCGAGTGCGGCGAGGACACCTGCGTGGTGAGGCCGCTCTACCAGGACGAGGCGGTGAAGACGCCGCTGCTGACGACCCGGTCGTCGGCGGAGTCGAGCGTCGGCCCCGCGTACCCGCCGCCGCCCTGACCGGCGGTCTTCCACGGCAGGGGGCCGCGCCGCGGGCGCTCCCAGGGGGCCGCGGGGCGCGCCCGGGGGCCGCCGACGCGCGGCCGGCGCGCGGGGGTCCAAGGGGGCCGCGGGGCGCTTGCAAGGGGCCGCGGGCGCGCTTCCGGGCGGCGCCGGCGGCCCGGCGCGCCGGCGCTTTACAGGGGCGGCGGGGCGGTGCACGCTACCGGCATGGGCATCTTCGACCGCATGGGAAAGGTGATCTCGAGCAACGTCAACGCGCTCCTCGACAAGGCGGAAGATCCGAAAAAGTCGCTGGATCTCATCGTCGAGGAGATGAAGGACCAGGTCCGCGCGGCGCGGAAGGAGATGGTCGACGCTGTGGCGGCCGAGAAGGTGCTGCGCAAGAAGGTCGACGAGCTCGACGCCGAGGCGGAGAAGTGGGAGAAGCGCGCCGAGCTCGCGCTGAAGGCGAACGACGAGAAGCTCGCGCGCGAGGCGCTGGTCCAGAAGAAGCGGGTCGTGGGCGAGCGCGACCGCGCCGAGGCGATGCGCGCGGAGCAGCGCTCGGCGGTCCTCTCGATGAAGGCCGAGCTCGAGCGCATGGAGGCCAAGCAGGAGGAGTTCCAGGCGCGCAAGGGCACGCTCGCGGCGCAGATCCAGCAGAGCCGCGCCGGCGGCGGGGCCGAGGGGCTCGGGGCGCGGGGCGGCCAGAGCGCGTTCTCGGAGTTCCGGCGCATGGAGGAGCAGGTCGAGGGGCAGGTCGCGCAGGTCGCCGCGTCGCGCGAGGTGGAGGAGGCGATCTCCGGCGGCGGGCTGTCGGCGGCCGAGCTGGAGGCGAAGTTCGCCCAGCTCGAGCACGGCCGCGGCAGCGCGGGCAGCGCCGGCGCGGACAGGCCCGGCGGGTCGGCGGTCGACGATGAGCTCGCCGCGCTGAAGAAGAAGATCCGGATCGGGTCCTGAGGGCAGCGCGGCGGGCGGCAGGGGCGCGGGCTGCGCCCGCTGTCGCCGGCCGATCTCGCCGCCGTCCCCATCACTGGCGCTCACCGGGCGCCGCGGCTTCGATCGCTCGAAGCCCCCAAGACCAGACAGACCGAGAAGGCCGAGCAGGCAGGCGTCACGGACCGGCGCGGGCCACGGGCTCACGCCGCGGTGAGCGGCCGCGGAGCTCGGGCGCCGGGGCGGCCGGGTCGATTACTTCGGCGCGCATGTCGCGCATGATATGCTGTCATGCGTAATTTTCGTGCGTGACAGACAGCCGAGGTGCACATGAAATGGAGTTCGATTGCCTTTCTTGGATGCTTGCTGGTGGCCGCCTGCGGGGACGATGATCCCAGTCCGGGAGCCGGCGGCGCGGGCGGCCATGCCGACGGCGGCGGGGGTACCCATGCGGAGGGCGGCGGGCCCGGGGGTACGGGCGGCAATGCGGAGGGCGGCGGGTCCGGGGGTACGGGCGGCAATGCGGAGGGCGGCGGGCCCGCGGGAGAGGGCGGCAATGCGGAGGGCGGCGGGCCCGCGGGAGAGGGCGGCAACGCGGAGGGCGGCGGGCCCGCGGGCGAGGGCGGCAATGCGGAGGGCGGCGGGCCCGCGGGAGAGGGCGGGGGGCCCACGGGCGCGGGCGGCCTCGATTCGGTGGAGCTCGCGATCGGCACCGACGAAGATGCCACCTCGGGTTGCGCGACGTTCGTGAACGGGGTCTGGGGCGTCGATGAAACCTCGTTCTTCGAAGGCGAGGCCACAAACCAGGAGTGCGCCCTGGTGCCTGTGCGGGTCGACGGCGACGCGTACTGGATCACGTCGCGCGATTTCGGGGGTCGAATCGACGTCTACGATCTGAACTACAGCCTTCTCTCCGCCGACGCGCGGATCGAAGAGACGAGCTCCTCGTTCGTCCTCCTCGACACAGCGTTCGAGGAGATCTTCTCCGGCACCATCAACGTGACGTCCCTCACGGACGATAGCGTCACCCTGTCGATCGAGTAGGGGGAGAAGAAACGCGGGGGGGCAAGCGCGCAAGGGCGAGTGGTTGGCTTCTTCTCCGCTCCTTGCGCGCCTCGCGCCCATGCAACATCTCTTCGTTATCTCACTCCGTATCCTTTCAGTGCGCTCGCCGGCTGCTCCTGTGGGCACACCGGGAGCTCGATGTCCGCGCCGAGCGCGTCAGCGAGGGGCCTTGACGGGCTCGAGGGACTCGACGTGGAGCTTGCGGGTGGGGGCGGAGCTGCTCTTGTAGGTGCGGGCGGTGGCGGAGATGCGGTAGGTCTTGCCGGCCTGCATCTCGGAGGAGAAGGAGACGGCGGGGCCGGCGCAGAAGCCGCCGTCGAAGAAGGGAGTCCAGGCGCCGAGCGACTCCTTGGTGGTCTTGTAGACCCAGGCAGAGCCGACCTTCTCGAAGAGATCCGCGGCGACGTAGGTGCTGTTGCACCTGACGACGCGATCGGGGTCCGAGAGGGCGGGGAGGCTGTCGGCCCACGCGACGGTGGTGCGGCCCGGGAAGACGGAGCCGCTCGGGTTCTGTGCGTACGACGAGGAGTAATTGCTGACGTCGAGGACCACGCCCTTGTAGCAGCCAGTCGTGTTGTAGGTCTGCGGCGAATCGTAGTCGATGCCGCCGACGAACGAGGCGGTGGCGGCGGCATTGGCGCACTCGACGCCCATGGCCTGCTCGGCCTCTTGCACCACCTCCACGTCCTCTTCGATCATGTCGTCGACGAGCGAGTCGTCACCTGCGGCGTCGACCGCGCAGCCCGTGAGGGCGAAGGCAACCACGCTGAAGCAAAGGAAACCGAGCCCGTTGACGATGCGAAGCGTGTTCATGATGATCCCTGACTCCTGCCGCTGGGCGCAGCGGGCCGGCCGGACCGAAGGGGCTCGGACCGTGCCGCGCTCGCTGCGCGCCGCGAATGCGTTGCTTTTTGGTCCGGCGGCTTCACTCGCGCGCCGGACGCCAACCTGTTGAGCAACCGATGTGCCAGCGTGTCGGTGAGGAGGATCCGAAGAGGAAGAGGCCTGTCCGGCGCGGCGAACGAGGGCGCCGTCGCGCGGTGATTCCGTGCTAACTAGCTGAAAACGCAGGATTTTTGGCGCGTGTCGCGCGCCCGCGCGGACCACGTGGAGGTGCCGGCCTGCGCCGGACCACGGCAGTCCGCGGCGGGTCCTCTGGCGGTGCCGCCCTCCAGGTAGAGGCGGGAGCCACCAGGGCCGTGGAGGCCGTTTGCCGGCCCCCCGGTTCGACCTGCGTCGAGCTCGCCCTTCCGCATCACGCCTCATTGGTGAGAAATCGTCGGCGTAAAATGGAATGCCTGTCTCTCCCGTCTGGGCTGTTGCGATGATCGGACGGCTGCGGCAAAGCTGCGCCGTGCGCTCTGCCTCGCTCGAGCCGACCCGCTGGGATACCCCGCAATGCCTCGATTACGAGGATCCCGATGCCGTCCGCCGTTACGAGCGCGACGTGCGTGTCCATCGCGCGCACACCGAGCCGTTCGGCGTCACGCCGCTCGGCGGTCGAGTCGACGGCGACTACGCCGTGACGAGCGGGAGCGGGGGCCGGTACCTCGTCGATCTCGTGGACCGCAGCGAGCGCCACGACACCTGCACTTGCCCTGACTTCCTGAGCAATCAGCTCGGCACGTGCAAGCACCTCGAGGCGGTGCGCCGCGCGGTCGCGGAGCGCCCGGCGTGGCGTCGCGCGCTCGCCCGGCTCGACGCGCCGGCGCAGCCGACCCTCACGGTCGACGCGACGGACGGCTTGCGCCTGCTCGCGGTCGGGGAGTGGCCCGGAGCGCTCCGCGCCGAGCGCGCGCGCCTCGCGCAGGCGGGCGGTCTGCTGAAGGCCCTGGCGGCGCGGGCCGCCGGGGCGCAGGCGCTCGCGCCGCGGGTGGTCCACGCGGCGTTGCCGGCGGCGGAGCGGCTCGCGGGGGCGATCGGGCACAGGCGCCGCCGACGGGCGCTCGAGGCGCGCGCGGGGGGCGCGCAGGACGCGCTGGACGCGCTCGGGCTGCCCCTCTTCCCGTACCAGCGCGACGGCGTGCTCCACCTCTTCCGCAACGGGCGGGCCCTCCTCGCCGACGACATGGGCCTCGGCAAGACCCTCCAGGCCATCGCGGCATGCGAGCTGCTGCGGCGCCGCGGCGAGGCGCGGCGGGTCCTCATCGTCACGGCGGCGTCGCTCAAGCACCAGTGGGCGCAGGAGATCGCGCGGTGGACGGGCGAGCGCGCCGCGGTGCTCGGGGGCTCTCCGGCGCAGCGCTCGGGGGCGCTCGCGCTGGAGGCGGCGTACACGGTGCTGAGCTACGAGCTCACCTGGCGCGAGCTCTCGCGGCTCCAGGCGCTCGCGGCGGACGTGCTCGTGCTCGACGAGGCGCAGCGCGCCAAGAACTTCCGCACGAAGACCGCCGCGACGCTCCGCGCGATCCCGTCGCGGTTCCTGTTCGTGCTCACGGGGACCCCCGTCGAGAACCGCCTCGACGACCTGTACGCGCTGATGCAGCTCGTCGATCCCGCGCTCCTCGGGCCGCTCTGGCGGTTCAACGTCGACTTCCACCGCCAGGACGACCGGGGGAGGATCGTCGGCTACAAGAACCTCGGCGAGCTGCGGCGTCGCGTCGCGCCGGTCGCCCTCCGGCGCGAGCGGGCCGAGGTGCTGCCGGACTTGCCGCCGCTCCTGGAGCAGACGCGGTACACGCCGCTCACCCGGGAGCAGCGCGAGCTCGACGCGGACTACCGCGCGCAGGCGGCCCGCCTGATCGCGCTCACGGAGCGCCGGGCGCTGCGCAAGGAAGAGCTGGACCGGCTGATGATGCTGCTCCTGAAGGCACGCCAGGCGTGCAACGCGCTCGAGCTGTGCGATCCGAGGCGCCGCAAGCGGGCGTCGCCGAAGCTCGACGAGCTCGAGGCGCTGATCGCCGAGATCACGGCGCAGCCCCGGAGCAAGGTGATCGTGTTCTCCGAGTGGGTGGGGATGCTGGAGCTGGCCCGGGAGCGCCTCGACCGGCTCCGCGTCGGCCACGTGATGCTCCACGGCGACGTGCCGACCGACCGCCGCCCGGCGCTGCTCGACCGGTTCCGCGACGACCCGGCGGTGCGGGTCCTCCTGAGCACGGACGCCGGCGGCGTGGGGCTCAACCTGCAGGCGGCGAGCTACGTCGTGCACCTGGATCTGCCGTGGAACCCGGCGCGCCTCGACCAGCGCACGGCGCGCGCGCACCGCCTGGGCCAGGCGCGCGGCGTGAGCGTCACCTATCTCTGCGCCGAGGAGGGCATCGAGCGAGGCATCGAGGGCATGCTGGCCGAGAAGCGCGCGGTGCTGATCGCGTCGCTCCGCGCCGACTCCGCGGTGGAGGAGCTGGCGGCGCCGAGCTTCTCGGTGATGCTGCGCGAGATGCGGCAGGTGCTGAGCGCGGCGGAGGGAGCCGGGGTTGGGGAGCAGAGCGCGGAGGAGCAGGGGGGCGCCGCCGCCGTGCCGGTGGAGGGCGAGCGCGCCGGAGGGCAGGCCACGCCGGCGTTGCTCGCGGCATGGCCGGGGGGAGAGGCTGCGCCGGCGAACGACGCGGCGGGGATGGAGGCCGGTGTCGAGACCGCCGCGACGGAGGGCGCCGGCACGGCGGTGACGGGCATGGCGGTCGCGGGCATGGCGGTCGCCGGTATGGAGGGCGCCGGCATGGCAGTCCGCGGGGTGGGCGCTGCCGCCGTGGACTCTGCAGTCGTGGAGGCGTCTCCGGCGAGCCCCCGCGCCCGGGCGGAGACCGCGCGCAGGGCGGCGGAGCGGCTGCGGCTCGCGCGCGTGGTGCTGGACGCCGGCTTCGCGGCGGACGCCGCCCGCGCGGCTTACGAGGCGCTCGCCGGGACCATCGCGGGCATGCTGGAGGGGCCCGCGCCCGAGTCGCACGCGGCCCTCATCGCGGGCGTGTACCGCGACCTCGTGCCGGGCGGCGGGCTGCCCGTCGCAGCCCACGCCGCGCTCGCGCGTCTCCACGATCTAGGCACCCTCGCGCGCGCGGGCGTGCCGCTCGACGCAGCGCTCGCCAGGTCGGCCGTGGACGAGGCGGCGGCCTGGATCGGCCGACTGGGGGGCGAGGGCGCCGCCTGACGCGGCGGCTCGGCAGCTTGCCCGCAGGCGAGGGGAACCTCCTGCCAGCGGAGCGCTGACGCGCCGGTGAGCGCCGTCGCCCGTGCGACCGGCCCTGGCCCGCACGGGGAGGGGCCTCGCGCGAGACCAGCTCCAGTCTCCCGGCGACGCTCGAGTCTCCCGTCGAGACCAGGGTCGATCTCGAGGGAGACGTCTCCCCCTCCGCTCGGCACCAACCCCGGTATCGCGGCGGCGCCAGACCGTTTCGCCGAGATCCGAGCCCGTCTCGGAGCGAAGGGCCACGCCTTCGCCCGAGACCGGCCCGGTGCTCGAGGGCACAGGGCACCCCAGGAACTCGAAGGGTCCGCGCCGAGCGCGTCAGCGAGGGGCCTTGACGGGCTCGAGGGACTCGACGTGGAGCTTGCGGGTGGGGGCGGAGCTGCTCTTGTAGGTGCGGGCGGTGGCGGAGATGCGGTAGGTCTTGCCGGCCTGCATCTCGGAGGAGAAGGAGACGGCGGGGCCGGCGCAGAAGCCGCCGTCGAAGAAGGGAGTCCAGGCGCCGAGCGACTCCTTGGTGGTCTTGTGGACCCAGGCAGAGCCGACCTTCTCGAAGAGATCCGCGGCGACGTAGGTGCTGTTGCACCTGGCAACGCGATCGGGGTCCGAGAGGGCGGGGAGGCCGTCGGCCCACGCGACGGTGGTGCGGCCCGGGAAGACGGAGCCGCTCGGGTTCTGCGCGTACGACGAGGAGTAATTGCTGACGTCGAGGACCACGCCCTTGTAGCAGCCAGTCGTGTTGTAGGTCTGCGGCGAATCGTAGTCGATGCCGCCGACGAACGTGGCGGTGGCGGCGGCATTGGCGCACTCGACGCCCATGGCCTGCTCGGCCTCTTGCACCACCTCCACGTCCTCTTCGATCATGTCGTCGACGAGCGAGTCGTCACCTGCGGCGTCGACCGCGCAGCCCGTGAGGGCGAAGGCAACCACGCTGAAGCAAAGGAAACCGAGCCCGTTGACGATGCGAAGCGTGTTCATGATGATCCCTGACTCCTGCCGCTGGGCGCAGCGGGCCGGCCGGACCGAAGGGGCTTGGACCGTGCCGCGCTCGCTGCGCGCCGCGAATGCGTTGCTTTTTGGTCCGGCGGCTTCACTCGCGCGCCGGACGCCAACGCATTGAGCAACCGATGTGCCAGCGAGTCGGCGCGAAGGACTCGATGAGAAGGAGCCCGCGCGACGACGCGATCGAGGCGCGCTCCCGGGCGGTGGTTGCGCGCTATCTTGCTGAAATCATGAGGATTTATGGCTTCTCCGGCGCGCGCGACGCGTCCGCACACCTCGGATGGAGGCGCCGGCCGGCGCCGGACCACGGGACGTCGCGGCGCGTCCCCCTGATGGCGCCGCCCTCGAGGTGGAGGCGGAAACCTCCATGTCTCGATGGACGCGCCCGCCGCCACCTGAGGAATCCCCTCCTTCAGCAGCCATTTTCAGCGGAGAAATTGAACAGGGAGGCGGGGAGGCGGGGAGTATTTGAAGATTTTTCCTCCCCGCCTCCCCGCTTCCCTGTGAATTTTCCGAAGAATTTGAGGGAATTCCCCAGCGGCGCCGCCCTCGACCCGGCGGGCTGGAGCGGGTCGCGGCCTTGCGCTCGCTCGGGGCCATGAGGTAGCTGACGACCGTCATGGATACGCTCACGCACGGGCTCTTCGGTCTGGCGGTCGGCGCAATGCGTCGCCCCGACGTGAGGCCCGGCGAGGGGCGCGCGTCGCCGACCGACCGCGCCGTGCTGCTCGCGTGCGTGATCGCCGCCGAGCTGCCGGATCTCGACTACTTCTGGCCGGCGGGGGACGCGGTGCTGCGCACGCTGCGCGCGCACCGCGGGCCGTCGCACGCGCTCCTCTTCGCGCCGCTGGTGGCGGCGGTGGCCGCCGGGATCGCCTGGCTCGTCCTCGGGCAGCGGGCCCGGCTCGGCCCGGTCTACGCGTTCAGCGTCCTCTCGGTCGCCCTCGCGCACCTGTTGCCGGATCTCTGGACCGGGTGGGGGACGCGCCTGCTCCTCCCGTTCTCGGACGCGCGCCTGACGCTCGACTGGACCGGCGTGCTCGACCCGCTGGTCACGCTGCCGCTCGCCCTCGGCGCGCTCGTCGCGTGGCGCCGGCCGGCGCGCTGGCGGCGGGCGATCCTCGCCGGGGCCGCCGTCGCCATCGCGTACGTGGGCGGCCGCGTCGCGACGCAGCAGGTCCTCGTCGCCCGCGTCGCCGCCGCCCACCCCGAAGCGCAACGCGTCGCCGTCTTCCCCGCGATGCTCGGCGTGACGACATGGCGCTTCCTCGCGACGCACGAGGACGCTTACGCCGCCGGCTCGGTCAGCCTGCTCGGCGGCGCGCCGACCGAGGAGCGCCGGGTCGCGCGCGCGCCCAGCGGCCCCGTCCCCGCCCGCGTCGCGGCCGTGCCCACCGTGCGTGAGGCGCTCGCCTGGGCGCGCTTCCCCGTGGTCCGCCACGCCCCCGCCGGCGACGGCGGGACCACCGTGCGCGTCGCCGACCTCCGCTACCACCTGCGCGGCGACCCGACGCTCGAGTTCATCGTCGACGTCGCCCCCGACGGCGCCGTGACGCGCGCCCGCCTCGAGCGCGGCGGCTCGGCCCGCGAGCTGCTCGACCGCTGGCGAGAGTAGCCGAGCCGACCGCGCGTACCCGCGCGCGAGCGGCGTCGGCGCGAGCGTGTTGAGCAGGCAATGCGCCGGCGCCGTGACCCGCCCGTATCGCTCCGTCCTCGCGGGTCGGCGTCGGGCGGCTCACGCCGACATGGCGCTGGCCCCGAGCAGGCTCTGGGTGAGCTTGCCGCCTTCGACCGCGAGCTCGCGCAACGCGGTGTCGACGTGCCGATCCTCGACGGCGCGCCCGGCTCCCTCGTCGGCGGCGAAGAGCGCGGCCTTGCGCAGGAGCTCGCGGAGGAAGGCTGCGCTCACGCCCTTCGTCCTCGCCACGAAGGCGTCGAGCTGCGAGAGGCGCAGCTCGATCCCTCGGCCGTAGAGCTCGAAGAGGCGGCGACGGCAGCCCCGCGATAAGAGATCAACGGAGAACAAATGCGTCGAAGAACGATGATCTGGATGCTCTGCGCCTTCAACCTCGCATGCGGCGGCTCGCAAGCCAGTCCGGACGCATCAGGCACCGCGGAGCACGCTGCGCCGCCCACCACCCCAGCTACCAGTCGTTTCCAGCTAAAGGTGTCGCTCTTCCCGTGGGTCCCTGGCGATACGTCCTACGTCAAGTGGACCGAGGAGGAGTTTGAAAGGTCGCATCCCACGATTGACCTCGTCGTTCGCGACCTTGCGAAGTCCCATGACTGGAAGCCGGACGAGTACGTCGGCGATCTGTCGTACGAGTGGGAGAAGACTGGCCAGGCGCTGACCGATACGAGTTCGCCCGACTTTCAGCACGTCGTCGAGGTCGATACAATGATCCTGGGCGAGCTGGTGAAGCGGAATGCCGTGCTGCCGTTCACGATCCCTGAGCCTGGGTTCCTCGGGTTCACCCGACAGGCGGTTCGAGTTGGTGACACCACGTATGGCGTGCCTCACTGGACGTGCGGGCACTTCTTCATGAGCAACTTGCCCCAGATCAAGACGGCTTCATCTCTCGACCAGCTTCTCAGGATACTTGCCACTGCCGGGCGAGCGGGGAGCGTCGACGTGGCGGGTGATATGGACGGTAGCTGGGAGTCCGTCATGTTGTACCTCGACGCCTATGTCGATGCGCACCCCACCGCGTCAGCATCCGAGGCGGCGACGCACTCCAGACTCGACAAGGACGTCGAGGCGAATCTGGCGAAGCTTGGTCGAGCGTGTACCCACGAGGGAAAGAACCACTGCGGCCGTAACGCCGAGGAAGCCTTCGCCGCAGGGCGAGTTGACGCTCTGTTCGGATACTCGGAGCGGCTTCACGATGCTGCGCGCATGGGCACAGACCCTGGCAAGGTGACAATCGTGCCGGCGATGCTTGGCCAGGCCAACCGGCTTCTCCTGTTCACCGATGCGCTCGTGTTGTCGCCGCAGTGCAGCTCTGCGGAGTGCAGGGATGCTGCTGCCAAGTTTGCGGCCTTTTACACGGATGCGAGGGTTTACGAGGCGGTCCTGCTGTCCCGCGATGGGGACCGGGACGCGAAGCCACGATATCTCCTGCCTGCCACCCAGGCAGCGTTCGAGCGTCCCGATGTCCAGGCTGACCCGATCTACAACCAGCTCATGGGGTACGTTGGCGGCGCGGAGGCTTATCCCAACGAGGGGGTGCCAGCCGCGAAGCACCGGGGGGTCCTCCGTGGGCTTGTGGCGAACGCGCTCGGGCTCAAGAGCGGCGCCCATTGACAGCGGCCCTCGCCGGCGCGAGTCATCCGTCATGAACGCGCCAACGTACGAGCTGTATTACTGGCCGAGCATTCAGGGCCGAGGCGAATTCGTGCGCCTCGCGCTCGAGGACGCCGGCGCTCCTTATGTCGATGTCGCCCGCCTGCCCGCGGCGAAGCACGGCGGCGTCGCCGCCATGCAAAAGCTGATGAAGAGCCACGCGCTCGCGCTCGATCCCTTCGCGCCGCCGTTCCTCCGCTCCGGCGACCTCGTGATCGCCCAGGTGGCCAACATCCTCTTCTACCTCGGCCCGCGCCTCGGCCTCGCGCCGGACGACGAGGCGGGCAGGCTCGGCGCCCATCAGCTCCAGCTCACCATCACCGATCTGGTCGCCGAGGTGCACGACACGCATCACCCCATCTCCGTCGAGCTCTATTACGAGGACCAGAAGCCCGAGGCGCTCCGCCGCAGCCAGGCGTTCCTCGCCGAGCGCATGCCCAAGTTCCTCGGCTATTTCGAGCGCGTGCTCGACCGCCACGGCGGCCGTCACCTCCTGGGAGGCGCGGTGTCGTACGTGGATCTCTCGTTGTTCCAGGTGATCGCGGGCCTCCGCTACGCGTTCCCGCACGCCATGGCCGCCTTCGCGCCCAGGATCCCGAAGCTCGTCGCCCTGCACGACCGCGTGGCCGAGCGCCCGCGGATCGCGGCCTACCTGGGCTCGGATCGGCGGATACCGTTCAACGAAGACGGCATCTTCCGGCATTATCCGGAGCTCGATCCGGCGCCGTCGAAGAGGCGATGAATCGGCCCACCCTGTGCCGGGTGACGAGCCGGGGGCGTCCGAGGTACGCTGTGTCCGATGAAGCTCGCCATCGACCTGTCGCCCGCGCGAGCCGACCGCCTCCGTGAACGCGCGAAGCGCCTCGGCAATCCACGCGTCGGCGTCGGACGCGGGGGCTGAGGAGGCCGGGAGGAACGCTCACCATGCCGTCGCAGCTCATCGTCCCCGGCTACACCGGCTCCGGCCCTCGCCACTGGCAAACGCTCTGGGAGCAGAAGCTCGCTCTGGCGCGCCGCGTGGAGATGCCGGACTGGGATCACCCTGACCGGGGCGCGTGGGTCGAGGCGCTCGACCAGGCGGTCGCCGGCAGCGATGAGCCCCCGGTGTTGATCGCGCACAGTTGCGGCGTGAGCACGGTGGTCCACTGGGCGGCGCTGGGCGCGCGGCCCGTGCGCGCTGCGCTGCTCGTCGCGCCGGCAGACACCGAATCGCCGAGCTACCCGCGCGCAGCGCTGACGTTTCATCCCCTGCCCAGCGTCAAGCTCCCGTTCCCCTCGATGGTCGTCGCCAGCACGAACGACCCCTACTGCACCCTGGAGCGAGCCGAGGCCTTGGCGCGCCTCTGGGGGAGCCGGTTCATCAACCTGGGGCCGTCCGGACACATCAACACGGACGCGGGCTTCGGGCCCTGGCCCGAGGGCGAGCGCATCCTCGCCGCGCTGATAGGCGAGCCCCTCTGCGTGCCGTCTCGTCCCTGACGCGGCGAACCCCCGCCCGCGAGCAGCGGGCAGGTGGTCCTCCCCCGCCGTCGGGGGGGTCGACGGTAACAGGGGGGATCAGTTCCCCGACGTCGGGCGGGGTGTTCGGCGCGCGCTGCTCAAGCGATTCCCTCATGCAGTCTACTTCCTGCTCCGTGGTGAAGGAGACGAGCGGGCGGCGGTCGTCCTCGCCGTACTCCATCAGCGGCGTAGCCCGTCTGCCTGGAAGCAACGCGCTCGAGACGGGGATAAAACGGGCTGACTCGGCGTGGGTGCCGGCGGGCTACTCCACGAACCGGAGCCAGTTCAGGTTGATGTCGCCGGTCTCGAAGACGACGCGCACGACGTGCGGGCCGACGGTCACCCAGCCGACCGGGACCGAGACGGTCTGCCACGACTGCGCGCCGCCGGTCGCCGGCAGGGTGACGGTCCCGGTGACGTTCTGGCCATCGATCTCGACGTGGAGCGCCTTCGATGCGCCGGTCGTGGCCACCCGCAGCTCGAGGAGATACTGGACGGGGAACGGGTTCGTCACCGAGTAATTGAGCCACTCGCCTGCCGCGGTGCCGGTGACGTTGGCGCCGGGGCCGGTGGGGGCGTCGGACGTCGGCTCGAGATCGACGTGCTGACCACGGTAGAAGCCGGTCGCGTTGCCGACCGTGGTGTCGTGGTAGGCGAGGCCCTCGTAGCCGTAGTCGAAGTTCTCCGCCTCGATCGTGCCCGTCAGCGGCGCGTGCGTGAACTCGTAGGGGATGGTCCGTGGGGAGCCCCCCTGCGTGTTCACGCCGCGGTCCTCGAGCCAGGTCAGGACGTCGTAGCGCGCCGCGGAGTCGAGCCGGGTGTGCCAGTTCGTGACCGAGATGCCGCTCTCGTCGGAGAACGTGTAGTAGGAGTTGACGCCGACCACGAGCTGCTGGGACGCGCCGGCGCGGTAGAGGGGCCCGCCGGAGTCGCCGGGGCAGAGGCTCGCCGCGGCTGGATCGGTCAGGACGCCCTCGGTGATCACGTTGGCGCCCGCGACGTCGGCCGCGTCCTCCGGGACCACGTAGGAGCCCTCGTGGATCAGCGCGCTTGCCGGGAGCGTCGTCACCGTCTCGATCTTGAGCCGAGCCGGGGGGGTAGGCTGGTCGACGCCATTTTCGCAGCCGTATCCGGCGATGATCACCTCGGTTCCCGGCAGCACGGGGGTGCCGTCGACCGTCGCCTCGGGGATGTCCGGCGTGTCCTCGTCGACGACGATCACCGCGACATCCGGCGGATGGTACGGGTTCAGGATGTTGATGCAGTGCCTGTGGCAGCTCCGCCGGGACGACGTCCACGCCGGGAAGATGTGGGTCTCCTGGACGGTGAGGTTGCGCCGCTGCATGCCGGTGGGGCCGTTGTCGTTCGTGAGCGCGACGATCGAGCCCGGCAGATGGTTGCTCCCGACGCCGCCGGTGTTGTCGTCGTCGACGCAGTGGGCCGCGATGAGGAAGTGACGGGGGCCGACCTTGGCCCCGGTGCAGTCGCTGACCTGGATCGTGGCGGGGACCTCGTTCTCGAGGGCCGGGCGGCCGCCGATGAGCTCATCGCTGGACTCGTCGACGTGCTCCGAGGTCGGCGCGGCGTGGTCGCCGACGCACGCGGCGAGGACAAGGGGAAGCAGGCCTATCGCTGGACGAAGACGCATGGGAGATCCTCTTTGTTCATGTCGGCCCGGAGGCTCCTCGAGCGAGAAACGGCCTTTGCGGCGCACCCGGCATCGGGGAGCGCGCGCCCCGTCGTCGGCTCATGGCCGCTCCAGCAGCGCTGTAGCGGCGGGCCGAGGGGAGGCCGTTCGGGAGGCTGGCGAGGCTCCGATCCGGCCCTTGCGGTGGTTGCACCGCAAAGCGGGGATCGGCGCGTGCGCTCACGCGCGAGCAGCCTGCGGCAGAGCGACGGGTGATCCGTCGGACGTGGTTGCGTGTGCCGGGGAGCTCGGGCGCGAACAGACTTTAGGAATACTGTTTACGAAAGGGAACGTACGCGCCCGGCTCCCTCTGTCTCCTTGAATGGTGGCGAGCCCGGCGGACCTTCAGAGATTCGTACGTGGGCGGCTGATTTTTGTGGGGGCGCGGAACCGGGGCGCGAGGATTACGGGCAGAGAAGGGCCGGGGCGGGCCTCACGTCCCGCTCGGCGCTTGCCTCCAGCCCGTGGCGAGAGGTTTGAACAATAATTTCCGCGGCCTCATCCTGGTCGACGGCGCTCGCGCCCGCAAACACGGCGAACGCGACGTTCACCATCGCTCGCCTGCGATCGTTCATCGGGTCCAGATCGCCGCCAGATCGAGCTCCACCGCGTCGAACGGCTCGGCCCTCACCTTCGCGTCTTCTTCGTAGGTCTCGAGCAGCACCCACCGCCCGCCCTCGAGGCGGTACACCTCGAGCGTCCGCAGCAAGGGGCTGAGCAACCAGACGTGCCCCACGCCTTCGCGCCGGTAGATCCGCATCTTCTTGCCCCGGTCGACGCGCTCGGTACGCGGCGAGATCACCTCGCACACCCAGTCCGGAGGGACGTCGTAGTGCGCCGGCGTGTCCTCGTCCCCGAGGGCGTCCGGCATGCGCTCCCGCTTCCACCCTGCGAGATCGGGCACCACCTTGTCGGGCCGCGGCCCGAGGTGGAGCTCCGGCTCATCCAGGAGCACCCAGCCGCCGGGCCCGCCATCACCGAGGTCGAAGGCGCCGCCGAGCTTCATCGTGAGGCGCGATGCGCTCCGCGTGTGGGGGCGGCCGGGGCGCGGAAAGGTGAAGAGCTCCCCGTCGAGGATCTCTGCCACTTGCTCGGGCGGCACCGCCTCGAAGGCTGCCTCGACCTCCGGTGCGTTGCGAGCGGGATCCGGGTCGCGCGGCGGCACGCCGGTGCTCATGGCCGACCCTACCACGGGAGCGTGGTCCCAGCCGGGGCGAGCGGCTGTTCCCGCGACGCCAGACGCCGTGCGCCTGGCTCCCGATGTCGGGCCCCGGTGCGGACGCCCCGACGTGCCGGCGGTCGCCGGGCGGCGCGTGGGTGCGGGTCGACCGGGGCGCGGTGCCTCACGCGGATCCGAGCTGCGTGACGAAATCACGCAGCGCGGACGCGAGCGCGAGGGGCGCCTCGAGGGGCGACAGGTGCCCTGTGCCGGGCAGGACGCGCAGGCCTGCGCCGGCGATGCGCGGCACCACCTCGCGCCGCAGGACGTCGAGGCGCTCGACCTTGTCGAGCTCACCGGCGATCACCAGCGCCGGCGCGTCGATCGACGCGACGTCCGCCGAGATGTCCTCCTGCGACGCGACGTGCGGCCAGGCGGCCTTGGCGGCGGGCGCGCCGCGCAGGCTGTCCTCGATCACCTGCTGGCGCAGCGCGGAGCTCAGCGGACGCGCGGTCAGCACATGATCGAGCACAGCGCCGACCGATTCCGGCGAGTCATAGGCGCGGGCCATGGTCGCGCGTTGCTCGTCGCCGAGCGGCATCGGCGTGGGCGGCGCAGGGGCGACGAGGACGAGCCCCCGCAGTCCGGCAGGCCGGCGGGACGCGCGGGACGCTAGCAGCTGCGCGACCTTGCCGCCCATCGAGTGGCCCACCAGCACGTGGCGCTCGAGGCCGAGCACCTGGATCACGGCCTCTGCGTCATCGGCCATGTCGCCGATGCGATAGCCCTCTTCCGGTGCGTCGGAGTCGCCCCAGCCGCGGTGGTCGATCGCGACCGTGCGGTACCTCGGGGAGAGGGCCTCGGCCACCGCCGCCCACGTGCGCGATGAGCCGCCCCAGTAATGGAGGAAGACGAGGGCGATGTCCCCCTCGCCTCGATCCCGGACATGGATCTGGATCCGGTTCGCCGTGATCTTCATGAGCGCTCCGTCCAGCTCAGCTGTCGAAGGGGGCGCCCTCCAGGAGGGCGCTGGCGTCGAAGGGCTGAAAACCCGGCACGTGGCGGCGGCCGTAGTCCGAGAGGAAATTGCCGGCCGCGGTGTGCGGCTTCCGCGCCACGACGCCGCAGAGGGCGCGCCGGAGCTCCTGCTTCATCTCGAGCCGCGGATAGGCCCTCAGGATCTCCTCGACGGCCCCGCGCGGCAGCTCCTCCAGGCCGAAGCCGGCGTAATCGATCGAGATCCCGAGATAGGCGACGGCGACCTCCGGCTCCTTGTGCGGGGCGATTCCGAGGCTGGTGTGCAGCGCGATGGCGTCCCACACGAGGGACGCCTTCTCCCGGGGCAGGCCGCGGCCCTCGAGAAAGGCCCGGGCGGCGTTGGCGCCGTCGACCTCGAAGCGCTCGGGGCCGGCGAAGCGCTCGGTCAGGCCGAGGTCGTGCAGCACCACGGAGAGGTAGAGCAGCTCGCGGTCGCAGGCGACGCCGCGCTGCCGGGCCGCGAGCTCGCCGAAGTAGTACGAGCGCATCACGTGGTGGAAGAGGTAAGGGGCCGAGACCTCGCGCGCGAGCGCGGTCGCGTCCTGGGCAAGGCGCGTGTCGGGGGCGTGTATTCCGGCGATCTCTGGGGTCATGGCGGGGGCTCCTGTCTGCCGGCGAAGGCCAGGCGAAAGGAGGGTGCGCGCTCGCCGGCCGGGCGCCCTGCCGAGCTGCGGTCATTTCCTGCCACGCGCGCGGGCGCTGCCGGAGAAGCGCTCCCGGTACTCGAGCGGTCCGACGCCGAGCCGGCGCAGGAAGGCGCGGCGCAGGTTCTGCTCGTCGCCGAAGCCGCACTGGTGGGCGATCCGCTTGAGCGGGAGGTCCGTGCCGGCGACGGCCTGGCAGGCGGCCTCGAGGCGCATGGCCGCGACCACCTTCGCCGGCGTCTGCCCGAGCGCGGCCGTGTACGCGCGCGCGAAGGTGCGCGGGCTCATCCCCGCCTGCGCGGCCAGGCGCTCGACGCGGAGATCGCCGGCGAGGCGGTCCGCCATCCAGGCATGCAGGTCGGCGAAGGTGCCGCCCTCGGCGGCCTGCGCCGCGAGCGGCGCGCTGAACTGCGACTGCCCGCCAGGCCGCTTGAGGAACACGACGAGCTGCCGGGCGACCGCCATCGCCGCGCGATGCCCGAGGTCCTCCTCGACGAGCGCGAGGGCGAGGTCGATGCCGGCGGAGATGCCGGCCGAGGTCCAGATCGAGCCGTCGCGCAGGTAGACGGAGTCCGCGTCGACGCGGACGCGCGGGTGGCGCTCCGCGAGGAGCGGCGCGGAGCGCCAGTGGGTCGCAGCGCGGCGACCGTCGAGCAGGCCCGCGGCGGCGAGGAGGAAGGCGCCCGTGCACACGGCGCAGGTGCGGCGCACGCGCGGCGCGCGGCGGGCGAGCCAGGCGACGAGATCCGGCGGCACGGCCGGGGCCTCCGGCGGCCCGCTGCCGGGCACGATCAAGGTGTCGATGGCGGCGTCGTCGAGCGCCGCGAGCGGCTCGGCACAGAGCGCGAGCCCGGTCGTGGTGCGCACCAGACCGCCGGCCGTCGAGGCGACGATCGCGCGATACGGCGGAGGAGCGCCGGGCGCGCGCAAGGTGGTCGCCACGGTGAAGGCCTCGAGAGGCCCGGCGAGATCGAGCAGCGCGACGCCCTCGAAGGCGAGCAGGACGACGAGGCGGGGCTGGGGGAAGCTCGCTGGCATGAGGGGACAGGTAGATAGATCAAGGCGGGGCAGGCGGGAGCGCAGGAGAGCGGGAATGCGATCGAGCTCGCCGCAGACCGTGCCACCGCACACCCTGGCGGACGGCGCCGTCAGCGCCGCGCGGGTAGCCGCTCCGCAGAGCGCGTTCTGAAGCGTGCTTGTGGAGGGCGGCCACGTGCGTAGAGTCGCGATGCGATGACGAAGCGACGGAGCGGGGACGCAGGCGCCGAAGTCCCGAGCCTGACGACGGCGGTGCTGAAGCTGTCGGCGCCGCATGTCGCGTGGCAGGGCCGCGAGGACGCCCCCGCCCGCGCGAAGGGGCGCCCGCGTCGCGCGGCCTCGCAGCAGGAGCGCGCGGGAGTTGCCGAGGCCGCCGGCGTGCGGCGCCGCAAGACCGCCGCCCAGCCGTTCGCGGAGGAGGTGGGCGAACGGCCGCCGACCGGAGGCGCGGACAAGCCGCGCCGAAGCGAAGCGACCCGAAGGCGCCCCGCCAAGACGAACTCGACGGTGGCGGGGCGAAGCGACGACAGCACCGGCTCGACGAGCCGACGCACCTCGGCGCGGAGAGGACGCGCGCCCCACTCGGCCGCTCCGGACGCGACGAGCGCTGTGGGCGCGACGGAAGCGGGCAACGCCGCACGATCAGCGGTCGCGGAAGGCGAGCCGCGAGCCGGTGATCCGAGCCAGGTCCAGGTACTTGAGCCGCCCCTCGGCGATGAGGCGTTGTCGCGTCGCGACCCAGTTCTTGGGACTCAGGTCGAGGATGCGACGGAGCGGGTAGCTCGGAGCCACGGTCAGGATCTCCTGCAAGTACAGCTCGGGGTCGAGCCCGTGCATCTGGCAGGTCGCGATGAGCGACGTGATGGCACACGCCCGGACAGCATGCTCGTCGCTGCCGTGGAACAGCCAGTTGCGCCGTCCCTTGACGACGCGGCGCAGAGCCCTCTCGCTGGCATTGTTGTGGATGGGGATCTCCCCGTTGGAGAGGAACTCGCAGAGCGCCTCCCTCTGGTTGTGCAAATAGACCAGCCCCTCGCGCAACGGCGAATGCTCCGGGACGACCTGCCGCTGCGCCTCGGCCCAGGCGAAGAGCTTCTCGATCAGCGGTGCGGACTCGCGCTGCCGGATCGCGAGGCGCTCGTCCGGGCTGCACAGGGCGCATTCCTCCTCGACGCGGAAGAGCGCCTGGAGGGTCTGGAGCGCGAACGCCGCCTCCTTGCCCGCCCCGGCCTTGAACGCCTTGAAGAAGCGCCTCCGTGCATGGCTCCAGCAGCCGGCCTCGCGGGCCTTGCCCGGCCCGAACAGCACGTTGTGGTTGGCCGAAGCATCGGCGACGAGCGTCCCCTGGTAGCCGCCGAAGAGCTTCGCGACGGTGAGGCCGTCGTACGTCGGTGTATAGCGGAACAGCACGCCATCGCCTGGCGCGACCAGGACGAAGACATGCCCATAGCGGTGCTTCTCCTTGGCCCGGATGGCGGTGCCCGTCGCGTCCATGGCGAACCACGACCTCGAAAGCGCGTCGCTCCACATGGCATCGGCAATGCGCATCGCGATGCCGCCGCAATCGTACTGCCAGCGTGTCATGTTGCTGCGGCCGATGCGAAAGCCGTGGCGATCCGACTCCACCTCTTGCCGGTAGTAGGGCATGTGGTAGTCGAGCTTGTGGACGAACAGGTGGGCCAAGAGGCTCGGATCGGCAAGGCACCTGTCGATCGGGCGCTCCGGCAGCGAGGCGATCTTCACCGGTCCGCCGCTGTCCTCCTCAGCGTCCGATTCGGGCGTGTAGCGTACGAGGACGCCGTCGACGAAGGGGCTTTGCTTGAAGCCCGTGTCCGTGGGGATCCCCAGGAACTCGTGCTCCCGCAGGACGAGGGGCTCGTCGAGCTCGCGCGTGAAGGCCGACCCTACGGCTGGCAAAGAAGCAGGCTCCTGGCCCGCTGCGCGGCTCGCCGCCGGTACCTCCGCCTTGGCCACGTACTTGGGTCGACGCCAGACGATCTCCACGGGGCCGCCGCGCCGGTGGCCGATAACCGAGCTGTCTTCGACGCCCACACGCTCGAAGCGCTCGATGCCCTGGAGCAGCACCTCCGGCGGCAGCGTCTCGATGATCACCCTCGGGATGACACCGATGCGACGGCGCCCGTGCTCGTGGCGCTTAACTCGCTTGCCACCTCCGGGATCGGAGCCGGAGGAGGACTCTGCCGTCCCCCCACGCTCCGGCGGCCTCGCGGGGTCCGGCGGCGGGCTGCTGCCCTCGCTCGGGTCCGCTTCGGGCGAGGTGCCGAGGCTCTCGGCCTGCGACGCGGGAGCCGGACAGGCGCCTGGCTCACCGGCCAGCGAAAGCCGCAGCTGGTCAGGCGAGATCTGCTCGGAGACGTGGCGCCGGAACCCGATCTCCAACGTCCGAATCGTCTCCTGCAGCTGTCGATTGTACGCCTTGAGCGACTCGACGGAGCGAGCGAGCTCTTGGGCCTGCTGCTCCGCCGTCGAGAGCTCGGTCAGCCTCGCCTCGAGCTCCTGCACCCGCCGGAGCAGCGCGTCGACCGCCGACGCGGGGTCGGCGGGGCTCCCCTGTCCTTGTCCCCTGGCCTGGAGATAGCCGAGCACGAGCGCCGCGCCGTCAAGGCGCTCTGTCTCCGCCGACTGCGGCAGCTCGGTCCCACCGGGTCGTGTCGTCGAGGTCAAAGCGCGCCATGGATGCCCGCTCCGCTTGCTCCTGGCAAGTACCTTACGTAGACACTTTCCGCTGTTTTTTGATGAGAATATTTTGTCGAAAGTGGGAACGCGGAACAAGCGTGATGCGCCCTCGGCGCTGCGCTGTCGCGAGGTCTTCGGGATGATGCAACTCGCGCCCTGCTCCACCTCGGCATCGGGCTGAGCCGGCCGCCATCGGGCCGCGCTGGCGCCCGTAGCGCGGTGTCCGGCAGCGCGGTGGACGAGCGCCGGCGCAGACACCTCAGTGCACCACGCGGCGGCGGCTTGCCAGCTCTTCCACGGGTAGACCGGCGAGCAGCTGCGCGAAGTCCTGTGCTGACAGCTCTATACACTTGCCGTCGGCCTCGGTGAACGAGGGCAGAGCAAACGCACCCTTCGAGAGACGCTTGTACAGAATTGTGTATCCGTTGCGGTCCCACCAAAGTGCCTTCAGCCGGTTGCGCCTCTTGTTAAGGAACAAGAACAGCGCGCCGCTGGCCGGGTCCAGGCACAGCACCTGCCGGGTGATCGCGGCGAGCCGGTCGAACGCGCCACGCAAGTCCACTGGTCCGACCGCCAGATACACGGCTATCGTCGCGGGCGTCACTGCCCCCTCCGCAACGCTTCGATCGCTTCCACGAGGTCGCGCGCGCCTATCCCACGTACCTGCATCCGTGTCCCATCGGCAAATGCGACGTTGAGCCGCAAAGGCGGCGCCTCTCGGCGCTCCGGGCGCACCACGACGGGTAGGAACGAAACATGCTGAGCCGCCTTGATGGTCGCTGGCAACGCCCCCTCATCTGCGCGCTCACCGCCAGCCACCCATCGGTCGGCCGTCATCTTGTGGACACCGAGCTCCGTGGCGATCTCGGTCGGCGTCGCCCCCGCCCGGGAACGCTCCCTGGCGTACGCCTCGGCTCGCTCTCGCAGCTCGCCCGGGTACTTCCCACGGCTCTTCTGCTCTCGATACCTCGACAGCTCCGCACGCAGCTGCACCAGCTCCCTGCTTCCTGGCATCGCTCGCTCCTCTTCGCTCGACGAGGGCACGGCCCTCATCGGACGCCGCGTAGCGTGCAACCGAAGCTGGCCAGGGAAAAGACGCGGTCTGCGGAGCGGCTACCCGCGCGGTTCTTCCCTTCGGCGGGCGCCACGCGCGCAGGCTATCCACGAGGAGCTCGAGCACCGCGCGCACGCGGGGAATGGCGCGTGCGCCGCGCGGGCAGAGCAGGACGAGCGGGCGTCGGACGGGCGGCAGGTCCACCTTCAGCTCACAGAGCGGCGGCCGCCTGCCGAAATGCGGGTGCTCGCGCGCGAGCAGCATCGCGCCGAGACCGAGCTCGCACGCGCGGATCTGAACGAGGTAGTCGTCGGACGCGAAGGAGGGGCGCCATCCCGGGATCCGGCGTCGGAGGACGCTGTTCGGCGAGAGGTCGTCGAACGGCGGCGCCCAGCCGATCCAGGCAAGATCGGCCGGGTCGGTCTTGCCCGCCACGCGCGCCGCGTACTGCTCCGACGCGAAGGCGCGCAGCTCGAGGTCAACCGAGGCGACGCTGGTCTCATCGGCGGGGACGCCCAGCCGCAGCGCAATATCCGCTTCCCGCCTGAGCAGATCGAGCGGGCGCACCGTGGACACCACGTGCAACTGGATGCCCGGCGTGCGCGACGCAATCGCCGCGGCGAAGGGGGCGAGGAAGACGTGCGCGACGCCGGGGGGCGCTGTCATCCGGACCACGCCCGCGGGCGCGTGTCGCCGCTCGGCCGCGCGGGTCAGCTCGGCGGCCCAGTCGGCCATCCGCTGCGCGGGCTCGATGAGGCCGGCCCCGTAGGCCGTCAACGCGGCGCCAGCGACGCTCCGGTCGAAGAGGGGCTCGCCGAGGACCGCCTCCAGCTCGGCCAGGCGCCGGCTCACGGTCGGCTGGGTCATCTGCAGCTTGCGCGCGGCGGCGCTCAGGCTGCCTGCCTCCGCCACCGCGAGGAACAGCCGCGCGTCGTCCCAGGAGATATCCATCTGCGTATATCTACATGCTGGTTTCGTCAGTTTTTATCCATTTTCTCGAGAGCACACTGGCGGCATGTCCCTCCACGCCACCCCGCTCGTGTCCCGCACACTCCTCGCCTCCGCGCTGCTGCTCGGCGCCTGCACGGCGCCGTCCCCGGAGCCGAAGGCCCCACCCGCGTCGACGCATGACGTGGGGAAAGCCACCCTCGGCGAGCCGACCACGCTTGAGGCGATGGAGGCGCTCCTCGATGACGCAGGCCCCATCACCGTCGAGACCGTCGTCAGCGCGCGCTGGGAGTCGAGCCGCAGCGGGCTCATCAACCTCGAACACGAGCGCGCCGCCGCCTTGACCGACGGCGCCGAGCCGGTCGAGATCAACTTCCACGCGCTCGCGCACCCGACCCGGGGCCTGTACATCATCGACACCGGCGCGGCGCAGGCGCTCGCGGCGCACGACCATCCCCTGAGGACTGGCGCCGTCGGGCAGGCGCTCAACTTCGGCGCGTTGCGGGTGGAGGCCGGCCTCGGCGTCTGGCGCGGCGACCGGTCGCTGTCCGGCGTGCTGCTCACGCACCTGCACTTCGACCACGTGCTGGGCCTGGGCGACGTGGCGCGCGACGTCCCGATCTTCCTCGGACCCGGCGAGTCCGCGTTCGAGAGCCCCTTCCATGCGCTGACGCAGCCTGTCGTGGACCAGCTCCTCGACGGCCGCGCGGCCCTTCAGGAGTGGGTATTCGACGAGAGCGGCGCGATTGACGTGTTCAGCGACGCCTCGCTCTTCGCGCTCGCTGCGCCGGGACACACGCCGGGATCGGTCGCCTACGTCGCGCGAACACCCGAGGGACCCGTGCTCTTCACCGGCGATGTGTGCCACACCGTCTGGGGCTGGCGCAACGACGTCGAGCCCGGGACATTCTCGGACGACCGCGCCGACAGTGCGAGGAGCCTCGCCTTTCTCCGCGCCCTCGCTGCCCGCCACCCGTCGATGCAGGTGCGCCTCGGGCACCAGTCGCTGTGACCGCGCCGGGCTGCGCGGCGTTGTAATTACCGCCGTCATGACCCCCCGGCCCGATGCGGATGCGCCCGGCCATGAGCGCGCGTTCCGAGGAGCGCCTCCGTGGGCCCGCGACCGGGAACTCGCCTCCGTCGCTTCGCAAGTTTCGCGCCGGTGGGAGGCCGTCTTGGATCGGCGCGAGGATTCTGCCCTAGCGTTGTAGGAAGACGAAAGCGCCCTTCTTGTTCGAGATGACGATGTCCGGCCGGCCGTCTCCGTTGCCGTCCGCGACCGTGAGCTGGGTGCCTACCCCCGAATCGTCGTCGATGAGAACGGGCTGAAAGTCGATGCGTTCCGCCGCTCGCGCCTGCTCGAACCAGTAGAGCCGGGCCGGCGCGTCGAAGTCCGGCATGCCGGCAGGCACATGACCCCAGAAGCGCTCACCGCTCACGAGGTCCTGGAGCCGGTCACCGTCGATGTCGGCGTGAGCGAGCGCGTGCGGCTCGTGCATGAACACGCTCGACGCGGCATCGGGTGTGGTCCTCGGAACGACGACGTGCTCCACGAACGCGGTGCCGGCCGCGTTTGGAACCTGCTCGAACCAGGAGAGCCCGTAGCCGTGAGCGGCCAGCGTGGTCGCTATGTCCGCGTCCCCGTCCCCGTCGACGTCGACCACCGGCATCTGCGCTCCCCCGGCACCGAACGGCTGCTCGACGCGCGTGAACGGCAAGCCGTCGGGCGACTCTGGGCTCCGCGTGAAGTAGCCGCTGGCCTCGACCAAGTCGCTTGCGCCGTCCCCGTTGACGTCGCCTGCACCGAGGCCGTGCGTGAACGCGCCGTACCCCCGATTCTCGGTGAGCGCCCGGAAGACCCACGGCTTGGTCGGGTCCACGCCGGGCGACGACGTTCCGAGCACGCCCCCCGACATGTGCACGAGCTCGGGCACGCCGTCGCCGGTGATGTCGGCGAACAGGGGCGACTCGTTGTCGATCGGCCACGGCAGCGTGTCGTGACGAGCCCAGAGCGCGTCGCCGTCGCGCGGGTTCTGGTACCAAGCCGCGGGCACACCCGGAAAGCCGACGACGAGGACGTCGGTGAACCCGTCGTGGTCGAAGTCGTAGGGAAACTCGAAGAAGCAATCCGAGTAGCCGTGCGGATCGAAGGCTTCCCTCGGCCACACGGGATGGCTCGTGCCATACCCTGGACCCTCGTACCAATCCGGGCCCGCGATGACATCCGTCACCCCGTCGTGATTGAAGTCCGCAAAGCTCGCCCCCTCGCAGTAGAACTCGCGGTGCAGCGTGATCTTCACGAAGCGTGCGTCGAGGGCGGCCTCACGCGGGAGCGGTGGGGGCGCGGTGACGGTGCCCGCGGGCGGCGCGTCGGTGCCCGCGTCGACGGGCGCGCGCGAGGATTCGGCCGCGCAGGCGATAACCAAGGCGAGCGGTGTGCAGCACAATAACCCCATTCCCGAAGCCATCTCCGAGCGCTTAGCACGTCGTGGCCTGCTCGATGAGCATAACCGCGAGAATTGAGGGACCTCCGCGCACGGAGATGGGGGGACGCGCAGCGTCGAGCGGGTAGCTCGTGCGTCAGAAGGGATGCCGTCGTCATCGGGCTCTGCGAGCGCGCGGTGTAGGGGAATCGCCGCACGAGCCACCAGCGAACCTCGTTCTCCACAGCCCTCCCCGCGAGCGGTGACGCTGCCAGGGCCTCGACTGCGCCTTGAACCTCGGCGACGAAGGCGTCACCAAGGTGGCATCTGCGGCTCATGGAACGAGCCATCCAGGCCCGGCCGCCCGGCTTCGACGACCTCACCGTGGAGAGGCCGGGATGACGTGGGCCTTGAGCGGGACGTGCAGCTCCAAGCCGAGGTGGCGCAGCTCCAGGGTCATCGCTTCGTCCTCGTGGGTCGGCGTCGGGTCGCCGCTCGGGTGGTCATGGGCCAGGACGAAGCTGTGGGCGGCCATGTCCAGCGCCGTGCGCAGGACGGTGGAGCGGCCGACGTAGAGGGCGTCGTCGGAGCCGCGGGCGAGCAGGCGCGTCTCGCGGACGCGGCCGTGGGTGTCGAGGGCGGCAATCCAGAGCTCCTCGTGGACCAGGGAGGCGAGCCTCGGGCCGAAGTAACGCGCCACGCGGGCGGCGTCGGTGAGGAGCGCGCCCCGGCGCGCGCGGGCGGCGTGGGTGCGGCGGCCGAGCTCGAAGGCGGCGGCGAGCCGGGTCGCGTCGAAGAGGGCAATCTGGGTGCGCTCGGCCAGCGCCGCGGGCGAGAGGCGACCGAGCGACGGGAGAGCGGCCGTGCCGAGGATGCGCGGGCCGACGCCGGGCAGGCCGAGCACCATCTCGAGGAGGGCGGCCTCGGTCGCGGTCGGGAGATCGGCCGCCGTCTCGGCGGGGGCGTCGACGGGGGAGCGGCTCATCGGGGGCATCGGGGCCACCTCCGAGAGCGGGTGAGGGCGCGGGCGAAGAGGCGGCGCGCGAGGCGGAGGCGGGTGGCGACCGTGGGGCGCGGGAGCGAGAGGGAGGCGGCGATCTCGAGCGAGGAAAGGCCGGTGGCGGCGAGCGACAGGATCTCGCGCAGCTCGGGGCGGAGACGGTGGAAGGCGCGGAGGAGGCCGCGGGCGACGAGGCGGGCCTCGGGAGAGGGGGCGGCGAAGGCGGAGAGGCGGTCCGGGTCGACCGCGGGGAGCTCGTGGCGGCGGTGGGCCTTAGCGCGGTAGTGCGAGGCCTGCCGCGTGGTGTCATAGCTCGGCCTCATGGATCGCGCCTGGGTCGGCCAAGCGGATCCTGTGATCGCGAGCGCCGTCAGCGCCGCGATCACGACCCGGGCGATCGACGCTCGGGGTCGGCCAAGCGGATCCTGCCACCCGCTCGACGTGCTCATGTCTTGCTCTCCTCCGATGCCTCCGCCGCCCGGCGTCGCCGGGCAATCCGTCGCCGCCCTTTCGCCGACGCTCGGGAGCCCGTCCTCGCACGGGTTCACCACGGAAGGCCGGCCCTGCGCATGGAGAACTCGGCAAGCTGCGGCAACCTGAACAGCACCGCCGCTGATCGGCCGGGCCGTTGCAGGGGCACTCCTTCGCTTGGGAGGGGTATGCCATCGAGGGCCCGCTCGCGCCTTGGTCCGGTGTAGAGACCCCACGGCCCTGCGCTGGCCTCCTTGACAAGGTGGGGCAGCCGTCGGATACGCTATCTTTCCACGATGCGTGGGGGCGGCACGAGGGGGTGGGATCGGAGTTCGAGGCGCCCCACGCGGAAGCGGCGGTCAGTGGTCGAGAGGGCTGATCACGTCGAGAGGGCCGCGGTCGACGATGTGGGTGTAGAACACGGTGGTCCGCACATCCTTGTAGCCGAGCAATGTCGCAATCGTCCGGATGTCGGTGCCCGCCTCGATCAGGTGGGTCGCGAAGCTGTGCGAAAACCCGAAGGCATGCCGTGCAGCACTGCTAATTGCGACGTTGGGTGCCGAGGCGACGGTGAGGGGGAAGAGGACGAGCAAATGTACAATCTACTCGTGACTAACAACAGCGATGCCTGGAAGCGTTCCCCGTACAACAACCTCCACCGTGACAGGTTCCTCGAGCACACCGAGAGCAGCATCAAGGACCTATTCAAAGATCTGACTCCCGCGGCGGCTGGCATCCTGTGCTCATTCCCCGCGCTCTTCATGTACGAGGAACAACGCTCGCAGCCGGGCTGGAGAGGCCGGATTGCCGCCATACGGGCCGACCCCTACTACCTGTCCATTTCCTTTGAGGTTGATCGCGGCCACCCTATCACGTGGAACGATATAAATGATTTCACTGAATCCCTTGGGATCACCGATCACGCAGAGCGAGATAGGACTCATTGGGCGGTGAAGGATATTGACTTGGATCAGGTGCTGGCGCGACTGCCGGCAGGTGTCGGCTCAGTATTGAGTGCGGCGAGCCTCCCTCGAGCAGGTGAATCACTGCTTCTTGAGCAGGTTCGCCAAATCTGTAGCAATTTTCGAGAGGTTGTCACGCCCTTGATACGCCGCCGCGCGGCGAAGACGCCGTTCTCGATCGCTGACGAGTATGATGTTCAAGACCTTCTTCATATGGCACTCCGAGCGCTGACTTTAGAGGTGCGGGTCGAAGAGCCCGGGGCGAGCTTTGCGGGTGCCGGCTCTCTGCGCGATTTCTTCGTACCGAAGGCTCGAACCGTTATCGAAGTGAAGCGCGTCCGTGACAGTAACCATGGCCGCCGAGGCGTCGCGGACGAGCTCATGGCCGATCGCGTCCGACACGCCAACCACGGAGGCTGCGAGCGCCTTGTCTGCCTCGTCTTTGATCCAGAAGGCCACATCTCGAACCCTGTGGTCTTCAAGCAGGATCTCGAATCCGGTCCCGGAGTTCCGCTCGAGGTCTACGTCGCAAGATGAACGGCAACCAACGCACTCCGGCAAAGCCGCCCAACAAGGGCTTGCCGTCCACGGCAGAAGCCCCAGCCGTTCGGCGGCGCTGCCGAGACGGCGCCCTCTCCACCAACCGAACCGGAGGGTCGGTGCAGGGAATGGGAACTCATCAAAGGAAACGACCATGGCGACGATTGATGAACTTCTGAAGCCGTTCGCCTGCTCGCTCTACGCCAAGGCCTGCACGTTGAGCTCCGTCGAGCTGTCGCCCAGCCAACGCGCCCGCCTGCTTGAGTCGATGTCTGATGACATTAAGAAGTGCACCAACTTCATCGAGCCGGAGGTGAGCGAAGCAGCGCTGGCCGAAGCAGAGCACCTGCGGGTAGACCTTCGCGCGAAGAACTGGCACGACCAGCCGTCGTTCGATGCAACGCGCGAGATATTTCACTTCGAGCACGTCGTTCCGGTCTCAGTCATCCGCACGGCTTGCTGCGGCCAGAACAGCGAAACCGCTGTTCTCGCGGTCCTCAAGAGTCGCTTGCGAGTAGCCTGGATTCTGAAGTCCGAGGATTCCGAGTTGACCCGGCTGGGTCACCGGAGCAACCGGCCGGATCCTGACGGCGCGTACCACAAAGCAGGAATCCGGCTTGTACCTCGGAGGGATGTCTGAACTGGCAACAAGTTCTCGCTCTCCTCCAACAACGCGTCCCCAGGCAGGCCAAGTGACCACTTGCTGAAATCGCTCGAATTCGGTGCTTGTGTGTTGTAATGCAGGACAGTGTTTGAGCTGTGTTGGTGGCCGCGGCCAAGTGCAAAAATCAGGCATGGACTAATACTACTACGTCGATTTTTTAGCCAAGTTCCCCGGGTCGTGATGTAGGGGCCGCATGCCCGACGCCGAGGAGGTCGCAGCAGCGTGGACGGGTGAGCTGACGCGCCGAGCGAGGTCGCGGAGGGGAAGGTCCAGACTGTCGACTGGGGCATGGCGCGGGCGGAGATCCTCTCGCCATCGCGCATGCAAAGCGACGTCCGCTGTACTGGATACCCGTGCCTTGTGAATGGCCCGCCCAGCGCGGCAATGCACCCGACGCCGCTTCGCGCTGCGGGTGATTATTAAGGCGCTGTGTGGGCGCGGGCGAGCTCCACTCCAGCGATCCAGCGAAGATGAGTTCGGCTCTGCTCCGATTGAGCCTGTGCTGCACCGGTCGCCTCTCGCGGGGGCTTGAGGTTCGACGATGTGGAGTTCGGCTGCCTGTCGTGCTTCGTCCGGGAAGAACCGGGCCCCGACTGGCTTGACCTCTCGATTCCCATCGGGATGCTCGATTCCCATCGGGATGCTCGAGGCTGCACATCGGGTCTCGTACCCACTGGATGCGCAGACAGATTCCTGGCTCGTGCGGCTGGAGCCGGTTCGTGGCCGGGCTGCTGTCCCGGTTCAGCGGCGCGCCGATGGACGACTACACCGCGCAAGCGGGGGAGGACCAGCGCGCCCGTTCCGTTGCAGCACGAGAGCCGGTGTCGCGCGGCAGCACCCACCAGCCGCCCCTGAAGTGCCCCGACGTGCCCCGCGGACGGGCTCGACGGGAGCGCCGCCCAGGTGCAGGCTCGAGCTTCCTGCTCCGACCGCCGTGTGCTACACTTCGGTATGCTCTCGCTGAAAGCCAGTGTACGAAACGGCCGCCTCATCCTCGACGAGCCCACCGAGCTACCCGAGGGAGCCGTTGTGGATCTGGTCGCGATCGGGGGAGACAAGCTCGACGAGCTCGATGACGACGAGCGCGAGGCCCTTCACGCGGCGTTGGCCGAAGGCATCGCGCAGGACGACGCGGGCGACACGGTCGATGCCGAGGAGGTGCTCGCCCAGCTCCGCGCTCGTGCATCGTGATTGCCGTTCGTTTCGCTCGACGGGCGCTCCGTGAGCTCGATCGAATCGAGACGTGGTGCCGAGCAAACAGGCCGGCAAGTTGGCCCCTGTTCGTATCCGAGCTCGCGCAAGCCATTCGCCTACTCCGCGTGGCTCCCGAGCTAGGTCCCGAGTACCAGGCAGCCCGAACCCATGGAGTTCGCCGACTGCTGCTCGAGAGAACACAGTTCTACGCCTACTATCGGTATCACCCGCAGAAGGCGCTCGTCGTCATCCTGTCCGTTTGGAGCACACGTCGCCGGCGACCACCGGCTCTACCTTGACATCAGCAGTCCGCCAGAGCGTACAGTCCAGCTTTAGCTCATCTGGGACGGGTTACGTGAGCCCATGAGGCAGGCTCTGGAGGCATTGGTCATGGAACGGCAGATCGAAGGCGAGGCGACCTTTCCCCCGTTCGTGCAGAAGCTCATTGATCGCGGCGTCCGCGAGGGCGAGCTCAAGGGCATGCGTGAGGGCAGGCTCGAGGGCAAGAGAGACACGCTGCAGCGGCTGCTTGCGCGTGCAGGGATCGGGCTCACCGAGAACGAGAGCGCGCGCATCCAGGCATGCACGGACGTCACGACCCTCGACCGCTGGATCGAGAACGTCCTCGGGGCGAAGACCGCCACCGAAGTGCTCTCCTGACGATGGACGGATGCGGCCCAACAAGGCGATGATTCAGACGGGCTTTGCCGGCTGACGATCGGCGGGGCGTTGCGCGGGCGTGGGCGAGCTCCAATCCAGCTATTCAGCAAACCGGCGCATCTCCACGGCGACGCCGTCCTCGCCCGAGATCATCTCGCCCTGCTCGTCCCAGCTGATGCCGCCCTTGCCCGGCGGCCCCAGCGTGAAGGTGACGCCCTCGACCGTGAGCCGGTCCTCGTCGAGGTAGGCGATGCCGATCGAGTCGCCGCCGCGCCCCGGGCCGCCGTAGCCGCCCTCGCCGCCGTTGCCCCCGGGGCCGCCGTTGCAGGAATAGGCCGAGCGGTCCTCCAGCACGCCGCCCGGTGCGCCCCGGCCGCCTCGGCCGCCTCGCTGGGGCTCGCCGCCGTCGCCGCCTCTGGACGCCTCGGTTTCGGTGTCGCGCATGGTCACACTGGCGTGCAGCGCGACGATGCCGATGCTCGGGTAGCCGTTCCCGGCCCCTTGCCGCCTCGGCCACCGCAGCCGCTGGCCCCGCCCGAGCCCCCCCGGCGCCTCCCTTGGATGCCACGCCGCAAACGCCGACCCCTCCCCTGCGGCCGCCGCCGCCGCCGCCGCCCTGGCCCGGCGTGCCCCAGCCGCCGTCGCCGGCCCAGCCCGCTTCCCAGCCAGCCTCGCTGATGCGCCCCATGTCCCGGCCGGGGGCGCCGATCGTGCCTCGCGCGCCGTAGATCCCATAGTCGCCGTCCGTGCAGCCCACGTCGGCCGCGTCCCCGAGTCCTCGCCGTCCGTGATTGTTGGGGTTCGGCGTCGGGGTCGGCTCGCCGTCGCGCCCGTCCTCGGCGCCGCTGGGCAATCCGTCACCGCCCTTGCCGCCGACGCTCGGCATCCCACTCTCGCACGGGTTCACCACCGCAGGCCCGCCCTGCGCGGTAGAGAACTCGGCAAGCTGCGGCAACCTGAACAGCCCCGGCGCTGATCGGTCGGGCCGTCGAGGGGCACTTCTTCGCCTCGGAGGGGTCGGGCATCGAGGGCCCGCTCGCGCCTTCGTCCGGTGTAGGGCCCGCACGGTCCTGCGCCGGTCTCCTTGACAAGGTGGGGCAGCTTTCGGATACGCTATCTTTCAACGATGCGTGGGCGCGGCACGAGGGGGCGGGATCGGAGTTCAAGGCGCTCCACGAGGAAGCGGCGGTCAACGGTCGAGAGGGTTGATCACGCCGAGAGGGCCGCGGTCGGCGATGCGGGTGTATATCGTCGTGATCCGCACATCCGGATGTCTCTGCCCGCCTCGAGCAGGTGGGTCGCGAAGCTGTTGCGGAGGGATTAGCATGTCGCGCGTCTGGTGAGCCCCGCCGCGCGTCCGGCATCGTTTACGGCCACGGCTCGCAGCCTACATGCGGAAACGCGAAGACATGTCGCGTAGCACAGCTGGCTGCGACGTTGGGCGGCGAGGCAAAAGCGTATGAGGCGGGATTAGTGGAACACAGCCAATGAGTCGAGCATACACAGATAGGCGCCAGTTTCTGACTCACTTTCGTGCGGAACTCATTCGACGGGGTATCGACCCGATTTCCGCAGATGCCCTGTCCGATGCGCTCGCGGACGATTGCACGGAAATGCGGTTTCCCAAGTTTCCGCCCGGCACCATTGGATTTATGATTCCCGTGCGACATTGGGTTGTGCGGCATGAAGACCTGAAGCTTGCGGAGGCCGTATGGCTAGCTGCTGGCGCTGCGGTGGCTACCTATGTCAATGTCCCCGTTGCGCTTCCGGCCGTCGCGTTGGCTGCGGGGATCTGGAAGGTCATCATCGGCGCGGTTCGTAGGGGGGCATATGTCAATCCGCTGCAGTTCAGAATCCTGGCGTTGCTTAAGAAGCGTGGTGCCGCGACCGTGGATGATGTCGCAGAGGAACTCTCCGTGATTCTAGAACAGCCCATTACGTCGTCAGACGTTCAGCAGGAACTCGATGCCTTGGCCAAGGTGACGCTCGGCGACGGGACCGTAGTAGCGTTGGCTGCAGCGAACGCCGAGGGCCATTGGAGCGCCTGTGGTATGTGAGGGAAGGGAGGCCATCGACGCAGGCCATGGATGCTCCACACTCAGAAACTGAAATTCATTGTTGACGACTTGTGCTACTAGAGCGCGCCATTCGACGTATAGGAGTTTAAATGATCGAGCGCTTCAAGGGGCCTGCTGGAGCCACCGCATTGAAGGACGCCATTCTTCAACAGCGCTTGGTGCAGCACGACGACGCCATCGCCGATAGACTCGTCGCCGTCGGCGAATTGCTCGAACATCAGCCAGGCGCTGTTCTAATCGAGCAGGGGCACGCCGATGACGCCATTTTCTTCATTTTGGTCGGCGAAGTCGGAGTCGAGGTTAATGGGCGGCCAGTGGCTACCCGAAAAGCGCACGACACAGTTGGAGAGATGTCGGCAGCGGACCCAACGGCGGCACGTTCAGCCACAGTTCGCGCCCTCGTCGTGACGGTCTCGCTGAGGGTTTCCCCTGCCGACTTCGTATCAATTGCGAACGAACATCCAAAATCGTGGCGCGCACTAGCCCGCATCATTGGGGCCCGTCTACGAGAACGCCATCGATTCCACCGGCCTCCGAATGCTCGACCTGTCCTTTTCGTGGGCTCGAGTGTCGAAGGTCTCCTCATTGCCAAACACATCCAGCTTGGATTGAAGCACGAACCCGTCGAGGTAAGAATCTGGACCGACGGTGTATTCGGCCCTTCAGGGGTCACCGTTGACAAACTTCTCGAACAGGTGGCTGAGGCTGATTTTGCAGCGTTTGTGTTCGGACCCGACGACCGCGTCGCAAGCCGTTCAGAGAACTACGAGGCGCCGCGCGACAACGTTGTGCTTGAAATCGGGATGTTCCTGTCGCACCTTGGTCGGGAAAGGACGTACATGGTGATGGAGCATAAGGCGGACCTAAAGATCCCAACCGATCTTCTCGGAATTGCCCCGATCACTTATGTGTCGGCCAAGGACAGCAAGTTGGAGGTTACGCTGGGGACAGTGTGCACCGAACTAGCCAAACGAATTCGCGAATTGGGAGCAATGTGAGGTTTGACTTATGGCATTGGCAGACGATCTCAACTCAAAAGTGATCGAAATATTCGCTACGAACTGGAAAGAGCGCCAAGGTAGGCAGGTGCCCGAAGCACCGGAAGTACAGCTCGGGAACGACGCGGTTACGCTTCAAGGCGCAGTTCTCTACGCCGATTTGGCTGAATCCACCGAGCTGGTGCAGAACCACAAGCCTCAGTTTGCGGCGGAGGTCTATAAGGCGTACCTCTATTGCGCATCGAAAATAATCGCCTCGGAGGGAGGGGTAATCACTGCATTCGATGGTGACAGAGTCATGGGGGTCTTCGTTGGCGAAGGTAAGGAGAGGGCAGCTGCACGATGCGCCCTGAAGGTGAACCACGCTGTGGTCAAGATCATCAACCCCGCTCTTGAGAAGAAATACCCAACTCTCGCCTACAAGGTAAAGCAGGCTGTTGGCATTGACACGAGCGCCCTCTTCGTGGCTCGAACGGGTATTCGTGGTTCGAATGATCTCGTCTGGGTGGGACGCGCCGCGAACTACGCAGCCAAACTATGCTCCTTGAGAGAGGGTGGCTATGCATCCTGGATCACGAAGGATGTTTACGACTCTCTCGACGATTCTACAAAAAATTCTAAAGGTTCGGCAATGTGGGAGGCTCGGACTTGGGCGGCGCGAAACATAACGGTCTACCGATCGTCGTGGACGTGGACGCCATGACGTCTATGGGGAGCAGCGGAACAAGATGCTGCCCAACATAAACTTGAAGCTGACGGCGCTTGGCGCCGCAGCTCAGTTCTGCGTTGCGCGGGCGTGGGCGAGCTCCAATCCAGCTATTCAGCAAACCGCAGCATCTCCACGGCGACGCCGTCCTCGCCCGAGATCATCTCGCCCTGCTCGTCCCAGCTGATGCCGCCCTTGCCCGGCGGCCCCAGCGTGAAGGTGACGCCCTCGACCGTAAGCCGGTCCTCGTCGAGGTAGGCGATGCCGATCGAGTCGCCGCCGCGCCCCGGGCCGCCGTAGCCCCCCTCGCCGCCGTTGCCCCCGGGGCCGCCGTTGCAGGAGTAGGCCGAGCGGTCCTCCAGCACGCCGCCCGGTGCGCCCCGGCCGCCTCGTCCGCCTTGCTGGGGCTCGCCGCCGTCGCCGCCCGGGCCGCCGTCGGACGTCTCGATCTCGCTGTCGCGCACGGTCACCCTGGCGTGCAGCGCGACGATGCCGATGCTCGGGGAGCCGTTCTCGCCCCCCTTGCCGCCTCGTCCACCGCAGCCGCCGGCCCCGCCCGAGCCTCCCCCGGCGCCCCCCCTGGACGCCGCGCCGCACACGCCGAGCCCGCCCCTGCGGCCGCCGCCTCCGCCGCCGCCCTGGCCCGGCGTGCCCCGGCCGCCGTCGCCGGCCCAGTCCGCCTCCCAGCCGGCCTCGCTGATGCGCCCGATGCCCTGACCGGGGGCGCCGGCGGTGCCTCGCGCGCCGTAGATGCCGTAGTTGCCGTCCGTGCAGCCCACGTCGGCCACGTCCCCGCTTCCTCGCAGTCCGTATTTGCCGGGGTTCGGCGTCGGGGTCGGCTCGCCGTCGCGCCCGTCCTCCGCGCCGCCGGGCGATCCGTCACCGCCCTTGCCGCCGACGCTCGGGAGCCCGCCCTCGCACGGGTTCACCACGGCAGCCCCGCCGGCCACGGTCTCCGCCGAGCACGCGTCGCCGCCGTACATCCCATCGGGGCCGTCGGGGGCGTCGTTCAGCTCGGGCAAGTCCTCGCCATCATGGCCTGCCCACCCATAGGAGGGGCGAAACCTGCTTCGGAGGATCTCGACCTCGGTGTTCGACTGGACGAGCATCGCAATCGGGCCATAGGAGCTCAAGACCATGTCGACGATCCTCGATACCCCGTCCGCAGCGCCCGTATCCTCGGCGGTCGCCGGCACGACGGTCAGGGGAAAATCCGGCTTGTTGGTGATATTGAGCTGGGAGGGGCTCCCTGCCTGACGCCACCACTGGAAGCAATGAAACCCTCCGAGGAGATCGACCCCGGAGGGCAGCACCACCGGACCATGGAATCCGTCGGCACAGACGAACACGCGCCCGCGCCCAGTGCGCGCGAGCTCGACACCGCGCTGGATCGTGCGCACCGGCTTCTCTTTCGTGCCGGGGTTCGCGTCGTCACCGCCTCCGAATTCATGGGTCACGAACACGCCGCAGCCGTCCACCAGCTCATCGGCGGCGAGGCGCTCTAGGCAGACCGACTCCGGCGGCGCCTCGTCGTGACACGCCGCGGAGCCGTCACACGCTGCTCCACCGGCGTCGCTCGCGGCTGGTGCGGTGCCGCACCCGGCCAAGACGAACAGCAGTGCAAGAACCGGACAGGTCGTTCGGGTCGTCGTCATGGTCTTCTCTCGGCGCCGCACGGCGCGCACCGCCTCGGTCACTGGGGGGGTCCTGGAGCGGGCGCATCGAACGGACGGTAAGCCATGCCGTCTCCAGGCTCGCCCCGGCCCCGGTCGTCGTCAGGCGCCGCATTGCCTGCTGGCCCGCCCTTGGCCCCGTCCCCGACGTGGACGATCACGCCCGGATCGATGCTCAAGAAGGCACCGACGAACGCGACGCCGTAGGACGAGCCCCCGATGCCGCCGCCGGCGTCCCCGCCGCGGCCGCCATCGCCTCCCCGCCCTCCGGGGCACGCGGGCAACATGTTCGTTTCCGTGTGAGTCCCGCCGGCGCCGCCTCCCCAACCGCCGCCCCCCGGTTGGCCCCTTCCACCGGCGCCGCCCTGACCCCCGTTCCCCGTGGTGATCTCGGTCGTCTCGAGCGTGAGCGCGCTCCCCTGCAATGCGACGATGCCGATGCTGGAGCCTCCGTAGCCGCCTCCCTTGCCTCCCTCGCCACCGCAACCGCCGCTCCCGCCCGAGCCGCCGGCCGCGCCGCCCTGCGGTCTGCCCGCGCGGCATGCGATCGTGCCGTCTCGCCCTTTGCCGCCGCCGCCGCCGCCCCCCCCTTGGCCGACGCCGCCCCTCTTGCCGTCCTCGCCGCGGACGCCGATCCAGCCATACGATTCCGAGAGGTAGCCCGCGCCCACCGCGCCGGCAGCGCGCCCGCCGTCGGCGCCTTCGGCGCCGTCTTTCCCCGGTGTGCACGTGCTGCTGCCCGCGCCGGTCCCCGCGAGGCCTTTGCCTTCCGGATTCGCCGCCGGCTCCGGCTGTCCCGGCTCCCCGTCGCCCCCCGCGTCGAGCCGGCCGTCGCCCCCGTAGCCTCCAATGGATTCGGTGCCATCGTCGCACACGGTCACGGCCGGCAGGGCGCCCGCGGCGAAGTCCGCCGTGCAAGCGTGCGCGCCGTGGTTCCCCGGCTCGCCGTCCTGTGCCCGCTCGCTGAGCGCGTCCTCGCCCGGCTCCCCATCCTTGCCGTCGCCCGCGACGATCGCGCTCTCCCGCACGATCGCCCGGGTCCCCGCGCTCAAGATCATCGCGATCGACGACTTCCCATCCGGCGCCGACGCGTCCGCCGCCACGGCGCGCACGCCGAAGACCATGGACGTCGCGTCGTCCCCCGGGATGGCCCGCAGGTCCTCCCCCTCGACGAGCCGCAGCGGGATCCCCCCGGGCGGCGCGATGACGGTGGGCTCGTCCGGCCCGCCGAACGACCCCGCGTACGACCAGTCGCCGTCCTCACAGCGGCGGCCGCCCCAGAGGTCGACCCCGGAGGGCAGCGTGATTTTCTCCTCGAACGACCCGCCGCACGCGTACACGCGTCGGGTCGGCGGCTTGCCATCGCCTCGTCCGTGCGCGGCGAGCCCGATCGCGTGTTGCAGGGTCTTCACCGGCGCGCCCTTCGTGCCAGGGTTCCCGTCGTCGCCTGACGACGCGCTGACGAACACCCCACACCCCTCCTTCGCCGGGCTCGTCGCAGGATCGCCGTCGCACGGCGACGCCGGCAGCACCGGCGGCTTCTCGCCGGGGAGCGGCGGGCACGTGAACGTCGTCGCGCAGTCGTCGGCGTAGCACCCGGAGATACCCGCGGCGCCCACGGCGCTGAACGCGAGGACCGCGATGGAACGAGCAACCCCGCGGCAGCGATCCTGGAGCCTACGCTGCACGAACTTCCCTCCGCCTCGCCCCTCGCCGCAACGGGGGAGCCCCTGCCTGCTCGGGGACCGCCACCAGAACGGCGCGGACGCCCTCGGCGGACGGTGCGGTCCCGCCGAGCGCCACGCAGACGCCCAGCGATGGCTCGACGACACGCATGCGCGGACGGTACGTACGCGAGCCGCACGGCGTCAACGGGGTCGAAATGGCCACAAACCGGCGCTTCGGATGAGAAAAGGCAGTCCGATGCCGCAAGGCGTTTGTCTGTCCCTGGGTTCGGAGGCTGTGCGAGCGCGCCGAGGTGGGTCGCGTGGCACGCTTTCCATGGGATACCGCACCGGACCGTGCCCGCGCCCTGGTTCCGAGCGGATCCTCCAGGCGCGCTCGCAGGGAGCCAGGCGCGCTAGCCGGGGTCACCCGTGGCGCCCGGCCGGGCCGGCGCGCTGGCGGGGAACCTCAACCCCACGCGACGAGCCAGGCGCCCCCTCATTGAGGCGCCCGCCGCCGTCTCTGGCGATTACGCCTCGTCTTCGCCCTCGCCCGGCTCGCCGTCATCCGTTGCGCCTTCCTCCGTCTCGCCGTCTTCCGTTGTACCCTCCTCCGACGCGTCGCCTCCCGGCGCGCCGTCCTCCGCGGCGCCTTCGCCTTCCTCCTCATCTCCATCTCCGGTGGACGCTGCGCCGCGGGAGACGGGGAAGGGCGCATAGTCCTTCATCTTGTCGGTCCCGGCGTACCAGTACTCCGCGGCAGCGCGCAGCCTCCGCTCGGCGTGCACGACGAGCGTGTACGCGGCGTCGCGGAGCTTGCGCGCGCGCTGCGCCTCGGGAGAGAGCGTCTTGTCGGCGAGCGTGCGCGCGAGCTGCGGCGACAGCTCGCGGAGGCGGGCCGCCGCGTCGGCCTCGCCGCGAGGCGCCTTGTGAAGGGCCTCCGCGTGCTCGGAGCACAGCAAGAGGAGGTCGGAGACGTCCTGAACCAGATCCGCGTCGCCGCTGCCCGCGCGGATCGCCATGAGCCGCTTTTGCCCCTCGGGGCTCTTCTTGAAGCGGAGATCGAAGAAGCGGAGGAGCGTTTGCCGGTGCAGGGCGGCCTCGGCGGCCGGCCCCTTGAACATCGCGATGGCCCGCTCCTGGCGCTGCTGCGCGGCTTGCCAGCGCGATTGCGTGGCGCGCAGGAGCTCGATCTTGTCGCGGAGCGCGTGGATCTCCTCGCCTGTCAGCGCGGGCTCGTCCTCGGGGAAGGGGGTGCGGACGAGATCGGCCGCGTCGCGCTCGGCGGCGAGCTGGATGCGGCTCGACCAGATGACGCGTCGAGCGAGCTTGCCGGGGAAAATCACGGTATTGTCGCCGAGCGACTCGGCTTCTCGGAGGAGCTCGGCCTCGCGAGCGGCGCTCAGCGTGTACGCCGCTGCGCTCGTCGAGGCGCGAGGCGCGCCCTGTGCCTCGCGTGAAGCGCGCTTCGTTGCGGCCTTGTTGGTCCTGGGCGAAGTGGTGATGGATGCCTTTGCCATGATGAAAATACGCCTCCTTGTCGGGGCCAGCGCCCCTCGGTAGGAGGGGCCGGAGGATCGGCGAGGGTATTGGTCAACAAAGCATTGGCCAGAGGAGAGCACGGGTCGGTCACGCCTCGAAGAAGGCGCTCGGGCCCAAGGCGGGAGAGGCGGTGTGCCGCGCATCGAATCGAGGGGAGCGGCGTACCCGGCGCTGCGGGGCCGTCGGCAGCGGGCAGCGGGCCATCGAGCTGGCGAAGAGGGCGCACGCGGGAGGACGAGTTGCGCAGCCTACGTAAGAGGCGCGCGAGGCGACGCCGAGGCTGCGCAGGAGACCCGCCGGGGCTGCTCAGGCGCCGGACGATGGTGACGAAGGACACCAACGGGGGCGCGCAGGAGGGGGGCGGGGCCGCGCAGGACGCGGGCGGGTGTTGCGAAGGACACCAACGGGCGTGCGCAGGAGGTCGCCCAGGGCGCGTAGGAGGATCTGCGGGCTGCGCAGGAGACCCACCGGGGCCGCGCAGGAGGGCGCCGGGGCTTGCACAGGAGGGCCGACGGGCTGCACAGGAGACCGCCGGCGTGCTCGAGCTTCGAGACGAAGAGGGCACGCCGGCGCGCAAAGGACATGGCGCGTCGCGGCGGGCCGTTTCCAGTCAGATGCCGGCCCCGCGCACCAGAAGGACCATCCCCGTCCCCATCACGGCGGCGCCGGCATAGCGCAGCCCCCGCGACAGGGACCCTCGACCGGCGGCGAGCTCGCCGAGGACGAGACCGCAGAGATGAAGCACGGTCGTGCTCAGCAGAAAGCCGATGGCGTACAGCGCCGGGCTGACCGCATGAGGCATCTCCAGGCCGTGGGCATGTCCGTGAAAGACACCGAACATCGCCACGCATCCGGAGAGCAGGAACGGTGAGGAGCCACGGGTCGTGGTGACGATGCCGAGACCGAGCGCCGCGACCGACGCCGCGATGCAAAGCTCGCCCAGGGGCATGGGCCATCGCGCCATTCCCAGGAGGCCGCCGACCAGCATCGCGGCGACGAACGTGGCGGGGATCCGGAGGAGGTGCTTTCCGCCGAGCTGCGAGCTGACGACACCGACGCTCACCATCGCGAGCAGGTGGTCCGCGCCGAACACCGGATGAAAGAGGCCCTTCAGAAATCCCGCGTCGGCGCCGCCCGGGTGCGCCCAGCTCACGGAGGGCCACGAGATGAGCGTGGCGACGAGCAGGGCGCGGGCGCCGGGACATGAAGCCCATCCCATCGCCTCTTGGATCGTGGATTTCATGAAGCGCCTCTCCTCGTCAGGCGTTCGCCACGCGCGCTGCCGTCGATGCAGGATCGCTGTGGAAGAGTTTGTAGGCGAGCGCCGCGAGCAAGAGCTCTGTACCTGCGATGAGCACGTTCGGGTAGAGCGGGACGCCCGCGACGACCGGGAGCGGCATGTCGGGTCCCGCGAGCAGGCTGGTCCCCGGAATGAGCCACGTGATGTAGAAGAAGGGCGTCCAGATGATGACGACGATCCAGGCCGCCACGTTGAACCCGACCTGCGGCTCCATGGACCGCCGCCACACCATCCACAATCCGACGACCGTCACGCCACACAGCATGAGCAGCATGAGGGCGCCATGAAAGCGCGCATGCTCATGCCATGCAGGGTTGAAGAGGTGGGTTTCATTCCAGTCCACGCCGACGGCGACGATGGCGCTGCTCACCAGAGCGAACGTGAGAACGACTCGCCCCAGGGTGCTTCGGTTCATGGTGATAGAGCTCCTTGCTCTCGTTGGTTGAAAATGGCCTGCTTCCCTCATCGGCGCGGCCACCTTGCGTTGAGATTCACGGTAGCGGTGGAACGTGGCCGCGGCGCTGCCTGGGGCAATATCGATAAACTGCTGCGCCAGGCATCTTCGATGCGACCGACATGGCCGCAAGCCCGAGCTTTTCCTTCCGCACATGGCTATCCATGGGCTCTCCGCGGTGAGTCGCGAAGACCATAGCCGCCCATTCGCCAGAACAACAATATATTGATCCAATCGATCGATTTGATTTTCTGATTGATCCATGGTACGGTCGAACGTCGTGGACCTACGACACCTTCGCTATTTCCTGGCCGTCGCCGAAGAGCGCCATTTTGGCCGCGCCGCGCAGCGACTGCACATCGTTCAGCCGGCGCTGAGCATGCAGATCCGGGCGCTCGAAGACGAGATCGGCGGCGCGCTGTTCGTGCGGACGAGTCGGCGCGTGGAGCTGACCGAAGCCGGCGCGTTGCTGGTCGTCGAGGCGCAGCGGGCGGTCGCGCAGGCGGAGCGGGCCAAGGCGATCGTCCAGCAATCGCTGCGCGGCGACATCGGCAAAGTTCGCATCGGTTACGCGGGCAACGCGATCCTCACGGGCAAGATGACGGACCACCTGCGAGCGTTCCGCAAAGTCCATCCTGCCGCGGAGATCGAGCTGCGCGAGATGCCACCTTCGAGACAGGCGGAAGCCGTGTTGACCGGCGAGGTTGACGTCGGCTACTGCCCGACGTTCGCTCTCAGGGAAGATCCGCGGTTGAGCGTCCGACCGATCGGCGCGTGGCCGCTGGTTGTCGCGATGGCAGAGGAGCACACGCTCGCGGCGCACAGGCGCGTGACGCCGAAGATGCTCGCCGGAGAGCCGCTCATCATGTTCCCATCGGAAGAGGCCGGTGGCGACGTGCTGAAGAGATTGATCCTCGTGATAGGAAGCGAGCCGCGCCGGGTCCACCGCGCCGACACCACGTTGAGCATGCTGTCGTTGGCCGGCGCAGGCCTGGGCGTGGCGCTGGCTCCAAAACCGCTGATTCAGCTGAAGGTTCCCCGCATCGTCTATCGTCCGTTCGTCGCGCCGAAGAGCGTCTTCGCCGAGCTGCTCCTGATCGGCCGCGCTGACGAGACCGCCGGCGCTGTACGCGCCTTCGTGAAGCTAGCGTCCGGCTCCTCGGATCGGGCCACCTCACGGTCGTAAGCTCCCTATCGTCGATGCGGCCGTCGTCCCCGAGATCATCGACCCGGCCGAAGGGGCCGAAGTTCGCCACGAGCGACCCCGAGACCAGGCTTGTCGTACAGCTCCATCATCCCAGGCAGTACGCGTGGCGAGAGCACTTCGTCACGGAATCGAACGGGATCATCGACGGGCTTACAGCGGAGGGGCGCGCGACTGTCCAGCTCCTGGACATGAACGACGAGGATCGCGTTCGCTTGCGCGCGTTCCTGCTGCGCCGAGGCCAGCATCCGTGAGGTCGCGGCGAGGCTCGACACGGTGCGGCCTCGATGAACGGAGCGACAGGCTGCTGTGCGATGACCACGCCCAGCCCTGCGACAGCGCGACACGGCGCGCCGGAGCGGCCCTCAGGAGCGGGCCTGTCGCCGGTACTGCCCGGGAGGCACACCCATGGCCCGGCGGAACGCCCGATTGAAGGCAAATTCGGAGTCGTACCCGACGCGCGCCGCGATCGACGCGAGCCCGTCGTCGCTCTCGCGGAGCCGCGCGGCCGCCTCCTGCATCCGCAGGCGTGTGAGGTACGCGTGCGGCGCCATGCCCACCTCGGCCGCGAACCGACGCGCGAGCGTCGCCCGCGACGTCCCGGAGCGGCGCGCCAGCTCGCTCACGCTCCAGTCGCGCTCGGGCTCGGCGTGCATCGACGCGAGCGCGCTGGCCAGCGTCCTGTCCCCGAGCGCGCCCAGCCACCCCGCCCCACCCGGGGGTTGCGCGTCCGCCCAGGCGCGGAGCACCTGCACCAGCAGGACGTCGAGCAGCCGCGAGACGACCACCGAGGCCCCCCGCTCGCCGCGCTCGTACTCCCGCTCCAGCAGCGACACCGTCGGCGACAGGGCGCGCGCGGCCTCGGAGGCCCCGCCGAGGTGCACCCGCGCCGGCAGCAGGCGCAGCACCGGGTGCGCGCCGGGCTCGTCGAACGCGAAGCAGCCACAGAGCACCCGCGTCTCGGCGCCCCCGCCGCCCAGCGCGCGCACGGGCCCGCCACCGCGCTCCGCAAGCCATCGATCGAGCGGCACCTTCGGGCTGCGCGGCGAGTCCGCCATCGCGTGCCCGTCCCCGCGAGGCAGCAGCACGACATCCCCGGGCCCCAGGGCGAGCACCTCGCGCCCGTGCACCAGGTGACAGGTGCCCGAGGTGATGAGGTGCAGGGTCGCGACCGCGGTCGTCGGGAAGCGGAGGCCCCACGGAGCGCGCGCCACCGTGCGGCAGTAGAGCTGCCCGCGCAGCCCGGTGCGTTCGAGGATCTGCCCGAGGAGATCGGATGCGCCGGAGACGTCCACGCCCACAGGATAGCAGCGATCCATCCGGCTACCCCGGACGGTGAGCGTCTCGGGCAAAGCATTGAGCCGCCCGCGAATGGCCCTCGGCGGTGGCCGTGACCATGATCCTCGTCGTGAAGCGCGGTCGATCGCGCACGGAGGCACCATGGAATCGCACCGAGACGACTTGCCCTGGAAGTTCACCTCTCCCACGGCCGTTCTGACGCTGCTGCTGGGAGCCTTCATGCTCTTCCTCAGCGTCCGCGGCGCGATGGACCCGCTGGCCGCCGCGCAGGGCTTCGGCCTGCCCATCTCCAGCGCCGATGCCGTCCCCTGGCTGCGCATCAAGTCCGGGCGAGATCTCGGCGTCGCGCTGGCCCTCTTCGGCCTCGTCGCGACCCGGCAGCGGCGCGCGGCGGGCGTCTTCGTGCTCGCCTGCTCCGTGATGCCCGTCGTCGACGCGCTGACCACGTGGAGCCACGGCGCATCCCCCGCCGTGTTCCTCGGGGTCCACGGCAGCGCCGCGGCCTTCTGTCTTGCGCTCGCCCCGGCGCTGCTCTGGCGGTCCGGGCTGCGACGCCTCGCCGGGGTCCGCCGGCGGTCGCCGAGTACATGAGCAGCACGCCCACCTACCTCGTCATCAGGCGATCTGCCCGAGGCTTCGTGGTGGACAGCAGCACAGAAGTCCGCCCGCCGCGCTGTTCGTTCTGGCGGGAGGCGCGCTCACCGCCTGCGAGAAGGCGCCTCTCCACGGGGCATTGCCCCCGACCGCGGCACCTTGGAGGACCAGCACATCGTCGCGGTCTCCATCGCCGTCGAAGTAAGCCGGAAGCCGTTGGTCGGCAGCGGCGCGAGCGGGCCCGCCGGCATCCAGGGGATGTACGGGTCAGCGCGCGACGCGGAGGCTCCTTTCACGCACGAGGCGCGCGACGGCCGCCCAGTCGACCGGCGCCACGTTCCTCGGCGCGGGGCAGGCGAGGCCGTGTTCTCCCACATGTCCTTCGTGCCGAAGAGCATCTCGACGACCGCCGGATCCTCGTCCCACGTGACGGGCACGAGGTCGTCGAGGCACGTCGTATCGACAGGAGCCTCGGGATCCGCGATGAACTTCGCCATCATCTGCGTGCCGCAGGGCGCCGCATCGGCGGTCTTCACGGGGGACTCGAACGTGACCACGTGCGGGCTCCAGGGCACCGCCACGAACGTGTGGTGGGGCGCGGTCAGCCTGTCGGCCGCCAGCTCCGCCTGGCCGATGGGCGTCTGCGGGTCGAGCAGGCCGTTCATCGCCAGGATGGGCACATGTGGACCCCGACCAGCTGCGGTGGAGGGTACTGGAGCCACGCCGGAGGCACGCTCGGGTACTCGACCCGGAACGCCGCGAGCGACGACGGCTCTCGCGTCATCGTGATGTCGCTGTCGACGTCGACCGACGACCCCGAGGCCTCGTACGCCACGACCATCGATACCTTCAAGATCATCGATCAGCTCATGTGCGCCGATTGAGCGTGGGCCCGGCGCGGGAGGACCGGATCGTTCGCCTTCACGGGCTCGATCGCCTCCGGCTGTGCCGTGCGTTTCGGGCCGAGCACGGGATCCCGCCGTACACCTACGTGCTGCGGATGCGCGTGGCGCGCGAGTAACGTACGCGTACCCCCTCACGGCCCCCTCACGGCGCGATCCCTGCCCGTGAGCGGCGGAGCGTCTTCCGTGGCGTCAGAGCGACTCGAGGTACGCCAGGAGATCGTCGAGCTGCGCCGGGGCGAGCGCGGAGACGTCGCCGTGGCGGTCGCCGCCGCAGGCCGGGTCGAACCGGTCGCGGAGCGTCTTCGCGCAGCCGTCGTGCATGAACGGCGCTCGCGCGGAGAGGCCGAGCAGCGAGGGCACCTGGAGCGCCTCGCCGAACCCGACATCCTCGTTGAGGTTGTTCGTGAGCATCGGCCCTTCGTGGCATTTCGCGCAGCCTACCTGCGGGTCATGGAACAGGGCCTCTCCTCGCCGGACGGCGGCCAGGTCGTCGGGGGGCGAGGCGGGGAGCGCCGGCACGCTGTCGAGGAAGCGCTCGAGGAGCCCCACATTATAATTTCCGGGCCATGAGCCGCCCATGCGCGAGACGAAGACCTCCTTCATGAGGTGGGTGAGGTCGCTCTGGTCGCCGCTCCAGTGGAAGGGAGCTGTCTTGAGCACGCCGCCGGCGACCGTCTGGGTGCGCCGGAGGCCGAGCTTGTCGAAGCGCCACGTGTGACCGTCCTCGTGCGCTTCCGGATGGCAGGAGGCGCACGCGATGCCGCGGGAGCTGAGCGGCGGCTTGTGGAACAGCGCGTGTCCCGGGTCCCTCACGCTGTCGCCGGGGAGGTCGATGCCCACGCGATCGTGCGTGTCGAGATCGAGCACCTCGATCCTCGCCGACTCGCGGAACTGGATGACCGCAGCGCCTCGCGCCGTGAAGGCGACGGCGATCGGCTGGTTCGAGTGCTCCCGCCACCTGTAGCTACCGCACGTGCCCGCGGCGTCCTCGCTCGTGATGGTGTCGAGGTCGATGAACTCGGTCGTGTAGCTGCCGGCGCCCACGACCGCGGCGCGCTTTCCGTCCGGCGCGATCGCGATGTCGACCGGGAGCGCGATCTGCCAGAGGGCCGGCGTCGGGCGCTCGGCTCCGTTCCCTGGAGCGGCCGAGGCCGGGGGCAGGACGCTGACGGCGCCGTGCAGGATGCCGCCATCGCAGCCGGCAGCCTCGTAGTAGCCCGTGGGGGCGAGCACGACGGGCGAGGTCAACGCGCGCTGGTGGACCATCGCCGCGCCGCCGCCAGGGAGGGCGACCATGCGCCAGGCGACCGAGGGGCGGTAGTCGGAGGCGACGGCGGCGCTCGCGGTGAACGACGGGAGCGACCGCCGCGAGAGCACCTCTCCGTCCGGGCCGACGACGAGGGTCTCCGCGGATTTGAACCGGCTGACGAGCAGGCGATCGCCGTCGACGATCACGTCGCGCAGGTCGGCGTCGAGCCGTAGCTTCCGGAGCGCGGCGCCGCCTTGGGCCGGGAGCGTCACGAGCTCGCCGCCGGCGCAGGCCACATGGATCGCGTCGAGCGACGCGTCGTAGGCGAGGCCGCGCGGCGCGGGGCAGACGGCGCGCCGGTCGAGCACCTTCGCCGTCCCGACATCGATCGTCGCGAGCTCGCCTGCGCGGCGCAGGGCGACGTGGACGCGGCCGGCCCCGTCCTCGACGACGCGCCCGGGCTCGTCGCCGCGCGCGAGGGGGATCGCGCGGGGCTCGCCGCCGTCGGTGTCGACCACCCAGACGCCGTCGCGATCGGGGTCGGCCGCCACGGCGGTGTGCCCGTCGCGGGCGATCAGCAGCGTGCCGCCGCTGATGGGCGGCGGGGGCCCGTCGATCGCGGGGCCCGACGGCAACCGATTCGCGGCGTCGTCGGGGGGAGAGGAGCAGGCCGCGACGCCGGCGGCGATCGCGCTCAAGGTCGCGAGGGCGAGGTGGGTTGTCGTGCGGGAGAGGTTCCGATGCATGAGGCCTCCGGAGGTGGCGGGCTGCTCGGCGAGCGCGAGCAACAGCAAACCCGAGAACGCTGTCGGGGAGTCGACGGCGCGCGGCCGAGCAAGAGCAAGGAGCGTGCGCGGGGGCGGGGGCGGGGGGGTGCGCGGCGCGCCCGGGAGGCGCGGTGCTCGGGAGTGCGGGGAGGCATAAGCGGCGGCAGCGTGGGTGTGGTCGCCTGGCGTCAGTGTGCCGGCATCCGTGTTGCGGACAGCCACGCGGGGGCAGCGCGGGGCGGGAGGGAGCTCCGGCGCGAGGGCGTGCCCTCCCGGCGGCTCGCGGCGCTTCTGCGCGGCGGCGCCATCGGGGCACGACGGGGCGCTCCACCCGCTCGGCCCACTCCGCCCTTGTCGCCATCGCTTCCTCCGCCGCCGCCCTGGCCCGACATGCCCTGGTGCTCTGACACGATTCTGTTGAACCCGTCGGATCCGAAAATCCGCTCGGCGTCACGGACGGTGAAGGTCCAGTTGATCTTGCGACGAGCCCGGTCCGCGGCTGCATTCCACTGCCGGACGCGGCGGCGTAGCTCGGCGAGGGTTGGGATGCGGTTGCGACCGAGGCGCTCCCTGGACACGAGGCTGGCTTCGATCTCCGCGGCGTTGAGCCAGCTCGCGTGCTTGGGCGTGTGGTGAAACGCGAAGTGCGAGGCGAGCGCACGGCCTCGCTCGGTCCCGAAGGCTTTGATGAGCGAGGCCGGGGTAAGAGTATTCGGAGCGAGCAAAAGCGTCGCGCTGGGCTCAAAGGAGCGGAGCCGGCACATTGGCGGTTTCACCGAGCCGCAACGAGCTCGAATTTCCGTGCGAAGCCATGGCGCTGCTCGGATTGAGCATCCTCGTGTGGCGACGGAGGAGCGGCTCGCGGCGAGCGATCAGCCGAAAGGGAGCCGGTCCCTGTACAGCTTCAGATCATGTGCCGCGGAGGCCATGCAGTGAATGTCGTCGGCGGCTTCGAGGTACTCCAGCATGGTCTTGACGCCAAGGGTCGTGTTCTCCGACGTCAATCTCATTAGCATTCTCCAGCGCGTTTTCTGGGACAATTCCTTGAGCGAGATCAAGCAGCTCTGCACGAGCGCCGCATGATCGGGGCCAAGCAAGTTCGGAAGGGGGTCCGGCAAGCTGTCCAGCAGTCTATCGATCGTATCTTTGATGATCATGGCTACCTTCCTCTTGATTTTGTTGACACCGACCTGGTTCAATCCAGGTACCAGCAGAACAGTCGCTAGCACAGGCAGACTGGAATGTGTAGCGATGCCAATCGAGTATCTGATGCCCACGAATGTCAATGACGCTCAAAAATTCGCGTGGCGCCCAGCCCGGCGCGCCCGGTTCGCGCCGCCTTGCGTGGCGCCGGCCTCGGCATCACGGGCTGCCGTTCGCGATCTCGCCGAGGCGGGGAAGCGATACACGCTGCGGGCGCGGACCTCCTCGACCACGAGGTGCAGCCTCCCGGCGAGCGGGCCGAAAACGGACCCGTACTTGCCGAAGCCGCCGACCTTGCCGCACACCGCGAAGACCTCCGCGCCGGCCATGCTGCCGGGCTTCAAGATGATGCGCTCCATCGCGTGGAAATCGAGCACGAACCTGTTCCAGGCGGCGCTCGTTGCCCTCGGCCGGCTCGACCAGACGCACGCGATGGTCTATTTTCAGGTCATCTGGAACGGGTTGCGTGAGCCCATGAGGCAGGCTCTGGGGGCATTGGTCATGGAACGGCAGATCGAAGGCGAGGCGACCTTTCCCCCGTTCGTGCGGAAGCTCATCGATCGCGGCATGCGCGAGGGCGAGCTCGAGGGCCTGCGTGAGGGCAAGCTCGAGGGCAAGAGGGACACGCTGCTGCGGCTGCTTTCGCGTGCAGGGATCGGGCTCACCGAGGACGAGAGCGCGCGCATCCAGGCATGCACGGACGTCGCGACCCTCGACCGCTGGATCGATAACGTCGTCGGGGCGAAGACCGCCACCGAAGTGCTCTCCTGACGATGGACGGAGGCGGCCCAACAAAGACGAGCTAGCCGAGGCGCTCAAGGAGGGTGAGGCCAGTTGCGGGCGGATGATCGTACGGCCGCCACCGCGTGAGGTGACGCTCGTTCGCAAAGCCTCGTGACGCCCAAAACGTCAGGTCAACCTACGTAACCGCATCGTGCGCGCTTCCATGAACCTGATTCAATTGGCCGACGTCCTGACCACATGCGCTGTCGATGACCCCTGGGCGTTCGATGGCAGCGACTTCCTGGAGACGCTCTCCAGGATCGAAATGACGGATGGCGTTCTTCAGCCGCCGTTTTCCCCGGAGATCGAGCTGAACGATCGCTTCATCGTGGTCGAACACGCGGGCCATGTGCCAGAGTCCTCTGTCTGGGGCTTTGCCGATCGTACGGAGCTCGAAGCGTTCATCCTTGGCCCCGCGGGGCTGACGAATCCGTTCACGACCTTCTGCGTCGCCTTCGTCGACGGCAGCTACCGCCCGTTTCGGCTGCTATACGTCGATGGTGCACGAGATGTCGAGTTCAGCAAGGCCGAGCAGCTGGAGCGCGACCCCTTTGGGCATGAGTATCCCGAGCTTCGACTCGAATGGTTGCCGACCGCGCGACATGGCTCGTGACGCGTCCATGCAGGAAGAGGTCAACGAGCTGCCGGTCGACATGGCGGAGGCCATCGCCGCGCTGCACTCGCCAGGTGACGAGGAGCTATGGAGGGCCGCCAGGCAGAGCCTCGCCCCGGAGAAGGCCGCGGACCTCGAGGAGCTGCACATGACGCGCCAGAGCGAAGGGCTCTCCGCGTCGTACATCGCGGCGCTCGCGACGCTCATGAAGGAGGAGCGGCACGCGAGGGCAGGCGGCCCACTTGACGCGCTGCAACGCCCGGCGTCGAATGCGCCCTGGATGACCATCGGGGCGGTCAAGGGCCGCGTTGACTTCGGGATCCTCACCGTCCGCGAAGACGAGTTCCGCGCGGTCCTGCGCCGCTTCAGGAGCACTCATGTTTGATCACGTCAAATTCGGGGTCAGCGACTATGCAGCGAGCAAAGCGTTCTTCCTCAAGTCGCTCGAGCCGCTCGGCGTAGCTGTCGTCTCGGAGGGACCGCCGACGTATGGCGTCGAGCTCAGCGCAAAGGGCAATGTTTCGATGTGCCTGTACCAGACCGAGGAGAAGCCGGCGCATCTTCACCTGGCGTTCACGGCCGAGAATCGACAGCAAGTCGATGCTTTCTACCGCGCAGCTCTGGAGGCGGGGGGCAGAGACACGGCGCAACCCACCCGAGCACCACGATGAAAACTCATCTCGCAAGCTGCAGTTGCGGCAAGTTGTCGGCCGAGGTCGAGGGCGAGCCGATTCGCGTCTCCGTCTGCCACTGCCTGGCCTGCCAGCGAAGGACCGGGAGTGTCTTCGGCGCTCAAGCCAGGTTCAGCCGCGAGAGCGTGAAGATAAAGGGGCACGGGAAGGACTTCGTTCGCATCGGGGATGAAGGGACGAAGAGCACCTTCACGTTCTGTCCTGAATGTGGCGCCACCGTCTATTGCGCGATGGCCGGGCACGAGGACATGATCGCCATACCGGTGGGAGCCTTCGCGGACCCGGCCTTCCCCGGTCCAACGTTCTCTGTCTACGAAGAGCGAATGCATGGCTGGGTGGTCATGCCGCAAGACATCGAGCACATGCGCTAGGTCAGGGCGCGTCAGACGCACGTCATGGCGCTGCCACGCCGGGCGGGCCTGGCAGCGCTCGAAGTAGGCCTTGAGCCTCGGGAAGGGATCCATCAGGTCGGTCTTGCGGATGGTGCGCAGGACGCCGGCCATCATGATGTCGGCCGCCGTGAAATCGGCGCAGGCGATCCACGCGCGGTCCTCGAGGCGGCGCTCGACGTGGCCGAGCCAGCGGCGGGCGAGGTTGGGCACCTCCGCGTGGAGCTTTTGTGCGGCCTTGCCGGCCGAGGCGCGCGCGTGCTTCCGCTCCGTCGGGGAGCGCGGCAAGGCCCTGCACAGGGACTGGGACCAGCGCTTCGCCGCCTACGCCAGGGCGTATCCCGAGCTGGCGCAGGAGATCGAGCGGCGCTTCAGCGCAGAGCTCCCTGCCGGCTGGGACGAGAGCCTGCCGAGGTGGCCCGCCGATGCCAGAGGGATGGCCACCCGCAAGGCCTCCGAGGCAGTGCTGCAAGCGCTGGCGAAGGCGGTGCCGGAGCTCGTCGGCGGCTCGGGTGACCTGGATCCTTCGACGTTCACCTGGCTCAAGGAGGGCGGCGATCTCGAGTCACCGGCACGGCAACGTGAGGGGGTGGACGGGACCGTCGGCGGCGGCTGAGGTTACGCGGGGCGCAACATCCACTTCGGCGTCCGCGAGCACGCGATGGGCGCGATCGTCAATGGCCTTGTCTATCACGGCGGCTTCACGGCCGAGGAGCTGCGCCGGGGCGCGTACGTGCTCAATCGACGCGAGGCCGATCCCGAGCTCATTCTGATCGGGACCGGCTCCGAGGTGCCGCTCATCGTCGCCGCCGAGCCGGCCCTGCGCCAGCGCGGCGTCCGGGTGCGCCTTGTGTCGATGCCATCGTGGGAGCTCTTCGCGCAGCAGAGCGCGGAGTACCGCGAGAGCGTGCTGCCCCGCGCGGTGAAGGCCAGGCTCGCGGTGGAAGCCGCCCGGTCGTTCGGCTGGGAGCGCTGGGTCGGCTCGGACGGCGACGTCCTCTCCGTCGACCGGTTCGGGGCGTCGGCGCCCGGTGATCTCGTGATGAAGGAGTACGGTTTCTCGGTCGATCACGTCGTGGAGCGGGCCCTCGCGCTCCTCGAAAGGCCGAGAGCCGTGGGGTCGCGGCGCGCATCGCCACGCTGCCGATGAGCGACGTGCTGCGGGCGACACACCCGAGGGCGGTCGCCTCAACGCTGCTCCTCGATGTGGATTCCACACATCCCCCTCCCGACGACGGTGGGCCGCTCTACTGTGCTCCTCCACAACACCCGGCCTGATCGAGGCCGCCGAGGAGAAATTCAGGGCCTCGCTCGAGAACGACACGCGCGTTCCGCGCAGCGGTGTGGTCCTCTGGAATGAGGCCGCCGCGCGAGGGGCCTTCGCCGCCGCGATCCGCTCCCGCGACGTCGCCGCGGTCGGGGGCGCCGAGAGCCCGGCGGACGTCGCCGTGAAGCTCGCACCGACCAGGTGAGAAGGACGAGGAGGACAAGGATGCCCACCATTGCAATCGTCGGCGCCGGCATGGCCGGCCTGCACCTCGCGCTGCACCTCCAGAAGGAGGGGCTCGACGTGAGCCTGTACGAGGAGCGCACGCCGGACGAGATCCGGGCGGGGCGCTTGCCCAGCACCGTCGCGCTCTCCCCGCCGACCCGGGCGCGCCAGCGGGCGCTCGGCGTCGCGCACTGGGAGGGGGCCGAGCACGCCACCCGCATCGTCCGGGTGCGCGTGGCGGCTGATCCGCCGCTCGGCTTCGCCGGCCACCCCCCGGATCACATGCTCTTCATCGACATGCGCGTCTATCTGCCCCGGCTGCTCGAGGACTTCGCCGCGCGCGGCGGCCGCGTGGTGAAGGCCTCGCTCGACGCGCCCGGCGTCCGCGACCTCGCCGCGGGGCACGACCTCGTGGTCGTCGCCACGGGCCGCGCGGGCCTCTCGGACCTCTTCCCGAAGGTCCCCGAGCGCAGCCCCCACGCCGGGCCCCAGCGGCGGCTCTTCGCGGGCATCGTCCGCGGGCTCCGCATGCCCGAGCGGCGCGAGTTCATGTTCCAGCTCTCCCCGGGGCACGGCGAGATCTTCGAGAACCAGTACCTCACGCTCGGCGGGGTCGCGCCATCGCTGCTCATCGAGGCGATCCCCGGCGGCGCGCTCGAGCCGATCACGCGGATGCGCCACGAGGACGATCCGGCGCGGTTCGACGCGGCGCTGCTCGACGCGGTGCTCGCGCACGCGCCGCTCACGGCCGAGCGCGTCGATCGGGCGAGCTTCGGCGTGGCCAGCCCGCGCGACTACCTGACCGGCGCCGTGACGCCGGTGGTGCGGCGCGCGTACGCTCCCCTCGGCGGCGGCAGGTTCGCGCTCGCGCTGGGCGATCTCCACATCACCCACGATCCGATCACGGGCCAGGGCGCGAACATGGCCACGCTGGCGGGGTGGCTCGCCGCCGAGCGGATCGCGGGGCACGCCGCCGCCGGCGCCGCGTTCGATGAGGCGTTCTGCGCGGACCTGGACGACCGCCTCTGGGAGGCGCTCCGGCCGGCCACGGAGTGGACGAACGCCTTCCTCCTGCCGCCGCCGGACCACGCGGTGGCGCTCCTCGCCGCGGCCTCGCACAGCCAGCCGCTGGCCGACGCGTTCGCCACGAACTTCTCTTACCCGGATCGCCAGTGGGCGATCCTCTCGTCGCCCGAGGCGACGGCCCGCTTCATCGCGAGCCACGCCTGACGCGGGGCCGCGGGGGGGGCATCGATGCCGATATCTTTCGCGTACTTGCCTCATCCGCGGCATGGAACTCTCTCGTCCGGTTGTGCTGGGAGCCTGCTCGTGATCGGTGACAGCAGCCCCGTCGTCACGCTCGAGATGGCAACGGAGCTGCGGAGTTTCGACCCACGCGGGTCGGACGGAAAACGCATCTACTCTGGACCGCAGCAGCTTCACCCTCGCCCGCCGCCCCGCCGCCCTCCGTGATATGGACTTCCCATGCCTGCGCGACCCTACCGTGAGCCCTCTCCGGTCGAGCCCGACCCCGCGCCGCAGCAGTCGGAGGCGGTCCGGCTCGGGAGTCTGCGCTCCGTCCACGCGCCGCCGCCGCTGCGCCGGGCGCTCCTCGGCCCGATCCTGATCGCGGCGCTGATCGTCGTTATCGGCGCCGCGGGCGGTGCGTCACTGGCCATCCTCATCGCCCTTGCTGGGGCCACGCTCGCGATCCTCGCCTGGGAACCGCTGCGCAACCGCGGGTGGTCGGCGGCGCTGCACGCGCAGGGATTGGTCCTGCTGCAATCAGGCACCCGGCGGGTCGTCCCGTTCGACGACGTGAACGAGGTCTGGTACGAGATCCGTCCAATTCACAATCAGGCGGGGGCGTACCTCGGCGCCCTCCGCCTTGTCGAGTACTCCGGTGAGGAGCACCGCTTGCCCCTCGCGGTCAACGACGGCGCCACCCTCGCCATCAGCGTGTTGCGCGGGTGCTCGGGGCCGCTGTTCCTCGAAGCTCGCCGGGCGCTCGGAGAAGGTGAGGTGCTCTCGTTCGGGCAGATCCAGCTTGATCGCGCGGGGATCACCGTCGGCGGTGCGCGGATGATGTGGAGCGAGATCCGGCTGGCCGTCGTGTCGCACGCGCGCGTGCGCCTCTATCGCCGCTTTCCGATCCTGGCCTGGCGCACCCTACGCCTCGATCGCATCCCCAACCCCGCGGTATTCATTGATCTGGTCGCGCTGTGCGCGGCGAAGACGCGAGTCGACGATCCGCTCATCGTGCCTCTCACCTCCGGGGACGAGAAGCTGCGCGTCCAGGCCGCAAAGGGAGACAACGAGTGGGCGCTGCGGGAGATGCTCGTCGGCGGCCTCTTCTGCATCGCGGGCATCACCTTCACCGTGGCGACCTACTCAGCGAGCAGCAGCTCGTATATGCTTGCGTGTTGGCCCATTCTTTTCGGAGCGTTCCGCTTCTTCAAGGGCGTCGCGTCGCTGCTGCGCGGCCCGCGCCTGTGACGTTCATGTCAGAGCAGCAGCGGAGATCGACCGGCTGCGCGTCGGTGGGGCCGCGCGCCGCCGACCTTGCTTGCCTCGACGGCTCATCGTAAACCAGGACATGGCCGTTCAAGCCCTTACCGTGAATCTGCCCGAGCCGCTGTATGAGCGCCTGGCTCGCCGCGCAGATGACGCAACGAACCGTCGAGGCCGAGCTCGTCGACGCAGCGGCAACCTCCCTCCCTGAAGAGCCCGACGAGCTGCCGGTCGACATGGCGGAGGCCATCGCCGCGCTGCACTTGCTGGGTGACGAGGAACTATGGCGGGCCGCCAAGCAGAGCCTCGCCCCGGAGAAGGCCGCGGACCTCGAGGAGCTGCACATCAAGCGCCAGAGCGAAGGGCTCTCCGCGTCGGACATCGAGGCGCTCGCGACGCTCATGAAGGAGTACACGCGGATCATGCTGGTTCGTTCCCGATCTGCGGCCCTGCTCAAACAGCGAGGTCATGACGTCTTGTGGCTTCAACAAAGACATGAACCGTAGCTACATCGGGAGGGCGCTGCGTGAGCAGCGGGTTGGCATCCGCCCGAGGATTGAACCATGAGCCCACCCGACCAGACGCCCATGGTATTCGGGGATCGGCTGGACTTCGCCATCGAAGCGGACGTGGAGCCCGACCTGGAGCCCCCGAGCGCGGTGTGGGGGCGCATGTGCGTCTGGTGTCGCGGGGTGGCCCTCGGAGACCTCGGGGAGTCGCGCTGCGCGCTGTACCCGGCCTACCTCGCGTTTCGCTGGCTGCCCTCCAACCTCGACCGCCTGTGGTCCGAGGAGCTGGCCGGGTTGGACGACATCGCTGCCTGGAACTTCCTCGACGGGCTACTGTACGGCCATCATGGAGACGTCGAAGTGCCCGATACGCGAACGGCCGAGGAGCTCCGCCGGGACTCGACGTTCTGGAGCGCCCACACTTTCCTGACCGGCTGGGGCGAGCAGTTCAGCGGGTGCAAAGCGTTCATCCTCTGCCCGCCCGACGGCTCGGTTCGCATCCTCTCTCGCGAGCTACCCGGGCACATGGGCCGCGGCGTGGATGTGTCGCGGGCCGGGCTCGTCGCAGCCGTCGAGGGGTTCACCCGCTGGTTCGAGCAACAGGCGCGGCGCCTGGAAGGCGGTCGGGCCTGATGCACGCCGATGCGGCCCAACAAGGGCTCTCTGACCGATGCGCGGGTGCACTGCGCGCACCGTGCGAAGCCGCGGCAGGCAAGGACGGTTCATGACGACCTGGATCAGTGGAGTCTGCGAAACGAACGGCATCAACATTCACTACCTCCGGACTGGAGGCGCCGGACCTCCCGTCGTTCTGCTGCATGGATTGATGGGGAGCGGCGCCTGCTGGACTCCCCTGGCGCGGGCGCTCGAAGGTGAGTTCGACGTCGTCATGCCCGACGCCAGAGGGCACGGCGGCTCGAGCGCGCCGCACCACGGATACCGGTACGACGATCACGCGAGCGACGTCGTGGGCCTCCTCCGCGGCCTGGAGCTCTGTCGTCCGGTTCTGCTGGGCCACTCGATGGGCGGCATGACCGCCGCGGTGGTGGCGAGCCGAGGGGCGGGGGTGATCCGCGGCCTCATCCTCGTCGACCCGACGTTCTTGAGCCCCGAGCGCCAGCGCGAGGTGCACGACAGCGACGTCGCCGATCAACACCGCCAGGCCCTCGGCTTGCAGAAGTCCGAGCTCGTCGCGCAGGCCCGAGCCCGAAACCCGGGTCGCTCGGCCGAGATCGTCGAGCTGCAAGCCGAGGCGAGGCTGAAGACCCGCATGGGCGCGTTCGACGTCCTCACGCCGCCCAACCCCGAGTTTCGCGGCGTGGTGAGCGCGATCGACGTCCCGACCCTGCTCGTCATCGGTGACAGCAGCCCTGTCGTCACGCTCGAGATGGCAACGGAGCTGCGGAGCCTCAACCCACGCGTGCGGATCGAACAGGTGCAGGACGCCGGCCACGGCCTTCCATTTCAACAACCCGAGCGCCTGGGAGAGGTGGTCCTGTCGTTCTTGCGCGAGCTGGCGTGACTGCTGCGGTCACTCCGGCTCGCCCTCGGCCAGCGCGACGGGCCCGGCGTTCTCGGTCAGCGCGCCGCGCCCGTGCCACACCACCAGCACCGCATAGAGCGCCGCGAGCACGCGAAAGCCGCTGAGCAGGCCGAAGCGCTGCCCGAGCGAGCCGCCCGCCACCGCGCCGATCAGGCTCCCGGCCGGCCCGGAGAGCGAGAACAGACCGCCCACCCGGCCGCGGCCGAGCTCCGCGGTGAGCGCCGCGAAGCGGTTGACGCTCGTGAGGTGCTGCACGCCCAGACCGAGCCCGAGCAAGACCGCCCCGAGCCACAGCGACGCGACGCCGAGGGGGAAGGCGAGCAGGAGCTCGGTCGCGAGCAGCAGCGAAAAGGCGATCGCGTAGCGGGCAGCGTCGCGCAGCGGCGACAGGGCGCCCCCGGCGAGCAGTAAGGTCAGCACGAACACGGCGCCCTGGAGGGTCACGAGGCTCGCGGCTTGCGGCACCGAGAGGTGAAACTCGCGAATCCCGATCAGCACCACGAAGACGGCGAAGTAGGACATCGCCATCTGACCACACAGCTCGATGAGCATGCTCTGGCGCAGCTCGCGGCGAGACAGGATGATCCCGACCTGTCCGCGAAGGCGCTCGACGAGCGGCGTGGCCGAGCGTCCGCGGCCGGGGGGAGCCCCGGAGAGCACGCGATCGCCGACGAAGACCGTCGCCAGCAGCCCGAGTCCGGTCACCACGAACACGCCGGTGTAGCTCAGCAGGCCGAGGAGCTGCGCGCCGAGCATCGGGCCCACGAAGAACATGCCGAGCGCGTGGGACGCGCGCTGCCAGCCTGCCTTGCGCGGGCCGAGGCGAGGAAGCAGGTGAAGAAACTCGGTCTGGGTCGCGACCATGCGAAACGGGTTGAGCAGCCCGAAGAGGACCACGCCCGCGATGAGCTGCCAGGGCCGATCCATCCGGGTGAAGCCGAGCAGGTACAGCGCCGCGCCCGCGAGGCCGCCGAAGCGGAACAGCGGCCGGCTGCCGTGGCGGTCGATCAAGCCTCCGACAGGCATCGAGAGCAGCAGCATGCCGGTGAACTGCAGGCCGCCGACAAGGCCGATCTGCCAGGGAGAGGCGTGGAGCGAGGCGGCATACAGCGGCAAGACCACCTTGGCCACGCCGTTGCTCGAGCCCGCGAGCAGGCCGAGCACCATGAAGCCGAGAAGATAACGCTGGGGGAGAGGCGGCGAAGAGGTCATCACGCGAACCGAGGCGAGCGGCCGGTCGGCCGGAGCGTTCTTCCGCTGTGCCGAGTCGGTTGGTGCTGCCGCGCGGGCGCCCTGCAAATCACGCTCCCGAGCCGGAGCAGGCCCACGGCGACCGGCTCGTCGCCCCTGGCGCCACGGCAGGAGGCCGGCGTCAGCCCGCCCGCCGCCTGCTGCTCCAGCAGCACACGCGCAGCACGCGCCCGCTGCTGGCGCAGCAAGGGAGGCTTCCGGTACAGCGGATCCGCGTCCTCCGGGACCGGACGTTCGAGGGCGGGCTCGGGCTGACGGGCATCGGCGAGGGCGGGCGGCGTGGCCGGCGCCACGACGACCCACCCGGGCAGTCCGCTGCGATAGGCTGCCCCCATGGCTGGGCGACCGGGCGTGTTAGCGTGCGCTTCATGCGGGTGATCCATCTCCTCTTGGCGGCGGTCGCCGTTGCTGCGTGCGGAACCAGAGTCACGGAGCAAGAACCCGGTCACGGTGGTAGTCCCGGCAGCGGCGGATCCGGCAGCGGCGGATCCGGCAGCGGCGGAGGCGTGAGCACGGGCACGACATCCAGCGGATCGAGCGGACCCGGGGGCTCGGGCGGCATGTCGCCCGAACCCCAGGAAATCACCCGCTGCCCAGCTCCGGACACGGCCGCGGCCGGCACCAACACGGTGGTCCGGGTCCACTCGGCGGACCCCATCGACGCAGCCACGGTCGGCGCGGCGAGCTTGCGCGTGATCGTGGGCGACGTGGAGGTGACGGGCGCGATCGAGGTCGCCCCTCAGGCCATCACGTTCGTGCCAAGGGAGCCGCTCCCACCCGATCAGCTCGTGCAGGTCCTCTTGTCGCCGGAAGCCCGCGACGACAAGGGCCGATCGCTCGCGGCCGCCGGCGGCTCCTGGACGTTCTCGACCGCGGGTGGGCCCACTCCCCAGGCCGGGTTTGTCTTCTCGCCTGCGGCGGCCGTCGACGGGGGGACGCACGCTCCTCGCCACACGCTCGTCATGGATGGCGAGCACCCCGTCCTGACCTGGGCCACCGGGAGCAGCCTTCTGGTCTCGGCGTTCGATGGCGTCTCCTTCCCCGCGCCGGCAACCATCATCGACGGGGCCTTTACCGACCAGCTCACCTTGGCCCTCGGGGCGGGCAAAGCTCACTTCGGGTGGACCTACTTCGATGGCCCCGGCACGATCATTTACAACCGCGCAGACCTGCCCTTCGGGGGCGCGGTGACCGAGTCGGTCGGCATCAGCCCCGCGTCGTATGCCGCGAAGATCGCGGCCGATCAGGCGGGCAACGTGGCGCTTGTGTGGCACGTCCACCCCGATTACTGGACGGGGTGGGGCTTCCGTTACTCCACCTCGTCAGACGATGGTTCGAGCTTCTCGCCCCCCGTCATGCTGGATCCGATGTCGACGTGCGCCGATGTCCTCTACGTCGACGGATATCTGGTCATCGTGTGGGGATCCGGAGACTACGGCAGTCAGGAGGTGCGAATCGCCGCCTCGGCCGACAACGGAGCCACGTTCGGCGCGCCCACGACCCTCGCGACCAGCATGGCGCAGGTGTGGTGCCCACACGCCATCGACAGCGGCGGCAAGGCGCTGGTGGTGTTCGATGACGGCCCCGGGATCGGCCAGAGGTCCACGTACGTCACGAGCTTCGAGCCGGCCACTGGCACCGCCGGCCCCGTCGTGCAGGTCACGCCTCCCGACGAGCTGAACATGTGCGCTACCATCGTGGGCTCGTCTGACGGGAAGGTGGCCGTCGCGCGGACCCGCGGGGAGCCGTTCGGCACGAACAACGTCACGGAGCTCCTGATCTCCGAGGATTCCGGGAGCACGTTCGGCGCGCCCACGACCGTCGATGTCATGCTCGGCGACGAGGGGTGCCCCGACGTCGGCCATGCTCCGTCAGGCGACGTGTACCTCGCCTGGACGAGAGATACGTACGCCCTCATGTGGAGTCGTGGCAGGCCCAGGCGCCCATGCGAATAGGGCCGAGCAGGCCCGCGGCTTCCGAGCTCGATCGTTCGGCAGTGGAGGCACGGATGCTCGATTCATCGAGGCACGCCGAACCAGGTCATCGTGGGCGCCTGAGCGCGCGAGGGCGAGCGCCTTCCACCGCTTCGCCTGCGAGCGCTCGCCGCGCGACGTCGTCGGCTGCCCGCGGGTGACCGGCAGCGCGTTAGCCCGAGGACGAGCGGCGCGGCTGGAGCTCGCGTAGGATCGCGACCCATGACGACCCTCGAGACCCGAACGCGCGCACGCAGCTGCCTCCTCGCCGGTGCGCTCGGCGACGCATGGGGCGGTCCGTACGAGGGCCTGGCCGGGCCGGTGCAGCCCGTCTTTCCAGAGGCTCCGCGGCGCTCCGATGACACCTGGCTGACCCTCGCCACGTGCGAAGCCATCGTGCTGAGCCGAGGACGCGTACAGCCGGAGCGAATCGCCGAGCGCTTTCGTCACTGGTTCGAGACTGGCCGCATCTCCGGCGTAGGCTCTGCGACGCTCAAGGCGCTTCGCGATCTCGCCGCGGGTGCCCACTGGGCTCTTGCTGGAGCTCGCGGTGAGTTCGCCTCAGGGTCGGGTGCTGCCATGCGCGCAGCTCCGTTGTCGTTCTTCTTGGACCCGAGCGTCGAGGCGGACCGTCGAACGATTCGTGACGTCTCACGGATCACACACCACAGCGACGAAGCCTACGCCGGTGCGCTCGCCGTCGTCGTCGCGCTGCGACATTGCGCGTCCAACGGGACTGTTCCGCAGGATCTCATCTCCGTGGTCGCGGCAGATCTGCCGGACACGGCGGTTCGCGACCATCTGCTTGACATCGCCGACTTTCGAGGCTCACCGAGCGAAGCCGCTGTCCGGTTCGGGTGCTCCGGCCATGTGGTCGAGGCCGTACCGATGGCCCTGTTCATCGCAGCGGCGACCACGGACGAGCCCATCGGGGCGGTCATCGCGACCGCGGTCTCGCTGGGCGGCGACACCGATACCATCGCGGCCATCGGGGCCCAGATCGCCGCCGTCGGGGGACGGTCGCTCCCGGATGATCTCGTCGCCAGGCTCCCCGAGCTTCCGCAGATCAGTCCGATACTCGACCGGTTCGTGTCCCTGCTGAAATGACGACCGGGGCCAGGCTTGAAGTCAGAGCTCAGACCGGTTCTGAACCCGTAGGCAGCCGCCCTCGCGTCCCGCCGCCGAACAGAGCGTTGCACCCGACGGCGCGCGTCGGTTACATTGTATCCACAGGCTGGCGGCGCACGCGCGCCGCGGCTGAACCTGGCATTAGCTATCATCAGGTGCATTCGTGTCGAAGGTCGATCTCAAGAGGGAGCTCAAACATCTCTACCAGGCATCCGCGAAGGAGGTGGTTCAGGTCGAAGTGCCAACATTCCAGTTCCTCATGATCGACGGCGAGGGCGACCCCAACACATCACAGCAGTATGCCGAGGCAGTGGAGGCGCTGTTCTCCGTTGCCTACACGGCGAAGTTCATGGTGAAGAAGGGGGCGCAAGGGATCGACTATGCGGTCATGCCTCTCGAAGGCCTCTGGTGGTCGGATGACATGTCCGTCTTCACCTCCAACGACAGGTCGATGTGGAAGTGGACGATGATGATCATGCAGCCTCATTTCGTGCAGGAGGCGCTGATTCAGGCGGCCATGGTGGAAGTGAGGCGAAAGAAGGCGCTCCCCGCGTTGGACGCGCTCAGGCTGGAGAGCTTCACCGAAGGATCATGTGCTCAGATACTCCACGTCGGCCCCTTTGCTGAAGAAGGACCGACCATCCAGCGAGTCCATGACTTTATCGGTGCGCGCTCGGCGCTTGCAGGAAAGCACCACGAGGTGTATCTGAGCGACGTGCGTCGCGCCGACCCAGCGAAGTGGAAAACCATCATCCGTCAACCTATGGAGAGATAGCTGGCGGATCGTTCGAGCCGACGCCCCTTCGCGGCACGGCTCGCCTCAGGCGTCAGACCGCAGAAGCACACGTTCTCTCACCATCACCCGTCCTCGGAGGTTCTATGAAGCGAGTCACTGGCATCGGCGGCATCTTCTTCAAGGCCAAAGACGCTCCGGCACTACAGGCCTGGTACAAGCGGCACCTCGGGATCGACGTCCAGGAATGGGGTGGCACGGCTTTTACCTGGACCGACGGTGAAGGTAAGCCGGTCGCCGGAACGACCGTCTGGTCCATTGCTTCGGCGCAAGGTGACCAATTTGCGCCCAGCACTGCAACTTTCATGGTCAATTACCGGGTCGAGGATCTCCACGCGCTCGTCAAAGTCTTGCGCGAAGAAGGCTGCAACGTCCTCGAGAAGATCGACGATTCCGACTACGGGAAGTTCGCCTGGGTCATCGATCCAGAAGGAAACAAGGTAGAGCTCTGGCAGCCGCCTGCCGGCCAGTGACCAGGGCAATCGGCCTCAGCACGAAGCTGCGGCCTGACCCGTCGTTGGGCAGAGAGCCTGGTCGGCCAGGTTCGATGGAGGATCCGCGCCGCCGCCTGACAGGTCATCGAAGCCGAGACGCGCATGACCGACCTCGGCTCGACGCCGGCTGCCTGGCTGGCGCGAGCACGGTCGGTCCGGTCAGGGTTGGGCTCGCTTCGGCGCCTGGAAGCACACCACCTCGTCGGTCGCCACGCCGTCGCCGCTCGACGGGTGGCCGCAGGCGACGAGCTCGTCGTGCTCGCACCCGCGCACCTGGAACACGTCGAGATCGTCGAGCGTCTTCCTCGTCTCCGCGTCCTGCTCGGCGCGGTCTGCGTTCCACTTGGCGAGCCGTCCCGGATCGCTCTGCACCTCGGCCGGCGGGGCCTCCCGCTGCCTGCCGCCGAGCACGACCGTGCTCCACTTGACGTCGTCACGCTCGCGCACCTCGACCCTGTCCTCCGGGCAACTATACCTCTCCGCGAAGTCTTCGCGGGCGCCTGTCTTGAGGCGCTTGCAGCCGGCGCTGGAGAGCATGACGGAGATCATCAAGAGGCAGACCGAGAGCACCGCTCGCATCGTCACAGACTACACGCGCCAGTCTGCTGGCGGCAACTCGATCCACCAGCATGTCGAGCGCATCCTGCGAGAGTTCCGCATCGCGTAAGTCCGAGCCCTGGCCTCGGGCGAGAGGCAGTGCGCGTTCGGGTCGCGGAGCGCCGGGCGAACCGCGCCGAAGGTCGTTGCCCTCGCAATGCGCGGGCGGATAGCCTGAGATCCATGTGGACCGCTGGCGCCGACGCCGAGCCGAGCGCGCGACGCCAGGACCCAACGACGGGATCGAGCGATGGCAGACAAAAAGATCTCCAGGACCGAACCCGAGTGGCTCTTGCTGCTCGGGCCGCACCGCTACCGGATGCTCCGCTACGGCAACACCGAACGTCCGTACACGGGGGAGTACTGGAACCACCACGACACGGGCATCTATCGATGTGCCGGCTGCGGTACCCAACTCTTTTCGTCGCGGACGAAGTTCGACTCCGGGACCGGCTGGCCCAGCTTCAGCGCAGTCCTCGACGAGAAGCGGATCGAGCGCCGGGCCGACCGGAAGCACGGTCTTGATCGGGTGGAGGTCGTATGCGCCCGCTGTGATGGACATCTGGGGCACGTCTTCGACGACGGGCCAGGGCCGACGGGCGTGCGCTTCTGCATCAATTCCGCCTGCCTCGATTTCGAGCGCGAATGACTCGCGAGGCGTAGAATGTCACGTCGACTCATGCCGGCAGATCTAGACGTTCAGTACCTGGAGGGATTTGTCGCTGATCCAACGACCATGTTCGACATGGCGGAGCGGAGTCTCTCGTGGGACGACCGGATGCATTCACGTCGAACCGCCTCGTGCGGGGTGGCGTACAACTACTCAGGCATCTCTTACCCGGACTGCGAGATGCCGCCCTTCGTGCAGGAGCTCGCGGACCGGCTCGCCGGCGTGGTGGGGCACCGGATCAACAACTGCCTCGCCAACCTCTATGCCGATGGGACGGCGAAGATGGGCTTTCACGCCGATTCCAGCGCCGGCGTCGTCGATGGATCGACGACCTCGATCCTGTCGCTGGGCGCGCCTCGCGTCCTTACCTTCCGCCGGCGCTTGCACCGGAACGACAGGCACGACATCGCCCTGGCGCCCGGCTCGCTCCTGATCATGGGCGCCGGCGTTCAGGAGGGGTGGCAGCATGCGGTCCTTGCCATCGAAGCCGCGGGCCCGCGGATCAGCCTCACATTCCGGTTCCTATCTCGCTGAACGTGCGGTTTGGCGCCGCCGACGACGTCTGGAGCGGGGCGAGCCGACCCCCTCACCGGCCCCGCGTCTTCTCGGCCTTCTGCCGCCGCACCATCTCCGCGATCCAGACCGGCGCGAACGGCGGCGTGCAGCCCGGCGATGCCGGGTAGTCCTTGAGCACCTCGAGCCGCTCGCCGATGGCCGTCGCGCGGGCGCGCAACCCCGGGTTGTGGATGCCGATCTCGGCGAGGCAGTGGTTCATCGACCACTGCTTCGGGCCCGGCGCCGTCTTCATCTCCGCCTCGATCTGGTCGAGCAACGCGGGGAGATCGAGGCCGGCAGGGCTCTTCACGACGCGGTCCGTCGTCAGGCTCCAGCCAGCGCGCCCGACCAGCTCGCTCGCGGAGTCCTTCCAGCGGACACGCAGCGCCTCGACGTGGGGCGACGCCTTCACCACGTTGACGATGAACCAGTCGAGCAGCTTGGGATAGCCGATCTCCCGGACCATCGCGTCCAGCTCGTCCGCCGAGAAGGCCTTCGGCTTGAACACGAGCGTCGCCAGGAGGCGGGCGTCGGGGTCCCCGGTGCGCCACAGCTCGCCGGCCAGGGCGTGGTCAGCCTTCAGCTTCTTCGCGAGCGCGCGGAGCTGGGTGAGGTTCACGCCGTGGGCGTCTCCGGAGCGGGCGTTGACCTCGCGCATCTTCTCGTTGCCCATCGCGGCGAGCGCGCGCATGACGTCGGTGAGGTTCATGCGCTGGAGCTATCCGCATCCGCGGGCGTCGTCCAGCGGCGCGGCAGATCTGCGCCGACCACGAGGAGCGTCGGCGTGCCGGGCCATTCGAGGCCATCGAGCGGACAGCAGAGGCCTTCTTCGGGGAGGATGATGAAGCGTGGAAGGGGCGCGCCCTCTGCACGGCGCGGACGTCGCCTCCTTCAAGGCCGCATGTGGAGCACGCGACCGGCGCCCAGCGCGATCAGGATCATCGACATGCCGCCGGTCACGAGGCTGATCCCGACCAGCAAGCCGAGCACCTTCGCGGCGGCGGTGACGCCGCCCGTGACGATCAGAATCCCGAGCGCCAGCGTCAGGATGCCGTCGATCACGAGCCATCCCGAGCCCGGCAGCCCGCGGTGCTGAGAGGCGCGGACGAGCTTGAGCGCGCCCTCGGCGGCGAAGTACGCCGAGGCCATCACCATCAGCGCGAGCTTGCCGGTCGTCGGGAAGACCACAAGGAGAAGCCCGAACGCCACCTGCACCAGGGCGCTCACGAGCTCCCAGCCGGCACCGGCCCAGCCGCGGCTCTGGATGGCGTGCCACCCCTCGGCCACGCCGGCGAGCACGATCAACCAGCCGAGGACGATGGCGGTGACCCGGGAGGCGGCGAAGGGCAGGACGATCGCGAGCACCCCGAGCACCATCGAGGCCACGCCGATCGCGAGGAACCGACCGCGCTTGTCCCGCACGGTGTCGATGTCGACCGGCGTGAAGCGCAGAGGCTTCGGGGACTCTTCGAGCGGATCGACCATGGGCACCCCTCCGGTTCGTGGAGCACGCGTGTCCCGCCGGTCACCCGCCGCGCGCGGTCGACGTGGCCGGGACCACGTCCGCGTTCAGGCATCGTCCGTACCAGCGCGCCGGCGGGAACATCGTGCCTGGCGCTCGTGGGAAGCGTCACGGCCGAGGGCGGCCAGCAGCGCACCCCCTGATCAGCGGGCGGTCGCCTTCGCGGCCCTGGTGCTCGGAGCGGTCGCCTGCCGGACCTCGCGTCGTCGGAGCTTCGAGTCCTGCTTCGCGCGATTGGCGCTCTTGCGCGTCGACTTGCGCGACGGGCGGTCCCGCGCCGAGTCCTCCAGCGTCGCCGTGGCCTTCCGTGTCCTCCGCATCGTGTTACGCCGCGCCGTCGAGCCGCCGCCCGCCTTCCGGTCGGTCGCGCTCCGCCCCGGAGCCGCCGTGTCGACAGGAAAGTCACGCCGCGACTTCTCGGGCCGCTCCAGCGCGCGCTCGAGGTTCTCCTTGCTGCGCCCCACGCGCCGCCCGATGAGGCTGCCCTCGGGCGACGGATGCTCGAGCCGCGCCGGAGCCGCCGCGTCGCGCTTCACCGCTCGCGCCGTGCGCTTCGGGGCGCGCGCCGGCGCGCGAGGTGCGCCGCGAGGTGCGGCGCGCGGCGCGCGCGCGAGGGCGCTCTGCACCGCCCGTACGATCCCCGGGACGGCTCTGTCGATCGTCTCGCGCGGCTCTCGACCTCGCATCTGGTAGACGACGCTGGGGCGCCCGCTCAGGACGACCTTCACGTCGCACGCGACGTCGACGCCGCCGCGTGGCCCGTTCACGTCCGTGAAGCGCACCGTGAGCCGCTCGATGCGGGGCGCGAACCGCCCGAGCTTCGCCGCGAGGGTCTGGCGCACGTGCGCCCTCGTCGCCTCGTCGACCCCGACGCCGAAGGTCCGCACCGCCAGCGGAGTCCGCTCCGTCGGTGTGCGCCCGGCGCGCGCCCGGACCGGTCGTGGCACGGTGGAAGGGAACTGCGGACGTCGCCCGGTGGATGGTCGCCCCATGGGCGCTACATCGAGACCGGCCCCCCATCGTCAAGCGTCGCGGCCCCCGGCCAGGTCGCGCCCCTGTACCCCGCCGAGGCCCTCGGCGCGGCCACCGACCGGCCGCGGCATCGAGGTGGGCGGGCACCGCACGGCGCGTGAGGTCGGCCTCGGCCGTGTATCATCGTCCAACGGACGACGCGCCGGCGAGAGCGGGCAGCCCAGCTTCATGGATCCACGAAGAGACAGGAGATTGCTCATGCCTCACGAGAGCAGCCGGTCGTTGTGTCATCTCCGGTCACGCCTCCTTCACGGCGGCGGCGTTTGCTGCCTTTCCGTGGCGCTCGTGGCGGCGTGCGGCGCCGAGGGCAGCGACGACAGCCCGGGCGACTCGCTCGCGTCCAGCGGCGGCGGCGGCAGCGGCGGCGACAGCAACGGTGGCGGCAACAGCAGCAGCGGCGGCACCGGTGGCGATGGCAGCGGCAGCAGCACGGGCCTCCCGCCCGGCAGCTGCGGATGGAGCGGGGCCACGGTGGAGCGCTCGTACGCGCCCAGGCTGTTCGCCGCGGGCGACGATCCCTCGGGCGATGTCGAGTGCCGGGGCGTGCTCAACCCCGAGCGCGGCGTCTTTCGCTTCACGGATCTTCGGAGCCTCGACCCGGTCTCCGATCTCCGGGACGAGGGCTACACGCTGATCTACGGCAAGGTGCTCATCGACGACTACCGCGCGCAGGACATCGATCAGCGCCTCATCGACCAGCTCGACGAGAGCTTCTCCGCCGCGCGCTCGGCCGGGCTGAAGGTGCTCCCCCGGATCTACTACGCGACGGACATCGGCGAGCCGGACGCGCCGCTCAGCCGCGTGCTGGCCCACATCGAGCAGCTCAGGCCCGTGCTCGAGGACAACGCCGATGTCATCGCCGTGCTGAACCCCGGCTTCGTCGGCGCCTGGGGAGAATGGCACTCCTCGACGAACGATCTCACCGAGCCGAGCAACCGCGAGCAGATCCTGGACGCGCTGCTCGAGGCGCTGCCGAGCAGCCGGATGACCCTCGTGCGCCGCCCCTCCCACAAGCAGGAGGCGTACGGCGGCCCGCTCACCGAGGAGACGGCGTTCTCCGGGGCGCCGCTGTCGCGCGTCGGCCACCAGAACGACTGCTTCCTCGCGAGCGACGACGACGCCGGCACCTACCTGCTGCCCGGCGAGAGGGAGTACGCCGTCGAGGACTCCGCGTTCGTGCCCGTCGGGGGCGAGACGTGCGCTGTCAACCCGCCACGCAGCCAGTGCGCCTCGGCGCTCGCCGAGCTCTCCCTGCATCACTGGAGCTTCCTCCACACCGACTATCACCCCGACGTGATCGCGGAGTGGAAGGCCGAGGGCTGCTTCGAGACCGTCGCCTGCCGCCTCGGCTACCGCTTCGTCGTGATGGGTCACGAGTCCCCCGAGCAGGTGGCCCGCGGGCAGTCGCTGCCCCTCCGGCTGCGTGTGTTCAACGACGGGTATGCCCGGGCCTACAATCCTCGCCCGGTCCACCTCGTGCTCCAGCAGGGCGCCACGCGGCGCGTCCTTGATGTCGACGCCGATCCGCGCCGCTGGGCGCCGGGCGCCGAGAGCGATCTCTGCCTGCAAGCGCAGATCCCGGCCGATCTCCCCCCGGGCGACTATCAGCTCGGCCTGTGGCTCCCGGACGGGGAAGAGCGCTTGCGCGACGACCCACGCTACGCGATCCGGCTCTCGAGCGGCGCGACGTGGGACAGCGCGAGCGGCGTCAACCTGCTCGACGCCACGGTCCGGGTGATCGAGTGACCCCTCTGCCCGCGAGGCTCGAGCTCACTTCGGGCTCGCCCGCCCGATCGCGATGACGTTCTGCTGCGCCGCCGGCTTGCCGCCCTCGTGCGGGGTCACGCCGACGCGCGGGTGCGCCTTGAGGAGCGTCACCGTGAGCGTGATCCCCCAGCCGTCGTTCGTCTTGAGCTCCGCGTGGCCGTGGCTGTCCTCCACGGCCAGGATCAGCCGGCCGAGCGGCTCGAGCCCGGCCGGGGCCGCGCCGGGCGCGGTCAGCACGCGCTGGAGCGCCGACTCCGGCAGCCCGAGCCCGAAGCCGACGTCCAGGATCGAGAGCTGCACGCCGTGCGTCGCCTCGCGCACCGAGACCACCGGGCCGTGGCCGGGCAGCCCGCGGCCCGCGACGTCGGTCAGGAACGCCTCGAGCACCTGCGCGAGCTCGCCGCGGTGCCCGAGGGCGTGCGTCGCGCCGCGGATCGGCTCGAGCCGCACCGCGCGGCCCGTCGCGCGCGCGGCGCTCGCGACGGCGTCGGCCACGACGTCGCCGAGCTGGAAGGCGCAGAGCGGATCGGTCGCGTCCCGCGCGGCGAGCGGCCGCACGTTGCCGGACACGGGGGCCGGCTGCTTCACCGGGATGAGCGCGGCGACGTAGCCCGCGATCCACGACGAGCCGTCGGACTCGCGGCGCAGCGGGCGCACCGAGAGCACCGCGGGCTCGGGCGCGCTGACGCTGAGCTCGATGCCGTCGTCGCTCGCCATCACGCTGGAGAGCGACACCGCGGCGCTGCCCGCCGACGTGGCGCCGAGCACGTCGCCGAGGGTGAGCGAGCCGGGCGGGAGCGCCGAGCTCGCGCTCTCCGCCGGGACCGTGACGTCGCGCGCGCGCAGCCACCGCGCGAACTCCGGCGCGACGAAGCGGACGTCGCCGAACGCGTCCGCATAGAGGAGGCCGACCGGCGCGTTGCGCAGCATCGACCCGAAGAGCTGGAGGTCGTCGAGCGCGACGCGCGCGCCCTCGACCAGATCGTCCGTCGGCGCGTGCCCGGCGCGCGACTCGCCGCCGGTCGCCTCCGCGGTGCGCGCGAGGCGCTTCCGGCGCAGGAGCAGCGCGAGCTCGCGGCCGACGTGCTCGGCCCGCTCCGGCTCGCGCGAGTACGTCGCCTCCGCGACCGGGCCGCAGAAGAACACGTAGCCCTCGATCTCGCCGAACGCGATGAGCGGGACGACGACCGCCGGCATGTCCTGCTTCGTGAGGAAGCGGCGCGCCAGGCGGATCGCCGGCACGCCCTGCTCGCTGCTGTACGGCGGGCGGCGGACGTCGTGGCGCCGCTCGGCGACGAGGCTCTCGCCGCCGCGGTGATCGTTCCAGAACCTGAGGTGCCAGCTCCCCGCGGGCAGCTCCGCGACGAGCACGAGATCGGCCGGGTGCGCCTGCTCCGCGAGGCGCGCCACGCGCGGCCAGAACTCCTCGTCCGGCAGCGTGTGCACCCCCTGCATGCGGAACAGCGCGGCGCGCTGGATGAGCTCCGCGGCGCGATCCACGGCGCGCTGGACGCCGATGCCGCGGAGGATCATGACCCCCGCGAACGCGACGGCGAGGCCGAACAGGGTGCTCGGCAGCGGCAGGAGGCTCGCCTCCGCGCGCGCGGCGAGCGCGCTCTGGCCCGCGGCGAGCGCGAACGTGGCGAGGAAGAGCGCGGCGGTGGCGACAAGGCTGCCGTGACGGCGGCGCGCGGCCCACACGAACCCGCCCGCGAGCAGGACGAACAGCGCCGGCACCCAGGCCGGGGCCGAGGCGCGCCGCCCGCCGTCGAGCAGCCCGCCGAGCACCGCGGCGACGCCCTTCGCCGGCGGCAGCGCCGACGTCGCGACGGCCTGCGGCGGGACGCCGCCCGAGCCCACCCCGACGACCGCGACGCGGCCCGCGAGCGCGCTCGCGGGGACCTCTCCCTCGGCGAGGGCGCTCAGGCTGACCGCGGGCACGCTCTGCGGCGCCTTCTTGATGACCCACGGCGCCGCCGAGACGCCGAGCGCGGCGAGCTCCGCCGCGCGCTCCTCGCCGGCCAGCGGCGAGAAGCCGACGACCTCGCCCGCGCTCATGCGCAGCAGCTCGGGCGGCATGCGGACGAGGGGCGCGGCGCGGTCACCGTCGAGCGCGCGGTCACCGTCGAGCGCGCCATCGACCGCGGGGCCGGCGCAGAACGCGTCCGCGGGCGGGATCAGCAGCGCGCCGCGCGCGCGGCCGCGCTCGAGCAGGCCGGGGAGCGCGCGCGCGCAGAGCCCGTCGCGCAGCGCCTCGGGCGAGGCGGTGACGAGCAGCACCTGCGCGGAGGGCGCGGCGTCGGCGAGCGACGACGCGGTGAGGCCGCGCGCGACGTAGTCGAACCGCTCGAGCGGCGCGACGGCGGCGAGCAGCGCGCCCGCGGCGATCGCGAGCGCGTCGGGCCTGAGCCACCCGAAGCGCGCCGCCTCGCCGGGCGAGGTCATCGGTCGCGGGATGCGAAAGGGCTTGGGGATCCGCGGACGGTAAGTCTTCGCCATAATCGCTGAAGAACGCAGCGCACCAGGGGTCGCGAAACGCCCAGGGAGACCGAGCGTCGCATCGAGGTCGCTCCAATACAATTGTCTACCGGGGCGCGCCGCGCCAAAAACATGTGTCTTCGAAGAAGAAGGACGCGCCCTACAGCCGCTCGCTCAGCGCTGCCGCCCGCGCTCATCTCGTCCCGCGCGGAGCTGCCGGCGCGAGGCGAGCGGCTCCGCCGCGGCGCAGCCGCGGATTCTGTTCGAGACGAGGTGCGACGTGGTGCTCCGCACGCCCCGCGGAGGCACGTTGTGTTGCGGGCGGCGTGCGTGTCATGCGACGTCGGCGGGCGGTGACGATTGGGCTGGATCGGCCTGTCGGAAGGGGTTTGAATCGCTCTTGCGTATGCGTCGTACTTCATCGGTTCTCCGGGTCGCTCCTGTCCTCGGGTTGTTCGTTCTGGCGAACAGCGTCGCCTTCTCCGCCTCGAGCTGTGGCTGCGAGTCGGATGTGCAGCTCGCAAATCCGACCGGCAGCGGCGGCGCGGGCGGCGCCGGCGGCGCGGGCGGCGCCACCGCGAGCGGCGGCGCCGGCGGCGTGGCGGAGGGCGGCGGCGGCGCCGGGGGCGCGGCGGAGGGCGGCGGCGGCGCCGGCGGGGCGGAGCCGCCGGTGGCGCTGCCGGACGAGCTGCCCGACTTCACCGAGGAGGAGCTCGAGCCCACCGAGGCGACCGACGGCATCCCGAGCCCGCTGCCGGGCGTGTACACCGACAAGGGCACCGCGGAGGACGACGCGGTGGTCCGCGCGCTGATGGGCTTCCCCATCCGCAACTCGGGGCGCCTCGCGCCGCTCATCGAGGAGATGTACGACCCGGCGAGCCCGCGGTTCCGCCAGTACCTCACCGCGGAGCAGTGGATCGCGCAGTTCGCGCCGCGGGAGCTCGACGTGCACCTCGTGAAGCTCTGGCTCGAGGAGCAGGGGTTCCAGGTGAACTTCACGGCCACGAACCGGCTGCTCGTCCAGTTCACCGGCACGGTCGCGCAGTTCAACGCGGCCTTCCAGACGGAGCTCAGGGTCTTCGAGCGGGAGAACCCGCAGGCGGGGAACCCGCCGTTCGACGTCTTCGGCTCGCTCGAGCAGCTCACCGTGCCGACGTGGGTGGACGATCGGACGACGGGCATCATCACCGCGGATCTCGCGGCGAGCACCAAGCCGCTGCCCGCCGAGGGCGGGGCGATCGACGAGGAGGGGCCGACCCGCGTCAGCGACGGGATCACCCTCGCGCAGATCGCGGGCGCGTACGATCTCGACGAGCTCTACGCGCTCGGGTTCACGGGCCAGGGCGTGAAGCTCGGCGTCACGGTCGGCGCGGCCTTCAAGGTCAAGGACCTCCAGTCGTTCTGGCGGTCGCTCGGCGTGCAGCGGTCGAACCCGCGGGTCATCCAGACCATGGAGCCGCCCGCGACGCGCTACGTGGAGTCGACGCTCGACGTCCAGTGGTCCGGGGGCCTCGCGCCGGGCGCGGAGCTCGTCGTGTACCAGGGGCCCGACGCGCGGAACACCTCGATGGTCTACACCTTCAACGAGGCGATCGGCCTCGGCGAGGTGTCGATCATCACGGACTCGTTCGCGCACCGCGAGGACTCCGAGCCGACGGCCGTGCGGCTCCAGTACCATTACGCGGCGCAGATGGCCGCGGCGCTCGGGATCACGGTGGTCGCGGCGACCGGCGACTCCGCGCAGACCGACACGCCCTCGGCGAGCCCGTACGTCACCGGGGTCGGCGGCACGTCGCTCTGGGTCACCGAGGACGGCGAGGTCGAGAGCGAGACCGCCTGGTCGCGCTCCGGCTCCGGCCCGACGCTCTCGTTCGACATCCCCTCGTGGCAGGTCGGGATCGTGGAGGGATCGGGCGGCAAGCGCGCGGTCGCGGACGTCGCGATGCACGCCTCGACCTCGCCGGTCCCGTACTGGGTCTACTACCTCGGCGAGTGGCAGCGCTACGGCGGGACGTCGTTCTCCGCGCCCGCGTTCGCGGGGATCGTCGCCGCGGTCAACAGCTACCGCGCCGCGCAGGGGCTGCCGCGCGTCGGGTTCCTCAACTCGATCCTCTACACGACCCCGGCCGTGCAGGCGACGTTCCGCGACGTCGTGAGCGGCTCGACGGAGTTCTTTGCCGCCGGGCCGGGCTGGGACTACCCGACGGGCTGGGGCGCGCCGAGCGCGATCGGCCTGGCCACCACGCTGCCGTAGCGGCGCGGCTCGCCGGGCCGGGCGTCGGCGCGCGCCGACCCGATCCGGCGGACCCGCGCCGTCCCCCGCCGCCCCGCCGCACCGTCGCATGCTCGAGAACCTGCCTCTCTTCCCACCGAACGGGCTGGATCGCAGCCTCCACACCGCGGTCCTGATCGGGCTCGTCTTCGGGACGCTGTTCACGGAGACGCTCGGCTGGACGTACGCGGGGCTCGTCGTGCCGGGCTACCTCGCGACGGTGTTCTTCGCGGCCCCGGTCACCGCGGTGTTCATCATCGCGGAGTCGGTGGTGACGTACCTGTTCGTCGCGCTGATCGGCCGCTGGATCACCCGGACGGGCGCGTGGTCGACGGCGTTCGGGCGCGAGCGGTTCTACCTGTTCATCGTCGGCGCGGTGATCGTGCGGCTGTTCGTCGAGGGCTTCGTCGTCCCCGAGGTCTCGGCGCGCTACGAGTTCGTGCACTCGCGGGAGCTCTACAGCATCGGGCTCGTGCTCGTCCCGCTCATCGCCAACGCGTTCTGGAACAGCGGCCTCCTGCGGGCGGCGCCGCGGCTCGCGGTCGTCACGGCGCTGACGGCGCTCGTGCTCGGCGTGCTGCTCCGCACGACGAACCTCTCGGTCTCGCGCTTCCAGGTCCTCAACGAGAGCCTGTCGCTCGAGTTCCTCGAGCTGCCGAAGGCCCACATCATCCTCGTCATCGGCGCGCTGCTCGGCGCCCGCAACAACGTCCGTTACGGGTGGGACTACAACGGCATCCTCGTGCCCGGCCTGCTCGCGGTGGCCTGGTACGAGCCGACGAAGCTGCTCACGACAACGATCGAGGCGCTGGTCGTCTTCTACCTGTCGCGCTGGATCACCTCGGTCCGCCCGTTCTCGCGGATGCTGCTCGTCGGGCCGCGGCGCATGATCTTCGTGTACGTGCTCGGCTTCGTCGTGAAGATGGCGATCGGCTTCGCCATGGTGCGGTTCGCGCCGGGGCTGCAGATGATCGACTACTTCGGCTTCGGGTACCTCCTGCCGAGCCTCCTCGCCGTGAAGATGTGGAACAAGGAGCACGTCGGCATCGTGATCATGCCGACGCTCCAGGTGTCGCTCACGGCGTTCCTCGCGGGCAACGCGGTCGGCTACGCGCTCGTCGCGCTCGGCTGGGGGAGCGCGCCGCCGACGCCGGCGGCCGAGGCGAGGCCGCCGCCGCGGGTCGAGAGCGCGGCGCTGTCGCTCGTGCTCGCGGACACGGTGCCGCGGCCGGGCCCGCGCCCGAGGGCGGCCGCGATCGCCGCCGACATCGAGGCGCGGCGCGTCGCCTACCGGCTCGCGCGGAGCGTGCTGCGCGACGGCCGGCCGGCGGGCGAGCTGCTCGGCGTGGCGGAGCGCGCGCGGCTGTCGGTAGTACAGGAGGGCGTGCAGGAGGGCGACGGGGACCGGCCGTGGTACGTGATGACCGCGCGGTTCGAGGACCCGGAGGACGCGCCGAGCGCGCCGCGGGCGGCGTTCCGCAAGCGCCTGGGCCGGAGCCCGACGTCCGCGCCCGAGTGGCTGGTGCTGGCGGCGCCCGCGCAGATCGGCTCGGCGCTGCCCGCGGTGGCGCTCCGGGCGGCGGAGATCCTCGACGCGGCGGGGGTCGTGCTGCTGTCGCGCCACGGCGCGATCCGGCGCCACGACGAGGCGTTCGCGGCCGCGATGATCGAGGCGATGGAGGACCCGCACGTGCTGATCGTCGAGCCGGGCGGCGGCGACGGGCCGGAGCTCAGCGTGGTGGGCTCGCCGGCGGGGCTGCCGGTCGTGTCGATCGGCCAGGGGCTCGGCGCCGAGGCGACGATGACGTTCCGCCCGGCGGCCGAGCCGTCGACGCTCCTCGGCGACGCGCCGCGCCTCCGGGTGCCGCTCCACGTCGCGGAGGCGGTGGGCGCGCGCATGCTCGGGGTGCCCGGGATCGTGCGCTGGAGCGGGACGCTGGAGGAGGAGCTCTCGAAGCGGATGGTGACGCTGACCGAGGTCCAGCCGGGCCGGTTCCGGCCGCCGTCGATCGAGGAGCTGCGGCTGTTCGACAGCGTCGTGGCGCCGCGGCTGATCGCGGCGGCGACGCGGCCCGGCGGCGCGGCCGGCGCGCCGCCGCCGACCGCGTGGGAGCGGGCGATCCTCGGGAGGCTCGGCTTCCGCGAGGTGCGCATCGGCGGCACCGACGCGGCGCCGGCGGCCTGGGGCATCGCGGAGCCGGGGCCGTCCGAGGGCGGCCCGGAGCGCCGCGGGAACCCGGCGTGGCTCGTGCTGTCGCACCCGCCCGCGCCGCCGCCCGCGCCGGCGCAGCGCCGCGCGGGGCCCGCGGCGTCCATCACCGGGATCTTGCCGTCGCCGTCGCCCGAGCCGATGCGGTCGGCGCTCACGGGCGCGATGCTCGTCGAGGTGCCGGCGCCGCGGTGGCAGATCGGGGTGTTCGGCGCGGGGCTCGCGCTCGCCGACGCGCTCACGGCGCAGTCGCTGCTGCTCGCGGGGGCGGTGCCCACGGCGGAGCCGAGCGGCGCGGCCGACGTGCGGCGCGCCGAGGGGCTGCGCAGCTTCTTCCAGCGGGCGCACGAGGTCTGGGTCGGCGACGGCGGGAGCGCGCTGTCGGTCCAGGCGATCGAGGCGGAGCGGAGCCACGAGCGGGACGCGGTGATCTCGTTCGGCTACGAGGTCGTGCGGCCGGAGCACGTGCCCACCTTCGCGGGGCCGCTGCTGGAGACGCTGCGCGATCTCGAGCTGCGCGTCGGGATCTTCGACGGCACGCGGGAGCAGGTGTCGTTCAGCGGGGCGACGGACATGGCCATGGCCTACGCGAAGCGGTTCGCCGAGGGGCGGTTCGCGATCGTCTACCTGGGCAGCGCGATCCGGCGCTTCTTCGAGCTGCGGCGCTTCGCGGCGCCGGGGCAGGGGGAGACGCGCCTGGAGGCGCGGCTCACGCGGCTCGGCGTGGCGCCCGAGCCGATCGACGTGGCCGAGCGCGCGCGGGCGCTCGCGTCGTGCGCGACGGCGGGCGCGGGCGCGAGCGGGGACGTGGCGTGCCCGACCCGGGGCGTGCCGGCGGAGTGCGACCTCGCCGCGGCGATGGAGGTGTTCCGGCGCTACACGACGGAGCGGAACCCGTACTACCTGAAGGCGCATTTCTCGGCGCAGGCGGCGGCGGCGGGGGGCGCGCAGGCGGCGGCGGGCGCGCAGGCGGCGGCGGCGGGCGCGAAGGCGGCAGCAGGCGGCGTCCAGGCGGCAGGGGGAGCGCAGGCGGGCGCGCCGCGCGCCGGGGCCGCGGCGGCGCCGCGGGCCGAGGCGCGGTGCCACGTGGAGCTCGGGCGCGACGTGATCACGGGGCGCCCGTGGGTCATCGCGGCCCGGCCGGGCGAGGCGCAGATCCTGCCGATCGACGGCGCGCTCGTCGCGATCCCGGGCGCGGCCGTGCCCGGCGAGCTGCGGCTGCGGCGCGCGGTCACCGTCGGCACCAGCGCGCTCAGGTTCCAGGCGGCCGGCGCGGGCGCGCCGGGGCCGACGTCGCCCGGCGCGGCGCCTGCGCCCGGTTCCGCGTGGCCCGGCGCGGCGCCTGCGCCCGGGTCCGCGTCGCCCGGCGCGGCCCCGCAGGAGGCGGCCCCGTGAGCGCCCCGGCGAAGCGCCGCGAGCCGTCGATCCACGAGGCGCCCGCGCCGCCGCGCCCCGCGCGGCCGCGCCAGTCGACGCGGGCGCGCCAGGCGACGGGGGGCTTCGTCGCGCGGCCGAGCGCGCCGCGCAAGGGGCTGAACCCGCGCTGGCTGATCGCGATGTCGCTGCTCGGGCTGACGGCGTTCGCGCTGTCGCTCCTGCCGAGCGCGCCGCCGCTCGGCAGCTCGCTGCCCGCCGAGGACGAGATCCTCGCCTACCACATCGAGCCGCAGCGGGACCTCGTGATCAAGATCCCGGCCGAGATCGACGCCGTGGAGGTGACGACCTGGGGCGGCGTGAAGGCCGAGATCTGCGACTCGGCGCGGCGCTATCCGTACGGGTTCGTCGCGGCGTTCGTGAACGAGCGGGGCGCGGAGGTCGCGCGGCACGTCTACGACCTGGAGAGCCGCGTGAGCTGCGATCCGGATCGCCCGCTCGGCGAGGGCGAGTACGCGGCGCGGCTCGCCGGCGGCGGGGGCGCGGTGACGGATCCGCGCTCGACGCTGCTCATCACGCACGACGTGCTCCCGCAGGGCGGGCAGGTGCGGCTCCGCGCGAAGCCCGCGGTGGGGACCGACGGCGTCCCGATCGACCTGACGATCCTGTCGCGGCTCGAGGGCCGCTACGAGCGCAGCGAGACGTCGCGCGCGCTGTTCGAGCAGAGCCTCGACGCGGAGGAGCGGCGGCAGATGGGGCGCCGGGTGTCGGCGCTCGGGTTCGCCGACCTGCCGGAGCCGGCGCGGAAGGAGCTCCTCCAGGGCTGGGCGCGGCGGCTGGAGGCCGGGGGTCGCCAGGGGCTCGACTACGAGATGTCGCGGCTCTTGCTGCGCCGGTTCCGGATGCCGTACCCGCGCGCCGAGGGCCGCGGCGCGTCCGAGTTCGTCGTCGGCGAGCGCCACGCGGCCGCGCTGAACTTCCGCGGCCCGCTGTCGCTCGACATCGAGGGCCCGCCGGGCCGCACGGTGCGGGTCGCGGACGGCGCGGGCGCGGCCGCGGGCGTGGAGCTCGGCCCGCTCGGGCGGGCGACGGTGCGGCTGTCGCGCGAGGACATCCGGACGGTGGTGATCGACGGCGTCGGCCCGGATTTCGGCGTGCGTTTCGGCGCGCCGGAGGCGCAGGCGATGCAGCAGGTCGGCGAGATCGTCCACCCGGCGATGCCGCCGCCCGCGGCCGCGGGCGATCCCGGCGCGGGGCCAGCGGCGCCGGCCGCCGACGCCCCCGGCGCCGCCGCGGCGCCGGCCGCGCCGGTGCGGCTCCAGACGCCGCCGGACGTGCGCATCGTGCGCTACCTCGCGCTGGATCCGGGCGACCCGGTGATCGCGCGGATGGCGCCCGGGCAGGAGCTCCTCGGGCTGCTGATCCGCGCCGAGATCGAGGCGACCGGCGGCGCGAACCAGGGCGACGCGACGGTGGTGGCGCGGTGGGGCCCGGGGCCGTCGGACCGGGCGGAGCTCAAGGTGACGCTCCCGCGATCGCGCTTCGAGTGGTGGAACGACGGGTTCGACGCGTCCGAGCCGCGGCTCGCGATCCTCCGGCCGCCGCCGGGGGTGGAGCGGATCGAGATCACGGGCGACGCGAGGACGCGCGTGCGGCTGCGCACGATCGAGCCGGGCGTGAACGAGACGCTGTACCGGCTGCCGTACCGGGTCGAGCTGGCCGAGGACGAGACGTGGCGCTACGCGCCGTTCGACGTGAGCACGTGGACCGACGTGCGCCCGGTCAACCTCGACGATCTCGAGCGGAAGGAGCGCTTCTCGGACCTGCGCGAGCAGGTGCGGATCGAGCGCTCGGGCGAGGGCGCGAGGTCGGACGCGGATCGGCCGGAGCGCATCCTCGTCCCCGAGCACGCCCCGGTGCGCCGGCGGCTCTTGATGCCGGCGTGGCAGTCGGCGGGGGAGCCGTCGCCGGGCGACGCGTGGACGCCGCTGCTCGTGGCGAAGGACGTGCGCGTGGACGCCGAGGGGGCCGGCGCGGGCCGGCTGTCGGTCGTCTACCGGGCCGCGCGCGCGTCGCTCGGCAAGGAGGTCGCGGTGCGCGTGGACGGCGAGGTGGCGCTGCGCGAGCCGATCGTGGCGCTGTCGGGCGCGCTGCGCGTGGCGGCGCCGCCGGGCGTGCGTCGCGTCGAGGTCGAGGGGCTCGGCGAGGCGGGGGTCGCGTACACGGAGGCGCCCCCGGCGAACGGCGGGGCGATCGTGCGCCGTCGCGACGTGTTCGAGCTGACGCGCGGCCGGCCGATGACGTACCGGTTCCGGCAGGAGCCGGGCGAGACGCTGCACCTCGTGCTGTTCGTGGTGACGCCCGGGGAGAACGCGGACTACCGCGTCCGTTACCGCGTCGAGGGGGCGAAGCCCGCGTCGCGCGAGGCGGCGTTCTTCCGGCGGGTGACGATCCCGGACGGCGTGCTGGCGGGCCGGGGCGGCGATCTCACGCGCGCGACGCTGTGGGAGGCGGCGACCGACAGGCGCGGCGCGGACGGGGTGGGGCGCTCGGTGATCCGGCTGGGCGACGATCTCGCGCCGGGGGAGCGCGTGGTGCGGCTGTCGCTGCTCGGGCCGCAGGCGGGCGACGCGGGGGAGACGGCGAAGGAGGTCTGGGTGGGCGCGGTGCTGGTCGGGCAGAAGGCGCCGGGGCGGGACAACGGGCCGAGGCTGTGGGTGGAGGACGATCCGTGAGGGGGGCCGAGCGCATCGAGGCTCGGAATCCCGGCCCCCGCGTCACGGCGCCAGCTCGCTCGTGCGGCTCCTGGTCTCCGCTCCCCTGGTCGGCTCGACCGCCGGTCCCGCGATCGGGATCTCCAGCGTGGCCGTCGCTCCCTTGCCGGGTCCCTCGCTCTTCAGCGTGAGCGAGCCCCCGAGGACCCTGGCGGCCAGCGCGCTCGAGTGCAGGCCGAAGCCGTTTCCGCCCTTGCGCGTGGTGTAGCCGTGCGAGAAGAGCCGGGGCAGCACCTCCTGCGCGATCCCCACGCCGCTGTCGACCACCTGGATGCGCGCCGCCTGCCCCTCGCGCCGGAGCCGCACGACGAGGCGCCGATCGCCCTCGGGCATCCCGGCCACGGCCTCTGCCGCGTTCGCCAGCAGGTTCACCAGGATCTGCAGCACCTTGTGCCTGTCCACCGGCAGCGCCGGCAGCGCGTCGAGCTCACGCGTCACGGTGACGCCGTGGCGGCGGAGCGCGGTCTCCTGGATGCGCAGCGCGTTCTCGACCACCTCGCCGAGGGAGCACTCCTCCACGAAGAGCGCGCTCTTCGCGTAGCGCTGCTGCACCTGGATGATCGTGCGGATGTGCTCGATGTGCTGCTGCATGTAGCTCAGGCTGCCGAGCAGCGCCTCCTGCTGCCCGGCGAGCTCGCCCGCGATGGCGTGCAGGTACTCGGCCAGCCGGCTCCCCCGCGGGTCGCTGGTGAGGAAGCTGGCGAGATCCCCGCGGTGTTCCTGGAGCATCGCCGCGATCTGCTTCAGCCGGCCGACGCGCGAGCCGGCCAGCGACTCCTGCATCATCTGCGCGTCCGCGGTGATGCTCGTCAGGACGTTGCCCACGTTGTGCAGCACGTTCGCCGCGACCTCGGCCATGCCCGCCGCGCGCGCCGACTCCGCGATCTGGGACTGCGCCTGCTTGAGCTCCCGCGTCCGCTCCTCCACGCGCTTCTCGAGCTCGTCGTTGGCGTGGCGCAAGGCGACCTCGGCCCGCTGGACCTCCGCGTAGAGCCGCGCGTTCTCGATCGAGATGGCCGCCTGAGAGGCGATGTGCTCGAGCAGCGCGATGCGGTCCGGCGTGAACGCCTGGGAGGCGAGCCCGTTCTCCAGGTACAGCACCCCGTGGAACTCCCCCTTGCGGAGGAGCGGCAAACACAGCACCGATCTCGCCCGGCCGCTCGCGAGGTAGGCGTCCGACGAGAACGGGTGGGGCTCGAGCGCATCGCCGATGAGCACGTGCTCGTGCGTGCGCCTGACATAAGCGACGATGCTCCACGGCAGCTCCTGGCCGGCGTCGCCCGAGGCGACGACAACGTCCCCTCGCCCTCGGTGGGCGTCGGCCACCGCCTCGACGACGAGCTTGTCACCCTTCGGGAGCAGCAGGGCGCCGCGCTGCGCCCCCGCGTTCTCGATGGCGACCTTCATCAGCGTGCTCACCAGCCGCTCGATCACGATCTCACCGGAGACGGCCTGCTGCGCCTTCACCACGGCGAGCGCGTCGATGTGCGTCACGCTCGTGTCGCAGGTGGCGTCCGCGGCCAGGGGGACCGCGGGTGAGGCGAGCTGAGGCCACTGGGCCGCGAGGTGCCTCACCTTGCCGTCGGCCCCCCACTGCCGGTACGCGTCCTGCGCCTCGCGCGCATACGCGGCGGAGATGAACGGGAGCTTCCGCTCGCGCCAGAAGCGCGCCGCGAGCTCGTTCGCCAGGCCGACGTACTGGATGAAGCCGTCCTCGCGGGCCGCCTGGATCGCCTCGTCGTACAGGTGCATCGCCTCGTCCGGCCTGCCGCTGACGCGCGCGATCTCCGCGCCCACCATCCGCGCGGCCGCGCGGAAGTTCTCCGGACAGTGGCTCGCCCACTCCTCGAGCTGCCGCTGGCTCTGCCGCATCGCCTCGAGGTGCTCCCGCTGCTCCTCGGGCGCCCTGTCGTGGAAGCACGCCGCGAGGGTCAGGGGACGATAGAGGTGGTAATCCAGGAGCTGGATGTGGCTGAGAGAAGCCCAGATCAGCTCCGTCGCCCTCGCCTCCGCGCGCAGCGCCTCCTCGTGAGCGCCGGCCATGTACCTCGATTGCATCTTGAGGATCCAGTACCAGCACCGCATGGTGCTCATCCGGTCCGGCGTCAGCGCGGCCTCGAACTCCGCCTCATCGAAGCCGTCGCCGTCCAGCGTGTCGCCGTCCAGCGTGTCGCCGTCCAGCGTGTCAAACGCCCGCGTGAGCCCGCGCATCTGCTGCACGAACCGCTGCGCCGGGAGCGTGATGTCCTGCACGTCCCGGAACCCGGCCTTGCGCTGGAAATCGAGGCGCGCCACCGACTCGCGGTACACGTCGGCCAGGTCGTGCCCGAGGCTGATGCGGTCCGTGACGATGTGATTGCAGCAGTAACAGGCGACCTGGAAATCGCCGGACAGGACCGCGTGGTGGAAGGCGCTCCGGGCCAGATCGAGCGAGATGGAGATGGGCCGAGTCCAGTAATTGATGATCTCCATGCTGTAGAGGACCTTGCCCCGGCAGGCGGAGAAGTTGTATCGCTCGACGAGATCGCAGGCGAGCTTGCCGAAGACATAGCCCTGCTGGTAGTTCCGGAAGACGGCGCCGGCCATGACGCCGTACCAGACGTATCCCTGCGCGGCTGCGTCGGTGTTCCCGTGGCGGAGGGCGAGAGAGACCATCCGGCAGAGGTGGAGCACGAGCAGGTTGCCGTCCGTGAAGAACGCCGGCGCGAAGAGCGCCGCGAGGAGGTCCATCGCCGCCTTCTCGTCGGTGTCGGCCATGAGCGGCAGATCGACGAGGCTCTCGACGGGGCGGTCGCCGAGGAGCGCCATCACCTCCTCGTTCGCCGCCGCGACGTCGTCCCACGAGGGGTGGGGCGGCATGTGCATGCCAAACAGGCCGAGGCCTGCCAGGATGCTCGCGACGGCCGCCTCGTTCTCGCTGGAGGCCACGTGGATGTCGCTCTTGAGGCGGTACACCGCGGCCTTGTCCACGCGCGTGCGCGCCCGCTCGAGGAGCTCGTCGGCGAGCCGGCGCGCCTCGGCGGCGCGGCCGAGCATGAACTCGCTGCTCGCGCGATCGAGGCGCAGCTTGAAGGCGAGCGCGTGGTCGGTCTCCCAGGGGTCGCCGCTGATGAGCGAGAAGGCCGCGGTGAGGTAGGAGATGGCCGAGCGGTGCGCCGCCGACGCCTTGGCCTTCCAGCCCGCCTCGGCGTTCAGGCGCGCCGCGCGGCGGCGCTCGGCGCCGTCGTCCATCAGCTCGGCCGCCGCGTTGAGCTGATTCACCACGTCGAACAGCCGCTCCCGGACCTCCTCCGGCGTCAGGCTCTCGAGCAGCAGGCGGCCGATGCGCAGGTGCGCGGCCTTGCGCTCGTCCTCCGGGGTGAGGACGTAAGCCGCCTGGTGGATGCGGTCGTGGAGGAACCGGTACTGGTCCGCCGCGCTGCGCACGAGCATCCCTTCCTGGAGCGCGGGATCGAGGTGCCGCTCCACCTCGCCCACGTCCTGACCAGAGATGATGGCCAGCGTCTGCAGCGAGAACGTGTTGGCCACGCACGCCGCGAGCCGCAGGAGGTGCAGCGTCTCGACCGGCAGCAGGCGCAACCTCCCCGCCATGAAGTCGACGACGTTGTCGGAGTAGTCCTTTGCCTTCACCCCCTCTGCGTCCCATCGCCAACCCCCGTCGGGCGCGCGGCGGAGGAGCCCATCCCGGTGGAGCGTGGGCAGCATCTGGACGAGGAAGAACGGGTTACCGCCGGTCTTCTCGTGCACGAGCGCCGAGAGCGGGTTGACAACGGCCGGGCCCGCGCCCGGGAGCGCGTCGGCGACGAGCTCCCGGGTCTGCGCGGGGCTCAGCGGGCCGAGCTGCACCTCGCTCACCCGCGCGCCCGCCTTGCGTATCTCGTCGAGCGCCAGCATGAGCGGGTGTGACGGCCCGACCTCGTTGTCGCGGTAGGCGCCGATCAGCAGCACCGGCGGGATGTCCGGGTGGGTGGTGAGGTGCTGGACGAGCTTGAGGGTGGCCAGGTCGCTCCACTGGAGGTCGTCGAGGAAGATGACGAGCGGATGCTCGGTGGTGGCGAAGACGCCGAGGAACCGCTGGAACACCAGGTTGAAGCGGTTCTGGGCCTCGGCGGCCGGCAGCTCCTGGACCTTCGGCTGCTCGCCCACGATGAGCGCGAGCTGCGGCACCAGGTCCACCATGACCTGCCCGTTGTCTCCCCACGCCTCGCGCAGGCGCTGGCGAAAGCGGCCGAGCTTCTCGTCGGTCTCCGCCAGGAGGTGCTGCACGAGCTCGCGGATGGCCTGCGCCATCGTGGCGTAGGGGACATCTCGCTGGAACTGGTCGAACTTGCCGCTCAGGAAGAACCCGCGCCGCTCGAGGACCGGCCGGTGCAGCTCGTGGACGACCGAGGACTTCCCGATGCCCGAATAGCCGCTGACCAGGAGGAGCTCCGGCCGCCCGCCGCGCGCCGTGCGGCCCCACGCCTCCAGCAGGGCGGCGACCGTGGACTCGCGCCCGTAGAGCCGCTGCGGCATCTGCAGGCAGGTGGAGACGTCGCGCGCGCCGGGCTGAAAATCCTCGATGGCCCCGCGGCGCAGGCCTTCCCGGCACCGCTCCAGGTCCGCCTTCAGGCCCTCGGCGCTCTGGTAGCGCTCGTCGGCGGTCTTGGAGAGGAGCTTCATCACGATGGCGGAGAGCGCGGGCGCGAGGCCGGGCACGAGCTCGTGCGGGAGCCTCGGGACCTGCGCCATGTGGGCGTGGAACCACTCCAGGGCGTCGCGCCCCTGGTAGGGCAAGGTGCCAGTCAGGAGCTCATAGAGGGTGACGCCCAGCGAGTAGAGGTCCGTGCGGTAGTCGATGACGCGGTTCATGCGCCCGGTCTGCTCGGGGGACATGTAGGCCGGCGTGCCCTCGATGACGTGGGTCGGCATCGCGTCCACGTGCTCCACCTTCTGGGCGGCAGCGATGCGGAAGTCGATGAGCCAGGGCTCGCCCGACGGTGAGACAACGATGTTGCCCGGCTTGATGTCCTTGTGGATCACGCCGCGGCAATGGATCTCCGCCACGGTCGCGGTCAGAGAGATGGCCAGATCGAGGAACCGACCGACGTCGAGGGGCGCGCCCGCGCGCTCTTGCAGGGGCCGCCCCTCGACGCGCTCCAGGACGAGCGCCGGGCGCTCCTGCGCGAGCTCGCACGCGAGCACGCCGATCACCCCGCGCGCGCCGCGGAGCCGCTGCAACGTGCTGTGCTCCCGGCGATAGCGCTCGCGCTCGCGCGGCCCGGGGTGCAGCGCCGCCGGCGTCTTGACGAGGACGGGCAGCCCATCCGCGCGGCGCACTGCCTTGTACACCACGTCGGCGTCGGTCGCCTTGATGGCATCGAGAAGCGTGTATCCATGAATCTCGAGCATGGCGCTTGTCTCGTTCTCTGTTGGCTGGAACACGTGTTGTGGATCGGCGCGTCGCCGCCGCATCGGGCGGCCGCGTCAGGGCGAGCGGACGACGCGCGCACCGGCCGGCTCGGCGCTTCGCGACGGCGTGCCGCATCGAGCTCATTGGAGCCAGTTCGTGGGTGCCTTGCAACAGCAAACCGAGTTGTCATGGTGCGAGCACGGCGGACCGGAGGCGCCGCGTCGCTCGGTCACCGTCGCCTATCCGCGCGGCGCGCGGACCCATCGAGGAGGCGGGGGCGCCGGTCGCTCACGCGCAGTTTCCCCGCTGCGCGCGCGGCATGTTGTAGGGTAGGCTCCCTCGGAGCTGGCGAGCGTGCGGGCGCCGGCCCGACATGGGGTTTCAGGTGCTCTCAGGGGCGCGTCGGTGGGAGCCTGCCACGGTGGAAGAACATTGAGCACAGAGGTCGATGATGTGTGGTCGCTCGCAGGAGGCGCTGAGCCGATGAACGGCGCCAGCGCGAAGAACAGGAGAGTCCTCGTCGTCGACGACACCGAGAGCATCCACAGGACCTTTCGAGACGTCCTGGCCCCCGCCGGGAGCTCCGCCGGGCTCGACGCGCTGGACGCGCTGCTCTTCGGCGGCCAGGGCGGAGCGCCTCGGGGGCCGAGCTTCGAGCTGACGTCTGCCTACCAGGGCGAGGCGGCGCTGGAGGCGGTGCGCAGGTCCGTGCAGGTCGGCGCCCCGTTCGCGGTGGCGTTCGTGGACGTCCGCATGCCGCCGGGGTGGGACGGCGTGGAGACGCTCTCTCGGCTGTGGGAGGAAGATCCTCTCCTTCAGGGCGTGATCTGCACCGCCTACTCGGATTGCTGCTGGGAAGACGTGATGGCGCGGTTCGGCCAGACCGATCGCCTGCTCATCCTCAAGAAGCCGTTCGATGTCGTCGAGGTCCGGCAGATCGCCTGTGCGCTCACGGAGAAGTGGAACCGGGAGCGCGAGCTCGAGGAGGCGGTCGCCCGGAGCTCGGCTCAGGACGAGAAGCACCGCCGGCTGATTCAGTCGCTGCCGGACATGGTGCTCCGCGTGGACAGGGACGGCAGGTGCCTGGAGGTCAAGCCGCCGCGCGGGCTCGCGGTGGCCCTCCAGCCCGGGTTCTCGCGGGACATGCCTGTCGGCGACGCCTTGCCGGACGACGTCGCGCGGCGCCTCCTGGACGACCTCCGCCGGGTCCTCGCCGACGACACGACGCAGGTCCTCGAGTACGAGCAGCCGGTGGGTGGGGAGCTTCGCCACCACGAGGCCCGGATCGTCGGGCTCGACGCGGCCGAGGCGCTGGTGTTGATCCGCGATATCACCGAGCGCCGGCGGGCCGAGGCGGCGGCCGCCGAGCAGCGGGCACAGCAGGAGATCATCCGGGAGCAGGCACGGGCGCTCGAAGCGCTCTCCATGCCGCTCATCCCGATCACCGACGACATCACCGTGATGCCGCTCATCGGGCACATGGATCGGTATCGGATGCAGCAGGTACAGGCCACCCTGACCGCGGGTATCTCTGCCCGGAAGACCCGTGTCGCGATCGTCGACCTCACGGGCGTTCCGAGCCTGGGTCCGGACGCCGCCGACGAGATCGTCAAGCTGGCGCAGGCCGCGCGGCTGCTCGGTACGGAGGTCGTCCTGACCGGGATCGGTCCCCGCATCGCGCAGGAGCTCACGCGCGTTGGACGCGACCTCGGCGGCGTGACGACGCGCCTGACGCTGCAGAGCGGTGTCGCCTTCGCGATGATGAAGCGATGAGCGCCGGGCGGCGCCCGTTCCTGCGCTCAGCACGTCAGACAGGGGAGGGGGCTCTCGCGGTCGAGCGCGGCTCGCGCGATCGTCGACAGGCTGGTCGTCCGGACGTTTTTGTGTAGAGTTCCCCCGCGCGCCCCTCGGGCTCGCCGCAGCGGAACGAGCACCCATGGTGGAATCGACAACGAGCCCGCTCGGGAGACAGCCCCCTCGCGCGGCGCCGCGCATTCACCTCGCCGGCGCCCGCTGCGGCGCTGCTCCCATGCCGGGCATGCGCGCCGCCCTCGCGCTCGCGGCGGGGGCGGCGATCGCGCTCGGCGGCGCGACGGCGCGCGCGCAGCAGCCCGCGCGCGACCCGGTGGCCGCAGAGGCGCTCTTCAAGGCCGCGCGCGCGCTCGTCGACAAGGGCGACTACGCCGCGGGGTGCCCGAAGTTCGAGGCCAGCCTCGAGCTGAACCCCTCCGCGAGCACCATGATCAACATCGCGCGGTGCCACGAGCACGAGGGCAAGCTCGCGACCGCCTGGCACGATTACCATCGGGCCCTCGTCCTGAACCGCGAGACGGCGGGGGAGCAGCGGCGGCGGGGCCTCGAGGAGCTCGCGCAGAAGGGGCTCGCGGCGCTCGAGCCGCGCGTGCCGAAGCTCCGCGTCGTGGTCGAGGGCGCGCCCCCCCGCGTGGAGGTGCAGCGCGACGGCACGCCGCTCCCGGCGGCGGCGCTGGGCGACGCGCTGCCGATCGATCCGGGCCCGCACGAGATCCGCGCGAGCGCCCCCGGGCACCAGGCGGAGACCCGCTCGGTGACGCTCAAGGAGGGCGAGACGGTGACGGTCGAGCTCACGTTGCGACCGGCGGCCGCGGCGCCTTCCGCGAGCGCGCCCGTGACGGCGGCGGACACGAACGAAGCGTCGGGCGGGCGCGTCCCGACCTGGGCGTGGATCTCGGGGGCCGCCGGGATCGCCCTCGTCGGCGCGTCGGTCGGGTTCCTGATCGACGACCTGTCCGCGATCGACGCCTTGAGAGAGAATTGCCGCGAGGCCCCGGGCGGGACGTACTGCAACCCCGGATACGACGTCGCGGCCGACAACGCGCGCAAGAACCGCGATCTGCCGCTCTTCATCGGCCTCGGCGGCGCAGGGCTCGTCGCGCTCGGGGTGGCGACCTTCGGGATCGTCCGAGCGGGCAGCGAGGATCGGGCTGCGCCGGCGCAGGCGGCCGTCGTGACGCCCTGGATCGCGCCTTCCCTCGCCGGCGCCAGCATCTCCGGGAGCTTCTGATGCGCACAGGTGATCGCGTGTCCCTGCATTCCCTCGGAGCGCTCGCCGCGCTCGCGCTCTTGCCGGCGTTCGGGAGCGCGTGCATCCCCGACGTCGAGCCGGACGTCTTCTCGCTGCCGCGCTGCGATCAGGTGGCGCCGACCTGCGGCCCGGCGTCCAATGAGAGCTGCTGCGCGGCGGAAGAGGTGGTGGGCGGCACGTTCAATCGCCTCAACAACGCGGCGTATCCGGCGACGGTCGCCGATTTCCACCTCGATCGCTTCGAGGTCACGGTGGGTCGGTTCCGGCAGTTCGTCGCGAGCTATCCGGCGATCAAGCCGGCGGCGGGCGCGGGCGCGCACCCGCTCATCGACGGCAGCGGCTGGGACGCGGCCTGGGATCCGGAGCTGCCCGCGAGCCGGGACGAGCTGGTGGATGAGCTGCAGTGCGACGCGAACTTCAGGACGTGGACCGATGAGCCGTCCGGCAATGAAACGGCGCCCATCAACTGCGTGAGCTGGTATGTCGCGTTCGCCTTCTGCGCCTGGGACGGGGGCCGGCTGCCTACGGACGCCGAGTGGAACTACGCGGCTGCCGGCGGGAACGAGCACCGCGCGTACCCGTGGGGAGCAGAGGCCCCGAGCGACGAGCTGGCCGTGTTCGGCTGCGAGACCACGACCACGGTGTGCCCGGTCCCGAGCGTGGGATCGCGATCCCCGGCCGGCGACGGCAAGTGGAAGCAGGCCGATCTGGCCGGCAGCCTGTATGAGTGGGTCTTCGATTATCACAACGAGCCCGTCCCGCCCTGCGACAACTGCGCGTCCCTGATCGAGGGGGAGTTCGGCAGGGCGGCTCATGGCGGAGCGTTCTCCCACGGTGAAGAGACGCTGAGCACGACCGAGCGCATCGGCGAGCAGCCCGAGCTGCGCTATTCGTTCTTCGGGTTTCGCTGCGCGCGCGACGAGTAGAGGGCGCGGGCCGAGACGGCTGCCGGGCCGGGGCGTCGCGCCGCACCGTCGGCGGTTGTCCCCGGTGATCCGCCTCGCCGGTGGACCGAGCACGTTGCCTCCACTATGCTCTCCCCGTGCTCGAGATCGCGCCAGGCATCACCATTGCAGGCCGTTACCGCGTCGAGCGCGAGCTGGCGCGGGGCGCCATGGGCAGCGTGTGGGTGGGCCGGCACCTGCAGCTCGGCGTGGAACTCGCGATCAAGTTCATGGCGCCGCAATTCGCCAACTCCGCCGAGCTGCGGGCGCGCTTCGAGCGCGAGGCGAGGGCCGCGGCCGTGCTCAAGAGCGCGCACGCCGTGCAGATCTACGATTACGGCATCGAGGACGAGACGCCCTACATCGTGATGGAGCTGCTCGAGGGCGAGGACCTCGCGGCGCGCCTCGGGCGCGAGCGGCGCCTCGGGCTCCCGGTCACGCTGGCCATTCTCGATCATGTCGGCAGGGCCCTGCGCCGGGCGCACGAGCTCGGCCTGGTCCACCGCGATCTCAAGCCCAGCAACATCTTCCTCTCCCTCCAGGACGGCGAGCTGGTCGCCAAGGTCGTCGACTTCGGCGTCGCGAAGGTGACCTTCGTCGAGAGCGCCGGGGCGACGCGCACGGGATCGCTGCTCGGCTCGCCGAGCTACATGAGCCCCGAGCAGGTGCGGAGCAGCAGCAAGGTCGATCACCGCTCCGACCTCTGGTCTCTCGGGGTGATCGCGTTCCAGTGCGTCACCGGCCAGCTCCCCTTTCCGGGGCAGGAGCTCGGCGATGTGCTCGTCGAGATCTGCACGGCGCCCATCCCGCTCCCCTCGGAGGTGGCGCCCGGGCTCGGCGCGGAGGTGGACGCCTTCTTCCACCGGGCGCTCGAGCGCGATCCGGCGCGGCGGTTCCAGAGCGCGACCGAGCTCGTCGAGGCCTTCGCGGCGCTGCCCGGGGCGCGCGATCCCGGGGCGGGCGCGCCGTGGGGCGCTGTGCAGGCAGCCGCGGCGCAGCCGGCAGCCGCGGGGGAGACCGCGAGGATCTCCGCGGCGGAGGCGGCGAGGATCGCCGTTGGGGAGGCGGCGGCGATGTCGTCGACGGAGCCGGTGCCGGCGCGGATCTCCGCAACGGTGCCGGCGAGGATCTCGGCGACGGAGCCGGCGCGGGTCTCAGCGACGGAGCCGGCAATCCCCCCCGCGGGTCTGCTCCAGCCGACAGCCACGTTCTCCCCCTCGTCGCAGACCCAGGCCGATGTGACGCTGCCACAGAAGCGAGGGCGCACAGGGGTCGTGATCGGGGCGGCGGTGGGGCTCGCGGTGGTGGTCGGCGGGGTTTTGCTCGTGCGCTCCGTGATCTCCGGCCCCGCGGAAGTGGCCGAAGCGGTGGCACCGGCGACGAGCGTCGGTGGAGCGGCGCCGACGGCGAGCGTCGGCGGAGCAGGACTGGTGGCGTCGTCGGCCGGAGCGGTTCCTGCTGAATCAGCACCGGAGCGCGCCGCGGCGCCATTGCCCGATGCGGGGGCGTCCGCGGATGTGTCGCAGAGCGACGCGGCTCCTCCCACGGCGCCTTCGAGAACACGCGCTCCGGGGAAGTCCGGCGGCAGAGCACCATCGAATAAGGGTGATGATCTCCTGAACGAGATGTGACTCCACCGCGGATACTGGCGTTGCGCCGGGAGTGCGCGTCCCGTGGGCATGGCGTGCGCGGCGACAGGCCGAGCTCGGCTGCATGGGCGCAGCAGCCAGCGCGTGGTCCGGGGGGCCGGGTCGCCCCGATGGCGGAGTTACAGGTGAAGCCTTTCGAGAACTACGCTGAACATGAGTGAGAAGGGGAAATCAGGAGCGCGGAAGCTCCGCAGCAGTGCCTTCTCCTTCTCGTTCATGTGCTTCCGGCCTTCGGCGATCATGGCGTCCTTGATCTGGCCGAGCGCTTTGTTGAAGAGCTGAAGCTGCTTCAGGCGCTTGTGGTCCAGATCCGGTCGGCTGAGCCTGTACTTCTTGATGGTTGCGAGCCCTTGCGCAGAGCCTTCGCGAGCTCGAATGAGCTCGTCGTCGAATACCAGGTGCGCGCAGGGCTGAGCGTTCGGCGCGCAAGGATCCAGGCAGTCGGTGGTCGGGATGGCCCTGTGGGGCTGCTTCTGATGATTGCACTCCCAGCAAGACAGGTAGAGGTTCGTCCACGTGAACGCTCGCGCCGGGTCCTCGGCAACATCGATGTAGTGGTCGACCTCGCGTCGTGTCTGCTTCGTGCTCTGCTCGCAGTAGAAGCACTTGTGGTGACTCATCGTTTCCAGGGCGGAGACGATATCCGGGTGCGCGTACTGCCTGGAGCTCGGCCGCTTCTGTGGGTCGTTTGCGCGCTGCTCGAGGAATGCGGTGCGCCAGCGCTCTTCATTCCGTACAAGGACGTCAGGCGGTGGCAGTCGCTTGATCGGGATCATGCCCCCTCGCCGCGCAGCGCCTGCAGCCGTTCTTCCACGTCGATGTACGAGAAGTACTCGGGATTTTTGTCCTTGAGCTGCCTCTCGATTTCCCGACGCCGAAGGTTGTCCCCTGCCTCGAACGCGGCTTTTCGTTCCTCGAGCAGCCGGGAGATCTCCTCGCCGAACGGCTGTGTGCCGTCGAACGCGGGGGAGAGCAAGATCTCCTCCACCGGCTTGTTCGCGTAGAGATCAGTGGCGTCGTCGACCACGCAGGTCCTCCGCTCCCGATCGTAACGGCAGACGAATACCCTCGCGCCCGGGACCGAGCCGACGAGGAAGGGCGAGTGCGTCGTGGCGATGATCTGAAGGTTCGGGAAGAGGCTGAGCACGTCGCGCAAGAAGCGCTTCTGCCAGCGAGGATGCAGGTGGTTCTCGGCCTCGTCGATGAGGAGCAACCCTGGCGTCTTGCAGAGCTCAGAGGCGTCTGTCTCGCGTAGCACGTGCACGGCGTACATCTTGCCGAGCAAGCCGATCATGTGCTGGATGAGGTATGCGTTGCCGCTGCTCAGGTTGGACAGCGGAACGAGCTGACCGCTCTGTCGCACCATGGGCATGAAAGCGCGCCGGTCAACATGGCTCAGCTCCCCGTCGAGCACGCTGAGCTCGACGATGCGGCGTATGGCTTCGTAGAGGACCTCACCGTCGCGGCGATCGCGGGGATCCTCGCTGCCGCGGAGGTAATCGAAGGTGCAGATGAGCTCGGTCACCGCGGCGTTGCGCTGGATGCCTCTCAGAGCATCTCGCAGGAAGAGCTTTGGCTCCTGCCGTGTGAGTTGATTGATTGTGTATGTGTCCGCAGGTAGCGCAGAGCGCCAGAAATCTACTACCCAGTTCGGGCATTGCTGTCCCTGCTCGACTTTCGATGGAAGAGTAGAAATGTCTTTGCGGATATCTCCGAAGTTGAACGTCCCGGGCTGTATCTCCGTCGCCTTGAGCACCTTCTGGCGTCCCTCGACGACCAGGGTGGCCGTCATCAGAAACGGCGTTCCGTTCCGCCAGATGGCGCGCTCGGGCTCCCCGTAGAGATGCCCGAACAGCCCCCGGATCGCATCGAGCAGGATAGTCTTCCCGGTCCCGTTCTCCCCAGTGATGATCGCTACGGGGACCGGAGCGTCGGGCGCTTGGAGGAACTCCAGACGCGCTTCATTGAACGGGCCGATGTTTTCGATGTGTAGATCGAGCAGCCGCATGGGAGACCCGTGTGCACCTTAGCACTCCGACCGGCACATCGGACAGCTCCAGCGGTCCGCCTCGCCAGCCTACGACGCAGAGCTGACTCCATCGAGCCTCTCGCCAGCCCTGCCGGGCAGGCGCACCGATCGGCGAGTGGAGCCGGGGGGCGGAGCAGGTCCGCTGAGCAGCCTTGAGCTTCTGCATGATCATCACCCGGCGAGGCTTCGGGCCGCCCTTCTGACAGCTTCCGATGCGCAGAGGGCGGTCGAACCGGTCCCTCGGCACCGTTTCCGATGCGCGGAGGGCGGTCGAACCGGTCCCTCGGCACCGTTTCCGATGCGCGGAGGGCGGTCGAACCGGTCCCTCGGCGCCGTTTCCGATGCGCGGAGGGCGGTCGAACCGGTCGCTCGGCACCGTTTCCGATGCGCAGAGGGCGGTCGAACCGGTCCCCCGGCATCGTTTCCGATGCGCAGAGGGCGGTCGAACCGGTCCCGAGAGGGCCGAGCCGCGACGGGTGAAATCCAGCGGCGGCCGCCAGCGCGCCGCCGATCCCACCGGTTGGCGAATCCGTGACCAGGCCGCCTGCGCGCCCGGAATCCACTGCATGCGACCCAGATACCCCGTGCAATCCCCAGAGCTCCTCGTCTCGCCGGCCGGCCCCTCCCCGAGCCCGACCCCCGCGCCGGACCAGCCCGATCCCGCCCCCGCGCCGGCCACATCGCCTCCGCCTCCCCCGGCCGCCACGTCGCCCGGCATCCCGGCCAGCCACCACGACCCCGACCAGCGCGGGCCCTTCCGCGCCGATCAGGTCCGGCCAGGCGACCCGTACGAGCTGTCCCACGGGCACCCGATCGTCTGCCTGCCCCTCGGTGGGCGCGCCTCGGCCGCCCTCCTCGTCGGCGGCGCCGTCGTCGCGTGGGATCCCGCCGTCTCCGAGGCCGGCGTCGGCACGGGCTACACCCCCGCGCCGGGGCTGCTGCGCGCCCCGCACGTGGCCGTGGGCAACGCGCCCGACTCGCAGGGCTGGGTGCCGGGCGCGCCGGCGCTGGCCATCGAGTACGCCGACGTCGGCGAGGACGAGGCGCGCCTGGCCCGGAAGATCGGCGATCTGCTCGGCGCAGGGACGCGCTGGGTCTGGGTCGTGCGCCTCGCAGCGCCGCGTCACGTCGAGGTGCACGCGCCCGGCGTGCCGCGACGGCGCGCGCTCCCGGGAGAGCTGCTGCACGCGCCCGGCGTGCTGCAGAACCCGGTGCAGGTCGAGGCGCTCTACGATCGCGCCGCCGCGCAGCGGGCCGTCCTCACCAGCCTGCTCCAGCGCGAAGGGCACTCGAGCCTCGAGTCCCTCCGCGACAGAGGGCTCCGCGAGGGACGCAACGAGGGCCTCCAGCAGGCCGTGCGGGACGTGTGCGACGTGCTCGATCTCGCGCTGTCGCCCGAGGACGATGCGTCGCTCGTCGAGATGGACGGAACGGCGCTCGCCGCGCTGCTCGAGCGGCTGAAGCGCGAGCGGCGCTGGCCGCTCCCGTAAGCGCTGGCGATCCGCCCCTACAGCGGCTGCGGCGCGCCCCGTCCCCGCGCGGGACGCGGCGCGCCATCGCCGATCGCGCGCTTGCGCTCGCTACCGGAAATCGGATAGCCCGATAGCTCACGGCGCACGGGGCGCAGGATGGCCATGGGAGAAGGGTAATCGCCGTGGATGTCGACGCCTTCGCCGCGTCCGCTGCCCGCCGCGCGCTGCTCGGCGCGGCGCTCGCGCTCGCCCTCGGCGTGACCCCGGGCCTGCCGGGCGCGCGCGAGGCCAGCGCCGCCGAGCCGCTCGCCTGGGTGGCCCCCGACCGCGCGCGGGTGATCGCGTGGAGCCACGGCGCGCAGCGGGGCGCGCCTGCGCCGGGCGGGACGCCGAGCGCGAGCGCCGCGCCCATCGCAGCCGACCCGACCCGGCCCGTCGCGCTCACCGCGGAGCAGCTCCTCCTCGTGCCGGTGGAGCCCGGCGATCGGCTGGAGGTGCGCGGCGAGGTCGCGGGCATCGGCCTCGGCTCCGGCGTCGGCGACGCGCCCGACGTGATCACCTGGATGCCGCTGCCGCCGCTCGAGGGGGGCGCGCGCGACGTCGCGGTGCCGGCCTGGTCCAGCGCGCGCTTCATCGCCGTGCGCGCGGCCGTCCCGCGCGGCGCCGAGAGCTCGCCGGTCGCGGTGCGGGTCGCCGCGCGGGAGAGCGCGCCGCTCGCCTGGCACCGCCTCGACGAGGACGTCGCCGCGTGGCTCGGCGGCCGCGCGCCCGCGCCGGCGACCGCGCCGGCCGAGGCGGGCGCGCTGCTCCGGTGGGTCGACGCCGCGCGCGGCGCGCTGTCTGCGCAGGGCGCCGCCGGCGCTCCTCCCGCGCCGCCCGCCGCGCGCCTCGATCCCGCCGCGGCCGCATGGCTCACCGCGCGCTACCTCGAGGAGTCGCTGCTCCTCCGGCCGCTCGTCGAGCCGTATTTCACCCCGCGCGCGGTCGAGGTGCGCGGCGGCCGCGAGGGCCCCGACCTCCCGGCCGTCGAGCGCGCCACGCCCTGGCGATCGCTCGGGGCCGGGGCGCGGCTCGGCCTCCGCGCGCCCGGCGCCGACGTGCTGCGCATCGCCCTCCGGCCGCGCGCCTACGGGGCCACGCGCGTCGTGGTCCGCGCCGGCGGCGCCGTCGTCCGGGAGATCGCCTGGCGCACCGGGCCGCGGCTCGCGGACGCCGCGCGCTGGCGCGAGGCGCGCTGGATCCGGGTGCCGCTGCCCGTCGACTCGCGCGAGGCGACCGTCGACGTCGTCGAGGGAGAGATCGCCGTCGCTGCCAGCGGCCACCGGCAGCGCGCCGGCGTCGCCGAGCTCGTCGCGCCGCAGCGCGACCGCGCCGCGCTGCTCGACCGCGCGGCGCAGCGCGAGCCCGCTGGCGACAGCGCGCACGGCGCGCACGCCCACGCCGAGGCGCCGCGGCTCCTCGCCGCCGCGGACCGCGCCGCCGCCCCCGCGGCCGCGAAGGCCGCGCTCGACCTCGCCGCGCGGCCGGCCGTGCCGCCGCCGCTCCGGGCGCTCGTCCTCGCCGAGTCGGTGCGCTGGGCGCCGTCCCCCGGCGTCGCGTTCGCGCGCGCGGCGCAGGCCTACGCGGCGGCGCAGGGCGGGGCGGCCGCGATCGCCGCGCCCCTCCAGCGCGCCGCCCTCACGCGGCTCGCCGCCGCGCACGAAGGCCCCGGTGCCGCGGCCGCGCCCTGGTCCGCGCCCGCGGCGGCGCCGCCGCGCGATCCCGCCGCGCCGCCGCGCGGGCCCGCCGCGCCGCCGCGCGGGCCCGCCGGCGGCCGCGCGCACCCGGACGACCTCGCCGCGGTGTCCGCGCTCGGCGCGGCCCTGTCCCCGCCCGTCGACGGCCGCCGGCCGGTCGGGGCGCCCCTTGCCGAGCGGTACGCGCTCGCCCACGGCGATGTAGAGAGCGCGGCGCCCCTCGCGCGGATCGCCTGGGCGCGCGAGGCCCCCTGGGACGCGCTCGACATCCCCGACGGCGTCACCACGTGGAGCTCGGTCTCGCCGCCGCGCGATGAGCCGCCGGCCCCTTCCGGCAGCGCAGCCCAGCGCGGCGCCACGGGCGCGCTGTGCGACGTGAACGCGGAGTCCGGGCTCCGCTGGACGCTCCTCGACGCCCCGCGCGCGGAGCTCACCGTCGAGGCGCCGGCGGGCGCCCACGCGCGGGTGCTCCTCCGGAGCGCCTCGAGCGAGGTGGTCCCCGAGTCGTCGGTGCTCATCGACGGCGCGCCGGCCGCGGTGCACGGCGGCGCCGGGCTCACGTCGGTCGTCGCCGTGGCGCCCGGCCCGCGCACCTTCGCGCGCGCGGCGGGCGCCCCGCCGGTGCTGGCGCGCGTCCCGCGCAGCGGGCGCGCGCCGTGCGCGTCGCTGCGCGAGATCATGCAGTGGGCCTGGGTCGACGGCGCCGTGACCTTCGCGCTCCCCGACCCCGAGCGCGCCACGGTGGCGCGCGTCGTCCTCGCGCCGCCCGCGGTGCTGGGCGAGGCGGCGCGCGAGCCGGAGGCCCCCGGCGGCGCGGCGAGCGCTCCTCGGCCCTCGGGCGCGCCGCCCGCCGCGCGCGTGCTCCGCGTGCGCGCCGGCGCCGCCGTCCACGAGGCCTGGGTGACCGCGGGCGCCACGGGGTCGATCGAGATCCCGGTCCCCGCCGGCGCAGGCGAGCTGCGCGTCGAGACCTCCGCGCCGACGCTGCTCCGCGCCGCCGTGCGGCTCCACCCCGCCGCGCCCGCCGCGCCGCGCTTCGTCACGCCGGCGCGCCCGCCGTCCGGCGCGCCCGTCGACGGCACGCTCGAGCAGATCCGGGGCGCCACGCGCGCCCTCCGCGCCGCGCCCGCACCCGACCGCGCGGCGCTCCGCGCGCAGCGGGCCGCCGCGCTCGAGGGCCTCGGCTTCCCGGCGCTCGCCTCGCTCGACCGCGCCGCCGCCGACGACGACGTTGAAGCCGGGCAGCTCCCCGGCGCGTCGGGCGCGGGCGCGCCGCCGTCGACGGTCTTCTCCCTGCCGCCGGGCAGCCCGCCGGCGGTCCCGCTCGGCCTGCCCGCGCGCGTGCCGCCGCTGCCGTTGCCCGGGGACCGCGCGCCCCTCGCCAACGCGCGCGCGGCCCGCGTCGCCGGCGACCCGCGCCGCGGCGTCGCGCTGCTCGCCGGCCCGGCGGCCGACAGCGCGGGCGCGGACGCGCTCCTGCTCGGCCTCCTCGCCGAGCGCGCCGGCGACGCGCGGATCGCCGCCGACGCCTTCACCCGGATCGGGCTCGCCCACCGCTCCGCCGCGGCGCTCGCCCGCGCCGCGAACCTCGCCACCGACGTCGCTGCCGGCGCCCCGACGCCCGACCGGCTGCTCACGCTGCGCGCCCTCGCGCTCGCCGAGCTCGCCGTGCAGACGGCCGACCGGGAGGCTGCCGGCGGCGGCCAGGGTGCCGCGCCGGCGTCTCCCTCGGCCGGCGCGCCGGCGTCTCCCTCGGCCGGCGCGCCGGCGTCTCCCTCGGCCGGCGCGCCGGCGTCTCCCTCGGCCGGCGCGCCGGCGTCTCCCTCGGCCGGCGCGCCGGCGTCTCCCTCGGCCAGCGCGCCGGCGTCTCCCTCGGCCGGCACGCCGGCCGGAGCTGCGTCGCCGGTCCAGCTCCCGCCGGCCGCCCTCGCGCGGCTCGCGCCGGTGACCGGCTGGGCCGTGCCGCCGCGCGCCGACGCCACGGCCGGATCGGCGACGCTCGAGATCCGGGCCAGGGCCGACCGCGACCTGCCGCTCCGGGTGCGCGTGCGCCGCGCGCTCGTCGACGCGCCGGAGCCGGCGCTGCTCATCACCGACGGCGCGCGCGCCGAGTTCCGGCTCGACCGCGCCGCGCCGGGCGCCGTCGTGCTCGACGGCGTCTGCCGGGCGCTCGATCGCGACGAGACCCCCTGCGCGTTCTCCGTCGCGCTCGACGGCGCCCCGGTCGCGTGCTCCGCCGCGGCCGCGCCCATGGTTGACCGCTGCGTCGTGCAGGTGCCGCGGGGCAGCCACCGCGTCGAGGTGCGGCCTCCGGCGGACCAGAGCGTCCTCGGCTGGATCCGCGCGACCGCCGCCGGCTCGGCGCAGCCGTTCTCGGGCCGCGTCCTCTCGACCTGGCACGACATCGATCCCGCCCGCCCCCTGGAGCTCGCGTTCGTCGGTCCGACCGTGGTGCGCATCCGCGCCCGCGCCGCCTACGAGTGCGCCGCGTCGCCCCGCGGCCGCGCCGCGCCCGCGAACGGCGACGACCCCGCCTGCCGCCCCGAGATCACCGCCGCCACGCCGGCCGGCCTGCTGCGCTACGCGGTGTCCCCGCTCGACGGCGCGCCCGCCGCGCCCGCCGCAGGCGCTCCCGGCGCGCCCGCCGCAGGCGCTCCCGGCCCCGGTACGCCCGCCCCGGTCGACGAGGGCACCATCGCGCTCGACACCGCCGAGGACGCCGCCGCGCGCCGCCTCGGCGTCACGCGCGAGCCGTTCTTCTGGCTCGGCGGCGAGGTCGAGACCCGCGTGGCCGTCCTCCCGGAGGGCCCTCATGTGCTGCGCGTCGCCTCGCCCGCCGGCAGGTCGCTGCTCCGCGTCGAGCTCGCCGTCGCCACGGGCGCGCCCCGCCCGCGCGTGCCGCCGCCCGTGCCGCCGCCGCCCGCGCCCCTCGCGCCGGCGGACGAGCCGCTCCGGCCCGCGCCCCCGGTGGGCGAGGACCCGGACGCGGGGCCGCTCTCGGTCGGCGCGTACGCGCGCGCCGTCGACAGCGAGCTCACCGAGGAGGACCTCCGCCTGCCGCTCCGCTTCCTCGAGCTCGGCGTCGACGTCCACCGCGAGCTCGTCGAGCGGCGCGCCTGGATCGCCGCCGCCGCGTTCGGGCGGCTCCGCGACGGGCCGGAGAGCTTCGGCGCCGAGGCGCGCTTCGACCTGAGCTCGCGCGGCTGGGTCCCCGGCGCGGCGCTGAGCGGCCGCGTCGTGTTCCAGCCGGGCGCCAGCGACGCCGTGGGCGGCAGGGCGAGCGCGAGCGCGTTCTGGTCGATCCCGATCGGCGAGCTCACGCTCTCGCCGTGGGCGGGCTTCACGTACCTCGCCGTCGACGACTCGCTGCGCGGCGTCCCCGGCGCCGACAAGGACATCTTCACGCCGTACGCCGACGAGCACCGCACCCAGGCCTCCCTCGGCGCGCGCCTGCGGCACCGGCCGTTCGTCGACGCCCTCGTCACGGCGGGCACGTCGCTGCGGCTCAGCCCGGTGCCGTCGACGCTCGACCGCGTCGACGCGACGCTCGACCTCGACCTGCTCCCGGGCCGCGGGCTGTGGCCGTGGGTCCAGCTCGGCTGGCTCGCGAGCTACCGGCCCGAGAACGAGACGCGCGACGAGGCCTTCCTGCGCAACGCGTTCACCGCCGGGCTCACGTTCTGGAGCTGGCTCTCGCGCGGACACCGCGTCTCGCTCGGCGCGGAAGGGACGTTCCTGTTCGACATCCCGAGCCCGTCCCAGACCTCGCCGCGCCTCTCGGCGCTGCTCTTCGTGCGCTACGACTTCACCGCCGGCCGCGGCCTCCGCGACTTCCCGCCGCAGGCGACGCCGTTCCGCGACCGGCAGGAGGAGGGGAGCGGCGTGATCGAGCGGGAGCGGCCCGCGGTCGAGCCCTCGTGGGAAGACCCGTAAGGCACGGCTGCCGGGCCGGCGCCGGCGTCCTCCGGACCCCGGGATCCACCTCCCTGCTCAGGCGCCGTACACCGCGCGCGTCACGTCCCTCGTGATCGCCCCCGCCATGCCCTCGAAAGCCGTGTTCGTCAGCAGCACGGCGGAGATCCGCGCGACCGGATCGATCCACCAGAAGTGACCGTAGGCCCCGCCCCAGCGCACGCTGCCGGGGTTCATCGGCGAGCCCGCGGCGCGCGGATCCCGGAGCACGGCCGCGCCGAAGCCGTAGCCCCACCCGTCGCCGAGGATCGGCGACTCGATGGGCGCGATCTGATCGCGGAGCATCTCGTCGATCCAGCGCCTCGGGGCGAACGCGGCGCGCGTGCGCAGCGCCTCGAGGAAGCGGTGGAAATCCTCGGCGTTGCCGACCATCCCCGCGCCGCCGGACGGGTAGGATCGGGGATCGAGCGCCCGCGACGGCGCGAAGACGGCGCCGGCCCCGGCGAAGGGGACGTAGATCCCGTCCACCATGCGGACCGGCTCCGGCTCGCCGTCCGCGTACGCCGCGGCGAGCGCCGAGGGATCGCGCGGGGTGAAGGACGCGCTCGCCATCTCCAGCGGGCCCGTCACCGCCCGCGCCACCGCCTCGGGCAGCGGCTCGCCGGTGACGCGCGCGACGAACGCGCCGAGCACGTCGTGCGACAGCGAGTAGAGGAACCGCGTCCCCGGCGCGAAGGCGAGCGGCAGGCCCGCGAGGCGGCGCAGGTTCTCCTCGATCGAGAGCCCGGGCTGATCGAGCCCGTCGGAGACGCCTGCCGCGTGGTACGGCCCGTCGCGCGGCTCGAGGAACGCGTACGCGAGGCCGCTCGTGTGCGTGAGGAGCTGGCGCACCGTGATGGGCACGGCCCGCCCCGCGAAGCGCGGCGCGAACTCGGGGAGCCAGCGCGTGACCGGATCCTCCAGCGAGAGGAGGCCGCGATCGACGAGCCCGAGCACCGCGACGCTCACGATCGGCTTGGTCAGCGACGCGTAGCGGAACGGCGTGTCCTCCCGCATCGGGACGCCGGCTTCCCGATCCGCGAGCCCCACCGCGCGGCGCGCCACGATCGCGCCGTCGCGCGCGACGCGGAGGACGGCGCCGACGATCCGGCGATCCGCGAGCGCGGCGCGGAGCGCCTCGTCGACCCGCGCAGTGAGCTCTTCATCCTGACGTTCAATCCAGCCCATGTTGACCTCCGCGCCTGAATCTAGGCGCCCCCCGCGCGAGGACCAAGGCGCCGGCGCGCACGGCTCTGTTGCTGCTTCGTCAACAATCGGCGAGCCTGACCCGCGTGGATGCGTTCAGCGAGATCGGCGTCTTCGTGCGGGTCGTCGACGCGCGCAGCTTCACCCGCGCCGGCAGGATGGTCGGGCTCACCGCCTCGGGCGTGAGCCGCGTCGTCACGCGCCTCGAGTCGCGCCTCGGCGTCCGCCTGCTCGAGCGGACCACCCGCAGCGTGGGCCTCACCGCCGAAGGCGCCGCTTACTACGAGCGCTGCGCCCGGATCCTCCGCGATCTCGAGGACGCCGACGGCGCGCTCGCCCGCGGGCGCGGCGCCCCGCGGGGCCGGCTCCGGGTCGACGCGCCGACGGTGCTCGGCCGGTTCGTCCTCGGGCCTTCCATCCCCCGCTTCCTCGACGCCTGCCCGGAGGTCTCGCTCGAGCTGAGCCTCCGCGATCACGTCATCGATCCGATCGCGGAGGGCGTCGACGTCGTCCTCCGGATGGCGCACCTCCGCGAGAGCGAGCTCGTCCACAAGAAGCTCGGGACGGCGCGCTTCCTCGTCGTCGCCTCGCCCGCGTACCTCGCGCGCCGCGGCCGGCCGAGCGCGCCCGCCGATCTCCGGCGGCACGACACCCTCGGCTTCCTCGCGGGCGCCGCGCCGCTTCCCTGGCGCTTCCGCAGCCACGGCCACGACATCGTTTTCTCGCCGAGCGGCCGCCTCCACACGAACAGCGTCGACGCCATCCGCCACGCCGCGGTCGCCGGTCACGGGCTGGCGCAGCTCCTCGAGCTGCACGTGCGCGAGGAGCTCGACGGCGGGGCGCTCGAGGTCGTCCTCAGCGCCCACGAGCACCGGGAGGTGCCCATCCACGCCCTCTACACGCGCGACAAGGCCTCTCTCCCCAAGGTGCGCGCCTTCCTCGACTTCATCGCCGAGTGCCTGAGCGCGACGCCGGGCGGCGCGAAGGCGGCCCCCTCGAGCGCGAAGGCCGTCGCGTCCGGAGCGAGGTCGCTGCCGGCGGCGGCCAGGACGGCCCGCCGGCGGGGCGAGCCGACGCCGCGGACGGCGCGGTGAGGCGAGAGAGGCGCCTCGACTTCAGGGGCCCGTCGGCATCTCACGAAGCGGACCGCGGCGGTGCTAGGGTGCCCGCGTGCCGACGATCTTCACCAAGGGCGATCTCCTCAACACCCCGGATCTCCACGCGTACGCGCACGGCGTGAGCTGCGTGGGCAACATGGACACGGGGATCTCCGTGGCGTTCAAGAAGCGCTGGCCGGGCCTGCTCCCGGCGTTCGAGCAGCGGAGCGCCGAGCGGAAGTTCCAGCTCGGGGAGGCCTTCATCTGGAGCGAGGGCGGCGACACGGTGTACAGCCTCGCGATCCAGGAGAACGCGACGAAGAGGCCCTCGCTCGCCGCGCTCGAGCGCTCGCTCGCCGCGATGGTGACGCACGCGGTCGGGGCGGGGATCGCGCGGATCGGCGTGCCGCGCGTGGGCGCCGGCAAGACCGGCCTCGAATGGCTGCGCGTCAAGAGTATCCTCGTGAAGGTCGCCAACGACAAGCCGGTCACGCTCGTGGTCTACGAGCAGTTCGTGCGCGCCCCGGGCGCCTGACCTGTCCTCACGAAATCGATGAAGGCGCGCAGCGGCGCGGGGACGAGCCGGCGTCCCGGATAATAGAGGAACGGCCCCGAGAAGCTCTGCCACCAGGGCTCGAGCACCGGCTCCAGCGCGCCCAAGGAGACCATGATATGTCCAAGCTCAACGCCGCCGGGACCCTGAAGCTCGGCCACCGCCACGTGAAGCGCCTCGGTTACGGGGCGATGCAGCTCGCCGGGCCCCCCGGCACCTCGTCGGTGGCTCACCTGCGCGAGAACCTCGCCGCCGCCGCGCTGGAGCTGCCGGACGAGGTGATGGCGGCCCTGGACGGCGTGGGAGCGAGCGCGGACGGGGCCTGAAGCCCGCCGCCGGGCTCAGGCCCGCAGCAGCTCGACGCCCTGTCCAGGGTCACGCGGTCTCCGAGGAGCGCCGACGCTCACCACCAGCCGATGTCCTGGATGACGGTGCCGATGTCGCCGTGGCGCACGAACGCCCGGTTCTGCCGGATCTCGTACGATTTCGGCGAGCCGTCGACGATGCCCTGATCGAAATGGTGGCACTCGAGCTTGTGGACGCCCTCGCCGTGCATCAAGGCGCCCTTCAGCTTGATGTAGGTGGCGTTGTGGCGCATCTGGAGCACGCGGATCGCCTCGTTGCTCGCGTCGATGAGCAGCTCGAGGTGGACCGATTTCACCTCCTTCGGGTGGGAGGCGTCGAACGCGAGACTCACGGCGATGCCGGCGTCGAGCAACGCCTCGATGTCCGATGTTGAGAACGTCTCGTACACGGTGATCTTCGCCATCGCGCGCTCCTTTCGAGGGGTGTGCTCGGGGCCGTGCCACGCACGGAGCGACGAGCAGGGGATCCCCGGCGCAGCGTGGCCGGAGACCCGGTCTGGAGGTATCGACGGCATACCCCCCATGAAGCCTCGCTACTGCAAGGCTCCTCGGGATGCAAGCGACCGGCACGTGTCGTTCGCGCGCGTGTCGTTCGCGCGCGTCCGTGTGTCCGGTTACAGGACGTCACGCCATCAGGCCATCAGGCCATCACGTCATCAGGCCATCAGGCGATCTGGCCATCAGGCCATGGATCCATGAGGCCATCGGTTCGCCGGTTCATCGGTTCGTCGGTTGACCGCCGGTACCGTCAACGGAGGCGCTCGAGCTCGCCCTTCACGGCCGCGAGGCGCGCCTCGCGCTGCGCTTCGAGCTGCTCGACGCGGCGGCGGGCGCCGGACAGCTCGTCCTCGAGCGCCAGGATGCGGACGACCAGCGGGTTCGCGCCGGCAGGCGATCCGCTCTTGTCGCCGAGCGCCTCGAGGTGCTCGCGCAGCCGCGCGAGGTCCTTCTCGATGCGGTCGACGCTCGAGCTCTCGGCCGCCTTCTCCCGGTCGGTCTTCTCCACCTCCTCGAACAGCCGCGCCGCGGCGCCCAGCGCGGCGCGGTCCGCGGCGGACAGCGCGGCGACGTCGGTCGCCGACCGCAGCGCGCGTGACGAGAGCGAGCGCACGTCGTGGGAGCGCTGGAGCGCCTCGTCGATCGTCACCTCGCGCTCCAGCTTGCTCCGCGGCCCGATCCGCAGGACGCCCAGCGGCCTCCCGCTCGCCTCGTCGAAGTCCACCGCGTCGAAGCCCCGGGCGCTGGCGTTCTTCACGATGTCGAGCGCCACGTGGACGCGCCGCCCCTCACCGCCGCGGTTCTCGACCGCGTAGGTGCGCCGGTGCTTGCGGACGAAGTGCTCCGTGAGGCGCCCGCCCTCGAAGACGAGCCGCTGCGTCGCGTCCTCCGGGCGCCGCGCGGTGGTCCGCAGCGCGACGTCGAGATCGACGCCGAACAGGAGGAACGCGCGCTCGCCCGGCTTGAGGCGCGGCAGCCCCGTCTCGCCCGCGAAGCCGCTCGCCTCGTAGACGGCGACGGGCCCCGCGGGCAGCGTCTGCGCGGTGGTGTTCGCGAGGCGCGCGCCGCTGCGGCCCCGCTCCTGCTCGCCCTCGAACCACGTGAGCCGCTGCGCCTCGACGTCCTGCTGCGTGAAGGGGACGAGCGCCGAGCCGTGGGCGCGCAGGCGGAGCCCCCCGGGCAGCCGGTACGTGAACAGCGCGCCGTTCTCGACGCCCACCGCCTGCGCGACCTCGGCGAGGTTGCCGATGCTGAGCGCCTCGCTCTCCTCGGTGCGCCCGTCGGGCAGGGTCATCCCGCGGCCCGTCCCCGAGAGTCCCATGCCGTGGCTGCCTCCCAGCCGGCCTTCGCCGCTGCCGAAGCCCATCGAGGTGATCGACCCGTCGGCGTTGTCGCCCCAGATCTGGTCGGGGGTCTTGTCGGCGAGCTGCGGGATGGTCGAGAGGCTCTCGTCCGGATGGGCGAGCTCCCTGCGCGCGTAGCGCGGGGCGCTCAGCGGGAACAGGAACGAGTCCGGCCGGCCGTTGACGAGCTCCACGCTGACGCCCGCCCAGGGCTCGTCGGTGTCGTTGTGGACGAGCGCCCAGCCCTGCAGCCGCGCGTGCCCGCCCCCGAGGAGCAGCCGGTACGTGGAGCGCCACACCGGCGTCTCGGCGATGTAGCCGAGGCGCACCGGCGCAGCGCTCTCCGCGAGGACGCGCAGGCTGCGGCGGATCTGCGCCGCGCGCCCCGACAGCGCGCCCACGGCGGCGCCGAGCCGGCCCGCGACGATGGGGTCGACGGGGCGCACCTGCTCGACGCGCGAGGCGCGCAGGCGCCGGATCGCGCCGCCATGCTGGATCAGGGTGAGGTACAGGTCCTCCTGGGTGTCCGGCGCGGCGGCGGCGCGCTCCTCCGGCCCGGCCTTGGCCGGAGAGGCCTTCCCGCCGGCCCCCGCGGCGGCGGCGGCCGAGGCGGCCGGCGGCGAGAGCGGTATCGGCGGGGCGTCCGTCACCTCGGCGAGCTGGCCGATCCACGTCTCCGCGCCGGCCGTGATCTCGACCTCGATGCCGCGCAGGCTCTCCAGCACCTCGCGGTACGTCACCGGCGCGTCCGACTCGAGCGGCAGCGCGGCGAGCGAGCGGCTCAGCCCGCCGCTCAGCACGCTGTCGAACTCGATGCCTGTCACGCGCGCTTCTCCGCTGGAGAGCACGATCAACGTCTTGAGCGCGTCATCGACGTGCGAGGCCGGCACGGGCAATGAATCGCTGCTCGGCGAGATGGTTCCGCTGCGCTCGAAGTATCCGACGCCGGTCTCGTACAGCCGCAGCTTCTTCAGGGGAAGCGCCGACGCGACGGCCGGCGAGGCCGCGGGGGGCGCGTGGCACCCGGCGATCAGGACGAGCGTGCTCAGCGCGACGGCTCGACGGCAGACGAGCGCCAGGGGGGCAAGCATGGGTGTCACGACACCGGGGCTCCCGCGAGGTTCCCGGGCGCCGCGCCGGAGCGTCTCTCCGCCGTCCGTGCTAGGGTCCGCCGGCGTGCCAGCGACCGAGATCGCGCGGATCCGTCGGGCCGCCTGGTCCTGACCTGATGACGTTCATCCCGCTGCAACCGCCCGATCTGCCCCCCATCCGCGCGCGGGGGACGCCGCGGTGCCGCGGCTGTGGCCTGCCGCGGGCGATGTGCCTCTGCGGCGCGCTGCCCCGGCTCCCGGTGCGCACGCGCGTCGTGCTGCTCACGCACCGGATCGAGCGCACCCGGAGCACCAACACGGGTCGGCTCGTCGCGCGCCTGCTCGAGGGCGCGGAGGTGCGGGTGCGGGGCGAGATCGAGCCGCGGCCGCGCCCGCCGTTGCCGGAGGGGCGCCGGCTCATGCTCTTTCCGTCGCCGGGCGCGCGCGCCCTCTCGCCCGACGACGGGCGCGGCGAGCCGGTGGTGCTGCTCGTCCCCGACGGCAACTGGAACCAGGCGCGCCGGGCCTTCCACCGCGATCCCGACGCGCGCGGCGCCGAGCCGGTCACCCTGCCGGAGGGCGCGCCGAGCCGCTATGGCCTGCGGCGCGCGCCGCACGAGGGCGCCCTGTCGACGCTGGAGGCCGTGGCGCGCGCGCTCGGGCTGCTGGAGGGCGCGGCGGTCGAGCGACGGATGATGGAGGCGTTCGACGTGTGGGTGCACCGCGCGACGTGCGTGCGGCTCACCGGAAAGCTCGAGGAGGGGGAGGCGGGTTGCGGCGACGAGGACGGCGAGGAGGCCGTCCCGGGCCGGGATCTTCACGGACCCGGGGGCCCGTGAACGTCGGACGCGCCTGTCACCGGAAGTTCTGCACCGCCCAGACGCTGCCGTCCGGGAAGGTGTGGAACCCGCAAGCCACCTCGGTGAACTCGGGGTTGCTCATGTTGATGTAATGGCCGTGCTTCTCGAAGTCCTCGCCGGGCCCCTCGTCCCACATGAGCTGCAGGCACGAGGCGATCATGGATTCGGGGGGACCAGGCCACCCGGGGCATTCGTTCTGCGCCCTCTCCTTGCAAGCGCCGAACGCGCCGTGCGCCGTGCCGGTGTTCCCGTCGGACTCGCACTCTTCATCGGAGCACGACTCGGCCTCGGTCCAGCGCCCGAGGGGCGGCAAGCCGAGGGTGGCGCGGTGCTGGTTGATCGTATCGACGCAGAGCTGCGCCGCGCTCGTCGCGCCGTCGCTGCCGCCGGTTCCGGCGGCGCCGCCGGTCGGGGCGCCGCCGGAGCCGTCGCTGCCGCCGGCGCCGCCGGCCGGTGAGCCGCCGCTGCCGCCGGAGCCGCCGGCAGGTGAGCCGCCGCTGCCGCCGGCCGGTGAGCCGGAGCCGTCGCTGCCGCCGGCGCCGCCGGCCGGTGAGCCGGAGCCGTCGCTGCCGCCGGTGCTCCCGGAGCTCACGGTGGTCGAGCCGTCGCTGCCCCCGGTGGTCACCCCGGTGGCCGGGCCGCCCGAGCCGTCGCTGCCCCCGCTGGCCGCGGTGGTCGTCGCGCCGGCGCCGCCGGTGCTCGCCCCGCTGCCAGGCGCGCCGCTGGAGCTGCCGTCGCCGGCGCCGCTCGACGGCCCGCTGTCCTCGCTCTCGCTCGACGCGCCACCCAGCTCGCCAACGCAGCCCGACAGCACGGAAGCAATGAACGTCGCGGTGAGCACAATGGCTCGTGCGTGAATCCAAGAGTGAAGCATGGGTCGAGTCTATGGCACTTCCGACTCCTGCTCAAATTTGACCGATCTCGCTGGAACTTTGCATGATTGATCGGTTCGCGCGCAATCTGTGGGCTTGCGATGTCTCCTGTGTGAAGGGGCGCGCGTATGTCGTACAGGACGTGGTTCTGTCGGTTCTTGTTTCAGTTGGGCGAGACAAATATTGAAATAGGCAAGCCGCCAGGAGGAGGGAGATCTGTTGTTTGCCTCTCTCGGGACGCTCCTCTCATCTTTGGTGCATCTATCCAGCTGACGCCGGAACGCTGACGCTGGTTGCCTGCGCCGCCAGCCCTGAACCCCGAGAAAACGAACCACAGAGGCACAGAGGGCACAGAGGGCACAGAGTTTTTGTTTTTTTTTGTGGCTGTTCCTCTGTGCCCTCTGTGCCTCTGTGGTTCAAATCTCTTCATTTCTGGGTGTTTCAAGCTGATCGGCGCTCTATCGGCACGATCGAGGAGGGGAACGCGTACGCGCACGCGCACTCCAGACGAGCACGATAGGCGTGAGACGGCAGACGGGGACGGGGGCGCGAGGCGGAGACGATAGACGACGCGCCTCTCCGCACCGGCGCTCACAGCGCCTCGCGAGGACCGCTACGACGTCGGAACCGGCGACTTGCGCAGCCTTCCCCCGCGCCGGGCACCGCTGCGCGACCGGATCGACGACGCGAGGATCCTCACCCCGCGCGCTCGACCTGCCGCGGCGCCCCCGTGGACCGCGGCCCCGCGGGCCTTGAAGGCGCGCCGCGGCCTCGCCCCATCCCCCTCCGCCTGCTGCGCGCCGCGCCTCCGCTGGACATAGACGATCACCGCGCCGGCGACCGCGTTCGCCACCATGAGGAGGTTCGTCGCCACGAAGACCCAGTTGTCGACCAGCCAGCTATAGACGACGAACCCGGCCGAGGCAGCGAGCTGGCCCAGGAACAGCCACTTCGAGACTCCCTCGCTCGTCTTGCTCTTCCACTGCTTGTAGACCTGCTTGCCGACCGTCAGGACGAGGATGATGGAGCTGATCCAGCCGATTGCTTCTGCCATGGTCGACCGCCGAACCGCCGCGCGCGTGCTCCAGGCTGGCGCGCTCCCGGCGGCGCGTCGCGCGCCATCACGAACAGAAAATGAAAATACGGAGGCGGCGAGGGCACCGAGCGTCCGCTGTCGCCGTGCCCTCGTCGCCTCCGTGGCTCAACCACCGCGATCGTGCTGCTGCGGCGCGCTCCGCCGAGCCCTCGTCAGGCCAGGTTGGCCCCGTTCGCGTGCTTCGCGTGGCTCGCCTTGTCGGCGGACGTCTTCTTGTAGCCCGCCGGCAGGAGCGCCTCGTAGCCCTCGGCCAGCCGCTGCTCGAACTCCGCCTTCAGCTCCTTGCCGAGCTCGGAGAGGCGCTTCTCGTCGATGGCCTCCTCGACCTTGGGGAAGAGCTCCTCTTCCTCCTCCTCGACGTGGTGCTGGATCAGCTCCTTCAGCGTCGTCACCCGCGCCTTGAACGAGATGTCCTCCGGGTCGGTCGCGAGCAGCCGCTTCAGCGCCAGCTCGGCGATCGCGTGCTCCTCGTAGCTCTCGAGGATCAGGTCCTCCTTGATCTGCCGCACGGCGGGATAGAAGCTCTCCTGCTCGATCGCCATGTGCGCGACGAGCTCGTTCGCGAGCTCCGCGAGCAGCGGCGCCGGCTCCGACTTGCCGCTCTCTAGCTGCTTGAAGAGGGACTCTACCTTGCGGTGCTGCTTCTCGAGCAATGACGTCGCTTTCATCGTTCTGCCTCCAACGTGCGAGCCGCGCCTCGGCACGGCCGGGGTCCTTCGTGTGTCATCGCCGACCGCGGAGCACCTCGCGTGCAGACCCTCCGGCCAGCTCTCCAGGCGCGCCGAGCCCGGGGACGAGCGTCCGGGCTCGGCCCCAGGCTCGGGCAGCCTGAGCGATTCAGATCGTCGCGCCGCGCTGCGGGCGCGCCGGCGCCAGGGGCCGGCGCGCGCTCGGCGCTAGTCCGTCTTGTCCTCGACCTTGTCCCCCACGTCCTCGGCTGCGTCGCCCGTCGACTCGGCCGCGTCCTTCGCCTCGTCCTTGACGTCGCGCGCAGCGTCGTCCACGGCCTCGCCCGCGTTCTCGGCCGGACCCTCCGGCTGAGGCTTGCTGCCGCCGCAACCGATGACCATGCCGCCCACGAGCAGCGACAGATACAATGTTCTCACGGTACCCTTCCTCCCATGCGCCCGGCGGGGTCTGACCCCGGGCCGCGTTCAACGTCACTCGACGACTCTTCGCTTCAGCCCCCCACGTCCAGCAACGCCCGGGCCAAGCGACGCGATGAGCCCGCGCGTCTTCCTCTCCGTCGCTCCTCCGCTCCCGGGTCGCGCGCTCCTGAGACATATCGCCTCGACCGTGGCGTCCTGCGACGCGCAACGTCCGGCTGTCCGCGTCGCGCCGCGCGCGTGCCCGCTGCGTGGACAATCCGCCGGGCGGCGCCGCAATGCCGTCGCATTCGCTTGGCCCCGGTGCTGATCGGCGCAAGAATCCGCCCGGGAACCGCGACATGATTCACGACATTGCCCGGGCGCTCGGCGCCATCTTCACTGGCGAGCGGGCCTGCCTGCTGCACGCCGTCGTCCCGGCGCATGTCCATGGCCACACGCTCGCGCTGCTGCGGGCCCTGGGCGAGGCGGGCCCCTCGCCCCGCCCGGTGTGGGTCCTCGCCGACCCTGTCTACGGGCCCAGCCGGGGCTGGGCGGCCCGCGAGCGCTCGCTGGCGCGTGAGCTCGGCCCCCTGCCGGCGCCTTCACCGGGGACGCTCGAGCCCGGCCCCACGGTCGAGCCGCTGAGCGCGTTCGCGCGCGCCCTCGCGGCGCACCTCGCCGCCCGCGCGCCGGGCGGCCCCGTCGTGGTGCTCGCGCCGCAGCACGTCGACGACCCCCCGGCGTACGCGCGGGACCTCCTCTGGCTCACGCAGCGCGGCGAGCTCGCGCCCGCGCGCTGGGTCCTGGTGGACGCGGTCCACTCGAGCGTGGGCGACCTCCTGGCGCGCGTCGGCGAGGGCGCGTCGCGCGTCCTGTGGCCCGAGGCGGACAGCGCGGCGGTCGTCGAGCTCGAGCGCCTGCTCACCGATCTCTCGGCCCGCGGGCAGCGCCTCCCGGCCGACCTGGAGATGCGCATCGGGCCTGGCTCGCCGCTCCGCACGCCCGAGCTCCTCCCGCTGCGGCGCCTTCTTCATGAGGCGGACCGGTGCTTCCACGCGGGACGGCACGCGGAGGCGGCGCAGCTCCAGAAGCAGGCCGAGGAGATGCTGGCGGGCCGCGGGCTGGGTGAGGAGGCCGTTCACGTGGGCATGCAGCGCGCGCGCTCGCTGATCGCGGCGGGGGTGGTGGACGAGGGGCATCGGGTGTTCGTCGCGGCGCTGAAGGAGGCCGAGCGGCGCGGCCTGCTGGGCATCGTCCCCGAGGCCTATGCCTCGCTCGGCAGCCTCCACAGCAAGCAGCGCCGCTTCCTGGACGCGTCGGAGGCCTACGCCCGCGCCGGAGAGCTCGCCGACCGCCGTGGCAGCCACGAGTTCGCGGCGGACATGCACCGCTGCGCCGGGCACGCGGCGCTCAACGCCGACATGCCGGACGCCGCCGCGAGGGCGTGGCGGCGGGCCTTCGAGCTGCTCGGCTCGGCGGCCCCGACGGTCGGCGCGCTCGAGAAGCCGCAGCAGATCGTCATCCTCGGGCTCGCCCTCGCCGACGTCTTCGAGACGCACGGCAACCTCCCCGCCGCCCGTGGCCTGAGGGGGCACGCGGAGGCGATCGAGACGCGCAATCCGCGGCGCGCGGAGACGTGGAGTTGAGACGCCCGGCTCGATGACGGGGAAGAAGAGGAACCACGGAGCACACAGAGGGATGCAGAGGCACAGAATTTTATCTCTCTCACTCTCTCTCCTCTGTGCCCTCTGTGCCTCTGTGGTTCGTTCTCTCCGGCATGACACCAGGGCCGAGCCCATGCGCGACGCCGTCCCCGCCATGGCGGCGCCACCCGCACGGCGCACGTCGCACGCCCGAAATCGCTTGATTCAAGCCTCGTAGCCGCCTGGTACGCGATCTGCCGTGGGCGCCGCCCATGGGAGACGCCGACATCACCTTGCGCCACCTCGCCCGGAGACGCCCCGACGACCTGGCGCGCGCCTTTGTCTCCGAGGGCCGCCCCGTCGAGGTCCTCGGCTGGATCGACAGTCAGGTCACGAACATCGAGCGCCGCCTCGACAAGGCCCTGCGCCTGCGGGTCGACGGCGAGCCGCGGGTGCTGCACGTCGAGTTCTGCTTCGCGCTCCGCGACGACGTTCCGGATCGCGTCTTCGAGTACCTCGGCTTCCTGTTCGCCGCGTTGCGCATCGAGGCCCCCGGCGAGCCGGTGCCGCCGATCGAGAGCGTCGCCGTGGTCCTCTCGGGCCGCAGACGGCGCTTGCCGGCGACGGGCCAGCGCCGCACCGCCTGGCCGGGGCGGCCGTTCAGCGGCACGCACTTCCGCGTCGACGCCGTCTACCAGCGCACGGTCGGCGAGCTGCGGGCGCGCGGCAGCGTGCTCTGGCTGGTATTCGCCCCGCTTGCACGTAATGCGACCGCGGACGCGCTGCGGGAGGTCGTCGCGGAGATCCACGCGGGGGCGGCGAGCGCCGAGGAGCGGGCCGAGCTGTACGCGGCGCTCCTGGTGATGGCGACCGTCGATCCCTGGGGCCATAATCTACGGAAGGAGCTCGTCATGATGGTGGAGGACAAGGAAGAGGGGCTGCTCCGGCGCACGCCGATCATCGGGGAGCTGATCATCGAGGCGGAGCGACGAGGAGAGGAGCGGGGGGAGCTGCGGGGAGAGCAGCGGGGGGAGCAACGGGGAGAGCGGCGCGGGGAGGAGAAGGCGATCGCGGAGCTGCTCGGCCGCCTCTTCGCGCGCCGGATCGGGCGACGTCCGACGGCCGAAGAAGAGCGCTCGATCGTCGAGCGCGCCCGCGCGATCGGTCCGGGCGAGGTCGAGGACGCGTTGCTCGACCTCGAAGGCGATGCGCTGATCCGGTGGCTCGCGGAGCCGACGCGCCGATCCTGAATCCGCCAGCCGGATGAAGCGCCGGGCCCGCGGTCACCGCTGCGCGGGCGCGGGTCGCGCCACCCGGATCGGACGCTCTCCCGCCACGCCGCCCGCGCGAGGCGCCCACGCGCGGCGCGCGCTCAGCCGGGGCTCGACGGATCCGCCGGATCCGTGCCGGCGTCGCGCTCATCGCCGTCGCGGAGTCCATCGCTGTCGCGATCGACGCCGCCCCGCACGCCCGAGCCAGGCGGCATGCAGGTGTACGTCACCGGGCGCCCGGTGAGCAGGGAGAGCCAGCGCAGCCCGAGATCGCCGACCGGCGGGGCCGCGCTCCGATCCGTGGTGAACTGACCACCTCCCGCATAGAGGAGACCGACCTCCTCCAGGAAGAGCGGGAGCTTCGCCACGAGATCGCACTCCCCGGCCTCCGCGCGCGCGACGAGCAGATCGATCCGCGGCCAGGCCGCCCCCGCGTTGTGCGCGCCGAGCGTGACCTGCTGTCCGACGATCGGCGCCAGGTTCGTGTCGAAGGCGAGCATGAACTCCACGGCCTGCTCGCGCAGGATCACCCCGGAGGCGTCGAGCGGGAAGCCGTTCGGCGTGAAGACGCCCTCCTCGAACCCGATCGCCTGGTGAAAGCGGAAGAGCGTGTCCATGACGCCGTCATGCATGAACCCGAAGCCGCGGATCTGGTCGCCCATGAAATCGTTGTCTCCCGGGTGGAAGAGGCTCGGGACAGGGGCCATGCCGAACATGCCAATCTTCTGGTACAGGTTGCGCAGGTGAGGGTTCTTGAAGCTCTGGCCGTTCTCCTGCCCGACGCTCGCGCCGTCCGTCCCGAAGAAGCCGGGGAAAGGCTCGCTCGTGCCGGCGTTCCCGTCCGGGTCCAGGCTGTGGCACGACGCGCAGGAGAAGGTCCCGTCGACGCCCTCGCGGACGAAGTGATCGCGCCCGGCCTGCTGATCGGGCGTGAGGGAGTTGTCGAGGCTCCGGATCGGATTGGGCGGATACGTCACCTGGAGGGTGAAGTCGGTGAACGCCTCCATGTCGTCGTCGGGAATGGGCGCGTGCCGGCCGAGCAGGTTCGTGAAGCCGGCCTGGAACCGCCGGAACGCCGCGCGCTCGTCGAACGCCCCGCTGTCCGGCTGCGCGCTGGGCTCGTCGAGGCCGCCCGTGCGGTCGCCGCGCCAGTGCATCGGCCCGTGGTTGGCGAGCCCGCGCAGGCTCTGGGTCGTCATCGGCCCCTTCATCGGCTTCAGCGTGGTGTCGGCGGGGAAGGGCGGGTTGATGCTCGTGAACGGCCCAGGGTTCACCTGGGTGACCTCGTCCGGGTTGCCGAGATCCCACGCCAGGCTGTCGAGATCGCCGAAGACATGGCAGCTCGCGCACGACGAGTCTCCGTGGCTCGACGTGAAGCTCGCGTCATACAGGAACGCCCGCCCGCGGACCACGCTGGGCGGCTCGGGGTTGTGGAGCGGGACGTGCGCGATCTCGACGCCGCCGGCGGTGTCGATGATCGAGATGGAGTTGTCGAAGCGCGTGAGCACGTACAGCCGGCCGCGCGGCTGATCGAGCGCGAGCCCGCTCGGCCCGCCCCCGCTCACCGGGATCTGGCGCGCGAGGCTCGGCACGAAGGTGTCGCCCTCCAGCTCGGCCGTCATGAAGACCCCGACCTTGCTCGAGCTGAACGCGGCGACGTAGAGCTTCGCGCCGTCATCGGTCACCGCCATGTCGAGCGGCGTGGCCAGGCTCTTCGCGTTCTCCGGGTTGGGCACGGGAGCGCAGCACGTCGAATAATCGATGTGCTTGTTGAGGTGCCGCGGCGCGGCCGAGCCGCCGCCGAGCACGGTGATCCGGCTCTCGTGCAGGTGTCCCCGGACGCTCGATCCGGCGAAGGTGCCCGGGCCCTCGAAGCGCTCGAGGTTGAACGCCTCGGTGTTGGAGACATAGACCTTTCCGTTCACCGGATTGACGGCCATGTTGTAGAGGACGGTCCCCACGCCGGTGAAGAAGCCGGCGCTGCCGGGGCGCTGCTGCGGCGGGTTGGCCGTCGCGTCGATGACGAAGACGTCCTTGTCGGGCAGCGAGAACCGGACCTCGTCGTCCCAGGTGCGCCCCGCGACGTCGACCCAGCTCTGGCCGTCGTGGCGGACGATGAGCGATGTCTGCGGCTGCGGCTCGCCGAGGAAGTTCGTGTGCGGCGGCGGCAGCCCGCCGCCCTCCTCCACGAGCACGCGGTGCACGGCCGTCGTGCGGTTGCCGGTGTGGAAGCCGGCGGCGTACACCGAGGCCCCGTCCGGGCTGACCGCGAGCGCCCTCGGGGTGTCGGTGAACAGGGTGAGGATCGTGAGGGGCACACCGCCGAGCGACGGGTCGGCGGCGACGGCGCTCGCGTCGAACACCCAGACGTCCGCGCGGCCGACCCCGGGCGTCGTGAGCTGCGGATCGAACGGCGCGTTCTGGCCCCGGTGGGCGGCCGTGATGAACGCGCGCGAGCGCCCGGGGCCCCCGAAGACGATGTCGCGCGGCTCGTCCCCGACGAGGAGCGTGCGCACGACCCGCGGGCGCGAGGGGGACGAGACGTCGACGACGCTGACGCTGTCGGAGAGGTGATTGACGACCCAGACCTCGCCGCCATTGCGCGCGGCGACGGCGACGGGCTCCAGGCCCACGCTCACGGAGGAGAGGTGCGCGAGGCCGCCCGGCGTGACGCGGAAGATCTCGAGACGATTGTCGGGTGTATTGGCCGCGAAGAGCAGCGCGCGGCTCGGCGAGAGCGCGATCGGCCGGACCTGGCCGCTCTCGAAGAGGGTATACGAAGGCGCCGCCCTCGCCCGGCGCGCTGCCATTAGCAGGCACACGAGGACGGCGGCGGCGACGAACAGCGAATCGAGGGCGCGTGAATGACGGCGCGCGAGCATCCAGATCTCCTTGCAAGCGGGTAAAATGAAGTATCCCCTCAGCGTAGGACCGCACGGCGGCGCCCTGGAATCAAGTGAATCGTGTATTCGTCGCGGCGCGTATGCGGCGCGCGTATGCGGCGCCTGAGGCGCGCGCCGCCCGGCCAGCCCTGGTGCCGCCCGGCCGCCTCGCCGCGAGCAACGCGGCCACGAACGCGCGCGAGCGCGAGCGGAGAGCGCGCCGGAACGCGAAGTGAGCCGCCGCGCGAGAGTCCCGCTAGGCTCCGCCGCCCCATGACCTCGGAGGCCCTCCTCGCGTTCGCCATCCTCGGGCTCACGATCGTCCTCTTCGTGAGCGATCGCCTGCGGCTCGACGTGGTGGCGATGATGTCGTTGCTCGCCCTGACGATCTCCGGTGTGACCACGGTCCCGGACGCGCTCGCCGGGTTCTCGAACCCGGCAGTGCTCATGATCGCCGGCCTGTTCGTCGTCGGCGCCGCGCTGACCGACACGGGGGTCGCCGACTGGCTGGGCCAGCGCCTCGAGCGCTTCGCCGGCGGCGGGGAGGCCAAGGTGATCGCGGTGGTGATGGGGGCGACCGCGCTCGTGTCCGCCTTCATGAGCTCCACGGGCACCGTGGCGATCCTCCTGCCGGTGGTCGGGACGCTCGCGCTCCGCCGCGGGATCGCGCCGGCGCGGCTCTTCATGCCCGTCGCGTTCGCGGCCCACCTCGGGAGCAACCTCACGCTCATCAGCACCCCACCCAACCTGCTCGTGAGCGAGGCGCTCCGCGCGGCCGGCCGCGAGCCGTTCCGCTTCTTCAGCTTCACCATCCCCGGCGTCGTCGTGCTCGCGGTCGGCGTGGCGTACATGATCTCGCTCGGCCGCAGCGCGCTGCCCAGCAAGGAAGACGGGGCGGACGCGGGCGCGCCGCGGTCGCTCTCGCTCGACGACCTCTCGATGGAGTACGGGCTCGGCAGCGCCCTGCGCGCCGTGCGCGTCCCGCCCGGCGCGCGGCTCGCCGGCCTCACGCTCGGCCAGGCGAACGTGCGCGCCGACTTCGGCGTGACCGTGGTCGGCATCGCGCGCCCCGGGCCCCGCGGCCTCGAGGCGCAGCGCGTGGTGCCGCAGGCGGTGTTCGCCCCCGGCGACGAGCTGCGGTTGCTCGGGAGCGACGAGAAGATCGCGGCGCTCACCGAGCGCTTCGGGCTCGAGGCGCTCCAGGCGCGCCCCATCTTCTCGCTGCCCCCCGAGGAGTCCCTCGCCGAGGTGGTGCTGCCGCGGCGCTCCAGCCTGGCCGGGCAGACCCTGAGGGACGCCAGGTTCCGCGACCGCTACCGCGCGAGCGTGCTCTCGATCCGGCGCGGCGAGGGCTGGCTCCCGGTGTTCCACGCCACGCCCGAGCTGCGCGATCTCAAGCTCCGCGCCGGCGACACGCTGCTCGTGAAGGGGCGGCTCAAGCACCTCCGGAACCTGCGGGACGAGCGGCGGGACCTCGTGCTGGTCGCCGAGCCCGACGCGCAGGGCGACGTCTTCGTCGATCGCGAGCGCGCCACCGTCGCCGTGTGCATCACCCTGGGCATGCTCGTCTGCATGGCGCTCGGGTGGCTGCCCAACGTCGTCGCCGTGCTGCTCGCCGCGGTCCTCCTCGTGCTCGCGCGGTGCGTGCGCCCGGCGGACGTCTACCGCGCCGTCAACTGGGAGAGCGTCGTGCTCATCGCCGGCATGGTCCCCCTCGCCACCGCGCTCGAGCGCACCGGCGCGATGGGCGCCGCCGTCTCCGCCGTCGAGGGGCTCCTCGCGGGGGCGCGCCCCGCGGTGGTCCTCGGCCTGCTCGTCCTCGCCACGTCGGCCATCGGCATGGTCCTCTCGAACACCGCGACGGCCGTGCTCATGGCCCCCCTCGCGGTCCGCCTGGCCGGCGCGCTGGGCCTCGCGCCGGAGCCGCTGCTCCTCGGGGTCGCTTTCGCGTCCTCGGCGGCGTTCGCCACGCCGATCGCCTCTCCGGTGAACATCCTCGTCATGGGGCCCGGCGGCTATCATTTCAAAGACTTCACCCGCGTCGGGCTGCCCCTGCAGCTCCTCGTGCTGGCGACCGCGGTGATCGTCATCCCGCTCGTCTGGCCCTTCTGAGCGCGCGCAAACGCGCCTCCGCTCCATGTCGGCTATCGCCCGATGTGGAGCACAGGAGAGCGCCGCCGATGTCGTGTCATGTCATCTCGGACGTCGGCTCGCTCGCCGGGACAGGCGTGCTCCCGTCTGGCCGGCTCCGGCGCGGGCGTACCGGAGGCGCCCCGGAACCACGTCTTGCGGATCCCGGAGCGATCCTGTAGCGGAGGATCTACGGTGATCGCCCTCGTGGACCTCACGCAACCCGCGACGCGCCCGACGCGCGCGCCGACCGCCAGCGTGCCTGTCTCGCCACCTCCGCCGCGGGGCGACGCATGAGGGAGCGGCTCGAGAGCCTGCTCCTCGTCCTCGCCGTCGGCTCCGTCGTCGCGATCGGCGCCAAGCGCGTCGGGGTCCCTTACAACGCCGCGCTCGTCCTCATCGGGCTCCTCCTCGTCGTCCTCGACGTGCTGCCGAACGCGCCGATGGACCCGGACCTCATCCTCATCGCGTTCCTCCCGGTGCTCGTCTTCGAGGGCGCCCTGGCCGCCGACGCGGACAGCCTGCGCGCCGCGAGCCGGCCCATCCTCGCGCTCGCCGTGCCGGGGGTGCTCATCTCGCTGCTCGGCACCGCCGCGGTGGCGACGCTGGTGCTCGACCTCCCGTTCTCGGCGGCGCTCCTCCTCGGCGCGCTGCTCGCCATCACCGACACCGTGAGCGTGCTGCTCGCCTTCCGGAGCGTCCGCGTCCCGCACCGGCTGGCCGCGATCATGGAGGGAGAGAGCCTCTTCAACGACGGAACGGCGCTCGTGCTCGTGATGCTCGCCTCGCGCGTCCTCGCGAGCGGCACGTTCGACGCCGTCGAGACCTTCCGCGCCCTCTCGATGGCGATGCTCGGCGGCGCCGTCCTCGGCGGCGCGTTCGGCTCCCTCGGCGCGGTCCTGCTGCGCCGCACGCCCGATCACCTGACCGCGATCCTCGCCTCGCTGGTGCTCGTGTTCGCCACGGCCCTGCTCACCGAGCGGCTCCACGCCTCGCCGGTCATCGCCGTCGTGGTCGCCGGCGTCGTCGTCGGCAAGGCCGCGCGCCGCCACCTCGAGCCCTCGCGCGTGCTCGCGCTCGAGGGGTTCTGGGAGACGACGGGCTTCTTCCTCAACGTGCTGCTCTTCCTGCTCGTCGGCATGCAGATCCAGGCGGAGATGCTCGTGCGCGAGGCGGCCTCCATCGGCCTCGCGCTCATCGCCCTGCACGCGGGCCGGGCGGTGGCCGTCTACGGCTGCTTCGGCGCGCTCCGGGCCATGACGCGGGAGGTCGTGCCGTTCCGCTGGCAGCACGTGATGCTGGTCGGCAACATCAAGGGCGCGCTCTCGATGGCGGCCGTCCTCAGCCTCCCGAAGGACATGCCGTTCCGCGAGCGGCTGATCACGATCGTCTTCGGCGTGACCTTCGTGACCCTCGTCGCGCAGGCGCTGCCGTTCGCGCGGCTGCTCAAGTTCCTCAATGTCGCGGCCCCGAGCACCGACGCCGCGCTCGACGCCGCCAAGGCGACGCTCATCGCCGCGCGGCGCGGCCACGCCGAGCTCGACGACCTGCTCGCCGCGGGGCTCGTGTCCCGCAAGGAGCACGCGGAGCGCCGGGCCGCGTTCCAGCGCCAGGTGATCGCGGCGGAGGTCGCGCTCCAGTCGCCGCAGGGCGAGGCGGTGCGCGATCACCTCACGGACCTCGCGCTGCTCACGGCGCAGAAGGCGGCGGTGCTCGACGCGGCGAGGCGCGGGCTCATCGCCGACGAGACGGCGAACGCCCACGTGAGCGAGATCGATCGAGAGATGATGAAGCTCCACGAGCATGAAGGAGGCGGCTGAGATGCGCGTGCTCATCGTGGGCGCCGGGCGCGCAGGGCTGAGCGTGGCGGTCCACCTCGCGCAGACGGGCCACGAGGTGACCATCGTCGACCGCGACGACGCGATCGCCACGAGCGCCTTCGAGCGCCACGGCCTCGTCTCGCTCGTGGGGGACGCGACCGACGCCGGGCTCCTCAAGGAGGCCGAGGTGGGGCGCGCCGACGTGGTCGTGGCCATGCTCCGCCGCGACGCCGACAACCTCGCCGTCGCGCTGCTCGCCCAGGCCGCGGGCGCCAAGCGCGTGATGGTGCGCATGCGGGACCCCGACTACCGCAGCGTGTACGTGCGCGCGGGCGTGCACCGGATCCTGTCCGAGATCGACGTCTTCATCGGCGCGATGGCCACCGCGATCGAGCACCCGGGCGTCCGCCACGCGATGGTGCTCGGCACCGGCGAGTCCGTGGCGTTCGAGCTCGACGTCCCCGTCGACTCGATGGTCGCCGGCCGCACCGTGAGCGTCATCGCGGGCAGCGCCGACTTCCCGGCGTCGTGCGTCTTCGCCGGCGTCTACCGCCCGGATGGCCGCGTCGAGGCGCCGCGCGGCTCGTCCATCGTCGCGGGGGGCGCCACGGTGCTCCTCGTGGCCGCGCGCGACGAGCTCGCGACCGTCATCGCGTTCTTCCTCCGGCGCGATCCGGCGGCCGGGGGACACCATGATCGTCGCTGAGCGCGGCTGAGCGTCATCGAACGTCGCCGGGCGTCGCCGCGCGTCGCCCGGCGGCGCTGAAACAAGGCAGGTGTTTCCATGTCGAGGTGCGCGGGGTTCCCGGGATCACGGGCGTGGATGGGCGTCGCGCTGGCCGTCGCCACGGCGGCTTGCGGCGGCGACGACGAGGCCGGGGGCGCGGCGGGCGGCGGGGTCCAGGCCGCAGCGTCGTATTACCGGGACGTGAAGCCGATCTTCGACGCGCGGTGCGCGGGGTGCCACAGCGGCAGCGGCATCGCGCCGTTCTCGCTCGAGAGCCACGAGGTGGCGGCGGCGTGGGCCCCGCACATCAAGCGGGCCGTCGTCGAACGCACGATGCCCCCCTGGCCGGCGGACAGCGGCTGCGCCGACTACGTGGGCGACCGCTCCCTGTCCGAGCCGCAGATCCAGACGATCGCCGCCTGGGTCGACGGCGGCGCGGCCGCGGGCGACCCGGCCGAGGAGGGCCCGCCGCTCGATCCGCCGGAGACCAGCGAGCTCGCGCGGGTGGACCTGACCGTCGAGATGCCGGTCGAGTACACCCCGCAGGCGGCGCCCGACGATTACCGCTGCTTCGTGATCGACTGGCCGGAGGAGAGCACGCGCTACGTCACCGGCTTCCAGGTCAGGCCCGGCGAGGAGCGCGTCGTCCACCACGTGATCGCCTTCATGGCCGGGCCGGAGCAGGTCGAGGAGGTCGAGGCGCTCGACGCGGCCGACCCCGGCCCCGGCTATCCCTGCTTCGGAGGCCCGGGGATCAGGCCGCGCTGGCTCGGGGCCTGGGTCCCCGGCGCCGGCAGCGTGAACTTCCCGGCGGGGACGGGGACCCGGATCGAGCCCGGCTCCAGGCTGATCGTGCAGGTGCACTACAACACGCTCTCGGCGGGCAAGCTGCCGGATCGCTCCGCGATCGACATGACGCTCGAGAGCTCCGTGGAGCGGGAGGGCTCCACCCAGCCGTGGACCAACCCGGCCTGGCTCAACGGCGACGCCATGCTGATCCCCGCCTTCGAGGCCGACGTCGCCCACCGCTGGGGGATCGATCCCACCCGGCCGCTCTCGGACGGCGCGCCGATCGAGCTCCACATCGCGGGCCTCCACATGCACACGCTCGGCCGCCGCGCGCGCCTCGAGATCGAGCGCGCCGACGGAAGCTCGGAGTGCGTGCTCGATATCCCACGCTGGGATTTCCACTGGCAAGGTAGTTATACGCTCGCCGCGCCCAAGGTGCTCAATCCAGGCGATAAGCTGTCGATCGAGTGTCACTGGGACAACACGCCGGAGAACCAGCCGTTCATCGACGGACAGCCGCGGGTACCGACGGATGTGGTGTGGGGAGAAGGCACGAACGACGAGATGTGCCTCGCCGCCTTTTACATGACCGGGCGCTGATCCCCGCCGCGCCGCGTCGCGCCTGGAATCCAGCCCACGCGCGCGAATCGACGCCTCGCCACGGCGGCGACACCCCACATCTCAGGACATATGGACATGCGCCGCGCGCCGCGCGTTTCATGCGTCCCCGTCGATTTCGACGCGGAACGTCTCCCCGCGAGGCGGGTATAGTCGTCCGCCATTAACGGGCGCGCCACGTCACCGTGAAACACAGCTCAGCCCCCACCCTCACGCAGGCCGCCCTCCGGCCCGGCGGCGCCGATACGCGGCCGCGGGCGGCGGACGCGTCGCCGCCGCCCAGCCTGGGCCCGGCGAGCGTGAGCCCGCCGAGCTTCGTCCCGCCGGCACGCGTCGAGGAGTACCGGCTCGTCCAGAAGCTCGGCAGCGGCGGCATGGGGGACGTCTACCTCGCCCACGACACGCTGCTCGACCGGATGGTCGCGGTGAAGTTCATCCGCGCGGCGACGGCGGACGCCGGGGTGCGCGCGCGGCTGCTCGCCGAGGCGCGCGCGGCCGCCCGCATCCAGCACCCGAACGTCGTCGCCGTCTACCGCGTCGGCGAGCTCCGCGGCCAGATGTTCATCGTCTCGGAGTTCGTCCGCGGCCAGAGCCTCGATTGCGTCGACATCCCGATGCCCTGGCACCGCGTGCTCGAGCTCGCCGCGGGGCTCGCGCGCGGCCTCGCCGCCGCCCACCGCCGCGGGGTGCTGCACCTCGACATCAAGCCGGGCAACGCGGTGCTCACCGAGGAAGGCGAGGCGAAGCTCCTCGACTTCGGCCTCGCGAAGCTCCTCGACCCGGTCGCGCGGCCGGAGCCCGCCGAGCCGCTCGACGGCGAGATCGTCCGGGAGGCCGAGATGGCGGCGCGGCTGCTCGACGGGACGAAGCACGTCAGCGGCGGCACGCCCCATTACCTGCCGCCCGAGCTGTGGCGCGGCGACCTGCCGACGCGCCGCTCGGACGTGTACTCGCTCGGCGCGCTGCTCTTCGAGCTCTGCGCCGGCTCGCCGCCGCACGGCGACGTGGCGCCGCAGGATCTCCCGCGCGTCGCCGTGAGCTTCAGGCCGATGCCCCTCGCCGCGCTCGCGCCCGGCGTCGAGGCGCGGCTCGCGGCCGTCATCGAGCGGTGCCTCGAGATCGACCCCGCCGCCCGCTTCGCCTCCGGCGACGAGCTGCGCGACGCGCTGGAGGAGCTGCTCGCGCGGAGCCGGCACGCCTCGATCGCCCCGGAGGGCAACCCCTACCGCGGGCTGCTCGTCTTCGACCTCGAGCACCGCGCGATGTTCTACGGGCGCAGCTCCGAGACCGGGACGATCCTCGACAGGCTGCGCTCCGAGCCCATGATCGTCGTCGCGGGCGACTCGGGCTCGGGCAAGTCGTCGCTCTGCCGCGCCGGCGTGCTCTCGCGCGTGCTCGAGGGCGCCCTCGGCGGCGGGCGCGACTTCCAGGCGGCCATGATGGTCCCCGGCCGTCACCCGCTCGCCGCCCTGGCCGCCGCGCTGGAGCCCGTGCTCGGCGTCCCCGCCGAGCGCATCGCCGACGGGGTGCGCGCGGCCCCGGGATCGCTGGTCCGCGACCTCCGCGCGCGCCTCGGCGAGCGCGGCGGGCTCGCGCTGTTCGTCGACCAGATGGAGGAGCTCGCGACGCTGAGCAACCCGGGCGAGGCCGCGCTCGTCGGCGAGGTCCTGAGCGCGTTCGCGGCGCGCTCGCCCTCGCTGCGCCTGCTCGCCACGGTGCGCGGCGACTTCCTCGCGCGCGTCGCCGGCATCTCGGGCCTCGGCGACGAGATCGAGCGCGCGCTCTACCTGCTCCGCCCGATGTCGGCGGACAAGCTCCGCGAGGCCATCACCGGGCCGGCGCGGGCCAAGGGCGTCGCGTTCGAGTCGGACGCGGTCATCGACGCGCTCGTCGAGTCGACCGCGCGCGCCGAGGGCGGGCTGCCGCTGCTCCAGTTCGCGCTCGCCGAGCTGTGGGACGCCCGCGCCGCGCCCGACGCGCCGCTCAGCAGCGCCGATCTCGCGCAGATCGGCGGCGTCGAGGGCGCGCTCGCCCGCCACGCCGATCGCGTCCTCGGTCGCATGGCGCCGGCGGTGCACGCGGCCGCGCGGCGGCTGCTCGGCGCGCTCATCACCCCGCAGGGCACGCGGGCGCGGCGCGTCGAGGGCGAGCTCGCGCAGCCGGGCGGCGACGAGGCGGCGCGCGCGGCGCTCGACGCGCTCGTGCAGGGGCGCCTCGTGTTCGCCCGCGAGGGCGAGCAGGGGACGGTCTACGAGATCGCCCACGAGGCGCTGATCCACGGCTGGGGGACGCTGCGCCACTGGCTGGACGAGCAGCGCGAGCAGCGCGCGACGCGCCAGCGCCTCGAGGCGTCCGCCGCCGAGTGGGAGCGGCTCGGCCGGCGCCGCGACGCGCTCTTCAGCGCGCGCCAGCTCAAGGAGGCGAAGGGCCTCGATCCGGGCGATCTGCCGCCGCGCGAGGCGGCGTTCCTGAGGGCGTCGCGGCGCGCCGTCCTGACGCAGCGGGCGATCCGGTGGGCGCTCGTCGTGGGCGTGCCGCTCGTCGCCGCGCTGCTCTACGGCGCGCTGGAGCTCAGGGCGGCGCGCCAGCTCGCCGCGCGCGCGGACCGGAAGATCCAGGAGGCGTCGGTCACCACGGCCGCCGCGGCGCGCGAGAGCGCCGCGGCCGAGGCGCTCGCCGCGGAGGCGCTCGCGGCGTTCGACGACCGGCGCCGCGAGGAGGGCGAGGCGCTCTGGGACCGCGCGCGCCGGCGCGCCGCCGAGGCCGAGGGGCTCTACCTGCAGGCGAGCCAGAAGCTGGAGGCGGCGCTCACGCTCGACGGCGCGCGCCGCGACGCCCGCGACCGGCTCGGCGACATCCTCTACGAGCGCGCGCTCGCCGCGGACCGGCGGGGCCACACCTCGCTGCGCGACGAGCTGCTCCAGCGCATGAGCACCTACGATCCCGACGGCGCGCGCCAGCAGCGGTGGAACGCGCCCGCCGAGGTCGCCATCGAGACCGATCCTCCCGGCGCGGAGATCACGATCGAGCGGTACGAGGGCGACGCGGACGGGCGCCGGCTGCTGGCCGACCGGCGGCTGCTGGGCGCGACGCCCCTGTCGCGCATCGCGCTCGCGCAGGGCTCTTACCTGCTCACCTGCGAGGCGCGCAACCGCACCATCGTCCGCTATCCGTTCCTGGTCCACCGCGGGGAGTCGCTGCGGCTCTCGTTCCCGCTGCCGCCCGCCGGCGACGTCCCCCCCGGGTTCATCTACGTCCCGCCGGGCCGGTTCCTGTTCGGCGCCTCGCTGGACGACATGTACCGGTGGGCGTTCCTCTCCACCGTTCCGCTCCACGAGATCAGCACGGGCGCTTACCTCATCGCACGTCACGAGACGACGTTTCAGGAGTGGCTCGACTACATCGAGGCGCTCCCGAGAGAGCCCCGCGGGCGCCCCTCGATCCAGGCGGGCAACGGCGCCATGACGGGCGCCCTCGGGCTGCGCCAGCTCCCCAGCGGGGTCTGGCAGCTGACGATCCAGCCCACGGTGCAATCCTACACGGCGCGCGCCGGGGAGCCGCTCGTCTATGCCTCCCGGGAGGCGCGGGCGCAGCAGGACTGGCTCCGTTTTCCGGTCACGGGCATCTCCTTCGCTCAGGCCACCGAGTACGCCGCGTGGCTCCACCGGACAGGCCGCGTCCGCGGGGCGCGCCTCTGCACCGACCACGAGTGGGAGCGCGCGGCGCGCGGCGCCGACAGCCGCATCTTCCCGCACGGGGACAGCCTCTCTCCCGGCGACGCCAACTTCGATGAGACCTACGGCAAGGAGAGCTCCACGATGGGCCCAGATGAGGTGGGCTCGCACCCTGCCTCACGTAGTCCCTTCGGGGTCGACGACATGGCGGGGAACGTCCTCGAGTGGGCGATTTCGTCGATCGAGGTTGATAAAGTACTTTTACGAGGCGGCGCTTACCTCTACGATCAAACATCGGTCCGGAGTGACAATCGGACCGTCGTTGACGGTACCTTCCTCGATCCGGTGATCGGTCTCCGCATCTGCGCCTCGTTCCCTCCGCCGCCGTGAGGGGCGAGGAGGCTTCGCGGCGCCAGGCGCCGCCGCAGGCCTCGTTCCTCACGCGGCCGGGGCCCGACCGCCGGAGGGGAGATCGTCAACGCAGCGACGTCACCGTTTCAGCGCTGGCTTCGGAGGCGATCATGGTGCAGCGAGGGTTCCTGGCAGTGGCGATGGTCGGGCTCGTGTCCCTGGGCGTCGGGTGCGCCGCGGAGAGCGGCGAGGGCGAGGGCGAGGAGGAGCCGGCGGAGAGCGCGCTCGCGCTGAGCGCGCTCAACAACCTCACCCTCAACGGCACGCACCTGAACGGCACCCAGCTCAACGGGGTCCGCTTCAATGGGGTCCGCTTCAACGGAGTCCGCTTCAACGGGGTCTCGCTGAGCGCGACGACGCTGGTCGGGACGCGCGCGACCGACGGCCGGCGCTTCCAGGGGGCCGATTTCATCGGGGTGGACATCGAGGCGGTCCTGGACGACCTGTCGACCCTGACGGTCCGCATCACGGACATCGTCCAGCGCGGCGGGCTCTCTTATTACACGGTGAAGTACGACGTCGGCGGCGGCCTCTGGGCGAATATCTGCGGTGAGGGCCTCGAGGCGATCCCGGTGCGGGGGAGGTGGGACGCGGCGACCGGCGACTACTCGGACGACGGGAGCAGCTTCACCTTCGGCTGCCAGGGCGCGGCGATCGGGAAATGCGCCGAGTGGGGTTACAATGGGTGGGCGCCCCGGGCGGAGTGCAACGGGACCGTCTGCGCGAGCCGGGACCTCTCGTATCTTCATCAGGCGTGCGTCCGCCTCGTGCGCGCAGATTACTGCGGTGACGGCGTGCCGCACACGAGGACCGGGACGGCGATCGACGTCTGGGACGCGCTCGGCATCCAGACGGAGACGGCAGGCTCCGGCATGGGCCTCGAGGCGGAGTGGACCGTGGACGGCGCCGCGTGCGTCCGGCACACGCGGTGGAAGGGTGTCGGGAGCAGCAACCCGGACCGCGACTACATCATGACGCATTGCCCGGAGCGGTGGGCCGGGAACGACACGATCTGCGGCGGGGGCTCATCGACGTTCCACAAGGCGAACGGGTTCGCGACGCCGCTCGACCAGCGGCGCCTCCTGCGGAACGCGTCGTTCACGACCAACGTGAGCTTGCTGTAGGCCGCGCCGCGCCGCTGGGCGCGATGACGCCCGCGCCCGGGCGGGAGTGCCGGAGTGTGTCAGCGCCGCGCGCGAGGGACGATGGGAGTGCGCCGCCCGTCGCGCAGAACCGGTCGGCCTCGACGTGCTGGAGCCCCGGTCTGCGTGGCACATGGCTTGCGATGGGATCTGGCACAAGCCGCCATGTCGCGAGCTCCTCGCTGTGCTCACGAGGCAGCGGGCATGGGGCTGGAGGTGCACGCCATGCTGCTCGACCGATCCTTTCGACGAACGCTCATCGCCCGTCTCTTGCTGAGCGCCGGCCCCTCCACGGCGGCCGCGCTGCTGGTCGGGGCCCCGGGGTGCGGGGGGGAGCCCGAGGCCGCCGCCGACGTCCGCTGCATCGAGTGGCCCGAGGAGCTCGGGGCGTGCCTGGACCGCAGGCAGGCGGTCGAGGAGCTCAGGACCATCTACCCGAAATGCGATGACTACATCGAGTCGGTGGAGAGCGACGCGACCCAGCGAGACGGCACGTGCTGTTACGAGGTGACCTCAAGGGACAACTCCACGTATTGCGGCGTGCCGGGCCGGCCGTTCACGCTGGAGGGGCACCGGCGCACGGCGGTCCCGCGGGCGGCGGACTCAGGGTGGCTGGCGCGCGGGAAAGAGACCCGAGCGGGCGGGGTGACGCCGTCGCTGGCGGAGCTCACGGACGAGGAGCGGGAGACGCTCGCGGAGAGCTGGCTCCGGAGCGCGCTGGAGGAGCACGCGTCGGTGGCCTCATTTGCGCGCTTCGCGCTGGATCTCATGGCGCTCGGGGCGCCGTCGTCGCTCGTGGAGGCGGCGCACATCGCGGCGCTCGACGAGGTCGGTCACGCCCGGCTCGGCTTCTCGCTCGCGTCCGCGTACCGGGGCGAGCCCGTCGGCCCCGCCGCGCTGCCGATGCCGGGCGGGGTGCCGGTCGCCGCGGACCTCGTGTCGCTGGCGCGCGCCGCCGCGGAGGAGGGCTGCGTGGGCGAGACGGTGGCGGCGCTGGTGGCGGCGGAGCAGCGCGCCCGCGCCGGGGACCCCGCGGTGCGCGCGGCGCTCGAGGCCATCGCGGACGACGAGGCGCGGCACGCGGAGCTCGCGTGGCTGACGGTGGCGTGGGCGATCGGGGCCGGGGGCGAGCCGGTCCGCCGCGCCGTGGCGGAGGTGTTCGAGGCCGCGGCGGTGTCGCTCGGGCGGCCGCCTCCGGCCGCGGCCGAGCCGCCGCGGGGCCGCGCGGCGGCGCTGGCGGCGCACGGCCACCTCGGCGGGGCCGAGCTGCGCGAGCTGCCCCGCGCGGCGCTGGCCCAGGTGGTGCTGCCGTGCGCGCGCGCGCTCGGGCTCTGGAGGCCCGCGGCCGACGGAGGGGCGGTGGCGCCGACGGCGAGCGCCTAAGGCCGACTCGCCTCGATCTGCGCCGTGGCCTCGCGAAGCGGGGCGCAGGAATTCAGGTCGTCGCCGGTTTGTGGGTGGCGAAGAAGAGGCCCGGTAATACCAGCGCCGCGCCGAGCCAATGGTAGAGGGCGAACGCCTCGCCGAGGAGCAGCCAGGCCATCACGGCGGTATAGACAGGCGACAGGTAGAGCAGCAGGCCGGTGCGGCCGGGGCCGAGATGCTGGGTGATATAGCCGTAGGTCGCGTAGGCGCCGACGCCCGGCACCAGGACCAGCGTCAGCACGGCGGCGATGGTGCGCAGATCGAAATCCGGCGGACCGCGGCTGGCCAGCTCCCAGCCGAGCGCCGGCAGCAGCAGGATCACCCCGGCGAGCGCGATCGCGGTGAGCCGCGCCGTCACCCCCAGCGGATCGGGCCAGCGCTTCAGCAGCACGGTGTACAGCGCCCAGGAGATCGCGGCGGCGAGGATGATCAGGTCTCCGGCGCTGAAGTCGAGCGCCAGCAGCGCCGCCGGGTCGCCGCGCAGCACGATGATCAGCACGCCGGTCAGCGCCAGCGCGGCGCCCAGGCCCTGGCGCCCGCTGAGCCGGTCGCCGAACATGGCACGTGACAGCAGGATGATGATCACCGGCGAGACGGCGTAAATCAGGCCGATGTTGGTGGCCGTGGTGCTGGCGGCGCCCAGATAGACGCCGGCGCCGCAGATGCCCATGCCGAGCAGCCCGAGCAGGGCATATCGGGTCCAGTCGCGGCGCAGCGCGGCGCGGCCGCGCCACAGCTCGCGACCGCAGAAGGGCAGCAGCACCAGCACGACGCCCAGCCAGCGGAGCACCGCCAGCGCCACCGGCGGGATGAAATCGGCCGTGGCGCGCGCCAGCACCATGTTGGCTGTGAACAGCGCCGGGGTGACGAACAGCAGGACGTGGGCGATGCGCTGGTCGCCGGGCTCGGCGGAGCGGAGAGGGGAAGAAGCCACTGGCCGCGGAGACTAGGCAAGAACCGCCGCCATGGCCAGCGCTCGATCGCGACGCTACCGGGCCGTGAGCGCATACCGTGCGCCGCTTCCACGAGGTCAAAGCACGTATCCGGATGTGGCCGAACCAACGGACACGTACCTTGACCCCCACCGGTATCCGATCTATGCGGAAGGACCATGTCCAAGCGAAAGATCTTGCTCTTCGAGCTGAACGAGGTTCCGCTGCGGATCGTGAAGCAGTTCTGCGGCGCGGCGCCGGGCTCGGCGCTCGCGAAGAACCTGCATCGAATGCGGCAGATCCGGACGCAGGCCCCCGACTCGATCTTGAGCCCGTGGATCACGTGGCCGACGTTGCACCGAGGGGTCGACGACGCGCTCCACGGACTGAGGTTCTTCGGTCAAGATCTCTCCGAGGTGGACGCGAAGTATCCGCCGATCTGGCGCATCCTCGCGGCTCATGGAATCAAGACGGGAGTGTTCGGATCGCTACACAGCTATCCGATGCCGGAGGACGTCCGCTCCTACGCGTTTTACATGCCCGACACCTTCGCGCCGACGCCCGAGGCCCACCCGGACATCCTGGGGGTCTTTCAGGATTTCAACCTGACGATGGCGCGCAAGTCGGCGCGGAACGTGTCGCGCGACGTGCCGGGCAAGGGGGCCCTCCAGCTGCTGCGCGCGATGCCTGGCCTCGGCATCCGCGCCTCGACCCTGGCGGACATCTCCAGGCAGCTCGTCTCGGAGCAAGTCCACGATTGGCAGCGCATCCGGCGCAGGACGTACCAGAGCGTCCTGGGCTTCGACGTCTTCATGAAGCAGATGGAGGACGCTCGCCCTGACTTCGCCACGTTCTTCACCAACCATGTCGCCTCGGCGATGCACCGGTACTGGGCAGCGGCCTTCCCCGGGGACTTCACGGAGCTCCAGTACGACTGGAGCTGGGTGGGGAGGTATCGTCACGAGATCGAATTTGCGATGTCGAAATTCGATGGGTTCCTCTCGCGCGTGATCGCGTTCGTCGAGGCGAATCCTGACTACGTGCTCTGGATCGCCTCCAGCATGGGTCAGGGCGCGGCTTCGGGCCAGCCCATCAAGACGCAGCTCTATGTCACCGACCTCGGCAGGTTCATGGCCTGCTCCGGGCTCGGCAGCGACGACTGGTCCGAGCGCCCGGCCATGGCGCCCCGCACCTCCGTCTTCGTGCAGGAGGCGAAGCGCGAGGCGTTCCGGGCGACGCTGGCGAGCTTCAAGGTGAACGGCGCGGCGGTCGAGTGGGAAGAGCGGAACAACGGTTTCTTCGCCATCGCCATGGGCCAGGTGAACCTGGACCCCTCTGCGCGTGTCGAGATCAACGGCCAGTCGCGCTCGCTCTCCGAGGCCGGCCTGAGCAACGTGGAAATCGAGGATCAGGCAGGCTCCACGGCGTACCATGTGCCGGAAGGCATGTTGCTCGTCTTCGATCCTCGGGAGGCTCCGCCCCAGGCCGCGCCCGATCTCCCCCTGGACACGCGGCAGATCGCCCCCACCTTGCTGCATCACTTCGGGGTCCCCGTGCCGTCGTACATGAGGGATCCGGCGCCTCTGGCCTGATCGCGGCGGCCTCCGCCGGTCGCGCGCCCCGGTCGTCGGGCCCGGCGCTCAGCTCTTCGCCGCGGCGAGGATCGCCGCGGTGTGCTCCTTGGGATCGACCTCGAGCCACACCTGCTTGATCTTGCCGTCCTTGCCGATGAGGAAGGACTGGCGCGTGGCGAAGTCGTTGCGCAGCGGCACGTGGAACGCCCCGGAGACCGCGCCGTCGGCGTCGACGACGAGCGGGAAGGGGAGCTCGTATTTCTCGATGAAGGCCTGGTGGCTCTGCGCGTCCTGGGTCGAGACGCCGTAGACCTCGAGCCCCGCGGCCTGGAGGTCGGCCCAGCCGTCGCGCAGGCCCTTGGCCTGGACGGTGCAGCCCGGCGTGTCGTCCTTGGGGTAGAAATAGACGAGCACCTGCTTGCCTTGCAGGCTCGAGAGCGCCACCTCCCTGCCGTCGTGGAGCGTGAGCTTCACGTCGGGCGCCGCGTCGCCGGGCTTGAGCGGAGCGGCCTGGGCAGTCTCGGAGGCGCCCGCCTGGGCGGGCTTGTCGGCGGCCCCGCCGGCAGGCGCGCCGGCGGGCTCGTTGCAGCCGGCAACGAGGGCCAGCGCGGCGAGCGCAGCGCCGAGGGGGGAGGCGAGGTGCATTCGGCTCTTCATGGCGCGCATGGTCCCACCCGCCTCCGGAGACCGCAAGCGATCCAGTCGACCACCGCGCGGCGGACTCTGCCGCTGCCGAGGTTGGCAGAGCCACGCTGACGCCGGAGGTCGGTCCACGGGCGCTGATGCCGTGTTGCCCAGGCTTCTGCCTGGTTCGTGATGAAGAAGAATTTGAACCACAGAGGCACAGAGGGCACAGAGGACAGAGATTTTTTCTCTCTCTCTCTCCCCTCTGTGCCCTCTGTGCCTCTGTGGTTCCCTCTCTCTCATGAACCAGAGGGGAGCCTGGGCCGCCCGATGTCCACGGCCACGGAGCACGACAGGTCCATAGCCTCGTTGGTTCAGGACCGTTCGATCCTACCTGCCGCCTCTCGGACGATGCAAAACGTCCTGACCGAAAGCTAAGGTGCCACCTGACGCGTGGTCCACGCTATACATGCGGTTGCCATGCGATGGACACCCGGCAAACGCAGTACGAACCTCCAAGACCTCCGCGGCGTCTCCGGCGGAGCGAAGATGGGCGTCGGCGGGACGGTGATCCTGCTCGTGCTCTCGCTCGTCTTCGGGAAGGATCTCCTCAACTCGGGGCTCGGCCAGGGCGTCAGCCTCCCCGGCGCGCAGACCGAGCGCGCGAGCTCGCCCGAAGAGGAGCGGCTCGTCGACTTCGTGTCCTTCGTCCTCGATGACACCGAGGCGGTGTGGAAGCAGGCGTTCAGCCGCGACGGGCAGACGTACCCGGCCCCCAAGCTCACGGTGTTCACCGACTCCGTGAGGTCGGGCTGCGGCGTCGGCGAGGCGGCGATGGGCCCGTTCTACTGTCCGGCGGACCGCACGGCGTACATCGACCTCGGCTTCTACCGCGAGCTCAAGGCGCGGTTCGGCGCGCCCGGCGACTTCGCCCAGGCGTACGTGCTCGCCCACGAGATCGGCCACCACGTGCAGAACGTGCTCGGGATCGAGCGCCGCGTGCGCCAGCAGCAGAGCGCGCGGCCGGGCGATCGAAACGCCCTCTCCGTGCGCATGGAGCTCCAGGCGGATTGCTTCGCCGGCGTGTGGGCCCACTCCACGGCGAAGCGCGACCTGCTCGAGACGGGCGACGTCGAGGAGGCGCTCAAGGCCGCGTCCGCGATCGGCGACGACCGGCTGCAGAAGAGCGCGACCGGCAGGGTCAACCCGGAGACGTGGACGCACGGCTCGTCCGCGCAGCGGGTCACCTGGTTCAAGCGCGGCATGCAGGGCGGCCGCGTCGAGGACTGCGACACGTTCGCGGAAGGCTCGCCCTGACGGCGACGCGCGCGCCCGAGACGGCCTGATCTGCCCGCGCGCGCGTCGCCAGGCCGGCCTCGCCGCGGCGCGTGTGTTCAAGACGACCACGTGGAAGACCCGCCGACGCGCGCGACGCCGCCCTTCCGTCCGCCCTTCGTTCGAGGAGCGCAGCCGCGTGAAGAGCGGCTCGCGACAGCTCCGGCCGACGGTGTACCCTGCTCGCCCGCCGATGCTGTCGCTGTACGGTGTCCTTCGCCCCCCGCCGCAAGGCCGTCCCCTCCGCGATCGTCGTCGCGCGGAGGCGCCGTGAGCTCGCGCCTGCCGACCGACGGCTGGACCGCCGCGCCGCGGTCGATGGCGGAGGTCATCGAGGACAGCCTCCCGCAGATCGAGGTGCGCCTGCGCCCGCGCGCCATCGCCACGGTCGTCGCGCGCGTCACCGCCGATCTCGGCGACGAGGAGCACCCGCCGCCGGCGCTCCTCGCCGCGCTGGCCCGGTGCGCCGACGGCGCGGCCGCCGAGGTCGACAGGCTGCGCAGCGCCGAGTCCGCGCTCGTGGTCGCCTATCAGTCGGCCGCGACACCCGCCGAACGGCGCGAGCTCCTCGCCAGGCAGCTCCGCGTCTGGGCGCGCGAGCGCAAGAAGGGCGGCCTCTCGCTGCTCGGCTGGGCCACCGGGCGCGTCGAGCAGGCCGGCGATCTGTCGGCGCTCGGCCGCAACCTCGACCTCGAGGCCGCCCAGGAGCGCTTCGCCACGGCCATCGCCGATCGCCTCGACGAGATCGAGATCGCCTACCACGCGCTCACCCACCTCGCGCAGCACCTCGACGACCCGGCCGACGCGCTGCACGTCGTCCGCGACGGCGGCGTCCTCCGGCTCGCGATCGCGCACGCCGAGCCGAGCCGCCCCCCGCCCGTCCGCCGCGCCGCGATGCTCGCCGCCGTCGCCCTCCTGCACCGCATCCCGGCGCGCGAGCGGCTCGGCCACCTCGGGCTCGACGCCGCCCGCTCCGTGCTGGCGTGGTCGCGTGGCGTGGGCGCGTCCCGCTGGGTGCAGATCGCCGCGCTCGAGATCGGCGTCCTGCTCTTCCCGGACGAGGCGTACTCGCTGCTCGCCGAGCGCATCCGCGCGCGCGACCGCGCGGACAAGGACGGCCCCATCCTGCGCCGCAACGCCCTGCGCCTGCTCGGCGCGGCAGCGCGCCCCTCGGCCCCGGTGATCCCGCTCGACGGCGCGCGCGGGGGGCGCCGCGCCGGCGCAGCCGAGGACGCGTCCCGCTGGAACGGCGCGCAGGCCGGCCACGGCGGCAAGCCGGGCGCCGCCGCCACGGAGGCCCCCGCGCGCGGGGTGGGGAGCAGCGGCGAGCACGAGATCCCCGAGGGCGCCGACGTCCCCGAGAGCTCCGACGATCCCGCGCCCGACTCGGCGCCCCGGCTCAGCGCGGTGCCCGCGGTCAGCGCGCAGCCGGCCCGCGCGCCCGCGACCGCGGACCCGCTGCAGATCGCGCTCATCGCCCGCGACGACCCGAGCGAGCACGTCCGCCAGGAGCTCGTGCGCCAGCTCGTCGCGCTCGGCAGCGCCGAGGCCCTCACGGCGCTCGTCGAGATCGCCGAGGGCGACGGGTCGCCGCGCGTCCGCGGCTACGCCATGCGGGAGCTCTCCCGCCACGCGACCGAGCACGCGGAGGCCGCCCCGTTCGCCGAGCGCGCCGTCCGCCACGCCCTCGTGAACCCCGGCCCGCCGCTCGCGTCCCGCGCGGCGCTCGAGGGGGTCCGCACGCTCTGCGCCGGGCCGTACGCCCCGCTGCCGCCGACGACGTTCGTCGACCTGCTCGCCGAGTTCGCGAGCCGCCCGGCGATCGCGCCGGATCTCTCCGACGATGCGGCCGCGGCGCTCCGGCTGCTCGAGGTCGAGAGCCGCCCGGTCGCCGAGCACATCCGCCAGACGCTCGTCGCGGCGGCCTCGGAGCTGCTCGAGGGCGAGAGCGCGCCGGTCGAGATCCCGAAGGACGCCGAGCCGCGGGACATCGAGCGCGCCCTCGCGGTCGCCTCGCGCGGGGACATGACGTACACGCTGCGGCGCCGGGGCCGGGGCCGGTACGTGCTCACGCGCGGCGAGCCGCGCGGCTTCCGCCTCTGGCGCCTCGTGCACGAGCTGCGCACGCCGATGCCGGACAAGCGCAAGGGGTGGATCCACACGAGCGGCCGCCTGTTCGCCGGCGAGCTCGTCGCGCCGCCGGTCGGCATGGCGGAGGTCACGCCCACGCGCGTGCCGGGCGAGCGCCACGTCTACCCGCCGGTCGGCGGCTGGGGGCCGTTCGTGCCCCGCATCGACGACCTGCTCGCCGCCGCGAGCCTGACCCAGCGCGAGATCCGCCTGATCACGGCGCGCGGCACGGTCACGGTGCGCGCGCCGGCGAAGCTCGCGCACCGGCTGCGCGCCCGCGCCCTGCTCACGCTGCGCTACGACCGCTACGCGCAGGCGCGCATGCGCGCGCTCGTGGCGCAGGAGCCGGCCGAGCAGAAGAAGTTCACGCTGATGACCGGCGAGCTCGGCTTCACGGTCTCGTTCGGCGACGCCGGCGGCGACGTCGGCGGGCGCCCGTACGCGATCGAGCCGCACCTGCCGAGCAAGTACCTCGCTGTCGCGCTGCCCTCGGCGCTCCAGATCGGCCGCGACTGGCTCGCCGGCCCGTCGGTGCCCGTCTGGATCGACAGCTTCTTCTCGTACCTCGTGTCGCCGGCGGGCAACGTCCCGACGCAGCTCGCGTGGGTCGTGTTCCTCGTCCTCGCGTACATGGTGCTGCGCGCCGCGTGGATCATGACGCAGATCGAGCGCGCGCGGCGCGGCATCCCGCTCTCGATCGGCGGCTGGGGGACGCGGGGCAAGAGCGGCTCGGAGCGGCTCAAGGCCGCGCTCTTCCACGCGCTCCGCTACGACGTCGTGGTGAAGACGACCGGCTGCGAGGCGATGTTCATCCACGCCATGCGCGACCTGCCGGCGCAGGAGATCTTCATCTACCGCCCGTACGACAAGGCGACGATCTGGGAGCAGCGGAACATCCTCGCCGCCGGGAGGAACCTCCGCGCGCAGGTGTTCCTGTGGGAGTGCATGGCGCTCCAGCCGCTGTTCGTCGACACGCTCTGCGCCGAGTGGATGCGCGACGAGATCACGACGCTGACGAACGCCTACCCCGATCACGAGGACATCCAGGGCCCCGGGGGCGAGGACGTGGCGCGGGTGATCGCGCGGTTCATGCCGACGGACGGGCTGTCCTTCACGACGGAGGAGCAGATGCTCCCGCTGCTGAAGGACCAGGCGCAGCGCAAGGGGACGAACCTCGTGGCGATCCCGCCGATCGACGCGGATCTCCTGCCGGTCGATCTCCTGGACCGGCTCCCGTACCAGGAGCACCCGCGCAACGTGGCGCTGGTGCTGGCGCTCGCGGACCATTTCGGCGTCGATCGCGAGTTCGCGCTGGTCGAGATCGCCGATCACGTGATCCTCGATCTCGGCGTCTTGAAGACGTACCCCACGGTGCAGTACCGGGGGAGGAAGCTGACGTTCTCGAACGGGATGAGCGCGAACGAGCGCGCCGGGTTCATGTCGAACTGGACGCGGCTCGCGTTCGACAAGCACGACATGGACGCGACGCCCGGCAAGGCGACGGTGATGGTGGTGAACAACCGCGCCGACCGGGTCGCGCGGTCGCGCGTGTTCGCGCAGATCGTCGTGGAGGACATCGGGGTCGATCACGTGGTGCTGATCAACTCGAACCTCGGCGGGATGATGCAGTTCATCACGGAGGGGCTCGACGCGCGGCTGCGCGACATGGTGATCACGGGCGACGGGGGCAAGGAGCGCGCGCTGGAGCGCTTCGACGAGCAGATGAAGAAGGTGGGCGTCCCGGCCCGCGCGGGCGCGTTCGAGGACGATCTCACCCGGATGCTGCGCGCGCTGCCGTCGATCGACGAGGCGGCGGCGGCGGCGATCGTGGGCGGGGCCGACGTGGCGGGGAAGAAGGCCGAGCCCGAGGCGATCGAGGCGGCGGTGAAGAAGGCGCTGGAGGCGCACGCGCCGCCGGCGGGGGAGGACGACATCCGCCCGGACATCGTCCACCACGCGGCGCGGCTGTCGCGGCGGCTGGCCCGGCGCGACAAGGCGCGGGCCGAGGTGGAGGCGGCGCTGTCGCGGGGCGCGGACGCCGAGGCGAACCAGGCGTTCCGCGCGGCGTTCCGCGAGCTGTTCCTGGAGCGGATCGCGGTCCTGTGGAACGCGGACGCGAAGGGCGACAAGGTGATCGACTTCATCACGCGCGAGATCCCGCCGGGGTTCGACGCGCGGCTGATGGGGTCGCAGAACATCAAGGGGACGGGGCTCGACTTCGTGTACCGGTGGCTCTCGATGGACCGGGTGCGGACGGCGATCGAGCGGATGCAGAGCAACCCGTCGGCGCGGCGCGAGGTGCTGACGTTCTTCCTGTCGTACTCGGACTTCGGCTTGATCGACCTGCGCGAGGCGCTCGCGGCGGTGCGCGCGGCCAAGGAGCAGGGCGGCGCCGAGTGGGCGGAGCACGCGAACCTGATCGACGGGGCGATCCGCAGGCTGGAGGCGCTCGACAAGGAGAAGACGGCGGCGCTCGTGGTGACGGGCAAGACGGGGTTCGGGACGAAGGTGCTCCTGCGGATCGAGCAGTTCGTGGATCACATGGACTCGGTGCGCCGCACGCGGTGGGCGAAGATCGTGATGGACGACCTGTTCGCGATGCGCATCGGCCACGGCCAGGCGGCGCTGCTGCTGCGGGAGATCGTGGGGCGGCAGAAGGGCGGATGGCTGGCGAAGGATCTCGCCAAGTGGGTCGAGAAGCGCCGCGCGTGGCTGGAGAGCCGGCGAAAGAAGAAGAAGGCCGAGGCGGCCGCGCCGCCGCCGGGGGCGGCGCCGGCGGAGCAGGGGTGAGCGGGCGGCGGGCGAGGGCGGGGCGCGCTGCGGCGCCGAGGCGGGGGCGGAGCCGGTTCGTGCTATCCTCGTGGCCGTGATGGCCGGTGCTGCCGTTGCCCTCGACAGTTCAGGCCGCCTCAGCGAGGAGGCATGGGTCGATCTGCCCGAGGATGAGCCGGGCGAGCTCGTCGGCGGCGTGCTCGTGGAGGAAGAGGTGCCGGACTGGATCCACGAGACCGCCGTGAGCTGGCTCATCCGGCTGCTCGGCGCGTGGGCGTCGGCCCGCGGCGCCTTCGTGGCTGGCTCCGAGCTCAAGTACCTTCTCCGCAACGGCAACGGGCGCAAGCCGGACCTCTCGATGATCCTGCCGGGGCAGAAGCCCCCGCCGCGCCGCGGGCCGATGCGGCGCCCGCCGGATGCGATGATCGAGGTCGTCTCGCCGCGGCCGCGCGACGTGCATCGCGACCGGATCGAGAAGCTGCGCGAGTATGCGGCCTTCGGGGTGCGCTGGTACTGGCTGCTCGATCCGGCGACGAGGATGCTCGAGATCTACGAGCTCGGTCCGGACGGCCGCTACGTCTGGGCGCAGGGCGCCGCGGGCGGGAAGATCGAGGCGGTGCCGGGGTGTGATGGGCTGGTGCTCGACCTGGACGCGCTGTGGGGCGAGCTCGATCGGCTCGGGGAAGAGGAGCCGGCGGAGTAGCGGCCGGCGTGGTGCGGGGCGAAGCGGAGGGCCGCGAAGGGGGCGGCTCGCGCACGGCGGGCGCATCACCTACGCTGTCCGCGATGGGACAGCCTCCCAGGCGCACCAGACTCTCGACCGATGAGTATCTCGCGTTCGAGCGGGCCTCCGAGCAGAAGCACGAGTACGCGAACGGCGAGATCTTCGCGATCCGTGGCTGTTCCAGGGAGCACAGCCTCCTGGCGGCGAACATCCAGCGCGAGCTCGGCAATGCGCTGCTCGAGCGCGCCTGCGAGGTTCACACCTCCGACATGCGCGTCAAGATCACGTCCACGGGGCGCTATGTGTACCCCGACGCGTCTGTCGTCTGCGGCGATCCCGTGTTCGAGGACGCGGAGGTCGACACGCTCCTCAACCCGAACGTGATCGTCGAGGTGCTCTCGGATCCGTCGGAGGCCTACGATCGCGGCGACAAGTTCGCGCAGTACCGGAGCGTCCCCTCGATCGTGGAGTACGTGGTGGTCTCCCAGAAGGAGGTGCGCATCGAGCACTTCCAGCGGCAGCCGGACGGCCGGTGGCTGCTCTCGATCCTGGGCTCTGGCATGCAGCTTGAACTCGAGTCGATCGGCGTCGTCATCGACGTCGATCGCGTCTACCGCAAGGTGCCGCTCGCGCCCGCTGCGAACAAATGAGCTGAGCGGCTCCGGTCGCGATTCACCAGGCGCGCTTCACGGCGCCGGCCGGCAGTACTCGTCCTGCGAGGTGACGGACTCCACGACGACGATCGTGTCTTTCCTGGCCACGAACTCGCTCTCGCCGACCTCGTTCCCCTCGGGGCTCCAGTCGTACGTGTAGCCCAGGCGCGTCCACGGGTAGCCATTCTCGCCATAGGACGTCGCTTTCAGAGCGTCGACCCAGTCCACGTGCTCTTGCGGCGTATCGGCCGGGAAATCGAGCTCGGCGACCGAGTCGTCGATCTCCAGATCCGGGCTCGGGCGGAACAGCGACTCGGCCGGCACCCAGAGCTGAACCACGCGGTCCTTGCCGTTGTCCGGCGGCAGGCCGAGCCGCTGCTCCAGGCGCAGCGAGAGCGCGGCCCCTTCGAGCCCGCTCGCGCGGCAGAACGCCTGGAGCTCGGGCGCCGGCGTGAGCCAGACCTCGACGCCGAGCGTCGTCTCCTCGCCCACCAGCTCGTCATAGCCCGGGTAGGACGTCCAGGTGACCATCAGCACACGATCCTCGGCGTCGCGGAGGAGATCGCCATTCTCGCCGTCGATCGCCGTCAGGGTGTCCACGCGCTCGCTCTCCTCGGCGACCTCTGCGTCGGCGACGGCCGCCTGGTACAGCCCGAGCAAGCCCGCCTCCCCGCCTGCGCCGCCACCCCCGTCGGCGCCGCCACCCCCGTCGGCGCCGCCACCCCCGTCGGCGCCGCCGCTACCGCCTGCGCCGCCGCTACCGCCGCTACCGCCGCTACCGCCGCTACCGCCGCTACCGCCTGCGTCATCCCCGCCGCAGGCGGCGAGCAACACGCACGCGCAAGCCCCCACCAGCAGAACGTACTTGCTCCTCATTCCCTCGATGCCTCCCGTCTGTCCCGTCGGCTCCGTGATCGCCGATCGGCGACCAGCCGTCGCAGGCTACAACACCGAGGTCCCCGTACGCGGCCTCTCGGCACGCGCGGCGCGGCGATCGCCTCGGTCGCCCCCGCGCGCGCCCTCACGTCGCGTCATGAAAGATGATTCCCACCGTGTGACGGTGCCCCGATCGCACGCGGCTGACCCCATGCCGCATGTTGACCCGGTACACCCCGCGCGCGCCCTGCACCGGTCGGTGACGGACGGCGAACACCGCAGCATCGCCCTGGCGCAGCGGCACCACCATCGGTCGAGACTGCATCCGCGGGCGCTGCTCCGTCATCACGAATTCGCCGCCCGTGAAGTCGCGCTCGGGCTCGGACAGGAGGATCGCGACCTGGAGCGGAAACACATGCTCGCCGTAGAGGTCCTGGTGCAGGCAGTTGTAGTCGCCCTCTCCGTACTGCAGCAGCAGCGGTGTCGGCTGGACCTGACCCGCGGCATGGCAGCGATCGAGGAAGCGCGCGTGCTCCTCCGGGTACTGCACCTCGAGACCCAGGGCCTCGCTCCATCGGTTGGCGACGGGCACGAGGCGCGGGTAAACGCTGGTGCGCAGGGCCGCGACGAGCCCGGGCAACGGGCGCGCGAAGTACCTGTACTCCCCGCGCCCGAACCCGTGACGGCTCATCACCACCCGGCTGCGAAAGAGCTCCTCGCGCGCGTACAGCGCGGCGATCTCGCCGCACTCGGCCGGGGTGACGAGCCCCTCGACCACCGCGCAGCCCTGCGCGTCCAGCTCCTGCGACGCGCGCGCCCAGTCGACCGACGCCACCCGCTCCTCCACGCCTGTCGCGGCGGGGGCGACCTCGCCACGCGCGCTCACGCGCTCGCCTCCCGATCGAGCAGCGCGCGCTTGCGCTCGACCCCCCACCGATAGCCCGACAGGTCGCCGTCGTTCCGCACGACGCGGTGGCAGGGGATCGCCACCGCCAGCGCGTTCGCCGCGCACGCCTTCGCCACGGCCCTGGCCGCCCCCGGAGCGCCGATGGCGCTGGCGATGTCCGCATAGCTCGCCGTCGCACCCGCCGGGATGTCCCGCAACGCCTGCCAGACGCGCTGCTGGAACGCCGTGCCGCGGACGTCGAGCGGCAGCTCCACGCCGACGCGGGGGCTCTCCACGAGCCCCACCACCTTCGCGACGAGCTGCTCGAACGCGGCGTCGCCGCCGATCAGGCGGGCCCGCGGGAACCGGCGCTCCAGATCGTGCGCCAGCTCCTCCGGGTCGTCGCCCAGCAGGATGGCGCACACACCCCGCGCGGTGGCGGCGACCAGGATCGACCCGAGCGAGCACTCCCCGATCGCGAACCGGACATCCATGTTCGCGCCTCCGGCGCGGTACCTCGTTGGCGTCATGCCCAGCACCTGGTTCGCCTCCTCGTAGAAGCGCCCGCCCGAGCCGTACCCGGCCGCGTAGATCGCCTCCGTCACGGTGCCGTTCTTGCCGAGCTCGGCCCTCATCCGCCTGGCGCGGTGCGCCGCCGCGTACGCCTTCGGCGTCACCCCGGTCACCGCCTTGAAGAGGCGATGGGTGTGGAAGACGCTCAGTCCGGCGTGGCGCGCCAGCTCCTCGAGGCTCGGCACCTCGGCGCTGCGCTCGATGAGCCGGCACAGCTCGGCCACCTGAGCCGCCTGACGCTCGGCCAGGGGCGGCTGGTCCGGCTTGCAGCGCATGCACGGCCGGAACCCCGCGCGTTCGGCGGCGGCCGCGCTCGGATGGAACCCGACGTTCTCGGGCCTCGCTGGGCGCGCGCCGCAGGAAGGGCGGCAGTACACGCCCGTCGTCTTGACCGAGTAGAAGAACTTGCCATCGGCGCTCGCGTCGCGCGCCACCACGGCCGCCCAGCGCGGGTCGCTCTCCACCACGGCGGCGCGCGAGGGGGCCTTCTTCGACGTGTCGTCTGCTGGCTGCCGGTGATTCTTGCGGTTCACCCGACGACCATAACCCCCGCTGGAAAGCCCGGCACTCCGGGTCTTGCTCTCGAATTCGTCCACGCGGCCGGTCGCCGGTCCCGGCCGCGCGCCCGTCATCGTCGACGAGCTCGCCCACGGCGGCGCGTGCGCCGGCAGGATGCCTCGCCGCCGCGCGAGCGCCGCGCGCCCTCGCTCACTGCTCCGGCACCGCGTCGGTGTGCTCCCCCGCGTGCTCCGGCCGCGCCGCCGCCCCCGGCGGGCCGCCGGTCATCGGGTCGGCCGCGGCGCGCTGCCTGGGTTCCCAGCACCTGCGCTCGTAGCAGTCGACGATCGTCTGACAGGCCTCCTCGATCGAGTCGGTGACGACCATCAGCTTCATGTCGTCCGGGGAGATCTTGCCCTCTGCCAGCATGGTTTCCTTGATCCACTCGACCATGCCGGACCAGAACCTCCGGTTGTAGAGCACGATCGGGAAGTTCTGCACCTTGCCGGTCTGCACCAGCGTCAGCGCCTCGAACAGCTCGTCGAGCGTGCCGAAGCCGCCCGGGAAGATGACGAACGCCTCGGCGTACTTCACGAACATCGTCTTCCGCACGAAGAAGTAGCGGAAGTTGATCGGTATCTGCACGAACGGGTTCACCGCCTGCTCGTGCGGCAGCTCGATGTTGCAGCCGATCGACACCGCCTTCGCCTCGATCGCGCCCCGGTTGGCCGCCTCCATGATGCCGGGGCCTCCGCCGGTGATGATGGCGAAGCCGCGCTCCCCGAGGCGCCGCGCGAGCTCGACGCAGGCCGCGTAGTCCGGGTCGTCCCGCCGCGTCCGCGCCGAGCCGAAGATCGCCACCGCGGCGTCCACGTGGGCGAGCGCGTCGAAGCCGGCCACGAACTCGCCCATGATCCGGAGGACCCGCCACGGGTCGGTCTGGGTGAAGTCGGCGGCGGCGGGCCTCGCGAGCTCCGGCCGGTTCAGCAGCTGCTCGTCCTCGGTCTTGCGCCCGGCGCGCGCCGAGCGGTTCAGCGTCGGGTTCGGCACCATGCGGGGATGACCGCCGTTCTCGCCCCCTGCCGTCGCGCCGGAGGGGGCCTTCGGCGCTCCGGCGCCTCGCGCTGGCTGCTCGGGGGACGGCACGGTCGTGGGTTGTTCGCGGCGCTCGTCGCTCATGGTCACCTCGGGCTTGGGGCTACCTGGACAAGCGTCGCCTGCGCGCGTCCTGCGGAGGCCCTCGACCACGGGCAACCTGAAACGGGCGGTCGGGACGTCAAGGGTCGTTGCCAGGCTGGACCGGGGCGAGGCGCTTCTCCCGCGCGTCCATCGCGTGTGTCGGCGGGCGCGTCGAGACGGCGCTTGCCGCGACCGCCCCGGCCGCGATCACGCGCTCTTGCCGTCGAACTTCATGGTCTTGAGCCCGTCGAGATCGACGTCGTCCAGGCAGCGGACGTTGATGGCGCACATCTCTTTCCCGTCGGGCCCCGTCCCCCGCGCGAACGACTCGACGCCGCACGCCGAGCAGAACAGGTGGTGAATGGTCTTCTTGTTGAACTGGTAGTCGGTGAGGGAGTCTCCACCCTGCTTGAGGGTGAACTGGTCCACCGGCGCGAAGGCCAGCATCACGCCCAGCTTCGAGCAGCGCGAGCAGTTGCACACGCCGACCGGAGCGCTCAGGTCCACCTTCACCTCGTAACGCACCTTCCCGCAGTGACAGCCACCCGTATAGGTCTTGAGCTCGGTCATGCGCGCATGGTGCCACAGGGCGCCGGCCCCGTACCGCAAAATACGAAGCGATGCGCCCCGCGCAGGCCCTGGGGGCGTCCGCTCGGGTGCATCGCCGCGGCAGGCAGGCGAGGCCCGGCGCATTGCCTCTCGTCGAGGATTCTTCTCGGTGTCAGGCCCAACCCGCGACCCCGCGTTCGTACAGCGCGATCGGCGGGACCGGCGGCGCGTCTCCTGATGCGCCTGCCGCGCCTGCTGTCATTGCTCCTCGTAGTCCCAGGTCAGCCCGCCATCGACGAAGTACGTCGAGCCGGTCACGTAATCGGCGTCTGCCGAGGCGAGGAACGTGGCGAGCCCGGCCACGTCTTCCGGCTTGCCCAGGCGGCCGAGCGGGATCTGCCCGAGCAGCGCGTCCAGCTTGTCGCGGTCCTTGAGCAAGTCGGCGTTGATCTCCGTCTCGATCGCGCCCGGCGCGATCGCATTCACGGTGATCCCGGTGCCGCGCAGCTCCACGGCCAGCGTGCGGGTGAGCATGCGCACGCCGCCCTTGCTGGCGCAGTACGCAGCGAAGTTGGGGAACGGCAGGTCCTCGTGCACGGAGCTGATGTTGATGATCTTGCCGGGGCGCCCGGCCTCGCGCAGGTGCCGGACCATCGCCTGGCTCCCGAAGAACACCGCCTTGAGGTTGGTGTTCACCACCTGATCGTAGTCCTCCTCGGTCACCTCCCAGAACGGCGCCCGCTTCTCCAGCCCCGCGTTGTTGACCAGCACGTCGAGCCGGCCGAAGTGCGCGACAGCGTCCTTGATCATCGCCTGCACGCTCTGGACGGAGGCGACGTCGACGGAGAACAGATGACCTCGCCGGCCGGCGGCCTCGACCTCGGCCAGGGCCTCCTCGGCGCCCTCTTTGCTCTTGTGGTACGTGATCCCCACGTCCGCCCCCTCGCGGGCGAAGCGGACGGCGATGCTGCGGCCGATCCCCCGGCTGCTGCCTGTGACGAGCGCGATCTTGCCTTGCAATCTCATGGTGGCCTCTCGTCGCTACCTCTAGCACACCCGCTCTCGCCAGCCCCTCCGCCGCGCGGGCGCGCTCCTGCACGGCCAACTGCACCGCTCGCCACATGCCCTGTCGCAAATTGCCACGCGCCCGGCGCCGCTCGCGCGGTTGACGCGCCGCTCTCGGCCCGCGCTGCGTGGCAGACCGTTTGCAGGGCGCGGGAGCACAGGGACCGCCGCTCGGCAGGGGCGGCTCGCCACGACCGGGAGGCCTCCATGACGGATCGAGCATACGATAAGGACACTGCATGGACCCACGCAGCGCTCCCGCCCATCGCTCCGCTCGCGACCGAGCACAGGACGACGGTGTGCGTCGTCGGCGCGGGGATCGCCGGGCTCACGACCGCGTACATGCTGGCCAAGGAGGGCAGGGGCGTCATCGTCCTCGACGACGGCGTGATCGGCGGCGGTGAGAGCGGGTTGACGACAGCGCACATCGTCAACGCGCTCGACCGCCGCTGGACCGAGCTCGCCAAGCTCCACGCGCCGGAGCGCCTCCGCCTCGCCGCCGCGAGCCACACGACCGCCATCGACACCATCGAGCGGATCGTGCAGGAAGAGGGCATCGACTGCGACTTCCGCAGGGTGCCGGGGTACCTGTTCGCCGCGCCGGGGCACCCGTCGAGCACGATCGAGGACGAGATCAAGGCCGCTCACCAGGCCGGCCTCGACCGCGTGAGCGGCGTCGAGCGCGCGCCGCTCGACGCGTTCAACACCGGGATCGCGGCGGTGTTCCCGGAGCAGGGTCAGTTCCACATCCTCCGCTACCTCGCCGGCCTCGCCCGCGCCGTGGAGCGTCACGGCGGCAAGATCTACACGAGGGCTCACGTCGTCGACGTCGACGAGCAGGCCGAGCCCGAGCACGTGATCGTCAAGACGGACCGCGGCGTGAACATCATCGCCAACGAGGTCGTGCTCGCCACGAACTCGCCCTTCCTGCCCTGGATCTCCGTGCACCTGAAGCAGGCGGGGTACCGGACCTACGTCATCGCCCTGCGCGTGCCGCGCGGATCCATCCCTCCTGGCCTTTACTGGGACACCGAAGATCCGTTCCACTACGTCCGGCTCAGCAACCTCGACGGCGCCGGCGGGCCGGACGAGCTCCTCATCGTGGGCGGCGAGGACCACAAGACCGGTCAGGCCGACGACGCGGATCAGCGCCACGCGCGGCTCGAGGCGTGGGCGCGCGAGCGCTTCCCCCAGGCGGGCCCGGTCGTACACCGCTGGTCCGGAGAGGTCATGGAGACCGCCGACGGCCTCGCGTTCATCGGCCGCCTCAAGAAGGAGTCTCGCATCCTCATCGTGACCGGCGACTGCGGCAACGGCATGACCCACGGCACGATCGCGGGCCTGCTCGTGAACGACCTCGTCCACGGCCGCGAGAACGCGTGGGCCGGGCTCTACGACCCGACCCGCGTGAACCTCACCCTGCACTCCGCGTCGGAGTACCTCAAGGAGAACCTGAACACGGCGGCGCAGTACACCGACTGGCTGACAGGCGGCGATCTCGACGACGTGGAGAAGCTCGCCCCGGGGACAGGCGCCATCATGAGGCGGGGGCTCACGAAGCTCGCCGTCTACCGCGACCCTCAGGGCCATGTCCACGAGCGATCGGCCGTGTGCACCCACCTCGGCTGTATCGTGGCGTGGAACCCGGCCGAGCGGACCTGGGACTGCCCCTGCCACGGCTCGCGCTTCGAGTGCACGGGCCGCGTGATCCGCGGGCCGGCGACGAGCGACCTCAAGCCGGTCGACACCGCCGCCCCGGGCGAGGCCGAGTCGCCCGCGGACAAGGAGCTCGCCCGGACCGGATGAGCGCGCCTCCGTGACGTCCACGGCCGCGAGGAGGAGACCGCGCCCCCCTCGCGCAGGGCGCGCCGAGCAGCCGCTCGGCCAGGTCGCCCGGGCGGGCGGCCTGGCCAGACGCTCCCCGGCTCGGCGGGGCGCAGGGCGCGAAACGTGACAGCGCCGCTGCACCATGTACAGATATACGGGAGAGACATGCAGGAGAGCCACCACCCCGGGGCCGCGGACAGGCCCAGCGACGCGCCGTTCCTCGCCGGCGACGGCGAGATGGCGCAGCTCATGCGCGATCACGACTGGTCGCGCACCCCTGTCGGGCCCGTGGAGACGTGGCCGCAGAGCCTGCGCACCGCCGTCAGCATCTGCCTCGCTTCCCGTCACCCCATCGAGATCTGGTGGGGACCCGAGTACGCCCGCTTCTACAACGACGCGTACCGCCCGATCCTCGGCGCCACGAAGCACCCGCAGTTCCTGGGCCGCCCGGGGCGCGAGTGCTGGAGCGAGATCTGGGACGTCATCGGTCCGATGCTCGACGGGGTGCGCGCCACCGGGCAGGCGACGTGGTCCGAAGACTTCCAGTTGATCCTCTCGCGCAATGGCTATCTCGAAGAGACGTACTTCACGTTCTCGTATGCTCCTGTCCTGATCGAGGACGGCACCATCGGGGGCATCTTCTGCGCCTGCGCCGAGACGACCGCGCGCGTCCTCAGCGAGCGCCGCCTCCGGGCGCTCCGCGCGCTCGGCGCCCAGTCGGCCGCGGCGGCGATGGTCTCCGTCGAAGAGACGTGCGCGCGCTCCGTGAGCACGCTCGCCGCGCGCTCCGCGGACGTGCCGTTCGCGCTGCTCTACCTGATCGAGCCCGGCGGCGCGGAGGCCCGCCTCGCCGCCGCCGAGGGCCTCTCCCCCGGCGGGCGGGCGAGCCCCGAGCGCGTCTCGCTCGCGGACGAGGGCGCCGCGTGGCCGCTCGCGCACGTCGCGCGGACCCGCCAGTGCCTGCGCCTCGACACCCCCGCCGGGCGGTTCGGCGAGCTCCCCGGCGGCCAGTGGCCCGAGCCGGCCCGCGAGGCGGTCGTGCTGCCGCTCGCGCGCGCCGGGCAGGCCGCGCTCCAGGGCTTCCTCGTGGTCGGCGTCAGCCCGCGCCGCGCGCTGGACGCCGCCTACAGCGACTTCTTCGAGCTCGCGGCCAGCCACATCGCGACCACCATCTCCGGCGCCCGGGCCTACCAGGACGAGCGCCTCCGCGCCGAGGAGCGCGCCGAGCTCCTCGCGCGCGAGCAGGCCGCGCTCGCCGAGGCCGAGCGGCACCGGTCGCGCCTCGAGACGCTGTTCCTGCAGGCGCCGGCCGGCATCTGCGTCCTGCGCGGGCCCGAGCACGTCTTCGAGCTCGCGAACCCGCGGTACCTCGAGCTCATCGGCAACCGCGATCTCCTCGGCAAGCGCCTCTGCGACGCCTTGCCCGAGACCGCGCCGGCCGTCGTCCCGCTGCTCGACCGGGTGTATGCCACGGGCGAGCCGTTCTTCGGCAATGAGTTCCCCGTGTCGCTCCAGCGCGGCGGCGAGATCGAGGAGTGCTTCTTCAACTTCATCTACCAGCCCATCTACGACGCCGCTGCCCGGGTCGAGGGCATCGCCGTGCTCGCCTTCGAGGTCACCGACCAGGTGCGCGCGCGCCGGCGCGCCGAGCAGCTCGCCCACGCGCTCGCCGTCACCAACCAGGATCTCGACCAGTTCGCCTACGTCGCTTCCCACGACCTCAAGGCCCCTCTCCGGGGCATCGCGAGCCTGTCCGAGTGGATCGAGGAGGGGCTCGCCGACAAGATGAACGACGAGGCGCGCCACCAGATGCGCATGCTCCGCGGCCGCGTGCACCGCCTCGAGGCGCTCATCGAGGGCATCCTCAGCTACTCGCGCGCCGGCCGCATCCGCGACAAGCTCTCTCACGTCGACGTGGGCGCGGTCGTCGCGGAGTGCCTCGAGCTCCTCGCGCCCCCGCCCGAGGCGACCGTCGTCGTCGGCGACGGCATGCCGACGCTCCTCGCCGAGCGCGTGCCGGTGCAGCAGGTGTTCATGCACCTCATCGGCAACGCGCTGAAGCACGCGCGCCGCGCGGACGCCGTGATCGAGATCGCGTGCGCCGACGCGGGCGACTTCCACGACTTCACGGTGAAGGACAACGGCCCCGGGATCCCGCCGCAGTTCCAGGAGCGCATCTGGGGCATCTTCCAGACCCTCGAGGCGCGCGACAAGCTCGAGGGCACCGGGATCGGCCTGTCGGTCGTGAAGAAGATCGTCGAGACGCGCGGCGGCAAGGTGGCGCTCGAGTCCGAGCCTTACGCCGGCGCGACCTTCCACGTGTACTGGCCGAAGCGCCAGAAGACGGCCTCGTGACGTCCCCCGGCGCGCGGCCCCGTTCATCGCCGCCCTGCCGCGCCGTCCGGAAGCTCGGCGCGCGCGAGACTCAGTGTTTGCCGAGGCGCTTGACCTCTTGCCCGGCGAGCAGCGCGTGCGCCTCCACCAGCGCCTCGGCGATGCGGTGCCGCTGCGGCGCCTCGGCGAGGACCTGCGCGAGGTCGAGCTCCCGCGCGCGCTCGGCGCGGTTGCCGGGGAACCAGTGGTCGCCGTTGCCGAGCAGGTTGTACCGCACCTTGCCGTAGGCCGTCATGTCGAACGCCCTGGCGAGGTTGTAGAGCCTCAGGATCTCTCGGATGTTGATCTGCCCCGGGACGGCCTCCCACTCGGGCAGGCCGACGTGCCATGTGTCGACCCACGCGCGGCCGAGCGCCCGCTCGAGCTCCTCGTCGAGCCTGCGCAGGATCGGCGCCAGCGCCGCCTGCGCGGCTCCCTCGCCCTCGAGCAGCGGCAGGACCTTCATGTGCTCGTCGAAGTCGGACGGGCGCGCCGCCCCGACGCTGATCGTGTGGACCTCGGGGCGCGCGAGGCAGAACAGGTCGTTGAACACGATCGGAGAGAGCGGGTCGCAGAGCCGCACCAGCTTGTCGGTCGGCTCGTACAGCCGGCCCCCCTTGTCGGTGGGGCTGATGATGAACACCCCCATGTCGCGCGCGGCGGCAGCCTGGATGGCCGGCCATGCGAACTGGTTCACGTAATACCAGTGCAGGTTGACGTAATCGAGGCGACCGTCCTTCACCATCGCCGTGATCACGCGCGGCGACCCGTGCGTCGAGAACCCCACCGCGCGCGCGCGCCCCTGCCGCTTCAGCTCGAGCGCGGCGTCGACGCAGCCCCCTTCGCGCAGCGACCACGCGAGGCGCGTCTCGTCGTTCACGCCGTGGATCCCGAGCAGATCGACGTGATCGAGGCGAAGGAGCTTCATCGATCGCTCGAACGTCTCGAGGAACTTCCGAGGATCCGCGTCCGGGCTGACCTTCGTCTGGACGATGATCCGGTCGCGCGGCAGCTTCGGCAGGATCTTCCCGAGCTGCTCCTCGCTCGTGCCGTATCCCCGCGCTGTCTCGATGTGGTTGATGCCGAGCTCGAGCGCCCGCGCGATGCACGCCTCGACGTTGCGCTGGCTCTCGGTCGAGACGCGGTCGCTGTCGTTCCAGGACTGCTGGTACCGCATCCCTCCGCAGGAGAGGACGGGCATCTGGATCTCGGTACGACCGAAGCGGCGGTAGAGCATGCGTGTGACCTCGAGCGAGGGAAGGGGGATCTACCGCACCCTGCCAGCTCGCCGCAGGCGCCGCAACGCGAGGAACGCGAGCGGCGAGAGGAGGGGGACGAGCCGCCATGGAGGCCCTCCCTGGGGGTCGATCGCGCAGCCGCCGGACTGCCCGCCGCCGCTCTCCTCCTCGGGCGCGCCGCTCCCCGAGGAGCCCGGGATCCCCGCGCCGGAGCTGCCGGACGCGCCGGAGCTGCCGGACGCGCCGCCGCTGCTCGCGCTGCCGCTCCCGCCCGGCCCGCAGACGCCCGGGTCCTCGTCGACCTGGCCGTCGCAGTCGTCGTCGAGCCCGTTGCAGACCTCTGCCGTCGGCTCGCCGGGCGTGCACGACCCGGCGGTGCACGTGCTCGCCTCCCGCGCGCACATGCCGACGCCGCACACCTCGCGCATGCCCTCGTCGATCCGCTCGTCGCAATCGTCGTCGATCAGATTGCACGTCTCGACCGCGTCCGGGTGGACGCTCGGAGACCTGTCGTTGCAGTCGTTCGAGCTCGGCGCGAACCCCTCGGGGGGGCACTTCGCCATGACCGTCGCGCCGAAGAACGACCCGTACCCGTCGCCGTCCGAGTCCTCGTACTGGGTGGAGACCTCGAGGTCCTCGTCGATCTCACCGTTGCAGTTGTCGTCGCGCTCGTTGCAGGCCTCGGCCTGGTCCGGGTGGATGTTGACGCTGTAGTCGTCGCAGTCGTCGCCGCGGATGGCGTGATCCGGAGGCTGGCTGCAATCGACCCTGGGCACGCCGGGGTCGCCGTGGCCGTCTCCGTCGCGATCGAGGTAATACGTCTCTCCGGCGCACCCGAACGCGAACGCGGCGCTGGCGGACTGCGCGCCGTCTCCCCGCGAGAAGTTATCGCCGTTGGCCGAGACGGCCCACACCTCGAAGACGACGCCGCCCGGCGTCGGCGGCGCCGTCCACCGCGCGTCGAAGCGCACGACGCCGCCGCTCGCCCGCTTCGGCGTGTCGTGGACGAGCTGGTGATCGTCGATGAGCTTCGTGCTCTGACCGTCGATGGCGGCGAACCGACCCACGCCGGTGCGCACATAGAGCCCGCCGACGTTGATGTTCCCGGCCGCGATCGCGACCTGCAGAGTCACCGCCTCGCCGGCCGCCGGGTTCTTCGGGTTCATGTCGACGGTGATGCTCGGCGTCGCGCCGCCGTTATGGCACCCGTTGCACCCGTCCACCGCCACCCCGTTGCGGCGCGCGTGGGCCTGCGACGCGGCCAGCGTGGTGAGCAGGGCCAGACCCACCGGCAGGACCGGTGAAGGGAGCGATGTTCTTCGCATGCGCCTCGGTGCGCAGCCCGGGCTCGCGGGCTCCGCGCGCTCCGCTGCGACGCTCAGGGATAGCCTTACTCGATGGGCGCGACAAGCGCATACGCGCAGAGCGCAACATTGTAGCGCGACCATCCAGCGCGGCAGTCGAGGGCGTGCGTTGCGCTCTTGCCGCTCTTGCCGCTCTTGCCGTTCTTGCCGTTGCCGACGTTTCCGGAGCAGCGGTGTCGCGAGGTGCCTTGCCGTTCGGCGCGGCGCGTTAACCGAGGCGGACGTGCTGCGGCCGCGTCACGTCGCAGACAACGCCGTGGTACTTGAGGAGCCCCTCATCGAGCGTCACCACGGTCGCCTCCGCGCCGTGCGCGGCCCACAGGTACACGAGGTCGGTCGCGTTCGCGAACGGCCTGCGGCCGCGCATGCGCCTCGTCAGCAGGCCGAGGAAGTCCGTGAGCGCGTCCTCTCCCGCGGGCGCGACCAGCTCGACCGCGAGGCCCGCCAGCGCGGCCAGCGGGCTCGCGCTCGCCGCCGGGGCGCGCCGGGGCGACGGGCGCGGCGCGGCGAGCCGTTGCTCGGCCACGTACACCTCCAGCCACAGCTCGGGCGGCGCGAGCACGCGGGCCGCGCCCGCCGTGACGGCCGCGCGGGCGCGCTCGAGGAAGGCGAACGCGTCCGCGTGCCCCGGCTCGGCGGGCTTCATCGAGGCGATGGCGACGGAGCTGTCGAGCACGATCCGCATCGCGGCTTCACCGCTCCTTGACGCGCTCCGCGGCGAGCAGCGCGCATGGCCGCCGCGGAGAACGTGATGGCACACGTTGGCACGGCGGCGCGAGCGTTGCGACCGGAAACACGGTTGTTCGCGCGGTACATGCCTTGCTTTGTCGCCGGCCATGAGAGCTTTTCTGGTCCGCATCCTCCTCGCATCCCAGTGGGGCGCGAGCCTCGCTCTGGCGTCTGGCTGCGGCCCTCGGGTCGAGTCCGGCTCCAGCTCCAACCCACCTGAAGGCGCAACCTCGGAGTCCGGCGGAGGCGGCGAGACCGATCCTCCGGACGCCTCGGCGCCGCTGGATCCCACGCCGGAGCCGACCTGCGTCGGGCCGTTCCATGACGGCGGCTATTACGGGCAGTGCTGTTACGAGGTGCACTGCGCGGCGCCGGTCGACGGCGCCTGCCCTGCGGCCGCCCAGGCGGCGCCGCACCTCGAAGGCCTGCCGCCCGGCTCGGGATCGTGCCTGTGCGACGGCGACGGCGAGGGCGGGGCCCAGTCGATCCAGGGCCCCTACGCGAACCGCGCCGCGTCGGACCCGGCGAGCTGCTGCTATCTCGTCGGGCACATCGGCTGCGAGGGGCGCCCGCTCCTGGTCCGCGGCGAGCCGCGCGTCGCCCCGCTCTCCCGCGCTCCGAGCGCCTGGTCCCGGACCGACTGGCAGCGCTTCGAGCGCGCGCTCGCGGACACCGACCTGCGCGCGCTCCCGCCGGCCGCGCGCCGCGAGCTCGCCCGGCGCTGGGCCGAGCGCGGCCAGAGCGAGCACGCCTCGGTCGCCTCCTTCGGCCGCTTCGCGCTCGGGCTGATGGCGCTCGGCGCGCCGCCTGCGCTGCTCGAGGCCGCGCACCGCGCGGCGATCGACGAGGTGCGGCACGCCCGCCTCGCGCTCGCGGTCGCCTCGGCGTACGCCGGCGAGCCGGTGGGCGTCGGCCCGCTGCCCCTGCGCGGCGCGCTCGACGACGTCGGATCGCTCGAGGCCCTCACCCTCGACACGGTGGTCGAGGGCTGCGTGGGAGAGACCCTGTCCGCCATCGAGGCGGAGGTCGCGGCCCAGGCCGCGGAGGCGCCCGCGGTGCGCATGGCGCTCCAGGCGATCGCCCGCGACGAGGCGCGCCACGCCGAGCTCGCCTGGGCGTTCGTCCGCTGGGCCGTCGCGGTGGGCGGCGCGGGCTTGCGGGAGCGCGTCGCCGCGACCTTCGCGCGCGCGCTCGACCAGGTGGGCTCCGCGCCGACCCCTGCGGGCGGCGACATCCCGCCCACCCACGGATTCGTGCCTCCGGCCGAGCTCCGCCTGCTGCGCCAGCAGGCGATCGCCGACGTGCTCCGCCCTGCGGCCGCCGCGCTCGTCGCCTCGCTCCTCTCGACGGACCGCGAGCTCAGCGGCGACCGTGGACATGCCCTCCTGAGCGGCGGCGCGACGTACCCGTCGACGTGAGCCCGCGGCGGCGCCGCCGGCGCGACCGCCCCGGGCGCGGCCGATCCCTCGCGCCGCTCCCGCCAGAGCAGGACCATGCCGAGCGCGTAGATCGCGAGCAGCACATACAGGTTCACCGAGAGCGCGAGGGGCGGCAAAGGCGCGTTGAAGCGCTCGTAGACATACGGAAAATCGATGGTGGCGAGCGAGATCAGGACCACGAGCGCGCCCATCTCGAGCCGGCGCTCGTCCTTGGCCGCCCGGTCGAGCGCGTAGAGCGCGGCCGGGAAGATGTAGAGCACGTGGTGCACGTAGGTGAACGGGCTCGCGACCACCATCGCGACGAGCAGCGGCAGGAGCAGCCGGAGCGAGCGCTCGGGCGAGGCGGCGCGGCCGGCCAGCGCGAGCGCCGCGCCGACGAGGAGCAGGACGGTGATCACCGACGCGGCCTTGATCGTGGCGGCATCCTGGCCGAAGAGCCGCGCGTAGAAGCCGGCGAGCGAGAAGTTCGCCGCCGTGCCCGGATCGAAGAGGCCCGGGATCCTGGCGCCGTGCGACATGCGCGGCAGCCGCCTCAGGAACTCGACCCACGCGGGCGCCGCGCCGAACGGCAGGCTGATCACGACGAGGGCGGCGAGCCCGGCGGCGAGCCCGGCGAGCGCGCGGAAGCGCCGCTGGATCACCCAGGGGATCGCGAGCAGGATGGGCGTGACCTTGATCCCGGCGGCGACAGCGAGGGCGAGCCCCGCGGGGGTGTCCTTGCCCGAGAGCGAGAGCGCGAGCGCGGCGCAGATGAACACGAGCACCAGCGGGTTGACCTGCCCCATCGCCAGGCTGTTGCGCAGGTTGAGCGCCCACGCGAGGAAGGCGATGAGCGCGAGCAGGACCGTGGGGATCGCGGGCCCGCGCGCGGCGTCGTCAGCGCCCCGCGCGCCCCGCGTCGCGCGCCGGATCGCGGCGACGGCGAACGTCGCGGCGAGGCCGTAGCTGACGACGGCCATGGTCGACCACACCTGCTGGGCGACGTTCGGTGGCAGGCGCGCGAGCCACGAGAAGGTGTGCGCGAAGAACGGCGGATAGAGATAGGGGAACGTCGGCTCGTGCGGGAGCTGCAGCTCCCTGGCGATCGACTCGAGGACGGTGACGTCGTAGACGTCGAGCCCGCGGCTGGCCGCGACGGCGGCGGTATAGAACGACTTGAAGTCGATCGCGACTGGCTGCTTGAGGGCGATATCGAGGACGCAGAGCCAGGCGGCGCCCGCGGAGAACGCGAAGACCGCGAGGTGACCCAGGTGCTTGTTCGAGATACGCGCCCTGACGGCGGCGAGGATCGATGTCACGGCGCGGGCGATCTGGCGTGGAGCGTCATGAAGTCAAGTGTCATGGCAGGGTGATTGTCTCCTCTTCTTCTGTTCCTGTCGCTCACGCCGGGGCGCCTCAGGCGCTCCGGGCCGCCTGCTTCTCGCGCTCGAGCTCGTGGAAGAGCGTCCCGTCGTACATCCGACGGAGCTGCTCGCGCGTCAGCTTCCCTCCTTTGCCGGCGAGCGCGTAGAGCACCGCCCACTCGCCTGCCGACGCCAGGAAGCCGAGCACGTCGAGGAAGTCGCGATCGCCGAGCGTGCGCGCCACGAGCTCGCGCGCGTTCAAGGCGCCGTCGCGGTCCCTGTCCCAGCGCGCGAACAGCTCGTCGAACTTCACCGGGTCGAACCTGCCGTCTTTGTCGTAAACGCCGGTGTCGCTCGCGTGCTTGCCGCGGTGGATGTTCGCGAGGGTGATCGAGAGCGTGGGGACGAACGATCGGGACGTCGGGGGCCCGAGCGCCCCGTTGATGACGAGCGCGAACCACGCCGAGAGCACCCGTCCGATCCCGATCGCGCGGAGCCCTTCGTAGGTCTCGCGGAGCGTGATGATCCCGTCGTTGTTCCTGTCGAAGAAGGCCGAGTGCGCCTCGAGCGCCGTCTTCTCCCCGAGCGCCGCCGGCCGCGCGCCGTACACGTCGCTGGTCGCCGACGCGGACACGAACGTCTCCGGACCGCGCCCCTCGCCCCGGGCCGCGCGGTCCCGCGCCCCACGCTCCGCGCTCGCGTCGTCCGAGCTCCCGGAGATCCCGGATGCGCCCGTGGGCTCGAGGGCCCTCGGCCCATCGTTCAGCTCGCTCATGGTGCTCCTGCGGCCCGCGCGATCTGCCCGCGCGCGTCCTGGCCGGGCGCGAAAGCACGACACGGGCCGACGCTGTGCAGCACGAAGACGGCGCGGTCCGCAGCGTTCGCGTGCCCGGCGCGCCGAGCAGGGCGCGGCAACACATGAGGCAAACTGCCTCGCAGGGGGGCCGATGGTCACAGTGGCGCCCGGCGGCCCGGGGCGCGTTGCTCCGGGGCGTCTCTCCAGCCCTCTTCTCTATCCTCCTGGTGACACGGCGGCCTCTGCCCGCCTCGCCTCGACGGGCTTTTCGACGGGCTTTCACGCACGCGCCGTGCCGGCGCCATCATCGCGCGCGTCCTGCCGAGCCGGCGCGCCTGCGACGACCTGGAGCACGGAGCGCGGTCCGGCGCTGGGCACGATCTTGCTTGGGGCGTCGCGACGAGGTGGAACAACATGGCTACACTCTCGACGTCCGCGTGGGTATTGCATGAGCTCGGTCTGGCCGCGGGGTTTGGTGGCCCTCTCTTCGGCCGTCTGGCATTGCATCAGGCGGTCAAGGATATCCATTCCGAGGCCGAGCGCGGCAAGGTGCTCGCCGACGCGTGGCAACGTTACAACCTCGTCAATGCGATCTCGCTCGGCACCGCCGCGGCCACCTGGTTCATCGGGCGGACGATGATCTCGGGCCGGTCGATCGACGAGGAGACCCGCACCCTGGTGCACCTGAAGGACATCCTGCTCGGCGCGACGCTCGCGACGAGCGTCGTCAACATGGTGAGCGGGAAGCAGATGAGCGAGCAGGCGCCGGCCCGCGCCGTGCCCGTCCACGACGGCGACACCCCGTCGCCGCGCACGCCCGCGAAGGCCGCGGCGCTGCAGCAGCTGCTCAACGTGATGGGGCCGCTCAACATCGCCCTCACGGCCGGCGTCATCGGCGTGACCACGGTCCTCGCCATGAAGTCCGGCCGCTCGACGAAGTGGAGCTTCATCTCCCGGCTCCTTCCCTGATCCGGGCCCTCGCCCGCCGCCCGCTCGCGCGCCCGGCGCCCCTCTCATGGTACGATGACCCGATGAAGGTCATTGCAAGGATGGGGCTCGCCGCGCTCGCCCTCGTCGCCCTGAGCTGCAGCAGCGGTCACGGCGAGGAGGAGGGTTGTCCCGAGCTCTGCGAGCGACAGGTGGAGTGCCCGGGCGACGCCACGACGGAGGAGAGCTGCCTCGACACCTGCAGCGCCGACACGGAGGAGGCGGAGGAGGCTGGCTGTGACGGCGCGTGGGAGTCGTACCTCGAGTGCCGCAACCACGCCGAGGACAACTGCGATCCAGCGAAGTACCTCGAGGAGTGCAGCATCCAGTGGGAGTCCCTGAGGACCTGCCTGGAGCGCCCCTGAGCCGCGCCTGAGGGGGAGGGTGGCCGGTGAGCACCGGCTGCGCACGCCGTGGCTACTCGAAGTCGTGGAGCGCGCGGCCGCTCGGGAGCTCCGCCGGGATGAGCGCCTCGAGCCGCTTCGGGGTCGCGCGCGGATCGAGCAGCGCCTCGCCCACGAAGGCGCAGAGCCAGCCGATCTCTTCCTCGGTCAGATCGATCGGCTGCTGCAGCAGCGGGTCGACGGCGGCGAGGACGGGGGCGAGCGGGCCCATCTCGCCCTGGAGGTCCGGCGCGAGGTGATCGTTCGTGTACTCCGTGGCCGACCTGTACACGTCGAGGTGGTGGCGGATGGCCCCCTCCAGCGACGTGAACGCGCCGTTGTGGAAGAACGTGGGCTGGAGGGCGACGTTGCGCAGCGGCGACGTCCTGAACTTGTACCTGTCGGCCGGGTCGCCCGTGACCTGCTCCAGCCCGAAGTCCTCGTCGGCGTTCTGGCCGTCGAAGACCACGTTGGAGAGGGCCGGATCATCGGTCGGCGCGATCTGCGGCACGCCGATGGCGTGCTGCTGGAAATCGCTGAACATCTCGTTCGACTCTCCCGACACGGCGTGGCAGCCGACGCACCCCGCCTCGCCGAAGAAGAGCAGCGCGCCGCGCTTCTGGGCCAGCGTCATCGCGTTCCGGCGGCCGCGGGCGAACCTGTCGATCGGCGCGTCGGCGAACGTGAGCGACATCTCGAACTCGGCGATCGCGATCGCGATCATCTCGTAGGTGATCGGCTTTCCCCGCTTCACCGCGTCGAAGCTCCGGCCGAACCGGCGGCGGTACGCCTGCACCCCGTTCACGCGCTCCGCGACCTCCTCGCGCACCACGTCGTGCGACGTCGGCGCCTTGTACCCGGTCATCTCCGGGATCTCGGTCGGCGGGATGAACGCCTGCGCGACGAGCAGGTGCGGCAACGACGAGAGCGACGTCCCCTCCGGGGAGGTGAACGAGAAGCCCTGGCCGTTGTCGAACGGGTCGCCGGACACCGCGAAGAACCGCGAGTTCCACATCAGCGCGGGATAGAACGCCGAGTTGATGACCGTGGGCGCCCGGCGCTGGTTGCGCGGCCCCTCGCGGCCCGGCCCGACCACGCCGTTGTTCTCGATGCCGATCGAGATCGACTGCGTGTCGGCGAAGCCCGCCGTGGGCGAGTGGCACCCTGAGCACGAGTTGTCCTCGTTCAGGCCGAGGATGCTGTCGTAGAACAGCTCACGCCCGAGCTTCGCCAGCTGCTTGTCGACCTTCCGCCCCAGCCGCGACTCCAGCGTCGACTCGATCTCTCCGGTGAACCCGTGCCGGGCGAGCGTCTCCGCGAGCTCCTCGTCGATGGGAGAGACCTTGGCGCGCGCCGCGGGCGCGAAGAGGAGCGTGAGAGCCAGGCATGCCGCCAGGGCGACGAGCGTCCGCCCGATCCATCGCAGGGTCATGGTGCCTCCAGGTCCCCCGGCGGGGGATGCGCACATCGCTGTGCGTCCGTGAGATCAACCAGTCCTGCCCAGATCCTGGCCGAGCGGCGGTGAATCGGATGATGGGAATTTAGTGTCGCGCGTTGCCAACCGGCAAGACAAATCTATCGTGATTCAACTGGTTTACCTCGTGTCCTCACGTGCCCTTGCGTATGCTTGCGTATCCGCGCGTGACCCTGCGTAGCCGTTCGTCTCCGCGGTCCGGTCACCGCGCTATCTGCGGTTGTCGCGCCTACATCGAGGCGGCGGCTCGGCCTCCGCGCGGCGCGCGTCTCGCGCGCCGCGTCGCGCCGAAATGGCGTCGTTGTAGGTGCGTGGTCGGCGCTCCGCGTCGTTGCGGCGCTCGGGCGCAGCGCGCCTCCGAGGTCGCCTGAGACTCATGCTTTGTGGGGCGCGAGGGGCCGTCGTATGCTTGACGTGATGGGGCGGACAGCACACCTCACGGATCCGACCGCGCTCGTGGGGGGCGCGCTCACGGGTGGGTATCGGATCGTCCGCGTCCTCTCCTCGCAGGGGTTCGGTGTCGTGTTCGAGGCCCGGGGCCCCTCCGGCCGCCGCGTCGCGCTGAAGGTGCTGCGACCCGAGGTCGTCACCGAGGACACGCTCTCGCGGCTCAGCCGCGAGGCGAGCGTCACGTCGAAGCTCGACAACGCCCACGTCGTCCCGATCGTCGACGCCGGCCACGATCTCGAGCGGGATCTCGCCTACCTCGTGATGCCGCTGCTCGACGGCACCGACGTCGCCGCCCTGCTCGCCGAGACCGGGCCGCTCTCGCCCGACGTCGCCGTGCGGATCGCGCTCCAGGCCGCCGCCGGGCTCTCCGCGGTCCACGCCGCGGGCCTCGTCTACCGTGACGTCCGCCCGGCGCGCATCTTCCTCGAGCACCTCTCGACCGGCGAGGTCCTGGCCCGCGTCTTCGGCTTCGGCCTCTCGAACGGCCACGACACGGCCACCTCGAGCTCCGGAAAGGCGCGGAGCTCCGGTCACCACCGCGAGGCGTCGGGGCCGCGGGACCGCGCGGCGGACGTCCGGGGCGACGTCTTCGGCCTGGCGGCGACGCTCTACGAGATGCTGTGCGGCGTCTCCCCCTGGGCCGAGCTCGACGTCACCCCGGACACCGCCGATCTCGGCCCCGCCGACACGGCCGCCGACGGGCCGCTGGCGTCGCTCGCGCAGCTCCCCTCGATCCAGGACCGCGCCCCCTGGATCGAGGCGCGCCTCGCGACAGCGCTCTCGCTCGCGCTGCACAGCGACTTGGACCGGCGCTACCCGTCGATCGAGGCGTTCGCCGAGGCGCTGCGCGCCGCCTCCGGCGGCGAGGACCGGCTCACCGTCGACTTGCTGAGGCCGCTCGACCCCGAGCTGCGCGAGGCCATCGCCGAGCGCGCCGGCGCCGACACCGATCCGCTGGTCGGCCGCGAGCTCGGCGGCCGCTACGCGGTGCGCCGCCTGATCGGGCGCGGCGGGATGGGCGCCGTCTACGAAGCGGAGTCGCCCGAGGGGCGGCGGGTCGCGGCCAAGGTCATCTTCAAGAGCGCCGTCGGGCAGGACGATCACGCCGTGCGCCGGTTCATCCGCGAGGCGCGCGCGGTGACCGCGATCCATAGCCCGCACGTCGTGAAGACGTTCGAGCTCGGGACGGATCTCACGCTCGCGACGCCGTTCATCATCATGGAGCTGCTCCACGGCGTCGACCTCGCCAAGCTCCTCCGGATGCGCGGGCCGCTGGAGCCGGCGCCGGTCGTGCGCGTGTTCATCCAGGCGGCGCGCGGGCTCGCCGCCGCGCACGCCGAGGGCATCGTGCACCGCGACATCAAGCCCGCGAACCTCTTCCTGCACGCGCCCTTCGAGGCCGCGGCGCACCGCGGGTCGAGCTCGATGGCGCCGCCGCCGTCCCGGCGCAGCGCCGGCTCGGTCCGGCCGCCGCCGCCCTCCGGCCAGCGCCGGTCGGGCTCGATGCGCCCGCCGCCGTCCGTCCGCCGCCCGTCCGGCTCGATGCGCCCGCCCTCCTCGAGCGATCGCCGCATCGTCGTCAAGGTCTGCGACTTCGGCATCGCGAAGCGCACCGGCGACGGCGTCTCGCACGAGCTCACGCGCGCCGGCGGCGTGCTCGGGTCGCCGATCTACATGTCGCCCGAGCAGGCGAAGATGGCGCGGGACGTCGACGGTCGCTCCGACGTCTGGAGCCTCTGCGTCTCGCTCTATCAGGCGCTCTGCGGCAGCTGCCCCTGGGATCCGAACGCCTCGCTCGCCGAGCTCCTCGTCTCGATCTGCACCGAGCGCGTGCCGCCGCTCGGCGAGGCCGCGCCGTGGCTCGACCCGGCGCTCGCCGCCGTCGTGCACCGCGGCCTGCACCGGGATGCCGCCGAGCGCTGGCAGAGCATGGACGAGCTGATCGCCGCGCTCGAGCCGCACGCGGACGGCACGGAGATCGTCACGCTCGACCAGCTCCGCGGCGTCGACGCGGAGCGCCGCGCCGGCGCCACCCCGATCGCCGAGCTGCGCCGCGAGTCCCGGCTCTCCCGCTCCGTCGAGGGCGAGGAGCGCTCGATCGGCGGCAGCTCCTTCACGGCGGCGCAGGCGGCCGGCGGCGCGGCGCGGCGGCGCTTCGTCGGGGCGGCGGTCACGGCGGCCGCCCTCGCCGCGATCGGCGGCGGCCTCGCCCTGCGCGCCTCGACGGCCGACGACGGGCGCGCGGCGCCGGCCAGCGCGAGCGAGCCCCCGCCGCCCGCCGCGCCCGAGCCCGCGCCGCCGCCGGCGCCGACCGCGGCGTCCTTCACCGCGGTCGTGACGCTCCCGGAGGAGGCGACGGTGCGGGTCAACGGCGCCGCGCGCCCGGTCCGCGAGGGCCGGCTCGACCTGACGGGCAAGGCCGGCGACATGTTCGAGGTCGAGGTGAGCCGCGGCGGCGCCACCGTGAAGCAGACGGTGTTCATGCTGAGCGACGGCAAGCTGCGCCCCGATCGCATCGATCTCCAGCCGCCCGCGCTGGCCACCGCCTCGGCCGCCGCCGAGCCGCCGCCGCGCCGCGAGAAGCCGCGACGTGCCCCGCGCGGCGCCTCCGACGCGGCCGGCGCGTCCGCGTCCCCCGCCGCGCCGCCCGCGGCGCCGCCGGCCCCGACGGCGGTGACGCCGGTCGACCGGTGGTGACGCAGTCGCCGCGCGCGCCGCGCGCGCCTCGCTCTCCGCGGCTCTCCTGCGCCGCGTGCGCGCTCGCCGCCGCGCTCGCGGCGCCCCCGGCCCGCGCGCAGGCCGAGCCGCCCGCGCCGGCCGCTCCCCCCGAGCCGCCCGCCGCGGCGCCGCCGGCCGAGCCCGCGCCCCCCGCGTCTCCCGCGTCTCCCGCGTCTCCCGACGAGGCGCTCGCCCGGGCCAAGGAGCTCTTCCAGGCGGGCAACGAGCTGCGCAAGATCGGCGACTGCCAGCGCGCGCTCGAGCTCTACCTCCGCTCGCGCCAGGTGGTCGCGTCGGTCCCCAACACCCTCAACGCCGCGTTCTGCCTCGATCAGCTCGGTCGTTACGACGAGGCGCTCCAGCTCTACGAGGCGCTGCTCACCGAGTTCCGCGCGGAGCTCGGCGAGCCGGAGCGCCGTGGCGTCGTGTCCACGATCGCCGGCCTGCGCGGGCGGATCGGCAGCGTGCTCGTCTCGTCGAACGTCGACGGCCTGGTGCTCATCGACGGCAGGCCGCGCGGCCGGCTCCCTCTCGCCGGCCCGGTCCGGCTGCTCCCCGGGGGCCACACGCTCCGCGTCGTCAAGGACGGCTGGCGCACGTTCGAGGCGATCCTGACCGTCAGGATCGCCGAGACCGCGACGGTCGACGCGAAGCTCGAGCCGCTCGCCAGCACGGGACGCCTCAAGGTCGAGGACGAGCGGCTCGTCGGCGCCGATCTCTTCGTCGACGGCACGCTGATCGGGCAGCTCCCGTGGGAGGGCACGCTCGCGCCTGGCCCGCATTTCTACTCGGTGCGCAAGGGCAACCTCGGCTCCGCGCCGCGCGAGGCCAACGTCGTCGCGGGGCAGCTCGCCGTCGCCACGGTCGAGGCCGGCCCGCTCGGGGAGGAGGTCCGCGTCGTCGCCCAGCCGCTGAGCGCGGCGCTGACCATCAACAGCGTCCCGGTCGGCCACGGGCAGTGGCGCGGGGCGCTCCCGCTCGGGCGCCACACCTTCGAGGCGCACGAGCCCGGCTATTTCGCGCGCACGCTCCGCACCACGATCGATCGGGCGACCACGGGCGACATCGTCCTGCCGCTCGCCATCGACGAGAGCCACCCGCGCTGGGGTCGCAGGGTCGGGTTCTTCCGGCTGGCGGCGGTCGCCGGCTACGCCTTCGCCTCGTCGCTCGAGAGCGACGCCGAGCGGAGCTGCAGCGGCTACCGCTGCTCCGGCGTCTCGCGCCCGTCCGGCGTCCTGGCCGGCCTGCGCGGCAGCTACCAGTTCCCGAGCGGCGCCGCCATCGAGCTCACGGCCGGGTACCTGCACCTCCGCACCGAGCTCGTGCGCTCGGTGGACACGACGTACCTCGATCCGCGCGGCGGCGAGGAGAGGCTCCCGATCCGGTACACCTTCCACGACGACCTCCGGATGGCGGGCGTGACCGTGATGGTCGGCGGCAGCTACCACCACGAGCTCTCGTCGTGGTTCGACGTCGGCGGCGCGCTCGGGCTCGGCGTCGTGCTCGCCGAGTCCAGCGACGAGGTGACCGGCGCGGCGTCCGACGAGCGCAGGACCGTCGGCGTGGCCGTGACCAACGGCGGCAACGCGGTCCGCCACGCCGCCCCGTTCGCGATGCCCGAGCTCCGGCTGCGCCTCAAGCTCGGGCGGCTCAGCGCCACGGCGGCCATGGGCGTCGGCTTCTTCCTCGTCGACGGCCCCCCGTTCGAGACGGGCAACACCTACGTTGTCGGCGCCGATTGCGACCCGCAGGACCCGACCGTCGAGTGCGCGCCGGGCAAGAAGGTCGTGTTCGAGGAGCGCGCCCACGGCACGTTCACGATGTTCTTTCCGAGCGTCGCCGTGGGATACCGGTTCTGATCGCCGCCGCCCGCGCGGCGATCAGCGGTTCGCCTGGTCCCTCGCGACGCGCGCCTGCTCGCGCACCATGTCGAAGAGGCGCGCCGCGTCGAGCAGCGAGGTCGTGAGCCGGCCGAACTGGATCACGTCGCCCACCGCGACCGCGTGCGGCTCGCTCTCGGTGAGCAGCTTGCCGTTCACGCGGGTGCCGTTCTGTGAGCCGTTGTCGATGATCACGAGCTGCCCCTGCGCGTCCAGCCGGAAGTGCGCGTGCAGCTTCGACACCGAGGGGTTGCGCAGCACCACATCGCAGTTGCGCGTGCGGCCCACCGAGATCTGATCGGGATAGGGGTTGCCCTTCGCCTTGACGACCTCGAACACCTCGCTCGCCGGACCGGGCGGGGGCGGCGGCTTCCGGTGCGCCGCCGGCGAGGCCGCGACGGTCCGGAAGGCGATCTGCTGGCCGTCCGCGCCGACCTCCGACACCACGAGGAGCAGGTTCGTCACCCTGCGGACGAAGCGGTCCCGAGGCATCACACGCGCCAGCTCGATGATGTCCCCTGAGTCTTCCACGATGGGCCGAGTATAAGCCGATCCGGAGCGGCGGATCCGTGGGAGGGCGCACCTTTGCTGTCTCGCGGCGCGCCCGCGAGGTGGGTCTCACGGTGGCTGTTGTGTGTCGGCGTCTCGCGCACATCGCGTCTGCGCGAGCGTCGCGCGAGGCGCCTTGAAGCGCGTTGTTCCGGCGGTCGCTCGGGCCGTGCTGCGGTGTCGCGCCACCTTCGAACTTTGCCGCTTCACGGTAATCTCCTCGGTGACGCCGTGGCCGTCCGCCGGACGATGGAGCTCGAAAATGCCAGGACGTGGCGTACCTTCGGCGCCCATGAACGGACAGGTTCGTGGACGCATCTCGGTCAACCCGCGCGGCTTCGGGTTTCTGAACATCGAGGCCTCGCCGGAGCCGGGCAAGCCCGGCGGGGCTGCCGTGGGCCCGGTGACCGCCTTCGTGACGCCGCCCGATCTCAACCCGTTCCTCGACGGCGACGTCGTCGACGCGACGGTCGTGGAGGCGGAGCCGGGCCGCTACAGCGCGTCGCAGCTCGTCCTGGTCCAGCGCGACCGCTCCGAGCTCTTCGGGACGGTCGTCTCGCACGCGAAGCGGCCGCACCTCCGGGTCGATCGCCTCGTGTCCAACACCGACTGGCCGTTCAAGCCGGGCAGCGCCGACGACCTCGCCGAGGGCACGGCGGTGGTCGCGACCCTCGAGGGCGCGGCGGTCGTCCCGGCGCGCGTCGTCGCGCCGGGCGCCGATCTCGGCATCGAGCGCTGCCTCGCCCGCAACGGCGTGCGCGCCGTGTTCCCGGCCGACGTCGTCGATGCGTCGCGCGCCGCGGCGGCGGCGGTGTCGATCGAGCGCGAGCTCGCGCGCGGCCGCCGCGACCTGCGCGAGCTCACCACGATCACGATCGACGCGCCGGTCACCACGGACATCGACGACGCCGTCTCCGTGCTGCCGGCCGGCCCGGACGGCGCGCTCCGCGTCTTCGTCTCCATCGCCGACGTGGACGCGCTCGTCCCGGAGGGCTCGCCGCTCGATCACGAGGCCCGCGCCCGCGGCACGAGCGTCTACCTGGCGGGCCGCGTCATCCCGATGATCCCGGACGCGATCTCGAGCGAGGCGGCGAGCCTGCTCCCGGGCGTCGATCGGCTCGCCGTCACGGCCGAGCTGCGCATCGACCCCGAGGGCGGCGTCACCTCGATCGACCTCCACGAGAGCGTGATCCGCTCGCACGCGCGGCTCTCGTACGACGCCGTCGAGGAGTTCCTGACCACCGGCCGCTCCGCCGACGTGCCCGCGTCGGTCGCCCCGGTCGTTCGCTGGCTCCGCACCGCGGCCGCGCGGCTGTCGACGGTCCGCGCGGCGCGCGGCGGCGTCGAGCTCGACCGCGAGGAGGCGTACGTGACGCTGGACTCCGAGACGCGCGAGCCGACCGGCGTCGCGCCGCGCTCCGACACGGGCGCGCACCGCCTCATCGAGCGGCTGATGGTCGCGGCGAACGAGGCCGTGGCCACCTGGCTGGTGGCGCGCGGCCTCCCGTGCGTCTTCCGCGTCCACGACGAGCCCACGGAGGAGCGCGTCCGGACGCTCGAGCACTTCGCGCACAACTTCGGCGTCGAGGCCGGCTTCGGCCCGAACCTGAGCCCCCGCGGCCTCGCGGCGTTCGAGGCGCAGTTCCGGGGCTCCGGGCTCGCGCCGGCGATCCGCACCGTGCTCGGCAAGGCGCTCGGCCCTGCCCGCTACACGGCCGCGGCGAGCCTGCACTTCGGCCTGGGCGCCCCGCTGTACCTGCACTTCACCTCGCCGATCCGCCGCTACGCCGACCTCGCAGCGCACCGCGTCGTCAAGCGCTACCTCCAGGGCCACCGCGATCAGCTCGAGGACGTCGAGGCGCTCGCGTCGCTCTCGCATCACCTGAACGCGCGCGCGCGCAGCGCCGCCAAGGCCGAGACGGAGCGGCACCGCATGCTCGTCGCGCGCCTGTTCGCCTCGCGCATCGGCGAGGAGATCGAGGGCAACATCGTGGCCATCAAGCCGTTCGGCCTCGTCGTCCAGATGCTCCAGTCCGGCGCGACGGGCACGATCGCGCTGGAGGCGCTGCCGGGCGGCCCGTACCGCATCGACGTCGCTGCCCAGGCGCTGGTCGGCGCGGACCGCCGCTATGGAGTCGGCGAGCCGATCCGCGCCGCCATCGCGTCGACCAACGAGGAGCTCGGCCGCGTCGACCTGATCCCCGCCGGCGCCCGCGGCGCCGCCGCCTGAGCGGAGACGGACCGCGACGGCGTGATCCCCGCGGGCGCCCGCGGCGCGCCCTGGCGGAGCGCCGCGGCGTCCTTCAGGCGGCGCCTACGGCGACAGGATCACGGCGAACATGTCGGTCCCGCTCGCCGCGTGCTCGCCGAGGCCGAAATCGATCGACCCTTCGGCCGCACCGCAGAGCAGGATGACCCCCGTGTCCGCCGCGATCGCCGCGGCGTTCGACTTCTGGTTGCCGGCGGCGCCGAGCACCTTGCCCCAGAGGTGCTCGCCCTCGGCGTCGAGCTTCGCGACGAAGGCGTCGAAGCCGCCGCCGCCCGGGAGCGGCCCGCCGCCGAGGTCGACCACGCCCTGCACCGAGCCGGTCACCACGACGTTGTTCTTCGCATCCACGGCGACCGACGAGCTCTCCTGCGGTCCATCGCCGGCGAACCAGCGCGCCCACACGGGCGTGCCGTCGGGGGCGAGCGACGCCACGAACGCTGACTGCACGTCGTTGGTGGGGAGCGTGCCTGCCGGGCCGAAGTCGAGCGAGCCCGTGTACGTGCCCGTCACGAGCACCGCGCCCGACGGGGCGGCGTCGATCCCGGTGCCGGCCTGCGACAACGTGTCGCCGTGGTCCGAGAGCCAGACGCCGTTGCCGTTGCTGTCGAGCTTCGCGACGAACAGGTTCGTCCCGAGCCCGCTGTTCCTCACCTGGCGGGGCCCGATGGTCAGGGTGCCGAAGTACCTGCCGGTGAGGAACACGCTGCCCTCGGCGTCGACGGCGACGCTCATCGCGAACTGGTTCGAGGCGTCTCCGTAGATCCTGGTCCACAGGACAGCGCCGGATGGATCGTATTTGCGCACGAAGATGTCGGTGCCGCCTGAGCTGGTGGCGCAGGCCGAGACCGGCGGCGCGGAGCAGACCAGCGAGCCGGCGAAATAACCGGCGATCACGATGTTTCCCGCCGTGTCGACCGCGATGGATTTCAGCGTCTGGTCCGCGGCGTCCCCGATCTGGCGCGACCAGCCGGGGTTGCCGTCCTTGTCCAGCGTGACGACGAAGCTGTCGAGCGCGTTGGTGCTGCTCAGCGTCGCGCCGCCGAACATGAACGAGCCGTAGAACGTCCCGCCGAGCACGACGTCATCGGTGGGCGTCAGGGCGAGCCCGTTGAGCGTCTCGGCGCCGCTGCCGCCGAGCCTCGCGCTCCAGCGGTGGGCTCCGGAAGGGTCGAAGCTCGCGATGTACACGTCGGCGGTGCCGATGCTCACCAGGGTCTCACCGCCGAGGTTGATGCTCCCCGAGAAGGTGCCGCCGACGTAGAGGTTGCCCTGCGTGTCGATGCCGGCGCCGGTCGCGCTCTGGATGTTCGGGTCGCCGAAGAGATCGGCCCAGAGCGGGGCGCTGCAGGCGAAGCCGTCGCAGTCCTCGTCGATGTCGTCCGTGCAGGTCTCCCGCGCGGGGGTGACCTGGCCGCCGCATGGCCGCCACGACGTCCCCGAGATGTCGCACACGCGCAGCCCCGCGGCGCAGATCCCGACGCCGTCGGTCCCCTCGGGCCCGCTGTAGCAGGCCTCGATCTGCCCCGGCGTGCACGCGCACCCGGCGTCGGGCTCGTTCGTCTCGCCGTCGCAGTCGTCGTCCACGGTGCTGCCGCAGTCCTCGGGCCGGGGGACCACGGCGCCCTCGCACTCGCCGAAGCTCTGGCCGTCCGGCTGGCACCTCCGCACGCCCGCCTTGCACACGCCGACGCCCTCGGTGTCCGCCGGGCCGGGGTAGCAGGGCTGCTCCTCGCCGAGGCTGCAGAGCGGCGCGCCGCCGCTGCCGCCGCTGCCGCCGCTGCCGCCGCTGCCGCCGTTGCCGCCGCTGCCGCCGGCGCTGCTGCTCGCGTCAGGTCCCGGCTCGAACGGCGGCGCCGGGTCCGAGCACGCTCCCGACAGCGCGAGCACGAGCGCAGACCCGACGAGCATCGATCGAGCGCGCAGGCATGTCCTCGTGACCATGAGGGGGCGGAGCTCCATGTTCGGCGATTCTGCCTTCAGTCGTCGCGTGATTTTCTCGTCCGCTGCCTGTTCTCGGGGAACTTGATGATGAACGTGGCGGGGGGCGCAGGGCTCGCCGCGGGGCTCGGCTGGTCCAGGCGTAGCGTCTCCGGCTCCTCTCCATCGTCGCGCCGCGGCTCATCGGTGCTCTCCGAGGGAGCGAGCGGGGTCGGCCTGGCGCTCGCGCTCTGCGCGGGCAAGAGGTCGCGCTGCATCGCATCGTCCTGCGACCCGTCGCCGAGCGCCATCCACACCGCGATCGCGCTCGCGATCACGAGCGCCGCGCTGCTGACCGCGACCAGGATCACGAGCTTCGACGGCTGCTTCGGCGGAGCGGGGCGCGGAGCCCAGCCGGCCGCCGCCTGCTCGCCGTACGGCGCGCTGGCGCTGTGCGCGGCCGGCGCGCCGTAGGACGCGCCGGTGTTGTGGAGCGACGCGGGCGCGCCGTAGGACACGCCGCTGTTGTGCAGGGGCGCGCCGCTGTTGTGCAGGGGCGCGCCGGTGTTGTGGAGCGACGCGGGCGCGCCGTAGGACACGCCGCTATTGTGCAGGGGCGCGCCGGTGTTGTGGAGCGAGGCGCCGGTGTTGTGGAGCGACGCGGGCGCGCCGTAGGACACGCCGCTGTTGTGCAGGGGCGCGCCGGTGTTGTGCAGCGACGCAGGCGCGCTGTGGGGCATGCTGGCGCCGTGCGGCGGGGCGGGCGCGCCGTAGGACACACCGCTGTTGTGCAGCGCCGCGGGCGCGCTGTGGGGCATGCTGGCGCCGTGCCGCGAGGCGGGCGCGCCGAGCGCTCCCGCCTGGCTTGCTCCCGTGTTGTACAGGGCTGACGTCGGTCCGTTCGGCGCCCCGGCGATGCCCTGCGGCATGCCGGGATGGCCTCCGTGCGCCTGGGCGGCATCCATCGCGCCCCCGGGGCCGGGCGCGGCCATCGTGGGCGCGTCCCACGACGCCGTCGCGCCGCGGCTGCCCGGGTTCGGCTCCGACCCGATCGCGGGCGCCGAGCCCCCCTCGTTCCACCGCGGGCCCGACGCGGCCGCCGGCCGCGGCTCGGCCGGGGCCTCCTGCGCGGCGGCGGCGGCCGCGAGCATCGGGGAGACCTGCGGCGCGCCCGCCGACGGCGCGTCGCCGGCCGCGAGGCGCGCCATCGCGTAGGGCGGCGGCTCCCCGCGCAGGAGCGCCCGGATGTCCGCCTGCATCGTGCGGGCGTCCGGGTAGCGCCGCTCGCGATCGAACGCGAGCGCCCTGTCCACGAGGGCGCACAGCCCCTGCGGCGCCTCCGGCGCGACGCTCGCGAGCGGCGGCGCCGCCATGGTCGCCATCTTCACGAGCAGCTCGGACTCCGTGCGCGCCTCGTGGATGCGCCGCTTCGCGATCACCCGGAACATCGTCGCGCCCGCGGCGAAGAGGTCTGCCCTGTGATCGACCGAGATGCCGCGCACCTGCTCCGGGGCCATGTACGACACCGTCCCGAGCGTCGCGCCGGTGCGGGTCCGCATCGCGGTCTTCACGCCGTCCCGCATGCGCGCGATGCCGAAATCCAGCACCTTCAGGCGCCCTGTCGTCTCGACGAAGAGGTTGTCGAGCTTGATGTCGCGGTGGATGATCCCCCGCTCGTGCGCCGCGCCGAGCACGTCGAGGAGCTCGTCCATGAACCGCAGCATCTCGCCTGTCTCGATGTTGCCGAGCCGCTGGAGCCGGTCGGCGAGCGACTCGCCTTCGAGCAGCTCCATCACGAGGAACGGCGCGCCGTCCTCGGTCATGTCGATGTCGCGGATCTCGACCACGCCGGGGTGCTGGAACTGGTTGACCGCCTGCGCCTCGCGCTCGAACCGGGCGCGCAGGTCCTTCGAGCGCGCCACCTCGGGGTGGAGGATCTTGATCGCCTCGCGCCGCCCGATCTTGTGGGTCGCGGCATAGACGGCGGCCATCCCGCCGATCCCGAGGAGGCGATCGATCGTCCATTTGCCCCGCAGGGTGGTCCCCACGCGCCTCTCGCAGGCCGCCCTCTCGTCGTCCATGCCCCGATCGAATGTCACAGCGCGCGGGATCGAGGTCAAGTTGAGAGCCACGGCGGAGGCGACATCGCCCGCTCGCCCGTGCCGACGAGGCTGCCTGCGGCCCGGCTCAATCGGGGACCGGGTACAGGCCGTCGCGCACCCACGGATCGACGGTCCGCCGGAACGCGGCCTGGGTGCGGAGCCCTGCCAGCACGGAGGCGAGCCCCCACTGCAGCCGATTCACGAACGTGAAGTCCTGCGGCATCTTCGGCACGTGGGGGATGGTGGGCATATTCGCTCCCTGCTTGAAGGCGAGCCCCCGGATGCCGCGCGTCAGGTACGCCACCGTCTCGCGCGCCTTCTCCGGGGAGCACGTCCAGGTCCCCTGCGTGCAGAACGGGACCATGAGCTCCATCGTGTAGCTCCGGTAGAGGTCCCAGCTCTCGTCGTTCGGGTCGTAGCCGAGCACCTCCACGCAGGCCCGGTCGAACTCCTTCCAGTCCGCGTCCATGGCGGCGCGCATGTAGCGCTTCATGCCGTCCACGAGCTCGGGCGGGAGCTCCTTCACGCACCCGAAATCGAGGATCGTGACCCGTCCATCCTCGTGGAAGCGGTAGTTGCCCGGGTGCGGATCGGCGTAGAGCCAGCCGTACCGGAGCATGGAGCGGAAGGTGAAGCGCCAGATGGCGAGCCCCGCGCGGTTCCTGGCGTCCTGGCTCCCGCGCTCGCAGAACTCGGCGTAGCTCATGCCGTCGACGAGCTCGAGCGTGAGGACGCGCCGCGTGGTGAGGCTGTGGTGGATCCGGGGGATGGAGATGTCCTCGTCCCCCGCGTTCATGCGGCGGAACAGGTCGGCCATCTCGGCCTCGCGCGCGTAGTCGAGCTCGGACAGGAACACCTTGCGGAGCTCGTCGACGGTCTGCCGCGCGTTCAGCTTCTTCGCGATCGGCGCCATCATCGTCTCGAGCATCGAGATGCTCTTCAGATCGTTCTCGATCGCCCTGTCCATGCCGGGGTACTGCACCTTGACGGCGACCCGCTCCCGCGACCTCGTCGTGGCCCGGTGCACCTGCCCGATGCTCGCCGCGGCGAACGGCTCGCGCTCCCACGCCGCGAACACCTCGTGGGGCGGGGCGCCGAGCTCCTGGACGACCATCTGCTCCGCGGCCTCGGGCGACAGGGGCGGCGCCCTGTCGAGCAGCTTCTTCAGCGTGGCCTGGAACTTCTCCTCGTACCCCGGCGGCGCGAGCCCGTCGATGTAGCTCGCCATCTGGCCGAACTTGAGCGGCAGGCCCTTCATCTCGCCGAGCGTCTTCAGCATCGCCTCGGCGGTCTTCTTCACCTCCTGGGTCATCCTCCGCCGCGCCTCGGCCTCTTCCTCCTCGGTCCGCGGCGCGCCGAGGGCGCGCTTCGCGCCCTCGATCGCGAACGGGATCGTGCGGGGCGCGAGGCCGGCGAGGCGCGCGAGGCGCCCGAGCTTCGATGTCGGGGGTTTGTCTCTGGGTTGGTCGTCGGCCATGCGGGACTGACTCGTGAGGATAGCGGTGTCGGGCGCGGAGGGTCACCCGCCCGCGCGGCGCTTCGGGGCCGCGCGGATCTTCGGAACCGGCCAGAGCGACACGGTGTTCCTGAGCTGCTGAGCTTGCTCCGGGGAGATGTCGCCCTCGACGTGAACCCGGGGCCGCCGGTCCTCGACCACGACCCGGACCGCGCCGCGGCCGACCGGCGCGGCGCGGAGCACGTCGACGATGTCGTCGAGCAGCCGTTGCGGCAGCCGGCCCCGGAGCAGCCGGACGTTCCGCCCCTCGACGCGCACGTAAAATAGCTCGTTGGCCCGGAGGAGGGCCACGATGAGCGGCACGGCCACGGCGAGCAGGGCGAGGGGGATCAGGAGAGACATGCGTGGCCGCCCACGACGAGCGCGCCTTTGACGGGCCCGCCGCGGGCCTGGATCGTGGACCGGTGCCGGCCGTTGTCAACGCTGGGCGCGGCGGGCTCCGGGGAGCGGCGGCGGGCGCCGCGCTGGCCGTGAGCCCTGGTCAGCGCGGCGCGCGGTGCCTACCTTATCATCCATGACGAGCGCCGCGCCCCAGCCTGCCGCCATCGACCCGCGCCTGGATCTGCACGATGAGATCAGCCGCCTGAAGCGGGAGAGGAACGCCGTCCTCCTGGCCCACTATTACCAGGACGGCGAGATCCAGGATCTTGCAGACTTCCTCGGCGACTCGTTGCAGCTCGCCCAGCAGGCCAAGAAGACGACCGCGGACGTCATCCTGTTCGCCGGTGTGCACTTCATGGCCGAGACGGCGAAGATCCTGAACCCCGACCGCATCGTCGTCGTCCCCGACATGCAGGCCGGCTGCTCGCTCGCCGACGGCTGCCCCGTCGACCGTTACCGTGCCTGGCGCGCGCGCCACCCCGGCGCGGCCGCGATCTCCTACATCAACTGCTCCGCCGACGTGAAGGCGGAGAGCGACTACATCTGCACCTCGTCGAACGCGGAGAAGATCGTCCGCGCGATCCCCGAGGGGCAGGAGATCCTCTTCGCGCCCGACCGCAACCTCGGGCGCTGGCTCATCGAGCGGACGGGTCGCCCGATGCGCCTGTGGCAGGGGAGCTGCGTCGTGCACGAGACGTTCAGCCTGCGCAAGATCATCTCCCTGCGCGAGCGCCACCCGGACGCGAAGCTCATCGCGCACCCGGAGTGCGAGGAGCCGATCCTGCGGATGGCCGAGTACATCGGATCGACGACCGCGCTGCTCAAGTACACGATCGCGGACGACGCGACGAAGTACATCGTCGCGACGGAGAGCGGCATCGTGCACCAGATGCGGAAGGCGTCTCCGCAGAAGGAGTTCATCGAGGGGCCGCCCGAGGGTAACTGCGCCTGCAACGAGTGCCCCTTCATGCGGCTCAACACGCTCGAGAAGGTCTATCTCGCGCTGCGCGACCTCACCCCGCGCCTCGAGATGGAGCCCGAGCTGCGCGAGCGCGCGCGCGTGCCGATCGATCGCATGCTGGCCCTGAGCTGAGCTCGCCCCGCGGCGCCGCTCACCGCGCCGGGCACGCGTGGCGGCGCAGGGTGCAGATGTTCGTCCGCTCGCACGTCGTCGACAGCGTGAGATCGCGGCAGGGGCGCCCCTCCTCGTGGGGGCGCTCGCGGGTCGCGCGGGCGGGGTGCGGGCGCGGCTCGTGGGCCACGGCGCAGTCGTGGTCCCCCTCGCACGGCACGGGCAGCACGCGGAGCAGCGCGCACGCGCCGGCGTCGCAGTAGCAGACGATCCCCTGGTCCGTGATGGGGGGCTGCCGGTTCAGCCGGGGATCGCCCGCACAGCGCTCGCTCGCGGGGTCGTACCCGCAACCCGCGTCGTTCGCGCAGGCGGCCGGGAGCGCCTGCGTCGCGGTTCCCTGCGCTGCGGTCGCGTCCGTCTGCCCGGCGGTCGCGTCCGGCCCGGCGCGGCTCGGGCCCTCGTCGTCTGCCCCTGCGCCGCCGGTGGGTTCCGCGCCGCGCGGCGTTCCGCGATCGCCGTGCCCCTCGACCGCCGCCAGCTCGGCGGGCGCGAGCGATCGCGGCGGCGCCGGCGAGGGTCGCGTCGCGGCCGTCTCACCGCACGCCGGCGAGGCTGCGGCGAGCGCGGCGGTGAGCGCCCATCGCCAGCCGCGCGCGCTCAGGGGGGCGATCACAGCACGAGGGACAGGCCGAGGGTCTGGATGAACGAGCCCCGCGCCTGCGGCAGCGGGCCGATGGCGCGTCGTCGACCCTGGGCATCGATGGCCTGGCTTTCCCGGGTGGCCTCCCCGCCCCGGCCGAGCAGGAACGCCCCCGTCGTCTCCAGCTCGATCGTGAGCCAGTTCCGGACGAGGTCGAACGACATCCCGACCCCGAGCGGGATCTCGACATACGAGGCGCCGCGCTCGCGGATGGTGAAATCACCCGCTGGCTCGGAGACCCTCATGCGGCCCACGTGGAACCGGTCATAGCCGATCCCGACCGACAGCCACGTGCGGGCGCGCTCGCTGAGCGGAAGGGTCGGCGCGAAGCGCGCGCCGAGCGCGATCGTGCGCACCGAGGGCGCCCCGTCCTCGCGCGGCTCTGCCGTGATCGAGCCGGGCTGCGCCAGGGCGCCCGGGGCGAGCGCGAGCTCGTGCTCGGCGTGCACGAAGAAGGCGGAGAACCGCAGGTGGTCGAGGATCTCCCAGCGCGCGTGGAGCCCGAGCCCGATCGCGGGCTTCAGGCGAACCCGCGTCGGGTTGCCGTCGAGGTCGCGCGCGCCGAGCCGGTTGACGAGGGCCACGTCCGCGCCGACTTCGATGTGCCTCCCCCACGGCAAGCGCGGCGGGGGTGGCGCGGGCGGCAGCGGCGGCCGCGGAGGTCGCGGGGGCTCGGCGGCGCCCGCGGCGTCCTGGCCGCTTCCGGCGTCGGTCGGCTCCTCGGCGCGCGCGGTCGCGGCGCAGGCGAGCGCGATCGCGCCCGCTGCCAGGCCTCGTCCCAGGGCGCCCGCGGTTCGCATGCCCGCCCTTGTAGCAGGCTTTGCGGGCGCCCGACCCGCCGGCCGCGCGCGCCCCCGCCGGCCCCCGCGCGGAAGCGCGCGCTCCGCCGTCCGGTGAGGCCCCTCGCGTCGGTGGCAGGGGTCCGTCCTGTCGGGCAAACTCGCCTGCATGCGAGCAAAGCACATCGCCTCCCTGTCCTTCCTGGTCCTCGCGCAGCTCGGCTGTTCCCCCGAGCGCAAGCCCGACGCCGCCGCCCCGACGGGCGCGCCCGCCGCCTCCGCCGCTCCCGCCGAGGGCGCCTCGCCGATGCAGGCGTCCGCGTCCAGCATTGCGCGGCTCGAGAAGAAGCAGTTCGGCGCGCCGATCACGGAGACCTCGACCACGCCGCTGCCCGAGCTGCTGCAGGACCCGAGCAAGTTCAGCGGGAAGACGGTGCGCACCGAGGGGGTCGTCTCGGCCGTGTGCAGGTCGATGGGCTGCTGGATGGAGATCGCCGACGAGTCCGGCAGCGCCCACATCAAGATGGCGGGCCACAGCTTCTTCGTCCCCAAGGACGCGTCCGGTCACCGCGCGGTCGTCCAGGGGACGATGGTCGCGGCGGACGCCGACCCGGGCGCCGCGTGCGGCGCGAAGGACAACTGCAGGGGCGAGGCGGAGAAGCAGACCGGGCGGGTCGCGAAGGTCGAGCTCGAGGCGACCGGCGTGCAGTTCCTCGACTGACGCGCGGGCCGGTGCCCGCTGCGCAGCGAGCGAGCTCGACGCGGGGTGGACCGGGCACGCGCTGAAACCCCGGCAAAGGCAGCGATTCGAACGAAGCCGATCCACCCCCCAAAAAAGTTCTTGCATGTCCCGCCGCTGGGACGTAGAAAGCGCGCCCTGTTCGGGACGCGCT